>CAWGLG010000001.1:0-26868 GCA_963823355.1 uncultured Thermoleophilia bacterium
GAGACTCACCGCCGTTCCGTCGAAGCTCATCACGATGAACGGGGCAGTTCCCGGCGCACCGGCGGAGAACGCGCCGCCCATCTTGCCCGCGGTCGGGAAGACGTCCACCCAGCGCTCTTCGAGGCAGCCTCGGCGGACCGTGTCGACGTACGCGCTGCCGAGCGGCTCGAGCGACTCGCAGATCCAATCGACGCACTGGCCGTACTCGAGCACGGGCGAGGCGGCCCCGAGCGGCGCCCCGACGTCATAGGGCGCGAGGCGCTGGACGCCGTGGATCGACCGCTTCAGCCGCCAGTAGCGGTGCCATGTCGGCAGGTTGGCCTCGAAGGACGCGATCAGGTTCTCGAAGACCTCGGGCGGGACGTTCGACCGCGAGAGCGACGCCGCGAGAGGCGATTCGTAGCGCCGCACCCGCGCCGTGAACACGGCCTGCTTGACCGTGCTCGCAAGGTTCGCGGCCAGGGCGTTTCGCGCTCCCAGGTACCCGTCGGCATAGCTCTCCCACGCGGTGCGCCGCAGCGTCCGGTCGGCACTTGCGAGCAGAGCGTCGACCGACCCCTGCGTGACCTCGGCAGGTGCGCCGTCCGCCGCCAGGGCAGGCGCGAACACGACGTCGCTGTCGACGAGCGCGCTGTAGACGGTGTACGGGCCCGAGAACGCGTCCGAGACGAGCCCCATCACCTCCTCGACCTCGGCGGAGCGCGTGTGCCCGGCCCGGCGGAAGAGATCGTCGAAGTAGTGCTCGTATGCGACAAGCGCAGGCTCGTCGGCCGACCAGCCGCGGAGCCGATCGCGGCCCACGGTGAGCACCTCCGGCTCGACGAACGCCGTCGCCGCCGTCACCTGCGCATCCGCAGCCTGGGCGCGGCCGAAGCGCGCGACCGCGGCGGAGTCGGTGGTCTCGACCGCATAGCCCATCAGCGTGTAGACGAACACCCGTCCCGCCCGTCGTGCAAGGTCGTCCCTGGCGCCCAGCGCCTCGGCGAGGACGGCCGCACCCTCGGCGAGGCGACCCTGGAATGCCGCGAACGCGGGTAGGGCGGCGAGCACGGCCTCGAGCTCGGCCTCCCACGCGTCGACGGTCGCGAAGACGCCCGTGTCGCCCCACGTGCGCTCGACGGGAACGCTCCCGCGCGGCACCATCACAGCGGGATGTTCCCGTGCTTGCGCTTCGGTGCCGGCTCCCGCTTGGCGAGGTGCATCTCGAGCGCCCGGATCAGATAGGGGCGCGTCCGGCGAGGCTCGATCACGTCGTCGACATACCCGCGCTCGGCGGCGGAGTACGGGTTGGCGAACCGCTCCTGGTAGTCGGCGATCAACTCGGCCCGCCGCGCCTCGGGGTCGGCCGCTGCGGCGAGCTCGTGCCGGAAGACGATGTTGACGGCACCGTCGGGCCCCATCACGGCCACCTCGGCGGTCGGCCACGCGACGTTGACGTCGGCCCGGATGTGCTTCGAGCTCATGACGTCGTAGGCGCCCCCGTAGGCCTTGCGCGTGATCACGGTCAACTTCGGAACGGTCGCCTCGGCGTACGCGTACAGGAGCTTGGCGCCGTGCCGGATGATCCCACCCCACTCCTGCTCGGTGCCGGGAAGGAAGCCGGGCACGTCGACGAAGGTGACGAGCGGGATGCCGAATGCGTCGCAGGTCCGCACGAAGCGCCCCGCCTTGACCGAGGCGTCGATGTCGAGCACCCCGGCGAGCGCGTTCGGCTGGTTTCCGACGATCCCGACCGAATGGCCCCCGAGCCGCGCGAAGCCGCAGACGATGTTCCTCGCGAAGTCGGCTTGCAGCTCCAGGAAATCCCCGTCGTCGACGATGGCACGGACGACGCGCTTGATGTCGTACGGCTTGTGAGCGGAATCGGGCACGAGCGTGTCGAGCTCGGGCGCCTCGCGGTCGACCGGGTCGGCCGGTGCCGCGTACGGCGCCGGCTCGAGGTTGTTCTGGGGCAGGAACGAGAGCAGGTAGCGCGCGTCTTCGATCACGGCCTCCTCGCCCTCCGCGACCAGATGTGCGACACCCGAGCGGGAGGCGTGGGTCGCGGCGCCGCCGAGCTCCTCCTGCGTCACGTCCTCGCCGGTCACGGCCTTCACGACGTCGGGGCCGGTGATGAACATGTACGACGTCCCCTCGGCCATCAGCACGAAATCGGTGATCGCCGGCGAGTACACGGCCCCGCCCGCGCACGGGCCCAGGATCAGCGAGATCTGCGGCACCACGCCGGATGCCTGGACGTTCCGCCAGAAGATCTCCGCGTAGCCGGCGAGCGAGACCACACCCTCCTGGATCCGGGCGCCGCCCGAGTCGTTGATCCCGACGACGGGGCAGCCGACCTTCACGGCCATGTCCATCACCTTGCAGATCTTCTCGGCGAAGACCTCGCTCAGGGAGCCGCCGAAGATGGTGAAGTCCTGCGAGAACACACACACAGGGCGGCCGAACACGGTGCCGTACCCGGTCACGACCGCGTCGCCCCAGGGGCGCTTCTCCCGCATCCCGAACTCGACCTCGCGGTGCCTCACGAAGCGGTCGAGCTCGACGAACGACCCGGGGTCGAGCAGCAGCTCCACTCGCTCTCGGGCCAGCAGCTTGCCTCGTTCGTGCTGTTTCACGGCCGCCTTGCCGCCCGCCGCGGCGGCCTCGGCCCTGAGCTCCTCGAGCCAGAGGAGCTTCGCCTCGGTCGTGACGTGGATCGCCCCGGAGCTCTCGTCTACCGCCATCGCCGGGTGAGCCTAGCGCGCTCGCCACAAACCCGGTCGGCGTGACCGCCTCACGACGTCCCGCGCTCCCAGACGACCGGGAACAGCGGGTGATCCATCGGCGCTCCGGCGGGAAGCTCGTCGGAGAGCCCGGGGAAGTCCGGAGACGTCTTCCAGTCGCGCGGCGCGTGCGTGACGTCGTCGCCGAGGAAGCGCAACGAGAGGGCTCGCCGCCGGCTCGGCCCGACGCCGCCCGCGCAATGCAGCGTCAACATGTTGAAGAACACCGCGTCGCCCGGCTCGAGCTCCCAGCCCACGATCTCGAAGGCCGAGCGGTCGCGCTCGATGTCGGGAGCTCGGCGAGCGCCCCCTCGGGGAACCATTTCGCCTGGTTGTCCATGAACGCGCGCGGCATCAGCCACGGGCCGAGGTGCGAGCCGGCGACGAACTCGAGCGTGGAGGCCCGCGACACCGGATCGACGGGCAGCCACATCGAGCACGTCTGCGTCCCGGCCACGTTGTAGTACGGCTGATCCTGGTGCCACGGCGTCCGCTGCGTCGTTCCCGGCTCCTTCACGAGCACGTGGTCGTGGTAGAAGCGCACCTTCTCGGCGCCCATCAGCGCGCCGGCGATCGCGGCCGCCCGCGAGGAGCGCACGACCCGCTCGATCTCGGGCAGCCGCTGCCAGTTGCAGAAGTCCTCGAAGAAGCGGCCGGGATCTTCCGGCCGGCTCGCGACGAGCGCCCGCTCGCTCGGCTCAGCGAGGTTCTGTTCGATCGCCGACTCGACGAGGGCAATCGCCTCGCCCGGGAACGCTCCCCGGATGCAGACGGCACCGTCGCGGCGGAAGGCCTCGACGGCGGCGGATGCGACGGCGAACGCCTCCTTCATGCGGCGAGTCTACGCCGATAGAGTCGTGGGATGACCACTCCCCTCGACCGCTCGGCCACCTGGCCCTACGACGCCGCCGGCGAGCCGGGACCGTACTCGTATGCCCGCGACGCGCACCCGGGAGCGACCTCGGTCGAGAGCCTACTGGGGCCGCTCGAGGGAGGCCGGACGCTTCTCTTCCCCGCCGGGATGGGCGCCGTGACGGGCGTGGTGCTGACGATGCTGACGCCGGGTGGGACGATCGCGCTCGCCGAAGGCTCCTACTACGGCCACCGGAAGCTGTTCGACCACATCCGGCCGTGGGGCGTCAACGTCGTGGAGTACGACCAGACGGGGCCGCCGCCCGAGGGCGCCGACCTGATCCTGATCGAGGCGCCGTCGAACCCGATGCTGACGATGCCGGACTTCGAGGCAGCCGCGGAGCACCCGGCTCCCGTCGTCTGCGACGCCACCCTCTCCTCGCCGCTACGGCTGCGCCCGCTGGAGCGTGGCTGTGACGTCTCGCTGCACAGCGCCACCAAGGTCCTCGCGGGCCACGACGACCTCATCGCCGGTGTCGCCAGCGTCAAGGACGACGACCTCTTCGATCGCCTCCACCTGACGCGCAGGCTGACGGGCCTCGTCGCCTCGGCCGACACGGCGTGGCTCCTCGAGCGAGGCCTGAAGACGCTCGAGGTCAGGCTCGACCGGATGGAGGCGACCGCCCGCGAGCTCGCCGATCGCCTCGACGGCCACCTCGCCGTCACGACCGTGCGCTATCCCGGCTTCGGGTTCCTCATCTCCTTCGACGTCGCCGACGGCACGGCTGCGCGCAGGGTCGAGGTCGCGACGAGAGTGATCGAGAACGCGACGAGCCTCGGCGGCACCCGCACGAAGCTCGAATCGCGCCACCGCTGGGAGGGCGAGCGCTGCCCGGAGGGGCTGCTGCGGCTGTCGGTCGGTCTCGAAGCGCCCGACGCGCTGTGGGCCGATCTCGAGCAGGCGCTCGCGCAGGCCTGACGCGCTCCCGCGCTCGCGACGGTTCGCCTCCTCCCGATACTCTGGGAACATGCTCTTCACACGCAAGTCCCACGACCTGCCCGCGCCGGAGGACACGCTCCCCGGCCGTCCGGGCCCGATGCCGGTCACGGAGCACCACGTCGTGCTCGGCACTCCGACTCGAGCCGCCGTTCCCCGACGGGATCGAGACGGCGATCTTCGGGATGGGCTGCTTCTGGGGGGCCGAGCGCCTCTTCTGGCAGCTGCCCGGCGTCTACACGACCGCTGTCGGCTACGCCGGCGGCACGACCCCGAACCCGACCTACGAGGAGGTGTGCTCCGGCCGGACCGGGCACACCGAGGCCGTGCTCGTCGTCTACGACCCGGCGCGGATCTCCTACGACGAGCTGCTGCGGATCTTCTGGGAGGGCCACGACCCGACCCAGGGGATGCGGCAGGGCAACGACGTCGGCACCCAGTACCGTTCGGCTCTCTACTGGACGACGCCGGCCCAGCAGGAGGCAGCGCTCGCCTCGGGCGCGGTACGCAGATCGCTCTCGCGCAGGCGGGCTACGGGACGATCACGACCGAGATCGCCGACGCCGGGCCGTTCTACTACGCCGAGAACTACCACCAGCAGTACCTGGCCAAGAACCCGCGCGGCTACTGCGGAATCGGCGGCACCGGCGTGGCCTGCCCGATCGGGACCGGCGTCGCCACGTGATCGGTGAGGCTTCAGCCTCATCCGCCCGTCGCACGAGCTCCGGGCCGCCGGCAGCTGCACCGCGGGGGAGGCTGAAGCCTCACCCCCTCCAACGGCGCCCACCGCGGAAGACAAGACAGTCGGTCAGCGAGGGATGCTACGACGCGTCCGCGCGAACCTCGGGCCTCGTCCACCAACGGAGAGGAACCTCTACGCCAGCTGCCAGAACTCCCCGGTAAGACCCAGCCGGTCGAGCACCGCCTGGTTCTGCTCCCGGGTATGGGGCCGCCATTCGGGCGGGAGACGATCGCTCCACCAGGCGTGGGCGAGCTCACTCAGCTTGCTCACGGTGATCGTCGCCCCCGGGGCCCGGCCGGCGAGCCAGCGCTCGATGTGCTCTTCCGACCGGAAGAGGTTCATGGCGCTTCAGGTGAAGACGATGTCGTCCCACCAGCGGGCGGCGGGGACGAGACAGTGGAAGAGGAGGCTCTCGTCGTCGGGCCGCTGCTCGCGCACCTCCAGGCGCAGGGCCTCGCCGCAGTCGGGGCACGAGGTCTCGATCGAGCCGTCGCCGTGCAGCGCGGCGCAGATCCCGAAGGCGTCCCACGCGCAGTTCCCAAACCACGAGCGGCCGTCCACCTGCACCCGGTACGGGGTCGGTACGGCCGAGAACGGGTTCGCCATCCGGATCCCGCCCGTCAGCGGGTCGAGCACGAGCGCGTGTTGCTCGTGCAGGCGCTGCCAGCCACCCACGACGGCTGACTCGGTCAGGTCGCCGGCATCTGCCACCTCTCCCGCCGTCGGAGCCCGGCCGAGCTCGACGAACAGGCTGTACGTCGTCGACCTGAGATGCAGATCACGTTCGTCCACCCGTCAGTCCTCGAGCTCCGTCGTCACCTGAACGCCGCCGAGCACTGCACGCGCCACGACGTGGAGAGAAGGTGCGTCCTCCGCAAGGTCCGCCTCGGGAGTCACATGCGTGTCGACGCCTCCAGCCTTCGCCTGGGAAGTCACGACAACCCGCCATTCCGCGGGCACGAGCACCTGAACGCCTCCCAGGTAGGCGCCGAGGAGAAGCTCCGCACCGCCGGGAGCGAGCGTCGCCCCACGCAGGTCGAGCTGGACGCCGCCGCAGCACGTGAGCGCCCGCCCTTGCCGGAGCGAAGCGGCGCGACTCGCGCGCTCCACCCCGCCGAAGATCGCCGCGATCGAGAACTCGTCCGACTCGGCATCGCCGACGTTGCTCCGCCGGGAGACAATCGCGCCGACGGCGCGCAGCGCCGCCATCACCAGCGCGACCCTGAGCACGACACGGAACAAGGCACGACCCGGCATCACGAACCTCCGGCGTCCAGTCTAGAGAGCCGGTACCGCACGTGCCTCCGCAACGTCCACGAATGCGCGCTATGGCTTGTACTGGTGGTAGACGGAGCGGATCGTGTCCACATCGATCGTGATCCAGACGCCGGTGTCGAGCGGCTCGAACAGGTCGAGGTCGCTCGTCCCGTCGACGACCCGAGCCAGCTGGGCGACCGTCACCGGCGTCGGGCCCCACTTCTCAGGGCTGCTCCGGACGAGGAGGGTGACCTTCGCGTCGTCGGCCACGAGATAGGTGTACGCGCGGGGTGATTCGTCGACGACGTAGTTGTCGTTCGGTACGGGCTCGCCGGGCTCGACCGCCCCGTCCGCTTCCGCTGCCTTGTTCGCCGTCTCGCCGGAGAGGATGAGCGCAGGGTCGAACCGCATCTCGTAGCGCCCACTCACGCGCTTCAGCGACCTGGCGTGGCCGAACTCCACCCGGGTGGCCGGCGACCCGAGCCCGGTCGGTTCTGCCGCGGAGACAGTTGTCGTCTGCGTTACGGTCGTCGTCTCGTTGACAGTCTTCGTGGTCGCGCAGCCCGACACGACGACCGCAACCGCAACGCCGGCGAGCACGGCGGCGAACGGCCGTATCGCGAAGGCTCTCACTCAGTGCTCGTGCGCCATCTCCACGATCTGCTCGCGGGAGTACTTGCCGACGAGATCGGGATGATCGGCCGCAATGTGCGCCTGGACGTTCTCGACGAGCGCGTCGTCGGTCTCGCCTTCGACGTTCGTGCCGCACGGGCAGTGGACGACCTTCATGAGAGCCTCCTGCTGTCGATTGGCCAGCCGATGGTACTCCGAACGTGCCGACCCGACAACACGCCCACAGATTTCTACGGCTCGGCGACCGCCATCGTTTTCGGTGCGTCTCCATCGCTCCCGCCGGCGAGCTTCTGCGCGAACCAGACCGGGATCACGGAGACGATGATCACGAACAGCGCGACGACGTTCACGATCGGCAGCTCGGCCGGGCGCGACGAGCGTCGCGAAGATCCAGATCGGAAGCGTCTGCTGCGCACCCGAGGTGAAGATCGTGACGACCACCTCGTCGAACGACAGCGCGAACGCGAGCAACCCGCCGGCGAGGAGCGCCGTTCGCATCTGGGGGAGCATCACGTAGCGAAACGTCTGCCAGGAGTCTGCGCCGAGGTCGGCGGACGCTTCGTCGAGCGAGCCCGCCGTCCGGCGCATGCGCGCGATCACGTTGTTGTAGACGACGACGACGCAGAAGGTCGCGTGGCCGATGATGATCGTGGAGAGGCCGAAGGAGAAGCCGAGCGGCCCGAGCACGTCGACGATCGTCGCCTGGAGAGCGAGACCGGTGACGATGCCGGGGAGCGCGATCGGGAGGATCACCGCGAACGTGATCACCTCGCGGCCGAAGAAGCCGATAGCGCGCGACCGCCATCGAGGCGAGCGTCCCGAGGACGAGAGCGATCGCGGTCGCACCAAGGCCGGCGAGCACGGAGAGCATGGAGCGCCTCGCGCACCGCCTCGTCGTGAAAGGCGACGGAGAACCACTTCGTGCTGTAGTTCTCGATCGGCCACTTCTGCGTCACGTTCTCGTTGAACGCGTAGAGGCCGATGATCAGCAGCGGCAGGTAGATGAACACGAGCGTGGCGGCCGGTGCCGAGCCGAAGCAGAAGGCGGGTGACGCGCGACTCGGTCATCAGAGAGAGCTCGAACGCCTTGAGGCGGCGCGCCACGAGCAGGTAGCCGATCGACGATCACGATCGGCACGAACGAGTACGCCGCGGCGGTCGGGAGCGCCTGGCTGCGGATGTTGTAGATCACGGTGCCGATGAACTGCTCGCTCGTGATCAGCCCGGGAGCGATGTAGTCGCCGAGCGTGAGCGAGAACGTGAAGATCGAGCCCGCGACGACGGCAGGGAACGCGAGCGGCAGGATCACCTTGCGGAAGGTCGTGAAGGATCGACCGCCGAGGTCGGCCGACGCCTCGAGCAGCGACGACGGGATCCGCTCGAGCCCCGCGTAGATCGGGAGGATCATGAACGGGAGCCAGAGGTACGTGAAGACGAGCCAGAGCCCGACCGTGGAGTAGCCGTCGAAGCTCGAACCCGATGCGGGCCGAGCACCCAGTTGATCACGCCCGCCGTCGGAGAGGATCGTGCGCCAGGCGTACGCCTTGACGAGGTAGTTCGCCCACAGCGGCATCAGCACGGCGATCACGAGCAGGTTGCGCGTCCGTGGCGAGGCGATCCTCGCCATGTAGTACGCGATCGGGAAGGCGAGCACGACGTCGGCCAGGGTGACGAAGACGGCCATCTGGATCGTCCGCCAGGCAACGTCGCGGTAGACGGGCTGCTCGAAGATCCGCTGGAAGTTCTCGAGCGTGAACGTGTGGACGATCTCGCCGGTGAAGGAGTTCGTGTCCCAGAACGCCGAGAGCAGCAGGACGAACAGCGAGCCGAAGTAGACGACGAGCAGCCACGTGAACGGCAGCGCCAGCAGTGCCGCGAGCCGCAGCCGCGGGTGACGAAAGAAGAACGTCGAGAGCCGCCGCCCCGGGGATTCCCGGGGCGGCGACTCGACATGAACGGCCGAGCTCAGCGGTTACCCCCTGATCTCGGTCCAGGCGGTCTTCCAGTCCTCCTGGGTCTTGCAGGTCGTGCCGTCGTCGTCGTCCGCGCAGTCCTCGACCGGCGTCGTCCAGTAGTAGACGTCCTCCACCAGTCCTCGTCGTCCGCGTGGTAGTCGTCGCAGTGGTTCTCGTTCTTCGTCAGCTCGCAGGCCTTCAGGTTGACCGGCGCCTCTCCGAAGCCCTCGGCCACCGCTGCCTGCGCCTCCGGCGAGATCATGTGATCCATCCAGAGGTACATGCAGTTCGGATTCGCGGCCTTCGAGTAGATCATCCACGTGTCCGACCAGCCCGTGGTGCCCTCCTTCGGCTTGATCGCCTTGACGGCGACCGGCGGCTTCGGCGGCGGTCAGCTGGACGTACTGGTACGGCCAGGTCGTCCCGACGACGCTGTCGCCGTTCGTGAACGACTGGATCTGCTTCGCCACGTCACCGGGCCAGTACTCGCCGACGTTCGGCGCCTGCTGCTTGAGCAGGTCGACGGCGGCGTTGAACTGCTCCTCGTTGAGCTGGTACGGGTTGTCGATCCCGAGGTCCGGCTGCGTCGCCTTGAGGTAGACCGCTGCGTCGGCGATGAAGATCGAGTCGTCGTAGATCGACATCTTGCCGTTGTACGTCTCGGAGCTGTCGGGCCAGATCACGTGCCCAGCTGTCCGTGTCCTCCGGCACGTCGTCGGTACGGAACATGAGGTAGTTGGGCCCACGGCCGTGCGGCACGCCGTACGGCTCGCCGTCGAGCGAGTTGTACGACTGGTTCTTGATCCCTTCCTGCACGTCCGCGTAGTTCGGAATCAGGTCCGTGTTCACCGGTGCGACGTCACCGGTCGCCATCAGGCGAACGCTCGCGTTGCCCGACGCCGAGACGCCGTCGTACTCGCCGGTCTGGATCAGCGAGATCATGTCGTCGGAGCTCGCACCGTCCTTCGCGTTGACCTTGCAGCCCGTCGCCGCAGTGAACTCGTCGACCAGCGTCGCATAGCCGGGCCACTGGACGATGTTGACCTCGCCCTCCTCCCTCGCGCTGGCCTGGATCTCCTCGAGCGTCGAGCCGAGGCCCTCGATCTGGCTGGCGCTGCCGCTGTCGTCGTCCCCGCCGCAGCCGGCGGCCACGATCGCAAGTGCAGCCACCAGGGCCAGCAGCCCGGCCCGTAGGCCGAGACGCCGTTTTCGTTCAGTCATTCCGTTCCCTCCCGTTCGACGATTACCGATTCCTGACTCGGGCGCCACTGCAGTCGCACGCGGCGTCCCTTGGTCGCCAGCACCTCTCCCGAGGTCTCCTCCAGGTTCTGCGCGAGCGCCTGGAGCTCACCACCCCGGTCGAGCGTGACGTGATACCTGGTCACCGGCCCGACGTACAGCACGTCGCGAACGGTTCCCTCCTCCACATGCGAGCCCTGCTCGGGGGTCTCCCCCTCGACCAGGACGTGGATCTTCTCCGGTCGCACCGTATAGCGGCGACCGTCGCGCTCGATCACGTTCGAGACTCCTACGAACCCTGCGATGAACTCGCTGACCGGGTGCTCGTAGACCTCGGCGGGCGGGCCGATCTGCTCGATCCGGCCGCGGTTGAACACCGCGACGCGATCGCTCATCGTCAGCGCCTCTTCCTGGTCGTGCGTCACGTAGACGAACGTGATCCCGACCTCGCGCTGGATCCGCTTCAGCTCGATCTGCATCTCCTGACGCAGCTTCAGGTCGAGAGCGCCGAGCGGCTCGTCGAGCAGAAGCACCTGAGGCCTGTTGACGATCGCGCGTGCGAGCGCGACGCGCTGCCTCTGACCGCCGGAGAGCTGTGCTGGCTTGCGGTCGCCGTACCCTTCGAGCTGTGCCATCGCCAGGGTCTCGTCCACCCTCACCCGCCGCTCCGCCTTCGGCACCTTCTTGACCATCAGGCCGTAGGCGACATTCTGCTGCACCGTCATGTGCGGAAACAACGCGTAGTCCTGGAACACGGTGTTGACGGACCTGTCGTAGGGCGGCAGACGCGACACGTCAGTGCCCCCCAGCTCGATCGTGCCGGCGGTGGGGATCTCGAAACCGGCGATCATCCTCAGTGTCGTCGTCTTGCCCGATCCCGACGGGCCGAGCATCGTGAAGAACTCGCCGCGCGCGATCTCGAGGTCGATCGAATCGACGGCGACGACGTCGCCGTACGTCTTCCGCAGGCCGGTGAGCCGGATATCGGGGATCTCAGAGTGCAACCGAGAGCGCATCTTCCAGCAACGAGAGGCCCTCGTCCAGTACGCCCTGCTCGACCGTGAGCGGCGCCAGCAGCCGGATCACGTTGCCGTACATGCCGCAGGCGAGGAGGAGGAGCCCCCGCTCGAACGCTGCGGCGACGATCGCGGCCGCCTGGTCGGGGGCCTGCTCGGCGAGCTCGAACGCGAGCATCGGGCCGAGGCCCCGTACCTCGCCGATCGCATCGTGCTTCGCGGCCAGCTGCTCGAGGCGCGATCGCATCGTGTCGCCGAGCGCGGCTCGCCTGCGCGAGGAACTCCGGATCGGCGACCGCGTCGAGCACGGCGACGGCTGCTGCGCACGAGAGCGGGTTGCCGCCGAACGTGCCGCCGAGCCCGCCGGGCGGCACCGCGTCCATGATCGACGGCCGGGCCGGTGACGGCGGCGAGCGGCAGGCCGCCGCCGATCGACTTGCCCGAGACGAGCAGGTCGGGCGCGACGCCCTCGCAGTGCTCGATCGCCCACATCTTCCCGGTCCGCCCCACGCCGGACTGCACCTCGTCGTCGACGAAGAGGATCCCGTGCTCGCGACAGATCTCGGTCAGGCGCAGCAGGTAGTCGGTCGGCATCGGCGAGGAAGCCGCCCTCACCCTGCACGGGCTCGAGCACGACGCAGGCGACGCGCGCCGGGTCGACCTCGGCCTTGAAGAGCTGCTTCAGCCCCGCGATCGCGTCGTCGGTCGTGACTCCGCGATACGGGTTCGGCACGGGTGCTCGGTAGACCTCGGGCGCGAACGGCCCGAACCCCGCCTTGTACGGCTTCACCTTGGCGGTCATCGTCATCGTCAGCAGCGTTCGGCCGTGGAAGGCGTTGTCGAAGACGACGACCGCGGGCCGGCCGGTCGCCGAGCGCGCGATCTTGACGGCGTTCTCGATGGCCTCGGCACCGGAGTTGACGAGCATCGACTTCTGCTGCTCGCCCGGCACAGGGCGACAGCTCCGCGAGGCGGCGGCAGACCTCGACGTAGGGCTCGTAGACGCCCGACCATGAAGCACTGGTGGAGGTACTCGTCGGCCTGCGCCTTGATCGCGTCGACGACGGGTGCGAAGCGGTGGCCGGTGTTCTGGCAGCCGATCCCGCCGGCGAAGTCGAGGAACGTGCGACCGTCGACGTCCGTGACGCGACGCGCCGTCTGCGTGGGAGACGACGAGCTTCGGCGTCGAGACGCCGGCGCTCACGTAGCGCGCGCGGTCGGCGAGGATGCGGTCGTGGGAGGTGGTGTCGGTAGGTAGTTCATCGCGAGAGTATGCCGCAGCACGAGCCGCGCCGACACGGTTACGGGCGTCATCGTCGACCCGGCAACAGCCGGGTCCCCTGGTCGTGCGCGTCGGGTCATCGGGTCACGCGTCCGCAGAGCCGAGACCGGCGCGAGCGAAGCCGACGGCGGCGAAGTCAGCCGCGGTGCGAGGGCTGCGAGCCCGAGCAGCGCGACGCCGCACGCCGACGGACAGCGTCGTAGCCGGAGCCTTCCCAGCAGCCAACCGAGGAGCGCGGTGCCCGCGGCACTCCCGAAGAAGAGACTGAAGGCAAACAGGGAGATCGCCGTGCCGCGCGCCTCGGGGTCGAGCTCTGTCGCCCTCGTCTGCAGGGTGGAGTGGCAGAGCACGAACCCGGCCCCCAGCGCGATGACCGCCGGGATGGACGCCTGCCACGTCCCGAACGCGAGCGCGAGCGGAACCCGCCGCCCGTCGGGCTCCACCCAGGCCGATCAGCCGACTCTCGCCGAGCAGCGGCCCGAGGCGTCGAATGAATCGACTGGTGACGAAGATCGCCGCTCCGTCGAGCATGAGGATGAGCCCGACGCCGGTGAGCCCGACCCCGTACTCGTCGTGGAGCAGCGCGCGAGGTACCCGGTTCCCCCGAAGAACGCGGCCCCCTCCACGAGCACGAGCACGTACAGGATCATCGCCCTGCTGTTCCGCAACAGCCGCCGATGGCCGGCCAACGGATCCCCGGAGGCCGCCGTCGCAGGCACGGCGCCGCGGTACCGCCAGAGTGGCACCACGAGGGCTGCGGCCAGCGCCGCGTCGACGAGGAACATCGCGCGCCACGAGATCGCCGAGGCGACGATCCCCCGACTGCAGCGCCGAGCACCTGCCCGATCGCGACGGCCGCAAGCAACGTCCCGATCACCTGCTGGCGACGGTCGTAGGCGACGAGGTTCCCGACCGTGGCCAGCGCGAGCGGGAAGAACGCCGCTGCCACCGCACCCGTGAGGAACCGGACGGCGACGAGCATTCTCAGGTCGTGGACAGCGGCTACCAGCCGCTACGACGACCACGAAAAAGGCGATGCAGGCCACCGACATCACGTGCGCCGCCCCCATCCGATCGGCGAGGGGCCGTTGCGCAAGCTGGAAGACGCCGTAGGCGAACGGGATTAGGCCGTGAGAGCGAGCCCCGCGGCCGAGACCGACGAGCCGAGATCGTCGGCGATCTGGGGGAGCGTCGCCGTCATCGCGCGCGAGTCCATCATCACGACGAGGATCATGAGCGTGAGGAGCGGGACGAGCCCCGCCGGCATGCGCGTCGCAGGAGGGATCGACGACGGTCTCGTCCGTCACCGGCTGTGTCCCCGAGCGGTGCCCGAGCCCGGCGGGTCGGCGTGGGACGAGCGAAGCCAACGCTGTCCCGTGACGTTGGAGCCCTGCACCGCCCCAGTCTCGCGGGTGTACGCGCTACCGGGCAAGAACGAGGCGGCCGCGCCGACGCCCCGACCGGCGCGCGCGGTCTATCCGGCTACAGCCACCCGGACGGGAAGCGAGACGGCGAAGCGCCGGATCTCGTCCCAGTCGCGGTGGTCGCCCGCCGGCATGCGATTGTAGGGAAACGGCATCCGGTCGGGGTGATGACGCCGCCGAAGATCGCCGTCGCAACGGGATCGAGCTCGGGATACCGCTCGAGCCCTCGCTCGAGCTGCGGCCGCACCTTCTCCTTCTCGGCCGGGTCGTCGATCAACGGCCCCATCGCGAAGACCGCGAACGGAATGTGGGAAAGCTCGTCTCGGTGGTGGCGCAGGAACCGGCGCGCCTCTCGGTGCAGCCTGCTCATGTAGAGCCCCGTGCCGAGCACGACGAGGTCGTAGCTCGCCAGATCCTGCGGCTCGCGCGCGGAGACGACGCGGCAGGCGGTTCCCTCGTCGCGCAGGACGGCACCGATGTACCTCGCAACCTCCTCGACAGAGCCGTACTTGCTGGCATGGGCGACGAGCACCCGTGTCATGGTGACCTCCTCTCGCTCACTTGGAGCGTGGCACCCGAGCGACGTCCTGCCATCGGGTGCTGCGCTGATTGGCCGTGCCGGTAAAGCCGCAGCGGGCCGCGCACGACTACGATGTTTCGGTCGCCGGAGTAGCTCAGCTGGTCAGAGCACCGCTCTTGTAAAGCGGGGGCCAAGGGTTCGAATCCCTTCTCCGGCTCTCTCCCTGCCTGTCGCATCGGGCGAGCTGCGAGGGAAGCGCGCTACGGCGTCAGCTGGTCGAGCTCGACGAGGAGACCGCGAAGCTGGGCGAAGCGCTTCGGGCCGAGCTGCTCTGCCCAGACGGTCTCCATCTCGGCGACCGCCTCGCGGATGACGACGATCGCGGAGCCGCCGCGTGGGGTGAGGGCGATGCGCTTCGCGCGCAGGTCGTCGGGATCCGGCCGGCGCTCGAGGTAGCCGAGGCGCTCGAGCTGGCCGAGCAGGTAGTTGAGCGCCTGCTTGCTGATCCGGAGCCGGGCGGCGAGCTCGGACGGCTTTGCGCCCTGCGGGCCGGGGTACTGGAAGACGCTCAGGTAGGCCGCGTCGAAGTCCTCGAAGCCGTGCTCGTGCAGGCGCTCGAGCATCTGCCGCTGCACCGCATCCCAGGGCATGCGCAGCAGCGCGCCGATGAGCGGCGGTCCGAAGGGATGAGCGTCTCTCGGCATTTTCGTAAAGTGACTTGACTCACCGATGGAAGGCACGTATCGTCAAGTAACTTTACCACGCAGCCACGAGGAGAGTCACAATGGCAACGAGCATGCGCGAAGAGATCAAGGTCGGAGAGCTCGCGATCCGCTTCCTCGTCGAGGGCGAGCAGTCGGCGGGGTCGGTGGCGGTCTTCGAGTTCGACGTCCCTGCCGGTTCCAGGGTCGCGGCGGCACACAGCCACGACGGTTACGAGGAGACGGTCTACGGGCTCGAGGGAGCCCTGACATGGACGATCGAGGGCATGCCGACCGAGGTGGGCCCCGGCGAGGCGCTCTGCATCCCCCGCGGCGCGGTCCACCAGTTCGAGAACACGGGTGACGTCGACGCCACGCAGCTGGCGGTCGTGACGCCCGGCATCCTCGGCCCCGACTACTTCCGCGAGGTGGCGGCCATCCTCGATGCCGCGGCCGGTGGCCCGCCCGACCTGGCAGGCATCGGCGCGGTCATGCGGCGGCACGGGCTCACCCCCGCCCGCTGATCGTCACCGCAAGAGGCCGGCTATGACCTCCGGCCGCCGGACGCGATCCCGGCCCCAGCGACGACGAGCGTCGCACCGAGCCCCGTCGTCAGATCTGCGAGCCGGAACGCCATGTAGGCCTGCATGAGCGCCGTCTGCAACGTCGTCGAGGTGACCCAGAGCTCGTACGCGGGGTTTCGTACCGGCTGGCCCGTGCCCTCGGCGACGAGCGCCCGCGCCGCATCGGAGGTCGTGCCGCCTCCCGGAGCGAGATACTCGTCCGTCTCGGCATAGGTGTGCCCGGCGGCCGCAGCGACCGTGCGACTCCGAATCACCTCGGCCAACGAGCGCGCCGCTGCAGCGCTCCTGACCGGCGCGTTCGCCGGGCTCATGTCTGCGGTACCGACGATGTGCTCTCTCGAGAGCGACCTCGCGACGTCCCGGCGGGCCAGGATCCCGGCCCCGACGAGTCCGAGCCCGACGAGCGCGACGCCGGCGCCGGTGGCGGTCGGCGTGAAGGCTGTACCGGGACCGCGCATGCCCGTACCGCTAGACCTTCTCGCAAGGGCCGACATCCGTAGTTCTCCACAGGTCCGGTCGCGGAACTCAGGAAGTTGCCTGCTGCGGCCGCGGCCGGGCCACCGGCTCAGCTCGGCGGCGAGAGAAGCTCGCGGATCGCGGCCACGACGGCGGGCTCCTGCGCAGCGTTGAAGTGCTTCGCGCCCTCGACGATCCGCACGTCCGCGTCGAGCTGCCTCACCCACCCGTCGCGGTTCCGGCGCCAGTCGGAGGTGAAGGGATCGTCGTCCGAGAGCAGGACCCGGGGCCTGCCGGCCGCCGCCCGGACGCGTGCCGGGTCGTGCCCGAGCGCCTGCCAGGGGATGATGCTCGGCCACGGGTCGTCGACGTCCCACCACGCGGCGACGAGGAGCAGGCCTCTCAGCCCGACACCGTCGGGGAGGCGCTCGACGGCGCCGAGCGCGGCGCGGCAGCCGACGCTATGACCGACGAGCACCGTCTCCTCGGGCGCTCCGCCGGCCAGGCCGGCCGAGGCGGTGGCGATCCAGGCGTCGATCTCCGGCTGGGCCGGATCGGGCATCGCGAGCGCCTCGAACGAGACGTCGTCGTGCTCGAGCTCGGCTCCGGCCCACGGATACCAGTCGTCGATCGGAGTGCCGCCCCAGCGAGGCACGACGACGACGCGCATGACCGACTAGCCCTGGGCAGGTGGTGGTGGCGGGCCGCTGCCACCGCCCGCCGCGGCGGCGCCCTGCACCCTCAGGGGCGTCCCCTTGAAGCAGCCCAGCGTGTACGGATACTCGGGCGTGGCGTGGTAGTGATAGCTGCGGATGCGCTTGCCGTTCCGGACGATCGAGCCGGTATGACCGTGGCAGGCGTCGAGATTGGTGTTCGAGAGCACCTTGCCGCCGTCTCCGCGCGGGCCGGTGATCGGGAAGCCGTCGAGGGCGTAGCCGACGACGACCGAATGCTGCCGGGCCTTGTCGCTCCTCGTCAGGCAGGCCGGGATCGTGTGGTAGTGGTAGCGCCCGTTGCGCTCCGGATGCCCGTCGCAGCGGTCGAGGATCTCGTAGACGGCGGCATCGCGGTTCATCGCGTCGAGGGCGTCGAAGATCGCGACACCGTTCAGCGCGACGCCGATCGGCCCGCCGCTGAGGCAGGAGGGCCGGCGTGCGGCGCCCGGCTTCGGAAGCATCCAGCTGACCGCCTGGGACGTGATCTTGTTCGGGTTGCGGTCGTACCTGTAGGCCTCGGAGCTCGACGAGACCGGATACGTGCCGGTGTGGGTGCCCTTCGGCAACCCGTTTCCCTTCACGGTGAGCCGGCCGTTGCTCGACCCGAACGTGACCTTCGCGCCGGGCCAGGAGACGTCACCTGTGACAGTCGGCTTCAGCGTCACGTCGTAGGTGCCGTCGGCATCGATCCAGGAGCCGGCTGCGGAGGCGCCGCCGCCGCCGCTCATGATCGTGCACGCGAAGACGCTGCCGCGCGCGGCGGCGCTCGTCGAGACGCGCTTGCCGATCGGGAGATTGTGCGGGTCCACGCCAGCAGCCACGATCGCTGCGGCCGTCCCGGCGAAGAGCGGTACGAGAACCGCAGCGAGCAAGAGCGTGGCCCGTCGCATCGGGAGACGTTAGCCGTTCGAAGCGATCCGGCCGCGACCGGCGCCTCTGCGGCCGCGGCGCTCAGTCCGGCAGCAGCGGCATCGTGAGGCCGGGATCCCGGCCGAGCAACACCCCGCGGGTGATCGCCTTCGACCCGAAGCGGTCGCGCACCTGATCGACGGCGGCGTCGAGCGCCTCGGAGGCGCCACCCTCGAAGGGCAGCACGAGCTGCACCGTCCGGGCGTCCTCGAGGTTCGAGACCGAGACGCCGACGAGCGTGAGGCCGCGGCGCTCGATCTCCGGGATCGAGGCCACGAGGAGGCCGCGGGCGACAGAGAGCACCGCGGCGGTGCTCGCCGTCGCCCGGGGGAGCGTGTGCGACCGGGTCGCGCGGGCGTAGTCGCCGAAGCGGAGCCGGAGCACGACGGTGCGCCCGACGCGCCGGGCGGCACGCAGGCGTCGGGTGACCCGGTCGACGAGCGCGACGAGGTCGGCGTCGACAGACTCGTGCGACCACGGCGAACGCCCGCGCGCGCGCTGTGCGCCGATCGAGCCGCGTCGCCGACGGCCCTGTACGGGCCGCGGGTCGCGGTTGTGGGCGAGCGCGTGGAGGTGGCTCCCGGTCGCGCGTCCGAGCATCGCGACGAGCGCCCCCTCGGACAGCAGCGCGACCTGACCCACCGTGGTGATGCCGCGATCGCGGAGCTTGGCGGCGGTGACCGGGCCGACGCCCCAGAGCCGCTCGACGGGAAGCGGGTGGAGGGGAGCGTGAGCTCCCCCTCGGGTGGCACGACGAGGAGCCCGTCGGGCTTCGCCACGCCGCTCGCCACCTTCGCGAGGAACTTCGTCCGCGCCACGCCGACGGTGATCGGCAGGCCGACCTGCTCGCGCACGTCCGTCGCAGCCGGGTGGCGATCTCGACGGGCGTGCCGACGCTCCGCTCCATCCCGTGACGTCGAGGAACGCCTCGTCGATCGAGAGCCCCTCGACGACGGGGGCGGCGTCCTCGAAGACGTCGAACACCGCCCTGCTCGCCTCGGAGTACGCCGCCATCCGGGGCGGCACGACGACTGCGTCCGGGCACAGGCGACGTGCGGCCGCGCCCGCCCATCGCGGTGCGCACGCCGTACGCCTTCGCCTCGTAGCTCGCAGCGAGCACGACGCCCGCCCCGACGATCACGGGCCGGCCGCGGAGCCGGGTCGTCGCGCTGCTCGACCGACGCGTAGAACGCGTCGAGGTCGGCGTGCAGGATCGACGCTGCCCCTCGCCGGGCACGAACACATGTTCTCATAGAGCGCCTGGTCATCGGTAGTTCGAAGCAGGCTGGATCCCGGGGCCGGCCCGATGCGGGGCGTGCCCGTTCGTGGAACCTTGGCGGTGGAGCGGCTTGCACCCTGTCGATGTGGGGCCGCTCTCCCGAGCGAAAGGAGGCCCGGAATGCCTGCCGCCGATCATCCCGGCGAGGACGAGCGCCACGACCCCGCTCACTCGCACCGGCCGCTCCTCGAGAAGGAGCTCGAGCTGGAGCGCCGCACCCGCTCGCAGCTCCGCGCAGCCGAAAGAGGGGGCTTGCAGTGGCGTCGCGGCTCCCCGAACCAGAGGTACGTCGCCCACAGGCGCGGAAACCGCTGATCCGGTAGGGCGGCGCCTCACCAGCGAGCGGAGCGTACGAAGCGGCGCCCCTCAGTAGTTCGCCGGTACGGACTCTGCGGCGGACTCCGAGGCTCATGGGCGCCCGACGGGCAATACTCGCCGGCAGAAGGGAGGGCCGTGGACCGACAGGCCGAGATCCCCGAAACAAGGCCGGACGCCGTCACCGGCGTCGCGACGGCCCCGCTCGTCCATCTCGACGGCGTGTGGAAGGTCTACCGCACCGGCCGGGTCGAGTTCGCCGCGCTTCGTGGGATCGACCTTCGCGTCGACCCGGGCGAGATGCTCGCGATCATCGGGCCGAGCGGCAGCGGCAAGTCGACGATCCTCAACGTGATGACTGGCATCGATCGCGCCAGCCGGGGCCGGGTCACGGTCGCCGGGCACGACCTGGGTGAGATGAGCGAGAACGAGCTGGCCGGCTGGAGGGGTGCGACGGTCGGGATCGTGTTCCAGTTCTTCCAGCTGCTGCCGACGCTCACGGCGCTGGAGAACGTGATGCTGCCGCTCGACTTCGTCGCTCGTGGCCGTGTCGCGGAGCGCGCCGACCGCGCCCGGCAGCGTCTCGAGCTCGTCGGGCTCGGCGACAGGGTCGACCGGTTCCCGAGCGAGCTGTCGGGCGGCGAGCAGCAGCGAACCGCGATCGCACGGGCGCTCGCCTGCGACCCGCTCCTGCTCGTCGCCGACGAGCCGACCGGCAACCTCGACACGGCGACCGCCGTGGAGACGCTCGAGGCGATCGAGCGGGTCAACCGGGCCGGCACGACCGTCGTCTTCGTCACGCACGATCCGGCCTTGAGCGCCCGCGCCGATCGCGTCGTCGAGATCCGTGACGGCGTCGTCGTCGACTCGAGGCCATGAGGCGATGAGGCGGTCGGCCCTGACGCGTCGCTCGTGGCGCGAGCTCACTCGCCGGCGGGCACGGGCGGCGCTCACGGTCGCCACTCTCGCCGCGGCGATCGCCGGGCTCTGGCTGTTCGCGACCCCGTCACTGGTGAACTCGGCCATCGCCGACAGGCTCGCGACCGACCACGTCGCACGAGGTGTTGCTCAAGCCCGGCGGAATCCGAATCACCGACGCCGATCTCAGCGCGGCTGCGCTCGATCCCGAACGTGGCGGGCCTCGACGGCCGGGCGACGTTCTGGACGGACGTGGCTGTCGGCGACCAGGTCCGGCGCGTGTGGGTCGTCGGCGTCCACGACTTCGCCGACCAGCAGGTCAACGTCGTCTCGGTCACGGCGGGGGTCGCACCACGCGAGGGTCGCGGGACGCTCGAGGGGCTGACCGAGGCTCAGAACGACCGCACGGGCCGGCTGCGCGCCGACAGTCGGGGACACGGTCGAGATCCGAGCGGCCGACGACTCCTGGCGGCCTCTCGTCGTCACCGGCCGCGGCCAGACGCTCGAGTTCGGCAGCACGGTCGCCGACGGCGACCCCGTGCTCTACGTCCCCGAGCGAGACGGTCAACGAGCTCGCCGGGTTCCAGGGCTTCACGCGCATCGAGGTGCGACTGACCGACCACGAGCCCCGCCGCGATCGCTGCCACCGTCGAGGCGGTGCGCGCAGGCCTGACCGAGATCGACCCGCTCGTGTTCTACAACGACATCGCGGAGATCCGCCCTGCGGGCGAGTGGCCGGGGAAGGAGGACTTCGACCGCTTCGTCTCGTTGTTCTGGGTGATCGCCGGGGTCTCGCTGCTCTCGGCTCTCGTCCTCGTCGCCACCACGATGACGACGCTCGTCCGCGACCAGACCCGCGAGATCGGGATCATGAAGGCGGTCGGCGGCCGCGGCCGCTCGATCGCCCGCAGCTTCCTCACCACCGCGCTCCTGCTGGGCGGGGCGGCGACCCTGGTGGGCATCGCGGTCGGCTTCCTGATCGCGAACCTGCTCGTCGACTTCCTCGGCGGTCGATTCCTCGGCATCGACCCCGGCTGGCAGGTCAGCCCGCTCGCGGTCGGACTCAGCCTGGCCGTCGGCCTCGGCGTCACCGCGATCGCCTCCGTGCCGGCGCTGTGGCGAGCCGCCCGGGTGCCGGTGCGCGAGGCGCTTGAGACGGCGGGTATCGAGGCCCGCTACGGAACCGGCCGGCTCGACCGAGCCGTCGCCCGAGCGCGCTTCCTGCCCTCGCCTGTCCCGCTTCGGGCTGCGGAACGCGGCCCGCCGCAAGGGCCGGAGCCTCGCGACCGCCGCTCTCGTCGCCTTCGCCGTCGGCACCGTCGTCGCCTTCGGAGCAGTCAGTCTCACGATGCTGGCGATCAGCGAGCAGACCGAGAGACTCGAGGGCGGCGACATCATCGTCTACGGCGTCACCTCCTCCGGCGACCGCCTGCCCCTGGATGCCGGCGCCCGCGAGACGATGCTCCGCGTCGACGGCGTCGCAGCGGTCCAGCCCTTCGATCGAGAGCCACGTCGCGGCCGACGGGCATCGACACCTGGGCGTGGGGGCTGCCCGCCGACACGATCTACGACTACGAGCTCCTGCGCGGCCGCTGGTTCGACGACGAGGAGGTGACCGGCAAGGCCCGCGTGGCGGTGATCGGCAAGGCACTCGCCTCCCAGACCGGTCTCGACGTCGGCGACACCGTCACGGTCGAGGATCGCACCGGGCTCGTGGCTACGAGGTGATCGGCATCGACGACCGGATGGTCAACGACGGCGAGGGGCTCTTCGTCCCCGTCGACACACTCCTCGAGGTCAACCGCTCGGAGGATCCAGTCCGTCTTCTGGGTCACGGGTGCCTCGCTCGACGAGGCCGGCATCGAGCAGCTGAACGGTCGTCTCCTGCAGGCGCTCACCGCCGAGGGCTACGGCGTCGGCAGCGTGCTCCGTCACGTCCAACGAGAGGCGGAGCGCTCGGAGGCACGAACCATCGTCGCCGTGATCATGGCCCTGGGGCTGCCGCTCGTCGCCGTCGGCATGATCGGCCTCGTCGGTGCGCTGACCACGAACGTGCTGGAACGACGGCGCGAGATCGCGATCCTGCGCAGCCTGGGGGCGCGATCCCGCCAGATCCGGCGCATCTACCGCGCCGAGGGCCTGACGCTGGCGCTGCTCGGCTGGCTCGCCGGGATCGGCGTCGGGTACGTCCTCGGTCGTGTCGTTCTCCACTTCATGGGCAACGCGTTCCACACGAGCTTCGCGCTCCGCTTCCCGCTCTGGCCGCTCGGCGTCGCCCTCGTCATGACCCTGGGCGTGGCGCTGCTCGTGCTGCACTTCCCGCTCCGGCGAGCCTGTCGCCTCCAGCCCGGAGAGGCGCTGCGATACGAGTAGAGAGCACAGCCGGCCCTCGAGGCTGCCGCCGCTGATTCAGCCGAGCGGCTCCTGCCAGACGAGCGCCGTGCCGTCGAGGACGACGACGCCCTCCTGGTTCGTGATCGTGGTCGCGAGCTGGTGGATCGGCTTGTCGACCGGGTCTTCCAGCACCTCTGCGGTCGCCGTGATCTCGTCGCCGGGCTACGCGGGTGCGGAAGCTCCAGTCGACGTGCAGGGAGACAGAGCCGGGCCCAGGCAGGTCCTCGGCGACGAGCCATTCAGCAGCCCGGAAGTGACGCCGCCCTCGACGATGATGCGCCCGAAGCGGCTCGGCGCAGGAGCTCCGCGTCGTGGTGGAGTGGGTTCCGGTCGCCGGAGATCTCGGTGACGCGCCTCGATCTCGCTTTCCGCACACGCCACGTGCGGGATGCGCTCTGGCCGACCTCGATCACGGGGGGAGTCTATTCAACCTCGCCCGCCCGCGATCTTTGCCGCCTCGGGCAAAGACTTCAGCCGCAGCATCGCGGCGACCCCGATCACCGGCCCCGGGACGAGCAGGACGAACGCCCAGAACCAGCTCGACCCGTCCCGGATCACCGGCACGAGCCAGATCGTGGCAACCGTGAGAACGAAGCCGACGGCGAGCTGCATCGTGACCGCGGTGCCGACGTAGGCCTGATCGGCGACCTCCGTGACGATGGTCGAGAACTGCGCCGAGTCCGCCACCACGGTCAGCCCCCGCACGAGAGCGACGGCGACGAGCAGCACCAGCGGGCCGTCTCGGAGCAGACCGATGACGAGCGCGCAACTGCCCGAGACGGCCATGGCGGACGCCGTCAACCGGGTCCGGCCCCAGCGGTCACCGAGGACGCCGCCGCCGTAGCAGCTGACCGCCCCCTGGCGCCGATCACCGCGAAGGTCAGGAGCGCCGCGCGGCCCCGGTGGGATCCGCGACGTCGTGCAGCCTGAGCGCGTCGGTCGCAAAGGCCGCGCGAACCACGCCCACATGGCGTAGAGCTCCCACATGTGCCCGAAGTAGCCGATCGAGGTGAGCCGGACGGCGCGATCGCGGCTCAGCCTGCCCACCTGCCTCGGATCGAAGACGGCAGGCGGGAAACCGTACGGTCCTTCGTGGAACGCGAACCCGGCCAGAAGGCCCGCCGCGACGGTGCAGGAGCGACGTGGTCACGATCACGGTCTCCCAGGCCACCCCACCGACGCCGTTGACGAGGTGGGGCAGCGCCGATCCCAACGTCAAAGCTCCAACCATGATCCCGAGCGCCGTGCCGCGCCCGGCCCGGAACCAGGTCGACATCGCCTTCAGAGCGGGCGGGTAGACGGCGGCCAACGCGATCCCGGTCACGACCCGAAGGACTATCGCCCCCGCGGCGCCCGACACCGCCAGCAGGCCCAGGTTGGCCGCCGCGGCGACCAGCGACCCGGCCAGGATCAGCCTCCTTGGAGCCACCGTGTCGGCGAGATTGGCGACGGCGGAGACGAGCGCGCCGGCGACGAACCCGAGCTGCACCGCGATCGTCAGCCAGGACGCCGACGAGGTCGACAGCGACCACTCGTCGCGAAGCTGCGGCAGCACCGCGGAAGCCGAGAACCACGTCGCCATGGACAGCACCATCGCGGCCGCCAGCAGGCCGAGCGCCCGCCACCTGCCGGGCGGCTCCGCCGGCTCGGGGCCTCCTGCCGGGCGGAGTCGGGCGGAAGATGTTCGTTGCAGGCCCTCCAACTGGCACCGCCCTCGGGGTCGCAGGCTGCCCGTGGCTTGACCCGGACCGGCCGGAGGGCTGTCCAGCGCCGGGGCGGGCGGCGGGGCGGATTGCCCGGTCGGGCGGCTCGCTGCGCCGGGCGCGAAGCGCGGGCGCCGCCCTACGGAGCATTCACTTCACTGCGTTCGGGTCAAGCGCCCGCGCGGACGGCAAACCAGCCGTCGACGTTGTCGCAGAGCACGATCCCGGCCGAGTCGCCGTGGTAGGTGTAGGCGGGGAGGCCGTTCACGGTCAGCTGCCGTTTCTTGCCCCGCTTGATCGTGCCGAGCGTCGCCATCACGCCCTTGTAGTGCTTGGCAACCTTGCCCTTGACGTAGACCGGTGGCCAGACCTTCGCGCAGGATCCCGTGCACCTGATCTTGCCCTTTGCCTTCTTCTCCGCTGCCCAGTAGTAGATCCCGAGCTTCGTCGGCGTCGCGATCACCTTGCCCAGGTTCTTCGTCTTCATCTCGATCACGGGCTTGGCCGAGGTCCGGGCGGGGCTGCCACCGCCGCCGGGAGTGCGACGGCGGGGATGACCGCCGCCACCAGAAACATGCGCGCCGCGAGTGCTTTCGTCACGAGGAGGCTCCTTGTCCGCGTCCGCGGGCCGGGCGGCCCAGGGCCGACGATGCCGACCGCACCCAGTCGCGCATCCTCCTGGGCAAAACGTAGGGAAATGTTCAGCCCGGGGGCAGAATCCGTTCAGGTACCGGCTCGAGCGCCGGCGGCCGGGGCCGGATCAGGTCACGGCGAGCGGCCCTCCGCGTTGCGCAGCGCGATCCGCTCGACGATCTCTACGCCCGCTCCAGCGACTGCTGCACGGGGCAGCTGCGCCGACCTTCTCGAGCCGCGCGAGCCGCTCTGCCGTCAGGTCTCCCGTGCGCGCGATCGTGACGTCGAACAGCGGGGGGTCGCGTGATGCCGTAGTCGACGTCCTCCGTCACGTCGCCGAGGTCCACTCCTCGTCCGTGCGTACATGACGAGCACCGTCGAGACACAGCTCGCGAGCGCCGCCGGGAGAAGCTCGTGGGCGCGGGCGCGCTGTCCTCGCCGCCGACCGACTCGGGCTCGTCCGTGACGAGGTGGAACTCGCCGTTGACCAGGACGTCCTGGCGCAGCGTGCCGCGGATCGACCGCGCGGTGGCGGTAAGGCTCATGACCCCACCGCCACTGCGTGCTCCGCGATCACACCGTCGAGGTCTTGCCGATCGCCGTCGCCGGCTGGGCGCCGACGAAGCCGGTCACCGCCTTCCGTTCGCGAAGACCGCGACGGTGGGGAGGCTCTGGACGCCGTAGCGGGCCGCGATCGCGGTCTCGGCGTCCACGTCGACCTTGGCCAGCTCGATCTGCTCCGATCGCTTGGCGACCTCGGCTTCGATGGCGGGCGCGAGCGCGTGGCACGGCCCGCACCAGGCGGCCCAGAAGTCGACGACGACGGGATGCTTTCGCGACTTCTCGATCACGTCGCGCTCGAAGGTTTCGGTAGTCACGTTCATGGTGGTCCTTTCGATTCTCGATTGTTCAGGAGTGCCCGAACCTGACGTCCGGGAGGATTCGGTCGAGCCAGCGCGGCAGGCCCCACGCCCAGGTGCCGAGGAGCCGCAGCGCCACGGGGACGAGGACGAGCCGGATCAGGAGCGCGTCGAGCGCCACGGCGACGCCGAGGATGACGCCCATCTCCTTGGGCGGCAGCGGCCCGGAGAGCGCGAACGTGAGGAACACCGCCACCATCACGCCCGCGGCCGCGAAGATCACGCGCCCGGAGTGCGCGAGGCCACCGACCATCGCGTCGCGCGGATCCTGGCTGCGGTCGTAGTGCTCCTTCGCCGACGAGAGCAGGAACACGGTGTAGTCCATCGAGATCGCGAAGATCATCGCGAAGAAGAAGACGGGGCCCCAGGCGTCGATGGAGCCCTGCGACTCGAAGCCGAGCAGGCCGGCGCCGTGGCCGTCCTGGAAGATCAGGCGGGCGACGCCGAAGGCCGCCCCCACGGCGAGAAGGGGCGTGACGACGCCCACGGCTGCGATCACGGGGGCCTGGAGCGCGAGCAGCAGCAACAGGAACCCGAGCACGAGCACAACGCCGATCACGAGCGGGGTCTTCTCCGACAGCACCTGCTCGATTTTTTGTGTACGCCTGACCGGTACACATGTATTGCTGCTTCTTCTTTTAATCTCCTCTCCTGCGTACAA
>CAWGLG010000002.1:0-563926 GCA_963823355.1 uncultured Thermoleophilia bacterium
ACGTCGTCGTCGCCGCCTGAGGCAGCCCGCAAGCGGGAGCACACCGGCGCATCTCGATGCGCCGCGGAGCGGGCGTCTTTCCAGGCGCGTTCGAATCCTTCACGGCGTGGGTCGCCCGGCCCAGGCGTTTCAGTCTCAAGGTGCTCGAGGCTCGTTGGTGGATGGAGTCCCCGCATCCGAGTCAACTCGTTTTCGAAAGGGTGCCGGGTCGTTACGACCGGAGCGTGGTTATCCTGGGTGGTCGTGTGCCTGGCTGGTCGTGTCGCTGGTCGGTTCGTTCATCAGTTTGAGCATCTGTCGTCCGCCGGTGGTGTAGAAACGCCAGAGCAGCGCTGCTGCGATGAGCAGGAAGACGATGTTCAGGAAGGTGGTGTAGTTCGACGAATTCGACGACGAGTCCGGCGGCGACCATCGTGGCGTAGAAGGTGGCGAGGAGGAAGCCGCCAAGCGCCTGGCGGCGCCGGCGCGCGCGGGTGTTTCGACGCGGTGGTCGCGAGGCTGTAACGGGGAACCCGACGCTGAACGTCCCGGTAATCGGCGTCGCCTATTCGCACTGGGACCTTGCGCGACTTCGAGAACGGGTTCGCGACAGCATCGCGAACGACGCCGGCGGCATCGACGACGAGCAGGCGCTCGGCCGCCTCTTCTCCCTGCTCGAGTACGTCGACGGGGACTACAACGACCCGGCCACGTTCACGGCGCTCGAGCACGCGCTCGCCGGAGCCGAGCACCCTGCCCACTACCTCGCCATCCCGCCCGCGCTGTTTGTGACCGTGATCAAGGGACTCGGCCGGGCGGGCCTGGCACGCGACGGCAGGGTCATCGTCGAGAAGCCGTTCGGGCGCGACCTCGCTTCGGCAAGGGAGCTAAACGGTGTCGCGAGGTCAGTGTTCCCGGAGGACTCGATCTTCCGCATCGATCACTTCCTCGGCAAGGAAGCGATCATGAACCTCCTCTACTTCCGTTTTGCGAACTCGTTCCTCGAGCCGATCTGGAACCGCAACTACATCGCCAGTGTCCAGGTCACGCTGACTGAGGAGTTCGGCGTCGAGGGCCGAGGAGCGTTCTACGAGACAGCCGGCTGCCTACGCGACGTCGTCGAGAACCACCTCTTCCAGGTGGTCGCGCTGCTCGCGATGGAGCCACCCGCCTACAGAGGCTTCGGAGCACTCCAGAGCGAGAAGCTCGACGTCTTCAAGGCCATGCGCCCACTCGCGCCCGAAGACCTCGTGCGCGGCCAGTTCGTCGGCTACCGCGACGAGCCCGGCGTGGCGGCCAACTCGGACGTCGAAACGTTCTGCGCCGCCCGGCTCCACATCGACTCGTGGCGCTGGGCAGGGGTGCCGTGGTACCTGCGCTCCGGCAAGTGCCTACCCGAGACGGCTACCGAGATACTCGTCGAGCTGAAGCCGCCGCCGCAGCAGCTCTTTGCAGACTCTTCACCGGCAGGAGGGCCAGCAAACTACCTACGCTTCCGGATCGCCCCGGAGGCGGCGATCGCACTCGCGGCCCGAGTCAAGCGTCCAGGCGAGGAATTCGTCGGCGACCAGCGTGAGCTCTTCCTGCTCGACGCACAACCGAACGAGGAAGCCCCCTACGAACGGCTGCTCGGCGACGCGCTCGCCGGTGACGGCGCGCTCTTCACCCGCGAGGACACAGTCGAGGCTGCCTGGGCGGTCGTCGATCCCGTGCTCACGACGCATCACGAAGCGCACCCGTACCAGCCGGGCACCTGGGGACCGAAGCAAGCCGACGAGCTGATCGCCCCCGACGGAGCTTGGCACAACCCCGAGCTCGCGACCGAGGTGGCGAACGCTGCTACATCGTGAGCGTTCTCACGATTTCGTGGGACGCAGTTCTAGCCCCGTCGCACCACAGTGGCCTGGATTCAAGCCGTCTCGCGGCCTTTCCTGGGCGGCAACCCTTTCGTGAGGCGCGCGTTTCAGGCGCGCCTGACGAAGTAGATCGCCGCCGCCACGATCAGGATGACGATGATCACAGAGAGCCATCTCGGTGCTCCGAAGACAGTGAAGGCGGCCATCCCAACCTCCCTCTAGATGTAAGACCCGCCGAAGGCCGAGATCGTGGCTGTCCCGCCGACAACGCATCGCGCACCCTCAGACTCATTCTCGCCCCCGCGTCTGGGCCTACACATCCGGGCGCCTGCTGAACCAGTTGCCCTGAAGTGCTGAATAGCGACGACCGACGAGCCGCGCGGGCTGCGGCTCAGGGTAGGTGCGCCGCGGCGAACGCGATAAGGCCGGCGAACAGCCACTCCGTATCGGTCCCGAAGAGGCCGTGACCTGCTGCGATGAACCAGGCGACGGCAAAGCAGACGATCGCGATGGCGGGAAGATGAGTTGCGGTTGAGCGTTTTCATGATGCCTCCTCGCTTGTGATCGTGCTCGCGAAGCTTGTTCAGAATCGGGATTCGGCAGCGACGACCATGAGCCGTGGTGTGTCCGCGATCCACGTGTCGGCCGGGGCCGTGCCTGGGCGACCGGGCACGGCCGTCGCCTTTCGCGGCTGGCCCCCCCCCGATCACTTGTTCTTGTTCAGCTTGTTCTTGATGTCGTCGATCTTGTGTTTCGCCCAGTCGTTGGCGCTGTCGAGCTTGCTCTTGGTGGTGGCAGCGGCCTGGTCGGTCTTGCCTTCTCGCTGCATTTCCTTGTCGTCGGTGAGAACGCCGACCGCCTCTTTCGTTCTGCCGCTGATCTCATCAGTGGTACCGCTCATCGTGTGCTCCTTCTTGCAGGGGGTTTTCGAGAATCGTGGGACTCGATTCGTGGTCTGGCGCGACGGTCGGTGCTGACGACGGTCGCGAACGAGTGTGTGCAGGGTCAGGCTCGTGACCGTCCGCCGACAACCGCGAGCACGAGCGCGACGACGATCAGGATGAACAGGAACTTGGAGAGGAAGATGCCTCCTCCGAACGCGAGCACAAGCAGGATCAGCACAAGGAGCCAGATCATGGTGTTGGACCTCCGCGGGTTGGGATGCGTGATGGACGAGCCATGCTGACCGGGGGCGAGCGGGTGCTATGAGCGCCTGCGGTAGCCGAATCCGCCACCCATGAGGAGGACGACGACAACGATGATCAGGATCAGGAGCCAGATAGACATTGGGGCCTCTCTTCTTCCCGGTGAGGGGATCGCGGTAACGGTCAGTGCTTGACCACGGTCGTGGTGCTTTCGGGCCGGTTGGCGCCGCCGAAGCCGCCCCAGCTCGACCAGAAGACGATCGAGAGCACGAGCCCTACGGCGCCGATCACCATGAGGATGATCCCCACCGTGTGGATGTTGATCCCCGAAACGGTCGCGTCGACCGCCCAAACCATGATGGCGCCGGCGGCGATCATCAGAAGACTGACTGCGGTACCCATGAGAACTCCCTGCATTGGTGGCTTCCCCGCGATTGCGGGAGGACTCTGCTGGCCGCCGCCCGAAGCACAGGCCGACGAAAAGCAGGACCACCCAATTCGCTGAGGATGGGAGTGTCACGGGACCGATCAATGCGGCACCCGTACGAGCGTGGCGGCGCCGATCGTTTACGGCACCACTCAGAGCTTATCACCCCGGGTTCAGGATCTCGACTCTTTCGTCGGCCGTGAGTTTGCCGCTCGAGGGCGCGCGGACGGGTCACTGGAGCCGTCGAACGACGCTCATGCCCCCGTTCGGGCCGAACCTCAACGGTCGATCAGGGGCCGGGTGACGGCCACGTTCCGGCGAGTAGAACAATCCTTGCGAGCTCCCCGGCCGACCAGTGTGCGTGAACCTCCGCAGGGGGTCAGGTGCCGCGCCGCACCGTCCCACGACGGCGTCACCCGACCACATGAGGAGTGGTGGTCGCGTGGAGATTGACCACGCGACCACCCGCCCGTTGCCTGGCTTTCATGAGAGCGCGGCGGCCTCTAGCCGGTGCTGGTTGTCAGGCTCCCGACCTTGACCGCGATGATCTTCGAGGAGTTCGCCGTTCCCGCGCCCGAGCCGGTGCAGTTGAGGTTGACGGTCGTTGCCTCCTTGACATCGATCGCGAGCATGTTTGTCGTCGTCTGCTGCAATCCGGTAGGGGCACTCGCGAAGCTGAGATCCTTCTCCGTGCCCGCAACGAGCCAGCAGGTGAACTGAGTCGGCTGCCCTGCTGTTGGTCTGTTGAGCCAGCTCTTTGCCCAGAGCAGGTATTTGCCCGCGCCAGGGATCCGCAGCGTCGCCACCCGAGTCTGGGGTCCGGCAGGGAATGCCGATGGGCCCGGCGAATCGTCCGCATATCCGTCGCTCGGCCCCGCATCGCCCTTGCTGCCCCTGTCTCCCTTGCTGCCCTTGTCTCCCTTGTCCCCCTTCGGCCCTGCTGGCCCGGCGGGGATCTGGCCGGTGGCGAAGTCGATCGCCTTCAGGGAGCGGTTCTTGACTTTGCCGCTGGTGACAGCGTCACCACGGAGTTTTGCCTCGGTGACTGCGCCCTTGCGGAGCTGCGCCGATCCCACACTGTTTCTTGGCACGACCGCGTTGTACGCGGCCTCCCCGAACGGCGTCGCGCCAAGCACCGCCACGACAAGCGCGGTGATCGCGATGATGAGGGTAAGTCGGTCACGCATCAATTCCTCCAATCGTTCGATTGGCCCTACGAATACGACGACCCTACGGGACTTCGGCAGCGGAGAACAGGAGCGCGCCCAAACGGGCCGCCGCCCCGAATTCGCGCCGCCGGCACTCCGCGACAGCCTCCGCCGTGGCCGGCTGGACGCCCCGCAGTCGCGCTGTGTGCCGGGAGGGCGGGGGATCAGCCTCGCGCGAGGCGATCGCGACGGCCGCGGTCGACGACGGAGCTCCGAGCCGGGCGCAGCGAGCCGGCTTTCGATCCGGCTCGCTGCCGGTCCGGCCCATTCGTCTCGCATGCTTCGGGTCTGCTGCACCCCTTCGAGACGCACGAGGCAGGTCATGCCTTTCGCCTCTTACACGCGGAGAAGGCGGCGAGCGATCCCGGCGATGTGGCCTGGGATCGCTCGCCGCCCCGATGACGGCAGTCGGGACGCCCAGGGAGTGACGCCCACGACCTGATGCGGATGATTGCCTCGGTCGGGACTGGGCTCAGTGAGCCGGCATCGCGAGCGGGTTCAGCCGCAGCTTCGCCACGAATTGGCGTGCCCCGGGCAGGACGGCCAGCGCGACGAGGCTGGCGAGGCTCGCGAGGATCGCGGCTGCGATGAACGCGTGGGAGATTCCCGGAGGCGACCTGGGGGCCGGCGAGGACGCCGCTGCCGGCTGCGATCGTCGAGAAGATCGCGATACCGAGCGTGCCGCCGATCTCGTGACTGGTGGAGCTGAGGCCCGAGATCATTCCCGTCTCTGCGTCGCGGGCGCCGGTGAGGATCGCGATCGAGACCGAGACGATGGCGACGCCGAGCCCCAACCCTGCGACGAGCATTCCCGGCAGCACGTCGCGGACGTAGCTGCCGGTCTCGCCGACGTGGGCGAGGAGCGTCATGCCGCCGGCCGCGACGACGAATGCGCCGGCGAGCGGCCCGCGCACGCCGTGCCGGCCGACGATGTGACCGGCAGCGTGGGCGCCGACTCCCGCCGCGAGCGCGAGAGGGATGAAGGCGAGCCCGGTCGCGAGCGGCCCCATGCCGAGGACGTTCTGCAGGTAGAGCGAGCTGAGCAGGAAGAGGCCGAAGATCAGGCCGGCAGCCGAGAGCATCAGGAAGACGCCGCCGCCGACGGCGCGATCCGCAAGCCGCTCGATGCGCAGGAGCGGTGCATCGGTGCGGAGCTCGAAGACGGCGAAGGCAGCGAGGCCGGCAAGGCCACCGAGACCGCACAGCAGCGTCTGGAGCGACGTCCAGCCGGCGGCTTGACCCTGGGTGATCGCGAAGACGATGGCACCGAGACTGGTCGTCGCGAGCGTCGCTCCACGGAGGTCGAGCCCCCGCCAGCGAGGCTTCTCGGTATCGGCGGGCACGATCTTGACGGCTGCCATTGCGAGTGCCGCTGCGACCGGCAGGTTGACGTAGAAGATCACCCGCCAGTCGCCGAACTCGGTGAGGAGGCCGCCGACGAGGACGCCGATTGCGGCGCCCGCGCCTCCGACTGCGCCCCAGGCGGCGAGCGCTTTCGCCCGCTGGCTTCCCTGGAACGTGGTCATGATGATCGAAAGAGCGGCGGGGGAGAGCATCGCGGCACCAAGGCCCTGACCCGCGCGGGCCGCGAAGAGGGCCGTCGCCGAGCCCGCCATCGCCGACGCGAAGGACGATGCGGTGAACACAGCCAGGCCCGTCAGGAACATCCGTCGGCGCCCGAGCAGATCGGCGGCCCGGCCGCCGAAGAGGAGCAGGCTTCCGAAGATGAGCGAGTAGCTGGTGATGGTCCAGCTGATGTCGGAGCCAGTGAGCTGAAGGTCTTTCGCGAGGCTCGGCAGCGCGATGTTCACGGCCGTGATGTCGAGGATGACCATCAGCTGGGCGATCAGCAGGACGAACAGGAGGACGCCACGGCCCTTGCCGGCGGGCGACTCGGAGTCACCGGGTCGATGCTCGTGACGGCGATCTTCGGTTGTCGCAGGCGTCGTCGTCGAGGCGTTCCTTCCGTGGTGCAGGCGCTTCAGGACGGACATCGGTGTGTGGCTCCGTGCGTTCATTTCCGGCTCCTTCTGAGGGTTTCGGGGTACGAGTCGACACTCGCACTCCGGCGGCCGATCGGAAATGAGGCTCGCTCGCGGCTTTGGTGTGGCTGCCCACACCGTTTCCGGCGGTGCCGGCTAGGACTGTAGGAAGGCGACGACAGCCAGAACGCGGCGATGCGTGTCGGCGGCCACGGGGAGGCGTAGCTTCTGGAAGATGCTCGTGACGTGCTTCTCGACGCCGCGCTCTGTCAGGAATACGCGAGCGGCGATCGCCGAGTTCGACAGCCCTTCGGCCATCAGTGCCAGGACCTCTCGCTCGCGGGCGCTCAGGTCGCCGATCGGGTCGTCGCGGCGTCGCCGGCCGACGAGTTGGGAGACAACGCTCGGATCGAGCGCGGAGCCACCTCCGGCCACGCGTTTGACTGCGGCGACGAAGTCGGTCAGGTCATAGACCCTGTCTTTCAGGAGGTAGCCGACGCCTTCGGCGCTGTCCTGGAGTAGCTCGAGCGCGTAGCCCTCCTCGACGTACTGGGAGAGGACGAGCACCGCCGTGCCGGGGTGGTTCTCGCGGATCTCCTTGGCCGCGCGCAGACCTTCGTCGGTGTGCGTGGGCGGCATCTTGATGTCCACGATCGCGACGTCGGGTGTGTACGAACGGACCTTCAGCAGCAGATCCTCGGCCGTGCCGCTCTGCCCGACGATCTCGAATCCCTTGTCGGTGAGCAGACGGGCAATGCCCTCGCGGAGGAGCACCGAGTCGTCGGCGAGGGCAACGCGAATAGGTGCCTGTGCGTGCTCGGGATCAGGGTGTTCGACGTCGACGCCGCGTATTGTCGCCGAAATCACGCCTCCTACGAGTCGGTGACGACGCTCAGCGGGTTCGGCGCGAGCAGTGCTTCGATCGCCGGGGCCGAGAGCTCGGCCTTCGGGACGAAGCCACGCGCCGGGCTCTCCGTCACGAGCGCACCGAGGTCGCTGCTGTCGAGGCTCGATGTGAGGATCACTTCGAGAGCCGGATCCAGCCCGGCAAGTTGCTCTGCGACATCGAATCCGTCGGTATCCGGTAGCTGCACGTCGACGATCACCAGGTCGGGTTTGTGCTCCCTCGCAAGCTGGACGCCACGCTCGCCGGTTGCGGCCCCGGCCACGACGGTGAAGCCGTCGGCCGCAAGTAGCTGACCCACAGCACCGCGGAACGCGGTGTTGTCGTCAATGACGAGAATCCGTCGGCGCATGCACGGATCCTGCCTGCGTGGGCTGCCGTGCGCAGTGTGGCTAGCCCGACTCTTTCTCCCGGCTCCCCCCGTGGGGGAGAGGTGGGCGTTAGGGTCAGCGCGATGAACCGTCGTGCTCCGAGTCAACTCGTCGACGAGCAGGCTGCACTCCGTCGAGTAGCCACTCTCGTTGCATCGGGAGCCACCCCCAAGGAGGTGTTCCAGACGGTTGCCGAGGAGGCAGGACGGCTCCTGGAAGCGCGTACCGCCGCCACGGTTCGCTGGGAGCCGCATGCCGGCCTTATCGTCGGGTGCTGGAACGACGGCGAAGGCGCCGGAATCGAAGTCGGAACGGTCGTTCCGTACAGCGCCCCCGGCAGCCCGGTGAACCGCGCCTCACATCAGGGAGGCCGCATCGACGACTACACGAACGTTCCAGGCGAAGCTGCACGGCTCACCCGCCTCGCCGGCTACCGATCTTCCGTCGTAGCGCCCATCACCGCGGGCGGCCGCCTCTGGGGTGCGCTCTTCGTCTTCTCGGCGCGCCCCGACTACTTCCCACCGGATGCGGAGCAACGCCTCGCCGACTTCACACAACTCGTTGCACTCGCCCTCGAGAGCGCCGAGGCACACGATCAGCTGACGGCCTCACGAGCGCGCATCGTCGAGGCAAGCGTCGCGGAGCGCCGGCGACTCGAACGCAACCTTCACGACGGCGCCCAGCAGCGTCTCGTCACGCTCTCTCTTCACCTGCGGATGGCCCAGGAGTGCGTGCGCAAGGACCCGGCGGCCGCGGAGGCACTTCTCGAGGGCGTTGGCGAGGATCTGAAACGCGCGCTCGAGGAGCTCCAGGAGCTCGCTCGTGGCCTTCACCCGGCGATCCTCACAGACCGCGGGCTCGTACCCGCCCTCCAGTCGCTCGCCAACCGCGCCCCGTTTCCGGTCGAGATCGCCGGGGGCGCGCCGGCCCGTCTTCCCGAGGCAGTCGAAGCGGCCGTCTACTACGTGGTCGCCGAAAGCCTCACCAACGCGGCAAAGCACGCGGGCGCCTCCGAAGCGTGCGTTGCGCTCTCGACGATGACCGACACCGTGGTCGTCGAGATCCGAGACAACGGGAGCGGCGGCGCAAGCCTGACCCTCGGCACCGGACTGCGAGGACTCGCCGACCGGGTCGAGGCCCTCGGAGGTGAGCTCCGGCTGGAGAGCAACGAGGTCAGCGGAACGGTCATCCGGGCCGAATTGCCACTCCGCTGAGCGAGCCGGCTGCGACCGGCTCGCGCTGCTCGTCATCGCAATCTTGCCGTTACCCCGAGCCCGACAGAGTGCACCGACGGCGATTCCCTTCCCGGCAGCCGGGTTCGCGCGGGTCGGGTCTCGCGCCTGCCGCGAGGCTCCGAGCGGATCCCCGGGTGGCCGGCGACGACCTCGTCGACGCTTCGCTCTGACCTCACCCCAAGGGCCGGGGCGACGAAGGCGGCGATCGCGTCCCCTGTCATCGTCGTCATGTCGGCGAGCGAGATCGACCCCATGCCGCCTGCCGCGCCGACCAGGTCACGTCCGAGCGACGTCAGGTACGACGGATCGTCGGTGAACCCCAGGTGCATGCTCTTGCGAATGGTCAGCAGCGTCCCGCGGTCCCGCTGGCGAGCGAGGAACCGATCCCGCCCTCTCGTGTACTCGGGGGTCTGTGTGACGCCGGACTGAATCCAGAGGAACGGCCGGTTGAGGCGCGCATCGGGCTCGCTGCCAAAGAGCTTGCCGTCGAGGTCGACGCCGACCTTGAACCGCGGGTCGCCGGCCATCGCCTGAACCGCAGTAGCGCCGCCCAGCGAATGGCCGACAATCCCGACGTGCTTCACATCGAGATGCCCGGCGATCAGTGAGTTCGGCTCGAGATGCGCCAGTCGGCCGAGCTGGTCGAGCACGAACCTGCTGTCGGCGGCGCGGATCGCGATCAGCCGCTCGAGCGCTGGATGCGGCGGCGGGCCCATCACATCGGGGTGGATCGTCTGACCGACGATCGTGCCGCCGGCAAGGACCGAAACCGAGGACTCGTAGGCGACGCTGAGCGCGACGACGACGAAGCCGCGGCTGGCCAGGTCGGTACACAGAGCCGTGTACTGCTCCCGTGGGATCGACAACCCCGGCGAGAAGAGGAGCACCGGCCAGATCCGCTGCGCGCTGCTGACCGGTGCGCCGCTGATCGCATGAGTCTCGATACTGCCGAACGACCCGAACATGAAGGACGGCAGCCCGGTGATCGAGCCCGGTAGACGGCCTTGCGCTTCGAAGTACGGGACTGCCCGCCCCTTGCGAACCTCGGTCGGGTACCAGGCCTGCGCGATCACCTGCCGGCGATCCGAGCGGTCGGCGGTGAACGTCTCCGCACGCTGCCCGTCTGTCCAGCGGAAGATCTCACTACCGACGTTGTGCGGCCCTGACGGCTTGGGCATGGTCGGGACGAACGCGGTCAGGAGCGCGATGCTGCCGAGCGCAAGACCGACGACGAGTGCGCTTCGCCCGACGACCCGGCGCCAGCGGCGCGAGCGCCCGGGTCGCCAGTGCCGAAGCGCCGCCGCACCCGCTACTGCAACGGCGAGGAGCTGCCACGGGACGAGTTGCCAGACAGCACCCTCGAGTGCGAGCGAGCCGACGGCCAATCCCAGCGCAGCAACCGAGATCGCCGCGAGATACGTGCGGCGACGCCGACGCGAGATCGCCCACCACACCGTGGTCGCGAAGGTGACGATGATCAAGATCCGATCGATAGCGCTCACGAGAGTCCTCCTTGATGAGTCGAGTCGAAGTGCACCCAAGACTCGCCGGACTCCGAACGCGTGAAAAGGCGGCTGCCACGCCTCTGACGTGTTGCTGGCTACACGATCACGCACCTGCTGTTCGCGAAGGATCGATCGCCTGGCCGGCCGGCGGGCGGCTGGGGCCAGGCGGATGTCCGGGTGGGCGGGCCGGCCGTCCATCGGGCCGACCGGCCACCTTCACCGTCCGGTCGGTCTTCTACGTGCTACCTCAACTCGCGGCCTGCGAGAGGATCGGAGCGTCGCGTTTGAACCCCTTCACGGCGCAGTAGATCCCGAGAGACAGCTCCCAGAGGAACTCCGGGATTGTCGCGAGGGCCTGCACCGTCCCGCCTGCGTTCCAGAGGTCGAACAGCACGCCGATCCCCGCGAGGATGATGAGGGGTCCGCCGATGAGTCCCAGCATTGCCATGCCCCTTGGCACCAGGCGGGAGCTGTACATCAGGTAGCCGAGGATCAGTCCGTTCCCCCAGCCGACGATGAAGCCGGGGCCGAGGAGGAACGTCCAGTCCTTGAGCGCGGCGAGCGAAACCGCTAGCGCCGAGGCGCTTGGGTCGTCTTGGCGGAGACTCACGATTCCGAGCACGAAGAGGATCCCGGCGGCGATGAACACGGACTCCATCACCCGTGCGGTGACGTAGCCGATGGAGAGAATCTCGTTCTGCCGCCTGACGATCGGGTACAGAACGACCGCTGTCGCGACGTTCGCGATGATGAGCAGGAGCTCCAGGAGCACTCCGAGATAGACCTGGCTGTCCTTGCCGCCACCGGCAATGTACGCGGCCGGGTCGTCGAGAACGGGCTGGAAGAGAGCGAGCGCCGGGATCGAGGTGATGAACGTGATGAGGAACAGCACTCCGAAGATCCGTGCATTTCTCTGGTCGGCTTCCATCGGTCGGTCCCTCTTTTCCTGTTGAGTTCGACGAGAGTAGACGTTAATGCGCATCTCACCCCTCCTGACAACTGTCGAGAGTCATCGAGGAACCTGACGGTCTCGGTTCAGCAGTCGGGCGCGAAGCCCGTGGAGGTGGGGCATCAGCCCGTAGATGACGACTGGCACGGCGATGGTGGCGAGTACGAACGTGCGGAGCACGGGTGGCATCGTTCGGAGCCAGTCTCCGAAGGCCAGGTTGATGACGGTGAGTGTCGGGAAGACACAAAGCCAGATCATGAGAGCGAGCTGGTGCTTCGTGAGCGGCGGGATTCGTGCCGGGGTGTTGTCGGTCTCGTTACTCATCGGGATGTCCTTTCGAGTCGGCTGGTTGATGTTGTCGTCGGTCGTCCTGAGGCGGTGACGCTCTGGAGTGCTTCACGGACGTCTTCCTCGACGAGGTCGTTGTTGATGTCGATGGCGGCAGCTGATCCTTCCCCCGCAGCGGTGATGACCTGAGCGCGTGGGTTGCCGGCGTTGCCCGCGGCCCAGACGCCGGACACGGTCGTTCGGCCGGTTGCGTCGACCCTGGCGAGCCCGCCTTCGTCGGCTTCGCAGCCGACCGACCTGATCAGGCCGTCGTCGCGCGCGTGGAGCGCCGGCCTGATGAAGAGCGCGGCGCGAGGAATCGAGCCGCCGCCGGTGAGCTGGACGGCATCGAGGCGGTCGTTGACGACTGATAGCCGTTCGATGACACCGTCGATGACCTGGATGCCGCGTGCGGCTAGCACCTCCCGCTCGGTGTCCGTGACCGGATAGGTGTGCGTGAAGAACATGACGTCATCCGACCATTGGCGGAGTAGATGCGCGTGGTCGACCGCGCCCGGGCCGGTCCCGATGACACCGATCGGCTGGTCGCGAACCTCCCAGCCGTGGCAGTAGGGGCAGTGGAGGAAGTCCCGGCCCCAGCGCTCGCGGGCGCCCGGGATGTCGGGGAGCCGATCGACCGCTCCGGTCGCGAGGAGGAGCCGTCGGGCCGTCACCGACAGGCTCCCGGCGAGGCTGAGTGTGAAGCCCTCGGTGATCTCGACGACCCGGTCGTTGATGATCTCGACGCCGTATCCCAGGATTTCCTTCCGGGCCGCCGCGAGGAGGTCGGCGGGCGGCATGCCGTCGCGTGACAGAAAGCCCTGCATGTGGGCGGCGGGGGCGTTTCGGGGCTCTCCGGCGTCGATGACGGCTACTCGCCGCCGCGCCCGGCCGAGCACGAGCGCGGCGCTCAGGCCGGCCGCGCCGCCGCCGACCACCACCACGTCATAGATCTGTTCGTCCATGTCGATACCTCCAGGATTTGCGTGTGCGTACACCATGGGCCCGGGCGCGGCATTTGGCGAGAAAAGTTGCCGTTTCCGGGAAACGGTGATTAGCTGGAGACGATGGGAACCTCGCCCGCAATAGCGGCCGTTCTGGCCGAGGTCGGTTCCCGCCTCAAGCGGGTGCGAGTCCGGCGAGGCGTCACCCTGATCGAACTGGCCGCAGCGACCGGGATCTCGAAGAGCACCCTGTCCAGGTTGGAAGCCGGCCAGCGCAGGCCCAGCCTCGAGCTGCTCCTGCCGATCGCCCAGGCCCATCAGGTGCCCCTCGACGAACTGGTCGGTGCACCCGAGGTGGGCGACCCCAGAATCCGGCCCAAGCCACGGAAACGCAACGGCCGCATCGTCGTCCCCCTGACCCAAACACCCAGTGGCATGCACGCCTGGAAAGTGCTCATCCCGCCCGAGCCCGGCGAACCCGAACTCCGCACCCACGAGGGCCACGAATGGCTCTACGTGCTCTCCGGACAGATGCGTCTCATCCTGGCCGACCACGACATCACCATGGGACCCGGCGAGGTTGCCGAGTTCGACACCAGCCTTCCGCACTGGTTCGGGCCCGCAGGCGCCCATCCCGTCGAGATCCTCAGCCTGCTCGGCAGGCATGACGAACACGTCCACGTCCGTGCAGCTCCGACATCGCAAGGCCAAGGACACCCGATCACCACAGAACACGCCAAACGGAGACCTCGAGCGAATCCCTCGGATAGCCGCCGGTTGGCTGTGCTGGCCCGAACGACGTCGCCGCCGAGCTCGAACGGGCTCTTCGAGATAGTCCCGATGGCCCTGAAGCGACACCGGATTGGAACCCGAGGAGGTTAGCGCCAAACCTGCCTGTTGGTTCGGGGGTCAGGTCTTCTTTCGTTCCGCTCGCGTAGAGTTGAGGCGTGCGGGCAGCCCTCATCCGTGACGTTGGCGCCGTACCCGAGGTGGGCGACGCGCCCGAGCCGTCTGGCGATGTGATCGACGTGCTGGCGGCCCCGATCAACCCGATCGACCTCGCCGTGTCGCGTGGGATCCTCGCGACCGGTCATCCCGAGCTGCCGTACGTCCCCGGCTGCGAGGCGGTAGGCCGCACGGTGGACGGCAGGGTCGTCTGGATCTTCGGCGGCTCGCTGGGGAGGACGTCGAACGGCGCGATCGGAGAGCGGGCCGCGGTCGGGGACGCCCACGCGATCGAGGTGCCCGAAGGAGCGGATCCCGCGCTTGCGGCCGCGCTCGGGATCGCGGGGCTCGCCGGGTGGCTGCCGTTCGCATGGCGCGCGCCGCTCTCAGGCGGCGAGAACGTGCTCGTGCTGGGCGCCACGGGGTCGGTTGGCCTCGTCGCCGTGCAGGCCGCGAAGCTGCTCGGCGCCGCCAGGGTCGTCGCGGCCGGCCGGAGCGCCGCTGGGCTCGAGCAGGCCGTGGCGTACGGCGCGGACGCGACCATCCGCCTCGACCAGACCGCCGACCTCGTCGAGGCGTTCAGGGACGCGTTCGGCGGCGAGGGCCCGAGCTACGTCTTCGACCCGCTCTGGGGGGACTATGATAGATATTTAAAATTATTATGTGTGAGATTTTATAATTAGTATTTATTACGCAAGGGAGAAAATGAAAGGAGTATGAGATAAAAGACGGATGGTCTGACGAGAGCCTGCGGCAGCCGCGATCCAGGCCGCCGCGCCCCGCGCGACGCTCGTCAACCTCGGCCAGTCGGCGGGCGCGACGTCCGAGCTCGCCTCGGCGGCGGTGCGCTTCAAGAACCTCTCGATCCTCGGCCACACCAACTTCGCGCTGCCTCGCGACGAGCTCGCGGAGCACTACCGTCGGCTCGTCGGGCACGCGGTCGCCGGCGAGATCCGGCTCGACCTCGAGCGGGTGCCGCTCGACGCGGTCGCGGACGGGTGGCGCCGCCAGGCCGAGGGCCCCGGAACCAAGCTCGTCGTCGTCCAGTAGACCCTCGGGGGCCGGGGCAGGATCGCGTTCGCGGGGCTCAGGTGATCAGGCCGAGATCGGCCAGCCTGTCGCGCGAGCCGTAGAGGACGAGTCGATCGTCGGCGTGGAGGGTCACGTCCGTCGGCGACTCCCCGACGTACTCGGTCGAAGCTCCTCGCGTGCGCCAGACACCGAGGACCCTGACGCCCGGCAATGCCTGCTCGAGGCCGCGCAAGCTGCGTGGCGCGGCCCTGGGAGACTGCTCGACGTTCGCCTCGACCACGACATACTCTTCTCCCACGGCCAGCAGCTCACCGGCCTTGGCACCGAGCGCCGGGAGCAACTGGCGCTGCGCGTACCGCCGGCCGAACCCGACCAGCACGCGGGTCATCGGGCGATTGCCGAGCATGAGCGCCGCGAGCACGAAACAGGAGGGACGATCGCGAGGGGATCGTGGCGGCGCACATCGGCCACGGGTACAGCCTGCGTCAGATCGCAAGCCATCTCGGCTGCTCGGTCACGACCGTCCACCGGCGCGTGCACGCCGACGGGAACGAGGGGCGGAGCCGGAGCGCGCTCGCAGTGCCTGGAACGAAGAAGACCTGACCCCGGAGCCCGGCGCGTCCACGCAGGTTGCGACGAGCGACAGAGTTCGTCGGCCCCGTTTGCGGGTGGAACGAAGAAGACCTGACCCCACGGCCGCCCCACGGCCGCCACTGGGCGCACGGCGGAGAGCCGAGCCTCCGAGAACCCCGTCTTCTCTGTCATCAGCACCAGCGCGTCGTGCACGAGTGTGACTACACGATCGAGGGTGACGCCGACAGCGGTATTCGCTTCCGAACAGCGACGCATCGTGTGGCCGTTCGGCGGTGCCGCCCGGCCCGGACGGGCAGACAACGAGCACGGCGACGACCACGCTCAGAGACTGCGGATCATCCCAGATGCCAATCGAAACGGCAGCTGCGGTGACTTCGACTTCCGGCTTGTCGTCGCAGCGTCTCGGCGTGGGCGTGCCCACGCTACCGACGAACATCGTGGTCGCGATGATGCGGCGCCGGAGCGGATGGTTGACGACGTTCTCGGTCTCTGACGTCGTGAAGCCGGCGCCGCTGAAGGCGGAACGAGCCTGGAACGCGGCGACCTCCGGCGGGGTGCCCGTTGCGATCAGAGCGCCCGTTGCGAGCCGGACGAACACCATGGAGACGACGGCAACGACGACGAAGGTGGCGATGGCGTACACGCGCGGATGATCCCAGGTCGGGCTGACAGAGGAGGCGAGCGCAACATCTGCCTCTCTACGCCGCAGACCCGCGTCGTCACGCGTGCTGTCGTGCAGGGGCGCGGATTCACGAGGCTCTGTCCTCATGCCGATACATAGTTCGGTTCACAGTCGGACGGGTGCTGCAGGCGGCTTTCGGGAGGTCGAAGATGAAGTCGGGTGAAATCCTTCGTCATTCGGTGAGCATCGACGAGGAGGAGGTCTTCTCCTTGATCCACAAGCCTGTCGAGCTGCTCGAGCTGCAGCCGAGTCGTTTCGCCGGCCGTGTCGCTTCGTGGGCTGAACAGGCGGAGCGTCGCTACGGCGACTCGATCAACCCCGTCATGACCTATGTGGAGAGCGGGCCTCACCGGGTCGCGTGGGTTCACCACGAAGGTGAGGACTGGCGGTCGGGCGAGAGGTTCAGCACCTACCACATCATCTGCGACTGCATCGCAGGTGTGGAGGGGAACTCTCCGCTGGAATCCGTCGATCAGATCCTGGGCTGCGGTGCCGTCCTCCGGGCGCTGCAGAGGAGGGCCGCCTTCGTCGACCACAAGTATCGGACGGGCGAGATCCTGGCTGCCCTGAGAGACCCCGACACCGGCGACTTCGAGCAGTCCAACGCCTTTCACCAGTTCGCCGTCAAGACCATCGGCAACATCCTCGAGCTCGACGCACGGCATCCGAAGGAGTGGCCCGGCAACGTGATCAACGGCGAGCACCGCGCCAGCGTGCTCTCGACCCTCTTCCAACTTCACCCCGAGGTCGTCAAGTGGTACGGCCGCTTGCTGGAGGAAAGCGGCGTGATCGAAGACTTCGACGGGGAGATCCTCAAGCTCAGGCCCGAAACCCTCGCCGCCTAGCCTCCGCCGCTCGGACATGAGTGCGCGCGGCTGCGATCACGAGGGGCCCAGGCCATCGGCTGAAGCCGGTGGGTCTTCTGCCCGGAGTGCCGGCCGCGGGAGCTCGGTAGTTCGGGGCAAAGCGGAATCAGGGGAGTCCCCGATGCGCTGCGGGGGCTCTGTGCGCAGTGTGGGGTTCCATATGGATCGTGCTGTCGCTGACAACGGCATCGAGGGAAGACGAAGTCGTCAGGCCGTCGACCGGATCCTCGAGCGCTTCCAGCCCGTCAGGGCCGATGACCTTATCCCACTCCTCCAGCAGATCCAGAACGAGTACGGGCACCTCCCTGCCGAGGTGCTGCATCAGGTCAGCGAGCGCACCGGCATCCCGACGAGTCGCATGTACGGGGTCATCACCTTCTACTCCCTCTTCCATCTGGAGAAGCGGGGACGGCACACGGTTCGCGCGTGCCGGGGCACGGCCTGCCACGTTCGCGGCGGCAAGGGCGTGATCCAGGCCGCGCAGAAGTACCTGGGCCTCGCCGACGGCGAGACGGGCGAGGACTTCATGTTCTCCTTCGAGACCGCGGCCTGCCTGGGCGCCTGCGCCCTGTCGCCGGTCGTCGTCGCCGACGGCGTCTACTCCGGGAAGGTCACGCCCGAGCGGGTCGAGCAGATCCTGCGATCGATCGAAGCCGCGGAGTCGGCGGGATAGGGGCGGGGCCTATGCAGGCGATCGAGTCTGTCGAGTCGTTCTATCGATGGCAGTGGGAGCTCGCCTCCCGGCTCGATCCCGAGGCGAGGGTCGTGACCGTCTGCGGCGGCACCGGCTGCGGTGCCTTCGGTGCCGAGGGGATCCGGGAGTCCTTCCAGCAGGAGATCGACCGGCGCGGCCTGCAGGGCCAGGTGTCGGTGAAGACCACCGGCTGTCACGGGTTCTGTGAGAAGGGGCCCGTCGTCGTGACGCTTCCCGAGCAGGTGTTCTGCCCCAGTGTGCGGGCCGAGGACGTGCCCGAGATCCTCGAGCAGACCGTGCTGAACGGCGAGCCGGTGGAGAGGCTGCTCTACGAGGATCCCGTCACCGGTTCCAGGATCACCCACGACCACGATCTGTCGTTCTACAGCAGGCAGCAGCGTCAGGTGTTCCGCCTCAACGGGATCCTCGACCCCATCGACCTCGAGGACTACGTGTCGCGCGACGGCTACGCGGCGGCGGCCAAGGTCCTGTCGCAGATGACCCCGGAACAGGTCATCGACGAGGTCCGCGAGGCCGGCCTGCGCGGGCGCGGCGGCGCCGGCTTCCTGACCGGGGTCAAGTGGGGTTTCTGCCGCGAGGCCGACGGCTCACCGAAATACGTCGTCTGCAACGCCGACGAAGGCGACCCGGGCGCCTTCATGGACCGGAGCCTGCTGGAAGGGACGCCGCACGCCATCATCGAGGGCATGATGATCGCCGCGTACGCGATCGGCGCGTCGCACGGGATCATCTACGTCCGCGCCGAGTACCCGATGGCGGTGCGTCACTCCGGGATCGCCGTGCAGCAGGCACGCGAGGCCGGGCTTCTGGGCACGGACATCCTCGGCTCCGGATTCGATTTCGACATCTCCATCCACCAGGGAAGCGGCGCTTTCGTCTGCGGTGAGGAAACGGCCCTGATCGCATCGCTCGAGGGCCACCGTGGGATGCCGCGTCCGCGCCCGCCCTTCCCCGCCGTGCGGGGCTACCGGGGCAACCCGACGAACATCAACAACGTCGAGACCCTGGCGAACGTCCCGCTCATCGTCCTCAAGGGCAGCGACTGGTACCGCGGGATCGGCACCGAGGGCTGCACGGGGACGAAGATCTTCACGCTGGCCGGCAAGGTGAACAACACCGGCCTCGTCGAGGTTCCCATGGGAACCACCCTGCGCGAGATCGTGTACGGGGTCGGCGGCGGGATCCCGAACGGGCGGCACTTCAAGGCCGTGCAGATGGGAGGGCCGTCGGGCGGATGCGTCCCGGCCCGGTACCTCGACCTGCCGATCGACTACGACTCCGTCAAGGAAACCGGCGCGATCATGGGCTCCGGCGGCCTCGTGGTGATGGACGAGTCGATCTGCATGGTGGATATCGCACGGTTCTTCACCGAGTTCGTGAAAGACGAATCCTGCGGCAAGTGCGCGCCGTGCCGGATCGGCACCAGGCAGATGTACGACATCCTCGTTCGGATCACCGAGGGCGAAGGCGAGCTGGGGGACATCGACCGGCTCGAGAGGCTGGGCGAGGCCGTCAGGGAGGGGTCGCTGTGCGGGCTCGGCCAGACCGCCGCGAATCCCGTCCTGTCGACCATCCGCCATTTCCGCCACGAGTACGTGGCGCACATCGTCGAGAAGCGCTGCGCAGCGAACTCCTGCAAGAAGATGGTGGGAACGAGCTGTGTGGCGGCCTGTCCCGCCCATGTCAACGTGCCGGAGTACGTGGCCCTGATCAAGGAAGGCCGCCCGGCCGAGGCCCTGGAGACGATTCGCCGCCGAAACCCGTTCCCGTCCGTGTGCGGTCGCGCGTGCGACCACCCCTGCGAGACGTTCTGCCGGCGCGCCGACCTGGACGAGGCGGTCGCGATCCGCAACCTGAAGCGCTTCGCGAGCGACGAGGTGAAGGAGGTCGGCACACCGCCCGTCTGGACCGGGCCGCGCGAAGGGCGAGTCGCGGTGATCGGCGCGGGCCCGGCCGGGCTCACTGCCGCGTACTTCCTGTCCCTGCTGGGCCGCGAGGTGACCGTCCTGGAGAAGGAGGAGACGATCGGTGGTGCGCTCATCACCGGGATTCCTGCCTTCCGTCTGCCCCGTGACGTGCTGGCGCGCGACGTCGAGTACATTCGCCGCGCGGGTGTGACGATCGAGCCGGGGCGCCGGGTCGACTCCGTCCAGGAGCTGCTCGACGACGGCTTCGACTCGGTGTTCGTGGCGATCGGGGCGCAGGAGAGCGCAGAGCTGCAGATTCCGGGCGAAGATCTGGAGGGAGTGGAGGACACGCTGGCGTTCCTCCGGCAGGCCAACTCCGGCAGGCTGGCCGAGGTCGAGGGCCACGTCGTCGTGGTCGGAGGCGGAAACGCGGCCATCGACGCGGCGCGGATGGCCCAACGGCTCGGGGCCGAGTCCGTCACCGTGCTCTACCGCCGCAGCCGCGAGGAGATGCCGGCGCTGGACGAAGAGGTCGAGGACGCCATCGTCGAAGGCGTGAAGATGCGCTTCCTGTCGGCACCGGTCGCCATCGAGGGCAACGGCCGGGTTGCCAGTGTCCGCTGCGTGGAGATGCGGCTCGGGGAAGCCGACGAGCAGGGCCGCCGCCGGCCGCTACCGGTGCCGGGCAGCGAGAGCTCGATCGACGCCGACCGGGTGATCAGCGCGATCGGGCAGCAGGCGAACCTGGGGCTGGCCGAGGGATACGAGGGACTCGAGGTCGACGGCCGCCTGTTCCGGGCCGACCCCGTGACGCAACGCTCCGGCGAGAGCCCGGTGTTCGTGGGCGGGGATGTCGTGACGGGGCCCTCGACGATCATCCAGGCCATCGGAGCGGGTCAACGCGCCGCGCGGGCGATCGACCTGTTCCTCGGCGGCGAGGGTGAGCTGCCTGCAGAACGGGTTCTCGCAGCAGCCGTGATGCCGGGCGAATCGGTGATGGCGATCACCCGGCAGCCGTTGCCGGTGCTCTCCCCGAAGCAGTTGCACGGGGCCTTCGACGAGATCGTGCAGGGCTATTCGGCGCCCACCGCGTGCCTGGAAGCGCAGCGTTGCCTGCGCTGCGACCTGGAGTAACGGAATGCAAGCAGGAACTCGTATCGCTCGTCACGTTCACCATCGACGACCGGGAGGTCACCGCGCCCGCGGGCACGAGCGTGCTCGAGGCCGGCAACCAGGCGGGCGTGCACATCCCGCACCTGTGCTCGGACCCCCGCCTCGCGCCGACCGGCGCCTGTCGGCTCTGCGTCGTCGAGATCGACGGCGAGCACGGCCTGCAGGCCGCCTGCACGCGCGAGATCGCCCCCGGCATGGTCGTCCACGCCGACACCGAGGCGACCCGCGCCTCACGGAAGGCAACGCTGGAGATGTTGCTGAGCGAGCACCGCGTCGCCTGCACCACCTGCGACATGGACGGCGGCTGCCTCCTGCAGGACTACGCCTACGAGTACCAGGCCGAGCGAGACGGGCCTGCCGAACATCGCGCTGCCGGCCGGCTGCGACAACTACGCCTCGAAGAGCGCGGCGATCGCGTACGACCCCTCCAAGTGCGTGCGCTGCCAGCTCTGCATCCGGTTCTGCGACGAGATCCAGATGGCCGAGGCGCTGACCCTGCGTGGGCGAAGCGGCCAGGTGGAGGTCACGACCGGCTTCGACATCGAGCTCGACGCGTCCACGTGCGAGCTCTGCGGCGGCTGCGTGAACATCTGCCCGACCGGAGCGCTCTACGACAGGGGCGCCCAGGGTCTCGGGCGGCCCGGTGACCTCGAGAAAGTGCGCACGACCTGCGCCTACTGCGGCGTCGGCTGCCAGATCGAGCTCAACGTCAACCGCAGGCTGAACCGGGTCGTCCGGGTCACGAGCGAGCCGGGGTGCCTTCCGAACGACGGCAACCTGTGCGTGAAGGGCAAGTACGCCTTCGATTTCATCCACGCCCCCGAGCGCCTGACGACGCCGCAGATCCGGGAGAACGGTGCCCTGCGGGACGCCTCCTGGGAGGAAGCGATCCGCGTCGCGGCCGACGGTCTCGCTGCGGCGCGCGACGCACACGGGCCCGAGGGCATCGCGTTCCTCAGCTCGGCCCGCTGCACGAACGAGGAGAACTACCTGATGCAGAAGCTCGCGCGCATGGCCGGCAAGACGAACAACGTCGACCAGTGCGCGACGACCTGTCACGCGCCGACGGTGGCCGGGCTCGCTTCGGCCTTCGGCTCCGGCGCGATGACCAACTCCATCGGCGAGATCGAGAACGTCCAGACGATCTTCCTGATCGGAGCCAACCCCACCGAGGCCCACCCGGTGGTCGGGCTGGAGATGAAGAAGGCCCTTCGCAAGGGCGCCCGCCTGATCGTCTGCGATCCACGCGAGACGTGGATGGCCAGGAGGGCCGACATCCACATCAAGCACAGGCCGGGAACGGACAACAGCCTGATCAACGCGATGATGAGCCACATCATCGCCAACGACCTGCACGACAAGGAGTTCGTCGCTGCGCGCGGCGAGAACTTCGAGGCCTTCGCCGCGCATCTCAGGGGCGATTCCGTCGAGGACGCCGCGGAGATCTGCGACGTCGATGCCGACCTGATCCGGCGGGCGGCCGAGATGTACGCGGAGGGCTCGCCGTCGGCCATCTTCTACACGCTGGGGATCACCGAGCACACGTGCGGCACGGAGAACGTGCAGAACCTCGCCAACCTCGCGATGCTGTGCGGCCAGATCGGGAAGGAGTCCTCGGGCGTCAACCCGATCCGCGGCCAGAACAACGTTCAGGGAGCATGCGACATGGGCGCGATGGCCTACGCGCTGCCCGGCTACCAGAAGATCGTCGACCCGGCGGTGCGGGAGAAGTTCGAGAGCATCTGGGGCGCACTGCTTCCCACCAACAAGGGCGGGACCGTGACCGACTTCGTCGAGAGTGCCGGCGAAGGCGTGCTGAAGGCCTTCTACTGCGTCGGGGAGGATCCCGTCCGCAGCGAGCCGAACACCACGCAGGTCATCGCGAACCTCGAGCAGGTCGACTTCATCGTCTGCCAGGACATCTTCATGAGCGAGACGGCGAAGCTGGCCGACGTGATCCTTCCCGCCGCCTGTTTCGCCGAGAAGGACGGGACCTTCACCAACACCGAACGGCGGGTGCAGCGGGTCCGCAAGGCGGTGGAGCCGCCGGGACAGGCGCGGGCCGACTGGCAGATCATGTCCGACATCTCCACGGCCATGGGCTATCCGATGCGCTACGAGCATCCGGGCGAGATCTGGGACGAGCTGGCGTCGGGCGCGCCGATCCTCGCGGGGATCTCCTACGAGCGGATCGAGGAACAGGGGCTGCAGTGGCCGTGCCCGACGGCCGACCATCCCGGCACGCCGTTTCTCCACGGGGAGGGCTTCACGCGCGGCAAGGGCCTGTTCCACGAGATCGACTTCCGTCCGCCTGCGGAGGAACCGGACGAGGACTACCCGATGATCCTGTCGACGGGCAGGACGCTCTACAACTACAACGTGGGCAACATGACGAGGAAGACGGCGGCGATCGAGCAGAAGCAGCCGGAGAACTTCGTCGAGATCCACGAAGGAGATGCCGCCCGGCTCGGCATCCGCAACGGCGACAGGGTACGCATCGCAACGCGTCGCGGAGAGGTCACGGCGTGCGCGCACGTGGCGGGCAAGGTTCGTCCGGGTGCCCTGTGGATGCCGTTCCATTACCTGGAGTCCTCGACCAACCTGCTCACCAACGACGCCTTCGACAACGTCACGCGCACGGCCGAGTACAAGGTCTGCGCGGCCAGGATCGAATGTCTGTGAAAGGAGATATCTGCCATGGCGTATCCACTCGAAACGGGCACCCATGTGGCTCAAGCTGAGGGTATGAACGCCGCCGAGGTCGACGACCCCTGTTCGGTCGTGCGGGAACTGCTCGAGGAAATCGCCCCTTGCGAGACCGGGTATGTCGGGGTGACGACGTGCCAGACCTGCGGTGGCACCTGGTGCGCCGACATCCTCGAGAAGGCGCTCAAGGAGAGGAACCCCTCGATGGACTGGAGGCCGGCGATTCGCAAAGTTCTCGGCTTGTGGTAAACGCTCATCCGCTGCCGGCGCACTTGGTGCAGCCTCTCAGAACGTTCCGCTGGAGATTCTCGTTCGGTCGGGCTCACCGTCCGGGCCGGGCCGGCTCGCGGTAGATTCTCGACATCGCGAAGCCTCGAAGCTCTGCGCGTTCATGGGCCGGAAGGAGTTGACCGTGACGATCGACGCCGAAGAGCGGTATCCGAAGCTCTTCGTAGAGGTACTGGGGAAGAGGATGGCGTACGTCGAGTCCGGCACAGGCGACCCAGTCGTCTTCCTGCACGGCAACCCGACGTCCTCGTACCTCTGGCGGAACGTCATTCCGCACGTCGAGCAGCTCGGCCGCTGCCTCGCGCCGGACCTGATCGGGATGGGCGACTCCGACAAGCTCGAAGAGGTAGGCCCGCGCAGCTACCGGTTCATCGAGCACCGCCTGTACCTCGACGCGCTCCTCGAGGCGCTCGACGTCCGCGAGCGCGTCACGTTCGTCGTCCACGACTGGGGGTCGGCGCTCGGGTTCGACTGGGCGAACCGACACCGGGACGCCGTCCGCGGGCTCGTCTACATGGAGGCGATCGTCCGCCCCGTCAGCTGGGACGAGTTCCCCGACGCCGCGAGGCCCGTCTTCGAGGGCTTCCGCTCGCCCGCCGGCGAGGACATGGTGCTGGCGAAGAACGTTTTCGTGGAACGTGTCCTGCCCGGATCCGTGCTGCGCGGGCTCACGGAGGCCGAGATGGATGTCTACCGCCGGCCCTACCGCGAGCCGGGTGAGGGCCGCCGCCCGACGCTCGCCTGGCCGCGCGAGATCCCGATCGACGGGGAGCCGGCGGACGTCGCCGCGATCGTCGACGCGTACGCGACGTGGCTGCAGACGGCGGACGTGCCGAAGCTGTTCGTCGACGCGGAGCCCGGCGCGATCCTGACCGGAGCCCAGCGGGAGTACTGCCGCACGTGGCCGAACCAGGAGACGCTCACGGTGCCGGGAATCCACTTCGTCCAGGAGGACTCGCCACACCTGATCGGCCGCGCAATCGCGGACTGGCTGCAAGAGCTTCCCTGAGACCCGACAATCGAGGCCACAGGCCGAGGGAGTCGGCCTGAATGCCTCCAACGGGGGACGCCGGGGATCGCAGGCCCGCCGAACCTTCGAGCGATGGCTTCAAATGCGGCAGTCGACCTCGGTCACGGGGTGCGTCTCGAGGCCCAGGGCTGGGCGGCGAGGCTCGGACGCGCTCTGCACGAGACGCGAACCACGCGCGACGTCTCGCTGCGTGAGCTCGCCCGCGAGTCGAACGGGCGCTTCACCCAGCGCGAGCTGCGGAAGTTCGAGCAGGGCGCCCGCCCGGCGGGCGAGCTGCTCTCGCGCCTCCTGGCCGACCTCTACCAGCTCGAGCTCGAGGAGATCGTCCCGCCCCGCGCCGCACTCGACGTCGATCTGACCGCCGGAGTGATCTCCACCGGCGGCGCGACGGCCCGGCTCGCGCCCGCGAGCGATACCGTCCACGCGACGCTGACCGCCTATCTCGATCTCGTCTGGGCGCTTCGCGGGGTCAGGGGAGGCCCCGTGGCGCTGCGCACGAACGACGTGCTCGTCCTCGCGGAAGTGCTCGCTCTCGACGAGGACGTCGTTGTCGACGGGCTCGCCGCGCTGATGCAGTGCTCACGGGAAGAGGCGCGCAAGCTCGCCACGATCCTGCGCCGGCGCACCGTGATCGTCCCTGTCTCGGTGTTTCTGGCACTGGGCGCGGGCACGGCGTTCTCGAGCACCGTCAGCGGACTGCTCTTCCCGGGAAGCGCCGAGGCAGAGGCCGGAGCCACGCCGACACACCTTGCGGTCGGATCCGCGCGGATGCTTCCACGGCACTCCTCGCCCGGCGACACGCTGACGCCGCCGAGCGGCGGCAAGAGCACCCCGCGCGCACTCGGTGCGACGTCGCGCGACGACGAGCACCGGAGCGACCCGGCTGCTCCGACCCCCGACGAGAACCCGGTCATCGAGGACGAGAGCCCCACTGAGACGCGGGCTGCCGACGGAGCGCCGGTCGTCGATCCGATGTTCCCGGCCGCCCCGTCGCTCGTCTTCGACCCGCCGACTCTCGGCTCGCCGATCGTCGACCCGCAACCCGCCAACGATCTCCCGATTGCCGATCTCACCGTGGTCGATCCTCCGCCTGTGGTCGATCCTCCGGCCGTCGTCGTTGATCCTCCGCCCGTCGTCGTTGATCCTCCGCCCGTGGTCGTTGATCCTCCGCCCGTGGTCGATCCTCCGCCCGTCGTCGTTGACCCTCCGCCAGTCGTCGTCGATCCTCCGCCAGTCGTCGTCGACCCTCCGCCCGTCGTCGTTGACCCTCCGCCCGTCGTCGACCCGCCGACGGACCCGGACCAGAACCTCGTGGGCACGAAGAACGCCGACAAGCTCGCCGGCGGCTCGGGCAACGACACGATCGACGGCGGCTCGGGCAACGACACGATCGACGGCGGTGCCGGCAACGACAGGCTCTCAGGCGGCGCAGGCAAGGACACGATCACGGGCGGCGCGGGTGACGACATGATCGACGGCGGTGCCGGCAACGACAAGCTCACGGGCGGCGCAGGCGACGACACGATCGACGGCGGCACGGGCAGCGACACGATCGACGGCGGCGACGGCAACGACAGGCTCTCAGGCGGCGCCGGCAACGACAGGCTCACGGGCGGCGCAGGCGACGACACGATCGACGGCGGCTCGGGCAACGACACGATCGACGGCGGTGCCGGCAACGACAGGCTCTCAGGCGGCGCAGGCAAGGACACGATCACGGGCGGCGCGGGTGACGACATGATCGACGGCGGTGCCGGCAACGACAAGCTCACGGGCGGCGCAGGCGACGACACGATCGACGGCGGCACGGGCAGCGACACGATCGACGGCGGCGACGGCAACGACAGGCTCTCAGGCGGCGCCGGGAACGACAGGCTCACCGGCGGCGCAGGCGACGACACGATCGACGGCGGCGACGGCAACGACACGATCGACGGCGGCGACGGCAACGATATCCTCGTCGGCGGCGCCGGGAACGACAGGCTCACGGGTGGGGCCGGCGGCGCGACGGCGTACGGCGGCCCCGGCAACGACACCTACTACACGACCGACGGCGCCAAGGACATCTTCTTCGGAGGCTCGGGCAACGACAGGGTCATCGGAAAGATCGAGATCGGCCTCGACGAGATCAACCTCGACGGCCCCGACGCTCCCGACCCCGCAGACGCTCCGGGCTAGCCGCAGGACGAGCTCAATTCCGGCGGCGGTGTACGCGCAGCCCGACCGTCAGCGCCCCGAGCAGTGCCGGGATGCCGAGTGCGAGTGGGAGAATCCCACCCGCGTCGAGGGTCTTGCGCCCTGCGATCTCGACGTGCACCGTCGGGCCGGCGACCGGCGCAACGGACTCGCCACTCTGTGGGAGCACGGCAACGAAGACCCCGATGTCGCCACTGTTGACAGCCTTCACGGTCCAGTCGATCGCGCGAGACGCGCCCGCCGGAATGCTGCCGAGATAGCGGGTGCGCCGGGACGACCAGTCCTCGGGATCGACGTAGGTGCCGGGCTGCAGGCTGAGCACGTTGAGCTGGGCGACGAGCGGCGACGTCGCTGCGGCTCCGGTGTTGGCGACGCGTGTCGTGAACCGAAAGGTTCGACCGAGTGATGTGTCCACCGTCGTCCGGTCGACGCTGACCGTGACGGAGTCTCGGCCGGCCGCATGGAGCGCGGGCGCGTCGAGCACTGCGACGGCAGCGACCGCGAGGCAGAGAGCGATCAGGCGAAAGATCATCCCGCACTCCCTCCCCGCAGCCGAATCCACCGTCCGGCCAAAACCGCGGCGACGCCCGCAATGACTGCGGTAACGACGGGGGAGACGAGCCAGGAGACGTCCTCGCTCCACGGATGGGCGTTGACGACGACCCTGCCGACGTAGTGCTCTCCCGCCGTGATCGGGTTGAGGCGCAGGAAGAGCTCACCGGCCCAACCCTGCTGCGCGCTCGTCGGGAACTGCGAGGGCGCGAACAGCGCCAGAAGTGCGAACAGGCTGATTGAGAGGCTGACGCGATTCGAGCCGGAGAAGACGCTGACGACGACCCCGAGCGAGGCGAGGAAGACTGCCAGCAGCGTCCCGACCACGGCACCGGCGAGGAGCGCGACGCCGACGACGCCGACGCCCCTGCCGAGGAACCAGACATAGGGGATCGCGATCGCGAACGCTACGAGCCAGAGTGAGAGTGCCGCGAGCAGCTTGCCGCCGGTCAGCCCTGCCCGCCGGGTGGGAGTGAGCAGCAGCGTCTCGAGCGTGCCGCGTTCCCGCTCGCCGCTGACGGCGTCGGCACCTGCGAGCAGGCAGAGCAGCGTCCCGACTGCAATCGCGACCTGGAGCAGGAGGTTCACCGATTCGCGCTGCTCGAGGTAGTTGAGGGCGGCGTTCGTCGCCACCAGATAGGCGATCACGCTCAGGAGGACGCTGAACGCGAGGCTGAGCAGGAGGCCGCGTCCGCCGATCCAGAGGTCACGCAACTCCTGGCTCCAGACCACCGGCAACCCACCACTCCGGCGCCGCTGCTCGTCGGCCACGACGGTCGTCATCTCACTCTCCCTCCGTCATCGCGAGGAATGCATCGCTCAGCCGCGCACCCTCGACCTCGAACCCGTGCACCGGGACACCGGCCGCGAGGAGCGCCGTCAGCCCGCGTCTCGCGGCCTCGTCGGCATCGCCGGCGAGGGTCGCGGCGACGGCACCCGCGCGCCCGTTCGCGGGCGCCTCGACCTGCCAGCCGTCGATGCCTCCGAGTACCCGGACCGCTTCGTCGAGGCGCTCTGCCGCAACTCGGATCTGCGCCGAGCGCGGCGCGGCTGCCTGGCGCGCGACATCCGCGACCGTTCCGTCGGCGACGATGCGTCCCCGGCTGAGGATCAGAACCCGGGTGCAGGTCTCCTCGACCTCCGCCAGGAGGTGCGTGCTGAGCAGCACTGTCGAGCCGCGCTCACGGGCGAGCTCGCGGACGAGTGAGAGCACCTGCGTCTGGCCGGCCGGGTCGAGGCCGAGCGTGGGCTCGTCGAGGAATACGACCTGCGGGTCGTTCACCAGCGCTCGGGCGATGCCGAGCCGCTGCCGCATGCCGCGGCTGTACGCCCCGATGAGGGAGTCGCTCCGTTCGGCGAGCCCGACCCGGTCGAGCAGCGCGGAGGCCGTCCTAGAGGCGCTCTCGCGCGTCTGGCCGTAGAGCCGCGCGTGATAGCGAAGGAACTCCTCGCCGGTCTGCCGCTCGGGGTACCCGGCGCTCTCCGGCAGGACACCGATCCGGCGGCGGATCTCGTCGGGGCGCGTGTGGGGGGCGCCCGCGACGGTGAACGCGCCTTCGTCGGGCTCGAGAATGGTCGTGAGCACCCGGATCGCCGTCGTCTTCCCGGCGCCGTTCGGGCCCAGTACCCCGAGGATCTCGCCCGCCTCGAGGCCGAAGCTCAGGTCGGCGACGGCGACTACGGCTCCGTAGCGGTGGACGATTCCACGACTGTCGACTGCCAGGCTCACGACACCCTCTTGACGGAGACCAGCTCGAGATACTCGCGACCGCCCTGCACGCTCTGCTCCAGAACGGTGCCGATCCCGCGCCTCTTTGACGAAAGCGGCCTGGTCCTCGACCGAGAAGTCGTCCGCGAAGGACGCCGGCAGGTTGTGCTGGCGGCGCAGGAGTTCCTCGATCGGCTCCGGTCGCGGTCTCGAGCTCTGCTTCGCTGCGCACGCGCACTCCGAGGCTGTGGGTCGTCGTCCCGCCGAGAAGCACGCGAAGGACGACGGGGAGCGGAACGAACACGCGGTTGTCGAGGTTCTCCCCGGCGAGCCTCCCTTTTCGGGCCTGGATCGCCGATCGACCTCGAACTCGTGATTCCCGACGCGAACGGTGCGACCGATCGGGTTACTGTCCGGGGAAGAGCCGCGCGGCGGGCACGGTGCCGAGGACGATCGACGCTGCGACCGAAGTCGACGTCGGCTGCCGAGATCAGCCGCCCGCGTGCCGGCGACTGGTTGAAGATCGACGCGTAGCCCGGCGTGACGCCGTAGAGCAGGAAGACAACCGTCGTCTTGCGTCCTGCAGAGACCGTGAGGCTCTCGATGTCCTGGTACGGGGCAGCGGCGATCGACCATCGGGAGCCGATCGACGGCCGCGACGTCCTGCGGGCGTAATCGTGCGATCGGTCGCCGACTGACCGGTGCCGACCGTGATGAACTCGCCGTCGACGAGCAGGACGTTCGAGCCGAGCCGGCGGATGCTGTCGGAGACCGATCGCTGCGCGCCGGCGCTCACGGCGGTGACCGCGACGAGCGAGGCAACGCCGATGACGATGCCGAGCGCCGTCAGAACGAGCGCGAAACCAGTTCGCGCGTAGCGCTCCGATCGCGAGGCGCAGGTTCTCGACGGTCACGCTCACCGCGGCCGGAACCAGCACGGCGTCGCTCGACGAGCCAGCCCGTCCGCGACCCGGAGGATGCGGGACGAGCGCCGCCCGACCTCGTGCGAGTGGGTGACCATCACGATCGTCGTGCCCTCCGGCGTGGAGACGGTCGAAGATCGCGAGCACCTCCTCGGCGCTCGCCGAGTCGAGATTGCCGGTCGGCTCGTCGGCGAGCACCACGCTTGGCCGGCCGACGAGAGCGCGGGCGATCGCGACGCGCTGCTGCTGCCCGCCGGAGAGCTGGTTCGGGCGGTGCGCATCCGCGGTCGGCGAGCCCGACCGCCGCGAGCGCCTCCTCGACGCGCGGCCGGCGCTCGCGCGCCGGTGACGCCGGCGTAGACGAGTGGGAACTCGACGTTCTTGAAGGCCGTCGCGCGGGGCAGCAGGTTGTACGCCTGGAAGACGAACCCGATGCGCGCCGCCGCGGACGCGGGCGCGCTTCGTCTCGGGCAGCGTCGACACCTCCTGGCCCAGGAGTCTGTAGGAGCCGCTCGTGGGCCGGTCGAGGCAGCCGAGGATGCCGAGCACGGTCGTCTTCCCGGACCCCGACTCGCCCGTGATCGCCACGTACTCACCCGCGCGCACCTCGAAGCTGACGCCGCGCAGCGCCTCGACCAGCACGTCGCCGAGGCGGTACGACCTTCGTGACGTCCTCGAGCTCGAGGAGCGTCGTATCGGCGCGCCGGATCACCCACCGCTCGTCGCGAGCAGGACTCGCTCGCCGCGCTCGCAGACCGCGCTTGACTCTCGACCAGCTTGTTGTCAGCGAGGCCGAGCGACACCGTCGCGCTCGGTGCTCGAGCCGTCGGGCGCGACGACGGTTACGCTTCCGTCGCTGACGGCCTCGAGGGCACGCGCACGACGCCCTGCCGTCTGGCGACGACGATTTTGACACTGACGTTCATCCCCGGCTTGACCGACGCCGCGCGCACGTAACGCGACGCGCACCGGGAAGCGTGACGACGCCGCCGCTGTCGACACCCTACAGGCGCGACGGACACGACGCGACCCGGGAAACGTGCGCCCGCCGAGGGCATCGACGGCGAGCGCCGCAGCGTCGCCGAGCTCTGACCTTCGCGATGTCGAACTCACTCAGGCTGACGTCGACCGCGAGGTTGTCGAGATCCGTCACCGTCGCGACTACGGTCGCAGGATCGGTCGGCGTTCCCGGAGCCACGAGGAGGCGGTCATCGGTGCCCGCGTACGGAGCGCGTACGAGCAGCGCGACCGGCCTGCAGCCGGGCGGCGCGAGCCAGGCGCCCGATTCTGCAGCTTCAGTCGGTGATCCGATGTCGCTCGGAGCGGCGGGGCACCCGCTGCAGCAGCTCCTGCAGGTCGGCCGCAGCCCTGGCGACCTCGCGGCCGGGCAGGCATGAGAGCAGTGGCCGGGCGGAGCAGCTGTAGACGCGACCGCGCGCGACGTTCACAGCGGCGCGGCCGGCGGCAAGTGCCTGCGGCGCGCCGGCGCTGAGCTTTCGAGCTCCGCCGGTGCCTTACGCAGCTCGAGCAGCGCCGAGCGACGGTGGGTGGGCTCGCGGGACAGTGAGCTGCGTGATTCGCTCGTTCGCGCGTTGACGGCGCCTGCGCGCCGCGAGCGCAGAGGCCGATGGCCGCGACGGAGCGCAGAGGGAGTCGAGGTCGGCCTGTGCCCGCTTGAGCTCGAGCTGGGCGGCGGTGACATCGCTCGGGGGCGACCCGGCCGGAAGCTCCGCGATTCGCTGTCGTGCGAGGTGACCGCAGTTTCCGCAGCCTGCACTGCGGGGTAGCGGGCGGGTGGCGCCGCTCGGAGTGCGTCCATGTCCGCCTGGGCCGTGCGAGATCGAGCTTGGCGGCCGCGAGATCAACAGGATCCGGGACGTTCTCGACCGAGCGAGATGGTCGGCGGCGACGTCGACCGCGAGCCGCGCCGACGAGTGCCGTGGGACCGGGAGCGTGCCTGTCGCGAGGTCGCCCGCGCCTTCTGCAGCTCGAGGCGCGCCGCTGCGACATCCGTAGCGCCGGGCGAGCGACCAGGCGGGCCCGCTCGCGGGCGAGCCGGAGGGCCAGCCGAGCCGCCCGCAGCTCTGCGTCGGTCGGAGGCGGACCCTCGCTGGATCGGAGATCTGCTTCTGCCGTAGCTCGAGAAGCGACGTCGTCACGTCGTTCCGAGCCTCGGTCACGGCGGTCGCAGCCGCACCGCCGTCGTCGAGGCGCGCGAGCGGCGCACCGGCCCGGACGCGCTGCCCCGGCACGACGAGGAAGCGGCCGAGACGAGCCGAGACCCCAGCAAGGACGGCATCCGGGGGAGGTGTTGCCTGTGCGTTCTGGCCCGCATTCACGGCTGGAACGCCGAGCGCCCCGGCCGATCCGGCTCGCGCCGCCACGATCCGACCGACGCCGCCGACGCGGACGACGATGTCGCCGCGGCTCGCGATCGCCGTGGGCGCGGGAGGCCCCGCGTGCACCGATCGAACCGGCCAAACCGTCACGATGCCCAGCAAGAAGGCGACCCCAGTGGTGAGAACTGCGATCAAGCGCGCGTTCCGTCTCGAGATCTCGATCATGGTTCTCGACGTAGGAGCGAAAGATGAACGGACGGTGACTGCCTGTCACCGCGCTGTCATCCTGTGTTCATCCACCCCCGAGAGGATGAGCTCATGCGCGTGCTGATCGTCGAGGACGAGCTGCGGATGGCGAGCCTGATCCGCCGCGGACTCGTCGGCGAGGGTCTCGCCGCGGATGTTGCCCAGAACGGGGAGGACGCGCTGTGGATGGCCGGCGCGACCGACTACGACGCGGTCGTGCTCGACGTGATGCTCCCGGGGATGGACGGATTCGAGGCCTGCCGCCGGCTTCGGAGCAGCGGTGTCTGGGCGCCGGTGCTGATGCTCACTGCGCGGGACGCGGTCGAGGATCGCGTCAGGGGACTCGAGAGCGGCGCCGACGACTACCTCGTGAAGCCGTTCGCGTTCGCGGAGCTGCTCGCCCGGCTGCGGGCCCTCTCCCGCCGTGGGAAGCCCGAGCGGCCAGTGGCCCTTTCGGTCGGCGACCTCCGCCTCGACCCGGCGACGCACGAGGTCGCCCGAGGCTCGACGGCGATCGTGCTCTCGGCCAAGGAGTTCGCGCTGCTCGAGACGTTCATGCGGCGTCCCGGCGAGGTGCTCTCGCGGCTCCACCTGCTCGAGCACGCATGGGACTTTGCCTACGAGAACCGGTCGAACGTCGTCGACGTCTACATCCGCCGGCTGCGCAGCAAGATCGATGCGCCGTTCGGGCGGGCGTCGCTCGAGACGATCCGCGGCGCCGGGTACCGGCTGAAGGCGGACGGTCGATGACGAGCAGGCTCCCGATCCGCGTTCTCGTCACCGCCGCATTCGCCGTCGCGATGGCCGCCGTCCTCGTGGGGTTTGGGCTCGTCCTCTACCTCCGGCTCTCGTCGCATCTCACGACGGCACTCGACGCGCAGCTCCAGGTGCGTGCCCAGGACCTCGGAGTCCTCGTCTCACGAGAGGACGGGCGACTCTCGCGGGAGAGCACCCCGGGCCTCGTCGAGAACGGCGAGAGCTACGCACAGCTCCTCGACCCGCAGGGTGCCGTGCTCGACGCGACCCGGCCGCTCGGCGGCGCGTCTCTTCTCTCGCCGGCGGACATCCGGGCGGCGCAACGAGCGCCCCTCTACCTCGAGCGGCGGTCGGTGCCCGGGCTCGACGAGCCCTCCCGCCTCCTTGCGGCGACGGTGACACGAGGCGGCCGGCCCGCCGTGCTCGTCGTCGGGGCAACGGCGCAGAACCGGGCGGAGACTCTCGCCGCCCTTCGCAACGAACTGCTGATCGTCGGGCCGATCGCGCTCATGCTTGCGTCGGGCGTCGGCTACCTCCTCGCAGGCATGGCGCTGAGACAGGTCGAGTCGATGCGCAGCCGAGCGGCGGCGATCTCTGCCGCGACTCCGGGAGAGCGCCTGCCCGTCCCGCAGACCGGGGACGAGCTCCAGCGGCTCGGCGAGACGCTCAACGAGATGCTCGACCGGCTCGAAGGGGCACTCGAGCGAGAGCGCGCGTTCGTCGCCGATGCCGGCCATGAGCTGCGGACACCGCTTGCCGTCCTGCGGACGGAGCTCGAGCTCGCGCTCAGGCAGGCCGACTCGGTCGACGAACTGAGAGAGGCGGTACGGCACTCGTCCGAGGAGGCGAGCCGGCTCTCCCAGCTCGCCGAGGATCTCCTGCTGATTGCGCGCTCCGAGAAGGGACGACTCCCGCTGCGCGTCGAAGAGCTCGACGTCGACGAGCTCTTCGCGACCGTGTGCAGCCGTGTCGAGTGGCGGGCGGAGGCCGAGGGCAGGCACGTCGTGTGCGTCGACGGTGCGACGGAATTCGTGCGCGCCGATCGGCTACGGCTCGAGCAGGCGCTCGGGAATCTCGTCGACAACGCACTCCGCCACGGAGGCAGCGAGATCCGCCTCCGGGCATCCAGCGCCGACGGCGCGGTCGAGCTCCACGTCCTCGACAACGGCGCCGGCTTCCCGCCCGACTTCCTCGATCAGGCATTCGAGCGGTTCACGCGCGCCGACTCCGCCCGAAGTCGCGGCGGCGCAGGGCTCGGGCTCGCGATCGTCCGCACGATCGCGGAAGCCCACGGCGGCAGCGCGCATGCCGCGAACGCCGATCCGGCCGGCGCGGACGTCTGGCTATCGCTGCCGACGACCGCCGGCTGATCGCATTCAGCTCTTCCGTCGTCGGCCGCTCGCTGCTTCGGGGGCTCTTCTCCCGCAAGCGGGTGAGGGTCGCTCCCCCGAATGGATCGAAGATGCACCGTTCGGTCGATGCGCAGAGTGCCTTGCCGGGGTCAGACTTGTTGACCTCGGTTCCGGAAGGCGAGGGTCAGCGAGCTCCAGCACGCCGAACAGGAGAGTGACATGCAGGGCATCGACGTTTCCGTGCACCAGCGGACGATCTCGTGGAAGGCGATCAAGGCAGCCGGGATCTCGTTCGCGTACCTCAAGGCGACGGAAGGGGTCGGTTTCACCGATTCGTCGTTCGCGCGTCACCTGGCCGAGGCGAAGAAGGTCGGGATCCCCGTTGGCGCCTACCACTATGCGAGGCCGGACACGCACGTCTCCGCACAGGATCCGATATCCGAGGCGGACTCCTTCGTCGACGTCGTCCGGCCGGCCAGGGGCGATCTCCTGCCCGCACTCGACTTCGAGGAACCGGGGCTCCCACCGGCCAGGATGCTCGCGTGGGCGACGACATGGCTCGCCCGCGTTCACGACCGCACCGGCGTCAAGCCTCTGTTCTACGTCTCGCCGGGATTCTGGAACCAGCACCTGCGTGGAACCACGCCCTTCCCGGACTGCCCCCTCTGGCTCGCTCAGTGGGGGCCGAACGACGGACAGCCCCATCCGGCAGCTCCCATCGCCGGCTGGCCGGCCGTCACCGTGCATCAGTTCACGAGCAAAGGACGAATCGCGGGCTTCGCAGGCCCGGTCGACCTGAACCTGCTTCCGGGGGGCGCCCTGAAGGCGATCACGATCGGCGGGTCGGCCGCCATGCCCGCGCCGATGCGCGTGCTCGCCGAGTCGGAGTCGACGCTCTGCTACCCGCATCCCGCCGGTCCCGGCGTCACGATCGGCCAGGGTCTGCACGAGACCGGAGGGCTCCCGGGAAACTGGGCGTTCGACTTCATGGCGCCCGGCGGCTGGCCGGTGCTCGCGTCCTGCGACGCGACCGTGACCCGGTTCTCCGGGCACGATCCCGCCACCGGGGTTCATACCCCGTCCGGCGACGTGTTCGGCTGGTCGCTCTACCTCAAGGACGGGCAAGGCCGCACCTACTTCCTCACGCATCTGGGGTCGCGCACGTGCGAGGTCGGCGACCGGGTCACCCGCGGGCAGCAGATCGGGACCGTCGGGCACTGGCCGCGCGACCCGGGCCGCTCGCACACCCACGAGGGAGTCACGGCGCCCCTCGGGGCCGCCCAGGCCAAGGCGCGCATCACCGCGATCTCGACCGCCGACAAGCCGGCGCCTTGAACACGAAGTTTCAGTGGGCCGCCTTCACCGTGGGTTCACTCGTACGGAGGATTGACGGCTCACGGGGCCGGTGGGATGCTGGTGCGGCAACGGCGTTCGTGTGCGGCCGAGCCTCGAAGCCTCCCAGGTCAGCGGGAGATCGTGGGGCGACCCTGATGGGCCGGCCATGAGGCACGAGAGCCAAGAGCCGGCACCGCGGCACGACGACTGACGAGAGAGAAGGACGCCGATGCTCGCACAGGCGAAAGGGTCGCAGCAGACGCTCGAAGGCCACACGTCGTTCTCGCAGCTCGTCCGTGCCCATCATCGCTGGGCGAAGCAGCTGCACGGGCGCAATCAGATCGATGAGCAAACGCTCGAGCGGTACCAGACCGCGCTTGCCGACTTCGAGGGAACGGCAGGCCCGATCATCGACGCCTACTGGTGTCGCGAGGAGGCCTCGGCCGTGGCCCTCACCGTCCGCGAGCCCGAGAGCCCCGACGCCGGCGGCTTCCTCGGCCGTCTCGTTCGTCGCCCACCCGAGCCGACGCTGCGCCTCCACCGGGTGACGGACTGGGCCACCGCGAACGTGCCGCCGCTCGCCGACCTGTTGCACGGCTGCGACATCCTCGCGATCAAGGCCAGCGAGGGGCTCGAGGGAACCGCACGGCGCGTCGCGATGCACTGGGTCCTGGCCGTCGAGACCCATGTGCTCGGCTTCGTGGAGCGAACGCACACCGCTTCTGTCGATCCGAAGGAGCTGCAGGCCTTCCTGGTCAGCGAGCGCGCGGAGCTCGAGCAGGTCGAGGCCTACATCAACGGCTCGGGGGAGCGTACGGCCCGCATCTACTTCATCCAGGGGATGCTGATGGGCATCGTCCCGCTCCTCGCCCTCGGCTTCCTGGCGGCGTTCCTGATCTCGCTCTTCGACGCCTTCGACGTGCAGGACGATGGGATCCGCACCGTCTTTGCCTGCGGGGTGGCCGGTGCTGCGGGCGCCGTCGTCAGCGTCCTGTCACGGATGGGGAGCAAGAAGGACAACTTCGCCATCGACCACGAGATGCCGCGCCGTGGGCTCTACGCGCTCGGCGCGTACCGCCCGATCGTGGGTGCGGTCTTCGGGGTCGCGATGTACTTCATCGCCTCGACCTCGCTGCTGCAGATCGACCCGGAGACCAAGAGCTTCGCGTTCTACGTCACCGCCGCGTTCCTCTCCGGATTCAGCGAGCGCTGGACGCGGGTCATTCTCGATGGAGCGCAGAGCGTCATCGGTGGCGAGGGTGCGAAGCCCGAGGGCAGCGCAGCCGACGTGCCGGCGCCGGGGGCGCCGGCACCCGTTCCGGAGGGGGGTGGGGATGGTGGCACCGGACCCTGACATCGCGTTCCCCCCTGCCGACGTTGCAGCCCGCGTTGCTGCGTTTGCGCCCGCCCTCGATCAGGTCGTGGCGGCCAAGGAGCTCGACCGCAACCTGCTCGTGGGCTCGTGGAACCTGAGGGCCTTCGGAGGCTTGACCAAGAAGTGGCAGTCTGCCGACGACGATTCGCCCAAGCGCGATCTCGCGGACGTGATGGCGATCGCGGCCGTGTTGTCGCGGTTCGACGTGGTGGCGGTGCAGGAGGTGCGAGGCGAGCTCCGTGCGCTGCGGCACCTGCTGAAGGCACTGGGCCCGGACTGGGGGTTCACCCTCACCGACGTGACGAGGGGGCCGGCGGGCAATGACGAGCGGATGGCATTCCTGTTCGACACCCGCCGGGTCACTCCGTCGGGTCTCGCGTGCGAGATCGTGATGCCCGAGGGCGATCCCCGGGTATCGCCGGCAGCGTTCGCGCGGCAGTTCGCCCGCACGCCCTACGCGGTCAGCTTCACGTCGGCAGGCAAGACGTTCATCCTCGTCACCCTCCACGTCGTCTACGGGAAGGCGGCGGGCGACCGCGTCGGCGAGCTGACCGCGATCGCGCAGTGGCTCGCGGGCTGGGCGAACGAGGCGGCCGAGTGGGGGCACAACCTCATCTGCCTCGGCGACTTCAACATCGACCGCAAGGGCGACCCCCTCTACCAGGCCTTCACGTCGACGGGCCTGACGTCGTCGCCGGCGTTGAACAGCGTGCCGCGAACGATCTTCGACGATCCGGGCGCGAGCCACTTCTATGACCAGATCGCCTGGTTCGTCGACGACACGAAAGGCCCGGCCCTGTCGCTTCGCTGCACGAACGCAGGAAGCTTCGACTTCATCCCGCTCTGGCAGCGGGATCTGACGACCACCGAGCTGTCATGGCGCATCTCGGACCACTACCCGTTGTGGGTGGAGTTCTCGGTGTTATGACCGAGCACTCGCGTCAGATCGATCTCGAACGAGCGGCCGCCCCCGTTCAGAAACACCCGGCCGCATCCCCCCTCGACCGGGCGGAGCGCGACTCGGAGGAGGGGATCGCCCTCTGCCTCTCGGGGGGCGGCTACCGGGCGATGCTGTTTCACCTCGGCGCCCTGTGGCGCCTGAACGAAACCGGCCACCTACACCGACTCGCTCGGGTATCGAGCGTCTCCGGCGGTTCGATCATCGCCGGTGTCCTCGCGCTCAACTGGGAGCGGCTCGCCTTCGACGATGCGGGCGTCGCCGCGGGCTTCGACGGGCAGGTCGTCGCACCCGTGCGCGCGATGGCGGGCCGCACCATCGACTGGCAGGCGATCCTGCGCGGGATGCTGCTGCCCGGAAGCGCCGGTGGGCGGTTGGCCGCGGCGTACCGCAAGCATCTCTTCGGCACCACGAGCCTGCAGCAGACTCCTTCGCACCCGGAGTTCGTCTTCAACGCCACCAACCTGCAGTCGGGCGCACTCTGGCGTTTCTCCAGGCCCTACATGTGGGACTACCGCGTCGGCGAGGTCAAGAGCCCCACGCTCGAGCTCGCCGTCGCCGTCGCGGCGTCGTCTGCGTTCCCACCGTTCCTCTCGCCCGTCGTGCTCGACCTCGCCGACGGAGCGTACGAGCCCGGGTCGGGAGACAAGCCCGGCACGAGCGAGAGCCTCCAGTGCCCGCCGTACACGACCCGCGTCGTGCTCGCCGACGGCGGTGTCTACGACAACCTCGGGCTCGAGACGGCCTGGAAGCGCTACACGACGGTGCTCGTCTCGGACGGTGGTGGCCACATGGGCGACCAGCCGAGACCGAGGCGCATCTGGCCGATGCAGGCCTACCGCGTCCTCGGTGTGATCGACAACCAGGTGCGGAGCCTGCGCAAGCGACAGCTGATCGATGGCTACCACGCCGGTCTGCGGGAGGGCACCTACTGGGGGATCCGCAGCGACATCGGCGACTACGACCTCGCGAGCTCGCTCCCGTGCCCGTTCGAGGCCACGAAGGCGCTCGCCGGCATCTCCACCCGCCTCGCGGCGATCGATCGGCCTGCGCAGGAACGGCTGATCAACTGGGGGTACGCGATAGCGGACACTGCCATCAGGAGGTGGGTTGCACCCGACCTCCAGCCGCCGCCCGGCTTCCCCTATCCCGGCGTCGGCGTCGGCTGAAGCTCACGGTGCACGAGCTCGCGACGCGTCCCGTTCCGTGACCCATTTCGACGTGGGCTCTCGAAGCCTCGCGAGTCGCCCGCGGATGCCGTCACCCTCGTCGGTCGCCGAGGTCGTCGCACGGTTAGAGACGATCGTTTCGTCACTCCCGAGCTCCGACGGGATCGCGTGCTTCGCGCGGCTCTACCTGGCGGTCACCGAAGGCGTGCAGAAGCGCCTCGCCGGGCTCGGCTTCAGCGACCCCCGGTTTCTGGCAAGGCTCGACGTCGTCTTCGCCGACCTCTTCTTCGTTGCCTTCGAGGCGTTCGAGCATGATCCGGCGCAAGCCCCGCGAGCGTGGCTACCGCTGTTCGAGGCACGGTCACGCCACGGGATCGCGCCGCTGCAATTCGCGCTCGCGGGCATGAACGCACACATCAACCGCGATCTCCCCGTGGCGTTGGTGGCGACCTGTCACGAGTTCGACATCCGCCCCGCGAGAGATTCGGCGCAGCATGCCGACTTCGAGCGCGTCAACGACCTCCTCGCCGTGGTCGAGGCACAGGTCAAACAGCAGTACCTGAGCGGTTGGCAGCGTGTTGTCGACCGCCACCTGCACCGGGTCGACGACGTCGTGGCGATGTGGAATGTCGGCCGGGCCCGCGACGCGGCCTGGGTGAACGCCGAAACCCTCTGGGCGATCCGTGACGATGCGACCCTGACCGGCGACTACCTCGCTTCGCTCGACCGGATGACCGGCTTCGCCGGCCGTGGCCTGCTCGTCCCCGCCGACACCCTGGGGCACAGGCTCGCTCGCCTCCTCGGGCGAGGAGGATGACCTCCGCGGATCGTGTCGTCCCGGCCGCAGGCATGTTGCTGCCCCCCGACCTTGCGGGTGGCCGCCAGCCGGCGCGGTCTTGCGTAGACTCGGCGCCGATGACCTCCTTCGCCGACGCCCTCGCCTCCGGGATCGTCGTCCTCGACGGCGGCTTTGCGACGGAGCTCGAGTCACATGGGCACGATCTCCGCGACAGCCTCTGGTCGGCGCGCCTCCTGCGCGACGATCCCGCGGCGATCGTCGCCGGGCACCGCGCCTACTTCGACGCCGGGGCCGAGGTCGCGATCACGGCGAGCTACCACGCGAGCTACGGCGGCTTCTCTCGCGCCGGCTTCAGCAGCGAGGAGACGACCGGGCTTCTCGCCCGCAGCGTCGCGCTCGCGCGGGAGGCGCAGCCGCAGGGCCGGACGACGTTCGTCGCCGCTTCGGTGGGGCTGTTCGGGGTCGTCTGGGCGAACGGGACCGAGTACACGGGCGACTACGCCGAGGCGACCGACGACATGATCACGACGGAGCAGCGCGCGCGGATCGCCGCGCTCGCTGCCGCGGAGCCCGACCTGCTCGCGATCGAGACGATTCCGAACGGGCGCGAGGCAGCGATCCTCGGTGAGCTCCTGACGGAGGTCGACGTTCCTGCGTGGGTCACCTTCTGCTGCCGCGACGGCGGGCACCTGAGCGACGGCACGCCCATCGAGGACGCCGTTCGCGCCGTGACGCGCGCCGGTAGGCCCGTAGCGGTGGGCGTCAACTGCACGCCCCCGCAGCACGTCGCTTCGCTGCTCGATCGGGCCCGGTCGGCGACCGACCTCCCGCTCGTCGCCTACCCGAACTGGGGCCGCGTCTGGAACGGCGACACGTACGAATGGCACGGTGCCGGTGTGGAAGGGTTCTCGAGCGACCTGCTCGACGACTGGCACCGCCGCGGGGCGGTCGCGATCGGCGGCTGCTGCGGGATCGGCCCGACGGCGATCGCCGACATCGCCTCGTGGGCCGCCGAGAAGCGCGGCGCCTGAGGCGCGGGCGTCGTCCCGTCAGCCGCGCCCGACGAAGGGCATCGTGGTCGCGAGCACGGTCAGCGACTGCACGTTGGCCGTGAGCGGCAGGCTCGCCATGTAGACGACCGCCTCCCCGACGTGGGCCGCATCGAACGTCGGCTCGCGACGGGTGGTGCCGTCGGGCTGAAGCGCGCCCGCGCCCGCGACCCGGGCCATCATCTCGGTCGCCGCGTTGCCGATGTCGATCTGGCCGCAGGCGATGTCGTGGGCGCGGCCGTCGAGGGCGGTCGACTTCGTCAGGCCCGTGACGGCGTGCTTGGTCGCCGTGTAGGGGGCGGAGCGCGGGCGGGGCGTCGTCGCCGAGATCGAGCCGTTGTTGATGATGCGGCCTCCCCTGGGTGACTGCCGCTTCATCAGCCGGAACGCCTCCTGCGTGCAGAGGAAGGCGCCGGTCAGGTTCGTGTCGACCACCGCTCGCCACTGCTCCACCGTGAGGTCCTCGAGCGGGACGGTGGGTGCCCCGATGCCCGCGTTGTTGAACAGCAGGTCGAGCCGCTGGTAGCGCTCGTCGATCTCCGCGAACAGGGACCGCACCGACTGCGGATCGGTGACGTCGCACGTGATCGCGACGGCGTCGTTTCCCGCCTCGGCGGAGGCCACCTCGAGCGTCTCGCGGCGGCGGCCGGCGAGGACGACGGTCCAGCCGGCCTGCGCAAGGGCGACCGAGACCGCTCGCCCGATCCCGCTCCCTGCGCCGGTGACGAGCGCGATTCGCTTCACGGCTCCGATTCTAGGCCGCTTCGCCGCCGAACTGCGAAAGCCCCGGCCAGGAGGGGAGCCGGGGCTTTCGCCGGTCAGCGGTGCCGGATCGTTACGTGGCGGCTCCGGCACTGGGCCCTTGGTGGTTGCGCGAAGCCATCATCCACGCTGCTCCTGAGTGCGGGCTGTGGATTTTCCGGCACGGAGCCGTGGCGTGCGCGCGGGCTCCGCGGCGGGCAGGCCGGGCACCGTCTCTCCGAGCTCACTTGACTCACCCGGCCCCACACCATAGGAATGCCACTACATGACGCACATCGCCGCCAGCCGTTCGGAGCGACCGAGCCCGACGGTGCGCGCGACCCGAGGAGTCGGCTCTGCAGGCTGACGCGACAATCGCGCGCAACGGCCTCCCGACGGCAGCGGCGCAGCTGCCGGCGGCGAGCGGTCTGCGGTTTCCGGACGGGGCCCACTTCCGGATCGAGATCCCGAGCGTGGAGGGGCCGCGCGTGCTGGAGGCGGTCCTTGCCGCCGCCCTCGATCACGACATCATCGTCAACCGCGTCTCGCAGGGCAGCGGAGCGATGCTGCTGACCGAGGCCGAGCTGCGCGAGATGGCCGCGCTCGGGCACGCCGCCGGAGTCGAGGTGTCCCTCTTCGTCGGGCCCCGTGAGGGCTGGGGTGTCGGTGCCCATCCGCGCTCGCCGGACGGTGCGGCCCACTTCAGCCAGCTCCGCGGCATGCGCCAGCTCACCTACGCGATCGAGGACATCGTCCGGGCCGTCGAGGCGGGGATCCGCAGCTTCCTGATCGCCGACCAGGGCCTGCTCACGCTGCTGCGCGACATGCAGTCGACGGGTGAGCTTCCCGCCGATTGCTGCTGGAAGATCTCCGTCGCCATGGCGCCGTCGAACCCCGCCTCGCTCCGCGTGCTCGAGCGACTCGGCGCGACGACGGTGAACGTCCCGTCCGACGTGACGCTGATCGAACTGGCCGAGATGCGGGCCGCAGCTGCCGTCCCGATCGACCTCTACGTGGAGTCGCCCGACGGCCTCGGAGGTGTCGTGCGGGGGAACGAGATCGCCGATCTCGTCGCGGTCGGCGCACCCCTCTACGCGAAGTTCGGCCTTCGCAACTCGCGCGGGCTCTACCCCGCGGGCGACCACCTCCTCGCCGACGCGTGCGCGATCGGACGCGAGAAGGTGCGGAGGGCGGCTCTGGCCTGCGAGTGGCTGCGGCGCCTGGATCCCTCTCTCGTGCAGTCGCTGCCGGGCGCCGAGGGCCTGTGCGTCCCCGCGGCGACGGTGCCTCCGTGACGGAGTCGGGCAGCAGGCCGGCAGAACGTTCGGGTGCGCCGGGATGAGGATCGAGCGCGTCGACGTCTACGGCTATGACCTGAGCTATGTCCACGGCCTTTACGTCATGTCCGGCGGCCGGGTGATCGGGACGTTGCCGAGCACGGTCGTGCGCGTCACGACTGCGAACGGTGTGGAGGGGTTCGGCGAGGTCTGTCCGCTCGGCCCTGCCTACCTAGCCTCGCATGCTGCTGGGGCCCGGGCGGCGCTGGGAGCCCTCGCACCCGCCGTGCTGGGGCTCGAGGCGGGTAATCTCGGTGCCGTCAACGTCGCCATGGACGGGGCGCTGCTGGGGCATGGCTACGCGAAGAGCGCGATCGACACGGCCTGCTGGGATGCGTTCGGCCGTTCCGTCGGGCTGCCGGTCTGCGACCTCCTCGGCGGCCGCCTCTCGGACAGCTTCCCGCTCTACTTCGCCGTGCCGCTCGGGTCGGTCGAGGAGATGACCGCCTACGTGCAGGCGCGGCAGGCGGAGGGGATCCATCGTTTCCAGCTCAAGCTCGGCGCCGACCCGTACGAGGACGCGGCGCGCACCCGCAGCGTTGTCGACGCGACCGGGCCCGAGGACATCGTCGTGGCGGACGCGAACGGCGGCTGGTGCCTGCAGGATGCCGTCGTCGCGGCACGCTTGCTCGATGGTCTCGAGCGTGTCTTCTTCGAGCAACCCTGCTCGACGCTCGAGGAGTGCCTGATCGTGCGGGAGCGAACCACGCTCCCGATGGTGCTCGACGAGTGCATTGACGGCGTCCACTCGCTGCTCCGCGCGTATGGCGCGAAGGCGATGGAGGCGTTCAACCTGAAGGTCTCCAAGGTCGGTGGACTGACGCAGGCGAAGCTGATGCGCGACCTCGCGATCGCACTCGGTCTGCGGGTGACGATCGAGGACACGTGGGGTGGAGACCTCGTCACGGCGGCGGTCGCGCACCTCGCGGCGAGCACACCGCCCGACACCCTCTTCACGGTCTCGTTCATGAACGACTGGGTGAACGAGCACGTCGCCGGCCACGAGCCGCGCTCACAGGCCGGATTCGGCTCCGCGCCGGCGCGCCCCGGCCTCGGGATCGACGTCGACGTCGACGTCCTCGGCGCGCCGCTCTTCACCGTCGCAGGCTGACCTCGCCCTCCCTACTCGTGCTTGATCTCGATGCCACCGAAGACGGCGAGCCCGTTGACCCGGAGCTCGGGCGCGTCCGGGGGTGGGACTCCGACGGACTCGGTCTTGTCGGCCACGCCGCCGAAGATGGGCGTGCTGCTCATGACGATGCGCCAACCCCGGGGAACGAGGATGTTGATCCCACCGAACGCCGCGGTTGCCGTGATCGTTGCACCGGTGGGGTCTGGCAACGCGTCACGCAGGTCGAGCGTGGCGCCGCCGAACACCGCGGTCAGGGACGCGTGCTTGAACTGCTGCGACACCGTGCGCACCTTCGGCTCGCCGAAGACGCCGGTCGCCATCACGGTGTCGTCGGCCGCAGCGTCGGGTGGCGCGGCTGCCCGCGGCCGGCCGAGCAGGATCGTCAGCCCGATGGCGACGACCGCGAGCGGCCAGACGTTTTTCCAGGTGTCCCCCTCGATCACGTGCGTGGTGTCGAGGAGCAGGAGGGTCCCGACGCCGATCACGATTGCGGGGCCGACGATCGAGCCTCTGCGTCCGGCGAGCTGCAGGCACCCGGCGGCGATGAGCGCGACCGGCCACCAGCGGCCGATCGCCTCGCCTGCGTCGAGCACGTCCAGGCTCTCGAGCAGGTAGAGGGCGCCCACTGCGAGCACGACCAGTCCGAGCAGGGTGCGACCCGGATCGAGAATCCGGCGTTCCCCGCCGTGGCTCCGGAACGGAGTCAGCTGGCGGTGCCTGGGCGTCGACGGGGCAGGTTGGGATGACGGGGTCGGTTGCATGAAGCCTCCCTCGGTTCTTCGACCACCTTCAGCTTGAGGCCCCCGAGTAGGGACGACATCGGGGTTGCTGCTGAATCCGCTGCACGGATCTACGGAGCTCGCCGTGACCTTGCCTAGCGAAGGTGCTGGGCGAACAGCTCGACGGTTCGCCGCCAGGCGTCGGCCGCCGCCGCCTGCTGGTACGCCTCGGGGCGGGTGTCGTTGAAGAAGGCATGGCCCGCGCCCGGGTAGACGACGACCTCGGCCGGTCTGCCGCGCTCGCGCTGCCGGTCGGCGAACGCCTGCGCGTCGGGAACGGAGAAGGCGTTCTCATGCTCGCCGAAGAAGATCAAACCGGGCGCGCTGATCGCGTCGAGATCCGCGCTGCCCGCAGGCGGGAAGCCGTAGAAGGACGCGTACGCGTCGACACCAGGGTCGGCGGCCGCGATGACCGTCAGGGCGCCGCCCATGCAGAAGCCGACGACGCCGACCCGGCCGACGCCCTCGGCGCCGCGCAGGTGAGCGACGGCACCGGCGAGCTCCTGGGCTGCGCGTCCCCAGTCGAGGCCCTCCATCAGATGGTGGGCCTCTTCTGCCTCGACGGTGCTCTTGCCGTGGTAGAGATCCGGCGCGAGCGCGACGTAGCCGAGTGCGGCGACGCGGTCGGCAACGTCCTCGATGTGGGGTACGAGGCCCCACCACTCCTGGATTACGACGACACCGGCGCGCGCATCGGCCGAAACCGCGGGCGGCGCCAGGTATCCGGAGGCGGTGCCGGCTGCCGAGTCGAACTGCACCGATGCTCCCATCGCACCTGAGTGTAGAGCCTCCGCCGCGGAGCAGCCCGGGGGCTTGCGATAATCGACCCGGGGCTCGCCGAGCCGTCGGTGACCGACGCGACACGAGGAGGGAGGGGCTGTGCGAGCGCTCGTCAAAGCGAAGGCCGAGCCGGGGCTCTGGCTGGAAGACGTGCCGGAGCCGGAGATCGGGATCAACGACGTCCTGATCCGCGTCCGCAAGACCGGCATCTGCGGCACCGACCTCCACATCCACTCGTGGGACGCGTGGGCAAAGCAGACGATCCCCGTGCCGCTCGTGATCGGGCACGAGTTCGTCGGCGAGATCGTCGAGGTGGGCTCCAACGTGAGCGACTTCCACCCGGGCGAGATCGTCAGCGGCGAGGGCCACGTCGTCTGCGGCCGCTGCCGCAACTGCATGGCCGGGCGGCGGCACCTCTGCGCCCACTCGATCGGCCTCGGAGTGCAGCGGCCGGGCGCGTTCGCGGAGCTCGTGGCGCTGCCGATGACGAACATCTGGCACCAGTGGCCGGGTGTCGACGAGGACGTCGCCGCGATCTTCGACCCGTTCGGGAACGCCGTCCACACGGCCCTGACCTTCCCGGTGCTCGGCGAGGACGTGCTCGTCACCGGGGCCGGCCCGATCGGCTGCATGGCGGTCGCGGTGGTGAAGCACGCCGGCGCGCGCCACGTGGTCGTCTCCGACCCGAACCCGTATCGCCGCGAGCTGGCGCTGAAGATGGGTGCCACGGCGACGCTCGACCCGACGGTCGACGGGCTGGACGGGATCCAGCGCGAGCTCGGGATGACCGAGGGCTTCGACGTCGCGCTCGAGATGTCCGGTCAGCCCGCCGCGTTACGTGGGCTGCTGCCGGCGATGGCCCACGGTGGCCGCATCGCCCTGCTCGGGATCCAGACCGGCGAGGTGCCGATCGACTTCACTCCGATCGTCTTCAACATGCTGACGCTCAAGGGCATCTACGGCCGGGAGATGTACGAGACCTGGTACCAGATGTCGGTGCTGGTGCAGTCCGGTCTCGACATCCGGCCCGTGATCACCCACGAGTTCTCCTACCGGGACTTCGCGGAGGGGTTTGCGGTCGCGGCCTCGGGAAGCTCCGGCAAGGTGATTCTCGACTGGACCGACATCTAGGAAGGGAGGCACGCCGTGTACGGATCGCTGCAGCAGGAGCTCGTCGGCGAGCTCGACGGATTGCGAGAGGCGCGCCTCTACAAGGGCGAGCTCGTGCTCGAGTCGCCGCAGTCGGCCCACGTCGAGGTGGAGGGCATGGGCGCGCTCCTCAACTTCTGCGCCAACAACTACCTCGGGCTCGCCGACCATCCGGCCGTGATCGAGGCGGCCCGTGACGCGCTCGAACGCTGGGGCTTCGGGATGGCGTCGGTGCGCTTCATCTGCGGCACGCAGGTGCTGCACAAGCAGCTCGAGGAGCGATTGTCGGAGTTCCTCGGCACCGAGGACACGATCCTCTTCAGCTCCTGCTTCGACGCGAACGGCGGTCTCTTCGAAGCGCTGCTCGGCCCGGACGACGCCGTCATCTCCGACGCGCTCAACCACGCCTCGATCATCGACGGGATCCGGCTCTGCAAGGCCGCGCGGCTGCGCTACGCGAACGGCGATCTGGGTGAGCTCGAGGCGCGGCTCGCCGAGGCGCCGGCGCGCACACGCGCATGATCGCGACCGACGGCGTCTTCTCGATGGACGGCCACATCGCCGACCTCGCCGGGATCTGCGACCTCGCCGAGCGTCACAACGCTCTCGTCATGGTCGACGACTCGCACGCAGTCGGCTTCGTCGGCCCGAACGGCCGCGGCACGCCCGAGCTGCACGGGGTGACCGATCGTGTCGACATCGTCACGGGCACCCTCGGCAAGGCGATGGGCGGCGCATCGGGCGGCTACGTCTCGGGCCGCCGCGAGATCGTCGAGCTGCTGCGCCAGCGCGCGCGCCCGTATCTCTTCTCGAACAGCGTCGCCCCGCCGATCGCTGCCGCCGGCCTGAAGGCGATCGAGCTCGTCGAGGGCTCACCGGAGCTGCGCGACCGCCTCTGGGCGAACACCGCGCGGTTCCGTGGCGCCATGACGAAGGCGGGGTTCGCGATCGTCGAGGGAACGCACCCGATCGTGCCCGTCATGCTCGGCGACGCCGCGGTCTCGGCGCGCTTCGCCGAGCTGCTGTGGGCGCGCGGCGTCTACGCGATCAGCTTCTCGTTCCCCGTCGTGCCACGCGACACGGCCCGCATCCGCACCCAGCTCTCCGCGGCGCACACCTTCGAGGACGTCGACTTCGCGGTCGCGCAGTTCGTCGCGATCAAGGACGAGCTCGGGCTCTGAGGCGGGCCGGGAGGCCTAACCGGGCCACACCCGCGCGGGTGTGGCCCGGGTCGATCCAGGGACTAGTAGCGGTACTGCTCGGGCTTGTACGGCCCGTCGACCGGGATCCCGATGTAGGCGGCCTGCTCGGGGCGCAGCGTCGTGAGGTGAGCGCCGAGCGCCTCGACGTGGAGCCGGGCGACCTTCTCGTCGAGATGCTTCGGGAGCACGTGGACACCGAGCGGGTAGGCGTCGGCGTTCGTGAAGAGCTCGATCTGGGCGATCGTCTGGTTCGTGAACGAGTTGCTCATCACGAAGCTCGGGTGACCGGTCGCGTTGCCGAGGTTCAGCAGGCGTCCCTCCGAGAGGACGATGATCGCGTGCCCGTCGGGGAAGACCCACTGGTCGACCTGCGGCTTGATCGTGATCCGCTCGATGCCCGGCACGGCGGCCAGGCCCGCCATGTCGATCTCGTTGTCGAAGTGACCGATGTTGCCGACCACCGCGAGGTGCTTCATCCGCTGCATCTGCTCGACGGTGACGATGTCGCGGTTGCCCGTTGCCGTGATCACGACGTCCGCCGAGTCGATCACGTCGTCGAGCGTCTGCACCTCGTATCCCTCCATCAGCGCCTGCAGGGCGCAGATCGGGTCGATCTCGGTCACGACGACGCGGGCGCCCTGGGCGCGCAGCGACTCGGCCGAGCCCTTGCCGACGTCGCCGTAGCCGCAGACGACGCACAGCTTGCCGGACAGCATCAGGTCGACGGCGCGGTTGATCCCGTCGACGAGCGAGTGCCGGCAGCCGTAGAGGTTGTCGAACTTGCTCTTCGTGACGGAGTCGTTGACGTTGATCGCCGGGAACAGCAGCGTGCCGGCCTCCGCCATCTGGTAGAGGCGGTGGACGCCCGTCGTGGTCTCCTCCGTGACGCCGCGAATGTCAGCCGCGATCCGGGTCCACTTGCCGGGATCATCAGCGAGCGACGCCTCGAGGAGCGCGAGGAAGACCTGGAACTCCTCCGACTCGGCCGCCGCGGGGTTGGGCACGGCACCGGCCCGCTCGAACTCGACGCCCTTGTGCACGAGCATCGTGGCGTCGCCACCGTCGTCGAGCAGCATGTTCGGGCCGCCGTCCGGCCAGGTCAGCGCCCGCTCGGTGCACCACCAGTACTCCTCCAGGGTCTCGCCCTTCCAGGCGAACACGGGCACTCCGCGCGGCTGCTCCGGCGTCCCGTCCGGGCCGACGGCGACCGCGGCGGCGGCGTGATCCTGGGTCGAGAAGATGTTGCACGACGCCCAGCGCACCTCGGCGCCGAGCGCGACCAGCGTCTCGATCAGGACGGCGGTCTGGATCGTCATGTGGAGCGAGCCCGTGATGCGTGCGCCCCGCAGCGGCTGCTCGCCGCCGTACTCGCGTCGCATCGACATCAGGCCGGGCATCTCGTGCTCGGCCAGCTTCATCTCTCTCCGGCCGAACTCCGCCAGGGAGAGATCCGCAACGCGGAACTCCGTCGCGGACAACTCACGCAGAGCTATCTCGGTCATCGTCGTCTCCTTTGGCGCGCGGCGCTCGGCCGGCGGCTGATCTTCTCGCATTCTCGGTGGCTGCAACGTTCGGTTTGCTCCCCTGACGGTAGCCGAACGAGCCTCCTCTGAGAGGGGCAGGGCGACCCGGGACCGCGTGACCCGGCAGACTGGCGGAATGCTGGACACGAGCGTCACCCCGCCCGCCGGAGCCCGGACGTTCACGTCCCGTCGCCGCGTCCGCCTCTCGGACATGGACGCAGCCGGCAGGGTGCGCCTCGACGCGGTCGCCCGCTTCCTCCAGGACGCCGCCATCGACGACGTGCAGGAGACCGGCTGGGGCGCTCCCGAGCACCTCTGGGTCGTCCGCAGCATCCAGGTCGACGTCGTCTCGCCGCTCGCTCCGCGACCGCGAGATCGAGGTCGCGACCTGGTGCAGCGGCGTCGCGGCGATCGCCGCCGGGCGCCGCTGGTCGGTGGCGGGCGACGCCGGGGGTCGGATCGAGATCGACAGCGTCTGGATCCATCTCGACCGCGATCAGCGCCCCGCTCGAATCGGCGACTTCGGGCCGTACGGCATCGCTGCGGATGATCGCTCGGTCTCGACGAAGCTCGACGCTCCCCGACCCTCCGCCGGACGCCGTTCGCTCGCGGTGGGCGCTCCGGTCGACCGATCTCGACGCGCACGGTCACGTCAACAATGCCGTCTACTGGCAGGCGGTCGAGGACTGGCTCGCGCGAGAAGGGGTAGGCCACGCCGAGCCGCAGCGGGCCCTGCTCGACTACCGTGACCCGGTCGACCTCGGAGACGACGTCGAGCTTGCCGCCTTCGGCTTCGGGGACGGGCGGCGTTGTCTCGCGTTCGTCGTGGGCGACCGGGTCCGGGCCGTGGCGTCGGTCGAGCCGCTCGCTTCCTGACCGAGCCTCGGCGGGGAGGGGCGGAACGCGTCGACGCCCCGCTCCCAGGCCGCGGCGAGGTCGGCGCCGGGTGGGAAGCGGTCGTTGAGCTCGAGCACGACCATCCCGTGGGCGAACGCGAAGGCGGCGCGGGCAGCGTCGGGGTCGCCGCCGGCCGCCGCGACCAGCGCTGCGGCAGCGCGATCCTCGAGGCCCGGCTGCAGTCGCTCGCGCGGGAGCGGCCGGTCCATCATCAGCCGATACAGGTGCGGGTGGTCGAGCGCCCAGGCACGATAGGCCGCTGCGAGCGAGGCCAGGGGGTCGTCGCTGCCGGCCGCCACGCGCTCGAAGACGTCGGCGATCTCGTCGAGCCCCTCCGAGATGAGCGCCACCTCGAGCGTCTCCTTGTCGGCCACGTGCTTGTAGAGCGAGGGCGCGCGGATCCCCAGGTCGTCTGCGATCGCCCGCATCGACAGCCTCTCCGGGCCCGAGCGCTCGAGGATCCGCCGCGCTGCCGCGACGATCTCGCGTGCCCTCGGGCTCAGCTCGTCAGGAGCGCTGGAAGCCATCGCGCGTGCGCAGCCCGTACCCGAGCGCCCGGTCGAGGCAGACGTGGAAGCCCCAGACGAGCGCGCCGACCAGCATCGTGGCCGGGAAGAGGCCCACCACCGCGAGCAGGCCGAGGACGAGGGGCCCCCAGATGCGGTGGAGCGCGTTGTAGAGCGGAACGGCGCGGGCCGGCATCTGGCCACGCTCGAGCGACCCCATCTGCCCGGCTCCCGCGAGGAACGCGAGATCGGGGCCGATCGCGAACGCCGGAAACACCCACCAGCCCGCGTCCACGTTCACGAACACCGCGATCGCCACCCCCAGCACCGCGACGGCCGCGGCCGCGTACGCTGCCCGTCGCAGATCGAGGCTGGAGCTCAACGAATCGTCCATGGTCGTCATCCTCTCCTAGCTAACAGTGTTAGCCGATTATGGCTAACGGTGTTAGCTATGTCAAGTGGGGCGTCGCAGGAACCAATCAGCTGGCGGATGCCTGGCGCTTCCACCGTGCGGCGCTGTTGCCGCTCGTGAGGGCGGAGACGATCGCACGACGGACGATGCGCCCGTCACGGGCGTGGCCGTAGAGCTGGATCCGGCGCGGGTGCTCGTCGAGCTCGACCACGAAGGACGTCGTGCCGGCCGGCAGGGTGACGACCTCTCCCTCGACGTAGTCCCGGCGTGGGTCGAGCCGTGTGCTGACGCGCACTCTCCACTCGACGACGTTGGCCGTGGCGTCCCACGAGAGCTCGAGCCCGGTCGCGGTCGGCTTCTTGCGCACCGCCATGTTGCCGACGATTGTCGCGGACGGCTGCAGCGCGAGGCGCCTGACGGGGCGGGCGGGCGGCGGGCCGGGCGCCCGCGCGGTCGCAACCGCCGCCGCTCCGACGATCGCCGTCAGCTCCTCGAGCGCCACTTCCTCGGCCTCGGTGACGGCCTGGGCGAGCGAGGCGTGCCCATGCCACGGGTGCGAGCGCAGGTAGCGGCGGGTCTCGGCCCGGATCCCCGCGGCCAGCCCCGCCTCGTCCGGAACGAGCCCGTCGTGGAGCAGCCGCTGGGCCTCACGCAGGTAGAGCTCGTGCCTGTGGCCGAGCTCGAGCGCGATCTGCTCGGGCGCGTCGGAGTCGACCGTGAGGTCGATCGGGCGCAGCCACTCGTCGTCGCCGGCGTCCGTCACCGCGAGCCCCACAGCGCGGCAGGGACTCCTACCGGAAGCAGCCACCACGCGTTGCCGGAGGGCTGTCCGAGCACTGCCGCCGCGGCAGGCAGCAGAACCACCGCGACCGCGACCAGCGGTGCGGCCCCGAGGAAGACGAGGAGCTCGCCGGTCACGTTCGCGGCCGGGGGCTAGCCGTGGGGCCGGCGCTTGCGCAGCCAGACCCGGAGGACGTAGATGGGGACGACGACGCCCGCAGCGAGGAACGCCCCGATCCCCCACGCGGTCGCATGGGTGCTCCCGTTCTTGTCTGCGTGTCTGAACATCGCCATGGAAATGCCGGCGGCGATTGCGATCGCGATCAGGAATTCGGGCGGGGACATGTCCATCGTCCGTGCAGTGTCGCACGGCGAGCACGGCTCCGGACGCGTCCATTTGGAGGAGTGCCCTCCTGTCCACCTGCAACCATTCGGCGCGCACGACCCAGTCATCCTCGGAACGAAAGGCACCCATGCCCGGAAAGTTCGTCGTCAAGAAAGGCCCGACCGGAAAGTTCCGCTTCTCGCTCCTCTCGACCAACGGTCAGGTCGTCGCCTCGAGCGAGGCCTACGAGACGAAGCGCGCAGCCCTGGGAGGCGTCGCATCGGTGCAGAAGCTCGCCGCCGGTGCGACGATCGTCGACACGACGGCTGTGGCCGCCGCGCCCGCGAAGGCGGCTCCCAAGCCCGCTGCGAAGAAGCCCGCCGCCAAGCCTGCTGCGAAGAAGCCGGCCGCCAAGCCTGCTGCGAAGAAGCCGGCCGCGAGAAAGAGGTAGGTCAAACGGGGTTGGGGTGAGGCCGCCGCCTCACCCCGGCAGCGCCCGTTCGACCCGGGAGTCGGACGGAAGGCCGGCATCGAGCACGGATCTGCAGGGCCTCGGTGTTACTTGAGCGTGCGCTCGAACTGCCGGAGCGCGGCCGTGCCGCCGACCTGAACGGCAACGACGCCGGTGAGTTGTTTTCCTCTGGCCCACTTGGGAATCTTCCACGCACACCGGGCAGCCTTGGCCTTGAAGGCGTTCGTGAGCACGCGCAGGCGCTTGCCGCCAACCTCGGCACGGCAACGGACGGAGCCGGTCACGTGCGGTCGGCCCGTCTTCAGCTGCACGAACGCGACCGAAGCGGTCAACCGTGCACGCTTGCTCTGCCGCGTCACCCGGGCGGGCTTGGCTCCGATCGAGAGTGCGGACGTCCTGGGTGTGGGAGTGGTGACGTTCGCCGACCCGGCCGGACCGGCGGCGACCGGGGCGGCCGGCGCACCAGCGGGCGGTGTGGGCACGGGTGGTGTCGGGGCGGGTGGTGTCGGTGCGGGCGGTGTTGGTGCGGGCGGTGTTGGTGCGGGCGGTGTTGGTGCGGGCGGTGTTGGTGCGGGCGGTGTTGGTGCGGGCGGTGTCGGTGCGGGCGGTGTGCCGCCCGAGACGTCGTTGCCGAAGTTCTGCGTCCAGTAGAGCTGGCCGCTGCCGTTGGCTGCGACACCCACGCCTGTGGAGCTGAAACCAGGGTTCTCGATATTCGCCTTGTGGCCGGCAGACCCGAGCCAGCCGTCGACGACGGATTGTGCAGAGGTATAGCCCCACGCGATGTTCTCGCCCCAGGAGGAGCCCGAGTAGCCACAGTCTTTCGCGCGCTGGTAGGCGGAACGTGAGGCAGGCGGCGCCGGGTCGTCGTGCGCGAAGTAGCCGTAACCGGCCATGTGCAGTGACTTCCACTCCGACGACGCGGTCAGCGGAGCGGAGATCGCCAGCTGGGAGAGCCCTTTGCCGGCCCGGTACTGATTGATCAGGCTGACGACCTGGGAGGCGAGGTCGGTGCGATTGCTGCCCCAGGACGAGGACGGGCTGCAGTTCGTGACCGCCTGGGCCGGAGGCGCAGCCACCGCGGCCACGGCTGCGAGCAGGGCCACGACGGCAACGGCGAGGCTGAGGCGGGCGGTTTGGGATCGCTTGCGCATGGTTGGGGCCCGCGGCGGGAAACGGGTACGGCCAGTATCGGCACCGTGCCCTGAAACCTTCACCCTCCCCCCGGGGGATCTCCATCGTAGCGCCGATCTCACGCGACGCAGGCACCCCGCCGGACGGAAAAATCTGCAAAGAGCAGGAATTCCGTGCATTTCGGCTACTCGATCCGGAATCGCGGTCTACCCGGGCACGATCATCCGGGGCGCCGGTCGAGGAAGCCCGCTGACCCGATCCGGTGGGGGTCAGGCCTCGAGCAGCTTGCGGATTCCGCGGACGGCCTGACCGATCCGCTGCTCGTTCTCGACGAGCGCGAAGCGGACGAACGCGTCGCCGTCGGCGCCGAAGCCGACCCCGGGCGACACCGCCACGCTCGCCTCGCGGGCGAGCTGCTCGGCGAACGCGAGCGAGCCCAGCGAGCGGAACCGCTCGGGGATCGGCGCCCATACGAACATCGTCCCCTTCGGCTTCGGGAACGACCAGCCGGCGCGGTGGAGACCGTCGCAGAGCGCGTCGCGGCGAGACTGGTAGATCGCCGACACGTCACGCGGATACTCGGGGAGCTCGTTCATCGCGACGATCGCGGCGATCTGGATCGGCTGGAAGGTGCCGTAGTCGAGCCAGGACTTGAGCCGGGCGAGCGCGTTGACGACGGCTGCGTTGCCGACGACGAACCCGACCCGCCAGCCGGCCATCGAGAACGACTTGGTCAGGGTGTAGAGCTCGACCGCGACCTCGTCCGCGCCCCGCACCTGGAGGATCGAGGGCGGCTCGTAGCCGTCGAACGCGAGGTCGGCGTAGGCGAAGTCGTGGACGACGAGCAGCTCGTGCTGCCGGGCGAACGCGACGACGCGCTCCATGAACGCGAGGTCGACCGTCGCGGTCGTCGGGTTGTGCGGGAACGAGAGGATGACGACGCGGGGCTTCGGCTGGGCACGCTCCCAGGCCTCCTCGAGGTTCGCGAACAGGTCCTCGTCGGCTCCCATCGGCACCCGGGTCACGGACGCGCCCGCGAGGATGGGGGCGTGGATGTGGATCGGGTAGCTCGGGCTCGGCACGAGCGCCGAGTCGCCCGGCTCGAGCAGCACCCACATCAGGTGCGAGAGGCCTTCCTTGGCGCCGATCGTGTTCAGCACCTGCGTCTCGGGGTCGAGATCGACGCCGAACTTGCGCTTGTACAGCGTGGCAGCCGCGAGGCGGAGGTTTGGAATGCCCTTCGAGGCCGAATAGCGATGGTTGCGCGGGTTGTGCGCCGCCTCGGCGAGCTTCTCGACCGCGAGATCGGGAGAGGGCAGATCCGGGTTGCCGAAGCCCAGGTCGACGACGTCGTCCCCGGCGCGGCGCAGCTCGAGGGTCAGGTCACGGATCACCGCGAACACGTAGGGCGGCAGGTTGTCGACCCGGCGAAAGTCCATCGCCCCAAGCGTAGAGGCAGAACGTACTTCGCCGAACGAAGATCAGCGAAGCCTCCGATGCCGCCCGACGCGGGAAGCGAAACGCTGTGGACAGGATGACGTTCTTCTCGTTCGTGCTGCGAAACATCGCGCGGCAGCGGGTGCGAACGGCGCTGACGGTGGTGGGGATCGCCGTCGGGATCACGACCGTGGTAGCGCTCGGCGCCGTCGCGAGCGGGCTGCGGGCGACGGCCGGTGCGATGCTGCGCACGGGCGGCGCCGATTTCATCGCGGCGCAGAAGGGCTCCGCCGACCTCACGTTCAGCACCGTCTCGCGGGAGGACTGGATCACAGTTGCGGGCCGTCCCGACGTCGAGCGGGTGACCGGCGTGCTCATGAACGTCAGTCGCCTCGGCTCGAACCCGTACTTCGCTTTGCTCGGAGTCGAGCCCGAGCAGCTCGCCCTGGCGCCACCGCAGCTCGTGCGTGGGCAGCTCCTGCGGCCCGGCCACACGGGCGACGTGATGCTCGGGAGCCGCGCCGCAGCCGATCTCGAAGCAGACGTCGGGAGTACCGTCACCCTGCTCGGACGTCCTTTTGCGGTGGTCGGGGTCTACCGGGGTGAGATGCCGCTCTTCGACGGCGGCGCCTACGCGCCGCTCGAGACGGTGCAGGAGCTGACCCGCAGGGAGGGGTTCGTGACTGCCCTGTACGTCAAGGCGAAGCCCGGCTCCGACCCCAGGGCGGTCGCGGAGGCGATCGAGGCGGGGTCGGACACACTGACGACCGTCTCCTCCGTGGACGAGTACGGCAAGGTCGACCAGGGTGTCGAGGCGATCGACGCCGCCAACCTCGCGATCTCGCTCCTCGCCGTGCTGATCGGAGCCGTCGGGGTCACGAACACGATGATCATGTCGGTGTTCGAGCGGACCCGGGAGATCGGAATCCTTCGGGCGCTCGGCTGGCGCAGCTCCCGGATCATGCGGATGATCATCGGCGAGTCGCTGCTCCTGTGCCTCGTTGCCGCAGTGATCGGGATCGCTCTCGGGATCCTCGCTACGAAGGCGTTGCTGCTCGTCCCGGCGATCGAGTCGTTTCTCGAGCCGCAGTACTCGTCCGGCCTCTTCCTGAAGGCGTTCGCCGTCGGGGTCGGCGTCGGGATCGCAGGTGCGCTCTACCCGGCCGCCCGTGCGGTGCGACTCTCGCCGATGGAGGCGCTCCGCCATGAGTGAGGCCGCGACGATCGACGTCACGCGAGTCGGCAAGTCGTACGAGGAAGGCAGGATCCGCGCTCTCGACGGGATGGAGCTTCACGTCGCTGCGGGCGAGTACGTCGCCCTCGTCGGCCCGTCGGGCTGCGGCAAGTCGACCCTGTTGCACCTGATCGCGGCGCTCGATCGGCCGGACGAGGGCTCCATCGTGGTGGCTGGCCATGACCTCGCCCACGAGCGCGATCTCAGCCATTACCGGGCGCGGCACGTCGGAATGGTCTTCCAGCTCCACAACCTGCTGCCGAGTCTGACTGCGGTCGAGAACGTGCAGATGCCGATGTTCGAGCTCGGCGTCCGCTCCTCCGCGCGTGAGTGGCGTGCCGGACACCTGCTCGAGCTCGTCGGCATGGCCGAGCGCGAGCATAACCGGCCCACGCAGCTGTCCGGCGGCGAGCGGCAGCGCGTCGCGATCGCCCGCGCGCTCGCGAACGAGCCAGGAGTGATCCTGGCGGACGAGCCGACAGGCAGCCTCGACTCGACGTCGGGCCTGCAGGTGATGGAGCTGCTCGAATCGGTCTGCCGCGAGCACGAGGCGACGCTCGTGCTCGTCACCCACGCGCCCGATCTGGCGCTGCGCGCCGACCGGATCGTGCGCATGCTCGACGGGCACGCGCTGCCGGTGGTGGAAGCGAGCCCGCTCCGTCAGGTTGCGACGGGAACCGGTGCCAGCTGAGCCGCCACGAGCTCGTGGTAGCGGGGCACTTCGAGCAGGAACGAGTCGTGCCCCCACGGTGAGACCACCTCTTCCTGGTTGACCGCACAGCCTGCCCGACGCAGCACGCGCGCGATCTCGGCCGAGTGCGCTGTCGGGAAGCGCCAGTCGGTGTCGAACGAGACGACGAGAAATCGCGTCTCCACCCGCCGAAGCTGTGCGATCGCGGCCTCCTCGTCGGCGAACGGGTCGAAGTAGTCCATCACCCGCGTCAGGTACAGGTACGAGTTGGCGTCGAAGCGGTCGAGGAAGCTCTGCCCCTGGTGCTCGAGGTAGCTCTCCACCTGGAAGTCGATGTCGAAGGTGGGGCTGTCACCGATCCGGTCGCGCCCGAACTTGTGCCGTAGGCTCTCCTCGGACACGTAGGTGATGTGCGCCATCATCCGCGCAACCGCGAGCCCCACCCCCGGGGTCGCCCCGGTGTCGTAGTAGTCGCCGTCCGCGAAGTGCTCGTCGTTGATGATCGACGCGCGTGCCACCGCCGAGAACGCGATGTTCTGGGCGCTGAGGCGGGCCGAGGCGCATACGAGGATGCCGTTGCCGATCTCCTCGGGGTAGTCGAGCGCCCACTGCAGCACCTGCATGCCGCCGAGCGAGCCGCCGATCGCGCCGTGCAGCCGCTCGATCCCGAGGTGGGCGAGGAGTCGGCGGTGCACGGTCACGAGGTCGGCCACGGTGAAGTGCGGGAAGCGCAATCCGTAGGGCCTGCCCGTCGCCGGGTCGGTCGACGACGGCCCGGTCGTCCCGCGGCAGCCACCGAGGAGGTTCGGGCAGATCACGAACAGGTGGTCCGTGTCGAGCGGCTTGCCGGGGCCGATCAGCGTGTCCCACCAGCCGGGGCGTTCCTCGTCGGCGTGGTGACCCGCAGCGTGCGCGTCGCCGGTCAGGGCGTGGCAGACGAAGACGGCGTTCGAGCCGTCGGCGGCGAGGGTGCCGTACGTCTCGTAGGCGACCTCGACCGGGGCGAGAGACTCGCCCGACTCGAGCGCGAGCGGGTCGTCCTCGGTGCAGAGGACGACCCGCTGTGTCTCGACGGATCCGACCGATCCCGCCATCGCCCCCGCTCAGACCGCGGCCGGAACCGCAGCCTTCAGGAGCGCCTGGTCGAGATCTCCCAGGATGTCGTCGATGTTCTCGATCCCGACCGACAGCCGCACCGTGTCCTGGGTCACGCCGGACGAGGCGAGCTCCTCCTCGTTCAGCTGCGAGTGCGTCGTCGACGCGTTGTGGATCGCGAGCGACTTCGCGTCGCCGATGTTCGCCAGGTGGCTGAACAACTCCGAGGCTCTCGATGAACGCCTGCCCCGCCTCGCGGCCGCCGGCGATGCCGAACGTGACGAGGCCGCCGTACCCGCCCGTGAGCACACGGTCGGCGACCTCCTTGTACGGGCTCGAGTCGAGCCCGGGGTAGTTGACCCAGCTGACGGCGTCGTGCTGCTCGAGATGACGGGCGACAGCAAGGGCATTCGAGGAGTGCCGCTCGATCCGCAGCGGCAGCGTCTCGAGCCCCTGCAGGAGGAGGAACGCGTTGAACGGCGAGATCGCCGCCCCGAGGTTGCGCAGGAGAACCGTGCGGACCCGGCCGATGTACGCGGCCGGGCCGAGCACGTCGGCCCAGACGACGCCGTGGTACGAGGGATCCGGCTTCGTCAACCCGGGATAGCGCTCGGCGTTCGCCGTCCAGTCGAAGTTCCCGGAGTCGACGACGATGCCGCCGATCGAGTTCCCGTGGCCGCCGATGTACTTCGTCGCCGAGTGGACGGCGATATCGGCCCCCTGCTCGAAGACGCGGGCGAGGATCGGGGTCGGCACGGTGTTGTCGACGATCAGCGGCAGGCCCTGCGCGTGCGCCGCGTCGGCCCAGGCGCGGATGTCGATCACGTTCAGCTTCGGGTTGCCGATCGTCTCGGCGAAGACGAGCTTCGTGTTCTCGTCGGTGAGCGCCGCGACGGCACCCGGATCGTCCGGGTCGGCCCAGCGCACCTCGATCCCGTACTGCGGCAGGGTGTGCGCGAACAGGTTGAAGGTGCCGCCGTACAGGGTCGAGACCGAGATGATGTTGTCACCCGCCCGTGCGAGGTTGAGCACCGAGTACGACACGGCCGACTGGCCGGATGCGGTCGCGACGGCCGCGATCCCGCCCTCGAGCTGCGTCACGCGCTGCTCGAACACGTCCTGGGTCGGATTCATGATCCGCGTGTAGATGTTCCCCGGCACCTTCAGCGCGAACAGGTCGGCGGCGTGCTGGGTGTCCTCGAAGACGTACGAGGTCGTCTGGTAGATCGGCACCGCTCGTGACCCGGTCGTCGGATCCGGCACCTGGCCTCCGTGGAGGGCGATCGTCTCGGGCCTGTGGTCGCTCATCTGCTGCTCCTCTCCGCCTGCCGGCGATGATGTGGTTGTCCCGGGAACGGCAAAGGCCCCTGACGTCGAGTCCCGGGGCCTTCGGTGCTCCCGCCGGCGGCGGGTGCAGCATCTCCCATCTTCCCGCTCACCGCCCGGGACGGCCGGCTCGTGGCTGGAGTTCGCACCTGACGGACGGGTGTCCCGGTTGCGGCGGTGTCAAAGGGCCAGTTCCCTCGACCGCTCCTGATGGTCAACGCTTCACTTCGGAAAGTAACACAGCAGGCCCGGTCTGCAAAGTCGAAGTGCGTCGGGCTCGTCCCCGGCCGCGGACGTCGTGGGGCCAAAGCGACCAGCTATAATTCATCGTCATGGGAAACCTCGGCATCTACTTCGTCTTCCTGATCCCGCCGATGATCATCGGCTTCGTGATCCAGCACCGGCTGAAGACGACGGTCGCGAAGCAGATGCAGGTGGCGGTCGCGAACGGAATGTCGGGCGAGCAGGTGGCGCGAATGATCCTCGACCACAACGGCCTCTCGGGCGTTCCCGTCAACCCGGCGCCTGGCGGCCCCCTCTCGGATCATTACGACCCGAAGGCACGCACGGTCAACCTCTCACAGGGCGTCTACGACGGCCACGCGGTCGCATCGGTCGCGATCGCAGCGCACGAGGTGGGTCACGCGATCCAGCACGAGAAGGCGTACGCGCCGTTCAAGCTGCGCAGCGCGATGTTTCCCGCGGTGGCGTTCGCCTCGAAGGCCTGGCTGTTCCTCCTGCTGATCGGCGTCTTCGCCCAGATCGCCGGCCTCGCCACGCTCGCGGTCGCCCTGTTTGCCGTCGTCGTGCTCTTCCAGCTCGTGACGCTACCGGTCGAGTTCGATGCCTCCCGCCGTGCGAAGCAGCAGCTGCACTCGCTCGGGCTCGTCACCTCCGGTGAGGCCGACGGTGCAAGCCAGGTGCTCAGCGCAGCAGCGATGACCTACGTCGCCGCGGCACTGGCAGCGCTCTCGCAGCTCGCCTACTACGCGCTCATCTTCCTCGGCAACCGCAACTAACCGGTTCTCGTGCGGTCGGTCGCACTGGTGCTGAGAGCGGGCGCCGTCGTCATGGCGGTCGGGTTCGTGTTCTCGCTGCTCATCGACGGGGCGCCGGCGCCCGTCGCAACCGAGGTTCAGGCTGCACCGAAGGCAGTGGTCGTCAAGAAGGCCACCGTCGTGACGAAGAAGAGCACGGTACCGACAGGGGTCGTCACGATCGCGGCGGTCGGGGACATCGTGATGGGCTCGACGCCGAAGCTGCCGCCGGACGGCGGCCGGTCGTTCTTCAACGGCGTTCAGACCGATCTCGCCGGCGACGTCGTGCTCGGGAACCTGGAAGGAACGCTGTCCGTCGGAGGCGGCTCGAAGTGCGGCGCCGGCAGCACCAACTGTTACGCCTTTCAGACGCCGCCGTCGTACGCGGCCTGGCTGAAGAAGGCGGGGTTCACGATCCTGAATCTCGCGAACAACCACGCCTACGACTACGGCCCGTCCGGGCAGGCCCAGACGCTCGCCGCGCTCGAGAAGCAGGGGCTCGCGACCACGGGACGCCCGGGCGAGATCGCCTACCAGCAGGTCGGCGAGATCGAGGTGGCGGTCGTCGGCTTCGCTCCCTATTCGTGGGCGCAGCCGCTGACCGACATCCCCGCCGCGCGGCGCCTCGTCAAGAAGGCCTCGGCAAACGCGGACGTCGTCATCGTGACCGTGCACGCGGGTGCCGAGGGCACCGACCACACGCACGTGCGGCCGGGCACCGAGACCTACCTCGGCGAGAACCGCGGCAACGTCGTCGCGTTCTCCCACGCGGTCGTCGATGCGGGCGCAGACCTCGTCATCGGCCACGGCCCGCATGTGCTGCGGGGAATGGAGTGGTACAAGGGCCGCCTCATCTCCTACTCACTCGGAAACTTCGCCGGGTACAGGGTCTTCGCGCTCGGAGGGCCGTTGTCACAGAGCGGCATCCTCCGGGTGACGCTTCGCGGTAACGGTCGCTTCGAGAGCGGCACCCTCGTGCCGACCCGGCTCGTCGGCGCCGGACTCCCCGCGCTCGACCCGGCCGAGAGCGCCCACGGGATCGTGCGCACGCTGTCGAAGGAGGACTTCGGCGCCCGCGGCGTGAAGGTCTCGGCGAACGGCAATCTGAGCCGCTGAGTAACGCCGGCGCCACGCGTGAGACTGCGTGCTGACGCTTCGCAACAACGAACAGGAGGGGCCGTGCGCGAATTCGACGTGGTCGTGATCGGGGCAGGTGTGGCCGGCGAGGTAGCAGCAGGGCGGCTGGGCCAGAACGGCCTCTCGGTCGCGATCGTCGAGGACAGGCTCGTGGGCGGTGAGTGCTCGTATTACGCGTGCATGCCCTCGAAGGCGCTGCTGCGGCCCGTCGAGCTCGCGCGCGAGGTTGCGCGCGTCCCCGGTCTCGAGGTCGAGCCGATCGACGTCGCGGCGGTGCTCTCCCGGCGCGACGACGTGATCGCCCGCCTCGACGACGCGGGCCAGGTGCCATGGCTCGAGGAGCGGGGGGTCACGCTCGTGCGCGGCCGGGGCCGGCTCGACGGCGAGCGCACGGTCGTCGTCGACGGCGAGCAGCTCGTCGCGCGGAAGGCCGTGATCGTGGCGACGGGCTCGTCGGCTTTCGTGCCCGACATCGAGGGGCTCCGGGAAGCCCGCCCGTGGACGAACATCGAGGGGACGACGGCCACCGAGGTCCCGCCCCGGCTCGTGATCCTCGGGGGTGGCGTCGTCGGGGTGGAGCTCGGCCAGGCCTGGGCGGCGTTCGGATCGGCCGTGACGCTCGTCCATCGCGGCGAGCGCCTGATCGAGCGCGAGGAGCCGTTCGCCGCCCGGCAGGTGCTCGACGCCCTCCGCGAGGGCGGGGTGGACGTCAGGCTGAATCGCTCGGCTGTGCACGTGTCCCGGCCGGGCCCGGTCGTCATCGAGCTCGACGACGGCTCGACGCTGGAGGCGGACGAGGTGCTGGCGGCATTCGGCCGCACTCCGGGAACCGCCGGGATCGGCCTGGACACGCTCGGCCTCTCCGCCGACGGACCGCTCGGGGTCGGCGACGACTTCCGCGTCCCGGGCCACGACTGGCTGTTTGCGATCGGCGACGTCAACGGCCGGGCCCTCCTGACGCACATGGGGAAGTACCAGGGCAGGCTCGTCGCAGACACGATTCTCGGCCGTGACGTGCAGCTGCGCTCGGACGGCGCACGTTCACCGCGCGTGATCTTCACCGACCCGCAGGTGGGTGCCGTGGGCCTCACCCTGGCGGGCGCGCGGCAGGCGGGCCTCCGGGTCCGGCACGTCGACGTCGAGACGAGCGGCAACGCCGGCGGCTCGTTCGTCGGTCGCGGGGCAGCCGGGACCTCCAGGATCGTCGTCGACGAGGACCGGCGCGTGCTCGTCGGCGCCACGATCACGGGGGCCGAGGTTGCCGAGGCCCTCCACGCGGCCACGATCGCCGTCGTCGCCGAGGTGACGATCGACGACCTCTGGCATGCCGTGCCGTCGTTTCCGACGAGGAGCGAGCTGTGGCTGAAGCTCCTCGAGGCGTACGGACTGTGAACCGGTCTCGCATCGCGCGGGCGGGCCGCAGGGACTGACCGACAGGGCTTGCCATGAGGCTCTCGGCGCGGCACACTTGCGGCATCTGTCGATGAAGAACCCGGGGAGGCCGTGTGAGCTCCGATATCGTCGGCCCCCTCGATCGGGCCTCCGAACGTGTACGAGTCGAGGGCCGATCACGGCGGGCGCTCGCAATCGAATCGCTCGGCCCGCTGACGATTCTGGGCGGGATCGTGTGGGCGATCCTGCAGCCCTACCGCATCGTCTTCCTTCACAGTGCCGGCAAGGGGTTCTACGACTATCTGATCCAGCCACCCCTGCTCGTGATCGGCGTCGGTCTCCTGTTTGCCCTCGCGATCGCGCCCGGCCTCATCGACGACCTCCGCACCGCCGATGGCACCAAGAGCTGAGCTCGTCCACTGGGCATTTGCGGCCGGCTTTCTCCTGCTCGGCCTGATTCTCCTGGCCGAGGTGATCGTCGGCACGGAGGTCTTCGCGATGCGCCGCTGGCGTGCGTACCTCTGGCCCGCGCTTGCTTTCGTGCTCGGCGTCGCCCTCTGGCCGGTGTCGGTCTTCTTCACGACGTCGACGATCCACATGCTCGCGCACGCCTCGTGGGCCGAGGTGGCGATGCTCGCGGGCGCAGTCCAACTCGCGCTTGTTCGCGGGAAGCTGACGAGTCGCTGGTGGGCACTGTCGTTGTCGTTCACGCTTCTCGTCAGCGCCGCCGCGTTTCTGATTCACGAGCAGAACCCGTGGCTCTTCTCGCGTGCGGCCTTCCTGCACCACGCGATCGGGTGGACGCTGCTCGTGGCTGCGATCTTCCCGCTCGGGCAGGTGATCCAGCCGCGGCGGATCGTCTGGCGGGTCGGCTTCGCGACGACGTGGATCGTGCTCGCGGTGATGCTGTTCAGCGATCGTGATGTCGCGCCCATCTTCGGGCACCTTTCCGAGCTCGCGGGTAGGCCCTGATGAAGAAGCTTCTGGCGGCGACGGTCACGGCCCTCGTGCTCCCGGGCGCCGCCTCCGCACACGCGACCCTGGCGGGAACGTCGCCTTCGACCCAGTCTCGTCTCGACACGGCGCCGACCGCCGTCGTGCTCCGTTTCGACCAGTCGGTGACGGCGACGAATCGGGCGATCGAGGTGTTCACGGCCGGCGGTCGGCGCGTCTCGGGAGTGGTCGAGCGCGCGACGAACGGCCGCGTTCTCCGGGCTCCGCTGACCGGGTTACGGCGAGGCCAGGCGTACACGGTGCGCTGGCGGGCGACGTCGTCCGATGGGCACACGGCGTCCGGCGTCTACACCTTCGGCGTCGCGGTCACCCCGCCGCCGCCGACCGATGCCTACGGCGCGACCGGGCCGACCTGGACCGACGATGCGGCCCGGTGGGCCTTTTTCGTCGCTCTGGCACTGCTGCTCGGTACGACCGGGATGCGCCTCCTCGTCCTCCGCGAGCCGCTACCCGTGTCTCTCTCGAATCGCTTCTACGCGCTTGCCACCGTCGGCGGCATTGCGACCCTGAACGTCGGGATCGCTGCGTTCGTGATGCGAGCGGACGATGCGCTGCAGCTGCCGTTCGGCGATCTGCTGTACGGCGACCTCTCACCGATCGCGACGAAGACGCGCTTCGGAATCGCGTTCATCGCAATGACGCTCGGGTACGCCGTCGTCACGGCCCTGGTCCTGCTCGCCTGGATCTTCGACCGGCCCTCGCTCCTCTGGCCCGCATTCGTTCTCGGGATGGGGTTTGCGACGGGGCTCTCCCTTTCGGGCCACCAGGGTGTCGAGCCCAACGCGACCGTGTTGACCGGGCTCGCCGACTGGCTCCACCTGGGCGCTGCGATCCTGTGGGTGGGAGGCCTCGTGGCGCTCGCGGCGTGTGTGTGGCCGCTCGCGCCCTCGCTGCGCCGCATCGCGTTCCTCAGGTTCTCCCGGCTCGCGACCGTGCTCGTCGCCGTGCTCGTCGTGGCCGGCGCCTATCTCTCGATCTCGCGACTCCCGGCTGCCGCTGACCTCTGGACGACGACCTACGGAAGGACGCTGCTCGTCAAGATCGCGATCGTCTCTGCGGCGCTCGCCTGGGGCGCTGTGCACCACTTCTTCGTCAGGCCGCGGCTCGAGCGCGACGACACCCCGCGCGGCCTCGGGCGGAGCCTCGTCGGCGAGAGCTCGGCTGCAATTCTCGTTCTGCTTGTCGCAGCGGTGCTCGTGAATGCGGAGCCGCCTCCTGCCGGGCCGACGGGGGGTGTACGAGCAGCCTCTACGCTGCCCCCGTGACACTCGTGTCGATCTCCGGGGGTGCGGGGTTTCTCGGCCTCCACCTCGCACGGCGTGTCCTCGCGGACGGAGGTACCGTGCGCACGCTCGACATCGCGCCCCTCGACGACGCGGAGCTCGAGTCCGGCGTCGAGGAGCTGCGCGGCGATATCCGCTCCGAGCGGGACGTACGGACGCTCGTCGCGGGCGCCGAGGTCGTCGTCCACGCCGCTGCAGCGCTGCCGATCCAGTCCTCCCGCGCCGCGATCCGCTCGGTCAACGTCGAGGGCACCGCGAACGTGCTCGCAGCTGCACTCGAGGCCGGCGTGCGGCGCACGGTCCTGATCTCGTCCACTGCCGTCTACGGCGTCCCCGAGCGCCACCCGATCCACGAGGACGACCCGCTGGTCGGCGTTGGCTGGTACGGCGAGTCGAAGATCGAGGCCGAGCAGCTCGCCTGCGAGTTCGGGCGGCGGGGTCTCGACGTCACGATCGTGCGGCCGAAGACGTTCATCGGCCCCGAGCGGCTCGGCGTCTTCGAGATCCTCTTCGACTGGATCCGGGAAGGGCGGCGGATCCCCATCCTCGGGGACGGCGGCAACCTCTACCAGCTGCTCGCGGTCGAGGACCTCGTGGACGCGGTCGCACGCTCGTTCACTGCTCCGGTCGGCGGAGAGGCGCTGAACGTCGGGGCGGCCTCGTTCGGGACCGTGCGCGACGACCTCCAGGCCCTGGTCGACCATGCCGGCTCCGGCTCGAGGCTGTGGCCCGTGCCCGTGCGGCCGGCCGAGCTGTCGCTGCGGGCGCTCGAGCTCGCCCATCTGTCGCCGCTCGCAGAGTGGCACTACAGGACGGCGCACAGGGACTCGTTCGTCTCGATCGAGAAGGCGCGAGCGTTGCTGGGCTGGGAGCCACGCCTCTCCAATGCGGAGACGCTGTGCGCCGCGTACGACTGGTATCTCGCCCACCTCGAGGCGATGCGAGAGGCCGGGAACACGCACCGCGTGCCCTGGAACCAGCAAGCGCTCGGGGTCTTGAAGCGCTTCAGCTAGCCGAGAGCACGGGGCCGTCGTAACGGCGTAGGCTTCGGCCGTGGAGGCGCCCGAAGCCAGCGAAAACATCCCGTACCGGATCGAGATCGAGGACGGCCCGGTCGTTCGCTGCTGGGAGCCGCGCGACGCGGAGCTGCTGAAGGACGCGGTCGATTCCAGCCTCGAGCACCTGCGCCCGTGGATGCCGTGGGCCCAGGACGAGCCGCAGACCGTCGAGGAGAAGGCGGCGCTGCTGCGGCAGTTCCGCGGCTGGTTCGATCTCCGGCGGGACTTCGTCTACGGGATCTTCTCGGCCGACGAGTCGGAGGTGCTCGGGGGCACGGGGTTGCATCCGCGGGTCGGGGAGGGGGCATTCGAGATCGGCTACTGGGTGCGCGCGAGCGCGGTCGGGCGCGGCATCGCCACGACGACCGCTGCCGCGCTGACGAGGGTCGGGATCGAGCTCGGGGGCGCCGATCGGATCGAGATCCGCGTGGATCCGGCGAACGAGCCGAGCTGCCGGATCCCGCGGAGGCTCGGCTTCCTCGAGGAGGCCGTCCTGCGCCGGCGGCTTTCCGCGGCCCCCGGGGCCTCGCGCCGTGATGCAGTCGTCTTCTCCCTGTTCGCAGAGGATCTGGCGGCCTCCCTTGCCGCGCGCGTCCGCCTGACGGCGTTCGACTGCCGGGGGTTCGAGGCCACGGCGACGGAGGCCCGGGGCGCAACCCGGGAGACGGGCTGAGGCCCGGCACAGCCAGCCTGCTGCCACGGGCGTTCGTCGGGTTCCTGCTCGGCGCCACCGGCATGTTCGCGACGATGTATTCGACGCAGGCGATCCTGCCGGAGCTCTCGCGCGACTTCGGCGTCAGCCCGTCGCGCGCCGGTCTCTCGATTTCGGTCGTGGTGCTCGCGGTCGCCGTCGGCGGGTTCGCCTGGGGCCCGCTCTCCGACCGGATCGGGCGGCCGCGTGCGATTCGTCTCGCGAGCCTGCTGCTCGTGCCGCCCACGATCGGTGTCGCGCTTGCGCCCGGGTTCGAGGCGCTCCTCGTCTGTCGTACCCTTCAGGGCCTCTGCATGCCGGGCCTCCTGACCGTGGGTGCTCCGTACGTCGTCGAGGCCTTCGTGCCGCGGATCGGAGCGCGGGCGATGGGGTACTACGTGTCCGCGCTCGTCGCCGGCGGCCTCGTCGGGCGGCTCGGCGTCGCCCTCGCAAGCGCTCTCGTCGGCTGGCGTGTGGCGATCGGTGCGCTCGCCGTGTTGCCGCTCGCTGCCGCGATCTCGATGCGCAGCGGTTTACCGGAGCCAGACCTGCCTCCGCGCGGCGGCGGCATCGCGCGGCACCTCACGAACGTTCGGCTGCTCGGCGTCTCGATCGGCGGGGGTGCGCTGTTCTTCACCATGGTCGGGACGTTCACGTACATCACCTACCGGCTCGAGGAACCGCCGTTCTCGTACCCGGCCGCGGTCGCCAGCCTCGTCTTCCTGCTGTGGTTCACCGGTCTGGTCGGGCCGGTGGCGGGACGTATCGCCGACAGGATCGGCTGGCGTCGGCTCGCTTTCGGCACCGTCGTGCTCTCCGCAACCGGCGTTCTGCTGACGCTGCCGGACGTTCTGCCGCTGCTCGTGCTCGGACTCGCCTGCATTGCCGGTGCGATGTTCACGGGCTACACGGCGACGCAGCTCGGTGTCGGCGACGTGGCCCGCGTCGACCGCGGCGCTGCGAGCGCTCTCTACTTCGGCATCTACTACGGGGCAGGCGCGCTCGGCGCCTACCTGCCAGGCCTCGCCTGGGAGGCGTGGGGCTGGATCGGCGTGGCGGCTGCCGGGATCGCTTCGCTCGCGGTCGCCGCGGGAGGGATCGCGGCCGCGGGCGGCGGCCGTGGGCTTCGGGCCCACTCGCTGCGGAACGTGCCGCCCTCGGCCTGAGGGCGGTCACCCTGACACGCCTGCGCTGCGGCGGCGCTTCGTCGTGCCGCCGCAGCGCAGCACCGGTTGGTCTCAGTGCACGATCAGCACGTCACAGTGCGCATGGCGTGCGACCGACCCGCTCACGCTCTGGCCCAGCAGATGCTGGATGAAACCGATCTCGCGCGCGCCGACGACGATCATGTCGGCCCCGCGGTCGTTCGCCAGCTGGATGATCGCTTCCGCCGGCTCGCCGACTGCGGGGACGTATTCCGCCGTGACGCCGAGTCCCTCGAGCACCGCCGCCGCGGCCTTCAGCTCGTCGGCGTGCATCTCTGGGGAATCGGTGGGGTCGATGGGTCCCGAGCCGCGGCCGACCGGGATGTGCACCGGCGCCACGCTCGTGACCACGAGCGTGCCGCCGAATGCGCCAGCGAGCTCGGCAGCACGTTGTAGGGCCCTCTGAGCCGGTTCCGTGTCGTCGTACCCAACAACGATCGTCTTCATCGCTCGCCTCCTGTTGCGTGACGTTCCTCGTAGTCAATCGTGTCTGCCTTCCAGAGGCAAGGGGGATCTCGCGACAACCAGGTCTTGTATCCATTGGCACGCGCCGCATACGATGTCCCGCGTGAGTCGTTCCGTGGCCGACAACCGGAGCTCCCTGACGCAGATCATCTCGACGATCGGCTCGAGCCTCGACCTCGACGAGGTGTTGCAGTCTGTCGTGCGGTTGCTGTCCGAAGGAACCTCGGTCCACGCCTGCTTCGTCTATCTCGTCGATGACGAACGGCTCGTGCTGCGCGCCGCCGGCGACCCGTACGAGGCTCTGGTAGGCCAGATCGCCCTCGAGCGCCCCAGGGGGCTCGCCTGGTGGGTTGCGGAGCACAACGAGCCGGCCTACATTCCGGACGATCTGCTCGCCGATCCGCGTGTCGAGTACGTTCCCGAGCTCGAGGAAGAGCACTTTCAATCGCTGCTGAGCGTCCCGATCGCAGCGAAGGACGGTACCGTGATCGGCGTCATCAGCGCTCACACCGAAGCTCCTCGTCTGTTCTCCGAGACAGAGGTGGAGTTCGTCGTCACGAGCGCCTCGCTGGTCGCCGGCGCAATCGAGAACGCGCGACTCTACGACGAGACGCGTGCGCGGGTGCAGGAGCTCGAGGCGATCACCGCGCTTGCCGAGGTCATTGCCGGCGCCCTGGTTCTCGACGAGCTGCTGCCGGCAGTCGCCGACCATGGAAGGGAGCTCCTGCAGGCGGCGAGATGCCACATCTATCTTCTCGATCCGGCTTCCGAGGAGCTCGCTCTGCGAGCGTCTGCTCCCCGCGGCTCGAGCGAAGATCATGGGCGGACGCGAACATCGCTGACCCTCGCAGAGCTCGGCCCGGAGCTCGCCCGCGGTGGCCGCGGATCGCGCCTGGCGATACCGCTCGTCGCGGGAGACGAGCTGCTCGGTCTCCTCGTCGCCGAGCAGAGCGCCGCCGTCGAGGCGGCTCGGGCAGTCTCGAGCCAGATCGCCGTCGGGATCAAGAGGATCCAGCTGATCGAACGTCTCACGGAGCAGAACCTGATCAAGGACTTCCTCGACGATCTCGAGGCCGGTCGGGATGGGGGTGCGGTCGAGGGGCGTGCCGCGCAGCTCGGGCTCGATCTCGACGTGGAGCATGTCGTGCTCCTCGCGGAGCCTGTCGACGATGCGCTGGAGCGAGCGCTGTCGGGGCTCCTGCCGGGGTCGCTCCACGATCGTCGAGGGGAATCGCTGCGCGCCGTCCTTCGCGTACCCGCGAGCGGAGAACGGGCTGCCGCCGACAGTGTTCGCCGCGCTCACGCCGCGAGCGGCGGTCGGGCCTCGATCGGCTTCTCCGGCGCGTGCCGTGGGCTCGCAAGCTTGGCCGAGGGCTTCGAGAAGGCACGACAGGCACTCCTCGGCGCACAGGTCCTCGGGCGTGAGTCGCCCTTGGCGTTCGAGGAGCTCGGAGCCTACAAGTACATCCTCAGGATCGCCGCGGGGGGCGGCCTGCGTGACTCGACGATCGACGCCGTCACGCGAATCGCCGACTACGACGCCGACCGTGGCTCCTCGCTGCTGCCGACGTTGGAAGAGTTCCTCGCACGCCGTGGGAGCATCAGCTCGACCTCGGAGGCGCTCTACATCCATGCCAACACCCTCCGCCAGCGGCTGCGCCGGATCGGCGACCTGTCGGGGATCGACCTGCGCCGCGACGACTGGCTGATGATCGAGATCGCGGTGAAGCTCGTCCAGCTGCAGCTGTCCCGGCCACTGCGGTAGAGCCATTCCCCATACGAGCGCCCGCCACGATGGAGGCTCTGTCCATCGTCCCGGACGGGCTGGGGTGATAGGAAACGCAGGACCTAACGAGGAGGGTTGCGTATGGCCGTCGACTCCGCCAGGCTCGAGGCGATCCGGAGCTCGATCGCGGAGCAAGGAATCGAGTTCATCTTCGCGCAGTTCGTCGACATGTACGGGCGCCCGAGCGCGAAGCTGATCCCCGCTGCCTACCTCGACGCCCTCGTCGAGGACGGCGCGGGCTTCGCGGGATTCGCCGCCGGTGAGATCGGCCAGCTTCCGAGCGACCCCGACATTGCCGCGATCCCGGATCTCGACAGCTTCACGCCGGTGCCCTGGCAGCCGAACCTGGCGCGGTTCGCGTGCGACGTCACGGTCGAGGGTGAAGCGTGGCCCTACTGCCCTCGCACGATCCTGCGCAACGTGCTCGCTCAGGCAGGGGCCGAGGGCTACGAGTTCAAGATCGGGATCGAGCTCGAGTACTTTCTCGTCGAGCTCAACGCAGACGGCACGATCGAGATAGCCGACAAGCTCGACACGCTCGAAAAGCCGTGCTACGACATGGCCGGCCTGACGCGGCAGTACGACTTCCTCACCACGGTGTCGCGCTACTGCAACGAGCTCGGCTGGGGGAACTACGCGAACGACCACGAGGACGCGAACGGCCAGTTCGAGCAGAACTTCGACTACGCCGACGCGCTCGTCACCTGCGATCGCGCGATCTTCTTCCGCTACATGGTGCACACGCTCGCCGAGCAGTACGGGCGGCTCGCGACCTTCATGCCGAAGCCGTTCACGACGCTCACCGGAAACGGCGCGCACTTCCACATGTCGCTGTGGAAGGACGGGGTGAACGTGTTCCTCGACGAGTCCGACCCGCGGGGCCTCGGGCTCTCGACGCTCGGCTACAGCTTCATCGGCGGGTTGAAGGCGCACGCGCGGGCCTACAGTGCGCTGACGGCCCCCACGGTCAACTCGTACAAGCGGCTGAAGCAGGGCTCGACGTCGAGCGGGGCGACGTGGTCGCCGGTCTGGATCTCCTACGGCTACAACAACCGCACGCAGATGCTGCGGATCCCTGCGCCCGGGCGGATCGAGGACCGCACGGTGGACGGGTCGTGCAACCCCTACCTCGCCGCTGCAGCAGTTCTCGCCTCGGGTCTCGACGGTGTCGCCAGGAACCTCGACTCCGGCGAGCCCAATTCGGAGAACCTCTACAGCTTCTCGTACGAGGAGCTGATTGCGCGTGGGCTGCGCTCGCTGCCGGCGAACCTCCTCGACGCCTGTGGCGAGCTCGAGCGCGACGACGTCCTGCGAGCCGCGCTCGGCCGCACCCGCGAGCACGAGGAGTACGTCGACTACTACCTCCGTGTCAAGCGGGACGAGTGGTTCCGGTACCACGAACAGGTGACCGCCTGGGAAGTCCGCGAGTACCTGACGCGCTTCTAGGCTCCGGGTCGACTCCGTGTCGCGCGCGGCGGTCGGTACGTTTGGATCCTCGAGGTCGAGAGGAGGAGGGACAGCACATGTGCGGGATCGTAGGACTGTTCGTGAAGTCGCCCGGGATCGAGGCGAGCCTCGGCGAGCACCTCGTCGCAATGCTCGCGCAGATGAGCGACCGGGGCCCGGACAGTGCCGGAGTCGCCGTGTACCGCAACCCGGTTCCCGACGGGCTGACGAAACTGACCCTGTACTCGCCGCACGCACAGGAGGACTGGCGCTCGGTCGCGGCCTCGATCGGCGGCGAGGTCGACTCGGCGCGCGCAAGTCACGCCGTCGTCGTCGTGGCCGCCGAGGCCGCCGAGGCCGAGTCGCGAGTGAGCGCAGCGCGCGCCGATCTTCGCGTCATGAGCGCCGGCCGGGTGATCGAGATCTACAAGGACGTCGGGCTCCCGGAGGTCTTCGCCAAGTCGTTCGAGCTCTCGAATCTCGAGGGCACGCATGCTCTCGGCCACACGCGGATGGCGACGGAGAGCCGCGTCACGACCGAGGGCTCCCATCCGTTCTCGACGGGCCTCGATCTCTGCCTTGTCCACAACGGCTCGCTCTCGAACCACAACACACTGCGCCGCGCACTGCGCCGCGAGGGGATCGAGTTCCAGACGGAGAACGACACCGAGGTCGCGGCCGGCTACCTCGAGTGGCGTCTTCGCGAAGGGGCGTCCCTCGAGCAGGCGCTCGAAGGCTGCCTGGAGGATCTGGACGGGTTCTACACGTTCGCGGTGGGCACGGCCGACGGCTTCGCCGTCCTGCGCGACCCGATCGCGTGCAAGCCGGCGGTGCTCGCCGAGACGGACGACTGGGTCGCGATGGCGTCCGAGTACCACGCGATCGCCGTGCTCCCGGGGGCCGACGACGCCGAGATGTGGGAGCCGGAGCCCGGCATCGTCTACGTCTGGGAGAAGTCCGCGGTCGCATGAGCGCCACTCTCGAAGCCGAGGTCGTCGACCTCGCGGTCACGCCGTTGCGAGAGCTGAACCAGCGGCTGCACGACGTCGCGCTCACCGGCCGGGGGCCGACGAGGTGGCGGATCGTCAACCCGAAGGGCGCGCACGCCGTCGCGTGTGGGCTCGATGCCGAGCTCGAGGTCGAGATCGACGGTCACGTGGGGTACTACTGCGCGGGCATGAACCAGCATGCGACCGTACGTGTGCACGGCAACGCCAGCACGGGGATCGCGGAGAACATGATGTCCGGAACAGTCGTCGTGGACGGCAGCGTCAGCCAGTCCGCGGGGGCCACGGCACACGGCGGCCTCCTCGTCGTCCACGGTGATGCCGCGGCCCGCTGCGGTATCTCCATGAAGGGCGTCGACATCGTTGTCCGCGGATCGGTCGGCCATCTCAGCGCCTTCATGGCCCAGACCGGATGCCTCGTCGTCTGCGGCGACGCAGGCGATGCGCTCGGCGACTCGATCTACGAGGCGCGGCTGTACGTCCGCGGCGCCGTGGCGGGGCTCGGCGCCGACTGCATCGAGAAGGAGTTGCGCGACGAGCATCTCGAGCAGGTACGCGGGCTCCTCGAACGGGCCGGCTTCGACGACGTCGACCCGGCCGGCTTCCGTCGCTACGGTTCGGCCCGGAAGCTCTACAACTTCACGATCGACAACGCGGGGGCCTACTGATGAGCAGCGGCTGGAGGCCCGGCCTGCGCGAGTCGGCGCTGTTCGACCGGAACGTGATCGCCGAGATCCAGCGCGCCGCGCGAGAAGGCATCTACGACATCCGTGGCTTCGGGGCGAAGCGCAAGCTGCCCCACTTCGACGACCTCCTGTTCCTGGGAGCGAGCGTCTCGCGCTACCCGCTCGAGGGCTACCGCGAGCGTTGCGAAACGAACGTCACTCTCGGAACCCGGTTCGCGAAGAAGCCGCTCGAGCTGAAGATCCCGGTCACGATCGCGGGCATGAGCTTCGGTGCGCTGTCGGCGCCCGCAAAGGAGGCGCTCGGCCGCGGCGCGACGGAGATGGGCACCTCGACGACGACAGGCGACGGAGGGATGACGCCCGAGGAGCGTGGTCATTCGAAGCTCCTCGTCTATCAGCTGCTGCCGTCGCGCTACGGGATGAACCCCGACGACCTGCGCAAGGCGGACGCGATCGAGGTCGTGGTCGGCCAGGGCGCGAAGCCGGGCGGCGGCGGGATGCTGCTCGGCCACAAGATCTCCGATCGGGTTGCGGCGATGCGCGACCTGCCGAAGGGGATCGATCAGCGCAGCGCCTGCCGCCACCCCGACTGGACCGGGCCCGACGACCTCGAGATCAAGATCGGCGAGCTGCGCGAGATCACCGACTGGCAGCTGCCGGTCTTCGTCAAGGTCGGGGCCACGCGCACGTACTACGACGTGCAGCTCGCCGTCAAAGCGGGCGCCGACGTGATCGTGGTCGACGGGATGCAGGGCGGCACCGCGGCCACGCAGGACGTGTTCATCGAGCATGTGGGAATCCCGACGCTGTGCGCGATCCCGCTGGCAGTGGAAGCGCTGCAGGAACTCGGAGTGCACCGGGAGGTGCAGCTGATCGTGTCGGGCGGCATCCGCACCGGCGCGGACGTGGCGAAGGCGCTCGCACTCGGAGCCGACGCAGTCTCGATCGGCACGGCCGCCCTGATCGCGATGGGCGACAACAGCCCCGAGTACGAGGCCGAGTACCAGAAGATCGGCAGCTCGGCGGGCTACTACGACGACTGGCAGGCGGGCCGCGACCCCGCCGGCATCTCGACGCAGGACGACGAGCTCGCGGCACGCTTCGACGCCGAGCTCGGCGGCCGCAAGGTGGCGAACTACCTGCGCGTGCTCACCCTCGAGACCCAGACCCTCGCACGCGCGTGCGGCAAGTCACACGTCCACAACCTGGAGCCCGAGGACCTCGTCGCCCTCACGATCGAGGCAGCCGCGATGGCCCGCGTGCCACTGGCGGGAACGAGCTGGATCCCGGGCCTCACCGGCGAGCCGCTCTAGCCTGGCTCGCCGTGGTCTCGTCTACCAGGGGCCGATGAAGGGCCCGTCGGCCCCTGCGAGCAGGAGCACGGCGACGATCACGATGCAGACGAGCGAGAGCCCCAGCATGAAGGGCGCAACGCGCTTGTCGTTCGTCTGCTCCGGTGGGAACTCGATCTGCTTGCCTGCCATCGTTCCTCCTACTCGCTCGTCGGGGTGGAGGGGCGCATTCGGGTGAGGAACCCGTCCTTGCGGAGCCGGGCTGCCTGCTCCTCGAGTCGGATGGACTCCTGCCGGATGAAGCCGAGGAGCGACATGACCATCAGGGCGATGCCGAGGATGGTCAGAATCCACGTACCGGTGGAGTTGTGGCCGCCGAACGTCCAGAAGTCGCCGGTCACCCCGTCCCACGATTTGTACGGAAATGCATCGAACATCTCGCCTCCTTTAGCTCTCGGCGCCGACGCGCGCGGGCGCCTTACCGTAGGACGACCGATCGTAGGCGTCGATCAGGATCGGTGCCGCTAGCTCGACGTCGCCGTCCGGGCTGACGATGGTCTCGGGAATCAGGTCGAACTCGGGGAAGAAGTCCTGGTGGAATTCGGCCACGTCCTCGCCCTCGAGCTCGACCTCGGGCGGGATGCGCAGGAGGTTCATCTTCTTCAGCGCGAGACTCGCGAGGTACCCGGGTAGGAAGGCCAGGGGAATGAACGTCATGATCCCGACGAGCTGCCCGCCGAGCGACGTCTCGATGTTGTTGATTCCCGTGGGATACCCGCCCGCGAAGATCCCGACGAGAAGGACACCGTAGAAGCCGCAGACGCCGTGTACCGCGACCGCGCCGACCGCGTCGTCGAGCCGCAGCCGCTCCTCGATGAACTTGCCCGCCCACACGGCGAGGATCGCACCGGAGAACGAGAGCAGGTAGGCGAGCGACGGGTGGTACACGTCGGCCCCCGCCGAGACCGCGATCACGCCGGCAAGGCCGCCCGACAGCGTCCAGAACGGGTCGCCCTTGCTCGCGAACCATCCGCCCGTGAAGCCGCCGGCGAAGCCGATCGTGATCACCCAGGCGATCGCGCCGAGCGTGGTCGGCGAGAGATAGATGTTGAGCCAGCCGGGGAAGACGGTCGACTGGATCACGAGGCAGGCCGCGTAGAAGCCGTAGAAGCCGGTGAAGATCAGCATCAGCCCCAGCAGCGTGAGGTGCTGGTTGTGGCCTCTGAAGGTTCTTGCTCTGCCCTTGATGTCGTACTTCCCGATCCGTGGCCCGAGGTTGATGAGGACACCGAGGGCGAAGATCCCTGCCACCCCGTGGACGACACCCGAGGCGATCGCGTCGTGGAAGCCGAACCGGGTCGTCAACCAGCCGCCCGAGCTCCAGCCCCAGGCCGCGTCGAGGATCCAGACGACGGAGCCGAGCAAGGCGGTCAGGATCAGGTAGGCCGACAGCCTGATCCGCTCGATCAGCGCACCCGACATGATCGAGCCGGTCGTCCACGAGAAGAGTAGGAAGGCGAGGAAGAAGACACCGCTGATGTGGTCGGAGAGATTGGGCCCCATCCCCGAGCTCCAAGGCGCCGTCAGTCCGCAGAAGCCGGGAAAAGCGTCCGGGCTCGCGTGGCCGCTCTTCGGCCACCCTTCCTCCATGCAGCCGTAGATGTACCAACCGAAGTAGTAGAACGTCGGCGTGACCGTGGCGATCGTGAGAATGTTCTTCATGGCGGTTGCCATGACGTTCTTGCGCCGCGCGGCGCCGGCTTCGTAGGCCATGAAGCCGGCGTGGATGAGCCACATCACGACGACGGTCCAGAAATAGAACGTCTCGCCGAGGATCTGGGAGTCGAGCTTGACCTGCTCCTGCAGCGCCGCGATGTCGGACGCCGCATCCGCGAGCAACGAGTTGAACAACGACATGGTCATGCCACCCTCCTCAGCTGGGCCTCGCAGCGTTTGTGACGTGAGAGTACGAGGCCTCGGACGGCCGATCCATGTTCACGCTGGCCGAACTTGCGCGCTCCGATGTGTGGACCCTCTACATGCCGGGTCAGCGGCCGTCGTCGATGATCGAGCCCGTCTCGGCGTCGACGAGAATGGTCTGGGCGAGCACCGGTTTCTCGGGCGGCCCGGTGTAGAACGACACGATCCACGTTCCTCGCGGTGGGATGCCCTGGTTGAGGTAGCGCGTCAGCACACGTTCGTCCTTGAAGACGAGGGCTTTGCGAGCTGCTGCGATCGCCTGGTCCTGGCTCAGTGCGCTGTCGCTGCTCCCGCACGATCGCGCGGAAATGCCCGCGAGGGCGAGCACGATCACGATGATCGCGATCCGCCCAAAGGGGCGGTCGCGAAGGTCGCGGCTACGCGCTGGCTGTTCGTCGGTGCTGGATGAAGGCGTAGACACGGAGGACGAGGTAGCCGACGAAGTGGGTCATGAACACGAGCAGCAGCCACCAAAACCACCAGAGGTAGTGGGGCTGCAACTCGCGTAGCTCGATCACGGTCAGGTAGAGCGCGAGCGCGAGCGTGAGGAGCATCAGATAGGGCGCGAACCCGAGGAGCAGGATGATCAGCACGCGACCATCCTCCGGTACGCGGCCGCGCGGTGCAAGTCGCGACTCGCCCCTCGGCAGGTGCGAAGCGGCGAAGGAGGTGGCACGTGGGGGAGCCCATGGGCTCCCCCACGTGTCAGGACCAGGGATACGGCGAGTTCGAGACCGGGTGCAGATCCCCGGTCGCGAAGCGCTCGAAGCGGAACGGCGTCAGCAGCGGCGCGGTGTCGCCGCAGACGACCCGGGCCACCTCTTTGCCGACGCCGATCATCTTGTAGCCGTGGTTCGAGTCGAGGATCCCGTAGACGTTCGGCTTCAGGTAGTCGAAGACCGGGAAGTTGTCCGCCGTGAACGAGCCGACGCCGCCGGAGCGGGCCTGCTTGTAGAGCGGGCGGCAGCCCTCGAAGCGGCTCATCGCGTGCGAGAGCGCGGCACACCACATGTCGGGGAAGCTGTCGTCGACGTCCGTGGTGGAGGGGTACGGGTCGAGCTCGACGTCGCCGTCGACCGTGAGGGGTGACGCGCCGCCCTGCACGCCGTGCCGGTCGCGCTTGAAGTAGATCCCCCAGAGCTCGTCGGTGACCAACCGGCCATCGTCGGTGTAGAGCGGCGCGTCGGTGTCGAGATGGATCACGGGGGGTGCTCCGCCGTCTGCGGTGTCGAACATCAGCGGGTCGACCGTGATCTCACCCTCCTGCAGGTTCCAGTACGTCCACATCGGCTGGTCGCGTGCGACGTCGCCCGACGGCGTGTGGATGTCGATCGTCATCGGCAGGCCGAGCATGCCCCAGAAGCGCTTCGCCCAGGGGCCGGGAGCGATAACGACCTGCTCGCCGACGGCGATCGGGCCCTTGTCGGTCTCGACGGCCGTGACGCTGTCGTCGGCGCCGAACCGGAAGCCGGTCACTTCGGTGTAGGAGTGGATCTGGACGTTCTCCTCGAGGCACTTGTCGCGCAGGCCCATCACCGACTCGACGTTGAAGGCGAATCCGCCCTGGTGCTCGTGGAGGCAGGCGGTGACGCCCTTCGCGCGCCAGTCCGGGAAGAGCTCCTTCATGTGGGCATCCACCTCCGCTTCGCCGAGGTAGAGGTCGGAGCGGTAGCCGATGCGCTGGTGGCGCTCGAACACGGCGGTGAGGTCGCTCTCCTGCACCTGCGGGCCGAGGGCGATGTAGCCGACGCCGTTGTAGTGGTAGGCCTCCGGATCGGACTCCCACACCTCGACGCAGGCCTGCATGAGCTCGCTCATGGCGGGCTGGAAGTAGTTGTTGCGGACGACGCCGCAGGCGATGCCCGTCGCACCGGCACCCGGGGTCGCCTTCTCGATCACGGCGACGTCGGCGCCGGACCCGAGGCCGCGCCGCCGCAGCTCGACGGCGAGGTGGTAGGCGGTCGAGAGGCCGTGCATGCCGGCGCCGACGACGACGAAGCGGGACGAAGCAGGTATCATGTGAATTGCCTCCCGGGCAATGGCGTATCAAAAGGTCGAGAGGGAGCCTAGCATGGCCCGCACCGGACAACCAGCCGTCCGCCACGTCGCCGCAGTCGAGCGTGCGTTCACGGTGCTCGACGCCCTCTCCGACGGGGGCGAGCTCGGGACCAACGAGATCGCACGCCGTACTGGCGTCAACGCCAGCACCGTCTCGCGCCTCCTCGCGACCCTCGCCGCGGCGCGGTACGTCGAGCACGTCCCCGAGACCGGCCGCTACCGCCTCTCGCTGCGTCTGCTCGAGCTCGGCAACGCGGTGCTCGGGCGCCTCGACCTGCGTGCGCTCGCGCGGCCGCACCTGCGGGAGCTCGTGCGCGAGACCGGTGAGACGTCGACGCTCTCGGCGCCCGGCGAGCAGGACGCGGTCACGATCGACTTCGCGCACGGCTCCTCTGTGGTGCAGAGCGTCGCCCAGCTCGGCCGGCCGAGCGTGGGCCATGCGACGGCGGTCGGCAAGGTGATGCTCGCGTTCGGCGACGTCGGGCTTCCTGCAGCCCCGCTGACGGCGTTCACGCAGCGGACGATCACGACGCGCGAGGGGCTCGTCGACGAGCTCGAGCGCGTTCGGAGGCGCGGCTACGCCGAGGCCCGCGAGGAGCGCGAGGAGGGCCTCGCCGCGGTCGCGGCCCCCGTGTGGGACAGCCGGGGCGAGCTCGCGGGGATCATCGGTATCCAGGGCCCCGCCTCGCGCTTCGACGCGCGGGCGACGCAAGGCCGTCCTGCCGACGCTGGTCGAGCATGCCGCCGCGGTCTCGGCCGCGCTCGGCTCGCGGGGCTAGCGGCCTACGCAGGCAGCCAGACGAGGCAGGTGGCCCGTTCCCGGATCCGCTTCGTCAGCTTCGCGTAGGCCCTCCGCCTGATCCGCTCGCGATCAGGGCCGACGACGAGGAGGCCGGGCGCCCGCTCGGCCACGAGCTCGAGCAGCGCGTCGACCGGCCGCGGGCTGCAGAGCCTGAGCCGCTCGACCTCGACCGCGAGCGAGTGCGCGAGCTCGGCCGGCGCGCGCAGCGCCTCTTCGGTCTCGTCCGTGCCGACGTACTCGTATCGCATCGCCAGCGAGATCGGCCCGAGTGGCACCTGGGCGACGTTGACGATGATGAGCCGCTGGCCCGACTCCACCGCCGCGTCCACCGCGAGCTCGGTCGCCGCGGGCTCGAAGGGCACGTCGAAGGTGACGAGCATGACGGGGCGGCTGCCGGAGACGGCCGGGATGTCGGCGGTCGTACGGGTGCGCCGTGTCCCGAGCAACAAGCTACTCCGGCCGCAGCTTCCAGCTCTTCGTGCTCTTTCGCAGCTGGGAGCTGGCGCGTTTGCGGAGCTGGGGGATGACGAGGAGACCCCAGGCCATCACGAGCACGAAGAGGAGGAATGCGAACTGGAGGCCGACGAGCACCGCGAGCGGGATCAGAATCGCCGCGAGCAGAAGCGGAGGTCCGAGCGCGATCAGCCGATAACGGTGGACGCCCCTGATGAGCACGTCGTACTCCGACGAGGGGATCTGCGTCGTGTCCCAGGTCTTCCCGCAGGACTCACACGTCCAGCGGTCGCCATATGCGACGTCAGCCGTGTCGTTGCAGTCGCAGGTGATCGTGATCGGCGGGGTACGCACCGCCGCGATCGTAGCGTGCGACTGCTTCCGAACGGCTATTGCGTGCACGGCAATTCTGTCATGGCTGCTCTAGGAATCGTCTGCAGGTCGTGGTACGTTCGCCCTCAGGCGGCATTCAATACCGCAGTCCCGGCACCCCAACGGAGGTTGATTGTGGCGACAGCAGTAGTCCAAGAGCAACAGCTCCTGAAGACGCTTCGCTGGTACGACGGCTTCGTGATCGCACTTGCGAACCCCGGGTTCCTGCTCGGCTCGCTCGGCTACTCGGTCGGCGACCTCGGCGGTTGGGGCGCAGCGCTGCTATGGGGCATCTCCGCCATCGTCGCTGTGTTCATCAACACGATCTACTCCGAGCTTGCGACGATGTTCCCCGAGAAGTCGGGTGGGCTCGCGCTGTACGCCCACGAGGCGTGGCGCAAGTACACGACGCTGATCGGCCCCGTCGCGACATTCGGGTACTGGATCGGCTGGTCGGTCGTGCTGTCCGTCTTCGGCCTCTTCATCGGCTCGATCGTCCAGGGGGCCTGGTTCGCCGGCGAGCCCGGCGGCAGCTATCTCGCCGCTGACGGGTACTTCTCGATGTTCGGCCTCACCGAGGTCGGTCTGCCGGCGCTGATCGCGATCGGGCTGATCCTCGCCGTCTGGATCTTCAACGTCTTCGGCGCCCGGGTCGGGGTCACGTTCGGCTACGCTCGCAGGCATCCTGCTGATGATCCCGCTGTTCGTGATGATGATCATGCCGTTCCTCAACGGCAGCTTCGACAGCGCGAACCTGACGAACAAGCTCGGCGACCCCGGGCAGGCCTGGGGCGGTCTGCAGCTCGCGCTCGTCTGGCTGTGGCTGATGTGCTGGTCGGCCTGGGGAGTCGACGTCTGCGCGACGTTCGCCCCCGAGTACAAGGACACGGTGCGCGACACGAAGCTCGCGCTCCGCTCGGCGGCGCTCTTCTCGCTCGTCGTCTACATCATGCTCCCGATCGCCTTCGTCGGTGGTGCCGGCGCCGGAGTTCGTCACCAACTACGACTACGTCGGAGGGATGCTGACGATCCTCGGCACGGACTCCGGCGTTCATCAAGGACGTCCTCGTCGTCTGTCTCGTCGCGAGCTTCGTGATCAGTATGAACACGGCGACCGCCGACGGAGGACGTGCGCTCTACGGCATCGCGCGGGACGACATGACGATCAAGCAGCTCGGGACGTTGAACCGGTACCACGTCCCGGGGAACGGGATGACGGTGGACATGGTCGTCAACATCCTGTTCGTCCTCCTCGTGGGGAACATCTTCGGCATCCTGGCCGCCTCGAACCTCGGGTATGTGGGGGCGCACATGTTCGCGCTCTCGGGCTTCGTGCTCCTCCGTAGGGACAGACCCGACTGGCCGCGGCCGATCAGGCTCGGCGCGATCTGGGTGCCCATCGCCGGCATCCTCGCGGTCTGGTGCCTGATCCTGGAGATCGTCGGATTCGGCTGGTTCCAGACCGCCGCCGGAGGCTACGGCGGTACGAAGGAGAAGGTCATCGGTGTCGGGGTGCTCTTGATCGGCCTGCTGCTCTTCTTCTTCCGGGTACTCGTTCAGGACAAGGCGAAGATCCACTGGCGGGAGGACACGCCGACGATGCCGCCCACAGCTGCGGGCGTCGGTACGCCGGGCTCCTAGCAGCGCCGGTTGGTTCGGCCGGCGGGGCCTTGCAGCGCAAGGCCCCGCCGGGTATGTCCTCGGCGAGCACGTGTGGAACGACCGCGACGTCGCTGTCGTGAACGGACGGCACGTCCGGATCCACGCGGCTGACGAGATCGACCGGGACAGCGCCACGGACCGGGCAGCGACACCAGGGCGAGACGCAGCCCGCCGGGACGCCGCCACCGGCGTGTCACAATCCACGTCGTGAGCACCGAAGCACCGCCTCCCGAGGAGTTCGACATCGTCCTGCCCGGCGGCTTCGCGCCGGGTGCGATCGAGGGTCTCGGCGACTCCGCCTTCGACGACGTGCCGGCGTCCGAGCAGATCGACGTCGGCGATCTCGACGGCGACCCGGCCCTGGCCTTTCGACGAACCCTCGGCATGTTCGCGACCGGCGTGACCGTGCTGACCACGCACGTGGGCGAGCAGGTGCACGGCATGACGGCGAACGCCTTCATGTCGGTGTCGTTGAGCCCGCCGCTCGTGCTGATCTCGCTCGACCGTCGCGCCCGCATGTGCGGGATGCTGCACGAGGGGAGCCGCTACGGGGTCAGCGTGCTCGCGCAGGGCCAGGCGGCGCTCTCGGACACGTTCGCCAACCCGGCGCGCGAAGGGGTCGAGCCGGAATTCGTCGTCGTGCGCGAGACGCCCCTTGTCCGAGGCGCCCTGGCCCATCTCGTCGCCCGGGTGGTGCGCTCGTACTGGGGCGGCGACCACTCGCTCTTCCTCGGGCACGTCGAGTACGCGCGCTACGGCGCGGGAGAGCCGCTGCTCTTCCACGGGGGCCGGTACGAGCGGATGCTCGGGGAGCCGGATCTCTTCTCTCGCCTCCCGAAAGAGCTGCTCGACCAGCTGCTGCTCCGTGGCCACGAGGTGCACTTCGGCGCGGGCGAGACGCTGATGCGGCGCGGCGAGATCTCGGACACGCTGATGCTCGTCACGTCGGGTGAGGTGCGCGTCGAGCGGCCGGGGCGAAAGCTGGCACTCGGCGTCGGCAGCCTGATCGGCGAGATCGAGGTGCTCGACCCCGACGGGGGCCGGATGGCGACCGTCACCGCAGAGGCGGACACGACGTGCAGGGTGGTCACCCGCTCCCAGCTGCTCGAGGCGCTCGCGGACGACCCGGGCGCCGCCGTGGCGCTGCTCGAGATCCTCGCCGGCCGGTTCCGCGAGACCGGCTGACCCGCGGCAGGAACGACCAGCGGGCGTCGGCTCGCGGCGACGATCAGGACGAGGAAGGCCCCTGTGCCTCTGCCTTGGCGGCTTCGGCGAGCAGCTGCTCTGCGAGCTCCCGCTTGGCCGCTGCGTCGAGCTTCTTCACCTCGTTCTCGACGGCCCGCCGGTTGTAGCTCTGGTTCCAGTAGTCGAGCGATTCGAAGCCGAGCAGGACGGCCTTGCCGACGAACTGGCGCAGCACCTCGTTCGTCGGGCCCATCACCCAGCCGGCCTTGGCGTCGCGGAGATACCGCTCGAGCTCCATGTCCCGCTTGTACCCGGAGCCTCCGCACGCGTGGAGCATCTTGTCCACGACCGTGGACGTGTTCTGGGCTGCGACGAACTTGATCTGCCAGGCCCAGTGGAGGAAGTGGCCCCGGGCGAGCTCGCCCGGGGCGAGTGTCCTGGTGTTGTTCTCGGTCGCCTGGTCGAACGCCTGCGCGACCGAGTAGACGAACGTCCGCGACGCGTTGGTCTCCATCACCGCCTGCCCGACATAGTCCTGGATCGTGGGGTAATCGGCGACCCGCATGCCCACGTCGACGTGGCGCTTCCGGGTCGTGTGGCGCTTTGCGATGTCGACTGCTCCGAGCGCGATCCCATTCCAGCAGGAGGACGAGCCGACCAGGAGCCACGGGTCGACAGCCTCGTCGTTGGAGACTGCACCGTCGCCCTCCGGCCCGACGAGTTGGGTGCCGGGGAGATCCACGTCGGTGAACGCGATCGCGCCGGACTGGTTGCCGCGCAGCCCGAGCGCGTCCCAGAGAGACGGCTGTGCCTCGCAGTGCTCCTTGTCGACGACGAAGACGGAGAGGTCGTCGTACCCCTTGAAGTCGGGGCTCGTCGTCTGCAGGACATAGAAGTCCGCAAAGCCCCCTGACGTCGTCCACGATGCCTTCTTGTTGATCCTGTAGCCGCCGTCTCGGCGTTCGGCACTGGACGAGACGGGATACCAGAAGTGCGAGCCGGTCTCCGGGTCGGAGTAGGAGAGGGTGCCGATCAGGCCCGAGTTGAGCTTGCGGAGGTACTTCTCGACGAGCACGGGGGTCGGCCGCAGCATGAGCGCTGCAACGGCACCCGTATGCATGACCCAGCACATTGCAGTCGAAGCGCACCCGTAGCGGGCAATGGTCTCCGCCGCCATTGCGTAGGCGACGTGATCCTCGCCGAGGCCGCCCCACTCCTGCGGCACGCACAGCGCGAGGAAGCCGTGCTCACCGAGTACCTCGAGGTTCCGGCGCGGGAACAGCAACTCGTCGTCGGAGCGCTTTGCGTTCGCCCGCATCTCCGTCTGGCACAGCGAGATGAGTGTCTCCCGGAGTCCCTTCTGCCGGTCGGTCAGGATCCAGTCGGGATCCCATTCGTACCCGAGGCCCCAGAACGGTTCGCCTCCCCACATCTTCTCGGACATCAGGTCCTCCGGTCTCGGCGCTGTCAGCGGGGCATCGCTCCTGGGCAGACCATTGTACGTCGCTCGGTCAGGGCTGAGCTGGAAGAAAGTCGGTTGTGAGGTCCTGCTCTGGTTGCCGTTTGCATCTCCGGTCACGGGGATAGAGAATCGTCGTACCCGTACCGCCCAGAAGGAGGCATTCCGTCATGGCGCGTGACCCAAAGCACGACATTCTCTTCGAGCCGATCAAGATCGGCCCGAAGGTCATGAAGAACCGTTTCTACCAGGTGCCTCACTGCAACGGATTCGGTTCGGAGAAGCCGTTCAGCCAGGCGTACTTCCGGGCGCTGAAGGCCGAGGGTGGCTTCGCCGGTGTCGCTACGGAGTACTGCTCGATCTCGCCAGAATCCGACGACACCCATCGCATGTCGGCGCGCATCTGGGACGACGGGGACATCAAGAACCTGTCGCTGATGTGCGACATGCTGCACGAGCGTGACGCGCTCGCTGCCTGCGAGCTCTGGTACGGCGGCCCGCACGCGCCCAATATGGAATCCCGCTGCGTGGCGCGCGGGCCGTCGCAGATCCCGAGCGACTTCGAGTTCCTCACCTACGCGATCGAGGCGGACAAGGACGACATCCGGTACCTCCAGCACCTCTACGTCGAGGCTGCGAAGCGGGCGCGCACCGCCGGCTTCGACATCGTCTACGTCTACGGCTCACATTCGTACCTGCCGCAGCAGTTCCTGACGCCGTACTACAACCACCGCACGGACGAGTACGGCGGCTCCTTCGAGAACCGGGCGCGCTTCTGGCGGGAGACGATCGAGATGGTGAAGGAGGCCGTCGGCGACGACTGCGCCATCTGCGTCCGGATGTCGACCGACATGTTCCTCGGTGAGGCCGGGACGCAGCTCAAGCGGGACTGCCTGCCGTTCGTCGAGCTCGTCGACCACCTCGTCGACGTCTGGGACATCAACCTCTCCGGCATCGCAGAGTGGGGCGAGGACGCAACGCCGTCGCGCTTCTATCCTCAGGGCCGCGCGCTCCCGTGGCAGGCCGCGGTGAAGGCGATCTCGAACAAGCCCGTGCTCGGGGTCGGCCGCTGGACGAACCCGGACATGATGGCCGATGCGATCAGGGAGGGGAAGCTCGACATCATCGCGACCTGCCGCCCGTCGACGTCCGATCCGTTCCTGCCGCAGAAGATCGACGAGGGCCGGCTCGACGACATCCGCGAATGCATCGGCTGCAACGTCTGCATCTCGCGCTGGGAGATCGGCGGTCCACCGCTGATCTGCACGCAGAACGCGACCGCCGGCGAGGAGTACCGCCGCGGCTGGCACCCGGAGCGCTTCACGAAGGCGAAGAACGCCGACAACGACGTGCTCGTCGTCGGCTCCGGCCCGGCCGGGATGGAGTGCGCGATGGTTCTCGGCAAGCGCGGCATGCGCCGCGTCCACCTCGTCGAGGCGCAGGACGACATGGGCGGCACGATGCGGTGGATCCCGCAGCTGCCCGGCCTCGGTGAATGGGCCCGGATCGTCAACTACCGCAAGATCCAGCTCGACAAGCTCAAGAACGTCGAGTTCATCCCGAACATGAAGCTCTCCGCGAAGGACGTTGCCGAGTACGGCGCCGAGATCGTCATCGTCGCCACCGGCTCGTACTGGTCGACGGACGGCCTCAACGGCGCCTCCCACGCGACCATCGACGGTGCCGACGCGAGCCTCGCCTGGCAGGCGACGCCCGACCAGATCATGGGTGAGGGCAAGGAGCTCGCCGGTGACAGCGTCGTCGTCTTCGACAACGACGGGTACTACACCGGCGTCTCGATGGCGGAGAAGCTCGCAATGGACGGCAAGAAGGTCACGCTGATGACGCCGCTCGGAACGGTTGGCCCGTACATGCACTTCACGCTCGAGGCGCCGAACCAGCACCGCAGGCTCCACAAGCTGGGCGTCGAGATCGTGCCCTACCACCTGCCGTCGCGGGTCGAGGAGGGTGTGGTCGTGGCGACCCACGTCTACGACGAGGAGGGGCACGAGAAGTCCTTCGCCGCGGACGGCGTCGTCTGGGTGGCCCAGCGCCGCTCGAACGAGGCGCTGTTCCGCGAGCTCAAGGACGCGATCGGGCTCGAGCAGCTCAAGGCCGAGGGCGTCAACGCGCTCTACCGGATCGGCGACTGCGAGGCGCCGCGGCTCACCGCGGACGCCGTCTTCTCGGGTCACCGGCTGGCGCGCGAGATCGACTCCGCGGATCCATCGATCCCGCTCCCGTTCAAGCGCGAGCGGCGCATGGTCGACGCGGATTCGGTCGTGCGGGAGAAGGCCGAGTACGAGGCGATGTACGCCTAGATGAAGACCGTCGTCTGTATCAAGCAGGTGCTGCAGCTCGGGGACGAGGTCGAGTTCACCGATGACGGGCTCGACGTCGATCCGGACTACCTCGACCCGGCCCTGAACGAGTGGGACAGCTTCGCCACCGAGGAGGCGCTCCAGTTGCGGGAGCGCCTCGGTGGCGAGGTCGTCGTCGTCACGTGCGGCCCGAAGCAGTCGGAGGCGGCCCTGCGGCGCTGCCTCGCGATGGGGGCCGACCGGGCGATCCGGGTCGAGGGGGCGGGTCGGGATCCGTTCTCGGTCGCCCGGGCGCTCGCCGACGTCGTGCGCGGCGAGGGCGCCGACCTCGTGCTCTGCGGCGTCCAGTCGAGCGACGCCGTGCAGGCGGCGACGGGGACGGCGCTGGCCGAGCTGCTCGAACTGCCGCGGGCGGCCGTGGTCACCCGCGTCGACTACGACGCGGGCGCAGGGAAGGCCGTCGTCGATCGCGAGCTCGAGGGCGGGCTCGTCGACCGTGTCGAGATCGACACGCCGGCCGTTCTGACGATCCAGACGGGCATCAACCAGCCCCGCTACGCCAACCTGCGGGCGATCAAGCAGGCGGAGCAGGTCGAGGTCGACGTCCGCGCCGCCGCCGACGGTGGCGTGCCCGCGTACCGGGTGCGGAGGATGTTCGTGCCGGAGCGGGGAGGGGGAGCGGAGATGATCCAGGGCAGTCCTGCGGAGATCGCCGGGCGAATCGCGGCAATCGTGAAGGAGCGGCTCGCATGAGCGTCCTCGTTGTGGCAGAGCACCTCCGCGGGCAGGTGCGCGACGTCACCCGCGAGCTGATCACCGCAGCGCAGGAGATCGGGCCGGTCACGGTGGCCGTGATCGGACGCGACGCTGCTGCGCTCGCGGGCGCGGTCGACATCGAGGGTGTCGAGGAGATCGTCACCGTCGAGACCGCGGCCGGCGAGTTCGAGAACGACGCCTACCAGGCGGCGCTCGAGGCGCTGATCGCGAGCCGCCGGCCGCGCGTGACGCTGCTCGGCTTCACCGTCAACAGCATGGGCTACGGCCCCGCGGTCGCGTTGAAGCTCGGCCTCGGCTTCGCGAGCGACGTCCACGGCGTCGCGCTCGAGGGCGACGCGGTAGTCGCGACGCGTTCCTTCTACGGCTCCAAGGTCAGCGCCGAGCTGGAATTCCCGGGAGCCGAGAGCGTGCTCCTGCTCCTGCGCCCGACGACGTGGCCTCCTGCCGAAGGGCAGGGCAGCGCTCGGGTCACGTCGCTCGAGGTGGCATCCGCCTCGCCGCGGGCACGGCACCTCGAGCTCGTCGAGGCGACGGCCTCCGGCGACGTGGACATCACCCAGGCCGACTTCCTGCTCTCGATCGGCCGCGGCATCGGAGACCGGGAGAACGTCGAGATGTTCGAGGAGCTCGCCGAGAAGATGGGCGCCACGCTCTCGGTCTCGCGCCCCCTCGTCGACGCCGGTTGGATGCCCGCGTCCCGGCAGGTCGGCCAGTCGGGCAAGACCGTCAAGCCCACGGTCTACCTCGCGTTCGGCATCTCCGGCGCGGTTCAGCACCTCGCCGGGATGAAGACCTCGGGCACGATCATCGCCGTCAACACGGATCCCGAGGCCGCGATCTTCAACGTCGCCTCCTACGGCGCGAAGGCCGACCTGTTCGACGTCGCGGAAGAGCTCGAGAAGCTCTTCTAGAGAATGGAAACCCGCGAGACGTTCGCCGGTCTGTCCGACTGGCAGATCGGGCTCTGGTATGCGCTGATCGTCCTCTCGACGTCGATCTTCGCGTGGGGTGTTCTCCGGCTCGTCCTCAAGTACCGGCGCGGGCGCGGCAGCCTCCCGGGCGACAGGCTCCCGCAGCGCATCCTCCGCACCACACGGATCGTGCTCACCCACAACTGGATCAGGCGCCGGGACGGCGTCGCCGGCCTCGCGCACGCGATGATCTTCTACGGCTTCGTCGTCCTCTTCATCGGGACGGGGATCCTCGCGTTCCAGGACGACTTCGCGAAGCCCGTGCTCGGCTGGGACTTCTGGCGCGGGCCCTTCTACCTCGGCTACTCACTGTTCCTCGACGTCTTCGGCGCCTTCCTCATCGTCGGCGTCGCGATCCTGGCGGTGAAGCGGGCCCGCAAGCCGGCCCGCCTCGACTACACCCGGGTCGACGGGGTCGCGAGCCGCTACGCACGCTGGCACTACCAGGTCGGCGACTGGATCTTCGTCGGCTCGCTGCTCTTCCTCGGCGTGACGGGCTTCTTCCTCGAGGCACTGCGGATCGCCGAGACCGATCCGTCCTTCGAGAAGTGGTCGCCGGTCGGCTGGGTCGTCGGCCAGGGCCTGATCGCGATCGGGGTCGACGGCGCGACCGCCTCGGCGGCCCACTTCCGCGACTGGTGGGTGCACGGCATCGCAGCGCTCACGTTCGTCGCCGCGATCCCGTTCACGAAGGCGGTGCACATGATGAGCGCGCCGGCCAGCGTCGCGACGCGGAACGACATGGCCGGCAAGCGCCTCGTCGAGCTACCGCCGAGCCCGAAGCCGGAGGAGGTCGGCTACGGCGTCGTCACCGACCTCACACCCGCCCATCTCCTCCAGCTCGACGCCTGCACGAAGTGCGGCAAGTGCCACGAGGCCTGCCCCGCCGCCGCGTCCGGGTATCCGCTCTCACCGCGCGACCTCGTGCTCGATCTCCGGGAGCAGTCGGAGGGGACGTACGGCATTCGCGGCTGGCTGACCGTGCCGCCGCTCTATGCCCCGGACGCGAACCTGCTCGGAAACCCGATCCTGGAGGAGACGGTGTGGTCGTGCATGCAGTGCATGGCCTGCGTCGAGATCTGCCCGGTCGGGATCGAGCACGTGCCGATCATCAACAACCTCCGCCGCCGCCTCGTCGACCGCGGCGAGATGGACGCGCAGCTGCAGGCGACGCTCGAGACGATCTACGAGTCCGGCAACTCGTTCGGCGAGCCGAAGCGCAAGCGCGCCCGGTGGGCGAAGGAGCTCGACTTCGAGATCAAGGATGCGCGCAAGGAGCCGGTCGACGTCCTCTGGTTCGTCGGCGACTTCGCGTCGCTCGATCCCCGCAACATCCGTGTCACCCAGGCGCTCGCACGCATCCTCCATCACGCGGGCGTCGACTTCGGGATCCTCTACGAGGGCGAGCGCAACGCCGGCAACGACGTGCGGCGGGCCGGCGAGGAGGGGCTCTTCGTCGACCTCGCCGAGAGCAACATCGAGGCGATCTCGGCCTGCGAGTTCGGCCGCATCCTCACCTCCGACCCACATTCCTTCAACACGCTGAAGAACGAGTACCCCGCGCTCGGCGGCACGTGGGAGGTCGTCCACCACTCGCAGTTCCTGCTCGAGCTGTTCGAGACGGGAGTGCTGACCCCGGGGAAGCAGCTCGGCCGCCGCGTCACCTACCACGACCCGTGCACGCTCGGCCGCTACAACGGCGTCTACGACGAGCCACGGGCGTTGATCGCGGCGACAGGCTGCGAGCTCGTCGAGATGCAGCGGGTGCGCGACAACTCGTTCTGCTGTGGCGCCGGCGGCGGCCGGATCTGGATGTCGGAGCTGAAGGGCCCCGACGCGCCGCGGCCCTCGGAGTCGCGCATGCACGAAGCGACGGCGCTCGACCGGGTCTCGACCTTCGTCGTCTGCTGCCCGAAGGACGTGACGATGTACGAGGACGCGGTCAAGACGTCGGGCCACGAGGGCGAGATCGAGGTGCGGGAGCTGACCGAGCTCGTACTCGAGTCGCTCGACCTCGAGCTGGTCGGCGTCGCGGGCGTGGAGCCCGACGCCGGCGCCGCGTGATCAGCTGAGGACGAACAGCTCCTTGAAGGGCGTCCGCGAGATGCGCCACACGGCGCGCGTCCCGGCCGAGAACGAGGCGATGTCGCCCTGCTCGAGCTCGAGTGTCGGGCCGCCGTCGACGGCAATGACGACGGCACCCTCGAGCACGTGGATCGTCTCGTTCTGCCCGAAGTCGTAGGCGAACGGCGCCGGCAGGTCGCCACGGACGCGCCAGAGGCCTGCCTCGTAGGGCCGCTCGCCCTCGTTGGAGCGAAGCGTGTGGACTTCGCCGACGATCTCGCCGGCCAGCTCCATCGGCGCCCATCCGTCCGCGTCGACGTGTGTCTGCCAGGGGCCGGGCATCGCTCAACACTACCCTCCCCGCCCCCGTTCGATCACTTTGTAACCTTCGCGGTGAACCGCGACCAGGAGAGGTGCCCGGATGAGCAAGGAGACCGCGTTCCACCCGCGCCTGCAGGCGATGACGGACAAGTGGATGGACCTGTTCGGCTACTGGGCGCCGTCGGTCGTGACCGACACGCTCGAGGAGTACCGCGCCTGCCGCGAGGCCGCTGCGCTGATGGACTTCACGATGTTGCGCAAGGTCGACATCGCCGGCCCCGGCGCGCTCTCGTTCGTCAACGGCATCGTCACGCGCGACGTGTCGAAGCTCAGCCCCGGCCAGATCGGCTACGGAGCGCTCTGCGACGAGAACGGCAAGATGATCGACGACTGCACCGTGATGGTGCGCTCGGCGGACGACATCCGCTTCTGCGGTGCAAACGACCGCGACTTCGATCTCTTCCAGGAGCTTGCGCCCCCCGGGATCACCGTGTCTGAGATCACGGACGAGACACCGCACCTCTGCCTCCAGGGGCCACTCAGCCGCGCCATGCTGCAGGGGCTCGCGAATCAGGATCTCTCGAACGCCGCGTTTCCCTACTACACGTTCCGCGAGGACGTCGAGATCGCCGGGATCCCGGTCTTCATGACGAGGCTCGGCTACACGGCCGAGCTCGGCTACGAGCTCTGGGTGCAGCGCGACCGGGCGCTCGAGCTGTGGGACGTGCTCCTGCGCGAGCTTCCGTCACTGGGGATGAAAGTGATCGGCATGGATGCCCTCGACCTGTTCCGGATCGAGGGTGGTTTCATCATCGGCGGCGTCGAGTACGACCCGACGGTTTCGCCGTACGAGTGCGCTCTCGGCTGGTCCGTGAACCTCGAGAAGGGCGACTTCCGCGGGCGTGAAGGGATCATCCGCGACCGGGATGCGACCACGCTGCGCCTCGGCAGCGTCGTGCTCGAGTCCGGCGGGGCCGCTGCGAGTGGCGCGCCGCTCCTCGTCGACGGCGACGAGGTCGGTCTCGTCACGCAGGCGGTCGAGTCGCCCTTCCTCGGCGGTAGGACTCTCGGCCTTGCGAAGCTGCCCATGGCGCTGAAGGTGCCGGGGACGAGGGTCGTCGCGCGCGTCGGCGGCGTGGACGTACCCGGCGAGGTCGTCGAGCACCCGGTCTACGAGAAGGAGCGCCGCAAGGCGAAGGAGCTCTCGTGAGCTACAGGCTCTACTGGCGTCGCAACGACGGTGTCAGCGGGCATGTCTGGCTCAGCGAGGGGGACATGGACGCACTCACCGGCGAGATGACCCTCCAGGGGATGCCGTGGCCGGGCGAGCGCCTGCCGGGCCCCGGTGCCGATGCCGTCATCGAGGCCGACGAGGTCGAGCAGGTGATCGCGGCCGCGCGGGAGACGCCGCTGGCGCTCGCCGACGGGCAGCTCTGGATCGACTGGCTCGTCTTCCTCGAGGGCGCCACGCAGAACGGCGGCCTGCTCGTCCGCGGCTGAGCTGTCCCCTGAGGCTTCCGGTAGGTCGGCTGCAGTGAGATAGTTACGGCACCAGGCCACAGCAGAGGAGGACCGATGGGAACCACGGAGATCATTCGCACGGCATTCGACCGCCCGCAGCGCGAGCTCGGTTGTGAATTCATGGACTGGGAGGGCTGGTACTGGCCGAGCACGTTCGGCGATGCGGTCGCCGAGCACCACGCGGTCCGCAACGACGTCGGCGTGTGGGACGCCTCGCCGCTCCGCAAGTGGGGCTTCAACGGCACCGACGCGCTCGCGGCCGCCGATCGCATCTTCACGAACGACATGCTCGCTCTCGAGATCGGACAGGTGCGCTACGCCCCCTTCTGCGACGAGAACGGCAAGATGGTCGGCGACGGCACCGTCTTCAAGGTCAGCGACACGAACTGCATCGTCGTGACGGCACTCGACTCCGACTTCGACCATTTCAGGAGCGTCGTCGGGGCGCTCGACGTCGAGATCGCGCCTATGACCCCGGAGGCGCCCCAGGTCGGCATCAACGGCCCCCGGTCGCCCGAGCTGCTGCAGTCGATCTGCGACAACGACGTCTCGTCGCTCCGCTACTTCCGCTTCTGGCCCGAGCAGGTCGAGGTCGGTGGCGTGCCATGCTGGGTGTCGCGCACCGGTTACTCGGGCGAGCTCGGCTTCGAGCTCTTCTGCGCGCCCGACGGGGCCGAGCAGCTCTGGGCGGCCGTCGTCGGCGCCGGCGCACGGCCCTACGGCCTCGCTGCCGTCGAGACGATCCGGATCGAGTCGGGGCTGATCTTCATCGGCTACGACTACTTCCCGGGTGAGACGAGCCCGTACGACATGTCGCTCGACAAGCTGATCCGCTTCGACGGGCCCGACTTCTGCGGCAAGGCCGCTCTCGAGTCCGAGGCAGCCGCTCCGTCGCGCCGGCTCGTCACGGTGGTGCTCGACGGTGCCGAGGTGCCGGAGTACGGGGCGGCCGTGACGAAGGACGGGGCGCCGGTAGGAACGCTGACGAGCCCGTGCGAGAGCCCCTCGCTCGGCAAGGTGATCGGGCTGGCCGTGCTCGAGAGCGGCTGCTCGGGGGTCGGCGAGCGCGTCGACGTCGCCGTCGGCGAGGGCACCGCCGCCGCGACGGTCGCGACGCTGCCCGTCTACGACCCGGGGAAGGCGCGCCCGCGCGCGTAGCCGCTATCCCACGGCGAGGCCGAGGAGGACGAGCCCTGTGATCACGAGCCCGACGCCCGCCCACTCGGCGGGTGTCGGGCGCTCGTGGAAGAACAGCACGCCGGCGACGACGGGGATCACGGCGTAGGGTGCCGAGGCGGCCGCGACGATCGCGGTGTCGGAGTGCTCGGTACCCAGGTTGAACGAGACGTAGCCGGCGGTGTCGAGCAGGGCGAGCAGCACGACGGCAGCGAGCACACGAGGCGAGCCGTCCGAAAGCCGCCAGCGACCCCCGCGGATCATCGTCGACACGATGAAGCACGTGGAGAAGAGCCGGGCGAGGAAGACCGGTGCGAGCCAGCCGAGCTCGTCGGCTCTCACCGAGACGCCCAGCACGAAGGCGCCGAGCAGCGCCATCGCGGCCAGTGCGAACAGGAGCCCGTGCGCATCGACGCGCTCGATCGTGAAGATTCTGCGCAGCCCGGACGATGCGAGCACGATTCCGGAGACGGAGACGATCACGGCGACGGCCGCGGCAGTCCCCAGCCGCTCGCCGAGGAGGATGATCGCGAGCAGGAGGGTGACCATTGCGTAGCCCGACACGATCGGGCTGAGGACGGAGATCGGTCCGATTGCGAGCGCGCGGTAGAAGCAGGCGTACGAGCCCCACCCGATCGCCCCCACCAGCACGAAGAACGGCAGGTCGCCCACCGTGAGCCCCGCCAGCGATCCCGACGCGAGAACGAGCACGGCGAGGATCACCGTGGCGACGACGTGGAAGCCCAGGACGACGCTGGCCGAACCGACCCTGCGACCGGCGGTGGCGGCAACGTAGTCGGCGCATCCCCAGGTGACCGCTGCACCCAGCCCGAAGAGAACACCCAAGCCGGGCCGGCTCTAGTCGATGTCCGGTAGGTCGGCGAGCCACGGTGTCCTGTAGCCGGTCTCGTCCCACAGCACCGGGAAGAACGACTCGTCCAGGGAGAGGTCACCGTATCGCTTGTAGCGCGAGTAGATCAGGTCGACGTTGTGCTCGTGGAAGCGCACCTCGACGGGCAGCATGTGGGTGACGAGCGCCATCCGCGCCAGCGACCCGCTCGTGTTCGGTGCCGACCCGTGCCAGGTGAGGCCGTGGTGGAACGCGCCGCCGCCAGCTTTCACCACCACCGGGACGATCTCGAGCTCTGTGCCGTCCGGCGCTGCGTTGCGTGCCGGGGCGAGCCAGTCGTCGGGTGCGTGGAACTGCGAGCGCTCGGGCGGCGTTTTCGGCCAGCGGTGCGAGCCCCGCACGTACTCGATCGGGCCGGCCTCGGCCGTTGTCTCGTGGAGGGAGAGCCAGCACGTGAGCATCTCGGCGGGCACGAGGTAGTCGGCGTACGAGGAATCCTGGTGGAAGCCGATCGCCTTCGTCCCGGGAGGCTTCCACAGCACGTTGTCCTGCAGAATGCGTGTGCCCCGGTAGCCCGCGAGCTGCGCTCCCAGGCGGCCGGTGCGCTCGCTCAGCACCTGCGCCGCGATCACGTGGTCGGCCCGCCAGCCGTTGCAGATCTGGCGCGTCCGGTCCTCCGGATCGCGACCCGGCACCCAGTTCACCTCGTCGGGCTTGATCCCCGTCTCGTACTCGCCGTCGAAGAGCCGCTCGTACCGTGCCCGCAGCAGCTCGAGCGCCCGCTCCGAGACGAGCCCCTCTTCGACGATGAGGAAGCCGTCCCGGTCGAAGCGCTCGACCTGCTGTGGGGTGAAGGAATCGACGAGCGTCATGCGTGGTGGATCAATGCAGCGGTGGCTCCCAGCCCTCCAGGATCGGGGGCGTCCAGTTCTCACCGACGACCCGCGAGTCTGCCACCCAGGGGCCGAGCTCGTGCTGCGGGAACTTGCAGTGCTTCTCTTTCAGCAGGATCCCATACGAGTTGCCGGACTGGAGGTGCGTCATCAGCACCTTCCGAGCGAGCTCGTTCTCCCGCCCCGCGGGGATCGGGAAGTAGATCTTGATGAACGAGTTCGAGTAGCGGTCGAATACCGCCGGGGTGCCGTCCTCCTCGAGGAGCTCGATGTCCTCGAGCCAGTTGATGTCGTCGCCCGGCGTGGATGCCATGAGATCGACGCCCTCGACCAGCGAGATGTCCTCCTGGTACGGGAAGCGGTGCCCGGCGAGGAACTCCGCGTCGATCCCGATGATCTTCTGGGGCTCGGTGTAGGCGAACTCACTCATCGGGCATCCACCTCCGCGTGTGACGGCAGATAGTCGACCGGGTACTCGAGGTGCTTCTCGAGCATCCGCTCGATCTTGGCGAGCGTCTTCTCCTCGCTGACGCCCGGGATCCAGCTCGTGCCGGCGAGCGGCACGCGTGCCATCGCGGCGGCCTCGACCGTGAGGGCGCACAGGTCCTCGGGCTCGAGCGAGTGGATGTTCGTCTTGCCGCACGCGCGCGCCAGCATCTGCACCTCGAGCGTCAGGGTGTGCAGGAAGTTGTAGACGCGCTCTGCGGCGTCCTCGACCACGAGCCGCTTGCGCAGCTCGGGGTCCTGGGTCGCGACGCCGACCGGGCAGCGGCCCGAGTGGCAGTGGTAGCACTGGCCGGCGGGCACACCGACGGTGCCCTCGTAGTCGGTGACGCCGGGGATCTCCTTGTTGCAGTTGAGGGCCATCATCGCGGAGTGGCCGATCGCGACGGCCTTGGCGCCGAGTGCGAGCGCCTTGGCGATGTCGCCGCCGTTCCGGATCCCGCCCGCGACGACGAGGTCGATCTCGTCGGCGAGGCCGACGTCCTCGAGCGCGCGCCGGGCCTCGGGGATCGCCGCCATCAGCGGGATGCCCGTCTCCTCGGTCGCGAGGTGCGGGCCCGCGCCGGTACCGCCCTCGGCCCCGTCCAGGTAGATGATGTCCGGCCCGCACTTCGCCGCCATCCGCACGTCGTCGTAGACGCGCGAGGCGCCGAGCTTGAGCTGGATCGGGATCTGGTAGTCCGTGGCCTCGCGGATCTCCTGGATCTTCAGGGAGAGATCGTCCGGGCCGAGCCAGTCCGGGTGCCGGGCCGGCGAGCGCTGGTCGATGCCCGCCGGGAGCGAGCGCATCTCGGCCACCTGCTCGGTCACCTTCTGGCCCATCAGGTGGCCACCGAGGCCCACCTTGGCGCCCTGCCCGATGAAGAACTCGCAGGCGTCCGCGAGCATCAGGTGATGCGGGTTGAACCCGTACCGGCTCTGGATGCACTGGTAGTACCACTTCGTCGAATGGTCGCGCTCCGGCGGGATCATCCCGCCCTCGCCCGAGCACGTCGCCGTGCCGGCCATCGACGCGCCCTTGGCGAGCGCCATCTTCGCCTCGAGCGAGAGAGCGCCGAAGCTCATGCCGGTGATGTAGACGGGGATGTCGAGCTCGATCGGCTTCTTCGCGAAGCGCGCGCCGAGGACCGTCTTCGTGACGCACTTCTCGCGGTACCCCTCGATCACGAAGCGCGTCAGGGTGCCCGGCATGAACATCAGCTCGTCCCAGTGCGGGATCGGCTTGAACATCGAAAAGCCGCGCATGCGGTAGCGGCCGAGCTCGGCCTTCATGTGGATGTCGTTGATCACCTCGGGGGTGAAGATGCGGCTGTGCCCGAGGATCGTCTTGCTGCTGGGTGCGGTCTCGTCTGCCATGGGGCTCCTCACAGGACGAGCTTGCGCTCGGCGGGCTCGAGGTTGTCGTAGTTGTAGAGCTTCTTGCCGCACACGAACTTCTGCAGCTCGGGCGGGGTACCGAGGTCGTAGATGCGGAACTTCCGCTCGACGAACTCCGTGTCGGCGTCGGTCCACTCGCCCGGCACGCAGTCGATCCCGAGGGAGCGAACCTTGCCGCCCACGTAGATCGTGCCGTCGTACATCGAGTCGCCGAGGCCGTGCCCGACATCGCCGAGAATGATCTGGCGGCCGCGCTGCATCATGAAGCCGTTCATCGAGCCGGCGCTGCCGAGCACGATGATCGTGCCGCCCTTCTGGTCGATGCCCGTGCGGGCGCCCACGCGGCCCTTGATCACGAGGTCGCCGCCGCGAAAGGCCGCGCCCGTGAGCGAGCCGGCGTTGCCGTCGATCACGACGACACCCGACATCATGTTCTCGCAGGCCGACCAGCCGACGCGGCCCTTGACGTGGATCTCGGGGCCGTCGATCAGCCCGCAGCCGAAGTAGCCGAGGCTCCCGTCGAACGTGATCCTGCAGCGCGTCAGGATGCCGACGCCGAGCGAGTGCTTGGCGCCCGGGTTCAGCACCGTCACGTCCGTCACACCCTGCTCGTTCAGCAGCCAGCGCAACTCCAGGTTGATCTGACGGGTCGTCAGGTCGTGCGCGTCGAACTCGGCCCTGGCACCGTCGATCTCGGAGATCTTGGGGATTGCCGCATCGGGCTCCGAGAGGCCGCGCGCGTCGTAGCTGATCGCGTGCTCGCCTAGCGCTGCCATACCAGCACCTCTCCTTCATACGGGTCGTAGGTGTCGATCTCGTGGTCGATGATGGCGCGAATCGCGATCTCCTCGGACGCGAGCGCGACGAGGTCGTCGGCCTCGTAGAGGACGAGCGGCTTCGCGGCCATCTCGTCCTTGGCCACGCCGAGTGCGTCGCCTGTCACGCAGACGTAGGTGAAGACGCCGTCGAGCTCCTCGAGGCTCTGCTTCATCGCGTCCTCGAGCGACGCGCCCTCGCTCATCTGCTCGGCGAGGTAGACCGCGATGATCTCGGAGTCGCATTCGGACTGGAAGCGATGCCCGTTGCGCTCGAGCCGGCGCTTCCAGTGGAAGTAGTTCGTCAGCTGGCCGTTGTGTACGACGGCGATATCCGAGAACGGGTACGCCCAGTAGGGGTGCGCTCCGGAGATGTCCACGTCGGACTCGGTGGCCATGCGGACGTGCCCGATCGCGTGCGTCCCGGTGAACTCGTTGAGCTGATAGCCGCCCGCGACGGTCTCGGCGTCCCCGAGATCCTTGACGATCTCGAGCGAGTTGCCGAGCGAGAGCACCTCGACGTCGGGCACGTCCTCGACGAAGTCGGCGAGCTTCTTCAGATCCCCGCTGTACTCGAGGGAGACCCTGAAGGCGTACTCGTTCTCCTCGACGAGCTCGTGCACCTTGGCACCGAGCGTGTGCAGCCGCCGCTCGACCTCGGTGCGGTGCCGGCGCAGCCGATCCTCGTACTCGAAGTCACGGGGCGTGTTCGCATCGGCGAGCTTGTACCGCATGATCACGAGATTCGAGGGCTGGCCGTACAGCGCGTAGCCCGTCGAGTCGGGGCCGCGATGCTTCATCGACTGGAGCATCCGGGTCATCTCCTGCCCGATCGGATGCTCGCCGTCCTTGTAGATGATTCCTGCGATTCCACACATGGGCGATTCAGATCTCCTTGTCGATCACGGGAGGATGTCGAGGTACTCGTTGACGTCCCAGTCGGTAACGGTGGCGCAGAAGCGCTCCCATTCGTCGCGCTTGTAGTGCATGAAGACGGTGTACATCTCGCCGGGCATGGCCTTCTTCACGACCTCGTCCGCTTCGAGCGCGTCGAGGGCGTCGCCGAAGGTCATCGGGATCTTGTTGACCTGCTTCCCTGCCTCCATCGCAGCGTAGATGTTCCGCTCCTCCGGCTCACCCGGGTCCAGCTTTCGCTCGATGCCGTCCCACATCGCCATGATCAGGGCCGACAGCGAGAGGTAGGGGTTCACGGCTGAGTCGACCGAGCGGTACTCGAAGCGCCCCGGGGCCGAGACGCGCAGCGCCGTGGTGCGGTTCTGGAAGCCCCAGTCGGCGAACACCGGCGCCCAGAAGCCCGTGTCCCAGAGGCGGCGGTATGAGTTCACCGTCGGCGACGAGATCGCCGTCAGCGCGCCGAGGTGCTCGAGGATGCCGCCGATCGCATACAGGCCGACCTGGCTCGGCAGCCGCTGGTCGGCCGTCTCCGGCATGAAGGCGTTCTCGTCGCCGCGCCAGAGCGAGATGTTGTGGTGGCAGCCGTTGGCCGAGACGCCCATGAACGGCTTCGGCATGAAGCAGGGGAAGACGTTGAGCTCACGACCGACCTGCTTGCAGACCTGGCGGAACGTCGAGAGGTTGTCGGCGGTCTGCTCGGCGCGGTCGAAGTTGAAGTTGAGCTCGATCTGTCCGGGCGCGTCCTCGTGGTCGCCCTGGATCATGTCGAGCCCGAGCGCCTGGCCGTACTCGACGACCTTGTGGATGATCGGCTGGAGCTCGCTGAACTGGTCGATGTGGTAGCAGTACGGCTTCGTGACGCCGCTGACGTCGGGCGTCCCGTCTTCCTTCATGTTCAGCCACATCATCTCCGGCTCGGTACCGGCCCGGAGGTGGAGGCCGGTTGCGGCCTCGAACTCGGCCTGGATCCGCTTCAGATTGCCGCGGCAGTCCGAGGTGAGGAACGAGGCCGGGTTCTCGACCTCCTCGCGGTTGCGGAAGCACGTGCACCAGACGCGGGCGACCTTCGAGTCCCACGGCAACGGCGCGAACGTCTCTGGCTCGGGGATCCCGACGAGCTCGGCGGCCTCGGGGCCGTAGCCGATGTACTCGCCGTGGCGGTCGGTGAAGAGGTTCGCGGTCGAGCCGTAGACGAGCTGGAATCCCTTTGCCGCCATGCTCTCCCAGTGCGCGGCGGGGACGCCCTTGCCCATGATCCGGCCGGTCACCGAGATGAACTGGTAGTAGATGTAGGTGATGCCCTCGGCGTCGATGCGGCGCCGCACCTCGGCGATCAGTGCGTCGCGGCCCTCTGCTGCGACGAAGCGGTCGAGATCGGTTGCCACCGCGCGCCTCCTTTTGGTGTCGTCGTACGTGGGGTTGTCAGCGGGATCGTGCAGGTGCAACGACGGAACGTCCGCCGTGCCCCCTCGTGTCTACGCTCGCACGGGGCCGGTGTCAAGCCGGAATCGTCCACGAGGGGACGCAATTGCCACCAGCGGGATTATTCGTGCCAGCCGAGCGCGACCGAGATGCGCTGCGCGCGGGTCACGAGCAGCGGCACGGCGGCGGTCGTGGCGGACCGGTCGAAGCGGCTCGTCGGCCCCTGGAGGGCGACGATCGCCGCCAGCTCTCCGCCGGCGCCCCACACCGGGGCGGCGATGGCGCTGAGGCCGGCCTCGCGCTCCTCGATCGCCTCCGCCCACCCGCGGGCGCGCACCTGCTCGATCTCCGCTGCCAGCGCGCCCGGATCCGTGATCGTGAGGGGCGTGAAGGCCGTGAGCCTGCCCCGGGGGAGAGCCACCTCGCCGAAGGCGAGCATCACCTTGCCGGCCGACGAGGCGTGCCCGACGCTGGGACGGCCGAGGCGCGTCACGCCCTGCAGGTAGCGATCGGTCGGCACGAAGTCGACCGTGATCGCGTCCGCCTCGCCGGGAATCGAGAGCGTCGCCGTCTCGCCCACCTCGTGGACGAGCTCCTCCAGGTGTGGGCGGGCGAGGTCGCGCAGGTTGAGGCGCCCGAGCACGGCGTTCGCGTAGCGCAGGTGGCGCACCCCGAGCCGGTAGCGGCCGGTGGCGGTGACGTGCTCGACGAGGCCGACGCGCGTCAGCGTCCCGAGCTGGCGCGACACCGTGCTCGCGCTGATCCCCGTGCGGCGCGCCACGTCGGTCGTGCCGAGCTCGCCGCCCTCCGCGAGCGCGTCGAGGATCTCGACGGCGCGCACCGTCGCTTCGACGTCTCGGGTGGAGGGTTGACCGGTACGGGGCATCGCGCTAGTCTCTTGCCACTGATAGCACGCTATCCCGTCTGACGCAATTTTCGGAAGGTCGGATCCTTCATGTCAATGCTCGTCACCTGTCCCAACTGTGGCCCGCACGAGGTGCAGGAGCTTCGCTGCGCCGGTGAGACGACGAAGCGGCCGACCTCGACGCCGAGCGTGCGCGAGTTGAACGAGTACATCTACTTCCGGCGCAACGTCTGGGGCAGCCAGCGCGAGTGGTGGTTCTGCCGCACCTGCGAGGACTGGTTCCTCGCCGAGCGGAACACCTACACGAACGTCGTGGAGAAGACGTGGCATCCGGAGCCCGCCGCATGACGCGTCTCGACCCGCAGGCGAATGAGCGGATCGACCGTTCGAAGACCGTCTCGTTCACCTTCCACGGCAAGACGGTGCAGGGCTTCGCCGGCGACACGATCGGCTCGGCGCTCTACGCCTCGGGCCAGCGGGTCTTCTCGCGCAGCTTCAAGTACCACCGGCCGCGCGGGCTCGCCTGCTGCTCCGGTCACTGCGCGAACTGCCAGATGACGGTCGACGGGATTCCGAGCGTGCGCGTCTGCACGACCCCGCTGCGCGAGGGCGCTGTCGTCAAGGGGCAGAACTACGTCGGCTCGCTGCAGCACGACCTGATGCAGGTGACCGACAAGGTCGGCGGCCCCTTCACGCCCCCCGGCTTCTACTACAAGACGTTCATCCGGCCGCGCAGGCTCTGGCCGATGTACGAGAAGTTCCTGCGCGGTGCGGCAGGCCTCGGCCCGCTCGACCCCAACGGATCGCGCCAGGAGCGCGTCGACGTCGAGCACCGCCACGTCGACGCCGTCGTGATCGGTGGCGGCCAGGCGGGCCTCGAGGCGGCGATCGCAGCGGCGCAGGGCGGTGAGTCGGTCGTCGTCATCGACGAGGGCTATGACGTCGGAGGCACGCTGCTCGCCGACCGGGACGGCATCGGCACCGCAGCCGAGCTGCGCCGGCACGCGATCGACGCCGGCGTCGAGCTTCTTGCGCCGGCGATCGCGATCGGGCTGTTCGAGCAAGGCCTCGTGCCGGTCGCCTACGGCAACCTCCTGATCAAGTTCCGCGGCCACCGGGTCATCGTCGCGAGCGGGATCGTCGAGCAGCCGCTCGTCTTCCCGGGGAACGACCTCGTCGGCGTGATGCTGCCCGACGCGGTCCGGCGTCTCGTCAACGGCTTCTCGATCAGGCCCGCCGATCGCGCGGTCGTGTTGACGGTCGACGACCGCGGCCTCCGCGCCGCAGCCGATCTCGAGGCCGCAGGCGTCGAGGTGGCCCGTGTCGTCGACTTCCGTGGGGCGAGCCCACCGACGATCGAGGCGCAGGGGAAGGGCGGCAAGGTCGCGCAGGTTTCGATCGACGGGCACCACGTCAAGACCGACCTCGTCGTCATGTGCGGCAGCCCGCAGCCGAACTACAAGCTGCTCGCCCAGGCGGGCGCCACGGTCGCCTACGACGAGGGCCGTGGCGTCTTCATCCCGACCGATCTGCCCGCGCACGTCGAGGCGGTCGGCGCCGTCACCGGCGACGTTGGCGAGCCCGCGGTGCCGAGCCCGATCCTCGACCATCGCGGCGACAAGTGCTTCGTCTGCTTCTGCGAGGATCAGACGGTCAAGGATCTCAAGTATGCGATCGGCGAGGGCTTCGACTCGATCGAGCTCTCGAAGCGCTACACGACCGTCACGATGGGGCCGTGCCAGGGCAGGCTCTGCCATACGAACTCGATCCGGGTCTTCGCGAAGACGACCGGTCTCGACGAGAACACGATCGGCACCACGACGGCCAGGCCGCCCTACACGCCGATTTCCATGGGCCTGCTGGCGGGCCCGCCGCAGGAGCCTCGCAAACGCACCTCGTTGCACCACCGCCACAAGGACATGGGCGGCACGATGATGTGGACGGGCGCCTGGCGGCGGCCGCACTCCTACGGCCCCGATGCCGGCGCCGAAGCCCAGCACGTGCACCAGGCGCTCGGCCTGATCGACGTCTCGACGCTCGGCAAGATCCTCGTCAGCGGGCCTGACGCGGGCGCGTTCCTCGATCGCGTCTACCCGAACCGCTTCTCCGACCTCAAGGTCGGGCGCACGCGCTACGGCGTGCTCACAGGCGATGCCGGCCGGATCATGGACGACGGTGTCGTCGCCCGGGTCGACGAGAACACCTTCTACGTCTCCACCACCTCGACCGGCGCCGACGGCGTCTACCAGTGGTTCACGTGGTGGAACGCGGTCTGGTTCATGGACGTCCAGTTCGCGAACATGACGGGAGCGCTCGCCGCGATCAACGTCGCCGGCCCAAACGCCCGCGAGGCGATGCAGCGCGTCTCCGACGACGACTTCTCGGCCGAGGGCTTCGCGTACCTCGACGCCAAGCACGTCACGGTTGCGGGAGTGCCGGCGCTCGCGCTGCGCATCGGCTTCGTCGGCGAGCTCGGCTACGAGCTCCACTTCCCGAGCCCGCTCGCCGAGCACGTCTGGGACACGATCTTCGAGCAGGCAGCCGATCTCGACCCGAAGCCGTTCGGCCTCGAGCCCCAGCGGATCCTGCGGCTCGAGAAGGGCCATGTGATCGTGAGCCAGGACACCGACTCCGAATCGAACCTGTACGAGGCAGCGATGCCGTGGCTCGTGAAGAACGACAAGGAGTTCGACTGGATCGGCAAGTGGGCCACCCAGCAGGTCGCCGATCGCGGGCTCGAGTGGATGCTCGTCGGCTTCGAGAGCCCGAGCGGCGCGATCCCGGTCGAAGGCGGCCAGGTCGTGATCGACGGAGTCTCGTCGGGCCGGGTCACGAGCGTACGCCGAAGCGCGGAGCTCGGCAAGGTGATCGGGCTCGCGATCATCCCGAACGAGCTCGCCGTCGACGGCGGCAGGTTCGACGTCCAGGTGAACGGGCGCCCCGTGCCGATGACCGTGCACCTCGGTGCGTTCTACGATCCCGCAGGCGAGAAGGTGAAGTCGTGAGCCTCTCGTTCCTCTCGATCGAAGGTGTCGCCGATCGCAGCTGGCTCCAGCCCGTCGCGAAGTCTGCGATCGAGCGGGCGCAGCGGGATCTCGGCGCCACGTTCGAGGAACGCGACGGGTGGCTCGTTCCCATCTCGATCCCCGGTGAGAGAGACCATGCCGCCGTCGGGATCGCCGACATCTCACACCTGACGAAGCTCGAGCTCCGCCCGGCGGGGGAGCCGATCGAGGGTGAGGGGATCGTCTGGTATCCGATCTCGCCCCGCCGCGCGCTCGTGCTGTGCGCGCCCGCACTCGGCGCCACCGTGCGGGAGCAGGTCGGCGCCCGATTCTCGCTCGACGTCACGGGCGCCTACTCGGTGATCTCGATCACGGGCCCGGAGGCCGAGACCGTGCTGCGCCGGATGACGCACCTTCATCGTTTCCCCTCGGGCGGCGAGATCGCGCACGTGCAGGGGCATGTGCTGGAGCGCGCGGGCGGTTACTGGGTGATCTGCCTGCAGGAGCTCGGCCAGTACGTGTGGGAGGTCGCGGTCGACCGCGCCTCCGCAGTCGGCGGCGGGCCGATCGGCGTCAACGCGCTCGCGGGAGGCGCTCCATGAAGGACATCTTCTTCCCCAAGGAGATCCTGAAGCGGCCCGGCCCGTTGAAGAAGCACTATGACGTCGTCATCGTGGGTGGGGGCTCGCACGGGCTCGCGACCGCGTACTACCTCGCGATCCACCACGGCATCACCGATGTCGCGATTCTCGAGAAGAGCTACATCGGCTCGGGCGCTGCCGGGCGCAACACGACGATCATCCGTGCGAACTACCGCACCCCCGAGGGGACGGCGTTCTACAAGGAGAGTGTCAAGCTCTACGAGAAGCTCTCGGCCGATCTCGACTTCAACATGATGTTCTCGCAGCACGGGCACTTCACGCTCGCACACTCGGATCGGTCGCTCGTCGTGCAGAACGAGCGCGCCGAGGTCAACAAGCTGCTCGGGGTGAACAGCCGCGTGATCGACCGCCAGGAGGTGAAGAAGCTGTGCCCCCAGATCCACATCGGTGAGGACGTAACGTGGCCGATCCAGGGCGCGCTCTACCATCCGCCGGGCGGCATCATCCGGCACGACGCGGTCGTCTGGGGCTACGCGAAGCAGGCGGGCCGGCGCGGAGCCGAGATCCACCAGGGTGTCGAGGTGACCGGCTTCGACGTACGGGACGGGAAAGTCCACGGCGTCAAGACGAACCAGGGCGACATCTCGTGCGGCACCGTGCTCAGCGCCACCGCCGGCTGGTCGACTCCGGTCGCTGCGCTTGCGGGAGTGCCGCTGCCGCTGACCGGGTCGATCCTGCAGGCGTTCGTGACCGAGCCGGTGAAGCCGTTCCTCGACAAGATCATCGTGTCGGCGCAGATGCACATCTACTGCTCGCAGACCGATCGCGGCGAGTTCCTGATCGGGGCCGAGGTCGAGCCGTACCCGACGTACTCGAACAAGGGCACCTTCCCGTTCATCGAGTACGCGTGCCGCCACATTCTCGAGCTCTTCCCGCAGCTCCACGCAACCAAGATCCTGCGCCACTGGACAGGCCTCTGCGACATGAGCCCCGACTACAGCCCGATCATCGGGCTGACCGAGGTCGACGGCTTCCTCGTCGACTGCGGCTGGGGCACCTACGGCTTCAAGGCGGCGCCGATCACGGGCGTGACGCTCGCCGAGCTGATCGCCACCGGGAAGACGCCGAAGCTGATCGAGCCCTTCAAGCTCGAGCGCTTCTACAACGACAACCTCGTTTCCGAGCTCGCCGCAGCTGCAGTGAGCCACTGAGACCTCCCGAAAGGCCAGACATGCTCTCCAGTCTCGAAATCGCGCAGGCAGCCGTCATGCGCCCGATCGCCGATGTCGCTGCCGAAGTTGGAATCGAGCCGGACGAGCTCGAGCTCTACGGCCGCTACAAGGCCAAGGTCGACCTCTCGATCCTCGACCGGCTTGCCGACCGTCCGGACGCGAAGCTGATCAACGTGACCGCGATCACGCCGACGCCGGCGGGCGAGGGCAAGACGACGACGTCGGTGTCGCTGACCCAGGGCTTCGGCAAGCTCGGCCGCCGGGCGATCCTGGCGCTGCGCGAGCCGTCGCTCGGCCCCGTCTTCGGCGTCAAGGGCGGCGCGGCCGGCGGCGGGTACGCGCAGGTCGTGCCGATGGAGGACATCAACCTCCACTTCACGGGCGACATGCACGCGATCACGGCTGCGAACAACCTGCTCTCCGCGCTCGTCGACGCGCACCGCTTCCACCGGCACGAGCCCGAGATCGCGAACGTCACCTGGCGGCGCGCGATCGACGTCACCGACCGGCAGCTGCGGAACATCGTCGGTGGCCTGGGTGGCGCCAAGAACGGCGTCCCGGCCGAGTCGGGCTTCGACATCACGGCCGCGAGCGAGGTGATGGCGATCCTCGCGCTCGCCACCGACCTCGCCGACCTGCGCCGGAAGCTCGGCGCGATCACGGTGGGCTACACGCCGGCCGGCGAGCCGGTTTCGGCCGAGGACGTGAAGGCGGCGGGAGCGATGACCGTCCTGCTCAAGGACGCGCTGAAGCCGAACATCGTCCAGACGCTCGAGGGTCAAATCTGCTTCATGCACGCGGGGCCGTTCGCGAACATCGCGCACGGCAACAACTCGGTCATCGCCGACCGGATCGCCCTCAAGCTGGGCGAGTTCGTGATCACCGAGTCGGGCTTCGCCGCCGACCTCGGGATGGAGAAGTTCATGGACATCGTCTGCCGGGTCGGCGGCCTCAAGCCGCACGTGGTCGTGATCGTCGCGACCGTGCGGGCGCTCCGCCACCACGGCGGCGGAGACTGGCGCGAGAAGGCCGAGCTGTCGCAGATGGCGGCCGAGGTCGAGACGGGCATGGCGAACCTCGCGAAGCACATCGAGAACGTGCGCGCCTTCGGGATCCAGCCCGTCGTCGCGATCAACACGCGTCCCGACGACGAGGCAGAGCTGCTCGAGCTGATCAAGACCCGCTCGCTCGAGGCCGGCGCCTTCGGCGCCGCAATCCACAACGGCTTCGGCCAGGGTGGGGAAGGCACGATCGAGCTTGCCGAGGCCGTTGCGGCTGCGGCCGAGGGCGAGTCGAACTTCCAGATGCTCTATACCGACGACGAGCCGATCGCGACGAAGATCGAGAAGATCGCGAAGACGGTCTACGGCGCCGACGGGATCGAGCTGGCACCCGCGGCCAAGGACGCGATCGCCCGCTACGAGAAGCAGGGGCTCGCGCACCTGCCCATCTGCATGGCGAAGACCCACCTCTCGCTCTCGCACGATCCGCTGCTGCGTAACCGGCCGGCCGGGTTCATCGTCCCGATCCGCGACATCCGGGTCTACTCGGGTGCCGGTATGCTCGTGCCGCTGTGCGGCGACATGCTGCAGATGCCGGGCTTCGGCGCCAAGCCGGCCGCGTTCGCGATCGACATCGACGAGCACGGCGAGACGATCGGGCTGTTCTAGACAGGGCATCGGCCCGTGGCCCCGGTAACCGGCTTCAGCCGGTACCCAGGGTCTGGGCGAGCGCCGAGCGAGCCGCGTCTCCCTGTCGACTAGGCTTTCGTCCGTGAGCGATCTCGAGGGCCAGCAGATCACGGCAGCGCAGCGCGAGGCGCTGGAAGCGGAGCTCGCCGACATGGAGGGCCCGCAGCGGAAGGCGGCGGTCGACGCGATCGCGACGGCGCGCGCGTTCGGTGACCTCTCCGAGAATTTCGAGTACCACGCGGCGAAGAACGAGCAGGGCCTGCTCGAGGCCCGGATTCGCAAGCTCCGCCACAAGCTCCACCACGCCGTCACGGTCGAGCACACCTCGACTGACACGGTCGGCGTCGGCTCGATCGTCGAGATCGAGGACGAGAACGGCGAGAAGATGGAGATCGAGATCTCGAGCGTCGGTGGCGTCTCGCCGACGTCGCCGCTCGGAAGTGCGCTGATGGGCGCGGCGGTCGGGGACGGCGTCGACGTGCCCGCGCCTCGCGGCTCGTGGCACGCCAGAGTCGTCTCGATCCGCGCCTCCTAGAAGCTGCCGGGCACAAGACAGGATGCTGAAGGCCCGATATCGTGGGCGAGATGAGGCCCGCGTCTCCCCGCATGGGCGAGAACCGCCGGATCGACGTCGGCGTCCTTGCCGTTCTCGCGGGGGTTGCGGTGGTCGGGGCCGCGCGGTGGAGGTCTCCCCGGCTGCTCGCGGTCGCCGCGGCCGCGGCAGGCGCCGAGGTCGCCTATCGGCGGTGGGTTGCCCGCTCGTCCTCGGCCGCCGCACAGCGGTTGCGGTTCACGGCCGGTGGCCCGACGCCCGACCGCTAGGGCTGGCCGCCGTTCGCCACCGGAGCAGGTCGCACCGGACTGGCTGTCTCGCGCCAACCTCGACGTTGGCCGGCGACGGCGATTCGGTCTAGGCAGGAGCGCCGTCGGGCACGACGCCGAGCTGCTGCATCATCGTCAGTGCGTCGAAGACACCCCAGTGCTCGCGTACCAGACCGTCGTCGCCGAACCTCATGATGTCGATGAGCTGGACGTCGACCGCCTTGCCGGTTGCCGGCATGCCCATGAACTCGCCCCGGTGGGTCCCGGTGGCTCTCACGCGAGCCACGACCTTGTCGCCGCTCGGCAGGACGTCTTCCGGGTCCATGCGCAGGTCGGGGAACGCTGCGACGTACATCCGGAAGAACGCCTTGACGCCGTCCTTCGTGGGTGCAAGGCCCGGCGTCTCCTCGTGCTCGACGAAATCGTCGGCAAGCAAGTCGCCGAACCCGTCGACATCGCCCGCGTTGATCAGCTCGTAGCAGCGCCGCAGCGTCGCCTCGTGATCCATGGTGCTCCTCCTCTTGTCGGTGGCGCGAGTGTACGAAATGCGAACTGCCCGGGCAACGACCAGGAAGGCGCCCGCCCGGCGAGCCGTCTCGGTCGATGCTCAACCGTGCCACGACCCGCATCTACCGATCCTCGAAACCCGAGAGGCACAGCCACTCCTCGGCCGGAGATCAACCCGTCAAGTTCGGCTGACGGCTTGATACCCGGCAGCGACATCATCCGGAACGCGTTGAGGAACCCGAGGAGGCGGGCGGGGATCGATACCGGCATCGCCACCTGGAGGGCGCGGCGCCGACCGCGTTGAGGCAAGGCTCCATCCCGAAAGCTCCAGCGGGCTCCGCGGGATAGGATCGTCCCCGTGAGGGCCGCGATCGTCACCGGAGCGGGGAGCGGGATCGGCGCAGCCTGTGCCCGCCGGCTCGGCGCGGACGGCTACGCCGTCGTGCTCTCGGGCCGCCGCCGCGAGCCGCTCGAGGAGGTCGCCGCAGAGCTCGAGCACGCAGTGGTCGTGACCGGCGACGTCGGCGACCCCGAGCACGGCGCCGCGCTCGCGGCCGCGGCCGCGACGACGTTCGGCGGGCTCGACGGGGTCGTCCTCAACGCGGGCATCGGCGAGACGGCGGCGGCCGGAGACGACACGACGGAAGGATGGGAGCGCACGATAAGAACCAACCTGACCGGTGCCTTCCTCGTTGCCCGAGCCTGCCTGCCCCTGCTCGTCGAGCGGCGCGGCTCTCTCGTCGGCATCTCGTCGACCAGCGCGCTTCGCGCGGGGGGCGATGACGCGTCGTACTGCACCTCGAAGGCCGCCCTCTCGATGCTCTGCAAGACGATTGCGAACGACTACGGGCCGAGGGGTGTGCGTGCGAACGCCGTCTGCCCGGGCTGGGTCCGGACGCCGATGGGCGATGCCGCCATGGACGGCCTGGGCGAGCTCCGCGGCACGAACCGGGAGGGCGCCTATGCGCTCGCCCATGCCAACGTGCCGCTGCGGCGCCCAGGCGAGCCGGAGGAGATCGCCTCCGTCGTCGCCTTCCTGCTCTCCCCCGAGGCCGCCTACGTGAGCGGCGCCGAGCTGCTCGTCGACGGCGGTGCGGACATCGTCGACGTCTCCGCGACGGCGTGGACCGTCGGCCAGCAGGCGTCCTGACCTGCGGCGCAGCCCGGCGCGCATCTCGCACGTCGCCGTGCGGAAGAATACGAGCCCGTCCGTACCGCCCTGCGCCAGATCGGCGCATCGAGATCACCGGCCACAGCGGGCCCCGTCAGCCGTCGAGCGGTGCGAACAGGTCGACAGTGTTGCCGTCGGGGTCCACCACCTGGGCGTAGCGCTGGCCCCAGAACGCGTCCCACGGCTCGCTCTTCGACGCGAATCCCGCCTCGATCACCGCGGCGTGGGTGCCGTCGACTCCCGCCGCCGAGCCGCAGTGGAAGGCGAGCCCGAGGGGGTGACCGGTCGGCTGCTGCCAGTCGGGGTCGAGTTGCCTCATCAGCTCGACCGAGTCCCACATCAGCCGGATCCCTGACGCGAGCGTGGCCTCGAAGTGGTCTTCACCATCGGGCGGCTCTCCGACCGGGACGCCGAGCAGCGCGTAGAAGCGGCACGAGGCGGCCATGTCGGACGTGACGATCCCGATTGCGTCGAGACGGGGCTCCATCGAGACGCACCGTACAACCTGGAGGGGTGTGGCGCCGGCATCGCGTGTCCAGACCGAGCGATCGCACTGCCGTCTGCCCCGGGGAGCCTCGGACGACAGTACCCCGGTTCGGGGGATGAGGGATCCCTCCGAGTGGGCGATAGAGAATCTGGCGACATTGCCCACAAGAGGAGGATGCTCGTGGTTTCGCGGAACGCGACAATGAGCGCGCGTGCTGATGGTTTCACCCTGATCGAGTTGCTCGTCGTGCTCGTCATCATCGGAATCCTCATCGCCGTCGCCGTCCCGTCGTACATCGGCTTCCGGACGCGAGCCGCCGACCGCGCCGCGCAGGCAATCATCCACGAAGCGGGCCCGGCCGCCAGCGCCTACGGCATCGACAACGACGGAACTGCGAACGACGCGGACAACGACGCGTCGACGAGCGGCTTCGAGGGTATGACCACTGCACGCCTGCGCAAGTACGATGCCGGGATTCCACTCACCCTCGTGGTCTACGCCGCCAAGACCACGTCGACGAGCCATTGCCTCGCGGCAACCGAGTCCGGTCGAACATGGAGCGCGCTCGGGCCCGGGACGGCGCCCTTCAACAACAACGGGACCTGCACCTAGGCCGCCGGGGCTCGGTCGAGAACGCACGCCGCGGCGACCACTGCCGCCGCCGCGGGCGCGTCGGGGGCATCATCATGCCGGAAGAAGGCGAACGTCTCCGTGCCGAGCCGCGCGAGCTCGCCCAGGTCGCCGGCGATCCGCACGAGCTCCGCGTCGTCGTATCGGAGCTCGCGGTAGCGGAGGTACGCCCACCCCGAGCGCCCCGTGGTGTCTCCGACGCGCACGGCACCTGCCTCGGCGAGCCGCCCCTCGATCCCGCTCCAGGTCGGATGGCGGAGGTCGAGCGCGTAGCGGATGCCCGGGTCGACCGACACGAGCAGGCGCTCGAGGAACCGCTCGTCGCGGGGCCGCTCGACGACGACGCGCACGCCGCCCAGGCGGTCACCGAGCGCCCGCACCCGCTCCTCGAACGTCGCGAGCCGGCTCTCGACCCGCTCGGGGGCCTTGACGGCGAAGCGGAATCCCTCGGGAACCTGGGCCGCCCAGGACCGGAACTGCGCCTCCGACGGCAGCCGGTACTTCGTCGCGTTCAGCTCGACCGTGGGAAGCCGCTCCGCGTAGTAGGAGAGGAAGCCGCCGCGGTCGAGCCCGGGCGGATAGAAGCCCGGCTGCCACGACGGATAGCCCCAGCCGGAGGTCCCGACACGGACGCTGCTCACGAGCCGGGGCGGCGGGAGTACGTGACGAAGGCGTAGGGGATACCGTCCTCCGAGACGTGCTCCTCGCGCGCCACCTCCTCGAACGCCCCGGGCGCGAGCGGAGGGAAGAACGTGTCCCCGTCGACCTCCAGGTCGACCTCCGTCAGCAGCAACTCGTCCGCGAGCGGCAGCGCCGCCTCGTACAGCTCGCCGCCCCCGATCACCGCCACCCGTTCGTCTCCCTCGACGAGGCGGAGAGCCTCCTCCAGGGATCCGGCTCGCTCGGCTCCTTCCCCGTTCCAGGAAGGGTTGCGGGTGACGACGACGTTCCGCCTGCCAGGGAGCGGCCGGAAGCGGTCGGGCAGGGAGTCCCAGGTGCGCCTTCCCATCAGCACCGGCTGACCCATCGTGACGGCGCGAAAGTAGGCCATGTCCTCGGGGAGCCGCCAGGGAACCGCTCCCTCACGGCCGATCACGCCGCCCCGGGCGACGGCCGCCACGAGCGCGACCTTCACACTGCGACCGGCGCGCGGATCGCCGGGTGGTGGACGTAGCCGACGATCTCGAAGTCCTCGAACCCGTAGTCGAAGAGCGAGTCGGGGCGCCGCCGCAGGCCGAGCGTGGGATAGGGATACGGATCGCGCCCGAGCTGTGTCTCGACCTGCTCGCGATGGTTGTCGTAGACGTGGCAGTCGCCGCCCGTCCAGATCAGGTCGCCCGGCTCGAGGTCGCACTGCTGCGCGAGCAGGTGGGTGAGCAGCGCGTAGCTCGCGATGTTGAAGGGGACGCCGAGGAAGACGTCCGCGCTGCGCTGGTAGACCTGGCAGCTCAGGCGGCCCCGCTCACCGGCGTTGCGGGCGCCACCCACGTGGAACTGGAAGAGCACGTGACACGGCTGCAGCGCCATCTTGGGGAGGTCGGCGACGTTCCACGCGCTGACGACGATCCTGCGCGAGTCCGGGTCGTCGCGCAGCAGCCGCACGACCTCGGCGATCTGGTCGACGTGACCGCCGTCCGGGGTCGGCCAGCTGCGCCACTGCACGCCGTAGACGGGCCCGAGGTCACCGTCCTCACCGGCCCACTCGTCCCAGATCGAGACTCCGTGCTCCTGCAGCCACCGTGCGTTGCCGTCCCCCCGGAGGAACCAGAGCAGCTCGTAGGCGATCGACGGGAAGTGCACCTTCTTCGTCGTCACGAGCGGGAACCCCTCGGCCAGGTCGAAGCGCATCTGGTAACCGAACACGCTCACGGTGCCGGTGCCGGTGCGGTCGTGCTTCGGCAGACCCGCCGCCATGACGTGACGCGCGAAATCCTCGTACTGGGTGCGGACGATGCCGTCGGGGTGGGCTCGGGCACGGTCACGAAGATAGCGCGCGGGCCGGAGGCCGGTCAGACCTTGCCGCTGCGCAGCAGCGGCCGGGTCGAGCCGGTCCGGACGATCACCCAGTCGTCGAACTGCTTCAGTCGGTACGGCGCGTTGAGAGGCACCTTCGTCGTCCCGGCGGCCACCACGAACGACCCGCACGACTCCGTGAGCTTGCCGTCCCTCGTGAGCCAGAGCGTGTAGGTCTCGCCCGCGGGCAGGGCCGGCAGGCCCGAGACCTCGAGCGTCATGGGCCAGTTCCCCGCGGTGTCCTCGGCGAGCAGGGCGATCGACGCGGTCGCGCCGGCGGGCCCACTCATCGCGATCGTCCGGACGGGGCTCGCCGGGGCATCGCGGCCGCCGACCGCGTACCCGATGCCGAACAACACGGTTGCCGCGATCGCGGTCGCGGCAACCGCCGTGTAGCGCCTGCGGTGCAGGACGTGCATCGCACGGTGTGGCTCCGCGGGCGCCGTCTCGAGCGAGGGTGGCAGCTCCGGGGGCGCACCGGCGGCGACGAGCAGGTCGTGCACCCCGAGCAGGCGGGCGCGCTCCGGGTCGTCGGCACCGACGAGGTCGTCGAACCACGGCGTCCGGTCGCTCACAGCTCTCCCTCCAGCTCGTCGGCGAGGCGCGCAAGGCCACTGCGTGTTCGTGTCTTCACGGTACCCAGTGGGATCTGGAGGAAGTCGGCGACCTCGCTCTGGGAGAGGCCTCCGAAGTAGGCGAGGTCGATCACGGTACGCTCGTGCGGCGGCAGCATCTCGAGCGCCCGGTGGACTCGCCAGGCGTCCCACGCGGCCTCGGCCTCCTCGTCGGGAGTGGCGCTCGTCGACACTAACTCGGGCGGGTCGGCGACGGTGGGCGCGGGCCGCCGGCGCTGCGCATCGACGATCGCGTTGCGGGCGATCGTGTAGAGCCACGCCCCGCCGGGCCCCCGGGTGCGGTCGTAGCTCTTTGCCGACCGCCAGACCGAGGCGAACACCTCCTGCACCGAGTCCTCGGCGCGGCCGCGGTCTCCGAGGCGCCGCAGCGCGAAACCGAGCACCGGGCGGGCAAAGCGGCGGTACAGCTCCTCGAAGGCCTCGCGCTCTTCGGCAGCGACCCGCTCGATCAACGCCCCGTCTGTGACCTCGGGTGTGCTCACGATGGCGATCGTGGCGGTTCGAGTGCTGTGAGGCAAGGGAAGCGCGAGGACGGTGCCCATTCCATGGACCTACGCATGACGGAGCCGCGCGGATTGCAGCGCGGGGCGGAAGCCCGCCGGGGAGCCCACCCCGGCCCTCTCGGAGGAGAGGGCCGGGGGTGTCTCCCGAGGAGCGCGGGAGACACCCCGGATCCTCATCTACGCGTGCGCCGTCTCGAAGCGGGCGCCGATCGCGTCCCAGTCGACGACGTTCCAGATCGCCTCGAGATACTCGGGGCGACGGTTCTGGTACTTGAGGTAGTACGCGTGCTCCCACACGTCGATGCCGAAGAGCGGGGTCTTGCCGTCCATCACCGGGGAGTCCTGGTTCGGCGTCGACATCACGGCGAGGCCGGTGCCGTCCCAGACGAGCCACGACCAGCCGGAGCCGAAGCGCTTGATGCCGGCGTCGATCATCTGCTGCCTGAGCACGTCGAAGGCACCGAACGTGGCCCGTACGGCCTCGCCGAGCGCGCCCGCCGGCTCGCCGCCGCCGTTGGGGGAGAGCGACTCCCAGAACAGGGTGTGGTTGGCGTGTCCGCCGCCGTTGTTCCGGACGGCCGCCTGCTTGTCGGCGGGGAGGATCTCGAGATTCGAGATCACGGCATCGATCGGCCGGTCCATCCACTCGGTCCCGTCGAGAGCAGCGTTCAGGTTCGTCACGTAGGCGGCGTGATGCTTGCCGTGGTGGATCTCCATCGTCATCGTGTCGATGTGCGGCTCGAGTGCGTCGTGCGGGTAGGGCAGTTCGGGCAGTTGATACGCCATTCCTTCTCCTTCGTTCGATTTCCGTTCAAGGATATGCTGCGGGGCATCTCTTCGAGCCGGAGGTCCTCGCCTGATGCCCACGTACACCGATCTCAAGCCGCGTGATCTGAAGCCGGCTCTCCTCGAGCTCGACGGCATCTCTCGCGCCTCGATCGAGGCTCACTACCGGTTGTATCAGGGTTACGTCGCCAAGCGGAACGAGATCCTCGCAAGCCTCGAGGTCGTCGACCGGTCGAGCGCCAACCAGGTCTACTCCGAGCTCCGCGCGCTGAAGGTGGACCTCAGCTTCGCGGTGGGCGGAATCAAGAACCACGAGCTCTACTTCGGGCACCTCGGCGGCGAGGGTGGCGATCCCACGGGGGCGATCGAAGGCCTGGTCAAGCGCGACTTCGGATCGGTCGACGCGTGGCGGGCAGACCTGAAGGCGACCGGGATGGCGGGCCGAGGCTGGGCCTGGACAGCGTACGACTGGGACGAGCACCGCCTCTTCAACTACATCGGCGACGCCCAGAACACCTACCCGGTCTGGAACGCGACCCCGCTCGTCGCCCTCGACGTCTACGAGCACGCGTACTTCGTCGACTTCCAGACCGATCGTGGCGCGTACATCGATGCGTTCTTCGCGAACCTCGACTGGACCGCCGTGAACGGCTGGATCGCCACCTACGGCATCCCGTCCGCCTAGAGGCCGGCTCTGCCATGCTCCAGAACGCCCTCATCGTTGCCGGGGGCTACCTGATCGGCTCGATCCCCGTCGGCGTCGTCGTCGTCAGGGTGTTCCGGGGCGAGGACATCCGCAAGCAGGGCAGCGGCAACGTCGGCGCGACGAACGTGTGGCGCACCTACGGGCGGTGGCTCGGGGTCCCGGTGGTGCTCCTCGACGTCGCGAAGGGCTTCGTCCCCGCCCTGGTCGGCCTGGAGGTCGGCGGCGAGTGGGTCGGTGTCCTCACGGGAGCGGCCGCGATGCTGGGCCACGCCCGCCCGATCTGGCTCGGGTTCACGAAGGGCGGCAAGATGGTGGCGACGGGTGGGGGCGTGGCGTTCGCAGTCGCCCCCTTCGCCGCGGGACTGTGCCTGGTCGTGTGGCTCGCGACCTTCATCCTTTTCCGCTACGCGTCACTCGCCTCGCTCGCAACGGCGGTTGCGTTTCCCATCCTGTGCGTGGTGCTCGGCGAGCCCCGGCCGACGGTGATCCTCGCACTTGCGGCCGGTCTCGCGGTGATCGGGCTCCACCGCCAGAACATCCGCAGGCTGCTTCAGGGAACCGAGTCGCGTTTCTCGCGCGGCCGGCGTTCCGCTACGGACGGGTGAGCCAGTCGGCCAGCGTCGTCTGACGGGCGCTGTCGCCCCCGGCGATCTCGGCGCGGAGCTCGCCGACCGTGCCCCACCGCTCGGCCAGGACATCGTGGTCGTGAATCGTCTCGAGGTTGACCTGACGCGAGAACGCGAAGTCGTCGTCCCCGAGCCCGGGCACCTCGTCGATCAGGCCCTTGAGTGCGACGCGCACCGAGTCCTCGACGAACCGTGGCTGCAGATGGGCGTGCTCGACGACGAACAGCTCGTCGGGTCGCTTCAGGAGCTCGAACACCGGGGAGCTCATCGACCGTTCGACGAGATCCACCAGCGTCTCGGCGTCGACGCCGCTGGCGGTGCCGACGAGCAGCGTGCCGCGGCCCCGCTGGTTATGGGTCGCAACCGGGACGAGCTCGAGGATCTGCTCGATGTCACCCGCCGCGAAACCTGCCTCGGCGAGCCGCTCGGCGGCCCGGCCGGCGACGAGGCCCTGGGCGCAGGGGCAGGCGTTGATCCCCGTCGCCTCGACGCCCACGACCCTGCGTGCGTCGTGCTCCGTCGCAGCGGCGATGCCGATCAGCGAGACCATCTCCTGCGTCGGCAGGGCCGTCACCGGCGTCACCCGGCGCATCGGCCAGCGTGCGGTGATCCGCACCTCGGCGCGGACGGCGCGCTGGCGCTCGACGATGTGCCGCGCGATCACCTCGGCGATCTCCTCGACGATGCGGGCTTCACCGAGCACCGCGTCGCCGATCGCCTCGTCGAACACCTCGGGGAAGCGCGACATGTGGACGCCCTTCTGTCCCCGGGCCAGGTCGACGGTGCACTCGATCTCGGCGGCCATCACCGTCTCCAGGTCGCCGCGCCGGATCCGAATCGCCTTGTGGACGCCGGTCACGCCGGCCCGTGAGAGGGCGAGCTCGACCGGTGGCGCGGACGCCTGCATGTCCGTGACGAGATGCGGCCGCTCCATTCCGGTGACCGTAGCAGCGTCGGTCGCGTCCCAGTGCTACTCCGAGGCGACGTCGCGCCGCAAGAAGACCAGATAGCCGACGAGGAGAGTCCGCGCCGATGTCGGCTGCAGCCGTTCAGGCGGACGTCAGGTGCGAGGCTCCAGAGTGTGGGGGTGCATGCGATCCTCGCCCTCGCTGCCGGCGCGACGCACACCCTCGCTGGTGCCTCCTTCCGCGCGCTCGTCGTCGCGATCGCCTTGCATCTCGGGAAGGTCGCCGCCGAAGCGCGTTCGTGGCACGGCATCGTGAGCCACGCACACCCGAGTAGCCGCCTTCGATTCCGGACGACACTCGGCGCGTTTGCCGGCGCCATTGGTGCAAATGCCGTTCTCCCTGCTCGGGTGGGAGAGGCTCTGCGTCTCGGCATCGTGCGTCGTCGCCTGCCCGGTTCGACCGTGGGGACGATCGCAGGGACGATCGTGCTCGAGACGGCGATCGAGATCGTGTTCGGGATCGTCGTGATCGTGATCGTCTTGCTGTCCGGACGGTCGGTAGGGCACATCGGCGCGCCGGCGGTCCTCGCCCATTCCCACCCATTCGTGCTTGCCGCCGCCGGCGTTGGTGCACTTGCAGCCGTGATTGCTGGGTTCCTCTCGCGGCGCCGCATCGCGCGGGCAGTTGTGGCAATCGGACGTGGGATGTCCGTCGTGCGTTCGCCTCGACTCTTCCTTCGTGGGGTGATGGTCTGGAAGCTCGTGGCCTGGATTCTCCGGTTTGCCGCCGTGTACTTCTTCCTCCTCGCATTTCACGTCGGGGTCGGTCTGTGGCTCGTGCTCCTCGTCGTCGCGGCGCAGAACCTGGCAGGCCTGCTCCCGCTCGCACCGGGCGGCGCCGGAACGCAACAGGCCGCGCTTGCGCTCGCTCTTGCGGGGACGATGGGCACCGGCGCAATCGTCGGCTTCGGCGTTGGGATGCAGGGAGCTACGGCACTCGCGGACGTCGCGGTCGGGGTGGTCGCGGTCGCTCTGGTCTCGTCGTGGTCGGACGTCCGTGCGGCGCTCCGGCCGGCCGGGCGTCGGCTCGCTTCCGCCTGACTTCCGCATCTGAATCCTCCGAGGTTCGTGAGCCGCGTTCAGGCGTCATTCATTGGATTTGTCTCAGACTCGAACCATGAGCACAGAAATCCCGGCCTCGGCTGAACGATACTGAGGAGACAGTGATGCAACCCTCCGTTCTCGTGCTCGAGGACGACCTCGAGCTTCGTTCCCTGCTCGCGCGTGGTCTGCGCGAGGAAGGCTTCCGTGTGACGACGGCCGGGAGCGCGGCCGAGGCATTCGAGCTGCTCGGCGACAAGAGCCCGGACGCGCTGGTCGTCGATATCGGCCTGCCCGATGCCGACGGGCGGGATGTCGTGCAGGCCCTCCGTGCACAGGGAGAGACGGCGCCGGTCATCTTCCTCACCGCGCGCGACGCGCTGCCGGATCGCCTCTCCGGCTTCGCCGCCGGCGGCGACGACTATCTCACGAAGCCGTTTGCGTTCGCGGAGTTGGTCGCCCGCTTACACGCCCTGCTGAAGCGCGGTGGGACCGACCTCGCGATCCAGATCGGGGAGCTTCGCCTCGATCCGGGAATGCACGCTGCCTCCTGCGGCGGGGAGACCGTCGATCTCACTCCGACCGAGTTCCGGATCCTCGCTCGCCTCGCGGCCAGGCCGGGAGACGCCGTCCGACGCCGCCAGCTCGTCGAGGCTGCGTGGCCGCACGGCGCGATCGTCCACGACAACACCCTCGACGTCTACATCGCCCGTCTACGACGAAAGCTCGAGCCACTTCCCGGGGCGCCGGAGATCGCGACGGTGCACGGCATCGGCTACTCGCTGCGATGAGGCGTCCACTCCGGATCGGCGTTCGTACCCGCCTCCTGTTCGCCGCGGTCGGAGCGGTTGCGCTCGCCCTCGTCATCGGCGTCGCGGCTTTCAATATCTTCCTGGGGCAGCGTCTCTCGGCGAGCGCCACGTCGCTTGCCAGGGCGCAGGCAGCGGCCGAGATTTCGTCACTCAAGGTCGTGGACGGCCGCCTTGTGTCTCCCGAAGGCCTCGATGAGGGAACGGGGGTCGGAAGCCCGGTCTGGGTATTCGCAGCCACGAAGGTACTCGAGCAGCCGCGCGCTCCGCAGGCGCTCACCGCGATTGCGTCGTCGCTCGCGGCCGGTCCCGAGCGGACGCTTCGTTACAAGGAGTCGGTGCGCCTCTATGCACTTCCGGTGATCAGTGACGGAAAGCGGGTCGGCACCGTGGTCGCCGGTGTTCCTCTCGCACCCTACGACGAGACGGCGACGATCGCGTTCGTCGGTTCGATCGGCCTGGCGGTGGCGCTCCTGATCGCAGTCGCCGTGCTGAGTCACTGGGTTCTCGGCAAGGCCCTGCTGCCCGTGTCGCGCATGACCGACGACGCCGCCGACTGGAGCGATCACGATCTCAACCGGCGCTTCGACCAGGGGGAGCCGTACGACGAGCTCACCCGACTCGCATCGACGCTCGATGCTCTGCTCGAACGCCTCTCGGCGAGCCTGCGCCACGAGCAGCGGTTCACCGCAGAGCTCTCCCACGAGCTTCGGACTCCCCTCGCCAAGATTGCGGCCGAGAGCGAGCTTGCGCTCCGGCGCGACCGGTCGAACGACGACTACCGCGGGAGTCTCGAGGCGGTTCATCGCAATGCCGAGCAGATGACGCGTACCGTCGAGGCGCTCGTCTCCGCAGCACGCCAGGAGGCGGGCCTGAACCGTACGACGAGCGACGCCCGGGACGGCGTGAGGGCCGCGGTGGATGCCGTGCGTGAGGATGCCCAAGCGGCGGGGGTCGAGATCCAGCTGTCCGTACCCCCGCATCCTGTGAGTGTCGCGATCGAGGCCGACCTGCTGGAGCGGATCGTTCACCCGCTCCTCGACAACGCTGTTCGATACGGCCGATCGCAGGTCGCGGTCGAGCTCGGGGTCAGCGGGACGACGGTCGTCGTGGACGTCGAGGACGACGGTGCGGGTCTCGCGGAGGGGGAAATCGAGGCCATCTTCGAGCCGGGAGTGCGTGGCACTGCGGCGACCACCGATCCGCGCGGCGCCGGCCTAGGTTTGGCTCTCGCACGCAGGCTCGTGCGCACCGCGGGCGGTGAGATCGCCGCCCGGGCCGGTGGTAGCGGCGCTCGCTTCAGTGTCCGCCTGCCGGTCGCATGATCACGGACTGGCTACTCGGCCTGCCGCCGCTTCTCGTCTACGCTGGTCTCTTCGCCATCGTCGCCGCCGAATCGTCCGGACTGCCGTTGCCGGGCGAGACGAGCCTCATTGCCGTCGGAGTTCTTGCGTCCCAGCACGGCGGCGTTGCGATCCAGGTCGTGATCGCGACAGCAGCCCTTGCTGCGATCGTCGGCGACAACGTCGGCTTCGTGCTCGGGCGACACGCAGGGCGCCGGCTTCTGACCCGCGACGGCCGGTGGATGGAGAGGCGACAGAGATTCCTGGTTCGCGGCGAGGCGTTCTTCGAGCGGCACGGCCCGAGAGCTGTCTTCCTGGCCCGCTGGATTCCGGGCCTCAGGGTCGTCGGCTCGTGGCTCGCCGGGGCGCACCACATGCCCTGGCGCACGTTCCTGCTCTGGAATGCCCTCGGCGGCATCGCCTGGGCGACGTCGATCGGCCTCGCCGCGTATCTCCTGGGACATGTCGCCGCGACATTCTTCCGCACCTTCGGCCTGGTCGGCCTCGCTGTCGTGGTTCTCGCGGCAGGGGCGCTGTCGTTCTGGCATCGCAGGAAGCGGCGCCACCGCCAGGTCGTCTCTGCCGCCGATTCCGGCGACTGAACGCAGGCTGCAGCTTCCATTCAGGCGTCCGTCAGGAGGCGAGCCTTACCGTCACGGGCAGCATGAGGATCGCCATCGTGAGCGACTACTACTACCCCCAGCTCGGGGGAGTGACGGAGCACGTCCACGGCCAGGCGACCGAGCTGGCGCGACGGGGCCACGAGGTGACGGTGATCACTCCGGCCCTCGTCAAGGTGCCGAGGACGGTCGACGCAGACGTTCTTCCCCCCGAGCCATTCGAGGTTGTCCGGCTCGGCCGGGCCTACCCCTTCTACATCAACCGGGCCGAGGCACTCGTCAGCTGGTCGCCCGGACTCGGGGGCTCGCTCGACCGTTTGTTCGCCGAGCGGCGCTTCGACGTCGTCCACGTCCACAACCCGATCGGGCCGTGGCTCGCGATCACGGCCACCCGGCGCTCCCGCGCCCCTGTCACAGTCGGAACGCTGCACAGCGTCGTCAAGCCAGGGAACCTGCTTCTGAGGGCATTTCGCCTTCCCCTTGCCGACCACCTCCAGCGGCTCGATGCCTGTATCACCGTCTCCGACACCGTTGTCGACGCGCTCAGCCCGTACTTTCCGCGCCAGCAGTTCGTCACGATCCCGAACGGGATCGACGCCTCGTTCTTCGCGCCCGACGCCGAGCCTTTGCCCGAGCTCCACGGGAGGCGAACGATGCTGTTCGTCGGGCGTTTCGATCCGCGCAACGGTGTCAGCCATGCGATCGGGGCGTTCACGATCCTCAAGCGCACCCATGCCGACCTGCAACTCGTGATCGTCGGCGACGGCCCGCTACGCCCGTTGGTCGAACGGCTCGTTCCCGACGACCTCCGCGGCGACGTCGTGTTCGCCGGGCGCGTCAACCGCCTCAGGCCGCGCTATCTGGCGAGCGCCGACGTCCTCTGCTCACCCTGTTCCCTCGCCTCCTTCGGAATGGTCGTGCTCGAAGGGATGAGCTCGGGAGTGCCCGTCGTCGCCACCCGGCTCCCCGGGTTCGCACGCGTCATGCGCGACGGCGTCGATGGGCTGATGGTCGACGAGCCCGATGACGATGCCGCCTTCGCCGCGGCCCTCGACAGAGTCCTGCGAGATCCGTCGCTCGGTGAGCGGATGGGCGCCGCGGGGCGCCGCCGTGCTCTCGGGCACTTCGCCTGGCCGGTGGTCGTCGACAAGCTCGAGGAGCTGTACGCAGATCTCGGAGAGCGGCGCACCCCGACGTTCCCACTCCGAGCGGCGGCCTGAACGTGAACAAGCCCGAGACAGTCGCGGCGAGTGCTGCCGTCTGTGTCGGCCTTGTCGCCGCCGGACATCTCGTCGACCGGCGCAACGGGCGCAAGCCGATCGCGGCGACCGGCGGCCTGGGTCTCGGTCTCGCCTACCTGGCGGGCACGTATCTTCAGAACCTGCCCCTTTTCGGCTCGGTCGGACGTCCCGGGGTTGCACACGGCGATACCCGCTTCTCGTTGACGTTCGACGATGGGCCCGATCCAAGACACACCCCGGCAATCAGCACGCTCCTCGCGGAAAGAGGCCACCGCGCGACGTTCTTCACGCTCGGCCGTGCTGCGCGAGCGCATCCGGCCCTGATCCAGCAGCTCGCGGCCGACGGTCACGAGATCGCATGCCACGGTGACGACCATCGCCTCCTCGCATTCGCTCCGCCGCGGGCGATAGCCGCCCAGATCGTCGCCTGGGAGGAAGCGGTCGAGGCGGCCCTTGGCTTCCCTGGCGCCCGGCTCATCCGAACCCCGCACGGCGCTCGCAGTCCGTGGCTCGTTTCCGTCGCCCGACGTCACGGATACACGGTGTGCGGCTGGGACGGGAGCGTCTTCGACACCGCTGAGCCCGGGGCGGAAACGATCACGAGCCGCGTCGCCCCACTCCTTCACCCGGGGGCCGTCGTCCTCCTTCACGACGGCGACGGCTCGGGTAGCGGCGGCTCCCGCGCGCAGACGGTCGCGGCGCTCGGCCCCGTGCTCGACGCTGCAGACCAGCGGGGATTCCGCTCGGTGACGCTCGGCTCGCTGCTGGCGGGCACCAGTGAACCCGCCGCCGACGGCACTCGCCCGCGCTAGAGACTCTGGATCCCTCGAGCGGTCAGAGCGAAGCCGAAGATGAGCAGGATCGCGGTGATCACCTCGCTGTTGTGCACCGTCAGCCAGGCGCGCATCCGTGCGAGGAACGACGCAGAGCGCGACGGCGCAAACGTGCCGAGCGCGGCGACGGCGACGACCGACGACGATCCGAGGATCACGAAGATCACAGCGAGCGCCGCCTGATCGGACGCGCTCCCGTCAGAGCGGAGGATCTCACCGGCCGCCGCCACGACGACCGGATACGTCGCGGAGTAGATGCCGAGGAGAAACGCTCCGCCGACCGAGATCTCGGCGATCGCACGTAACCAACCGGGCTGCTTCTCCTCGATCTGCTCGGTCACAGGAGCCGATCTCCGGCGGCGCGCCTTGAGCAGGCTTCGGACACCAAAGGCGAGGAGCGCGACACCGAGGACGATCTCGACGATCGACACGCCCTTGCTCGTCGTGCTGCTGGACGTCGAGGTGCTGCCGAAGCCGAGCAGGAGGAGCGCCATCGAGACCGAGATCGCCGCGATCCAGGACGTCACGTATGCCCAGACGACCCAGAGCCCTCTCCTCGCGTTCAGCAGAAGAACGGCCATCATGATCCCCCAGGGGTTGGCCGCGCATCCCAACCCGAGCAGGATGACGCTCGTGAGGTCGCCGCTCACCTGGAGTGCCCGCAGATCACCATCGGGGGAGCCTACTCATTTCATTCAGGTCGTTCAGGCCCGTTTCAGGTACGGCGCCTATGCTTGGCAAGATGCCTGGTGACGACGCCGTGCGCGTACTGGTCTTCACTGCACCGGTCGGCGATGGTCACGTTGCCGCCGCTCAGGCTCTCGCCGACGACGTCCGACAGCGCGACCCTACGGCCGACGTCGTGGTCTGTGATGCGCTGGAGGAGTTCAACCTCGTTCTGAAATGGCTGCTTCGCGATGCCTACCAGTGGCAGCTGACCAGGGCTCCGTGGTTGTTCGGCACCGTGTTTGCCGGGCTGCAGCGAAGCCGGGTGCTTCGATCGGCGTCGCGGATGCTGCTCTCGTTGCTCGGCTCTCGATCGGTCAGGCGAGCCGTCCGAGCCCATCGCCCCGATGTGATCGTGTCGACGTTTCCGGCAAGCACGACGATTCTCGGCTGCCTGCGGCTACGCGGTCACGTCAAGGTCCCGGTTTGTGCCACGATCACGGACTTCGCCGGAGTCGAGATGTGGGTGGACGGAGGCGTCGACCTTCACCTGGTGATGCACGAAAGCCTGCTTCCGGCCGTGGAGCGGATCGCGGGGCCCGGCAGCGCGCGGGTCGTCACTCCGCTCGTCGCCGCCCGGTTTCTCGTCCCGCACGCGGTCGCGGACAGCCGGCAAGCGCTCGGACTGCCTCCTGGCGGCCGCGTCGTCGTCGTCTCCGGCGGAGGCTGGGGCGTCGGCGACCTCGACGGTGCCGTCAAAGCCGCGCTCGAGCTCCCGGACGTGACGGTCGTGTGCCTGGCCGGTCGCGACCCGGCGACGAGAGAGCGTCTCGAGGTCGCCTTTGGGGCGGACGTTCGCGTGGCGGTGCTCGGGTTCACCGATCGGATGAGCGATCTCCTGGCGGCGGCCGACGTGCTCGTTCACTCGACCGGTGGGGTCACCTGTCTCGAGGCGCTCGCTCGTGGCTGCCCGATCGTCGCCTATGGCGCACCTCCTGGGCATGCACCCGCGTTGGCTCGAGAGATGGCTGCACTGGGGCTGCTCGTGCACGCTCGCTCGACCGCAGAGCTGCGGAGCGCCCTCGCGGTCGAGCGTGGGAGTGGTAGCGGAATGCTCGCCCACACGGACGCCGCCGCAGCCGACCTCGTCCTCGCGGTTCGCGCCAGAGTGACTGCGCGTGTACGTACCCGTGCCGCGCGGCCTCTGGCGCTATCGGCGGCAATGGCGGCAGTCGTACTCGGGATCTTCTCGAGTGATCTGACGTACCCGCTCGTCGCCGGAGCCTTCTCGCTGCCCAACACGAGCGTCGTCGAGCAACCGGGAGAGGCTATCTCGCTCGTCGTCTCGGGCGACCCCGAGAGCCTGCTGGCGTTCGCTCCGCTCGCCCGCAGTCACCATCTCCATGGCTCGGTGGTCTCGACGGAGCCATTGTCGCGGAGGCAGGTCGCCGTCCTGCGCGCAGCAGGGCTCGACCCGATTCCGGGAATCACATCCGGAGGGATCCGGTCGTCGCTGTCGCAGCGGGGCACGCTGCGCTCCGAGGTGGATGCGTACGGTGCCGGCCGGCACTTCTACTTTCTCGCGCCACGAGAAGGGTTCACGATCGCCGACTACCTCTTCGCGCGCCATCTCGGCGGCATCCCTATCCAGGCGAGGGGCGTCCTCGGGGGCGTGAGCGGCGCGGATCTGCAGCCCGGAGAGATCGTGACCGCCGAGCTCCGGCCCGGCGCCGAGGCCGCAACGGAATTGCTCCGCTCGTGGCAGCGTCTTGCGCGCTCTGTGAAGGCGGTCTCGCCGGTTCCCGTGGTGCGGTCGACTGCCTGATTGATGAGGCGTTCGCTCCCACTCCTGGGCGGCGGCGCATTGGTGGGTGCGCACTGGCTCCCCGGGGCGGCAGCCGTCGTGCCGGCCGTGGCACGGCTTCTCGGGATCCCGACCCGGGCCGGGGGCGGCTCTGGCGTTGTCCTCACCTTCGACGACGGCCCGCATCAATCGGGAACGCCTGCCGTCCTCGGAGAGCTCGACCGCGCGGGTGCCCACGCCGTCTTCTTCGTCTCGGGCGAGCAGGTCGCCCGCCATCCGGGGATCGTCCGCGACGTGGTTGCATCGGGGCACGAGCTGGGGTTGCACGGCTACCGCCATCAGACGCGGCGCCAGTGGACGCGTGGCCTGCTCGCGGACGACATCCGCAGAGCAATCGACGCCGTCGGCGACGCGACGGGCACCTCTCCGCGCCTGTACCGGCCGCCACACGGCGTCTTCAGCCGGGCCGGTTTGCGTGCCGTGCGGACGCTCGGCCTCGAGCCCCTGCTCTGGTCGACCTGGGGGCGGGACTGGGAGGCACGCGCGACAGCCTCGTCGATCACCCGGCACGCGACCGAGGGGATCGAGGCGCGCGACGTCATCCTCCTCCACGATGCCGATCACTACGGGGCGCCGGGAAGCTGGCGTCGCACGGTGGCGGCGCTCCCCCGCATCTTCGAGACGCTCGACCGGGCCGGACTCGCGACGCAACGCTGGGAGGAGCCCGGGGACGAGCCGGCGGCTAGTGCGTGGCAGCCACGGTGAGGAGCGGATAGCCGAGAAGGGCAATGCGCTGGGGGAGATCGACGTGGAGCCAGTGCGATACGTGGCTCGGCGGCGTCTCGAGGATGATCTCGGAGTACTCGCCGGAAGCCAGTTCGGCCACGATGTCGTCGTAGGCGTTGGGACTGCTCGCAACCCGGCCGTCGATCTGGCCACCGGCCGCATGTTCCAGCGTCGGCAGCGCCTCGGCGAGCATCTCGGTGCCCTCGTGCACGTCGGCGCTGACGCGGTCGAAAGCCGGATGGCGCGGGTTCGGTACCAGCATGAAGAACTCGGCGGGGCCTTGGGCTGCGCGCTCCCGCACCGCCGCGACGAGGGCCGGAGTCGCCGCCACCTTGTTCGTCACGACCAGGACCAGGGATCCCGTCAGCGACCTCCGTGGCTCGACGGCGCCCGCCTCGGTCTCGATCAGATCAACCTTCGTGAGGGTCAGGTACACGACCACGGCGAGGATGGTGAGCAGGAAGATCGCACTCGTCACGGTCGTGCCGAGGCCGAGCCCACCGTCGGCGCGTGGCTGTGAGAGGTAGTCGCCGATCGACGCGCCGAGCGGGCGCGTGAGGATGTACGCGATCCAGAACGCAAGGATTGCGTTCAGGCCGAGCTTCCGGTTCAGGAAGTAGACGACGGCGATCAGCCCGCCGAACAGGAGGGCCGACTTCCAGTAGCCGACCGCGAGCCGTTCCGCCGTCAGGTCGCCGGCCGCGGTGCCGAGCGCGAACGTGAAGAGAACGGTCAACCAGTAGAAGGCTTCCCGCTTCGTCGTCACGATCGTGTGGATCGAGAGCGTCCGCTCGCTCGCGTACCAGGCGGCGAAGACCGCAGCCAGCACGATGGAGAAGACGACGGTGGTCGTGACGAGCGAGACGCCGAAGTTGTCCGTGAGGTTGTCGGTGATCAAGGTACCCACGACGCTGATCAGGACGACGGCGAGCCAGTAGATCCCTGGCACATACCGACGTACTCTGAACTGGAACACGAGTGCGGCCACCAGGAAGGCGGCCGTGACGAGCGTGGTGCGGGTCAGGCCGAGGCCCAGGTTGTCGTTCAGAAAATCGGCCGCGGTCTCACCGACCGTGGTGCACAGGACCTTGATGATCCAGAAGTAGAGGGTGACCTCCGGAACCTTGTTCAGCATGGTGTTGAAGGTCGCCTGCCGGTCGGTCGGCGAGTCGAGGTATGCGGCGGTCACGGGCCCAACGCTTGCTGCGGCATCCTGAACATCGCCTGAATGCAGTCGCGCGCCGTGATGCGGCGCTCCGGGCGAGGCGCTACCGTTGGCCCTCGATCGAGCCACGGCCCACACCGAGAAGGGGAGAATTCATGAGCAAGAACAATCGCGTGCTGACCTGGGGGGCAGTCGTCGTCGGCGTCGCGCTGATCGCGCTCGCCGTGCTCTACTGGGTCGAGCCCGCAAGCTCTCTGCCGTCGTTCATCCCCGGGCACGAGGCCGGCTCGGGCCACCACCACGTCAAGCACGGGATTGCCGCGTTCTTCGTGGGCGTAGCGCTCCTGGTCTACGCCTGGTTCCAGACCGGCGGCGACAGGAACGACAAGGCCGAGCTTCCCGCCTCGTGATCCTCGCCGAGACCGTGATCACGTACGCGCAGGCCATCATCCTCGGCCTGCTGCAGGGAGTGACCGAGCTGTTCCCGATCTCGAGCCTCGGACACAGCGTCATCCTCCCGCAGTTGTTCGGGTGGGATATCCACCAGAACGACGACTACTTCATCACGTTCCTCGTCGCCACGCATCTCGCGACCGCGATCGTCCTCTTCTTCTTCTTCTGGAAGGACTGGATGCGGATCTTCCGTGGCATCGGTCGCAGCCTGCGCGATCGCGGGATCGCGCCCGACGACGCTGATGCGAAGCTCGGGTGGCTGCTGGTCGTCGGCACGATCCCGGCCGGCCTCCTGGGGCTGCTCCTCGAGCACTCGCTCCGCGGCGTGTTCGCGTCGGCCCAGTCTGCCTCGTTCTTCCTCATCCTCAACGGCTTCCTCCTGTTCGGCGCGGAGGCGCTCCGTCGCCGCGCCCCCGAGACTGCCGCCGACGACGACACGCGGATCGCTCGGCAGACGAGCTTCCCGCAGTCCTTCGGCGTCGGCGCCGCGCAGGCGATCGCGCTGATTCCGGGGTTCTCACGCTCGGGGGCGGCGATGGCCGGCGGCCTGCTCGTGGGGCTCTCGCACAAGGATGCTGCCCGCTTCGCCTTCCTCCTCGCGACGCCGATCATCGGAGCCGCCGCGCTGCTCAAGCTGCCGGAGCTCGCCGGCTCGCAGGGCGACGGTATCCGCGGGCAGGCGCTCGTCGCCTCACTCTGCTCGGGAGCGACCGCGTACCTCGCGGTGCGGTTCCTGATGAGGTACTTCGAGACCCGGACGCTGATTCCGTTCGCAGTCTGGTGCGTCGTCTTCGGCGGTATCTGCAGCCTCTACTTCCTCGTCAACTGACGAGTCGTACCCGTCGGTTCGACCCGAGCGGGCTGCACTTGCGGGCGGCCGATAGTGGAGAATGCTGTGATGGGGATTCCCGAGGACGCACCCGCCGGGCCGGTGCGCGGCGGCGGCCGTCAGGGTCGACGTGATCGCGGGACGCGCGCGAACGCCGCCGCAGCGGCCGCGGGCCCCGCCGCCGTCACGCCCGGGCTGTCCGGCGGCGCCTACCGGCCACTCTCGGTCTCCGACATCGAGAGGATCTACACGACGGCGCTGCACGTTCTCGAGGAGATCGGGATCGGTGAGCCGATCCCCGAGATCCTCCACTACGCGCTCCCGCACGGCTGCATGCTCGGTGACGACGGTCGGCTGCGCTTTCCACGCGGCCTCATCGAGGAGATGCTCGGCGTTGCCTCGAAAGGCTACGTCCGTCACGCTGTCGACCCCGCCAACGACATCGAGATCAGCGGCGAGCGCGTCTACTTCTGCACCTCGGGCGAGGCCGTCACCGTCCTCGACTTCTCCACCCAGACCTTCCGGCCGACCCGGCTGGTCGACCTCTACGATGCTGCCCGCCTCGTCGACCGGCTCCGGAACATCCACTGCTACGGGCAGCCGTTCATTGCTTCGGAGCACAGCGAGGAGGTCTTCGTCCACGACATCAATGTCGCCTACGCGGCGCTTGCCGGACAGCAGAAGCCGTTCTCGTTCAGCTGTGCCACCGTCGCGCACATCGAACCACTGATCGCGATGTTCGACCTCGTTGCGGGCGGCCCGGGGGAGTTCCTGAAACGGCCGTTCTGCAGTATCGGCGGCTGCCCGATCGTCTCGCCGCTGCGGTTCGGGAAGGACAATGCCGAGGTGCTGGTGCGGACGGCGGAACTGGGGCTCGCCGCGGACATCGCGATCGCCCCGCAGGCCGGCGCCACGGCTCCGGCGGCGCTCGCCGGGGCCCTTGTCCAGTGCTTCGCGGAGACGCTCGCGTGCCTCGCCGTCGTCAACATGATCCGGCCCGGCAACCCGTTCGACTTCGGGATGTGGCCGTTCGTCTCCGACCTTCGCACCGGGGCGTTCTCGGGCGGAGGGGGCGAGGAGGCGCTCCTGATGGCCGCAAGCGCCCAGATCGCCAACCACTTCGGCCTCGTCTCCTCGGTCGCGACCGGGATGACCGATTCCAAGACGATGGACGCGCAGGCCGGATACGAAAAGGGCATCACCATCACCGCCGCTGCGCTCGCCGGGGGCAATCTCGTGTCGGCCTACCCCGGGATCGTCGGCAGCCTGATGGGGCAGTCGTTCGAGGGGCTGCTGATCGACAACGACCTGCTCGGCAACGCCCAACGGCTCCTGCGCGGGATCGAGGTCAACGACGAGACGCTGTCGTACGACGTGATCAAGGACACGGTTTCCGGGATCGGCCACTACCTCGGATCGGATCAGACGGTGCAGCTGATGCGAAGCGAGTTCCAGTACCCCGACATTGCAGACAGGATGAGCCCGGGCGCCTGGGAGGAGGGAGGGAGCCGGAGCATCTACGAACGCGCGCACGAGCGGGTGCGGGAGATCCTCTCGACGCACTACCCGGAGCACATCGAACCCGCCGTCGACGCGAAGATCCGCGACCTGTTCCCGATCCGCCTCGAACCGGCCGACATGCGGCCGGGCAATGGTCGCTGGTAGCCGTTGTCGAGCGCCCTGAGGAGATGGGCACCGCTCGGGCCACTCCCGCGTCTGACCTACCGCAGTAGCCGCGACAGCCGCCGGTCCTTCAGCTCCTTGCCGCCGGTCTGGCAGGTCGGACAGTACGTGATCGTGTGCTCCTCGAAGGCGACGCGTCTGAGGGTGTCATGGCCCAGAGGGCACGGCTCGCCGAAGTGCCCGTGGATCAGGTACACGTCCGCGTCGGACGCGCCCGCCTCGCGGAGCGCGAGGGCCCGTGAGAGGTCGTCGTCGATCGCCGCCGCGAGTCGCGCGATCTCCGCGGCGGAGAGATCGGCGGAGAGCTTGAACGGCGACAGCTTCGCGAGCCAGAGGATCTCGTTCGCATGGGCGCGGCCGATGCCGGCCAGGGCCCGCTGGTCGCGCAGGAGTGGATGGAGCTGGCGTCGCTCGCGCGCCAGGATCTCGGCGAGCCGCTCCGGCCCGATGTCGAGTGCGTCCGGTCCGAGGTGCGCGAGCTCGCGCTCGAGGCCCTCGGGCGTGAACAGCCACACGCCTGCACGCTTCTTCTTGCCCGCCTCGGTCAGCACGAGCTCGCCGCCGTCGGCGAACGTGAGGCGGAACATCGGCAGCTTCGGTGTCTTTGCGCCGGCTGCGTGGTAGCGAAGCCGGCCGGCGCTCATCAGGTGGACGCGGAGCACGAGCTCGCCGTCCACGGTCGGGAAGAGGAGGTTCTTGCCGCGGCGCCGCGCGCCGGCGAAGCTCCGCCCTTCGAGCGAGCGGAGTGGCGGATCGAACGTCTTCACGGTCGCGATGTGCGCCGGGCCGGCGTGCTCGACCGGCGCCCGCGTGACGAGCGGGTCGAGCTCGCGCACCCACGCCTCCACCTCCGGTAGCTCAGGCATCGATCATCTGGGCGTAGTCTCCCCGGAATGGCCGACCCGATCCAGGTCGAGGTGACCCGCGGCGACGTCGTCGAGGCGGTGCACACCGTCCATGCGGTTGCGGTGCGCGACGGGCGGATCGTGGCCGAGGCAGGCGATCCGCGGCTCCTCACCTATCTCCGCTCCTCGGCCAAGCCGATCCAGGCGCTGCCGCTCGTCCGGGCCCGACCCGATCTCACCGACCGCGAGATCGTGATCGCCTGTGCCTCTCACTGCGCCCGACCCGAGCAGCTCGCCGCCGTTCGCGCGCTTCTCGCAGCTGCGCCCGCCACCGAGGCCGACCTCGAGACGGGACCTGAGCCAACCCCGGTCGAGCACACCTGCTCGGGCAAGCACGCGGGCTTCCTCGCGGTCTGCCGGGCGCGCGGCTTCGAGACCGAGGGCTACAGGCTCGCGACCCACACGCTCCAGCAGGAGCTGCTCTTCGAGGTCGCGGCAGCCGCGGAGGTGAAGCCGTCCGGCATTCCCGTCGTCGCCGACGGCTGCGGCGTGCCGACCTACGCGCTCCCGCTCGACCGGTGTGCCCACGCGTTCGCGCAGCTTCCTCTCCTCGAGGGCGGCCCACGCGTGATCGCGGCGATGCGTGCCCTGCCCGAGCTGCTCCGGGGCCAGATCTCGGCCGATCCGATCTTCATTCGGGCGGTCGAGGGCTGGGCTGGAAAGGGGGGAGCCGAGGGGCTCTTCTGCGCCGGCTCTGCCGACGGGTTGGGCGTCGCGTTGAAGGTGGAGGACGGGTCGTTCCGCGCCATTCGCCCTGCACTTGCGGCCTTTCTGGCGCGACTCGGGATCGACACCGGCGAGGTCGGCATCGTCCCGGTGGAAAACAGCCGGGGCGAGACCGTCGGGGTCGTTCGCACCCGTCCCGAAAGTCGTGTCCCAAAGAGTCAATCTCGTGTATAGGATTCGCCGCCTGCATGGGGGTAGTCCGGTCGGGGAGACCGGGAGATCGGTTGCACAGGGATCCAGGGCTCGTCTTCGTCAACCCACGAGAAGAAGGGGTTCATGCTCTCCGTCGAGATCGCTCTGCCAGACATCGAGGAACTGCACAAGCTCGTAGAGCAGGGGCAGGAGAAGGGATTCCTCACCTACGACGAGATCGTCAACGCGCTCGAGGACGTCGAGTTGACGAAGGAGCAGCTCGAAGAGTTCACCACCTACGCGATCGACCATTCGATCGAGCTCGTCGAGGGGGAGCAGCACAAGCGGCTCCCGCACGAGCCGGTTCCCGTGGTCGAAGACGAGAAGGTGGCGCCGAAGCTCGACCTCAGCGTCGAGCCGTCGCTCGACTCGCTCAGGTTGTACCTGCGGGAGATCGGCAAGGTGCCGTTGCTCACGGCGCATCAGGAGGTGTCGCTCGCCAAGCGCATCGAGCGTGGCGACATGTCCGCGAAGCAGCACATGATCGAGGCGAACCTGCGGCTCGTCGTCTCGATCGCCAAGGGGTATCTCGGGCGGGGGCTCTCGTTCCTCGACCTGATCCAGGAAGGTTCGCTGGGCCTGATCAGGGCGGTCGAGAAGTTCGACTACCGCAAGGGGTACAAGTTCTCGACCTATGCCACCTGGTGGATCCGGCAGGCGGTGACCCGAGCGATCGCCGACAAGGCACGCACGATCCGGATTCCGGTGCACATGGTCGAGAAGCTCAACAAGGTCGTGCACATCGAGCGGCAGCTCGTGCAGCGCCTGGGCCGGGAGCCGCGGCCCGACGAGATCGCCGAGGAGCTCGAGATCCCGACCGAGGAGGTGCGCGAGATTCTCCGAATGGCGCAGCTGCCGGTCTCGCTCGAAAAGCCGATCGGTGAGGAGGAGGACTCGTCGCTCGGCGACTTCGTCCCCGACGACGCGGCCGAATCTCCGTTCGACACGGCATCGCTGTCGCTGCGGCGAGAGGATATCGAGCTGGCCCTCGCCTCGCTGCCGGAGCGCGAGCGCAAGGTGATCGAGTTGCGCTTCGGGCTCTGTGGCACCCAGCCGTGCACGCTCGAAGAGGTCGGCCAGGCGTTCGGGGTCACGCGCGAGCGCATCCGCCAGATCGAGAACAACACGCTGAAGAGGCTCGAGGGATTGCCTGAAGCTCAGGCGCTGCGCAACTGCATGTAGGAGACGCGGCGAAGCCGCCGAGCTCGGGGGAGAGGTTCGAGCCTCCCCCGAGCTCGGTCTCTCCCGAGAGAGACACGCTCCCGGAGCCCAGTCCGTCGCTGCGGCCCGAGGACCGATCGAGTCTCTTTGCGCCGCGGAGTGATCCAATCCGAGACGTCGTCCGTATCAGGGTTAGTTCGACAAAATATCGACAAACCTCCCACGGAAGGAACGTCCCAATGCGTAAGTTCATCGCACTCCTCGCGGTCTCGGCGGTCGCTGCCGTCGCCGTCCTCGCCCCGGTCGCCGGAGCCGCCCCGCAGGCCAAGAAGCAGAACATCGTCAAGACCGCGGTCGCCGCAGGTCAGTTCAAGACGCTCGCCTCGCTCCTCACCTCCGCCGGCCTCGTGATGACCCTGGAGGGCAAAGGCCCCTACACGGTCTTCGCTCCCACCGATGCGGCGTTCGCAAAGGTGCCGAAGGCGACGCTGGCCAAGCTGGGCAAGAACAAGGCCCTGCTGAAGAGCGTCCTCCTCTACCACGTCGTCAAGGGCAAGGTTCCCGCGAGCACCGTCGTCACGCTCAACGGCAAGAACGCCAAGACGGTCAACGGGGCGCCCGTGAAGATCTCGATCAAGGGCGGCAAGGTCTACCTCAACGGCTCGACGCGGGTCACGAAGACCGACATCATGGCCTCGAACGGCGTCATCCACGTGATCAACAAGGTGCTGCTGCCGCCGGCCAGCTAGAGGCGCTGCAGATCACGATCGAACGGCGAGCGGGCCGCGGGAAACCGCGGCCCCCGTCGTTTCAGCCCGCGAGGAAGCCCTTCTCGCGAAGCGCCTCGAGGCCGCGTCCGCGTAGCTCGCTCGCGAGTGCGACGACGTCGGCGTCGAGCGGTGCGAAGGCCGCCGCCTCGAGCCAGACCGTGCGGTCGGTGATCTCGCCCACTTGTACCCGCGAGCCCTCGTCCATCGTTCCCGGCAGCTCTGAGATCGCCTCGTGGAGCGCGGCGATCGCCTCGTCGAGCGGCGTCTCCATCGAGACGGGGAAGTTCGCCGCGACGAGCCGGCGCGGATCCTTGATCGTGCGGTTGACGATCGCGTTGGTCGTCAGGTGCGTGTTGGGGACGAAGACGCGGCGGGCATCGTCGGTGACGAGTGTCGTGTAGATCAGGTTCATCTCCTCCACGAAGCCCGTTTCGCCGGCGACGGAGACGCGGTCGCCGAGCCGCAGCGGCTGCGTGAAGGCGACGAGCAGGCCCGAGCCGAGATTCGAGAGGGGGGTGCTGAACGCGAGGCCGGCGAAGAGCGCAAGTACGGCGCTCGAGGCGAGGAGTGCCTTCCCGATTTCCGCCGTCACGTCGTAGAGCGAGAGGACGCTCCAGATCGCGATCACGGCGACCAGGGCCACGATCACGCGGCGGACGAAGTTGAACGTGGTGCGGCGACGGGCGACGGCCATCGGATCGCGCTGCTTCAGCCGCCGTTCGTAGCGGTCGTAGCCGAGCACGAGGGCAAAGCGAACGGCGGCGACGATCACCAGGCCGATGACACCGGTGACGATCGCCTCGGTGGCGCGGTGGGAGATGTCCATCGCTGGCGTGATTCGGCAGCGACTCGACAGTGCCTCCCCGGCGGCTACTCGCTGATCGGCTCGTTCTCGAGCGCGAATGCGGCGTGCAGCGCACGCACGGCGCTCGGGATCTCGGAGCGGGCGATCATGCACGAGATCTTGATCGGCGAGGTCGAGATCATCTGCAGGTTGATCTCGTTGTCGGCGAGCGTCCGGAACATCTTCGCCGCCACGCCGGGGTTCGAGCGCATGCCGGCCCCGATCAGCGACACCTTGCCCAGGTCGTGGTTCTCCTCCACCGTGAACTGCCCCAGCTCCGACCGCGTACCGCCGAGCGCCAGCCTCGTGGCGGTGACGTCCTCGGCCGGGACGGAGAACGACATCTCGGCGTTTCCGTGGACGACGTTCTGGATGATCGTGTCGACGTTCACCTGCGCCGCCGCGACTGCGTCGAAGATCATTGCCGCCACCCCGGGGCGGTCGGGGATGTCGGACAGCGTGAACACCACGTCGTTCTCGCTGTGTGTCACGGCCGAGATGATCGGTTGCTCCATCGAAGCTCCTTCCTGAACCCAGGTGCCCTCCTCGTCCGAGAACGTGGAACGGGCGTGAATACGAACGCCGTGGCCGCGCGCTAGCTCGACGGAGCGCAGCATCAGGACCTTCGCCCCCGACGCGGACATCTCGAGCATCTCCTCGTAGGAGATCGTCGGCAACTTGCGCGCATTCGGCACGATCCGCGGGTCGGCGGTGAAGACGCCGGGCACGTCGGAGTAGATCTCGCACGCGGCACCGAGGGCGGCCGCCAGCGCGACGGCCGTCGCATCGGTGCCGCCTCGCCCGAGCGTCGTGATCTCCATCGTGTCGCGTGAGAACCCCTGGAAGCCGGCGACGAGCACGATCTTGTCCTGGTCGAGCGCCTCTTTGATCCGGTCCCCCCTGATCTCGCGGATCTTGGCCTTCATGTGCGAGGCATCCGTCAGGATGCCTGCCTGCGAGCCGGTCAGCGACAGGGCCTCCTGGCCGAGATCGTGGATCGCCATGGCAACGAGCGCGCAGGCGATCCGCTCTCCGGTCGAGAGGAGCATGTCGAACTCCCGCACGTTGGGATTCGGCGAGACCTGATGGGCGAGGTCGATCAGCCCGTCGGTCGTCTTTCCCATTGCCGAAACCGTCCCGACGACCCGGAGCCCCCGTTTCTTGGCGTCCACGAGGCGCTGCGCAACGTGCCTGATCTTGTCCGGGTCGGCGACCGACGAGCCGCCGAACTTCATCACGACGGTATCGAAGTCCACGATCGGAGCCTACCGGGGCGGAACCGGCGACCGTACGGCATGCGCTCGGCTCCCAAACCGATGGGTGCCCGGTCGCGCCGGCCTCGGGACCCGTGACACACGGTCACGGCGGACAGATGGGGCCCAGGGCACGATCCGGGCCCTCACGTTCGCCCGTGCCCTGTCCGGCGGCCTCCGGGGCACGGCGTACGATCGCCCGGTGACTTCCACATCCGAGCCGCCGGGCCTCGGCAATCTCATCCGCTGCGACCCCGGGCACGGGCTGCATCTCGAGCGCGACAGGCTGCACGGGCTCGTGGCCGACCGCGTCTTCTTCTGGCTCGACGTCCACGCCCCGGAGGCAGCCGACCTCGAGATCCTGCGCGACGAGCTCGGCTTCCACCCGCTCTCGCTCGAGGACTCATGGCGCTTCGGCCAGCGGCCGAAGATCGACGCGTACGACGGCTACGTCTTCCTCGTCGTCTTTGGCGCCTCGAGCGAGCAGGACGAGGACGGGCTCGTCGAGGTGCACTGCTTCTACTCCGACCGCTATCTGATCACGCTCCATCGCGATGACGCTCCGTCGCTCACGGCGCTCCGCGAGCGCTACGTCAAGCGCGAGGCGCCGGTGGACGACCCGGCGCGGCTCCTGCACGGGGTCGTCGACGGGCTCGTCGACAGCTTCTTCCCGCGGCTCGAGGTGATCGACGACAGAGTCGACTCGCTCGAGGACGAGATCTTCCGGAACGCCGGCGATCCCGAGTTGCAGGAGATCTTTGCGATGAAGCGGGCGCTTGTCACGATGCGGAAGGTGATCGCCCCGCAACGTGACCTGTTCGCCTCGATCACGGCCGGGGTCGAGGCGTTCCCCGGCATGACGGACGAGGATCAGCGCTACTTCCGGGACGTCTACGACCACCTGATCCGGATCGGCGACATGGTCGACACCTACCGCGACCTGCTCACGGGCGCGATGGACGTCTACCTCTCGACCGTCTCGAACCGGCTCAACACGGTCATGAAGCAGCTGGCGATCATCGCCACCGTCTTCATGCCCCTGACGTTCCTGACGGGCTTCTTCGGGCAGAACCTCGGCTGGCTGGTCGCCCACTCGACCGGGCTTGGCCACTTCCTCGTCTTCGGGCTCGGTCTCGAGCTGATGACGCTCGCGATCGTCCTCGGCTTCTTCTGGCGCCGCGGCTGGCTCAGGCGGTGAGCCCGGGTCGGTCGTAGCGCGTCGCGTACGGCGGTACGGGGATGCCCTGTCGGAGATCGGGCGCCGGCACCGGCGTGAGCGCACGCACGACGAGCGGGATGTGACCGGCCCAGACGTCGAGCTCCGCGTCCGGGGTGTCGCCGTCGTCCGGGCCGTCCGTGCGCACCTTCGCGGATGCCTCGTTGAGCGGCAGGGAGAGCACGCCGGTCGCCTTCAGCTCCTTGCGCGTCGGCGGGCGGGCGTCGGCGAAGCGCCCGGGGAGCAGCTTCTCGGTGAACGCCTCGAGCACGGCGTACTTCTCGTCGGGGTCGGCAACCACGGTCGCGGTGCCGAGCACGACGACCGAGCGGTAGTTCATCGAATGCTCGAAGACGGAGCGGGCCAGCACGATGCCGTCGAGCAGCGTCACCGTGGCACAGGCGGGGATGCCCTTGCCCAGTGCGCGGACGGCGCGGCTGGCGGACGACCCGTGCACGTAGAGGAGGTCGCCGATGCGCGCGTGCAGCGTCGGGATCACGTACGGCTGACCCTCCTGCTCGAAGCCGAGGTGGCAGACGAGGGCGGCGTCGAGGATCGCGTCGATGGTGACGCGGTCGTAGCGGGCTCGCTCGTGCACACGGCGTACGCGGGTGCGCTGGGACGGAGCTGAGGAACGGCGGGCCGACACTGCCCCGGGAGGATAGTCGCCGCCGATCGGCACGGCTGGAAGGCTTCCGCAGCTTCCCGCCGAATAGCACCCCCGTGAAGTGGCCTCATCCGTCGCCGGCGCTCGTGATTGCATGCATCGCTCTGGCCGTGTCGATCGGCGGCACGAGCTACGCCGTCACGGCTCTGCCGCTCGCGAGCGTCGGGACGGCCGAGCTCAAGGACGGCTCGGTCACCTCCGTGAAGGTCAGGGACGGGTCGCTGAGCGTCGAGGACTTCGCCAGCGGCGGGTTGCCGCAGGGCGAGACAGGCCCTCCGGGTGCCGACGGCGCGGTCGGCCCGCCGGGCCCCCCTGGCCCGCCGGGGCCACCCGGTTCGGCAGGCGAGCAAGGGCCGGCCGGGGTGCAGGGAGCCGAAGGTCCAGCAGGGCCGGCAGGAGCGACGGTGACGAGCGTGCGCTCTGCGCTAGGGACGCTCGCGGCCGGCGAGTCGCAGTCTCTCGTCGCGCTCTGCGACGAGGGCGAGTACGCGACGGGCGGCGGCGTTGCCGTCACTGCGGGTGCCGCGGAGGGGTTCGTGCTGGAGGGCCAGGGGCCGCAACCCGACAGCGCCGGCCTCTCGCCGAACAGCTGGGCCGCGTCGGCGTCGAACGGCGACAAGAAGAGCATCACCTGGGCCGTGCACGTCATCTGCGCGTCGTAGGCTCGACGAGCTCGACGAGCTCGACGATCCGGCTCGAGCGGGTGTCGGTGGGCCGGAGAGCACGGCGTCGTGAGATACTCGGGTTCTGATGGAGCGCATCGCGTGTGACGTCGTCGTCGTGGGCGGCGGTAGCAGCGGTTCTGTCGTCGCCGGGCGCCTTGCGGCGGAGAGCGATGCCCGGGTCGTCCTCGTCGAGGCGGGGCCTGACTACGGCCCACGAGGGTCGGGGCGGTGGCCCGAGGATCTCCTCGACGGAGGTGCCCTCGTCACCTCGCACGACTGGGGTTACGCGAGCGGCGAGATCGCCGGGCGTGAGCCCATTGCGTTCCCCCGCGCCCGCGTGATCGGTGGCTGCTCGTCCCACAACGGCTGCGTCGTCGCCGTCGGCTGCCCTGACGACTACGACCGCTGGGCTGTGGCGACCGGCGACACGCGCTGGAGCGCCGTGGCGGTGAGGCCTGCGTTCGCACGCGCGCTGAAGCGGATGCGCGTGCGAACCTATCGGGACGACGAGGTCGGCCCGCTCCACCGTGCCTGCCTCGACGCGGCGGCCGCTCTCGGCCTGCCGCGTGCGGACGATCTCGACGACCTCGACGGGGGCATCGGGTTCGGGATCGAGCCGGTGAACGTCGAGGACGGAGTCAGGGTCAACGCCGCGTTTGCGTACGTCGATCCGGTGCGGTCACGGCCGAACCTCGAGATCCTCGATCGTGCGCTCTGCGACCGGATCGTCCCCGGCGGGCCGGGTAACGAGCTCGTGGTGCGGCGCGACGGTGCAGAGCTGCGCGTCGAGGCGGGGATCGTGGTGCTCGCCGCGGGAGCATACGGCTCACCTGCGATCCTGCAACGCTCGGGCGTCGGTGATCCCACCCTGCTCCACGCGACCGGGATCACACCTCTGGTCGAGCTTCCGGGCGTGGGCCGGAACCTCCGCGACCACCCGCTCGTCGAGCTCGAGTTCGCCGGCTCGGAGCGACTGCGACAGCTGCTGGCCGAATCGGCCGCCGCACGCTTCACGCCCGAGGAGCAGACGCTCGGGAAGCTTCGCTCGAGCCGCGCGAGAGGGCCGTACGACCTCCATCTGTTCCCGATCGCGGCTCACGAGCACAGCCTCCTCGCGGGCCGCGTGATGCTCGTCGTCGCGGCCATGGACCCGCTCTCGCACGGCCGGCTGCACGTCTCGGGTGCAGATCCCGAGGCAGCGCCTACCCTGGATCACGGCTATCTCTCGGACCCGGACGGCGTCGATCTCGCCGTGCTCGAGGAGGGCGTCGAGCGCGCCCGCGAGCTCGCTGCGACCGAGCCGCTCCCGGCGCTGATCGGTGCCGAGCTCGCGGCCACGCGCGAGCGCCCCCTCGAGCGGTTCCACGCCCACTACTACCATCCGTCGGGGACCTGCGCGATGGGCGCAGACACGGATCCGCTCGCGGTGTGTGACGGCGCCGGGCGCGTGCGAGGGCTCGAGGGCGTCGTCGTCGCGGACTGCTCGCTCATGCCCTTCGTGCCCCGCGCCAACACGAACCTCCCGGCCGTGATGGTCGGTGAGCGGATCGCCGACAGCCTGCTCGACACTCGAGCCCGGGAGTAGGCTGATGTCCGTGGCCGCCGTCGACGTCGCCTCCGGCCTCCGGGCCCAGCTCGAGAGCGGGTTGACGTTGCCTGCCTCCTGGTACTCCGACCCGGCCGTGCTGGCGCTCGAGCAGGAGCGCATTTTCAAGCGGTCCTGGCAGTACGTGGGCGTGGCGGCCGACGTGGCCGAGCCCGGGCAGTTCGTCACGTGCCATGCGGGTGAGGTCCCGGTCGTCGTCGTGCGTGACCGCGACCTCGAGTTGCGGGCCTTCGTCAACGTCTGCCGCCACCGCGGGCACGAGATCGCGAGGGGCTGCGGCCGGCGTGAGACGCTCCAGTGCCCGTACCACGCGTGGACCTACGGGCTCGACGGCGCGCTGCGCGCCGCGCCACGCAGCGACCACGAGCCGGGGTTCGACGCCGGCAGCTTCGGTCTCCTGCCGGTCCTCGTCGACACCTGGGGCCCGCTCGTGTTCGTCAACCCGGACACGGCGGCTGCACCACTGGCCGAGACGCTCGGGGAGCTGCCGCGCGTGGTGCGCGACCGGGGGCTCGATCCGGCGGGGCTCGAGTATCGCGGGCGCTCGCGGGAGTGGGTGATCGAGGCGAACTGGAAGCTCGTCGTCGAGAACTACCTCGAGTGCTACCACTGCCCTGTCGCGCACAAGAGCTTCAGCAGGCTGATCGACGTCGACCCGGATGCGTACGAGCTCGCGAAAGCTCGCTGGAGCTCGAGCCAGTTCGGTCCGGTCAATGCGCGGGTCGAGACGGGGAACGGGCGCGACCTGCCGTACGTGCCCGAGGGGCCGATCCGTGCGAGCCAGTTCCACTACGTCTGGCCGAACTGGACGCTGAACACCTTCCCGGGCCCGGCCAACCTGCGCGTGCTCGTGTTCGAGCCGGCCGGGCCGGAGCGGACGCGTACCTATGTCGACGGGTTCTGGGCGCCCGGCACGACGGACGAGGTGATCGCCGAGATCACCGAGTTCGGCGCGGTCGTCGGCCAGGAGGACGTCGACCTCGTGGAGTCGGTGCACCGTGGCCTTCGCTCCGGCACCGTTCGGCAGGGACGGCTCCTGCTCGGGAGCGAAGGCCTGTTGCAGCACTTTCAGCTGCTCGTGCACGACGCGCTCGCCGGCGCGTAACGGGCTGCACAGTGCCTGCGATAGGCTGGCCTTCCCCCGGAGATCGAGGCGAGCATGCAGGTACGCAAGGTGATCGTGCAACGCGAGGAGACCCGGTGCGAGGGTGGGCGTGACCTTGCCTCACCGACCGTGAAGGTGGTGGCCGCGGCCGTCCTTGCGAACCCGCTCGCGGGCGAGCACGCGGACGACCTCGGCGTCCTCGAGGAGCTGGGCGCGGAGGTCGCGGCACTGCTCGTCGAGGAGGCTCTCCGGTCGCTCGGCAACCGGGCCGCGGACGTCAATGCCTACGGCAAGGCCGCGATCGTCGGTCTCGGGGGCGAGCTCGAGCACGCGGCTGCCGTCCTGCACCCACGCTTCGGAGCACCCGTCCGCGCGGCGATTCGCGGCGGCGCAGCGATCATCCCGTCCACGAAGAAGGTGGACGGCGCCGGTGCAGCGATCACGATGCCGCTGACCAACAAGGACGACATCTGGAGCTTCGACGAGATGGACGCCGCCGAGATCGCGGTCTCCGGCGCACCCCGCGACGACGAGATCCTCGTCTGTCTCACGCTCGCGGCGGGTGGTCGCGCGCTCGCACGGACGAAGAAGCCGGGCTAGCGTGAAGGCGATCATCCTGCTGACCCGGCGCGAGGGCGACACGCCGGAGGAGTTCCGGCACTGGTGGCTCGAGGAGCATGCCCCGCTCGCCCGGCGGCTTCCCGGCCTTCGCAGGCTGGTCTTCAACCTCGCCGACGGCGACGCGGGCTACGACGGCGTCTCGGAGCTGTGGTTCGACTCACGTGATGCGTTCGATGCCGCCTACGCGAGCGAGATCGGGCAGCAGGTTGCAGCGGACTCGCTGGCCCATGTCGGCGGCCGGATCCGGCTCTTCGTCGCAGAGCACCCGCAGGTCGGCTGAGCGGGGCCACCGCTCCGTCGGCCGTCTCCCGGGAGTATCCTGAAGGCATGGCAATCGAGCGTGCCCCCTTCGGCTCGACCGGGCACCTCAGCTCGCGAGTCGTCTTCGGCGCTGTCGCGCTCGCCGGCGCGACGCCGGTCGAGTCGGAGGCGACCCTCGCGCTCGTGCTCGAGCACGGGATCAACCACATCGACACGGCCTCGAGCTACGGCGACTCCGAGGATCAGCTGCGCCCCTGGCTGGCCGAGCACCGCGACCGCTTCTTTCTCGGGACGAAGACGGGCGAGCGCACGGCGGCGGGCGCAAGGGAGTCGATCCACCGCTCGCTCGAACGCATGGGTGTCGCCGCGATCGACCTGATCCAGCTGCACAACCTCGTGCACCCCGGGGAGTGGGAGCAGGCGCTCGGGCCGGGAGGCGCGCTCGAGGCGGCGCTCGAAGCGCGGGACGAGGGGCTCGTCCGCTTCATCGGGGTCACCGGGCACGGGTTGACCGTCGCCCACCAGCACGTCCGCGCGCTCGACCGCTTTCCGTTCGCGTCGGTGCTCGCCCCGTGCAACCCGACGCTGCTCCGTGACGCGGTCTACGGGCCGGAGTTCGCCGAGCTCGTTCGCGTGTGCGGCGAGCGTGGTGTCGCCGTGCAGACGATCAAGGCGATCACGCGGGGGCCGTGGGGCTCGGCCGACCGCACGGCGGCCACCTGGTACGAGCCGCTGACCCGTCAGGAGGACGTCGACTCGGCCGTCTGGTTCGTGCTCGGGCATCCCGGCGTGTTCCTCAACACGGTTGGCGACCGGGCGCTGCTCCCCGCGGTGCTCGACGCGGCCGAGCGTTTCGCGGCCCCCCCGGGTGACGACGAGATCGAGAGGCTCGTCGAGCGCGCGCGGATGACGCCCCTGTTCGTCTCCTAGGAAGTCACAGCCGGCCACGGTCGCGCGAGATCGCCGGCCACACGTTGCGCGTCGATGCGGGCACCAAGATGATCTGCTAGATGCAGGTGATGCGTCGAGATCCCGCCCTGCTCGCGACGGCCTTCTTCCTGTTCCTCGTTGTCGCCGTTCCGGCCCGCGCTGGTGGCGGGTTCACCCCCCTTTCCTGGGGCTCGGCCGCGGTCGCGCTGTCCGCGTTTGCCCTCGCAGGCCTTCTCGCCCGAGAGGTGCGTATCGGTGAGCTCGAGCTCCTGGTCGGGGTGGCGTTTACGCTGTTTGCCGCGTGGACGGCGCTTTCCCTGCTCTGGACGTCGAGCGTCCCGCTGTCGATGCTTGCGTCCGAGCATGCGCTGCTGCCGCTCGCCGGTCTCGCTGCAGCCGTTATCGGCGTCCGTGTCGGAGCCGCGCCGGCCCTCGGGGTCGTCGTGTTCGCCCTGTCCCTCGTGCTCGCCTGCCAGGCGTTGATCGCCGGAGTCGACGCTCCGCTCGGGTACTCGAACTCGCTCGCTCTGCTCTGCGTCGTCGGGATTCTGCTCGCAGGCGGATGGGCCCTTGAACGCCGTACGGCCGGCGCCCTCGTGGTCGTTCCGGTTCTCTGCGTGTTCGCCGCCGTGATCGTCCAGACCGACAGTCGCGGCGCCTGGGTGGCTCTCCTCGGAGGCGTGGCCGTCGCCGCAGGGCTTCTGAGCCGTCGACCCGTGCCCGCGACGTTCGGCGCGCTCGGCGTCGCAGGAGCGACGATCGCGCTTCTCGGTGTGAGCGAGAGCGCGCAACGCGCCGCCTACTGGGAGACGACGCTGCGCCAGATCGCCAGGAATCCGTTCCTCGGAACGGGGGCGGGGACGTGGCACCGCGTCTGGCTCGAGCATCGGGATGTCGACCTTGCAGCGCAGAACGCGCACAGCCTGTACCTCGAGGTTCTCTCGGAACTGGGGCCGGTCGGACTCTCGCTACTCCTGGTCGGCCTCCTGGTTCCCCTGGTGGCGGCAATCCAGGCCCGGCGGCAACCGTATGTACCAGCGCTCGCGGGGGCCTATGCCGCTGTCCTCCTCCACCTGGCCGTCGACTGGGACTGGCAGATCAGCGCCGTTCTGATCTCGGAGATCTTTCTCGGAGCGGCGCTCCTCGGCTTGGCGCGGAGCAGCGTCGCCGCACCTCCCGGGCGTCGCGTCCGGCAGGCAGTCGCAGTGCCCGCGCTGGTGCTGTTGATCGCCGTCTGTGGGGTGATCTGGGCGGGCGCGTACGTCACCGCTCGGGCAGAAGGGCATCTACGGACAGCGAACTGGACTGCGGCGCTGGCCGAGGCGAAGCGTGCTCACTGGCTTGCTCCATGGTCGTCGGAGCCATGGCGCCTACGTGGGGAGGCGCAACTCGCTCTCGGACGACCGGATCAGGCGCTCCTGAGCTTCCGCAAGGGCCTCGACCTCGATCGGGACGATGTCGTGCTCTGGCGGGCGCTCTCGGGTGTAGCGTCGGGGGCCGAGCGGAGCCTCGCGCAGGAGCGCGTGGCGCAGCTCGACCCCCGTGGGCTCGAGAACGAGCGGCCTACCGGGTGAGCCCGACCTGGACGAGAGACCGTGACGAGACGCCACCGAGCGGATCTTCGCCGCTCTTCCGTGCTCGAACGAAGAACTGGACGTTGTACGCGGGGTTCTTCGGGAAGTCGACCTGCGGAACCGTCGTCAGCGTCACCCAGCCGTCCTGTTGCGTCAACTGCTCGGGCGGAGTACTCGTCACCACGGGCGTCGACCGCACGAACACGAGGGCGCCGCGAACCACATAGCCACGGCTGTCCTTGACCTTCACGCGAATGCTGAACGGCTCCTTCGAGAACACCTTGACCGGGTTCGGAGTGAACCTCACCTCGGCAACGACAAGCCTGTGTCCTGCGGCAAGGCTCACGCTCGTGACGGGAATCGATGTCTCCCCGTTCGGCAGCTTGATCGCTCCCGCAGGCCCTGCCGATGCGATCACACCGGTCTGGCCGGTTGTGACGGAGGTCTTGCCGTCGTTGTTGGCAGCCGTGACACGAACCCGAATCGTCTTGCCGACGTCCACCGCCTGAAGCCTGTACGTCTTCCCGGTGGCGTTGTTCTTGATGTCCAAACAGCCGTTTCCGGCCGTGTCGCACTGGAGCCACTGATAGGCGAACGAGGTCGGCGGCGCAGTCCAGCTGCCTTCGTTCGCAGTCAGAAGCTGGTTCTCGACTGCCGTTCCGGTGATCGAGGGGGCGACGGTATTGACCGGCGCGTACTGGGCTTGCGCGGCAGTCACCGACGATGCCACGCCCATCGTCGCGAACACCGCGACGGCGAGCGCTGAGAGGCCGAGCGCGGCTGCGACCCGGCGAGGGACGGGGATCGATCGGAGCCATGAGGTCATCAGAGGATCTCCTTGGTGAGGGAGGCGCAAGGCGGCTGCGCACGCTGTGGAGGGAGCAATGCTGATCTCATGTCAGAACATCGCTCCTCGTATGTCCTTACATTCTCCCACCGTCGTTTGTGCATTTTGTTAGGCCGGTGAATGGACTCCGTGACGGAGTGGTTCGGTCGGCCACGTGGGTCTGGATCGATCGACGCGGCGCTCTCGACGACTCTGCGGGGACAAAGACCCCGGCTTCGCGCATGTTTCTCTCACTCGCGTCCAAGAGCCCCGGGCATCCTGGGGAAACTCCCAGCTGGCGCTCGGGCCCGTCCCAGCCTCGGTTGCTTCTCTTCGAACAGGCGCGGATCGCGTCGAAGGTCAAAGGAGACACAATGATCGAGGCACGGAATCTCACCAAGCGCTACGGGAACACGACTGCGGTCAGCGATCTGACCTTCACGGTCAAGCCGGGCGTCGTGACCGGCTTCCTCGGGCCGAACGGCTCGGGCAAGTCGACGACGATGCGGCTCATCCTCGGGCTCGACGATCCCCTGAGCGGCGACGTCACCGTCAACGGCAAGCACTACGCCGACCATCGGGCTCCGTTGCACGAGGTCGGCGCCCTGCTCGAGGCACGCTCCGTCCATACCGGCCGGTCGGCCTACGATCACCTACTCGCCCAGGCGCAGACACACGGGATCCCGCGCCGCCGGGTCGACGAGCTGATCGAGTTCGTCGGGCTCGAATCGGTCGCGAAGAAGCGCGCCGGCGAGTTCTCGCTCGGGATGGGCCAGCGCCTCGGGATCGCAGCCGCGCTTCTCGGCGACCCGGAGGTCGTGATGCTCGACGAGCCCGTCAACGGCCTCGACCCGGACGGGATCCGCTGGATCCGCGGGCTGCTGAAGTCGCTCGCCGCCGAGGGACGGACGGTGTTCCTCTCGTCGCACCTGATGAGCGAGATGGCGCTCACCGCCGATCACCTGATCGTGATCGGACGCGGCCGCCTGATCGCTGACATCGGCGTCGACGAGTTCATCCGCCGGCACTCGAGGCGGATCGTGCTCGTGCGCTCGCCCGCCGCCGCCGAGCTCACAGAGCTGGTCGCAGGGCCCGACGTCTCGATCGATGTGATCGAGCCCGGTCTGATCGAGATCGAAGGGCTGAACGCCGAGCAGATCGGCCGGGCGGCGGCCGCGAACGGGATCGTGCTGCACGAGCTGACCCCGCAGCAGGCGTCGCTCGAGGACGCATTCATGGACCTGACCAGCCGCGACGTGGAATTCCACTCGCACGCGTCGGCGCCTCTCACCGAGAACGAAGGAGCGATCGCAGCGTGAGCACCGTCACCACACTCCCGACAAAGGCGCTTACTGTTCCTCAGCACCGCATCCAGGCCGGCTGTGTCACCCAGGCCCGGGTAGCGCTGTCGGAGTGGACGAAGCTCCGGACGCTGCGATCGACACGCTACGCGCTTCTCGCCGCCTTTGCGATGACGATCGGGTTCGCCGTCATTCCGGCCCTGGTCAACGCCAGCCGCTGGAGCTCCATGAGCCTCCGAGAGCAGGTGGGCTTCAATCCGCTCGAGACGAGCCTGATCGGGGTCGCGATGGCTCAGCTCGCGATCGGCGTCCTCGGCGTCCTGATCATCAGCGGCGAGTACTCAACGGGCATGATCCGCTCCACCTTCGTCGCGGTGCCGAAGCGGCTCCCCGTGCTCTGGGCGAAGGCGGGCGTGTTCGGGCTCGTCACGCTCGCGCTCTCCGTCCCCGCGACGCTGATCGCCTTCTTCGCCGCCCAGGCAATCCTCAAGGGACACAGCGTCAACGGCCACGACATCGCCCTCTCGATCTCCAGTTCCGGCGTCGCCCGCGCGGTCGTGGGCGGAGCGCTCTACCTCACCCTCGTCGGGCTCTTCGGGCTCGGGATCGGCGGCATCCTCCGCAACACGGCCGGCGGCATCTCGGCACTTGCAGCAGTGCTGTTCGTGATCCCGCCTCTGATGAACGTGCTGCCCTCGGGCTGGAACGACGCCATTTCGCCCTACCTGCCGAGCAATGCGGGCCAGGCGATCATGGGCGTCAGCGACCGTGGGGCCCACATGCTCGCCCCCTGGACCGGCCTGGCGCTCTTCGCCGCCTACACAGCCGTCACGATCGCGGTCGCGGCCGTCCTCCTGCGTCGCCGCGATGTCTGACGAAAACCACTCCGGCGCGCCTCACCGCTCCGACTCCGACGGCCGCATCGCGGCGATCCTCGCAACTCTCAGGTAACTCCCAGGTTTCTCTCGCAATACTGGATCGGTGAGCGTCGATCCCTCGCCTCTTCGCGTCCTCGTCGTGGACGACGAGTGGAACATCGCCGAGCTGGTCGCGACCGCTCTCCGCTACGAGGGCTTCGAGGTGCGGACCGCGGCCGACGGGGCGCAGGCGCTGGCCGGCGTGCGTGACTTCACTCCCGATCTCGTCGTGCTCGATGTAGGGCTACCCGATGCGGACGGCTTCGAGTTGCAGGCACGGCTGCGCGGGGACGGGCAGCGGATGCCGGTGCTGTTCCTGACGGCGCGTGATGCTGTCGAGGATCGTGTCCGCGGCCTCACGCTGGGTGCGGACGACTACATGACGAAGCCGTTCAGCCTCGAGGAGCTCATCGCCCGGGTCCACGCGGTGCTGCGGCGGACATCCGAGACGTCCGCAACGTCGCATCGGCTGTCGTTCGCGGATCTCGTGCTGGACGACGAGACGCACGAGGTGCGTCGAGGCGGCCGTCGGATCGACCTCAGCCCCACGGAGTTCTCGCTGCTGCGCTATCTGCTTCTGAATGCGCGCAAGGTGCTGTCGAAGGCGCAGATTCTCGATCACGTCTGGCAGTACGACTTCGGCGGCGACGGCCGGATCGTCGAGACCTATATCAGCTACCTCCGCAAGAAGGTGGACGCCGAGGGGCCGCCGCTGATCCACAACCTGCGCGGGGTCGGATACTCGCTGCGACTGCCGGAGTAGGTCATGTCTATTCGCTTGCGCGTCACGCTGGCGACTGTGGCTCTCGCCGCTCTGGCCGTCGGCACCGTCGACGTGACGACCTTCGTGCTCCTGCGCGGCGACCTGCACGCACGAGCCGACGAGAGCGTCAGAAGCGTTGCGCGAACCGCGGTCGCAGCATTGAAGGCCGGCGACGCGTTGAGTCTCACGACGTTCGCCGGCGCCGACCGGCCTGTGCTCGTCGAGATTCGCAACACGCAGGGAAACGTGATCACGCGGCTCGGCACGTCGGAGGCGGACGACGTGAAGCTGCCTGCGGGCCTGCTTGCGCGCCTCGGACGCTCTCAGGAGATCGGCGCCCTCGATAGCCGCCGGCCGGCGTTTCGGGTGATCGCCGTTCCTGCGGCCGGGGGCAAGACGGTGATCGCGGCGATCTCGCTCAAGAGCGAGGTCAACACGCTGGCGCGGCTCGTGAACTTCAACGTCACCGTCGGCTTGGTCGTGCTCGGGATCCTGGCGTTCGTGGCTGCGGCGGTGCTCACCCGCAGCCTGCGCCCGCTGCGGCGCATCGCTACCACGGCAGACAAGATCGTCGCCGGTGACCTCACAGCGCGCGTGCCGGAGGCATCGAGACGGACCGAGGTCGGGCGCGTTGCGACAGCGCTGAACCGGATGCTCGACGAGAACGAGGCAGCCTTCGCGCAACGCGACGCGACCGAGAGCAAGCTGCGCCAGTTCCTGGCCGACGCGTCACACGAGTTACGGACGCCCCTGACATCCATCCGCGGCTACGCGGAGCTCTTTCGCCGCGGCGCGAGCCAGCGTCCGGAGGACCTCGTCAAGGCGATGCGGGCGATCGAAGACGAGAGTGCGCGCATGGGCCTTCTCGTCGAGGACCTGCTTCTCTTTGCCCGCCTCGACGACGGACGGCCGTTCGAGCGCAAGCCGGTCGCTCTGGACGACCTCGCGGAGGCCGCGATCGAGTCCGCGCGCGCCGTCGAACCCGACCGCGTCCGCTCGTTCGAGTTCAGCGAGCGCCCGCTTGTCGTCGTCGGCGACAGGGATCGGCTGCGGCAGGCAGTCGACAACCTGCTCGCGAATGTCCGCGAGCACACCCCCGCCGACGCTTCCGTCCACCTCGCGCTCAGCGCCTCCGACACCCAGGTCATCCTGACCGTCGAGGACACCGGGCCGGGCATTCCGGAGTCGGAGCAGGAGAAGATCTTCGACCGGTTCTTCCGTACCGAAGCACAACGCTCCAGCGAGCGAGGCGGCTCCGGGCTGGGCCTCGCGATCACCCGCTCGATCATCGAGGCGCATGGCGGCGAGATCAGCGTTCGCTCCGCGCGCCCCCGCGGCACGATTTTCGAGATCCGCCTCCCGCGCATCGCACCGACTCTCGGGTAACTCCCAGCCGGCGCTCGGGCTCAACACAGTCTCCCCTGCTTGTCTGTGTACACGCAGATGACCCCGAGAGACGAGGAGACCCCGATGACCGAAGCCCCGACAACCCGTCAGCACCGGTGTGCGTTGACCCGGGGGCCCGGAGGAGGGAAGACGACCACGGTGCCCCTCCTCGGGCCCGAGGAACGAGAGCTGTCACTCCCCGCCTTGCCGCGGCAGCTCGGGGATCGCGTCCCTCTCCGCCGCGAGTCGGCCCGACCCCCTCCGTGGAGGGCAGCGCGACTGTGGCCGGCTGCCACCCGGCAGCTGGCCATCCGACGTGAGCTCGCAGTACGACTCCTCTTCCAACACGACAGCGAGGCCTCGAAATGACGTTACAGACCCAAGACCAGGCGCTCGTCGACGACCTGATCCGGCGGATCACGAGCGTCTCCAGCGACCGCAGCATGCTTCAGCGACGTCATGCCGGCGCCACAGAGGTCGCGCCTGCCAGCGCCGAGATCGCCCCCCCCAGTGGCGACTTGCCACCTGCGCCGATCCAAGAAGCGACTGGCGGCCGGTTCGGCCGCGACGGACAGCGGCATAGGCACACGACATCTAGACGGATCCCCTCAGGGGAAGGAGGATCGAAATGCTCTTCGGGATGATCTATACGCCACGCAACTCGCGCGAAGCAGCAGACAGCTCGATGCAGATCTTCACCGATTGGCAACCGCCGGTCGAGTTCAGAGGGCACTGGAACTTCGCGAATGGAGGCGGCATGGGGCTGATCGAGGCACCGACCTCTGCCGCCTTGCTGGGTGCGCTCGCCCCTTTCGCGGCCTTCTTCGACGTCAAGCTGGAGCAGGTCGACGGAATCGACGAGGCAGTGCACGGCTTTGCGAAGAACACGACGTCCCGGGGCCTCGCCGCCTGAGCGCGTTCACGGGCAGCGAGTCGACGTTGTCCTATGGTCAAGGGGTCGGTTCGTGGGTCTCGTAGAGCCGGGCCGATGGTTGCCGGCTGCCCCTGGCGCGTTCACGCCGTCCTGTGACGCCAGCCCCGGCTGACTACCGCCGACGCCATCGCCCTGCCAAGGCACAAGCGTCCCCGAAATCGAGAGCGACCCTCCCGATGCGAAGGACGTGCTCTCGTGTACCCGACCCGACAACGAGAACCCGGTTTTTCCGGGGAGTTCAGAGCCCTCTGGCGGACTCAAACCGCCGGCCCTTCCATACCATGGAGGCTAGAGGCCTTCGGCGGCTGGCCGGACACAGCGCGCTTCCCGCCTTGCTTTCCGAGTGCTTCTGCGGCTTCGCGCCCCTGTGGGCAAGGTTCTCGAGCTTCCCTGAGGCGCTCCGAGAGACCCGGCACGTGTCCCCAAGATCCGTCCCCGAGTGTTGTCCCTTTTTGGAGGCGGGGCGCGTTAACGCCGGCTGCCGGACAGGTGCGTTGGGTGCCTTCTCGCAGGATCAAGGTAGCGGTTGGAGCGGCTGCTTCATTCGGGCTGAATGCACTCGCGTTACCGCCGTCTCATCGCGCCTCGTTTCGGCGAGGACGCGGTACCCGGGTTCCGAGCATCTGGGCAATCGGCTCGGCAGTTTGTCTGACGTCGAGCCTGGGGTCGACCAGGTGGTGGAACAGAAGTCCGTCGAGTGCCGCCGCGAGGAGAACAGCTGTCGCCTCGATGTCCAGAGCGGGGTCGATCTCGTGGTTGGCACGTGCGGTCTTGAGTCTCTCGAGGATGATTGCCCGGAACCGCCGGGATGCTTGCTTCGTCCAGCGCCGAAATGCCGGATCTCGTGTTGCCTTGACCATTGCTTCGGCGAGAATCGTTGCACCGGGTGTCCGCTGCCCCTTCTGCTCGATCCACTCGAGCATCGCTGTGATTCCTTCCTGCACCGTGGCGGCCGAAACGAAGACGTCGATCGACGGCCCGAGTTCCTGGAGCAGGGCGTACTCAGCGGCCTCCATGACCAGCGCTGCAATCGATCCGAAGTGGTAGTGCACGAGTGCCGGGTTCACACCCGCACGCTCGGCGATTGTGCGTGTGCGGACGCGATCGATCCCGATCTCTGCCATCAGTTCGACCGTCGCTTCCACAATCCGCTCTCGCGTTGACCCTTCGGCCGCCGTGGTCGTCGCGATGTTCCGTTTCGGTCTATCAGGTTTGGTCATTTGCCCAAGAAGGTAGCTTGTCCGGTCTCCCGGCGTCAAGTTTTCGACCAAAGCGACTTCTTGGGCGTTTGACTAATTTTCCACATTGGGCGTATGATTTGGGCAAATGACCAGTTGACTCGAGAAGGGAGGACTTCGATGGTCGCTACCTCGGCCAGCGATGCCCAAGGCGCCTTTCCGCGCCAAAGACCAAGGCGAGAAACGAGCGACGACATCGTCCGCATCGAGGGCCTGGTCAAGCAGTTCGGCAGCTTCCGGGCGCTGGACGGCCTCGACCTCGTTGTAGCCCGCGGCGAGGTGCACGGGTTCCTCGGGCCGAACGGCGCCGGGAAGTCCACCACGATCCGGATCCTGCTCGGCCTGATGCGCCGGGATGGAGGGACGATCAGGCTCTACAACCGCGACCCATGGAACGAGGGAACCAAGCTGCGGGGCGACCTGGCCTACGTGCCCGGTGACGTGTCGCTGTGGGCGGGTCTCACCGGTGGGGAGTGCATGGACATCCTCGCCGGGGTCCACGGTGGGATGAACCCCGAGCGGCGGGCCGAGCTGATCGAACGGTTCGACCTCGATCCGACCAAGCGCGCGCGCGACTACTCCAAGGGAAACCGGCAGAAGGTCGCGCTCGTCGCGGCGCTGGCGAGCGAGGTGGGGCTGATCGTTCTCGACGAGCCGACGTCGGGGCTCGACCCCCTGATGGAGCAGGTGTTCCAGGCCGTGATCCGGGAGCGCTGCCGCGAGGGAGCGACGGTTCTGCTGTCCAGCCACATCCTCTCGGAGGTGGAGGCACTCGCCGATCGGGTGAGCATTATCCGGCGCGGCAGGACGGTGACCTCCGGGACGCTCGCAGACCTGCGCCGACACACCCGAATCAGCGTCCACGCGCTGACCGCATCCGCCGTCGGCTCCCTGGACGGGGTCTCCGGGTTGGAGAACCTCACCACCGCGCAGGTCGACGGAAGCATGGAGACGCGGTTCACCGTCGGCTCGGATGAGCTCGACCAGGCGATCGGACTCATCCACGCCGCCAGCATCCGGAGCCTCACCGTCGAGCCGCCGAGCCTGGACGAACTGTTCCTGCGGAACTACAGCGACGACGAGACCGGCGTGGTGCCAGCATGACGGGCACCGGGGCCATGCTGGCCATCTTGTGGCGCGTGCAGCGCCGGCGTCTTCTGGTGTGGGCGCTCGCCGCCGTCGGCACTCTTGCTCTCACCGCGGCCGCCGTGGCTCAACTCTACGACACGCCCGAGAAGATCGCGTCATACGGTTCGGCCCTGGTCAGTGACGCCCTGATTGCGATCAACGGCCACGTGGAGGGTATCGACACCCTTGGGGGCATCATCCAGGACGAGTTCGGCTTCATTGCCTCCTTCCTGATGCCACTCATGGGGCTCGCTCTGGTTGCGGGCACGACACGCGGCGAGGAGGAGTCCGGACGTCTCGAGGGGCTGCTGGCAGGGCGGATCGACCGACGAGTCCCGGTTGTGAGTGCGCTGGTGCTCGTAGGCGCCGCCGTGGTGACAATGGACGTCGGCTTTGTGCTCTCCCTGCTGGCCGCCGGGATCGAGCTGGGGCCGGCCGTGCTCTACGCCCTGGCCCTCGGCATGGTGAGCGTCGTCTTCGCTGCGCTCGCCGCGGTTTGTGCCCAGGTCGTCCCACATTGCAGGGGCGTCTATGCCCTCGGCTTCGCGGCCATCGGGCTCTCCTACATCCTGCGTGGCGTCGGCGACGTCAACGACACGTTCTGGGTGTGGCTCTCCCCGCTCGGCTGGCTCGAGAAGACCGCCCCTTTCGCCCATGATCAGCGCGCGTGGGTCCTGCTCATCCCCACGGCTGTCGCGACCGGGCTGTCCGTCCTCGCCGTCGTGCTCGCTCGGCGCCGGGACCTCGGTGCCGCGCTGTACCGTGAAGGACCAGGTGAACCGTCGGCCTCGGCCTGGCTCCTCCGACCCTTCGGCTTCGCGCTGCGCGAGCAGCGCGGCTCGTTCCTCGGGTGGCTGGTCGGATCGGTCGCGTTGGCTGCGGTCATGGGCGCGCTGGCCCAAGACGTCGTCGGCGCCATCCTCGGCAACCCCTCGCTGAGCAAGGCGATGGGGATCACCGCGGCGAACGCCGCCGACGGCTTCCTCGCGTCGACCCAGGTCTACCTCGCCATCATCGCCTGCGGCTACGTCGTCCAGGCGCTCGGGTTAGTGCGGCACGAGGAGGCGGCTGGCCGCCTCGAACCCATCCTCGCTGGAGCGTTGGGCAGGATGAGGTGGCTCGGCACACAAGTGCTAGTCGTGACCACGGGCCTGGTCGCGGTAGTCGTAGTCTCGGCAGTCGTGTTCGGCACCGCCACTGCGCTCTCGACCAGTGACTCCAGCTACGTCGGTAAGTTGCTGACGTCCGGGCTGGCCTATCTGCCGGCCGAGTTGGTCGTCGCGGCCGTCGCGGTGCTCCTCTACGGGTTCATTCCGCGTGCATTTGCCCTGGCCTGGGCGGCGTTCGGCGCGGTCACATTCATCGGGCTGCTCGGCTCGGGTCTGCAGCTTCCAGGCTGGGTACTGAACCTGTCTCCGCTGACCCACGTGGGAAGACCGCCGGTCGACGACATCGACGCCACGGCGCTGGCCTGGTTGGGACTGGTGGCGACCGTAATGACATCGGCGGCATTCATCGGGTTCCGCCGGCGTCGGGTGCCCCAAGGCTGAGCAGCACCCTGGAGGGGGCCAGGGTCGCCAAACGAGATGACTGACTCGGGTCCGAGCAAGTTACATCAGCGGATCGCCGAGGGCCGTCGCCGATGAGGCTGCGGCGATCCTGACTGCCGGGCTCGATTGCCATGACCCGCTCGTACCCGCGCTTCCCGGCTCTGCCCGGTCGTGCGTGGACAGGCTGCTGTTCGCACCGCGTTCGCATGCGGGGTCGTTGTCCGGCGGCCCTCGTGAACGGAATGCTGATTTCTCAGCTCCCTGGTGTCTCTCTGGACGCGAGGAGGCCCCGACTCGATCGGTTTGCGCGCTGCCCCTACGGCGCGCGGTCGGCGCGCTCGACGACGCGCGCCACTTCCACTCGCGATGCGACGCCGAGTTTGCGGAAGATGTTTCGTAGGTGCGTTTCGACCGTTTTCGCGCTCAGGAAGAGCTCGGCCGCGATCTGGGGATTGGTCTTGCGGTCGACGACGAGTCGTGCGATCTGAAGCTCTCGTTCGGTGAGTGCGTCGACGCCGGATCCGTCTGCCTTGCCCGGGCGCGTGCGCCGGTGGACGGATCGTCCGAGCTTCCGGAGCTCCTGCTCGGCCTGCAGTCGGTAGCGGTGCGAGCCGAACGACTCGAATGCTGAAGCCACGACCTCCAGCTCGGCCGCCGCCTCGTCGGGCTTGCCGGCCCGGGCGAGCGCTCGTCCGGCGAACAACCGCGTCGTTGCGGCGTCGAAGACGTTCCCGCCCGCTTCGAGCGCCGCTGCAGCGCTCAGTGCCTTGTCGGCGGCGGCGGCCGGCTTGCCGTCGTCTAGATCGAGCGCCGCGGCGGCGAGGGCTGCCATCGCCCCCGCCATCCGGAGACCTACGGCCTCGGCGCAGGCACGCGCAGCAGCCGCGGCGCCTTCGGCGTCCTCGCGCCGACCAGCCTCGAGGAAAGCTCGGGTGAGGAGCTCGAGGTACCTGGCTCGCCAGCCGCCTCCAATGAGCCGCAGCTCGTTCCCGCCGGCGAACTCCACCAGCAACTCGGCGCACCGCTCTGCGTGACCCGTCTCGAGCCTTGCGTAGGCGAGTGCGACGGCCGCATGGGCAGGGATGGGACCGGGGTCGAGCTGGTGCGCGAGATCGAATGCCTCCTTTGCCGTCGCGAGCGCCAGATCGATGTCGCCGGCGGCGAACGCTGCATAGGAGCGGTTGAACAGGTTCAAGGCGAGCCCCTGCGGGTTGTCGACGAGCCGCGCGGCTGCGATCGCGCCGTCGAGCACCTCCCCTGCCTCGGCCATCCGGCCCCGCACCCAGAGGCTTCCTCCCAGCATCGGGACGATGAGCGGGAAGAGATCGCCCCTTCCGACGGTACGGCCGATCCTCAGCGCGCGCTCGGCGTGAGACCCTGCCCCTGCGAAGTTCTCGAGGTAGAACTCGGCCGTGGCGAGATGTGCGAGTGCATCGAGGCGCCCCCCGATTTCGTCGTCCGCGAGACCGTCGATGAGCGCGGCGGCGTCGGCGGAATATCGCAGTCCCTCAGCCGCGCGACCCCCAACGGCGCTCGCGAGGGCGCGTCCCGCGACCGCCGCTGCGAGCAGCGCCGGATCGCCGAGCAGCTCGGCCGCCTCGACCGCCCGGTCCCCCCAGGCTCGCATCGCGTCGTAGTCGCCGTGGTAGAGGCTGTCACCGACGAGCTCGATCATGAGCTCGACCCCTTGCGCGGAAGCCGGATCTCGGAGCTCGGCGAGCGCGGCCTCGAGGTGGGCGTGGGCCTCGTTGTACCGGCCGAGGAGGTGCTCGACGCGCGCACACGCAACAGTGAGGCGGACGCGCAATGACTCCGCTTCCCGGGGGACGATGCTCATGCTCTCGAGGAGTGCCGCGTGGCTCTCGCCGAGTTGGCCGGTGGCGGCGAGCGCCTCGGAACGAGCCAGCAGCAGCTCGACGCGCTCGTCCCCTGGCGCAGCCGGCGGCAGGAGACGCAGCGCCGCGGCGAACCAGCGCGCGGCGCTCGCCGGTGCGCGCGGGGCCGCCGCCTCTCCAGCTTTTCGCAGTAGCGCGATCGCGGCCTCGTCGCCCTGACGCGCGGAGCGTTCGACATGGTGGGCGATCGCCGAGGCCGGGGAGCCTCGGAGCACGAGAGCTTCGGCGCAGCGCTCGTGCGCGCCGAGCCGCCAGCCGCCGGGCATCGACTCGTACACCGCGCGGCGAACGAGCGGATGCCGGAACCGGAAGCGCCGCGGAACGTCCGTCTCGCGGATGAGATCCAGGCGTAGCAGCTCGTCGAGCGCGTCGATCGCGGCCGCGTCGGCGGCTCCGGCGGCCGCGGCCGCCAACTCGGGGTCGAAGGGGTCTCCCGCGACGGCGGCGCCCTCGAGGATGAGGCGTGCAGGCTTGGAGAGCAGAGCGAGCTCCTCGTTCAGCGCGGCGGCGACCGCGGCTGGGACGTCGACACCTACCAGCGCACGCTCCTGGCTCGGCGCCGGCGTCTCTGGACGGTCGGCCGACCGCGCGAGCTGCTCGAGGTAGAAGGGATTGCCACCGCTGTCCTCGTAGAGGCTGGTCGCGTCCTCTCCTTCGCCGATCAGCTCGCGCGCGTCCTCGGGGCTGAGCGTCCCGAGTTCGATGCGAGCGATCGTCCCCGCGCGGTGCGCCCGTTCAACCGCGGCGCTGAGCCGCTCACCCATCTGTCGCGGCCGCACGGCCAGCGCGACGAGCACCTGAGCTGCCGGCGGTCGGTGGAGGAGGGCGCCGAGCAGCTCGACCGACGCCGGATCTGCCCAGTGGACGTCGTCGAGCACGAGCACCAGCGGCTGTGTCTGCGCGAGCGTTTCGAGCAGTGTGCAGACAGCGCGATGGCTGCGGTATCGCTCGTGCTGGATCGCCGTCCTGTGTCCAACCGCGAGGCCGACCAATGACGGGAAGACGGTCGCGAGTTCCGCGCGTACGTCACCGTCGAGGCCGTCGAGGCGGTGCGGGTCGAGGCCGTGGACGTACTCGTCGAGCGCATCGACGAAGACCCAGAACGGCAAGTCGAGCTCGAGCTCCCCGGCCCTGCCCGAGAGGACGAGGTACCCCCGTGCTTCTGCACGGGCGGCCAGCTCGGCGAGGAGGCGCGTCTTCCCGATTCCGGGCTCGCCGACCAACTCGAGCGCCACGGGTTGTCCCTCGCCGACCTGGGTGAGGAGGCGGTCGACCGAGTCGAGCTCCGTCGCGCGGCCGACGAGATGGGTGGCAAGTGCCATTTGAAGCTTCCACACTAAATCAGGGCACGCTGATCGAGAAATCAGGGTGGCCGATCCAGGGGGACCGCCTGATGTCGGGACGACGGCGCCGCGGCAGAGTCGGGCACATGCCCCGCTACCTGCTTCACCACCACCACGAGCCGAACGAGTGCGGCGTTGCCTTCGCCGCCTTTCGCGGCTTCGAGAGCCCGCTTCGTCACCAGGGCGCACTGGCCTCGTGCCATTCCGGTGGCCATTCGCTGTGGTGGACGGTCGACGCCTCGAGCAAGGAGAAGGCGCTCGCGCAGTTGCCGTATTTCATCGCTGAGCGCACGACGGCCGTCCCGGTCAACGAGGTGCTGATCCCGTGACCGTTCCAGGCAGCCGCAATCCCGAAGGAGGAGTCATGAGCGCATCTCGTCAGCACGAAACCTGGAGCGAGCTCGCAGTCCGCGAGAACGACGGCCTCGTGGTCTCGCTCTTCTGGAGCAAGGCGACCAACCGCGTACAGGTCTCGGTCGTAGACGAAACGTTCGACGCGGAACTGCGCATCGACGTCGCGGGTGCATGCGCGCTCGATGCATTCCACCACCCGTTCGCGTACGCGGCCGGCGCGCTCGGCTCCGGCTGTGCGAAAGGCGAGAACTCGACCTCGAACCGTCCCGAAAGGAGTGCAGCTCGATGACACTCGATCCCGTCCAGCATGCTCGCCGCTGGAAGACACTCGCAGTGCTGTCCCTGAGCCTGGTGATCATCGGGCTCGACAACACGATCCTCAACGTCGCTCTGCCGACCCTGCAGGCCGAGTTCGACGCCTCGCCCTCCAAGCTGCAGTGGATGGTCGATTCGTACCTGCTCGTCTTCGCCGGGCTGTTGCTCGTGTTCGGCACGCTGGGTGACCGCTTCGGACGTAAGCTCGCGCTCCAGGCCGGCGTGTCGATCTTCGGCCTCGCGAGTCTCGGCGCGCTCATGGCCGACTCGGCCGACCAGGTGATCGCCGTGCGTGCGGCGATGGGCATCGGAGCCGCATTCATCATGCCCGCGACCCTTTCGATCATCGCGAACGTCTTCACCGGCGAGGAACGCGGGAAGGCGATCGCGATCTGGGCCGCATTGGCGGCGGTCGGGATCGGGCTCGGTCCGCTGGCAGGCGGTCTGTTGCTCGAGTGGTTCGACTGGTCATCGGTGTTCCTGGTCAACGTGCCCTTTGCCGCGGCGGCGCTGCTGCTCGGAATTCGTTACGTGCCGGAGAGCCGTGATCCACGGCCCGGCTCGTTCGATCCGCTCGGGGCGGCACTCTCCGCAACCGGTTTCAGCATCCTGGTGTACGCGATCATCGAGGCGCCCGAGCAGGGCTGGACGTCCGGCCTCGTGCTCGGATCGCTCGCAGTGAGCGGCGCACTGCTGGGCTCCTTCCTCTGGTGGGAGGGCCATACCAGGCACCCGATGCTCGACCTCGGCTTCTTCCGCCGCGCCCGCTTCAGCGTGGGCACGGCGGCCGTCAGCGTCGCTTTCTTCGCGCTGCTCGGCGCCATCTTCGCGCTCACCCAGTACCTGCAATTCGCCCACGGCTACAGCGCGATCGAGGCGGGCGCGATCATGAGCCCCCTGGCGCTCGGCCTGATGATGGGAGCCGGCTCCTCGAGCAAAGCCGTGCGACGACTCGGGACCGCACGGGTCGTCGCCGCCGGCCTGACGGGTGTCGGGCTCGTCCTGGCACTCACCATGCTCTGGGAGCCGAGCACGAGCGCGCTCGCGCTCGCAGCGTGGTTCTTCGGGCTCGCGCTCGCGACCGGGTGGGTGATGGCTCCCGCGACCGAAGCCGTCGTCGGCGCCGTACCGGCCGCCAAGTCCGGAATCGCCTCCGCCACGAACACCGTTGCGCGGATGGTTTCCGGCGCGCTCGGCGTGGCCGTGATCGGCTCGCTCGTGAGCTCTCTGTACTCGAACGACGTGGAAGGCCCGTTGGGCGCCCTGCCTCCGCAGGCCCAGACGGCCGCGGAAGGCTCCATCGGCGCTGCCAGCGCGATCGCCTCTCAGCTGCCACCCGAGGCCGCATCGAGCCTGCTCGCAACCACGGGTGATGCCTTCACCCAGGCGATGGGCATCGGCCTCTCGCTTGGGGCGGCGCTCGCCGCCGCCATGGCCATCGTCGTCGCCGGCTTCCTGCCGGCTCGCGAGCCCGACGCCGGACAGGCAGAAGGCGCGAAGCCCGGCATGCGCCCGCTCGCCGATCCCGACCGCGATTCCATCGACCTGCAACTGCAGCGCTAGAGGAGAAACCGGATGTCTGCCACTACCCATACACGGAACGTCGCGGCCCGCATGGGTCGCTGGAGCGCCCGTCATCGCAAGATCGCGATCTTCGGTTGGCTCGCATTCGTCGTCGCCGCGTTCGTCCTTGGATCGATGACGGGCCAGAAGAGGATCGACCCAGCGACCGCCGGCCCCGGCGAGTCGGGGCGGATGGACAAGATCCTCGACGCGGGCTTCAAGCAGCCATCGGGCGAAAGCGTCCTGATCCAGAGCGACTCGCTGACCACCGACGACCCGGCGTTCCGGTCGGCCGTCGAGGACGTCGTCGGAACGGTCTCCCGGCTCGGCGTCGTGACAAACGTCCGCTCTCCCCTCGACCCTGCCAACCAGGGGCAGATCTCGAAGGACGGGCGTTCGGCGCTCGTCGACTTCCAGATCCGCGGGGACTCGGACGACGCGGCGAAGAAGGTCGACCCGATCGTCGCCGCCGTGGACTCCACGAAGGCCGCCCATCCGGGGTTGTTCATCGGCCAGTTCGGCTACGCGAGCGCCGACAAAGAGCTCAGCGGTGTCGGCAACAGCGACCTGAAGAAGGCCGGCCTGTTCTCGATCCCGATCACGCTGGTCATCCTCGTCGTCGCCTTCGGCGCCCTCGTCGCCGCGGGCATCCCGCTTCTGCTCGCGCTCACCGCGGTGTTCGCGACGCTCGGCATCGTCGCCGCGTCGAGCCACGCACTGCCCGTCAGCGACGCGGTCGGCGCGATCGTCCTCCTGATCGGCCTCGCGGTCGGGGTGGACTACTCGATGTTCTACTTGAAGCGTGAGCGTGAGGAGCGTGCCGCGGGTCGGAGCGAGCAGGCGGCTCTCGAAGCGGCCGCAGCGACGTCGGGACGGTCGGTGCTCATCTCCGGCCTCACCGTGATGGTCGCGATGGCGGGGATGTTCCTCACCGGCGACAAGGGCTTCGCGTCCTTCGGGCTCGCGACGATGATCGTCGTCGCGGTCGCGATGCTCGGGTCGCTGACCGTGCTCCCGGCGCTCCTCTCCTGGCTCGGCGACCGCGTCGACCGACTCCATGTGCCGTTCGTCGGCCGCCTTCGCCGGGACGACGGCGAGGGCCGGATCTGGGGCGCGATCATCGACCGCGTGCTCCGCCGGCCCGCGCTGTCCGCAGCGGTCGCGACAGGCGCGCTCGTGGCGCTCGCGCTCCCTGCGCTTCACATGCACACCGTCATCCCGGGGCCGGACACGTTCCCGCAGGACCTGCCGGCAGTCCAGGCCTACAACCGCATCCAGGGGGCGTTCCCCGGCACCGAGATCCCGGCGAACGTCGTGGTCAAGGCCGAGAACGTCAACGCACCCGAGGTGAAGGCCGCCATCACGCGGATGGAGGACGCGGCGCTCGCGACCGGGCAGCTCTACCGCCCGATCACGATCGACGTCAACGAGGACGCCACGATCGCCAACATCGCGATCGCGATCGACGGCGAGGGCACCGACGAGACGTCGGTCGCGGCGCTCCGGACACTGCGCGAGGACGTGCTTCCCGGCACGATCGGCACGCTCCCCGACGTCGAGTACGGCGTCACGGGCTTCACCGCCGCCTCGGCCGACTTCAACGACCTCATGAAGTCCGTCGCGCCACGCGTGTTCGTGTTCGTGCTCCTGTTCGCGTTCCTCCTCATGCTCGTCGCGTTCCGCTCGCTCGTGATCGCGGCGAAGGCGATCGTGCTCAACCTCCTGTCCGTCGCCGCGGCGTACGGCGCGATCGTGCTCGTGTTCCAGCACGGGTGGGGGAAGGACCTGCTCGGCTTCGAGTCCACGACAGGCGTCGTCGCGTTCCTCCCGATCCTGCTGTTCGTGATCCTGTTCGGCCTCTCGATGGACTACCACGTGTTCATCCTGAGCCGAATCCGCGAGACGTTCGATCGCGGCGAGACGAACGACGAGGCGATCTCGCAGGGGATCAAGAGCACCGCAGGTGTCGTGACGAGCGCGGCAATCGTGATGGTCGCGGTCTTCTCGATCTTCGCGACCCTCTCGATGATGGAGCTGAAGCAGTTCGGCGTCGGGCTCGCCGTCGCCGTCCTGCTCGACGCGACGCTCGTGCGCGGCGTGTTGCTGCCCGCGTCGATGAAGCTGCTCGGCGAGGCGAACTGGTACCTGCCGCGCTGGCTGGACTGGCTTCCGCGGCTCGAGCATGGGGCAGCGACCCCGGACGGCCTCGAGGCGGGCACTCCGGTTCCCGCCGCCGGCCGGGCCGGTTGACCTCGGCCCCCGACGGTCTGGAGGGTGCTGACCCGGCCGGCGTCGAGGCGATCCGAGTCTCGCTTCTGGGCGTCACGCATATCCTCCAGAAGCTCGAGCTCCGTGACCGTGTGCAGGCTGTCGTGCTCGCCTACCAGGTGGGCCTCTTCGCCGAGCCGACGTAGCCCGCTCGCGCCGAGCGAACGTAGAATCCAGCGATTGGAGTGGGGCCTCGCGTGACCTACGAGTTCGACGACTGCGTCCTCGACACGACGACGCAGCAGTTGTGGCGCGGTGGGGCGCCGGTCCACGTGGAGCCGCAGGTCTTCGCCGTGCTCGAGTACCTCGTCGCGAACCGCGGCCGGCTCGTGACCAAGATCGAGATGCTCGACAACGTCTGGGGCAGCCGCTTCGTCTCGGAGTCGGCGTTGACGTCGCGGATCAAGCTGGCGAGGAAGGCATGCGGCGACAGCGGCCGGGAGCAACGGATCGTGGCGACCGTTCACAGCCGCGGCTACCGCTTCGTCGCCGACGTGGTCGAGCGCGAGGCTCCGACGCCCGCCGGCCCGAGCGTGACCACTGGCGGGCGCGGGCCGAGCGAGCGGGCGGCGACGAGCGGGCTGTTCGGGCGCGACGGCGAGCTGGAGAAGCTGAACGACGCACTTGCCGCTGTGGCGGGCGGCGAGCGCCGTTCGATCTTCGTCACGGGAGAGACCGGCTCGGGCAAGTCGACGCTGGTGGCAGAGCTGGTCGAGCGCAACGACCACCTCGATTCGTGGTTCGTCCTGCGCGGCGAATGCCTCCAGGCACGCGGCGGGGTGGAGCCGTACTTCTGCCTCCTCGACGCGCTCACGTCCCTCGGCAGGCTCGAGCCGGACGCCGTGCGGAGCACGCTCGAGCGAGTGGCTCCGTCGTGGCTGGCCCAGATCTCCTCGCTCCTGGACGACGAGACGGCGGCCCGCCTCGAGCGCCGGCTGCTCGGCCCGTCTCCGCAGCGGATGCTCCGTGAAGGGGCGGAGGCCTTCGATCGGCTCGCCCGGGCCCGTCCGACGTTGCTGATCCTCGAGGGGCTCCAGTGGGCCGACGACTGCACGCTCGACGTGCTCGATCTCCTGCTGCGACGCACCGACCCGGCCCCGCTGGCGCTGATCGGTGTGGCGAGGGCCGACGCGGCTCCGATTCACACGGTGATCGCCGCTGCTGCGGCCGCCGGCCGTGCGATCGAGGTGCCGCTCCCCAGGCTCGAGCCCGGTGCCGTCGAGCTCCTGGTCAGCGATCGGCTCGGCGGCGCGCCTGTTCCGTCCGAGCTGCTCGAGATCGTCACCGATCGCTGCGACGGGCTGCCGTTGTTCGCTCAGGAGATCGTCGCGACCTGGCTTCGCCAGGGCCAGGTGGAGATCTCGGACGGGGAGGTGAGCATCAGCGGCTCGCTCGCCGAGATCCGGGAGACGGTTCCAGGCAGCCTTCCTCCGCTGATCGAGCGGGAGCTCGCCGATCTCGACCCGGACGACGTCGCCGTGCTCGAGGCCGCCGCCGTGGCAGGGGTCGCATTCGACGGTGCGGTGGTGGCGGCCGCGCTCGACCGGGCGGCTGCCGAGGTCGAAGCGTCTCTCGCCTCGATCGCCCGCGTCTTGCACTACGTCGAGGCGAGGGGTCGTGCGTCATGGCCGGACGGCACGATCTCGACCGCGTACGCCTTCACCAACCCGCTGTTCCGCGACGTCGTCTACGAGCGGGCGGCGGCCGGGCGCCGCTCCGGCCTCCACGGCAGGATCGGGCTGGCGCTCGAAGCGGGGTACGGGTCGGGCGTCGGTGAGCTCGCCGTCTCTCTCGCCGGTCATTTCGTCGAGGCCGGTGACACCGTCCGCGCCGTCGAATACCTGCGCCTCGCCGGAGAGCAGGCGTCCAGCCGCAACGCTCAGCGCCAGGCGGCGGAGTTCCTCCTCGACGCCCTCGAGCGCACGACGCAGCTCGCGGCCGGGCCCGAACGTGACCGCGCCGAGCTCCGCGTCCGCACCGCTCTGGGGCCGGCGCTCGTCGCGACGAGGGGCTGGATCGATCCTGCCGTCCGTCACAACTACGAGAAGGCACTCGCGCTCTGTGACGGGACGGGCCCATGTCCCGAGGCAGCTGCCGCCCGTTACGGCCTGGCGACTGTGACCGAGCTCCACGGAGAGTTCGCGCGGACCGAGGAGCTGCTCCTGCCGCTCGTCGAGGACGGTGGCGCGTCGGAGCTCGTGCTCGAGGCCCACGAGCTGCTGGCCTGCTCGACCTTCCACCAGGGCGCGTTCGACCGAAGCATGCACAGTGCCGGGCTCGTTCTGGACGGCTGGGACGAGGACACCTACAGCGTGCCGATGTCGCGACTCGCCGAGCACCCTGCGTCGTCCTGCAGCTCCTGGCTCTCGCTGTCCTGCTGGCTCGCGGGCCGCTCGGACGAATCCCTGGAGCACGCCGAGCGGGCGGTGAGCCTCGCCGAGAAGAACCTGTACGCACTCTCCACCGCGACCCAGCGCCGGGCGCTCTTCCACCAACTGCGCCGGGAGCCCGACCGCTGCCTGGAGTGGGCCGAGCGGACGCGTGCGGCCGCCGGCGAGCAGGGCTTCCCGGGGCGCGTCAGCCAGGCCGACATCTTCAGAGGCTGGGCTCTCGGGGTCGGTGGCTCGGGCGAGGAGAGCTTGCAGCTCATCGTCGACGGGCTGGATCGGCTCACAGCGGCGGGCGCCACCCTGAACGTGGCCTACTACCTTGCGCTCTTGGCCGAGATCCGCCTCCAGGTCGGCGACCCGGCGGGGGCGCTGGCCGCCCTCGACGAGGCCTTCGGCACGATGCGGGCGACGACCCGCTCCTACTTCTACGAACCGGAGCTCCATCGGATCCGGGCGCAGGCCCTGCTCCGCCTCGGCGGGCGCGACGCCGTCGCCGCGGCCCGGCGTGGGCTGGACGAGAGCTGCGCGATCGCGCGCCGTTGCGGCTCGACGGCGCTCGAGCTGAGGAGCACCGCGGACCGACTCGAGCTCGAGCTCGACGACGACGTCGCCCCGTGGCGCGCCGAGCTGACCCGGCTCCTCGGCGTCTACGACGGTCAGGCCGCCACGCCCGATGTCGAGCGGGCCCGAGCCCTGCTCGAGGGCGCTGCGTAGGCCTGACGCAGTTCTGACGAAGAGCGGTTCCCACCGCTCCGAAAACCGCCAGAAGACCGCCCTGGAATCGCCAAGACTCAGCGTCGGCGCTGCGCCACAGTGGCGGCATGACACAGGCACCCCACACCGCCGAGGCGTTCGCAACAGCCCTCGGCTCACGTAGCTACACGGAGGCCGCCCGGCTCCTCGCTCCCAACGTCGAGCTGCGGGCCATCCTCCCGGCTCGCGACCTTCGCATCGAGGGCCGCGAGCAGGTGACGACCCAGTTCGCCGAGTGGCTCGACTGGGCCACGACGGTCGAGCTCGACGAGCTGAGGTCGGGCCAGGTGAGCGACCGCACCAGCCTCGTCTGGCGCGTCCTCCTCCGCACGGACCGTCCCACGCTGGAGGACCGGGTGATGGAGCAGCACCTGGTGCTCGACGTCGGCGACGAGGGCATCGAGCACCTCAGCCTCGTGTGCACCGGCATGCGACCGCTCGCCCCGTCCGCCGTCTACGTGCACGACTTCGACGCCGGCACCCTCGGCTGCACGGACGGCTTTCCCGCCGAGTTCCGCCGCCGGATCCGGGCGATCGACGTCGGCCACCACCTGCGGGTGATCGCACGCGATCCGTCCGCCAAGGAGGACCTCCCCCCGATGGCCCGGCTCATGGGCCACCGCGTCGTCGAAGCAGTCGACCTCGACGACGGCAGCAGTTGCTTCACGGTCGAGCGCGTTCGCTGAGCGTCCCGGCCACGACCAGGCAGACCCACCAATCAGACCCACCAAACCCAGTCAGAAAAGGAGATCACGACCATGTCCGACAAGCTCATCTTCCACTGCACGTTCGACCGCAACGACCCCGAGCGGGCCACCCTGCCGTTCGTCGCCGCCAACGTCGCCGCCACGGCGGGCCTCGATGCCGTCGTCGTGTGCACCATCGACGGCGTCTGGCTCGGCACCAGGGGCGGCACCGAGGACGTCGCGGCCCACGGCCTGCCGCCGCTGATCCAGCTCTTCGCCGAGTTCGTCGACAACGGCGGCCAGGTCTGGCTCTGCGGCGCCTGCACCAAGCCGCGCGGCATCACCGAGGACGACCTCGCCCCCGGGGCCACGATCGTCGGCGCGGCCAAGATCATCGAGGAGATCGCGGCCGGCGCGAAGACCGCGGCCTTCTCCTGAGCCGACCACCCACGACAGACGGCAAACCACCTCGAAAGCCACTCACCAAACCCGAAACGACAAGGAGAGAACGATGACCAACGAAGCCAAGAAGCTCGTGATCCTGCTCACCCGCGGCCTCGACGACGAGCGGGCGACGGTCGCCTGGACGCTCGCCAACGCAGGGCTCGCCTCCGGCCAGGAGGTGACGGTCTTCCTCGTCAGCTCCGGAGTCGACGTCGCGCGGCGCGGCGCGGCCGACATCGCGCGGATGAACCCGGTCGACCCGTCCATGAAGGACCTGATGGACGGCTTCGTCGACAACGGCGGCACGATCTGGGCCTGCCCTCCCTGCGCGACGCTGAGGGGCTACGACCAGTCCGACCTGATCGAGGGCGCCTCGATCACCGGTGCGGGGCCGCTGCACGATCTGCTCAAGGCCGGCGCTGCCACTCTCTGCCTCTGAGCGACCCGCGCTCGAATCGGGCGCTGCCCCGCCGGCAGGCCGTAGGCCGACCGGCGGGGCAGCGCCCTTCGGCGTCCGGTCAGACCGATTCGAAGAGCGCCTCCCAGCGCGCGAGCAGCTCCTGCAGCTCGTCCCGCGAGGTGCGGTACTCGGTCAGGAGGTCCATGTTCGTCCAGTCCTCGGCGAGCTTCGCCTCCAGTTGCGCGACGTGCTGCTCGAGCGTGGCGATGCGCTTCTCCACCTGCTCCAGCTCGGTCGGGCCTTTCCTCTTCCTCGGGGCAGACGGCCCCGGGGCCTTCGGCTCTTTCGGTGGAGGGGGCGACCACGCTCGATGTCGGTGCTCACGCGCTGTACCGACTTCGCCGCCGCCTGCGCCCGCGCGGCGCGCTCGAGCCGCCACCGGTGCCAGGGGCCGGCGAAGTAGAGGCCGCGACCACCCTCCAGCTCGAGCACCGCGGTCGTCACCGACTCGAGGTCCATGATCGATGAACTGCTCGGCGGGCAGGTCGCCAACACGGTGTTCCAAAGCGAGGTGTATTTCTTCACGCTCTTCGTCTACCTCTACGACGCGCTCTTCGGACTCGGAAGGCCCCTGGCGAGACGGCAGGCGCGCAAGCGTCCGCGAGGACTCAGCGAGTCCTTCTCGGCGTAAGCCACAACTTCGCGGTACACGACGTTCCCCTGAACGTGCTGGATGCCGTCCAGCGCGCGTCAGCCGACTTCGGAAGACGACAAGCGCGACCCCAGTACATGAAGTCGGTCTATGGCAGCGTCGTCTATGTCGACTGGCTGCCCTTTGATCGAGAGACTCGACCGCGAGCCAACGCGTTCCTCTCGCGAGGCAGCCCGTTTGGTGATCTCGAGAAGCCGAGCGGTTGTGTCGCTAGGACCACGGGGGCTGGGTCGGACTCGAACGGGAACTACTGCGTGCACAGAGCACGCTTGGCGCCATGGGACTTGACTGCGGACTTGACTGTGACCCTCGAGCGAACGGCGCGCGAGCCGCAAACCCTGATGAATCCTGAAGCCCTCTGGCGGACTCGAACCGCCGACCCCCTCCTTACCATGGAGGTGCTCTACCAACTGAGCTAAGAGGGCAAGACCCGGAGTCTAGCGCGCTCTCGGCGCCAGGCCCGGGGGTGGAAGCAATGCAGGGGAGAGGATTCGAACCTCTGAAGGCTGAGCCAGCGGGTTTACAGCCCGCCCCCTTTGGCCACTCGGGAACCCCTGCGCGGGCGCCATTGTAACGGCGGTGGGGCGCCGGGGCGCCGTGGTAGAAGTATCGACGTGCGGGCACTCGGTGCAACGGCTCGATTCGCGGTGCTCGCCCGTGCACCGGTCTCGCCCGACGGGCGCGGGCCCGCGTTCTCGAGCGCGCGCAACGGCAGCAACGAGATCCACGTCGCCGACACGAGAGCGGGACGCGTGCGCCGGCTCACCGGCCACAGGGCCGTCGAGCCTGCCCGGTCGCCGGCCGGAACGCAGATCGCCTACGCGTCGAATCGGGACGGCCGCAACAGGGTGTGGGCGGACGACGCGGCCGGCGGCGAGCCCCTGCCGCTCGTGGGGGCTCCCGGCCCGCAGCGTGCGCCGTCGCACGACTGTCAGGCAGGCTGACGAGGTGCAGCGCTACGACGTCCTCGTCGTCGGTGCCGGGCCGGCCGGATCGGCGACCGCGATCCACCTGGCGCGCGGCGGCGCGCACGTCCTGCTCGCCGACCGCGCCCGCTTCCCGCGCGACAAGCCGTGCGGCGGCGGCGTCACCGGACGGGCGCTGCGGCAGGCGCCGTGCGACCTCACCCCGGTCGTCGAGCGCGTCGTCCACACCTTCGAGCTCCGGCTGCACCACCGCCGGAGCTTCCGGCGCACGAGCCGCCAGCCGCTGATCCTGATGACCCGGCGCCGGCAACTCGACGCATTCCTCGCGGAGCAGGCCGTCAGGGCGGGCGCGACCTTCAGGGACGGCGCTCGCGTCGAGCACCTCGAGATCGGGGCGGCCGGGGTCACGGCGACGGTGGGCGGCACACGGGTCGCCGCCGATCTTCTCGTCGGAGCCGACGGCGCCAACGGCGTCGTCGCCAGGGCTGTCGGGCTCGACGCGGGAATCGTGCGCGGCGTCGCGCTCGAGGGAAACGTCCGGTGGGAGCTCCTCGACAAGGACCGCTACGCGACCACCGCCGTGATCGAGTTCGGTGCCCCGCCGGGGGGGTACGGCTGGCTGTTCCCCAAGGGGGAGCATGCAAATCTCGGCGTCGGCGGCTGGGCAACCGAGGGCCCGCACCTGCGCGCGCACCTCGCGCGGCTCGCCCGGGCCTACGGAGTCGATCCCGCGGCGGTCACCGATGTACGCGGCCACCGGCTGCCGATGCGGCGCCTCGGCGCCGCGATCCCCGCCCGCGGTAACGTCCTGCTCGTGGGAGATGCGGCCGGCCTCGTCGACCCGCTCTCGGGTGACGGCATCTACGAGGCGTTCACCTCGGCTCGCCTCGCAGCCGAGGCCATCCTGGCCGCCGACCCCGGGCGCTACGCCGCAGCGCTGGCGCACGCGCTCGACCACCACGCGGGCGCCTCGTGGACGGCCAAGCGCGCGCTCGACCGGCATCCATCCGTCTGCTTCTGGGCGGCCCGATCTCCCGGCGTGTTCGGTGTCGTCGCCGGCCTCCTGCGCGGCGAGGTGGCGCACCCGGACGAGGCGCGGGGCCTCGCCCGTCCCCCGCTACGGCTTGTCGCGCGCGTCGCCCGCCGCGCCTGATCGACCCGCCGACGGCTGGTGAGTTGGCGGCAACGGTAAAGTCGGAGCCCGCCGCTGCCGATGGTCTCCTGACGTGATTGACCTCATCGCCCTATTGACACGCGCCGTCGAGAGCGGCGCGAGCGACATCCACTTCAAGCTCGGTCAGCCTCCGACCCTACGGCTCGACGGCGATCTGCAGCAGCTGGAGGAGGTCCCTGCGCTTTCCGAGCCCGATCTCGAGGCGGTGCTCGACGCCGTCACGCAGATCTCGCCGAGGCGGCGAGACACCTTCGAGGACACCGGCGACCTCGACATCGCGTTCTCGCACCCCTCGCTGCCCCGGTTTCGCGTCAACGGCTTCCGTCAACGCGGCGCCACGTCGTTCGCATTCCGGGTCATCCCGAGCGAGATCCCGAGCTTCGCGAAGCTCGGACTCCCGGCAGGCGTGACGCGGCTCGCGGAGGAGCGGCGTGGCCTCGTGCTCGTGACGGGTGCCACCGGCTCGGGCAAGACGACGACGCTCGCCTCGATGCTCGACCACATCAACCGCACGCGACGGCAGCACGTCGTCACGATCGAGGATCCGATCGAGGTCCTGCACCCGGACCGGAGCTGCATCGTCAACCAGCGTGAGGTCGGCCTCGACACGGCAAGCTTCGAGCAGGCTCTGCGCCGCGTCCTGCGTCAGGATCCGGACGTGATTCTGATCGGCGAGCTCCGCGACACGGAGACGGCACACACGGCCCTGCAGGCCGCGGAATCGGGTCACCTCGTGTTCTCGACGCTGCACACGATCGACGCGGCCGAGACGATCGGCCGCATGATCGAGTTCTTCCCGCCCGGGAAGCAGCAGCAGATTCGCTCGATCCTCGCCGGCACCCTCCGCGGCGTGATCAGCCAGCGGCTGCTGCCGCGGATCGAAGGCGGCCGCGTGCCCTCGATCGAGGTCATGGTGTCGAACTCCCGGATCCAGGACCTGATCCGCGAGGACCGGTCGGATGAGATCACCGACGCGATCGCCGCAGGCGAGTTCTTCCAGATGCAGACGTTCGCCCAGTCCCTGATCACGCTCGTGCTGTCCGGCGAGGTCGACCGCGAGGTCGCAGCCAACGCTTCCTCGAACCGTCACGATTTCCTCGTTGCGCTCGAGCAGGCGGAGAAGGAACGAGCTGCCGACGAGCGCGAGCACGCGGAGCGCCAGAGCCTCCAGAGTCCAGGGGCGACCCAGGGCCAGGTGCCGATCAGCTCCGGTCTCCGGTAGACGTCTCTCGGGTTCATCCCCCTTCCGGGGGTGTCGCTTCTCGGCGGCGCTCCCGATGCTGAGCGTGTGAACCTTTCGGCCTGGCCCTGCGCAACCCGGCGCGCTCTCACCCGAGCTTGGCGGAACGCTCATCGTGAGCACGGTTTCACGTTGCTCGAAGCGGTGATCGCAATGGCGATCTTCGCGACAGTCGCAACCGCCATGGCCGGCGTCCTGACGTCCTCGATCAGCGCGCGGTCGCTCGCGAGCCAACGCACAGCCGCGGAGCAGCTCGGAAACACGCAACTCGAGTGGATCCGATCGCTCGACTACGCCGACGTCGGCCTCACCGTCGACGGCAACCCGGCGGGTATCGTCAACCCGAACGGCGACCAGTCGGCCCAGAGCGGCCCGACCGTTCCCTCGCTGTACGCGGTGCAGATCGACATCGCATGGGTCGACGACCGGGTGCCGACGGCGATCGATACGAAGGCGAACTACAAGAACGTCGTCGTCACCGTTCTCCGCGCCAGAGACTCGAAGGTGCTCTCGACGCAGAGCACGCAGGTCGGGCCGCGACAGCGCGCGTTCCTCGGCGGCATCGACAAGGGGATCGTCAACGCCACGGTGCAGGGCTACTACACGAACGCACCGTTCCCGGGCACCATCGTCCGCCTCAACAACGGGCCGAGCTCCCCTCTCGCCGACACGACGGACGCGGGCGGGGCCGCCAGGTTCCCCGGGCTGACGGCCGCCACGGGTCTGCAGTTCTACGACCTCGTCGTTCCCGACTTCAACGGCTACATCCAGTTGCCGGATCCGAGCGTCACGCACTTCAACCTCGCAGCCGGTGAAACCACGCCGACGAAGGTGCTGCAGGTCTACAAGCCCGTCACGCTCACTGCCGTCTTCAGGAACAGCGACGGCACACCGTTCGTCGGGACGGTCGCCTTCACAGTGGCGAGCTCCCGGGGCTCGAAGAGCTACACGTACACCGGCTCACCGGTCACCGTGACGACGATCACGAACGGAACCACCGGTGCGTCGGAGCTGCTCGTGCCGGCCACGTACACGATCACGGTCACGAACCAGGCCGCGGCAGCCTTCTACACCGACGTCGTCACCCAGAGCGTTCCGGGGAACCTGGCCGACTACCCGACGGATCTCGCGGCGACCGCGATCGTCACCGCCGATCCGCTCGGGACGATCCGCGCGACCGTAACGTCCGGCGGCAGCCCCGCTCCCGGCGTCACCGTCACCGTCAGCGGCGGCCCGCGATCGATCCCGACCAAGACGGGAACGACGAACGCGAGCGGCATCGTGACCTTCCCGGGCCTCCCGGCCGGCTCGGGCTACACGGCGTCGGTCAGTGGCGTGCCGAGCCAGTCGGCCTCCGTCACCGACGGGGCGACGACCGATCTGACGTTTGCCCTGCCGCCGGGCTCGCTGAAAGCCGTCGTCACGTGGGCGGGCCTCAAGGTCACCGGCGCGACCGTGACGCTGACCGGCGGCCCCGGCGCCGTCTCCCTCTCGGGAGCCTCGGACGTCAACGGCGAGGTGCTCTTCTCGAATCTTCCGCCCGGCGGGGGGTACACGATCACCGCGACGAAGAGCGGCCAGACGCGCACCGCGAGCCCGACGGTCGTGGGTGGTTCGACGACGACCGTGCCTCTGGCACTGCCGACCGTCTCGCTTCTGACGACGGTCACCTGGGTCGGCAACAACGTCAGCGGCGCCACGGTCACGCTCTCCGGCGGGCCGATGGCGATCTCGCCCGTCTCCGCGGTGACCTCCGGCAGCGGCCAGGTCACCTTCAGCAACGTCCCCGCCGGCTCGGGCTACACGTTGTCCGCCGTCAGGAACGGCCAGACGACGACGCTGAGCGGCCAGACCGTCGATACCGCGCCGACGACGAGCATCGGTATCGCTCTCCCGACCGGCACGATCAGAGTCGACACCGCAACGTGGGCCGGCCAGCCTGCCGGCGGCGCAACGGTCACCATCTCCGGCGGCCCCGACTCGCCGACGACCTACACCGGCACCACGAACGGCGCCGGCGTCGCCATCGTCGTCGTCCCCGCGACGACCGCGAGCTACCCGTACACCGTGAGCGTCGATCAGAACGGCGGCAGCGGCAACGCAACCGTCACGAGCCTCGCCGCCGGCGGCACCGCGACTGTGGCACCCGTGCTCACACCCACGAAGACGATCACGGTCAGGGTCAGACGCCAGAGCGTCAACCTCGTCAACACGGCGGTCTTCCTCCGCATCACGGGCGGCCCGAACGGCGGCGCCGTGTACGGCGGCACATTCACAACCGACGGGAGTGGCTGGTTGCCGGCGATCACGGTTCCGTCGGGCTCGGGCGGCTACCGGGTCGATGTCTGGCTCGACGACTGCACCCTCTTCCCGACGTACCGCAGCGACACGAACACCGGCGTCAGCTCGACCGGGACGACCAACACGAACTCGACGGCCAACATGACCGTGAGCGGGGCGGCATGCCCGCTGCCGTGACACGCATCACACGCAGACTGCGCTCGGAGAGCGGGATCAGCATCATCGAGATGCTCACCTCGATGGCCGTCCTCGGTGTCTTCTTCGCGGTCTTCGCCACCGTGGTCGGCTCCTCGATCTCGCACAGCAGCACGATCCAGGAGCAGGCCGTGCTCCAGACCGAGGTCAGGGCCGCGGCCGACACCCTCGTCGCCGATCTGAGGCAGGCGACGATCGCCGGCGACACGTCCCTCACGCGCATCTCGACGGCGACTCCGACGCAGCTGACGTTCCTCTCTCCCGATCGGCTGCAGCCGATGCACCTCAGGCGCATCGCGTACCAGGTGAGCGGCGGCCAACTCCAGCGGGCGCTGGCCACGAGCACCAATACGGCGAAGCCCTGGTCGCTGCCGGGCCTCGGCGCCTGGTCGACCGTCGCCCGCGGCATCGTCACGACCGGGACGCCCGTCTTCACCTACTACGACTCGACGGGCGCCACGACGACCGTCGCCGCCAACGTCAGGGCGGTCAGGATCCGGATCACGGTCGCACCCGTCTCGAACGCAAACGAGCTGCTGAGCTACGAGACGCGCGTCAACCTGAGGCCCGCGGCATGAGCTGGGTCGTTCAGCGGCTGCGCGGAGAGGACGGCATCGCCATGGTGCTCGTCGTCTTCGGCGTAGCGCTGCTCGCCACGCTCTCGGTCGTCCTCATCGAGACGGTCACGAGCGAGTCCGCGCGAAGCGTGAAGTCCGTGACGAAGCAGTCCTCCTTCGAGGCGGCAGAGGCCGGTCTCGACGACTACATCGCGAAGCTCTCCGAGGATCGCGCCTACTACCAGCACTACGTCCATCCGGCCGAGTCGACACGCAAGGACGACGGCAGCGGAGGCACGAGCAACCTCGTCTCCCCGAGCGGGACCTCGCCCGCGCCGAGCTCGTGGTGCCGTGACGCGGCGTCGAGGCCGGCACCTGTCCCGTGGACGTACGGCCCGACGTGGATCAACAACGCGAACGGGAAAGACCACTGGTGCAGCCTCGGCAACGGGTACGAGTACAACCTCCAGATCCTGCCGCCGGGCCCCGGCCGACTGGGAACCACGGTCACGTCCACCGGGCGCAGGATCGGGAACCCTGCGGATACGCGCGTCGTCGAGGCCCTGATCAGGCAGTCCACGATCGCTGACTTCCAGCGGATCGTGGACGGCAACGTCGGCTGGGGAGCGGGTGCGACGACGTACGGGCCGCTCTACGCCAACGGCACCATCACCCACCAGGGCACCGCGCTCGGAAACGCCTACGCCACGGGCTGTCTCGGTTTCAGCAGCTGCTCCGGCACGGTCGACTTCCAGGGCGGGGCGGCCGGATTCGACGGCAGCGGCTCGACCCCGTCGTACCCGAACCTCTTCAGCCCGCCGAGCCCGCTGAAGAGTCCGATCAACTTCAACTCGTTCCTGACGTCCTTCAGCGACATCGCCTCGGCGGCAGCGAACAACGGCATCTCGCTCTCACAGACCGCCGTGATCGCGGGCGGTACGACGATCACCACCTCGAGCAAGTCGTCGCACTGGCTGACCTTCAACAGCAACGGGACCGTCTCGGTGAGGGGCTGCACCGGCGGCAGCATCGAGACGTCCAACCCGACGTCGACCTGCACCACGATCCCGGGCTCGCCGTTCGCCGTTCCGACGAACGGCGCCATCTACTCGAACGGGAGTGTCATCGTCGAGGGAACGGTCAGGGGCCGCGTCACCGTCGCCGTCGAAGGCGAGATCGTGATCGCCAACACGCTGCTCTACGACGGCGACGGCGGCTCGTTCTCCACCCCTTCCTACGGGGTCAACGTGCTCGGGCTGGAGGCCAAGGGCGACGTGGCGACGCCGTCGTGGGCGCCCATCAACCTCGACTGGCGTGCCGCGGTGCTCTCGCAGGCGGGAACGTGGAAGGGTGTCGGGAGCAGCCCGAGCTGCGGCTCGAGCCCGAACACCATGAACCACCGCGGCTCGTCGGCGACGGCGGACGGCGGTAGCTTCTCGGGGCGGTACTGTGAGCGCAACTACCTCTACGACGACTCGCTGCAGTACCTGCCGCCGCCCTGGTTCCCGACGCTCGATCCGAGCTACGAGATCTCCTCGTTCCGCGAGCTTCCCGCGAGCTGAGATCGTGCCCGGGGCCGGCAACCGCCTCGTTCCGGGTTCCGTGGCGCACCGTCCACGGCGCTCCTCACGCGTGTCGTCCTCTTTGCCGATACTGGTGACATGAGCCTCGTCGCGATCGCCGCCGTCCTGCCCGCTCTCGCAATCGGGAGCTTTCTCAACGTGGTCGTCGCACGCGTGCCGCTGCGCCGGTCGATCGTCAGCCCACCGTCGGCATGCATGGAGTGCGGACACGAGGTGGAGCGGCGCGACAACATTCCCGTGCTCTCGTGGGTCGTGCTCCACGGCCGCTGCCGGCATTGCGGCACCGGCATCTCGATTCGCTACCCCGCGGTCGAGCTCCTCACCGCCGTGCTCATCGTCGGGTGCTTCGCCGCCTTCGGAGCGAGCGCCTACGCCGTCCTCGCGTCGGGGTTCTGCGTCGTCCTCGTCATCCTCGCGGCAATCGACCTCGACCACCGGATCGTGCCGAACCGGATCGTCGTCCCGGCCGCCGCGATCGTGCTCGTGGCCCACACCGCCATCGATCCGAGCGTCGAGTGGCTGCTCGGAGCGTTCGGCGCCTCCGCCTTCCTCCTCGTGGCCGCGCTCGTCTACCCGAGCGGGCTCGGGATGGGGGACGTCAAGCTCGCCCTGCTGCTCGGCGCGATGCTGGGCCGATCGGTTGCGCTTGCGCTGATGATCGGCTTCGTCGTCGCGCTCGTGCCGTCGATCATCCTGTTCCTTCGCCACGGCTCGAAGGCGCGCAAGATGGCGATCCCCCTGGTGCCGTTCCTGGCCTTCGGGGCGATCGTGGCGCTGTTTGCGGGCGATGCGATCCTCGACTGGTATCTCGGCATCCTCGGGTAGCGCCGCGCGGGACGTCGCGCCCCGGCAACCGCCGCGGCCCGAACGGCCCGAGCCGTGCCGGGACACTTCAGGTGTCTCGAGAGGATGCCGATACCTCGTTCGAGGTAACCTGACATGAACTTCGAGCCAGCGGGCCCGCTTCGCACATCCACGAATCTCGGCGTTCGCGCCGCGACGAACCCGGGTGACCAGGAGGTTCCCGGTGAGTTCGACACGTTCGCGGATCTCGTGGCGGATCTCGTCGCCATGGCCGATATCGTCCCCAGCGACCGGCTTGCTGCGGCCCGCGGCCGCGCCGGCGCCGGTTCGCTTGCCGAGGCTCTCCGTGTCGAGGGCAACGCCCAGCCTGAAGGTATCGCGAGATCGCTAGCCCGGCGCCACGACCTGCCGTTCATCGACCTCCGCGACGAGCGGGTGTCGCCGGACGCGGGTGAGCTCGTGCCCTTGCCGACCCTTCAGCGCGTCGTCGCAATCCCCGTCGCCCGACGTGGCGACCGGCTCCGGATCGCCGTCGCCGATCCGAGCAACATTCACGGAATCGACGAGCTCAGGCTCGCGAGTCGCCACCCGCTGGAGATCGGGGTTGCGAGCCGCGACGAAATCCTCGTCGAGATCGGCAAGATCGAACGGCGGTCCGAGGTTCTCGAAACCCAGTCGGCCCTGGAGGACTTCGAAGTCGTCGACGAGACCGAGGACGATCTCGAGGTCGACGACGGGGTCTCCGACGCGCCGCTGGTACGCCTCGTCAACTCGATCATCATGCAGGCTGCCACCGACGGCGCGAGCGATATTCACTTCGAGCCCCAGGAGGACTCCCTGCTCGTCCGCGTGCGCGTCGACGGCGTGCTCATCGAGTCGCAGCGAATTCCGAAGCGGATGGCAAACGGCGTCACCACACGCCTGAAGGTGCTCGCGAAGCTCGACATCGCCGAGCGGCGAAAGCCGCAGGACGGGCGTATCTCACTGGCGGCACGGGCCGTCGGCCGCGTGCTCGACATCCGCGTTGCGGTTCTGCCAACCGTCGAGGGCGAGCAGGTCGTGATGCGCCTGATCGACAAGTCGCGCCAGACGCCGACCCTCGAGTCGCTGGGTCTCTCGGAGGCGATGCGCGAGAAGATCTCCGAGATTCTCAAGCGCCCCACGGGAGCATTGCTCGTTACGGGCCCCACCGGCTCGGGTAAGTCGACGACGCTCTACGCCAGCCTGGCCGAGATCAACAAGCCCGAGATCAACATCATCACGGTCGAGGACCCGGTCGAGTACCGGCTCGGCGGCATCAACCAGGTGCAGATCAACGTGAAGGCCGACATGACATTTGCCTCGGCACTCCGCTCGATCCTGCGCTCGGACCCCGACGTGATCATGGTCGGCGAGATCAGGGACCCCGAAACGGCCAAGATGGCGATCGAGTCGGCGCTGACGGGTCACTTCGTGCTCTCCACGCTGCACACGAACGACGCCCCCGGGGCGCTGACGCGACTGAACGAGATGGGGGTGGAGCCGTTCCTGACCGGCTCGGCCGTGTCGGCAGTGCTCGCGCAGCGGCTCGCCCGGAAGCTGTGTGCGAACTGCTGCGAGATGTACACGCCGACGGCGGAGGAGCTGATGACGGCAAGGATCTCGCCCGACATGGCCGCCGCACGGGAGGGCATGGTGCTCTACCGCAGGGTCGGCTGCCCGCGCTGCAACCGGACGGGCTACAAGGGCCGAGTCGGCATCTTCCAACTCCTGACCATGAACGACGAGATGGAGTCGCTCGCCTCGCAGAATGCCCACCGGGACGCGATCGAGCGCGCGGCCGCAGCTGCGGGCATGCGATCGCTCTGGGACGACGGGATCGCGAAAGCCGCCGCGGGGCTCATCTCGCTCGAAGAGCTCGCGCGAGTCGTATCGTCCTTCTGACCGTCTCGTCGAGTCGAGAGAGGCAGCCTCAGCCGCATGCGCCGGCGTTCACCCCTGCTCAAGCACCCGCACCGCGATCGACCGACGCGAATGCGGACGTCCTCGCGTCACCGTGCGACTTCGTCCGGATCCCCCTCCTTGGGGCGACGTCCCTGACAGCACCGGCCTCCAAGGAAACCCGGACGAACAACGCTCCTGGGGAACGACCTCTAGGTGACGGTGCAGTTCAGGTACTCGAACGCAACGAGCGCATCGTCGGCGAAGCGGCGGGCATGGTCGAGCGACGTGAACGCATACGGTCGCGTCACCCCTCGCTCTCCTGCGGCCTGTGTCACGGGAAATACCTCCGACTCGACCGTGACGCCGTCGTCCGTCTCGTGGGCGAGCAGCGTCGCGACGACGCGGCCGTCGCGACGGACCTCGTGCTGAAACAGGGAGCGGGCGAGATCGGCGTCGGCCGATTCCGCCCGGGTCGCGCCAGCAGGCTTCCTGCTCAACGACGTGCGCCCGCGTTGTGCGCGGCCTGGGCGACGACGAGGCTCTCTACCCGGCCGGGGATCTGCGTGACGATCTTGCCGGGACGGCGGACGACGAGCATCGTCGGCGAGGAAACGGGGCCTGCGAACGAGGAGATCTTCGCCGCTGTCTTGTCGCTGCCGACGTTGACGGCGACGAAACCGGCACCGGTGGAACGGGCTCCCTTGCGGGCCTCCGCGACCCAGGCACGGTCTCCCGCTGCCTGACCGACGTAGAGTGAGACCACGACCACCTTCGAGTAGCGAAGCGCGTGCGCCACGCTCGAGGGCAGGCCGGGGAGGAGCACGAGATTCCGCTTGGCGGGTACCGCAGGGGTCGGTGACGGCGTCACGGCCGTCTTCGGCACTGCCGTGGCGGATGGAGCGCTGCTGTCCGAGCCGCCGATGATGCCCGAGCGGACGACCATCAGCGTTGCGAAGGCGGCGACCAGCGCGACGAGGGCGATCAGCCCGGTGCGCGGGATTCGGCTGGTTGTTGCGGCGATGGTATTCACATTCACTCCTATCGGCAGGTGGACGGCGGGGCTTTATCCCTTTGCGCAGCTGGATGTCCTCGCCGTGAAACGGGCGAGGGCGATCGATGTGGCGAACGGGCGGCCGGCAGCTGTGCCCGCAAGCCAGCCGTCGTACTCGATTGTTCGACCCGTCGTCGCGAGCGACGTCACGGAGATCGTCCGCGTGCCGCCGGGGCGAATCCGGAGCGTCCGGGTCTCACCGTCCTCGCGGAGTCGAACCGTGGTAGGCGCCGAGTCCGTGGGAACGACGAGTCGCACGACCACGGTGGAACAACGACGGCCGGGGCTCGGGTACGCGATGATCCGTCCCTTCGGCGCCAGGGTGCCGTCCGAGCGAACGCCCTCCGCAAGGCCGACGAGCCGGAGAGGCTTGCGTGGCAGGATCAAGGCGAAGGACCGGTCGGGGACGACCTTGACGGTGTCGGAGAACGCCGCTGCAGTGCCGCTCGAGGCGAACAGGATGGGACGCTCGATCGGGGAGCCGTCTGCGGAGACGAGGAGGCCGTCGGCCTTCATTCGAATCGCGCTCCCCTGACCGTCGACCGGGTCGATGTGACGGCTTCCGAGGCTGGTGATACTGGTCACGGACGTATTCCAGAAGCTCGTGACCATCGCCGGAACGTTCCCGCTGTACGCCGTCTGGACGAGCGTCACGTCGCGGGCGCCCGTTGCATCGACCCAGCGCGGATCGTCCACGAAGAAGCTGTCCGCGAGTCTCTGCGAGCCGAGGATTTCCCCGGCGTGAGCGCCGACCGAGACGGCGGCGAGACACACGAGAGCCGTTCCGGTCACCACTGCGCGCGGAACGCGGTACCACAACGACGCGAGTACCCCGATGATCGCAGCAGCCGTGATCACCAATGCAGCGGTCAGGCTCGCGGAACCGATGCCGATCGAGTCCGAGAGCAGCGACACCGTCTGGAGCGTCGGTGAGTCTGCTCGTCCTTGACCCTCGGCATAGCTGGACAGCGGGACGAGCGCGGCCAGAGCGATGATGACGATGCCGATTGCAGCCGCGACCCGGTGACCTACGCGCCGATCCTCGAGCCAGCACAGAAACGCGAGCGCCAGGAGTGGCACGAGCACGATCAGGTACCGCTCGAAGAACCGCTGCGAGTCCGTTTCCACGCTGATGACCGCTGACGCCACGATGAGACCGACAGTGAATGCCGATACGAAGGCGGCGAAGGCTGTCTGTGCCCGGTCGTGAGGTCGCAGGAGCGTCGCGCCGAGCCATGCGAAGGCGCCCGGAACGACGACGACTCCCGTGGCGATCGTCAGGAGCAAGAGCGTCACGGCGACCCATCGGCCCGTCTCCCACGACAGGCCGAAGGAAGTGACGGCCTGGTAGCGTCCGAGCAGCGAGGGCCCGGCCACGATTGCCGCGATGCAGGCGATTGCGACAGCCCCGGCGATGAGCGGGAGCCTGCGGCAGGCCTGCACGATCCGACCACGATCGGCGACCATCGCGGCGATCAGGATGGCGGGGATGAGCACGACGTACTGGGATCGCGCCGAGATGGCTGCGACGGCAAGTACGAGAAACGACACTTGCGACCACTTCGAGCCGCTCTCGAGCATCCTGACGCCCACCGTGATCGCAGTCAGCGCAAGGAGATACCCCAGAGCGTCGGCTGTGAGATAACTCGCGTATACGAGCCCCGGGGCGACAACGCTGAGCACGACCCCGGTAGAGGCGGATCGCGACGAGAGACCGAGCCGCCGCGCCAGGAGGTAGATGGGGATCGCTGCCGCCAACATGGCGATCGTGTGGAGCGACTGCGTGAGCCGGTAGGCGAGCTCGGCGTTCCCGGGGAGCCAGAAGGCTGCGGTCGTGATCGGCTCGAGAAGCGCCGGGAATGGTGACGGCTGCCCCAGGATCGTGATTCCCTCGCCGTGCCCGAGTGACCGGGCCAGCTGGCTGTAGAGGAACTCGTCCGGAAGGTAGAGAGGCGGACGGCGCTCGAACGCCGCTGCCAGGCGTACGAGCCCCGTGCCGACGATGACAACGGTCAGCAGCGCGGGAAGCGTCAGCAAACGCCGGATGCTCGGGAGAGAGACGCTGGGATCGACGGTGTGGGGGCTGGCGCTCATGTGCTGGCTATCGGCCGCAGGGGGGAGGAACTCAAGTGGCTTCGGCAAGCGAGAGGGGCGCGTCTCCGCGCCCCTCTCGCCTGGTTCTGTGCAAACGGGCAATCATCTGCCCTCTGGCTCTGAGACCTAGCAGCCGGTGACGCTGATGGTGCCGCCGGGGCCCGTGACCGAGGCGGTGCAGCTTCCCTTGACCGCGGTGAGCGTGTACGTCGTGGCAGTACCGCTCGCCGAGCTGAGAGAAACACCCTGGTCGATCGCCTTCAGCGCGGTGAGGTTGACGGACAGGTAGCTGCCGTTGTCGGCGTAGATCGCCTCTGCGGCCGGGATCGCCGCACGGACGTTCGACTGCGCAGCGCCCTTCTCCGCGCGGGTCTTGAAGCCGAGGTACGACGGAACGGCGATCGCGAGCAGGATGCCGATGATGACGAGCACGATGAGGAGCTCGATGAGCGTGAAGCCCGACTCCTCCCTGGCAAGCCGCTTCTGCAGCTTGGCGATGAACGAAGACATACGCTTACTCCTTACTAGGGGGTGGAACCGACCTGCCTTGTATCGGCGTGCAGGCGCTTCGGCCCGTAGACCCGAATGGGTGATTTCGGGGGAGCGCACTCACCCGGGATGGGTGATTTGCCCAACCTCGGCTCAACCCGGCCGGTCGCGCAGGTCGCGAACGCCGGCAGCGCCTGGGCGCAGGTCGCTGCCGGTTCACCCGTTCGGGGGAGCAGGTGCGGCACGGTACGCCCACAGCGGAGGGGAGCGATGGAGAACCCGTGGATGATCCAGCCTCCCGCGGGTGGGCGAACGTGAACGATTGAGGACCGTGCGCCGGTGCCTCCGACTCCTCCGTGACGTCGCCAACGCACAAACTCTCAAGCCGCGAGCCGACCCTGCCGATAGGAGCACCCGTGGAGCCTTCAGAGCACACAGCCGCCGCGCCGCTTTCCGTCGACGCCCTGCTCGAGAGGCGCCGTTGCGCTCGGCGCCTCCGACCTGCACCTGACCGCCGGCGTGCAGCCCGCCGTTCGCCGGCGCGGTCATATCGAGCTGCTCAAGGAGTTCCCCGAGCTCGACCCTGACATGCTCCGGCAGCTGATCTACCGGATCACGACGACAGAGCAGCAGAAGCACCTGGAGCTCGGACGGCAGCTCGACTTCGCGTACGGCATCCGCGGTCTTGCCCGGTTCCGCGTCAACAGCTACTACCAGCGCGGGAGCCTCGCTGCTGCGTTCCGCACGATCCCGACGGAGATCAAGTCGCTCGAGGAGCTCGGCCTCCCGACGAGCCTCCACGATCTGGCGAAATCCCCGCGCGGCCTCGTGCTCGTCACCGGCCCCACCGGCTCGGGTAAGTCGACGACGCTCGCCTCGATCATCGACGAGATCAACCGGACGCGAACAGATCACATCATCACGATCGAGGATCCGATCGAGTTCCTGCACGATCACAAGCGGTGCATCGTGAACCAGCGCGAGATCGGTGAGGACGCAACCGGGTTCGCCGACGCCCTCCGTGGAGCGCTCCGTCAGGACCCCGACGTGATCCTCCTCGGCGAGATGCGGGATCTCGAGACGATCTCGACGGCGTTGACCGCCGCCGAGACCGGCCATCTCGTCTTCGGCACGCTGCACACCCAGAGCGCACCGAGCACGATCGATCGCATCATCGACGTCTTCTCCGCCGAGCAGCAGGGACAGGTGCGCATGCAGCTCGCGAACACGCTCCAGGGCATCGTCACCCAGACCCTGCTCCCGACCGCCGACGGCATCGGCCGTGTCGCAGCCCTCGAGATCCTGTTCCTGGACGACGCGATCCGCAACCTGATCCGCCAGGGCAAGATCGAGCAGGTCTACTCGTACATGCAGACGGGCGGCCGCCGCGGCATGCAGACCATGGAGCAGTCGCTGACCGAGCTCGTCCAGAAGAAGCTCATCACCGTTTCCGAAGCGGTCGGCCGTTCCAGTCGGCCCGATGCACTGGTGTCGGCGCTCGAGCGCGCCGGCATTCCGATCCCCGCCCTGTCCAACGACGCCACACCTGTCGCTGCCCCGATTCTCGGAGCAGCGTTGCGGGTGGCCGGGAGCTAGCCGCCAATGACCCTGTGGAATCCCATGAACGTGTTCTCGAGCCAGCGCTCGGCCGGGGACGAACCGACCTCGTCATTCGATCCGTCACGGACCGGCGACCCGCTCGGGCCGGCCCCGGAGACGCCCGCGATCGGCATCGGCGGTGCGCGCGTTGGAGGTGCGGCCGGCCCCGGCGACCCGCGGCGCCACCCGATCGGCTTCGCTCCCTCCGAGGAGCGGACGTCGGTGACGCACTATCGCACCGAGATTTCCTTCAAGCGGCATCATGAGCAGCCCCGCGCGAGTGCCACGCCGGGTCAGGGAGACAGCCCGGAACCGGCGCCGGCGACCCCCGACATCGGGGTTCCCGCGCCGGTGATCCCGGAGGTTGTGATCCCCGACACCGTGGTTCAGCTCGACGAGTCCCAGGGAGCCGTCGAAGGCGCAGAGGTCGCCGGGGAAGCAATCCCGTTCTACAAGCGTGAGATCAGCTTCCGGCGCAAGCGCGAGACACCCGAGGAGGCCGTTCCTGCGGCAGCCGCCACCGAGCACGATGCAGACGACGATGGAGCTGAAGCCGTGGGGCAGTCGGATGACCACGGGGTGCCGGTCGAGGCAGTCGAGGAGCCGGATGCTTCCGAGGTCGTCGCGGCTGCGGCGGCGATTCCGTTCTACAAGCGTGAGATCGGCTTCGGGCGCAAGCGTACGACTCCCGACGAGCCCGCCGCGGAAACAGCCCCCGAGTCGGCCATGACTCTCGATCCCGAGCCGGCTGCCGACGTCACAGCGACACGGCCTCCGGAGGAGGCTCGGGTGCCCGAGCCGGCGGAGCAGTCCGAGGCCGTGCGCCAGGCCGCGCTCTCCCTGCTCGCCCCGGTCGATCGTGACGAGGAGCAGGCAGCCGCGCGCGAGGAAACGGATCTGGATTGGCCTGTCGGAGCCACGGAGCCCTCCCCGGCGAGCGTCGTCGAGCCCGACGGGGACTTGCAGGCCGTCGAGGACGTTGTGTCGCTTCCGGTCGCCGTCGCAGAGGAGACCCCGGTAGCAGACGTGTCAGTTGATCCCGAAGAGGCGCCGGTCGCGGAGGCACCCGCTGCGGCGGGGCGCTTCGCCTCACGGAAGAACCGACGCACCGGGAAGAAGCCCGGTCGGCGCAGCTCCAAATCCGGCGCCAAGTCGCGCAAGCTCGTCGGCCTGAAGATCGGCGCGTCGCAGATCGCTGCGTCCGTCGTCGCCGAGACGGATGCGGGGCACGAGCTCCTCGAGCTCGCCCGGCGGCCGCTCGCCGAGGGAATCGTCGTCGACGGCGAAGTGCGTGACGAGGATGCGCTGGCAACAGCTGTTCAGGCCCTCTTCGACGAGGAGAAGCTGCCCCGGAACGACGTTCGCATCGGGCTCTCGAGCAACCGGATCGGCGTGCGCACGATCGACATCGTCGGTTCGGACGACGAGACGCAGTTCGACAATGCTGTTCGATTCAAGGCGCACGAGGTGCTGCCGGTCTCCTTGAACGAGTCCGTGCTCGACTACCGCGTGATCGAGGAACGTACCGGCGAGGGAGGAGAGCGCCTGCGACGCCTCCTTCTCGTCGTCGCGCCGCGCGATCAGGTTGAGCCGTACCAGCGTGTGGCCGACCGCGCCGGCATCAAGCTGACGGGTATCGATCTCGAGGCCCTCGCCCTGCTACGGGCCTTCGTCGGGCCGAAGCCGGCGGTAGCACGAAAGGCCGATGACACGGCGACCGTCGTCGTTGCGATCGGGCACGAGTCGTCCACGCTGCTCGTCGCAGGAGGAGGCACGTGCGAGTTCACGCGCGTCTTCGACTGGGGCGGCAGTGCCCTTGAGGAGGCAATCGCCACCTCTCTGGACGTCCGGCCGGCCGAGGCCGCGACGATCCTCCGCCACCTCTCCCTGTCCGGCCCCGGCCGACAGTACGAGCCCCTCGACGAGGTGACCCGCGCGAAGGCGACCGAGGCCGTGCACCTCCGGCTCACACCGTTCGCACGAGAGCTCGTCAACTCACTCCAGTTCTACCAGACCCAGGCGGAATCCCTCGGGATCGGTGGCATCGTGATCACCGGCGGGACATCGCACCTCGAGGGTCTCAGCGACGCGCTCCACCAGATGATCGGCGTCGACGTTGCGGTCGGTGATCCACTTGCCCGGGTGATCCGCGCCGGGGACATCGATCCTGCGATCGAAGCCGTGATTGGCTCAATGGCGGTACCGATCGGCCTTGCGATCGACGACGGGTCGATGCGTGGCGTCAACCTTCTCCCGAAGGACGCGGTCGCGAAGAAGACCAGGCGCTCGACCATGATCGCGATCGGCGCGCCGATCGCAGTGGCCGTCCCTCTCGTCGCGCTCGGCTTCCTCTACCTCGGGGCCAACGGGCAGGTTGCCGACCGGCAGTCCGAGCTCGAGTCGGTCACGGCGGAGATCGCAGCCTTGCCGGAACCCAACGCGGTGGTCATCGATGCAGGCGTCGCCGGTAACGAGGCCGTTCGCGCCACCGCGGTTGCGAGCGTTCTCGGTGGCCGACTCGCCTGGGATGCGGTCTTCCGCGACATCTCGCGCGTGCTTCCGGAGAACGTCTGGCTTACGAGCCTCTCGATGACCCAGCCCGAGGGCGGGAACCTCGCGGATGCAGCCACGGTCGCAGCGGGCGCTCCGGCTGCCACTCCGACCGCCGTCTCGATCGACGGATTCACCTACACCCAACCCGACGTCGCGCGTCTCCTCGCACGGCTCGCCACCCTTCCGTCGCTCCGGACCGTCACCCTGACCTCCAGTGGTGGGCAGCTCCTTGGCACGAAGAAGGTTGTCCACTTTGTCATCGTCGCCGACCTGAACTCCGGAGGTGCGTCATGAGTGACCAGTTTCGCTCGCCGAAGGCGAGGATCGGCGTGGCCGTGGCCGGCGGTCTGCTCCTCCTTGCTGCTGCGTGGTTCCTCCTGGTTGCACCGCAGCGGAACAAGGCGGCCGATCTCGGTGCACAGGTCGCTGCCTCACGTGCCGAGCTGACCCAGCGTCGGATCCAGCTCGCTCGGCCGTCCGCGAGCGTGACGGTCAAGCCCAGTGATCTCTACCGGCTCACGAAAGCCCTGCCGAACGAGGTCGACATGTCGGGCATCGTGCTCGACGTGAACCGGATCGCCGGTCGCAACGCGCTGCAGTTCAGCTCGATCACGCCGTCGCCGCAGGTGCTCGGCACCGGGTACGTGCAGCAGCCGCTCTCCGTCGTCGTTCAAGGACGCTTCGGCAACGTCTCGCGATTCCTCGGCGACCTGCGCTCGCTCGTCTCGGTTCGCGGCGGACGGCTGGATGCCCGGGGCCGCCTCTACTCGGTGTCCCAGGTCGCCATCAGCGCACCCGCCGACGGGAAGACGTTCCCCGCCGTCCAGGCCAAGGTGACGTTGAACACCTACGTCTTCAGCGCCCCGGCGCCTGCACCCACCCCAACCCCGTCCACGACTACCGACACGTCCACGAGTGGGACGGTCGCGGCAGGAGCGACTCCCTGATGGCCAAGACCACCGCCGATGTTGCCGCCGCCAAGGCGAAAAAGCAGAAGATCATCCTCATCGTCGGCGGCGTGTTGCTGCTCGGGCTGGCGGCGATGCAGGTGCCCAAGCTGATGAAGAAGGACAGCCAGCCAGTTGCCGTACCCGCGGCCACGCCGGTTGGCGTGGGCGTCGCCGGCGTCCCGGCCGCAGCGGCGACGGCCACCGGCTCGTCCAACGGTGCTGCCAAGCCGGCGGGTTTCGTCGCCGGCGTCGCGCTTCCGGGTGCCACCGTCGTCCGGGTGGCTCCGAGCCAGCTCGCGTCGTTCACGCTCTTCGAGGTCAAGGATCCATTCGTCCAGCAGGCGGGCGTCGAGCCCACCGGCGGTGCGGCCGTCACCGCGAGCGGGCAGGCGCCCTCCGCGGGCACTCAGGGCCCGACCGTCACCGGCGGTCAGGCAACCCCGGGGTCGAGTCAGGCCGCCGAGCCGCCGCCTCTCGTCTATGCGACGATCAACCTCGACGGCGGGCCCCAGCAGCTGAAGGTGAAGCAGAAGTTCCCGGAGGGCGATCCGCTGTTCGTGCTCCGCTCCCTCACCAAGAAGCAGGCGAAGATCGGCGTCGCGGGCGGCTCGTTCGACGATGGTCAGGCCGTCACCCTCCAGTTCGGGAAGAAGGTGACGCTGGTCAACACGGCGACGGGTGTCCGCTACCAGCTGAAGCTCGTCTACACCGGTACGACCCCCGAGACCATCGCAGGGTTCACGACGGGCCAGGAAGCGCCGGCCGGTACCACCACAGGCTCTTCGGGCTCCTCGACCCCAGCGACGACCGCCGCCCCGTCCTGATTCCCGGCGTGCCGAGAGGAGACACGTAGATGCCCCAGTTCGCCTACAGTGCCATCAACGCCCAGGGCGCCCAGCTTTCGGGCGAAATCCAGGCATCGGACGTTTCCGCCGCCCGGGATGCCCTGCTCGGCGGAGGCCTGCTCGCCGAGCGGATCGCGGAGATCAGGAGCACTGGCGCGGCCAAGACGAAGCCAGGGATGTTCGCGAAGAAGGTCGAGCCGAAGTCGCTGCAGGTCTTCTCGCGGCAGTTCGCGACGATGATCGAGGCCGGCCTGTCGGTCGTCACCGCGCTCGTGATCCTCGAGGAGCAGACCGACGACCTTGCGCTGGGAAGGGTGATCGACGACGTCCGCGAGGAGGTCGAGACGGGTGCGCTCCTGTCGGAGGCGATGTCGAGGCACCCGGATGTGTTCAGCCGCCTGTATACGGCGATGGTCGAGGCAGGCGAGGCCGCCGGCGTGCTCGACACGGTGCTCGACCGCGTCGCGGTGCAGATCGAGAAGGAGCAGCGGATCAAGCGCCAGGTCAAGGGCGCCATGATCTACCCGAGTGTCGTGCTCGTGTTCGCGACCCTGGTGATGACCGGAATGCTGATGTTCCTCGTTCCGGTCTTCGTGAAGATCTTCGACCAGCTCGGGGGCGAGCTGCCGATGCTGACCCAGTACGTGATGTACGGCTCGAATGCGCTGCGCCATCCGTGGTTCCCGGGCATCCCGATCCCGGGGATCGTGTTCATCAGCTCCTTTGGGTTCGGTGTGTTCTTCGGGTTCCGTCGCTGGAAGAAGACCGAGGCCGGCCGGGCAAAGTGGGATACCTTCAAGCTGCGGCTTCCGGTTTCGATCGGCTCCGTCGTCCGCAAGGTCGCGATGGCCCGCTGGTCACGGACACTCTCGACGCTGATTGCATCCGGCGTCGATATCATGCGCGCCCTCGAGATCACTGCGCAGACGACCGGCAACTGGGTCGTCGAGGAGGAGACCGCGAAGCTGCGTCTCCGCGTGGAGGAGGGCGCCTCGATCGCGCAGCCGCTGATCGAGAGCTCGGTCTTCCCGCCGATGATCGCCCAGATGGTGAAGATCGGCGAAGAGACCGGCGAGCTCGAGAAGATGCTCTCCAAGGTCGCGGACTTCTACGAGGACGAGGTCGACGCGTCGATCCAGGCGCTCACCTCGATCATCGAGCCGCTGATGATGGTCGGCGTCGGCGTCATGGTCGGCATCATCATCATCAGCATGTACCTGCCGATGTTCAAACTGCTGACGCTCGTCAAGTAACCTGCCTGCCGCCGCGTGCGACGAGAGGGCCTCCGTCGAGGCCCTCTCGTCGTCAGCGGCAGGCTCCGCCGGCGTACGCTGCAGCCACACCCCGAGCGGCCCGGGGCTCACGAACCTCGTGGGCGCCCGGGGTCCGAGACGCCGGTCACCACACGCGCCAGCGCTCACGGGAGAGGAAGAGGCCGTGGCCGCCCCGGTTCGTGCAGCGCAGCCCGGTCGTCCGGCTCAGGCAGGTGAAGCCACCGACCCTCCAGGTCGAGCCGTAGGCGAGAACGCGCGCGTTCGGCGTCGCGACCGTGTCGCCGGCGCAGCTCGCGCTTGCCCTGCCTCGGACGCTCAGCGACGCTCCCGTCCAGTCGAGGTCGCAGGACGTCTTCGGCTCCGGGCGCAAGCCGCTGAGAATGTCGCAGCGCAGGGCAGCAGGGTCGCCGGCGTCCGCAGGGATGTACGCGCAGTAGATGTTGCGCGAAGGCATCTGGAAGAACCGGGGGCCGGCTGCGTCCGCGGGGGTGGTCAGGGCGACGGCCGCGACCACAGCGGCGGCGCCCACCGAGAGCGTGAAGGGACGTCGCATCTCTCGATCGTAGGGCAGAGGTCGGCGAGAACCCCCTCAGCGGTCTACAGTGCAGCCATGAGCGGCGTGACGATCTACCACAACCCGAACTGAGGCAGCAGTCGCAATGCCGTGAGCATTGCGGAGGAGCTCGGCGTCGACGCCGACGTGGTGCTGTATCTGAAGACGCCCCCGGACGCCGAGACGCTGCGGGCGATCATCGCGAAGCTCGAAGAGCCGGCCACGGACCTCGTGCGCCGCGACTCGCTCTGGAAGAAGCTCGGCCTCACCGATGACGACGCGCGCACGGATGAGCAGGTGGTCGACCTGCTCGTGCGCCACAAGCAGCTGCTGCAACGCCCGGTCGTCGTGACCCCCGACAGGGCGATCATCGGTCGGCCCAAGGAGAGGGTGAGGGAGCTCCTCTCCTGAGACGCCCCCTTAGAGCCAGTGGTGCAGCCACCACTTCTCGAATGCCACCTTGCTCCAGTGGAAGGGCCGGCCCGGTCGCCGAATCTTGACCTGGGGCTCGGGCTCGGCATAGAAGTTGCCGCCGGCAAACCCGGCTCTGCCGTCGCCGAGCTCGATCCAGCAGGAGCCGTGGCCGTCGAAGCGGGCGGCGGACGCCTTGCCGCCGTAGCCGTCCGCGATCCGCTCTGCCACGGTTTTCGCCTGGGCGTGGGCGAAGACGCCCGCCTTGGGCAGCGCCTTGCCGTTCGGCAGCTTGATCGTCGCCACGTCCCCGATCGCGTAGACGTCGTCGTAGTCGGTCTGCAGCGTCCGCGGGTCGACGTGGATGAAGCCGGAGACGCCCAGGAGCGGGGACGATCGCACGACCTCGGGTGCCTGGTGGGGTGGGACGACCATGAGCAGGTCGACCCGGTGGGCGCGGCCCTCGGAGTCGAGGATCTCGCTCGTCTCGGGCCGAAGCTCCTGGAACGTGAACAGCGGGTGATAGTGAATGCCGCGTGCGGCCAGCATGTCGGCGACCGAGTCGCCGAGGGCAGCCGGCGCGACGGGCATCGGCGCGTGCTCGGGCGTGAAGAGGTGGATCTCGACGTTCCGCCGGATCCCCTTCCTGCGGATGAAGGACTCGGCGAGGAACGCGGCCTCGTAGGGGGCGGCGGGGCACTTGTACGGCATTTCCGGGATCAGGACGGCAACCACGCCTTCGGTGAGGGCCGCGAGGGCGGAGTGGATCCGGGCGCAGCCTTCCGTCGTGTAGAGGTTGAAGGCCATCTCCTCGAAGCCGGCGACGGTCTCGGGCGCGAGCCGAGCACCCAGCGAGACGATGAGCGAGTCGTAGGCGAGGTCGCCGGCCGTTGTGACGACGACCCTGTTGTCGAGGTCGAGCGCCTCGGCCTCGGTGTTCAGGAACTCGATTCCCTTCTGCTGCAGCCGGTTGAGTGGCCTGCTGAACTGGCTCGGTCGGCGCTCGCCCACCATCTGCCACAGCAGCGATGGCTGGTAGACGTGGTCGGGTGCGCGGTCGACGAGCACGATCCGGTGGTCGGCCGGGAGCCGGTCCCGGAGCTCGCGTGCAGCCACGAGCCCGCCGGTACCTCCGCCCAGCACGACGGTGCAGCCAACAGGCCCGGCGATCCGGCGCGCGGCCGGCGTCGTCACGGCCGGGCGCTCGACCATCTGCTGGATCGCGTTCGAGAAGCCGGACTCGTCGAACTCGTTCTCCGAGAAGACCACCTTGCCGTCCGGCCCCACGAGAACGCTCCAGGGCACCCATCCGTTGGTCAGCGCACGGAAGAGCGTCCCGTCACCGTCGGAGATCACGGGAAATTCGAGACCGTACTCCTCCTTCCAGGCGGTGCAGGCTTCCTCGGTCTCGATCGCGCCGATGTAGACGACCTCGAGCCCGTCGTCGGCGAATCGCTCATGGAGCCTGACGACGGCGGGACACTCCCGCCGACAGCCCTGTCAGGTCGACTTCCAGAAGACGAGGAGGACTCCGCCGGTCCCGTTGACCGGTAGACCCAGCTCGGCCACCGAGACGGTGCTTCCTGGCTCGATGCCTCCTGACAGGCCCTCGACGACCCTGATCTCCTCAATCCCTTCTCCGCCTCTGCGGGCGCTCTGCAATCGGTCTTGCCGCTCATCGTACGCCGACGCGGCCCTCACGCCTCGGAAGATGGACAGATTGCGGCAAGAGCCACATAATTTTGGTGTGGCTGCCGGCGTCCGACGACGCACGCTCGACGACCTGCTCGCGGAAGCCCGGGAGCGAATCGTCCGCCACGCACCGGCAGAGGCTCTCGAGGCCACGCGCACCGGCGCGCTGCTGATCGACATCCGCTCCGACGGCAACCGGGAGCGAGACGGGATCGTTCCGGGCTCACTCCACATCCCGCGCACGGTCCTCGAGTGGCGCACCGATTTCGACAGCCCCTGGCGCAACCCTCACCTCGGTGGCCCCGACCAGCCGGTCATTCTCATCTGCGATCACGGCTGCTCCACGATCCTCGCCGCCGCGACGCTGTCGGAGCTCGGCTACACCAACGCGGGCGACGTGATCGGTGGCTACGCCGCCTGGCGCGAGGCCGGTCTCCCCACCGGTCGAGCCCCGCAACGGCGCAGCAGTGAGGACGAGCCCGCGGGCATGGACGGGCCCGACACGTGAGGTGGGCGTCGTCGTTCGCACCCGCTCCGGTGGCGGCTCTCCCTAGCAGCAGCCGGTGGCACAGCCTTCGCCCCGCCAGCTCTCCCGCCCCTCCTTGAGCGCGACGGCGGCGATCACGAGGGCGGCGAGCGGGTCTGCCCACCACCAGCCGAACAGGGCGTTGGCGCCGAGCCCGACGAGCAGCGCGACGGAGAGGTATGCGCAGAGGCTCGTCTGGGAGGCCTCCTTGACGGCGGCGGCGGAGCCGAGCTTCCTGCCGACATGGCGCTTCGCGCGCGCGAGCAGAGGCATCGTCAGCGCCGTCAACGCGGCGAGGCCGATCCCGAACCAGCTCGCCTCGGGCCGGTCGCCGATCACGAGCGTCCTTGTCGACTCGACGCCGACGTACGCGGCGAGCACGTAGAAGCTGACCGCGATCAGCTGCTGGGCCCGGCGCTCGGCGTGGCTCGACCCGAGCCGGCTCCCCGTGAACAGCCAGACGACGACGAAGCCGGCGACGGCCTCGATCAGGCTGTCGGCGCCGAACCCGATCAGCGCGATCGACCCTGCTGCGACGCCGGCTGCGATCGCGAGCAGGAACTCGACAAAGTGCCAGGCGATCCCGCCCCAGGCGAGAAGCCGTGCCCGACGCTCGTAGCGCCGGCGCTCCGCGGGAGAGAGCCCGATCGGCCCAACCGGCCGGATCGGCGTCCCGAGCTGGATCAGTCCGCTGCCTGCCGCGCTCGCCATGCTACGACTCCGGCGGCGCGCCGCCTTCTGCCGTGCGCCGGGCGACGAACTCGTCCAGCTCCTCGGCGACGGCGTCGTCCAGCGGTGGCGGCTCGAACTCCGCCAGGATGCGCTTCCACGTCTCGTTCGCCCGCTGCGTCGCGTCGCGCGAGCCCTCCTCGACCCACTGGCCGTAGTTCGCCCAGTCGGAGACGAGCGGCTCGTAGAAGGCGTCCCGGTAGCGGGCGAGCGTGTGCTCGCCGCCGAAGAAGTGGCCGCCCGGGGGGGTCTGCGCGATGTTGTCGAGGCCGATCTCGTCGTCGTCGACGACGAGCGGCTGGAACGTCTCGGCCAGCATCTGCAGGACCTCGACATCGAGGATGAACTTCTCCTTGGACGCCGTCAACCCGCCCTCGAGCCAGCCGGCCGCGTGCAGGAGGACGTTACAGCCTCCGAGCACGGCGCCGAAGAGGCTCGTCATCGTCTCGTACATCGCCTGCGCGTCGACGGCGTTCGAGGCGTTCGGCGCGGAGGAGCGGTACGGGAGGCCGACATGGCGGGCGAGCTGCCCGCTCGCGAGCGCCGCCTTGAAGTACTCGGGCGTCCCGAACGCAGGCGCACCCGACTTCATGTCGACGTTCGAGGTGAAGGCGCCGTAGACGACGGGCGCGCCCGGCCGCACAGCCTGCGTGAGGGTGACGCCCGCCAGCGCCTCGGCGTGCTGGAGGGTGAGCGCACCCGCAAGGGTCACGGGTGCCATCGCTCCTGCGAGCGTGAACGGCGTGATGATCGACACCTGCCCCGCGGTCGCGAAGTCGATCAGGCCCGTGCACATCGGGATGTCGAGTTGCCTCGGTGAGTTGCTGTTGATCACCGTGTAGCAGCGTGGGGCGGAGGCGAACGTCTCATGGTCGACCCCGTAGCCGATCCGGAACATCTCGAATCCGTCGGCGACCTGGCCCCGCCCGCGGGCGTAGAGGTAGGGCACCTTGTCGGTCAGCGTCAGGTATGCGAGGCCGGACTGGAGGTGCCTGAACTGCATGGGGACGTCCTGGGGCTCCACACACGGCCCGGTCACGTGCATAACGTCGAAGTGCTGCGTCAGCCGGACGAGGTCGCGGAAGTCTGCGAGGTTGCCCGAGCGCTTGCCGCCGTCGAGGTCGCTCACGGCCGGCGGGCTGCTGACCGGGACCGTCGCCAGGTGGCGCCCGCCGAGCGTGACGGTGCGCTCCGGCGAGCGGCCGACCAGCTCGAACGAGGTGGGCGCGGAGGCCAGGGCCTGCTCCACGAGCTCCCCCTCGAACATGACGATCTCGGTCTCCTCGTCGACGCGCGCGCCCGCTTTGCGGAAGACCTCCCGCGCCTCGGGCAGCAGCACCTTGATCCCGTGCTCCCGCAGGACGGTCAGCGCCGAGGCGTGGAGATGTGCGACCTGGTCATCGCTGAGGATCCCGGTCGGCGGAAACGGATTCTCGAGGTGCCGGTACTTTGTCGAGCGCCGCTCCGGAACGGGCCCTGCCGTGGCAGCTGCGGCGCGGCCACGCCGGCCTCTCCGCGCTCTCGGACTGTCCTCCACACGCTCCTCCTCTGCCGACCGGGTCATCCTACGTGCGGCACCCCGGTGCCCCGGCGGCGCTACCGCCGGTATCGACGACCGGGTTGCCGAGAGACTCCAGATCGACCGCGATCCCGAGACCGGGCCCCGGGGGTGGATGCTGCGCGCCGCTTGCGCGCGGCGGCAACCCCGTGCCGTGGTCGACCGAGACCCAGGTGTGGAAGTCGCACGTGTGCACCCGCAGGCGCTCCGGGGTGCCCAGGCCGAGATGCACGACCGCGGCGGTGACGAGGCTTGCGCCACCCGCGTCCTCGACCGTCACCTCGACTCCGAGCTCGACCGCGACGTCGCGGATCAGCATGGCCCGTGTGATGCCGCCGACACGCTGGAGCTTGATCGTGATCCCGTCCGCAACCCCCTCCCGGTGGGCGCGCAGGAGGTCGTCGAGCGTCACGATCGACTCGTCGAGCACGAGTGAACGGTCAGCTGCCGGGCGTATGGACGCGCACTCGGCATAGGTGCGGCACGGCTGCTCGAGGGTGTATTCGAGGTCGCGGGTGGCGCGCAGGAACCGTCGCGCGCCGCCGGGCGTGAAGGCTCCGTTCGCGTCGGCGAAGAGGACGATCTCGTCGCCCACGGCGTCGCGCACCGCCGCGAGCCGCTCCGCGTCGGCCTCCGGGACGGTGCCGACCTTGACCTGCAGGCGCCGGTACCCGTCGGCGACGAGCTCGCGGGCGAGGGAGACGGCCTCGTCGAGTGACGAGACGGTGACGACGTTGTAGAGCGGGACAGCGTCGCCGAAACGGGCGCCGAGCGCCTCGCACAGCGGCCTGTCCGCCGCGCGCGCCGCCAGGTCCCAGCAGGCCATGTCGAGTGATGACTTGACGTAGGGCTGCCCGCGCATCGCTCCGTCCAGGAGCGCCAGGACGGCCCTCGGTTGTGTCGGGTCGGCGCCGAGCAGAAGTGGCGCCAGCTGCTCGACCCCGGCCCGCGCCCCTGCTGCGAACGAGTCCGCGTAGACGGCGCTGATCACAGCCATCTCGCCGAAGCCGGTAATCCCCTCGTCCGTGTCGAGGGCGACGATCGTCGAGTCGAACGCTGCTGACCCGACGTGCCCCATCGCGTAGTTCCCCCGCCGAAAGGGCTGGAGCTGGCGGAATGCGCGGACCCGGGAGATCTTCACCGGCGCCAGCCTAGACCGAGGCGGGCAGCGATGCAGCGAACGCGGCTGCCCACGCCGCATAGCCGACGTCGTTCGGGTGGAAGAAGTCGGACGCGAGCTTTCCCCGCCAGGGCGGCGTGATGGCAGACGCGGTCTCGGCCACGCGCAGCCCCCGCTCGGACGAGTGCCTCCGGATCAGCTCGTTGAACGGGTGCACGACGCTCGGGCGCCCGGGGATCGTTCCCACCACGGCGTGCTCGGGCAGCGTCGCCAGGAGTCGCTCGAGCGCCGACGCGAGCTCGGCGCGGCGACGGGGCCTGATGTCGTTCGCGCCCACGGCGACGGTGACGAGGGCCGGGTCGATCTCGAGCCGCTGCGCAGCCGGCAGCTGCTCGTCGAGGACGTCCCGCACCCGGCCTCCGCTCAGCGAGAGGTTGACGATCCGCCACGAGTGCTCGGGGGTCGTGATCAGCTCCCGCAGCTGGCCGACCCAGCCGCGGTCGAACGCCGAGGCGCCGATGCCCTGAGCGGTCGAGTCGCCGAGCACGAGCCACAGAGGCCCCGTCCGCTCGAGTGCGTCCGCGTTCGACCTGCGCCATGCCTCGGCGTACGGCTCGATCTGGGCCCGGACGCGGCGGACGCCCGGGATCATGTGCAGGGCCCGGGCCCCGAGCCGCGGGCGTTGGCGGCGAGTAGTCAGGTCAGTCGACGACGACCACACGCGCGCCGAGCTCGTGCTCGACCTCGCCCGCGACGTCGTCGCCGAGGAGCCGGCCGAAGAAGCCGTGGTGATGGGAGGAGAGCACGACGAGGCGGGCGTCGCGATCACGTGCGGCCGAGGTGATCTTCTCCGACGCGTTGCCGACGGCCCACACGTAGTCCGCCTCGATCCCCGCCGCCTCGATCCGGGCTCGCGCCTTTGCGAAGACCGGCTCGAGCTCGGGAGGCTCCACGAGGGGCATCATCTTGGCCTCCTCGGTCAGGCTGCCGAAGCTCTGCGGCCCTTCGGGGTCGAACATCGTCTCGAAGACGGCGACGACGACGAGCGTATCTCCGGACGACTTCGCCTCCGCGATCGCGTGGTCGAGGGCTCGAGCGGCCCCGTCGCTGTCGTCGAACCCGATCAGGATCGTCCCGGCCATACCCAGAGCATCGCAGTTTTCGAGCGGGTGCGGCGTCACCGACGTCGCACCCGCCCGGCAACTCTGCCTAGCCCAGGGCCTTCGACTTGAGGGCGTCGAACTCGGCCTGGCTGATCGCGCCGCTGTCGAGCAGGCTCTTGGCCTGCGCGATCTGATCAGCGGGCGAGGAACCGGCGACCGACTTGATGTAGTCGTCCTGCTGCGCCTTCATGGCCTTCATCTGCTCCATGCTGCGGTCGGCCATGCCGTCGTGCTCGGCGATCAGGTAGATGAGGACACCGAGGTACGGCAGGACGATGACGAAGACGATCCAGACAGCCTTCATGCCACCGCCGATGTCGCGGCGGCGGAAGACGTCCGCGAAGACCGTGATCAGCAGCCAGATCCAGATCACGAACGCGAAGAAGATCACCATCGACCAGAGGACGTCGAGGAACGGGTAGTCACTAGCGAGCGGCATTCGGTACTCCTTGTCGGAATGAGGCGCGGCTTCCCGCCCTCCGGGGACGGCGCGCCACACTCGTGGCAATCGAGAGAATGACACATCCGCTCACGGAAAGGGTCAGGATGGCGCCTCATGCCCGAACGACTCGCGCGCTACGCCCCGATCACGCACTGGCTCCCGCGTTACGAGCGGTCGTTCCTCGGCCGGGACCTGGTCGCGGGCCTCGCCGTCTGGGCCGTGCTCGTGCCGCAGGCGGTCGGCTACGCCGCGCTCGCGGGAGCGCCGCCGCAGGCGGGGCTCTTCGCTGCGCTCGCAGCCGGCGTCATGTACGCGGTCTTCGGCACGTGTCGCGAGCTCGACGTCGGCCCGAGCTCGACGATTGCGATCACCGCGGCGGCCGCGCTCGTCCCGGTCGCAGCGGCGTTCCCGGCCCAGCAGTATCCGATGCTCCTAGCCGCCCTCGCCGTGCTCACCGGGGGCGTGCTCGTTCTCGCCGGGGCCCTGCGCCTCGGCTTCGTGTCCGAGTTCCTCGCCCGTCCGGTGCTCGTCGGCTTCATCAGCGGGATCGGGGTCGTGATCATCGTCGGGCAGCTGCCGAAGCTGCTCGGGCTGTCGGTCGAGCCGGGCAACGTGCCGGAGATCCTCTGGCGGACGATCGGGGCGCTCGACGAGATCGGCTGGCGAACGCCGGCGATCGGCTGTGTTTCGCTGGCCGCCCTCCTCGTGCTGCGGCGCATGGCTCCGGAGGTCCCGTGGGCGCTCGTCGTCGCGGCCGTCTCGATCGGTGTCAGTCGCGCCTTCGACCTCGCCGCCCACGGTGTCGCCGTCATTGCAGACGTACCGGCCGGCCTGCCGACGGTCTCGATCCCGGCCATCGGCCTCGGCGAGATCGGAGCCCTCAGCGGCGGCGCGTTCGCCCTGGCGCTCGTCGCGCTGGCGGAGTCGATCGGCGCAGCGCGCTCGCTCGCGGCAAAGGGCGGCTACGAGATCGACGCGAATCAGGAGCTCGTCGCCCTCGGGGCGTCGAACGTCGGAGCCGGCCTGCTGCAGGGGTTCCCGGTCGACGCGAGCCTCTCCCGCAGCGCGGTCGGGGACGCCGCGGGCGTTCGCACCCGCCTCTCCGGGCTGGTCGTGGCTGTGCTGCTCGTCGCCACGATGCTGTTCCTGACGCCGCTCTTCGCCGGCCTCCCTCAGGCGACGCTCGCGGCGATCATCATCTCCGCCGTGATCGGGCTCGTCGACGTGCGCGGCTTCCGGCGGCTGTGGCAGATCGATCAGGGCGACGCACAACTCGCGATCGTCGGCTTCGCGGCGGTCGCCCTGATCGGCGTGCTGCCCGGCATCGTGATCGCCGTGACCGCCTCGCTGCTCGCGCTGATTCGCCGCGCCTACCGGCCGAGGATCACGGTGCTCGGGCGGGCAACCGGTGAGACGAGCGCCGACGAGGACTACCTCTTCCGCAGCGTCGATCGCCACCCCGAGTACGCGACCATCCCGGGCCTCGTTCTCTTCCGCTTCTCGAACGAGCTGTTCTTCGCAAATGCCTCCTACTTCCGGGACGAGACGTTGCGGCTCGTCGCCGAGGCCCACCCTCCGGCGCGTACCGTGCTCGTCGACACCTCAGCGATCAGTCATCTCGACACGACGGCGGTGGCGATGCTCGAGGATCTGATCGACCGGCTCGCCGAGGCAGGAGTCACGTTCGAGCTCGCCCGGACGACCGCGACGCTCAGAGAGACGCTGAGCCGAACCGGCCTCGGTGACCGGATCGGGCCCGGCGCGATCCACCGGTCCGTGCACACGGGGGTGGAGTCATTCCTCCGGCGGCCCGCAGGCTAGCCGCTCTCAGATCTCGGTCGTCTCGCCGGGCTGCAGCACGCGAACCTCCGTGGCCGGCGCGCGCTCCGAGACCGCCTGCTCGAAGAGGGCGGGCGGCGTACCGAGGAACGCGGGCTTCCCCTGGATCCCGAGGTGGATCGGGTAGTAGGTGCCCCAGTGGATCGGGATCGCGGCGCGGGCGCGCAGAAGAGCGGCCGCCCGCGCCGCACGGGTCGGATCCATGTGGCCCGGCCCCATCGTCGGCCCCCAGCCCCAGATCGGCAGCAGCGCGACGTCGACCGGCGCGAGCTCTGCCATCTCGTCGAAGACGTCGGTGTCCCCGGCGAAGTAGACGGAGCGGCCGCCGCCCTCGATCACGTAGCCGAGCGGCTCGGCGCGAACGCCGAACGGCAGCCGCCCGGTGTCGTGCTCGGCCCTCGTGGCCCGCACGCTGAGCCCCCCGACCTCGATCTGCTCGCCGGCCCGCATCTCGACGACGTTCTTGACGCCGGCCTTGCGCCTGATCAGGGCGCCGGCGCCGTGGGGGGCGACGACGGGCATCTCGCGCCCGAGCCGCTGCAGCGAAGGCAGGTCGAGGTGGTCGTAGTGCAGGTGGGAGATCAGGACCGTGTCGACGCCCCGGAGCGCGTTCCCGTCGACCTTGACGGCCCGCCGCAGGTGGGCGACACGGTTCCGCAGCAGCGGATCGGTGAGAAGCTTGACCCCGCTGACGTCGACGAGGACGGTCGCGTGGCCCACGTACTCGATCCGGATTGGAGCGGGTCGGTCGTCCACGTCACGATCCTAGGTGGCATAGTCTCGGTCGCGAAGCTACGTGCCCGTTCAGAGGAGGAGTCCCGTGACCGCCAGCCCTGCAGCCCAACCGCCGTCGCGCGCCCGCATCATCGGCGCGCGTGCGCTTCTCGTCCTCGGTGTCCTGCTGACGGTGATCAGCATCCTCTCGACTTACGTCAAGCGCGAGGCGCTCGACGAGGGTCAGTTCAAGCAGACCTCGCAGGAGCTGATCGCGAGCCCTGCGATCCAGGAGCAGGTGGCTGCGACCCTGGTGGACGAGCTGTACGCGAACGTCGACGTCTCGGGTGAGCTGACGGGCAAGTTGCCCGACAACCTGCAGGGGCTCGCGGCCCCGATTGCGGGCATCTCGCGTGAGCTCGTCGACCGGGGGGCGAGCGAGCTCCTGAAGCGGCCCCGTGCGCAGAAGACGTTCGTCGAGCTCTCGTCCTTCTCCCAGCAGCAGCTGATCAAGGTGCTGCATGGCGACACGCGTGCGCTCGAGACCGCGAACGGTAATGTCGTGCTCGACCTGCGGCCGCTCGTGCTCACACTCGGCGACCGCTTCGGCTTCATCGAGAACCTGGCCGACAAGATCCCGCAGAATGCGGCGCAGGTCACGATCCTCAAATCCGACGACCTGAAGCTGGCGCAGGATGTGACCCACTGGCTGGAGCAGGTCGCGAACTTCGTCTGGATCCTCGCGCTCGCCTGCTGGGCGGGAGCGATCTGGCTCGCCCGCGGTCGCCGCCGGCAGGAGGTGCGCTCGCTGGGGATCGGCCTCGTCGCAGTCGGTGCACTCGTGATCGCGGCCCGCTGGGCGGCGGGGAAGTACTTCGTGGACAACCTCGTCCAGACCGACTCGGTGCGTCCGGCCGCGAGCGACGCGTGGCAGATCATCACCGACTCGCTCGCTGCTGCGGGCTGGGTTGCGCTTTCGGTCGGCGTGCTGATCGCTATAGGTGCCTGGCTCGTCGGGCCCGGTGACCGCGCCGTCTCGGCGAGGGCGTGGCTCGCGCCGAGGCTGCAGCGGACAGAGGTCGCGTGGGGTGCGTTCGCGCTCCTGATGGCCCTGATCATCTGGATCCTCCCGATCCAGGTCTTCCGGACGACGGTGATCCTCGTCGTGCTCGGTGCGATCGGCTTCGAGGTCTTCCGGCGCCAGCTCGCAGCCGAGAGTGCGTCGCTGCCGGATGCGGATCAGCAGGCCGCGGAGCCGTCCCCGCCCCCGGACGACGCCCCGTAGGGGCGCCCGGCGCTCAGCCGACGGCGCGGCAGTCGCCGCAGTGCCCGTGGAGCACGACCTCGTGGGCCCGCATGCCGACGTCGAGCCGCCGGGCGGCCTGCTCGAGCGCGTCCTCGAGGCCGGGATCGGAGAACGGCTCCACCTTCCCGCAGTCGTCGCAGACCAGGTGGTGATGGTGCTCGCCGTCCAGGTGCGAGGGCTCGAAGCGGGCGATTCCATCGCCGAGCTCGACACGCTGCACGAGGCTCAGCTCGACGAGCTGATCGAGCGCGCGGTAGACGCTCGCGATCCCGACGCGGCCGCCGTCGCCGCGAATTCCGTCGAAGATCTCCTGGGCCGAGCGGCAGCAGGACTGGGTGCCGAGATGCTCGATCACCGACCGGCGGGCACCGCCGTTGCGGAGCCCTCCCGCCCGGAGGCTCGCGAGCGCGACGGCGCTCCAGGTCGAGTGGGGCTGATGCATCTACGTAATGATACCGATTCTCACTACCTGCTAGGCTGCGGCGGTGCTTTCGAGAATCGTTCTCTTTAGTGGTGTGCTCGTCGCCACAGGGGGGTTGCTCGCAGGGTGCCGCTCCGGCGGCGGAAGCGGTGGGGAGCAGATCGTGGCGGCGTTCTACCCGCTCGCGTACGCCGCGGAGCAGGTCGCTGGGGGCAAGGTCGATGTCCGCAACCTGACGCCGGCCGGCGCCGAGCCGCACGACCTCGAGCTGACCCCGGGCGACGTACGCGACGTGGACCGAGCGAAGCTCGTCCTCTACCTCGGAGACGGGTTCATGCCCGGCCTGGAGACGGCCCTGAAGGAGCGGAGCGGCCCGTCCGTCGATCTCCTTCCCGCAGCTCGCGCCGGGGTAGGCGAGGGCCTCGCCGGCGATCCGCACGTCTGGCTGGACCCCGTGCGCTACGCGGCGATGGTGCACGCGATCGGCAGGGTCCTCGGCGACGAAGCCGCTGCAAATAGCCTCGAGCGAAGGCTCGACCGGCTCGATGCCGAGTACCGGCGCGGCCTCGGCGATTGCGCTCGGCGCCAGCTCGTCACGAGCCACGCAGCGTTCGGGTACCTCGCGGAACGATACCGCCTCGAGCAGGTCCCGCTCGAGGGCCTCACACCGGAGGCGGAGCCCTCGGCCAGGGCCATCGCGCGCCTGGTCGACCTCGTCAGGGAGTCCGGGGCGACGACGGTGTTCTTCGAGACCCTCGTCTCGCCGAAGCTCGCCGAGACGGTCGCGCGCGAGGCGGACGTTCGGACGGCGGTGCTCGATCCACTCGAGGGGTTGACCGACGGCGAGGCCGTCGCCGGAGCGAGCTATTTCACCGTCATGCGCGCGAACCTCGCCGCCCTCCAGAAGGCGCTCGGATGCAGGAGCTGAGCTCGAGCCCGGTCGTCGAGCTCGACGGCGTCTCGTTCGGCTACCGGGCGGGCGTGCGTGTCCTCGAGGACGTCTCGCTCACTGTCGGCGCCGGCGAGTTCGTCGCCATCGCGGGGCCGAACGGCGGTGGCAAGACCACGCTCCTGCGGCTCGTCCTCGGGCTCGAGCGTCCCGCGGCGGGAACGGTGCGCGTTTTCGGGAAGGCGAGCGGCAAGGGGGCCGGGGGTGCCCGGATCGGCTACCTCCCGCAACGATCCCGTCTCGTCGGGGAGGCTCCGGTCACCGTGCGCGAGGTCGTCTCTACGGGGCGCCTCGCGCCGGCCGGGATCTGGGGCCCGTTGCGCGGCGCCGACCGTGAGGCGGTGACGAGGGCGATCGAGACGGTCGGGCTCACCGGGAGTGCCGACGTTCCTCTGAAGACGCTCTCGGGCGGGATGCAGCAGCGCGCGCTGATCGCCAAGGCACTCGCCTCCGAGCCTACCCTGCTCGTCCTCGACGAGCCCACGACCGGAGTCGACGCCGCCTCGCAGGAGTCCCTCGGCCTCCTCCTCGAGGAGTTGCGGTCGGAGTTGGGCGTCACGATCCTCTACGTGTCGCACGAGTTCGGCGCGGTCGAGCACGTCGTCGACCGGATCGTGCTCATTCGCGGGGGCATCGTCTACGACGGTTCCCCGAGCGGTCTCCCGGGCGTGTGGCACGACCCCTCTCACCACCATGCTTGACCTCGAGTTCATGCGGCTCGCATTCGCGACGGGCGCGGTCGTGGGCCTGCTCGCGCCCGCCGTCGGGTTCTTCCTCGTCGAACGGAAGGCCTCGCTGATCGGAGACGGTCTCGGGCACGTTGCGTTCGCGGGCGTGGCAGTCGGCTATCTGCTCGGTATCTCGCCGGTCCTGACGGCGCTCGTCGCAGCGGTGATCGGTGCGCTCACGATCGAGTGGCTGCGCACCCGCGGGGGTGCCGCAGCCGATCAGGCCATGGCGCTCGTCTTCTACTCGGGGATCGCTGCCGGCGTCGTGCTCGTATCGAAGGCGGGTGCGCTGAACGTCAACCTCTTCCAGTTCCTCTTCGGCTCGATCCTCACCGTGACCCGCGACGATCTCTGGACGGTGCTCGTGCTCGGGATCGGTGCGCTTCTCACGATCGCCGTTCTCTTTCGTGGTCTCGTCGCGACGGTGCTCGACGAGGAGGGCAGCCGCGTCGCCGGCGTGCCCGTCACGCGGCTGAACGTCGTCGTCGCGGTGCTCGCGGCGCTCACGGTGGCGGTCTCGATGCGCATCGTCGGGATCCTCCTGATCGCCGCGCTGATGGTCCTGCCGGTGATCGCCGCCAACCGCGTCGCCTGGAGCCTCCGCTCGACCTTCGCGCTCTCGATGGCGTTCGGGGTCAGCTCGGTGCTCTCGGGGCTGTCGATCGCCTACTACGCCGACCTGCCGCCGGGGGGAACGATCGTCCTCGTGGCCGCAGCCACGTTCGTCCTCTGCGCCGCCGGCAGTGCTCTCGTTCGCGGGGCCTGACGGGCTGTGATGGAATGGGGCGCGTCATGCGCTCCGTCACGCTGAACGGCTCCAGCCTCACGCTCGACGACCTGCTCGCCGTCGCGCGCGACGGCGCGCACGTGGAGATCGATCCTGCCGCACTCGCGGCGATGGGGCAGGCCCGCGCCGTCGTCGAACGGGCAATCGCCGCCGGGCGACCGGCCTACGCCGTCACGACCGGGGTCGGGAGCCGCAAGCTGTTCGACGTCGAGGCCTCCGATCACGACCGCCTGCTCGTCCGGCAGCATCGGATCTCGCAGGGCGCGCCCGTAGCCCACGAGATCGTCCGGGCAACGGCCCTCCGGCTCGCGAACGCGCTGGCCAGGGCGACGACTGCTGCCCGGCCCGAGCTCGCGGCGCACCTCGTGGCCGCGCTCAACGACGACCGCCTACCGGTGCTGCGGACCCACGGCTCGATCGGCCAGAGCGACCTCGCGCAGATGGCCGATCTCGCCGACGGGATCCTGGACGGTTTCGAGCTCGCCCAGGGAGAGGCGATCACCCTCCTCAACCAGAGCGCATTCGCGACGGCATCCGGGGCCCTCGCGTTTGCCGACGCCCTCCTCCTCCTCGACGCGCTCGACCACGCCGGCGCGCTCGATCTCGAGGCCCTGGGGGCCAACCGGGACTCGGTGCATGTCGCGATCGGCAAGGCCCGGCCCTATCCGGGATTGCAGGCTACGCTCGCACGGCTGGGCACGCTGCTCGACGGCAGCGAGGTGGAGGCGCGCGACCTGCAGGACCCGCTCACCTTCCGCACGATCGCGCAGCAGAATGGCGCCGCTCGCGACGCGTTCGGCTTCGTCGCCGCGCAGCTCGCGATCGAGCTCAACGCCGCGCAGTCCAACCCGCTCGTCGTCGTCGACGAGGACCGGGTCATCTCCGTCGGCAACTTCGAGGTGCAGCCGCTCGCGACCGCGCTCGACCTGGCGCGGCTCGCTCTCGCGCCCACGATCTCGACCGCAGCCGAGCGCTCCGTGAAGCTCCTGCAGCGGCACCTGACCGGGCTGACCGAGGGGCTCGGTGAGCGCCCCGCCATGCCCGAGAGCGCCCTCAGCGAGTACGGCATCGCCGTACAGGCGATCGCCGTCGAGGCGCGGCTCCTCGCGCAGCCCGTCTCGTTCGAGCTCGTCTCGACGACCCAGGCCGAGGGCATCGAGGACCGGATGACGATGGCGCCGCTCGCCGCCCGACGGCTCGCCGAGATGGTCGAGCTCGGCGCACGGGTCGTGGCGATCGAGCTCATGTTCGCGGCGCAGGCGTGCGATATCCGCGGTGCGACGCTCGGAGCGGGGACGACGAGGCTCCACGGAGCCGTCCGCCGGCTGATCCCGTTCCTCGCGGAGGGTGACGCGCTCCCGGACCTCGAACCGCTCGTCGAGGAGATCCGCTCCGGGAGGATCTGCTCCTGACGATGCCGGGCTTCGACGTCCACCAGCACCTCTGGCCGCGCGCCTTCAGTGAGGCGCTGGCCGAACGAAAGACGGTGCCGTTCCTGGACGCGGACACGCTGTATCTCCCGGAGGGTGCGTACCCGATCGAGCTCGACCATCACGACCTCGCCGCACGACTCGCGTTGCTCGACCGCTCGGAGATCGACACCGCGATCGTCTCGCTGCAGCCGACGCTGGGGCTCGAGGCACTGGCTGTCGACGAGCGCGAGCGTCTCGAGGGCATCTGGGAGGACGGCGTTCTCGAGCTGACCGCCGCGGCGGCTGGACGGATCGTGCCGCTCGCCGTCGGCCGGCCGCGGGCCGGCTTCGCTGGCGTGTCGGTCGGTGCCGACCGGCTCGACGACCTCGCCTCGCTCGCCACGTGCCTCGACGGCCTGCGTGGCTCAGGCTTCCTCTTCGTCCATCCCGTTTCCGGTTCCCCACCCCGGTGGGCGCCCGCCTGGTGGCCCGCGCTCGTGGACTACACGAGCCAGATGCAGCGCGCCTACCTCGCCTGGCTTGCGCACGCTCAGGCGCGCTGGCCCGACGTCAAGGTCGTCTTCGCGATCCTCGCCGGCGGCGGCCCGATCCAGCTCGAGCGCCTCGCCTCCCGGGGCGTCGAGGTCCTGCGGGCATCGCACCGGAACCTCTTCTTCGACACGGCCTCGTACGGCCCGCGTGCACTCCGGCTGTGTATCGGGGCACTGGGCGTCGAGCAGCTCGTCTTCGGCACCGACGTGCCTGTCGTCGACCCCGCGCACGGTGCCCGGGCCCTCGGCGAGCTCGGCGAGTCGGTCGAGAGGCGCGTCCGGGAGGAGAACCCGCTGCGACTGCTCGCGGGGTGACGGGCGGCGACAGGCTTCAGCCTGTCGCCGGGCTTCCGAAGTCGAGCAGCACCTTGCCGAGCTTCCCCGGCTCCTGGAGCCGGTCGAAGGCGGCCGCGGCCTCGGCGGCCGGGAAGACGCGGTCGACGAGGGGGGCGATGCGACCGGTTGCGAGGTGCGGGACGAGCTCGCGGGTGAACGCGCGCACGGCGGCGGCCTTCTCCTCCAGCGGACGTGAGCGCAGGACGGTTCCCATCACCCGTGCCCGCCGTCCCATCAGCTTCCGCAGGTCGAGCGGCGCCTCGGCGCCGCCCCCGGTGCCGACGATCACGATCCGCCCCTTGATCGCGAGCGCCTGCAGGTCGGGATCGAGGTTGGGCGCGCCGACGAGCTCGAGCACGACGTCGGCTCCCCCCTCGGCCCGGGCGCGCTCGACCAGGTCGGCCGGGTCGATCACCGTGGCGCCGAGTGCAGCCACGCGCTCTCGCAGCCCCGCGGCGCGAACCGTCGCCAGGACGCGAGCTCCCGAGAGGGCGCCGATCTGGACGGCGGCGGTCCCGACGCCGCCGTTGGCGCCGTTGACGACGAGGAGCTCGCCGGGCCGGAGCCCGGCCTGGCTCAGCACCGCGTCGTGCGCCGTCACGAACACCTCCGGCACCGCGGCCGCCCCGAGCTCGTCGAGCCGTTCCGGCACGCCGGTGACGTGCAGCTCGTGCACGAGCACGCGGTCCGCCAGGCCGCCACCGCCGACGATCCCGAAGACCCGGTCTCCCGGCGCGAACCTTCGTGCCGTCGGCCCGACGGCGATCACGGTGCCGGCCACCTCGATCCCGGGCACGTCGGGGGGCGAGCCGGGCGGGGCGGGGTAGTTGCCCTCGCGCTGTGACAGGTCGGCCGGGTTCAGCGCCGCGTAGCGGACGGCGACGAGGACGTCGTCGCCGGACGGCACCGGCTCGGGCCGCTCGTCGAGACGGACGACCTCGTTGCCGCCGGCTCCGGTGAACACGACTGCGCGCACGCGCTCCAGCGTATGCGACACCGGGCAGGCGAGGCCGGATACCGTTGCGGCTCTTTCGCGGGCTCCGTCACCGGTCGCCGCGCATCCATCTCCGGAGGTCTCCAAGTGCTCGCAGCAGTGGTTGCCCGTATCTCTCCCGACGACCCGGTCGCCGGTCTCGAAGTCCGCGAGATCCCCGAGCCGACGGCGGCCGAGGGGTGGGAGGTCGTCGAGGTCCGCGCGGCGGCCCTGAACCATCACGACGTCTGGAGCCTCCGCGGCGTCGGCGTCACCGAGGAGAGCCTCCCGGTCGTGCTCGGGACGGATGCGGCGGGCGTCACCGCCGACGGGCGGGACGTCGTCGTCCATGCCGTGCTCGGCAGCGCCGGGCCGGGCGAGGACGAGACGCTGGCTGCCGACTTCCATCTCTTCTCGGAGCGCGGCGTCCAGGGCACGCTCGCGCAGCGCGTCGCGGTGCCGTCACGCAACCTCGTGCCGAAACCGGCGGCGCTCTCGTTCGCCGAGGCAGCGTGCCTGCCGACCGCCTACCTGACCGCGTACCGGATGCTGTTCAACCGCGCCCGCCTGCAGCCCGGCCAGTCCGTGCTCGTGCAGGGTGCGGGCGGTGGGGTCGCGACCGCGGCGATCCTGATCGGGCGCGCGGCGGGCCTGGCCGTCTACGTGGCGAGCCGCAGCGAGGAGAAGCGCGCGCGTGCGCTCGAGCTCGGCGCCGCCGGGGCCGTCGAAACCGGCGGCCGGTTGCCGGTGCGCGTCGACGCGGTGCTCGAGACCGTCGGCAAGGCGACGTGGGATCACTCGCTCAAGTCCCTGCGGCCCGGTGGCACGGTGGTCGTCGCAGGCGCCACGACCGGCGCCGACCCGTCGGCCGATCTCGCCCGTGTGTTCTGGCGGCAGCTCTCGGTGCTCGGCTCGTCGATGGGGACGATCGGGGAGCTCCATCGCCTGTGTGCGTTCCTGGAGCAGACGGGGGTCAAGCCGCTGGTCGACTCCGAGCATGCCCTCGCCGACGCCCACGCCGCGTTCACGCGGCTCGAGGCCGGCTCGGAGTTCGGGAAGATCGTTGTCGTCCCCTGACCGGCAACAGACCGACAGCGTCTCTCGGAGGCTCGGCTTCATCGGGCTCGGCAACCTCGGCCGGCACCTCGCGGCGAGCCTCCTGCGGGCGGGCTTCCCGCTCACGGTGCACGACCGCGACGAGGCAGCGGCGGAGCCGCTGCTCACGGCCGGCGCGGTGTGGGCCGGCTCCCCCGGCGAGGTTGCCGCGGCCTCGGACACCGTCTTCACGTGCCTTCCCTCCCCGGCGGCCGTCTCGGCCGTGCTCACGGGCGAGTCGGGCCTCCTCGCCGGGCTCGCACCGGGAGGAACCTGGATCGACACGAGCACGAACGACCGCCACGAGCTGGCGCGCCTCGCTGCACTCGCCGAAGCCCGGGGGATTCGCACGCTCGAAGCGCCGGTGACGGGCGGCGTCCACCTCGCCGCGTCGGGCGAGATCACCGTGCTCGTGGGCGGTGAGACGGACGTCTTCGCCGCGCACCTGCCGGCGTTCGAGGCCATCGGCGGCAGGGTGTTCCATATCGGCCCGCTCGGCACCGCCTCGGTGATCAAGGTGATCACCAACATGCTCGCGTTCATCCACCTCGTGGCGGCCGGCGAGGCGCTGATGCTCGCGCGGCGGGCGGGGCTCGACCTCGCCCAGTCGTTCGAGGTGATCAAGGCGAGCTCCGGCACGAGCTTCGTGCACGAGACCGAGAGCCAGGTGATCCTGAACGGCAGCTACGACATCGGCTTCACGATGGACCTCGCGTGCAAGGACCTCGGCTTCGCGCACGAGCTGGGCGACGAGCTCGGCGTGCCGCTCGAGCTCGCGAGCCTCGTCGAGCAGACGTTCATCCGGGCGCGCAACGAGTACGGTGGCGCCGCCTGGTCACCCATGGTCGTGAAGCTGCTCGAGGACGCCCTGGGCACCGACCTGCGGGCGCCCGGGTTCCCGGCGAGCATTGCGTAGAAAGCTGGACGGGGCTTGACTTCTCCCGCTCGGACCTGTCATAACAGCCCATCACGGTGGAGCAGTTCGTTCGGGGTCGTCGTTCGGGGTCGGAGAGGCCCCCAAACTTTGTCTGACGTAGAGCGTCCACACATCTGTCCAGTTCGATGTCGAGTGTAGAAGGCGAGGAGAGGCTTATGGATCGCGAGACGATGAGGCGGATCGAGAGTTATCGCCATAACGAGGCCGGCCCGATCGAGAACAACCTGATCGACGAGTTGGTCAACGGAGAGTTGGACCGCACGGAGTTCCTCAAGCGCGGGGCAATGTTCGGCCTCTCGGTCGGCATGATGGGCACGCTGCTCGGGCTCGTCGGCGAGGCGGGCGCCGCTCCCCTCGTGAGTACGAGCAGAGAGGCGGTCAAGGCGGGCGGCACGATCCGCGTCGGCTTGCCGGCCGGCGGCTCGCTCGAGCCCTACCTGCTCAACGACGGTGGAGCCCTCGCGCTCGCCGGCATCCCGGGCGAGTACCTCACGTTCACGAACCCGAAGGGCCAGGTCGTGCCCTGGCTCGCCACGAGCTGGAAGCCGAACAAGGACGCGACCGAGTGGGTGTTCCAGCTCCGCAAGGGCGTCAAGTTCCACAACGGCCAGGTGATGACCTCGAAGGACGTCGTCGCGAGCATGAAGCAGTACGTCGGCGCGAAGGAGTCGAACGCCGGGCTCTCGCCGTTCTTCGATCCCGCCGGCGTGTCGGCGGTCGGCCCGTACGCGGTTCGCTTCAAGCTCAAGTCGCCGATCGGCGTCTTCCCGTACCTGCTCAGCCAGACGACCTACCAGGCGATCATCCAGCGTGCGTCCGACGCCGCCAAGCCGGGACAGTGGGTCAAGGGCGGGATGGTCGGGACGGGGGCGTTCAAGCTCAAGTCGCTCGTCGAGAAGCGGAGCGCCGAGCTCGTGCGCCACGCCGCCTACTGGGGTGGACGGCCGCCGCTCGACGGCGTCAAGGTCACGTACTTCACCGGCTCGGCACCGCTCGTGCTGGCGCTGCGCGGCGGGCAGATCGACCTCGCGATGCAGCTGTCACCGCAGGAGGTGCAGGTCTTCAAGAACAACTCGAAGTTCAAGGCCTACACCCTCCCGACGGCCGCGCATCGCCAGCTCTGCATGCGCACCGACCAGGGCGTGCTCCGTGATCCGCGCGTGCGGCGGGCGATCGCGCTCTGCTCCAACCGGCGCGAGCTCGTCAGCAAGGTCATGCTCGGTGCCGCGACGGTCGGCAACGACAACCCGTTCTGGAAGGGCTTCGCGTCGTCCGACCCGTCGGTCAAGCAGCGGGCGCAGAACATCACGCTCGCCAAGGCACTGCTCACGGCGGCGGGAGCCGAGAACCTGAAGTTCAACATCACGACGTGGAACTTCCTCGACCACACCGACCATGCGGCAGCGATGCAGGCTTACTGCCGCGAAGCGGGGATCAACGTCGGGCTCGAGGTGATGGACGTCTCGAAGTACTACGACTCCGAGCCGGCCGGGGCCGACTACGCCAGCACCACGCCGTGGCTCAACCGCACGGCGTCGCTGACCGAGTACGGCGCTCGCGGCGTGCCGAACATCTACCTCACCAGGTGCTACGTCTCGACCGGTGACTGGAACGCGTCGCACTACAAGAACGCCGAGTTCGACTCGCAGGCCAAGACGTACCTGGCTGCGGCGGAGATCGCGGCGCAGCGCAAGGCGACCAAGCGGATGGCGGGTCTCCTCCTCCGCGACACGCCGGTGATCACCAACTACTTCATCAACTACGTCACTGCGAGCTCCGCGAAGGTGAAGAACTACGTCCCCGAGGGGATCTCGCACGTCCGCCTCGCCAAGGTCGGACTGGCATAGACGTGCCGGAAGGGCGGGCGGTGGCGGCATGACGGTCCACCGCCCGCTCGCCTTCCGTGCAGGCCCATCGTGACCCGCTTCATCCTCAAGCGCATCGGGCTCGCGCTCATCACGCTCTTCCTGCTGAGCGTCATCGTCTTCGCGATCTCGACCATCCTGCCGGGCAACGTCGGGCGCTCGGTCCTCGGGCCGTTCGCAACGCAGGAGTCCGTCGACGCACTCAACGAGCAGCTCGGCACCGACCGGCCCGTGCTCGCGCAGTACTGGGACTGGGCGAGCGGCCTCGTGCAGGGCGACCTCGGCCAGTCGCTCACGCTGCAGGTGCCCGCCTGGGATCTCCTCCAGCCGGCGCTCGAGAACTCGCTCAAGCTGGCGCTCGTCGCCTTCCTGATCGTTGTCCCGGTCTCGATCGTCGGTGGTGTGATCGCGGGGCTTCGCTACGGCGGGCTCACCGACAAGGGGATCACGATCGCGGGCATCTCGTTCGCCGCGATGCCGGAGTTCGTGACCGGCATCGTCCTCATCCTCGTCTTCGGGATCTGGCTCGGCTGGCTGCCCGTGACCGCCCAGGCCCCCGAGGGATCGAACCTCCTCACGCAGCTCGAGTACCTCCTCCTGCCCGCGCTGACGCTGACCTTCGTGCTGTTCGGGTACATCGCCCGCATCACGCGCGCGAGCATGATCGAAGCGCTCGATAGCGACTACACCCGCACCGCCTTCCTCAAGGGGCTGCCCCCGTCCGTGGTCGTCCGGAAGCACGTCCTGCGGAACGCGCTCCTGCCGACGATCGCGGTCGTCGCGGTCCAGGTGGGCTACCTCGTCGGCGGCCTCGTCGCCGTCGAGGTGCTGTTCAACTACCAGGGTATCGGCCTGCTCATCTACGAGGCGGCGCGCGAGAAGGATCTCCCGCTGCTGACCGCCGGCGTCCTCGTGGTCGGGATCGTCTACCTCACGGTGACCCTTGTCGCCGACATCCTGTACTCGCTGCTGAACCCCCGCATCCGCTTCGGGGCCACGGAGTGAGCGCCGTCGCACCCGACCCGGCCGCCGTGCCCGCCTCCGGGAAGAGCGAGTCCAGCTCCGCTCGGTCGGAGCGGCTCCGCCTGCTCCTGCGCACGCCGACGGTGCTGATCGGCGTGCTGATCATCGGCTTCTGGATCTTCTGTGCGCTCTTCCCGGGGATCGTCTGCCCGTACAACCCGATCTTCGACAACCAGCTGCCGACCAGTCAGCCACCGTCGCTGGACTTCCCGTTCGGGACGGACACGAACGGACGCGACGTCTTCTCCCGCGTGCTCGCCGGCTCCCGCAGCGTTCTTCTGATCGCCCCGGCGGCGACGCTGATCGGCACTGCGCTGGGGACGATCCTCGGGCTCATGACCGGGTACTTCCGCGGGATCTTCGACGACGTCACGAGCCGCGTGATCGATGCCGTGCTGTCACTGCCGCTGATCGTCACGGCGATCCTGATCGTGACCGCCGTCGGCAGCTCGTCGCGGTGGGTCGTCGCCCTCACCATCGGCCTGATCTTCACGCCCGTCGTCTCGCGCACCGTCCGCGCGTCGGTCCTCGCCGAGGCGGAGCTCGACTACGTCCAGGCCGCGCGGCTGCGAGGCGAGCGATCCTTCTATCTGATGTTCTCGGAGATCCTCCCGAACGTGCTGGCGCCGGTCGTGGTCGAGTTCACGGTGCGGCTCGGGTATGCGATCTTCGCCGTCGCGACGCTGACGTTCATCGGCTTCGGCGTTCAGCCGCCGTCGCCCGACTGGGCCGCGCAGATCAACCAGTACTACACCTTCATCGACCCGTACTGGTGGATGACCCTGTTCGCGGCTCTTGCGATCGCCAGCCTCGTGGTGTCGGTGAACCTCGTCGCCGACGGGATCCGGGAGGTGTACGAGCGATGACGGAGACGGCGGTGACTTCGACCGACGTCTCCACGCGCGCGCTCGACGTCGCGGACCTCGAGCTCGTCTACAAGGTTCGAGGCGTCGACCGCCCCGTCCTGCGCGGCGTCTCGTTCTCGATCGAGCGGGGCCGCTCGTACGGCCTCGTCGGCGAGTCCGGCTGCGGGAAGTCCACCGCGGCGCTCGGCATCGTGCGCTACCTGCCGCGCAACGGGCGCATCAGCGCCGGAAGCGTCTCGGTCGCGGGGCAGGACGTCCTTGCGCTCGGTGGGCGAGGGCTACGCGACTACCACGCTCGCACGGTGTCGATGGTCTACCAGAACCCCGGCTCCGCGCTGAACCCGGGACTTCGCGTCGGCGCACAGGTCGCCGAGGCGTTCACTGTCCTCGGTGTGGGGGGCAAGGAGGCAGAGGAGCGCGCCCACGAGGCGCTGACGCGCGTGCAGATCGCAGACCCGTCGAGCGTGATGAGCCGCTACCCCCACCAGCTCTCCGGTGGGATGCAGCAGCGCGTCGTGATCGCGATGGCGCTCGCCAAGAACCCTGCGCTCCTGATCCTCGACGAGCCGACGACGGGGCTCGACGCGACCGTCGAGGCGGAGGTGCTCGACCTCGTCGCGAAGCTCCAGGCCGAGATCGAGACGGCCGTGCTGTTCATCAGCCACAACCTCGGCGTGATCTCGAAGATGTGCGACCGCGTCGGCGTGCTCTACGCGGGCCGGCTGGTCGAGGAGGGCCCAGTCGAGACGGTCCTGCAGGATCCCCGCCATCCCTACACCGTCGGGCTCCTGCGCTGCATCCCGCGTGGTGGGGTCCGGAAGGATCGCGGCCGGCTCGACACCATCCCCGGGTTCTTGCCGAGCCTTGGCGACAGCATCCGAGGGTGCGTGTTCGGCGACCGCTGCGCTCTCGCGGACGAGCGCTGCCGTACGGAGGAGCCGACGCTCGAGGCGGTCGGGTCGAGCCACAACGCCCGCTGCTTCCACCACGAGCAGGCCCAGGGTCTCCCGCGCGAGGAGACTGCCGACCTCGTCCTGCCGGCGGTTGACCGCGCGGCAGCGCCCCTGCTCGAGTTCGACGACCTCGGCAAGGTCTTCCAACAGCACGGCGTCGACATCCACGCGCTCGTCGGCGTGAGCGCGGCGATCTGGCCCGGAGAGACGCTCGGGCTCGTCGGCGAGTCGGGCAGCGGCAAGACGACGCTCGCCCGCACGCTGCTCGGGATCATCGGCCCCACCTCCGGAGCCGTGGAGCTCGACGGCCGCGCGCTCGCGCCCCGCTTCCAGAAGCGGACCACGGACGATCTCCGCTCGCTCCAGATCGTCTTCCAGAACCCGGACTCCGCGCTCAACCGGCGGCACGCCGTGCGCAGGATCCTCACGCGCTCGATGAAGAAGCTGATCGGGATCAGCGGGGCCGAAGCGGACGCTCGCATCTCCGACCTGGCCGATCGCGTCCGCATCACGGAGCGCACCCTCACGCAGAAGCCGGTGCAGCTGTCCGGTGGCCTGAAGCAGCGGGTCGCGATCGCCCGGGCGTTCGCGGGCGACCCGAAGCTCGTCGTCTGCGACGAGCCGACGAGCGCGCTCGACGTGTCGGTGCAGGCTGCGATCCTCAACCTGCTCGTCGAGCTGCAGGCGGAGAAAGGCGTGTCGTACCTCTTCATCAGTCACGACCTCGGTGTCGTCCGCTACATCTCCGACCGGATCGCGGTTCTCTACCTCGGGCGCGTCATGGAGCTCGGCCCCGCCGACGTGGTGTTCAACGGGCCCCACCATCCCTACACCGAGGCGCTCCTCTCGGCCGTCCCCACGATCGACGGCGGTGGCCGTGAGCGCATCCGTCTCGAGGGTGACATCCCGAGTGCCGCCGAGCCTCCGAGCGGCTGCGTCTTCCACAACCGCTGTCCGCGCAGGGTCGGCGACATCTGCGACACGACCGAGCCGCCGCTCGTCGAGGTCGAGGAGAACCATCTGATGCGCTGTCACATCCCACTCGACGAGTTGCGCACCATGCAGACCGCCGGGCCGCCGCCCGCGGCGACGGTCGCAGCAGCTTCGTGAAGATCCGCGCCGCCGTGCTCGAGGCGACCGGCGGGTCGCTGACCGTGCAGGAGCTCGACCTCGCCCCGCCGGGGCCCGGGGAGGTGCTCGTCCGGCTCGCGGCGAGCGGCGTCTGCCGCTCCGACTACAACGCGATCGACGGCACGACCGAGTCGCCCTGCCCGGTCGTGCTCGGCCACGAGGGCGCCGGGGTCGTCGAGGCGGTGGGCGCCGGGGTGAAGCGGGTCGTGCCGGGCGACCACGTCGCGCTCTCGTGGACGCCGTCCTGCGGGGAGTGCTCGGAGTGCGCCCGCGATCTGCCGCAGCTGTGCTCCACGGTCTGGCCCGTGATGGGCGAGGCGGGGCTGATGGACGGCACGAGCCGCCTCTCGCGGGACGGCCAACGGGTCTACCACTACTGCTTCCTCTCGACGTTCGCCGAGGCGACCGTGGTGCCCGAGCGCTCCTGCATCCCGATCCCCCGCGACGTTCCCTTCGACGTCGCGGCCCTCGTCGGCTGCGCGATCACGACCGGGGTGGGTGCCGTCTGGAAGACGGCGGGCGTGCGGCCCGGAGACCGGGTCGCCGTGATCGGCTGCGGCGGCGTCGGCCTCTCGGCGCTGATGGCGGCCGTTGCCGTCGGGGCGGAGCCGGTGATCGCCGTCGACACGACGCAGGGCAAGGTCGACGCGGCCAAGGCGTTCGGAGCGTCGGCCGGTGTCGTGTGGGCGGGAAGCGCCGAGGCGACCGCGGAGGCGATCCGGGAGGTCGGCGGCGGGGGCGTCGACTACGCGATCGAGGCGACCGGACGAAGCGAGGCGATGCAGGCCGCCGTGCTCTCGACCCGTAACCGCGGCGCGGCCGTCCTGATCGGGATTCCACGCGAGGACGTGATTCTGAGCGTTCCCGCACGCTCGATTCCACGGATGGAGCGCCGCATCCTCGGGTCGATCTACGGCTCGGCGCGACCGGAGCGAGACTTCGCCACCACGCTGGGCGCCTACCGCTCCGGCCGGCTGCCGCTCGACCGTCTCATCTCACACCGGCTGCCGCTGACAGAGGTCAATCAGGCGTTCGACCTGATGCTCTCGGGCGACGCGCTGCGGGTCGTGCTCGACACAACGACTGGAGGAGCAGAATGAACCTTGAAGAGCTGGACGGACGCATCGGCGAGGGCTGGGGCGGCCTGTCCCCCAACGGCTGCCACGTCAACGTCGTCCTCGCGAAGCGCGGCAGCGTCACCGGAGCCGCTGCGATCTCGATGTTCACCAACCCGAAGCCCGGCCACTCGCCGGTGCTCTGCTGCGTCGGCGCCTCGCAGCCCGAGTACCAGCCGATCTGGCCGCCGACCCTGATGATGAACAAGGCGACGGCGACGACGCCCGAGCAGGAGAAGATGACCTGGGGCGGAGGCCAGCTCGGCATCGGCCAGGCGGTGCTCGACTCCGTCGCGGCCGGACTGATCGAGGCCTCCGGAGACCTGATCGTGCTCGTCGCGATCTGGCTCGACGGCACCGCGGACGACGAGACGGCCGTCCGCGAGGCCGCCCGTATTGCGGTCGGCAAGGCGATCCGGATGTGCGTCGAGGGCCGCGACCCGGAAGCCGCGGCACAGCTGGTCGCCGCCCGCGACTCGCTCCAGAACCCGTTCTACAGCGGGGACTGATCCCGTACGGATTGACGCATACATACTGCACGGCTAATGTGTACATATGACTCGCAGGACGACGATCGAGATCGACGAGGCCCTGCTCGATCGTGCGATGCAGGCGCTCGGGTGCACGACCATGCGGGCAACGATCGAGGAGGCGTTGCGCCGCGCCGCGGACCTCGCGGCCGATCAGGTCGAGCGCGCTGCCGAGGCCCAGAACGGCTACCTCGACCGTCTCGAGGGCCGGGCCGATCTGGGTGTCCTCGCCTCGGGTGAGATGTGGCGCTAGTGGCCCTTGAGACAACGTTGCACCTGAGAGCTTCCGTCCGCGAAGCGGGGCCACTATTCAAAGCAAGCATCAAGTGGGGCTTGCTGCAACGATCATTTCGGGTCTGACGTTGCAGCAAGCCCCACTCGGCTGGATCCTCGACAAGAGCGCGGCGGCCCGCGTCGACGTCGCCGAGGTGCGGTCCGAGCTGCGGCAGCTCGCCGGGACGCTCTACATCTGCCCGGTCGGAGAGCTCGAGCAGCGGTACTCGGCGCGGTCGGCGAGCGAGTACGACGTCCTCGCGGCCGAGCTCCGGACGACGTTTCCTCGCGCAGAGGCTCCGCCTGACATCTTCGACCGGGCCCTCGTGCTGCAGCAAGACCTGGCGCACCATCACGGCATGTGGCATCGCACCCCGATCCCCGATCTCCTGATCGCCGAGACCGCCCTCCACAACGGGCTCGGGGTCGTCCACGTCGACCGCGACTTCGAGCGGATCGCAGAGATCAGGCCGCTGCGGTGTCGCCGGCTTCGGTCGTGACTCATAAAGGAAGGTCGCTGCCGCCTCGCTCTCCCGTACACCACATTCGCTAGATCATCTGATCTGAGCGCAGCTGGGGTTCGCCCAGCTGCGCTCGAGGTCAGAGGAGGTTCTCTCCGGTCAGCCGAATGGAGTCGTTGCGACTTGGTTTCCGTCCCTACCGACCGCTACAAGCTCTTTCGCTTGCGGCACCACCGAGGAGAATGAGTAGGTGTTCCCGACGACGGCTGTTGTCGCCACGATATCGCCGCTGGCGTCGCGCAGCGACACGGAGGAAATGCCGTCTGCGGCGAAGCCTTCGCTCCTGACGACTATCAGGTCGGTCGGGTTCCCGTCGCTGCCTTGGACACCGTGCAACACGGAGAAGTCCAAGAGAGGCATATCGGCGGACGGGAAACTCTTGTTGCACACAACACGGCCGAGCACTCGTTCGGGGCTCGAGGCAGGGGATCCCTTTTCGGGACCGACCCCGTAACAGTTCTCGCCGACCTTGTAGAAGGATCGCTCGTTCGAGGTCCCGAGCAAACCCGCGGATGTCGCGGACGAACCAATCTGCCTGAGAGAATCGAGATCCGCGGGAAGCAGCTGCGCAACCTGCGTGCCGCTGTTCCCAATCGCTGGGCCGCCATTCGCCTCACCGCGGGTCGCGATCAGCATCGCGCCAACAGCCGAGAGCAGCAAGCACGTCCCTAGCACGTTTTTCACTACGTTGCGTGAACGCATGATTTCTTCTCCTCCTCTCGACTAGGTTAGATCGAACTTGAGGTACGAGGTAGCGCCGCTGTTCCACTGGACATACCCGCGGTTATAGCCACTGCAACCCGCGTCGGAGGCTGTCCAATATGCGTTGGCGGTTCCGTTCAGTCCGGCGGTGCAAACCGCGCCGTCGGTCCGTTGGAAGCCGTACAGGATCGAGCCGCCACTGTTCTTGGTGACGCTGATCGCATCGTAGTAATTCCACGGCGACGGCACGAACGTGTTGACGGAAACGCCAACATAGTTGAACCCCCATGACCAGGTCGCTGCCTGCGCTACCGCTGGTACGACGAGTGCCGCCGTGATCGCGATCAGAGCCACCGCGTACCGCGCACGTTATCTCCTACTAGTGGTTGCCTTGATCAACACTAGAATTGCCTCCTCTACAGTTTCCGGAACAAGGGGTCCAATCGCCCCGTCCCTCGCGGCCCTCGACGCGTGGGAGGTCGCGAGGGCGGAGCAAGAAGTCAGTCACCTAGTGAAAGTCCGCGCGTATCCTCCTCTCGAGAGCGGTCGCCGCAGACAACAAGAGCAAGCTATCCCTCATGAACCAAACCGAGCGTTACTTGGCGGATCTGCATTTGGCGAACCCTCCGATCTGACGACGGGTTTGCCGCGCCACGATTGGACGCGGCCGGATGTAATCAAGTCGGCAGAGTTGGCAAGAGGTAACGGCGAACCCCCGACATCTGGGCTCATGGAGCATTTAGAAGCACGGCATGCTTCGTCCGCCGTTGGCTGAACAGCGCCACGAGGGCCTTCGATCCCGGCACGCTCCATCGCAGCGGCGAGCGTCCTGTGTGACCAGTCTCATGTCCGCGTCAGGTTTGGGGTGCTGCTCAGTTCCTCATCCTTCGGACGCCTTGCCTTGGAGGCTGCGCTCTTGGCGCTTGCGAGATGCCGTTACCTTCTGGCGCCCCGGCCGACTCACCTTCGCTCTTGGCAACCAGCGAAAGGGGCGAGCGGTGCTCCGTTGTGTCCGCACTACACATCCGTCTCGAAGGTGGGCGGCGCTCGCCTTCGGCAGCCTCGTGCTGCTCGTTCTGCCTACGGCGATCGCATGGGCGAGCCAGATCACCTACGCGACGGGAACGAATGGTTCAGGCAGCGCGTGGTCGACGAGCGGGCAGGCGTCACGTGCCTACAACCAGGTGTGGCATCAGGCGGGCCGGTACTGGTGGGTCTACTACGACGGCGGGAACTACGGGCAGACGTATGACAACGCTAACCCGACGCGATATGGCGGCGGGAGTGGCGGATCTGCCTACGCACTCTGCGCAAACGACGATGACACCTCTGGCGTTCAGTGGACATGCCAGACGACGACGCCGTAGGAGGAGACGATGAAGCGTTCGAGGTTCGTTCGGCTAGCTCCTGCAACGGTTCTGCTTGGGGTAAGCGCGTTAGTAGGCCTCTTGATCGCCAACACTGTGGCCTTCGCTTCCGGAGGCGCAGAGACACGCTCGCCAGTCCGCTTCGTCGCGGCTTATGACCGGGCACGCACCGGACAGGATGCTCTTCCGCTGGAACTGATGACCGAATGGAGTGCGGTTCTTGCCCAGGCGCCCGCTGAGAACGCCCCCGGCGCTCCGATCTATGACGAAAGCCGCGCGGCGCTGCCAGGCACATCCAAGATCTGGCTAGTGCCAACAAGCCACGGGCAGCTTTGTCGCATCCTCGATAGCCCTGCGGCAGGCGGTTGCATCAACGATGCCAACCTCATCGCCGATGGTATCGACTGGGGATTGGTGGATTCGGATGGCCCGGGGCCGTCGCCAATCGTCATCTGGGGGCTTGTGTCATCAGCGATTTCTGGCGTGAGCGCTGAGACGCCAGCCGGTGTCTACCGCGCAGCCATCGAGGATGGCGCGTTCGTGCTTACAACGGCAACCTTCCCGGCGGCACTCGTCACAACCACGACCGATGGGCACAAGGAACGAATCGAGGTGCCCCCACCTCCACGCTGATCCGAGTGAGTGCGCGAATCTACACGTCGCGCTCTGTACTTCGGGCTTTCGCACCGGCTACCGTGGGAGCTTGTGAAGCGAGGGCGTCGCATCAATCCGTTCGCCGAGGACGATCTCGTTGAGCTCTTCGCGGAGGAACCAGAACTTCTCGCGATCTCCGACGCCCTCGCGCAGACGCAGTCATCGCGGAGCAAGCGCCGGGTCCACGTCCTTGTGGCGTGCGCAGTGGCTGCCGCCGTCCTTCTCATCACTGTGCCCGCGCTCGCTCTCACCGGCGCGGTGTCTGTCACAAGCTGGTTCGATAAGGCGCCTGCTCCAGGTGCGGTGGTCAAGCGATTTCACGACCTCAGACGACAAGCGCCTCCATCGCACCGTCCCGCACTCGTCGGCGATGAGGCCCGAGTGCTTCAAAGCTCCGCCTTACCGAGTGGGGGTCGACTCAGTTTCTATATTGCGCCGACCCGGCCAAGCGGCTACTGCTTCCAGATTGGCCGTGTCGTTCTCGCCTGCAACCCCAACCGAGCGATATTGCTGCAGGCTGGGTTCGGCCTGACGGGCGTCGCAGGCGACGGGGTCGTCTATGGCAGCACACTTGACGGTAACGCCGCCACTGCTGAACTACGGGGCCTCGATCGGCGGCGCATCGAGGTGCGCCTCACCCGCGTCTCATCACCAATCGACGCGTCGTTCTTCATGATCCCTCTCGGGAAGATTCGAGCTCTGCTCCCGATCACCGTCACTCTGCGGGACAGCATGGGTCGGATCCTGAGCAGGAAGACGCTCAGGGCCGCTCCGGGGACTGTGCCCGAGAACTAAGGCAGGCCGTCGGCTTCCATCGAAGCCCGTACCAGCCTCAGTGCTCGAGAAAACCGCATCTTGCATGCAGCAACGCTCGTGCCGCGTCGTTCTGCCAGTTCGGCAAACGAAATACCCTTGAGCAAACGGGCAGACACCAGCGTTCGATCCTCTGCCGGTAGCGACTGTAGAGCGCGGCGAAGGGCGCGCGTCACTTCGCGGCCGTACTCGTCGCTTGCCACGCGGGTCGGACTAACGATCTCGAGCTCGGCGAGCCGGTCGGCTGATCGCGCGCGACGTCTGATCTCGTCGGCCAGGCGTCGTGACGCCACGGTGTAGAGCCAGGCCAGAACATCGTTTGGCGCATCAGTCCCACGCTCGAAAGCTCGTGTCACGTCGGCGAAGACCTGTTGAGCAAGCTCCTCGGCGGAATCCGGATCTGTCCGCGCGCGAAGGAACGACAGGATTCTTCGATGGTGGGCACGGAACGCCGCCTCTGCCGGCGCCGGCGCCCCACCGCTCGGGGGACGGGACTCCGACGGAGGACCGGGCGTCACGCTCAGGCTTCGCCCCCTAGGCTGTGCAATCGTCTCCCTGGCCCGGGGGGATATCACCGATGGCGTCCTTGCCTTATGCGCACGAGCGGCTCTGCGACAGTCGGAAACCCACTAGTGCCCACTCTACCGGTCTGGACTGGCGTGACCATCAATGGGCAGACGCCGACCGCTGTGTCAAGACTCCTGTCCATGCTACGACGACTGACGGTCACCGATGGAGGAGCCCGACAGGGCGTCGTTACCTTTTCGCGCGTCAACCGACTAACGAGTAACGACTCAGCGTGAGTCGGCCGATTCAGAGACCAATCTCATATGGATTCAGAGACCAATCTCATATGGAGGTGCAACGACGTGCGCAGGAGAGTGGCGTTGTGCATCGTTGCGCTCGGAATAGCGCTGTGTGCTATCGCCGGAGCGTCAGCGTATACAAACAACTACGTCAACAACCAAACCGTGGAAGGGTACGGCTGGTATTCGGACGGATACAACTATTGGGTCGTCAATCGCGTTTGGCGCCCGATTGGGAACTGGTATCAGCTCGCATTTGACGTGTCCGGTGGTGCGTGGAATGCCGGATGGACGATCAACAAGGATGACAATCCGTTCGCTAAGTCAGGGTCCTATGGGTACAACCGGACTTGGTGCCAGAGTTCCGAGAGCTCCGACGTGGGCCCTGTGACCTGCCAGTCCACGAGCTAGAAAGGAGCGGACATGAGCCTTGTGATTCGATCCCGCTGGCTATTGCTGTCGACGCTCGTAGTGGCAGCGGCGGCGGGAATCCTGTTTGCCACGGTGCGGGACACCGGCGCTACGAACGGCCAGTCCCTGAACGCGTCGAGCTTCAGCATTCTGCAAGACGACGCGAGTCGTGTCGACGGCGTTCCAAGCGGCGCCACCATCCTCGGGGAGGAATATGCTCCGGCGCCGGGCACCGCTCACGCTGTCGCGGATGGCTTCTACGCCTGGAGTCACGAAGATCGCGCGTGCTGGAGCGCTTTCCGGTCAGCGGGATGTATCGGGAAGAACCTCGACAGTCCCGTCGACATAACTATCGCGTACCTAGATGAGGCCGAGACCGTTGTCGTGTTCGGACTTGCGTCGGATGGTGTGACCTCGGTCGACGTTGAGCTCCGAAGCGGCGAGAATAGAACGGCGGATGTCGTCAACAACGCCTATTCGGTGGATGTCGGCAACATCTCGCCTGCTGATCTCTCGTTGCTCCGTGCGCATTTTGGTGACGGAGGAGTATCTCTCGAGAAGTTCGACTTTCCAGAAGGAGCGAAGTAGCGATGGCAAAATCCTCGGTTTGAGACTTTCCCCGACAATGCTGGGAGATATCGTTGGCGCTTGAAGCCTGCAACATTCCCGGAGCGGTTCAGTCTGTGACAAGGGTTACGCCGGACGAGAGTTCGAACAGGCCGTTCGCGAACTCGGCGGCCTGATCGTCCGGCCCGCACGCGAAGACGAACCCGACGCAGGCATCCATCTCGCGACGATCCGACAGCGGATCGAATCGGTCTTCCTGACCTTCAAAGACCTCTTGAGCCTCGAGCACCACGGCGCCCGAACCCCATCCAACCTGCGAGCCCAGATCGCAACACGGCTCCTCGCACTCGCCGCCGCATCCGACTCAACCACCAACTCGGCCGACCCAGCCGCGCCCTCGCCGACTACACCGCCAAAAACCGTTGGCTCCGTAGGCCGCTGCCGAGGCCAACAAGATCACGACAGCTTCCGTTAGCCACCGCCACCACGTGGGCTTCGCAGGCGTGGGGGCTTCCCATGGCGCTCGCCATCGTCCCGATGATCCGGGAGCGCTGCCTCGTCCATGCGAGTCGCCAAGACGCCCCTGTGGCGTCTCGCTAAGCGACCATCGGTCGCACGAGAGCAAGATCCTCTTGACTCGCTTCATGGCAGTCGCGACACCGTGCCTCGTAGGAGTCGAGCGCACCGACGACGATCGTCTCACCCGAGTACGGCGCCGGCCTTCCGTCCACGAGCCGCTGCGTCGTCGTTGCCGTGCCGCCGCAACGGTGGCAGACCGCCTGCAGCTTGTCGACGAACTCTGCGTGCGCGAGCAGCTCCGGCATGACACCGAAGGGCAGCCGGCGGAAGTCCTGGTCGAGACCCGAGACGACGACCCGGATGCCGCGGTCTGCGAGCGAGAGCGCCGCGTCCACGACGGAGCCGTCGAAGAACTGGACCTCGTCGATGCCGACCACCTCATGGCCGGCCGAGCGCGCGACGAGCTCGAGCACGCTCTCGACCGCGACGGCGCGCATCCGTGCCCCCGCGTGCGAGACGACATCGGTCGCGTCATAGCGGTCGTCGATACGAGGCTTGAAGATGACGACGCGCTGTCCGGCGATCTCGGCCCGGCGCAGGCGCCGGATCATCTCTTCGCTCTTGCCCGAGAACATCGGCCCGCAGATCACCTCGAGCCAACCGCCGCGCTGGGGGGGAATGCGAATCACGGTGGCAGAGGCTACACCCGGGATCGGTCGGACGATCGAGCCGGGTTACCACCACCGGTGAGCCGCCGAATCCACAGCCTTGCTAGACTTGGCCGCTGCTAGACTGCGGGACTGCTCGGCGGCGTAGCTCAGTTGGTTAGAGCAGCGGAATCATAATCCGCGTGTCGTAGGTTCGAGTCCTACCGCCGCTACCTCGCACGCCCTTTTCCTTCCACCACACGAGAAGAAGCCATGGCAACCGGAGTCAGAGTCGCAATCACGCTCGCCTGCACCGAATGCAAGCGGCGGAACTATCAGACCGAGAAGTCCAAGCGAAACTCTCCCGACCGGGTCGAGTTCAAGAAGTACTGCCGCTGGTGCGGTTCCCACACGATCCACCGGGAGACCCGCTAACCGTGGCCGACGAGACGCGCAGGCAGCGACGCGATGCGCGACGAGCCGCCGGTGAGCAGCCGGCGAGCGAGCCGCGCGGCGTCCCGCAACCGGCCGCGGCCGGTGGGGCGCCGGTCACCCCCGAGCACGAGGCCACGCGGCGTGGCGGCTTCCTCCGCGAGTCGGTGGCCGAGCTTCGCAAGGTCGACTGGCCCAACCGCTCCCAGACGATCCAGGGAACGGTGGTCGTCATCATCGCCGTCCTGATCGTCGGTGCCTATCTCTGGGGCGTCGATCAGATCATCCGCCCCTTCGTTCGCGACGTCCTTCTCGGGCAGTGAGGCTGACATGTTTCTCTGGTATGTGATCAACACCTATTCCGGGCACGAGAACAAGGTCAAGACGAATCTCGAGCACCGCATCGTCTCGATGAACCAGTCACCCCGGTTCCGGCGTGTCGTCGTGCCGACCGAACAGGTGATCGAGACCAAGGACGGTCAGAAGGTGCAGATCGAGAAGCGGGTCCTACCGGGCTATGTGCTCGTCAACATGGACCTCAGCGACGAGGCGTGGACGGTCGTGAAGGGCACACCGGGCGTCACCGGGTTTGTCGGCGCGGGCGCGAAGCCTGTGCCGCTCTCCCAGGGCGAGGTCGACCGGATTCTCCACACTGCCGGCGCGGGTGGGGGCCCGGCGGCGAAGTCGCAGGCCGAGTTCTCGCTCGGGGAGTCCGTCAAGGTCACCTCGGGCCCGCTCTCGGACTTCGACGGCGAGATCGTCGACGTCAACCCGGATGCGCAGAAGCTGAAAGTACTGGTCGACATCTTCGAGCGGCAGGTGCCGGTCGAGCTGGGCTTCGATCAGGTCAAGAAGATCGACTAATCGACAAGACGGGAGGAGGGGCGAGCAGCCCCGACTGCACTCACGCATATGGCAAAGAACGTTCTCACACTCATCAAGCTCCAGATCCCGGGTGGCCAGGCCAACCCGGCGCCGCCGGTCGGTCCCGCACTGGGCCAGCACGGCGTCAACATCGTCGAGTTCACGAAGGCCTTCAACGCACAGACTGCGCATGAGAACGGCCGCATCATCCCGGTGGAGATCACGGTCTACGAGGACCGGTCGTTCACCTTCATCACGAAGACGCCGCCCGCGGCGGTGCTGATCAAGGAGGTGCTGAACCTCGAGTCGGGCTCGGCCGAGCCGAACCGGGTCAAGGTGGGGAAGCTCACCCGGGATCAGCTGCGCTCGATCGCCGAGACGAAGATGCCCGACCTGAACGCGCACGACGTCGAAGAGGCGATGAAGGTGATCGCCGGCACGGCACGTTCGATGGGTGTCGAGGTGGAGGCATGAGCGGCCACGGCAAGCGGTACACCGCGGCGCGGGCCAAGATCGACCGCGAGAGCCTCTACTCGCCGGTCGCGGCGATCAAGATTCTCAAGGAGATCGAGGGCGCCAGGTTCGACGAGACCGTCGAGGTGCACTTCCGGCTCGGCCTGAACGTCCGCCACGCGGACGAGCAGCTGCGCGGCACCCTGATGCTGCCCCACGGCACCGGCCGCGTCACACGCGTCGCAGTGTTCGCCGAGGGCGACAAGGCCCGCGAGGCCGAGGAGGCCGGCGCGGACGTCGTCGGCTCGGCCGACCTCGCCGCCAAGATCGAGGGCGGGTTCGTCGACTTCGACGTCGCGATCGCGACCCCGGATCAGATGGGCAACGTCGGCAAGCTCGGACGCGTTCTCGGCCCCCGCGGCCTGATGCCGAACCCGAAGACCGGCACCGTGACGTTCGACGTCGGCAAGGCCGTCTCCGACGCCAAGGCGGGCAAGCTCGAGTACCGCACCGACCGCGGTGCGAACGTCCACGTCGCGATCGGCAAGAAGAGCTTCGACGAGCGGGCGCTCGTCGAGAACTATGCTGCGCTCGTCGAGGAGATCGTGCGGGCGAAGCCCGCCTCGTCGAAGGGCCGCTACATCAAGGGGATCACCTTGACCTCCACGATGGGGCCGGGCCTCCACGTCGATCCCTCCCGCGTGCGAGGCATCGTCGACGAGCTCGAGGAGGCCGTGACCGCGTAGGGGAGAGGTGCGCCTCTCCCGTCGACTTTTTTCGAACCTGCCCGTCGCCGAAGACAGCCGGCAGCCCCTCATGGGGCAGAAGCCCGGCCCAGGTGGCCTCAAAGCGTAGGACCGTCTTGCGGGTGTCTCCCAAACCAGGGGAGAGACCCCGAGGCTGTTCGTGTTTCGAGCCCGCCTCTCGTGCGGGCTCGATGCTTTGAAAGGAGGTGGAAGATGCAGAAAGCAGACAAGGAACGAGTGATCGAGGAGCTGACCGAGCGCCTGCGCTCGGCGGACGCGTTGCTCGTGGCCGACTACCGGGGGCTGACGAACAGCCAGCTCGCGGGCCTGCGGGTCGAGCTCCTGAAGCACGGCGCGAAGTTCACCGTGGTGAAGAACACGCTCACCCGGAGGGCGGCCGAGGCAGCGGGCTCGGACGCGTTGCTCGCACTGCTCGAGGGGCCGACCGCGATCGCGTTCGTCGAGGCGGAGGGCAACCCGGTCGCCGTGGCCAAGGCGCTCAGCGATGCTGCCAGGGACACGAAGATCCTCGCGTTGCGAGGCGGTGTGCTCTCGGGCAACCCGATCACCGGCAAGGAGATCGAGCAGCTCGCCAAGTTGCCGCCGCTCGAGGTCCTGCAGGCGCAGCTCGTCGGGGTGATCGTGGCACCGCTGAGCCAGCTCGCTGCCGTGCTCAACGCTCCGTTGCAGAACCTGGTCGGCCTGATCGACGCCCGGATTACTCAGCTCGAAGCGGGCGGCGACACGTCCGCTCCCGCCGCGGAGATCCCGGCGCAGGAGGCTCCCGCCGAGACCCCGGCCGACGAGGCACCGGCCGCAGAGCCGGTCGCCGAAGCGGTCGTCGAAGCGGTCGTCGAGGAGGCCCCGGCCGAGGAGCCGGCGGCTCCAGAGGCCCCCGCCGAGGCGCAGCCCGCGGAGACCGTCCCCGAGGCGACAGAAGAGACCCCCGAGGCATAGACGGAGGCATCCCCTCCCCTGGCCGACATCCACACACGTGAGAGGAAACGAGACGAGATGGCAACGGATACGAAGAAGGTGCTCGAGACACTCGGCAAGATGACGGTGCTCGAGCTCGTCGAGCTGAAGAACGCGATCGAGGAGGAGTGGGGCGTCACGGCCGCCGCTCCGGTCGCGGTTGCAGCGGCTGCCCCGGCAGGTGGCGGCGGCGACGCGGGCGCAGCGGAGGAGAAGGATTCCTTCGACGTGATCCTCACCGCCACCGGCGACAAGAAGATCCAGGTGATCAAGGTCGTGCGCGCGATCACCGGGCTCGGTCTCAAGGAGGCGAAGGACGTCGTCGACGGTGCCCCGGGCCCCGTCAAGGAAGGCGTCGCCAAGGACGAGGCCGAGAAGCTCAAGGCCGAGCTCGAGGAGGCCGGCGCGTCGGTGGAGCTCAAGTAGGTCGCAAACGCGCGGATCGGTGTCCGGGGTGTCTCCTGCGGATGAGGTGAGACATCCCGGACGCTGGATCCGCTATGATGAACCCGGACGTTCCGCCGACGCCGCCCCAAAGCGGTTGCGGCGGCGCATGCGCGTCCGCTATTATCCCACGTTCCGCCCCGAGCGTTCTTGCTCCTCCGACCCTGTACGCCGTTAAGGGAGGCTGTCGCATCTTGAGCAGCACTACTGTTGCGCCGCGCGCGCGCACGAGCTTTTCACGTCTGAAGCATGTCCTTGACCTCCCCAACCTGATCGACATCCAGAAGGCGTCGTTCGAGTGGTTCCTGAACGAGGGCCTCCGCGAGACGATCGACGACATCTCGCCGATCGAGGACTACACCGGCACGCTCGCCGTCGAGTTCGGCGACTATGCCTTCGGCGACCCCGGGCACACGATCAACGAGTGCCGCGAGAACGGCATGACGTTCCAGGCGCCGCTGTCGATGACGGTCCGCTTCGTCAACACGGAGACCGGCGAGATCCGCGAGCAGCGGGTCTTCATGGGCGACTTCCCGATGATGACCGAATGGGGGACATTCATCATCAACGGGACCGAGCGCGTGATCGTGACGCAGCTCGTCCGCTCGCCCGGCGCCTACCTGATGGAGCCGAAGGACGCCACCAAGCAGGTGTTCATTGCCAACCTGATGCCGTCCCGTGGCTCGTGGCTCGAGCTCGAGATCGACAAGAAGGGCATCGCCTACGCACGCATCGACCGGAAGCGAAAGCTCCCGATCACGACACTCCTGCGCGCGCTTCCCCTCGAGGACCCGACGACGGGCTTCCAGCTCGACACGAGCACGAACGAGAAGATCCTCGCGCTCTTCGACGGCTCGGTGTACATCCAGAACACGCTCGACAAGGACACGACCACGCGTGAGGAAGAGGCGCTGATCGAGGTCTTCAAGAAGCAGCGTCCGGGTGAGCCTCCGACGCTCGACAATGCCCGGAATCTCCTGAAGGCGCTCTTCTTCGACCCCAAGCGCTACGACCTGACGAAGGTCGGCCGCTACAAGCTGAACCAGCGGCTCGGTGTCGGGGTGCCCGAGGACACGCGCGTGCTTACGACCGAGGACATCCTCGCGCTCGTGCGCCGGCTGATCACACTGCCGACGAAACTCGGGGTGCCCGAGGACTCGAAGGACTACGCCGCCGACGCGGTCCAGCTGAACCGCGACCCGATCCGCGCCGAGCTCGACGAGTACGAGCACTTCGGCAACCGGCGCCTGCGGACGACGGGCGAGCTGATCCAGGAGGCGTTCCGGATCGGCCTCTACCGGATGGAGCGCGTCGTGCGGGAGCGGATGACGACGGAGGACGTCGACACGATCACGCCGCAGACGATCATCAACATCCGGCCCGTGGTCGCGGCTCTGAAGGAGTTCTTCGGCTCGTCGCAGCTCTCGCAGTTCATGGACCAGACGAACACGCTCGCAGGCCTCACCCACCGCCGCCGCCTCAGCGCGCTCGGCGCCGGCGGCCTGACGCGTGAGCGGGCGCCGATCGAGGTCCGCGACGTGCACCCGACCCACTACGGCCGGATGTGCCCGATCGAGACGCCGGAAGGCCCGAACATCGGCCTCATCGGCTCGCTCGCATCGATGGCGACCGTGTCCGAGTTCGGCTTCATCCAGACGCCCTACCGCAAGGTCAAGGGCGGCAAGGTCTCGGACGAGATCGTCTACCTCGACGCCTCCGAGGAGGCGCAGTTCACGATCGCCCAGGCCTCGGAGCGGGTCGACGAGAAGACGGGCAAGTTCGTCCAGGAGCAGGTCCTCTGTCGCTCGCGCGCCGGTGAGGCCGTGATGATGTCGCCGAAGGACGTCGAGCTGATGGACGTCTCGGCGTCGCAGATCGTCTCGGTCGCGACGGCGCTGATCCCGTTCCTCGAGCACAACGACGCCAACCGCGCGCTCATGGGCGCGAACATGCAGCGGCAGGCCGTGCCGCTGATGATCCCGCAGGCGCCGCTCGTCGGCACCGGAGTCGAGTACCGCGCCGCGATCGACACGGGCGATGTCGTCTTGTCCCGCAACGCCGGGGCCGTGATCGACGTCGACGCCGAGACGATCGTCGTCGAGGGCAAGGGGACGCGTGACGAGTACAACCTGACGAAGTTCATGCGCTCGAACCAGGGCACCCTGATCCACCAGAAGCCGATCGTGAAGCTCGGCGACAAGGTGGCGAAGGGCACCGTGCTCGCGGACGGGTCCTCGACCGACGGTGGCGAGCTGGCGCTCGGCGCCAACCTGCTCGTCGCGTTCATGCCGTTCGAGGGCTACAACTTCGAGGACGCGATCGTGCTCTCCGAGCGGCTCGTCAAGGACGACGTGCTCAGCTCGATCCACATCCACGAGTACGAGATCGACGCCCGCTCGACGAAGCTCGGTGACGAGGAGATCACGCGCGACATCCCGAATCGCTCGGAGGAGTCGCTCGCGAACCTCGACGAGCGCGGTGTCGTGCGGATCGGGGCCGAGGTCACCTCGGGCGACCTCCTGGTCGGCAAGGTGACTCCGAAGGGCGAGACCGAGCTGACGGCGGAGGAGAAGCTGATCCGCGCCATCTTCAAGGAGAAGGCGCGCGAGGTGCGCGACACGTCCCTGAAGGTCCCGCACGGCGAAGGTGGCAAGGTGATCGGCGTCAAGACGTTCTCGCGCGACGCGGGCGACGACCTGAAGCCGGGCGTCAACGAGCTCGTGCGCGTCTTCGTCGCGAAGAAGCGCAAGATCTCGGAGGGCGACAAGCTCGCCGGCCGCCACGGCAACAAGGGCGTGATCTCGAAGATCGTGCCGGAAGAGGACATGCCGTTCCTCGAGGACGGTCGCCCGGTCGACGTCGTGCTCAACCCGCTCGGCGTGCCGAGCCGGATGAACATCGGCCAGATCCTCGAGACCCACCTCGGTTGGGCCGCCGCCCACGGCGTCTTCGCGGAGTCCGACGCCCGGATCGGCGTCAACCCCCGCGCTCCGATCAACGCCCCCAACCCGCATCCGGTCGCGACGCCCGTCTTCGACGGCGCCACCGAGACCGATGTCGACGAGGCGCTCGTCCGCTGGGCCGAGACGACGGACTCGCCGATCAAGATGAACGTCGACCAGTCACGCCCTGCCGGCCGCAAGGCGTCGGGCAAGGTGCGGCTGTACAACGGCAAGACCGGCGAGCCCTTCGCGCAGAAGGTCACGGTCGGCTACATGTACATCCTCAAGCTGCTCCACCTCGTCGACGACAAGATCCACGCACGCTCCACGGGCCCGTACTCGCTCGTCACCCAGCAGCCGCTGGGTGGCAAGGCGCAGTTCGGCGGCCAGCGCTTCGGTGAGATGGAGGTGTGGGCACTCGAGGCGTACGGCGCCGCCTACACGCTGCAGGAGATGCTCACGATCAAGTCCGACGACACGATCGGCCGCGTGAAGGCGTACGAGGCGATCGTCAAGGGCGAGAACATCGCCGAGCCGTCGATCCCGGAGTCGTTCAAGGTGCTGCTGAAGGAAATGCAGTCACTGGCCCTCGACGTCCACGTCCAGTCGAACGACGGGCGTGAGGTCGAGGTCCGGGAGGAGGACGACGAGCTGCTCCGCGCGGCGGAAGAGCTCGGCATCGACCTGTCTCCGGCCGCCGTGCGCGCCGCCGCCGGTGAGCTCTCCGCCCAGGAGATCGAGGAGGGCGCCGGGGCCGTCGAGGAAGGTGGCGACGTTGTCGTCGCCGCCGACGAATCGCTCGACGGCGTCGAAGCCGACGCGGAGCTCGAGGTCGGCCTGGCCGACGTCGAGCTCGACGACTGATCCCTGACGACCACTGAGTAAACGGAAAGAGGCGAAGCACACACGTGATCGACATCAACGAATTCGACGCGATCCGCATCGGGCTGGCGTCGAGCAAGAAGATCCGCGACTGGTCGTCGGGCGAGGTCACGAAGCCGGAGACGATCAACTACCGCACGCTCAAGCCCGAGCGTGACGGTCTCTTCTGCGAGCGCATCTTCGGGCCCACGAAGGACTGGGAGTGCTACTGCGGGAAGTACAAGCGCGTCCGCTACAAGGGCATCATCTGCGAGCGCTGTGGCGTCGAGGTGACGCGCCAGAAGGTCCGGCGCGAGCGGATGGGCCATATCGACCTTGCCGCGCCCGTCTCGCACATCTGGTTCTTCAAGGGCGTGCCGAGCCGGATCGGCTACCTCCTCGACATCGCCCCGCGCGAGCTCGAGAAGGTGCTCTACTTCGCAGCATCGATCGTCACCGGCGTCGACAACGAGGCGCGGGCGAAGGATCTCGCGGATCTCGAGGACAAGGTGCGTGCGGAGTCCGAGCAGATCTACGTCGACCGGGACGAGCACGTGCTCGCGGTCGAGGAGCGCCTCTCCCGCCGCCGCGAGTACTTCGCGAACGGCAAGGAGAAGAACTTCGACGAGGACGACGAGTTCTGGACCCGCGGGCTCAACAACTGGGCCGAGGACCAGCTCCTGCCGACGATCGAGGAGACCCGCCAGCTCGCCGGCGGCATCTTCCCGAAGCTCGCCAAGACACTGACGACCGAGGACGGCAAGAAGATCCGCGAGCTCGTCCGTCAGACCGCGACACGCGAGGATCGCAAGCTCGCCCCGCGCGAGATCGAGTCCGTCGCGACCGCCGCTCAGGAGATCCACGAGGCTCTCGACCCGCTCCGCGCGGAGCTCGAGACCGCGACCGGATCGAAGAAGGGTGCGATCACCAAGCACATCCACAAGCTCGTCGATGCTCTCACGAGCGGGGCGGAGCTCTCCGCCGACGATGCCGAGATCGCGGCGACCGTCGATGCGAAGAACCTCGACAAGGCACGCGCGGTCGGCAACGGCCTGCTGGCGGACGTCCTCACACAGGAGCACGTCGGCCAGACCGTCGACGAGGTCCGCGAGCTCGCGTACGACCTCTGCCTGCTGCCGGGTTCGAAGAAGGACGACCTCGACGTCGTCGGCCAGTGGGCACTGAAGGTACGCGAGATGGTGCAGGACATGGACTCGCGCCGCGACGACGCCCGCGAGGCGGCCGTCGACGGCGTGCGCCGGCTCGAGGAGACGTGGAAGCTGTTCCGCGAGCTCGAGCCCAAGCTCGTCGTCAACGACGAGCAGCTGTTCCGCGAGCTCAAGGACAGGTTCGGCTCCCCGTACGGTTTCGGCCAGTACTTCCGGGGCGGCATGGGCGCCGAGGCGATCCGCGACCTGCTCCGCGATCTCGACCTCGCCGAGGAGTCCATCACCCTGCGCGAGATGATCAAGACCTCGAAGGGACAGAAGCAGCAGCGCGCGATCAAGCGGCTGAAGGTCGTCGAGGCGTTCATCAAGTCCGAGAACAAGCCGGAGTGGATGATCCTCGAGGCGGTGCCCGTGATCCCGCCGGAGCTGCGGCCGATGGTGCAGCTCGACGGTGGCCGGTTCGCGACGTCCGACCTGAACGATCTCTACCGCCGGGTGATCAACCGGAACAACCGGCTCAAGCGGCTGCTCGATCTCGGGGCGCCGGAGATCATCGTCAACAACGAGAAGCGCATGCTCCAGGAGGCCGTCGACGCGCTGTTCGACAACGGCCGCCGCGGCCGCGCGGTGACAGGCCCGGGCAACCGGCCCCTGAAGTCGCTCTCCGACATGCTCAAGGGCAAGCAGGGCCGGTTCCGCCAGAACCTGCTCGGCAAGCGCGTGGACTACTCGGGGCGCTCGGTCATCGTTGCCGGCCCGAACCTCAAGCTCCATCAGTGCGGCCTGCCGAAGCTGATGGCCCTCGAGCTCTTCAAGCCGTTCATCATGAGCCGGCTCGTCGAGCGGAAGGCCGTGCAGAACATCAAGGCGGCGAAGAAGCACGTCGAGTCGATGTCGCTGGACGTCTGGGACGTCCTCGAAGAGGTGATCGCCGAGCATCCGGTGCTGCTGAACCGCGCACCGACGCTCCACCGGCTCGGGATCCAGGCCTTCGAGCCGATCCTCGTCGAGGGCAAGGCGATCCAGGTCCATCCGCTCGTCTGTCACGCGTTCAACGCGGACTTCGACGGCGACCAGATGGCAGTGCACCTGCCGCTCTCGGCCGAGGCCCAGGCAGAGGCCCGGATCCTGATGCTATCGGCGAACAACATCCTCTCGCCGGCCCACGGGCGGCCGCTCGCGACGCCGACGCAGGACATGGTGCTCGGCGCCTACTACCTGACCTACTGCGACCACGAGCTTCCGGCCACGACATCGGAGGAGATCGCCAAGGTTCTCGGCAAGCCGGGACTGAAGCGGTTCCGCACCGAGGAAGAGGTCGAGTTCGCGGTCGAGTCGGGCTTCGTGCATCTCCAGGAGCCGGTTCAGTACCACTGGCACGGCGAGATCGTCCTCACGACGCCGGGCCGCGTGATCTTCAACGTCGAGATCGAGCGGTCGCTCGAGCTCGCCGTGCACACCGACGACCCCGTGGCTCACACGTTCATCAACCAGCCGCTGTCGAAGCGTGAGCTCGACATCTTCATCGCGAGCCTGGTCGACCTCTACGGGGCCCACGCGGTCGCAACGGTGCTCGACACGATCAAGGCACTCGCGTTTCGCTACGCCACCCAGGCCGGCATCACCGTGTCGAAGAACGACATCGTGATCCCGCCGAGCAAGGAAGAGATCCTCGTCGGCTACGAGGAGCAGGTGCGCAAGCTCGAGGGTGAGTACCAGCGCGGCCTGATGACCGAGGAGGAGCGGCACGAGCGGATCGTGGCCGTCTGGACGGAGGCGACCGAGGAGGTCGCGCAGGCGATGAAGGACAACCTCCACAAGACGAACTCGATCTTCATGATGGCCAACTCGGGCGCCCGAGGCTCGTTCAACCAGATCCGCCAGCTCGCCGGCATGCGTGGCCTGATGGCGAATCCGAAGGGCGAGATCATCGAGCGGCCGATCAAGGCCAACTTCATGGAGGGACTGTCGGTCCTCGAGTACTTCATCTCGACCCACGGTGCCCGCAAAGGGCTCGCCGACACGGCGCTCCGTACCGCCGACTCGGGCTATCTGACGCGGCGGCTCGTCGACGTCTCGCAGGACGTGATCATCCGTGATCTCGACTGCGGCACGAACGACTACGTGGAGTTGCCGGCAGTCCTCGACGACAAGCTGAACTCGAGCGTCGTCGGCCGGATCCTCGCCGTCGACGTGTTCAAGCCCCTCAAGGACGGCAAGCCGGGCAGGACGCTGCTCGCGGGGGCGGGAATCGAGCTGACCCTACCGCTCCTGCAGGAGCTGCTCGACGGGCTCGAGGAGCACGCCGAGGGCTATCGGGTACCGGTGCGGTCGGTGCTCAAGTGCCAGAGCGAGCACGGCGTCTGCCGGGCGTGTTACGGGACGTTCCTCGCGACCGGGTACATCTGCGAGGTCGGCGACGCGGTGGGCATCATCGCCGCCCAGTCGATCGGCGAGCCCGGCACCCAGCTGACGATGCGCACGTTCCACACGGGCGGCGTCGCCGGAGCGGACATCACCCACGGTCTCCCGCGTGTCGTCGAGATCTTCGAGGCGCGGAACCCGAAGGGTGCGGCCACGGTCGCCGACGTCGGAGGCAAGATCGAGGTCGAGGATGCGGACCGCACGATCAAGGTCACCGTCGTCCCGAACTCGTTGGACGAGAATGGCGAGCCGATTCCCGCGAAGGAGTACAGCTTCCCGCGGCGGACACGGTTCCTCGTCTCGAATGGCGACGTCGTCGAGGCGGGTGACCCGCTGAACGAGGGGTCGATCGCCCCGGCGGAGCTGCTCGCGCTGAAGGGCTCGACGGCGACGGAGCTGTACCTCGTCGGTGAGGTGCAGAAGGTCTACAAGTCGCAGGGCGTGGACATCCACGACAAGCACATCGAGCTGATCGTCCGCCAGATGCTGAAGAAGGTGCGGGTCGAGAGCGCCGGTGACACCGCGCTGCTCCCGGGTCAGCTCGTGGACAAGGCGGCGCTCGTCCGGGCGAACGAAGGTGCGCGCAAGGCGAAGAAGGAGGAGGCGACGTTCGAGCCGCTGATCCTCGGGATCACGAAGGCGTCGCTCGCGACCGAGTCGTTCCTCTCCGCCGCCTCGTTCCAGGAGACCACCAAGGTGCTCACGGACGCGGCGATCGAGGGCAAGATCGACCGGTTGCTCGGCCTCAAGGAGAACGTCATCATCGGCAAGCTGATCCCTGCCGCGACGGGCCTGAAGAAGTACCGGGGCATCACGATCGAGCCGGCCGAGCCCCTGCCGTCGGCGATGTTCGCGGCCGAGGCGCAGGAGCTGCTCGCGGCCCTCGAGGAGATCGGTGACGGCGAGATCGACCTGACCGCCCTCGGCCTCGGGTTCGAGGAAGAGCTGCCGGTGGAGGACGCGCCGCCCGCCGACGACGAGTAGAGGCGAAAGCGATCGCAAGGGGGTGTCTCCCCTGGTTTTCCGGGAGACACCCCCCTCGCCGTTACGCAGCCGTCCCCTTGCCGGACTCCTTCGCGTGTCGTAGCGCCCGCTCCGCCCGCTCGAACAGCGACACGCCGTCGTCGTCGGGCTTCAGCTCGGCGATTCCGGCCGACAGGCTGAGACCGGGACGGAGGGAGCCTGGGCGGCTGAGCGTGGCCTGGACACTGGCGTACAGCCCCTCGGCGTCGATTCGACCAGCCCCCGGGAGGATCACGGCGAACTCGTCGCCGCCGCTGCGGAAGGCGAGGCCGGCGGGCTGGAGCGTCACGCGGAGCAGTTCGGCGAGCTCGACGAGAAGGTCGTCGCCTGCGCTGTTCCCGACGTGGCCGTTCGTCCGCTTGAAGTCGTCGAGGTCGAAGACGCAAACGGCCAGCCTGCGCCCGTGGCGATGCGCTCGTGCGACCTCGAGCGCGAGCGTCTCGTGGAGTGCCTCCCGGTTGGCGAGCCCGGTCAGCGCGTCCGCGGCTGGCAGCCGGAGCGAGCCGCGCAGCCGGGCCGCCTCGATCGCCGGCCCCGCCTGGCGGACGATCGCCTCGAGGGTCTGGAAGTCACTGCCCTCGACCGGAGGCGCCTCGCCGTGGCCGAACACGGTCAGGAATCCAAGGTGGCCTCCCTCCGACTCGACCGGCACGGCTATCGCCGATCGCATGGCCGTCGGCTCCACGACGCCTACCGGGTAGTGGTACGAGATTCCCACGGCTCGCACCCGGCTGCCGTCCGGGGGGCCGCTGACCCCTCCGGCGCCGGCCGTGTCGCGAGTCCCGGCCGCGAGGCCGGCGGAAGCCGAGACCGGAGCGCCGTCGACCCGGACGGCGATGGTTGCCCCGGCGACGCCGTTGATCGACGTGGCCGCTTCGGCACATCGGGCGAGCACCTCGTCGAGGTCGAGTGCCTGCCCGAGCGACTCGACGATGCGCGCACGTGCGGCATCGTCACGCACCTTCTCGACGGCCGCCGACAGCTCGTCGGCGAGCGCGTCCATCTGCTCGCTGATGCCGAGAAGCACCTGGTTGACCCGTCTCTCCGCCGTGCGCCGGGTGCGGAGCACCATCGCGGCGACGATGCCCGCGGTGACGAGAGCCGCGACCGCGGCGGCGAGAGCGAGGGCGGCGGTGCTCATTGGCTTCTCGTAACCCTACTCGGGGAGGGCGAGTCTGTCGGCGTCGGTTCGCAGCTGATCCTTGCCACTGTGCTTGGCCACGGTCTGGTGCGCCCCGGCGCGCTCGCGCAGTGACTCGGTCGTATCGTCGGCCCGGAGCTCGGCGAGGCCGCTCGACATCGTCACCGGAGGCATGACGCCGCCGAGCGGCGGCGTCGCGATCTCGAAGCGGAGTCGCGCGTAGAGGCGCTCGGCGAGCTCGCGGCTGGTTCCCGGCAGGATCAGGAAGAACTCGTCAGCGCCGCCGGAGTTCCTGAACGCAGCGTCACTCCCCCGGATTGTCGCCCGAACCCGCTCGCCGAACTCGGCCAGGACGCTGTTCCCCGCATCCAGGGATCCCGTGCGCTTGTTGATCTCGCCGAAGTCGTCGAGATCGATCTGGATCAGGCAAAGCGGGCGGCCGTGGCGGCGCGCGGCGCTGATCTCCCGCGGCAGGACATCCTCGAAGGCGCTCGCGCTTCCGAGCCCCGTGCGCGAGTCGGTTGCCGCGAGCTCCTGCACCTCGAGGTAGCGGAAGGCGTTCTGCACCGCCGGCTCCGTCCGTCGCGCGATTGCCCTGAGGATGTTCGCCGCCTCGCTGTCGAACGCGCTCTCCAGCCGCGAAAAGACAGCGAGCGATCCGGAGCCTGCAGGTCCGAGCGGGACGACGAGCCCGGTTCGCAGCGCGTCGCTGCCTGCCACGTCCCACGACGCGAGCCCGGAGACGTAGGGGCCCCCGTCCGGGGGGGCGGCGAGGGAGGGTCCTGTGCCCTCCACCACGCTGCCGCGGACGGCCGTGGTTACGGTTCCGTCGGCACGGCGAACGCTGATGCGGCTCCCGTCGACCGCCGGAAGCGTCTCGGTGGCGGCCAGCGCTCGTTGCAGGACTGCCTCGAGCTCGAGCGTGGAGCCGATCGCGTCGCCGAGCGTGTCTCTGGGCTCTCCGCGCCGTTGCTCCACAGCCCAGATCTGCGCGTCGATCCCGGCGAGTCGGCTGTCGACCTGCTCGATCGCCCTGACGACACGCGCATCCGCGGGCCGACGCAGGGTGGCCCAGAGCGCGACGAGCACGCCGGCAACACAGATGGCACCGAAAGCCGCAACGGCTATCGCAGTCGTGATCCCCTCTCCCTTCCCCTGGGCCAACTCTATGCACGAAGCACGGTCTTGTATACGGGGGCCGGGCGAATTCACAGTCTCTTGCCGAAGGGGAGCGGCGTCAGCTACACTCCGCATCCGCAGGTGGCGGGGCTCGCGCCCTGCCGTGCGTGTGTGTGTTCTTTGTCTGTGATGATCGACCTCTAGGAGCAGCGTGCCTACCGTCAACCAGCTCGTCCGCAAAGGCCGCAAGGCCCCCGTGGCCAAGACGAAGACCCCGGCTCTCCGCGGTGCGCCGCAGAAGCGCGGTGTCTGCACGCGCGTCTACACGACGACTCCGAAAAAGCCGAACTCGGCGCTGCGCAAGGTCGCGCGCGTGCGGCTGACGAACGGGATGGAGGTCGGCGTCTACATTCCCGGCGAGGGGCACAACCTGCAGGAGCACTCGGTCGTCCTCATCCGCGGTGGCCGCGTCAAGGACCTGCCGGGCTTCCGCTACAAGGTGATTCGCGGCGGCCTCGACACCTCCGGTGTCTCCGACCGCCGCCAGGCCCGCTCGAAGTACGGCGCCAAGAAGGGCTCGAGTTAGTGCCTCGCCGAGCTGAGATCCAGCCGCGCCAGCTCGAGGCCGATTCGGTCTACGGGTCGGTGCTCGTGACCCAGGTGATCAACTGCGTCATGCTCGACGGCAAGAAGTCGACTGCGGAGCGCATCGTCTACGACGCGCTCGCGCTCGCCTCCGAGAAGACGGGCAAGCCTGCGCTCGAGATCCTCGAGGGGGCGGTCAAGACCGTCACCCCCGTCCTCGAGGTGCGCTCGCGCCGCGTCGGCGGCGCCAACTACCAGGTGCCGATCGAGGTGCCGCAGCGCCGAGCGCGCACCCTCGCGATCCGCTGGATCGTCCAGTTCGCGCGTGACCGCCGCGAGAAGCACATGGGCGACAAGCTGGCCGGCGAGCTGATGGATGCGCTCAACCAGCAGGGCGGCGCCTACAAGAAGAAGGACGACATCTACCGGATGGCGCAGGCCAACAAGGCCTTCGCTCACTACCGCTGGTAGTGGCGAACCGACGATGAGCACCCTCCGGCATTCACGCTGGACCGCGTCCGCAACATCGGGATCATGGCGCACATCGACGCCGGCAAGACGACGACGACGGAGCGCATCCTCTACTACACCGGCCGCACGCACAAGCTCGGCGAGGTGCACGAGGGTGCCGCCACGATGGACTGGATGGCGCAGGAGCAGGAGCGCGGCATCACGATCACGTCGGCGGCGACGACGGCCGAGTGGCGCGAGCACCGGATCAACATTATCGATACGCCCGGGCACGTGGACTTCACCGTTGAGGTCGAGCGCTCCCTGCGCGTGCTCGACGGCGCGGTTGCCGTCTTCGACTCGGTCGCAGGCGTCCAACCGCAGTCCGAGACGGTGTGGCGCCAGGCCGACCGTTACGGTGTGCCGCGCATCTCGTTCATCAACAAGATGGACCGCACCGGCGCCGACTTCTTCGCGGCCGTTCAGTCGATGCGCGACCGCCTCGGCGCGACCGCCGTCTGCGTGCAGATCCCCGTCGGCGAGGAGGAGCACCATCGCGGCGTCGTCGATCTCGTCGAGATGAACGCGATCACGTACGACGACGACCTCGGGGAGTCCTTCACCGTCGGTGAGATCCCGGCCGAGCTACTCGACGCTCGCGAAGGAGCAGCATCACGCGCTGATCGACGCCGTCGCCGAGTTCGACGACGAGCTGATGGAGAGCTACCTCGAGGACGAGAACTCCGTCACCCCCGAGATGATCCGCCGGGCACTTCGCGCCGGCACGCTGGCCAGCGCCTTCACTCCGGTCCTGCTCGGCTCCGCCTTCAAGAACAAGGGCGTGCAGCCGCTGCTCGACGCGGTCATCGACTACCTCCCGAGCCCGCTGGACGTACCGGCCGTGCAGGGCATCGACCCGAAGACAGAGGAGGAGCTGACGCGGCCCGCCGCGATGGACGCGCCGTTCTCGGCGCTCGTTTTCAAGGTCATGTCCGACCCGTTCGTCGGCAAGCTCACCTACTTCCGCGTCTACTCCGGGCAGATCAAGTCCGGCGACCGGGTTCAGAACACGACGAACGGCAAGACCGAGCGTGTCAGCCGCATCCTCCAGATGCACGCGAACCACCGCGAGGAGCGCGACGAGATCGGTGCTGGCGAAATCGCCGCTGCCGTCGGCTTGAAGCAGTCCACGACGGGCGACACGCTCGCGAGCGACAGCGCGCCGATCGTGCTCGAGCGGATGACGTTCCCCGACCCGGTCATCTCGGTCGCGATCGAGCCGAAGACCAAGGGCGACCAGGACAAGCTCTCGCAGGGCCTGCAGCGTCTCGCCGAGGAAGACCCGACGTTCCGCGTCACCTCCGACGAGGAGACCGGGCAGACGCTGATCGCCGGCATGGGCGAGCTGCATCTCGAGATCATCGTCGACCGCCTGATGCGCGAGTTCAAGGTCGACGCGAACGTCGGTCGGCCGCAGGTCGCCTACCGCGAGACCGCAGGCAAGCCGGCAGAGAAGGTGCAGGGCAAGTTCGTGCGGCAGACCGGAGGCTCCGGCCAGTACGGCGACGTCACGATCAACCTGCTGCCGCAGGTGCCCGGCGCCGGCTACGAGTTCGTCGACAGGATCGTCGGAGGCAAGATCCCGAAGGAGTACATCAAGCCGGTCGACGAGGGGATCCGGGAGGCGATGAACGCCGGCGTCCTCGCCGGCTACCCGGTCGTCGACGTCAAGATCGAGCTGATCGAGGGCTCCTACCACGACGTCGACTCCAGCGAGCGGGCCTTCAAGATCGCGGGCTCGATGGCCTTCAAGGAGGCGTTGAAGCGCTCCAAGCCAAAGCTGCTCGAGCCCATCATGGCGGTCGAGGTCGTCACTCCCGACGACTACCTCGGAGACGTTATGGGTAACCTGAATGGCCGGCGCGGACGGGTGGAGTCACTCGAGCCGCTCGGTAACTCACAGTCGATCAAGGCGAGCGTGCCCCTGTCGGAGATGTTCGGGTACGCAACCGACCTGCGCTCGATGTCGCAGGGCCGGGCGACCTTCACGATGCAGTTCGACCGGTACGACGAAGTACCCCAGTCCATCGCGAGCGACATCGTCGACTCGCAGTCAGGCTCGTAAGAAGGAGATCGTAGGATGGCCAAGCAGAAATTCGAGCGGTCGAAGCCGCATGTCAACGTCGGCACCATCGGCCACATCGACCACGGCAAGACGACGCTGACAGCAGCGATCACCAAGGTGCTGTCCGAGTCCGGGACCGGCACCGCCGCGCGCGATTTCGGCTCGATCGACGCGGCTCCCGAGGAGCGCCAGCGCGGCATCACGATCAACACCGCGCACGTCGAGTACGAGACCGCGAACAGGCACTACGCGCACGTCGACTGCCCGGGGCACGCCGACTACATCAAGAACATGATCACGGGCGCCGCGCAGATGGACGGGGCGATCCTCGTCGTCTCCGCCGCCGACGGCCCGATGCCGCAGACCCGTGAGCACATCTTGCTCGCGCGCCAGGTCGAGGTGCCGTTCATGGTCGTGGCCCTCAACAAGGCCGACATGGTCGACGATCCCGAGCTGCTCGAGCTCGTCGAGCTCGAGGTTCGCGAGCTGCTCTCGAAGTACAACTTCCCGGGCGACGACATCCCGGTGATCCAGGTCTCGGCGCTCAAGGCGCTCGAGGGCGACCCCGAGTGGACGCCCAAGATCCTCGAGCTGATGGAGGCCGTCGACTCGTACATCCCCGAGCCGACGCGCGACACCGACAAGCCGTTCCTGATGCCGATCGAGGACGTGTTCACGATCACGGGCCGCGGTACGGTCGTCACGGGCCGCATCGAGCAGGGCAAGATCGAGGTCGGCCAGGAGATCGAGATCGTCGGGATCCACGACAAGGTGGAGAAGACGACCGTGACCGGGCTCGAGATGTTCCAGAAGGTGCTCGACTTCGCACAGGCCGGCGACAACGCGGGTGCGCTGCTCCGGGGCGTCAAGCGTGAGGAGGTCGAGCGTGGCCAGGTCCTCGCGAAGCCGGGCTCGATCACGCCGCACACGCACTTCAAGGCCGAGGTCTACGTGCTCTCGAAGGACGAGGGCGGCCGCCACACGCCGTTCTTCAACGGCTACCGGCCGCAGTTCTACTTCCGCACGACCGACGTGACCGGCTCGATCAAGCTGCCGGACGGCCAGGAGATGGTCATGCCGGGCGACAACACGCAGATGGAGATCGAGATGGGCCAGCCGATCGCGATGGACGCCGGCCTCCGGTTCGCCGTCCGCGAGGGTGGCCGCACCGTCGGTGCCGGAGTCGTGACGGAGATCATCAAGTAGCAGAGGGCCGAGCCTCTCCCCTGTCCGCAGGGGAGAGGCGGATCCCTCTCTCAGGAGAGAAGAGACCAGATCACATGGCGCAACAGAAAATCCGCATCCGGCTCAAGGGCTACGACCACCAGCAGCTCGACCGCTCGGCGTCGCAGATCGTCGAAACGGCGCAGCGAACCGGTGCGACGATCACCGGCCCGGTGCCCCTGCCCACCGAGAAGAACGTCTATTGCGTGATCCGCAGCCCCTTCAAGGACAAGGACTCGCGCGAGCACTTCGAGGTGCGCACGCACAAGCGGCTGATCGACATCCACAGCCCGACTCCGAAGACGGTGGATTCGCTGATGCGCCTCGATCTTCCCGCCGGCATCGACATCGAGATCAAGCTCTAAAGGGTATGAGAGGAATACGCTGGCGATGAAAGGCATCCTTGGACGTAAGCTGGGCATGACCCAGATCTTCGATCCCGAGACGGGCGGCGTCACCCCGGTCACCGTGATCGAGGCCGGCCCCTGCCCCGTCACGCACGTCCGCAGCGAGGCGACGGACGGGTACACCGCGGTGCAGCTCGCCTACGAGCCGGTCGTCGACCGCAAGATCACGAAGGGCGAGCTCGGCCATCTGAAGAAGGCCGGCGCGTCGGCCCACCGTCACCTCGCCGAGTTCCGTGGCGACACCGAGCTGAGCGTCGGCGACACGGTCACGGTCGAGGCGTTCGAGCCGGGCGACGAGGTCAAGGTTGCCGGCAGGTCGATCGGCAAGGGCTTCGCCGGCACGATCAAGCGGCACAATTTCAAGCGCGGCCCCGTCTCGCATGGCTCCCACAATGTCCGGGCGCCCGGCTCGATCGGCGCCTCGGCGACCCCGTCCCGCGTGTTCCGCGGACAGAAGATGGCGGGCCGCATGGGCGGCGTCCGCGTCACCCAGCTCGGGCTCGTGATCCACCAGGTGGATGCCGAGCGCAACCTGCTGCTCGTGAAGGGCGCGGTCCCCGGTCCGAAGAGCGGCATCGTCGAGATCAGGAGCGCCGACTGATGGCTGCGTTGAAGGCAGACGTGCTTGGTGGCTCGGCCGCCAAGAGTGCGACACTCGAGGCGGCCGTCTTTGGCGCCGAGCTGAAGCGGCACATCGTGCACGAGGTCGTGCGCGCCGAACTGAACGCGCATCGCGCGGGCACCCGCGGCGCGAAGACCCGTGGCATGGTCTCCGGCGGCCGCGCCAAGCCGTGGCGCCAGAAGGGCACGGGCCGCGCGCGCCAGGGCACGATCCGGGCACCGCACTTCACCGGCGGCGGCGTCGCGTTCGCACCCGGTATGCGTAGCTTCGACGTCAAGGTGAACCGGAAGGTGCGCCGCGCCGCGCTCGCCGGGGCTCTGTCGAACCACGTCGGCAACGAGACGCTCGCGCTCGTCGACGGCACGGCGTTCGAGACGCCTTCCACCAAGCAGGCCAAGGCGCTGTTCGAGCAGTGGGGCAAGGAGTCGCCACTCGTCGTCGTCGCCCACGAGGACGAGATCGGGCTGATCAAGTCGTTCCGGAACCTCGACCGCGTCCTCGTCACGGTTCCGTCCGAGCTCGAGGTCGCGCCCATCGTCTGGGCGCGCTCCGTCCTCGTCAGCGAGGCCGCGCTCCCGCTCGTCGAAGGGAAGGCATCGTGAACCCGGCCGACGTGCTCATCGCCCCGGTCGTGTCGGAGAAGAGCTATTCGGGCCTCGCCGACCGCAAGTACACGTTCAAGGTGCACAAGGACGCACACAAGACGCAGGTGCGCCAGGCCGTCGAGCAGCTCTTCGGCGTCAAGGTCGACAGCGTCCGGATCATCAAGGTCCCGGCCAAGCCGAAGCGCCGCGGCGTGTTCGCGGGCGTCCGCCCGGGCTGGAAGAAGGCCGTCGTGCAACTGCACGAGGGTCATACGATCGAGATCTTCGAGGGGGCTCAGGTTTAGGTGGCTCTCCTGGCAACAGTTAGAGCGCCTCTGGCGCGCGAGCCGCGGCGCATTGCGTTGTCCTCGGTCGCGTCCAGGCAAACCAGCCTGCACACTCCCTGCGTCCTAGCACTGCTTGCGTCTCGCACGCCAGAGACGCGAAACCGTCACCAGGAGAACCACTGATGGCAGTCAAGAAGTACAAGCCGACAAGCCCGGGACGCCGCTTCATGGCCGTCTCCTCGTTCGAGGAGATCACCAAGAAGGCACCGGAGAAGTCGCTGACCGAGCCGCTCAAGAAGACCGGGGGCCGGAACAACAACGGCCGTATCACGACGCGTCACCAGGGCGGCGGACACAAGCGCCAGTACCGCGTCATCGACTTCAAGCGCGTCAAGGACGGCGTGCCGGCCAGGGTGGCCGCGATCGAGTACGACCCGAACCGGTCGGCCCGGATCGCGCTGCTCCACTACGCCGACGGCGCCAAGTCCTACATCATCGCGCCGCAGGGCCTACGCGTCGGCTCGTCGGTCGAGTCGGGGCCGGCGGCCGACATCAAGGCGGGCAATGCCCTGCCTCTCGAGAGCATCCCGACGGGAACGCTGGTTCACAACGTGGAGCTGAAGCCGGGCCAGGGCGCCAAGATGGCGCGCTCGGCCGGCGCCGGCGTCCAGCTCGTCGCTAAGGATCAGGGTTACGGCGTTCTTCGCCTGCCCTCGGGCGAGATGCGCCGCGTCCTGTTGACCTGCCGCGCCACCGTGGGCCAGGTCGGGAACTCGGAACACGCCAACGAGCAGTCCGGCAAAGCCGGCCGAAGCCGCTGGCTGGGCAAGCGCCCCGCCGTCCGCGGCTCGGCGATGAACCCGGTCGACCACCCGCACGGCGGCGGCGAGGGTAAGTCGAAGGGCGGGCGCCATCCGGTCACCCCGTGGGGCGTGCCGACGCTCGGCAAGCGCACTCGTCGCAAGCACAAGGAATCCGACAAGCTGATCGTCCGCGGCCGTCGCCGTGGCAAGGAAAGGCGCTAACCACTCATGTCCAGATCATCGAAGAAGGGGCCTTTCATCGACGACCGGCTGCTCGGCCGGATCGAGGCGATGAACGCCGCCAACGAGAAGCGGATGATCCGCACCTGGTCGCGCAGCTCCACCGTGTTCCCCGACATGGTCGGCCACACGATCGCCGTCCACGACGGGCGCAAGCACGTCCCCGTGTTCGTCAGTGAGCAGATGGTCGGGCACAAGCTCGGCGAGTTCGCGCCGACCCGCACGTTCCGCGGCCACGCCGGCGACAACAAGACCCAGGTGAAGAAGCGCTAGATGGCTACCACGGCCACATCCCCCCAGTCGCGCGCGGAGGCGAAGTACGTCCACCTGTCGGCCCGCAAGGCCCGCGTCGTGCTCGATCACATCCGCGGCCGCACGGTCCCGGAGGCCCGCACGATCCTCGCCTTCACGCCGCGCGCGGCCGCGCTCGACATCGAGAAGGTGCTGCGCTCGGCCGTCGCGAACGCCGAGTCGACGCACGCTCTCGACGGTGACGAGCTCGTCGTCTTGGCCGCCTACGCGGACGAAGGCCCGACGCTCAAGCGCTGGCGCGCCCGCGCCCGCGGCCGTGTCAACCGCATTCGCAAGCGCACGTGCCATATCACCCTGATCGTCAGCGAGAACCCGAAGGCCCAGGCGCGGCCGAAGCGGTCGGCCGAGAAGCCCGCCGCCGCTGCCGCACCGAGTCCCGACGCGCCCGCCGACGACGAGAAGCCGAAGCCGAGCCCGAAGAAGCGTGCGCCGGCGAAGAAGAAGGAGGCTGTTGCCTGATGGGCCAGAAGATCCATCCTGGCGGCCTACGCGTCGGTGTCATCCACGACTGGAAGTCGAACTGGTACACCGGCAAGAAGGAGTTCGCCGACTATATCCTCGAGGATGTCCGCATCCGCGAGCACATCACCGGCAAGCTGTCCCACGCCGGCCTGTCCGACATCCTGATCCGCAAGGACAAGCAGCGGATCACGGTTGACATCTACACGGCTCGCCCGGGCATCGTGATCGGCAAGTCGGGGGTCGAAGTGGACGCGCTCCGGAAGGAGCTGCACGCGATCACCGGCAAGTCGGTGCACATCAACATCAACGAGATCAAGCGGCCCGAGCTCGACGCCCAGCTGGTTGCCCAGTCGATCGCCGAGCAGCTGCAGAACCGCGTCTCGTTCAGGCGCGCCATGAAGCGCGCGCTGGCCTCGGCCATGCGGTCGGGGGCCCAGGGCATCAAGATCCAGTGCGGCGGCCGGCTCGGCGGCGGCGAGATGAGCCGCTCGGAGCGCTACACGGAGGGTCGCGTGCCGTTGCACACGATCCGCGCGGACATCGACTACGGCTTCGCCGAGGCGAAGACGACGTACGGCCGCATCGGCGTCAAGGTGTGGGTCAACAAGGGCGAGATCATGCCCGAGGGGTACGAAGGCACCTCGACGGGCAAGGAGACGCGTCTCGGCGACCAGGATCAGGCACGCCGTAAGCGTGGTGGCGCCGCCGAGGGCCTCGGCGCCTCGCGCGAGAGCAGTCGCGGCCGGGGTCAGGATCGCGAGGGCCTAGGGCTCGTCAAGAAGGGTCGCCGTGGCCCCGGGAGCGGTGCTCCCGGCGGTGGCCGGCCCGGTGGTCGTCCCGGCGGCGGGCGTGGCCCGCGCCCGGGCGGACAGGGTGGCCAGGGCGGTCGTCCTCCCGGCGCCGGTACCCCTCGGCCCGAGCAGGGTGGAAGCCCGCGTCCGGCCCAGCGCTCCCAGCGGCCCCCGCGCCCGACGGAGCCGAAGGCGCCCGAGTCGACCGACACGCCCACGCTCGACACCACGCCCGACGTGCCCACGACGACACCCGAGGGGACTGACGGCTGATGTTGCTGCCCCGCAGGACAAAGCACCGCAAGCACCATCGCGGCCGCCGGCGCGGCTTCGCCAAGGGCCAGTCGACGGTGCAGTTCGGCGACTACGGGATCAAGGCGCTCGAGGACGGCTGGATCACGAATCGTCAGATCGAGGCCGCCCGGATCGCGATGACGCGTAAGATCCGGCGCGGCGGCAAGGTCTGGATCAACCTGTTCCCGGACAAGCCGTTCACCAAGAAGCCCGCCGAGACCCGGATGGGCTCCGGCAAGGGCTCCCCGGAGGGATGGGTCGCGGTCGTCAAGCCGGGTCGCGTGCTCTTCGAGCTTGCCGGCGTCGACGAGGCTCTCGCCCGAGAGGCCCTGCGCCTTGCCGGCCAGAAGCTGCCGATCAAGGTGAAATTCGTCCGGCGGGAGGCTGATCTCTTTGAGAGCTAGAGAGTTACGTGACCTGACGGACGAGGAGCTCGAGGTGAAGATGGGCGAAACCCGCAAAGAGCTCTTCAATCTCCGCTTCCAGTCGGCCACCGGCGCGCTCGAGAACAGCGCTCGGCTGAGGTCGGCAAAGCGCGAGATCGCCCGCATCCTGACCGTGAAGACCGAGCGTGAACGACTGGGGAAGATCTGAGATGGCAGAACGAAAGAAGAAGACAACCGAGAAGGCCCCCGGCGACGCCACCGAGGTCGAGCTCGCCGAAGGGGCGATCGAGGAGGCTGTGGCCGGGGACGTCGAGGTGATCGCGGCCGAGGTCGAGGTCATCGACGAGGCGATCGACGAGGCGGCCGCAGAGGAGATCGCGGCCGATCTCGAGGCCGGCGCGGAGGCCGAGGCGGTTGTCGCCGACGCCGTCGCCGACGGCACGATCACCGTCCAGGAGGGCGCGGAGGCAGACGAGGCGATCGAGGAGGCCGTCGCCGAGGCGGTATCCGAGGTCGTCGTCGAGGCTGCAGCCGCCGAGGAGGCGGTCGAAGAGGCTGCTGCCGAGGTCGTGGCCGAGGAGATCGTGGAGGCCGCTGCCGTCGAGGAGGCGATCGAGAAGGCCGTCGCGGAGCAGCCCTCGGTGCCTGCGCCCCAGTCAGGGCCCAAGCCGAAGAAGAAGCGCCTGCCCCGTTCGCTGCGGCCGCAGAAGACTCGCCCGCAGCGCGCGAAGGCAACGGAGCGCAAGCCGATCGTGAGGCTCGAGAAGCCGGAGCACCAGCGCGGCCGGAGCCAGGAGCGGCAGGGCACCGTCGTCTCCGCGGCGATGGACAAGACCATCGTCGTCAAGGTCGAGGTGATCAAGTCGCACCGGAAGTACAAGAAGGTCGTGCGCCGGTCGGTCAAGTTCCATGCGCATGACGAGGGCAACACCGCCAAGGTCGGCGACACCGTCCGGATCGTCGAGACGCGCCCGCTGTCGGCAACGAAGCGCTGGCGTCTGACCGAGATCGTCGAGGTAGCCAAGTGATTCAGCAGGAGAGCCGCCTCAAGGTCGCCGACAACACGGGCGCCCGCGAGATCCTCTGCATCCGCGTGATGGGAGGCTCGCACCGTCGCTACGCGCGCGTCGGCGACATCATCGTTGCTACCGTGAAGGCCGCGACGCCGCAGGGCACCGTCAAGAAGGGCGAGGTGGTGAAGGCCGTCGTCGTCCGGACGAAGAAGCCTTACGGCCGCAATGACGGCACGCTGATCGGCTTCGACGAGAACGCTGCGGTCATCATCGACAACCAGTTGAACCCCCGTGGTACGCGCATCTTCGGGCCTGTCGCCCGCGAGTTGCGCGAGAAGAATTTCATGAAAATCGTCAGCCTGGCTCCCGAGGTTCTCTAGATGGCAACAACGATGAAGATCAAGAAGGGCGACACCGTGCAGGTGCTCGCCGGCAAGGACCGCGGCAAGCAGGGCCGTGTGATCGAGGCACGCCCGAGCGAAGGCCGCGTCGTCGTCGAGAACCTGAACCTCGTGAAGCGGCATCGCAAGCCGGCCCCGATCCGGGATGTCTCGCGCATGGGAGGCTCCCAGATGAGCCCGGGCGGCATCTTCGACAAGCCCTCGCCGATCGAGATCAGCAACGTCATGCTCGTCTGCCCGACGTGCAGGCAGGCCTCGCGGGTCGGCGTCCACGTGAAGGAGCTCAAGGGCGAGACGCTCCGCGTCCGCTTCTGCAAGCGCTGCAACGAGGAGATCGACCGCTGATGGCGACCAAGACCGAGACATACTTCCCTCGCCTGAAGCGGCGTTACGAGGACGAGATCAGGCCGGCCCTCAAGGACGAGCTCGAGCTCGACTCGATCATGCGGGTTCCGAAGGTGACCAAGATCACGCTCAACATGGGCGTCGGCGACGCGAAGACGGACGCCAAGGCGATGGACGCCGCGATCGAGGAGCTCTCCACGATCGCCGGGCAGCACGCCCAGATCCGGCGCGCTCGCAAGTCGATCGCGAGCTTCAAGCTCCGTGAGGGGATGGCCGTCGGCGCGCGTGTGACCCTGCGCGGCGCCAAGATGTACGAGTTCCTCGACCGGCTCGTGTCGATCTCGCTGCCGCGTATCCGTGACTTCCGGGGGCTCAACCCCGACTCGTTCGACGGCCGGGGCAACTACTCGCTCGGCATCAAGGAGCAGATCATCTTCCCGGAGATCGACTACGACAGCGTGCAGTCGATCCGGGGGCTCGACATTGCCATCACGACCACGGCGGAGACGGACGACCAGGCGCGCGCGCTCCTGCGCCACCTCGGCCTTCCGTTCGCCACCGAGAGTAGAAGGGACTAGGCATGGCCAAGACCTCCCTCCGCGTCAAGCAGAAGCGGACGCCGAAGTACCAGACGCAGGCGTACACGCGGTGCAACCGGTGCGGCCGGCCGCGTGCCGTCTACAAGAAGTTCAAGCTCTGCCGGATCTGCCTGCGCGAACTGGCACATCAGGGCGCCATCCCCGGTATGACGAAGAGCTCATGGTGATGAGAAACCGTATTTCCACGACGTCTTCCGATGCGCAGGGGCCATCCTTCGGAGGGCACGATGGGCTCACCACGAAGCCGGTTGCCATCCCCGGAAGACTGAACGACGGAGACACACGATGCTGACCGACCCTATCGCAGACATGCTGACCCGGATCCGCAACGCCAACAAGGCGATGCACGACAGCACCCAGATGCCCTCCTCGCGGATGAAGGAGGAGATTGCCCGCCTCCTCAAGGACGAGGGATATATCAAGGACTTCCGGGTCGTCGAAGGCGCGCCGTTCTCGACCCTCGTCGTCGAGCTCAAATTCGGCCGCAACCGCGAGCGCGTGATCACGGACCTGAAGCGCATCTCGAAGCCGGGCCGGCGCGTGTACGCACGCAAGGACCGGCTGCCGCGGGTGCTCGGCGGTCTCGGCACGGCGATCCTGTCAACCTCGACCGGCGTGATCACCAGCCGTCAGGCCGCGGAGCGCGGCGTTGGCGGCGAGGTTCTCGCGTTCGTCTGGTAGCGCCATGAGTCGGATCGGCAGAAAGCCCATCGAGGTTCCGAGTGGCGTCACCGTCCAGGTGTCGGCCGGAGGAACGGTCAACGTCCAGGGACCGCTGGGATCGCTCGAGCAGCAGGTTCCGGTGAGGATCCAGATCGTCGAGGAGGCCGGTTTCCTCAACGTGACGAGGCCCACTGACCGTGGTCCGGATCGCGCCCTGCACGGCCTCACGCGGACGCTCGTCGCGAACATGGTCGAAGGTGTCACGAAGGGCTTCGAGAAGCACCTCGAGATCCAGGGAGTCGGCTACCGGGCAACCCTCAAGGGCAACGACCTCGAGCTCGCCGTCGGCTACTCCCATACCGTGACGATCACGCCGCGAGCGGGTGTCTCGTTCGAAGTGCCGGTTCCGACGCAGATCGTCGTCAAGGGGACGGACAAGCAGGTCGTCGGCCAGACCGCCGCGGAGATTCGCAAGGTGCGTCCGCCGGAGCCGTACAAGGGCAAGGGCATTCGCTATCGCGACGAGCAGGTTCGGAGAAAGGTTGGGAAGCGCGCATGAGCTCTCTGTCGACGCGCGAAGCGCGACTCCGCCGGCATCGCCGTATCCGCGGCAAGGTGGCGGGTACCGCGGAGCGCCCTCGTCTCGCAGTGTTTCGTTCCAACAGGGGCATCTTCGCCCAGTTGATCGACGACCGGAATGCCCACACGCTTGCCGCCGCGAGCTGGCTGCAGCTGAAGGGCTTTTCGGGCGACAAGACCGAACAGGCAACCGAGGTGGGCAAGCAGCTCGCCGAGTCCGCGAAGGCGGCGGGCGTCACAACCTGCGTGTTCGATCGCGGCGGCTACCTGTACCACGGACGCGTGAAGGCGCTCGCAGACGGCGCGCGCGAAGGAGGGCTTGAGTTTTGAGCACGTTTGAAGTAGCCGAGTCACGCGAGCTGAAAGAGCGTGTGATCGAGATCAACCGCGTCGCCAAGGTGGTCAAGGGCGGCCGGCGGTTCTCGTTTACCGCGCTCGTGGTCGTCGGGGACGAGACCGACCGGGTCGGCGTCGGATACGGGAAGGCGCGCGAGGTTCCCCTCGCCATCTCGAAGGCCGTCGACGACGCCAAGAAGAACCTGTTCACCGTGCCGAAGCACGGCACAACCATCACGCACGAGATCCTCGGCGAATTCGGTGCGGCGCGCGTGTTCCTGCGTCCGGCCAGCGAGGGAACCGGTGTGATCGCGGGCGGCGGCGTGCGTGCCGTGCTCGAGCTCGCCGGCATCCGCGACGTGCTGGCGAAAAGCCTTGGCACGACGAACCCGATCAACATGGCGAAGGCCACGGTCGACGGGCTCAAGCACCTCCGGCGGCCCGAGGACGTCGCCCGCCAGCGCGGCAAGACGATTCGCGAGGTGCTGCCGCTGCCACGGGGCTACGACGCGGTCAAGGTCGCCGCTGCTGCGGCTGCCGAAGCGGCTGCGGCGGCCGAAGCAGAGCCTCCGTCCGATCTCGTTGCGGAGGTGACAGCGTGAGCACGGTGAAGATCACCCAGGTGCGGAGCACGATCGGGCAGAGCAAGGCGCACGAGGGCACGATCCGGGCGCTCGGCCTCGGCAGGATCGGCCGTAGCGCCGAGCACGTCGAGTCCCCGATGCTGGCGGGCCAGTTGCGGCACGTCGCTCATCTCGTCAAGGTCGAAGGGAAGGACGCGTAGACATGGCCGAGGAGCTCAACCTCCACAGCCTCCAGCCGGCACAGCCGCGGAAGGACCGCAAGCGCGTCGGCCGCGGCATGGGCTCCGGCAAGGGCCGGTACTCCGGTCGCGGCATCAAGGGCCAGAAGTCGCGCTCGGGCTCGCACTACATGCCGGCCGGGTTCGAGGGCGGTCAGATGCCGATCGACATGCGCCTCCCGAAGCTCCGGGGCAACACGTCGGCCGACGCGATGCCGATCGGCCCGTTCAGGACCTCGACGCAACCGGTCAACCTTCGCGACCTCGAGACGCGCTTCGCTGCGGGCGCCGAGGTAACCCCGGACGCGCTCGTCACGGTCGGGCTGATCAAGAACACCAAGACCGACGTCAAGATCCTCGGCTCCGGCGAGCTCACGAAGAGCATCTCCGTCTCCGCCCACGGGTTCTCGAAATCGGCCCGGGCGAAGATCGAGGCAGCGGGAGGCACCGTCTCCTGGTTGCGCGGCGAGCCGGTCGAGAAGAAGCCCAGGCGGTCGAAGATCAAGCCACCCGGCGCGAGCGACGAGGCCGAGGTCGAGGTCGCCGAGGAGGCAGCACCGGCCGAGGCCGACGAGGCGACTGCTGAGTAATGCTGAGCTGGCTCGGCAACGCCTGGCGCGTCCCGGAGCTCCGGAAACGCGTGCTCTTCACGGCCCTCGTGCTCGCGATCTACCGGCTGGGCTCGTGGCTGCCAGCCCCGGGTGTCGACGCGTCCGCGATCGAGAACTACTTCTCCGGCAACGGTGGCTCGATCCTCGGGCTGCTGAACCTCTTCTCGGGAGGCGCCCTCTCCCAGTTCTCGCTCTTCGCGCTCGGGATCATGCCGTACGTCACGGCGTCGATCATCGTCCAGCTTCTCACCGTGGTCATCCCAAGCCTCGGCGAGCTTCAGAAGGAGGGTGAGGCCGGCTACGCCAAGATCAACCAGTACACGCGGTACCTGACCGTCGTCCTCGCCGCTCTGCAGTCGTTCGGGTACGCCGTCCTGTTCCAGCGGCAGGACGCGTTGCAGGCGAACGCCGGCCGGATGACGCTGATCGTGGTCACGCTGACCACCGGCACCGTGCTCTTGATGTGGCTCGGCGAGCAGATCACGAAGCGCGGTATCGGCAACGGTATCTCCATCCTCATCTTCGCCTCCATCCTGACCAGTCTTCCGCTCGGCATCAGCGCGTGGTGGAACGGCGGTCCGATGGAGCGCATCTTCTTCCCGCTGATCGCAGTCGGGATCGTCGCCTCGGTCGTCTTCGTCCAGGAGGGCCAGCGCCGGATCCCGATTCAGTACGCGAAGCGCATGGTCGGGCGCCGGATGACGACCGGCGGCGCCACCTACCTGCCGCTCCGGGTCAACATGGCGGGCGTGATCCCGGTGATCTTCGCCGCGGCCCTGCTCGCTTTCCCGGCCACGATCGCGCAGTACTTCCCCGGCACGCAGCAGTTCGTCAACGACCACTTCCAGCCCGGCAACCTCACCTACCTGCTGATCGAGGCGGCGCTGATCATTCTCTTCACGTACTTCTACACTGCGGTGCAGTTCAACCCGGTTGAGCAGGCGGACAACCTCCGGAAGTACGGCGGCTATATCCCCGGCATCCGGCCGGGCCCGCCGACGGCCCAGTACCTCGATCGCGTCCTGACGCGGCTGACGCTGCCGGGATCGCTGTTCCTGGCCACGGTCGCGATCGCGCCGAGCATCTTCATCAAGTACGGCGGGTTCTCGCAGGCGAACGCCCGCGCCCTCGGCGGCACGTCCGTGCTGATCGCAGTCGGTGTGGCGCTCGACACCATGCGTCAGATGGAGAGCCAGATGATGATGCGGAACTACGAAGGCTTCCTCAAATAGCACCGATCAACGTCCTCGTTCTCGGGCCGCAGGGATCCGGGAAGGGCACGCAGGCAAAGCGGATCTCCGCTGTCCACGGTGTGCCGCACGTGTCGACGGGCGACATGTTCCGCGCCGCCGTGGCGGCGGGCACGGACCTCGGGCGCCAGGTCGAGCCGATTCTCGCCGCCGGCGAGCTCGTCCCCGACGAGCTCACGATAGCCCTGATCCGCGACAGGCTCTCCATGGATGATGCGGCCGGCGGTTTCGTGCTCGACGGATTCCCGCGTACCATCGCTCAGGCCGAGGAGCTCGACGAGATGCTGGACGCGATCGGACGGCCGCTCGACACCGTGCTCTTCTTCGACCTCGACGACGAGACGGCGAACCTCCGGATCCACGGGCGGGCCAAGGACGAGGATCGTGCCGACGACACGCCCGAGGCGATCGCGCGTCGACTCGCGATCTACCACGAGCAGACCGAGCCGGTCGTGGAGCGCTACCGGGCGGCGGGAGCGCTTTGCGCACTCGACGCGAGCCGATCGATCGATGACGTCTTCGCCCAGATCGAGGCGGCGCTGCGTCGATGATCATCCGCAAGGGACCGGAGGAGATCGAACGCATTGCGAGGGCGGGGGAGCTCGTCGCGGCCACGATCGCGCATGTCGGCGAGCACCTGCGGCCGGGCATCACGACCGGTGAGCTCGACGTGATCGCCGGGACGTTCATCGCTAAGCACGGAGGCACGTCGGCCTCGAAGGGGTACCACGGCACGTACCCGGCAGAGATCTGCATCTCCCCGAACTCGATGGTCGTCCACGGCATTCCCGGGCCCTACCGGGTCGAGGACGGCGATCTGATCACCGTGGACGTGGGCGTCGTGCTGAACGGAGCCATCGGCGACAGCGCCTACACGTTCGGGGTCGGGACGATCACCGCCGAGGCCCAGCGGCTGCTCGACACGTGCCAGGACGCCCTCGCAGCCGGGATCGCCGAGGCGCGGCCGGCGAACCGGATCGGAGACATCTCGCACGCCGTGCAGACCGTCGTCGAAGGCGCGGGGTTCTCGGTCGTCCGCAGCCTCGTCGGCCACGGCGTCGGCCGCCACTACCACGAGGATCCACACGTTCCGAACTTCGGGCAGCCGGGCCGGGGGCCGAAGCTGTCGGAAGGGATGACGATCGCGATCGAGCCGATGATCACCATGGGCTCGCCCGACGTGTACCTGCACGATGACCACTGGTCGATCTCCACGGAGGACGGCTCGCTCGCCGCCCACTTCGAGCACACCGTCGCGATCACGGCCACGGGGCCTCGAATTCTGACCCCTCGCGTCGGGATCGCCGTCGAGAGGGCGAGTTTGCTACAGTAAGCGGCCCCGCGGCGCGGCCGTTCTTGCTGCGCTATCGGATTCGTTTCAGGGCCCCCGGGGCTCTCCACATCGACAAGGCGTTCGCGCGAGGGAAGGGTGGCAGTCAAGGAAGAGAAGATCGAGGTCGAAGGCGAGGTCGTCGAGGCGCTCCCGAGCACGATGTTCAGGGTGCAGCTCGACGAAGGGCACACGGTTCTCGCCGCGATCTCAGGGAAGATGCGCAAGCACTACATCCGCATCCTCCCGGGCGACCGGGTCAAGGTCGAGCTCTCTCCCTACGACCTGACGCGCGGCCGCATCACGTTTCGTCACCGCTGAATCACGACCGTCGCTTTGTGAACAACCTGCTTTGTGAACAACGTCGCTTTTCGAACAACGTCGCTTTTCGAACAACAAGGGATCACGATGAAAGTTCGCCCGTCCGTCAAACCAATGTGTGAGCGCTGCCGTGTGATCAAGCGGCACGGGCGCACCATGGTGATCTGCGTCAACCCCCGGCACAAGCAAAGGCAGGGTTAGCACTTTGGCTCGCATCGCAGGCGTCAACCTCCCGAACCAGAAGCGTCTCGAGATCGGGCTCACGTACATCTACGGGATCGGCCAGTCGACCGCGCAGAAGATCTGCAAGGGCCTGGACCTCGACCCGGATCAGAAGGTCAAGGACCTCACCGACGACGAGGTCACGAAGCTCCGCGCCTATATCGACGACAACGTCGAGGTCGAGGGCGACCTCCGGCGGGAGCGCTCGCAGGCGATCAAGCGCCTGTCGGAGATCGGCTGCTACCGCGGCCTTCGGCACCGGCGCGGCCTGCCCGCCCGCGGGCAGCGCACCAAGACCAACGCGCGTACCCGCAAGGGCCCGAAGAAGACCGTCGGACGCGGGAAGAAGGGGAAGTAGATGGCACCTCCTCGCAAGGCGGCGGCTGCTCGCGGCCGCACGCGTCGCCGCGTCAAGAAGAACATCGCAATCGGCCAGGCGCACATCAAGACGTCGTTCAACAACACGATCGTGTCGCTCACCGACAAGGACGGCAACGTGATCGCGTGGGAGTCCGCCGGGTCGGCCGGCTTCAAGGGCTCACGCAAGTCCACGCCGTTCGCGGCACAGGTCACGGCCGACAACTGCGCACGTAAGGGGATGGAGCACGGCCTCCAGAAGGTCGAGGTGTTCGTCAAGGGGCCCGGCTCCGGTCGTGAGACCGCGATTCGCTCGCTCCAGGCGGCCGGGCTCGAGATCCTCGGTGTCAAAGACGTCTCGCCACAGGCCCACAACGGCGTGCGCCAGAAGAAGCGGAGGCGCGTCTAGTGGCTCGCGATCTCGGTCCCAAGTGCCGGATGTGCCGGCGTGAAGGCATCAAGCTGTTCCTCAAGGGCGAGCGCTGCCTGACGGAGAAATGCGCGATCGAGCGCCGCTCGTACCCGCCGGGAGAGCACGGCCGCGGCCGCATCAAGCAGAGCGAGTACCTCGTGCAGTTGCGCGAGAAGCAGAAGGCACGCCGTTACTACGGCCTCCTGGAGAAGCAGTTCCGGAACACGTACGAGAAGGCCCGTCGCGGGAGCGGCGCCCCGGGTGAGAACCTGTTGCGCATGCTCGAGACGCGGCTCGACAATGTCGTCTACCGGCTCGGCTTCGCGGGCTCGCGGGCCCAGGCGCGCCAGCTCGTGCGCCACGGCCACTTCCAGGTCAACGGCCGCCGCGTCAACATCCCGAGCTACGGCGTGCGTCCGAACGACGTGATCACGCTGAAGTCGGGCAGCGCCGCCGCACCGCTCGTGCGCGACGCCACCGACCTGACTGCGTCTGTCTCACCGTGGCTGCAGGCCGACCACGAGGGTCTCGCCGGCAAGGTCTTGCGGTGGCCCGAGCGTGCCGAGATCGACACCCCCGTGCAGGAATCACTGATCGTCGAGCTGTACTCGAAATAACCGAGAAGAGGCCAGCCTCTCCCGCCGGGCGAGGCGCCCCTCGTCCGCTGTGAAGCATACGAAAGGATCACCTTGGCAACCCGCACCAGCCTGATGGACTTCCAGATTCCCCGCATCGTCAGCGAAGAAGGCGACGACCACCGCGGCATGTTTGCGATCGAGCCGCTCGACCGCGGCTTCGGCTACACGTTCGGCAACTCACTCCGCCGCGTCCTGCTCTCCTCGCTCGAGGGAGCTGCCGTGACCGCTGTGAAGATCGAGGGCGTCTCGCACGAGTTCACGACGCTTCCCGGCGTGCGCGAGGACGTCACCGACATCATCCTCAACCTCAAGAGCCTGATCTGTCGGCTCCACGGCGAGTCGCCCGAGGTCGAGGTCCACATCTCGAAGAAGGGCCCCGGCACCGTCACGGCCGCCGACATCGAGGCGCCTGCCGATCTCGAGATCCTCAACCCCGAGCTCGAGATCGCACAGCTCGCCGCCAAGGGTAAGCTCGAGATGACGCTCACGATCGGCCGCGGCCGGGGGTACATGCCTGCCGAGTTGAATCGCAGCTCCGAGACGACGATCGGCGTGATCCCGATCGACTCGATCTTCTCGCCCGTGCGCCGCGTCTCCTACGAGGTCGAGGCCGCACGTGTCGGCCAGCGGACCGACTACGACAAGCTCGTCCTCGACGTCACGACCGACGGCTCGATCGAGCCGCGTGACGCGATCGGCCAGGCCGCCGAGATCCTGATCCGGCAGCTCGCGATCTTCACCGACCTCGACAACATCGAGGGCTTCAGTGAGGCCCAGATCGAGGCGGCCCAGGAGGCGACGACCTCGCACGGGATGGAGAACTTCCCGATCGAGGAGCTCGAGCTCGGGGTCCGCTCGTACAACTGCCTCAAGCGGGTCGGCATCGAGACGATCGGCGACCTCACGTCGAAATCGGAGGCGGAGCTCGCCGCGATCCCGAACTTCGGGCGCAAGTCGGTCGAAGAGGTGCGCGAGACGCTCGCCGCCCACGGACTGACGCTGAAGGGCGAGGAGCTCGTCTAGATGCGGCACGCACGCGCAGGCAAGAAGCTCGGCCGGGACTCCGCCCACCGCAAGGCGTTGTACTCGAACCTCGCGGGTGCGTTGATCCAGCACGGCCGAATCAAGACGACCGAGGCCAAGGCGAAGGCGGTCAAGCCGTACGCCGAGAAGATGGTCACGCTCGGCAAGCGCGGCGACCTGCACGCCCGCCGGCTCGCAATGGCCGAGCTACGGTCGAACGACGTCGTGCACCACCTGTTCCTCAACGTGGCGCCGCGGTTCGCCGAACGAAGCGGCGGCTACACGCGGATCGTCAAGCTGGGGCCGCGGCAGGGCGACAACGCGCCGATGGTGCTGCTCGAGTTCGTCGACTACGACCCCGCTGCCAGCGCAGCCTAGTAGACCGCGGTCGGGTGCTTCCCGGGCGGCCGTCACCGCCCCGGAAGCAGCCGGCGGCCAGTTGGCCCGCGCTCGGGGAGCGAGACTCGTAGTGTCCGCCGGGGTCACGAGCAGGGATCGGGCCGTGTCCGCGGCGCGAGCGCCTTGGCGATCGTCCCCCCGGCCGACTGCGCGTTCCACAGCTCGCCTTGCTCGCCGGTGTCCCACGTCCAAAGAAGCCAGCCGTCGATTCCGTAAGGGCACGACGCGGCCTGCCAGGCCTGGAGCGCGGCGGCGCCGTCCGTGGGCGATGCGAAGGCGTCCTTGAAGGCTCCGGTCTCGCCGATGATCACGGGCTTCCTCGTCGGGGCGTCCACGCCGTAGTTTTGCATGTGCTGTGCGAGGGACAGATCGCCGCCCGGATAGACGTGGATGTCGACGAGATCGAGCTGCGACCGCTCGATCACGACCCGCGTGCGCAGATCTCGAATATCGCCCGACCGGGTCGGGTTTGGGAACGATGGAGCGAAGTAGCTGCCCGCGACGAGCGCGGTCGGATCGACTCTCCTGATCGCGGCGCGCACCCGGTTGGAGAAGGTGACCAGGCCGTCACCGAGGAGACGCTCGCGCGCCGCCGGGTCACCGAGATCGTAACGCTGCCCACTCGGGGCGCGTAGCAGGCCGCTCGAGAGCGTGAACGGGGGCTTGTCCACGACGAACGCGGCCTCGTTGACGACGTCGAACGCGAGGACTGCATCGAGTGGAGCGCGCTGTCGACGAAGCTCGAGCACGAGATCCCGCCAGAACGTGGCATACGCGTAGATGCCTCCGCTCGTCAGGAAGATCCGGTTGACGTCGTCGACGAACGGTGCCTCGCCGATCCTGGCCGCGTATCCGTCGGGGAGCCATTGCGTCGTCAGGATCACGAACTGACCGGACCGCTTTGCCCGTCGCAGGAAGTCCGCCACGGACCTCGCGTAGGTGGGCGAGATCTGCGCCGCGCCCCCCCTCCCGCCACAGCCGGAGCAACTTCCGCCGACGAAGGCGCGTACGGTGTTGTAGCCCAGCGCGTGCATACGCGTGAACGCGGTCGTGGCGCGCGTTCCCGAGTAGCCGCCGACGGTGAACGTCGCATGGCCCTCGGCCCCAAGGCGCACGTAGTTCGCGCCGCGCGGTACGAACGTTCGGCCCGTGCGCCGGTCAAACAGCTCTCCTGAGCCGGCGACCACCCGTACGGCGATGCGGTGGGTCGGGCTGCTCGGCGGTGCCGCGCTCACCGACCCGATCGCCCCGGCTGCGAGGACAAGGGCGATCATCCCGCCTGCGAGCGCCGATGCGCCGGTGCGCAGTGACGGTGGAGCCCACCTTTGCCGCTCCTGTCGCCGTTGCATCATCCTACGCGCACGGAGCCCTTGCGAGACCCCTGCCCCGGAACGTTCACGGTGAGCAGCAGCGTGCCGCCCGCCCGCAGCGCCGCCTTCCCGCCCGCGGTGAGCCGGAGGCGCACGTTGACGAACTGGCCGTAGCGGCCGGACGCCTTTCCGCTCGCGACCAGGCGTCCATTCAAGGTCGCCGTCGCGCTGCACGGGCCGTCGGCAGGCAAGGCACAGCCGATCGAGAAGCCGACCGACCGCACCTTGCGAGCGTCCAGCCGGCGCGGGATCGCGACCGTTGCAGGTGGCGCGAGCCGCGCCGTCCCGGACCGTCCGACTCGGTCGCCGGAGGAGACGGCCGCGACCGCCACGACGACGCCGCCGTTCCCGGGCACGGAGGGAATCGACGCCGAGGTCGAGCGACCCTTCGGACGGAGCTCGAGCAGCCGTCCGTCGCTGACGGTCGCGCGCACGACGTACGACGTGGCATCGGGCACCGGCAGCCAGCGAACGCTCACGCCGGAGCCGCGGCGCGACAGGGTAACGCGCGGGGCGGGAAGGCCGACGCTGCTGACCTGGAAGCGTGCGACCTGCTCGGTGCGGATCACGATTCCGTCGCGGAGGATCGTGGCTTCGACCGTGCGCATGCCCGGCCGACCGTCGGCCGGGGAGAAGACGAGCTCGCCGGAGGTTCTGGTGGTCGTCGCCAGGGTCCGGCGTACGTCGGCTGCGACCTCGGTGAAGACGATTTGTTGCTGGTCGCCCGGAACGACCTTGTAGCGCAAGACGCGATGCTCGCCGGATCCTGCGACGGAGGCGGTGACGAGTCTGGCGGGAAGTGGCTCTGCCACGCCGATGCCGCGGATGGGAACGGAGCCGGGCAGAAGCTCGATGCGCCATTCGCCGGGCTCCGGCCGGCCGATGTCCACGTAGGTCGTCTTCTCGTCCGGGACGGCGACCGCGAGCCAGGTCTTGCGGTCTGTCTTCGGCCGGCCCGGTGCTGGCGTCGCGATCCGTCGGCCCGTCGGACCGACGAGCGCGACGAGCGGCGCCCCACCGACGCCCGAGATCTTGACCAGGTAGCTGCGCCTCCCGGGCGGGATCGTGATCGAGGGTGCTGCGTTCTCGGCGGTGGTCGAGGCGAGCTCGAGCGCTCCCACCTTTCCCTTGATCTTCCCCTTCGAGCAGCCCCAGAACGTGCTCCAGCTTCCGTTCCAGTAGTAGACGCCGCCCGCGGCGATACCGCCGGCGTAGCCGAGGTCGAGGTAGAGGCACCCTGAGACACCCTTTGTCGAGGCCGCCACCTTGCCGCCCGCACAGAGATCGACGAACTCGACGCAGAGGTCGACGCCGCCGCCGAGGTACCACTGGCCCGGGTTCTTTCCGACCGGATCGCCGATCGTCCCGCTGACCGATCCCTTTGCCGAGAACACGATCATGTTCCACGAAGCACTCGCCTGGAACGAGACCCACGAGTTCCCTCCGCCCATCTTCGCCTGGAGGGACGCCTTCGCGAGCGAGAACTTCTCGACCAGGAACATCTCCCCGTCGACCTCGAGCATGGCGCCGAAGTCGGGGTGCCAGTGCAGCCTGCCTGCCGCCGACAGCTTCAACAGCGACCAGCCGAGGATCTTGGGCCCGGCCGTGAGGTCCGTCTCGGCGCTGATCGCATAGTGGGACGAGATCTTCTCGTCGGGACCCGAATACGCCCCCTTCAGGCGCGTCATGAAGACGCAGCACGCGATCGGGCCCCAGCCCGGGTTCTCCTTCTTCATCTCGACCGCGAGCTTTGTGAGGAGCCCGTTTCGCACCTGGAGCTCGCTTCCCACGGTCGGTCCAGGGCCGATGGGCGGGAGGCGGAGCTTGAATGACCCGTCCCAGGTGTCGACGGCGCCGTCCTGGTGGTAGCTCGCCTTTACGTTCTGGAGGGACAGCGGCCCGATGGGGATCTCGTCGATCTGGAGCGTGAACGCCTCGATCACCGGGCCGACGGTGTTGTCGGTCGTGAGCTGCAGCGCTCCGCTCGCGCGCTCGACCGGCTTCGGCAGCTTCAGGCGCAGGGTCAGGTGGGCCTTGCGGTCGGCGGAGAGCACGATCGGGCTCTTGAGCTCGGGGAGCTTGAGACCGAGGAACGTGTCATCGAAGCCGCCGAGGCTCACCTCTCCGACGGCGCCCGCCTTGGTGACGTTCCAGGTGAGGGGGCCATAGCCGGAATCGAGGTCGACTCCGGGGTGCGTGAGCGACACGGCGATGCGGCCCGTCCCCGGAGCGACGCCGAGCGAGCCGAGCGTCGAGCTGAGAATCATGCTCGAGCCCTGCGACGGCTGGATGCGAATGCCGTTGACCATCACCGTCGCGCTCGCCGGGGCGACGAACCGCTCGATCGCGAACGGCGCCCCGACGACCTCGCGCGTGAAGCACGATCCCTTCGGCGAGCCCGGAGGGAAGGCCGCTTCGGCGACGCCGACGACGACCGTGGCGGGGCACGAGTACAGCGTGACCGCGGCCGCCACGGGATCCGATTCCACACAGCCGCCGACGAGGATCGTCTTGGGGCCGAGGGCCTTCACCGCGGCGGGGGGCTTCGCTGCCCCGCCGACGGTCAGCTTCGCCTGTGCGGTGCTCGTCAGCCCCGACGCGGCGAGGGCCAGCACCCCGACCGTGTACGTCCCCGGCGCGCCGAAGGCGACCTTCGCCTTGCCACCCTCACCGCACTTGGTCTCGAACGACCCGTTGCCGTCGAGGTCGTACTGGAGCTCCTTCGGCGAACCGGTCGAGCCGGTGCCGTCGACGAACGCAACCGCCCCCGGCTCGACCGCTTCCGGCCCGACAACGAGCACCGCCTCGAACGGCGGGGGCGTCTGGTCCGGCGGTGGTGGCGGAGGCCCGCCCGAGCCGACGATCGTCCAGTCGCGGGACGCGGAGACGTTGACGGTCGTGTCCCCGCGGAAGCCTGCGACGGTGAATGTATGAGGCCCGAGCACGAGGCCGTTGTAGGTCGCGGGGGAGGTGCAGGGTGTGAGGATGCGCGTGTCGAGCGAGCAGCGGAAGTCGGTCACGGCGCCGGTGCCGGTGAAGGAGAACGTCGCCGACGTCGAGGTCACCTCGCCCGACGGGCCCGAGGTGATCGTGACCGAGTCTGCCGGGTCCGCCGGCCGAGCGGTTCCGGTGAGCGCGAGCACCGCGAGTGCGGCGACGGCCGTCGGAGCCCATCTCCGAGCCGGCCTCAGCACTTCCAGGATCCCTTTGCCTTCTTTCCACCCTCGTACGTCGTGCCGACGAACGTCCCCGTGCGGGCCCCCTTCGTGATCGTCACCTTCGTCGTCGTCGGCTTCATCGTCCACTGCTTGCCGGGCAGCTGGAAGTTGATCACCCAGTAGCGGTACGTGCCCGGCTTCAGGTCGGAGCCCGAGGCGCTGACGCTCGCGAACTTCGGCTTCGCCGGCGGGACGGAGTAGCGCCCGACGGTAACGGCGAACAGCGCTATGCCGGAAACCTTGGTGATGCTGCACGATCCGCCCTTGATGGCGATCTTCTTTCCCGCGACGCTGGCCGTCGCCTTCGCCGGCCCGCACCACGTGCGAACCGTGACGCCGCCGACCTGCTTGACGCCGCAGCCGGTAGCCGATCGTGCCTGCCCGGCGGCGGCGACGCTCACCGCGACGAGCAGGCCAAGGAGGAGAACGGTACGCCTCACAGGTCTCTCCCGGTCGTGACGGCGGCCTGCGGCATCCGGACAGCAGGCACGATCCGGTCGGCAGGTCGCCCGGAGCGCTCGCCGAGCTCGGCGACGTCGGCCTCCGACTCCGCGACGACCATCGAGATCACCGTCTCGTCGCCCGCGACGAGTGTCGTGTGCAGCACGCTGATCGAACGGCCCTTGGCGGACATCTCCCGGGCAAGAGCGGCTTCCCGCGCGATCACGGCCTCGACCATCCCGATCGTGACTCCGGGCCAGTAACGCTCGACGACGAAGGTGGTCGGGATCGTCCTCGTCATTTCGTACACACGACGTAGAGGGCGGCGACCCACGGCGATCTCGTGAGGTCGAAGGGAGTCGTCGCCGTACCCCCAGACTCGATCCTCAGGCCGATCTTGAACCCGAACGGCCTCCCGGACGCGGTCGTCAGCGGCTGGTCGACCGTCGCCACTGCTCTTTCCAGCCAGGTGGGTTTGTTGACGAGGCGAGCCGAGTGGCCGCTCGTCAGGGCAGTCCAACCGCTCGGGCACATGAGCGACGTCGCCGGCACAAACGTGTGCCAGAAGTGCCCCTTGTGTTGCTTTCCCTTGTACTCCGGCGCCTTGAAGGTCTTGGACACCACCTTGAACTCCCCCTGGCTCGAGGACGAGCCAGCGGGACCCGGCGGCCCGGGGGGGCCGGCCGCACCCGCCGGCCCGGTGGCGCCCGGGGAGCCCGCTGGCCCCTGCTGGTTCCAGGTCAGCGAGGAGCCGCCGCACGCCCGCCCGCTCGGGGCGATGTAGAGGTGCCCGGTGGCGCCGTCGACGCACGCGGTGATCTCCGCCTGCTGCCTTCCGGTCTGTGCGATGACCGTGCCGACGCCGATCAGCGCCAGGAGAGCCGCTCCCACGAGGATGACCATCCGGCGCTTGCGACCTGTGTGCTTCGTTGCCATCGCAGGCCTCCTTTCCCTTCCGTCGAACGAGCTCTTCCCCGACGAGGCTAGGAGAGGGAGACCCGTGCCGAAACGGGGATTTCCCGGTCGTACGACGGTGCTAACGTCCGTCGTTGGACGCCGCCCAGGCACCGAGCTCGGCGCGAGAGTGGATGCCGAGCTTGCGATAGACGCGTCCGAGCACGTCCTCGACGCTCTTCGGCGTGAGGAAGGCCTGCGCGGCGATCTCGCGGTTGCGGAGCCCGCTGGCCGCGAGCTCGGCCACCTGACGCTCCGTCTCCGTCAGCTCGCTGGTGGTGGCGCGCGTGCCGAGCCGGGCGAGGGCGTCATGCGATCGGTCGACCCAGAGCGGTGCCGGGAGACCCTCGAAGATCCCGAGTGCCTGCTTGATCGCCTCGCGGGCGAGGCGACGCTGCTTGAAGCGGCGGCGGGCTATCCCGAGCGCGAGCAGCGTGCGGCCGCGCTCGAAGACGTTCGGCACGCGATCGTCGATCTCGAGTGCCTCTGCGAACGCCGCGAAGGCCGCCTCTGCATCCCCTTCCGCCGCGGCAAGCACGCCGCGGCAATGCGCGGCCCGTGCGAGTGAGCGTGGCACTCCGAGCCGATCCGCCTCGGCCGTATAGAGCGAGAGGTAGTCCCTGGCGCGCTCGAGATCACCGGCTGCCGCAAGAGCCTCGACCGTGTCCGGCCAGTACCGGTTGATTCGAGGCTCGCTGAGGTCCATCGCCTGCTCGACAACGGGGCAGAGAATCTCGGCCGCCCCTGCAGCATCGCCGAGCGAGAGTCGAAGGAAGCCAAGGACACCGCGGTTGAGGAGCTCGTACGGCGCATCGCCTGCGATCCGTGCCTGTTCGGCGCCCGCTCGGGCGAGCGCCTCCGTCTCCTCCACGAGCCCGAGCGTCGCGGCTCGGCCGGCCCTGGAGAAGGCGAGTGCTCCCGATTCGACGCCAAGCTGCTCTTCGAGCTCGCAGGCCCGATCGATGAGCTCCGAGGTGCGCTGCCAGTTGCCCGCATAGTCCTCGAGTTGGGCAAGCTGGCGGAGCGCACCCGCATGTGTCCGCTCGTCGCCGTTTGCGGACGCGCCGCGGATCACCTGGGCGAACAGATCACGCGCCGGCTCGTGCTCGCCGAGGTGCGTCAGGCGGGTCGCGAGCACCGCCCGGGGGCTGTGCGTGAAAGGCAGTGCGATGCCGGTTTCTTCTTCCAGCGCAACGGCTTCGCGCAGGATCGCCGGTACAGCCTCCGACGAGCGTGGCCGCACGTCCGGTTCCCCGCTCCAGAATTCCGCCGTCATCAGCTGGGCGACGAGGACGAGCTCGATCCGCGTGTCACCGGCCTCGCGGGCGAGCTCGAGTCCGGCGCGCGCCGGCTCGAGCGCTTCCCGAGCGTGACCACGACGGTAGAGAGCCTCCGACAGCTGCGCGAAGAGACGTGCTTGCAGTGGCGCTTCGAGCCCGGGCTCCTCCAGGGCGCGCTCGATGAGCTCGGTCATGCCGTCGAGGTCGTGCTCGAGTGTTCCGGACAGCGCCAGGGCGGACTCGGCACGAAGGCTCCCCGGTGGAAGCTCGCCCAGCAGCTCCCGTCCGAGTACCCGGGCGCGCTCCAGCCCTCCGGCCGCCGCGTGGAGCTCCAGCGCGCGAAGGATGCGACGCTGCCGCTGCTGCGTCGTCGCGCGCGGCGTCAGCTCGACCGCGAGCTCGGCGAGTTCTGCGGCGGTCGCGGGTGCGCCCCGTGCGGCTGCGTGGTCGGCCGCGAGCGCCGCTGCAGCGGCCGTCGTCTCGTCACGGCGCACGGCGCCCAACGCGAGGTGGCGTGCTCGCTCTTCGGGATCGGCGATCGCCCCTCCCAGGCTGCGATGGACGGCGCGGCGCACGTGCGCGGGCGCGGACGTATAGGCGGCCGATGCGAAGAGCGGATGCTCGAACCGCACGGATTCGCGGCTCACCTCGACGACGCCGGCCCGGCTTGCGAGCTCGAGCCCTCGCTCGACCCGCTCTCGCCCGAGCGCCGCTTCGAGGATCACCGTGCTCGGACGGGCGAGTGCTGCCGCGGCGACCAGCACGTTGCGGGTCGAGGCAGGCAGCCGCTGCGTCCGCATCTCCACGAGCCCGAGCAGGCTGTTCGGCAACGGTACTGGCTCGCCGGGGCTCAGGTGGATGCGGCCTTCACGGAGCTCACGCGCGATCTCCATCGCAAACAATGGGTTCCCGCCACAGGCCTCGTGGAGCCGAACGAGGGAGGGACGGGGTATTTCCAGGCCGATCCGATCCCGGACGAGTCGGAACAGCCCCGCGACCGTCAACGGCTCGAGGAGAAGACGTTTCACGTCGACGTTCGCCGGCGGACGCTCGACCAGCGCGCTGCCGTGCCCGGCGCGGATCGCGACGAGGACTCCGACCCGGCGCGCGGAGAGACGGCGGGCCGCGAAGTCGAGAGCGAGGAACGACGGGGTGTCGAGCCACTGGAGGTCGTCGACCGCCACGACGACCGGCCCGTCGGCGGTCAGCCGATCGAGGACGCCGAGCACGGCCGCTCCGACCGCTCGTCGGTCGGGAGGCTCGGCATCCGTTCGGCGAAGGAGGGCAACCTCGAGCGCCCGTCTTTGAGGCCGCGGGAGCCCCTCGAGGACGCTGTCACCCGCGAGGCCGATCAGATCCGAGAGCCCGGCGAACGCGAGCGTCGTCTCGGACTGCGACGGGCTCGCCGACAGCACCCGGTACCCGAGATCGTGGGCGCTCTCGACACAGGCAACCCACACCCTCGTCTTTCCGATGCCCGGTTCCCCTTCGACGACGAGCATTCTCGGGCCCTCGTCGACGGCGGCGAGGAACGTGTCGCAGGCGGTGAGCTCTGCGTCTCGACCGATGAGGGCGTTGCCGCCCATACTCGCCTGAGTGTAGTGCCGTCCCGGGCTACGGTGCCCGCCGGTGCGACGCTGGGGTCTACGCTTGAGGGATGCTGACCCTCATCGCGATCGCCATCGCCGTCCTGTTCCTCCCGTCTCCGTGGAACGTGCTCTTCGTCGTCGGTGCGGCCGTCGTGGACGTCGCCGAGACGGCGGTGTTCGTCTGGTGGTCGCGCCGCCGCCGTCGACTCGTTCGGCCGACTGTCGGTTTGGAGACGATCCTCGGCCGCCGTGGGACGGCCCTCGAGCGCATCGAGGCGGGCCGCCCGGGTCGGGCGGGCCAGGTCAGCGTCGACGGTGAAATCTGGAACGCCCGCTCCCTCGAGCCGGTCGAACGCGGCGCGGAGGTCGTGGTGAGCGGCGTTGATGGGCTGCTGCTCGATGTCGTACCCGCGCGCCCCGACTGAGAGCGTGGTAGAACCCGCGGCCGTGGCGACGCTCAAGTTGACACTCGAGTACGTCGGCGGTGGCTTTCACGGGTGGGCCAGGCAGCCGGGGCGGCGAACCGTCGAGGGCGTGCTCCGCGAGGCTCTTGACGCCATCTACCCGCATGGCTGGGAGGGGCTCTCCGTCGCCGGACGCACCGACGCGGGGGTGCACGCGACCGGACAGGTCGCGAGCGTCAGCGTGACGGGCGGCGCACCGGCCGGGCGTGCAGCGGAGGCGCTCAACACGGCCCTTCCCGCCGATGTTTCCGTGCTGGAGGCGGAGGACGCACCCCCGGGATTCGACGCCCGCTTCTCCGCCACCGCCCGCTCGTATCGCTACATCGTGCTCAACCGCGTGGCACGCTCGGCGCTCGAGGCGAAGCGGTCGCTGTGGTGGCCGCGGCCCGTCGATCTCGACCGGCTCGAGGCGCAAGCGGCGCTCCTTCCCGGGGAGCACGACTTCACCGCGTTCACTCCCGCAGAGACGCAGCATGAGGTGTTCGTCCGGATCGTCCGCGAAGCCGCGTGGGAACGGCGCGGTGATCACCTCCACTTCACCGTCACGGCAGACTCGTTCCTCCGTCACATGGTGCGGACGCTGGTCGGAACCATGCTCCAGGCCGCGCCCGAGCGGTTCGCCTGCCTGCTCGAAGGACGGCCCCGCTTCGAAGGTGGGGCGACGGCTCCTCCCTGGGGCCTCTACCTGGAACACGTGGAGTACTAGCCCGTCTCCCGATACGATCGAGCCCGTGCGGTATCCCGTTGTCCTCTTCGACCTCGACGGCACGCTCATCGACTCCGGGTCGATCATCATGGCCTCGATGCGCCACGCGTCGGTCGCCGTCCTCGGCCGTGAGCCCGACGAGGAGAGCGTTCGCTCCGCGATCGGAGGGCCGGGCCTCACCGCACAGATGCGCGAGCTCGACCCCGATCGGGTCGACGAGCTCGTGGCTGCCTACCGGGCGCACAACGAGCCGCTTCACGCGACACTCGAGATGTTCGCCGGCGTTCACGAGCTTCTCGCCGAGCTGCGCCTGCGCCGGCACAGGCTTGGGATCGTCACCGCGAAACGCGTCGCCACCGTGGAGCTCGCCTTCGACCGCTTCCCACAGCTTCGCGAAATGGCGGAAGTTCTCGTGGGCGCCGAAGACACGGAGCTCCACAAGCCCGACCCCGATCCGGTCCTCGAGGCGCTCCGGCGCGCCGATGCGGGAGCGACGGAGTCGGTCTACGTCGGAGACTCGCCGTTCGACATCCGGGCGGGAAAGGCCGCAGGCGTCTTCACGATCGCCGTCGGCTGGGGCGGAATCCATCCCGACGGGCGACTCCTCGCCGAGGAGCCCGACGCGTTCGTCCGGCACCCCGAGGAGATCCTCGCGCTTGTCTGACGACGCCGCCCGGATCCAGGAGCTCCGGCGCCTCGTCGAGCACCACGCGTACCGGTACCACGTCCTCGACGACCCGGAGATCCCAGACGCAGCCTACGACGCGCTCTACGACGAGCTCCAGGCGCTCGAGGACGTGCACCCCGAGCTCGTGACCGCGGACTCCCCGACCCGGCGGGTCGGGGCTGCCCCGACTGCGGGCTTCACCAAGGTCGAGCACCTGGCTCCGATGGGGTCGCTCGAGAAGGTGACGACCCGGGAGGGGCTCGAAAAGTGGGCGGAGGACGTGAACAAGCGTCTCGGCACCGACGAGCCGGTCGCGTTCGTGATCGAGCCGAAGATCGACGGATCCGCGATCTCGCTCGTGTACGAGCACGGGCTGCTCGTGCGGGCCGCGACCCGCGGCGACGGCTTCCGGGGCGAGGACGTCACCGCAAACGTGCGTGCGATCGAGGCCGTCCCTCTGCGGATGCGGGCGCCGGACGGGTCGCCGTCGCCGACGCTGTTCGAGGTCCGTGGCGAGGTCTACTTCCCGCTCTCCGGCTTCGCCCGTTTCAACGCCGCGCAGCTCACTGCCGGCAAGAAGGAGGCGCCGAACCCGCGCAACGCCGCAGCGGGCTCCCTCCGCCAGCTCAACCCGGCCGTGACCGCGGAGCGGCCGCTCTCCATCTGGGTCTACGGAGCCGGCGTCCACGAGGGCCCGGCGCCCGCCACACAGTTCGAGATGCTCGCGTGGCTGCGCGAGCACGGCTTCAGGACGAACCCTCACGCGGAGCGGCTCGAGACGATCGACGAGGTCGCAGCAGCCTGTGAGCGCTGGGAGAGCCGGCGTGCGGAGCTCGACTACGAGATCGACGGGATCGTGATCAAGATCGACTCGTTCGACCAGCAGCAGCGACTCGGGGCGCTGCACGAGCGGCCCCGGTGGGCGCGGGCGTTCAAGTGGGCGCCGTCGACCGCGATCACGACCCTCAACCGGATTCACATTCGGGTGGGACGAACCGGTGCCCTGAATCCGTGGGCCGAGCTCGAACCGGTTCAGGTCGGGGGCGTGACCGTCTCGACCGCGACGCTCCACAACGAAGAGGACATCAACCGCAAGGACATCCGCGAAGGCGATCGCGTGATCGTGCAGCGGGCGGGAGACGTGATTCCCCAGGTCGTCGGGCCTGCGGGCGACCACCGGGCGGGAACCGCGCCGTGGAAGATGCCCTCGCACTGCCCGCTGTGCGGCGTCGAGGTGGTCAAGCCCGAGGGCGAGGTAAAGCACCGGTGCCCCAACCGCGCCTGCCCCTCTCGCGGCCTCGAGACGCTCATCCACTGGGTCAGCGCCGCGATGGACATCGAGGGCGTCGGCGAGCAGTTCGTGCGCAAGCTCTGGGACGAAGGGCTGCTCCGCTCGATGCCCGACCTCTACCGGCTGACGCCGGAGCAGCTCCTCGAGATCGAGGGCTACGGCGAGATTTCGGCCGCCCGCGCGATCGACGCGATCGAGCGTTCCAAGCTGCAGCCGTTCTCCCGCGTGCTGTTCGGCCTCAACATGCCGAAGGTCGGGTGGGTCCTGGCGCGCAACCTGGCCCGTCACTTCGGCACCGTCGACGCTCTGATGGCCGCGACGCAGGAGGAGCTCGAGGAGGCAGAGGGCATCGGTCCAGACCGGGCGGAGCTGATCGCCGAATGGTTCGCCGACGACGAGAACCGCGCCCTCGTCGAGGATCTCCGAGGGCTCGGGCTGCAGTTCGAGGCGGGGGAAGCCGACCGGCCGGTCGCGGGGCCGCTGACCGGTCGTCAGTACGTGATCACCGGCACGCTCGAGGGATGGAGCCGCGACCAGGCGAAGGCCGCGTTGGAGGCGCGCGGTGCGAAGGTCTCGGATTCCGTCTCGAAGAAGACCACCGGGGTGATCGTTGGGGAGAGCCCGGGGTCAAAGGCGGCGAAGGCGGAGAAGGCCGGAGTGCCGATCCTCGGCGAGGCGGATCTGAGGGATCTAGTGTCGGGGAATGACGTAGAGACGCCGGAGACCGGCTGAAGCCTGCCGCCGTCCGCTAGCGACTCGACGCGAGGATCGTGACGAACCGATCCTGGGCCGCGCGTGCCGCCCACGACGAGACGGGGCTCCCGTTCTCCAGCACCGCGAAGGCAACGACTCCCCCGATCAGGCCGGAGAGCGTGCAGGCGAGGTCGGTCGTGCCCGTCTTCCCCTTCACCTTCCCACGGAGCGCGGGCAGTCGGCTGCTCAGGGTCCCGCTCACGCCCGCCACCGCGAGCGAGTCGACGAAGACGGCACGGATCGCCGGGTCGCTCGTGCCCGCCCGCAGCACGCCCACGAGCGCCTCGGCCGTCAGGCGGTCGAGGCTCGAGAGCCCGGAACCGTCCACGATGCGGACGCCCCTCACCGGGATCCCGGCCTCGCGCATCGTGGCGACGACGAGGCTGCCGCCGCCGGCCGATGTCCCCACCTTGCCCGTTGCGGCAAGAAGCTGCTTGAGCAGCATCTCCGCGTAGAAGTTGTCGCTCTCCCGGTTCATCCGCCGCACGATCCGGGCGAGGGGCTCGGAGACGTCCGAGGCGAGCCATGCCGCCTCCGCAGGTGCGACGCCGAGGCCCGGCCGGCCGCCGACCGAGACGCCGTGGCGGACGAGCGCATCCCGGAGCGCGCGGGCGGCAAGAAGCGGCGGCGAGAGCGCCGGCCAGCCGAGAGCCCGGTCGACGACCAGGGCCGACAGCGGGGGAGCCTCGCCTCCGACGAAGTACGGCTTCCAGCCGGCCACGCCACGCTTCCTGTCGTAGAACGACTCGTCACCGAGGATCCTGCCGCTGACGGAGCGGATCCCGCGCCCCCGGATCGTCGCCGCCAGGCGATCCACGTCGCCGCTGGAGAGCGTCGGATCGCCGAAGCCCTTGAGAAAGAGGTCGCCGTCCCAGGCGCCTCCGTTCCGGGCGCCGACGCCGTACACCTCGGTGTGAAACCGGTACCCGATCCCGAGTCGGGTGAGCGCCGCCCACGAGACGGGTATCTTCTCGTTCGACGCCGGTGCGACGGGCAACGAGGGGTTGTGCGCGAACACGACGGCTCCCGTCGACACGTCCACGGCGAGCGCCGAGGTGCGGCGGAGCGAGAGTGACGGGGATGCCAGCGCCTTCGTCAGCTTCGGCTCGATCGCCGCCGGTCCGGCGGCAGTCGCGGTCGCCGCCGCCGCCACGAGGGCAACGGACACCACGATGAGCACGAGCGAGCGTCTCACGTTCTCAACCGTAGATCGTGATCGTGACGGTACGCCGCCCCCAGGCACGGGCCTGGGCCGTGCTCGGCATCCAGAGATCGATGATATTCCCCTTGACCGCGGTGCCGACGTCGGCGGCGACAGCCGAGCCGTACCCGGGGATGAAGACACGGGTGCCGAGCGGGATCACGGTCGGATCGACTGCGATCACTCCCACCCCGACCGGGAGGCCACTCGCGGTCTTGCCGGGAAGATGGTACGCGACGGCGTCGGCGACGAACGATCGCGCTCCACCGGCCGTCCCGGGGGGAGCTGCTGTCGCGGGCGCATCCGCCGTTGTGTCCGTGGTCGCCTGCGGCGGCGCATCGGTGCTCCGGGCCACGGCCTGCGTGATGCCTGCGGAGCGCTGCTCCGCCTCGCGCGCGCGCACCTGCAAGGAGGCGAGCCGCTGCGCCGTCAACGACTGGCGCCTGCGGAGCGTGGCGATCGTCGCGCGTTGCCCGGCGACGGCCGTGGCCAGTCGCGCGGCACCCCGGCGGGCCTCGTCGCGAGCGGCATTCAGGCGCTCGCGTTGTGCCGCGAGGTCGGCGCGCAGTCGCGCGAGCCTCCTCGTGCGCTGCTCCGCCTCGACGCCGAGTCGCTCATTCAGCGCAGTGGCGCGCGATAGGCCCTCGATCCCCGCCACCGCCTCGTCGAGCGAGGTGGCGCCGAAGATCACGGCGATCGGATCCGGCTCACCCTGGATGTACAGGTCACGGAGGAGCGCAGCCACCCGCTGCTGCGACGCGGCGAGGGACCGACGCACGACCTCCGTCGTTCGGCGGGCTCCCTGCTCGGCTCTGGCGAGCTCCGTGGAGCGCCCCTCGAGGCGCGCCAGGCTGTCCTGGGCACGGGCCAGGGCCGACTCGGCGGCGTACAGCTGCAGGAGCGCGGAGGACTCCGCCGCCGTCTCCGCCGCACCGCTCGAAGGTGTCGAACCGGTGATCAAAGCGCCGGCGACAAGCGTGGCGCCGAGCAGTGGCCACCTGCGGATCAGCGGTCGCACAAGGCGAAGAACGTAGCAAAAACGGCACCGTCAGCGCCTTCGAAATCGGCTTTTTGCAGGACTTTCATACACTTGTCGGTTGCACCCGGGAGCAGCCGCTGCTACGATGCTCGCCTCGGAGGGGTTCTGCTGCGACCGGCAGGCCATTCGACGATTGAATTGGCCCATGAATAGTCCGAGAACGCGACAGGCTCCGGCCATCATTCTCGCCACGGCGGCGCTCTTCGCAGTTCTGTTGACGGTCGTGTCGTCGGCGCCCGCAACTTCCTCGATCACCTCGAAGCGCGCGCAGGCCCAGGCCGTCCTGGCCCAGATCCAGCAGTCGGACGTGCAGCTCGAGAAGGCGATCGAGTCGTACAACTACGCCAACGTCCAACTCGGGCAGCTCGACACGGACCTCCACTCGAACGCGCACCACCTCGTCGTCGCCCAGAAGAGCCTCGGCGCCGCGCAGGAGAACGTCGCCGATCGCCTGAAGGCGCTCTACGTCAACGGCGACGGAGGCGGAGCGGTCGAGATCATCCTCGGCGCACAGAACCTCGACGACCTGCTGGGGCGGCTGGACATGGTTCAGCGCGTCGGCGACCAGGACGCAAGGGTGCTCGGCGACGTGCAGCAGTTCCGCAAGGAAGTGAAGCAGCGGCGGGCGAAGCTGAAGGGCGCCCGTGAGCGGCAGGCACAGATCGTCGCGGAGCGCGAGAGCCAGAAGCGGTCGATCGAGTCCCAGCTCGCCGAGCGTGAGCGCATGCTCGCCGGCATCCAGACCGAGATCAAGCAACTCCAGGCGGAAGAGGCCCGCCGCCAGGCGCAGCTCGAGATTCAGGCACGGGCCCGCCTCGCGGCGCAACAGCGCGCGGCATCGGCGTCGCGGGTGCAGGCCGTCGAGCTCGCCGTCGACGATCTCACCTCGGCCACCAGCACCTCCGACTACCTGACGCCCGCGCCGCCGCCGCCGTCACAGTACGGAGGCGTCGTCGGGATCGCGATGCAATACCTGGGCACCCCTTACGTCTGGGGCGGCTCGAGCCCAGGCGGCTTCGACTGCTCCGGTCTCGTCGCGTACTCCTATGCCCAGTTGGGCGTGTCGCTGCCCCACAACGCGGCCGCCATGTACAGCTACGGCACGCCGGTCTCGTACTCCGATCTCCAGGCCGGTGACCTCGTCTTCTTCAGCGGCCTCGGTCACATGGGCATCTACATCGGTGGCGGTCAGTTCATCCATGCCCCGCACACCGGCGACGTGGTCAAGATCTCGAACATGGCCGACCACGGCGGCTACGTCGGGGCGCGACGCCTGTAGCCGTACCGGGGCCTCGCCTCGTGATCGTCCCTACGACTGCTCGTACAGGCTGTCCACCGCGTCGGCGAAGTTCTTCATGATCGCTCGCCGCTTCAGCTTCAGGGTCGGCGTCACCTCATCCTGCTCCATCGTGAAGTCGCGCGGCAGGATCACGAACTTCTTGATCTGCTCGTATCGTGACCGTTCTCTGTTGACGTCGTCCACGATCGCCTGGACGAGGGCGACCACGCGCGCATCCGTCGCGAGGGCGGCGGTGTCTCCGCTGAGTCCCTGTGCCGTCGCCCACTTCCCGAGCTCCCCTTCGTCGAGCGTGACGAGGGCCGCCGGGTACGGGCGTCGGTCACCGACCACGATCGCCTGGGAGATGAACTTCGACGCCTTCAGGTCGTTCTCGAGGTTCTGTGGGGCGATGTTCTTGCCGCCCGCCGTGACGATGATGTCCTTCTTGCGATCCGTGATCTTCACGAAGCCGTCCCCGTCGATCTCGGCGATGTCGCCCGTGTGCAGCCAGCCATCGGGGTCGAGCACCTGGGCTGTGGCCTCTGGGTCCTTGAAGTACCCGCCGAAGACGGTGTCACTCCGGATCATCAGCTCGCCGTCCGCCGCAATGCGGAGCTCGAAGCCCGGCAGCCCGGGGCCAACCGTCCCGAACCGCCATCGCTCGGGCGTGTTCGTCGTGGCGGCGGTGGTGCATTCGCTGAGGCCGTAACCCTCGAGGATCCTGACGCCGATCGCATCGAAGAACTCGGCGATCTCCTGGACGAGTGGCGCGCCCCCGGAGATCGGGGTACGCAGCCGTCCCCCGAGGCGCTCGCGGATCTTTGCGAAGACGAGCCGGTCTGCAAGGCCGTACTTCAGCTGTAGGGCCCGACTCACCGGTTGACCCGTCTCTTGCCGCTTGCCGACCTGTCTCCCGATCTCGAGCGACCAGTGGGCCAGCCGCCGCTTCACGCCCGTCGTCTCGTCGATCGCGGCGACGACGGCCGTGTGGATCTTCTCGTACACGCGGGGGACGCTCGGCAGCACGGTGGGGCGCACGGTCAGCAATGCGTCCGCCGTCTGCAGGGGATCGGGGAGGAAGGCGATCGTGTAGCCGACGTACGGGCCGGTGAGGTGCATCAACCGCCCGAAGTTGTGGGCCAGAGGCAGGTACAGCAGCATGAGGTCGTCGTCGCGCACGTACCCGGGAAGGTGGTCGATCACCGACACCATCGTGTAGTAGTTGCGATGCCGGATCATGCAGCCCTTGGGCGGGCCGGTCGTCCCCGACGTGTACTGAAGCGTGAACAGATCGTCCTCGTGGATGGCGGCGATCGCCTCGTCGAGTGCCGACGGGTGCTCCACGCGGAAGCGTTCGCCCTCTGCTTCGAGCGCCGGGAGGTCGTCGAAGGTGAGCACGTGCTTGAGCCGTGGAAGCGACGCTCGCTGCTCGTCGACCCTGGCTGCCTGCGCGGTGTCTTCGCAGAGAACTCCCACGGACTCCGAGTGCTCGAGAATGTACGCGGTGTCGTGCGGCGAGCTGTTCGCATACACGGGCGTCGCGACCGCGCCGACCTGGGCCAGGGCGAAGTCGAACAGCGCCCACTCGAGCGTCGTCCGTGCGAGCGTCGCGAACGCCTCGCCCTTACGCACGCCGCGGGCCAGGAGGCCGTTCGCCAGGTTCTCGACCCGCTCGGCCGCCTCCGACCAGGTGACCGCGTGCCAGTGATCGGCCTGTTGGACGAGGTAGGCAGCACCTGTGCGCTCCCGGGCGACGGCATCCCCCCAGAGGCGCGCGATCGTGCGGTCGGTGCTCATGGAGAGAAATCTACTTGCCAGACATGCAGGAAGGGCGACACCAGGGCAGAATGGGTCCGTCCCCGGATTGATCGAGGTGCCATGCGCACGACCTGGAACGGATCACTGACCTTCGGGCTCGTCAGCATCCCCGTCGGCCTCGCGCCGGCGACGAAGCCGGCTGCCCGCCAGTCGGATGTGTCGTTCAGGCTGCTCCATCGCGAATGCCTGACGCCGATCAAGCAGAAGCGCTGGTGCCCACAGCACGATCGTGAGCTCGCCCCCGACGAGATCGTGAAGGGGTGGGAGGCGGCGAAGGGCCAGTACATCGTGGTCGAGGAGGCGGAGCTCGAGGCGCTCGAGGGGCACGACGACTCCCGCTCGATCGAGATCTCGCAGTTCGTCGCGGTGGAGGATGTCGATTCGGTCTTCCGCGACCGCACCTACTACCTTGTCCCGGGCGCGACCCCCGCACAGCTACGCCCGTACCGGCTGCTGCTCGAGGCGATGCGGGAGACGGGAACCGGCGCGCTCGGGAGGTTCGTGCGCTCCGGTCGTGAGTCGCTGTGCCTCGTGCGGGCCCGTGGAGACGCCCTCGTACTGGAGACGCTGTACCTCGCCGAGGACGTGTACTCCGACGCCGAGATCGTCGAGGCGGTCGGGACGTCTGACGTCAAGGCGCCCGAGCTCGCGCTCGCACACCAGATCATCGAAAGTCTCGCCGGTGCCTTTGAGCCGGCCGCGCTGACGAGCTCCTACCGGCGCGACCTTCGGGCGCTGCTCGAGGCCAAGCTGCAGGGAGGCGAGCTGCCCTCGCCGAGCGAGGCCGGCGCGCCGAAGGCTCCCGCGGTCGATCTGCTCGAGGCGCTCAGGGCGAGCGTCGAGGCTGCGAAGGCCGACACCGGGAAACGGTCCGCCCAGCCGAAGAAGTCGGCGGCGAAAGCGGGCGCGAAGGCTCGCAGCCGCACGTCGGGGTAGGAACCATCCCGGTTCGCAGGGTGTCTCCCGGCAGTACGGGGAGACACCCGGCAACGGATGGATGGTCGGTCGTCAGGCGTGCTGAGCGACGGGCGTGCCGAGCGCTTCGAGCTGCGCCTGGAAGAGGTGCTTGTCGATCTTGCCGTGGTAGATGGGGACGCCCTCTTCGATGCACACCTTGATGATCGCGTCACGATCCATGCCGAGCTCGTTCGAGAGCTCTTCAGGCGTCAAGTGATTCGCCATTCGTCGGCTCCTCTGAGCATGAAAAAAGCCCGCCGGCACTAAGGCGCGCGGTCGGGCTGATTCGACGCTCCGTTGTGGCTGACGGGGGTCAACGGGCCCGCCTCCCGAAATGCACCATGATCCAGCCAGGATACTCCCGCCGTCAGACGGCCGCAACCTGCTCGCCCGCTTTGGGATACCGCGATGTCACGTGGGCTCGGCATCACACGGGATTCTCGACCTCGACGTAGCGCCACTCGATCGCGAAGGTTTCGGCAAGGTGGGCGGCGAGGGCCTGGACGCCGAACCGCTCGGTCGCGTGATGGCCGGCCGCGACGAGGTGGATGCCGAGCTCCTGAGCCGTCGCCGCGTTCGGCTCCTCGGGCTCGCCCGTCAGCAGGGCGTCGAAGCCTTCGTGCGCGGCACGGATCAGGTCGTAGCCGGCCGCTCCGGTCGAGACGGCGAGGCGCTCGATCCGGTCCGGCCCGCGCGGGAGGACGAGAGGCTCCCGATCGAGCGCGCCCGCTACCCGCGTCGCCAGCTCGCCGATCGAGAGGGCGTCGAGGGTGCAGGCGAGGCCGAAGTCACCGAACGGGCCGTCGGGCCGCGCCCCGATCCTCGCTGCCAGCTGCGCGGCATTGCCCAGTGTCGCGTGCGCGTCGAGCGCGAGGTGGTAGGCGACGAGCGACGCGTTCGCGCGGAACAACGCCTCGAGCCGGCCTCGCTGGCGCCGATCGACGAGGAGCGGCTCGTTGCGCCAGAAGAGCCCGTGGTGGACGAGTACCATGTCGGCTCCCAGATCGGCCGCCTGCTCGAACAGCGCCCTCGAGCTCGAGACGCCGCACACGAGCAGCGTCACGTCCTCGGCGCCGACCACCTGCAGACCGGACGGTGCGAACTCGGGCCAGCGCTCCACCTCGAGCAGGGCATTCGCGTGGGCGACGATCTCGTCCCTCCGGGCCACGCGCACAGTCTAGGGTCCGCGGGCGCTCGTGGTCGTCGAGCGGGTACCCTGTGGACGCTCGGGGTGTGGCGCAGCCTGGTAGCGCGCTCCGTTCGGGTCGGAGAGGTCCCCAGTTCGAATCTGGGCACCCCGATTGGGGGTGGGGGAACCATCGGTTCCCCCACCAGCCCGTCTTCGGCGCCACGAGCGACTCGGGCTCCACCGGCCACCCGCCGGGCGGAGCCCTATTCTCCGACTGTGCTTCGCGCCGTCATCTTTGACGTCGACTTCACGCTCTCACGGCCCGGGCCCGAGCTCGGGCCCGAGGCGTACCGCCGGGTCGGAGCCGCGCGTGGGCTCACGCTCGATCCCGCTCGCTACGAGGAGGCACGCCTCGCCGCGTTCGAGGATCTGCGGGCGCACCCGGAGCTGCTGCACGACGAGGAGATCTGGGTGACCTTCACCGAGGACATCGTGCGCGGCATGGGCGGGGACGCGGCCGGCGCCCGCGCGTGCGCCGCGGAGATCGTCCGCCGGTGGGAAGACCACACGAACTTCGATCTCTACGACGACGCCGTCCCCGCCATCGAGGCCCTGCGCGGATACGGCCTGCGGCTCGGCCTGATCTCGAACGGGCAGCGCGACCTCGAGGAGTTCGCGCACCACCATGCTCTCGACGTGGACGTTGCCGTCGGCTCCAAGGCACACGGCCGGACGAAGCCGCACGCCTCGATCTTCGAGAGCGCACTGGCGGCGCTCGGCACCGGCCCCTTCGAGACCGTCATGGTCGGTGACTCATACGCCGACGACATCGAGGGCGCCCGCGCCCTCGGCATGCGTGCCATCCTGCTCGATCGCGACGAGCGCCATCCCGGGGAGCGCGACCGCATCACCGACCTGCACGCGCTCCCGGCTGCGCTCGGTCTCACCCTGTCCGTGTGAGCTCCGCTCTCCACGCCGCCGTGTGGTGCCCGAGCGCCACGTCGTCGTCGGGGAGCGGGGCCCCGAATGCGGCTGCAGCCTCGGCCCGGGTCGCGACCGGGCCGACACAGACGTCCTCGGCGTCGAACAGTGCCAGCCACTCGTCGAGCGGCCGCGCCTCGAACGCTGCCGCGAGCTCGCCTGCGAGCGCCTCCTGGGGTTCCCGGTACTGCGCCTCGGCGAGCTCCGGACGTCCGAGGAGCAGGCACACCCGGGCGAAGAACTTCGGCTCGAGGGCCGCGAGCGTGAGGTTGCGGCCGTCCGCGGTCGCGTAGACGCGATAGCACGCAAGCCCGCCCGTCAGCAGGCGGTCGCCCGGATCACCGCCGAGCCGATGGGCGACGAAGGCATGACTCCTGTGCGTCATCGAGACACGCAGCCGCGCGCCCTCGCCCGTGCGCGCCCGCCGGACGAGAGCCGCGAGCACCTCGGTGACGGCGCCGAGCCCTCCGGCCGCGAGGTCGGCGATGGGGAGTGGCGGGCACGACGGCGTATCCTCGAGGACACCTGCCCAGCCGAGGTAGTTGAGGTCGTGGCCGGCCCGCTGGGCGTGGCGACCCTCGTGGCCGAACCCGGTCACCGAGCAGTGGACGATCGACGCGGGCAGGTCGTCGGCGCCGATGCCGAGCCGCGCCGTGACACCGGGCCGCAGCCCTTCGAGGACGACATCGGCGCGCGCGCACAGTGCGCGTGCGAGCACTGCGTCTTCCTTGAGGTCGCAGACGACTGACTCCTTCCCTGTCCGGAGCGCCCGGTCCCACGCGGGGGCAGTCTGCCGGAGCGGGTCGCCGTCCGGTGCCTCGACGCGCACGACGCGGGCGCCGAGCCGTGCGAGCTCCCATCCTGCAAAGGCGATCGGCAGGTACCACGCCAGCTCGACGACGAGGGTGCCGCTCAGCGGTTGCGTGTCGACGGCCATGATCCGTATTCTGACCGAGTCTTGACTGACCGTTCAATCGCGCGTGACCGGCAGGCCGCCAGCGAGGAGAAGCGGCGCCTGATCATCGACGCCGCCGTCCGCGTCTTCGCCCGCGACGGCTACCACACGTCGCGTGTCGGCGACATCGCCGAGGAGGCCGGAGTCGCTCACGGCCTGCTCTACCACTACTTCTCCTCCAAGGAGGAGGTCCTCGCGACGCTCTTCCGCGAGAACTGGGGCGAGCTGCTCGGACGCTTCGCGCGGGTCGAGCAGTCCGACGGGCCCGCCGACGAGCAGCTCCGCGGCATCGCCAAGATCCTGCTGCGCACCTGGCGGAACGATCCCGACCTCGTCCGCGTGATGGTGCGGGAGGTGGCCCGCAGCTCGCACCTGCAGGAGCAGGTGGACGAGATCCGGATGGGTTTCGCCACGATCCAGCGGGTGATCGAGCGGGGACAGGCTGAGGGCGTCTTCCGCGCCGACCTCGACCCCCGGCTCGCGAGCTGGATCTTCTACGGCGGGCTCGAGGAGATCCTCACGGGCTGGGTGCTGGGGCAGCTTCCCGACGGTGACGAGGAGGTCGCCCGTGCAGAGCGGACGATCATCGACGTCGTCTGCGGCGGTCTCACCGTCCGCGACGGCGCCGGGCACCTGACGCCCTTTCGAGCGCAGCCACCGTCGTCAAGCTCGGGGTCGGGGCGTTCGGGCTCGCATGGTCGCTGACCACGACAGCCGCCTACCTGCCACCGGTCCTCGGCGAGTACACGGAGTCCACCTCGCTGATCGGTGCCGTGCTGGCGGCGGAGGGCGTCTTCGCGTTGACTCTGCCGCTCGTGATCGGCCCCTGGAGCGACACGTTCCACACGCCGCTCGGCAGGCGCCGCCCCTTCATGCTCGTCGCTGTCGGGCCGATCGGCTTCTGCCTGGCGCTGATGGCGTTCATGCCGAATCTGTGGACGACCGCGCTGCTCGTCTTCGCCTTCTTCTTCGCCTACTACGTGTACGAGCCGCCCTACCGCGGCCTCTACCCCGATCTCCTGCCGGAGCGCGTCTACGGTCGCGCGCAGGGCGTCCAGCACCTCTTCCGCGGCATCGCGCTCGGCGGCGGGCTCATCGGCGGCGGCCTGCTGTTCCACCTCTGGCCGCCGGCGCCGTTCCTCTTCGCGGCGGCGATCGTCTCCACCGCCTGCCTCGTGCCGGTGCTGTTCCTTCGCGAGGACGGCGGTCACGGGCGTGTCTTCGAAGGGGTGACGACCTATCTCCGCCACTCCTGGCGCGTCCTACGCCGGAACCCCGACATCGGGCGCTTCCTGCTCGCAAATGCCGCCTGGGAGGGAACATTTGCCGGAGCGCGGACGTTCGTCGTCCTCTACATCACGGTCGGACTCGGCGAGCCCCTCTCGACCTCGACCCTCGTCCTCGCAGCGGTCGCAGCCGGATACGTCCTGGCGGCTCTCGTCGCGGGGTCGATCGGAGACCGGTTCGGTCTGGCGAAGGTGATCACGTTCTGCTCGGTCGTCTACGGGCTCGGCCTGCTCGGGGGCGGGCTCGCGACCCAGTGGCACGCCTGGTACCTCGCGGTCGTCTTCGTGGTCGCCATCTTCGCCGGGGCGGTGATGACGCTCGCGTGGGGGCTGCTGTTCAAGCTCATGCCGGCAGACGACCGCGGTGCGATCGCCGGGCTCGCGACGACGACCAAGGGCATCGGGCTCATCTTCGGCACCCTCCTGGCCGGGATCCTGATCGACGTCCTGCGGCCCTATCTGCCGGCCACGGACGGGTACCAGGTCCTCTGGCCGATCCTGGCCGTGCCGATCCTGCTCGCAGTCCCCCTCGTCGCCTCGCTGATCGGCCCCGAGGAGGTCGCGGCCGAACTCACAGCTGGCTCCTAGGTTCGGCTGCTGTACTTGGTGGTGGAACTTCGTACCGAAGGAGAACGCGTGACCAAGCGAACGAAGCACGTTGTCGTGGCCGGGGCCCTCGCGGCCACTCTCGCAATCGGCGTCGGCGCGGCCGTCGCCGGGGGTGGCCTCGGGTTCGGCAACGATCAGCAGGCATTTCTGAACGATGCGGCCAAGCGGTTGAACGTGACTCCCGAGGAGCTGAAGGCTGCACTCCAGGGGGCGTACGGCGACAGGCTCGACGCCGCAGTCGCGGCCGGCAAGATCACCAAGGAGCAGGCCGACGCGATGAAGCAGCGGTCGGCGCAGGGCGGTCTGCCGTTCTTCGGCGGCGGCCATCGCGGCGGCTTCGGCCACCACGGTCCGCCCTCGCTGGCGGCGGCTGCCACCTATCTCGGCCTCACCGAGGCGCAGCTCCGGACAGAGCTCCAGTCGGGCAAGTCGCTCGCGGACGTTGCGAAGGCGAAGAACAAGTCGGTCGACGAGCTCAAGAAGGCGCTCGCAGCCGACACGAAGAACAAGCTCGACGCCGCGGTGAAGGCGGGCAAGCTGACGCAGGCCCAGGCCGACGAGCTGCAGTCGCGGCTGACGGAGCACTTGGACGAGCTCGTCAACGGGACCGGCGGTCGCCACCACGGTCACCTTGGCCACGACATGGACGGACCTCACATGGGCGGTCCGCCGCCCGGCGCCACCGCGCCGTCCTCGTTTACCCCCGTCGGCTCTCCGGCGTAGGACGAGACGGGCCGGGGGAGGGCCGGGCAGCCGCCCGACTCCTCCCTCGGCCAACCGTGGCTAGCGGAAGGCCGGAGTGCCCGTGAGCGCGCCGCCGACGACGAGCGTGTGGACCTCGTGGGTGCCCTCGTAGGTGAGCACCGATTCGAGGTTGTTCATGTGACGGATCACCGGGTACTCGAGCGTGATCCCGTTTCCCCCGAGGATCGTGCGCGCGCTGCGGCACACCTCGATCGCCCCACGAACGTTGCCCATCTTGCCAAGGCTGACATGCTCCGACCGGAGGGTGCCGGCGTCCTTCATCCGCCCGATGTGCAGCGCCAGCAGCGAGGCGCGGTTGATCTCGAGCGCCATCTCGGCGAGCTTCTGCTGGGTCAGCTGGTAGGCGGAGATCGGCTTCTCGAAGACGATCCGCGTCTTCGAGTAGGAGAGCGCCTCCTCGAAGCATGCCCGCGCGGCGCCGACGGCGCCGAAGACGATGCCGAAGCGGGCCTCGTTGAGGCACGAGAGCGGCCCCTTCAGCGAGCTCGCGCCGGGGAGCATCATGTCGGCCGGCACGCGAACGTCGTCGAGGACGAGCTCCGATGTGACGGAGGCACGGAGCGAGAGTTTCTTGTGGATCTCCGGGGCAGTGAACCCTGGCAGGCCCTTCTCGACGATGAACCCCCGGATCTCGCCATCCTCGGTGCGCGCCCAGACGATTGCGATGTCGGCGATCGAGCCGTTCGTGATCCACATCTTGGTGCCGTTGAGGATCCAGTCGGACCCGTCACGCCGTGCGTGGGTGCGCATCGTGCCCGGGTCGGAGCCGGCGTCGGGCTCGGTCAACCCGAAGCAGCCGATCACCTCGCCCGCGTGCATGCGGGGCAGCCACTGCTCTTTCTGCTCCTCCGAGCCCCAGCGCCAGATTGCGAACATCGCAAGCGATCCCTGCACCGAGACGGCGCTGCGGATGCCCGAGTCACCTGCCTCGAGCTCGAGACAGGTCAGGCCGTAGGCGACGGCACTCGCGCCGGGCAGGCCGTAGCCGTGCAGGTGCATGCCGAAGAGCCCGAGCTTCGCGAGCTCGCCGATCACCTCGCGCGGCAGGATGCCCTGCTCGAACCAGTCGCCGACCTCCGGCAGCACCTGCTCGCGCACGAACTGCCGGACGGTGTCCCGGATCGCCTTCTCCTCGTCGTCGAGGAGCGCGTCGATCGCGAGAAAGTCGAGGGGATCGAGGGCCGGTGGGGCGGCAGTGGTGGCCATGGCAAGAACCTCCGAAGTCGAAAACCGTGCTGGGAACGTACCTATATCGCGGCTGCCGTCGCGCTCCAGCGGCCGCCCGCGCGCGTGACCGAGATCGGGATCCCGAAGCAGGCGCTCAGGCCCGCGTCGGTGAGCGTCTCCGCGACGGGGCCGGCCGCCTGCACGAGGCCGTCTCGCAGGAGCAGGGCATGTGTGGTCGATGTGGGCAGCTCCTCGAGATGGTGTGTCGTCACGACGACGGCGAGATCCGGATCGGCGTCCGCGACGCGCGCCAGAGCCTCGAGGAGCAGCTCGCGCCCGGGCAGGTCGAGACCGGCCCCGGGCTCGTCGAGGAGCAGCAGGCGTGGTTGGGCGACGAGCGCCCGGGCGATCAGGGCCCGCTTGCGCTCGCCTTCCGAGCAGTCGCCGAACCGGCGCTCGGCCAGGCGCCCGAGTCCGAACCTGCCGAGCAGGGTGTCCGCGCGGTCGACGTCGAGCATCGCGAGCCGCTCCTCGAAGTAGCCGATCGTTCCGGTCGCGCCCGTCCGGATCACCTCGCGCACGGTCAGGAGCGGCGCGAAGCGGTCGCTGTCGCGGGCGTCGACGAACCCGATCTGCCGGCGCAGGCGCGCCACGTCGGTGCGTCCCAGCGTCTCGCCGAGGATCTCGATCGTGCCGCTGCTCGGGAACCCGGCCGCCCCGGTGAGCGTCAGCAGGGTCGTCTTGCCGGCACCGTTCGGCCCGAGCACCGCCCAGCGTTCGCCGGCGCGCACGGTCCAGGAGACGCTGTCGAGCAGGAGGTTGCTGGTGCCGCTCGCCTGGTGCCAGCGCCACACACGGACGTTCCTGAGGCTCAGTGCAGCCGGGGGTTGACCAGGCTCGCGCTCTCCGCCTACACTTATTGACTGACCAGTCAATCGACGGGCTTTCCCGCGTCACGATCCATCGCCTGAGCCCGCCGTATCGGATCCCAGCGACCATCCGGAGGAGCAGCATCATGGCCACAGTCGAGACAGGTGTTGCCGGCGGCGTCTCGTTCGCCCTCACCGACGAGCAGAAGGAGCTGCGGGCGCTCGCGCGGTCCTTCGCCGAAAAGGAGATCAGGCCGCGGGCGGCCGAGTGTGACGAGCATCAGACTCATGCGGCAGACATTGTCGCCAAGGCGCACGAGGTCGGCCTGATGAACGTGCACCTGCCGGAGTGGCTCGGCGGCCCCGAGCTCCCCTGCTTCGACGGGATGCTGATCGGCGAGGAGCTCAACCGGGGCTGCTCGGGCATCGGCACCTCGATCGGCGCCAACGGGCTTGCAGCCGGCCCGATCCTGATCGCCGGCAGCGACGAGCAGAAGAAGCAGTGGCTCGGCCCGCTCGTGGAGGCCCCGATCCTCGGCTGCTTCGGCCTCACCGAGCCGGGCGCCGGCTCGGACGTGTCGGGGATCCAGACGACTGCCGTGGCCAAGGGCGACGAGTACGTGATCAACGGCTCAAAGATGTTCATCACGAACGCGGGTCACGCCTCGTGGATGGTCTGCTTCGCCTCGACCGACATGACGAAGGGCCACAAGGGCTTGTCGGCGTTCGTCGTCCCGATGGACGCACCGGGCGTCACGATCGAGAAGCACCTCGACAAGATGGGGCAGCGCTCGACCGACACGTCTGCGGTCGCATTCCAGGATGTCGTCGTTCCCGCCTCGAACCGCCTCGGCTCCGAGGGTGAGGGCTTCAAGATCGCGATGCAGACGCTCGACTTCTCGCGGCCCGGGACCGCGGTCGGAGCAGTGGGCGTCGCCCAGGCCGCGTTCGAGCTCTCGGTCGAGTACACGCAGGAGCGTGTCCAGTTCGGGATGCCGGTCGCGATGAACCAGGGCGTCAGCTTCCTCGTGGCAGACATGGCGACCGAGATCGAGGCGGCACGCCTGCTCACCTGGCAGGCGGCCTGGATGATCGACGAGGGCTGGGGCCGCAAGGCGACGAAGTTCTCGTCGTTCGCGAAGCTCTTTGCTGCGGACACCGCGATGAAGGTGACGACCGACGCCGTCCAGGTCTTCGGCGGGTACGGGTACATGAAGGAGTACCCGGTCGAGAAGCTGATGCGCGATGCGAAGCTGTTCCAGATCTACGAAGGGACGTCGCAGATCCAGCGCCTCGTGATCGCGAAGGAGATCTACCTCGGGTAGGAAGATCTCCCTCGGGCAGGAGGCGTGGATCTTCTGATCCGGTGAGCCGGTGCCCCCGCCGTCGCGCGGCCAGGGGGAGTAGCTAGAATCGGCGATCCGGTGCGCACCGACACGACGATCTATCGCCCCCGCGTGCGCGAGCGTCAATCCCCTCGTCGGATTGCCCTGCGCCGGGCCGTCTTCCTGACGGCTCTCTTCGTGCTGCTCATGGGCCTCGTGGGGCTCGCGTTTGCGGGGTCACGCCTGACGCTCGCGGCGGGCACGACGGTGGCGGGCGTCGACATCGGCGGGCTGCCGGAGAGCGAGGCTGTGCGCGTGCTTTCCGAACGCGCCGCGGCAGTCGAGCAGCAGCCGCTCACGTTCATCGCGGGCGGCCGCCGGTTTGCCGTCTCGGCCTCGCAAGTCGGGGTCAAGCCCGACTGGGAGCAGGCGGTGAAGATCGCGGCTGCCGCCGGCGGGGGTTTCGGGCCGGTTCGCGGCTTCCGGCGCGTGCGGGCACGGCTGTTCGGCGTGGACGTCTCTCCGCGCGCCACGGCCTACGACGCGGCGGTGACGTACAAGCTCGATCAGATCGCCGACAGGATCGACCGCCGCGGCGTCGACGCCAGGCTGGTACGCAAGGGGCTCTCCGTGCAGATCGTCGAGGGTCAGGCTGGCCGCGAGCTCAATCGCGCCGCCGCCGCGGTTGTCGTCGTGAAGTCCCTCGCGGGCTTCGACCGTAGCCGGCCGGTACCGCTCCCGGTCGCCGCGACGGAGCCGAAGGTTCGCGGCGCCGACCTCGAAGGAGCCGTGGCACGGGCTCGTACGGCGCTCTCGGCGCCGCTCCAGCTTGCGTACGGTGAGACCCGGTGGCGGGTCCCGCGCTGGCGGATCGCATCGCTCCTCGCACTGCCGGCCGGAGGCAGCACCGACGTCTCGATCGCGGGGCGGCAGGCCGAGGAGTATCTCGAGCGTCTCTCGGCGACCGTGTCGCGCAAGCCGCAGGATGCCCGGTTCCAGGTCACGGCACAGGGCAAGATCGTGATCAGGCCGTCATCGCCCGGCCTGCAGCTCGACATCCCCGCGACCGCCGAGGCGATCGCCGCCGCCGCGTTCTCGGCCGATCGCCGTAGCGCCAACCTCGTCGTGCGGGTCGCCAACCCCGTCCGCACCACGAAGATCGCCCGCACCATGGGGATCACGGACGTCGTGTCCTCGTACACGACGACCTACGGAGGAACGCCCGGGCGGCTGAACAACGTGCAGCTCGTCGCGAAGCTGATCGACGGCACCCTGATCAAGCCCGGGGGGACGTTCTCGTTCAATGCCACGACCGGCGAGCGGACTGCGGAGAAGGGCTTCGAGGAAGCTCCGGTGATCATCAACGGTGAGCTCCGGAACGGGCTCGGAGGGGGTATCTGTCAGGTTTCGACGACGGTGTTCAACGCCGCGTACGAGGGAGGGCTGCCGATCAGCGCCCGCACGAACCACGCGCTCTACATCGACCACTATCCGCTCGGCCGCGACGCGACCGTGAACTACCCCGATCTCGACCTGCGCTTCGCAAACGACACGGATCACTGGCTTCTGCTGCGGACGTTCGTCGGTGCCGGCTCTCTGACGGTAAACCTGTACGGGACGCCCCTCAACCGGCGCGTGGAGAGCACCACGGAGCCGCTCGTGGAGACGGGGCCCGTCCCGGTCGAGGAAACCGAGGACCCGGCAATCCCTAAAGGAAAGCGGGTCGTGGACGAGTTCGGTTCGCCGCCGCGCGAGACGAGCGTGCGCCGGCTCGTGTACGACGCCAATGCGAAGCTGCTGTACGACGACACGTGGCGCTCGTACTACGTCGGCGAGCCGTCGCTCGTGCGCGTCGGCACCAAGGAGCCACCCAAGAAGCCGGCAGCCAAGCCTGCGGTCAAGCCGGAGAAGCCCGTCAAGGGCGAGGCCGCGACGGCGCCGCCGGTGGAGGGCTCCGCGGCGACCGTCACGCCGGCGGTTACGACTCCTGCTCGGCCGTAGCGATCGCCTCCACGAACCACGGTGGAACACGGGTCGGCTGGAGCATCGCGGAGTCGACGGTCGCGTGCTGCGTCTCGGCTGTCGCCACGAGCTCTCCGTCGCGCTCGATCCGGTACTCGTACCTGAAGCGTGCCCCACGGACGTCCACGCAACGCAGGTGGATCGTCAGGACGTCGTCGAATGAGGCAGCGGCGTGGTAGTCGACCCGCACCCCGGTCGTCAACGCCTCGAGCCCTTGCGCCTGGATCGACCGGTAGCCCCCCGCGTGGTCGGCCAGGTACGCCACCCGCGCCACCTCGAGCCACACGACGTAGGAGGCGTGATGCGCGATGCCCTGCGCATCCGTCTCCGCGAAACGCACGCGGATGTCGTAGGCGCTCCTGAATCCCGCCGGCACAGGGCAACAATACGCTCCTTGTCTTCCACCACCACTTGCCACGGTGGTATGACTGGGGTATGCCACAAGCGACGAAGACCTCAACGGACGACCGTGACGTGATCGCGCGGCTCGCCGACCGTGGTGAGCAGACGATCGCGCGGCTCGCCGACCTGCCGGGCGGAGCGAAGGCCCTGAGGGCGATGAACGACCTTCGCGCCAGGGTCGACGAGCTCGGGAAGAAGGTGCGTGGGATCGACGAGCTCGAGCAGCGTGTCGCCAAGCTCGAGAAGGAAGTCGCCACGCTCAAGCGGGCCCAGAAGCCGAAGACCGCGCCCAGGCCGAAGGCCGCGCCCGCGCGGAAGGCAGCTCCCGAGCCGCCGGCCGGCTGAGCGCGCGAGACCCCGGTGTCAGGCTGAAGCCCGACACCACCGCGGCGACAGGCTTTCAGTCTGTCGCCCGGGTCTCCCCTCCCGCGGGCACCCGCAGCCGCAGCGCCCCCGGCAGCACCTCGAACCGCGCCGGAGTCGTGCCCGGCTGCTCGCCGTCGAGCTGGACGGGCACGGGCTCGTCCGTCTCGACCGTGACGACCCTCCCCCGCAGCGCCTCGGCCCTCGGATGAGGCAGGTGCGTGCCCCGGTAGATCTTCGGCATCGTCAGCACGAGATCGCGCTTGGTCACGTCACCGATCGTGACCACGTCGAGAAAGCCGTCGCCGGGCTCCGCGTCCGGGCACATCTTCATCCCGCCGCCGAAGTACCGTCCGTTCGCGACGACGACGTCGAACATCGGCCCGCTCCGCGCCTCGCCGTCGACCGTCAGCCGTGTCTCGACCGCGGACCAGCCGGCGAAGACGGCGAAGGTGGCCCACAGGTACGACGCCTTCGCACCCAGCTTCTTCGAGGTGTCGTTCGCTCGCTGGGCGATCGCGCCGCTCATGCCGGCGCTCGCCACGTTCGCGAACAGCGCGGTGGCCTCGTGGCCGTCCCAGGCGCGGTAGCCGACGCGGCCCAGGTCGACCGCCTGCGTGTCGCCCTCGAGCGCGATCCGGGCTGCAGCGGCAACGTCGTCGCGGATCCCGAACGTGCGGACGAAATCGCCACCGGTGCCCCGCGGAATCAGCGCCACGTCGGGGGTCGTGGCGAGCCCGTCGAGACCGTTCGCGACCTCGTGGAGCGAGCCGTCGCCGCCAACGACCACGAGCAGGCGGGCGCCGCCGAGCGCGGCCTCCCGGGCGAGCTCTCCCAGGTGGCCGCGGCGCTCGCTGATCAGTGCGTCGCCCTCGAGCCCGACGCCGGCGGCCTGGTGGGCGATCTCGGGCCAGCGCCGCCCGGTCGATCCGTTCGCCGCGGCCGGATTGACGAGGAAGACGGTGCCGCTCAGAGCGTTCAGGCCGTCACGGTGTGGAGGGCGAGCTCGGTCATCTCGTCGACGGCCTTCCGCATGTCCTCGTCACTGATCCGGAGGAACTCGCCCTCCACGATCACGTCGCTGACGATCAGCATGCAGCCGGCCTGGATCTTCCGGAGGGCTCCGAGCGTGAACAGGACCGCGGCCTCCATCTCGACCGCCAGGATGCCGCGATCCGACCAGCGGCCGGCGAGGCCGGGATCGGGCTGGTAGAAGATGTCGCTCGAGACGATCGGCCCGACACGGACCGGCTTGCCGAGGTGCTTCGCCTGGTGCACGGCCTCGTGTACGAGGCCGAAGTCTGCGGTCGGCGCGTGGGGCTCGCCGAGCACGTAGTGCGAGGACGTTGCATCGGCTCCGGTCGCCGAGAGCGCGATCACGAGATCTCCCATCGTCATGTCCGCCTGGAGGCCGCCGCAGGTGCCGACGCGCATGATCTTCTCGACGCCGAGCTGGACGAGTTCCTCGATCACGATCGCGGCCGACGGGCATCCCATTCCGCTCGACTGCACCGACACGGGCTTGCCGTTGAACGTTCCGGTGAAACCGAGCATCCCGCGCTCGCCGTTCCGTTGCACGACGTCGGAGAGGAAGGTCTCGGCGATGTACCTCGCCCGGAGTGGATCACCGGGTAGGAGGCAGGCTGCGGCGTAGTCGCCGGGGTTGGCACGAACGTGAATTGGCATGCGACCAAGCCTACGCGACGGCGTCACCCGCAGCTCCTGCATAGAGTTCGCCCGTGCGTTCCCGCCTGATCGAGCCGTCCACCGAGCAGATCCTCCGCTACTGCGCAGCCGCGCCCGTCGAGCGCGTCTTCCTCGAGGATGTCGCGCGCCGGGCACAGGGCCGCTTCGCCGCGGTCGCCGACGGCAACGGTGAGTTGACGGCGCTCTGTCATCTCGGCAGCAACCTGGTCCCGTCCGGAACTGGGTGCGGGGCGTTTGCCGACCTCGCCGGCAAGTCGGGAGCGCGGATGCTGATCGGCGAGAGCGGCGCTGTCTCCGACCTCTGGGAGGCGGCCCGCAAGAAGCTACCGCGACCCCGGCTCGACCGACCGGGGCAGCCGGTCTTCGCGATCACCGACGCACCTCTGGCGGGTGGAACCGGGCTGCGGCCGGCGACCCTCGCCGACCTCGACCTCCTCGTCCCCTCGTGTGCGGCGGCCCACCTCGAGGAGCTCGGCGTCGATCCGCTACGCCGCGATCCGAGTGGCTTCCGCTGGCGCACCCGGGCCCAGATCGAGGAGGGGCGCTCGTGGCTGTGGGCGGAGAACGGCGTGATCCGGTTCAAGGCCGAGGCGTCCGCGTGGACGCCCGCGGCGGTACAGCTCCAGCAGGTTTGGACGGACCCGCCCGCCCGCCGGCAGGGCTTTGCGGGTCGGGCCCTGCGGGACCTGATCCGGCTGCTGCTCGCCGGTACGCCGACCGTCTGCCTGTTCGTGCGGGCGGAGAATGCACCGGCGATCAGGCTGTACGAGTCGGTCGGGATGCGCCACGTGCTGGATTACCGGTCGGTGTTGCTGTGACGCCCGTGCTCCGGTGAACACGCTGATCCTGGCGCGCCACGCGCACGCCGCCTCGAACGTGGCGGGCGCCGTCAACGCCGTGCCTCCGGGCGAAGGTCTCTCGGCGGCAGGCCTCGAAGAGGCGCGCGCACTCGGCCGAGCTCTCGCTTCGGAGCCGATCGAGCTCGGAGTCAGCTCCCGCCTCCGTCGGGCGCACGACACCCTGGTCCTTGCGCTCGCCGGCCGGGGAACACCCTGTCTCGTCGAGCAGCGGCTCGACGAGATCGGCTTCGGCTCGTTCGAGGGCGGCCCTCTCTCGGATTACCGCGCCTGGGCGTGGGCCCATGAGGCGGGCGCCGACTGCCCTGGCGGCGGCGAGAGCCGCCAGGTCGCCGCGGCCCGGCTCGCCGACGGGCTCGAGGCGTTGCTGGGACGGCCCGAGCAAGTCGTACTGGCCGTCAGCCACGGGCTTCCCGTCCGGTACGTGGTCGATGCCGCAGTCGGCCGCGCCCCGTCGCAGCACCTCGAGCCGGTGCCACACGCGACGGCGTACCAATTCGAGCGGGCGGCCGTCGAGCGGGCCGCTGTCACGCTCAGGGCGTGGGCGGCCGATCCGGTCTTCGCGGATGCCCCGTTTGGTGGATGACGGCGGCGACGTGCGCCGCCGATGCATACTTCAGGTATGACCGTTCTACGTCCCCGTGCCCTGCTCGCTGCTCTGGTTGCGCTGCTCGCCGCAGCGGCTGCCGGCTGCGGCGGCTCCGCCGTGGGCGTCCCGGAGCTGACGAGCTTCGGCACGGCTGCCCAGAAGAGCTCGGCCGTGGATTCGGCGAAGTTCGACCTGAAGGTCGAGCTGACGATGCCCGGCTCCGACAAGGCGCTGTCGCTCGGAGTCGACGGCGGTTTCGACACGCCTGCGAAGCGTTCCCAGCTGACGGCCGACCTCTCCTCGCTCGCCGAGCTCTTCGTCAGCTTGGGCACGACCTTCGGCGGCACCGTGAAGGGTGACCTCGGGAGCCCCGAGGACTGGAAGCTCGAGGCGATCCAGGACGGTGACACCGTCTACATCCGCTTCCCCCTGATGGCGAAGGACCTCCCCGACGGGAAGACCTGGATCAAGGGCGATGCCAAGGATCTCGCCCGTGCCAACGGGGGCCAGATGAGCCAGTTCGGCTCGTTCGCCGGTACCGACGCGCGCGACGTCTTCGGGCTCCTGAAGGCCGTCTCGGGCTCGATCGTGGCCGTCGGGAGCGAGGAGATCCGCGGAGTCGAGACGAGCCACTACCGGGCGACGCTCGATACCTCCAAGATCGAGCAGCTCATCCCCGAGGCGCAACGACAGAGCCTCGGAGGTGTCGATCAGGCGGCCAAGCAGGCGGGGCTGACGGAGCTCCCGCTCGATGTCTGGATCGATGCCGAGCAGCGGGTCCGGAAGCTCTCGATCGATCTCGATGCAAAGCAGCCCGGCACGGATACATCGGTCAAGGCATCGCTCGTCGTCGAGCTGTTCGACTACGGCATCCCGCTCGACCTCGAATTGCCTCCGGCCGACCAGGTCGTCGACGCGGCGACGCTGAAGCCGACGCGGTAGAGCCCACCGGCGATTCCGTCACACTAGGGGTGTGAGGGAGCCGCTGACAACGCGCGTCGAGGCATTCATCCGCGCGCACAACCTCGTCGCGCCGGGCGGCCGGGTCACGTGCCTCGTCTCCGGTGGCGCCGATTCGACGTGTCTCTGGCATGTGCTCACGGCGCTCGGGTACGAAACCTCCGCCGTGCACGTCCACCACGGCGTGCGGGGCGCCGCAGCCGATGAGGACGCCGATCATTGCGCCGGCGTCCTGGGCGCCCGGGTCGTGCGCGTCGAGCCTGCGGCCACGGAAGAGGCCATGCGCAACCTGCGCTACGCCGCCACCGCGGGCCTCGGGCTCCGCGCGACCGGGCACACGGCGTCGGATCAGGTCGAGACCGTTCTCTACCGGATCGTCGCGAGCGGCTCGACCCGCGGGATCAAGGTTCGCCGCGAGGACGGCGTCGTGCGGCCGCTCCTCGATGCGACCCGCGAGGAGACTGCTGCCTACTGCGCCGAGCACGACCTCGCCGTCAGGATCGACGCGACGAACCCGGAGACCTCGCGCGGCCTGATCCGGGACGAGATCCTGCCACTGCTGCGGCGGCTGCACCCGGGCGCAGAGGCGAACCTCCGCGCGCTCGGGAGCGAGCGTCCGCGCCTGCCACGTAGCCTCGAGGCGTCGCTCGTCGAGCTACTGTCGTCCCGGGCAGGCACGAAGGCCGCCGACCTCGGTGGCGGTATCCGTGCCGTCCGCGAATACGGCACGCTGCGCCTCGAGGGCACGGTTGCCTGGGGGCCGTGGACACTCGAGGCCGACCGGGCCGATCTGGAGGTGCGGGCCCGGCGCCCGGGAGATCATCTGGCAGGACGCCGCAAGAAGGTGCAGGATCTCCTCGTGGATGCGAAAGTACCGAGGGCGGAGCGCGCGACCTGGCCGGTGGTCACCTACGAGGGCGAGGTCGTCGCGGTGCCCGGCATCGCGACCGCTCCCGGCTGGGCCGGCGTCGTCACTGCGCGAAGGGGAGGAGCCGCATGAGCGAGGTCGACCATGGGGTCGCCGAGATCCTGATCGACGAGGCCTCCGTCAAGGAGCGTGTCGTCGCGCTCGGGGCCGCGATCTCCGCCGACTACGACGGCCGTGACCTGCTGCTCGTGGGCGTGCTCAAGGGCGCCGTCTTCTTCATGGCCGACCTGATGCGCGAGCTCACGATCCCGTGCGAGATCGACTTCATGGCGATCTCGAGCTACGGCGCCGCGACCGACTCGTCGGGCGTCGTGCGCATCCTCAAGGACCTCGACATCAACATCTCCGGCCGGGACGTGCTCGTCGTCGAGGACATCATCGACTCGGGCCTGACCCTCTCGTATCTGATGCGCAACCTACAGGCGCGCAAGCCGGCCACGCTCGAGGTCTGCACCCTCCTGACGAAGCCGGAGCGGCGCGAGATCGACGTTCCCGTGCGCTACGTCGGCTTCGAGATCCCGAACAAGTTCGTGATCGGCTATGGCCTCGATTTCGCCGAGCGCTACCGCAACCTGCCATATGTCGGGGTGCTGCATCCCGATCTCGTGCCCGGCGAAGCGCACTAGGCTCCGTTACGAACGCATGAACGGCGCAGGAGCGCGGCGGCGTGGCCCGGGGGGACGCTGCTACCCTCCCGGGTACCTGTGAATCGCTTTTTCCGCAGCGCACTGTTCCCCCTCGTCGTGATCGTCCTGCTCGTGTACCTGGCGAGCCAGACCCTGATCCCGAAGCGTGACAACGCGGCCAAGCTCACGTACTCGGAGCTGATCACGCAGGCCAAGCAGGGGAACGTCAGCGAGGTCAAGTTCAACCCGAACCGGCAGTCGATCAACGCGACGCTCGATACCGGCCAGAAGGTGAAGGTCAACTACCCGACGGCGCAGTCCCAGTTCCAGTTCCAGGAAGTGCTCGAGAAGAACAACGTCAAGTTCGACTCCAAGGGCACCGGCACGTCGACCTGGGTCGCGCTCCTCACCGGGCTGCTCCCGATCTTGCTCCTCGTCGGCTTCTGGATCTTCCTGATGAATCAGATGCAGGGCGGCGGCTCGAAGGTGATGAGCTTCGGCAAGAGCAAGGCCAAGCGGATGTCGCCGGACTCGCCGAAGGTCACCTACAAGGACGTCGCCGGCGCTGACGAGGCCGTCGAGGAGCTCCAGGAGATCAAGGAGTTCCTCGAGAACCCCAAGAAGTTCCAGGCGCTCGGCGCGCGGATTCCCAAGGGCGTTCTGCTCTACGGCCCTCCCGGGACGGGCAAGACGCTGCTCGCACGGGCGACCGCCGGCGAGGCCGGAGTGCCGTTCTTCTCGATCTCAGGCTCGGATTTCGTCGAGATGTTCGTCGGCGTCGGCGCGAGCCGCGTCCGCGACCTGTTCGAGCAGGCAAAGCAGGCGAGCCCCTGCATCATCTTCATCGACGAGATCGACGCCGTCGGCCGCCACCGTGGCGCCGGCATGGGCGGCGGCCACGACGAGCGCGAGCAGACGCTCAACCAGCTCCTCGTCGAGATGGACGGATTCGAGCAGAAGGACAACGTGATCCTGATCGCCGCCACGAACCGCCCGGACATCCTCGATCCGGCGCTGCTGCGCCCGGGTCGCTTCGACCGCCAGATCGTCGTCGACCGTCCCGACCGCAAGGGCCGCCGCGACATTCTCGAGGTGCACTCGAAGGGGAAGCCGCTCGGCAAGGAGCTCGACCTCGACGTGCTCGCAGCCCAGACTCCCGGTTTCACCGGCGCCGACCTCGCGAACGTGATCAACGAGTCCGCACTCCTCGCGGCGCGCAAGGGTCTGAAGACGATCGGGCAGAACGAGCTCGAGGAAGGGATCATGCGCGTGATCGCCGGCCCCGAGAAGAAGTCGCGCCTGTTCTCGGAGAAGGAGCGGAAGATCACCGCGTACCACGAGATGGGGCATGCGCTCGTCGGCTACTTCCTCGAGGGAACCGACGACGTGCACAAGATCTCGATCGTCAGCCGGGGCCAGGCGCTCGGGTACACGATCTCGCTCCCGAGCGAGGACAAGTACCTGACCACGAAGGGCACGTTGATGTCGGTGATGGCGATGACGCTCGGCGGCCGCGCAGCCGAGGAGCTCGTCTTCCACGAGGTCACGACCGGGGCCGCGAACGACCTCGAGAAGGTCACGCACACCGCGAAGCAGATGATCATGCGCTTCGGAATGAGCGAGAAGCTCGGCCCGCGTGTGCTCGGCCGCGACCACGACATGCCGTTCCTCGGCCGCGACATGGGCTCGCAGCCTGACTACTCCGAGGAGATTGCGCGCGAGATCGACGACGAGATCCGTCGCGTGATCGAGGAGGCACACGACACGGCGACCCGCGTCCTGCGTGAGCACATGGACGAGCTCCATCACCTCTCGCTCGTGCTGATCGAGCGCGAGACGGTCGACAAGGACCAGTTCGAGCGGCTGCTCGCCGGCGAGGACGTGGCCACGGTCTTCCCGGACGAGGTCAAGCCGATCGCTCCTCCTGCTCCCGAGGAGACGCCCGAGAAGAAGCCTGCCTTGCGGCCGTCGCCGCGGACGATCCCGGGAGCGGCGATGCAGCCGCCGCCCGAGGGCGCAGCCGGCTGACCCCGGCCGCGGCTCCGGCTTCAGCGCTTCTTCGAGCTCTCAGTCCACCCGGTCGCGCTCGGCGAGTGCCAGCGCCTCTCGTGCGGCCAGCACCAGGAGCGCCACGATGCCGACCGCCGCGGCAACGCCGATCACCTCGACTGCGATTCCGCCGGTGTTGAGGACGTCGACCACGGCGATGATGCTCGCCCCGAGCCCGAGGGCGATCATCGAGAGGACTGCGATCCACCCGACCCGTCGAGCCAGCGTGCCGGCCTCTCCCGTCACGGTCGCGCGAGCCTCGAGCGACAGGTGCGCAAGCTCGCCGATCGCGAGCAGCGTTGCGCCCACGACCGCAGACCGGGAGTCGAGCGTGGGAACGTCGATCACGAGGACAGCGACGTAGGCGGCCGCGAGGAGTACGAGCGCAGCCGCTACGGGCTCGGGCCGCCTACCGATCGCGAGGGACAGCGCGAGGGTGACGACGGCCGCGGCGCCGATGCCGACAACGGGCCGCGCCGCATCGGGCCCGGCCGCGAGCGCAAGCCAGGCCGTCAGCGCCGCGGCGAGCATGGTCGATCCTGTCCCGAGGGCTAGCGCTGTGAGAGTCGCGCGCGGCGGCGAAATGCCCTCACCCCCTCGAGCCCCGCGTCGAGGGGGTAGTCGTCGTTCCAGCGAGCCACGGCGACCCCCGAGCGCTCGAACCGCGCCCGGAGCCCTGCCCGGCGCAGGAGCCAGAGCCGGTAGGCGAGTGCGTCCAGTCCGGGGCCGGGCGAAACGACTTCCTCCGGCGCAACCTCGACGACCGCGAGGTCGTGCCCGCGCGCGCGAAGGTCGAACAAGGCTGCGATCGACCGCTCGTCGAGGAGCGGCGTCACGGCGAGCACGAGCGCGCCGGGCGGCAGCGTGCGGGCCGGGATGATGTTGACGTCCTTCCAGGCGTAGCTGAACTCGACCCCGGTCTCGAGCAGCGCGTCGATCAGGCGGTAGCGCTGGGTGAGCCCGCCACCCGGCTCGAGCCAGCGGAGAACGCCGCCGAACGTGACGAGCCCCACGCGGTCGCGGCGCTCGAGGTACCGGCCTGCGAGCGTCGCCGCGGCTCGGACGGCCCGCTCGAGGGTGCCGTCCGCCTCGCCGGTGCTTCGGGCTTCCGCGAAGCTGTCGAGGAAGAGGACGACGTCGGCGTTGCGGTCGGGATGCCGCTCGTTGACGATCAGCTCGCCACGGCGGGCGCTGGCCCTCCAGTTGACCGAGCGCAGCCGGTCGCCCGAGACGAAAGCGCGCGTGTCGGCGAACTCGAGACCGTCGGCCCGGATGCGGGCGAGCAGATCGCCGGTTGCGAGCTGCGTGTGGAGGGGCGCGACGAGGCTCTGCAGGAGCTCGGGACGCGGGTAGATCTTCAGCCGATGCTGACGGTCGATGCGCCCCTCCCACACGAGCATTCCGATCCGGCCCCGCGCGCGCACGCGCAGCTCGCCCAGCTCGACCGAGCCCCAGCGGTCGCAGCGGAGCTGGAGGGACACCGTCCGCTCCTCTCCCGCCCCGAGGTGGAGGCTGCCCGGGTTGTCTCCGTCGACGATGCTGAGCCCGCGCGGGAGTGGTAGGTGAAGCTCCAGCAGGTCGATCGTGGTAATCGCGTTGAGCTCGATCTCCGCGGTGATCTCGTCGCCCTCGAGGGCCCGGTCTCGATCGAGGGTGAGCCACGCTCTCACCTGCGGGCGACCCTCCCAGAGGAGGCCGACGGCGACGATGAGCGCGAACGGCGCCGCGACCACGACGAGCTCCGGACGGCGGAGCGCCAGGGCGGCGAGCAGGCACACGGCGGACAGGCCGAGGTACGACACGAGCCGCGGCGACGCGATCGGTGTCACGTGTCCGACTGTTGATCCGGCGGTGCGACGTCCTCGGCCCGTGGTGTCGGCACCTGCGCGAGCGTCTCGCGCACGACATCTTCGCCCGAGCGCCGTTGCACCCAAAGCTCCGGCTTCAGGAGGAGCCGGTGGGCGAGTGCGGGAATCGCCACCTCCTTGACGTCGTCAGGGGTGACGAAGTCACGGCCGGCGAGCGCCGCCCGGCAGCGAGAGAGCTTCAGGAGCGCCAGGCTGCCCCGAGGACTTGCCCCGACCGCGAGGCTCGTGCTCTCGCGGGTGGCGGCCACGATGTCGACGATGTAGCGACCGACGGAGGGCTCCACGTGGACGAGCTCGACGGCCGCCTGCATCTCGAGCAGTGTCTCGCGGTCGATCACCTGCCTCAGAGTGATCTCGTCCCCCCGGCGCTCGATCCGGCGCACCAATATCTCCCATTCGGCGCCGGCGGCGGGGTACCCGAACCCGGTGCGGAGGAGGAACCGGTCGAGCTGGGCCTCCGGCAGCGGATAGGTGCCCTCGTACTCGATCGGGTTCTGGGTCGCAAGGACGAGAAACGGGCGCTCGAGGGGCCGGGTGACGCCGTCCGTCGTCACCTGTCGCTCCTGCATCGCCTCGAGCAGCGCGGCCTGCGTCTTCGGCGGAGCGCGGTTGATCTCATCGGCGAGCAGGAGGTGGGTGAAGATCGGGCCGGAGCGGAACTCGAAGTCGCCGTCGCGCTGGTTCCAGATCGACGAGCCGGTCACGTCGGCCGGCAGCAGGTCGGGCGTGAACTGGACGCGGCTGAAGGCAAGCCCGCTCGCCTCCGCGAAGGAACGCGCTGCGAGGGTCTTCGCGAGCCCCGGCACATCCTCGAGCAGGACGTGCCCGTCGGCGAGCATGCCGAGCAGCACGAGCTCGAGCTGCTCCCGCTTGCCCACGACGGCGCGCTCGACCTCGTCGAGGAGACGTCCGCCCAGCTCGGCGAGAGCCCGGATCTCCATCAGATGGCTTCCAGCGACATGACGACACGCTCGAGGCCCGCTTCGTCGATCCCGCGCTCGAGCTTGTCGGTCGGTTGCGGCCGGTGCGGCCGGATGAGCTCCCAGACGTCGTCACCGAGCGCGGCCCGTGCTCGATCGGGCTCGCGGACGAGATCGATGCCACGGCGGGACGAGAGCAGGTCGGCCGCGATCTCCGTCACCGCGGGGCGAAGGCGCTGGTGGACGTCGAACGCCGAGGAGCCCGCGATCGAAACCTCCCGCTCCAGGCGCGCGAGGGAGCCAGGGCGGGCGGCGGCGACCGGCGCCTGCCGGAGGCCGGCAACGAAGGCAGACGGCGTGGGGGGATACGCAGCGCGGGCGAAGCTCATCAGCGCAAGCAACACGAGACCCAGGACGACGAGGAGCCAGACGTGGAATGCCAGCCTGGAGCGATCGGGAACAAGCACGAGGGCGGCCCCGAGCGCGATCGTCGGGAGCGCCAGGAGCTCGACCGCGCGCCGCGCGAGGCTCACCGGCTTCCTGCCCTCGCGCGGAGCCCAGCGGGCGCTGCTGCGCGCTGCTGCTCGGCCAGGAGCTCGGTCGCGTGCAGCTCCTCACGCATCGCCTCGAGCGCCTCGATCGCCTCATCCTTCATCTCTGGCGCCACATCGTGTGACGAGAACTTCGCCCACGTGAAGAGCGCCGTCAAGCGGGAGGTCGCACGACGGCTCACGTCCAGGTCGGCGAAGATGCGCTCCAGATACTCGGCGGGAGCCTCCGAGGGGCTGCGGGGAAGGCCGAAGGCGGCGAGCGCGCGCTCCATGCGGGCGTAGGTGGCGATCACCGCCCGCCGCGGATCGGCCTCAGCTCTGAGGTCGTCCAGCGACTCGTCGAGCACGTCCGAAAGCGCAGGCAATAGCGACTCCGGCATCGACTCGAGCAGGCGACGCCGACGCGCACGGTGAGCGATGCCCCAGGTCGTGAGCGCGATCGCGAGCAGGCCCAGGATGAGGAGGACGGGGCCGGTGGCGAACTCGGGCTCGTAGTTGCCGGGAGATGTTCGGCTCCCATCGCCCGGTTTTCCGAGCCCGGGCAGGAGACCGTCCCTGATCGCGGGCCTCTGTCCGCTGTCGACCCAGAACCAGCGCACGAGGAGGGCGAGCAGGCCGAATCCGAGCACCAGTCCGAGCAGCGACGACCAGGGGCGCTGCTTGTGCAGCGCAGCGGCGGTCTCCTCGGGTGCGCCCCTGCGGAGCAGCAGGAGGTAGACGATCAGGACGGCTCCGAACGCCAGCCAGACGAGGAGGAGGCTGATCAGGACGTCGAGGAGACGGTCGGAGGGCGTGCGGGCGCCACCCGTGCCCGCGGGCACCGATCCGGTCGACGCGACCGCCACGGCGACGAGAAGCAGAACGAGCGCAGCCAGGGCGAATAGGGTTCGGTGCCACGGGCCTCTAGTCATCTACCCTCCACGTTCTCGTGAGACGTACGCCGCTCGCAGAGTGTTGGCCGCGCCCCTCGGTGATGGGTGTCCTCAACGTGACCCCCGACAGCTTCTCCGACGGTGGGGAGAACGTCGATCCCGCGGATGCGGTGGCGACGGGCCGCAGGCTGCTCGCCGAGGGGGCGGCGCTCGTCGACATCGGCGGTGAGTCGACACGACCGGGCGCAGACGCGGTATCGCTCGACGACGAGTTGCGGCGCGTCGTGCCCGTGCTCGAGGGGCTCGCGGGTGCTCCGGTCTCGATCGACACGTCGAAGTCCGAGGTGGCGCGGCGGGCGCTCGGGTTGGGGGCAGCACTCGTCAACGACGTCACCGCGCTCCGCGGCGACCCGGCCCTCGCGGGCGTGGTTGCCGACGCCGGCGCGTACGTCTGCCTGATGCACATGCAGGGAGAGCCTCGCACGATGCAGGTCGAGCCGCGATATGACGACGTGGTCGGTGAGGTGGCGTGGTTCCTCGAAGAGCGCCTGGAGGTTGCCGTGGCGGCAGGGATTCCCGAGGAGCACGTCTGTCTCGACCCGGGGATCGGCTTCGGCAAGACGCCCGGACAGAACCTCGAGCTGCTCCGTAGGCTCGACCGGATCTGCAGCATCGGTCGCCCGGTGCTCGTTGGAGTGTCGCGCAAGAGTACGCTGGCGCGCGTGCTCGGAGATCCGACCGCCCGGGTGGGCAGTGACGCGGCGTCCGTAGGCGCCGCGGTGGCCGCCTTCGACCGGGGTGCCACGCTCTTCCGGGCGCACGAGGTGGCAGCCCACGTCGACGCTCTCGCCGTCGCCGCTGCGATCGAACGGGGCGGTGCCTCGTCGTGACGATCGAGCTCCACGGCATCGTGCTCCACGCCTACCATGGCGTCCTCGACGAGGAGCGGCGGGATGGGCAGCAGTTCCTCGTCGACGTCGAGCTCGACCTCGAGCACGAGCAGGCCGCGCGCAGCGACAGGATCGAGGACGCCGTCGACTACCGGGGGGTCGTGGCCCGGGTCAGGCAGGTCTCCGATGCGCGCGCGTATCACCTTCTCGAGGCCCTCGCCTCGGCGATCGCCGACGCACTCGTCGCCGACTGGCCGGTGACCGGCGTGCGCGTACGGGTGCGAAAGCCGGACGTCGTGCTCGATCCACCCGTCGCATACGCGGCCGTGTCCGTGGAGCGCCGCCGGCTGTGACGGGCTCTACGCGACGCGGAGGCGATACGTTGCCTCCCGGCCGTCCTTCGGGAAGACGACGGCGAGGAACGCGTACCGCCCCGGCCCCTTGTTGGTGAACGTCAGCCGCTCCGTCCGCCCGGGAGCCGTCGCGCGAGCGAGCCGGTCGTTGCCGACGACCTTCTGGACGACGCTGACGCTGCCCCGTTTCCAGAGGCTCAGGTCGAGGTTCGTATCGGCCGTCAGCGTCGCGGTGAAGCGCCCGTTCTTCGGGAGCCACACGCGGTAGACGTCGCGGGGGTCCTCCGTCCGGTCGAGTCGCGCCTCGATGGCGGTCGTTCGCCTCGCCGGCGTTGTCAGCGGTGGGATGGAGTTGTCGAAGAAGCGCTCCGGCTCCACGAACTCGATGTTGTCGTTCGGCTCGAGCGGGTCGCGCACGGGGGCCGGAAACGCGAGCGCAGCGGGGACATTGAGGAGGCCGAACCCGGCGGCGTCGTCCCTGCCCGGCGCCCCGATGTCGACAGCGGAGCGGCGCATGACCTCGAACAGCTGGGTCGCATCGAGCTCGGGGCGCACCGTCCAGACCCACGCGGCGGCGCCCGACACGAGGGGTGACGCGAAACTCGTGCCGTCGGCTGTGCGCCAGCCCCTCCCGAGCGCTGTCGCGATCGGGATCTCGACCCCGGGCGCGGCGAGATCGACGAAGCGCGACCTGCTCGAGAAGGTCGCGATCCCGTTGGCGCGGTCGCTCGCACCGACGGTCAGCACGTGAGGGATGCTTGCCGGATACCCGAGCGGGTTACCCGTGTCGCCGTCGTTGCCGGAGGCGGCCACGACGAGCGTGCCCTTGCTGATCGCCTCGAAGATCGCCTGCTCGATCACCGGCTCTTTCTCGTTGGAGCCGAGGCTGAGGTTGACGACGCCGGGGCCTCTGTTCGCGGCGGCGAGGATGCCCTGCACGATCTGGAACGTCTCGAGCTGCGTGCCCTGTCCCTTGGCTGCGTCCCAGGAGCGGAACAGCGCTTCCGGATAGACGCCGACGAGCCCGAGACCGTTGGCGGGCGCTGCGACGACCGACCCGACTGCGGTGCCGTGCTCACCTCCGATGTCTGCCGGCTCCTGAGCGTTCAGCGTCTCGGTGTTGGCGCGTCCGAGGAACTCCGGGTGGGTGACGTCGATGCCGGAATCGATGATGGTCACCGCCCGTCCCGCGGGTGGCGGAGTCAGGGCGTCGACGCCGATCACGGGGCGCCACCACTCCGTCGGCACCAGAGGGTCACTGAAGTCCTGGCGCGAGAGCGTGCCCGCGAGGCGGTTCGGTGTGCTGAGGAGGAGGGAGCCCCGGGCGCGCAGGATCGGCACGAGGCGTTCGGCAGTGGCGTTCGGGAGCAGGTAGAGGCCGAGCGACGGTGCCACGAGCGTGGCGCCCGCGCCGGTCAGGAGGGCGGCATCGGTGCAGCGCGCCGAGGGGCGAAGCTCGACGAGTGTGGAACCGGTCGCTGGGCCCGCCCCGGAGGCCGGCGCGACCGCGAGGACGGCGGCAAGTGCGGTGAGCGCGATGACGGGAGAAAGGCGCATTGCACTGAGTTGTACGCGCTGACGGGGTTCCCGGACGTATGAGGTGTCTTAAGGTTGGGTTGTGAGGCGTGCCTACGTGGGGCTCGGAGCGAATCTCGGCGACAGGGCCGCAACACTCGCGCGCGCCCTCGAGCTCCTCGACGGGCTGGCGGAGACAGACGTCGTCGCGGTTTCGTCGTTCCGTGAGACCGAACCGGTCGGCTACCTCGAGCAGCCGCGGTTCCTCAACGCGGCGGCCGCGGTCGACACCTCGCTCCGGCCGGAGGCGCTCCTCGCCGCGCTGCTCGGCATCGAACACGAGCTCGGACGGGTGCGCGAGGGGCCCCGGTTCGGGCCGCGAACGGTCGATCTCGATCTCCTCCTGGTCGAGGGGGTGACGCTCGACCAGCCCGGCCTGACGCTTCCACACCCCCGCCTGCACGAGCGCGTGTTTGCGCTTGCACCGCTCGCCGAGCTCGATCCGTCGCTCGTCGTGCCCGGGCACGGTTCGGTGCGGGAGCTCCTCGACGCACTACAATCCCCGCGATGAGCCATCTCGACGAGCTCGACGAGTTCGAGGCGAAGCTCGAGCTCGAGCTGAAGCGTGAGTACACCGCGGTCTTCGGCCTCTTCCGCTATTGCGTCCTGACGCAGGACGCGACGTACCTCTGCAACCGGCTCGACCTCAAGGTCGTGCCGCAGGCGAGCTATCCGTTCTTCCACCTGCAGATGGAGGACGTCTGGGTGTGGGACAAGAATCGGCCCACACGCATGATTCCGAAGGCCGAGGTCTACACCTCCGGCGACATGACCGTCGAGGAGCTACGGGGCGAGGGCGACGAGCCCAAGCTCACAGCACAGTCGCTCGCGGATCGCATCGGAGAGACCCTTCCGGACGACGGGGAAGCCCTCTAGGGCGAGGCTGGGGTCGCCCTCGTCGCAGACGAAAGATCCTCGATGCTGCTCGCCGTCGACGTCGGCAACACCCAGACCGTCCTCGGCCTCTTCGAGGGCGACCGTCTCACCGACGACTGGCGCCTCGCGACGGAGCGCACGCGTACGGGCGACGAGCTCGGCGTCCTGCTTGGCGGCATGCTCGACCTCGACGCGGTCGAGGGTATCTGCCTCTCCTCGACCGTTCCGACGCTGATCCGCGAATGGGAGCGCCTGGCCCGCCGCTGGGCCGAGGCTCCGATCCTCGTCGTCGGCCCGGGCATCAGGACGGGCATCCCGATCCGCTACGACGACCCGCGTGAGGTCGGCCCCGACCGCATCGTCAACTCCGTTGCGGCCAAGACGCGGTACGGCGCTCCGGTGATCGTCGTCGACTTCGGCACCTCCACGAACTTCGACGTCGTCTCACCCGCCGGCGAGTACATCGGCGGAGTGCTCGCGCCCGGCATCGAGACGTCGATGGAGGCGCTCTTCGCCCGAGCTGCGCGGCTCGTGAAGGTCGACTACGTGGAGCCGCCGAGCGTGATCGGGAAGACGACGGTGGGAGGGCTGCAGTCCGGCGTCGTCTACGGCTTCGCCGGGCAGGTGGACGGCATCGTGGCGGCGATTCGCGGCGAGCTCGGCGTCGATGCACAGGTCGTCGCGACCGGGGGGCTCGCGGAGCTCGTCGCTCCGCACTCGAGCACGATCGCCGTCGTCGATCCGAACCTCACGCTCGATGGGCTCCGGCTCGTCTGGGCGCTCAACGCGTGATCGTCGAGCCGGCTACGCTCGCCCTCTTCTCGCTCGCGGCGCTCGCGATCCTCGCCGTGCCCGGCCCGGCGGTGATCTACATCGTGACGCGCAGCATCCACCAGGGGCGCAGTGCCGGTCTGGCCTCCGTGCTCGGGATCCACGTCGGCACGCTCGTGCACCTGACGGCTGCGACGGTGGGGCTCTCGGCGATCCTCGTCTCGTCCGCGACGGCGTTCACGATCGTCAAGGCGCTCGGTGCGCTGTATCTGATCGCGATCGGGATCTGGACGCTGCTCGGCCGCGCCGACCCGGCCGACACCGACCCGCAGCGGCCGCCGCGCCGCCGTCGCCGCGACTTCGCCGAGGGCGTGGTCGTGAACGTCCTCAATCCGAAGACGGCGCTCTTCTTCCTCGCCTTCCTGCCACAGTTCGTCGACCCGGCACTCGGGCAGGCCTCCCTGCAGATCCTCGTGCTCGGGCTGACGTTCATCCTGCTCGGCCTCGTGACGGACTCGATGTGGGCGCTCACGGCGGGCGCGGCCGGGGAGACGCTACGCCAGAGCCGCCGTTGGGCGCAGGTACAGCGCTACGTGTCGGGCTCGGTGTTCGTCGCGCTCGGAGTCGTGACGGCGCTCACCGGCTCGCACGAGGCGTCGTAAGTGAGGCGACGAGGCTGGACGCTTGCGTCAGCCGCCGCCGAAGGACGAGATCGGAAGGGCGAGCGTAATCTCGTCTCCCGACGGCAGCTCGGCCTCGAGCCGCTCGATCAGCGGTAGCGCACCGGGGGCGGCGGCGATGAGCCGCCGCTCGACCTCCTCCGTCGAGTCGAGCACGACGAGCTCCTGCTTGAACGGGCGCGGGAATCGTCCCCGTCCGAGGTACCAGGCGTAGAACTTCTTCAGGAACCCCGACGCCCGCCGCTCGCCGAGCTCGCGCACGGTCTCGCGGATGAAGAGGACGAGCTCCGCGACGACCTCCTCGCGGCTCGGTTCGGCGGCATCGCCGTCGACGATCTCCCGCAGCGCCCAGGGGTTGCCCTGAGCTCCGCGGCCCACCATGACCGCGACTGCGCCGCTCGTCGCGAGGATCGACTGGGCGCGGGCACGCGACGTGATGTCGCCGGAGGCGATCACGGGAACGTCGACGAGCGAGACGAGCTCCGCCGTGAGGGCGTGGTCCGCGCTGCCGGTGTACATCTGCTGCGCCGAGCGCGGGTGCAGCGTCAGCACCGAGGCGCCGGCCTCGACGAGACGCGGGCCCACGTGGAGGCAGTCGCGGGAGCCGTTGCGCAGGCCGCGGCGCATCTTCACCGACACGGGCACCCCGACCGCCTCCGCGACCGACGAGACGATCCGGCAGGCGAGCTCGGGCTCCTCGAGCAGCGTTGCCCCGGCGCCCGTCTTCGTCACCTTCCGCACCGGGCAGCCGAAGTTGATGTCGACGATGTCGGCGCCGGCAGCCTCGACCATACGCGCCGCCTCCGCCATCGTCTCGGGGTTGGAGCCGAAGATCTGGATCGCGAGCGGATGCTCGTCGGAGGCGACCCGGAGGTAGCCGAGCGTCTTCTCGTTGCGGTGCTCGATCCCGGCGCAGGAGACCATCTCGGAGCAGACGAGCCCTGCTCCGAACCGGCGACCCTGCCGCCTGAAGGCCTGCACGCTGACGCCCGCCATCGGCGCCAGAACGAGGCGCGTGGGCACCTCGACCGAGTCGATGAGCCAGCTTTCCCTGAGATCGATCTCCACGCCGCCATGGTAGATGGACGCGGTTTGCGCCCGGGGCGCCGTTGCAGCTACCCTTCACGACCGTCGTGACGCCCGGCAACGGGCCAGCGCCCCGCCGCAGCACCCTGGAGGCCGTGTCTTGAAGGAAGTGCTCCTCACCCCTGAGGGCTACGAGAAGTTGACGCAGGAGCTCGATCTGCTGCGGACCGACGGACGTCGGGAAGTGGCCGACCGCATTCGCGTCGCGCGCGAGTTCGGCGAGATCGCCGAGAACGCCGAGTACGACGACGCGAAGAACGAGCAGGCGATGCTCGAGCACAAGATCGCCCAGCTCGAGGAGCGCCTCCTCAACGCGCGCGTGATCGACCCCACCGACGTCGATACGAGCGTCGTCTCGGTCGGATCCTTCGTCCGGCTGCGCGACGTCGATGCGAAGCAGACCGTCGAGTACCACATCGTCGGCTCGGCGGAGGCCAATCCGGCCGAGCGCCGGCTCTCGAACGAGTCGCCCGTCGGGCGCGCCATCCTCGGTCGCAAGAAGGGCGAGACGGTCGAGGTGCAGACGCCCACGGGCAGCAAGATCAAGTTCAAGATCATGGAGATCAAGGCAGCCTGACGCGCGGCGACCGGCTTCAGCCGGTCGCCCGGCTTGCGCCCGATGTCCACGCCCCCGGCACCCGCCAAGCGTTTCCCCGACCGGGCCGAGATCGCCGCGGTCCGGGAGGAGTGCGAGCCGCTCGCGGCCGGGAGGCGGCGGAGACGAGTCGCCGGATCGCGGGCCGGGCGCTGGCGCGCCGCGACATGGGCAAGCTCGTCTTCCTCGACGTCGTCGATCGCTCGGGCCGCATCCAGGTGATCTGCGAGGCGGCGAAGACCGGCGAGATCGACGTGTTGCTCGGCGACGTCGTCGGCGTCACCGGTCATCCCGGGCGCGCGCGCCGCGGCGAGCCGTCGCTGCTCGCCGAGATCGCTCGAGGTGCTCTCCCGCAACACGCAGCCGTTGCCCGACACGTTCCACGGGCTCACGGACGTCGAGCTCCGCTACCGCAAGCGCTACCTGGACCTGCTCGTCAACGAGGAGACGCGAGCCGCCTTCGTCCTGCGGTCGCGCATCGTCTCCGCCGTGCGCGCCTACCTCGACGGCGAGGGCTTCGTCGAGGTCGAGACGCCGGTGCTGCAGCCGCGCTACGGCGGAGCGTTCGCACGCCCCTTCGTGACGCACCACAACGAGCTCGAGCGCGACCTCTATCTCCGCATCGCGACGGAGCTCTATCTCAAGCGCCTGATCGTCGGCGGGCTCGAGCGCGTCTACGAGCTCGGCAAGGACTTCCGCAACGAGGGCGTCTCGTTCAAGCACAACCCCGAGTTCACGATGCTCGAGTGGTACGAGGCGTACGCCGACTACGCCGACACGATGGCCCGGATCGAGACGCTCGTCGAGACCGTGGCGCAGGACGTCCTCGGGACGACCGCGGTGCAGTTCCGCGGCCACGAGCTCGAGCTGAAGGCGCCGTGGGCGCGCGATCCGCTTCACCGAGGCGCTCGAGGCGAAGGAGCTCTGGACGCGGGACGAGGTCGAGCTGCGGGCCCGGCTGACCGAGCGTGGGGTCGACACGGACGCCGACCGCGACTGGGCCCAGCTCGTCGACAAGGCGTTCAGCCACTTCGTCGAGCCGGAGCTGATCCAGCCGACGATCGTCCACGACTACCCGATCGAGCTCTCGCCGTTCGCGCGTGCCACCGACGACGATCCGCTGCTGACCGAGCGGTTCGAGTACTTCGTCGGCGGGATGGAGCTCGGGAACGCGTTCTCGGAGATCAACGACGCAGCCACCCAGCAGGCGCGTTTCGAACAGCAGGCGAAGCAGCTCGAGGGCGAGCCCGGAGACCCGGACTACGTCGAGGCGCTCTCGTACGGGATGCCACCCACCGGTGGACTCGGGTTCGGGATCGACCGCTTCGTGATGCTTCTGAGCGGCCGCGAGACGATTCGCGACGTCGTGCTCTTTCCCGCCTTGCGCTGACGCACGGCAGGTCCGTCGACGGATGGGCGGGTATTGACGACGACCCCGTCCGGTACGATGGTAAGACCTCGACCCGAGGCTCGCGGGCGTCGCAAGCTTCGGATCTTGCCGAAAGGAGGGTCGAGGGTTGTTCGAGCGATTCACGGAACGGGCTCGTCAGGTCGTCGTCCTCGCACAGGACGAGGCGCGGGCGCTGAAGCACAACTACATCGGTACGGAGCACATCCTGCTCGGCCTGCTGCGCGAGGAGGAAGGTCTCGCCGCGCGGGTGCTCGAGTCGCTCGACATCACGGTCGAGGAGGTGCGCGCGCAGGTCGCCCGCATCGTCGGCCAGGGCGACGAGGTGACGACCGGTCAGATCCCGTTCACGCCGCGCGCGAAGAAGGTGCTCGAGCTCGCGCTGCGCGAGGCGCTGTCGCTCGGCCACAACTACATCGGCACCGAGCACATCCTGCTCGGGCTCGTGCGCGAGAACGAGGGCGTGGCGGCGCGCATCCTGCTCGACTTCGACGCCGACGCCGAGAAGATTCGCAACGAGATCATCCGGATGCTCTCCGGCCCCGGCCGCCGGCAGGCGGGCACCGGCGCGGCCCCGGGCGGCGAGAAGACCAAGAACTCGAAGCTGCTCGACCAGTTCGGCCGCAACCTGACGAAGATGGCGACGGAGGGCAAGCTCGACCCCGTCGTCGGCCGCCAGACCGAGATCGAGCGCGTGATGCAGATCCTCTCGCGCCGCCAGAAGAACAACCCCGTCCTGATCGGCGAGCCGGGCGTCGGCAAGACCGCCGTCGTCGAGGGTCTCGCCTCGCGGATCGCCGCGAACCAGGTGCCGGAGCTGCTGAAGAACAAGCAGATCTACACGCTCGACCTGGCCGCGCTCGTGGCCGGCTCGAAGTACCGCGGCGAGTTCGAGGAGCGCCTCAAGAAGGTGATGAAGGAGATCACCCAGCGCGGCGACATCATCCTGTTCATCGACGAGCTGCACAACCTCGTCGGCGCGGGCGCCGCCGAGGGCGCGATCGACGCCGCCTCGATCCTCAAGCCTGCGCTCGCGCGCGGCGAGATGCAGACGATCGGCGCGACGACGCTCGACGAGTACCGCAAGTACCTCGAGCGGGACGCTGCGCTCGAGCGGCGCTTCCAGCAGGTGCGCGTCGAGGAGCCGTCGATCGACGACACGGTGCAGATCCTCCGCGGCCTGCGCGACCGCTACGAGGCACATCACCGCTGCAAGATCTCCGACGAGGCACTGCGCGCCGCGGCCGTCCTGGCCGACCGCTACATCCAGGACCGGCACCTGCCGGACAAGGCGATCGACCTGATCGACGAGGCCGGCTCACGCCTGCGGATCCGCACGATGTCCGCCCCGCCCCGCTACCGGGAGCTGGAGGAGGAGATCGAGAAGGTGCGCGGCGACAAGGAGAACGCGATCGAGGCGCAGGAGTTCGAGAAGGCGGCAGCGCTGCGCGACAAGGAGCGCAAGCTGACCCAGAAGAAGAAGGAGCTCGAGGAGAGCTGGCGCAACGAGGCCGACGAGGAGCAGCCCGAGGTCGGCGAGGACGAGATCGCCGACATCGTCTCGATGTGGACGGGCATCCCCGTCTTCAAGCTCACGGAGGCCGAGTCGCAGAAGCTGATCCGGATGGAGGAGGAGCTGCACAAGCGCGTGATCGGCCAGGAGCAGGCGATCGTGGCCGTCTCGAAGGCGATCCGCCGTGCGCGCGCCGGGATCAAGGATCCCAAGCGCCCCACCGGCTCGTTCATCTTCCTCGGCCCCTCCGGCGTCGGCAAGACCGAGCTCGCGCGCACCCTGGCGGAGTTCCTCTTCGGCGACGAGGAGGCGATGATCCAGATCGACATGAGCGAGTACATGGAGAAGCACTCCGTGTCGCGGCTCGTCGGCTCGCCTCCCGGCTACGTCGGCTACGACGAGGGCGGCCAGCTCACCGAGGCAGTGCGCCGCAAGCCGTACTCGGTGCTCCTGCTCGACGAGATCGAGAAGGCCCACCCGGACGTCTTCAACATCCTGCTCCAGATCCTGGAGGACGGCAAGCTGACCGATGCGCAGGGGCGCAAGGTCGACTTCCGGAACACGATCGTGATCATGACGTCGAACATCGGCGCGGCCCAGATCTCGAAGAACCAGTCGCTCGGCTTCACGCTCGGCGACGAGACGGGTCTCACGTACGACGACATGAAGGGCCGCGTGATGGGCGAGCTGAAGAAGGTCTTCCGCCCGGAGCTGCTGAACCGCATCGACGAGATCATCGTCTTCCACAAGCTGGAGAAGAGCGAGATCCTGCAGATCGTCGACCTGATGATGAAGCGGCTGCGCGACCAGATGGTCGTCCACGGTGCCACGATCGAGCTCACGGACGACGCGAGGGAGCTCCTCGTCGAGCAGGGCTACGACCCGGCGATGGGGGCCCGGCCGCTGCGCCGCTCGATCCAGCGCCTGATCGAGGATCCGCTCGCCGACTTCGTGCTCGGACGCGACCTCTCCGAGGGGGCGACGATCCTGGTCGACCGCCGGCGCGAGCTGACGGGGATCGAGGGCGAGTCGCTCGTCGAGATCCGGGTGATCGAGGCCGAGGTGAAAGCGGAGCCGGTGACGGTGCCGCCCGGCGAAGCCCCCGAGCTCGCCGACGAGCCACCGGCCGAGAACGACCTGAACTGAGGTGCGGGCCGGCGAGAGGCTTTTCAGCCGCTCCCCGGGCTCACCACTCGCTGAGCTTCCAGATCTCGGGCTCGAGCTTTCCGGGCTCGCCGATCTCTGCGAAGATCGCGACCGCCCGCTTCAGCTCCTCGATCGCCTCCGCGTCCCGTCCCTCGGAGCGGAGCAGGTCGGCGAGGTTGTTGCGGAGGGCCGCCTCGCGGTGGCGATCGCCTTGCCGGACGCTGAGCTCGAGCGCCGTCGTCGTCAGCGCGATCGCACGGACGGGGTTGCCGGATGACCGTACGGCCAGCGCGAGGTTGTTGAGAGCTGCCGTCTCGGCGCCCGCGTCACCTGCAGAGCGGGCGATCGAGGCTCCGAGCTCGAGGTGGGTGATCGCCTCGGCGTCGTCTCCGCGGCGACCTGCCAGCATCCCGAGGACATTGTGCGCCTGGGCGAGCGCGCCCGCGTCATCGATCTCCTCCGCCAGGTGGAGGGCACTACCTGCGAGCTCGCGGGCTGTGGCCTCGTCACCCATGCGGTGGGCGGCGAGTGCCCGGTCGGCGGTTGCGAGCGAGCGGCTCGAGGGCTCGAGGCCTTCGCTCGCTGCGGCAAGCGACGCCTCCGCGAGCTCCCACTCGCCGCGCCGGAGGTGGAGGAGGCCGATGCGGCGTTCGATCTCGGGCAACAACGCGCGGTCGGCGAGGGCCGCGGCGGTCTCGTAGCTCGCAAACGCGGCGCCGTAGTCGCCGGCGAGCGTCTCGAGGTCGCCGATCGCTTCGTGCAGGGCGGCTGGGTCTGGCAGCCCCAGGGCGAGCGAGGCGCGGTAGTGGGCGAGCGCCTCGGCGTTTGCGTAGAGCCGCCGTGCGTGGTCCGCGGCGACCCGATAGCGTTCGGCCGCCGCTGCCTCGTCCCCTGCCGCCGCGAGATGGTAGGCCGTCATGGCCGCCTGGCTCTCACGCCTGCCGTGGCTGTCGAGCTCGGCGGCGGCGCGGCGATGGAGAAGGCGCCGCCTCGCCAGGGTCATGCGGCTGCCGACGAGCTCTCGCGCCTGCTCGTGCCGGAAGTCGACGACACCGTCGCTGCCCTCGACGAGAAGACCGCACCCGACGAGCTCCTCGAGGGCGAGAACGACCTCCTCGTCGCTCCGGCCACTTGCGGCACGAACCGTATCCGGGTCGAAGGCGCGCCCCAGGACGGCTGCGGCCGCGAGCACCTGCAGAGACAGCTCGCCGAGGCCGGCAAGGCGCCGCTCGAGGAGGTCCCGCACCCCGACCGGGAGCGCCCAGTCGGGCTCGTCGTCTCCGCGGGCAAGTGCATCGAGGTACTCGACGACGAAGAAGGGCAGGCCGCCACTCTCGACGTAGAGCCGAGCACCGAGGTCGCTGCTCCGTCCGGTCGACGCGACGAGCTGCGCGACGTCCGCTCCCGAGAGCCGTCCGAGCTCGATCACGCTTGCGCGACCGGTTCGGTGCGCGTCGGCGACGAGCCGTCGCACGGGATGATCCTGCGCGGCCTCCTCGGGCCGCCAGCTCGCCGCGAGGAGCAGCGGCCGGCCACGGAGCCGATGCGCGAGGTAGGCGAGGAGCGCGAGCGACGACTCGTCCGCCCAGTGAGCATCGTCGACATAGAGCGCCGCCGGCTCGGGGCCCGCGCCGTGATGGAGGAGCTCCGCGACGGCCTCGTAGAAGCGCACCTGGCCCGCCTCGCTGTCGAGCGGCTGCGACGCAGGCACACCGAGCTCGGGCGCCAGCCTGGCCACCTCTGCGACCCACCAGAGGTCGTCGGCGAACGGAGGTGCCACCGCAGCGGCGCCGCGCACGAGCTCGAGCACGACGCCGTAGGCGAGGCTGCGCTCCTCCTCGTAGCACCGCACCGCGAGCGCCATCCGCCCGCGCGCCGCGACGTGGGCGAGCAACTCTTCGGCGAGGCGTGTCTTGCCGATGCCAGCCTCGCCGACGAGGGCGACAACGCGACCGTCGGCGCCGAGGCCGTCGTACGTCTCGAGCAGTTCGCGCAGCTCTGCATCCCGGCCCACGAGGTCGTACGGCGCCTCGGCCGACTGTGACTTCGCCACCGCCACGACGGGAGGCGACGGAGCCGTCGCCGAGCCCTCGACGATCGCGTGGTAGAGCGCGGTCGTCTCGTCGAGCGGGCGGACGCCGAGCTCGCGATCGAGGACGCGCACGCAGTCGCGGTACTGCTCCATCGCGGCCTGTCGGTCGCCGACCTCCGCCAGGAGGCCGATCAGCTGCCGGTAGGCGGGCTCGTGCAGGGGGTCGAGGGCCAGCCTGCGACGAGCGCACGCGATTGCCTGTGTCGGGTTGCCTGCGGCAGCGAGGGCACCGGCGAGCCGGTCGAGCACCGAGGCGACCTCCCGGTGGACCTCGTCGCCCGCGAGTTGCTGCCAGTCGTCGAACGCGGCGCTGTCGCGGAGGCCGAAGCCGGCGAGGAACGAGCCACGGTCGAGCGCGGCGGCCTGTTGTAGTGGTTCGAGGCAGAGCGAGCACGTTTCGTTCGCGGCGTGCCCATGGCTCTCCGTGGTGGCAACGAGGCGCCGCAGTTCGTCGACGTCGAGCCAGATCCCGGTTCCCGAGAATGCGACGGTATCTCGCCCGATCTCGAGCCAGCGGGAATCGAGCGCGGACTTCAGCGTCGAGAGAGTCCGTCGCAGCGTGGCACGCGCACGGTCGGGGCTGGCCTCCGGCCAGAGAAGACCCGCGAGCGAGTCGCGACGGGCCGGGCGCCCGGTAAACGCGAGGTAGGCCAGAAGCGCGGTCGCCTTGCGCGTGTCGACGTCGAGCGGCCGACCGTCGACCTCGATCAACGGTGGGCCGAGAAGCGCGATGCGCAGCTGGGGCCCCGTTGGCATGAGAGCGACTCTATCGCTACGGAGTTCGGGGAGCCGCCCAAGCCGTAACGATCTCGGAACGGGCGCCTGTCACCCTCTGATCGTGCGTCCCGACCGGGGACGAAGACCGAGACAAGGGGGTTGAGCCCGATGACGAGCCTGCCGGAGACGACCGAGAGCAACGGCAACGGAGCGTTCGAAGCCGACGTCGTGATCGGCTGCCGCGACCTCGCGCGTCGCTTCGGCTCGGGTGAGACCGCTGTCGACGCGCTGCGGTCCGTGAGCGTCGAGGTGACGCGCGGCGAGCTCGTCGCGATCATGGGCCCCTCGGGCTCGGGCAAGTCGACGCTGATGCACCTCCTCGCCGGTCTCGACCGGCCGAGCGGCGGGACGGTCTCGATCGCCGGCGTCGACCCCGCCCAACTGAAGGACACGCAGCTGACGAAGCTGCGCCGGGCGCACGTCGGCTTCATCTTCCAGTCGTTCAACCTGCTGCCGACGCTCTCTGCCGAGGAGAACGTCACTCTTCCGCTCGATCTGTCGGGAGAGCGCGTCGACGGGGAGTGGATCGACGAGCTGCTGCGGTCCGTCGGGCTCGAGGATCGGCGCAAGCACCGGCCGGCCGAGCTCTCCGGGGGCCAGCAGCAGCGCGTCGCTGTCGCCCGGGCGATCGTGCACCGCCCGTCCGTTCTCTTCGCGGACGAGCCGACGGGCAACCTCGACTCGCAGTCGGGTGCCGACGTTCTCGAGCTGATCCGCAACGCTGTCGACGGGTACGGCCAGACGACGATCATGGTCACCCACGATCAGCGGGCCGCGGCGATCGCGGACCGCGTCGTCCATCTCGCCGACGGGAACATCGTGGGAGAGATCGATCAGTCGGCGATGGACGGCGTCGCGGCTGCGCTCGAGGGGCTCGGGCGATGAGGCGCGTCACGCTGCGCGGCCTGCGCGCGAGGAAGCTGCGAACCGCGCTGACCGCATTCGCGATCGTGCTCGGCGTCGCGATGGTGACCGGCAGCTCGGTGCTCGGCGCCACGATGAAGCGCTCCTTCGACATCGTCTTCTCGAGCGCCTACGAGCAAACCGACGTCGTCGTCTCGGGCAAGCCCGTCGTCGACTGGTCGGAGTCGAGCGCGCCCACGCTGCCCGCCTCGACGCTCGAGCGGATCCGGGCCGTGCCCGGCGTCGAGCGGGCGGCAGGCGCGATCTTCGATTTCTCCGGCAACTCCCCGTACGCGATCGTCGTCGGGCCGAACGGGAAGAAGATCTCCGGCGATCCCTCGTTCGTGATGGGCTTCGCGCCAAGGGACGAGCGGTTCAATCCGCTCCGTCTCCGTGAGGGCCGCTGGGCGGCGCGCGACGGCGAAGTCGTGCTCGACGCGAGCACCGCCGACGGGCACGGGGTGAAGGTCGGGGACACGGTGAAGATCGCCGCGCTGACGCCCTCTGCGCCCTTCAGGGTCGTCGGCCTCGGCCGCTTCGGCGAGGTCAGCTCGCTCGGCGGGGCGACCATGGCCGTCTTCGACCTGCCCGTGGCGCAGCGGCTCCTCCACAAGGAGGGCAGGATCGACGTCGTCTCGATCGCGGCAGCCGACGGTGTCAGCGCTGACGACCTCGTACAGCGACTGCAACCGTTCGCGACGCGCACCGTCCAGGTTCAGACAGCGCAGGAGCGCGCCTCGGACGACAAGGCGGGGATCAACCTCTTCGTCAGCATCATCACGTGGATCCTGCGCGGCTTCGGGGGTGTCGTCCTCTTCGTCGGCGGCTTCGTGATCGTCAACACGATGTCGATCACGGTCGCCCAGCGGACGCGCGAGCTCGGGACGCTGCGCCTGATCGGCGCCACCCGCAGCCAGGTGCGCCGCGCCGTCGTGCTCGAGTCGCTCGTGATCGGTGCGCTCGCATCGCTCGTCGGAGTGGCCGTCGGGGTCGGGCTCGCGGTGGGCCTGCGCGCGCTGCTCGGCACGTTCGACTTCTCGTTCCCCGCGACGAGCCTCGTCGTCTCGCGCTCGACGCTGCTCGTCGGTTTTGCGATCGGCGTCATCGTGACCGTCTTCGCGGGGCTCCTCCCCGCGGCGCGGGCGACGCGGATCTCCCCTGTCGCGGCGGTGCGCGAGGGGGTCACGCACGAGCGTGGCCGGATGGCGCGCATCGCGACGGTGCTCGGGGCGCTTCTGCTCGCTCTCGGCACCGGAATGCTCGCGCTCGGGATGCTCCGGGGCGGCGACCTCGGCGTGGCGGGGACGCTCGCCTCGTCGCTCGGCGGGATGCTGCTCCTCTTCATCGGAGCTGCCATGCTCGTCCCCGTCGCCGTGCCGCTCGTGGCGCGCCTCGTCGGCTGGCCCGCCGCGCGCTTCGCGGGGATCCCCGGGCGGCTTGCGCGCGACAACGCGATCCGCAATCCCGGCCGCACCGCCTCGACGGCGGCGGCGCTGATGATCGGGATCGCGCTCGTCTCGGCGATCGCGGTGGTCGGCCGGAGCCTCAAGATCAGCGCGGTCGAGGCGACCGAGTCGCAGATCGCGTCCTCGCACGTGCTCCAGTCGCAGACCGGCTGGGAGTCGCTCCCGCCCGAAGCCGCCCGCACGCTCGTCGGAGCTCCCGGCGTTCGTGCGCTCAGCTCCGTGCGCTACGACCGCGGCAAGATCGGAAAGAAGCAGGTCGACGTCAGCGGCATCGACCCGGCCACGATCGACGGGCCATACAGGTTCACGTGGAAGCAGGGCTCGCAGCGCACGCTCGCGACGCTCGGGACGACCGGTGCGCTCGTCCGCGACGACCTGGCCGAGCAGAAGCATCTCGCCGCGGGTGACACGGTTTCCGTCCAGAGCGCCTCGGGCAGGACGACGACCTACGTCGTCCGCGGCATCATCGCGCCCGCCAGGCTCGACTCGCTGCTCGGGCACGTGATCATCACGCAGACGGCGTTCGACGCCACCTTCCCGCAGCCGGCCGACCAGTTCACGTTCGTCGACCTCGCGCCCGGGGCGGACACGGCAGCCCTTGCAGCCCGGTTGAAGGTGTTCCCGGATGCGGCGCTGCGCACGACCCCTGCGATGATCGCAAAAAGGCAGGGCGGCATCGACAGCCTCGTCGCGCTGCTCACGATGCTGCTCGTCCTGGCCGTGATCACGGCCCTGCTCGGGATGGTCAACGCGCTCGCGCTCGCGGTGATCGAGCGGACGCGCGAGATCGGCTCGCTGCGCGCGGTCGGGATGACGCGGAGACAGACGCGGCGCATGGTGCGCCACGAGGCGGTGACGACGTCGCTGATCGGGGCCGCGGTGGGGCTGCCGCTCGGGATCCTCGTCGCCTGGGTCGTCGTCCAGGGGCTCTCCCGCTTCGGGACGGCATTCCACCTGCCGCTGAAGCCGCTCGTCGCGTACGTCGTCGTCGCCGGGGTCGCGGGAGTGCTGGCGGCGGTCCTGCCGGCGAGGCGCGCGGCGAAGCTCGACGTGCTGAAGGCGCTGCAATACGAGTAGGTGCGTGGTTCACGGCGTGGGTGCCCGACTGCAGCCGGGCACCCCGGTCTACGCGGCGAGGACGGCGACCTGGTACCGGGCGATAGAGGGATCCCGGGTAACGATCGTGAGCCCTTCGAGCTGCGCCTGCGCGACGAGCATCCGGTCGAAGGGGTCACGGTGGTGGAGGGGGAGCCGACCCGCTGCCCAGGCGTGTGGGCCGGTGACGGGCAGGGTGTCGAACCCCCATTCGCGAAGCTCACCCGGGATATCGTCGACGGGGGCCTCCAGCTTGCCGAGGGCGATCTTGGTCGAGAGCTCCCAGAGCGATGCGGCGCTCACGGCAACCTCGTCCGCGGCGACGATCGCGTCCCGCGCGTCCTCCCTCAGCCTGCCGGGCTCACCCGTGAACCAGAGCAGCGCGTGAGCGTCGAGCAGCAGCCTCATGCCGCTTCATCGTCCGGCGGGAACACGCGGCTGTTCTCGAAGAGGTCGGTGATCTGCTCGTTCACCTCGGGACTGTCCCAGTCCGGCGCCGGCTTCCAGCGGCCTTCCCACATACCGGGCACGCGCTGCGGCCGAGCAGCGGGGACGAGCCGCGCGACCGGCTTGCCGGCGCGTGCGATCACGATCTCCTCGCCGGCCTCGACGCGCTCGAGGAGGCGAGACAGGTGCGTCTTGGCATCGTAGACGTTGACCTGATCCATTTGACCTAGTCTAGTTAATCAACCTCAGGTGCGCAAGCAGCAAGTCGGCACCGGACCCGTCGCCGCCGCACGCGCCCTCGTAACGATCCCGGAACGGCGCTCGCGGAGACTCCGGTGCACCCGACCGCACGGCCGCGTCAGCAACCCGAGGGAGACATCGTGTTCGAGATCGAGGAGACTGCTCACATCGCGCAGCCGATCGAGAGGGTGTGGGCGTTCATCGACGACGAGACGAACAACCCGCTGTGGCAGACGACGCTGACGGACGTCCACCGGGTGACGGAGCGCGAGTCGCCGCACCACTCCTCGATCGCGTCGGTCAAGGCGCCGTTCGCCCGGGAAGGGAGCTACACCCTCGTCGATGACGGCGACGGGACGCTCTTCACCATCCGGCAGCGTGACAACCCGGGCGGCTTCTTCCGGATCGCCGAGCCGGTGCTCGAGCGCTTCGCGCGGCGCGAGATCAACGGGAACCTCGGCAACCCGAGCGACGTGCTCGAGGGCGGTCTCGGAAGCGCGAGCCCGGCTCCCCTGGAGGTTGCGCTTCCGTCTTGACCGACAGCACCGCCTCACCGATCGCCTGGAGCCCGCTCGCGGGGGCGCTCGCCTGCACCGGCATCGGTCGTCGGGACGGTCTGGCGTGACCCGGCTCGCCGTCGTGCTCTGGGGCGCCTGCGTGGTGCTCGCCGTGCCGACCGTCGTCCTGCTCGTGCTCGCTCCCGGTGGCCTGACGCCCACCATCGACACGGACATTTTCGCCGGCCTCGGCGGCGCGGCCTTCCTGCTGCTCGGTCTCACCTACGCGTCGGTCGGCGGCATCATCTCGCGGCGCGAGTCGGCCCATCGCATCGGTTGGATCTTCTCCCTGACCGGCCTCCTGATCACCCTGAACGTCTTGACGTGGGCGTACCTCGACGTCGCCGTCAGGACGACGCACGAGCTGCCGGGCGTCAGCCTCGCGCTCGTCGTCAACGGCATCGTCGGAGAGCCGGTCGCCGCCTGGCTGGGGCTCTCGCTTCTCCTCTTTCCCGACGGGCGGCTCCCGTCGCCGAGATGGCGGGTGGTGCTCGCGCTACTCCTCACGGGCATGGGGATGCTCACGGTCGCGGGGCTGTTCACGCCCGGCGCCGGAGCCGCACCGTTCGAGGCGATCGTCAACCCGATCGGCGTGCCGGGGACGCGGGAGCTGCTGCGCGTCGTCGATACGGTCGGCTGGCTCCTGGTCGTCGCAGGCATCGCGCTCAGCGCGACTGCGCTCATCGTGCGCCTTCGCCGCTCCCACGGGATCGAGCGGCAGCAGCTCAAGCTCGTGCTCGCCGCGGGCTCCGTCGCAGCGATCGTTACCGCATTCCTGATGGCGACGTTCTTCATCCGCCCTGCCGGCCACCTCCCGGTTCGCATGGCACTGCTCGGCCTCGTCCTTGCCAGCTTTCCGGTTGCGGCAGGCATCGCGATCCTCAGGTACGGCCTCTTCGAGATCGACCGGATCCTCAGCCGCACGATCTCCTACGCAATGGTGACGGCTGTGCTGGGGGCGGCGTACGTCGGGCTCGTTCTCCTCGGGCAAGCGCTGTTCTCGTCGTTCGCGGGCGGGTCGAACCTTGCGATCGCCGTGTCGACCCTCGTCGTAGCCGCCATGTTCCTGCCGGTGCGCTCGCGCGTGCAGGGGTTCGTCGACCGGAGGTTCTACCGGCACCGGTACGACGCGGAGCGAACACTTCGAGGCTTCGGCGAACGGGTCAAGGAGCGGATCGACCTGACGGGCCTCGAAACTGACCTGGTTCGCGTCATCACCGAAACGATCGAGCCGGCTCACGCGTCGGTCTGGCTGCGCCGCGGAGGATCGTCGTGAGCGATCGATCGTTGCGCGCGATCGCGTGGGCGCTGCTCGCGTTCTCCGGTGCGTGTGTCGCTGCCGCCCTCGTGTTCCTGCTCGTAACAGGTGTCTCGGGACAGGGAGGCTTCTTCCCGGTCCTCGCGACGATTACGTTCTCGGTCCTCGGCGCCCTCGTCGCGGCGGGCAGGCCGCGGAACCCGATCGGGTGGCTCCTGCTCGTGATCGGCGTCACGGCCGCTCTCGGGCTTCCGGCCGCAGCGCTCTACCGTTGGGACAAGGATCACGCCGGCACGTTCACCGGCGCATCGCTGAACGCGTGGGTCAACAACACGCTCTGGCTGCTCTGGATCGGTTTCCTCGTACCGCGAACCCTGCTCCTGTTCCCGAACCGATCGCTGCCCTCCCGTCGGCTCGCGATCGCCGTCTCGACACTCGTTGTCGCGGCCCTGTTCCTGCCGCTACGCGCGAGGGTGCAGGCGTTCGTCGACCGGCGCTTCTACCGCCGTCGCTACGACGCACAACGAACGCTCGAAGGCTTCGGCGCGCGGGTGCGCGAACAGATCGACCTCGGTACGCTCAAGCATGACCTGCGTGGCGTCGTCACACAGACGATGCAGCCGACGCACGCCTCGCTCTGGCTGCAGGAGACTCAGCGATGAACGATCGCGTGCGCCGGTTGCTCGCCTGGGGGCTCCTCGGAGTCGCCGTCGCGCTTCTGTTCGTGGTCGTAGTGATCGCGGTCGCGACCCCCTACACAATCGACCGCGAGTCGCCGATGTTGGTCGTCACCCTCTCGTTCGCCCTCGTCGGAGCCGTGGTCGCGGCGGGCGCGCCGCGCAACTCGATCGGCTGGCTTCTCCTAGCGGTGGGGCTCGGGCTGGCGTTCTTCGGCGCAACGACCGCGCTCGTCGAGCTCGGGATCGACCGCCCCGGCACGGTTCCCGCCACGCGCGATCTCGCATGGCTCGCGTCGAACCTTGGCCTGATCGCGTTCGTCGCCCTCATGATGCTGCTCTCCCGGCTTCCAAGCGGGAAAATACCGTCACCTCGGTGGCGCATTGTCAACGTGCTCGCCGTCGTTGCCCTCGTCGCCGGCCTGGCAGCAAGCTTCGCGCCGGGTCCCTTCGACGGTCATCCCGAGCTCGAGAACCCGTTCGGGATTCCGGGCTTCGGCTTCGTGGCATCCAACCTCCTGCAACCCCTCGTCGTCTTGCTCCTCTTCACCGTGCTCCTGGTCTCGCTGGCGTCGGTCGTTGTCCGCTTTCGAGGGTCCCGCGGGATCGAGCGCCAGCAGCTCAAGTGGGTGGCGTCGGCCGTCGGGACGACGGTGACCATGTGGCTGATCGCGTTCGGAACGTCGTACGACAACTCCAACTCACTGATGTGGGTGGCCTGGTCGCTCTCGCTCTGTGCAGTGCCGGTCTCGATCGGCGTGGCCGTGCGCCGCTACCGGCTCTACGACCTGGATCGGGTGATCTCGAGGGCTCTCGTCTACGGTGTCCTGTCGCTGATACTCGGGGCCGCCTACGCCGGCATGGTGCTGGCCGGCCAAACGATCTCCTCGCGGTTCGCAGGCGGCTCGAATCTCGCGATCGCCGTGTCGACGCTGCTCGTGGCGGCACTTTTCATGCCGGCGCGCTCCCGCGTGCAGCGGCTCGTCGACCGGCGGTTCTACCGCCGCCGCTACGACGCCCAGCGGACGCTGGAGGGCTTCGGTGCCCGGCTGCGCGAGCAAGTCGACCTCGAGACCCTCGGTGCGGATCTCGCGCTCGCCGTGGAGGAAACGATCCAGCCGTTGCACGTGTCGCTGTGGCTCCGGAGCCGGGATTGAGCCTCCGTTTGCCAACGCCCCGAACGCTCGCCCGGGTCGCAGCCGCGATCTCGGTCGTCCTGTTCGCCTGCTTCGTCGCTTCCGTCGTCGTCCTGAGCTTCGACCCGGACTTCACGGATCTCGGAGTCGCCCTCGGCGAGTTGCCGTTCATCGTCTCGTTCGTCGGGGTCGGCCTGGTCGTCACGTCGAAGCGACCCACCAACCTCGTCGGCTGGGCGCTCCTACTCGCAGGGTTCGGGATCCTCTTCGAGGGCGTCTTCCATACGTACGCCGAGCTGGCCCTGGTCGTGAAACCCGAGGCCGGGCTCCCGGCGGGTGGCGCGGCCGGTGCGGTCGCTGCCGGCAGCTGGACGAGCCTCATGGGCGGCGTCTTCCTCCTGCTCCTCGTCTTCCCCTCCGGTGTGTTGTCTTCCCGGAGCATGCGACGATTCGCCGTCCTCGGGTTGCTCGACTTCGCTGCGATCTGGTTCGTCATCGCGACGAGCAGCGACCTCGAGCCGCCGCTCAATGCGTACGACAACCCGCTCGTGCTGACGACGAGCGATGTATACGCCGACCTCGGCATCCCGCTGGTCGTCGCGTGCCTTGTCTCGATCCTCGCCGCCGCGGTCATCGTCATACGCCGCTTCCGCCGGTCGCGGGGGGACGAGCGTCAGCAGTTCAAGTGGTTCGCGACGAGCGCTGGATTCCTCGTCGTGACGGTGCCGTTCGCGGCCGCATTCAACTGGACGGGGATCGGCGGCGTCGTGATCACGTTCCAGCTGGTCGCGCTGCCGATCTCCGTCGGCATCGCGGTGCTCCGCTATCACCTGTACGAGATCGACGTCATCATCCGGCGGACGCTCGTCTACGGCGCGGTCAGCGTGCTCCTCGCAGCGACGTACGCCGCGATCGTGATCGGGCTGCAGGCGCTGCTGTCTTCCGTCGCGGGTGGCTCGAACCTGGCGATCGCGGTCTCGACGCTCGCCGTCGCGGCGCTCTTCCTCCCCGTGCGCTCGCGGGTGCAGCGGTTCGTCGACCGGCGTTTCTACCGGCGCCGCTACGACGCCCAGCGCACCATGGAAGCGTTCGGCGCGCGGCTGCGCGAGCAGGTGGATCTGGAGGGGCTCTGCGCCGACCTCGAGCGCGTCGTGATCCAGACGATGCAGCCGGCGCGCGTGTCGACGTGGCTCCGGAGCGATCGATGAGCGACGCGCGACTTCGGATGTGCGCGCGCGCCACTGCCGCGGTATCGGTGCTTCTGGCGGTCTGCCTCCTCGGGCTTGTCGTGCTCCTCGGCGCCGATACGTCGTACACGGCGTCGCAGTCATTGTGGAGCAACCTGCCGGATGTCCTCATGGCGCTCGTCTATGCCCTGGTGGGCGTGATCGTGACACTGAAGCGCCCGGCGAACCTCGTCGGCTGGGCGCTCGTGCTCGCGGGCGTCGGATCGCTGCTCGGCGGCCTGCTCGATGCCTACGCCGAGCTGGCCCTGCTGGCGAAGCCTGATGCGGGCATCCCCGGTGGCGCGGCCGCCGCCGGACTTTCCGCTGGACTCTGGACGCCGCTCATGGCCGGAGTCTTCCTGCTGCTGATGACGTTCCCGTCGGGAACGATCTCGTCCGCGAGAGCCCGCAGGTTCACCAGGCTTGTCTTGCTCGGCTACGCGGTCGTGTGGGGAATGATCTCGACGTCGGCCACGGACCTCCCGGCGCCTTTCCAGGCGTTCGAGAACCCGCTTGCGGTGACCCAGAGCAAGCTCTACGCCGGAGTGCCCATCCCGATCATCATCGCCTGCCTCCTCTCCGTCGTCGCGGCCGGGATCCTGGCCCTGCGGCGCTTCCGCCACTCGGCGGGGCAGGAGCGGCTGCAGTTCAAGTGGCTCGCAACGAGCGCGGGGCTTCTGATCCTGACGCTGCCGTTCGCTGCGTTGTTCAACTGGTCGCGGATCGCCGGACTCGTCTTCAGCGTCGAGTTGATCGCACTCCCGGTCTCGGTGGGGATCGCCGTCCTCCGCTATCGCCTCTACGAGATCGACGTCATCATCCGCCGAACGCTCGTCTACGGCGCGCTCACCGTGCTCCTCGCGGGGACGTACGCCGCGATCGTGATCGGGCTGCAGGCCCTGCTGTCGCCGTTCGCGGGTGGCTCGAACCTGGCGATCGCGGTTTCGACGCTCGCCGTCGCGGCGCTCTTCCTCCCGGTTCGCTCGCGCGTGCAGCGTTTCGTCGATCGGCGTTTCTACCGACGGCGCTACGACGCACAGCGAACGCTCGAGACGTTTGGGACCCGGCTGCGGGAACAGGTCGACCTGCTGACGCTCGTCGCCGAACTGCGCGCCGCCGTCGACGAGACGATGCAGCCGGCGCACGTCGCGCTCTGGCGGCGGGAGGAACCGAAGTGAGCCGCCGCCTCGCCTGGCTGCTCTTCGTCGTCGCCGTTGCGGTCGCGCCGGTCGGGCTCGTCCTCGGTCTGGTCGGGGCGCGAAACGGGCTCACGCTGCCGAAGGGCCGAGAGTCGGAGCTGTACCTCGAGGTGCTCGCCTCGGCTGCGGCGTTGCTGTTCGCTTGCGTCGGCCTCCTGATCGCGCGGAAGGAGAGCGCGAACCCCATCGGCTGGCTCTTCCTCTGCTCGGCGCCGATGCTGGCGGCGATCAGCCTGGCCTACGGGTACGCCGACCTGGCGCTCTACGGCGGCGAGGGCTGGCCCGGCTCGACCTGGGCCGGATGGTTCGCGAGCTGGCTCCCCATCGTGCCGGTCTTCGTCGTGCCATGCCTCATCGCGCAGCTGTTCCCGAACGGCCGGCCCCTCCGCGGGGCCTGGCGCTACGTGCTCCGGCTCAGCGTGGTCGTAGGGCTCTACCTCGCGCTCGCGCCGGCACTCGACGAGGGCACCCTCGGCGCGTACCCGACCGTCGGGAATCCTGCCGCGCTTCCCCACGGTGTGTCGCGGTTCCTGGTCGATTTGACCTGGGGGATCTCGATCCTGGCGCTGTTCGTCCTCTCGCTCGCGGCGGTCTCGGCCCGGTTCCGCCGATCGCGAGGAGTCGAGCGGGAGCAGCTGAAGTGGCTCGCGCTCGCCGGTGGCGTCACGATCGGGGGGTTCCTCGGTGCGCTGTTCCTGATCGATCTCGTCGGCTGGCTGTCCACCGCCCTCTTCTTCGTCGGTTTCGGCGGGTTCCTCTCGATGCCCGTCGCCGTTGCGGTCGCGATTCTCCGGTACCGCCTCTACGAGATCGACCGGCTCGTCTCGCGCACGATCGTCTACGCCGCGCTCACCGTCGTGCTCGGAGCCGCCTACGTCGGCCTCGTGCTCGCCGGGCAGGCGCTGTTCTCGTCGTTCGCCGGGGGATCGAACCTCGCGATCGCAGTCTCGACCCTCGTCGTCGCCGCCCTGTTCCTCCCCGTCCGCGCGCGCGTGCAACGGTTCGTCGACCGCCGCTTCTACCGGCGCCGCTACGACGCGCAGCAAACGCTCGAGGTCTTCGGTACCCGACTGCGAGAGCAGGTCGATCTCGAGACGCTCGGCACAGAGCTTCGCGCGGCCGTCGACGAGACGATGCAGCCCACCCACAGCGGTCTCTGGCTGCGAGAGGTATCGCGATGAGCAACGGCGGGTCGAACGAGACGAGGATCGTGGTTGCCGCCTGCTCCTTCGGAGCCCTCGGGGTGATCGTCGGCGCGCTGGTCGACGTCGTTACCTGGTTCGAGGGAACGCTGACGGCCAACGTCGCGGCAGACCTCGCCCTCGCTCCGATCGGGCTGCTGATTGCATTCCTCGGGGTGTTGATCACGATCCGGCGGCCGGGGAACCGGATCGGCATGCTCTTCAGTGCCGTCGCGTTCTTCACCGGCCTCGTCGAGCTCAGCGACGCCTATGCCTCACGCGCCCTGGTGGCCGCGCCCGGCACCCTGACGGGCGGCCTCGCGGCGGGATGGCTCGCGAACTGGGTCTGGGTCCCGGTGGTGTTCGGTCTCCTGGCCTGCCTGCCGCTGATCTTTCCGAATGGAACGCTCCTCACCCCACGCTGGCGCTGGATCTGGCGGCTCGTGATCGCCCATATCGTGCTCCTCAGCGGAGGGCTCGCCTTCGCGCCTTCCGACCTGAACGACTACCGGGTCGAGAACCCGCTCGGGATCGAGACGCCCGGCGACGTGGTCAGCCTGATGGCGTTCGCGGGCTTCGTCCTGGTCCTGCCGAGCGTGGCGCTCGCAGCGGCGGCCGTCTTCCTCCGGTTCCATCGCTCCCGCGGGCTCGAGCGGCTCCAGATCAAATGGCTCGCCATGGGAGCGCTCGTCGCGACCGCGGCCTTCGCAGTCAGCGTCGCCGCCACGTATGCCGGCTCCGACGTGATCTGGAACTTCACGATGCCGATCGCGATCGCGAGCGTCGTTCTCGCGTCCGGGCTCGCCGTGCTGCGCTACCGCCTGTACGACATCGACCGGATCATCAGCCGGACGCTTGTCTACGGCATCCTGACGATCGTCCTCGGCGCGATGTACGTCGGGCTCGTGCTGGCGGCGCAAGCGGTGTTCTCGACCTTGGCGGGTGGGTCAAACCTGGCGATCGCAGTCTCGACCCTCTTCGTCGCCGCGCTCTTTCTCCCGGTTCGCGCCCGAGTACAGGCATTCGTCGACCGCCGCTTCTACCGGCGCCGGTACGACGCCGAGCAGACGCTCCACGCGTTCGGTTCTCGCCTCCGCGAGCAGATCGAGCTCGATGCCCTGTCGGAGAGCCTCCTGAGCGCGGTCGGTGAGACGATGCAGCCGGTCTCGGCCTCGCTCTGGCTGAACGGTGTCCCAAACCATCCGAAACCCGTAACGATCCCGTGACGCTGACGCTCTACAAAGGACGGTGAGATGACTGCACTCGCACACACCTGGCGCAAGGTCACCCGCAGAGGTGGCACTGCACAGGCGACCGAGGCAACCGAGGAAGTCACTGCCACGATCTCGACGGTCGATGCGCCGAGCGTCGAGATCGCACCGAACGATCCGCTTGTGGCCTTCCTCCAGAGCGCCGGCGGAGCCGTCGATGTGGAGTCCCTCGAGCTCGAGTCGCCCGGCGTCACCGCCCTCCGCGAGGCCGGCGTCGCGCTCGTCGTGCCCCTGATCAGCGGCGGCGAGCTCGTCGGCACGCTCAATCTGGGGCCGCGCCTCTCCGACCAGCAGTACTCGACCGACGACAAGCGCCTCCTCGACGGCCTCGCGGCGCAGGCGGCTCCCGCCCTGCAGGTCGCCGAGCTCGTCCAGAAACAGGCCGCGGAGGCGCGGTCGCGCGAGCGGATCGAGCAGGAGCTCAAGGTCGCGACGCTGATCCAGCAGAACTTCCTCCCACGCGTCCTGCCCGACCTCCCCGGCTGGGAGGTCGCTGCCTACTACCAGCCTGCGCGCGAGGTCGGCGGCGACTTCTACGACCTCTTCGAGCTGCCCGACGGGCAGGTCGCGGTGATCATCGGCGACGTCACCGACAAGGGCGTGCCGGCCGCGATGGTGATGGCCGCCGCGAGAAGCCTCCTGCGCGCCTCGGGCCAACGCGTCGTGTCGCCGGGCGAGGTGCTCGAGCGGGTCAACGACCTCCTCTGCCCTGACATCCCCGAGAAGATGTTCGTCACCTGCCTCTACATGGTCGTCGACCCCACGACGGGGCACGTCCGCTACGCGAACGCGGGGCACAACCTCCCGTACGCGCGCACGGCCGACGGCTCGATGGAGCTGCGGGCCAAGGGGATGCCGCTCGGGCTGCTCCCCGGCATGACCTACGAGGAGCACGAGGCGGTGATGAGCCCCGGCGACGGCCTGCTCCTCTACAGCGACGGTGTCACCGAGGCACACGGAGCCGAGCGCGAGATGTTCGGTACGCCACGGCTCGTCGAGCACGTCGCCGATCCGGCGTCCGGCGACCTGATCGACGGTCTCCTCACACAGCTGCAGCGGTTCACCGGTGCGGACTGGGAGCAGGAGGACGACATCACGCTCGTCACGCTCCGCCGCACGCTCGGGAGCGGCGCCCAGAACGGCCGTGTCCCGAAGATCGACGTCAGCTTCACACTGCCGAGCGAGACCGGGAACGAGCGCGAGGCGATGCAACGCGTCCTCGACGCGATCGAGCCGCTCGGGCTCGAAGCACGTCGCGTCGAGCGGCTCGGCACAGCGGTGTCCGAGGCTGCGATGAACGCGATCGAGCACGGCAACCAGGGCCGCGCCGAGATCCCCGTGGAAGTCGAGGTCGTGACGACGGGCGGCGAGCTCGTCGTACGCATCTGTGACGTCGGCGAGGGCCCGCAGGCGACGGAGGTCGAGTCGCCCGATATCGAGGCGAAGCTCGCCGGGCTCCAGAAGCCCCGGGGCTGGGGCCTCTTCCTGATCAAGAACATGGTCGACGAGATCCGCGTCATCGACGCGGACGACCGACACACGGTCGAGCTCGTCCTGCAGCTGGAAGGAGGTGACGGTGATGGCGGCGACTGAGCTCCAGGCGCGCGTCAGCACAGAGGAGATCGGCCCGGTGATCACGCTCACCGGCGACGTCGACGGGCGCGCAGAGGAAGCCCTGAACGTGGCGTACACGGAGGCCGGTGACGCAGACGCCGTCATGCTCGACTTCCGCGACGTCGGCTACATGAACTCCACCGGCATCGCGCTCATCGTGGGGCTCCTCGCCCGGGCGCGCACCAACGGCCAGACCCTGAGCGTCCGTGGCCTGACACCGCACTACCGGGAGATCTTCGAGATCACCCGGCTGGCCGACTTCATGACGATCGTCGACGAAGAGGAGGGATCCGCATGACCGAGATGACCCTGTCGCTGGGTGTGCGCCAGATCGGCGAGACGGTGTGCATCCTCGATATCGAGGGCGACATCACCGCCTTCTCCGAGGAGGCCCTGATGGACGCCTACACCGAAGGAGCGGGAGACGGAGTCAAGGCCGTCATCCTCAACTTCGCAGGGCTCGAGTACATGAACTCGGGTGGGATCGGATTGCTCGTGACCGTTCTCGTCCGCGCGAACCGCGCCAAGCAGAAGCTGCTCGCGTTCGGGCTCACGGAGCACTACCGCGAGATCTTCGAGCTGACCCGCCTCGACGAGGCGATCGGCATCTACGCAACCGAGGCCGACGCGCTCGCGGCCGCGGCCTGAGAGAAGGGAGAGCGACCATGGCCGACGAACCGCGCGACACGGGGAACTGGGCGAAGCCCACCTCCACACTGACGGTGACCGACGCCCCGGCAAACGCGCCGAACCTCGTCGAGGGCAAGCGTCTCCTGAGCCCCGTCCAGGGCTTCGGCAAGATGTGGCAGAAGACCTACAAGGTCGGGATCGACGGAGTCGAGACCACGCCCCAGGCGGTCATCTCGGAGTGGCGCGACAACTTCCCGTCGTTCTGGCCCAAGGGCAACGACTTCTACCCACCGCTGACCGGGCTCGAGCCGGGCGAAGTGGCACTGATCAAGGCAGCAGGGCCGGGCGGGATGAAGTTCAAGACCGGCGTGATGGTGCTCTACTCCGACGACGAGTCGTTCACGCTGATGACGCCGGAAGGTCACATGTTCGCCGGCTGGATCACGTTCAGCTCGCACGAGGAAGGCGGACGCGTCGTGGCCCAGACCCAGGTGCTGATGCGGGCGCAGGACCCGATCAGCGAGATGGGGCTGACGATGGGCGGGCATCGGATGGAAAACACGTTCTGGGAGCAGACGCTCGCGAACCTCGCCACCCACCTCGGCGTCGCCGATCCGCAGGTGACGACGACCGTCACCTGCGTCGACAAGAAGCGCCAGTGGTCGCAGGCGAAGAACGTGAGGCATTCGGTTGCGATTCGCTCGACGCTCCACATGCTCAAGCCCGGAAGGAAGACGGCCGTTTGACCTCCTCCGGGTAACGTCAGCAGCGTGCACGATGCGATCGTCGTCGGTTCCGGGCCCAATGGCCTGGCGGCGGCGATCGTGCTCGCGCGCGCCGGCCGCTCCGTACTGGTGCTCGAGGGACGCGACACGATCGGCGGCGGCCTCCGTACCGAGGAGCTGACGCTCCCGGGATTCCGGCACGACACGTGCTCCGCGATCCATCCACTCGGGATCGCATCCCCGTTCCTGCGCTCCGTGCCGCTCGCCGAGCACGGCGTCGAGTGGATCCAGCCGCCGGCCCCACTCGCGCACCCGCTCGACGACGGCACGGCCGTGCTGCTGGAGCGCTCGCTTGCCGAGACGGGCGCCGGCCTCGGCGGGGACGCGGACGCCTGGCGTCGCCTGTTCGGGCCGCTCGTCGGCGCATCCGACGAGCTCGTGGAGGGGACGCTCGCAGGCCCGCGTCTGCCACGGCATCCGATCCACATGGCGCGCTTCGGACTGAGCGCGATGCGATCGGCCTCCGGCTTTGCCCGCTCCCGCTTCGACGGCGAGCGCGCCCGTGCGCTCTTCGCCGGGAACGCTGCCCACGCCATGCTGCCCCTTGAGGCAACGGCGACGGCGTCGTTCGGGCTGATCCTCGCGATGCTCGGCCACTCGGTCGGCTGGCCGTTCGCCCGCGGCGGCTCGCAGGCGATCGCCGACGCGCTGGCCTCCTATCTCCGCTCGCTCGGCGGGGAGATCGAGACAGGCCGTCAGGTCACGTCGCTCGCCGAGGTGCGCGCCGCAGCAAGGCTCGTGCTGCTCGACGTGACGCCGCGGCAGTTCCTCGCCCTCGCGGGCGACGAGGCACCGGCCCGCTACCGTCGGGCACTCGAGAGGTACCGCTACGGGCCAGGCGTCGTGAAGGTCGACTATGCGCTCTCGGGGCCGGTGCCGTGGGCCGCGAGCGACTGTGCGCGGGCAGCCACGGTGCACGTCGGGGGTACGCTCGACGAGATCGCCGCGGCAGAGGCCGACGTCTCCGCGGGACGCATCCCATCGCGCCCCTACGTGCTCGTCGCCCAGCAGAGCCTCTTCGACGCCACCAGGGCACCCGCGGGGAGTCATACGCTGTGGGCCTACATGCACGTTCCGAACGGATCGACCCGGACAGACGAGGCGACAGCGGCGATCGAGGCGCAACTCGAGCGGTTCGCGCCCGGGCTCCGGGATCTCGTCCTCGCGCGGAGCGTTCTCGACCCGGCGGCACTGGAAGCGCGGAATCCGAACTACGTCGGCGGCGACATCGGAGGGGGCAGCGCCGACCTACGGCAGCTCTTCGCGCGTCCCGTGGCCCGCGCGAATCCGTACCGGACGCCGCTCGACGGCGTCTACCTCTGCTCGTCCTCGACACCGCCCGGCGGCGGCGTCCACGGGATGTGCGGCTTCCACGCCGCCCGCGCGGCGCTTCGCAGGTAGCGCACACCGCAGCCCGCGCGGGATACTCTCGGTTCATGGAGATCCGTCACGCGAATCCCTCGGACTACGGTCGCGTGATCCAGCACGTCAACGCCTGGTGGGGTGGGCGTGAGATGGCGCCGATGCTGCCGAAGCTCTTCTTCCTCCACTTCGAGGGCACGAGCTTCGTCGCCGAGGACGACGAGGGCAAGCTGATCGGCTTCCTGATCGGATTCTTGTCGCAGACCGACCCGGAGGAGGCGTACATCCACTTCGTCGGCGTCGCCCCAGAGCAACGTGGCTCGGGGATCGGACGGGAGCTCTACGAGCGGTTCTTCGCAGTTGTCGCAGAACACGGCCGGTCACGTGTCCGCTGTGTGACCTCGCCGGCGAACGAGGGCTCGGTCGCGTTCCACGAATCGCTCGGCTTCACGGCAGAGCGGGTGGCCTCGGACTACGACGGTCCCGGCGAGGACCGCGTGCTCTTCGTCAAGCAGCTCGGCTAGGGCCTACCCTCACACGATCTTCACGGAGCCTCGGCTAGTTTCAGCCGGTGCCCGACGTCTTTCTCCCGAGCTCCAGGCCCGTGCCCAGACGCACACGCCGGCCCCTGGTGGCGGGCGTGCTCGCGCTGGTGCTCGTGCTCGCGGTGGCCGTCCTCGGCGGCATCGCGCTCTCGGAGCGTGGGACGATTCCGGTGGGGACGACGATCGCCGGAGTCGACGTCGGCGGGATGACGCGGGACGAGGCCACGGCCGCCGTCCTGCCCGTGGCGCAGGCTCGCGTTGCCCGTCCGATCCGCCTCATCGGCCCGCGGGGCGAAGCGCGCGTCAGCGGGCGCGCCCTCGGCGCCCGGCCGCTGCTCGACCCGGCCCTCGACATGGCTCTCGCTGCAGGTCCCGGCGAGCGGCTGCTGCGGCACGTCGGCATCGGCACGGCCGAGGCAATCGTCGTCGTCTACCGGCTCGGCCCCGTGCGTGCGGCCGAGCTCGCGAACCACCTCGACCTGAGATTCGGCGAGAAGCCGCAGAACGCCGGGCTCGTCGTCGACGGGGGAGTCGTCTCGGTGTCCGCACCGGCCCCCGGAACGCTCGTCGACCGCGGCGCGCTCCGGATGGGTCTCCGCACCCTCCCGTCCGAGCTCGGGATCCCGCTCCGTCGTCGGCTCCCCGTCGTCGGGGTCGCCGAGGCGCGGGTCGCTCAGCGCACCGCGACCCGGCTCCTCGACGGGTCACGCGTGGTGCGGTTCCGTGACGCCTCGGCCGTGCTCTCGGCGGTCGCGCTCGGCGACCTGATCACGGCGAAGGCCGTTGCGGGCCGCCTGCAGGTAGGTCTCGACCCCGCAGGCCTCCGGAGGGCGCTTCGGCCACGGCTCGGCCGCTTCGAGCGCGAGCCGGCAGACGCGCGGTTCGTGATCGAGGGCAATCGTGTGCGCATCGTTCCGGCCGCACCGGGGCGCAGGCTCGACGGCGAGCGGATCGGGATCTCCCTCGTCACGAATCTCACGGCGCGCGCCCATCGGGCCTGGTTCGTGGTCGCCCGGCCCAGGCTGACGACCGGGGCGGCGAAGAAGCTCCGGATCACCGAGCTCGTCTCGGAGTTCACGACGAACTACCCGTGCTGCCCGCCGCGGGTGACGAACATCAAGCGTGCCGCCGAGCTCCTCGACGGCACGATCGTCCGTCCCGGCAAGGAGTTCTCGCTCAACGGTGCGCTCGGCAAGCGCACCGAGGCAAAGGGGTTCGTCTCGGCCCCGCAGATCTTCAACGGCCGCTTCGAGGATTCGGTCGGCGGCGGAATCAGCCAGGTTGCGACGACGCTCTTCAACGCGGCGTTCTTCTCCGGGATCAAGCTCGTGGCCCACAGGGCGCATCAGTTCTACATCTCTCGCTATCCGATGGGGCGCGAGGCGACCGTCTCGTGGGGTGGGCCGGAGCTGATCTTTCGCAACGACTGGCCGGCAGCGATCCTGATGAAGCTCGCTGCCGGCGACGGAGGGATCACGGTGCGGTTCTACTCCACGAAGCTCGGACGGCGGGTGACGACGACGACCGGGAAGCCCTACGACCCGACGACGCCTGGGACGGTCACGGTGACGAACCCGGCGCTCCCCGCCGGCGCGCGCGAGGTGGTGCAGGAGGCGGGCGACGGAGGCTTCACGGTCGACTACACGCGGCAGGTGTTCCGGGGCGGCACGCGCATCCGCGACGAGCGCTACACGGTGAAGTACGACGCCGAGGACGAGATCGTCGAGGTCGGGCCCTAGCCCGCCTCAGTCGTAGAGCGGCTCGAGCGCCGGACGACGGGCGTGGTCGTAGACGACCCGCGACTCGACGTGGCCCACCTCGGGCCGCACGGTGAGACGGTCGAGAACGAAGTCGCGCAACGCATCGGTGTCCGCGACGCCGATGTGGAGCAGGAAGTCGTCGGCCCCGGTGACGTGAAAGAGCTCGATCACCTCGGGCATCGCAAACGCCGCCGCGCGGAACGAGTCGACGTACGCGCGCGAGTGGGGGCGGATCCGCACGGCCACGATCGCCTCGAGCCCACGTCCCAGGGCATCGCGGTCGACGTCCGCGTGGAAGCCGCGAACGACGCCGCGGGCGCGGAGCGCACGCACTCGCTCGAGGCACGTCGAGGGCGCGAGTCCCACCCGCTCGGCGAGGTCCTTGTTCGAGATCCGCGCATCCTCCTGCAACGCGGCGACGAGGGCCCGGTCGATTCGGTCGAGTCGCTCCTTTGGCACCGATTCCGAAGATAGTGCGATAGCGCTTGATTGTCAACGAACGAAACGCGACGATTGAGCTATGGAGATGGACTCCATCGCCGTCCACGCCGGCCGCCGAGACTTCGCCGCGCTCGGCGTGCATGCCCCCCCGATCGATCTCTCCAGCACCTACCCCGTGCCCGACCTCGATGAGGGCGTGGCCGCCCTCGACGCGTTGGCGGCGGGCGCGGCCGAGGCGGGGAACCCCGTCTATGCTCGGCTCTTCAACCCGACGGTACGACGCCTGGAGCTCGGGCTCGCCGAGCTCGAGGGCACGGAGGATTGCGTCGCCTTCGCCTCCGGCATGGCCGCTCTGACCGCGTGCCTGCTGGCTGCGTGCAGCCAACGGCGCCACGTCGTCGCCCTGAGACCGCTCTACGGCGGGACCGATCACCTGCTCGCCTGCGGATTGCTCGGGATCGACGTCACCTGGGCGGAGGCTGATGGGATCGCAGCCGCGATCAGGCCCGAGACGGGTCTCGTGCTGCTCGAGACGCCGCAGAACCCGACCCTCGGCCAGGTCGACATCGCCGCGGCCGTCGCGGCGGCCGGTGAGGTGCCCGTGCTCGTCGACAACACCTTTGCCACTCCCATCCTGCAGAACCCCGCCCGGCACGGCGCGGCGCTGACGTTGCACAGCGCCACGAAGTTCCTGGGCGGTCACGGCGACGTCGTGGCCGGGGCGGTCGCGTGCGACGGGGACTGGGCCGGCCGGCTGCGGCAGGTCAGGATTCTCACCGGTGCGCTCCTCCACCCGCTCGCCGCGTATCTGCTCCACCGGAGCCTGCCGACGCTGCCCTTCCGTGTGCGTGCGGCGCAGGAGCGGGCGCAGGCGCTCGCCGACCTGCTCGCACGCCATCCGGCCGTCGAGCGCGTGCTCTACCCCGTGGCAGACGGCGTCCAGTTGCGGGGGCCGGGTGCCGTGCTCGCGTTCGAGGTCTCGGGGGGCAGGGAGTCCGCCGCGATCGTGATGGAGTCCGTCCAGCTCGTCACGCCCGCCGTCAGCCTGGGCTCGACGGACTCGCTGATCCAGCACCCCGCCGGGCTCACGCACCGGCTCGTCGACGCGGACGCGAGGGAGTCCTCCGGCGTCACGGACGGCCTGCTCCGGCTCAGCGTCGGCCTCGAGGACGTCAACGACCTGTGGCACGATCTTTCGGGCGCGCTCGACCGTGTGCCGCTGCCCGTGGCCGCCGGCGTGCGCTAAGGCCTCCAGCTCTGTTGCCTGCAAAGGCTACATGACGTCCGGCCCGTCACGTACCATCGGCTGATGGCAAAGGTGATCGTCCAGCACGTCTGCTCCGAATGCGGCACAACGGCGGGCCGGTGGCTCGGCAAGTGCCCCGGCTGCGGCGCGTTCGGCTCCCTCGTCGAGGAGCTGTCCGACCGTGGCGTGCCCGCGCAGGGCCGCAGCGGTGTCGCGCGGGCTCCGGCCAGGCTCGCCGACGTCCGCTCGGAGGAGGCGACCCGGATTGGCACGGGGGTGCCCGAGCTCGACCGTGTCCTCGGCGGCGGGATCGTGCCCGCGTCAATCGTGCTCGTGGGAGGGGAGCCGGGCGTCGGCAAGTCGACCCTCCTCCTCGCGGCACTCGGCAACATCTCGCGCGCAGGGCGGCGCGCGCTGCTCGTCACGGGCGAGGAGTCGGTGGCACAGGTCAAGCTCCGGGCCGACCGGCTCGGCGGGGCCGAGCAGGTCGAGATCCTCGCCGAGACCGAGCTCGACTCCGTTTGCGCGACCCTCGAGCACGAGCGTCCCGACGTGTGCGTGATCGACTCGGTGCAGACGCTCTACTCGGCCGAGCTCGGGTCGGCGCCCGGCTCGGTGGCCCAGGTGCGCGAGGCCGCGGGCCGCCTGCTGAGGGTCTCCAAGGAGCAGGGAGTGGCGACGATTCTCGTTGGGCACGTGACCAAGGACGGGTCTGTGGCCGGCCCCCGGGTGCTCGAGCACCTCGTCGACTGCGTGCTCCAGTTCGAGGGCGATCGCTATCACGCTCACCGGATCCTGCGGGCGACGAAGAACCGATTCGGCTCGACGAACGAGCTGGGGGTCTTCGAGATGACGAGCGCCGGCCTCGTCGGTGTCCCTGACCCCTCCGAGCTCTTCGGCCGGACGCACAGCGGCGAGGTCGGGGCTGCCGTCGCGTGCGCGCTGGAGGGTACGCGGCCGATCCTGCTCGAGATCCAGTCGCTCGTCTCCCGCACCGACCTCGCGATGCCGCGCCGCGTGGCGACGGGTGTCGACCCGAAGCGGCTCGCGATGATCGTCGCCGTGCTCTCGCGCCATGCGGGAATCGCGCTCGGCTCCGCGGACGTCTTCGTCAACGTCGCGGGCGGTGTGCGCATCGACGAGCCCGGCGCCGATCTGGCCGTGGCGCTCGCAATTGCATCGGCTGCCCGTGGGGTCCCGGTGCGCGACGGCGTGGCGGTGTTCGGCGAGATCGGCCTCACGGGCCGCCTCCGGCCCGCCGCGCAAGCCGAGCGCCGGCTGGAGGAGTGCGCGAAGCTCGGCCTCCGGACGGTGATCGCACCGGACGGAACCGCGAGCCGTGGGGGCCCGCGGGTGACGCGGGCAGAGACTCTGCGCCAGGCGATTACGGCGGGCCTCGGCGCTGCGGCCGGAGGGGTCGTCCCCGAGGTCATTGCGGAGGTCGCGTAAGCGGTGTGGCGTGAGGCTTCGGTCTCACGCCGAGCGACCGGCCGGCCCCGGCCCGAACGTCGACGGACACTCCGGCAGGGGGCGGCAGCGCGCCGGCAGGCAGTCCGGACGCCGGAGAGACGATGCCGGTGAGCCGTCGCAGCCGGACCCGAATTCGCCTCGAACGGACCGCGAATCTCAGCTAGAATGGTGTTCCCTCGCCGGCAGCGTCACAGCGCCGGCGGTTTTCGTGAAATGGGCGGATAACGGGAGGGCTAGCTTGTTCGACGTCGGCGACAATGTGGTGTATCCGCACCACGGGGCAGGCACGGTCGTGAGCAAGGAGTCGCGCATTGTCCTCGGACAGGAGCGCGAGTACCTGACCATCAAGATCCTGCACAACGACATGACCGTCAATGTGCCCACGGAGAACGCCGAGAAGGTCGGCCTTCGCTGGGTGATCGGGCTCGAGGCGGTGGAGATCGTCGTCAAGGCGCTCTCCGGCGAGTCGACGGAGATGCCGAAGAACTGGAATCGGCGCTTCAAGCACAACCGCGACAAGATGAAGACCGGGGACATCCTCGAGTTGGCCGAGGTCGTACGCAATCTCGCGCTCCGCGACCATGAGAAGGGTCTCTCGACCGGCGAGAAGCAGATGTACGTCAAGGCGAAGAAGATCCTCGCCTCCGAGTTCATGTACGCGAAGGACATGACCGAGGACGAGGCTGCCGCGTGGCTCGACGAGGTGCTGGCCAATCCCGCGGGTGGCAAGCGCAAGGTCAAGCCGAAGGCGAAGGTCGCTGCCGCGAGCGCGTGACGTGGCACCGCCACGGCGGTGCTCACACGGGTGGCCACGGCGGAGATGAGCGCCGTGGCCGGTGACCGCAACGACAGCACGACCTGGGCGATCCTCGTCGCCGCCGGTTCCGGTGAGCGGCTGGGCGCCGGCCGGCCGAAGGCATTCGTCGCGCTCGGTGGGCGCGTGTTGCTCGCCGCGAGCCTGGAGCGCCTCGATGCGAGCGAGTGGATCGACGCCGTCGTCGTCGCCGTCCCGGCCGACTGGGAGGAGGCGGCGATCGTCCTCGCCGAGGAGCTCGTCGCCTCCAAGGTTGCGGCCGTCGTCACCGGTGGTGCGACCCGAGGTGACTCCGTGCGCGCTGCGCTCGCCGAGATCCCCGACGATGCCCTCGTCGTCATCGTGCACGACGCGGCCCGGCCGCTCGTCGACGATGCCGTGATCGGGCGCGTGCTCGCCCCGCTCGCGGAGGGGTATGACGGCGTCGTGCCGGGGCTGCCGCTCGCCGACACCGTCAAGCGGGTCGAGGGAGGCGTCGTCACGGAGACGGTCGACCGGTCGGCTCTCGTCACCGTGCAGACGCCCCAGGCGTTCACCGCGACCGCCCTCAGAGCCGCCTACCGCGGCGACGCGCCGCTCGACGCCACGGATTGCGCGTCCCTCGTCGAGGCGCGCGGCGGCCGGATCCGCGTCGTCGCCGGCGACGTCCGCCTGCTGAAGATCACGACCACCGCCGACCTCGCGCTCGTCGAGTCGTGGCTCTGAAGGCCGTCTTCTTCGACGTCGGCGAGACCCTGGTCGACGAGGAGCGCTGGTGGAGGGTGCTCGCCGAGCGCTCGGGCCTGCAGCCGCATGTGCTCTGGGCCGCGCTCGGGGTGACGATCGAGCGCGGCGAGGACCACAACGAGCTCTGGGGCCACCTCGGGATCGAGCGGCCGGACGAGTGGTGGCATCGGCTTCCGTACGACCTCGACGACCTCTACCCGGACGCGATCGCGTGCCTCGAGGGCGTTCGGGCGCTCGGGCTGCGCGTCGGGATCGTCGGCAACCAGACCGCCGCGCTCGAGCAGTGGGCGCGCGACGCGGCGCTTCCGGCGGACGTCATCTCGTCCTCGGAGAGCCTCGGCGTCCGCAAGCCGGACCCGCGCTTCTTCGAGCGGATCGTCGAGCTCGCCGGCAGCCCGCCTGGCGAGGTCGCCTACGTCGGCGACCGGGTCGACAACGACGTGCTGCCTGCCGCCGCCGCGGGGCTCGTAGCGGTTCACGTTCGTCGCGGCCCCTGGGGGCGTCTGCAGCGGACGCCGCCCGAGGCCGCGTTCGGCCTCGAGGACCTCGCCGCCGTGCCGCAGGCGCTAGCCTCGCTCCTGTGAGCAACCTCCGCATCGGGATCGGGATCGACGCGCACGCCTTCGAAGCAGGCGTGCCGCTCGTGCTCGGGGGGGTCGTGGTCGACCACCCGCGTGGCCTCGCCGGGCACTCGGACGGCGACGTGATCGCCCACGCGCTTACGGACGCCCTGCTGGGCGCGGCCGGGCTCGCAGACATCGGGGCGCTCTTCCCTTCCGACGACGACCTCTATCGCGGAGCCGACTCGCTCGAGCTGCTGGCCGAGGCGTACCGTCAGGTTCGGGAGGCCGGCTACGAGCTGGTCAACGCCGACTGCGTGCTGATCGGTCAGGAGCCCCGCATCGCGCCGCACCGTGATGCGATGGGCTCGAGGCTGGCGGCGGCGCTCGGAGTGGGCCCGGACAGGGTGGGCGTGCGGGCGACGACAACCGACTTCCTCGGCTTCACGGGCAGGGGCGAGGGGCTCGCGGCGCAGGCCGTGGCGCTGCTCGAGTTTCCGTCACTGTAAGCCCTCGCTTCTTCACCTACGACGAGCGCCCCGAGCTCCGCGTTCTTGCAGCGGATCCAGGAGAGCAACCGGCACGGTGCCGGGCGGGGAGGTGGCTTTCCCCTACGCAGCCGGCAGCGTGAAGCTCACCCTCGCGCCGCCGTCCGGGCGGTTCTCGGCCCACATCCGGCCGCCGTGCGCCTCGACGATTCCGCGCGCGATCGCGAGGCCGAGGCCGGCGCCGCGTTGCGAGCGGGCCGGATCGCTTCGCCAGAAGCGATCGAACATCCGCCGCTTCGCCTCCTCCCCGAGTCCTTCGCCGGTGTCCTCCACCGTCACGAGGACGGCGTCGACGTCCGGCTCGACGCGTACCGCGACGGCACCGTCCGAGGGCGTATGCCGCAGCGCGTTCGTGAGCAGGTTGAGGAGAACGCGCTCGACCTTGTCGGGGGCGAATCGTGCGACGGCGGCCGGGTCGACGTCGGAAGCAAGTGAGACGTGGCGCTGCGCCGCCTCGGCGCTGACGCCGCGAAGGCAGACCGAGACGACGTCGTCCAGAGCCGATGCGTGGAGCTCGAGGGTGAGGGCGCCGGCGTCGATGCGGGCGAGCTCGAACAGGTCGTCGACGAGGAGCGTCAGCCCGCGCACCTGGTCGCCGAGCGCCGGCAGGTAGTCCTCGGGCTCGGCGAGCCCGTCCTCGAGGGCCTCCAGCATCGCCTGCATGTTCGCGAGCGGCGTCCGCAGGTCGTGGCTCGCCCACGCTACGAGCTCGCGGCGGGCGTCGAAGAGCCGCTCGAGGTTCGCGGCCATCTCGTTGAACGACTCCGCCATGTCCGCGACCTCGGCCGGGCCCGACTCGGGCGCCCGCACGGTCAGATCGCCGTGCGAGAGGGCGACAGCCGCGTCCCTCACGCTGTCGATCGAGCCCGCGATCGAGCGTGCGACGAACAGGCCGCCGATCATCGCGACCGTCGCCGAGGCGGCGATCATGGCGAGGATCTTGACGTCGTCGCCCATGTGGAACATGACCCAGCCGGAAAGGAGCACGACGGAGAGGGGCAGGCAGACGGCGAGGGCGGCGAGCCCGGTGAGCTGGAGCCGCACCGTCGGCAGCGCTCTCAGGCCGAGCGCGAGGATCAGCCCGACGCCGAGCGTGATCAGTGCAACGACTGCGGCGCCCCAGATCATGGCTTACGGCACCAGGCGGTAGCCGACGCCCCAGACGGTCTGCAGGTGGAGCGGCTCCGAGGGCTCGGTCTCGATCTTCTCGCGCAGGCGGCGCACGTGAACCGTGACGGTGCCCGTGTCGAGGGCTGCCTCGTAGCCCCAGACCCGGCTCATCAGCTGGTCGCGTCCGAACACGCGCCGTGGATTGCCGGCCAGGAACGTGAGCAGGTCGAACTCCTTCGCCGTCAACCGTAGCTCCTGCCCTGCCTTGTGCACCTCGCGCGTCTGCGTGTCGATCTCGATGTCGCCGAACGAGAACCGGGCCGTCGCCTCCGTCGCGGGTGAGGCGCGCCGCAACACGGTGCGTACCCGTGCGGCGAGCTCGCGAGGCGAGAACGGTTTCGTCACGTAGTCGTCGGCCCCGAGCTCGAGCCCGACGATGCGGTCGGCCTCCTCGCCGCGTGCGGTGAGGAGGATCACGGGGAGCTCGGAGCGCGAGCGGATCCAGCGGCAGAGCTCGAGCCCGTCGGTGCCCGGCAGCATCACGTCGAGCACGACCAGGTCGGGCGTCTGCCGCTCGAGGAGCTCGCGCGCGCGGTCGCCGTGGTCGGCCTCGAGGGTCGTGTGGCCCTCTCGCTCGAGGTAGCGGACGACGACTTCTCGCACGATGGGCTCGTCGTCGACGATGAGGACCGTTGCCATGATGCTCATTGTGGTGACAGATGCCTTACAGGGGGGTGAAATCACCGCTTCCGCCCGACCCCGGCTACGGGAGGCACACGGTGCCGTCGGCGAGCACGACCACGAGGCCATCCCGTACGAGGGCGTCGACGGCGTCTCCGTCGAGGTCGTCACGGGCGGCCCTCGCCGCGGCGACGAGTCGCAGCGTGTCGGCCCGCCGCTGGCGGAACGAGCCCTCGAACCGGCTCTGTTTCCGCAGTGGCTCGTCTCGCGTGCCACGTGACGGGCAGTCGTTCGCCAGGGGGCAGGCCTCGCAGCGCGGGATCCGGGCCAGGCACACCGTGGCGCCGAGATCCATCAGGGCCTGTGCGGCGGCGCCCGTGAAGTGACGCCCCGTCCGCCGCTCGACCCGGTCGACGTTGACGTCGTGGGGGAGCACGTCCTCGCCGAACGCGAAGTTCCGGATGGCAGCGGCGGTGTACGGGCCCACACCGGGGAGACGCGTCAGGTCGTCGGGCCACCCCTCGCGGGCGACCGCCTCTGCCGCCCCGTGCAACGCGAGCGCACGGCGGTTGTAGCCGAGCCCCTGCCAGGCGCGGATCACGTCCGCGACCGGAGCCGTGGCGAGTGCGCGCGGGGTCGGCCAGCGCTCGAGCCAGGCGAGGTAGCGCGGGATCACCCGCTCGACCTGCGTCTGCTGCAGCATCACCTCCGAGACGAGGATCGCGTACGGGTCGCGCGTCTTGCGCCAGGGCAGATCGCGTCCGAAACGGCTGTACCAGGCGAGAAGGATGTGCTCCACGAGCGGGATCCTACGGGGAGCGACGGAGTGGAGGAGGCCGCCGAGAGCCCTCGCTCGCGTCGGCCTGCTCGACGTCGTCGGGTCCACGGCCCGCCGGGCCAGGGGGCTACCGGCCTGCGGTCGACGACGGCCTGCTGGCGGCGGCGTGCGCGGTCCCGTACGCTGAGTGTGTCCGTCGTCGCCGGCGAAAGGGGGCACCATGGAGCCAACCGCCTCGTCCCAGGCCCGCCAAACGGGGATCCGTGCCTCGATGCTGCGTGCCCTGGCGCACGCCCGCGCGATCGCGCGACTGGAGCAGGAGCTCGCCCGGACGGAGCTCCAGCGCAAGGGAGCGACCGTGGGTGCAGGCACGGGAGCCGCCGTCGCGGCGGCCATCCTCGCCCTCTACGCGCTTGCCTTCGGGCTCGCCGCGCTCGCCGCGCTGCTGGCGCTGCTGGTCGACTGGTGGCTCGCGCTCCTGATCGTGTTCCTCCTCCTCGTGGCGGTGGTGGCCGGGCTGGTGCTCGTCGCGCGCAGCCTCGTCCGCGCGGGAACGCCGCTGAAGCCGGAGCAGGCGATCGAGGAGGCCCGGCTGACGAGAGACACGGTGAGGCGCGCCCGTGCCGGCTGAGCGGCGGAGCGAGGAAGAGATCCGCCGCGAGCTCGCCGCCGAGCGGGAGCAGCTGACCGCCGCGCTCGACGACCTGCGCGCGGGTGTAGACGCCAAGCGCACGCCTGCTGCGCGCGCTGCGAAAGCGGCGGCCGCGGCGGTCGCAACGATCGTCGCCTTCAGGCTCGCTCGACGTCTCGGTGGCCGGTAGCCTGCCGGCCCGGCCTCCGGGACGAAGCCCACGTCTCGGTGACCTGCGCGCCGGTGAGCGCCTCTAGTTGGCGCGGCGGCGCGGGCCGAGCCGCCAGGAGCGGCGCAGCGAGCGCGCGCTGGTTTCGACGCTCGCCTCGCCAAGCTCGACGACGAAGCCGGGGCCACCGGCGAAGAGGCAGTGGTCGACGTTGACGGCGCGGCCGCCCGCGTAGACGAGCGGGGCCGTGATCTCGGCTGGGTCCTCGTCGAGGACGAAGGCGATCGGCGTGTGGCCGTGCACGACCCGTGAGCCGCCGAAGGCGTCCAGCACGCGATCGAGACGGGCTGTGTCCGAGAACGCACCCCGGTCGAACAGCACGTCGAGCAACCGGTCGAGCGCAGCCGGCCCTCCTTCAGCGAGCACCTCTCGCGCCGCCACGTTCACCGCAGCAGGCGTGGCACCGAGGCCGAGATAGGCGTCGGTGTCGGCATGCAGCAACAGCCATTCGCCGTCGCGGGCAACGGCCGGCATCCACCCGATCCACTCGAGGTGCTGCGGCTCCAGCCTCTCGAGATCCCGGACGCTGCCGCCGTTGATCATCCACATCTCCCTGAACGAGACGCCCGTCGCATCGACGGCATCGTCCCCGAAGCGGGCGACCGCGAGGATCAGCGCGTCGTGGTTCCCGAGCAGGCAGCGGACGCTCCCCGCCGCCTCTCGCTCGAGCCGCATCACGAGCTCGATCACGCCGAAGCCGTCGGGCCCACGGTCGGTCAGATCCCCGAGGAGCCAGAGCTTCGCGTCGGCTCCCGACCAGTGCTCGTGCCCGTCGACCAGTCCTGCGTCCCGCAACAGGCGCACGAGCGTGTCGCGACAACCGTGGACGTCACCGACGACGAACGAGGGCACAGCCCGATCCTACGATGCCCGACCGCTGCGCGAACTCGGCCCACCTTGCGGCTGCGGACTCGGTCCTGGTCATTCGTCCGGCGTCTCAACCGGTTCGCCCTCTCCCAGGGCCCTGACCTCGGCAGGGTCGCCCGGAACCTCTGGGGGAGACCGATCGCTCATCGGCGCCTACCGCCTTCGGCTCGGTCGGGCGATCCGGCCGAACGTGCGGTCGGCGCGGCCGTCGCTCGTGAACGCCGACAGCTGCAACAGCTCGCCGTCGAGCTCGAGACCGGAGCCGATCACACCAGGCCCGCGCAGGCGCACGTCCTCTCCGCGCGAGTCAGGCGAGGCGACAGGCGGACGGGCGGCTGCGAGTGGCAAGGGTCACGAGCACCACGGCGGCGGCAGCGAGTGAGGCGCACAGCCCGAATCCGACGCTGATCCCGCCGTTGGTTCCATCTCCAAGCGCGGCGAGCAACGCGGAGACGGCTGCGACCCCGAGCGAGCCGCCGAGCCACTGGCTCGCGCCGAGAACGCCCGAGGCGAGGCCCGAGTCGGCAGGCCGCGTGCACTGGTGCGCCAGCATCGATCCTGACACGAAGACGAACGGGGCCGACAGGCCGAGCACGAGCAGCCCGGGAAGAATGTCGACGACGTACGTCGGCGACGCCCCGATCCTCGCCAGGTAGGCGCATCCGACTGCCATCCCCAGGAGGCCCATGGCATGGGTGCGCCGGACGCCGATCGCGTCGATCAGTCGGCCCGTCACACGCGCCCAGCTCGCCTGGGTCAGCCGCATCCCCAGCATCGCGAATCCAGCTTCGATCGGGCTCAGTCCCATCACCTTCATGAAGGTCACGGTGAGCAGAAGCAGCGTCCCCAACATCACCGCCCCCTGTACCGAGCCGGTTGCTGCCGGCAGCGAGATGCCCGATCGTCGCAGGAATCCACGAGGCACGAGTGGAGCCGGCGCACGTCTGTGGTGATGGGCGAATCCGAGCAGCCCAGCGGTGGCAAGCACAGCGCCGGAGCACGTCGCCGCCGAAGCGCCCCCGCCCGCCGTTCCGATGAGAAGAGCAAGTCCCGTGGTGCCGGCCGTGAGCAAGCCGGCACCGACGAGGTCGACGCGCATGCCGCTCCAGCACGAATCGGCCGGAAGGAGGCGCGTCGCGACGGCGAAACCGAACACGCCGACTGGGACGTTCAGAAGAAAGACGGCCCGCCAGTCGACCAGTTGCGTAGCCGCGCCGCCGACGAGCATGCCCGAAACCGCGCCGAGGCTGCCGACCGAGCCCCAGATCGCGAACGCTCGCGCCCGCTCGCGCCCGACAGGATAGAGGGACGCCAGGAGCGCAAGAGCCGCCGGCTCGAGAAACGCGGCGGCGAGGCCCTGTATACCTCGTGCGGCGACGAGCGGTGCGACGCCGGGTGACGCGGCGCACGCAAGTGACGCAAGTGCGAATGCGCCCGAGCCCGCGGCGAATGTCCGCCGCGGGCCCAGGACGTCGGCTGTCCGCCCACCGGCCAGCAGGAAGCCTCCGAAGGCGACCGCGTAGGCGCCGATCACCCAGTGGACGCTGGCGCTCGACGCCCCGAGATCCCCGGCGATGGACTCGAGTGCACCGTTGACGACCGTGAGATCCATGATCGTCATGAAGTGCGCGGCGCAGAGAAGCCAGAGGGCCGACGGCCGCGTGACGCTCATGCGCGCGCCTCGACCTCTCGCAGGCTGGAAACGGCCCTCATCCGTCCGGCACGGAGAACGACCGAGGCGACCTCGGGGAACCGCGACAGGATGGTGCGGAACTCGCGCCGTCCCATCACCAGCACGTCGAGTGCCGAGTCGGCGATTACGGTGGCCGTCCGATACGGCTGGCCGACAAGCCCAATCTCGCCGAAGAAGTCGCCCGGCCCGAGCAACCGGACGGGCTCTCCGTCACAGATGACACTGGCGTAGCCGTCGACGATCACGAAGAACTCGTGGGCGAGCTCCCCCTGGCGGATCAGGACACTCCCTGCCGACACGGTAAGCCGGTCGGCCGCCTGTGCAACCTCGCCACGGCGCCTGCGGGGGACGGTCTGGAAGAGCGGGGTGCGCTGAACATCGCTCGTATGCATGGTGAACTCCTTGTGTAGTTAGTACGATCGGTCGTTCTTAGTGACGAGTATACGACCGTTCGTGCTAACTTGTCAAGTGATGACGGAAACGGATCTCCAGCGGTCGCCCGAACCTGTCGCGCGTCGCCGCCGCATTGACGGTGAACGAAGTCGCCAGGCGATCCTTCACGAGGCCGCGCAGCTCGCGACGATCGAAGGGCTCGAGGGCCTTTCGCTCGGCAGGCTGGCCGACGCCGTGGGGATGAGCAAGAGTGGGCTGTTCGCTCACTTCGGCTCGAAGGAGGAGCTGCAACTCGCCACGATCGAGACGGCCGACGTCATCTTTGCGGAGCGGGTGGTCGACCCGGCACTGTCGGCAACGACGGGCCTCGAGAGGTTGCAGCAGCTCGCGGAGCGGTTTCTCCAGCACGTCGAGGACGACGTCTTCCCCGGTGGCTGCTTCTTCGCGTCGGTCGCGGCCGAAATCGACAGGCATGCACCCCCGGTGCGCGATCGCGCCTTGAAGACGATCGGCGAGTGGTTCGGTTACCTCGTCGCCGCTGTTCAGGAGGCGCAGGCCGACGGGCAGATCAACGTTGCTGAGGATCCCGTGCAGCTTGCGTTCGAGATCGATGCCTTTCTTCTCCTGGCAAACGCGAACTACGTGATCATGCGAGCGCCGGAGCCGCTTGATCGCGCGCGGCATGCCATCCGGGCGCGTCTCGCTCTCGCGGCGTCCTGAGGTACCCGGACGCTACAGTCGAGTCGCTCGACGAGCCTCCTCCTGCGTGCCCTTCGCAGCCGTTCGAAGATCATGCCGCAACGGCGGGCGCAAGTCTCCGAGCCCGCCCGGATCGGCGCTCCAGGATCGCTTGCGCGACCGTCTCGGCGTCGCGGCCGACGCCGCCGATGAAGTGGGAGCTGCGCCGGTACTGATACGCGAGCCCGAGCGTGTAGAGCCCGGGAGCACGCGTCGCGCCGCGATACTGCACGATCTCGCCGCGCTGGTCGAGGACGCCGGGAACCCACAGCCACGGGTATCTCCGCCGGAAGCCCGTCGCCCAGACGATCGCCGCGAAGCGGCGTAGCCCGAGGGTGCGCGGGGCCGGCGGGAGGATCACGTCGGGAAGGGGCGCGGGCTCCCGACCTTCGGCAAGCGGGTGTGCGTCGATTCGGTGCAGCAGCTTCCGGAGGCGCACGTCAGCCGCCGCGACGTTCGCGACGAGATCGTCCGCGAAGAAGGCTCGCCCGCCGTCGAATCCCGTCAGGCGCCCTGTCACGGTGACGCCGGCCCTCGCGAGGCGGTCGAGGCCGAGGTCCTCGCCACCGTTCGCGCCGCTGAGCGGGAAGAGCGGGACGCGCTTCGCCGCCTCGACGTCCGGCAGCTCGTCGATGGTGCGGTCGAAGTCGCCGAGGATCTGGGCCCACTCGAAGATGTCACGCCCCCGGTACCTGCGTGGTGCGCGCGAGTGGCGTCCGGCTGCAAGCACGACGTCGCGCCCCGCCTGCCGTAGCTCGAGCGCGAGCTGCTGGCCGCTCGTCCCGGCCCCGACGACGAGCACCGGCCCGTCCGGGACGAGCTCCGGGCGCCGGTATCCCGAGGAGTGGAGCGAGAGCGGTCCCTGCGGAGACGGGAGCGGCACGTGCGGCTCGGCGGCGTCGCCGGTCGCGAGCACGACGGAACGGGCGAGCCAGGTTCCGCTCGTTGTGGAAACGCGAAAGCCGCGGCTGCACCTCTCGATGCGCTCGACCTCGACGCCCTCCGCGACCGGCGCCGCGAGCGAGCGAGCGTACGACTCCAGGTGCGCGGTGAACGCTGCGAGCGAGAGGAACCCGTCGCGCTCGGCGGGGTCGGGCTCGCCGGGAAGCCGGTTCATCCAGTTTGGCGACAGGAGCGTCAGCGAGTCCCAGCGCTCGCGCCACCGCTGGCCGACGCGCCCGCGTTCGAGCAGCACGTGCTCGTGGCCGGCGCCCGTGAGATGGTGGCTGAGCGCCACGCCGGCCTGGCCGGCGCCGACGATCAGCGTCTCAACGCGGGAGGGGCGCGGCGCCCGGACAGTCCGGGCGCCGCCGTCGCGGGTCACGCGTCCACCCCGACGTGCACGGGCACGCCGTTCGTGACGATGTCGAAGACCGCCGAGCGCGCCTTCGCGCGCTCCACCAGCTCGCGGAGCTTCTCGGGCGGCGCGTCGCCTTCGACGTCGAACGTCACCCGGATCTGCTCGTACCCGTTGCGGACCTCGTCGGAGAGGCCAAGCGCACCGCGCACGTCCATGTCGCCCTCGAGCCGCGACTCGACCCGTGTCAGCCGGATCCCGCGCGCGGCGGCGACGTAGACGAGCGACGTGGTGAGGCACGCGGCGAGTGCGTGCAGGAGCTGCTCGGCCGGGTTCGGCGCCTCGTTCGCTCCGATCAGGATGGGCGGCTCGCCGGCGTCGAGCTCGAACGCCGTCGCGCGCGACGCGTCCTCGCCGCCGGCGGCGTAGAAGTCCTGGATCGTCGAGCGGTTGTGCGCGCCGCCGAGCCAGCGGTTGCGCACGCGGAACTGGAACGTTCCCAGCTCCGGTTGCGCCTTAACGGCGTCGAGCGTCGCGAAGAGCGTCTGCGTGTCGACGCCGTTGCGGATCGATTCGATGGTGGTGCTCACTGCTGCTCCTTCCGTCGGGCGGGCTCATCCCGCGTCAGCCGAGATGGAACAGCCGTCCGGTTGCCGCGCGCCTAGCGGCGCGGTAGCTGCCTGGTAACGTCGCGGCGAAAATGCAGTTCAAGCTCCTCGGACCCCTGGAGGTAGGCGACGGATCGACGGCCATCGCGATCGCGGGCCGGAAGCAGCGTGCCCTGCTCGCGCGCCTGCTCCTCGACGCCAACCGGACCGTCGCCGCCGACCGACTCGTCGACGATCTCTGGGGCGAGTCCGTGCCCGACTCGGCGCACAAGATGGTGCAGATCTACGTCTCGCAGTTGCGGAAGATCTTGCCGGACGGCCTCCTCCAGACACGGCCGCCCGGCTATGCCGTCGAGGTGGAGCCGGCGAGCATCGACCTCGTCCGGTTCGAGCAGTTGCGGCGCGAGGGCGAGGCGGCGCATGCGGCGGGTAACGCCGAGCTGGCGGCGAGGCGGTTCGACGAGGCGCTCTCACTCTGGCGCGGCGACGCGCTCGCCGAGTTCCAGGAGCCGTTTGCGCAGGCTGAGGCGGCGCGGCTCGCCGAGCTGCACGTCGCCTGCCTCGAAGCGCGCATCGCCGCCGACCTCGACCGCGGGCGCCACTCGGAGCTCGTTGCGGAACTCGAGCCGCTCCTCGCTCGCTATCCGCTGCGCGAGGGCCTACGGGCGCAGCAGCTCCTCGCACTCTACCGCTCCGGGCGGCAGTCCGACGCGCTGGCGGCATACCGGCGCTTCCGCGACCTGCTCGCGGACGAGATCGGGCTCGAGCCCTCGCCGCGACTGAAGGAGCTCGAGCGCCGGATCCTCCGTCACGACCAGACGCTGGACTATCGGCCGGTGCGCGCGGCCGCCGCACCCGGCGTCCAGTACGTCAGAAACGGTGACGTCTCGATCGCCTATCAGGCGATCGGCGAAGGCGAGCTCGACCTCGTCCTGGTGCACGGTTGGGTGTCGAGCTTCCAGCCCGGCTGGGAGCGGCCGGCGCTCGCGCGCTTCTATCAGCGGCTGGCGAAGATGGGGCGGCTGATCATGTTCGACAAGCGTGGCGTCGGACTCTCCGACCGGGTGGCGAACGTGACCTCGCTCGAGGAGCGGATGGACGACGTGCGGGCGGTCATGGACGCGGTCGGCTCGGAACGTGCCCTCATCCTCGGCATCTCGGAGGGCGGCCCGATGGCCGCGCTCTTCGCGGCGACCTATCCGCGACGAACCGCGGGGCTCGTGCTGATGGGCTCCTACGCGCGCCGGCTATGGGCGCCCGACTACACGATCGGCAGGCGCGCGGAGGACATCTGGTCATCGAACCTGGCACCAGAGGACTGGGGGCTGCCCGCCGCGCGGCGGTTCGTCGACGAGCGCGCTCCGTCACTGACCGGCGACGAGGATGCGTACGAGTGGTACGCGTCGTATCTCGCCCGCGGCGCAAGCCCCGGCGCTGTAGCGCAGCTCGCTCGGATGAACGCAGAGATCGATGTCCGACATGTTCTCCCGTCGATCCACGTGCCAACGCTGATGCTCTATCGGGAGCGCGAGTACCTACGCGATGCGGCCCGCTACATGGGCGAGCGCATCCCCGCTGCGCGGATTGTCGAGCTGCCGGGAGCCGACCATCTGCCCTGGGAGGGCAAGCAGGACGACGTGCTCGACGAGATCGAGCGATTCGCCGCTGACCTCGACTCGACGCCGGAGCCCGAGCGCGTGCTTGCCACCGTCCTCGTCGTCGAGGCTGACGGAACCCAGGAAGCGTGCGATCTTGTCCGCGCCAACGTCGCCCGCTTCCGCGGCAGCGAGCTCGCGCTGACGGACGACACCCTGATTGCAACCTTCGACGGCCCGGCGCGCGCGATCCGCTGCGGGTCAGCGCTCATGGAGCTGGCGCGCGCGCACGGACGATCCGCCCGCGCGGGCCTGCACACCGGCGAGAGCGAGCTCGGCGGCGACGTGCTCGACGCGATTCCCGTGTCGATTGCCGCGGCGTTGAAGAACCAGGCCGAGCCGGGCGAGATCCTCGTCTCCTCGACGGTTCGCGACCTCGTCGCCGGGTCGGGACTCGGCTTCAGCGAGCGCGAGCGACAGCCGCTGCACGTCGCAGGCGTGCCGGGAGCGTGGCGTGTCCACGCGGTTGCCGCGTGAACGGCAGCGTCGAGAGGACGAACTCCAGCGCGAGCACGGCCCCGAAGAGGCCATAGCCGCCGGCGGCGAGCGCCGCGCCCGCCGTTGCAGCACCGAGGAACGTCCCGAGCTGATTGGCGGCGGCGCGGGCCGCCATCGCGGGCAGTCGCCGCTCTGGCCGGGCGGCGAGGCCGTACGCGTTGCCGAGCAGGGTCCTGCCGCCGCCGAGGAACGACAGCGCCGCCAGAAGCGCGGCGCTGATTCCGGGCGCGGGACGAACGACTCCGAAGAGCCCCGCGAGCAAGGCCATGCCGAGCGCGAGGCGGACGAGGGTCGTCGGTGACGCGGCAGGGACGAATCGGCGGAACACGAGGTTGCCGAGGGCGAACGCGACCGCAGCGAGCGCGAGCAGCGCGCCGACCGCGGCCGATGGCGTGGCGTACGTCTCTGCGAACAGCGCGCCCGCGTACACCAGCGTGCCGAGCCACGCCGAGTTCGCCGCGAGCTCCGCAAGCAGCCAGCGCCGCAACGCCGGGTCGGCGAGCGCGACACGGAGGCCGCCACCGTCCTCTCGCGGAACGTTTCGGCGAGCCGGGATGGCGACGAGCGCGGCCACTGCCCCCGCCAGCGGCAGTGCCAGCCACCCGAGCCGCCAGCTCGCAGTTCCGAGCAGGCCGAGTAGCGGCATCCCGACGATCCACGCGGCCGGGCTGCCGATCAGCGTCCAGCTGAGCACGCGGCCGCGCACGGACGCGTCCGCCCAGTCGCCCGCTGCCGACATCGAGACTGCCACGAGCAGCGCCACCGCGATGCCGAGCGGCACCTGCGCGAGCGCGAGCACCCAAAGTGTCGGCGCCGCGGCGCTTGCGAGCGATGCCACGGCCAGCAGCGCAGCGCCTGCGCGCAGCGACCGGCTCAGCCCGAGGCGGCGTACCGCGGTCGGCAGTCCGAGCGACGCAAACGCGGCGGCGAGCCCCGCGACGCTCCGCAACTCGCCGACGAGCGCCGTGGAGACGTCGAACTCCGCCGCGACGGCGGCCAGTACGGGCGAGAGCGCGATCGTGCCCGACTGCGCCGCGAAGACGCACAGGAAGAGCGAGAACGTGATTCGCCGGGGGGACACGGCGGCAACAAAGCCGTTCGCCGGTTCTCGCGCGGTAGCCGTCCGGTAAGCCGCGGGCAGCAAGTTGCCGTTTACTCGGCGCCAACCGCAACGCAGGCGGCGGCGGGTCTCCTTGGACAGTCGCACTGTCGAAGAAGGAGAAGCACACATGAACATCTCGATTCGGGCCGAGACACGGCGCTGGCTTGGGCTCGCCCTCCTCTGCTCGGCGTTCTTCATGGTCGTCCTCGACGTCGCCATCGTGAATGTCGCGCTGCCGTCGATCGCGGCCGATCTCGACTTCTCGCCGCGGAGTCTGCAGTGGGTCGTGAGCGCCTATGCCCTGACGTTCGGCGGCCTGCTGCTCCTCGGCGGCCGCGCCGCGGACGTGCTCGGCCAGCGGCAGACGTTCGTCGGCGGCGTCGCCGTGTTCGCTCTCGCCTCGCTGCTCGCCGGCCTTGCGTGGTCGCCGGCAATTCTCATCGCGGCGCGGTCGCTGCAGGGCATCGGCGCAGCGTCGATGACCCCGGCCGCCCTCTCGATCCTGATGACGACGTTCCCCGACGGCGCCGAACGCAACAAGGCGCTTGGTGCATGGGGCGCCGTCGGCGCGTCGGGCGGCACGATCGGGCTGCTCATCGGCGGCGCGCTCACGCAGACCGTCGGCTGGACCTGGATCTTCCTGCTGAACGTGCCGATCGGCGCGGCCGTCATCGCTGTCACCCCGGCGCTCCTTGCAAAGCGGCCGCCCGCCGCCTCGAAGCGGCGGTTCGATCTAGCAGGCGCGACCTCGGTGACCGCTGCGCTCTCCCTCCTTGTCTACGCGGTCGTAGACGCGAACGCCGCCGGCTGGGGATCGGTGCGGACGATCTCGCTCCTCGCGGTCTCGGCTCTGCTCCTTGCGGCCTTCACCGTCGTCGAACGGCGCGCGGCAGCGCCGCTCCTTCCTTTCCGCATCTTCCGGGTCGGCATCGTGCTCGGATCGAACGTCGCCTCGACCCTGTTCGGTGCCGGGCTGTTCGGGATGTTCTTCGTGATCACGCTGTACCTGCAGCGTGTGCTGGGGTACTCGCCTCTCGAGGCGGGCCTCGCGTGGCTCGCGCTGTCGGTGACCGCTCTGCTTGCCTCCGCCGCCGGGGCGAGGCTCGTGACGCGAGTGGGCGCACGCATCCCGCTCGTGAGCGGACTCTCGATCACGACCGCGGGGCTGTGGCTGCTCTCTCGTCTGCCCCAGGACGCCCGTTACGTCCACGACGTGATGCCCGCGCTCGCGGTGGCGGGTCTCGGCATCGGCCTGGCGTTCGTGACGCTGTCGATCGGGGCGCTCGAAGGCGTGGACGAGGCCGATGCTGGTCTCGCTTCGGGGCTCGTCAATACGACGCAGCAGATCGGCGGAGCACTCGGTGTCGCGGTTCTCTCCACGGTCGCGCTGTCCGACGGCTTCGAAGATGCGCTCCTCATCGCCGCAGCGTTCGCCGCGGCCGGAGCGATGCTCGCGGCGTGGGCCGTTCGCGCGCCGGCGTCGGCGGCAGAGCCGGCAACGACGGACGCCAACGCGCTCGAGGAGGCGGCGTGACCGATTCTCTCGAGCCACCTCGCCTGCCCGGCTCGCCGCACCGTGACCTCGTTTTCAGGAAAGGGAACGAGCACGAGGCCGCCTACCTGGCCGGCGTTGCCGCGCGAGACGATCGACCGGGTGCTCGAGGTGCAGAAGCGCCCGCCGCCGGGCCCTCCTGGCCAGAGCGGGAATCGGTCAGCTTCGCTCTCGCCGTTCCTGCGTGTCGCGCCCGCTCTCGCCTCCGTCCGACCCGGCCTGTAGTCTTGTTGGCAATGATGGCAACGATGGTTGAACGGGTTGGTGAGGGGGCGGCGCGGGAGGCGGCGGTTTCTCGGCGGGTGGATGAGCTCGCGAGCCTGTCTGCCCATTTGAGTGCGGCGACGGCACGGTGGCTCGAGCTCGTCTGGGAGATGCGGGAGGAGGGCGACAGCAGCGATCTGCAGGCGTTCGTGGCGTGGCGTTGCGGGATCACGAGTCGTGAGGCTCGCGAGTTCCTGCGGGTCGCGGAGGCGTTGCAGGGGCTGCCGGCGACGCGCGCGGCGTTCGCGCGTGGCGAGCTCACATTCAGCAAGGTTCGCGCGCTGACGAGGGTCGCGACCGGGTCGTCGGAGGAGGGGTTGCTCGAGCTTGCGGGTGCATTGACTGCGTCGCAGCTGGAGCGGGCGCTTCGGGCCTTCCGCCGCGTTGCAGCGGAGGATGCCCGCGAGGCGCACGAGTTGGAGTACGTCGACTACTACGTCGACGATGAGGGGACGCTGTTTCTGCAGGCGCGGCTTGCGGCCGAGGACGGCACGATGCTGATCAAGGCGCTCGAAGCGGCGCGTGAGCGGGTGCTCGATCGGCGCCGCGTGGAGCGTGCCGCAGCGGCGAGCGACCCGCCGGCGGAGGCGGAGGCAGAGGCGGCGGTTGGCGGCGCGTCTTTCGATCCTCCGCGTCGTGCCCGGGTCGAGGCGCTGCTCGATCTCGCCGCGGCGTCGCTGGCTGCTGTGGGCGAGCCGTGTCGGGAGCGGGCCCGGGTGGTCGTTCACGTCGATGCGGCTGCGCTCTGCAGGGACGGTCGCGGCCGCTCCGAGCTGGAGGATGGGCCGCTGGTTTCCACCGAGACTGTGCGGCGGCTGGGCTGCGACGCCGATGTCGTGGCCCAGATCGAGCGCGACGGCCTGCCGCTCAGTGTCGGTCGCAGCCGGCGCACGGTGCCTCCGGCGTTGCGCCGGCTGCTCGAGGCGCGCGACGGCCACACGTGCTGCTTCCCCGGCTGCGAGCGCCGCCGCCACCTGCAGGCACACCATCGCCGGCACTGGGCGCAGGGCGGCGAGACGAGCCTCGAGAACCTCGTCCTGCTCTGCTACCAGCACCATCGCGTCGTCCACGAGGGCGGCTACACCGTCGAGGACGACCCCGAGGCCGGCTTCCGCTTCCGGAACCGCCACGGCATCGTCTGGCCGCTCGCACCACCGCGGCTACCGCCCGGACGGACAGACGACCTGCTCGCCGCCAACCACGCACACGGACACCGGATCGACCCGGACACCAACCGAAACGGCAGCTGGGGAGACTTCGACCTCCAACGCGCAGTCGCAGCCATCTCCAAGGCGGCGGCCGAACTGCCGGTTGAAGCCGGTGACCGCGGCGACGCCCGTGCGGGAGGCCCGGACGACCGGCTGAAGCCGGTCGCCGCGCGCGGGCCGCGCAGCTGACCCGGGACAGGGCTCGTCAGGTGCCGCGAAGCCGGCCGAGGAGACCGCGCCTCTCGGGCGCCCGGTAGGCGAACAGCTGGAGGTCGCCGTGGCGGCGGAGCTCGGTGCGGGGCCCGAAGCGGCCCCAGGCGATCCCCATGCCCGGCACCGCGTCGCGAAGGTCGACGATCGTCCAGCCGGGGCCGAGCTCCGCCGCGAAGCGCGCGAGCTCCGGGTCGCCGGATGCCGCCGCCTCCTCGGTCGGGACCGCGCCCGGATGCGATCTGCCGACCTGGAAGAGCCGGTCCTCGTGGACGTCGTCGATCAGGTTGGCGGGGGCCGGCGAGTGCATCCGACCCAGCTCGTCGAGGAAGCGGGCGAGCCCGTCGCACTGCAGCAGGGCGACGGGCGGATCGTGGCAGAGGAACCAGATCGGCCCCCAGTTGCCGTTCTCCTGCAGGAGGTCGACCGCCCAGAAGTTGCCGTAGCCGTCGTGGGCGAGCGTCGCGGTGCGGGGGAACAGTTCGTCGAGCGCCTGCCCGTCCACCGTCCCAGCGAAGTCGATCTCCTCGAGCAGGCCGTCGATCCCGCGGGTGCGGCCGAGAAGAATCCGCACCTCCGCGGGATACGACAGATCGAGCGCCGCCGCGGCCGCGTCGATCTCCTCCTCGCTCATTCCGGGAAGCAGGGACGCGGTGACGGGATCGCCGTCGCCATCGACGAGGGTCGCTGCGAGCAGCCGGTCGAGCGCGGCATCGATCGTCACCTGGTGCACGTTAGAGCACCGAGCGGCGGTACCGGGTCGCCGCGTCGGCTAGAGCGGACGAACCGCGAACCAGCCGTCGACGTTGTCACACAAGACGACGCCCTTGGGATCGTTGTGGTAGGTGTAGGCGGGCAGCCCGTTCACGGTGAGCTGGCGCTTCGTGCCTCGCTTGATCGTCCCGAAGGTCGCCATCACGCCCTTGACGTGCTTCTGCACCTTGCCCGTGACGTAGACCGGCGGCCAGACGACGGCGCACTTGCCGGTGCACTTGATCTTGCCGCCGGCCTTCTTCTCGACGTTCCAGTAGTAGAGGCCGAACCTCGACGGCGTCGCGAGAACCTTGCCGAGGTTGTCGGTCTTGATCACGACCGCGGGCTTCGTGCCCTTGACGTTCTGAGGTCCCGTGACGGACTGAGCTGCCGCGATCGTCGGCACGAGCGCGACGGCCGCGAAGGCGAACAGAACGGCGATGCTCTTCATGAGCGATCTCTCCTTGTCTCGATGGCTTGGTGCGGCAAGGATCGCTGCTCGGCGGCGCCCGGTGCCGGCTTTTCGGGCAGGTTTAAGGGACTATTCAGGGACCGAGTCGGGGCCGGGGCGGAGAACCGGCGGACAGACCGAAGCCTGTCGCCGCTGCGGCCCCGTGTGCGACAGTTGGCAGATGCTGCTCTACAACTCGGCCGTCTCCGGCAATTGCTACAAGGTGCGCCTCCTCGCGGCGCAGCTCGGCCTCCCGCTCGAGCTCCACGAGCTCAGCGTCATCGACCGCTCGAATCGCGCCGAGGTGCTCGGCAACCTCAACCCTGCCCGGCGCGTGCCGACGCTCGTGCTCGACGACGGCCGCCCGCTCGCGGAGTCGAACGCGATCCTCTGGTACCTCGGCGACGGGACGGCGTACGTTCCCGACGACCGCTACGAGCGCGCCCAGGTGCTGCAGTGGCAGTTCTTCGAGCAGTACCAGCACGAGCCCTCGATCGCCGTCGTCCGGTTCCTGCTCGCCTACTCCGGCGAGGCCGAGAAGCACGGCGACCGGATCAGGGAGCTGACGGTCAGCGGCTACAAGGCGCTCGACGCGATGGAGCGCCACCTCGCCGATCGCACGTTCCTCGTCGGCGACCGGTACTCGATCGCCGACATCTCGCTCTACGCCTACACCCACGTGGCCCATGAGGGAGGTTTCGACCTCGGGCCCTACCCGGCGATCGAGGGCTGGCTCGAGCGGGTGGCCGCCCAGCCCGGGCACGTCACGATCGACGCATGACTGTTCGCGTCCGCTTTGCCCCGAGCCCCACCGGGTCACTCCATCTCGGCAACGCGCTGAGCGCGGCTGCGAACAGGGGGTACGCCGACGAGCACCGTGGAGCACTCGTCCTACGGATCGACGACACCGACCCGGAGCGAACGGTGCCCGGGGGCGAGGAGGCGATCCTCGCCGATCTCGGCTGGCTCGGGATCACGTGGGAGGAGGGGCCGATCCGCCAGAGCGAGCGGTCGGAGCGTCATGCCGAGGCAGCCGAGATCGCACTCGGCGCGGGCGCGGTGCGCGACGCGGACGGGTCGGTGCGGCTGGCGGGCACCACGCTTGCGCGGGCCGACGGCACCGCGACGTACCAGCTCGCGACCGTGGTCGACGACCTCGATCTCGGGATCACGCACATCATTCGTGGCTCGGATCACCGTCCGAACGAGGAGGTGCAGCAGCGCATCGCCCGGGCGCTCGGCGGCGAGCTACCCGAGGTGATCCACCACGGGCTCCTGCTGGGCGAGGACGGAAAGAAGCTCTCGAAGCGCGCCGAGCACGCATCGGTTGCCGATCTCCGCCAAGCGGGGATCCCGGCTGCAGCGGTGCGCGCATACCTCGACGAGCTGGGACTGCCACGGCACGACGTCAGCCTCGACATCTCTCGCATCCACCGGCTCGCGATAGACGCGATCGCCGGGATGTCGGACGGCGACCTCACGGCTGCGGCCGGGGCGCCGCCCGAGCTCGCGCGTGCGCTCCGCGGCGCCCGCACGCTCGTCGAGGCACGCGAGATCGCCCGGCAGATCCTCGAGCCTTCAGCCGTCGCGCTCGGGGAGGAGGCGCGGCCGACTCTCGAGCGGTTCGTGGAGCTCCGCGCCCCGGTTTCCGACCCCGTCGAGGAGGCGGACGCACGCGCCATCGTGCGCGAGCTCAAAGCCGTCGGCGGCAGCCTGAAGCTGTTGCGGCTGGCGCTGACGGGTGCCGAGCGCGGCCCCGAGCTGTGGACTGTGGTTGCCGCGATCCCCCGCGGCGAGGCGCTGCGGCGGGTAGCCGCCGCTATAACACGGCGATGACCGTGCGCCTCTACGACACGGCGACGAGGTCCCTCGTCGCGCTCCCGGACCCTCCCGCGAAGGTCGGGATGTACGTCTGCGGGCCCACCGTGTACCAGCGGGCCCACATCGGCAACGCAGTCCCGTTCGTCATCTTCGCCTGGTTGCGGAACTGGCTGCGTGAGCGCGGCTACGACGTCACGTACGTCCACAACATCACGGACGTCAACGACAAGATCTACGAGGCTGCCCCCGGGGCGAGCGCCGCCCGTGCCCGCGAGGCCACGGCCTGGTACCTGGAGGACACACGTTCGTTCGGGCTCGAGATGCCGGACGAGATGCCGCTCGCAACCGAGACGATCCCCGAGATCGTCGCACTGATCGCGGAGCTCGTGAACACAGGGCACGCCTACGAGGCCGGCGGCGACGTCTACTTCCGGGTGCCGAGCTTCGCGACCTACGGCGCTCTCTCCGGCCATCGGCCCGACCAGGTCGAGGACGAGGAGCCGAGCCCGCTGAAGGAGGATCCTCGCGACTTCGCTCTCTGGAAGGCAACGAAGGACGGCGAGGACACATCGTGGGACTCCCCCTGGGGACCGGGCCGGCCGGGCTGGCACATCGAATGCTCGGCGATGGCCGAGAAGACGCTCGGGCCCGAGTTCCTGATCCACGGTGGCGGGCTCGACCTCGTCTTCCCCCACCACGAGAACGAGCGCGCACAGTCTCAGGCCGTGGGTCGTCCCTTCGCGAAGATCTGGATGCACAACGGCCTGCTCCGGTTCACCGGCGAGAAGATGTCGAAGTCGGTCGGCAACGTCGCCACGATTCAGGAGGTGATCGCGGAGTGGGGGAAGGAGGCGGCCCTGCTCTTCCTGATGACGGGCCACTGGCGCAAGCCGCTCGAGTTCTCGCCGCAGGCGATGATCGCTGCGAGCGTGCAGGTGGAGAGCCTCCGCAACGCCCTACGCGGCGAGACCCGCGCCACGGGCGACTGGGACGTGCTGGCCGCCACACTCGACGACGACTTCAACACGCCTGCCGCGCTCGCCGTGTTCCACCGCTGGGCGCGGGAAGGCGCACTCGACGAGCTGCGCCGCGGTCTCGCCGTCTTCGGGCTCGCCGGGCTCGGGGACGTCGTCGAGGCACCCGGCGACGTGTTGGCACTCGCGCAGGCGCGGACTGCGGCCCGTGCCGCCCGCGACTTCTCCGAATCCGACCGCCTGCGCGACGAGATCGCCGCGGCCGGCTGGGAGGTGCGCGACGTGGCCGGTGGTTTCGAGCTCGTGCCGCTGTCGTGACGCGTGAGCTCGTCTACGGGCGCAATGCCGTTCGCGAAGCACTCCGCGGTCGGCGCGAGGTGCTCGAGCTCTGGGTGTCCGAGCGGGCGTCGGCGTCGCTCGACTGGCTCGGAGAGGGCCCGCGGGCGCACGTCGTCAAGGAGCGGGAGCTCACCGAGACGGCGGGGAGCCCCGATCATCAGGGAGTCGTCGCGTGGGCGGCCCCGTACCCCTACGCGGACCCGTGGGAGCTCGCGGCCCACGAGGCGCCGCTGCTCGCCTGCCTCGACCAGGTCACCGATCCGCGAAACCTCGGCGCTGTCGTCCGCTCCGCGGCAGGCGCCGGCGCCACGGGAGTGATCGTGCCTGCCCACGGAGCCGCCCAGGTGACGCCGGCCGTCTGCCGGTCGTCAGCCGGAACCGTGGAGCACCTGCCGGTGGCGGTCGTGCCGAACCTCGCCCGCTATCTCGCGGAGATCAAGCGGGACGACCTCTGGTCGTACGCCGCCACGGCGGACGCGCCGCAGACGATGTGGCAGGCCGATCTCACCGGCGGCGTCGCGCTCGTCTTCGGCGCCGAGGGCAAGGGCGTCCGGCCTCTCGTCCGCAAGACGTGCGACGCCGCAATCTCGATTCCCCTCGAGCCGGGCGTCGAGTCGCTGAACGTCAGCGTCGCGGCGGCGGTGCTGCTGTACGAGGCGCGGCGCCAGCGGCGTTGACAGGCTTCGGCCTGTCACCCGGGTTCCGGCTGTCGACCCCTACGATGGCTGCATGCCGGACCCGACCTTCTACCTCTTCGACGGGTACAACCTGCTCCACGCCGGGGGGCACGCCGATGTTCGGGAACTCGTCGACGAGCTCGCCAGCTTCGTCGCGATGAACGGCGCCCGTGGCGTGGTCGTCTTCGACGGGGTCGGTGAGGAGATCGACGTCGGCCCGCTCTCGGTGCGCTACGCGCTCGACGCGGACACGCTGCTCGAGCGGCTCGCGGCCGACCGCCGGCAGCAGGAGCTCGTCTGCCTGGTTTCCTCCGACGTGGCCGTTCGCGGCACGTCCGGCCAGGAGGTGCGCAAGATCGCGTCGAGCACGTTCCTCCGTGAGCTCGAGAGCCCGACGCATGTCGAGGACGAAGCATCGCGGCTGCGCGACCGCATCGACCCCGAGACCCGGGCGCAGCTCGAACGGCTCCGCCGCGGGCTCTGAGGCCCGCGGCCGTCACTGCGCTCACGCTCGGGTGACAGGCTGGAGCCCGTCGCCGCACGGACTACGAACACCTGTTCTAATCACAGTGCAAGATTTGCAATGGGGTTGTAACGCGTGCAAGAAGGTGCTACGTTCTCCCTCAACTTCAGGGTGAGAGTTTGGTCGAGCCCTGGGTGGAAGAGCCTCGGAAACCGCCTAAACCAGGGAGAGTCGATGTCCGCCCGCACCGCCGTAGCCCCCAAGTCGCCCCAGAAGCTTCAACGTGAGCTTGAGGATCTGCAGCTCGTCCTCAAGGCGCGGAACGGCAGCCAGGCGGCCCTCGATCAGCTCATGCGCCGATACCACGGCTTCGTGCGACTGAAGGCAAGCAGCTACTTCCTCGCAGGCGGCGATGCCGACGACCTGATCCAGGAGGGGATGATCGGGCTCTACAAGGCGATGCGCGATTTCCGGCACGACAAGGAGACGTCGTTCCGCTCGTTCGCCGAGCTCTGCGTGACGCGGCAGATCATCACGGCGATCAAGACCGCGACGCGGTTCAAGCACTCGCCCCTGAACACCTACGTCTCGTTCAGCCACACGCCCGCGGGCCAGGAGAGCGACGGCGACTGCACCCTGGGCGACGCACTCCCCGGCCCGAGCACGAACGACCCGTCGAGCTGCGTCATCTCGACCGAGGAGCTGCAGAGCCTCGTCGGCTGCCTCGGCGCGTCGCTCTCGTCGCTCGAGTCCGACGCGCTCCGCCTCTACCTGGACGGCAAGTCGTACGATGCGATGGCGGTCGAGCTCGACTGCGACACGAAGACGATCGACAACGCGCTCCAGCGGGTGAAGCGGAAGATCGTGGCGCACCAGGCGATGCGCGCCGTGCCCGCGTAGGGCCGCGCATCCCAGGGCCCCGGCGGAGGCTACGATCAGAGGGTGAGCGTTTCCCGGGGCAGGCGTGCGAGGCCGACAGGCGTGCTGCTCGTGCTCGTGGCTCTCGCCGCAGTGGCGCTGGCCGGGTGCGGAAGCTCGTCGACGGAAGGAGCCGCGACCGTCGAGACGGCCGCGGTCGTGCTCGCCTCGCCGGCGGAGGCGCAGGCGCTGATCGAGGCCGGGGACGTGAAGCTGCTCGACGTCCGCACGCCCGAGGAGTTCGCGGCGGGCCACATCGCCGGCGCCGAGAACATCGACTTCTACGCGGCGGACTTCGCCGACCGGATCGACGCTCTCGACCAGGGCGAACGGTACGTCGTCTACTGCCATTCCGGGAACCGCAGCGGGAAGGCGACCGCGCTGATGGCGGAGAAGGGCTTCGGGAGCGTGACCGACGTCGACGGCGGGATCGCAGCCTGGGAGACCGCCGGGCTGCCCACGGTCACCGCGGGCTGACCACGACTCGGGGCCCCGGCTCGTACCCGGCAACTCGTACCCGGCAAGCGGCGCGCAGCCAGCCCGCCGAGTCACCGCCGAGCCCGGCGACAGGCTGAAGCCTGTCGCCGGTTCAGACGCGGCTAGGTAAAGACGATCTCGCCGCCGGCGGCCTTCTCGTAGAACTCGCCCACGGTGATTACGGCGGTCATCTGCGGCACGAAGTCGTCATCGGAGAGGCCGAACATGTCGACGGTCGCCTTGCAGCCGTAGACGCCGGCGCCCGAGTCGGCGATCATCTCGACGAACTCCGGGACGGGCGGGATGTCGAGCTTCTCCATCTTCCGTGACATCATCTTCGTCGCCATCCAGGACATGCCGGGGATGGCGCCGATGATCGTCGGGATGTGCATGCCGGGATTGCCGACGGTCGCAACCTTGATGCTCCCCTGCCGCTTCTTCGTGATCGCGTCGAGCCCGAAGAACGTGAAGAAGACGTTGGCCTCTATGCCCTCCATTCGGGCCCCGTTGGCCATGATCAGGCCGGGGTAGATGCCCTCGAGCGAGCCTTTCGAGATCACGATCGACACCTTCTCGATCGGCTTCGGCGTCTCGGCGGCGTCGGGTGTGACGAGTTGCTCGAGGTCGTGGTCGGTCATCGTTGTCATCGTTTCCTCCTAGATGCAGCCGCGGGGCTTGGGGATGCCGCCGATCTTGGCGGCGAGCTTGGCCGGGCCCTTGGGGAAGAGCTCGTACAGCTCCTTGATCGGGACGCCGGACGCCTTGCCGAGCGTGCGAATCGAGGGCGCCTCACCGGTGGTCAGGTATGTCTCGCGCATGTAGTTCACGACCAGCCAGTGGCGCGGGGTCAGCTCGGTGATCCCGGCCTCGGCCGCGATCATCGCGGCAATCTCCTCGTTCCACTGCTGCGGGTCGGTGAGGAAGCCCTCCGCGTCACGTTCGACGCCGGTCATCTCGGTTGTCGTCATCTCGTTTCTCCCTTCCTCTCTAGGCGTGGGTCTCGACGGGCTTCTTGCCCTTCATCTGCATCTGCGGGGAAATACCCGGGATGTCACGGCCGGGCAGGAGCACGTGCCAGTACATCCACTGGAACATCAGCTTGCCCATGTGGTTCAGCCGGGACTCCTGGAGCAACGGCATCGGCCCGAGGGACGACGGGAAGCGGCCCGGCAGAGGCTCGGTCTCGTAGTTGAAGTCGATCAGGAGGGCCTTGCCGAAGCCTGTCTCGATGAAGCAATTGGCATGGCCGTCGTACGACTCGTCGAGCGGCTTGCCGGCCAGGAAGTGACGGACGTTCTCCGTCAGCATCTCTCCCTCGAAATGCGTCACCGACCCCGCCTTCGACGTGGGGACGTTCGTCGCGTCACCGAGGGCGAACACGTTCGGGCGGGCGAGCGACTGCAGTGTGCGAGGGTTCGTGGGCACGAAACCGAGCTCGTCGCCGAGGCCCGGCGAGCGACCAACGTACTCCGCTCCGGAGTGGACGGGGACGGTGACGAGAAGGTCGAACGGGATCTCGCGCCCGTCGTACGAGACGAGGCGGCCACCGCTCCCGTCGACCTCGCCGGCTGCGAACTCGACCTCGAGTCCGATCTCCTTCTCCTCGAGCAGGTAGGTCAGGTGCTTCGAGGCGATGGGCTTCGTGAAGCAGCCGTCGAGAGGCGTCGCGAGAACGATCTCCGTCCGGTCGCGGATCCCCCGCTCCCGCAGGTACCAGTCTGCCAGGAACGCGAACTCGATCGGAGCCACAGGGCACTTGATCGGCATGTCGACGATGTTCACGACGAGCTTTCCGCCCTCGAACCGGGCGAGCGCCTCGGCGAGCGCCTCGGCACCCTCCGGGGTATAGAAGGTGAAGACGCGCTCCATCCAACCCGGGCCGGTGAGCCCCTCGGTCTCTTCGGGGGCGAGCCGGGTGCCCGTCGCGACGATCAGGACGTCGTAGGGGAGGGCGGTGCCGTCGCCGAGGTGCACACGGTCGTCGGCGATCGCAACGTGGTCGATCTCCGTCTCGTGGAAGGCGATCCCCCGGTGCAGCTGGCGGTGGCGCGGGCGAACGATGCCCTCGATGTCGGCGAGCCCGAAGGGGACGAACAGGAGCCCGGGCTGGTAGACGTGCCGGTCGTCCTTGTCGACGACCGTGATCTCCACGTCTCCCTGGTCGTAGGCCTTGCGTAGGCGGTTGGCCATCAGCGTGCCGCCGGTACCGCCGCCGAGAATCACGATCTTCTTCGCCACCGAAAACCACCTTCCGTGTCGGGCGCCTGGTCTTCATCCCAGTATGCGGTTCGACCGAGGGGTGCCGCATCGGGTGCGTGGCGCAGTCCTCGTCCGTAACAACTACCTACACTCTACAAGCGTAGAGTTGTGTATACTGTGGTCGAAACCGGCCCGAAAGGAACGCTGATGCCCGCAGGAGAGGTGACCCGATGACCCTGAGCCCGATCTCGGCGCTGCCCAACCCACTACCCGAACCGCTCGTCGAGCTCATCGCCCGGCGCTTCCGCGTGATCGGCGAGCCGATGCGCATCAGGCTGCTCGACCGGCTCCGCGCCGGTGAGGCGACCGTTCAGGAACTGACGGAGTCCGTAGCAGCGTCGCAGCAGAACGTCTCGAAGCATCTCGGCGTCCTTCACGAGGCCGGCATCGTGGCCCGCCGCAAGGAGGGGACTCAGGTGCACTACCGCGTCGTCGACGCGGGAGTGTTCGAGCTCTGCGACACGGTGTGCGGCAGCGTTCAGCGCCAGGTCGCCGAGTTGAATGCGATCCTCGAGGGGGCGGGGCGATGAGCTGGTCTTCCTGGCCGCTCGAGCGGGTTCTCTTCGCACTCGCCGGCACCGTCACGATCGCGAGCGTCGCCGCGGCGACGCTCGTCACACCCTGGTTCCTGCTGCTCACCCTGTTCGTCGGCGCCAGCCAATGGCTCTACGTTTCCGTCTCCTGGTGCCCCGCATCGCTCGTCGTCGAGCGGGTCTTCCACGTGAAGAGGGGATGCTCCAGATGACGGTCGTGGGACCTGTCGGCCGTCTCGGCGCATGGACGGCCGACCATTTCCGTGCCGTGCTCGTGGCCTGGATCGTCGTCGCCGTCGGGCTCGGCGTTCTGGCGCCTCGCGTCGAGACACGCGCTCTCGGGCGCGGGCTGGGAGGCATCCGGCTCGCAGTCGGTCGAGGCGCGCAGAGCTCATCGACGCCAACTTCGGCGGCCAGTCGAGTGCGGCGCTGATGGTCGTCGTCCACTCGCCGTCGGCGACGGTCGGCGATCCTGCGTTCACCGCTACGGTCGACCGAGCCGCCGTCATCCTGCGGGAGGATTCCCGGGTGGCGACCGTTGCGCTGCCGCGCGAAGGGTTCTCGATCTCGCAGGACGGCCACACCGCGATCGTCAGCGCGGGTGCCAAGGGCACCACCACCGAGATGGTCGCGGCCGCCGACGAGCTCAAGGGCGAAGCTGAAGGACGCCGGGCACCGACGAGCGTGCAGGTGAGCCTGACCGGCGCCTCCGGGCATGTGGTCGGACTTCAACGAGGCCAACCGCAGCGCGATGATGAAGTCCGAGCTGCTGCTCCTGGCCGGTGACGCTCGTGATCCTGATGCTCGCGTTCGGCTCGCTCGTCGCCGCCGGGCTGCCGCTGATGCTGACGATCCTCGGGCTCGTCGCCTCGGCCGGCACGCTCTATCTCGGCACGAAGTTCTTCGACATCTCGATCTGGGCGATGAACTTCGCGCTCATGTTCGCGCTCGCGCTCGGGATCGACTACGCGCTCTTCATCGTGCACCGTTTCCGCGGTGCGTTCTTCGGCTCCAAGCTGACGGCGCGCGACGCGGTCGCGGTGACGATGGACACCGCCGGGCAAGGCGGTGCTCTTCTCCGGCGCGACCGTTCTCATCTCGCTCTCCGCGGTGATGCTCGTGCCGAGCCCGGCGTTCCGCTCGATGGCGCTCGGGATCATGGTCTCGGTCGTCTTCGTCCTGCTCGCGTCGCTGACGTTGCTGCCCGCAGTGCTCGGCAAGCTCGGACCGCGGGTCGACCGGCTGGCGCTGAGGTGGGTGCACTCCGGGCGAGCACCGCTCGCCGGCGTTCGCCGCCTGGGCCGAGCGCCTGTGGCGCCGTCCGTGGCTGTTCGGCACCGCGGCCGTCGCGATCCTGGTTGCGCTCTCCCTGCCCGTGCTCGGGCTCAGGACCGGCATGCCGTCGATCAAGGTCGTGCCGCAGCAGGACGACGTCGCGGCAGGGCTACGAGCTCGTGCAGTCGGCCTTCGGCGAGGGCGCGCCCGGCGCGCTCCAGCTCGTCGGCCCGGCGGCGGAGGTCGACAGGGCCGTCGCGGTCGTGAAGGCCGACCCCGGCATCGCCCGGGTGATGCCCGCGCAGAAGGGCGCCGGCGGGCTCGTGCTCGTGCAGGCGATTCCGGATTCCGACCCGTCGAGCCCGGCCGTCGGTGCGACGATCGACCGCCTGCGAGCGGCGGTCCCGACCGGCGTGCTCGTCGGTGGCGCGACGGCCGAGAACCACGATCTCGAGCAGGTGCTGGCGCAGAAGACGCCGCTCGTGATCGGCGTCGTGCTCGTGCTCGGGTTCCTGCTGCTGCTGCTCGCGCTGCAGGCGCCCGTGATCGCAGCCGTCGGCGTCGTCACCAACCTGCTGGCGGTCGGCGCGGCCTTCGGCGTCGCCCGGCTGATCTTCCAGGACGGCCACGGCGCCGGCCTGCTCGGCTTCGAGTCGCAGGGCTTCATCGACGCCTGGGGGCCGGTGTTCTTCTTCGCCATGATCTTCGCGATCTCGATGGACTACACCGTGTTCCTGCTCTCGTCGGCGAAGGAGCACTACGACCGCACGCACGACCCGCGTGACGCGATGGTCGGCGGCCTCGCGCACTCCGGGCGCGTGATCTTCGCGGCCGCGGCGCGTGATGGTCGCGGTGTTCTTCACGTTCGCGCTCTCCGGGCCGCTGCCGCCCAAGGAGATGGGCGTCATCCTCGGCGTCGCCGTGCTGCTCGACGCGCTCCTGATCCGGCTCGTCCTCGTGCCCGTGGCGCTGCGGCTCCTCGGCACCTGGGCCTGGGGCCTGCCGCGTTGGCTCGACCGAATCCTCCCGGACGTCACGTTCGGGCACTCCTGAACAATCGAGAATCGAAAGGATCACCAATGGACGTCACCACCGCCACCTTCGAGCAGGAAGTAATCGAGCGCTCGCGCGAGCATCCCGTCGTCGTCGACTTCTGGGCCGACTGGTGCGGGCCGTGCCGGGCGCTCGCGCCGGCGATCGAGTCGGAGGTCGCCAAGAGGTCGGAGCAGATCCTGCTCGCCAAGGTCGACGTGGACGCCGAGACGGCGATCGCGGCCCGCTACGGCATTCAGAGCATCCCGACGGTGGCCGTCTTCGCGAACGGCGAGCCGGTCACCGGGTTCGTCGGCGCTCAGCCCGCCCCGGCGATCGGCAGGTTCCTCGACGGCGTCATTGCGGAGCACGCGGGCCCGGTCGAGGCCGCATGAGCCTCACCGCCACCGCGCGCTCGATCCCCGGCACGCTGCGGCAAGACGTTCTGATCGACGGGAAGCACCACCTCGTCACCGACGAGCCCGAGGCCGTCGGTGGCGAGGGAAGCGCCCCCGCGCCGCACGAGCTGGTTCCGGCAGCGCTCGCGAGCTGCATCTCGACGGTGCTCGTCATGTACGCGCGCACCAAGGAGTGGGATCTCGGCGAGGTCTCGGTCGCGGTCGACTACGACCACCACGCGACGCCTCGGCGGTTCGACGTCACCATCACGCTTACCGGCGATCTGACGGAGGAGCAGCTCGCGCGGCTCGAGAAGGTCAGCGCCACCTGTCCTGTGCGTCGGTCACTGGAGGCCGGCGTCGAGGTCGTCGAGCGGCTCGAGTCGCGACCACGCGCTCACGCGTAGCGCAGCGCGTCGCCCGGCTTGAACCGGACGGCCCGCCGCACCGGCTGGAGCATGATCAGCAGCGCGAGCGCGAGCGTGCCGAGCGAGGGCGTAGCCCACGTTCGCCCACGGGAACACGAACGGGATCTCGATCCCGACGAGCTCGCCGAAGAGCCAGATCAGCGCATGGTCGAGCACGTAGCCGAGCGGGATCCCGACGAGCCAGCCGAGCAGCGCCAGCAGCAGTCCCTCGGCTGTGAAGATCCGGCGGATGTCGCGGCCGCGGGCACCGATGCAGCGGAGGATCCCGATCTCACGCGTCCGCTCGAGCACACTCATCGTGATCGCGCTGATCAGGCCGACCATGCTGATGGCGACGATCAGGAAGCCGAGCACGGTGATCGTCGTCGTGAGGGTGCGGTTCTGGGCGACGTTGTCGCGCTCACCGACGTAGGTGACCTCGGTGCCGACCTGGTAGCCGTTCTCGGTGAGCGTGTCCTCGAGCCGCGTGTTGAGCCGGTCGATCGCACTGTGCTCCTGCGAGGTCGACTGGATCCAGTAGCCGTTGACCCCTTCCTCGGCGTGCAGCAGCTTTCTGGCCGTACGGAGGGGAACGAAGACGACGGTGCCGTTCTCCTGCACGTTGCTCACGATCCCGATCACCGTGAACGGAGCCCGTCCCGAGGCGGTGTCGAGCGTGATCCGGTCGCCCACTCGCGTCCCGGTTGCGCGCGCGATCGAGCTCTCGACCACCGCAACCCCGGCGGCCGCGCGGTCGTCTGCGGGCCCGTACCAGCGGCCGTCGGTCAGGTCGTAGGCGAACGACGTCTTCGGCGCGGTCGCCCACACGAAGCCGGGCTCCCCGGCCACTTCGACGTCGTTGACGATGACGGGCTCGGCCGCCTGCACGCCGGAGGTGGCCCGGATCAATGCGTCGGCCCTCGCGTCGAGCGGTGGGTGCAGGCTCGAGCCGAGCCAGATCGCCCAGCCGTGATCCCGCCAGCCGTCGTGCGTCAGGTTCGAGACCGACGTGCCGAGCGCGAGCACCGCGAGCAGCGTCGCCACCGCGAAGGCGATCTGGAAGACGGTCGCGATGCTGCGCCGCTTGCGCCGGCCCACGCTGCGGACGCCGATCTGGGCGGTACGGGGGAGGAAGCCGAGGCGCTGGAGCAGGCCGTCGACGCGGTCGGCGCCGCCGGCGGTGATCGACCCCGTCGTCTCGAGCGCCTCGCGCACCGGCACACGGACTCCCCGGCGGATCGCCGGCAGCGCGGCGAGCGGCGGCCCCAGGAGGCCGAGCAGCAGGCTCGCGAGCACGATCGGCACGTCGACGCCGAAACCGCCGCTGATCGCGAAGAACGTCGAGCCGAAGAAGTTCACGAGCACGTTCGCCAGCACGAGTCCGAGCGCGATGCCGAAGATCGAGCCGATCGCGCCGAGGAGCAGAGCGGTGCGGAGGTAGATCCCGGCGATCTGCCGGCCCGTAGCGCCGATCGCCTTCATCGCCCCGATCTCGCGCGTCTGCTCGCCGACGAGCGTCGTCATCGTGTTACCGATCAGCACCAACGCGCAGAGCAGCGCCAGCATCGTCACCACGTAGAGGAGTTGCGAGAACTCGGTGAAGATCTCCTTGCCGGGCCAGTCGCCCGGCGCCCGCACCGTGGGCAGGTCCGCGAAGCCCGAGAACGCCGTGTTGGCGGTCAGGTAGTCGCGCACGGCGGCCGCGGTCGCGGCGGCCCGCCGCGGGTCGTGGAGACGGAACTCGAGCGAGGTCGCCCCGGGGCGACCGCTCAGCCGGGCCACCGTCTCCGGCGACGCGTAAAGCACGACAGCGCTCTCGAAGATCACGATCTGCCCACCCGACATGTTCCGGCCCTCACCCGTGACCCGCAGCCGGGCCGTTCCGCCGCCGGACGTGACGACGCGGAGGCTGTCGCCCCGTGCGGCCGAGAGGCGGCCCTGACGGCTGTTCTGCACGTCGGAGAGGATCCCCGTGGCGCCGGGCGGAGAGCCCTTCTCGATGCGGACGACGTCCACCGTCTGGTCGGCGAAGTCGGGGACTCCGACGACCACGGCCTTGACGCGGCGATCGCCCACCCAGACGCGGGTCGAGTAGACGCTGCGCGCCGCGAACGCGTCCACGTTCGGCAGGTGTGCGAGCGCCGCAGCCTGCGCGGCGGTGAGCTGGAGCGACTCCGTGGCGACCGTCAGATCCGCGAGCCGGCTGGACGCGATCTCCTTCTGCATCGCGCGGTCGGCGAGCGGCGGCAGTGCGAAGATGCCCACGCTCGCGACCGCGATCGCCAGCGCAAGCACGGCGAAGGCCGTGCGCGCCTTCCGGCGGGTCAGGTCGGTGACGGACTTGTGCAACAGCGCGGAGCGCATCGCCGTGCGGTCACCCTTCCACCACGAGCCCGTCGCGGATCGTCACCGTGCGGTGTGCGCGGGCGGCGAGCCCCGGGTCGTGCGTGACGTACAGAACCGTCTTGCCCTCTGCGTTCAGCCGCTCGAGGAGCTCGAACATGTCGCCGGCGGTGCGTGTGTCGAGGTTGCCCGTCGGCTCGTCGCCCACCACGAGCTTGGGGTCCGAAGCGAGCGCTCGTGCGATCGCCACACGTTGCTGCTCGCCGCCCGAGAGCTCCGCGGGCAGGTGTTCGAGCTTGTCGCCCAGTCCCACGAGCTCGAGGTTGTGGCGCGCGCGCTCGGCCCTCTCGGCCCGCGTGCCGCTGCGCGCGAAGTCGAGCGGGAGCACCGCGTTCTCGAATGCGGTCAGAGTGGGGAGGAGCTGGAAGAACTGGAAGACGATCCCGACGTTGCGCCCGCGCCAGACCGCGAGCTCCTCCTCGCTCATCGCGTCGAGGCTCTGCCCATCGACGACGACTTCGCCGGCGGTCGGCCGGTCGATGCCGGTGATCAGGTTGAGGATCGTCGTCTTGCCGCTGCCGGACGGGCCGACCACCGCCACGAGCTCGCCTTCGCCGATCGTCAGATCGATGCCGCGCAGGGCCCGGTACTCGAGCTTTCCCGTCTTGTAGACCTTCTCGGCCCCGGAGAGCCGGATCAGCGGTTCCCGCGCAGGTGCGCGACGGACCGCTCGTTCGGCGAGCGCCGACGCCACTGGAACCTCCTCTCGGCCGTGCGACACCATGTGAGGGCGTCGCTCCACCGCCAACATCCCACCCGGCGTTGTGTTGCGCATCGGGAAGGCCTCGGATCCGGTCTTCCTCGAACTACCGACCGTCCGACGTATGAGAACATGTGTTCGTGTCGAGGACAGGTGCATCGATCCTGCACGCCGACCTGGACGCGTTCTTCGCGTCGGTCGAGCAGCGGGACGATCCGCGCCTGCGCGGCCGACCGGTGATCGTCGGCCTGGGGGTCGTGCTCGCGGCGAGCTACGAGGCAAAGGCCTTCGGCGTGCGTACCGCGATGGGCGCGGCGGCCGCGCGTCGCCTGTGTCCTCGAGCGGCCGTCGTCCCACCCAGGATGTCGGCCTACGCGGAGGCGAGCAAGGCGGTGTTCCAGGTCTTCGAGGACGCCGCCCCGGTCGTCGAGGGCATCTCGATCGACGAGGCGTTCCTCGACGTCCGTGGGATGGAGCGGAGCGTGGGCTCGCCCACCGAGATCGCCGTGCGGCTGCGACAGGACGTACGGGAACGGGTCGGCCTCCCGATCACGGTCGGGGTGGCGAGGACGAAGTTCCTCGCCAAGGTCGCGAGCGCGGTGGCCAAGCCGGACGGCCTCCTCGTGGTGCCGCCCGACGGCGAGCTCGCGTTCCTGCACCCGCTCCCGGTGGAGCGGCTCTGGGGCGTCGGCCCGGTCACCGCCGGCAGGCTCCGTGACCGGGGCGTCACGACCGTGGGCCGGCTCGCGCTCCTGCCCGAAGCGGCCCTGGTGGCGATGCTCGGGCCCGCGACGGGACGCCATCTGCACGCGCTCTCCCACAACCTCGACCCGCGGCCGGTGCAGAAACGGCGCCGGCGCGGGTCGATCGGCTCACAGCGTGCGCGAGGGCACTCGCCGTGGTCGCTCGAGTCCGTCGACGCGGACGTCGTCGCGCTCGTCGACCGCGTTACGCGACGGCTGCGGGCAGCCGGACGCGTGGGCCGCACGGTCGTCCTCCGGCTCCGCTTCGGCGACTACACGCGCGCGAGTCGCTCGCACACGCTGCCGCGGGCGACGGCGAGCACGGAGCCGGTGCTCGTCGCCGCCCGAGCGCTCCTTGCGGCCGCCTTCCCCGTCATCGAGCGCCGGGGCCTGACGCTCGTCGGCATCTCCGTCGCCAACCTCGAGGATGCGCGCGCGGTACAGCTCGTGTTGCCGTTCGAGGGTGGCGACCCCGAGGCTCTCGACGCAGCCCTCGACCGGGTGCGCGACCGGTTCGGATCAAAGGCAATCACTCGCGGTGTGCTGGTCGGCCGCGATCCCGGCCTCACGATGCCGCTGCTTCCGGACTGAGGGCTGCACGCGGGGTCGTCGAACTGGCCCGGCTGTCGGGGCCGGCGCGCCTGCTGGATAGTCTGTCGCCGTCCGGTAGACCAGGAGCAGTCGACGACGTCCGAGGGCGGTGCCGGTTGGACGGCCTGAAGCACGGAACATCTCCTACGACGTCACGTCCGGTTCCAGGCCCGGAGCGGGTGCCCGCGGAACCGCCCGGGCGGTGGAAGGCGCTGGCAGTACTCGCCGTGGCCATGGTGCTGTCGATGGCGACCTGGTTCTCGGCGTCCGCGGTGCTGCCACAACTGCGTGCCGAGTGGGGGCTCTCGACCACGGCTGCGTCATGGCTGACGATCGCGGTACAACTGGGGTTCGTCGCCGGCGCGGTGGTCTCCGCCGCCGTCAATCTCGCCGATACGGTTGCTCCGAGGCGGCTGATCCTGGCGGGTTCGCTGGTCGCGGCGACCGCGAACCTCGGGTTGCTGGCGGTGTCGGGGACAGCCGGCGCCATCGCCCTTCGGTTCGCGACCGGAGTTGCGCTGGCCGCCGTCTACCCGCCGGCCCTGAAGGCGATGTCGACCTGGTTCCGCGCCGGGCGCGGCACGGCCCTGGGGATCATGGTGGGCGCGCTGACGCTGGGCTCGGCGCTGCCGCACCTCGTGAACGGGTTCGGAGGAGTCGCCTGGGAGACCGTGCTCGTGACGACATCGCTCCTGACCGTCGGCGGGGGCGTCCTGGCCGGGTTCGCCTTCCACGAAGGCCCTTTCGGCTTTCCACCCGCGGTCTTCGATCCCCGACAGGTCGGACGGTTGAGCCGTGACCGCGCCGTCCGGCTCACGTCGATCGGTTACTTCGGGCACATGTGGGAGCTCTACGCGATGTGGGCGTGGTTCGCGGCGTTCGCCACGGACACGCTTCGGCTGCACGGTGTCGACGATCCCGCCAGGCTCGCTTCGATCCTGACCTTCGCGGTGATCGGCGCAGGCGCGATCGGCTGCTACGGCGGCGGCGTCCTCGGTGACCGCTGGGGCCGAACGCGGCTGACGGCGTCCGCGATGGCCGTCTCGGGCACGTGCGCACTCGTCATCGGCGCGCTTCGGGAGGCCCCGCTGCTTCTCCTCGTCGCCGTTGCGCTCGTGTGGGGCTTGACGGTCGTGGCCGACTCGGCGCAGTTCTCGACCATCGTCACCGAAGTCGCCGACCAGGCCTACGTCGGCACGGCGGTCACGATGCAGCTGGCCGTCGGCTTCGTCCTCACCGTTGCCACTATCTGGCTCGTTCCGGTGATCCGGGACGGCTCGAGCTGGTTCTGGGCGTTCGTCCTGCTGGTCCCCGGGCCCGTGATCGGCGTCATGGCGATGCTCCGGCTCAAGTCGCTTCCCGAGGCTGCGCGGATCGCGGGCGGGAGGGGCTGATCGGGGGAAGGGCGATCGACGCTCTACACTCGCGCCCACGACCCTTGCCCGACTGGAAGGAGTGACGGATGATTCAGATCGGTCAGACCGCGTCACGCACCCGGCTCGTTCGGCAAAGCGACATCGAGCGGTTCACCGAGATCTCAGGTGACACGAACCCACTCCACTACGACGAGGCGCTCGCCTCGCGGAGCCGGTTCGGGCGGATCATCGTCCAGGGAGGCGTCACCTCGGGCCTGCTCAACGCACTCGTCGCCGAGAACCTCCCCGGGCCCGGCTCGGTGTTCCTGCACGTCGACTGGAGCTTCCGCGCTCCCGTCGGCCCCGGCGACGAGATCACCGCCACCGCAGAGGTGCTCGAGGCGCGTGCCGACAAGCCGATCTACAAGCTCGCGACGACGATCACCAACCAGGACGGCGTCGTCGTCCTCGACGGCACGGCGCTCGTCTGGCAGGAACCGCTCGGCTGATCCTTCCGGCTTCCGAGACCGAGTCTGCCCGAGCCGCGTCCGCTGCCGAGCGGCCTCCGGGCGTAAGGTAGGGGGGTGGATCCGGACGTCTCCACCGGGGTGCCGTCCGGTCGGGAGATCGTCCTCGACGGCGTCGGGAAGACCTACGGCGAGGGCGCCTCGGCCGTCGCGGCTCTGCGCTCCGTCTCGCTCACGATCGATCGCGGCGAGCTCGTCGTCGTGCTCGGGCCGAGCGGCTCGGGCAAGACGACGCTCCTCAACCTGATCGGCGCGCTCGAGCGGCCGAGCCGGGGCACGCTCACGGTCGCGGGCCACGAGCTCGCAGCCCTCGACGACGTCGAGCGCACCTCGTTTCGGCGCGAGAACGTCGGCTTCGTCTTTCAGTTCTTCAACCTCGTGCCTTCGTTGACCGCGCTCGAGAACGTCGCGCTCATCCTCGAGCTGACCGGCCACGAGGACGTCGAGCGACGGGCCGGCGAGTCGCTGGTCGCAGTTGGTCTCGGCGACCGGCTCGACCACTTCCCGGCGCAGCTGTCGGGCGGGGAGCAGCAACGCGTTGCGATCGCTCGCGCGGTCGCGAAGGATCCGGCGCTGATCCTCTGCGACGAGCCCACCGGCGCGCTCGACCTCGAGACCGGCCAGCTCGTGCTGGAGGAGCTTCGCAAGCTCAACCGGGAGAGCGGCCGCACGGTGCTGATGGTGACGCACAACAGCGCCATCGCCGCAATGGCCGACCGCGTCGTCCGGATGCGATCCGGGGCGATCGTCGCGGTCGAGGAAAACGCCCATCCGGTGGGGGCCTCGGAGGTCTCGTGGTGAAGATGCTCCGGCGCAAGCTTCTCCGCGACCTGCGGCGGCAGCTGGGGCAGGCGGTCGCGATCGCCGCCACGCTCTTCCTCGGCGCGGCGCTCTTCGCAGCGTCCTTCGACGCGTACCGCAATCTCCAGGCGAGCTACGAGCGCGTCTTCGCCGACCTGCGGGCCGCCGACCTGGCCGTGGTCGGCGGCGATATCGACGCCTTTGCGCGCGCGGCGCGCGACGTGCAGGGAGTGGACGCGGTCGAGACGCGCACCGTCGGCGACGTGCCGCTCCGGCTCGGCGACGCGAAGGTGCTCGGCCGGGTCGTCGGCACCGCCCCCGAACCCACCGTGAACCGTCTCCTGCTCGAGGCAGGCTCGCGCTCGGGCGGCGTGCTCGTCGAGCAGCACCTGGCGGCCGACTTCGATCTCCGTCCCGGCGGGACGCTCCAGATATTCGGGCCGAACGGCTGGCGCACGTTTCGGATAGCCGGCATCGTCTCTTCCTGGGAGTACCTCTGGCCCGCGCGCAGTCGCCAGGACGTCCTGCCGGCCCCGAAGAGCTTCGGTGTCGTCTTCGCCCCCGAGGCCGAGGCGGCAGCGCTCACCGGTGCTGCCGGCATGCGCGAGGCGTCGGTGCGGTACGCCCCGCGCACGAATTCGGCCGCGCTCACCGCGCGCCTCGAGGGCCTCGCCGCGCGGCTCGGTGCCCACGACGTGGTGCCCCGCGCCGATCAGCCGTCGAACGCCGCGCTCCAGACCGACATCGACGGCTTCCGCCAGCTCGCGGTCCTGTTCCCATTGCTCTTCATGGCCGCCGCGGCCCTGGCGACCGGTGTCTTGCTCTCGCGGCGCGTGCGGGCCGAGCGAGTCCTGATCGGGACGCTGCGGGCGAGCGGTGCGGCACGCCGCTCGCTGCTCGTGCACTACCTCTCGTACGGGCTCGTGCTCGGGGCCGCCGGCGGTATCGCCGGCGCCCTCGCGGGCGAGGCGGCCGCCTCCTTGCTGACCCGCGTCTACACGCGCGAGCTCGCGATCCCGCTCGCCGTCACGTCGACCCATCCTGGCACGGCTGCGGTCGCACTCGCCTTTGCCCTGGTGGTCGGCGGGCTCGGCGCGCTCGCTCCTGCTCTCGCCGCCACGCGCGTGGAGCCTGCCGAGGCGATGCGCGGCATCGTCCCCGCGACACGCGGCGGTCTCTCGGCCGCGGAGCGGCTGCTTCCTTCGCTTCGACGGCTGCCCGTACGCCGCCGCCACGTGCTGCGTAGCATCTCTCGAAGTCGCCGCCGCAGCCTCTCGACCGTCCTCGGCGTCGTGCTCGCCCTCACGCTCATCCTCGTCGCCTGGGGCATGCTCGACACGACGAACGTGCTGCTGGCGCGCCAGTTCGGTGAGGTCGACCGCCAGGATGCCGCGCTGCAGCTCGACCGGCCCGTCTCCGCGGCCGGATTGCGGCAGGTCGAGACGGTGCCGGGGGTCGCCTCCGCCGAGCCCGCCGTCGAGGTCCCCGTGACGGTCGTCTCCGCTCGAGGGAGTTACGCCACCGCGCTCCGCGCGTACGAACCGGGGACGGCGATGCACGGCTTCCCGGATCCGGCGGCCCTCGAACGCGGCGTCGTTCTCGGAGGAGCCGCGCGAGGGCTGCTCCACGTCGGTGTCGGGGACACGGTCGAGATCAAGGTGTCCGGGCATCGGTCGTCCGGGGCGACCGTCGCCGGCTTCGTCGACGAGCCGCTCGGCACCTACGCCTACGCCTCGCTGGCGCGGCTCGCGTCGCTCGGCCTCGAGCCGAACCAGGTTCTCGTCCGGTTCGCCGAGGGCGCGGACACCGCCGCGGCGATCGGCCGGCTCGAGGCACTGCCTCGGGTGGCGGCGGTCACCGACACACGTGGGCTGGAACGGCTCTACCACCGCTACCTCGGCCTCTTCTACGCGTTCGTCGGCGCCATGCTCGTCTTCGCCGCCGCACTTGCCTTCGTGATCATGTTCACGGCGATGGCGGCGAATGTCGCCGAGCGCTCGGTCGAGGTGACGACGCTGCGGGCGAACGGCGTCAGCCACCGCGCCGTGGCGCGGCTGCTGCAGGCGGAGAACATCCTGCTGACCGTCGTAGGCATCGTCGTCGGGCTGCCGGTCGCCTGGATCGTCGCCAGAGGGTTCATGGCGTCCTACTCGAGCGACCTCTTCCGCTTCGACCTCCAGCTACAGCCGTGGACGCCGTTTCTGGCCGCTGTCGCCGTGCTCGTCGTCGCGGTCATCTCGGAGTGGCCGGCGCTCCGCGCCCTGAGGCGGATCGACCTCGCCCGGGTCGTCCGCGAGCGCGCAGGCTGAGAGCTGGGAGCCTCCAGCACGCATCCAGGCGGCGGCGGGCCGGCCACGGATCCTGCTGTCCGACGACGACCCGTTCACCTCGGACTGGGGCCGGAACCGCGATGACTGGTTGGAGCGGCTCGATGCCGACGTGCAGATCGTCGAGAATGCCAAGCACTTCAATGCCGCCGAGGAGCCCGCCGTCCTGGCCGCGATCCGCGAGCTTCTGTCGCCGTCGAGCTAGCCCGGCCCCGCAGCGAGGTTCGAGGAATGCCGGAGTCGCCCTCGGGTGGGGTGCTCCGGCACTCCTCTCGTCTCTACGACGTGGCCGGCTGGATGTTCTGGTTGACGCGGAAGACGTTCCCCGGGTCGACCTCCGCCTTGACCCGGGTGAGCCTCTCGTAGTTGGCACCGTAGGTCGCCTTCACCCGGGCCTGGCCCTCGTCCATCATGAAGTTGACGTACGCCCCGCCGGCGGAGAACGGGTGGATCGCCTCCCAGTAGCCGATCGCCCAGTCGCTCAGCGCCGGTGCCGAGGCCGGGTCGGCGTCGACGCCGATGATGACCTGCGCCCAGCGGGTGTCGCGGTAGGCCCACGGAGTGTCGTTCGCGCCCACGTCGTGCGCGGCACCGTCGATCGGGTAGATGTGCGAGCCCGACTTCCAGCTCGGCGTCCGATCGTTCCACTCGACGTTGCGGGCAGCGACCTCGTCGGAGAGGTCGTTCGTGAAGTCCGCCCGCCAGTACCACTGGTCGCCCGGCGGGTAGAGACCGTCGAACGCGCTGTTCAGAGCCGGGAACGGCACCCGCTGGGCTCCGTGCATCAGCGGCGGAGCGACGGCGAGCATCGGGGCCATCGCCTCCTCTGCCTCCTCGTCCGAGCCGACGATGCACCAGACGATGCCACACACCTTGCGCATGTGGATCTCTTCCGGGAACGGCGGCCCCGGTGGGACGGTGTGGAACGCAAAGAACGCTCCGACGTTGCGGGGGGCGCTCGGAAGCCACTCGCGATAGGCCGCCATGACCGCCGGGGTGTCCTCGAGTGCCCAGAAGGTCGGCCCCCCGACCACGGTCGAGACGGGGTGGGCGCGGAACCGGAACTCGGTCACGACGCCGAAGTTGCCGCCGCCCCCGCGGATCGCCCAGAAGAGATCCGGGTTCTCGTCCGCGCTCGCCGTCACGCGCAACCCGTCAGCGAGAACGATCTCGGCCGAGAGAAGGTTGTCGATCGTGAGCCCGCAGCCGCGGGTGAGGTGACCCAGCCCGCCGCCGAGGGTCAGTCCACCGACCCCTGTGGTCGAGATCACGCCGGCCGGGACGGCGAGGCCGTGCTCGTGCGCGGCGGCGTCCACCTGCCCCCACGTGCAGCCACCGCCGACGCGCACGGTGCGCGTGTCCGGCTCGACCGAGACGGCGTCGAGGAGGGACAGGTCGGCAACCACCCCGTCGTCGACACTGCCGAGCCCGCCGCCGTTGTGACCGCCTCCGCGCACCGCGAGCGGAAGCTCGTGCTCCCGCGCAAAGCCGATCACGGCCGCGACGTCCGTGGCATCGGCACAGCGGGCGATCAGCGCCGGCCGCCGGTCGATCATCGCGTTGTAGAGCGCCCGCGACGCGTCGTAGCCCGCGTCCTCGGGCCCGATCAGCTCGCCGCCGAACGAGCCGCCGAGCTCGGTCCTCGCTGCGCTCGCAGTAGATACAGTCATGCTCACGTCTACTCCTTCTGTAGGTGAGTCGAGAGTAGGACGTCGGGGAGCCGCTGTCATGACCCGCGCTGACCGATTTCCACGCGGTGCCGTCCGATGCGCCATGATCAGATCTGACTAGTGATGTCGTCATCCGTTCCGCTGCCGGGGCCACTCAGGCTCCCACCCTCGTTCGCGTTCGTCGGGAGAACGCGGGAGCTCGCCACGCTGCGTGCTCTCGTTCCGTTCACGGACGGCGAGGGACGGCGGGCGGCCCTCATTGCGGGGGAGCCGGGATCGGGCAAGAGCCGGCTCGTGCGCGAGCTTGCCTGCACCACGTCGGCGACGGAGGAGGTCACCGTCCTCTACGGTGCCTGCGACGCCGTCGTGCGGACACCGTACGGGCCGTTCGTGAGCGCGCTCGGCCACTATGTGCGCCACGCCGCTCCCGACGAGCTGCGGCGTCGGCTCGGCGCGACCGGCGGTGAGCTGACGCGCCTCCTCCCGGAGCTGCGGGACAGGATCGGCCACCTGCCGCCCCCCCTCCAGGGTGACGTCGACACGGAGCGGCTTCGCCTGCACACGGCCGTCACCGAGTTTCTCGGCGCAATCGCAGCAGAGGCGCCCGTGCTGCTTCTGCTCGAGGACGTCCACTGGGCCGACGCAGCGACGCTGCAGCTCGTGCGCCACCTCGTGCGGGCCGGATCCGACGTGCGCATGCTCCTCGTTGCGACCTTCCGTGACGCGGAGGCGGACGTTCCCGCAGAGCTCTCCGAGGCGCTCGTGGACGTCCATCGGAGCGAGGGTGTCGTCCGCCTGCACCTGGATGGGCTCTCCGCGCCGGAGGTGGCCGAGTTCGTGCGCCTCGCGGCCGGGGCCGACGTGATGGCGGACGTCTCGACCGTGATCGGCGAGCTCACCGCGGGCAATGCATTCCTCATGACTGAGCTATGGCGCGAGCTCGTGGCCTCGGAGGCGGTCGAGGTCGGCGCAGCCGGTGTCCGGCTCACCCGTCCGGCGGTCGAGCTCGGGACGCCGGAGACCGTACGTCAGGTCGTGACCCACCGGCTCGCCCGGCTCGCCCCGGAGACCGGAGTGATCCTCGAGATTGCAGCCGTCTCGGGCGAGACGGTCGAGCTCGCGACGCTACGGCGAGTGGCCATGATCAGCGAGATCGACGAGCCGGCCCTGCTCGATGCGGTCGACGAGGCGGCCCGGAGCGGACTCGTCGAGGAGGTACCCGGCCGCGGTCTCGGGTACCGCTTCACGCACGAGCTCGTTCGCCGGTCGGTACTCGACCGTCTCTCCGCTCTCCGGCGCGCCGAGCTTCACCTTCGCGTGGCCGAAGCGCTCGAGACCCCGGGTCTGCGCGGAGACGAACGGGCGCGGCTGGCGGCACTCGCCCACCACTTCACCGAGGCAGCCGTGCTCGGCGAGACCGATCGAGCCATCACCTACAACCTGCTCGCGGCCGAGTCTGCGGCCGACGCGCTCTCGTTCGAGGAGGCCGCGTCGCGGCTCCGGACGGCGTTGGATCTCGGTATCGACGACCCCCGGCGGAGAACCGAGACGTTTCTTGCCCTCGGTGCGGAGCTCTACAGGGCGGGACGCTCGCTGGAAGCGCTCGCCGCCTTCCGGCAGGCAGCCGAGCTGGCGCGTTCGCTGGGCGACGGGCCGCTGTTCGCGCGGGCCGCGATCGGCTTCGAGGGGGCATGCTGGAGGCCTGGACTGCACGATCAGGGCGCGCTGGCTCTGCTCACCGAAGCGGTCGAGCTGCTCGAGCCCGAGGACTCCGGGCTACGTTGTCGGCTCCTCACCGCCCTCTCGCGCGCACACGCCGAGCTTCACGGTCACCATGACAGGGGCCGGGAGGCACGAGACAGCGCGATCGCGATGGCGCGCCGGATCGGCGATCACGCGGCCCTCGCGGCCGTCCTGGCGGCGTCGTACTGGTCGGATCAGCCTCGGAGCGAGGTTCTCGAGATGCTCGCCGAGGCCCGCCTGCTGGCAGCCCGGCTGGGTGACCTGGAGCTGGAGGCGGAGGCGATGGAATGGCGTATCACCTGCCTCATGGCGATGGGGGAGATCGAGGCGGCGACTCTCGACCTCGCCGTTGTCCTCGAGCAGGCGAGCCGGACGAGGCAGCCCTTCATCTGCCACGTAGCGGAGCACTACGCATCCGCCCTCGCGCTCATGGAGGGCAGGCTTCCCGACGCGGAGGCTGCGGCGGAGCGCTCGCGGGACTGGGGGCAACTGCTCACCGGCCGCGACGCCTCGGGCGTCTACGGCATTCAGATGTTCGGCGTGCGCCGGGAGCAGGGGCGTCTCGGCGAGCTCGCGCCCGTGTTGCGACTGCTCGCGACGAGCGAGCGGGAGGGGGGAGCCTGGCGCCCGGGTTTCGCGGCCCTGCTCGCCGAGCTCGACATGGAGCAGGACGTCCGGGGTGAGCTCCAACGCGTGCGCCGCCTCGGGCTCGATCGCCTGCGCGAGTCGCTGTGGCTGGCCTCGCTGACCTATCTGACGGACGCGAGCTGTGCCGTGGGCGACGCCGAGACGGCCACGCTGCTCTATCCCGAGCTCGCGCCCCTTGCAGGGATCAGCGTCATGATCGGGCACGGCGTCGCCTGCTACGGCGCCGCCGACCGGTACCTCGGAATGCTCGCCGCCACGAGCGGCGAGAACGAGCTCGCCGAGCACCACTTCGAGGTGGCGCTCGCCGCAAACCTGAAGATGGGAGCGACGACCTGGCTCGCGCACACCGAATACGAATTCGGCCGCATGCTCCTCCGGGTCGGCAGGACCGACCAGGCGGAACCGCTTCTGAGCGAGGCGCTCGCGCACGCCGAGCAGGTCGGCATGCCCACCGTGATCGCACGCGTGCGCAGGCTCGGGGTGGAAGTCGGACGCGTCGCGAGCACACCCGACGATCTCTCTGCCCGCGAGCTCGAAGTGCTTCGTCTCGTCGAGCACGGGCTCTCGAACCGCGAAGTCGGCCGGGAGCTGCACCTCAGCGAGCACACCGTCGCGAACCACATGCGATCGATCCTCCGCAAGACGAACACGACCAACCGCACCGAAGCCGCCGCGTACGCGCACCGCCGAGGTCTCACGACGATCTGAGGCGCGCTAGAATTGCGCCACTGTGCCCCGCTACATCATCGAGCGCACGTTCGCGGAGCAGCTCGACCTGTCGGCCGACGACGTCCGGGTGATCGAGGACATCAACGGCGAGGAAGGCGTGAGCTGGCTGTTCTCGTTTCTCTCCGCCGACCGGCGACGGTCGTACTGCCTGTATGAAGCCCCGTCTCCCGACGCGATCATCGCTGCCGCGCAACGAGCGAACGTTCCGATCGACTGCATCGTCGAGGTGGACCAGTTCGTGCCCGCCGAGGCTTTCGCCCGCGGCTGAGCCGCGCGGCGGCGGTACCTGCGCCATCCGAGAAGGAGCCGGAGAAGGGATTCGAACCCTTGGCCCCCGCTTTACAAGAGCGGTGCTCTGACCAGCTGAGCTACTCCGGCGACCGCAACATCGTAGTCGTGCGCGCCTTGCTGCGGGTTTCCCGGCACCGCCAATCAGCGCCGCACCCGATGTCACGCCGCCCGCAGGGTGCGACGCTCGGAGTGAGCGAGAGGAGATCACCATGACCCGAGTGCTCGTCGCCCACGCAAGCAAGTACGGCTCGGTCGAAGAAGTGGCCCGGTACGTCGGCGCGGTCCTGCGCGATCGCGGAGCAGCCTGCGATGTCGTTGCCGCCCGTCATGCGCGCGATCTCGAGGGCTACGACCTCGTCGTGCTCGGGACGGGGCTCTACATGGGGCGGCTCCATCGCGAGGCACGTCGTTTCCTGCGTCACCACCGGGGCGAGCTCGCACACCTTCCGTTCGCAGTCTTCGCAATGGGGCCACTCAACGACGACCCGGCCGAGAAGGAGAAGGTGCGGCCTCAGCTCGAGCGTGGCCTCGAGCGCTATCCCGAGCTCGAACCGGCCGCAACGGAGATCTTCGGCGGCGTCATCGACCCCGACAGGATGCCGTTCCCCTACAACCGCATGCCCGCCGGTGACCACCGCGACTGGGACGAGATCAGGCAGTTCGCGGTCTCGCTCACCCTTCGGGTTCCGGTTACTGCGTAGCGCCGGGGGACACAGAGGGATCTCGGCGAGATCCGAGGGCCGGCCGCCCTGGCAGGTACCATTTTCGACGGAACGGTAGGCGCCCGACGATGGGTGTCACCTCCATCCTCACAAGGGAAACGTCAAGGAGGTAACCGATGGCGGAGGAAAAGCCACGGGCACCGCGTGCCCGGAAGAAGACCACGAAGGCAGAGAAGGAAGCCGCCAAGGGCACGACAACGGCCAAGCGGCCCTCACGGGCCGGCGCTGCCGCGTCGAAACCGAAACCGGCGGCGAAGAAGAAGAAGACGTCGGCCGCGACGTCGCGGGTCGCGGCCGCTGAGCCGCATGACATCGCGATCCTGGCGTACCTGCTCTGGGAGCAGGGCGAGCCGGGTGATGCCGCCGAGCACTGGCTGCGAGCAGAGCAGGAGCTCACAGCCGCGTAGAGAGCACGCAGGACGGGTCCGCAGAGCAGCCGCCGCGCCCTCGGGCGCGGCGGCTGCTCTGCTTCCGCGTTCGTGTCAGCCGAGCCTCAGGCCGCTGCCCGTGCCGCCTCGGCGTCGATCGCCGGCAGGTCGGCCGAGCGCTCGTGCTCGAGCGTCGGCAGCCACTCGAGCCACGCCGGCAGGTACCAGTTCCACTCGCCGAGGAGCTTCATCGTGGCGGGCAGCAGCACGGCACGCACGATCGTGGCGTCGATCAGGACGGCTGCTGCGAGGCCGATGCCCATCTCTTTCATGTCGATGATCGGCATCAGCGCGAAGACGCCGAAGACGAACACCATCACGACCGCCGCACTCGTGACGACGCCTGCGGTGGAGCGGATCCCCTTCTCGACGGCGCGCTCCGTGCCCATGCCGCGGTCGACGTACTCCTTGACGCGGCTGAGGATGAAGACGTGGTAGTCCATCGAGAGCCCGAACAGGATCACGAACAGGAACATCGGCAGCCATGACGCGATGCCGCCGTTCTTCTGGAAGTCGAGGAGGTTCGCGCCCCAACCCCACTGGAAGACGGCGACCAGGAGGCCGTAGGCCGCGCCGACCGAGAGCAGGTTCATCAGGATCGCCTTGATCGGGATCACGATCGAGCGGAACGAGACGAGCAACAGCAGGAATGCGAAGCTGAGGACGAAGACGAATACGCGCGGGGCGGACGACTTCATCTTCTCGTTCCAGTCCTTCGATGATGCCGTATCGCCCGTGACTGCGTACTCGACGCCCGCGACCTGGCCGACCGTGGCCGGCAGGATCTCGGTGCGGATCGTGTCGAGTGCGTCGTTCGACGTCGCGTCCGTGCCGTTTCCGACGAGCGGGATCGCGACGCGAGTGACGGTGCCGTTCGGTGATGTCTCCGAGTAGATCGGGTCGAGCGCCTTACCCGACGAGAGCGCCCGACGCTTCAGGTCGGCGACGGCCGCCTGGAGGGCCGGATCGGAGGCGTCGCCCTTGATCGCGACGACGGCGGGGCTCGCACCGCCCGGGAACGCGTCCTGCACCTTGTTGTAGTCCTGCACCTCGGCCAGTGACTGCGGCAGGGCGTCGAGACCCGACTGGCTCGTGTGCAGGTTCAGGGCCGGGAGCGCCAGGGCGACGAGGACAGCCGTCGCGCCGATCGCGGAAACGAGCGGCCGGCGCAGGACGGCTCCGAGGATCGCACCCCAGAACCGGCTCTCGCCGTCATCCCGCTTGAGCCGGCCGATGAAGGGCACGCGCACCTTGTCGACCCGGTCGCCGAGCCAGGAGAGCATTGCCGGCAAGACGGTGAGCGAGCCGATCATCGCGACGAGGACGACCATCATTGTTCCGATCGCGAACGACATGAACGTCTTGTCGCCCGAGAAGAACATTCCGGCCATCGCGATCATCACCGTGATCCCGGAGATGAGCACGGCCCGGCCCGACGTCGCCGCGGCGGCCTCGAGCGCAGCAGACTCGCTGCGGCCGGCTCGGCGCTCGTCCCGCTCTCGGCGGATGTAGAAGAGCGAGTAATCGACGCCCACGGCGAGCCCGATCAGGAGGATCACCTCGGAGATCGCCTCGTCCATCGGCACGATCTGGCTCGGCAGAGCGACGAGCCCCATGGTCGCGAACACGGCGGTGAGCGCGAGCCCGAGCGGGATCGCGGCTCCGACGAGGGAGCCGAACACGAGCAGGAGGATCACGAGCGTGATCGGGATCGAGATCATCCCGGCCCGTGCGAGCTGGGAGCCGAACATCTCGTCGAGCGCCTTGCCGGTCGACGCCGAGCCCGCCTGGACGACCGTGAAGCCCGGATTCACCTTCTGTACCTGCGCGGTACCGGCCGTGATCGTGTCGATGTACCTCGTGGCCTCCTCGTAGGTGCCCCTCGGACTGAACTGGATCAGCACCGCGTGGCCGTCCTCAGAGATCTGGCCTTCGTTGCCCTGCGCGAGCGGCGAACGGAGCTTGGTCACCTGTGGGAAGGACTCGAGCTTCGCGATCGTCTCGTCGACGACCGCCCTGAACGCCGGATCGGTCGCCGTCTTCACCGGCGACTGCACCAGCACGTACTCCATCTGCTGGTCGAGCTTGAAGCCGGCGTCGCGGATGATGTGGTCGGCGGTGCGGGACTCCCCGACGTTGATGTCGTTCTGGTCGATCGTCTGCATTCCGACCGCGGTACCGATCGCGAACGAGGCGACGACGAAGGCGAGCCAGCCGAAGATGGCCGTCTTTCGGTGGCGTGCGCTCCAACGACCCATGCGGGCCGCGATGTTGGTGCTCTGCTTCAGGGGTGACATTCGCTTCTCCTTGAGGGTCGTTGTTCTCTCCGCTCAAGGCTCGCACCGTCGGCCGTGCCTGACAGTGCGGCAGTCAGGCGTCTTGGGGGTGGGGTAAACCGCACTCTTCGCGAAACCCGGTCACAGGCTGAGGCCTGTCACCTCACGTCACTTCTGGAGGAACGTGAGCACGGCGAGCACGCGGCGGTGGTCGTCGCTCGAAGCGGGGAGGTCGAGCTTCGTGAAGATGCTCGTCACATGCTTCTCGACCGCGCGCAGCGTCACGAACATGCGCTCCGCGATCGCCTGGTTCGAACGCCCCTCGGCCATCAGCTCCATGACCTCGCGCTCACGTGGGGTCAGGGCATCGAGAGGGTCGTCCGCGCGGCGGCGGCCGACGAGCTGGCTGACGACGGCCGGGTCGAGCGCCGATCCGCCCTCGCCGACGCGCCGCACGGCCGACGCGAATTCCTCCAGGTCGGAGATGCGGTCCTTGAGCAGGTAGCCGACACCGTCGGCGCCGCCCTCCAGCAACCCGACGGCGTACCCCGGCTCCACGTACTGCGAGAGCACGAGCACACCGGTGCCGGGGAACCGCGCGCGGATCTCGCGCGAAGCCACGAGCCCTTCGTCGGTGTGAGTCGGCGGCATCCGGATGTCGACGATGGCGACCGCGGGCCTGTGCATCGCGACGTGACGCAGCAGGTCGTCTGCGTTGTCGGACTGGGCCGCCACCTCGAAGCCGGCCTCGGCAAGCAGCCGGGCGACGCCCTCGCGGAGCAGGACGGAGTCCTCGGCGATCACGACCGTCATCGCGTTCCCGAGCAGGGCGATTGTGTTGCGCAGGGGCGGGAAGTCACGCGGGAGTCCGTCCGCGAGGAGCTGATGAATGTGCTCGGGCTCGGGCAGGCCGGCGAGCCGATGGCTTCCGAGGTCGCGGACGCTGAAGCCGGCAGGCGCGCACGCGGCGGACGAGAGGAGGATCTGCCCACCGTGGCCCGCCGACCCGATGCGTGCGGCGCGATGGACGTCGAGTCCCATGTATCCGTCCTCCGTGAGCAGCGGTTGCCCGACATGGATGCCCATGCGAACCCGGACGTCACGCCCGGCGGGCCACGGCTCCTCGATCAGCGCCCGCTGGCCCTCGACGGCTGCGCCGACTGCATCGTCGAGCGAGTCGAAGGCCGCGAAGACCTCGTCGCCGTGGGCGTCGACGACAGAGCCCCGGTTACTCACCGCCGCCTCGCGAAGGATGCGCCTGACACCGTGCAGGATCGAGGCATAGTCGGGCCCGGCCTCGTGGACGAGACGGGTCGAGCCCTCGACGTCGCAGAGGAGAAACGCGACGGTGTCGGCGTCGCCGCTCATCCGGCGGGAGTCTAGATCAGTCACTGCGGTCTCCCGCGCCGCGCTTCGCGCGGGATCCTTGCTATGACCGTGGTGCCACGATCCTCCGGGCTCTCGACGGTGAGCGACCCGTCGAGCGCCGCGATGCGGTCACGCAGGCCACGGAGGCCCGTCCCTGCGGCGGGATCGGCGCCGCCGCACCCGTCGTCGGTGACGACAACGGTGACGCACTCGCCGTCGGCCGCCACCGCGACCTCGACCGCCGTCGCACCCGCGTACTTGACGATGTTCGTCAGTGCTTCGGAGACGACGTAGTAGGCCGCGGCCTCGATCGGCACGGGAAGCCGCTCGGCGGGGATCGTCACGGATACCGGCAGCGGCGTCCGTGCCACGAGGGCGTCGACGGCGGCGGCGAGGCCCCGATCGGTCAGAACGGCGGGGTGGATCCCGCGCGCGAGCTCACGCAGGTCCTCGAGGGCGGCCGCGAGCTCCGCGCGCGCTGCCCCCATGATCGCCGTCGCCTCGTCCGGGTCGATCGCCGTGCGCGCCTCCGCGAGCCGGAGCGTGACCGAGAGCGCCACAAGCCGCTGCTGGGCACCGTCGTGGAGGTTCCGCTCGAGCAGGCGACGCGCGTTGTCGGCCGCCTCGATGATGCGCGCGCGCGAGGCGCGGATCTCCTCGTCGTGGCGCTTGCGCTCCGTGACGTCGATGCCGGAGAGAAGCACGAGTGACGCCTCTCGCAACGTCACATCGGCGACGGGCGTCGCCGTCCAGGCGATCGCGATCCGGTCGCCGTCGGCCTTGCGCCACAGCGACTCGCGCTCGCCGCTCGCGACCCCGTTCGCCGCCGATGCAATCGCCAACCGGGCGACGTGGCCGTCGGCGGGATCGATCAGATCGAGCACGCTGGTGCGCACGAGCAGCTCGTCGGGCCAGCCGAGCGCCGTCCGGAACGCCTCGTTGACCCCGGCTCGACTTTCGTCGACGCCGCTGTCGACGATGATGCCCTCGTGGTCGACGACCACGACGATGCTGGGAATCGCCTGCATCAGGGTGCTCGTGATGTCCCGCTCGCGCTGCAGCTGAACCTCGCGCTGCTTGCGCTCGGTGATGTCGATCCCGCCGGCGACGATGCTCGTCACCCGGCCGACCGCGTCTCTGACGGGCGCGCTGCCCCACTCGATAACCCGCTGCTCGCCCCGGGCGTTCACGAACGCGTTCTCGTACTGCGACGGGGGGAAGTCGGGTGCCGCGTCCCTGAATCGTCCGATCATGGCGGGACGCTCGCTCTCGTCGATGAAGACGTCCCAGAAATACATGCCCCTGAGCGTCTCCTCGTCACCCAGCCCGCTCGCCGCGAGCGTTGCCTCGTTGAGATTGAGGATGCGACCGTCGGTACCCATCACGACGAGGAGGCTCGGGGCCGTGTCGGCGACCGTCTGGAGGAAGAGGAACTGGGCCCGCAGCTGGGCCTGGAGCCGCACATTCTCGAGGGGGAGGCTCGCAGCGGCGGCAATGAACTCCACGAGATCGGGCTCGCTGTCGAGCGCGGGATCGTGCACGAGGGCGGCGATCTGGCGGCCGCTCCGCTCGATCCTCGTCACCGACCGCGACGGCGACGCGACCGGGGCCTCGACCTCGCGGCCGAGCTCGTCGATCCACCGGTCGCTCTCCTCGAGCCGGTACACGATCTCGAGTGAGGGGTCGTGGAGCACGTCCGCCAGGACGGTGCGCAGCGGGACTCCGGCGTCGAGCGACACGAGAATCCGCGCCGCCGCCGACCGGTCGAGACGGCTACGGAGGACGCCCGCGAGGAACGTGAGCGGCACGGCGGCGAACGCGACCAGGAAGAGCACCCACCCGATGGAGTAGGCGCGGCTGCCGACCTGGTCGCTCACGACCGCGAGAAGCAGGAGGGCCACTGCTGCCCCGCACGCGAGATAGACCGGTCGGAGCGTTCGGCGTTGGGCCGTTGTGGCTCGCCGCCAACGCCGGGTCAGGATGACCGCGACCCAGAGGAGAACGAGGCCGACGACGATCGACCCTGCCAGGACGATCGCGTCCCGCAGGGACGTGTTGTCGGCGATGGCGATCGCGCTCGGCGGGCAGGCATCGCACCCGGTCGCCGGCCGCTCGGCCGCGAGAGCCGCCGCCAGGTTCGAGAGGATCGCCGCGCCTCCGCCGACGCCGACGAGCCAGCGGTCTCGCCGGCTCAGCACCCCGTCCGGGTACGCGAGGACGAGGGCGGCGAACGAGACGAGGGCGAGGTTCCCCAGGACGAACCCCGTCGTCCAGACCCAGGTGTCGTTCCCCTCGGTGAGTGCCGCGACGAACCACAGGTAGCCGGTTGCGGCGAGCAGGAAGCCGGTCGCATTCTCGGGCCTTCGCCAGAGGGCGACGAGGCCGGCGAGCACGAACGAGAGCCCCGCCGTGGCCGCGAGCACCGCTACGAGCCACGGCCTGTCGTCGTGAGCGCTTGCGAAGACGAGGGCGATAGCGATGGCCGCCTCGACGAGCGCGGCTACCGCTGCGACCCCGAACCGGAAGGCCCTCACCGGAGCAGCGACGTGATGGCGGCGCCCGACAGCTCGGCCTTGGGCACGAAGCCGCGCGCGCCGCTCGCCTCGATCAGCGGCCCGTAGTCGGCGGCGTCGCGGCTCGAGACGAGAACAACGGACGTCGTGTCGAGGTCGCCACACTCGATGCACACGTCGAAGCCGCTCATGTCGGGCAGCTGCACGTCGAGCAGCACGATGTCGGGGCGCAGACGGCGCAGTAAAGCGAGCCCCGACGCACCGTCCTCTGCCTCGCCCACGATCGTGAAGCCGTCCGCCTCCAGGATCGCCCGCGCCGAGGCGCGGAAGCTGGGATGGTCGTCGACGATCAGGACGCTCGGGGCCACACGATCATCGTGGCAGATCGGGCGGCAGGTGCGCAGTACGGACAACCGCACTACGGCTCGGACAACGCGGGCGAACTGCGGCATACTCACACGATGACTTCCACCACCGAAACCACCGCGCACGACCGCATCCTCGCGGAGCGCGCCCGCTACGTGAGCGCCGGCGTTTCGACCCCGAAGCTCGTCGTCTCGCACGCCGACGGCGCCCGGGTCACCGACGTCGACGGACGCACGTTCATCGACTTCGCCGGCGGTATCGGGTGCCAGAACACCGGCCACCGGTTTGCGCCCGTCGTCGACGCGATCAAAGCGCAGGCCGACGAGTACCTCCACCAGTGCTTCATGGTCGGGGTCTACGAGCCGTACGTCGACGTCTGCCGCCGCCTCGCCGACCTGTCGCCCTGCGCCGGCGAGCAGCAGAAGTCGATCCTCGTCAACTCGGGCGCCGAGGCGGTCGAGAACGCCGTCAAGATCGCCCGCTCGGCGACCGGGCGGAATGCGGTCGTCGTCTTCGATAACGCGTTCCACGGACGCACGTTGCTGACGATGACGATGACCGCCAAGGTGAAGCCGTACAAGGCCGGGTTCGGGCCGTTCGCGCCCGAGGTCTACCGGGCGCCCGTACCCAACCTGTACCGCGGGATCACGACCGACGACGCCATCGCCGGCCTGAAGCAGCTCTTCAAGGCGGAGGTCGATCCCGCCACCGTCGCCTGCGCAGTGCTCGAGCCCGTCCAGGGTGAGGGCGGTTTCCTGCCGATGCCGGGCGACTACCTGCAGCGCCTCACGGAGCTGTGCCGCGAGCACGGGATCCTCTACGTCGACGACGAGGTGCAGTCGGGCGTGGGGCGCACGGGAAAGATGTGGGCGATCGAGCACTATGACGGCATCGCCCCGGACCTACTCGTCTCCGGCAAGTCGATCGGTGGCGGGCTGCCGCTCGCCGCGGTCACCGGCCCCGCCTCGATCATGGATGCGGTACCGCCCGGCGGGCTCGGCGGCACGTTCGGTGGCAATCCGCTCTCGTGCGCAGCAGCTGTCGCCGTGCTCGATGCCGTCGCAGATCCCGAGTTCCTGACGCAGGCGACCGTCCTCGGCGACACCATGCGCGCGCGCCTCGAGCAGCTCGCTTTGAAGCACGCCTCGATCGGCGAGGTGCGCGGCCTCGGGCCGATGCTCGCGTTCGAGCTCGCCGAGCAGGCCCCCGACCAGGCGGCCGCGATCGTCGCCGCGGCGTTCGAACGGGGGCTCCTGCTGCTCGCCTGCGGGATGTACGGTAACGTGATCCGGCTGCTGGCCCCGTTGACGGTCGACGATGCCGTGCTGGAGCAGGGTCTGGCCCTGCTGGAGGAGTCGGTTGACGCAGCTCTCTGAGCCGGCCGACGTCAGGATCACCGGCCTCCGCAAGCGCTATGGCGCGGTCGCCGCGGTCGACGGCGTCGATCTCGAGGTCGCGCGCGGCGAGTTCTTCACGATGCTCGGCCCGTCCGGATCGGGCAAGACGACGACGCTGCGGATGATCGCCGGCTTCGAGTCGCCCGACGCGGGCACGGTCGAGCTCGGCGGCAAGGACGTCTCGTCCCTGCCGCCGTTCGATCGCGACGTCAACACGGTGTTCCAGGACTACGCGCTGTTCCCGCACATGACGGTGCAGGAGAACGTCGAGTACGGCTTGCGCGTGAAGAAGGTGCCGAAGTCCGAGCGGCGCGAGAAGGTCAAGGACGTGCTGCGCGTGGTCAGGCTCGAGGAGTACGGGGCACGCAAGCCGGGGCAGCTTTCCGGTGGGCAGCGCCAGCGGGTCGCGCTTGCACGAGCGATCGTGAACACGCCGCGCGCCCTGCTGCTCGACGAGCCGCTCGGCGCGCTCGACCTGAAGCTGCGCCAGGAGCTGCAGATCGAGCTCAAGCAGCTGCAGCAGCAGCTCGGGATGACGTTCGTCTACGTCACCCACGATCAGGAAGAGGCGCTGACGATGAGCGATCGCATCGCCGTCTTCAACGAGGGCAAGATCGTGCAGATCGGGAAGCCGGCAGAGGTTTACGAGCATCCGGCGAGCGAGTTCATCGCCGGCTTCGTCGGTGTGTCGAACGTGATCGAGCGTGACGGCCGGCGGGTCACCGTACGGCCCGAGAAGATCCGGTTCTCGCTGACGGTGGAGCCGGAGGCGGGAGCCCGTGGAAGAGGGCACGTGCGCGCCGTCCTACGTCGGGCCGGTGACCCGGTATCACGTCAGTCTCGATCGGGGGGGCGAGCTTCAGGTGTTGACACAGAACCTGGAGGCGACCTCGAACGACGTGCTGGCAACGGAGGGGCACCGCGTGCGGCTTGCCTGGCGCCCCGAGCAGGAGTCGTAATCGTTGAACGGGAGGGAGGAAAGGTGAAGCGAATTCGCTTCGTGCAGGTCGCGCTCGCGGCGCTCGTGACCGCGCTTGCCGTTCCGGCGGCGGGCGTCTCAAGAGAGCTCGGCCCTGCCGACGTCGGTCGGCAAGGGAGAGGGCAAGCTCACGCTCGTCGCCTGGGAGGGCTACACCGAGAAGCAGTGGGTGACGCCGTTCGAGAAGGCGACCGGCTGCAAGGTGACGGCGAAGTACGCCGGCAGCTCGGACGACATGTTCAACCTGATGACCTCGGGCGGCGGTGGCCAGTACGACATGGTCTCGGCCTCGGGCGACGCGAGCCTGCGGCTTATCTACGCGGGCGCGGTTCAGGAGGTCAACGTCGGCCTGATCCCGTCGTACAAGGACTTCTTCAGGGCCTTCCGGTCGCCGCCCCACAACACGGTGGCCGGGAAGCACTACGGCATCTCGCTGCAGTTCGGGCCGAACGTGCTGATGGTCAACACGAAGAAGTACGGGAAGGCGCCGAACACCTGGGCGGCGATCTACGACCCGAGCAACAAGGGCAAGATCACGATCCCGGACAATCCGATCCAGATCGCCGATGCCGCTCTGTACCTCTCGAAGACCAAGCCGGCACTCGGCATCACGGATCCGTACGAGCTGACGAAAGCGCAGCTCGCCGCGGCCGTGACGCTGCTCAAGCAGCAGCGGCCGTTGGTCAAGAAGTACTGGGGTCTCGCGTCCGATCAGATCGATCTGTTCAAGAACGGCGGCTCGACGATCGGAGCCTCGTGGCCGTATCAGGTGAACACCCTGAAGGCGGCGAAGGTGCCCGTCGTCTCGGTCAGCCCGAAGGAAGGCGTGACGGGCTGGGCCGACACGTGGATGCTGTCGTCCAAGGCGAAGCACCCGAACTGCGCCTACAAGTGGATGCAGTACATCACCAAGCCTGTCCCGCAGGCCCAGCAGGCGATCTACTTCGGTGAGACGCCGGTCAACAAGAAGGCGTGCGCCGTGATGGACAAGCTTGCCAAGGGCTCGTGCGCGCAGTACTCGGGCAACGCGCCGGAGAGCTACTACCGGTCGATCAAGTTCTGGAAGACGCCGATCGCCGACTGCGGCAACGGTAAGAAGAACTGCACCGACCTCAGGGCCTGGACGACCGCCTGGCAGCAGATCAAGGGCTAGGTGTCCGCTGAGGCAGCACGTGTGAAGGAGGGCTCCCCGCGCGGGGGAGCCCTCCGCTCTCTCTCCCGGTTCTCGTGGCGTCGCCCGGGGGTGAAGATGTTCGGGCAGATCTCTGCCCCGGTCGCCGCGTTCCTCTTCGTCTACGTCGCCGCCCTCGCGGCCCTGCTGATCCAGGGCTTCTGGACGACCGACTCCTTCACGGGCAAGGTCATCCACTCGTGGACCCTGGACAACTTCCGCGCGATCGCGGAAGACCCGTACCCCACGATCATCCGACGCACGGTGCTGATTGCGGCGGCAGTGACGATCACCTGCATGCTTCTCGCCTTCCCGTACGCCTACTTCCTCGTGCGCATCGCAGGACGACGGCTGCGCCTCGTGCTTCTCGTCGCGACCGTGTTGCCGCTCTGGGTCAGCTACCTCGTGCGCGTCTACTCGTGGCGGCTGATCCTCAACCCGGACGGCGCCCTCAACTACTTCCTCAACCGTCTCGGTCTGCCCGACCTCAACATCGCGTACACGAACTGGGCCATGTGGCTCGTCTTCACCTACATCTGGTTTCCCTTCATGGTCCTGCCGGTCTACGCGGCTCTCGAGCGCGTGCCCTACTCCTACATCGAGGCCTCCGCGGACCTCGGGGGGCGCGGCTTTACGACGCTGCGACGCGTGATCCTCCCGCTCGCCGTGCCGGGGCTCGCCGCCGGCTCGATCTTCACGTTCTCGCTCACGCTCGGCGACTACATCGCGCCGTCGCTCGTCGGCGGCCCGGGCTCGTCACTGATCGGAACGGTCGTCTTCGAGAGCCTTGGCCTCGCGAACAATGCGCCCTTCGCGGCCGCGTTCGCCATGGTGCCGCTCGGGATCATGGCCGGCTATCTCGTCTTGATGAAGCGCCTCGGGGCGTTCGAGAGCCTCTGATGGAGACACGCGTCACGCGCATCGGTCTCTGGGCCTGGGGGATTCTCGATCTTCCTCTTCCTCTGGATCCCGCTCGCGATTATGGCCCTGTACGCGTTCAACTCCTCGAACATCCAGAGTTGGCCGATCCCGGGCTTCACGACGAAGTGGTTTTCGGAGGCCTGGAACGACGTCGAGGTACGCGATGCGCTGTGGCTGTCGCTGCGGGCGGGTCTCTTCGCAACTGCGGTTGCGCTCGTGCTCGGGTCGCTCGCCGCGTTCGGCCTCTCCCGCGCGCGGTTCTTCGGGAGGCACTCGATCTCGTTCCTGTTCATCCTCCCGATCGCGCTCCCGGGGATCGTCACGGGGCTCGCCCTCAACTCGTTCTTCGTCATCTGGGGCGTGAGCTTCTCGCTGTGGACGATCGTGATCGGGCACGCGACGTTCTGCGTGGTGATCGTCTACAACAACGTGATCGCCCGGCTGCGGCGCACCTCGGGGTCGTTCTTCGAGGCGTCGGCTGACCTCGGCGCCACCGGCTTCCAGACGTTCCGCTTCGTGACGCTGCCGGTGATCGGTACGGCCCTCGTGGCGGGGGGCCTGCTGGCGTTCGCGCTCTCGTGGGACGAGATCGTCGTGACGTACTTCACGGCCGGCGCGCAGAACACGCTGCCGCTCCTGCTCTTCGGCTTCATCCGGCAGGGGCAGAACCTGCCGATCGTGAACGCGATCGCGCTGGTCGTGATCGTCGTGAGCCTGATCCCGGTCGCGCTGGCGCAGCGGCTGACGAGCGACCCCGGGGCGGGGCGGGGGTAGGAGTCTCTCTTCGCACAGCGAGACCCCGCTTGCGACCTTACCCGGCGTCGACGAGCACGTCCGGACCGTGCTTGTCCTCGAACCGGTCCAGCACGCCCGACGACACGAGGCGATCCTGCGCCTCCCTCGCGTCCTCGAGGCTTTCGTACTCGAGATAGATGAAGACCTCGTTCGGATCGTCGACGCTTCGCAGGACGCGCTGAGCAGCAGCCGTCTCCCGGGCGCGTGGTTGGTCCTGGTCGAACATCGGACGCCACCTGTCGTAGTCACCCGTCTGCCTGTGAGCCACCTGGGTCCCTCCGCGAGCTGGTCGGCCGTCGACACCGGCGCCCGGATAACCTCTACTGTCTGCGGTGTCCAACAACCGAGGAGCGTCGAATGAAGGTCGTCCATTGTCCGTGTGGCACGAACGTCGAGGGCGAGACCGACGACGCGTTGGTCGAGAACGTGCGAGGCCCACATCGCCGCCGACCATCCGGATCTCGTCGGCAAGTACTCGCAGGAGCAGATCCTGGAGATGGCGCACGAGCACTGAGACGAGGTCCTTCGCGATACCGCCGTCGCTTGCCGTGGTGGCCGGTGTCGTGGTCGCGGGCGTCGTCGCGGGGTGCGGGAGCACGACGACCGTCACCGAGACGACGACCGTGACGAAGACCGTGACCGTGTCGAACACGGAGCCGACGGGCCTCGGGCCGCCTGCCAACAGGGTCGAGTTCGGCCACATCAAGTCGCTGGCCCGCTCCGGCGGCCGTACCGAGATGCGCTTCGACCCTGCCCTGATCCTCTCCGGGGAGACGGCGAACAGGGCAGCGGCCGAGGACGGGGTGGTCGAGCCCGGAGAGCCCGTGCCCAACGACAACTACGTCGTCGACGAATCGCCCCGTGCGTACACGTACCTCGTTGCCGACGACGTGAAGGTCACGGTGCTGGTCAGGACCAGCCCTGAGAAGTGGGGCCCCACGCCGGTGACACTGCCGCAGCTGGAGGCGATCGTCGACGGGACGAGCGATCTCGACCTGTTCGAGCCGCTCGACACCGGCGTCTGGATCACGATCGACGTGGACACGGTGCGCTCTATCTACCAGCAGTACAAGCCGTAGGCGAGGGTGTGGTGGGGTGCCACCTGCTCGACCGGCTCTGTCGGCCGAAGGCAGGAGGGCGGCGTGCAGGTGACGACAGAGGAGGAGGGCGAGACTGAGACCGAGAGCGAGCCGGGCCCGGGAGGACCGACCGTCTCCACGACCGCCTCGGTCTCACCGGCCTGTTCTGGCGGCTCGCCTGATCGCGGGCACCGCCGCACCTGCGAGACCGTTCAGAACAGGCCGTACGAGCCGATGAGTTGTGCCGCTTGCGCCGTCGGGGGCTCGTCGCAACGCTCGGCGATGTCCCGCGTGAACTCGGCGAACGCCTGGATTGCCCCGAGTGGGTTGCTGCCGTCCTCGGTCTCGATCGCCGCCACATGCAGGAAGCTGACTTCGTCCTCGAGCCTGAGGCTCGCGTACCGGAGTCCTTCCGGGGCGGTTTCGGCGAGCTCCGCGAAGACGCTCGCGATCAGGTGCTGGTTTTCTTCGACGCGCTCGGGCTTCACCTTGTAGCGAACGACGACGTTCGACATCGGATGCGTCCTCTCGTAGCGTGGGGAACGTCGATGGTAACATTACCGTTACCCAAGATGCATGCACTCGATGCCCTCGGAAACCCCGTACGCCGCGACATCCTGCGCACGCTGCGTGCACATCCGCTCGCGGTCGGTGAGCTTGCTGCCCGGTTTCCCGTCAGTCGGCCTGCGATCTCCCGTCATCTGCGCGTGCTCGAGGACGCCGGGCTCGTGGAGCATCGCGCCCGCGGTGCCGGCAACGTCTACTCGGTGCGCGTCCAGGGGCTCGGCTCGGTGCGGGAGTACGTCGACGAGTTCTGGGAGACGGCACTCTCGCGGCTCGAGGAGCTCGCGGACGAGTGATCGAGAAGTCGGCGTTTCTGAGGTGCGCTCCCGAACGTGCCTTCGTCCTGTTCACGGAGCAGGCGTCGGCATGGTGGCCGCCGTCGCTGCGCCACACGCCCGACCCGCGCAGCGAGATCAGGATGCTCGCCAGCGGGCGGTTCTGGGAGCAGGGTGCGGGCGGCGACGTCGTCGAGCTCGGCCGGGTCGTCGTCTGGGAGCCGCCGCGGCGGCTGATCCTCGACTTCTACCCCGGCACCGACGCCCAGCATCCGACCGAGGTCGTGGTGACGTTCGCCGCAGAGGCCGACGGCACGATCGTCGTCGTCGAGCACCGTCCGACGAGCGAGAGCGCCGACGTGTGGGCGGCCGGCGCTCCGGGGTTCGAGCGTGCCTGGGAACTCGTCCTGGCGGCGTTCGCGCGAGCCGGTCTCGCGACAAATACGTAACGATCGTGTTACGATAGAGCCATGAGGACATTCGAGACGGAGACGGCGATCTCGGCAGCTCCGGAGGTGATCTGGGAGCTGCTCACCGACGCACCCGGCTACACCACGTGGAACACGACGGTGGAGCGGGTGGAAGGGCGGATCGAGCCCGGCGAGAAGATCAAGGTGCAGGTCAAGATCAACCCGGGCAAGGCCTTCCCCGTCAGGGTGACGGAGTTCGCGCCCCCGGAGCGCATGGTGTGGAGCGGCGGCATGCCGCTCGGCCTGTTCAAGGGCGTGCGCACCTTCACGCTCACGCCGACCGGGGACGGCACGCGCTTCTCGATGCGCGAGGTCTACTCGGGCCCGCTCGCCTCTCTCATCGGCCGCTCGATCCCCGATCTGCAGCCGGCGTTCGACGAGTTCGCGGCCGCGCTCAAGCAGCGCGCCGAGAGCGGCGGCTGACTCCTCGCACGGCGGACGGCGGCGCCGGGCTGCAGCCTCGCTTTGGGGTCAGCCGCGAGGAAGCCACTGTCTCATCCCGGTCCGCTCGCGCCGGGGCCAAACCGCGCGAGCGGCACGGGCCGCGGCTAGCCCGCGACTCCGGTGCCGACCGGGCAGGCGACGCCGGTGCCGCCGATGCCGCAGTAGCCGCGGGGGTTCCGTGCGAGGTACTGCTGGTGGTAGGTCTCGGCGTAGTAGAAGGGCCCCGCCTCGGCGAGCTCGGTCGTGATCATCCCGTAGCCGGACTGCGCGAGTGCCATCGCGTAGCGCGCCTTCGAGGCAAGCGCCGCCTCCTGCTGGGCCGGGGTCGTCCAGTAGAGCGCCGAGCGGTACTGCGAGCCGCGGTCGTTCCCCTGCCGCATCCCCTGGGTCGGGTCGTGGCCCTCCCAGAAGCTCTGGAGCAGGGTGTCGTAGGAGATCCGGGCCGGGTCGTAGGCCACGAGGACGGCCTCGGTGTGGCCGGTGCGGCCGGAGCACGTCTCCTCGTAGCTCGGGTTCGGCGTCGTGCCGCCGGCGTAGCCGACCGCGGTCGTGTAGACGCCCGGAAGCTGCCAGAAGAGCCGCTCGGCCCCCCAGAAGCAGCCCATCCCGAAGATCGCCGTCTCGGTCCCCTCGGGGAACGGCGGCTCGAGTGGAGTGCCGAGCACGACGTGCCGCTCGGTGACCGGCATGGCACCCGGGCGGCCGGGGAGCGTGTCCTCCGGGGCGGGCATGGCTTGAGACTTGCGTGTGAAGAGCATGTCCTTACGGTATCGGGAAGGGGCGATTCGTTACGGCCCGACGGCTCTCACCAAACGCGTCGGGTGGGTCGAGGTCGTGCAGGCGTTGGTCAAGCCCGGGCGAGCGCCTGCTCGAGATCGGCCCAGAGCACCTCGCCGTTCTCGAGCCCGACCGACAGTCGCAGCAACCCCTCCGGGCACCGCGCGCCCTCCCAGCGGTACCGCGACTCGAGCTTCGAGTGGACACCGCCGAGGCTTGTCGCGTTCACGATCGTCTTCGTCGCCGTCTCGACGCGACGGGCCGCGTCGCCGTCTGCGAGGTCGAAGGAGATCAGGAAGCCGAAGCCCGGATACCGGACTGTCGTCACGGTCGGGTGGCCGGAGAGGCGGTCGACGAGGGCGCGCGCGGTCGCCTCCATCCGGTCGAGCCTCACCTCGAGTGTCTCCAGGCCCCGTTCGAGAAGCCACGCCGTGTCGGCCGAGGCGACGATGCCCGTCAGCCCGCGCGTCAGGTGGAGCCGGTCGTACAGGTCGTCGTCCCTGACGGCGACGGCGCCCGCGATCAGGTCGTCGTGCCCCGCCAGGACCTTGGTGGCGCTGTGGAGCGCGACGTCGCAGCCGAGCTCGAGTGGGCGCAGGCGGAGGGGCGACGCGAGCGTCGCATCGCAGACGACCGGGGCCCGGTGGGCGGCGGCGGCTTCGAAATCGGGCATCGTCAGCATCGGATTCGACGGCGCCTCGATCAGAATCAGCTCGGCACCGGAGGGAGGCGGGCCGGTCTGGTCGTACTCGACCGCGTTGACGCCCCAGGGGCGAAGGTGGTCGAAGAGCTGTCCGTGACCGTAGTAGGCACCCTCGGCGAGTGCGATCGTCCCACCCGGCGGCAGCATCGTGAGCACGACACCTGTCACTGCCCCCATCCCGGCGGGGTACAGCAGTGCGCGGCCGCCGTCGAGTGCCCCGAGCGCCCTCTCGACGGAGACGACATTCGGCTGCTCCGTGCGGGCGTAGGTGTAGGCGCCCGGCTCGCCGGATGCGTCGTAGGGCCAGGTGGCCGAGCGGTCGAGAGGCGTGGTCACATCACGACTCTATCGGCGGGTGTCGATGGGGTCGACATCGTGATGCGGTCGCCCGCCCGGGTGCTCGGCGGGCGCGATAGGCTCACAGCCGATGGCGGTTGACGAGAGCTCCGAGACGACGCATGTCACCACCGAGGCCAAGCTTCTGCGGCTCGAGGAGCTGAAGGCCGAGGCCGATGCGGCGGCCGGTGGGAAGGCAGCCGCAAAGCAGCACGCACGCGGCAAGCTGCTGGCCCGGGAGCGGGTCGAGCTGCTGGTCGACCAGGGGTCATTCGTCGAGCTCGACCGCTTCGTGCGCCACCGCGAGGTCGAGTTCGGCATGCGCGACAATCGCCCCTGGGGCGACGCGGTCGTGACGGGGTACGGCACCGTCTTCGGGCGGCCGGTCTGCGTCTTCTCGCAGGATTTCACGGTCTTCGGCGGCTCGTTGAGCGAGGTGTTCGCGGAGAAGATCTGCAAGGTGATGGACATGGCCGTCAAGGTTGGCTGTCCCGTCGTCGGGATCAACGACTCCGGCGGGGCCCGGATCCAGGAAGGCGTCGTCTCGCTCGCCGGGTACGCCGAGATCTTCTGGCGCAATGTCCAGGCCTCCGGCGTCGTGCCGCAGATCTCGCTCATCCTGGGGCCGTGCGCAGGCGGCGCCGTGTACTCGCCGGCGATCACCGACTTCGTGCTGATGGCCGAGGGGACCTCGTACATGTTCATCACGGGCCCCGACGTCGTGAAGGCCGTCACGGGAGAGGACGTGACGCAGGAGGAGCTCGGCGGAGCAGCGGCTCACGCGTCCCGCTCCGGGGTCGCCCATCTGGTTGCCCGGGGCGAAGAGGCGGTGATCGAGGATGCGCGCTACCTGCTCTCGTTCCTACCCCAGAACAACATCGAGCCGGCACCGTACGCGGTGCCTGCCGATCCGGTCGACCGCGAGGCGCCCGAGCTCGACACGCTCGTGCCCGACTCGGCCCACAAGCCGTACGACATCAAGCGCGCCATTCGTGCCATTGTCGACGACGGAGACTTCCTGGAGCTCCAGGCCGAGTACGCGAAGAACATCGTCTGCGGCTTCGCCCGGCTCGGCGGCCACTCGGTTGGGGTGGTGGGGAACCAGCCGAACGCGCTCGCCGGCGTGCTCGACATCGATGCCTCCGTGAAAGCCGGGCGGTTCGTGCGCACCTGCGACGCTTTCGGCATCCCGCTCGTCACCTTCGTCGACGTCCCGGGCTTCCTTCCCGGCACCGAGCAGGAGTGGGGCGGAATCATCCGGCACGGCGCCAAGCTGCTGTACGCGTACGCCGAGGCGACGGTGCCGAAGCTGACCGTGATCACGCGCAAGGCCTACGGCGGCGCCTACGACGTCATGAGCTCGAAGCACATCCGGGCGGACGTCAACGTCGCCTGGCCGACGGCAGAGGTTGCGGTGATGGGCCCCGACGGTGCCGTCAACATCATCTTCCGGCACGAGCTCGCCGAGGCGGCAGAACCGGAAGTGCGTCGCGCGGAGCTGATCGCCGACTACGAGGAGCGGTTCGCAAACCCGTACTCGGCGGCCGAGCGCGGGTACGTGGACGATGTGATCGAGCCCCGCCGGACGCGCCCCTATCTGATCCGGGCGCTCGAGATGCACCTCGCCAAGCGGGAGCCGACGCCGAGGCGCAAGCACGGCAACATCCCCCTGTGATGGTTCCTCGCGCGAGCGTGCCGATCGAGCGAACCTGGGATGACACGAGCGTCTTTCCCGACGGCGAGGCTTGGGAGGTTGAGCTCGACGGCGTGCTCGCCGCCCTGCCGGAGCTCGCGGCGTTCAAGGGGCGCCTCGACGAGAGCGCCGCTCGCCTTTCCAGGTGCCTGTCCGCCAGGGACGGCCTGGCACAGCGGGCGGGAAAGGTCTTCGCGTACGCGTTGATGGGCTACGCCGTCGAGACGACCGACTCCGCCGCGGTGGCGCGTTTCGGTCGCGCCCAGGCTGCTGACGCGCAGCTGGCGGCGGCGTCGGCATTCGTCGAGCCGGAGCTGCTTGCAATCGGCCGCGAGCGGTTGCGTGACTGGTCGATCGAGGAGCCGGCGCTCCGGGCCTACGAGCACTACTTCGACGACCTCTTTCGCCGAGCCGCGCACACGCGGTCCGCGGAGGTCGAAGAGGTGCTGGGCCTCGCCTCCGACGCCTTCGCGGCGCCGTTCGCCGTCTACAGCGCACTCGTCGACAGCGACGTGGTGTTTGCGCCCGCCGAGCCGGACGGCGGCGGCTCGGTCGAGGTCACGCAGGGGTCGATCGACGCCCTCCTCGCGAGCCCCGACCGTACGCTGCGGCGCAGCGCCTGGGAGAGCTATGCCGACGGATACCTGGGAGCACGGAACGCCCTCGCCGCGAATCTCGCAGGCGCGGTCAAGCAGGCCGTGTTCTCCGCGCGGGTGCGGCGATACGGCTCGTCGCTCGAAGCGTCGCTCTCCCGCTCGAACGTCCCACCCGACGTCTTCGACAGCCTGATCGCGGCCTTCCAGGCCAACCTGCCGACCTGGCATCGCTACTGGCGCCTGCGACGATCGATCCACGGGGTCGAGCGCCTTGCGCCGTACGACCTGGGCGCGCCGCTCGGGGCCTCCTCGCCCGTGTTCGAGTTCGACCAGTGCGTCGAGTGGATCTGCGATTCGCTCGCGCCGCTCGGCGACGCCTATGCCGAGACGGTCAGGCGCGGCTGCCTCGAGGAGCGCTGGGTGGACGTGTGCCCGACGGCCGGCAAGATGGGCGGCGCCTTCTCCGCCGGGGCGCCGGGGACGGCCCCGTTCATCATGATGAGCTTCGACGGCACCGCCGTGAGCCTCGGGACGCTCGCTCACGAGCTCGGCCACTCGATGCACTCGTATCTGACGTGGCAGTCCCAGCCGCAGGTCTACACCCACTACTCGATGTTCGTCGCCGAGGTGGCGTCGAACGTCCACCAGTCGCTACTGCGTGCGCACCTCGTCGACACCGTCGACGATCCCGCCGTCCAGCTCGCGGTGCTCGAGGAGGCGATGCGGAACTTCCACCGCTACTTCTTCGTCATGCCGACGCTCGCGCGCTTCGAGCGCGAGGTGCACGAGCGGGCTGCGGCCGGCGAGGGGTTGACTGCAGAGCTCCTCTGCGACCGGATGGCAGACCTCTTCGCCGAGGGCTTCGGGCCCGAGGTCGAGCTCGACCGGGAGCGCATCGGCATCACGTGGGCCCAGTTCGGTCACCTCTACGAGCCGTTCTACGTCTACCAGTACGCGACCGGGATCTCGGGCGCACACGCCCTCGCCCGCCGGGTGCTCGACGGCGAGGAGGGTGCTGTCGAGCGCTATCTCGCGTTCCTCGCGGCCGGCGACTCGGTCTACCCGCTCGACGCGCTGCGGGACGCGGGCGCCGACCTCGGCTCGCCCGAGCCGGTCGAGCAGGCGTTTGCCGTGCTCTCCTCGCTCGTCGACCGCATCGAAGAGCTCTTGCCGGCGTGACCAGCGCTCCGGGCCCGACCGATGTCGATCTGCTGGTGCAGCCCCTGCTGGCAGAGGGATCGGTGTACGAGCGCCTGCGGCGCCATCCCGACGTGCCGTTCGACGCGCACGTCGGCACCGGCGCGCTCGTGCTGGACGACCGCTACCGGGAAACCCTCGCAGACGTCCACCGTGGGTACCTGGCGATCGGTGCCGCCCAGGGGCTGCCGATGCTCGTCCAGACCGATACCTGGCGGGCGACGGGTGCACGCACCGAAGCGTCGGCGTGGCGGGGCACCGATCTCAATCGTGCCAACGCCGAGCTCATGCGGATGGTGGCCGACGAGGGTAGATCGGGCGGCGGGAGGGTGATCGTGGGTGGGCTGCTCGGCCCTGCGGGCGACGCCTACCTTCCAGGCGACGCGCTCTCCCGTGACGATGCCCGGCGCTACCACGCCGCCCAGGCCGAGGCGCTCGCAGCCGCCGGCGTCGACCTTCTTCTCTGCGCGACCCTGCCCGCGCTGTCGGAGGCGATGGGGCTCGCCGCTGCCCTGGGCTCGACGGGGTTGCCGTATCTCGTCGGTTTCGTCGTGCGCCCAACCGGGCGGCTGCTGGACGGGACACCACTCGACGGGGCAATCATCGCGATCGACGAGGGCGTCGATCCGGCGCCGTCCGGCTACTTCCTCAACTGCGTGCACCCGCTGGTCGCCGCCGACGCCCTGGCCGCCTCGCCTGCGGGCCGTGAACGGGTGATCGGCCTGCTCGCAAACACGTCGGCCCGCGACCCCGACGAACTGGACGGGCTCGACGAGCTCGAGGTGGCCGATCCCGGGCCGTTCGGCGCCGAGGTCGTCGCGGTGGGGCGGCAGTACGGTCTCGGCCTGCTCGGTGGCTGCTGCGGCACGGGGGACGCGCACATCACCGCGATCGCGCAGCTGCTCGCGGGGAGTTGAGACGGCGACGCCGCCGCAGTGGTGAGCGGCGGCTGCCTCCGACGGTCCGATCGTGGAGCTGGGGCGTTACGCTTGACGACGTGCCGCTCTCGACCGCGCGGATCTCCGGGCCGTTCGACCCCGATCGGGTCGTAGCGTTCCTCGACGAGGCGGTGATTCCACTTCGCCTCGCCTGCGTCGCGCCCTCCGGCTGGCCCCTGATCGTGTCGCTCTGGTTCGCGCGGCGCGGCGACGAGCTGGTCTGTGCAACGCAGGCTTCGAGCTCGCTCGTGCGGGCGCTCGAGCACGAGCTGCGGTGTGCGTTCGAGGTGGCGGGGCAGGAGCCGCCGTACCGGGGAGTCCGCGGCCGGGCCCAGGTCACGATCGAGCCGGACGACGGGCTTGCGACGCTCTCGGAGCTCGTGGCGCGGTACCTCGGCGGGACGGACGGCGCGTTCGCGCGCCGGCTGCTCGGCCGCAGTGCCCCGGAGGTGGTGCTCCGTCTCGACCCGACCGAGATCTCGAGCTGGGATTACACGAGGCGCATGACGGCATAGTCATGGCGCGGAGCCGGTGCAGGCTGTCTTGCTATACATAGGCAATGCCTATGCGAAGTGTCTCCGCCGCCCAAGCCTCCCGGATGCTCGGGATCAGCCTCGATACGCTCCGCCGCTGGGACCGGGAGGGCAAGATCGAGGTACGACGCGACGATGCGAACCGGCGGGTCGTGCCTCTCGCGGAGATCGATCGCCTCCGCGGCGAGGACGCCTCGCACGAGCTCTCGGCCCGTAATCGCTTCCGGGGCATCGTGCGCTCGGTCGAGATCGACGGCCTACTCGCCCGCGTGGAGATCGACGTCACCGAGCCCGCCCGCGTCGTCGCGATCATCACACGCGAGTCCGTGGAGGATCTCGGTCTCAAGGCCGGCATGAGCGCAGCCGCTGTCGTCAAATCGACGAGTGTGATGGTGGAGCGTTGAGGCGCGCACCGGTTCTCGTCCTCGCCTGTCTGCCGGTGATCGTGCTCGCCGCAGGCGCCGCACTCGCCGATCCGGCACGGAGCAGCGGCGCGCCGGCGACGGTGCTCGCGGCCGCGTCGCTCGCAGAGGTGCTGCCGAAGATCGACCCGAACGCCCGGGCGTCCTTCGGCGGCTCGAACCAGCTTTCCCAGCAGGCCCGCCAGGGATACCCCTTCGACGTCTTCCTCTCCGCCAGCCCGGTCTACACGACGTCGCTCTTTGCCGACGGTCTCGCCCGGAAGCCCGTCGCATTCGCGACGAACAGCCTCGTCCTCATTGTCCCGAGAGGCAATCCGGCGAAGATCGCGACCGTCGCCGATCTCGCGCAGCGCCCGAAGCTCAGACTCGTCGTCGCGGGCCCGAGGGTGCCGATCGGCCTCTACACGCGCAAGGTACTGAAGCGGCTCGGGCTCCTGCGCGTGCTCCGCAAGGCGGTCAGCCTCGAGCCCGACGTCAAGGGCATCGTCGCCAAGGTCGCGCTCGGGGAAGCGGACGCAGGCTTCGTCTACGTCACCGACGTGCGACCGGTTGGCGGGAAGGTGCGTGTGATCCCGTTACCGCGGCGCTCTCAGCCAACCGTGGTCTACGAGGCTGCGATCGCAGCGACACCGCGCGATCTCGCGGCGGCACAGGCTTTTCTGGTCGCTCTGCTCGGGGCCGATGGCCGTAGGGCTCTGCGCGCCGCGGGATTCGGGTTGCCGGCGTGAGAAGGGTGTTCCCGCTCGTGCTCGTCGTCGCGACGTTTCTGACGCTCGCGTTCCTCGTCGTTCCGATCGCGGCTATCTTCCTGCGCGTCCCGCCGGGCGACCTCATCGACGCGCTCGGCTCCGAGGTGGCGCGCGACGCGCTCATCGTCACGTTGGAGACGACCGTCGTCGCGCAGGTGCTGATCATCACGTTCGGTACGCCGACGGCGTACCTGCTCGCGAACCGTCGTTTCCCCGGTCAGAGCCTTGCCGTCACGCTGGTCGAACTCCCGCTCGTCCTGCCGCCGGCGGTGGCGGGAATCGGACTGCTGGCGACGTTCGGCCGACTCGGTCTACTCGGAAGCTCGCTCTCGGCGCTCGGTATCGAGATCGCGTTCACGAAGGTCGCGGTCGTGCTCGCGGTCATGTTCGTCGCAGGGCCTTTCTACGTCCGGACCGCCGTCGCGGCGTTTGCCGGGATCGATGCGACGCTCACCGACGCCGCTCGCACGCTCGGCGCCGGCCCGGCTCGTACGTTTGGCCGGGTCGCGCTGCCGCTTGCAGTCAGCGGCCTCGGTGCCGGTGCCGCGCTCTCGTTCGCACGCGGGATCGGGGAGTTCGGAGCGACGATCATGTTCGCGGGCTCGCTCCAGGGGGTCACGCAGACCCTTTCGCTCGCCGTCTACGAGCAGTTCGACGTCGACTTCGATACCGCTCTCGCGATCGGCGCCGAGCTCGTCGTTGCGAGCGCGGTTGTTCTCGTCGCTGTCAAGCTGGTTCCCTCATGGCGTCGCTCGACGTCGCTCTTTCCCACGGTCTCCGCGACGTCCGCCTCGAGCTGACGCTCGAGGTCGGGTCGGAGACGGTCGCCCTGGTCGGGACCATCGGGCGCGGGCAAGTCGAGCGTCCTGCGGGCGGTTGCGGGCCTGCTCCGGCCCGAGCGGGGACGAATCGCCATCGACGGGAGGCTGTGGCTCGATACCGCCTCGGGTGTCGACGTGCCGCCCGAGCGCCGCTCCGTCGGTCTCGTCTTCCAGGAGTACGCCCTCTTCCCTCATCTCTCGGTGCGTGCCAACGTGTCGTTCGGGGCGACCGCAGCCGGGCTCGTTGACGAGGTCATGGCCCGGTTGCGGATCGCGGAGCTCGCAGACGAGCGCCCCGGGCGGCTGTCGGGCGGGGAGCGCCAGCGCGTTGCCCTGGCGCGCGCCATCGCGCGCGAGCCGCGCGTCCTGCTGCTCGACGAGCCGTTGTCCGCTCTCGACGCCCACACGCGCGATGCGGTGCGTGGCGAGCTCCGTGACCTGCTCGCCGTGCTGCACCTGCCGACGATCCTCGTCACGCACGACTTCGAGGATGCCGCCGCACTGGCGGACCGGGTCGGCGTGCTCGTCGGCGGACGGCTACTCCAGGTTGGAACGCCGTCCGAGCTCGTCGCAGCGCCGTCTGACCCCTTCGTTGCCCGCTTCACCGGCGCCACCTTGCTCCACGGCGTGGCCGAGCCGGGCGCCGGTGGACTGACGCGGGTATTGCTCGACGCCGGCGGGACGGCGTGGACCACGGACGCGGGCGTGGGCCGGGTTGCCGTCGCCGTCCACCCGTGGGAGGTTGCCGTCTCGAGGGCAGCCCCCGAGGACTCCACCCTGAACCACATCTCCGCCCCGATCGACTCCCTCGTCACGATCGGGAACAGGGTGCGCGTCCGCGTCGGGCCGCTCTCGGGCGAGATCACGAGCGGCTCGGCCGAGCGCCTGGGGCTTCGCGAAGGGGATGTCGTGGTTGCGTCGTTCAAGGCGACGGCGGCGCGGTTGATCTCACTCGCGTAGCCTCCCCTGCATGAAGATCGAGTTGGTTCCCGACCCCGGTGCGAACGACCCGGTGGCCCGCGCTGCGGTTGCCGCCCTCAGCGGCGTGGGCCTTGCCAGGGACGTGCGGCCGACCGGCTCGGTGGGAGCCTGGCGGCGAGCGGGGTTGCTGGAGGCCGTCGAGCGGGACGTGACGCTGAATGGTCTTGACCCCAACCACTCGGCGCCGCGCGCTTCTACCCCGGGCGCCACTCCCCCGGGCGGATCTGCCCGGCGCGGTCAGCGTCCGTCGACGCGCAGCAGTCGCGGCGCGGCGCGCGCGTAGTCCAGCCCGGAGATCCACGTCAGCAGGACGGCGACGAGGAGCGCCCACCACGCGATGTCGCTGCTCCAGGCGCCGGCCGCTGCCATGCCACCGACGGCGACGGCGACCGCCTGCGCCCAGGTCTTGAGCTTCCCGAGGTCGCGGGCCCCGATCACAATGCCCTTCTCGATCGCGGCGAGGCGGAGCCCGGAGACGAGGAATTCGCGGACCACGATCGCGGCCACCATCCAGGCCGGCGCGACTCCCTCGGCGATCAGCATCACGAGCGCGGCCATCACGAGCGCCTTGTCGGCGATCGGATCGAGGAGCAAACCGAATGTCGACGTCTGGTTCCAGCGGCGGGCCAGCCAGCCGTCGACCTGGTCGGTGGCCATCGCGACGACGAAGACGGCCGTGGCCCAGTAGGCGTGGTCGGGAAAGTTCCACGCGAACAGCACCACGACGACGGGTACTGCCAGGGCTCGTGCGAGCGTCAACTGATCCGGGACGGTCATCGTTGGGGGAGAATACGCGGAGCGCATGCCTGCCTTCACCAAAGTGCTCGTCGCGAACCGTGGCGAGATCGCCGTCCGGATCTTCCGGACGCTCCGCGAGCTCGGGATCGGGAGCGTCGCCGTGTACTCGGATGCAGACCGGGGGCGACTGCACGCGCACTTCGGCGATGAGGCGTACCGTATCGGGCCCGGGCCGGCCGACGAGAGCTACCTGCGCGTCGACGTCATCGTCGAGACGGCGCTCCGGGCCGGCGCGGAGGCGGTGCACCCCGGCTACGGGTTCCTGGCCGAGAACGCGGCGTTCGCGCGCGCGGTCGAGGAGGCCGGGCTGACGTGGATCGGGCCGCCGCCGGCCGCGATCGAGCTGATGGGGTCGAAGACGCAGGCCCGGACGACGATGCAGGCTGCGGGCGTCCCCATCATCCCGGGCTCGACGGACCCGGTGCGGACGGTCGAGCGCGTAGTCGAGCTGGGCGATGAGATCGGCTACCCGCTGATCATCAAGGCCGCCGCGGGCGGTGGCGGCAAGGGCATGGAGCTCGTCTCCGACGCCTCCGAAGCGGGGCGCGCGTTCGAGGCGGCGCAGCGGCAGGGCCTCAAGTACTTCGCGGACGATGCGGTCTACGTCGAGCGCTTCCTCGAGAACCCGCGGCACGTGGAAGCGCAGGTTCTCGCCGATGCGCACGGAACCGTGCTGTTCCTCGGGGAGCGGGACTGCACGATCCAGCGGCGCCACCAGAAGCTCGTGGAGGAGACACCGTCGCCCGCCGTCGACGCGGAGCTGCGGGCCCGGATCGGCGAGATCGCCGTGAATGCCGCCCGGGCCGCGGGCTACCGCTCGGCCGGCACGATCGAAGGGTTGCTCACGGCTGCCGGCGAGTACTTCTTCATGGAGATGAACACCCGGATCCAGGTCGAGCACACCGTGACGGAGCTCGTGACCGGCCTCGACCTCGTCCGCGAGCAGATCCTGATCGCGCAGGGAGAGCCGATCTCCCTTCGCCAGGAGGACGTGACGCTCCGTGGCCATGCGATCGAGTGCCGCATCAACGCCGAGGACGTCGGCAAGGGCTTCCTGCCTGCTCCCGGGGTGGTCACGACGTACGAGGAGCCCGCAGGTCCCGGCGTCCGGGTCGACTCGGGCGTCAGGGCCGGGGACGAGATCTCGGGGCTCTACGACCCGATGATCGCGAAGCTGATCGTGCACGACACGAATCGCGAGACGGCGAGGCGGAGGATGCTGCGCGCCCTTGCCGAGTTCCGGATCGAGGGCCCGCCGACACTCATCGGCTTCCACGCCGCGCTCCTCACGGAGCCTTGCTTCATCGACGGAGGCACGTGTCACGGGCTCGTGGAGTCCGAGGCGCTGGCGCGGCGTGCGGACGAGATGACAAGAGCGTTCTCTCATCGGACAACGAGAGCAGCGGGGAGAGCGGACGGCATGATGACGCGGGAGCGCGTGGTCGCGGTCGAGGTCGACGGCCGTTCATTCGACGTCCGCCTGCACACGCCCGAGCCCCCCTGGGCAGCTCTCGGGCGCAGCCGCCGCGAGCGCAGCGGCGCCGGAGGCGGCGCCGGCTCGGGAACGGTGGCCAGTCCGATGCAGGGCACCGTGCTCAAGGTGCTGGTGGCGAACGGTGAGACCGTGGCTGAGGGACAGGTGCTCTGCGTGATCGAGGCCATGAAGATGGAGAACGAGATCGCCGCACCGCACGACGGCGTCGTCACCGAGCTGGGGATCGCGTCGGGGCAGGGCATCACGACCGGCCAGCTGATCTGCGTCGTCGCAGTCGCGGAATGACCGCTCCGGACACGGACGTCGGGGCTCTCGTGCGGCGGCTCGTCGACGCTGGGTCGCTCACAGGCGCCAGCCTGAGCAGGCCGCGGCGTAGCGACCCCTCACGGCCCTCGCGGGTGACGGTGGCGCCGGTGAAGATCGGCGGCTCGTTGCGCTATCGCTTCACCTCCCATCAGGCGACCCGGTCGACGGACGAGAACCTCCCTCCGGATGCCGCCGCCGAGCGGCTCGCCCACCTGCTCGCGTCGGAGTTCCGGCAGGGCCTGCTGCAGTCGACCGATGCCGACTGGCAGGTGCTCGCCGCCGGGAAGGAGGCGCGGATCCTGCGTCGGCCGCCAAGCCGTCCCGGCGTCGCCCTCGCACACGACCGGGCCAAGCGCCACCTCCTGTCCGAGGGCGTGCCCGTGCCGTTCCTCGTCGAGCTCGGCGTGATGACCCCGGAAGGAAAGGTGCGAAGCCAGAGGTACGACAAGTTCAGGCAGGTGAATCGGTTTCTCGAGCTCGTCGAGGACGTACTTCCCGCGCTCCCCTCGGGCTCGCTGCGGGTCGTCGACTTCGGCTCGGGCAAGTCGTATCTCACGTTCGCGCTGCATCATCTGCTCACGGTCGCTCACGGCCGCGAGGTCGAGATCGTCGGGCTCGACCTGAAGACCGAGGTCGTAGATCGCTGCGAGACGCTGGCACGAGCGCTCGGGGCCGACGGCCTCCGATTCGAGGTCGGCGACATCGCCGGCTACGAGGCGCTCGCGGGCGTCGACCTCGTCGTCAGCCTGCACGCGTGCGACACCGCCACCGACGATGCGCTCGATCGTGCGGTGCGGGCCGGGGCGCCGGTCATTCTCGCGGTGCCCTGCTGCCAGCACGAGCTCCTGCCCCAGCTCGAGAGCCGCGCCCTCGCCCCCTTGCTCCGCCACGGCACGCTGCGTGAGCGGTTCGCCGCGGAGGTGACGGATGCTGCTCGGGCCCAGTTGCTCGGCGCAGTCGGATACGACGTCCAGGTGGTCGAGTTCATCGAGCTCGAGCACACGCCGAAGAACGTCCTCCTGCGCGCCGTCGCGCGTCCCGGCCGGGACACGGCGAAGGCACTGGAGGAATACCGGGCCTTCGCGGCGGAGCTCGGGATCGACCCGGCTCTCGCACGGCTGCTCGCCGACAGGCTGCCGGCATGAGTGAGCGCCCGACGTGCTCCGGTTCGTCGCTGGCGGCCGGGGAGCCGCTCGCGGGAACTGCGACCGAGGGGACGCGTTGGCTCGTCGTCGAGGTGCGTGGAGCCTGGGGGAGAGCCGCCGTCGCGGACAGCGGGCTCCTCGAGCCCGTCCGTGCCCGGCTGGAGACGTTCCCCGGAAAGGTGCTGCTCGTCCGCCGGCCAGACCGACGTCAGGGTGTGACGCTCATCACGGCCACGGTCCGCGAGGCCGGAGGAGCGGCCGCGCGGCGAGAGCTCGGCTCGCTCGACGAGCTGCCCGGCGCCATGCTCGGCGGGGGCGATCCGATCGAGGGGCCGATCGTCCTCGTCTGCACGCATGGACGCCGCGACGCGTGTTGCGCCCGCCTCGGCCTCCCGCTCTTCGACACGCTGGCACCCCACCTACCGCCGGAGCGGCTGTGGCAGTCGTCGCACCTCGGCGGCCACCGGTTCGCGCCGAACGTGCTCGTGCTCCCGTACGGAGTCCAGCTGGGGAGGATCCCGCTCGAACGCGCGGCGGAGGTGGCCCGGCTGCTCGAGGAGGGCCGGATCCCGCTCGATCTCTATCGTGGCCGCACCATCTTCGCGCCTGCCGTACAGGCCGCCGAGATCGCCGTGCGCGCAGTGACGGGGCGTGACCGAGTCGGCGACCTGCGGCTCGTCTCCCGCGACGGCGATCTCGTCACCTTCGCAACCCCCGACGGCGAGCTCGCGGCGCGCGTCGAGAACCGGACCGGGCCGGCCGTGCCCGTCGGCTGCGGCGCCGACCCGGAGCCGACCGCCGGCTGGTCGGCCACGATAGAGTCAGCGGCATGAGCGATCGGAAGCCCGTCTTCCTGATCACCGGTGCCTCGTCGGGCATCGGTGCCGCGACCGCCCGCCTCCTCGCTGCCGACGGCTGGCGGCTCGTGCTCGCAGCTCGTTCGATCGACAGGCTCGATGCGCTCGCGGATGAGCTCGGCGGCTCCGACCATGCCGTGGCCGTCGAGTGCGACGTGGTCGAGTGGGCCGATCAGCAGGCCGCGGTCACCGTCGCACTGGAGCACTACGGCCGGCTCGACGCCGCCTGGGCGAACGCAGGCTTCGGCGCCCAGCGAGGCTTTCTCGCCGAATCGGTGGAGCACTGGCGCAACATGGTGCTGACGAACGTCTTCGGTGCCGCGCTCACGATCCGGGCGGCGCTGCCTGCCCTGAAGGAGTCGCAGGGCCACCTGCTTCTGACCGGCTCCGTCGCCGGCCGCCGCGCGCTTCCCGGCTCGCTCTACTCGGCAACCAAGCACGCGGTGCACGCGATGGGGGAGTCGGCCAGGCAGGAGCTCGACGGCACCGGCGTCAGGGTCACCGTGATCGCGCCCGGCATGGTCGACACGCCCTTCTTCGACAAGGTGCCGTCGGAGGCACCGCTCGAGCCCGATGACGTGGCTCGCGCAGTGCTCTTCGCGCTCTCTCAGCCGCCGCACGTGGACGTGAACGAGATCCTCGTGCGACCCACCTCACAGCCTCTCTGACCCGGGAGACAGCCCGGGCCAAAGCCTGTCGTCGCGAGCTCAGAGGGTGCGCTGGTAGGAGCGGAAGCTCCTCGTCGCGAAGGCAGTCGTCAGGGCGAGGAAGCCGACGAGGAGCAGGAGGAAGGTTCCCATCTCGCTCCAGTCGGTGCCGGGCAGCGCCTCGCCGCGCGCGGCGCGCACGGCCCACTCGACCGGGTTCAGGAGCGAGAAGTCCTGCATCCAGCCCGGGATCAGCGCGCGGGCGATCAGGAGTGAGGAGAAGAACAGGAGCGGCAGCCCGATGAACTGGGCGACCGCGATCATCGAAGCCTCCTGCCGGGTGCGGAGCGCCACGCCGTGGGAGAGACCCGCAAACCCCGCCGCGGTCAGGAAGGCGGCGAGCAGGATCACGAGCCACCCCACGATGCCGCCGTTCGTCGCGCCGAGCAGAAGGCCCGTGAGCAGGATCAGCATGGCCTGCAACGAGGCCACGATCGCCGACTCGAGGATGCGCCCGAAGATGATCGCAGCGCGGCTGGCAGGGGTTGCGAGGAACCGCTCCAGGACGCCGCGGTCGAGGTCCTCGATCATCCCCATCCCTGCCCACGAGCCCGAGAAGAACGCCGTCATCACGGCGACGCCTGGTGTCAGGTAGTCGATGTAGGACGTCGTTCCGAAGCCGGGCAGCTCCGTGATGCGCCGGAACAGCTGGCTGTAGAGCAACAGCCAGAACATCGGCTGCACGATCATGACGACGATCCAGATCGGCTGCCGCGAGAGGTTCCGGAGGACGCGGCTGCAGAGGAAGAGGGTCTGGGAGACGACGGTCATGCGGGCTCCTCGTCGTCGGCGCGGAAGTCCCGGCCCGTGTGGTGGAGGTAGACGTCGTCGAGCGACGGCCGCGAGACGGTCACCGCCTGGACGCCTGCGCCGGCGGCGTCGAGCGCACCGAGGATCACCGGTACGGCCTCGGCGCCGTGGTCGACCCGGAGGTGGAGCCTACGACCGTCCTTCGTCACCTCGTGGACGCCCTCGAGGCCATGTGCGAGCTCCGCCGCGCGGTCGATCTCGGCTCCGTCGAGCTCGACGGTGACGGCATCGCCGCGGAGCTCCCGCTTCAGTGCCTCGGGGGTTCCTTCGACGACGACCTGGCCACGAGACACGATCGCGACCCGGCGCGCCAGCCGATCCGCCTCCTCGAGATAGTGCGTCGTGAGGAGGATCGTCAGGCGCTCGGCGGCCGCGAGGCTCTCGAGCTCCTCCCACATCGCGGCACGCGCCTCCGGGTCGAGGCCGGTCGTGGGCTCGTCGAGGAAGAGGACGTGGGGGCGGTGCACGAGCCCCATGGCCACGTCGAGCCTGCGCTTCATCCCACCCGAGTACGTCTTGACGAGCGCGTTCGCCTTGCCTGCGAGGCCGAACGTCTCCAGCAGGTCGGCCGAGCGCCGCTCGAGGTCCTGGCCACGCATGCCCTGCAGGCGGCCCTGGAGGACGAGGTTCTCGCGTCCCGTCGCCTCGCGGTCGACGCCCGACGCCTGCGGGACGTAGCCGATCGCACGCCGCACGGCCCCCGCCTCGGAGGCGACGTCGTGGCCCGCAACGGTCGCGCGTCCGGCATCCGCCTTCGTCAGTGTCGCGAGGATGCGGACGGTCGTCGACTTGCCCGCTCCATTCGGCCCGAGGAGACCGAAGACCTCGCCCTCGGGCACCGAGAACCGGATTCCGTCCAGGGCCCGAACGTCCTTCCCGTAGCTCTTCTCGAGGCCGTCGACGACGATGGCGTCCATCGGGCGAGGGTACCCGTCGCCGTCAGAGCGAGAGCGCTGCCCTCAGCCGTTCGTCGGTCACGTCGCTCCGATCGCGGCCGTGGCGTCCACCTCGTCGTCGGCCGGTACGTCTCGCGGGAGGTCGCGGGTGAACAGGAGAGAGCCGAGGGCGAGGAACGCCGCGAGCAGCAGGCCGAGCTTCAGCGACTGGAGCTGGGCGTCCTGGTAGTCGTTGACGATCGCCGCGGTGGCGGTCTCGTCGAGCCCGGCCTCCCGCGCGGCGGCCTCGATCTGGTCGGTCGAGACGAAGTCGATGCCCGTTCCGACGGCCACGCTCACCTGGGATGCGACCGTATCGCTGATCGCCGGGTTCGCTTCGACGTTCGACAGGAACACGGACGTGAGGCCGGTCAGGACGACTGCCCCGATGAGGGCGACCCCGAGCGACGAGCCGACCTGTTGCCCGGTGAACTGCAGGCCGCCGGCCTCGCCGCGGCCCGACGCGTTCACCGACGACTGGACGACGTTGCCGAGTTGGGAGGCGAGGAGCCCCATGCCGAGGCCGAGTGCGCCCATCGAGAGGGCGAAGCCTCGCTCGTTCAGCCCGGGGTCGATCGTCGCGAGCAGGGTTATGGAAGCGGCGCCGCAGATCACCAGGCCCGCCCTGACGATCGTTCGCACAGGGAATCGGCTCGAGAGGCGCGAGCCGGCGGCCGCCGCAAGAAACATCATCACCGAGACGGGCAGCATCTTGATCCCGGTTTGGAGTGCGTCGAGGCCGAGCACCATCTGCAGATAGAGGGGCACAGTGAAGAAGACGCCCATCAGGATCAGGTTCTGGGAGAACATCCCGATCAGCCCGGATCGAACCGGGGGGATCTTGACGAGGTCGAGGTGCACCAACGGATCGGTGCCGATCGACTCCCGGTGCCGTTGCCAGCGCACGAACGCCCAGAGCAGCACACCGCCGGCCGCGATCACGAAGAAGGTCAGGGAAAACCCGAACGGCTCGACGGGGGAGTCCTTCGGCTTGAGCCAGCCCCAGGTGCTCGCCTGCAGGGTGCCGAGGACGACCACGCCGAGGCCGACTGCGGAGAGGATCGCCCCGACGTAGTCGAGGTGAGGCTTTGCAGCGTCGCGGACAGCGTCGCGGACGAAGGGGGTCATCGCGAGGATGCCGAGGACGATCACGACCTCGCCCACGAAGACCACCCGCCAGCTCAACTCGGTGGTTGCCCAGCCACCGAGGATGGGGCCGATGGCGATGCCCGCGCCCGCGACGCCGCCGATGATCGCGTAGGCGCCCTTGCGGTCGGGCCCTTCGTAGTTCCCCGCGATCAGCGCAGCCATGGCGGGAAGCACGAGGGCTGCACCGATGCCTTCGAGGATCGACCACCCGAGCGCCAGGACCCCGACCGTCGGCGATGCCGCGGTCAACGCCGATCCACAGGCGTAGATGACGAGGCCGATCACGAAAGCCCGCTTTCGCCCGATGATGTCGCCGATCTTGGCGCCCGTCAGCATCAACATCGCCATGACGAGGCAGTAGAGCGTGATCACGGCCTGGATCGTCGTGACCGTCGTGTCGAAATCGGCCACCAGTTGGCTGATCGAGACGTTCATGACCGACTGGTCGAGGACCATGATGAACTGCGCGCCCGCGAGGGCGACCAGCGGCAACCACTTCTTCATCGGTCTCCCCGCGCCGACACGCGGTGAGTTTGTCACAACGCTGTGGATACCATCGTGCCGGACGCATGCGCCCCATCACAGCGGTTCACGCCGGCTCGGCCTCGACCGCTTCGAGGCGGTAGGCGTGATCGGTGAACCACACCACCTCTGACGCGGCGCCGTCCGGCGGATCCGCAGCGCTCACGAACGGGCCGAACGAGAGCCGCATCCAGAGGCCGCCTGCGAGGGCGCCCGGGGCCGAGATCGTCCCCCTCCACGTGTTCCCCGGGCGGAGCACCAGCGGGAGGGCGGGATCGTACGTCGTCGCGTGCCGGATCGCGGGCATGTTCCCGTCGCGATTGCGGCGCTCGAGCTCGTCGAGGTCGTCGTTCGGGAACAGCAGCACGCCGAAGGCGAGCTGGGCTGCAGTGCGCGGGTCGCCCACCTCCCAGGCGACGTCCGACGTGTTCTCGACCGAGATGTCGGCGGTCCAGCCGCTCCGGGTCACCGTGAACGATGAGACGCGGAAGACGAGTGCCGGCTGCTTGGCCGGGTAGGGCTCCTCCCAACCGAGCTGCGCCCTCTGCGGTGGGGCCCTGACCGTGGCGGGCACGGACACCCCGCCGTCGCTCGAGGCGCAGCCGGCGGCTGCGACCGCGACGAGCGCGAGCAACAGAACGGCGGAAACGGCGCGGAGCATGGTGGTGATGCTCGCACAATCGCGCAGGTAGGCTCGGGGGTCGAATGGATCTGTACGAGTATCAGGGCAAGGAGCTGTTCGGGCGCGTCGGAATTCCGGTCGGTGACGGCCGGCTCGCGACGACGCCGGGGGAGGCCCGTCAGGCGGCGGAGGTGCTCGGCGGACCTGTCGTCGTCAAGGCCCAGGTCTTGACAGGTGGTCGCGGCAAGGCCGGTGGCGTCAAGCTTGCGCAGAACGCGCACGAGGCCGAGGAGCACGCGAAGAGCATCATCGGGCTCGACATCAAGGGCCACATCGTGAAGCGACTCTGGATCGAGCAGGCGTCGGACATCGCCAAGGAGTACTACCTCTCGCTCACGTTCGATCGGGGCGTCAAGAAGCCGCTCTTCATGTTCACGACCCAGGGTGGGATCGACATCGAGCAGGTCGCCGCCGAGAGCCCCGCGGCGCTCGTGAAGCTCCACGTCGACCCACTCGAGGGATTCCACGCCTGGCAGGCACGCCGGCTCGTCTACGGCGCCGGGGTCACCGATTCGTCGGAGCAGAAACAGATCGCGAAGATCATCGGTCAGCTCTACGACGCGTTCATCCGCTTCGACGCGATGCTGTGTGAGGTGAACCCGCTGATCGTCACGCCCGGCGGGGTCGTCAAGGCGCTCGACTCGAAGTTCACGGTGGACGACAACGCGCTCTACCGGCACCCCGAGATCGCCGAGATGCGCGACGAGGATGCGGCCGACCCGCTCGAGGCGCTCGCTCGGGCCAAGCACGTGACCTACGTGAAGCTCGACGGCGAGGTGGGCGTCTGCGGCAACGGTGCCGGGCTGACGATGTCCACGGTCGACGTGGTCACGTTTGCGGGCGGCAGGCCCGCCAACTTCTGCGACCTCGGCGGCGGCGGCGACGCGCAGGGAGTCGTGGATGCGCTCTCCGTGATCACGCAGGATCCGCAGGTGAAGGCGGTCTTCTTCAACATCTTCGGCGGGATCACGCGCTGCGACGAGGTCGCGCGCGGGATCCTGCAGGCGCTCGAAGAAATGCGGCTCCGGCTTCCGATGGTCGTCCGCCTCGACGGCACGAACGCCGAGGAAGGACGGCGGATCCTCGCCGAAGCCGCTCCGCCGAACCTCCACGTCTCGCCGACGATGCTCGAGGCTGCGAGGCGCGCCGTGGAGTTGGCCGCATGACCGACGCCTGGAGCGAGCGGGCCGAGCTGTACCGCACGAGCGAAGCCCACCGCGAGGGCCCCGACCTCGACCTGCTCGTCGAGTGGGCGGCGGGAGCTCGCAGTGCGCTGGACGTCGCGACGGGCGGCGGCCACGTTGCCCGCCGCCTGCGCGAGGCGGGGATCGAGGTCGTCAGCAGCGACCCGGCGCCCGGAATGCACCCGGACGTCGTCTGCCGGGCCGAGGATCTCCCCTTTGCCGACGCCAGCTTCGACATCGTCGTCACGCGGGTCGCCGCCCATCACTACGACGACGTGCAGCAGGCGGTCGCCGAGATGGCGCGCGTTGCCGCCGCGTCCGTGCTGATCGTGGACAACATGTTCATGGACGAGAGGGTCGAGGAGGCGGAGAAGCTGCGCGACCCCTCGCACGTGCGCAACTACAGCGAGGCCGAGTGGTGTGCCTTCGCGGAGCGGGCCGGCCTTCGGGTCGAGGACGTGCAGTTCTTCGAGAAGCCGATAGCGCTGCAGCCGTGGCTCGACCGCTGCGGCTGCGCCGGAGACGACGCGGCCCGCGTGCGCGAGTTGCTCGGCGACCGAGTCGACGGCGACCTCGTGACCCTCGACCGGATTGCGCTGCGGGCGGTGCCTGCCTGATGGCGATCATCGTCGACAACGACACGCGGCTCGTCGTCCAGGGCCTGACAGGTTCCGAGGGGCGCTTTCACGGCCTCCGCAACCGCGCCTACGGCACGAAGCTCGTGGCCGGCGTGACGCCGGGCAAGGGTGGGCAAGAAGTCGAGGGCGTGCCCGTCTTCCACACGGTGGTCGAGGCCGTCTCGGAGCAGGGTGCGAACACGGCCATGATCTTCGTGCCGGCGCCGTTCGCTGCCGATGCCGTCTACGAGGCGGTCGACGCCGGCATCACCACCGTGATCTGCATCACCGAGGGCGTACCCGCGCACGACATGCTGCGGATCCACAGCTACCTCTCGAACCGTGGCGTGACCTTGATCGGCCCGAACTGCCCGGGTGCCCTCTCGCCCGGCAAGGCGAACGTCGGGATCATCCCGGCCGAGATCTTCACGGCGGGGAACATCGGCCTCGTCTCGCGCTCCGGGACGCTGACGTACCAGATCGGCCACGAGCTGACACGGATGGGGCTCGGCAACTCGACGATCGTCGGCATCGGCGGCGACCCCGTCGTCGGCTCGTCGTTCGTCGACATCCTCGCGAAGTTCCAGGCCGACGCCGAAACCGAATACGTCGTCATGGTCGGCGAGATCGGCGGCGACGAGGAGGAGAAGGCGGCCGCCTTCATCGAGGCCGAGCTGACGAAGCCGGTCGTCGCCTACATCGCGGGCTTCACGGCCCCGCCGGGCAAGACCATGGGCCACGCCGGCGCAATCATCTCGGGCTCGTCCGGCACGGCCGAGGCCAAGAAGGCCGCGCTCGAGGCGAAGGGGATCCGCGTGGGCACGACGCCGACCGAGACGGCCGAGCTCGTGGCCGAGATCGCCCGCCGATAGGGCCTGCGCGCGGTGGGGATCGGCCAGTGGCTCTTCGGCCGGGGCGACAACCTCGCCGGTGGGATCTACGGGACGATCCTCGTCACGTCGATCATCGCCGCGGCGGACTCGAGCAACGCGATCTGGCAATCGCTCGGGATCGTCGAGGTGACGGTCGTCGTCTTCTGGCTCGCGCACGTGTACGCCCACGCGCTGGCCTGGTCGCTCGACGCGAACGAGAGCTTCTCCCGTCGGGGGCTACGGCCGATCGCCCGCCAGGAGTGGCCCGCTGCTGCAGGCGGCGGTCGTCCCGTCGCTCGCGCTCCTCGCAGGAGGGATCGGTCTCATCGCGACACGGACCGCCTACTGGATCGCGATCGGCTACGGCGTGGTGATGCTGATCTCGTGGGGCCTGATCTTCGCGCGTCAGGAGAAGCTCTCGGGCCCGGCGACATGCGCGGTCGTGCTCGCGAACGCGTTCTTCGGCCTCGTCATCGTGCTGCTGAAGGAGTTCGTTCACCACTGAGAGCAGCCTCCGCGCATGCGCGGCGCCTGAGCCGGGACTCGTCGGTACATTCCCTGCATGCCCTTCGGCCTCGGTATCTGGGAGATCCTCATCCTCGCGGGGGTGCTCGTGCTCCTCTTCGGCACAAAGGGGGCTCCTGCGATGGCGCGCCGTCTCGGCACCGGCGTGCGCGAGATGAAGGATGCGGTGTCGGAGATGGATCCGCGGTCGGTGTTCGACGAGAAGGAGAAGGCCCCCAAGGTGAAACCGACGCCGGCGCTCGAGGCTGCAAAGCCCGGGTCAGCACAGCCCGGGGCGGTTCCAGCGGCGGAGGCCACTGCCCTGCCGGCGAGCGTGCCCGCTTCCGAGGATGTCGTCGCATCCGAGGGCGAACCGCCCGCGAGCTGATGGACGTCGTAGCGTACGAGACGCTCGAGCCTTTCACGTCGGAGGACGGCTCCACGATCCGGGAGTTCGTCCACTCGACAGCGCAATCGCTCGCAGAGGCGACGCTCGAGCCCGGGCAGTCGACGACGCGCCACTATCACGCCCTCGGCGAGGAGATCTACCTCCTTACGAGCGGCGGTGGCACGATGGAGCTCGACGGCGAGGTGCGTGAGGTGGGCGAGGGCGATGCAATCCTGATTCCGCCGGGCGCCTGGCACGAGCTCCGCGCGGGCCCGGACGGAGTGCGGCTGCTCTGCTGCTGCGTGCCGGCGTACAGCCGCGACGACACGTACTTCTGAGGAGGCGCGATGAAAAGAGCATATCGCGCCTCCTCAGAAGTCATGCTTGTTGCCACGCTTCGCGTCGATCCTGAAGAGGCCCGCCCGCGGGCCTTCCCGGCGCACGCGTTGCGTTGACTCGACGACAGAGACCGGCACCTCGGGGCAGGCGGATACCCAGGGCGACTGGCTGAAGCCGGCCATCGGCCAACCTCTTCGGAAGGGAGGGGTCATCGGGGAACCGTAGGTTCGCGGCTTCAGGATCCGCGCAGCAACCCTGAACGCCTCTCAGATCTTGCTCTCAGATCTTGCGGCGAGGGCGGGTCGGGCCCCACTTGGAGCCGCGCTTGCGGCCCGAGTAGAGGAGCTTCGGAGCGGCGACCTTCATGCCGGTCTCCTCCCACGCGTCCGACTGGCCGTTCATGCGCGCGACCCGGCTGACCTCGGCCTGCTGGTCGGGGAGCACGAGCGTGACGCCGGTGCCCGAGCGGCCGGCGCGGCCGGTGCGGCCGACGCGGTGCGTGTAGGCCTTCTCGTCCTCGGGCGGATCGAAGTTGATCACATGGGTGATGTCCGAGAGGTCGAGCCCGCGTGCGGCGACATCGGTGGCGATCAGCGTCGTCACCTTGCCCGCCTCGAAGTGGGCCAGCGCCTTCTCGCGGGCGGCCTGCGTCTTGTCGCCGTGCATCGCGACCGCACGCACCTGATGGCGCTCGAGGCGCTGGGCGAGGCGGTCGGCACCGCGCTTCGTGCGGACGAAGACGAGTGCGAGCCCACGCTCCTCCCGGAGCAACTCGACGAGCTTGTCGACCTTGTTCTCCGCCGTCACCGAGACGAACTGGTGATCGATCTCGCCGGGCTTGTGCTCGCTCGGCAGCGCGGCCTCGATGCGGACGGGCTGGTTCGTGTAGGCACGGGCGAGCTCGCCGACGGCGCCGTCGAGCGTCGCCGAGAAGAACATCGTCTGCCGATTGTCGGAGACACGGCGCAGGATCTTGTCGACCTGCGGCTTGAAGCCCATGTCGAGCATCCGGTCGGCCTCGTCGAGCACGAGGATCGTGACCGCGTCGAGGTTGACCATGCGCCGGTCCATCAGATCCTGCAGCCGACCCGGCGTCGCGACGAGCACGTGGGCCTTCTTCGCCTTCGCGGCCTGGGCAGGGATGGGCACGCCGCCGTACACGGAGGCGACCTCGATTCCACGAACCCTGCCGAGGTCTGCCAGTACCTCCGTCACCTGAACCGCGAGCTCACGGGTCGGGACGAGGATCAGGGCGGAGGGCCGTCCGTCACCGGGCTGCATGCGCTCGATGATCGGGATCGCGAAAGCGAGGGTCTTGCCCGAGCCGGTCGGTGCCTTGGCGAGCACGTCATGGCCGGCAAGCGCCGCAGGAATGGTGCGGGTCTGGATCTGGAAGGGCGACTCGATGCCCTGGGCGGTGAGCACACGGACGAGGTCCGCGCTCAGCCCAATCGAGGCAAAGGTTGATTCTGGCATGTGTTTTTCGACTCCTTGATTGTGTTCGAGACCACCCACCCTCGAACAACACTCTCGGAGCAAACCGAGCCTAGAGTCGAAAGAAGCTGATCTCCCGGGGCGGCACAGCGCCGATTCCCTGCGGGCAACAGTAGCAGTAGCTCCGGAGTTCGCCGCCGGGGGCGGTTCTCATCCAGCCAGGCAGACCATCCGGGTAGGCTCCCGGCATGGCGCCGATCTCGTTCGCGCGCGGCGCGCCCGCGCCGGAATGCCTCGACCAGGCGCTGATCGCGGACTGCGCTCGCGCCGCACTCGAGCGTGACGGGACCACGATCCTCTCGTACGGCACCGGCGGCGGCTACGGGCCGCTGCGGGAGCTGCTCGCGCAGCGGCACGGAGTCGAGCCCGGCCGCGTCTTCCTGACGACCGGTGGCCTCCAGGGGTTCGTCTTCTATGCGGCCGTACAGCTGGCGCTGCGGCCCGGCCGCGTGCTCGTCGAGGGACCGACCTACGACCGCCCGCTGAAGATCCTGGCGCGTGACGGAGCCGACGTCGTGCCGCTCGCGATGGACGACGAGGGCCTCGACCTCGACGCGCTCGAGGTAGAGCTGCGCCGCGGCGGGCCGATCTCGTTCCTCTACACGATCCCGACGTTCCAGAACCCGTCCGGCCGCACGATCGGGACGGACCGCCGCCGCCGGCTCGCCGAGCTCGCGCAGGAGCACGACCTGACGATCCTCGAGGACGATCCGTACGGCCTCGTGCGCTACGAGGGCGAGCCGCTGCCCTCGATCCACGCGCTCGAGGGCGGCGAGCGGGTGACGTTCACGTCGTCGTTCTCGAAGACGGTCGCACCCGGCCTGCGGATCGGCTACTTCGTCGTCCCGCAGGCGATCGCCGCGGCCTACGACGACCGGGCCGTCTCGACCTACATCTCACCGAGCCTCCTGCCCCAGGCGGTCGTGCACGAGCTGATGCACCGTGGGGCGTTCGAGCCGAACCTCGAGCGCGTGCGTGGGCTGCTCCGCGGCCGCAAGGATGCGATGCTCGCCGCGCTCGCGGCCGAGATGCCCGACGGCACGAGCTGGAGCTCTCCCGAGGGCGGCTACTTCCTCTGGCTCGACTTCGAGGACGGGGTCGACGCAGCGGCACTCCTGACCCGGGCGACCGAGGCCGGTGTCACGTTCGTGCGCGGATCGGACTTCTTCCCGGGTGCCTCGGCCGGCGGCTCGTCGGCCCGCCTCGCCTTCAGCTACGAGACCCCCGAGCGCATCGCCGAAGGCGTCGCGCTGCTCGCGTCGTTGCTGTAGGAGCCCGGACGAGCGGCCCCGGCGACGAGCCCGGACGACAGGCTGATTCCTGTCGCCGCCTGTCGCTACTCGCCGGCGCTGCGCCGGCGCTTGCGGCGGTCGCGGAGGTCGTCGAAAAGCCAGCCCGCGGCGAAGCCGAGGGCAATCGCGAGGACGAGCACGACGAAGAGCGAGGCCTCGGTCTTGAAGAAGACGAAGTTGACCGCCACCTGGTTCCGGTTGGCGAGCACGACGACGAGGGCGTACGCGACAATGGCGCCGAGGATGATCCGGCGCGCCGTCCAGGGGCTCCGCTTGTGCGGCCCGTCCGGTGTGGGTTGCGTCGACACGCCTCGATTCTACGTTCAGGCGGTGGGCGCCGCGACGAGCGGTGCGGATTGCCGGATCACGAGCCGCGGCTGGCGGGGCGGGAGCAGCTGGCCGCCGGCCGTGACTGCACGGAATGTGGGGCAGGGCGTCTCGCCCGGCAGGGCGCACAGGCCTTCGCGGCGAAAGTAGCAGTCTTTACAGGATGCTTTAGCGGACATGCAAGGCGTTTCCCCTGAAACAGTTGTGTCTCCTCCGGGCAGGGGGCATTGTGGCCACCATTCCGCCCGCTCGCAAGGGGAGGGCGAACGAAAGTCCCGCAATTAGCGCCTGTTGCCCTTCCCGACAAAGTACCTGCAAAAATGCTATTTCTCGGGAAGCGTACGCAGGGCGGACAACGCCTGTTGAAAAGTCGTCACCGGGATGATGCGAAGGTTCCCTGCATACCGCCGTGCCTCCGTCGCGTTTTCCCCAGCCGGGACGAGAAACACGTCCGCACCGGCCTTGCGTGCACCGAAGGTCTTCTGCTTCACGCCACCGATCGGCCCGATCGCTCCGTCGAGGGCGATTTCGCCCGTCGCCACGACCCGTCGGCCGCGATCGACGTCGGCGCCGAGCTCCTGCAGGATGTCCAGCGCGAACGGGAGCCCTGCCGACGGCCCGCCGACCCGGCCCAGGTCGATGTCGACCTTCCGTGGCAGCTTGATGTCTGCCGCCTGGGCGACCCTGATCCCGATGATCGCCCTGCCCTTCTCGTTCGGCGACTCCACCGTTCGCACGGTGACGGTCCTGACCCTGCCGCCGCTGCCGCGGATGCGGAGCACGACATCGTCCCCGGGCCGCACGTCGGTGAACGTCCGGCGAAGCTGCTCCGGGGTGCGGATCGGCCGGCCGCGAGCAGCGATGATCACATCACCGGCATCGAGCTCGGCTGCCGCGGGCGCGTCGGTCGCGACCGCTTCGACGAGGGCGCCACGTGGAACCGCGGGCACGTCGTAGCCCGCCTGCTTGAGGGCGACGGCCGCCGCGACCTGCTCGGAGCGCGCCATCTCGCGCAGCCCGTCCGCCCGCCGATCCTCGAACGACGTCCCGGGCGGGACGACCTGATGCTTCGGCACCAGGCTGGAGCCCTCCGGCCGGAGGAAGGGGAGCAACTGCTCGGCCCAGGTCGCCCGGCGGACGTTCACGTCGACGTAGTAGATCCCTCCCGCTCCCGGCAGGTGCGGCTTCTCGCCCTCGACCTTCACCTTGTCCGCCACCGGATTCGCCGCGTTCGGGACGTAGAGGTAGTCGTTGGCGGGGACGAACCACACGATCCCGAGGACGACTGCAGCCATGGCTGCCGCCCCCCAGAGGAGCATCGACGCCCGTTGGCGTGTCACGCTAGAAGAGCCCGTTCAGCAGACCGCCGTCGACCGGCACGACCGTGCCGCTGACGTAGGCGGCCTGCTCCGAGGCCAGGAAGCAAGCGGTTGCGGCGATCTCGGCCGGAGAGCCGACACGCCCGGCCGGGATCTGCGCGAGGAGTTCGGGCGGCGGGCCGTCCGCGCCGTAGAGGGAGCGAAGCCGCTCGGTGTCGATCCGGCCCGGAGCGATCGTGTTGACGGTGATCCCGTCGGGCCCGACCTCGCGGGCCAGTGTCTTCAGCCAGCCGACGACACCCGGCCGGACGGCGTTCGAGAGCGCCAGGTCGGCAATCGGCTCCTTCACCGAGGTCGACTCGATCGCGATGATGCGCCCACGACCGCTCGCCCGAAGATGAGGCAGGCAGAGAGCGACGAGGCGGACGTGCGGCACGAGAAGGAGCTCGATCGCTGCGGTGACCGAGGCCGCAGTGACGTCGGCGGCAGCGCCCGGCGGCGGCCCGCCGCCGTTGAGGACGAGGATGTCGATTCTGCCGAACGCCTCCAGGGTCGCCGTCACGAGACGCTCGAGGTCGGCGGTCTGCGTGAGGTCGCCCGGGACGGCCAGCGCGCCGATCCTGGTCGCCTCGCTCTCGACGACCCCGGCGCGGCGGGCGAACATCGCGACGTCCGCGCCTTCGGCGGCGAGCGCGTCGGCGATCGCGAGCCCCATCCCCTGCGAGGCGCCGAGCACGATCGCACCCCGTCCGTGTAGTCCGAGATCCATGGGCGCGAAGGGTACCCCGCCGGACTGTTCAGGATACGCAAAGGCGCGCGCTGGTCGGCGGTGGCGGCGAGGCTGGGCCTCGCCGCCACCGCCAGAGGGTCGCTAGGTGACGGAGAGCACCGAGACGACGTCACGCACCGCCGCCTCCGACACCTTGAGCATCTTCTTCTCGGCCGCTGACAGCTTCAGCTTCACGACCTCCTCGGCGCCGCCGGCGCCGAGCCTCACGGGTACGCCCATGTAGAGGTCACGGATGCCGTACTCACCCTCGAGATAGGCCGTTGCGGGGAGCACGCGCTTCTCGTCGAGGCAGATCGCGTCCACCATCTGAGCCGCCGCCGCACCCGGCGCGTACCAGGCGGAGGTCCCGAGCAGCTTCACGAGCTCGCCGCCGCCGACCTTGGTGCGCTCCACCATCTTCGTGATCTTCGCCCGTGAGACGAGCTGATCGAGCGGGATGCCGGCGACCGTGGTGGCCGAGACGACGGGCACCATCTGGTCGCCGTGACCGCCGAGCACCATCGCCGTCACCTCCTTCACGGACAGGCCGGTCTCCTGTGCGATGAAGCACTCGAAGCGGGAGGTGTCGAGCACCCCGGCCATGCCGACCACGCGCTCCCGTGGGAACTTCGACACGGCCTTGGCGACATGGCACATCGCGTCGAGCGGGTTCGAGACGATCACGAGGACGGCGTTCTTCGACCGTTTCGCGATCTCGCGTGTCACCTCGGCGACGATCGCCTCGTTCGTCTTGACGAGGTCGTCGCGGCTCATGCCCGGCTTGCGCGGCAGGCCAGCGGTGATCACGACCACGTCGGAGCCGCCGGTCGCTCCGTACCCGGACGCTTCGACGCCGACGACGCACGGCTCGTACCCCAGCACCGAGCCCGCCTGGTTGATGTCGAGCGCCTTCCCGGCGGCGAAGTTCGGCTTCACGTCGACCAAGACGATGTCGGCGTAGTCCCGCCGGGCCAGTTCCTGCGCGCAGGTGGCGCCCACGTTCCCGGCACCGACGACGGTGACCTTCTTTCTTCCGTTCACAGCGTTCCTTTCCGGCCCGGCCATCCATGTCCCGGCCAGCTTCTCGATGATCGCGCGCCGGCGTTCTCTACGGTGCCGACGGCGGTTGGATCATGCGACGCCGGTCGTGTCGAGAGCGCGACAGGTCGTCTCGACAACGAGCATAGGCCACGGGCGACCACCACTGATCCGGTAGCGTCAGACCCAGCCTGTCGTCGAGGAGCGAGGAGAGCGATGAGCGAGTTCAAGCCGGGCCTCGAGGGTGTCGTCGCCTTCGAGACGGAGATCGCCGAGCCCGATCGCGACGGTGGGGCCCTTCGCTACCGCGGGGTCGACATCGAGGACCTCGTCGGCCGCGTTCCTTTTGAAAAGGTGTGGGGGCTGCTCGTCGACGATGCCCCCGAGCCGGGCCTGCGGCCCGCCGCCCCCTACGCCGCCCGAGACCTGACGGGCAACGCGTCCTCCGATCTCCAGGCGGTGACCGCCCATCTCTCCGGCGAGTGGGGCCTCGGCCAGCTGATCGACATCTCCGACGACGAGGCACACGCCGACCTCGCGCGCCTGTCGGCCACGATGGTCTCGGTCGTCGCGCAGTCGGCCCGCGTTGCCGATGGCGAGACGACGCCCGTCGACCCGGATCTGGTCGCGGGCGGATCGACCGCGGCCACGCGCTTTCTGCTCGAGTGGCGCGGCGAGGCCGACCCGAAGCACGTCCAGGCGATCGACACCTACTGGATCTGCACCGCCGAGCACGGGCTCAACGCGTCCACCTTCGCGGCGCGGGTCGTCGCCTCGACCGGCGCCGATTGTGCCGCGTCGCTCTCTTCCGCCGTCGGCGCCCTCTCGGGGCCGCTTCACGGCGGTGCCCCCGCGCGGGTGCTGCCGATGCTCGACGGCGCCGCAGCCGCCCACTCGATCGAGGAGTACGTCAAGGAGCTCCTCGATGCCGGTGACCGGCTGATGGGCTTCGGCCACCGCGTCTACCGGGCCGAGGATCCCCGTTCGCGCCTGCTCCGAGGCACGGCCTTCGATCTCGGATCGCCCCGGTTCGAGGTGGCGGAGGAGCTCGAGCGCGCCGCGCTGGCCGAGCTGCACGCCCGCAAGCCCGACCGCGTCCTCGCCACGAACGTGGAGTTCTGGTCGGCCGTCGTGCTCGACATCGCCGACGTCCCGCCGCAGCTCGCGCCCGCGATGTTCGCGTGCTCGCGCACCGCCGGCTGGTCGGCTCACATCATGGAGCAGAAGCGGCTGGGCCGGCTCATTCGCCCATCGGCGCTCTACGTCGGGCCCGGACCACGGCCACTCCCGAGGGCCTGATGGATCTCTCGGAAGCCGCGGCGCTTGCCGACCAGTACGCCGTCGGCGGGAACGAGAAGGAGCTCGCGACGCTCCGCGGCCAGTGGTCAGACGAGATCGAGCATGCCGCCCGCGACAACGACTACCGGGTGCGTGCGCTCGCCTACCGTTCCATCTCGCAGTTCCGCTTCCGCCAGAAGCTCGACCTGCTCCGTCGCGGGCTCCAGGACGACAGCCCGGCGGTGCGGGGGTCGGCGCTGATAGCGCTCGAGGGCCTTTCGCGTGCGCATCCCGGCGACATCAACTCGTTCCGGCCGCTGCTCCACGAGCTCGCAGCGCACGACCCCAACGTCGCGGTGCGGCGGCTGGCGATCGTGTGCTTCAAGAACGGCTCTCCGGCCCGCGAGACGATCGTGATCCTCGACGGTATCGCAGCGGACGACGATACCGACGCCGAGGTGCGGAAGACCGCTCGCTCCGTCTCCCTGCTCCTCGTGAAGAAGTCGCGGAAGTAGACGATGGGAGCCGTGGCTCTCGTCGGCCTGATCATGGGCTCCCGCTCCGACTGGGAGACGATGCAGCACGCCGCAGAGACGCTCACCGTGCTCGAGGTGCCGTTCGAGCAGCGCGTCGTCTCGGCCCACCGGACTCCGGATCTTCTCTTCGAGTACGCCGGCTCGGCGGAGGCGCGAGGCCTGCACGTGCTGATCGCGGGCGCCGGAGGTGCGGCTCACCTGCCGGGCATGGCCGCCGCGAAGACGGCATTGCCGGTGCTGGGAGTACCGGTCGAGACGAACACGCTGAAGGGAATGGATTCGCTGCTCTCGATCGTCCAGATGCCGGCCGGGGTGCCGGTCGGAACGCTCGCGATCGGGCGGGCCGGGGCCGTCAACGCGGCGCTGCTTGCGGCGGCGATCCTGGCGCGGAGCGACATCGGGATTCGGGAGCGGCTCGCGGCCTATCGGGCCCAGCAGACCAGCGCCGTGCTCGCCGGGCCCGATCCGGCGGCCTGACCCTCCTGCCGTGACGCTCGTCGCGTGCATCGGAGGCGGCCAGCTCGGGCGGATGCTCGGGCTCGCGGGGCTGCCGCTCGGGCTCCGCTTCCGCTTCCTCGACCCGTCGCCGGAGGCGCCTGCGGCCAAGGTCGGCGAGCTGGTCGTGGGAGCCTACGACGACCCGGCCGCGCTCGCGCGCCTCGCGGCCGGAGCCGACGTCGTCACCTACGAGTTCGAGAACGTGCCGGTCGAGGCGATCCGTGGCATCGCACCCTCGCCGCCGGCCCTTGCCCTCGAGCTGGGACAGGACCGGCTGGTCGAGAAGCAGCTGTTCCGGCGGCTCGGGATTCCGACTGCCCGCTTTGGCGCGCTCGCCGAGACGGGACTGCCCGCGCTCGTCAAGTCACGGCGGCTCGGGTACGACGGCAAGGGCCAGCGGCGGGTCGAGGTCGACGGGCCGGTCGGCGGGGACGAGCTGGCCGAGGAGATCGTCGCGTTCGGCCGGGAGCTGTCGATCATCGCCGTGCGCGGGCGCGACGGAGAGACGCGCTTCTGGCCGCTTGCAGAGAACGTGCACCGCGGCGGCGTCCTGCGGATCTCGCGGGCGCCGGCGGCTGCGGCGCAGCAGGCAGGGGCCGAGCAGCTCGTCGGCAGGCTGCTCGACGAGCTCGGATACGTGGGCGTGCTCGCGCTCGAGCTCTTCGACGTGGGCGGGCGGTTGCTCGCGAACGAGTTCGCGCCTCGCGTCCACAACACCGGGCACTGGACGATCGACGGCGCCGTCACGAGCCAGTTCGAGAACCACCTGCGGGCGATCCTCGGGCTCCCGCTCGGGTCGACCGAAGCCGTGGCGGCGTCGGTGATGGTGAATCTCATCGGCGGCGCGCCACCGCCCGAGCAGCTGTTGCGGCTCCCCGGTGCCCACCTTCACCTCTACGGCAAGGAGCCGCGCCCGGGGCGCAAGCTCGGTCATCTGACACTGGTCGGCGCGGAGGAGGAGACGGTCGCCGAGGCGATCGCCGCGGTCGAGAGATCGGCCGACGGCTGACCCGGACGTCAGGCTGACGCCTGTCGCCGCCGCCGCCGGCTCAGGAGGCGGTGTCGTCCCGGAGCGGTGTCGGCTGCCGGGCGTGGGGATGGGCCGAGAAGTACGTTTCGCGGCGCCTGCGGTCGGAAACGTGCGTGTAGCGCTCGGTCGTCGAAAGATCGGCGTGCCCGAGCATCTCCTGCACCGAGCGGAGGTCGGCGCCCCCCTCGAGCAGATGGGTGGCGAACGAGTGACGGAGCAGGTGCGGATGGACGCGCTCGGGCTCGAGGCCGGCCTTCTCCGCGAGCTTGCGCAGGATCAGGAAGGCTCCCGCCCGGGTCAGGGCGCCGCCACGCGCGTTCAGGAACAGGTCAGGGCGGTAGCGCCGGTCGAGATGAGGGCGGCCGAGCGCGAGGTACCGGCGCACCGCCTCCGCTGCCGGTCGGCCGAGGGGAACGATGCGCTCCTTGTCGCCCTTGCCGAGGACGCGGACGATGCGGGCGTCGATGTCGACCGACGTGCGTGCCAGGCCGACCGTCTCGGAGACCCGGAGCCCGGCGCCGTACATGAGCTCCACGAGGGCTCGATCACGCATCGCCCGCGGCGTCGTCCCGTTGGCAGCCTCGATCAGGCGCTCGGACTCGGAGGGAGAGAGGGTGCGCGGCAGCTTGCGGATGCGCCTTGGCGTCGCAACCTCCGCCGCCGGGTTGTCGTGGCGGAGGCCCATCAGCAGCTGGTGGCGGAAGGCCGAGCGCACGGCGGCGATCCTGCGCCCGATGGTCGAGGGCGCGAGCCCCGCAGCGCGCATGGACGCGACCCACGCTTCGAGCGTCTCCGTCGTTGCCGTCGAGACCGGGCCGTCCAGGAAGACCGCCAGGGCCGCGAGATCACGGCGGTATGCATCGACGGTGCGGGGGGAGCGCTGCGCGGCGAGCAGGAGCAGGTAGCGGTCTACCTCGGGGTCGGCTGGCGTCGGGGCGGTCGGCGTCATGCGGCTGGACCCGATTCGGCGCGCCCCGGGTTGCTCCTGCGCGGGGCGGCGGGGGCCGTCACGAGCGGGGGTGGCTCGAGTCGTAGACCCGCCGCAGCCGGCGGGCGTCGACGTGGCTGTAGATCTGCGTCGTCGAGAGAGAGGCGTGCCCGAGGAGCTCCTGGATCGTGCGGAGATCGGCTCCACCTTCGAGGAGATGCGTCGCGTACGCGTGCCGCAGCCGGTGGGGGTTGCGCATCAGACGGCGCAGCACCGACGTGTCGAGTGCCCGGCCGCGGTTGGAGAGGAACAACGCGTCGTTCGCGCCCCTGGCGAGCGCGGGCCGCGCGTCACGGAGATACAGGCCCAGGGCATACGCCGCCCGCTCGCCGAGCGGCACGACGCGCTCCTTGCCGCCCTTGCCCAGGACGTGTACCGCCTCCTGGTCGAAGTCGACATCGCCGAGGCGGAGCCCCACCGCCTCGGCGCTCCGCAGGCCGCACGAGTACGTCAGCTCGAGGATTGCCGTGTTCCGGATCGCGAGCGGGCCGTCTCCCGCGACCGCGGCGAGCAGTTCCTCGACGTCCGCGAGCTTCGGCGCGTCGGGCAGCCGGCGCCGCTTACGAGGGGGGAGCGCGATCTCGGGCACGCGCGCAGCACCGAGGGTGAAGCGGATGAACGACCGCACTGCGGCGAGCCTCCTGGCGATCGTCGGCGGCGCGAGCCCGCGGCGGCCGCGACCGAGCTCGGCGGTGTACTCCGCGAGCGCCTGGACGTCGACGTCGTCGAGCGCGCGGCCCGTGCGGGCGAGCCAGCCGGCGAAGTCCGCAAGATCGGACGCGTAGGCCCGCCGGGTAGACTCGGCCAGGCCCGGGCCGGCGAGAAACCGGTCGATCGCGGCGTTTGCCTCCATCCGGTCGGATTCGCCCCCCGCTCGCTCCTGCCTCCCTGATGCGCTCCACCTCATTCTTCGCCGCGCTCATCGTCGCCGTCGCCCTCGGGGTGCTCGTCCTCGTCCGTCGCTCCGATCGAGCCGGCGACGAAAGCGGCGGGCGGGACGGTCACGCTGATCGGCGATTCGCTGAACGTGGGGGTCGAGCGCTACCTCCCCGACGCGCTGCCAGGCTGGAGGGTCGTCGCCAACGACCGCGTCGGACGATCGACACCGGAGGGGATCGCCGAGCTCGCGGCCGGACGACCGGCGCTCTCCTCCCACGTCGTCGTCAGCCTCGGTACGAACGACCCGCCGGCCGCCGTGGCGGCGTTCCGGGCCGACGTCGCCCGCGTGCTCCAGCTCATCGGCCCGAACCGGTGCGTCGTCTGGGCCACGATCTGGCGCGACGGCGCGCCGAACGACGCCTTCAACACCGTGCTCCGCGATGCGGCCGGGGCGAACCGCCGCGTACGGCTCGTCGACTGGGCCGAGATGGCCCGGACCCATCCCGAGCTACTGGCGGCCGACGGCCTGCACGGCAACGAGGACGGCTACCGCGAGCGCGCCCGCGCGGTCGCGGAGGCGACGACGGGCTGTGCCCCGGCCCGGACCCTGAGCGAGCCGTGACGGGCACGGTCGCGCTGTCGACGGGCGCGGAGGCGCGTCTGCACAACGGCTCCGGGCCCGCTGCCGTCGTCCTCGTGAACGGCGGCTCCGCAAAGGCGGTTCCCGGGACCTGGAGCGCCACGAGCGAGCTCCTGGCGACCGAGCTCGCGCCGCGGTTCCCGGACCTCGCGTTCGCCGAGGTCCGCTACCGCGTCAAGACGTGGAAGGCGCTCGATTCGTGCCTGGCGGACGCCCTTGCCGCCCTCGACCTCGTTGCGCGGCCGACGCTCCTCGTCGGGTTCTCGATGGGAGGGGCCGTATCGATCGGGGTTGCCGCCCACCCGTCCGTGACCGGCGTGCTCGGCCTCGCTCCCTGGATTCCCACCCAGCTGTCACTCGACGGCCTCCGCGGTAAGCGGCTCGACGTGCTCCACGGAGCCTGGGACCGCTACCTCCCCGGGATCCCTGGAGTGCACCCCGACAACTCGCTCCGGGGCTTCGAGCGCGCGCAGAGGCTCGGGATCGAGGGCACCTACACGGTCATCCCGAGAGGCCTGCACGGGGCTGCGTTGCGCCGCGGGCCGGACCGGATCGTACGCCTGCCGCGCTGGGGCGCGTGGGTCGACGGGGTGCGGGAGCGGCTGGAGCTGTTCCGGACGACGGCGATCTCCTGAGATCGATGTCCGACGTCAGTCGGACGCCGGACGCCACGCGGCGCAGCTCAGGCCGTCAGTCGGCGTCGTGCGCGCTGAGACGCGCTCGGCAGCCGCACGTTCCACGCGAGGCCCAGCTTCTCGAGCGCGCGAATCGTGATCCACGCGATGTCGAGCTGCAGCCGGTCGAGCCCGTGGCGGGCCGATGCAGGGAAGGCATGGTGGTTGTTGTGCCAGCCTTCACCGAACGTCAGTGCGGCGACGACCCAGTTGTTGCGGCTCTCGTCGCGCGAGCGATAGCTGCGCCGCCCGAACATATGGCAGATCGAGTTGACCGAGAAGGTCGCATGCTGGTAGGCGAAGATCCGGATCAGGCCGCCCCAGACGAGCACCTCCAGCCCGAGCTTCCAGCTGGCGCCGCCGACCGCGTACCCGATCGCGAACGGCACCGCGAAGCTCAGCGCGACCCAGACGAAGTACATCCGGTCGATCCGCCGGATCAGCCCGTCGTCGTAGAGGTCCTTCCCGTAATGGTCGCCGCGCTCCATTCCCTTGAGGTGGAACAGCCAACCCATGTGTGCGTGGAAGAAGCCCTTCAGCGCCCCCCAGGCGTTCGGGGCGTACCCCGCGTGCGGCGAGTGCGGGTCGCCGTCCCGGTCGGAGAGCGCGTGATGCTTGCGATGGTCCGTCACCCACTGGGTTACCGGCCCCTGGATCGTCATCGAGCCGAGAATCGCGAACGTGGCGCGGACCGTCTTCGTGGTCTCGAAGCTCCGGTGGGTGAAGAGCCGGTGGTAGCCGACCGTCGTGCCGAGGCCCGTGAGCACGTACAGCGTCAGGAAGACGGCCACGTCGACCCACGAGAGCGCCACGCCCCAGAGCCCCACCGCGACGACGATCAGGCCAAGTGGCGGGATCACGATCGCGAGCAGCGTCACCACCTGGCTCGCGCGTGTCGTCCGTTCCCGTACCGTCGCAATCGGGACATCGGTCGCGGCGCGCACGACGGCGTCAGACATCATCTGTCATCCAGTGGGCTGCTCTCCGACGAATCACCGTTGAGATGAAGATAGCGATCATCGGTACCGGCATCGCCGGGCTCGGCGCCGCGTACGCGTTGTCGCGGCTCCACGAGGTGGAGCTCTTCGAGGCCGGCGGGCATGTCGGGGGGCACGCGAACACGGTCACGCATGATTCGCTCGAGCTCGACACCGGGTTCATCGTCCACAACGAGGCGAACTACCCGAACCTGACCCGGCTCTTCCGTGAGCTGGGCGTCGAGACCCAGGCGTCGGAGATGTCGTTCGCGATGTCCTGCGGCTGCGGGCTCGAGTGGTCGAGCCGCCGCCCCTGGCGGGCCGGCCCGCGGCTCCTGCGGGAGATCCTCCGCTTCCTGCGGACGGCCGGCGACGCGGACACGGACGGCAAGTCGTTCGATCGCTTTCTGCGGGACGAAGGGTACTCGGAGTCGTTTCGCTGGCACTACCTGGTGCCGATGACGTCCGCGCTCTGGTCGACCGCACCGGGAGATGCGCTGCAGTTTCCTGCCGCGTACGGGATCGAGTTCTTCCGCAATCACTCGATGCTCGGCCTGCGGCGCAACCGCTGGCGTACGGTCACCGGTGGGAGCCGTGTCTACGTGCAGTCGCTCCTCGACCGTCTCGGAGCGCAGGTGCAGCTGGGGGCACCCGTGACCTCGCTGCGCCGCGCCGCTGACGGCGTCGAGCTCCGGGCCGGAGACGGTGGGCTCCGCGCGTTCGACGGCGCGGTGGTGGCGACGAGCGCCCCGCGTGCCCTCGGCCTGCTCGAGGACGCCTCGGACGATGAGCGCGAGATCCTGTCGGTGTTCGAGACGACGGCGAACGAGACGGTCCTGCACACCGACGCACGGCTGCTGCCGCGCCGCGCCTCGGACCGCTCGTCGTGGAACTACCAGTCGCCCGGTTGCGGCGTGCATGCCGCCGGGCCGTCGCTCACGTACTCGCTCAACCGGCTCCAGAAGCTCGACACGCCGGCGGAGTACTGCATCACGCTCAACCGCACCGACGAGATCGATCCGTCTACCGTGCTTCGCGTGGTCGACTACGAGCATCCGCGGGTGACGTTCGCGAGCCTCGCCGCAGCCGAGCGCGCCCGGGCGTTCGGGGTGGTGCGGCAGACCGCCTTCGCGGGCGCCTGGCAGGGCGACGGCTTCCACGAGGACGGGCTCGCCTCCGGGCTGCGGGCGGCGGCGGCGTTTGGGGTGACGTGGTGAAGAGCGCGCTCTACGTCGGCACCGTCATGCACGCGCGCCGGTCGCCGCACGACCACGTGTTCCGCTATCCGGTCTACATGGCGCTCCTCGATCTCGACGAGCTGCCGCTCCTCGACCGGCGCCTGCGCCTGTTCGGCTGGAACCGGCGCGCGGTGACGAGCTTCCACGACGCCGACCACATCGACGTTCACGAGGTGCTCGCAGCACACGGGGTCGATCTCGGCGACGGCGGCTCGATCCAGGTGCTGACGAACCTTCGCGTGCTCGGTTACGTCTTCAACCCGGTCTCGTTCTGGTGGTGCCGGCGCGGCGACGGCTCGCTCGCGTGCATCGTGGCCGAGGTGAACAACACCTTCGGCGAGCGGCATTCCTACGTGCTCCTGCCCGCCGAGGGCACGGGGGCCGGCGGACGCGTCGTCTTCGAGACCGACAAGCGGCTGCACGTCTCCCCGTTCATGCCGATGGACCAGTCCTACACCTGGTGGTTCTCCGAGCCCGGAGGCAGGCTCAGCGTTCGCATGGACGTCCACGAGGCGGGCAGCCGCGACTTCCACGCCACCCTGACGGCCCGCCGGCTGCCGCTCACGGCCGCCTCGTTGCGGTCGGTTCTCGTCCGCTATCCCCTCATGCCCGCCCGCGTGCTCGGGAGGATCCACTGGCAGGCGCTGCGGCTCTGGTTGAAGCGGACGCGCTTCTACCGCAAGCCACCGTTCGTGCCGGGGCAGGGCTCGGTGAAGCGGTGAGGCTGGCGGCGGACGTCGCGCGCCGCCTCGCCTTCCGGGCCCTCTCCGCGCTCGAGGGCGGAGAGGTCGTCCTGCGCTATCCGGACGGTCGGGGTCGTCGCTTCGGGGACGCGGAGGGCCAGTCTCTCACGGTCGAGATTCGTCGTCCCGACGCGTTCTGGCGCAAGCTCGGCACCCGCACGCGCGTCGGCTTCGGGGAGTCCTACGTCGACGGCGACTGGGACTGCGACGATCTCGTCGGCCTCTTCTCGCTGCTCGGCCGCAACCTCGAGACAACGGCGGCGCACCCGACCCTGCAACGGCTCTACCGGCTGCAGGAGCTGCGCCCGGACGGGCGTCCGCGTCAGACGCTCGCGGCGGCGAAGGACAACATCCACGCCCACTACGACCTCGGCAACGAGCTGTTCGAGCTGATGCTCGATCCGACGATGACCTACTCGTGCGCGTACTGGGAGCGGCCCGGGATGACGCTCGAGGAGGCGCAGCGGGCCAAGATCCGCCATGTCTGCGACAAGCTCGGGCTCGGGCCCGGCGACCACGTCCTCGAGATCGGGTGCGGCTGGGGTGGGCTCGCGATCGAGGCTGTGACGGAGTACGGCTGCCGCGTCACGGGGCTGACGCTCTCGCCGAGCCAGGCGCGGCATGCGCGGGAGCGCGTTGCCGCAGCCGGGCTCGGCGACCGGATCGAGATTCGTGAGCAGGACTACCGGCTGACCCAGGGGCGGTTCACGAAGATCGTGTCGGTGGAGATGTTCGAGGCGATCGGCCTCGCCGAGTACGGCAACTTCTTCGCCGCCATCGATCGCCTGCTCACGCCCGGCGGGCTCGCCTGCTTCCAGACGATCGGGGTGCCCGACTGGCGCTTCGAGCGCTACCGTCGTCGTCCCGACTGGATCCAGCAGACGATCTTCCCTGGCTCGCTGCTGCCGTCGCTCGAGGCGATCGCGAAGGCGGTTGCGGGCACGCGGCTCCAGATCAACGGGGTCGAGGAGATCGGCTTCGGGTACGCGCGCACGTTGCGCGAGTGGCGCGAGAACGTCTGGCGGAACGTCGACCGAATCCGTGAGCTCGGGTACGACGAGCGGTTCCTGCGGATCTGGAGCTTCTACCTCTCCTACTGCGAGGCAGGGTTCGCGATCCGGTCGCTGCGCGACATGCAGATCGTGCTGAGCCACTCCGCCAACCACTCGCTGCCCGAGTTCCCGTCGCTGCGGCCGGGCTATTGAGCTACGAGGCCTACCGGCGCTCGCTGACGCCCGTGATCCGGGCGATCTACCGGCTCGAGGTTCGTGGGCAGGAGCACGTGCCGTCGAGCGGCCCGCTCGTGGTCACCGGCAACCACGACTCGATCCTCGACCCGTTCATCATGGCCGCGTCGATCCCGCGGCCGATCCACTTCCTCGGCAAGTCCGAGTTCTGGCGCTACGCGCCGGTGCGCTGGTGGCTCGGCACGGTCGGTGCGATCCCGGTCGTGCGGGGAGGAAGCGATGCGACCGCGATCGGGTCGGCAGTGGCGGCGCTCGAGGCGGGCGAGGCCGTCGGCCTCTTCCCCGAGGGCGGGGTCAACTGGGCCGGGCCGTGGAAGCGGGGCGCAGCCCGGATGGCGCTTGCAACCGGCGCTCCGCTCCTGCCGGTGCGGCTGCTCGATATCCGTAAGGCGATCGGGCCGCGGCAGCTTCGGGTTCCTGCCGCTCGCCGCGCTGATCGGGGAGCCGATCGCGGTGGAGCACGTGGAGCCGACCGACGAGCTCGCGCGGGAGCTGACCGACAGGTTGCAGCGTGCGGTGATGGGGCTCGGTACCTGAGCGCGGAGCTTCGCGCGTCATCGTGACAATTCACAGGCGCACGCTTCAGCTCAACGTGGCACGACTGAGGTTGGAGGTTGCGGTGCGTCCGCTAGCGTTACGTCCGGTGTCCGAAGGTTCCTACTACGTGCATCCGACGGCGATCGTCGAGGACGGCGCGTCGATCGGCGGCGAGACAAGGGTCTGGCACCATTGCCACGTGCGGGCGGGTGCCCGCATCGGTGGCAGTTGCGTGCTCGGGAAGAACGTCTACGTCGACGCCGACGTCGATATCGGTGATCGTGTGAAGATCCAGAACAACGTAAGCGTTTATGCCGGCGTGCACATCGCCGACGACGTCTTCGTCGGCCCGTCCGCGACCTTTACCAACGATCGGGTCCCGCGGGCGTTCAACGACCAATGGAAGGTCGTCGAGACATGGGTTGAGCGCGGCGCTTCGATTGGCGCCAACGCGACAATCGTTTGCGGGCATCGTGTGGGCGCGTACTCGATGGTCGCAGCTGGGGCGACGGTGACCCGCGATGTCGCGGCACACGAACTTGTTGGCGGCACACCAACGCGACGTATCGGGTGGGTGTGTCAGTGTGGAGCCCTTGTGTCGCGCGAGGAAGACGCCCCGAGTGATCTGCGCTGCGGGCCATGCCGGGACACCGACAACGTTCCATGATCCCCGTGACACGAGTGGCATTCGGGACGGAGGAGGAGGAGCTTGTAATCGAGGTGCTCCGCTCCGGGCAGCTTGCTCAAGGTGCGTACGTCGAGCAGTTTGAGCGCAAGTTCGCCGAGCTCCACGGGGTGCCCCATGCCATCGCCGTGAACAACGGCACCACCGCGCTTGTAGCCGCAATGGAAGCGCTCGACCTTCGGCCCGGAGATGAGGTGATCACGAGCCCGTTCACGTTCGTCGCGACTCTCAACGCCATTCTCGAAGCGGGCGCGAGCGCTCGATTTGCAGATATCGGCGACGATTTCAACATTCAGCCAGACGCGATCTCGGACCTTGTGACTCAGCGGACGAAGGTGCTGATGCCGGTTCACCTCTACGGCTACATGGCTCATATGGATCCTCTCGTGCGCCTAGCCGACGAGCACGGCTTGGCCGTGGTCGAGGACGCCGCCCAGGCTGTCGGTGCCGACTATCGGGGGCGCCACGCTGGCAGCTTCGGGCTCGGCTGCTTCAGTCTCTACGCGTCGAAGAATCTCAGCACGGGCGAAGGCGGCGTGATCACAACTGCAAACGACGAGATCGCCGACCGGCTGCGGCTCCTGCGAAACCAGGGGATGCGTGCCCGCTATCAGTATGAGCTAGCGGGTCACAACTACCGGATGACCAACGTTGCGGCGGCCATCGGCCTACCACAACTCGCCCGCCTCGACGAGATGTCCTCGAAACGGCGTACAAACGCAGGGTTTCTGCGACTGGGCCTTGCGGGGGTGCCAGGGCTACTGCAACCACCCGAGCCCGAGCCGGACAGGACACACGTCTATCACCAGTTCACGGTGCGTATCACGTCCGATGCCTGCCTGACCCGAGATGAGTTCGTCCAGGCATTGGCCGAACGTGGTGTCGGTTGCGGGATCTACTACCCTCGCGTCGTGTTCGACTACGACTGCTACCGGCGAGACCCGAGAGTTGTGGTCGGGGACGTGCCGCACGCTACCCGTATTGCTACAGAAGTCGTCAGTCTCCCCGTGCATCCGTATCTCACGACCGTGGAGCTCGAGCGGATCGTCGAGGCGGTACACGACGTCCTCTCTGCGTGAGTCGTCACGGTGATCCGTTCTTACTTTCGAGCCACCTCGGTGACCACCCCGTCGAGCCGCGCTCGACCGGAGCGAGCGCGCGCAGGCACTCTAGGCAGATGCCTGGACGCAGATTCGGAGCCGACATCGCAGAGCCGCCGCAACGGCCGGCCGATCCGGCGGTGCGCAAGGCGAACCTGCGCCGGATCTTCCCGCTCTTCCGGGGCTACCGGCCGCAGCTGGCGGTGGTCTTCACCCTGATCATCATCTCGGCGGCGCTCGGGGTGATCCCGGCGTTCCTGCTGAAGGCCATCCTCGACACGGCGCTGCCCGAGAACGATCTCGGGCTGTTGACCGCTCTCGTGGCCGGGATGATCCTGATCTCGGTCGTCACCGGAGCGATCGGGGTGTACCAGACCCTTCTCTCGAACCGGGTCGGCCAGGCCGTGATGCACGACCTGCGCACCTCCGTCTACCAGCACCTGCAGCGGCTCTCACTCGCGTTCTTCACGCGGACCCGCACGGGCGACGTGCAGAGTCGGATCGCCAACGACATCGGCGGCATCGACACGGTCGTCACCTCGACGGCGACATCCGTCCTCTCGAACGTGACGACCGTGATCGCCACGGTGGTCGCGATGATCCTGCTCGACTGGCGCCTCGCCGTCTTCGCCCTGATCCTGCTGCCGCTCTTCGTCTGGCTCACGAAGCGGGTCGGCGACCAGCGCAAGAAGGTGACGGCCGAACGACAGGTGTCTCTCGCCGACGTCTCGTCGATCGTGCAGGAGTCGCTCTCCATCTCGGGCATCCTGCTCGGGAAGACGATGGGGCGCTCGGGCGACCTCGCGGAGCGATTCTCGGACGAGTCCCTGCGCCTCGCGGATCTCGAGGTGAAGAGCCGGATGACCGGCCGCTGGATGATGGCGGCGATTCAGATGACGTTCGCGGTCATGCCGGCCCTCGTCTACTGGTTCGCCGGCTGGTCGCAGTCCCGCGGCAACGCGATCGAGATCGGGACGCTCGTCGCGTTCACCACCCTGCAGACGCGGCTGTTCTTCCCGATCGGGGGCCTGCTCGGCGTCCAGCTCGAGGTGCAGAGCTCGCTGGCGCTGTTCGATCGCATCTTCGAGTACCTCGACCAGCCGATCGACATCGTCGAGGGCACCCGGACGCTCGATCGTCCGCGAGGTGACGTGACCTTCGACCGCATCTGCTTCCGCTACGACGAGGATGCGTGGACGTTGAAGGACATCTCCTTCACGGTGCCGGCCGGCACGAAGACGGCGCTCGTGGGCGAGACGGGCTCCGGGAAGACGACCTGCGGGTACCTCGTGGCGCGGCTCTACGACGCGACCCAGGGAACCGTCTCGATCGACGGCATCGATGTTCGTGAGCTCACCTTCGAGTCGCTCGCAGCCGCCGTCGGCGTCGTCTCGCAGGAGACGTACCTCTTCCACGCGACCGTCCGCGAGAATCTGCGCTTCGCCAGGCCGGAGGCGACCGACGAGGAGGTCGAGGAGGCGGCGCGGGCGGCCCAGATCCACGAGCTGATCGCATCGCTTCCCGACGGCTACGGCACCGTCGTCGGCGAGCGCGGCCATCGCTTCTCCGGCGGCGAGCGCCAGCGGATGGCGATCGCACGGACGATGCTGCGGAATCCGCCGATCCTCGTCCTCGACGAGGCCACCTCGGCGCTCGACACGCAGACCGAGCGGCTCGTCCAGGAGGCACTCGAGCGGCTTGCCGAGGGGCGCACCACGATTGCGATCGCCCATCGCCTCTCGACCGTGCGCGACGCGGAGCAGATCGTCGTGCTCGACAGGGGTTACGTCGCGGAGACCGGCACCCACGACGAGTTGCTCGCCTCCGGCGGTCGCTACGCGTCGCTCGTCGCGCGTGACGCGGACGTCGAGCCGGGAGGTGCCGACGCGTTCGCCGACGGCGTTCCCGCAGGCACTCGGTAGTTGTCCACGCCCAGAACGTGGCCCACGCGGATGCCTGACCGGCGCGGTCGGGGGAGGATGTGCCAATACACCGGCGTTCCGCCCGTGAGGGCACGATCGCATGAGCGGGCCGGATGTCGGCGCATCCAACCGTTCGGAGGAGACGATGACCCGCAAGCTTCTTTGGTCAATCATGGCGATCGGCATCGCCCTCGTCGCGCTGCCGCTGATCTTCCAGATGCCGACCCGGGCTGCCGCCGGTGAACGCATGATGAGCGACTTCCAGCCCATCATGCAGCCCGGCCAGGTGCAGAAGACGGCCGACTACTACAACAACACGTTCGTCCCGCTGGACAAGGTGTTCACGCCGATTGTCACCCAGGCGACCGTGAACAAGTTCACCGCGTACCTGAAGGGCTTCGGCGGGATGCAGGTCGAGGGCCAGAAGCTCGTGCCGGCGCTCGCACAGGCGATGGGCGTCTCGAATGCCCAGGCAGCGGCGTACATGGCCCGGGAGTTCCCGGCCATGACCGGGATGCTGAAGGGCCTGCCGGCCATGCAGCGCGACTTCCAGGGCCTGATGGGGGCGATGGCCGCGAACACGGACGTGTTCTCGCAGGTGCCGGGCGGCATCGCGCACTACAAGCCGCTCGTGACGACGATGCAGGGGAACGTGGACGACTACGCGTCCGCCGCCGCGCTCCCGTCGTTCTACCTGCTGCCATGGTTCTTCATCGTGCCGGGCCTGCTGCTGATCGGCCTCTCCGGATACGGCCTCTACGCCGACCGCCGCGAGACGCGGATCACCCACGCCTCGACGCCCAGGCCGGCCCACTGAGCCGGCTGGTGTGCTCTGAACGGGGCCCAAGTCGAGGCCCCGTCTTCATCGCTCCGCTCAGGCGCGACGAGCGCCGCCGTGTCACGATGGCGGCACACCGTCCGCCACGGAGATCGAATGTCGGAGAATGACCACCATCAGGATCTCAACGAGGAGGAAGTGCACGTGACGATTGCGACGGCGCCGAGCCCCATCTCGCTTGCCACACACGGGATCACTGCCGGCGGCAGTGTCATCTGGAACCCGACGACGTCTCAGCTCTACACGGAGGCGTTGCGGCGCGGGGATGGTGCGCTCTCGCACGGTGGCCCCCTCGTCGTCGATACCGGCGAGCACACCGGCCGTTCCCCGAAGGACAAGTTCGTCGTCGTCGAGCCCGGCTCGGAGAACCGGATCTGGTGGGGTGACGTCAATCAGCGGCTCGCGGAGGAACGGTTCGACGGCCTGCGCGCGAAGGTCGTCGCGCATCTCGGCGGGCTCGATCCGCTCTACGTCGTCGACGCGTTCGCCGGCGCCGACGCCGCCCATCGCATCGGCGTTCGCGTGATCACCGGCAGCCCGTATCACGCACTCTTCGCGAAGACGATGTTCATCACGCCGACGCTCGAGGAGTTGCACTCGCTCGTGCCCGACGTCGTCGTCTTTCACGCGCCTGCCGTCGAGGCCGATCCGGACGTCGACGCCACCCGCTCCGGCACGTTCGTCGTCCTCCATCCGACCCGGGGCGAGGTGCTGATCGGCGGCACGTTCTACGCGGGCGAGATCAAGAAGTCGATCTTCACGGTCATGAACGACCGGCTCCCGCTCGAAGGCGTCCTGCCGATGCACTGCTCGGCGAACGTCGGAGAGGACGGCCACGTCGCGATCTTCTTCGGGCTCTCCGGTACGGGCAAGACGACCCTCTCGGCCGACCCGGAGCGCTCGCTGATCGGCGACGACGAGCACGGCTGGGGCGACTCCGGTGTCTTCAACATCGAGGGTGGCTGCTACGCCAAGGTGATCCGGCTCTCCGCCGAGGCGGAGCCCGAGATCTTCCAGACGACGAAGACGTTCGGCACCGTGCTCGAGAACGTCGCTGTCGACGAGCGCGGCGTGATCGACCTGAACGACGACTCGAAGACCGAGAACACGAGGGCGGCGTACAAGCTCGAGCGGATCTCGAACGCGCTGCCGACCAAGCTGGCGGGTCACCCGAACGCGGTCGTGATGCTGACCGCCGACGCCTTCGGGATCCTGCCGCCGATCGCGCGGCTGACACGCGACCAGGCGCTCTTCTACTTCCTCTCCGGCTTCACCGCAAAGCTCGCGGGTACCGAGATGGGTGTCACCGAACCGCAGCCGACCTTCTCGACCTGCTTCGGCGCCCCGTTCCTGCCCCAGCCGCCGGCCGTCTACGCGCGCATGCTCGGCCAGAAGCTCGACGAGCACGCCGCCACGGTGTGGCTCGTGAACACCGGCTGGACGGGCGGTCCGTTCGGGAAAGGGCACCGGATGCCGATCCAGGCGACCCGCCGGCTGCTGCACGCAGCCCTGTCGGGCGAGCTCGACGAGGTCGACTACCGCGTCGACGGGGTCTTCGGCTTCGACGTGCCGGTTCAGGTGCCCGGGGTCGGGAGCTCGCTCCTCGATCCGCGCTCGACGTGGAGCGATCCCACCGCGTACGACGCGAAGGCGCACGAGCTGGCCGGGATGTTCACGGCGAACTTCGAGAAGTTCGCCTCCGACGCGGGGGAGGCAATCACCCACGCCGGGCCGAAGGGCTAACCCGCCGAGGTTGCAGACGACTCCGCGCTTGTGGCTCTGAGCCACAAAGTCGGGGTCGCGGCTGTCGGGCGACGTGCTCTTGCCGGCAGCGGTTCGATAGGCGCGTCGCAGCCGTGATTCGGTAGGTTCAGCAGCGATGGATCCTTCCTATGACGTCCTCGTCGTCGGCGCCGGGTGCGCCGGCATGCGTGCCGCCATCGAGGCGCACGACCGGGGCGCGAAGGTCGCCGTCATCTCGAAGCTGCATCCGACGCGCAGTCACTCCGGCGCGGCGGAGGGCGGCATCAACGCCGCCCTTGGCAACAAGGCCGAGGACAGCCCCGAGAAGCACGCATTCGACACGGTCAAGGGCTCCGACTACCTCGGCGACCAGGACGCGATCGAGATCTTCACGGCCGAGGCGCCCGGCGACATCTACCAGCTCGAGCACTGGGGCTGCGTGTTCTCGCGCAACCCCGACGGGCGGCTCGATCAACGGCCGTTCGGCGCCGCCGGCTCGCCGCGCACCGTCTACGCGGCCGACATCACGGGGCACGTCCTGATCCAGGTGCTCTACGAGCAGCTGCAGAAGCGGATGGCCGAGGGCATGGTCGTCTACGAGGAGTTCTTCGCCTTCCGGCTCGTGGTCGACGGCGGCCGCTGCACCGGCGTCATCTCGTGGGACCTGATGAACGGCGGCGTCAAGCTGCTCACCGGCAAGTCGGTGATCCTCGCCACGGGCGGCGTCGGCCGGGTCTTCCGGGCGACGACGAACGCGTACGCCTGCACCGGCGACGGCATGTCGATGGCGCTCCGCGCCGGGCTGCCGCTGAAGGACATGGAGTTCATGCAGTTCCACCCGACGACGATGTACCCGAGCGGGATCCTCATCACCGAGGGCTGCCGCGGCGAGGGCGGCTATCTGATCAACAAGGAGGGCGAGCGCTTCATGCAGCGCTATGCCCCGAACGCGCTCGAGCTTGCCTCGCGCGACGTCGTCTCCCGCTCGGAGACCACCGAGATCGAGGCCGGCCGCGGCGTCAACGGCTCGGTCTTCCTCGACCTGCGCCACCTCGGCCCCGAGAAGATCCTCACGAAGCTTCCCGGCTCGCGCGAGCTCGCGATGACCTACTCGGGCGTCGACCCGATCTACGCGCCGATCCCGGTCCGGCCCGGCGCCCACTACAACATGGGCGGCGTCGAGACCGACAACTGGGGTCTCAGCGAGGTCGAAGGGCTCTACGCCGCCGGCGAGTCCGCATGCGTCTCGGTGCACGGAGCGAACCGCCTCGGCGGGAACTCTCTGATGGAGACGATCACCTTCGGCCGCCGCTCCGGCCACGCGGCCGCGGAGTACGCGCTCGGCGCGCCGGCGCCGAACGGCGGCGGCGAGGCCGCCCGCACCGACGCCGAGGCGTGGGTGAAGTCGATGCTCGCGAACACGGAGGGCGAGCGGCCGTGGGCGATCCGGGACGAGCTCGGCACGTCGATGCTCGAGAACTTCGGCGTCTTCCGCCGCCCGGAGAAGATGGAACGGCAGATCGAGATCATCGCCGCGCTGCGCGAACGCTATGAGGCGGGCATCGTGGTCGACGACAAGGGCGACGTCTTCAACAACGACCTCACCCAGGCGATCGAGCTCGGCTACCTGCTCGACATCGCCGACTGCATGCTGACCGCGGGCATCGCGCGCACGGAGAGCCGGGGCGCCCACTCGCGGCCGTACGACTTCCCGGATCGCGACGACGAGAACTTCCTCAAGCACTCGATCTCGCGCTGGGTCGGCGACAGGGTCGATCTCTCCTACAAGGAGGTTCGGATGACGAAGTGGGAGCCGACGGAGAGGAAGTACTGATGCAGGTCGGGCTCAAGATCTGGCGGTACGACTCGAAGACGGGCGATCGCGCCCTGAGGGAGTACGAGGTGGACGCTCCCGAAGAGGCGACGCTGCTCGACTGCCTCGACATCGTCAAGGACAAGCACGACGGCTCGCTCGCGTACCGCAAGAGCTGCCGGATGATGATCTGCGGCTCCTGTGGCATGCGCATGGACGGCGGCGCCGTGCTCGCCTGCAGGGTGCCGATGTACGAGATCGCGCAGGAAGGGCGGGTTCCCGTCATCTCGGCGATGGGCAACTTGCCGGTCGTCAAGGACCTCGTCGTCGACATGGCGCCGTTCTGGGAGAAGATGCGCGCCGTCGACCCCTACCTGCAGCCCCGCTACGACCAGGCACAGGAGCGCGAGAACGTCGTCCAGCAGCCGAAGATGGACGTCATCCACAAGGAGTCGCTCTGCATCAACTGTGGCTGCTGCGTCTCCGAGTGCAACTCGATGGAGTCCGACCCGGACTTCCTCGGCCCGGCTGCCCTTGCGAAGGGGATGCGCTTCGTCGGCGATCCGCGCGACGGCGCCACGATCGAGCGGCTCGAGAAGTACTCGGAGCCGCACGGGCTCTGGGACTGCACGCGGTGCTACTTCTGCAACGAGCGCTGCCCCAAGGGCGTCGACCCGCGAGACGCGATCGCGAAGCTCGGCGCCGAGGCGATGAAGAACGGGATCGACCGCGACATGGGCGCGAAGCACGCGAAGTGGTTCGTCACCTCGGCGAAGACCACGGGCTGGCTGCGCGAGACCGAGCTCGTGCCGAAGACACAGGGGCTGCTCGCATCGATCAAGGAGATGAAGTTTGCGATGGGCCTCGCCGTCAAGGGCAAGGTGCCGCCGCCGTTCCCGCCGCACGTCGCGGCGGAGGTGCACGAGTCGCGGGCGCTCTTCGACCTCGTCAAGACCCAGGGGCGCGACGGCGCCGCCGGGATCGTGCAGGGCGAGAAGGCGCTCGGCCGGATCGAGTCCCACCACGAGGCGGCCGAGGGCCGGACGCCGTACGACGAAGCAGATTCCGCGCCGCGCCCGTTCCTGCCGAGCGAGCGAGAAGCGACCGAGGAGGTCACATCGTGAAGAAGCTCGCCTACTACAAGGGTTGCCTCGCCTCGCTCTCCGCCAAGGAGCTCGACATCTCGACCCGGGCGCTGGCGCCGAAGGTGGGCTACGAGCTGATCGAGCTCGAGTCGGTCACCTGCTGCGGCGCCGGCGACATCCACGAGGCCGAGCCCGACTACTACCTGCACCTGAACGCGCGTATCCTCTCGTACGCCGAGGCGACCGGATGCGACACGCTGATGACGGTGTGCAACGTCTGCACCCTCAACCTGCGGCAGGCGAACCACCAGCTGAAGATCGACGACGATCTCCGCGAGCGCGTCAACGACAACCTCGAGGAGGTCGGTGTGCCCCGCTACCAGGGCACGGTCGAGGTGAAGCACTTCCTCTGGCTGATCGCCGGCGAGTCGTTCGAGACGCTGCAGACGGTTGCGCACAAGGGCCTCCGAGGACTGAAGATCGCGCCGTTCTACGGCTGCCAGATCCTGCGCCCCTCGAAGCTCATGGGGTTCGAGGATCCCGACAAGCCGAGCTCGCTGGAGCGGATCATCGAGGCCTGCGGCGGCGAGGCGATCGACTATCCCGCCAAGATCAAGTGCTGTGGCTTCCCGATCATCCAGGCGCGCGAGGAGACCGCCCTGGCCGAGCTGATCCAGCCGATCGAGCAGGCGATGGAGGCAGGCGCCGACGCGATGGTGACGCCCTGCCCGCTCTGCCACCTCTCGCTCGACGCCTGGCAGTCGAAGCTCAAGAAGCAGACGGGCAAGGACTTCGCAATGCCGATCCTTCATCTCTCGCAGCTCGTCGGCGTCGCCGCGGGGTTAACCGACTCCGAGCTGAAGTTTCGCCGCCACGTGGTCTCGGTCGACCCGGTGATCGAGAAGCTGTCGGTCTGAACAAGCAGCTTCGGGGTGTCTCCCTACGTTCCAGGGAGAGACTTCGTCTCCGGTTCGCGACCGTCACTGTGGTGAAGTCGTGCCCGCCCGTTTCCCCGGGACGTGGGTTGGCGTAGAATCGATCTGTTGCGGATCTCGAGAGTGCGTCCGGGGTGACTTGAGCGATGAGGGGGAGGACAGAGCGGCTTTCGGACGAGAAGCTCCTCGTCCGGATGAGCCGGGGAGACGAGTCTGCGCTTGCCGTCCTCTTCGGCCGGTACGTCGGCGACCTCGCCGACTTCGCTCACTGGGTAGTCCGCGATCCGGACGCGGGCGCTGAGGTCGTTGCGCGGACGTTCGCACGGGTCTGGGACCTCGTGCAGGCGGGCGTTCGGGTCGACGTCGTCAAGGCCTGGCTCTACGCGACCGCGCGCGACGAGGCGCTGACAAGGGCATATCCGAGCGTCGTCGACGCCGGTGAGCTCGATCTGCTCACGACCATTGACGCAAGCCGGTCAGCGGATGCGCTGGCGGTGCTCGAGGACGAGGATCTCGTTCGGCTCGTCTGCGCGGCGGCCGACAAGCTCAGCCCAAGAGACTATTCGCTCCTGGACCTTCACCTGCGTCGGAATCTGAGTGCTAAGGAGCTCGCTGCAGCACTCAGTCTGGAGCGAGCGGCCGTCGCCGTTCTGCTGTCGCGGATTCAGGCAGCCTTCGAGGCGCCGATCACGGCGAGCTTGCTCGCGGGGCCGGGGCGCGGAAGCTGCCAAGCGCTCGACTGCATCCTGGCTGCGACAGAGAGCTCGCTGCCGAGCGATGTCCGGTCGGCAATCCGTCGCCATTCGAGAGGCTGCGCGACGTGCCAGCAGTTTACGCGTCGGTTCGCGGCACCGGCGGCGATCTTCGCCGGATTGGTGACCCCGCCTCCGTCGGGGCAATTCATGGCCACTGTCTGGGGTCGCGTTTCGCGGCATCTCCTGGATGCTCGTGGGGCGGCGGTTGGAGCCGATTGCGATTCGGGGCTGTCGGTAGGCATGGCCCTGCGACCTCGCCAGCGCCGAGTGGTTCTGGCCGGGGCAGTCGCGGCAACAGTTGTCGTCGTTTCGGCGGTCACAGCGCTCGCCACAATCAGAGGCGGCGACCCATCAAGCAGCCGCTCGTTCACTCGAACCGCGACGGGTTCGGCCCCGTCGCCGCAGGCTGCGTTTTTCCCGCCTGTTCGGCAACCACCGTCGGTGACGCGATCCCGAGCCGCCGGATCCGAAGCCGGGGCGGTTCAGCCCGTCTCGTCGACCCCGCCCGTCGAGCGGAGGTTTGGCTGGGCGCAGGTGAAAGGTGCGGTTGCCTATCAGCTCGCGCTCTTCCGAGACGACACCATCGTCTTCGCTGCCCGGACGCGCGAGCAGAGGCTGACGCTCCCGCCGACGTGGCTCTACAACGGACGCCCGCACCGGCTGACGATCGGAACCTACCACTGGTACGTCTGGCCAATCATGGATGACGCGAACGCGCCGGCCGGTGAGGCGAACGTCTCAGCTCGGCTCGTGATCGGATAGCTCTCCGGGCTGGGATCCGGGATGCCCCGGATGACTCGGCATCACAAGACCGACCAGAGGCCGATCCTGCACGTCACGCAGCGCGTCTGCGTGGCCGCCGGCCAGGCCGACTCCGAGCTGAATTTCAAGCGGCACGTCGTGTCGGTCAAGCCGGTAACCGACCAGCTGTCCGCCTAGGCCTCGGGGGTTACGCGCCCTATTCGGTGTCTGGAGGAGCGCCGGTCGCAGGTCGCCGTCTTACTCCAGGAGCTGCTCGCGTATGCCGACGACTTTGCACGGCTTGGTGAGATTGATGAGCCGGCGCAGGCGGCTCGCCAGTAACTCGCACCGCAGTCTGATGGATTCCCACGTGACCGTGCTCTTCCTCGACGTGCTCCCGCGGATCGCTCCCGGGTGCTCTGACGCGTGCTCGCCGACGGGTATCGTTCGCCGCGCCATGTTTCGCAAGCGACGGGTAATCGCGCTGACCTTCGACGACGGGCCCGGGGCAGAGACGCCCGACGTGCTCGACGTGCTTGCCCGACACGATGCCCGCGGAACCTTCTTTGTCGTCGGCCGTGCCGTGGAGGGCAGGGTGGACCTCCTTCGGCGTATGGCGGCCGCAGGCCACGAGATCGGAAACCACACGTACGATCACCCGCGGCTCTCCGAGCTCACCGAAGACCTGATCGTGACCGAGTTGGAGCGCACGTCGCGGGCGATCGAGTCTGCCACGTCGGTCCGTCCCGTCCTGATGAGGCCCCCGTACGGAGACGATCCTCTTCGTGTATCCGAGATAGCAGCCCCGCTCGGCCTTACGACGGTGCTCTGGTCTGTACCGACGTTCGATTGGAGAGGCGACGATCCAAGCGACATCTCCGAGCGGATCGTCACTGGCGCGCGGCCCGGCGCAGTGGTCGTCTTGCACGATGCCTCCCACCTCGGCGAGAGTCGCATGAACACTGTGGAGGCGCTACAGCGGGCAGTCCCGGTTCTCGCCGAGGCTGGGTACGAACTGGTGACGGTTTCAGAACTCCTGCGATCCGCTCCATACGCAGGGCGATGGGTTGTGCCACGCCGGCGAACGGGTTTGAGGCGGATAGTTGATGGTGCCCGACGCCTCAGAGGCGGCGCTCGGGTGTCGGCGAAACCCGGCACCTAAACCGCTCTGGCCGCGGCGGCCGCGAGAGGCCGGCCCGCTTCAACACCTTCCAAACGGTCGAGTGCGGGAAGCCGGTCGCGCCCGGGACAAGGCGGTCACCCCAGCCGGTACGACGACGGCAGGCACAGACCGCCTCGGCGAGTTCGGGAGCCGATCTGTCTCGGCGAACGACGAGGACGACTTCGATCGGTCGCACAGAGACGACAACGACTGCCGTGCCTCCTCGCTCGCGTCCAACCAGCGATGCCACCACCGATGCGCCGTCGCCCGCGAAACATGGGACGCGACCGCAGCCTGCTTCAACGACATCCCGCCCCCGACCGCGTGCACCAGCGCGTGGCGACCAGCTAGTCCGAGCTTCGCGTTACGGTGAACCAACATCCGAGCGCGGTGCCCCACTTCTTCATCGACGGATCTTCCCCTGTTCTCGAAGAGCAACGCGCCTACCCCGCGCCTGGGCAACACAGCGCAGGTATGGGAGGAAGAGGTACGTCAGCGGGATTGCCGAAGCATCCTCCACTCGGGTTGCCTTGGTGCCGCTCTCCGCAAGGCGCTGCGTGTTCAGCAGCAGAGGCCTACCGATACGCCGTCGTCCTCGCACGGTCTGGACGACCGGAACCCAGGATCGAAGCTTCAGTCCGTCCGGTTGCCGTCCCGCGTGTGTCTCGAATCGAGCGTAGGCATGGTTCGCTTCGTAGAACTTGCGCAGGAAGTACCGACGGCTGTCGGCAGTCGGGTGCCACACCACGGCCTTCGGCGCGTAGGTGAGCCATCCGCCCTCTCTGACACAGCGTGCGACGAACTCGAAATCGCCGTGGAAATGGAGACCGTCGTCGAAGCCGCCGACGCGCTCGAAGAACTCGGCGCGCACGAAGAGATTTCCGGTGACCGCCGTCCCGTTTCGTACCGCAGCATCCTGATCGACAAAAGTGTCGACCTCAAGGAGGCTCCAGATCGAGCGCTTCTCGGGGATCCGCCAATTGATGTGCCCACCGACGAGATCCGCGTCGTCAAGAGCTGCAAGACCCTCTTCGAGCCATGGCGGCTCCGGCCGGCAATCGGCGTCGATGAACGCCAACGCTCGCCCGCCGGCGGCGAACGCTGCGCGGTTGCGTGCCGCCGATGAGCTCTGCGGCGGTCCCGAGAGAACCCGTACGCCGGCACGCCCGTCGAGTGCGGTCGCAAGCCCGTCCGTGGAGCCGTCGTCACCGATCACCACGTCCCAGCGGTAGCGAGGGAGCGTCTGACCCTCTAGCGCCTCGAGCAACTCGCGAACGTGCCCAAGGGCGTTTCTAGCCGGAATGACCACGGAGACGTCGAGTTGCTCCCGAGGCGAGTGGACGAGCTTCATGTCCTTGACCCGGCAGTTGGTGCAACAGGCACGTCGAGGGCAGAGCTGACGCCAATGACGTCGTCCAGGAGCGACGCCATTTCGGACGCAAGTCGATGGCGCTCATAGCGGGCGATCACGAACGGATTTGCCTGCGAGGTCGCCTCGCCACGCTGCCACCGTCGAACTGCCCGCCGAAGTGCCTCCGCCATCGCGTCCACGTCGCTGGGTCGAACGAGCTCAGCGTTCCCGGCGAACTCCAGCAAGTCCCGTGCATCTCCGTCTGGGACCGCGGCGAGAATCGGCGGACCGGCCGCCAGGTACTCGTAGGTCTTACCCGGTACGATGGTCGCCCTCGTGCCAGCGGGGAGATCGTGCATTGGAAGGAAGAGCAAGTCTGCTGTTCGGAGTAGCGCGATCGTCTCATCGTGCGGCAGATACCCGTATCCGTGAACGCGATGCCCCGCCATTGCAGTCTCGTCGTCCTTCGTGAGCACGCCTGCAAGATGGATGTCGATGGATTCGGCGAGCTTTGGCTCGGTCTCTGCAATGCGGTCGATGGCCCTCAGGAGGTAGACGTGCGAGCGCGTCAGGAAGTCCACACCAGGTGCGGCTCCTCCGGCAAGGCGACGCAGCGTCGACCTTCCACGGTGCTCGCGCCCGAGCTCAGTGTGGAGGTAGCCCGAATGGACGATCCGAAAGCGCCCATCGCCTCGCGGCGGGCTCGCCGGCCCCTGGAAGTCGTCGGCGTCGAACCCGTTCGGGATGGCGACAACCGGTCGGTCGGTAGAGTGCGGAAACGTGCTGAGAATCCGCGAGCGTGCCTCCGGCGTATTCATCGTGATCGCCGAGGCGCTCGCAAGCTGGCGGTGCATGCGGCGAAGCGCCAGCGTGCGGTGAAAGCGTGTCGGATACACGGTCATCTCGTCCAGGGCCCACGGATCCCGAAGATCTGCGATCCATGGGATGTCGAGCTGCTCCGCGATGCACGCGGCCGCTGACGCCGACTCGAAGGGGGACATCGTGGCCACGACGGCCGCGACGTCGGGCGCTTCGGCAGCCGCCAACACTGCCGCGGTCGACCACCATCGGCCGAAGGGGGTGCATCCGCCCAGGAGGCGGCGCACACGGCTGACACTGGTCGTCGGCTCGGGGCCTCGTGCCCTGAAGACGATCGTCTCCGCGGGCACCTCCGTCACCAGCGAATGGTCGACCGGGGTCCATCGGCTTGTCTGTTCGGCAGGACCGGCGATGACGACGGTCTCGTAGCCGAACTCGCGAAGATGCTTCGTGAGCTTGACGGACCGTTGCACACCCGCCCCTCCGATCGGGGGGAAGTGGTAGCTCAGAAGCATGATCCGCCTCACCGGCGATTCCCCGGACGGATCACACGAGCGGGTGCTCCCGCCACTACCGCGTGATCGGGGACGTCTGCGAGGACGACCGAGTTCGCGCCGACGACGGCTCCGACACCGACGCGGACGCCGGGAGCGACGAACACGTTCTCGCCCAGCCAGGCGCCATCGCCTATTTCGACCGGCGCGACCCGATCGATCCCCTGGTCGAGGATCGCAACGCCACGCTGCTGAAACGCGTGCGTGTGGTCGGCGATGTAGACGTTGCGCGCGAGGAGAACCTTTCGGCCGAGCCGTACGGAGCGTACCGCGGACAGAACGCACGTCCCGACCACGCTGGTCCCGTCGCCGATGTCCAGTAGTGTGCGGCCTTCGTCCTCGGCGGCCGCAGGCGACGCCCTCAGCCAGCTACCTGGCCCGATAAACACGCCGGCGCCGATGCTGATAGCCGATTCTCCTTCGAGGCGAACCGGCGGTTGGATGACGCTCGCGCGTCCGAACGACGCGAACGTCCCACCGACGGCGAGACTGAATCCTTTGCCAGAGCTACGCCTGGCCAGGCGATAGAAGCCAAGAAAACCTCGGCCGAACAAGCGTTGCAGGGAGACCACTATCCGATGATAGGAAGTGTCGTCTCCGAAAACCCCGCCCGTTCGACTAGGTGGATCAGCGTGTCTCGACGGCTCCGGCGTCGGGTGCGACACCGCGAGGCCGTGGATTGCCGAAGATGTCGACCGCCGGGTACAAGGCTCGATCGCCTCGGTTGATTGCCGCCGCATGGGGCTTGAGGCGAAGATTCAGCCTCGAGGGATCGACGAATCCGCTGTCTGCCCGGAGATCGGTCGAAGAGCAGCGTGCCCGCGTGAATACGTTGTGCATCCAGAGCACGCCGGCTGAGCCTCCGTCACAGCCCCATTGGTTCTGTTCGCCCACATTCGATGAGATCGTCACCGACGTGCCCTCGGTGACGGCGACGTGGATCTCCTCGGTCCAAGAATTGTTGCGGATCACGAAGACGTCGCTCGCATCCGACGGATCGAGATCGTTCAGTAGCTGGATCGAGTAGTAACCGTCCCTCGTCTTCCCGAAGAAGTTGTTCTCGATCACCCACTGCCGCAATGTGTTGTCCGCGTTATTGATCTCACCCCAGGCACGGATGAAGAGGTCGTGGGTGGCGCAGTTGCTGAAACGACTCCTGCGGATCACCACATTGACTCCGGCGCCGGCCTGAAGACACTCGACGTGGAAATCTGACCCCTCCGGCCTTAGCCAGCCGTGGAACCAGACCCCGTCGATGACGATGTTCCTCGGAGGCACCTTGCGGCGGCCGGATGCAATCAGGGGATCCCACTCACCGGCGACGAGCCCGTTCGGGTGCACCTGCCCGCCGATGACCCTGATGTCGGTTCCGTGGATGTAGATTCCTGCGGCGTCGATATTGCGGAACGTGAGGTGGCTGCCGTCCTCCGTCCATCCGTCGGCAAAGCGCATGCTCTCAAACTCGATCCCGTGTGCGTAGACGACGATCTCGTGCTCAATCGTGACGCGAGCGTGGGCGGCCGGACGGAACACGACGTCTCGTCCATCCCGTTTCGAGGGGTCGGCGGTGATGTCCGGCTGAGGCGTCGAGTAGACGCCCGCGGCGAGCTCTACCACCTGGCCGGGGCGCGCGATTGCGTACGCGCGGGCCATGGTGGCGCAGGGAGACGTCTTCGTGCACCGTCCGGCGTCGCTTCCAGCTGGACTGAGGAACAAGCTCGCTTTGGGCGTCGCGGGGCCCGCCGCAATCCGAGCAGCTGCTCGGTCGCTCGGATCACCTGACGGCGCCGTCATCAGCACGACAACCAGGATGATGAGAAGATGGATTGGCATGGCGTTCGGCTGACTCTCGTTACGGTACCCGAGGCACACAAGGACACTGCGATCCCGAGGTGATAATTGCCTGCGATGTTCAGCGCCTCCCATCCTTTCCTGCTCTTCGACTACTTTCGGGTCCCGTATCACGTCGAGCCAAGTCGCGCCAACGGGGCGTTTGGTCTCATCGAGGCTGGTGGCGGCGGAATCGTTGGCTGGTCGCGCTCTGACGGAGAGAGCGTGCTCGGGTTCGACAAATACGAGCTCGACGGCGTTCCAGTACCGTGCCGGCCGGCGACCGATGCCGCTCTCGCAATGCTGGCGAGAACCCTCCCAGGGCGGTGGAGAGCCGATGTCCCACTGACCAATCGAGGGGGTCTCCCGGTCGCGCATGTCTGGCGCGATGACAGGGGCAGCGTCCTGCTCCCCTTCGATCCCGGCGAGGCAATGCAATCGTTCTGGAGCGAGCAGTACGGGGCAGGGGGTGCTGGCTCCTCGGGCCTGGGCAAGAGGATGGCCGTTCGGGCGTACTACCGTGCCCGGCCCGTCCTGCCACGTTCCGTACAACTCGCGATGCGACGCCGCTACAGCCGCGTGCAGATGCGTGTGCGGTTTCCGCGCTGGCCTGTCGAGACAGGACTCCACGATCTCTACGAAAGGCTGTTCCGATGGCTGGCCGAGGCCTCCGGCAATCCGGTGCCGGTGATCGCATCCTGGCCGGCACCGTTCACTTCGGCACTCGTCCTCACGCACGACGTCGAGACCGAAGTCGGGTATCGGAACGTCCATCTCATGCGCGAGATAGAGCGAAGTGCAGGATTACGTTCATCTTGGAACTTCGTTCCCCGACGCTATCCGGTGGCCGACGAGGTCGTTGCAGCCTTGGGCTCGGACGGGTTCGAAGTGGGCGTTCACGGACTCTTCCACGACGGACGGGACATCGAGTCCCGTAAGACGCTTGACCAGCGCCTGCCGGAGATCCGGCGTTGGGCCGAGCGCTGGAGTGCCGTGGGCTTCCGCTCTCCTGCGACGCACCGATCCTGGGAGCTGATGCCGCTGCTCGGCTTCGACTACGACTCTTCATCTCCTGACACAGACCCGTTCGAGCCGCAGCCGGGGGGATGTTGTACGTGGCTCCCGTTCGTGAACGACGGACTCGTGGTCCTTCCGATCACCCTCGTGCAGGATCACACGCTGTTCGAGATCCTGGGACACGCGAGCGAGGAGGCCTGGATCGAGAAGGCGGCATTTCTGCGGGCCCGCGGGGGCCTCGTGCTGCTCATCACCCACCCGGACTACATGCTGGGCGACGTGCGACTCGAGGCGTATCGACGTTTCGTCACAGAAGCGTCCGGGGCACGCGGTGCATGGCACGCATTGCCCCGCGACGCCGCCGCCTGGTGGCGGCGTCGGCAGGCGTCGTCGCTCGTGGCGGGGCGAGAAGGATGGCGCGTTGAGGGCCCTGCGGCCGCCGAGGCCGCCGTCGAGCTGCTCGGCGGCTCGTGAGCGCCTCAGGTCACCGGCTGCGGCGCAAGCCCAACGCGCGTCCCGCCGGATGCGAGGGAGACGTCAACCGCCTCGACCATGCGGACGACGTCGAGACCTATGTCGCAGGACGAACGGGGCTCCACACCCGTCCGGATCGCCGTGCAGAAGTCGCTCATCTCGAGGAGGAGCGGTTCGACGACGTCGACTTGCTTCGAAACGATGTCACCTGTCCGGTAAGAGAGGCGGTACTCGCCGAACGTCTCCGGATCGCGGGGCATGACTCCGGAGTCGAACACGCGGACGGGCTCGTTGGACACGTCGTCGTAGACCACCATCTTCCGTGAGCCGACGATCGTTGTGCGGCGAAGCTTGCTCGGCGCGAGCCACGAGAGCTCGACGTGGGCGATCGCACCCACCGCGAACTCCATGTTGATGAACGCCACGTCTGGAATGCCCGGGAGCACACAGCACCGGCTCAGCGCACTCACGTGACTCGGGAGCTGCTCGAGCCAGTACCGGAGGATCGAGAAGTCGTGCGGCGCGAGATCCCAGGCTACGCTCACGTCTGGCTGGTGGAGCCCGAGATTGACACGGCTGGTTGAGACGAAGTAGATGTCACCGAGTTCACCCGCATCGATCAGCTTCTTGATCGTATTGACCGGAGGGCTGTAGAGGAAGGTGTGGCCGGGCATGAGCACGAGCCCTTGTCGTTCCGCGAGGCTTACGATTTCGGATGCCTCGGCGACGGACGCTGCGAGCGGCTTCTCCACGAAGACATGCTTACCAGCCGCCAGGCCGGCGGTGACCAGCGGATGGTGCGAGGAGACCGGTGTGGCGATCGCCAGCGCCTCGATCCGGTCGTCGGCGAGCAGGTCGGCGAAGCTCGTCGTCGCTGCGACTGCCGGGTAGCGGCGCGTAACACGCTCGAGTGCCTCGGTACGGACGTCGCAGACCGCAACGAGGTCCGCGTCCGGGAGTTCGTTCAGGTTGCGAACCAGGTTGGGGCCCCAGTAGCCGAGACCGACAACGGCCACCCTGACCGGCTCGAACCCCTGGCCATTCCAGACAGCCATCAGGCGGTCCCTTTGCGTCGCAGCATGTGGAGTGGAGTGCGCAGGAGCAGCCAGAGGTCCAGCTGCAGCGACCAGTTCCGCGCATACGCGACGTCGATGTCGAGCGCCTCCCCAAAGGTCGCGTGGGCGCGGGCCGTTACCTGCCAGAGCCCGGTGATCCCGGCGGGAACGGAAAAGCGCTCGAAATGGAGTGGCTCGAAATGCTCGAGTTCGTACGGAAGGCAAGGGCGCGGCCCGACGAGTGACATTTCCCCCCGGAGGACGTTGATCAACTGCGGCAGCTCATCGAGACTCGTCTTCCGGAGCCAAGCTCCGAAAGGCGTCACGACGTCGGCGCGTTCGAGCTTGTAGAGGCCGTTGCTCGTGGGCGCCGCCGACTCCTTCGTGATCTGCCGAATGTACTCGCGATGCACATTCTCGTCGGCATCGGTTCGCATGGTGCGGAACTTCAGCGTCGTGAACTCGCACTGGTCCTTGCCTAGGCGGGTCTGCCGGAAGAACACGGGGCCTGGCGACTCTCGTCTGATCCGCCACGCTGCGTACGCAAACAGCGGAGAGGTCAGCAAGAGCCCGACTGTGGCCCCGACGACGTCGACGATGCGCTTGATCGGTAGCGAGAGTGGGAACAGCTTCTTCGCGGGAAGGCTCACCAACGGGAGACTCTCGACCGTGTGCATATCGACGTTCCGCCCCACCGCCTCGTAGAGGCGAGGAACGATGTCGATCTGGAGGTTCCGGCGTTGGAGCTGCGCCACGATCTCGAGCGTCCGCTCGTACGGCTCGTTGGAGAAGGCGACGATCACGCGGTCGACGTCGTTCCGATCGACGACAGCCGCGAGGTCATCCGGGCCACCGAGCACGCGGAGCCCGCCAAGGTCGGGCCTCATCGTGAGCGGCCGTGCATCTACGAACCCCACGATGTCAATGGCGTACTCCGGGTGCTGGAGGAGCTTTCGGGCAACGAGCTGTCCCACCTTGCCCGCACCGACGATGAGAGCATTCTGGCGATAGGCGGGGCTTCGTCGTACGACGATGCGCGCAGCCGTCCGGGCGCCCGCAACGAAAAGGATCGCCAACACCCAGAACGAGGCGAGCTTACGAACCGTCGGATCTGCGAGGCTCGTTGCCCACGCCGCGAGGAAGAGCAGCCACGACCCTATCGTCACGAGCTGGAACACACGCCAGAAGTCCTCGATCGTCGTGTGGTCGAGGTTCTCCTCGTCGTGGTCGTACAGCTCGTAGATCTTTGCTCCCACGATCCAGAGCGGGAGCGAGCACGCGAATGCCAAGAGCTCGGGTGCCGCCGGGTCGCCGGTGCCGCCGAAGAAGGTCTCGGACGCGGCGAATGCAAGCCCGAGACCAACCAGGTCGGCCACGATCAGGGCGCGGACGACGAGCCGTCCGCGACGGCGCGCGTGGCTCTTCGGCCCGGCCGTTCGGAGCTTTCCGGCAGCTGTCGCTGAGCCGGCATTGAGTGCCGTGCCTTGCGTCGTGCTCAAAGCTCCAGCGCCCATCTCACAGCCGGCCTCACGTCGCGCGGACGCGCCTCGATGCTTTCATGCCGCATATGCCCCATTTCCTCCATCTGTTTGAGACTACGAGCATCCGCCGCGAGCGCCTAGACCAGCCGGAAGGACTCCTCGCTTGAGCAGTACCTAGCCGACTAGGTAGTCGAGAGTGCGGTGTTAGGGTGTTTACGGGGGCCTGATGCCCCACTAACGTCAGTGGGATGGATCTCGTGTTTCCCCTGAACGATCCGGCTGCCTCGGCCGGCGTCCCTTTCTCGACCTTGGTGCGCAACACGCCGCCATCAGAGACGATCTCGTCAATGACTTCGCACGGCTCGTCGACAGCGGGGCTTTCACGAACGGCCCGCCCGTCCGTGAGTTCGAGGCGGCGTTCTCGTCCTACTGCAGGGTCTCTCGTGCGGCCGGTGTCGCAAGCGGGCTAGATGCGCTGAGGCTCGGGCTGCTCGCGTGCGACATTGGGGCCGGCCACGAGGTCCTGGTGCCTGCCAACACCTTCGTGGCCACCTTCGAGGCCGTTACACAGACGGGCGCCACTCCCGTGCCCGTAGACGTCACCGACCACGACTACAACGTCGACCCCGACGCGTTGGCGGCTGCTGTCTCACCCCGAGCCAGGGCGATCATTCCGGTGCATCTGTACGGACAGCTCGCGAACATGCGACGCGTGCTCGACATCTCGGCCCGCAAGGGGCTCGTGGTGATCGAGGATGCCTGCCAGGCCCACGGAGCCGAGCGAGATGGGCTTCGCGCAGGCGCGGTGGGGACTGCCGGTGCGTTCAGCTTCTACCCCGGCAAGAACCTGGGCGCGTTCGGGGATGCCGGCGCGATGGTCACGGATGACGACGTGATTGCCGATCGGGTGATGGCGCTACGCGAGCACGGTCAGCGGAGGAAGTACGAGCATCGAGAGCCGGGCTGGACGGCTCGGCTCGACACGGTGCAGGCGCTCGTGCTGCTCCGCAAGCTGCCTCTCCTCGATGGGTGGAACGAGGAACGCCGGTCGGTGGCCGCGGCATACGCGGAACGCCTGAGCAGTGTCGGTGACCTGCAATTGCCGCCCGTGCCGGACGGAAGCGCGCCGGTCTGGCACCTCTATGTTGTGCGCACGTCGCGGCGGGACGAGCTCCTTGAGTTCCTCCGCAGGCGCGGCATCGGAGCGGGGCTGCATTATCCCGAGCCACCGCACCTATCTGCGGCCTATGCCGGCCTCGGCTATGGCCGCGGGTCATTCCCCATCACCGAGGCGCTCGCATCGGAACTGGTGTCGTTGCCGATCTTCCCTGGCATGATGGAAGCGCAGCTCGAGATCGTCGCGGACGCCGTGTCGGCCTTCTTTGCGCGCCGTGGATAGACCAGCGAATGACGCCCCCTTCCGGGCGCTCCGCGACGTCGACTTCGGGCACGACGTCGTCGTTAACTCTTTCGCGAATCTCTACGGGTGCTCGCTCGGCGACGAGACACGGGTCGGTCCATTCGTCGAGATCCAGCGAGGAGCGCGCATCGGAGCGAGGTGCAAGATCCAAAGTCACACCTTCATCTGCGCGGGTGTCGTCATTGAAGACGAGGTGTTCGTCGGGCACGGGGTTATGTTCGTGAACGACAAGCGGCCTCGGGCGGTACGTGACGACGGCGAGCTTCAGACCGAGGCCGACTGGGAGCTCTTGCAGACCCTCGTCGAACGGCGGGCGAGCATCGGCTCCGGGGCGGTAGTGCTAGGTGGCGTTCGCATCGGCGCCGGAGCTCTGATCGGTGCCGGTGCAGTCGTCACGAAAGACGTTTCGCCAGGTGCGACGGTGGCGGGGGTGCCGGCGCGCCTGACCGGGCGCCGGTTGGGCTAGCCGCTCTCGTCCGCCCCGATGTCTGGCGCGCTCCCGCTCGGGCGCGCGTTGCCGTCGATATCGGTGGTCGAGTAGCGCGCCGGGTCTCCGGCGTCGCGGGCACAGGTGTCCGTCGCCAGTAGATGGAAGCCGTCACTCGCGAACGCAGGCTGGCAGCGCTTCGAAGCCGACCCGCACGCCGTCCCGTAGCTCGGGAGGAAGACGTTGTTGGCGTAGGCCATCTGCGAGACGCATGCGCCTGTGGTCATGATGTTGTTGTAGACCTGGATCGACTCATTCGGGCAGCCGCCGGTGACGCCGCCGCCGCGTGACGTGTTGTTGCGGAACACCATGGCGTTGCAGGGCGCATCTGGCCCACCGAGGTAGACGTTGTTGCCTGGGTTGGTGACCGGCTCGAACACGTTGTTCTCGATCGTGACATGGTCGAGTCCGTCGATGTAGGGCCGCGCAATGATGTTCGAGGTTGCGCATCCGTAGAAGCGGGAGTTGCGGATCGTAATGTAGTGCCCGGCGAGTACCTGGACGCAATCCACATGGCGCCCGGCGCCCGCGGTTCCGGCGCAGACGTTGTTGTGATCGGAGACGTCGTGAACCATGACCCCGTCGAGGGTTACTCGGTTCGAGGCCGTTGAGCCGCTGAGCCAGATCTCGATCCCGTCCTCCGGGTTCTTGGTGTCGCACGCGTCGAAACCACCGTAAGAGCCACCCTTGAACAAGACGTCGTCGGCGGCGATGAAGGCGGAGAGGGCGGTAACGTCCCGTACCGTGACGAAGGACGGCCGAACGCCGTCAGAGCCCTTTTCGACGGAGACCCCACCCGTAAGGCGCATGCCCTGCACCTCGACGTACGATGAGTGCAGGTTCACATCGGTCAGCGTCGGCGCAGCGCCGGATGCGGGACGGAAGACGACTGCCGGGGCTCCGAGGCCTCGCCGATTGAGAGTCTGGCCGCCGTACGTCCCTCCGGCTACCTCGACGATGTCTCCCGGCTGCGCCTTGGCGTACGCCCCGGCAAAGGTCGCGCACGCCGCAGGAGCACCGGAGGGACCGGAGGCGTAACGAGTGCACGTGGAGTCGCTGCCCGTGGGTGACACGAAGAGGTTGGCGGTCGAGCTTGCCGGGGGCGGCGGCGAGGAACAGGCGGTGGTCTCAACGGTCATACCTGTGCGCGGGGAGCGGTTGCCTGCGGCGTCGAGCGCCTCCACGCCGAGCGTGTAGGACGTTCCGCAAGCGAGGCCGGTGAGGTTTTTCGAGAGGGTGGCCGTCGTGGAGCCGACTTGAGTCCCGTTGCGGTACACGTCGTAGCCGGTGACACCGACGTTGTCGGTCGCTGCGTTCCACGAGAACGTGAGCGACGTCTGCGTGACCGAGGTCACCTGGAGTCCGGTCGGCGCTCCGGGAGCCTGCGTGTCGGGGCAGGCCGGCGTGCTGATGAGGAGCGACGCCTTGCTCGAGCGGTTCCCCGAGCCGTCGACTGCATCGATCTCGACGGTCGTGACCGTTCCGCACGTCAGACTGGTCAGGACGAACGAGGTGTCGGTCGTGTCGGCCACTTTGAGCCCCGACCCGTAAACGCCGTATCCGACCACGCCGACGTCATCGGTGGAAGGATTCCAGGCGAACGCAGCGCTCGTCTGGGTCACGGACGTCGTGTGGAGGTTCGAAGGCGTAGTCGGCGGCTGGGAGTCGGCGCACGGCGCTGTGCTTGTCGAGATCTCGGACTTGGAGGATCTGTTGCCGGCCGAATCCGCTGCGTCGACGCCGAGAGCGTAGGTCGTGCCGCAGGTGAGCCCTGTGAGCGAGGAACTGAGCCCGGTCGCCGAATGGTCTAGCGTGCCGTTCCGGTACACGCCGTATCCGGTGACGCCAACGTTGTCACCTGAGGCTGACCAGCCGAGGGAGATCGATGTCGCCGTAACGCTTGTCACGTGGAGCGATCCTGGCGCCGACGGTGGGCTTGTGTCACCCGATGGCTGGGCCGGGGGCGGAGGAGCCGGGCATACAGCTGTCGTGACCGTTGCTGTGCCGCTGCCAGACCTGTTGCCGGCGGCGTCCTGCGCCTCGACTCTGAACGTATACGTCTGTCCACATGCAAGCACGCCGGTCGTGTACTGCAGTGCCGTGGTCTCGACCAGCGGGCTATTGCCTTGGAAGGCGACGTACTTCACGACCGCGACGTTGTCGGACGACGCGCTCCACGAGAGCTGGGCCCGGTCGCCGTTGAGCACAGCGGCAAGGGTAGGAGTCGAGGGCGCCTGAGTGTCCGGGCAGTCCGACGTCGAGGCGGTGATAACGGCGAGCGCTGAAGTGTTCCCGGCTCCGTCGACCGCATGCACACCGAGGGAGTACGTCTTGCCGCAGACGAGATTTCCCACGCTCATCGCCGTCTCCGCGGTGCTGCCAGCGGCCCTCGAGCCCACGAAGACCTCGTAGGCGACCACGCCGACGTTATCGTTTGAGGCCAACCAGCTCAGCGAGAGGACACTCGTCGTGCGCCCGGCGAGGGTGAGGTTCGTGGGCGCCGAGGGTGCGATCGTGTCAGGGCAAGGGCTCGTGGCCACGGTGAGCCACGCAGGGGCCGAAAGAGCACCCCATAGACCCTTCGCGCGCACCCCGACCGTCGCAGTCGTGCCGCACTGCATGCCGGATACGACCGCGCGCGGGACGGTTGGCTTTGCCACGGTTACCCCGTCTTTCGTGACGACATAGCCGATGACGCCAGTAGCGTTGGGCGAGACGCGCCAACTGAGCGAAACGTTCGTCGCCGTCGCCGCCGATACCCGGAGGTCGGCGATCTGCCGACGCAGGAAGCGGGCCGCCTTCACGGCGCGTTTGCGGGCCGCCTTCACGGCACGTTTGCGGGACGTCGCGACCTTCGCCGTTTGCCCCTGCGTACCCGACACGTTCGCAGCTACCCGGGAAGCGCTCGGCGGAGTCCGGGGCGGCTTGGCAGCCCAACTCGCAGGGGCGGCCAACGACAAACCGCAGGCCAGCGCGACAAGCAGCACGAGATGCCTTTCGCGTCGCCGTGAAGGGCGGTGGCTAGAAGGGCGGACGATTGGCGGCATCGGCGGCTACTCCAGTCTCGGTTTCAGGGCCCTGCGCGAAGCGACCTGCCACCCCGTGGGTGAGATGCGGCAATGGAGCAGAGGCAGCAGGCTTTGCCGGGCATGCTGAGGTTGGCTTCGGTACCTCCGCAGAATCCGACCATCCCCTCCATGGGGGAACGATGAATCCCGATGGGCCGGATCGCGGATGACGTGGTCGCTCACGGAAGGAAGAGCCTGGACCAAGGATTCGTCCCCTGGTCCGCATTATTAGTGGCCCAGGAGCAGTACCGCCCCCTGGGGTGTTTCCCCTGCGGACGATCATAGGCCCCGGAACGGCCCGAGTGAGGTTGGCGACCGCCGCCGGGAGAGAAAAATACCCCAAAGAGCGACAAACGCACGTCAGCTTCCCATTGACATCCGATGAGATGTTGCCTTCGAACGGGGTCTACGTACTGCGAGGTATCGTGAACGCCGCCTGAACGACCGGCTTGTCGTCGCGTCGGCCGCCGGCTCCGTTTCTTAGAGGCCACACATACCACCGATAGACGCCCGGTTCGAGTGTCTGTTCCCGGCCCGCGTAGCGCCAGCGGCTCGGGAGCGTCAGGCGTGGGGCGTCGACCCGTTTCACGAACACCCGGGACGAGCCGCGGAAGAACTGGACCTCGTACCCGCTTGCGTTGCTGACGGCGACCCAGGCGAACGTTTGGCCGGCGTTCGGTGCACTTCGTGATGGTGGGCGAGCAGTAGGTGATCCTGTCGCGTTCGACAGGGTCGTGGTGGTGCGGGACGGCGCGGGGGCACTGACGGTTGCTCGGCTTCGGGGTTCTCCTCTTGCTGCCGCGATGCCGGGCTGCGGTGCGGGGTGCCCGAGAGAGCCAAGCGCGAACCCGAGTGCTGTAGACACGGCCGCGAGGAAGACGGCCGGCCCATGACCCAGCGTGCGTGATCCCATACGCCCCATCAAACGCGCACGCTTGGCAGGAGCGACACCCGATGAAGGGGGAGCCGCGACCGGAGGCGTCGACAGATTCTCGGAAAGAGCGGGAAAATCTGCCCCGCGTTCAGAGCCACGGTACTCGCGCACGTCGGGGAGCTCGGGTAACTCCTCGAGGAGCCTGCTCCGAAGCGACGGATCGACAAGGGCGAGCTCGGGCGAAACTGGCTCCACATGATTGCGAGGTGCCGAGACGATGCGCAGAGCCGGCGGTCTGAACGGGCGGGGAACGTCTGTGTTGGGCGAAACGGTGCTCACTCAACACCTTGTCGGCCGAAAAGGCCCCGGACCTTCGCGTCCCCCCGAGGGTAAGCTCGTCCACCATGAGCGATGTCGACGTCGTAGTCGTTGCGTACAACAGCCGCGAGACGCTCCGTGCCTGCGTTGAGCCGCTCGCCGGCGAGCCGGGCATTCACGTCATCGTCGTCGACAACGCATCGCCCGATAGAAGCCTCGAGACAGTTCGCGGCATTCCGGTGCTCGCCGTGCAGGCAGGAGCAAACCTCGGTTTCGCGCAAGGAAGCAACCTTGGGTGGCGACGGACTCGTTCGCCGATTGTCCTCTTCCTAAACCCGGACGCGACAATCGACCCTCTCGACGTTCGACGCCTGGCAACGATTCTGGAGCGGCGGGACGAGGTGGGGATCGTCGCCCCGCGCATCGTCGGGGCGGATGGGGCAACCCACTACTCGATCCGTCGTGAGCCGCGCGTGGCCTCGTCGTTCTCGCAAGCGTTCTTTCTGCACCGTCTCCTCCCTCGAGCCCAGTGGACGGACGAAGTCGTCCGGCGACTCGACGCCTACCAGGAGCCCGGATGCCACGAATGGGTGTCGGGCGCCTGCCTGATGATCCGACGCCTCACCCTTGAGCGCTTGGGCGGTTGGGACGAGGGGTACTTCCTCTACTGCGAAGACACGGACCTGTGCGTTCGTGTCCGCTCGCTCGGACTTCACGTCGCGTACGAGCCCTCGATCGTGGCAAGGCACGTCGGTGGTGTCTCGGCGTCGAGGAGTGCGACGCTTCCCGTTCTCGCTGCGAGCAGGGTGCGCTACGCGAGCCGACACCGCGGGCGAACGGCGACAGTGCTCGAGCGGGTCGCGATCGGTCTCGGCTCGGTACCTCGCGCGATAGCGGGGCCACGTTCAGTGCGCGAGGGGCATCGTCTCGCCCTGCGGGTCGCAATGGGGATACCCGTCGCGCAGCCTGCACGATCGAGGAGGCCGATCCTTCCTCCTTCTGATTAAGGTCCGAGCATGTTGACGTACGCCCTTGTCACGCCTGCACGGAACGAAGCCGAGAACCTCGGGAGGCTCGGCCCGGCCCTTATCGAGCAGTCTGTTGCCCCTACGGAGTGGATCGTCGTTGACGACGATTCGACCGACGACACCGCAGAGGTCGTGGAGGACCTGCGTGCAGAGCACGATTGGATACGGCTACTTGGGCCGGATTCGGGTGAGGGCTCGGACGCGGCTCTCGCGCTGGGCAGGCTGACCGGCCGCGACGTGTACGCTTTCTCGCGCGGCGTGGACGCGTTGCAGTCCGACTCGGACGTGATCGTCAAGTTGGACGCGGACGTCTCGTTCGCGCCGGACTTCTTCGAGCGGCTGCTCAGCGAGTTCGAGGCCGATCCGGTGCTTGGCATCGCGGGGGGCCTCTGCCTCGAGTTCATCGACGGTGAATGGCGGCCACACCACACGACGGGCGACCACGTCAGGGGCGCGACGCGCGCATACAGACGAGAGTGCCTGCAGCTCGTGCGGCCGCTAGCACCCCGCCTCGGATGGGACGGGATCGATGCGGCGCAGGCCGCCCTCGGTGGGTGGACAGCCCGTACGATTCCGGATCTTCCGTTCAGGCATCACCGCCGGCTTGGCCAGCGTGACGGGCGTTGGAAGATGTGGGAGCACCAGGGTGATGCGGCGCGCTACATGGGCTACAGGATCTGGTACCTGGTCGCGCGCTCGATCTTCTGGGCCCGGCGCGACCCTCAGGCGATCGCGATGATCTCCGGGTTCGCAAAGGCGGCGGTGCGACGAGACGCTAAGTACCCTGACCCCAGGGTGCGGGCGTATATTCAGTCCAGACAGCGGATTCGATTGCTTCCTACGCGGGCACGTGAGGCGGTCGGTCGGCGCTGACCGCCCTGACCCGTCGGGCGCCGGCCTCGCGGTGAGCGTTGGGTTCACCCGCCAGCACGCCGAGTGCAAGCATTACGAACAGTACGAACGTGACCTGGATGAACGAGAACGCGTCGTAGAACACCATGCCGATCCCGAACGCGAGGGTGGAGCCTGCAATCGAACCGAGGAGCAGAGACTCGGCACCGACGCTGCGGCGGGCGGCAGCGAGCGTCCGGCGCGACGAGCGAGCAAGCAGCCACCCCCACGCGAGCACGCCGAGCACGCCCGTCTCGAGCAGCGTCCCGAGCCACTGGTTGTCGAGGATCGGCGCGTTCTTCTTCGGGCCTTCGTCCACGATCCGGGTCGCGTAGCCCTGTCCCAGGAGTAGCGTCTTCTTGGACTCCCGCAGGGCAGGCCCCAAATCCGCGAGGCGGCCGCTGCCCTCCCAGCCGGGCAGCGACTGTTGCTCTGCGACGATGCCCCCCGGGGGAAAGAAAGCATCCTTGAACGACCCCATCGCCCCCGGCAGAACCAGGTGGATGATGACCGCTGCGACCGGCAGCAGGGGCCAGAGGCGGGCCACCTGACGCGGACGGAGGAAGACGAACACCGCGAGGATCGTCAGGCCCATCACGATGGTCGTCCTCGAGATGGAGCCCAGCGCCCCGAGCGTGATCACAACGCAGGCTCCCCACCAGAGGGCCTTGCGCGTCTTTGCGGCAAGGTAGACGGAAAGGGGGGCAAGCATGATGAGCATCGCGCCGAGGGCGATCGGGTGCTGCGCCGACGCCTGCACGCGGAGACGGCCGCCGCGGAGGCCCTCGAGCCGTGTCGAGCCCTGCTCCTGCAGGAACGGAAAGAGGCTGCTCAAGTGTGCGAACAGGTTGTAATCCGTTCGGAACTCGATCAGTGCGCAAAGCGCGACCACCGCGCCCGAACCGACCAGCACCTTGACCAGAAAGTCGACGTCTCCCGGCCCGGCAACAGTGACGATCACATAGAACACGAGCAGGAAGCTGACGAAGAACGTGAGCTTCTTGACCACGTCCTCCTGGATGCCCAAATCGGCGATCCTGCTCATGTTCGCGATCACCGATCCAAGCGTCACCGCCATCACTGCGCAGATCGGACCCTCGAGACCGGTGCCCCGGAGCTGGACGCGCGGTTCCAGGAGCAGGAACGCGATCCACAGAGCGACCAGAAGCGCAACGTAGATCCGATAGGGCTCGAGCTCGAACGGTAGCGCGGTTGAGAGTGTGTAGCGCCTGATCGGGACGAACATGATCAGAAGCAGCAGGATGACGAGAAGGCTCCGCCAGCGGATCTCCAGCGGTGCGACGATGACCGTCAACGCAGACGCGGTCGCGCACATCGCCAGGGTGGTCGTCATCGGGCTCCCAGAGACCACCGCCCCGACCAGCGCGGCCGTGGCGAGGGTGAGTAGCCCCATCGAGAGCGCCCTCGCAGGTGTGAAACGCCGGTCGCCGAGACTGGGCGTATGGTCGGCTGTTGTCACGAGAGCGTCGGGCGCATTGCTTTCAGGAACGCTGCATCGTGCTCTTCAGCGGATCCGTGAACGGTTCTTCTGCACTCCGCAACGGCCGGACGGGCTCCTCCTGTTGAAGCGGCTGTAGCGCTTCGCCGCTAGAACCAATCTGCGCATCTGCGCCCGTCGGTCGGAAGAGATTCTGCAACACGAAGATGAAGGCGACCGTCAAGGCAAGGAATGAGACGAAGATCACGATCGGGATCGTCAACGGCCGGGCCGAGAGTCGTGTCGGCTTGCCCGCACTCTGGATGAGCTCAACGACGACTCGTTCCTTCTGCGGGATCGCGTTCTGCTGCTGCTGGCGCCGGACGAAGGTGAGCAAGGCGGTCGACACCTGCTCGGTGAGCGTCAGCGAGTCCTGCTTCGTGGCAGCGATGCCGGCGATGCTGATGATGGGGAGCGTGTCGTTCGTCGGCGTGAGCAGCGCGGCTGCTTCGTACTCCCCCCGGATGCGTGGCGACTGCCGCTGGAGCAGCTTCTTGACAGGATCCGTCTCCGCGAGGTTGGCGTAGAGGACCGCGAGCCCGGCGAAGCGGCTCGGATCGACCTTCCCCGACGCCTCAAGTCGGCCCCAGGGGAAGCCCTGCTCGGTGACGAAGATCCGTGCGTAGCTCGCCCACTTCTCGCTCTGGCGGTACTGGACGCCGTTCCCGTCGACCCGGACGACGCTGAGTACGGCAAGAGCGGCCGCGGCGGTGAGCCCCGCGAACGCGATCCACTTGAACCGCCAGATCGCGCTCGCAATTAGACGAAGATCCATGCGTTCGATTTCTCCCTAGCTCGGAATGGGTTTGACCGAGGCCCCGCGGGTGTGCCGAAGGTAGATGAATGTGGCTTCCGTACGGTTCGCCGCCTCGAGCTTGCGGTAGATCGCTGCGAGGTGGAATTTGATCGCGTGAACCGACACTGCGAGCCGCTCTGCGACCTGCGGGTTGGTGAGGCCCCGTGCCATCAGATCCAGCACTTCGCGTTCGCGCGGAGTGAGGGTGTCGAAAGCGTCGAAGGCGTCGACGTCGGGGTGTGAAGCCATGCCCGAAATCTATGAGTGCTTCGGCGGGCTGGCCACGCGACCTTGGAGGGGAGTGGTGAGGCGGCGCTAGCCTATTGGCTAGCATCGTCGGCGCGAATTCCGGCCGGGCGTTGGTGGCCGTCTCAACTCGGCGCCACTAGCGTGGGAACGTGTCGAAGAAGCTCGCTAACGCCCCGGCGCGGCCGGTCGATGTGATGCTCGTCTGCTCGTCGGGTGGACATCTCGCCCAGCTGGTTGCCCTTCGCCAGGCGTGGGAGGGCCGCTCGAGGGTGTGGGTATCGAATGATCGCAGCGACGCCCACTCCATTCTGCGGGGAGAGCTCGCGTACTTCTTGCCGGGACCCGCGAGTCGAAGCCCACGCGCACTCGTCCGCAACCTTGTAGCCGCGGTGAAGCTCGTGCGACGACATCGGCCGGCTGTGCTCCTGACGACGGGCGCCGACGTGGCAGTTCCGTTCGCTTGGGCCGCACGACTCGCGGGTGCCAAGGTCGTCTACATCGAAAGCTTCACGCGCATCGTCACGCCCTCGCTTAGTTTGCGCATGATCCACCCCGTGTCGGACCGGGTGTATGCGCAGTGGCCCGAGCTCACGGCATCCGTCAGGCACTCGCGGTACGCGGGAGCCGTCATCGAGCGGACATGATCTTCGTCACGATCGGGACCTGCGAGCCATTCGATCGTCTTCTCGCGAGCTTTGAAGCCAGCGAACTCGACGAGGAGATCGTCGCTCAGACGGGACTGTCTGTGACGAAGCCGCGCGGAATTCGCTGCATCGATTTCCTACCGTACGACAACCTCGTTGAGCTGGTCCGCGATGCCCGCATCGTCGTCACCCACGCAGGCGTGGGATCGATCCTCACCTGTCTGGCGAACGGCAAGCGGCCAGTCGTCGTCGCGAGAAGCCGAGAGCACGGTGATGCGGTCGACGACCATCAACTCGAGCTTGCTCGGCGGCTCGAGGCTGAGGGAATGGTGCATTTCGTCGAGGATCTGTCGACTCTCCCCGGAGTGCTGGCACGCGTCGACGGGTTGGATCGAGACGCCATCCGGCCCGGAGAAGCCCTGGTGCGCGAGCTGCGCGAGTATCTCGACGCCAACCTCTCATGACCGAGGCCACCGATCGGAGCGCGATGAAGGATCGCCTCGTCAACGGTTTGGCCTGGAAGTTCGGGGCAGTCCTCTCGCTTCAGGTTATGCGTGTGGCAACGGCCTTCGTTCTCGCACGCCTCCTCACACCAGCGGAGTTCGGCATCGCGGCAATGGCTCTCGTCGCGTCGGCGCTCGTGTACGTATTCGCCGACCTCGGTCTCGGGGCGGCCCTGATCCAGCACGAGCACCTCGAGAAGGGCGACCGCTCCACCGTCTTCTGGATCACCGCCGGCTCCGGGCTGGTCTTCACCCTGCTCGGGGTTGCGGTCTCGCCGCTCGTCGCGAACTTCTTCGGCGAGCCCGAAGTCGGACTCCTCTTCGCAGCCTTTTCCATCAGTTTCTTCCTCACGTCGCTGACCTCCACGCAGGCCGCCCTGATGACCCGGGAAATGGACTTCCGGAGCCTGGAGCTACGGCAGATCGCGTCGTACGCCGCTGGCTCGGTCGTGGGTATCTCCGTGGCGGTTTCCGGATTCGGCGCCTGGGCGATCATCGCTCAACAACTCGGCGTTGCGGCGACGTCCACGCTTCTCCTGTTTGTGTTCTCACCCTGGAGGCCGGGGCTCCGCTTCTCGTCGAACGCCGTACGGCGCCTTGGAGGCTTTGGCGCCAAGGTATTCGGGGCGCGATTCCTTTTCTATCTCAACCGAAACGTCGACAACATCCTCATCGGTCGCTTCATCGGGCCCGCCGCTCTCGGGGTGTATGCGGTCTCGTACAACGTGATGCTGATGCCGTTCAGTCAGATCGCCGGCCCCGTTCAAGAGGTGATGCTCCCAGCGCTTGCGCGGTCGCAGGCCGAGCCGGCGCGGCTTGCGTCGATGTGGTTGCGTGCGAACCGTATCGTCGCTTCGGTGACGATTCCCGCGATGCTCGGTCTCATGGTCGTCGCTCCGGAGTTCGTGCTGGTCGTCCTCGGCGACAGCTGGGCAGCCGCCATTCCTATTGTGCGCGTGCTGGCCTGGGTGGGCTTGCTGCAGTCGCTGCAGCGAATGAACGGCAGTGTTCTGCAGGCGCGAAACCGTGCCAGGTCATTACTCGTCTACGCCGTGGTGGTCGTCATCGCCAGCGTGATCGCATTCGTCGTCGGCTTGCCGTTCGGCATTTTCGGCGTTGCGATCGCCTACGCGATCTCGAGCACCTTCGTGGAGCCGTACTACACGTGGGTCACTGCCCGGGCGGTGGGGATCGGTCTCCGCGACGTCTGGCACAGCCTCGCGGGCGTTGTCGAGGCAGCCGTCCTCATGACTGTCGGCGTCACCGTGCTCAAGCTGATCCTGCTCGATCAGGGAGCGGCGACCGCTGTTCGGCTTGCCGTCCTCGTGGCTGCGGGAATCGCGCTGTACATCCCGCTCTGCTCGTGGCGGTCACCAGAGGTCACCGAGGAGTTGAGGTTGCTGCGACGTCGCCGAGGCTCATCGCCCCCAGGAGGGTCGCTTGAGGCCGTTGCGCCATCGTCCCGAAAGCCGGCCGAACAGGCCTAGATGGTCGATCGGAAATGCGCGCAAGCCGGGCTGGGGGTTTGGTAGGCCTTCGCGTTGTCGCACCGCACCCGCTCGACGGTAATGCCATGGTCGGCGTACCAGGCGACGGCCCGCTCGAGGAAGGCGCAACAGTCCGCTTTTCCGTTCGCTTGAGGAGCTCGCAGTCGATCGCGACATCGAGGTGCTGCCAGCCGGCGCCTGCGCGGCGGTGGACGCCGTCGTCGAGGATCCGCTTACCGACCGCAATGAATCGCCCGAGCTTCTCGGTATCGAGGTGCAACAGCTCGCTGGGGTTGGCGCGCTCGTCGCGCACCCGCGGGTCACGCTGCGGCCCGGCAGCCGCGAGCATTCGGCCCGCCGAAGCACCTCCCCGACCGTCGAGGGCGGCCGGCCAACGGCAACGGCGATCACGAGCGGCCGGGCCGCCAGATGCTGACGCCAACGCAAGATCTCCTGCCCAGCCGCCACCGAAAGCCGCGGCTACGCATCCGGGCCTCATTCACGAGCTGGGTCTTGGTCGACCACGAAGCTCGCCGGAGGCCGAGACGCACTCAACCGTCTCGAAGGTGTGGTGTCACTCCACCCTACGCGAACGGATAGCCGCGCATCCAGGTCCGGTTTTCTGCACCTGGTCTACCCGAATCGCGAGGTGCCTCGTAGGCTGGATCCGAGTGCCATGGGGATGGCGCTCGACCAATCAGGGGAGAGGGAGAATGGAATCTGCGGCTGGAAATGCGGTGAGCCCTGTCGAGACGAGGCGTCTTCAGCATCGGCCGTGGGCGCGCCGCGTGCATCGCGCGCAGCTCCGACCCAAGATCTTGTCGGTGATCGGCTCGCGTCCCGAGTTCATCCAGGCCGCTCCACTTGCTCATGCGCTCGACTCGCATGTCGACGAGATCATCGTCAACACCGGGCAGCACTATGATCCGGAGCTCGCATCGGAGCAGATCCTCGACGTGAGGCTTCGCCGGCCCGATTACGACCTCGCAGTCGGCTCGCGCGATGATGGCGAGCAGCTCGCCGTCGGTGAGGCGCGGATAGCAGAGGTGATCGAGGTCGAGCGGCCGGACGCGGTTCTCGTGCGTGGAGACACGAACTCGACCCTCTCCGGTGCGCGTGCAGCCCACCGGGCCGGGCTGCCGATCGTCCACGTCGAGGCCGGGCTTCGGAGCTACCGACACGACATGCCTGAGGAGCGAAACCGGGTCGAAACCGATCGGCTTTCCGACCTGCTGTGCGTCCCGACCAGGGCTGGGCTGGAGATCCTTAAGAGCGAGGGCATACAAGGCCGGATCCGGCTCACAGGTGACGTCATGTTCGACATGCTGCTCCGCTGCCGCGACCGGGTGCCGGTCAGCTCGGAGCCGGCACCGTATGCGTTGGCGACGATCCACCGCGGGTACAACACCGACGACCGTGATCGGTTGCACGCGGTGCTCGAGTGCCTCGCCGCAGTCGAAATGCCGGTCGTCTTCCCACTCCATCCGCGCACCCGCAATCGGTTGGCCGGGTGGGGCTTGGCGCTCCCCAAGAACGTCGAGGCCCGTAGCCCGGTGCCCTACACAACGATGCTCGCCCTGGAGCGGGACGCGGAAGTGATCCTCACCGACTCGGGCGGCGTGCAAAGGGAGGCGTACATGTGGGGCGTCTCCTGCATCACTCTGCGTGAGGAGACGGAGTGGGTGGAGACGGTCGAGCTCGGCTGGAACACTCTGGCCGGCATCGATGCAGACCGGGTGCGCGAGGCGCTCGGGCGGGAGCTTCCCGCCGATCGGCCGCCCGTGTTCGGCGACGGGAACGCCGCCGAGAACATCGCCTCCGAAGTCGCCGTCCTCCTCAGCGTCCCCGCGGCGGTCGTGTCGTGAGTGAGGTAGTGCGCGTCGGAGTGATCGGAGCCGGCCGGCAAGGGGCCCGGCATGTCTCCACCTATCTCCGTCTCCCGCAGGCGCACCTCGTCGCGGTGGCGGATCCGAGCGCCGAGGCGAGACAGGTTGCACTCGGCGGTCTCGACGCCCACCAGTACGACGATTGGGAGGAACTTCTCTCACGGCACGCGGACGATCTCGATGCCGTCTCGGTCGCGTGCCCGTCGGAGAAACACGCTGAGGTCGCAGCCGCGGCGCTTTGCGCCGGTCTACACGTGATCGTCGAGAAGCCGATCGCTACCACGCTCGAGGACGCGTGCGCGTTGGCGCGTCTCGCACGTCGCAAGAACCGGAAGCTGATGGTCGGTCACATCGAGCGATTCAACCCTGCCGTCGCGAAACTGCGCGCACTCGTTGCAGAGGGCCGTCTCGGAAAGGTGTATCGCGCGCATGCGACGCGGATCGGTCCCTCGCCGATGCGCGTGATGGGCGCCGGCGTCGCGCTCGACCTCGCTACCCACGACCTCGACGCGATGGAGTTCGTGCTCGGTCGACGCCTGACCAAGATCTACGCCGACCAGGGGAACTTCCGGCACGGTGAGCACGAGGACATGGTCACCTGCCTTCTACGCTTTGACGACGACGTCCGCGGCCTACTCGATGTCAACTGGCTCACCCCCGAGAAGCAGCGCGAGCTGGTCGTCGTCGGAGAGGGAGGGATGCTGCGCGCCAGTTACCTGACGCAAGACGTATGGTTCATCGAGTCGACGGACTCGGCCGCCGCGTGGAGCGAGCTTGCCACGATCCGCGGGGACAGCGAGGGCAGCGCTATCAAGTTCGCGCTCCGCCGCGTCGAGCCCATTCGCGCGGAGCTCGAGGCGTTCCTCCAGTGCATCATCGACGACACGATCGAGCCAGTGACGGCCTACGAAGGCGCCCGTGCTCTCGCCGCCGCGCTCGCTGTCCTCGAGTCCGCAAGCGAGCGTCGGCCGATCGAGATCACCCAGATCACGCCGCCGCGACCCCGTAGACGTCCCGCCGTCGCCGCGCAGTCCCCGCGACCGCTGGTCAAGGTCGCATGACCTACCTCGTCATCCCCGCGTACGACGAGGCGCCGAACGTCGAGCGCCTCTTCGCCCGGTTGCGACCAGTCGTTGCAGAGCTGGGCGCGAAAGTGATCTTCGTCGACGACGGATCGCAGGACGGCACCGCAGAGCTCGCCGAGCTGGCCGGGCACAGCATGCCGCTCAACGTGGTGAGACACGGAGTCAACAAGGGTCTGGGCGCTGCGCTCGATACGGGGCTACGCGCAGCAGTTGCGTCGGCTGCGCCGGGGGACGCGATCGTGACGCTGGAAGCTGACACGACATCCGATCTGAACGACCTTCCCCAGATGCTCCGGTGTTTTGCAGAGGGCTACGACCTGGTACTCGCTTCCGTGCACGCCCCAGGAGGGCGCATCATCGGCGTCGCCGGGTGGCGGGTAGCCGCGTCGAAGGGCCTGTCGGGCCTCTGGCGGGTCGTGGGCGGCCTTCGCCACGTCCATACAGTGTCCGCCGTGTATCGCGTCTATCGGGCCGAGCTGCTCCACCGTGCGTTCGACGCCTACGGCGACCAGCTGATCCTCGAGAGCGGGTTTGCGGTCAACGTGGAGCTGCTCCTCAAGCTGGAAGGGCTTGGGGCGCGGATCTGCGAGGTGCCGACCGTCAACGACTGGACGCATCGCGCCGGCGTCTCGAAGCTGAACACTCGCAAGACTCTCCAGGCCTATGGGCGCCTGTTTCGGCGTCACGCAACGGGGAGGCTGAAGCCACCGGCGTCAGGTCGACTCGCTACAACACGCTGATGCAGGAACCGCGGGTCGCGATCGTCGGCGGTGGGATTCTCGGCACCGTCCTTGCGCTCCGGCTGTCACAGGCCGGCGCCTCGGTGACCGTGCTCGAGCGCGCCGAGCGCCTGGGTGGCCTGGCGGCGTCGATGGACTTCGACGGCCACGAGGTCGACCGCTTCTACCACGTGATCACACCGTCCGACGACCGGATGATCGCGATGGCTGAGGAGCTCGGGCTCGGCGAGGAGCTCCGTTTCTCCCCTTCGGGCGTCGGGTTCTTCATCGACGGGGAGCTGCACCCGTTCAACGGAATCGGCGACTTCCTCCGCTTCACGCCGCTGACACCGCTGCAGCGCGCGCGACTCGGCTGGTTCGTGGCTCAGTGCCAGGCACGACGCGGTTACGAAGCCCTCGACCGCACGCCGCTCGAGCCCTGGCTGCGGCGCCATTGCGGGCGGGCCGTCGTCGACCGCATCTGGAGGCCCTTGCTCGACTCCCGTTTCGAGGGCAAGCCCGAGGGGTTGCCCGCCACGTATCTGTGGGCGCGAACGCGCCGCATGTCGAGCGCGCGCCAGGGAGCCGCCAAGGGCGAGGTCATGGGCCACGTCGTCGGTGGCCACCAGCGGCTCGTGGACGCCGTCGCCGCGGCAGCCTCGAGCAACGGCGCGACGTTCGAGGCCGGCGCCGCAGTCGAGCGTCTTGCTCTCAGCGACGACGGTGCCGTGACAGGCGTTGTCGTAGGCGGCGAGGCGCTCCGCTTCGACCTCACGATCGTGACGCTGCAGCCGCCGGCACTTCGCTTCCTGTTGCCTGACAACCTCGCCGGGCTGATGGAGCCGTATCCGCGGCGCTATCTCGGTGTGGTCTGCCTAGTGCTCAAGACCAGAGCCTCGCTGAGCCCCTACTACTCAGTGAACATTTGTGAGCCGACGCCGATCACGACGGTCGTCGAGACGTCGCACGTCGTCGGGACGGAGCATACGGACGGCCTCAGGCTCGTCTACGTTCCCCGCTACTGCGACCCCGACGCGCCCGACCAGACGGAGTCGGATCAGTCGATCTATGACCGCTACACGGCCCAGGTCGCTCGTGTGTTGCCCTCGTTCTCCCATGACGACGTGGTCGGCTGGACCGTGCAACGGGCGCGGCTTGTCGAGCCGGTCCACGAGCTCGGTTTCCGGCTCGCTCCGATCTGGCCAGGTGTCCCCGGTCTTGCACTGGCCTCGAACGCCCAGATCTACCCGTGGCTTCTGAATGGGAACTCTGTGATGGCGTTCGCCGAGAGTGTCGCAGACGACGCGGCTTCCCGGCTCGGTCTCGCTCCCTAGCACGGCCAGAGGCCTACGACATGGGCTCCGGCGCGCGTGCACCGAATGCCCATAGCCTGTTCCCAGCGAACGAGAGCGGCGCCAGCAGCAGGATCACGATCGCCTGTGCGAGGACGCTGGGGATTCCGAACTCACCCACGGCAAGGCGGAGCAGCAGCAGGTCGAGAGCGAGGATGACGGCCGCTACGACACAGAAGCGCATGAACTGGCCGCCGACAGCGCCGGTCCCGGCTGCAAACGTCCAGGAGCGATTCGTCAGGAAGTTGAAGGTGAACCCGAGGCAGAAAGCGACGGTCGCCGCCAAGAGGTAATTGAGCCCGAGAAGTAGAGCGAGGCTGTAGAGGGTCAGGTTAAGGACGTAGGACGTTCCGCCGACGATGAGGAACTTGGCCACCTGCCTGATCGTCGGGTCGGCCGAGCGCGCGCGAGCGCTCTCCATGATTGCCATCGCCTTCACCATTGCCATCGCCTTCACCGGCATATCGTGACCGACTAGGCCCACCCGTTCCAGGGCGGAAAGGCGAGGAGACGCGTTCGGCACGGGGTCTCGACCTGGACCATCGGCTAGCTCCCTGACCACTTTCCCTGCCTTCGCTCTAGCCTACCGGTGCTGCTCGGGGCGACGTACCCTCTCCAGAGAGAAGATCGGTGAGGAGACCGGCTTCGGAGGGGGCACTCGAGAGGGTCGAGGGGATGATCTGGAACGTGCACACGACCGTGGCGCGAAAAGGACGCGATTGCGGCCAAGGAAGGGCTGACGCGTGGGCGTCACGGTGACTTCGGCACCCGCGAGTCCGGTGGATCGTGCGTCTGGCGGACTTCGTCTGCGCCTCCCTGCCCGCGTCGCCGCCGTTGCCACGCCAGACGTCGTCGCGGTGGCTGCTCTCGCGCTCTTCGTCGCCGTGATCGCCGGCCTGACCTGGAGCACCTGGGGTGACCCGGGCCAGGACACGGGCTACGACATGCTGGCGGCGCAGCGCATCGTGGATGGCCGTCTCCCGTACGTTGACTTCCAGTACTACTACGGCCCGCTCGGGGTCTTCGTGCTCGCTGCGTTCTTCGCGCTCGCGGGTGCAGGATTCGGATCTGCCGTAGCCCTCGGAGTCGTGATGGCGGCAGCGGTCGTGTTCGCCACTTACGCGGTTGCGCGCATCTTCTTGGGCCCTGTCGGTGCCGGTCTGGTGGCCGCCGTCGCAACGCCCATCGCGTTCGCGCCGACGAATGTCAGCCTCGTTCTCCCGTATTCGGAGTCGGTGACGTTCGCGATCCTGCTTCTCCTGCTGGCGATCTTGGCTTTCGCGGGAGTGGAGCGCGGAAACCCGCGTGCGTGGCTCGGTCTGGGGGTATGCCTGGGCCTTCTCGCGTTGACGCGGCCGGAGTTCACCGTCGCAGCGATCGTTGCTGCTGCTGCCGTGGTCGTAGTCCGCTTGCGGGAACACGACCTGAAGATGAGGGATGTCGTGTCGCTCGTCGTCCCGGCCATGGCGATCCCGGTGTTGGCCTATGCGAGCTTTCTCGTTGCCGGGGTGTCCGTTCACAGTCTCCTGTTCGAGAATCTCTACCCGCGTGCCCAGCTGGCTGCCGGGGGGAACCACGTGCTCAGGCTCCATGCACCGATGACGCTCAGCAGCTTCGGGGAGCTCGCGGGCAGGACGGTGCTGTACGGCGCAGGGTTCGCAGTCCTACTGGCGTTCGCTGTTCTGCTCGCCCGCATCCGGAGCGCCCGCCTCCGCGGTGCCCTTGCCTTGGCACCGTTCGTGATCGTTGCAGGCGTTGGGATCGCACGACCCGAGACGTTGCGCTACTACCTGAACTTCGCGTGGTTCTGGGTTCCGGTGGGTGCTTCGGTACTGGCGTTCTACCTTCTCTGGCGGCGCGCCACCCGCCGTCCCGCCGCTGGAGGGGACGCGTTGCTCGCTCTGGCGGTCGTCGTGGCTCTGCTCGCACTCAAGTCCTACGCTGCCTTCGCCGTCTACGGACCTATTCCACAGTACGGCGTCTACGTGGTGCCCTTCGCGGCGGTTCTGCTCGGATGGGCGCACCTGGGGCCGGTGAGCCCTCGAGCCGGCTACCACGTGGGCGCCCTGTGGCTCGCGTGCTTAGCTCTCCTTGGCGCGGCCCTGATCGTCGGTGATGCGCGCTCCGAGTCGCCGATTGTCGGCCCTCGCGGAGCGCTATCGGCTGACAGCGAGCTCGCACCCGTTCTTCAACAGGCCCTCGACGGTGTCGTCTCGGTCACGCGCCCCGCCGAGCCCGTTCTGCTTGCTCCGCAGCTGACTTCCATTGCCTTTCTGACCGGGCGTGGCGATCCGGGTCTCCGCCAGTTGCAGCTCCTGCCTAATGCCTTGCCCTCGCCGGCAAGTCAGCGGGCCGCAATCGGTGCCCTCGAACGCGCCCACGTGCGTGTTGCTCTGATCGATCGCCGGCCGTTCGCGTCCTACGGCCACGGTCGTTTCGGGGAAACGTTCGATCGCCCGCTCGACGCCTGGCTGTCGCGAGCGTTCCGTCGGGTCCACGTCTACACGAGCCCTGGGAATCGCCTCGAGCTCTGGGTGAGGGTCTCGTGAGACGGTACTTCTTTATCGCTCTCGCCTTCGCGGTGATCGCCGTCGCGGCTCCGTCCGCTGCTCCCACGGCCGGCGGCTCAGGACCACCCTCCGGGCTCACCGGGATTGCGTTGGCTGCGCAGGTGGGTCTGGCGTGGCAGCCTGTCAGCGGTGCAACCGGTTACCTTGTCTACCGCGGCACGACTTCGAGCTCCGTCAATACACTCGTCACTCCGTCGCCGATCAGCGGTACGTCATTCACGGAAACCGGACTCGCGAACGGCACGCCTGTGTACTACGCCGTCTCGTCGGTCAGCTCCAGCGGGGAGTCGGCGAAGTCGACCGTGACGGCTGCGACGCCCGTTGCCCGCAGCTGTTCTGCGGGAAATCCGGTGACTCTCGAGAACTGCTTCCCGGGTTCGTCCGGCTGGGTGCTCCAGAAGCCCACCGATGTCTACACAGACGGATCATCGGGCATCGAGGGCTTTGCGACGGCGGCGAGCATCAACAAGGGTCAATCGCTCGACCTCAAGGTAAACACCTCGGCGGGCGCGCCGTACAGGATCGAGATCTACCGAACCGGCTCGTATCGCGGTGCGGGCGCGCGCCTCTATTCGACGATCACGGGTCTTTCGGGCACGAGCCAGAGTCAATGCTCGTACGACTCGACGACAGGGATGATCGGGTGCTCGAACTGGTCGGTCAGCGCAACAATCTCGACGACGCCAGACTGGCCTTCCGGCGTCTACTTCGCCCGGCTCGTACGGACCGACAACGGTTCGGACAACCACGTCCTCTTCGTCGTGCGCGACGACTTGCGCACGGCCGACCTCGTCCACGCTGTGTCGTTCACGACGTACCAGGCGTACAACAACTACGGCGGGAAGTCGCTGTACGACTGGAACTCTACGGGTGTCGGATCCAATACAGTCTCGGGTGCACCACGCGCTGTGAAGGTGTCGTTCGACCGACCGTTCGTCCAGTCCGTCTTGAACGACCGCGACTTCTACCCGCATACGGACCTGCTGCTTGTGAAGTGGCTGGAAGCATCAGGCTACGACATCAAGTACCTCTCGAACACTGACCTGGAGCGGGCGCCGTCTCTCGTCTCAAGTTCTCGCGCCTATGTGTTCGGGACACACGATGAGTACTGGTCGGCGGGCATGCGTTCGGCCGTAACTCAGGCCCGCGACGGAGGCACGTCGTTGCTCTCTCCCGGCGGGAACAACGTCTACTGGAAGGTGCGGTTCGAGAACGGTCCTACTGGGGACGTCGACCGCGTACTGGTCTGTTACAAGAGCACGCAGAGCGGCGGGCCGGATCCCAGCGGGATCCCGACCGGGACATGGCGAGACCCGGCAGGCGCTGACAACCCAGAGAATGCGCTGCTGGGCTCGATGTACATCGGCGACAAGGACTTCGGATATTTCCCACTGGTGATCACGGCCACACAAGCAACCGACCGCGTCTACCGGCATACCAATTTAGGCCCGGGATCGACGAGCGTCGGACTGGGCCTCGTTGGCTGGGAGTGGGACGCGAGGGTTGCGAACGGGCGTGAGCCCTCCGGAGTGGTGACGCTGTCGACGTCGGCTGTCAACGGGAGCCTTCTTACCGACGCGGGACGCGTCTACACGACGGGCTCGGCAAGCGTCAACGCCGTCAAGTACCTAGCGTCGAGTGGTGCGCTCGTCTTCAACGCGGGCACCAACCACTGGCCGTGGGGGCTCAGCTCGGCTCCGACCGAGGCCGGAGAGCCGGACCTTGTCATCCAGCAGACTACGACCAACATCCTCGACGACATGGGCGTCAGGCCGGAGACTCCCGCGCCCGATATCGTCCTTGACGCGGTCGGGCCGCCGACGATCAGCGGGAAGGCGCCGACTCCGGATCAGACCGATGTCTTGCGGTCAACGACGGTTGCGGCGCGGTTCTCGCGCGCAATGGAAGCAACAACGATCGGGCCGGGAACCTTCATCCTCACCGGTCCCGGCGGGGCGGCCGTTTCTGCGACTGTGAGCTACGACGCCTCGAGCCGGCAGGCGATTCTCGATCCGACCCAGGCTCTCGACTTTGCCACGACGTACACCGCCCGCGTCGATGGATCGGTGAAGGCGACCGACGGTCAGCAGTTGGGCCAGGCGGTGAGTTGGTCGTTCACTACTGCTCCGGCTGTTCCGCCTCAGGTTATCGCCACGAGCCCGGCCGACGGAGCAACTGGTGTAAGCCCGGCGGCTGCCGTTGCCGCGACGTTCTCGCGACCGCTCGATCCGGCAACGGTGACGATTGCCGGTTTCGGGCTCGTACGCATCAGCGATGGTGCCGCTGTCGACGGGTCGGTCGTCTACAACGCTCAGCTGCAGCGTGCCGTCTTCACTCCCGCGGCGTCGCTCGGCCTCTCTACGACGTACAGGGCGCGGCTGACGACCGAGATCACTGGCGACGACGGGGTTGCGCTTGCCGCGCCGGTCACGTGGACGTTCACAACGGCCGCCGCTCCACCGCCACCCCCGACCGTGGCCTCGACGAGCCCCGCTGGAGGAGCAATCGGCGTCGTGCGGTCGACCGCGGTAACAGCGACGTTCTCCCGCTCGATGGATCCGACGTCGCTCACGGCGGCCACTGTCACGCTCGAGCGGACGTCAACCGGCGCATCGATCGCTTCCGCACTGACGTATGACGACCTGACACAGACGGTTTCACTCCGGCCGACATCCGACCTCGAGGCCGGGGTCTCGTATACCGCGAGGATCGCGACGTCCGTCGAGTCGGCTGACGGCGTATCTCTCGAGGCGGGGTACTCGTGGAGCTTCACGACGACGACGAGCGCATGCCCATGCAATCTGTTCTCGCCGGTGCTCGTTCCTGCGCTGCAGGATCTGTCGACTCAGGACGGCCGCTCTGGTGCGGGTCCGTGGAGCTACGAGATGGGTGTGAAGATCCGGGTTGCTCAGCCGATGCGGCTGTCGTCGATCCGGTTCTTCAAGAGTCCGCAGGAGACGGGCACGCATGTCGGTCGTGTGTGGACGGCGTCGGGCACGCAGTTGGCGCAGGTGACGTTCACGGGGGAGTCGTCCTCGGGGTGGCAGGAGCAACAGCTCGCTGTCCCACTTGATCTGGCGGCGAACACGACGTACGTGGTGTCGGTGAACGCGAATGCGTATTTCGTCACGACCGGTGGTGGCCTAGCGACGGCGGTCACGTCTGGTCCGCTCTCGTCGGTTGCCGACGGTGCCAACGGCGTTCACGGCCAGGCGGCCGGTCAGTTCCCGACCTCGAGCTGGAACAACTCCAACTACTTCATCGACGCCGTCGTCGTTAGCCCGCCGGAGGTGTCGAGCCCGCCGACCGTCACCGCGTCTAGCCCGGCCGACGGGGCAACCGGCGTGGCCACCGGCTCCAGTGTCACGGCGACGTTCTCACGAACGATGGATGCCGCGACGATAACGTCGGCGGCGTTCACCCTCAAGCGGACCAGCGATGGCCAGGCCGTTCCCGCCGTGATCAGCTACGACCCACTGAGCAATACGGCAACGCTGACGCCGGCCAGCGTTCTGGCGTCTTCGACCGGGTACACGGCGTCCATCTCCACGTCCGTCACGGCGGCCGACGGGCTTGCGCTTGCTACTGCCTACTCGTGGAGCTTCGCGACGACGACGAGCGCATGCCCATGCAATCTGTTCTCGCCGGTGCTCGTTCCTGCGCTGCAGGATCTGTCGACTCAGGACGGCCGCTCTGGTGCGGGTCCGTGGAGCTACGAGATGGGTGTGAAGATCCGCGTCGACAAACCCATGCAACTGTCGGCTTTCCGTTTCTGGAGGTCTACGCAGGAAACCGGCACTCATGTGGGTCGGCTCTGGACGGCGTCGGGCATTCTTCTCGCGCAGGCGACGTTCTCCAACGAGTCTGCGACGGGCTGGCAGCAGCAGGCGCTTCCCGCTCCGCTCGATCTCCAGGCAAATACGACCTATGTGGTGTCGGTGAACGCGAATGCGTATTTCGTCATGACCGGTGGTGGCCTAGCGACGGCGGTCACGTCTGGTCCGCTCTCGTCGGTTGCCGACGGTGCCAACGGCGTTCACGGCCAGGCGGCCGGTCAGTTCCCGACCTCGAGCTGGAACAACTCCAACTACTTCGTCGACCTCGTCGTCACCGATCCTCCGGTAGCACCCGACCCACCCGCCGTGACAGAAACCGCGCCCTCCTCCGGCGCTATCGCCACTCGTGTCGGCTCAACCGTGACCGCGAGATTCTCGCGGGGGATGGATGCATCGACGATCACGCCGTCTTCGTTTACGCTTGCGCGAACCTCCGACGGGGTCATCGTCCCCGCCTCGGTGTCATACGACTCGGTTACCCGGACTGCAACGCTCGTCCCCAACGCACTCCTGGCGGTTGCAACCGGGTATACGGCAACCCTCTCGACTGCAATCAGGGCTACCGACGGCCAGTCGCTCGCGTCGACCGTGAGTTGGACGTTCACCACGAAGTCGACCCCCTGTCCTTGCCAGCTCTTCTCGCCGGTGCTCGTTCCTGCGCTGCAGGATCTGTCGACTCAGGACGGCCGCTCTGGTGCGGGTCCGTGGAGCTACGAGATGGGTGTGAAGATCCGGGTTGCTCAGCCGATGCGGCTGTCGTCGATCCGGTTCTTCAAGAGTCCGCAGGAGACGGGCACGCATGTCGGTCGTGTGTGGACGGCGTCGGGCACGCAGTTGGCGCAGGTGACGTTCACGGGGGAGTCGTCCTCGGGGTGGCAGGAGCAACAGCTCGCTGTCCCACTTGATCTGGCGGCGAACACGACGTACGTGGTGTCGGTGAACGCGAATGCGTATTTCGTCACGACCGGTGGTGGCCTAGCGACGGCGGTCACGTCTGGTCCGCTCTCGTCGGTTGCCGACGGTGCCAACGGCGTTCACGGCCAGGCGGCCGGTCAGTTCCCGACCTCGAGCTGGAACAACTCCAACTACTTCGTCGACGCGATCGTCGACGAGACATCGTCGGTGCCGGGAGATACGACGGCGCCGACCGTGTCGATCACGGCGCCTCCGGCGGGCTCGTTGTTGGTGGGCTCGCAACCGGTGAGCGTGAACGCTGATGCCTCGGACAACGATGCGGTGGCGGGGGTGCAGTTCAAGCTGGACGGGAACAACCTCGGGACGGAAGACACGTCGGCGCCGTACTCGGTGTCGTGGGATCCGAGCTCGGTTGCGGGCGGTTCGCACGCGCTGACGGCGGTGGCGCGTGATGCGGCGGGGAACACGACGACGTCTGCGTCGGTGTCGGTGACGGTGGACAACAGTGCGCCGACCGTGTCGGTGTCGCAGCCGGCTCCGGGCTCGGCGGTGGCTGGGGCGCAGCAGGTGACCGCGGCTGCGTCGGATGATGTGGGTGTTGCCGGTGTGCAGTTCAGGTTGGATGGGGCGGTGCTGGGCGCTGAGGATACGGTGTCGCCGTATGCGGTCTCGTGGGACACGACGACCGCGACCAACGGCTCGCACACGTTGACGGCTGTGGCGCGCGATACGGCCGGGAACGTGACCACGTCGTCCTCCGTCACGGTGACGGTCGACAACCAGGCGCCGACCGTCGCAATCGCGGCGCCTCTGATCGGCTCGCTGGTGCGCGCGATCACCTCCGTCGCGGCTATCGCCTCGGACAACGGCACGGTGGCGGGGGTGCAGTTCAAGCTCGACGGCAACAACCTCGGTGCCGAGGTGACAGCCGCGCCGTACACGGTGGCGTGGAGCACGTCGACCGCGACGAACGGCGCACACGTGCTGACGGCCGTGGCCCGCGACGCGGCAGGGAACACCACGACGTCGGCGTCGGTGTCGGTGACGGTGGACAACTCGGCGCCGACGGTGTCGGTGACGGCGCCGACGGCTGGGGCGAGTGTGAGTGGGTCGGTTTCGGTGACCGCGACGGCGGCGGACAATGCCGGTGTCGTTGGTGTGCAGTTCAAGGTGGACGGGACTGATCTCGGTGTGGAGGACACGACGTCGCCGTACTCGGTCTCGTGGGCGACAACGACGGCCGCGAACGGATCGCATACGTTGACTGCGGTGGCTCGTGATGCGGCCGGTAACGCGACGACCTCAGGAACGGTGGCCGTCATCGTGAGCAACGGCGTGGCAACGATCCAGGGGACTGTCACCGACGGAGCCGCCGCACAGCCCATATCGGGCGCCACTGTGACGGTTACGGGTGGTCCGAGCACGGTGACGGACGCCGCGGGCTTTTACAGGTTCACGGGGGTGACCCCCGGAACGTACATCGTCACGGTCTGGAAGAGCGGATACGTGAACAGCGCCTCCTACGGCGTGATCGGCAGCAGCGGGGCCGCAACCGTCAGCAACGTGTCGCTCACCACGAGCGAGACGGTCCTCGTGAGCTCGACGACAAATGGGACCGCCGGCGGTGTGGCCTTCGCGGACGAGGACATCATCGGCCGCAGTCAGGCGACCGGTGCGTGGTCGATGGTCTTCGACGGCTCCGACGTCGGGGTCGGGGGCGTCGACGTCGATGCCTTCTCCCTTCTCGATGACGGCACGCTCCTGATGAGCTTCGATGCTCCCGTCAACATCCCGGGGTTGAGGACTGTGGACGATTCTGACATCGTCCGGTTCACCCCAACCTCGCTTGGCACGAATACGGCCGGCTCGTTCTCCTCCTACCTCGTCGGATCATCAGTCGGCCTGACCACCGACGCCGAGGACATCGACGCGATCGGGTTCACACCGGACAAGCGGTTGGTGGTCAGCACGACCGGTTCGTTTGCCGTCAATGGCGCCGCGGGGAACGATGAGGACCTCATTGTGCGTAACGCCGTCAACACGTGGGCGCTCTACTTCGACGGATCCGACGTTGGACTCAACGACGCCACATCGGAAGAGATCAACGGCGTGTGGATCGATTCCGTCTCCAACGCTCTCTACCTCACGACGCTCGGCAACTTCACGGTCGCAGGGCTCAGCGGTGCCGGTGCCGATGTGTTCGTCTGCGCACCCGGCACTCTGGGCGACACGACAACGTGCACCTTCGCGCCCTACTGGGCCGGTGCCAGCAACGGATTCGCTGGCGAGATCACAGACGGCGTTCACATCGCACGCAAGCGACCCTGAGTAGTGCACAGCATCAGTCCGGCCGGAGCCGGGGGTTGATCGAAATCGCAGACCGTCGGGCTCCGGAGGTCGCGAGTTCGTGGTGCCAGCACGAGTTCGTTGACGGGCCGGCAGCGGCCCCTTAGATGCTCCGGCTGTGGCGTCAGGCCGAGATCGGCAGGTCGTCGTGGGTCGGCAGCAGGCCGTTCAGTTGGGCCCACCGCGCCGCTTCGGTGCGGTTCGACACGCTGATCTTGCGGTAGACGTTCGAGAGGTGGAACTTCACGGTCTGCTCGGTGACCCAGAGTTTCCTCGCCAGCTCAGCGTTCGAATGGCCCTCGGCCATGAGCTGGAGGATCTGCCGCTCCCGGTTCGTCAGCGCCGCAGCCGAAACGGCCGAGCTCGTCGTGGCTGGCGCCGAGGCCCCCACCGAGCTGTGCGCGAGGTAGATCGACTGGTCGAAGGCCTGGCGCACCGCTGAGGCGAGGTCGTCCGGGTGAGCGCTCTTCAGCACGTATGCCATAGCGCCTGCAGAAAGCGCGGCGTCGATCCTGCGGATGTCCTCGTCCGCCGCGAGCACGATGCACTTGACTCCCGGCACCTGCTCCCGGGCAGCCCTCAGATAGTCGAAGCCGGTTCCCGTGCCCTCCTCCGAACCCACCGCGTCGGCAATGAACAGATCGGGTTCCAGGTCAGTGACCAGGGCCAGCGCGGTTTCGATGTCCGCCGCCTTCCCGACGACCTGCACGTTAGCACGCCCGAGCACGCCCTCGACAGCTTCGAGCCACATCAATTGGTGATCGAGTAGAACCGCAGTACGGGTACTCTCGCTCACGAAAGGGCCGCCTTTCGTCCAGCAAAACGATTGTGTTAATCCCCTCTACCTAACGATTCGAACGTTAGTGAGAATTGGAGAGAACGCCATCCTGGCCCCTCGATCGGGGGTGTGAGCGTCCCGAAGCTTCCTGACCGGGCGGGCGCTGGTCAAACCACCAGGTGCCAGTGGGCAGCTGGACGCGAACAGGGTGATTCGAGTTGGGAAGCTCAGTACTCGATTCGCCGTCCGGTCAGGAGCGCTCGTGCAGCTCGTTCCCCATCCCAAGGGTCAGTGCTCGATCCCAAAGACCGAGCGCGACGAGTCCCCAGCCAGCGAGCTCGAGGCCCTGCTTCGCGATGATCTGAAGTTCGATGATCGGGTCCCCGCGCGCCCGCTCGAACCATGGCGCGAGCTCGGGCAGTTGCCCAATGACGAGCGTGGCCACGAGCCCCATGAGTCCTGCTGTGATCGTGATCGCCGCCCGGGTGCCGGACTCGCGATCTGCCGCCGCGAATTCCGCGACGGTGAGGAGGGCGAATCCGGTGACGATAAGCGTGGCGGCCGCAGTGAAGTCCCTGTCGACACCGACGACGTCGTCGACGGCAACCACACCCAGGCACGCTATGAGCAGCAACGCGCTAAAGCGCTCCCAGCCCTGCCTCCGCCGCGCCACCGCAACGGCGCCGACGGCAGCGACAGCAATGACGATCGTCGAAACCACATCCGGAATGCCGTTACTGCGATCGAGGTCGACGATCGAGTCGAGCTCACCGAGCGGGCCTGTGGCGACGAGATGCGCGATCGATTGCAGCACGACGAGGATCGCAGTAGTCGCGAGCCACGCACCGAACGATCTGCGACTCACCCTGACACGGGACGCCGACAATCCACTCAGGCACCCTACGCGTGAGCGTCGTCACTAGGGTTGCCCGATGCTCGTTGTCGTCGCCGCTGTCGCCGCCGTACTGTGCTTCGCGGCACTGCTCTACGGGTGGTTCGAGGCGGGATGGCTGCGCCGTCGCATCGTCGACGTCGACATCGAGGGACTACCGGAGAGCCTCGACGGCTTCCGGATCGCGCACCTCTCGGACTTCCACCTCGGCGTGCCGTCGCGCGGCCGTGTCGCGACCGAGCGTGCCGTGGCGTGGGTGGCCGAGCGCCGGCCCGATCTCGTCTGCATCACCGGAGACCTCGTCTCCCACCCACGCGGGGTGCCACTGCTCGTGCGGCTGCTCCGCGCGCTCGAGCGGCCGTTCGTCGTCCTCGGCAACCACGATGTCGCGGTCACCCGGGACCCGTTCTCGCGCGCGGCGGAGCTCGACGGCCTCCACGAGGTGGGGCTGCTGCTCCGGGACGAGGCCGTCGCCGTCGAGCGGAGAGGGCGACGCATCCAGATCGTCGGCGTCGATGCCGAGAGCTACCCGCGCCAGACGACACGCCCGTGGGAGCTCGCAGATCCCGGCGCCGACCTCCGCATCCTGCTCTGCCACTTCCCCGGCATCGTGCGCCGGCTCCCCGACGGTGCCTTCCACCTCGTCCTCGCGGGCCACCTTCACGCCGGGCAGATCGTGCTCCCGTACCCGGGTGGCAGGGTCACGCTGGCGCACTGGGGAGCAAAGCTGGTCACGGGCCTCTATCCCACGAGCCGGGGCATGCTGCACGTCTCGCCCGGCACCGGCACCACCTTCGTGCCGCTCCGTTTCTTCGCGCGCCCCGAGGTGACCGAGCTCGTGCTCCGCCCCGCCGGCGCCGGACTGCAACAATCCCCCTGATGGAAGGCCACTCGCTCATCTCGGCGGACATCCTGGCGAGCTACGCAGCCGACGCAGCGCTCGAGATCGAGGGCGTGAACGGCCTCGTCGAAGGGGCCCGCCCGCGGCACAACGGGGTCAAGGTGACGAACGCCGACGGCGTCGTCTCCCTCGAGCTCCACCTGGCCGTCGACTGGGGCGTCAACGCGCCCGTCGTCGGGAGCGCGGTGCAGGAGCGGGTGGCCGAGTACCTCGGGCGGATGACGGATCTCCCGCCGGCCACGGTGGACGTGGTCGTGGCAGACATCGGCCCGCCGCCGGAAGGCTCCTGACCACGATGCCGGCGCGGGTGGCCGGGCTCACGCGGGGCACGATCGCGACCGCACCTTCGGTCTGCCGCGAGTGCGTGTGGTGGCAGTCGCGGGGCAACAAGACGGCTTCGAAGGAGCGCTGGATCGAGCGCGTCGAGGAGGAGTCCGGGGAGTGGGGGACGATCTACTACGACGACGACGGCTCGGTGCTCGGCTCGATGCAGTACGGGCCGGCCGGGTTCTTCCCGCGGGCGGCAGACCTGCCGGCAGGCCCGCCGTCGGACGACGCGGTGCTCGTCACCTGCGCCTACCTGATGAGGGCGGGAGCGGAGTGGGTGGTGAAGTCGTTGTTCCTCGCCGCGATCGGAGAGGCTCGGGACCAGGGCGCCAAGGCGCTCGAGGCGTTCTCGTACCGCTACCCGGAGGGGGAGTCGATGACCGGGCGCCTGCTCGTCCACCGCACCGTCTTCCCACGCGCATTCCTCGAGGACTTCGGCTTCACGACGGTTCGGTCTCAGGGCAGGGTCGAGCTCTGCCGGCTCGAGCTCACGGGCCTTGCCCCCGTCGAGGAGGGCCGGCGCGCGAAGGTGCTCAGGGTCGTGCAGGAGGCGTTCGTTCCGCCCGGCGCCTCGGTTCCGGCTCCGTAGCCGGTTTCTCAGCGGCAGCTCGCGGTGCCTGCGTCGGTGAACGCGCCGCCGGGAACGGGCACGAACTTCCAGGCGTAGCCCGTGGGGCGGAGGGTGAGCCGCAGCACGCCGAATGTGCTGCTGTTGCGCACGATGCTGCCGGAACGCGGCCAGAGTGTGGGGTAGTGGCTCTTGCCGCCGGTGCCGACCACGAACGAGCGGATGCCGTTCAGCGGCGCGAAGCGCTCGTAGTCGTGATCGTGACCCTGGAGGACGACGTCGGCCTTCGCACGCGCGAGGAGGCTCCAGAACGGCGCGTACGTGACGTCCGAGCCGTGGACGCCCGAGCTGAACCGCGGGTGGTGCCAGTATGCGAGGGTGCACCGGTTCCGGTGTGCGGCGAGATCGGCCCGGAGCCAGCGCCACTGGGGCGAACCCCGCTCGCAGCCGCCGACTTTGGCGCAGTTCGAGTTCAGCACGACCACGTGCCAGGCGCCGAGGGCGTAGCTGTACCACCCGCTCTTTGGCAGCCGGAAGCGGTCGATCGCCACGGTGGCCGTCGCCGCTGTTGTACTCGTGGTTCCCGAGCGCCGCCCGGATGCGCGGGACGAGCCGCCCCCAGCTCGGGTCGAAGCAGTTGGCGAAATCCTCCGCAGTGCCGTTGTCGTAGGCGATGTCTCCGAGCACGGCGATCGGGCCTGCGAGCCCGGAGACGAGTGCCGCCGTCTGCTCGTCACCGTCCGACGCGCAGGAGGCGATGTCGCCGACGGCGATCAGCGTCGCTGTGCGGGGCGGTGCCTTGCCGATCGCGCCGCTTGCGCCCGCCGCGAGCACGAGCGCGCAGGCGAGCGCGAAGGCCGCTGCGCTACGCGGCAGCCGCACCGGCGAGCAGCACCTCGGCGATCTGGATCGCGTTCAGTGCCGCTCCCTTCCTGAGGTTGTCGCAGGCGAGGAAGAGCGCGAGGCCGTTCGGCGTGCCCTCGTCCTTGCGGATCCGTCCGACGAGCACCTCGTCGCCGCCGGCCGCGTCCTTCGGCGTCGGGAACCCTGGTAGCCGCAGGACGTCGACGCTGGGAGCCTCGCTGAGGATCGCCGTCGCGTCGGCGGGCGAGAGCGGCTCCTCGAACTCGACCCAGATCGCCTCCGAGTGCCCGACGAGTACCGGCACCCGCACACACGTCGCGCTGATCGGGAGCTCCGGCAGCTCGAGGATCTTGCGGGTCTCGGCGCGGAGCTTCGACTCCTCGTCGGACTCGTCTCCCTCCCACGACCAGTCCATCACCAGGTTGTGCTCCGGCGACGGCTCCGCGCGCAGCTGCTCCATCCGCTGCGCGCCGGCACCGGAGACGGACTGGTACGTCGCGACGTGCACCCGCTTCAGGGGCACGACGTCGTGCAGAGGCTTGAGCACGCAGGTGAGCGGGATCGTGCAGCAGTTCGGGTTCGCCACGATCCGGTCGCGCTCGAGAGCCTCGAGCGCGCGGGCCGCGTTCACCTCGGGCACGACGAGTGGATACCCGTCGACGAGCCGGTAGGCGGAGGACTTGTCGATGCAGATCGCGCCGGCGGCCGAGGCGATCGGAACGAGCTCGCGACTCGCGCCCGTCCCGACCGAGAACAGGAAGAGGTCGACGTCTCCGGCCGAGAGCGCCTCGGGCGACGCCTCCTCCACCAGGATCTCCTCGTCGCCGAACGGCAGGCGCGAGCCGGCCGAGCGTGCCGAAGCGAAGGCGCGCACGTCGTAGCCGCGCTCGGCGAGCAACTCGAGCGTGATCGTGCCGACCGCGCCCGTAGCGCCGACGACACCGATGCGCGGTGCGGACATGGCGCAAGTGTAGAGAAGGTCTGAGACCGGACGACAGGCTGGAGCCTGTCGCCGCCGGTCACGGCAGCTCAGGCCTTGAAGTACTGCGCGGTCTCTTCGCCGGCAAGCTCGGAGCCATCGAGCTCGAGGGCTCGATCTTCCGCGGGATGGGCCTGTCGCCACTCGGTGAACCAGGCGACGCTGCGCGCGATCCCGCTGTCGAGCGGCACGGACGGCTCCCAGCCGAGCACGCCACGGGCGCGGCCGATGTCGGCCACGTACCGGGTCACCTCGCCGAGCAGAGGCGGTGCGAGCGTCATGTCCGGCTTCTGGCCGGTCGCCTCCCCGATCAGTTCTGCCACGCGGACGAGCGTGTTGCCCTGCCCGTACGCGAGGTTGATCGTCTCGTTGCGCACGCTGCCGTCCGTCAGGCCGGTGATCCCCCGGTAGATCCCCTCGACGCAGTCGTCGACGTACGTGAAATCGAGCACCTTGTCGTTGCCGCCGAACACGGTGATCGGCTCACCGCGTAGGATCCGGTGCGTGAACAGCGGGATCACGCGGATCATGCGTCCGAGGTCGTTGTCGTACCGTCCGTAGACGTTCGAGAAGCGGAAGACGATATACGGGAGCTGGTAGCAGCGGGCATACGAGTAGACGAGCGCCTCGCCCGCGATCTTCGACGCGGAGTAGGTGCTCTCGGCGTACGCGAAGTCGGCGGTCCCCTCCTCGGTCTGGAACCGGTGGACGTCGCCGTACACCTCGCGGCTCGAGCTGAAGATGATCGGAGTCCGTGTCTGACGGCAGTACTCGAGCACGTTGAAGGTCATCGTCATGTTCTCGAGCGCGCGAGCCGGCTCGCGTACGAGCTGGTGCACCTTGGCGTGGGCGGCGAGGTGGACGACGACGTCCGCCTCGGGATACTCGACCCCGCCGATACCCCCCTCCATCGCCGCGTAATGCCCCGACAGATCCTGCAGCAGGTAGCGAAAGTCGTCCGTCCAGCCGTTGAGGCGCTTGTCGACGCCGAAGACGTGATGCCCGTCGGCGAGCAGGCGAAGCGCGAGGTTCGTGCCGATCTGGCCGCTCGAGCCGGTGATGAGGACGCGCATCGCGCGAGGATAGCGGTCTCAGGCCGGTCTTCGGCCGGCAAGCGCCCGTCCCAGCGTGACCTCGTCGGCGTACTCGAGGTCCCCGCCGACGGGCAGCCCGCTGGCGAGCCGGGTCACGCGGACGCGGTCTCGCAGGCGATCGGCGAGGTACGCGGCCGTCGCTTCGCCCGTCATATTCGGGTTCGTGGCGAGCACGACCTCCTCGATGCCGCCCTGCTCGACGCGATAGAGCAGCTGGCCGACGCGCAGATCCGACGGCTCGACGCCGTCGAGCGGGGAGAGAGAGCCGCCGAGCACGTGGTAGAGCCCCCGGTACTCGTGCGTGCGCTCGAGGGAGACGACGTCGACGGGCTGCTCGACGACGCACACGGTCGTGCGGTCGCGCCGGGGGTCCGTGCAGACGGCGCAGAGCTCGTCTTCGGTCAGGTTGCCGCAGTCGCGGCAGAAGTGCACGCGCTCCTTCATCTCGGCGATCGCCTGCCCGAGCGCGAGCGCCTCCTCCTGCGGAACCGAGAGCAGGTGAAAGGTCAGGCGCTGCGCCGTGCGCGTGCCGATCCCGGGTAGCCGGGTCAGCTGCGCGACGAGGTTGTCGACGGCGGGGCTCAGCACGAGACTGAGGGTACTAGTCCGTCTCGGACGTGCCCGCTGCGTACAGGGCCGCTTCGGCCACGCGCTCGAGCCGCCGCTCGGCGATCTCCACGAAGGCGCGCGCGGCGGGGGAGAGCGGCGAGTCGGAGCGGGCGATGAAGGCGAAGGTGTCGTACAGCGGCTCGGCGAACGACGCGAAGTGAAGGCCTCGCCCGCCCTGGCGGCTGATCGCGGCTCTCGGCACGATCGTGTCGCCGAGGCCACGCCGCGCGAGCCCGACGGCGGCCTCGATCCCTTCCACCTCGATCACCGGCCGCAGCGTGATCCCGGCCCGCTGCGCCCGTTCGACGAGCTGGCGGCGCATCGGGTCGTGCGCGCCGTACTGGGCGTCGTAGAGGATCAGGGGCGTTTCCGCGAGCGTCTCGATCGTGACGGGCTCGAGGGCACGAGAAGCATCGCGGCTGACGACGACGAGCTCCTCGACACGCGCGACGCGGAGATCGAGCCCGGCGTCGTCGACGGGTAGGACGATGAGCCCTGCCTCGAGCGTGGCGTTGCGGACCTGATCGGCCACCTCGTAGGAGTTGAGCCCGACGAGCCTGAGCCGGACCTCCGGGTACTTCCGGCGGAAGTCGGCCGCGAGGTCGGCGATCAGGTAGGCGGACGCGGTCCCGAACATCCCGAAGCCGAGCGTGCCGCCGCGGAGGTCGCGCACCTCGGCCACCGCGTCCCGGGCCCGGTCGACGTCGGCGAGAACACGCTCCGCCTCGGGGCGGAAGCGACGGCCTGCCTCGGTCAGCACGAGCCCCCGTCCGGCGCGGGCGAAGAGGGCAATCCCGAGCTCAGCCTCGAGCTGCCGCACCTGCTCCGAGATCGACGGCTGCGTCAGAAAGAGCGCGCGTGCGGCACCGCTGAACGAGCCGTGCTCGACGGTCGCGAGGAAGTAGCTGAGCTGCTGAATTGTCATATAGGAAGAACCTTTATCACAAGAAGATAACTCAGGGAGGGGTTTTTGTTCGACCACCCGTACATTTCAGGTCATGGCCCGTTTCCGCACCCCTGGTCTTCGCGGGACGCTCCTCTGCCTGGCTGCGGGGATGGCGTTCTCCGTCTCCCCGATCCTGATCCAGGTGGCGTACGCCCACGGGGCGGCCGTCACGGGCGTCCTGGCCTGGCGGTATCTCGCTGCGACGGCCCTGCTCGTCGGGCTCGCGGGCAAGAAGATGCTGCGCGTCCCCTTGAAGGCGTCCATCAGCGCCTTCGCGCTCGGCGCCGTCGTCTATGCGGTCGACTCGGCGCTGTTCTACGGCTCGCTCGAGCGCACGTCGGCTCCCCTTGCCTCGCTCGTGCACTACGCGCACCTCGTGCTCGTCGTCGGGGTCGCGGCGATGATCGGCCGTGAGCGGCTGACCCGCCGGCGTCTGGGAGCGCTCGTGGCGATCTTCGGGGGTATCGCCCTCGTCGGCGGTGCAGCCGTGAACCCGAACCTGGTGGGGATCGGCATGGCGCTGGGCTCGGCTGCCGCGTACGCGGTCTACATCCTCCTCTCCGACCGGCTCCTGCGCGACGCCGACCCGATGGCGCTCGCTGCCTTCCTGACCGCAGGCGCGGCAACGTCGTTCATCGTCGCTGGCATCGTCGTCGGCTCGCTCGGCAAGGTGGGTGGTCCGGCAGGACTTGCCTGTCTCGTCGGAGCGGCACTCGTCGGCTCGGTGTTCGCCGTGACGTCGTTCCTCAAGGGCGTCCGTCTCGTCGGCCCTTCGACGGCCTCACTGCTCGTGACGGTCGAGGTGCCGGTGACGATCGCACTCGCGGCGATCGTGCTGAAGCAGCACCTGACCTCGCCACAGCTCGCGGGTGCGGCATTGGTGGTGGCGGCAATCGTGGCGATGCAGCTCCGCCGCCGGCCGAAGCTTCGCCCGATCGAGCGACCCGCAATCGTGCCACGCCCTCCCGAGCCCGGCGAGCAACTCGCCGCGGCAGCGTAGGCCGCGGCAGCGTAGGGGGCGCTCCGCCGGCCCGAGCAGGCCCTTACGTGCCCGGGATCTCCGGCACGCTCGGCACGAGCGCCGTGAAGTGCTCCTCGTTCTCCCGGATCCAGGCCACGCCGCCGGGCGAGTAGTCGAAGCTCTCGATCATGTCGTCGTCGACCTCGTCCAGGGTGAGCGGCCCGTAGCACCGCGTCGGTACGTGGTCGTGCAGCTCGACGGCCCAGATCGCGTGCGAGCGCTGCTCGACCCAGAACTTGCGCTTGACCTCCATGATCGGCTCCTTTCCAGGGGCGACCGGTTCGCCACGATCCTCGTCGATGCCGACGCCGCGTACATCCGGCAACTCCCTGATCACGGTCAGGGAACTCCCGCGCTACGTAGTTGCCCGAATCGAGATCGGCGCATTGCCCGATGCCCGGGGGCCCTGTCACTTGGAAGATGCTGGAGACGATCCACAACGTGCGTTTCGAGGTGAGCGAGCCGTGGCATTCGAGACGATCATCAAGGACCCGCGCACACTGAAGGTGACGCCGAACCTGGTGGACTACGAGGCGTCGCGCACACCCGGCTTCTGGGAGCGGGCCCGCGCAGAGCTGGACGGCCTGCCGGGAGGTGCGGGGCTGAACATCGCCCACGAGGCCGTCGACCGCCACGCCGAGGGAGCGCGCGCCGAGCATCTCGCGCTCCGCTGGCTCGGCAAGACCGGGGAGGTACGTGACTTCACGTACGCCGACCTCGGCCGTGAGACGAGCCGCTTCGCGAACATGCTCCGTGGGCTCGGCCTTGTACCGGGCGACCTTCTCGGCGGGCTCGCGGGACGGATCCCCGAGCTCTACATCGGAGCGCTCGGAACGCTCAAGCACCGCTGCGTCTTCAGCCCGTTGTTCTCGGCGTTCGGTCCGGAGCCGATCCACACGCGGCTCGCGCTCGGGCACGCCAGGGCACTGCTGACGACGGAGCTGCTCTACCAGCGGAAGGTCGCCGGCATCCGGTCGACACTGCCCGAGCTCGAGCACGTCATCCTCGTCGGCGAGGGCGGCGCCGAGACGAACGTCCCCGGCACCCACGACTACCGGCGCCTGATGGCCGCCGCCGACGACACCTACACCATCGGCCCCACCGACCCCGAGGACCGGGCGCTCGTCCACTTCACGAGCGGCACAACCGGCAAGCCGAAGGGCGCGGTTCACGTGCACAACGCGATCGTCTCCCACCACGTCACCGGCAAGCTGGCACTCGACCTCCATCCCGACGACGTCTTCTGGTGCACCGCCGACCCGGGCTGGGTGACCGGCACCTCGTACGGGATCATCTCGCCGCTCTCGAACGGCGTCACGATGATCGTGGACGAGGCGGACTTCGACGCGGAGCGCTGGTACAGGATCCTGGAGGACGAGGAGGTCTCCGTCTGGTACACGGCGCCGACCGCGATCCGGATGATGATGAAGACGGGCATCGACCTCGTGCGCGAGCACCGCTTTCCGTCCCTCCGCTTCCTCGCGAGCGTGGGCGAGCCGCTCAACCCGTCCGGCGTCGTCTTCGGCAAGGATGCGTTCGGCCTGCCGTTCCACGACAACTGGTGGCAGACGGAGACCGGCGGCATCATGGTCGCGAACCTCGCCGCGCTGGACATCCGCCCCGGGTCGATGGGGCGCCCGCTGCCCGGCGTCGAGGCCGGCGTCGTGCACCGCCGCGAGGATGGAGGCGTCGACGAGGTGACCGAGGCCGGTGAGGAAGGCGAGCTGGCTCTGAGGCCCGGCTGGCCGTCCATGTTCCGCACCTACCTCGACGAGCCCGATCGCTACGCGGGCGCGTTCCACGACGGCTGGTACCTGACCGGCGACCTCGTGCGGCGCGATGCGGACGGGTACTTCTGGTTCGTCGGCCGTGCCGACGACGTGATCAAGAGCTCCGGCCACCTGATCGGGCCGTTCGAGGTCGAGAGCGTGCTGCTCGAGCACCCGGCCGTCGCCCAGGCCGGCGTGATCGGCAAGCCCGATCCCGTCGCCGGTGAGGTGGTGAAGGCGTTCGTGACTCTGAAGCCGGGCTTCGAGCCCACGCGTGAGCTCGAGAAGGAGTTGCTCGCCCACGCGCGCGTGCGGCTCGGCGCTGCCGTCGCGCCGAAGGAGATCGAGTTCGTCGAGACAGTGCCGACGACGCGGAGCGGCAAGATCATGCGCCGTCTGCTGAAGGCGCGCGAGCTGGGCCTGGACGAGGGAGACGTCTCGACGCTCGAGGAGGCCAGGTGAGCTCTCCGGCCGGGAAGTCGGCGGCGCGCAAGCGTCCGCCGCGACAGCCGGCGCTCGAGCGCGAGCACTCGCTCCACGTCCTGCGCGAGATGCTTCGCATCAGGCGGTTCGAGGAGCGCGCCGCCGAGCAGTACAGCCTGACCCGGATCCGCGGCTTCCTCCATCTCTACATCGGCGAGGAGGCGGTCGGCGTCGGGGTCATGCAGGCGCTCACGCCCGACGACGCGATCGTCGCGACGTACCGCGAGCACGGCCAGGCCCTCGCCCGCGGACTGCCCGCCGCCTCCCTGATGTCGGAGATGTTCGGCAAGGCGACCGGCTGCAGCCGCGGGCGCGGCGGCTCGATGCACTTCTTCGACATCTCCCGCCGCTTCTACGGCGGGAACGCGATCGTGGGCGGGGGACTCCCGATCGCAGTGGGACTTGCCCTCGCCGACCGGCTGCAGGGACGCAGGCGGGTGACCGCGTGCTTCTTCGGCGACGGCGCCGTCGCCGAGGGCGAGTTCCACGAATCGCTCAACCTCGCTGCGCTCTGGCAGCTGCCCGTGCTCTTCCTCTGCGAGAACAACGAGTACGCGATGGGCACGTCGATTCGCGACGAGCTCGCGCAGCCCGACATCCATCTTCGGGCAGAGAGCTACGGGATGCCGGCGGAGGAGGTCGACGGGATGGACGTGGTCGCGGTCGAGACCGCGGCGAGGCGGGCTGCGGAGGCTGTTCGCGCCGAGCCCGGGCCGCGCTTCCTCGAGCTGCACACCTACCGCTTCCGTGCCCATTCGATGGCGGATCCGGATCTCTACCGTGGCAAGGACGAGGTCGAGCACTGGAAGGAGGAGCGCGATCCGATCGCGCTCTTCGAGGCTCGGCTGCGCAAGGCGAAGCTGCTCGACCGACGCCGACCTCGCCTCCATCGAGGCGGACATCGCCGTCGAGCTCGACCAGGCGATCGCGGCTGCCGAGGCGGCGCCGGTCGAGCCGCTCGAGGACCTGACGAAGGACGTCTACACGCTGGTGGCCGGATGAGCACGGTCAAGCTCACCTATCGCGAGGCCGTGCGCGGAGCGATGCGGCACGCGCTCGCAACGGACGAACGCGTCTTCCTGATGGGCGAGGACGTCGGGGGCTACGGCGGCGCGTTCGCCGTCAGCCTCGGGCTGCTCGACGAGTTCGGGCCCGAGCGCGTCCGGAACGCCCCGCTCTCCGAGTCGGCCTTCGTCGGCGCCGGGATCGGCGCGGCCCTCGGCGGGATGCGGCCCATCGTCGAGGTGATGACGATCAACTTCAGCCTGCTCGCGCTCGACCAGGTGGTCAACAACGCGGCCACGATGCGGTACATGTCCGGGGGGCAGCTGAGCGTCCCGATCATCGTCCGGATGGCGACGGGCGGCGGCCGCCAGATGGCGGCGCAGCACGAGCACAGCCTCGAGGCCTGGTACGCCCACATCCCCGGGATCAAGGCGCTCGCGCCGGCGACGGTCGACGATGCTCGCGGGATGCTGCTCGCCGCGCTGCAGGAGCCCGATCCCGTCTTCATCTTCGAGCACGCGCTGCTCTACCCGCTGGAGGACGAGATCGACGAGGAGCCGCGCGCGCTCGACATCGCGCACGCCGCCGTGCGCTGCGAGGGCTCGGACGTGACCCTCGTCACCTACGGCGGCTCGCTCGGCAAGTGCCTCGCCGCCGCCTCCACGCTCGAGGAGGAGCATGGCCTCGCTGCGGAGGTCGTCGACCTGCGGACGTTGCGGCCACTCGACACCGAGACGATCCTGGCCTCGCTCGCGAAGACGCACCGGATGGTGATCGTCGACGAGGGCTGGAAGACCGGAGGCCTGGCCGGGGAGATCAGCGCCCAGATGATGGAACAGGGATTCGACCTGCTCGACTGGCCGGTGCAGCGGGTGTGCGGCGTCGAGGTGCCGATGCCGTACGCGAAGCATCTGGAGGAGGCGGCGCTGCCGAGCGCCGAGCGCGTCGTCGCGGCGGTGACGGAGATGGCGTTCTGATGGCCGACTTCGTGATGCCCTCGCTCGGTGCCGACATGAGCGCCGGCACGCTCGCCGCGTGGCTGAAGCAGCCCGGCGAGACCGTCGCGCGTGGCGAGATCATCGCGGTCGTCCACACCGACAAGGCCGACGTCGAGGTCGAGGTCTTCACGAGCGGCGTGATCGAGCGAATGCTGATCGAGCCGGGCACGGAGGTGCCGGTCGGCACCCCGCTCGCCGTGATCCGCGAGGAAGGCGCCGCGCCGGCTCCCCCGCCTCCAGCGCCTGCGGCGCCTGCTGCAGCCGCGCCCGCCGAGCCGGCCTCATCCAGTGCCCCCGCCACGCGTCCCACGACCGCCGAGCGCCATCTTCTGATCTCGCCGTCCGCCCGGCAGCTCGGGCACGAGCTCGGCATCGAGGTCGAAGGGCTCCAGGGCACAGGCCCGGGCGGTCGCATCCAGCGTCGCGATGTCGAGGCTGCCGCTGCGGCCCGCGAGGCGGCGCCGCAGGAGGCAGCACCTGCGCCCGCACCCGTGCCGGCGCCTGCCGCAGCTGCTGCGCCCACACCGCCGCCCGTCGCCGCTGCGCCGCCGGCAGCAGCGCCCGCGGCCCCGCTCTCGCCGGCCGCGGAGCGCAATGCCGCCATGCGCCGGGCAATCGCTGCCTCGATGAGCCGGTCGAAGCGCGAGATCCCCCATTTCTACCTCGGGCAGACGATCGACATGAGCAGGTCGCTCGCGTGGCTCGGCCAGGAGAACCTGCGCCGCCCCGTGACGGAGCGGGTGCTGCACGGAGTCCTGATGGTCAAGGCCGTCGCGCTCGCGCTGCGGGAGGTGCCGGAGCTGAACGCCACCTGGAGCGGCGACGAGCTCGTCCGCCGCGAGGACGTCAACGTGGGAGTCGCGATCTCGCTTCGCGGGGGCGGCCTCGTCGCGCCGGCGATCCATCACACCGACGAGCTCACGGTCGAGGAGCTGATGCACGCGTTCCGCGACCTCGTCTCCCGGGCGCGGGCGGGGTCGCTCCGGAGCTCGGAGATGTCCGAGCCGACGATCACCGTCACGAGCATCGGCGAGCGGGGTGTCGAGAGCATCTTCGGCGTCATCTTTCCCGCCGCAGGTTGCGATCGTCGGGTTCGGCACGCTCGTCGAACGGCCATGGATCTCGGAGGGACAGATCCTCCCGTGCCCGGTCGTGAATGCGAGCCTGTCCGCGGATCACCGAGTCACCGACGGCCACCGGGCGAGCCAGTTCCTCGCGGCCGTCGATCGTCTACTGCAGGAGCCGGAGGAGCTATGACGCAGGAAGAGATCACGCAGTCGGTGTTGCAGGCCCTCACCGATGTCGCACCCGAGGCCGACCTCACGACGTTCAGGACCGATCTGAACCTGCGAGACCAGCTCGACATCGATTCGATGGACTCGCTCAACTTCCTGATCGCGGTACACGAGTTGCTGCACGTCGACATTCCCGAGGCCGACTGGGCGCGACTGTTCACGATCGACGAGCTCGTGGACTACCTCCGCGGGCGAATCGCCGCCTGAGCCGGGCAGGCGTGGCGCCTGGCCCGCGATTTCCCGTGCGGGAACCCCACAACCGCGACCGTGGGCGACCCCGATTCGCCCGCGCGCGGTGTGTGTCACATTTTTCACGAGGTGGTTGAGAGAGCGTCTGCCGGATCCGTCGCCCGCCACACCCCACCAGGGTCGATCGGGAGCATCCTCGAACGCTTTCACGGCACTGCCGGCGTGCCGGCCGCCGTCGGCGAGCAGACAGTGCTGGAGCTCGTGCCGGTGTTTGCGGCGCTCGACGCTTTCGAGCTGGAGGCCGACGAGGCGCGCGAGCACGCAGAGGCGATGGCAGCGCATCGCCTCTACGAGGCGGAGGAAGGCGCGAAGGAGATTCTGGCGGCCGCGAGAGGCCTGGCCGACTCGGAGCGCGGCGACGCCCTCAAGGCAGGGCTGCGTGCAGCCGACATCGAGGCGTCGCAGATCGTCGCTCGGGCCGAGGCCGACGCTCGCCGGATCGACGAGTTGGGCCGGGTGCGGCTGCCCGGGCTCGTCGACCTCGTCTTCGCGCGCGTGCTCGAGGGACCCTGATGCGTGCTGCCTGGGTCGCGGGAAGCGTGCGGGCGCGACTGCTGCTCCAGCATCGCGCGGGCACGGAGACGGCGCGACTCGTGGCCCAGGCCGGTTCCCTCGAGAACGCGGTCGGGCTCCTGGCTACGGCCGACGTCGCTGATCCGCGCGGCTGCGAGCCTCGAGGCAGGCGCAGCGCGCGGTCGCGGCCTCGCTCGCTCTCCGGATCCGCCTGCTTGCCGCGTGGCTGCCGAGAGAAGGGGCCGCGGGGCTCCGTGCGCTCGCAGCGTGGTTCGAGCTCGTGAACATCGAAGACCGGCTCGCCTACCTCCTGGGCGCGGAGCTCCGCTCCCCGTTCGAGCTCGGGATGCTCTCCTCGGCCTGGACCGCGGCGGCCTCCACGCAGAGCGTCGACGAGCTGCGGCGCGTGCTCGCAGGCTCGAGCTGGGGCGACCCGGGCAGCGACGATCCCGAGGACGTTCACCTCGCGCTCCGCCTCGCCTGGGCACGCAGGGTCTCGGCCCAGGTGCCCGTAGCGCGGCGCCTGGGCCGCGGGCGCCGTGGCGCTCGCTCGTCGCCGGGGAGCTGTTCGTCACGGAACGGTCGGTCGACGACGACCTCGTCCGTCGCGTGCGGCTCGGCGGCGCCTGGGTCGAGGCCGCGATCGGTCGCCGAGCTGCGCGAGCTGCTTCCCCGGGCGCGGCCTGGGCGCTGGACGGCGTCGACGACCCCGCAGACCTCTGGCGGGCCGAGCTCGCCTGGTGGCGTAGAGTCGCCGCGGATGCGGAGCGGTTGACCCGGAGCCGTCTCGACGGCGGCGAGGTCGCGATCGGCGCGGTCGCGCTGCTCGCGTTCGATGCGATGCGTCTCGCCGTCGCGCTCGCAGTCGCCGCGCAGGGTGGGCGCGCGCCGGCACGGGAGGTGTTCGATGCCCTCTGCTGACCTCGTCCTGCCCGAGGCGGATGAGCCGGGTCGCCGTCGTGGCGCCGCGAGGCCGGGTGCGGGAGGCGCTCGTCGCGCTCGCCGAGTCCGGCGTCGTCGAGCTCGTGGGCAACCTACCGCCGCCGGAGGGCGAGGAGGTCGAGGCGCTGCGTCGCCTCCGCGTACGGGCAGGTCCGCCGCGGCCGAGCCGGCCGTGCTCGACCGACCCCCCGACATACGGCGCGCTCGAGCGCACCGGGGAGAGCGGCCTGCTCGAAGGCGAGGTCGAGCTCGTGCCGGCGCGCCCGCCTGGCCGTCCCGCACGGCAGCTTCACCGCGTGGGTCGGTTGGGCGCCGACGGATGCGCTGCCGTCGCTGAACGACCGGCTCGCGGAGATCGGCTCTGCGGTGGTCGAGCTGCCGCGGCCCGCCTGGGTCGAGCCGCCGACGCTTGCTGAACCCGGTCAAGGTGGAGCAGCCGTTCCGGCCGCTCGTCCAGAGCTACGGCACGACGCCGTACGGTGACCTCGACCCGACGGCGTTCACCGTCGTCTCCTTCGTCCTCATGTTCGGGATCATGTTCGGCGACGTCGGCCACGGTCTCGTGCTCGTGCTGCTTGTCGCTCTGGCTGCGCGGCCGCAGGAAGGGACGCTTTGCGTCCGTCCGCAGCCTGTGGGTGATTCCCGTTCGCCGCCGGCCTCGCCGGGATGCTCTTCGGCCTGCTGTACGGCGAGGCGTTCGGCCCGACCGGCCTCGTGCCGACGCTCTGGCTCGACCCGCTGGAGGAGCCGGTGAAGCTGCTGCTCGTCGGCCTCGCGATCGGCGCCGTGCTGCTGACGATCAGCTATGTGCTCGGTATCGTGAACCGCTGGCGGCGCGGCGGCTTCCGGGAGGCGCTGCTCGCTCAGTTCGGCGTCGCCGGACTGACGGTCTTCGTCGGTGGCCTCCTTCTCGCCGGGGGCGTCTACGCCGAGCTCCTCGCGCTCGAGATCGCCGGTGCCGTCGTCGGCGGCGTCGGTCTCGTGCTGCTCGCGCTCGGCCTCGTGCTCGAGGCCGGGCACGGCGCCGCGGCGCTGACCCAGGCCGGCGTCGAGTTCGTCGACGCCGTCGTCCGGCTCTTCTCGAACCTCGTCTCGTTCACGCGGCTCGCCGCCTTCGGTCTCATGCACGCCGCGCTCGGCCTGGTCGTGTTCGAGACTGCGAGCGCGCTCTGGGGCGGCCCTGTCGGCATCGTCCTGGCCACGCTCGTCGTTCGTCGGCGGCAACGCGGTCACCTTCGCTGCTCGAGGCGCTCGTCACCGGGGTGCAGGCGCTGCGACTCGAGTACTACGAGCTCTACTCGAGGATCTTCTCCGGCGAGGGCCACGCGTTCGCGCCGTGGGCCATGCCCGTCCGTTCCCCGAAGGAGGCGTCATGATCAGCTCGATCCTGTGGGCCCTGCCCGTGCTCGTCGTCGTGTTCGTCGTCACGACGGCAGCACTGCGCCGGGCGCCCGCCCGCGGCTTCCGCCGCCTGCTCGCCGTCAACGGTGCGCTCCTGCTCGGCGGCGCGGCGCTCGGCGCCCTGCTCCTGCTCGGTGTCGTCGAGCCCGCGCAGGCGGCCGATGCCGGAACGACGAGCAACTCGTGGGCGGCGCTGCTCGGAGCCGGGATCGCCGTCGCCGGCTCGACGATCGGTGCCGGCTTCGCAGTCGCGTACACCGGCGCTGCGGCCCTCGCTGCCGTGAGCGAGAAGCCCGAGATGTTCGGCCGGTCGCTCGTCTTCGTGGGGCTCGCCGAGGGCATCGCGATCTACGGGCTCGTCGTCGCGATCATCCTGATCGGGCAGGCATGAGCCGCGTCGCCGCCCTCGGCCGCTGGACCGAGCTCGCCGGGCTATCCGCTCGCCGGCGTCGAGGTCCTCGACGTCCGTGACCCGGAGGCCGTCCGCAGTGCGTGGGACGGCCTGGCGGACGACGTCACGCGTCGTCGTGCTCACCGCAGAGGCGCGCCGGTCGCTTCCGGATCCTCTCCTGCCCTGTGATCGACTCTGGGCGGTGATTCCCCGGTGAACCTCGAGCCCCTTCGGGTTGCGCTCCGGGCCGAGACGGAGGCGGAGGTGCAGGACCGCCTTGCAGCGGTCGACGCCGAATGCGCGCGAACGCTCGCCGGGGCCGAGGCGAGGGCTCATGAGCTGGCTCGGGAGGGTCGCCACGAGGGCGAGCGTGCAGCGGCGAAGGAGGCGGCGCGGCGGCGCGCGACGGCGACGCGCCGGGCGCGCGAGTTGCGTCTCCGAGCGCAGAACCGGCAGCTGGAGGAGTTGCAGCTCCGATCACGGCAGGCCGTCCTGCTCCTCCAGGAGGACGGACGCTATCCCGCGCTGCTCGACCGCCTGGCCCGGACGGCGCGCGAGCAGCTCGGCCCCGACGCCGAGGTGGAGGTCGATCCACCGGGGCTCGGAGGGGTGATCGGCCGGAAGGGGAGGGAGTCCGTCGACTACACGCTGCCGGCGCTCGCCGATCGCGCGATCGCGTCGCTCGGCGACGAGCTGGAGGAACTGTGGCAATGAGCCCCGGGCAGGTGCGCCGCGTCAACGGGCCCGTGGTCGAGGTCGACGATCTCGCTGCCGGGATGCTCGAGCTCGTCGAGGTGGGTGGAAACCGCCTGCCGGGTGAGGTGATCGCGCTCGACCGGAATATCGCGACCGTTCAGGTGTACGCCTACACGGGTGGAGTCAGGCCGGGAGACCCCGTGATGCGAACGGGCCATCCCCTGCGGGCCGAGCTCGGGCCGGGGCTCCTCGGAGGCGTCTTCGACGGCATGCTGCGCAGGCTCTCCGGGGCCGGCGAGACGCTACACGACGGAGAGCGGGGTGTGACACTCGAGCGCGAGCGGCGCTGGCTGTTCACGCCGCTCGCCTCCGTCGGCGACCGGGTCGAGGCAGGGCTGGTCCTCGGGAGAGGTACCGGAGACCGCCGCGATCACCTACCGCGTGAGCGTCCCACCGGGCGTCGCCGGCACGATCGACTGGATCGCCCCCGCCGGGGAGCTGACGGTCGAGGACACCGTCGCACGCATCGGCGACGCGACGATCGCCCTGGCGCACTACTGGCCCGTCCGTCTCGCCCGCCCCGCGCGCGAGCGCCTGCGGGCGGACGTTCCGCTGCTCACGGGGCAACGTGCCCTCGATCTCTTCTTCCCGATCGCCCGCGGTAGCAGTGCTGCCGTGCCCGGCGGCTTCGGCACGGGCAAGACGGTGCTCCTGCAGCAGATCGCCAAGTGGTGTGACGCGGACGTGATCGTCTACGTCGGCTGCGGCGAGCGGGGCAACGAGATGGCCGACGTGCTGGAGGAGATGGCCCACCTCGACGACCCGCGCACCGGCAGGGCGCTCCTCGACCGCACCGTCCTGATCGCGAACACGTCGAACATGCCCGTCCTCGCCCGGGAGGCGAGCATCTACACGGGAGTCACCGTGGCGGAGTTGTACCGGGACATGGGGTACGACACGGTGCTGATCGCCGACTCGACCTCCCGCTGGGCCGAGGCGTTGCGCGAGGTGGCATCGCGCACGGGCGAGCTCCCGGCCGAGGAGGGCTATCCCGCCGGCCTCGCGACGGCGCTGGCGGCGTTCTACGAGCGCTCGGGCCGGATGCGAACGCTGGCCGGCGACGATGCCTCCGTGACGATTCTCGGCGCCGTCTCACCACCCGGGGGAGACATGACGGAGCCGGTCAGCGCACATACGCGGCGGTTCGCACGCTGCATCTGGTCGCTCGACCCCGACCTGGCGTACGCGCGGCACTACCCGGCCGTGAGCTGGCGTGACTCGTCGTCGCGCGACGCCGAGCGGATCGCCGAATGGCACGTCGCCGGTCACGAGCCGCTCTGGGGAGCCAGGCGGGAGCAGGCGCTGCGCCTGCTCGCCGAGGCGGACCACCTCGAGTCCGTGGCGCAGTTGGTCGGCGCAACCTCCCTTCCGGACGCGGAGCGGATCGCGCTGCTGACCGGCCGGCTGCTACGGGAGGTCGTGCTCCGCCAGAGCAGCCTGAGCCCGAACGACGCGACGTGCTCGCCCGCCAAGCAGGACTCGCTGCTCCGGCTCGTTCTGGACGTCCGCGACTGCTGTCTCGGTCTCGTCGCCCGCGGCGTCCCGGCCGCGAAGATCGAGCAGGTCGATCTCTCCGTCGCGATTCGGGCGCGCGACACGACGCTGCCGGACGACGCGGCCGGTGTCGAGGCGATCGGCGTGCAGGCTCTCGCACTGCTCGGAGGCGATCGCATGAGCTTCTCGGCTCCGATCGAGTACGAGACGGCGACGTCCATCAAGGGCCCGCTGCTCATCGTCGAGGCCGTGCGCGACGTCGGCTGGGACGAGGTGGTCGAGGTCCGGCTCGTGTCGGGAGAGATCCGGCACGGCGTCGTGCTCGAGGTCGATCGTGACCTTGCCGTCGTGCAGGTCTTCGAGGGTACGAGCGGCATGTCGCTCGACGGCACGCGGGTCGCATTCCAGGGGAGCCCGATGCGGATCGCCGTCGGCGAGGCGTGGCTCGGACGTGTCTGCAACGGCCGCGGAGCGCCGCTCGACGGCGGTCCGCCGGTCCGCGGTGCCGACCTCCGGGAGGTCGGCGGCCGGACGATCAACCCGGCCTACCGCGCGACCCCGTCGGATCCGATCCTGACGGGTGTCTCGGTCGTGGACGGACTGGTGACCCTGGTGCGGGGCCAGAAGCTCCCGATCTTCTCCGTCGGCGGCCTGCCGCACCTCGAGTTGGCCGCTCAGATCGCCGCCCAGGCGACGGTACAGGGTGAGCCCTTTGCGGTCGTCTTCGCAGCGATGGGCGTGACGAACGCCGACGCGAGGGCGGTGCGCGACCGGCTCGAGACACGGGCGACGAACGACGACCTGGTCGTCTTCCTCAATACAGCAGACGACGCGCTCGTCGAGCGGATCGTCACGCCACGGCTGGCGCTCACCGTGGCGGAGCATCTCGCCTTCGACCTCGGGCGCCATGTGCTCGTCGTGATGGCGGACATGACGAGCTATTGCGAGGCGGTGCGGGAAGTCGCCTCGTCGCGCGGAGAGATCCCGAGCCGGCGCGGGTATCCCGGCTATCTCTACAGCGATCTCGCGAGCCTGTACGAGCGTGCCGGGCGGATGCACGGGAAGCCCGGCTCGGTCACCCAGATCCCGGTGCTGACGATGCCCGGTGAGGACATCACGCATCCGGTGCCCGATCTCACCGGCTACATCACCGAGGGGCAGGTCGTGCTCACCCACGACCTCCACGTGCGCGGTGTCTACCCGCCGTTCGACCCCCTCCGCTCCCTCTCGCGGCTGATGCGACTCGGCGCCGGCGAGGGGAAGACGCGGAGCGACCACCTCGAGTTGTCAGCGCAGCTCTACGCGCTCGTCGCGCAGGCCCGCCGCGTCGCCGACCTTGCGGAAGTCGTCGGTGCCGACGCGCTCAGCGAGGGCGAGGCCCGGTACCTCGGCTTCGCGGAGGCGTTCGAGGCAGGTTTCGTGCAGCAGGGCGCCGACGAGTCCCGCTCGCTCGACGAGACGCTGGATCGCGGCTGGGAGGTTGCTTCGGTGATGCCGCGTGCCGCGCTGACCATGGTGTCGGAGGCGTCACTCGCCGCCCGCTACCGGGAAGGACACGATGTCCCTCAGGGCGCCACCGGGTAGGGCGGGCCGGCTGTGGCTGGCGAAGCGTCTCGAGGTCGCGTGGCGCGGCGTCGAAGTGCTCGACCAGAAGCGCCAGACGCTACTGCGTGAGCAGCAACGGCTGTCCGGGATCCTGGCGGCCGCCACGCGGGAATGGGAGTCGAAGGCGCGCACGGCGACCGAGTGGAACGATCGTGCGCTCGCGATCGCCGGCGAACGACGGCTGCGGCTCGCGGCCTCGCCGCCCTCCGGTCGCTGCGACGTGGCGGTCGAGTGGCGGAACGCGCTCGGCACCGTCTTTCCTGCCGGAGCGTCGGTTCGCCCCGGCCTCCCGCAGGATCTCGTTGCCCTCGGAGGCGGCTCCGTCGTCGCGCTCGCTGCCCGGGCGCACGCGGACGCCACCGTCGCCGCCGCGCACTACGCGGCGGCGCGCGCCGCCCACGAGGCGATCGAGGCGGAGCTGGCGGCGACCGCGCGGCGCCAGCGGGCGATCGAGCGCCGCTGGATCCCGGAGCACGAGGCGGAGCTCCGCCGGATCGCGCTCGCGCTCGACGAGCGTGAGCGCGAGGACATCGCCCGGGTGAAGTGGGCCGTGGACGCCCTCGGCGACAGTCGGTGACAGGTGGTGCCTCTACATGCCGGGCAGGCCGAGCGCGCCGAGGTCGGGCATCTGGCCGCGGATCTTCGACTCGACCAGCTCGCTCGCGGAGCGGAGTGCCTCGTTCGCTGCTGCCATCACGATGTCCGCGAGCATCTCGGGATCGTCGGGGTCGATTGCCTTCGGGTCGATCCGGATCTCGACGAGCTCGCCGCCGCCGTTCGCCTTCACGGTGACCATGCCGCCGCCGGCGGAGGCCTCCACGATCTCCTGCTTCGCCTGCTCCTGCGCCTCGAGCATCTGGGCCTGCATCTGCTGGGCCTGCTTCAGCATCGCGTTCATGTCGAACTTCGCCATCAGCCTTCCTCCACTTCCTCTGCGTCGAATGTGTCCTTGAGCAATGAGATCACGTCTTCCTCGGAGAGCTCGCGCACGTCCTCGGGCTCGGTCGGCTCCGGCGGCGCGCCGACGATCGTTACGACCGTGAGCCGTCGCCCGGTGACCTCGTAGAGCGCGTCGCGCAGGAGCGCGAGGTTCTTCGGGTCCTCGATCTGGGTCCGGTGGAACCCCGCCGCAGGGGCGAACTCGATAGTCACCGTCTCGCCGCTGATCTCGACGGGCCTTGCCTCGGCGACGAGGGTCGAGATCGGGATCGACCGGTCCCTGACGGCATCCACGACATCCCGCTGCCAGGCGTCGCGGAGCTGGTCGAGCTCGAGCGGCGGCAGGCCCGGCGCGGGCTGCGAGGCGGGCGGCGTGGGTTTTGGAGCGACGTCGGCCACCACAGGCGGTGGCTCCACGGGCTCGTGGGGGGCATCGGGCGCGACGGGTGCGTCGGCGACGACGGGCGCGGGGCGCGGCTCCGCGGGCGCGGCCACGCCGCCGTGAGGCCGCGCTTCGAGCAGCTCGAGCCGGTGCGCGAGAGAGTCGCGCGAGAGGTCGGCCTGGGGGCGGGTGATCTTCACGAGCGCGAGCTCGAGCGGCAGGCGGGGGTCGCCGCCCTGGCGCATGTCGTCCACGGCGATCGCGAGGAGGTCGATCAGGCGCAACACCGTCGGCTCGGGCAGCTGGTTCGCCTGCTCGCGGAGCCGCTCGCGGGTCTCCTCCGTGACGGGCAGGGACTCGGGCACATGCCCGACGTGCTGCACGAGCAGGAGCTGCCGGAGATGCTCGATCAGCTCCGTCACGAGCCGTCCCAGGTCCTGGCCCTGCTCGGCCAGCTCCTCGATCTGGACGAGGGCGCCGGCGGTATCGCGGTCGACGATCGTGTCGCAGAGGCGGAAGAGGGAGTCCTCCTCGATCCCGCCCACGAGCTGAAGCACGTCCTGCACCGAGATCGTGCTGCCGGTCGCGGCGGCCAGCTGGTCGAGCGTCGAGACGGCGTCACGGAACGAGCCGTGCGCGCCGCGGGCGATCAGGGCAAGCGCCGCGTCTGGTGCATCGATGCTCTCGCCCTCGCACACCCGCCGCAGCACGGCGACGAGCTCCTGGAGCCGGGGCCGCTGGAAGACGAATGTCTGGCAGCGGGAGCGCACCGTCGGCAGCACGCTTGCGAGGTCGGTCGTGCAGAAGACGAAGACGAGGTGGGGTGGGGGCTCTTCGATCAGCTTCAGAAGAGCGTTCCAGGCCTGGGAGGTCAGCTGGTGGGCCTCGTCGATGATGTAGACCTTGTAGCCTCCTTCGACCGGCTGCAGGACGGCCCGTTCGCGGATCTCGCGCACGTCGTCGATGCCCCGCTGTGAGGCCGCGTCCATCTCGATCACGTCGAGGGAGCTGCCGCTCGCGATCGCCTGGGCGATCGGGCTCGCCGGGTCGAAGTCGGCGTTCGGGCCGCCTGCGGCGTTCAGGGCCTTGGCGAGGATCCGCGCCAGCGAGGTCTTCCCCGTGCCGCGCGGTCCGGCGAAGAGGTACGCCTGCCGCACCTGTTCGTGCTCGATCGCGTTGCGCAGGGTGCGGACGACCGCCTCCTGGCCGATCACGTGTCCGAAGTCGAGCGGGCGGTAGGTGCGGTAGAGGGCGGCCACGCGCCGATTGTCGCAGACGGCGTCGCTCGGACGGGTTGGTCAGTCGGCGCGCGCGAAGCGCGCCGGGAAATGGCGCAGCTGGGCCGGCTCGTCGACGACGAGGAAGCCGGCTCGCGGACGATGTCGGCGACGCCGCGCGCACCCTGGCCAGGCTCCCGCTCGCGGATGAACCACGCGTTCTCGGCGAAGCGGCAGGCGTCGAGGTACAGCAGCACGTCGTGGCGGTCGCAGACGGCGCGAACCGGCTTCAGCCAGTCTCCGGGGTCCCGGCGGGCGGACCCTGATGTCCGGCTGAAGTAGACCGGTCAGGGAGCCGGGCTGACGCCCGGCACCGTGCGACGCTTGTGCCCGGTCGCGCGCTCCGTCGTCGAAACGGGCCTCCCCGGAGGAATCTGCGTCGCCGGCTCGGGCCGGGCGGAACCGCGGCACCTGAGAGGGAGTCCTTAGCGCTGCTTCCTTCCGGATCTGACGCGGTTCGAACGCTCCCAGTGCGCGGGACCCGACCTGTCAACACCTCGTGCGCAGACCCAATCCCGATGAAACCGTCCCTCGGACGGCGTTCGGTCCCGCTGGAGCGGATTTCGGGTTCAGGGAACCGCTGACTCCCCACCTAGCGCGACCGGGCGTGACCAGCGTACCAGTCGCAAAGGCCCTCAATCAGGCGCCCGCGACCCGTCGACAAGCAGAGCTCCGCCGTCCGCGTCGGCGTCTCGCGTCCCGACAGTTCGTCGCTCTTTCGTGACGTCGACCGGAGGGCTGGCTGTAGACACCGACCGGCACTCGGCGCATACTCTGCCTGGCGTGCGGTGAAAGGGGATGCGGTGAAGGGCCTTGGGGGTGAGGAACGACCAATCGCCCGGTTGGTGGTCGTCGCCGGCGTGACTCTGGCCCTGATCGTGTTCTCGAGCGTTGTCGCGGACGGTGCCGGCGCGACCACACTCCCCGGCGGCTACCAGGAGACGGTCGTGTTCAGCGGTCTCGTGAATCCCACGGTGGTGCGGTTCGCCTCGGACGGTCGCGTCTTCGTTGCCGAGAAGAGCGGCCTGATCAAGGTCTTCGACAGCCTCACGGACACGACGCCCACGGTCTTCGCCGACCTGCGGACGAATGTCCACAACTTCTGGGACAGAGGTCTCCTCGGCATGGCGCTCGCGCCGAACTTCCCGAGCGATCCCAGCGTGTACGTCCTCTACACCTACGATGCCGCGATCGGCGGCGCCGCGCCCCGTTGGGGAACCGTCGGATCCGACTCGGACGGCTGCCCGAGTCCGCCGGGAGCCACGACCGACGGGTGCGTCGTGAGCGGGCGCCTGTCCCGGCTGCAGGCGAACGGAGACGTGATGACGGGCTCCGAGCAGGTGCTGATCGAGGACTGGTGCCAGCAGTACCCGAGCCACTCGCTCGGCTCGCTCGCGTTCGGTGCCGACGGTGCCCTGTACGCGAGCGGCGGTGACGGTGCGAGCTTCAATTACGTGGACTACGGCCAGGGCGGGTCGCCGTTGAACCCCTGTGGGGACCCGCCCGGCGGCGTCGGCGGCGCGATGAGCCCACCCAGCGCCGAGGGTGGAGCGCTCCGGAGCCAGGACGTCCGTACCACTGCCGATCCCACGGGCCTGAACGGATCGATTCTCCGTCTCGACCCGGCGACAGGCGCGGGCATGCCCGACAACCCGCTCGCCTTCAGCTCGGACCCGAACGCTCGCCGGATCATCGCGCACGGCTTCCGGAATCCGTTCCGCATCGCCGTCAAGCCGGGCACGAGCGAGATCTGGGTCGGTGACGTGGGCTGGAGCGACTGGGAGGAGATCGACGTCGTCACGAGCCAGCCGGACGGGGTGGCCGACAACTACGGATGGCCGTGCTACGAGGGCGCGGGCCGTCAGGGTGGATACGACGGCGCAAACCTGACGCTCTGTGAGTCCCTCTACGCGCAGCCCACCAACCTGTTCGCTCCCTTCTTCGCCTACAACCACGCCTCCACCGTCGTCCAGGGCGAGGCGTGTGTAACAGGCAGTTCGTCGATCGCGGGAATCGCGTTCGAGACGGGCTCGAACTACCCGGCGGGCGACGACGGGGCGCTCTTCTTCGCCGACTACTCGCGGGACTGCATCTGGCGGATGCGGATCGGCAGCAACGGTGCACCGGATCCCTCCACCGTGTCGACCTTCGCAGCGGGAGCGGCCAACCCGGTCGATCTCGTCTTCGGGCCGGACGGGGCGCTCTACTACTCCGACTTCGACGGTGGCACGGTTCGCCGGATTTCCTACAGCGGAGGCGGGGACACGACTCCTCCGACCGTTTCGGTGGTGTCGCCCACGGCAGGGGCCTCGGTATCCGGCTCGGTCACGGTCTCGGCGACGGCAGGCGACAACGTCGGCGTCGTCGGTGTTCAGCTCAAGGTGGACGGTGTCAATTCCGGCAACGAGCTGACGTCGTCACCGTACTCCGCAGTTTGGGACACGACCGTCGCGACGAACGGCTCCCATGTCCTCACTGCGACAGCCCGTGACGCCGCCGGCAACGTCACGACCAGTAGCCCGGTGACGGTGACGGTGTCGAATGCGGCGGGTTCGACGCGGTTTGTGAGTGATCTGCCGGTGGTTTCGCAGACGAATGGGTGGGGGCCGGTCGAGCTCGATCGCAGTAATGGGGAGGCGGGGGCTGGTGATGGTGGGCCGTTGACGGTCAATGGTGTCGGTTTCGCGAAGGGGTTGGGCGTGCACGCGGTTGCTGATGTGGTGTATGCGATTCCGGCTGGTTGCACGTCCTTTGCTGCTCAGGTCGGTATCGACGATGAGGTGGTGGGTGGCAACGGTTCGGTCGTGTTCGAGATCTGGGCCGACGGCACCAAGCGGGTCAGTAGCCCACGGCTGACGGGGGCCGACGACGCGGTTGCGCTGAGTGCCGATCTCACCGGTGCGAGTCAGCTGCGCCTTGTCGCCCAGAACGGTGGCGACAATATCGACTACGACCATGCGGACTGGGGTGACGCTCGTTTCCTCTGTGGCGGCGGTCAGGTCAATCAGCCGCCGACTGCGATCGCCTCCGGCGCTCCTCTTACCGGTGCCGTGCCTCTTGCCGTGGCGTTCGACGGCAGCGGCTCCAGCGATCCCGACCCGGGTGACGTTCTCTCCTATGCCTGGGATCTCGACGGTGACGGCCAGTTCGACGATGCCACCGTCGCGAAGCCGTCCTGGACCTACACGACGGCCGGAACCGTCGTCGTCAAGCTCCAGACCAGTGACGGTCACGGCCACACCACGACCAGTAGCCCGGTGACGGTGACGGTGTCGAATGCGGCGGGTTCGACGCGGTTTGTGAGTGATCTGCCGGTGGTTTCGCAGACGAATGGGTGGGGGCCGGTCGAGCTCGATCGCAGTAATGGGGAGGCGGGGGCTGGTGATGGTGGGCCGTTGACGGTCAATGGTGTCGGTTTCGCGAAGGGGTTGGGCGTGCACGCGGTTGCTGATGTGGTGTATGCGATTCCGGCTGGTTGCACGTCCTTTGCTGCTCAGGTCGGTATCGACGATGAGGTGGTGGGTGGCAACGGTTCGGTCGTGTTCGAGATCTGGGCCGACGGCACCAAGCGGGTCAGTAGCCCACGGCTGACGGGGGCCGACGACGCGGTTGCGCTGAGTGCCGATCTCACCGGTGCGAGTCAGCTGCGCCTTGTCGCCCAGAACGGTGGCGACAATATCGACTACGACCATGCGGACTGGGGTGACGCTCGTTTCCTCTGTGGCGGCGGTCAGGTCAATCAGCCGCCGACTGCGATCGCCTCCGGCGCTCCTCTTACCGGTGCCGTGCCTCTTGCCGTGGCGTTCGACGGCAGCGGCTCCAGCGATCCCGACCCGGGTGACGTTCTCTCCTATGCCTGGGATCTCGACGGTGACGGCCAGTTCGACGATGCCACCGTCGCGAAGCCGTCCTGGACCTACACGACGGCCGGAACCGTCGCCGACTGCGATCGCCTCCGGCGCTCCTCGACCGGTGCCGTGCCTCTTGCCGTGGCGTTCGACGGCAGCGGCTCCAGCGATCCCGACCCGGGTGACGTTCTCTCCTATGCCTGGGATCTCGACGGTGACGGCCAGTTCGACGATGCCACCGTCGCGAAGCCGTCCTGGACCTACACGACGGCCGGAACCGTCGTCGTCAAGCTCCAGACCAGTGACGGTCACGGCCACACCACGACCAGTAGCCCGGTGACGGTGACGCCCGGGAGCACGGCTCCGACGGTCTCGATCACATCCCCCACTGCGGGAACGACCTGGAAAGTCGGGGATCTGATCTCGTTCTCGGCGGCCGGCTCGGATGCTCAGGGCGCCGAGCTGCCGGGCACGGCATTCGACTGGGTCGTCCTGATCCAGCACTGCCCGTCGAACTGCCACACGCATACCTACCAGACGTTCGACAACACCGCGTCCGCCTCGTTCCCGGCACCCGACCACGAGTATCCCTCGTATATCCAGCTACGGGTCACCGCAACCGACGAGGGCGGCCGAACGGCAACGGCGTCTCTCGATCTGCAGCCGCGCACGGTCGACCTCACGTTCGCTTCTTCGCCGGCCGGCCTCGAGCTCGCCGTCGGAGCGGAGGTCGCCGCGACTCCGTTCACGCGCGCGGTCATCATCGGCTCCACCAACTCGGTCAGCGCCGTGACGCCGCAGTTCCTGGCGAGTACGTCGTACGACTTCGTGTCCTGGTCCGACGGCGGCGACGCGACGCACAACGTGACGGCCCCCGCGACTGCGACGACGTACACGGCGACCTACGTCGCGGACACGACGCCGCCGACCGTTTCGGTCACCACCCCCGCGAGCGGGTCGACGGTCTCAGGCGCCGTCACCCTTCAGGCGACCGCCTCAGACGCCGGTGGTGTTGCCGGTGTGCAGTTCAGGTTGGACGGGGCGAACCTCGGCGCCGAGGACACGAGCAGCCCGTATCAGGTGTCGTGGGACACGACCACGGCGGCGGCCGGTCAGCACACGCTCACGGCGATCGCGCGAGACCCGAGCGGCAACACGGCGACCTCTGCGGCGGTGGATGTCACCGTGCAGAACTCCACAACGTGCCCGAAAGGCCAGTGGAAGGCCGAGTACTTCCCCAACCGCACGCTTGCCGGCTCGCCGACCGTGACACGGTGCGAGAATGCGATCGCCAACAACTGGGGAAGCGGCAGCCCCGTCACAGGTATCGGAGCTGACAACTTCTCCGTCCGCTGGAGCGGCCGTTTCCCGTTCCCGGCCGGATCCACGACGTTCTTCGTCACCGCCGACGACGGCATCCGCCTCCGCGTCGACGGAGCCGTCGTCATCGATCAATGGAAGGATCAGTCGGCGACCACGTACCGTGCTCGGTCGACCCTCACAGTCGGCGACCATGATGTCGCCATCGAGTACTACGAGAAGACGGGATCGGCCGTCGCGAAGGCGAGTTGGCGCTCGTCGCTCGTCGCTGCGTACAACTTCAACGAGTCGAGTGGATCGAGCGTCGTCGACGGATCGGCGAACGCCAACACCGGCACCATCAAGGGCGCCTCGCGGTCGAACAGCGGCAAGTACGGCCGGGCGCTCTCGTTCAACGGTACGAGCAACTGGGTGACGATCGCCGACGCCGGCGCCCTCGATCTCTCGACGCAGATGACGGTCGAGGCGTGGGTGTACCCGACGTCGCTCGGGTCCGTGAGCCGTTCCGTCGTCGTCAAGGAAGCCGCTGCGACGCTCAGCTATGCACTGGACGCCCATCGTTCGTCGCTTCCGGGCGGCCGTGTGAATACGGGCACTGTGCAAAGCGTCCAGGCGCCGGTCAGTGTTGCGACCGGTGCCTGGACACATCTGGCTGTGACCTATGACGGCGCTGCTCTGCGGTTCTACGTCAACGGCACGCTCGTGACCTCTCGAGCCACGACGGGCACGATGGCTCCGTCGACGGGAGTGCTCCGCATCGGCGGTTCGAACGTGGCGAGCGAATGGTTCGCCGGGCGCATCGACGATGTACGCCTCTATGCACGCGCCCTCGAGCAGCCGGAGATCCAGACCGACATGGCGGCAGAGCTCCCATGAGGCAGCGATTGACGCGGCTCTAGCGTGAGTGTTCGCGCTCGAGCGCGAGTAGCGTCGCCTTCGCGCCGAGCCCGCCCGCGAATCCCCGCAGGGCGCCGTTGCTCCCGACGACGCGGTGGCAGGGCAACACGATCGAGAGCGGATTGCGCCCGTTGGCGGCACCGACGGCCCGCACGGCGGCAGGGCGACCGATCCTCGCGGCCTGCTCTGCGTAGGTGCGCGTCTCGCCGTAGGGGATCTCGGCGAGTGCGTTCCAGGCGGCGAGCTGGAAGGCGGTTCCCCGCAGGTCGAGCGGGAGGTCGAACGCCGTCCGGGTGCCGGCGAAGTACCCGGTGAGCTGCTCCGCCGCGTCGTCGAGCACGTCGACCGGGGCGGCAGTCAACGCGGCGCCGGAGAGGCCGACCCGCGCCTGATCGTCTGGTGCCCAGAGGATTGCCCGCAGACCCGCGGCCGAGCCGACGAGCGTCAGGGGCCCGAGTGGGGTCTCGAGCTGCTGGGTGGTGAGTTCGGTGGGAGCCGTGAGTGTCGTCATGCCATCATCAACGTGCGGCGACGCTCGGGTGTGAGCTTCGGGTTGATCGGCATGTCGACCACCTTCGCTTCGAGGCGTCGAGGTGATGACCTCGGCTGAGCCCCTGCCGCCCGACTTCGTCGTCGTCGCTCAGTCTGGTTCTCAGGCGGCACTCAGGCGGCGCTGCTTGAATCCGTGACGGATGTTCTATTTCGGCTCCCTGCGAAGCGGGCGGACGTCGCGGTACGCGTCGGCCTCCGGCAGGGCGGCGATTCTGGCGGCCCTGGCAGGCGCGTTTCTCCTGCCTGCCCCGACGACCGCCGCACACGAGCGCATGCTCGTGGAGCTCCTGCCGACGGCGACTTGTGACGCCAGAGGGATCCTTCACATGGCGGACGCCACGACCGTCTCGAGCAAGCTCCGCCTCTACACGCTCGACGTTCCGGCGGCGGCGTGGGCGCTGCGGCAGCTCCGGGCCTGTCGGGCGGTGCGGTTCGCGGTTCCCGACCGTCCCGCCGGTACCCTCAGCGTGGCCGACGTCGCGGACCCGCTCGTCGCCTCCGAGTGGTGGCGCACGGCGATCGGCGTCGCCGATCTCACGCCGCCGGGGCCCGGCAAGCCGGTCACGATCATCGACTCCGGTGTCAACGTGACCCACCCGGAGTTGGCGGGCCGGAACGACCTCGTGATGCTGAACGCGCAGGAGCCCCAGCCGCTCGGGGGAGTCCACGGCACGGCGGTAGCGTCGGTGATCGGGGCCCCGGAGAACGGCGTCGGCATCGTCGGGATCTATCCTCAGGCCCGGCTGCAGAGCTGGGACTCGGCGATCGGCAGTGGCACGCAACTGGCGACGAGCGAGATCGTGAAGGGTGTGCTCGCCGCGGCGGCAGGCGGTCCGGGAGTGATCAACCTGAGTCTCGGCGGCGACAGTTCCGAGGTACCGATCCAGCAGGCGATCGCGACGGCGGTGAGCAAGGGCATGCTCGTCGTGGCGGCATCGGGTAACGACGGCGACGCCGGGAATCAGCTCACCTATCCGGCCAGCCTGCCGCACGTGCTCACAGTGGGGGCGACGGACTCCGCGAACGGCGTCGCCGAATTCTCGAGCCGCTCGCGCTTCGTCGACCTGGCCGCGCCCGGGCAGGACATCGTCGTCGCTGACGCCCTGAGCCAGGGTTGGGAATCGGAGGACGGGACGAGCTTTGCGTCGCCCATAGTCGCCGGTGCCGCGGCGTGGGTCTGGACGGTGCGGCCGGAGCTCGACGCGAGCCAGCTCTTCGAGGTGATGCGCCGCTCGGCCACGGACATCGCCACGCCGGGGCGTGACGACGCGAGCGGCTACGGCCTGCTCAGCGTCCCCGCAGCTCTCGCCTACACCGCGCCGATCAAGGACTCGCCCGAGCCGAACGACGACATCGACTACGTCAAGCCGGGCCGGACGTACTACAACGGCATTCCGGCCCTGACCTCGCGGGCCAAGCCCTCGGCGACCGTCTCGGGACGGATCACCGTCTCCGAGGACCCACGCGACCTGTACCCCGTGTTCGTCCCGAGGAACGGGCGCCTCACCGTCCGGACGAGCGCCGCCCCCACGACCGACCTCACGCTGTGGGACCGCACAACCGCGACGGTCACCGGGAAGGGCCTCGGCAGGGGTAGGCTCGCCCGGGGCAGGACGCAGGGCTCGACCGAGACGCTGACGTACGTCAACGTCGGTGCCGCGACGACGGCTTACCTGGCTGTCTCGCTCGCGAAGCGCACCCGTGACGCGACTTATCGCGTCACCGTCACCGCGCGTTGACGACTATCTCGGCGCCCAGGGGCCGACGCCGCCGAGGCGATCGACCGTGATCCGCATCCTGTGGCCCGGCGGAGGGTCGTCCATCGGCGGGAACCGCACGTCCGGGCCGAGATAGACGTGCGCGAGCCGCTGCAGGAGCTCGGGGGCGCCGCCCTCCTCGATCTCGGCCGTACCGTGGACGACGAGGTACTCCTTCAGCCCGGGCGGGTGGATCTTCGTGCCCTCGAACGACAGCACCACCTTCGGGTTGCGGGCGACGTTGCGGAGCTTCTGCTGGGGAAACAGGTGGGCGGAGACGAGCTGGTCGCCGTCGAGCCCCACCCAGATGCACGTGACCTGCGGCGAGCCGTCGGGGTTCAGCGTGACGAGGTGCGCCAGGGCGCCGGACTCGATCAGCTCGCGGGCGCCGACGGGAAGCTCCATGGCAGGAATCGTACGCGGTCCTGGGCTTGTCAGCTCGGGTCGGCCCGGAGAATGAGCTGGCGCTCGTCGGCCAGCGCGACGCGCACCGCGAGCTGACCGGCATCGTCGATCGAGACGCGACGAGCCCGCGGCTGTCGATGGCGCCCACGTAGGGCGCGAAGTCCGAGAATCGCTCACCCGTCTCGGCGACGGGAGTCAGAGTGTACGAGTTGCCCTTGAACGTCGATCCCATGGTCGGTTCGCTGCTCAGGTGGCGGCGAACGCCCGCACCGTGAAGGTGCCCGCGCCCTCGATCTTCGGGGGCACGGCCGTGAACGCGAACCCTCGCGCCGGCAGCGCTGCGAGGTTCGTCAGGTGCTCCACGATCGGGATCCCGGCCTTCAGCAGGATCGAGTGCACGGGCCGGTCTCCCGTTGCCGTGCCGTCGATGTTGAGCGAGTCGATGCCGGCGCAGGAGGCGCCCGCGGCGACGAGCGCCGCGGCCGACGCCGCGCTCAGGTGCGGGTGCGCCTGGAAGTAGCGGTCGGTGCCGAAGTGCTCGGAATGGTCGGTGCGGACGAGCACCGCGTGCCCCTGGAGCCCGTCGAGGTCGGCGGGCCTGAGATCGATCGTCTCGATTCCCCGGCGGTCGAGCACGACGGCGGGCAACCCCGCGACCTGCTCCAGCGCGAGGTCCGCCAGATCGTGGCCGTCGGCGTAGCGGTGGAACGGCACGTCGATGTACGTGCCGGTGTTGGTGCAGATCGTGAGCAGGCCGATGTGGAACGTGAGCCCGGGGCCGTAGAGCTCCTCGGCGGCCTCACGCGAGAGGTGCGTGCCGATCACGGGTGCAGGCAGGCCGGGGTAGGTGACCATCCCGTCCGTGATGCGGTGGCTGAGGTCGATCAGCATCGTCGGAGCCTCCTTCCGGGTCGTGCTGCGTCCTGCGCAGTGCCGCCGGGTCGGCGGCGCGGTTTCCGATCACATGCGGTCGATCATCGCCTGGCCGAACGCGGAGCAGGAGACCTCGTTCGCCCCCTCCATCAGCCGCGCGAAGTCGTAGGTGACCTGCTTGGCCACGATCGCCGCCTCGATCGACGAGATGATCAGGTCGGCCGCCTCCTTCCAGCCGAGGTGGCGGAGCATCATCTCGGCCGAGAGGATCAGCGAGCCGGGGTTCACCTTGTCCTGGCCCGCGTACTTCGGCGCCGTGCCGTGAGTGGCTTCGAACAGCGCCACCGTGTCGGACATGTTCGCACCGGGCGCGATGCCGATCCCGCCCACCTGCGCCGCGAGCGCGTCGGAGATGTAGTCGCCGTTCAGGTTCATGGTCGCGATCACGTCGTACTCGCCCGGGCGCAGCAGGATCTGCTGCAGGAAGGCGTCGGCGATCGCGTCCTTGACGACGATCTCGCGCCCGGTCTTCGGATTCGCGAACGTCATCCAGGGGCCGCCGTCGAGCGGCCGGGCGCCGAACTCCCGCGCGGCGAGGCCGTAGCCCCAGTCGCGGAACGCGCCCTCGGTGAACTTCATGATGTTGCCCTTGTGCGTGAGCGTGACCGAGCGCCGGTCGTTGTCGATCGCGTACTGCAGAGCCTGCCGCACGAGCCGCTCGGTGCCCTGCCGCGAGACGGGCTTGATCCCGATCCCCGAGGTCTCGGGGAAGCGGATCTTGTTGACGCCCATCTCGTCCTGGAGGAACGCGATCACCTTGCGGGCGCCCTCGGACTCCGCCTCCCACTCGATCCCCGCGTAGATGTCCTCGGTGTTCTCGCGGAAGATCACCATGTCCGTCTGCGAGGGATCCTTGAGCGGGCTCGGCACGCCCTTGAACCAGCGCACGGGGCGGAGGCAGACGTAGAGGTCGAGCTCCTGGCGCAGCGCCACGTTGAGCGAGCGGATGCCGCCGCCGACGGGGGTTGTCATCGGGCCCTTGATCGAGACCGAGTACTCGCGCAGTGCCTCGAGCGTCTCGGCCGGCAGCCACACGTCGGCGCCGTAGAGCCGGGTCGACTTCTCGCCCGCGTAGACCTCCATCCAGTGGATCTCACGGGCTCCGCCGTAGGCCTTCGCGACCGCGGCGCTCGACGACGGCCTTCATCACCGGGGTGATGTCGACACCGATCCCGTCGCCCTCGATGAAGGGGATGATCGGGTTGTCCGGCACCGGCTGTCCCGGGACGATCTTGGCGCCGGCCTCAGGGGCGACGATGTGCGAGGTGGTTGTGGCCATTCCGTGTCCTCCGTCTCTGCGGTCTCGTTGGTGTCCGACAAACTACGGCACAACGGCGGGTCGCGGCGCCCTCTACGCTCCCCGCATGGGGAGCGGAGCGCCCACGCAGGCCGACGAGAGCGCCCAGCGGATCGCGGACATCACGATCGCCGGCTTCGACCACCACTACCGGGTCTTCCGGGAGACGAGCGCGGCAGCCAAGCGGCTCTTCGAGGAAGCCGAGTGGGCGGCGCTGCAGCAGGCGGTGAAGGAGCGGATCCGGTTCTACGACGAACGGGTGCGTGAGTGCGTGGAGCGCCTTCGCGACGAGCTCGACGCGGGGTCGCTGGACGACGCCACCTGGAGGCGCGCGAAGCTGCTCTACATCGGCCTCCTCGTCGACCACAAGCGGCCGGAGCTTGCCGAGACGTTCTTCAACTCCGTCGTCACCCGCGTGCTGCGGCGGACGTACGTGCACAACAGCTTCGCCTTCGTGCGCGCGGCGATCTCGACCGAGTACATCGAGTCCGACCCCCCGATCTACCGGAGCTACTACCCGGCCGAGACGAGCCTGCGGGAGTCGCTGCTCGAGGTCTTCGCCGACTTCGGCTGGCGCCGGCCGTTCGCAGACCTCGAGCGCGACGTCGACCACGTGCTGCGCGCGATGCTGGAGCTCTTCGGCGGCGAATGGCCGGCACGCGAGCCGAACTACCAGGTGCAGGTGCTCGGCTCCGCCTTCTACCGCAACAAGGCTGCGCACGTGATCGGGAAGATTGTCAACGGCAACGACGAGACGCCGTTCGTCGTCCCCGTGCTCCACGACGACACGGGTCGGCTCGCGCTCGACACGGTGCTGCTCGACGCCGGCTCGATCTCCGTCCTCTTCTCGCTCTCCCGGGCGTACTTCATGGCGGACATGGACGTGCCGTCCGGCTATGTGCAGTTCCTGCAGTCGCTGATGCCGACCCGGGCGCGCTCGGAGCTCTACACGGCGGTCGGGCTCGCGAAACAGGGGAAGACGCTCTTCTACCGCGACCTCCTGCATCACCTGCTGCACTCACAGGACGCATTCGTGGAGGCGCCCGGGACGCCGGGGCTCGTGATGCACGTCTTCAGCCTGCCGTCGTACCCTTACGTGCTCAAGGTGATCAAGGACGTGTTCGGTCACTCGAAGCAGACCGACCGAGACACCGTGATGCGGAAGTTCGAGATGGTGAAGCAGATCGACCGCGTCGGCCGGATGGCGGACACGCTGGAGTTCAAGAACCTCGCCCTGCCGCGAGCCCGCTTCGCGCCCGGAGCTGCTCGAGCAGCTGCTCACCCTCGCCTCGAAGACGATCTGGCTCGAGGGCGACAACGTGATCGTGGGGCACTGCTACGTCGAGCGCCGGATGACGCCGCTCAACCTCTACCTCGAGACGGCGACGCAGGAGGAGATCGACGCGGTCGTGCGCGAGTACGGCGACGCCATCCGCGATCTCGCGATCGCGAACGTCTTCGCAGGTGACATGCTCTGGCGCAACTTCGGCGTCAACCGGCACGGGCGCGTCGTCTTCTACGACTACGACGAGATCGAGTACCTGACCGACTGCACCTTCCGCGCGATCCCGCCACCGCCGAATCCCGAGGCCGAGATGTCGGGGGAGCCGTGGTATCCCGTGGGGCCGCTCGACGTCTTCCCGGAGGAGTTCGCGACCTTCCTGCTCGGCAATCGGCAGGTGCGGGACGCGTTCATGCGGCACCACGCCGACCTGCTCCGGCCCGGGTTCTGGCAGCGGGCGCAGGAGCAGGTCGCGAGCGGCGAGATGGTGGATTTCTGGCCGTACCCGGAGGCGATGCGGTTCGGCCGGCGGTATGGGGAACCGTCGGCCGAGCGAGCCTGAGTCTCCTATCTGGCCGCCGCTTCCGCGACGGGCGGCGTTGCGGGGTCGGCCGGTTCGATCGCCAGGTAGGCGTTGCTGCCGGTCTGGCTCGCGCCCTTGCCCCGCAGCTTCAGCACCAGGCGGTAGACCGGCAGGATCAGGATCCGGTCGACCCGGTACTTCTCGGCCATCAGCTGGTCGATCCGCGCGTGCTGGCTCTCGGGCAGGAACGCGGCTCGCCCGGGCTGCGGGTCGCCCCGCACGGCGCCGCGTGCCGTGCACGTGGCCACTGTCACGGCGGGATTCCTCCGGATGCGCCTTGCCTTGTACGAGTCCGCGCCGGTGATCACGACGAGGCGGTCACCGTCCTCGACGAACCAGAGAGGGGTGGCAACGGGAGTTCCGTCCTGTCTGTAGGTCGTCAGGCTCACGTACTTGCCGCCGACCTGCAGCTTTCGCGGTGCTCTCGTCAGAGCCTCGTCGGTCGGTGCCTGCGGCGCGAGCGTGGTCATCGCTCCTCCTTTCCGAGGCGAGTGTGGTCGGCCCGGTCACGCACGAGGCGGCTTCGGCAGCCGCAGCCGCGCGAGCTGTCGCAGCGACGGGCGCGCGACACGATCCAGCAACGCCGCACGGCGCCGCGAGCGGGCGAGCAGGATCCGGCCGGTGACGATGATGACGGTCATCGCGATGATCTGACCGCCGAGCACGATGCGGTTGACGTCGATCGCCGGCTTCCAGGTCACCTCGCCGTCCTCGACGATCCACGCTCCGCTCGGGCGGGCCACCAGGCCGAAGCCCCCGCCTCCGCCGGACTCGCCGGCTTCGTTGTCACCCATGCCGCCCCCACCGCCCCCGCGGACAGTCGCGGCGGGAATCACCGTGAGCCCGTTCTTCTCGTACGGATCACCATAGACGCGCTTGACGCTCACGACGTCGCGGGCGCCCGAGAGCAACTCCTCGACCTGCATGACTCCTCCTCCCGAATTCGATCCAGGCACGAACCGCGGACTGCCGTCCGCTCCAGGCCCACGTTGCCGCTGAACGAGGTGCAGCACATCCGTGTCGCCGCTGACGCTGCCTACCCGGAACTACGGAGCCGGGCCAGGACGACGGGCTCAGCCGACGCGTGACCGGCGCGCCCGGAGTGTCGCGTCGAGAAACGTCTGCTATCTCGAAGACGGCGTCCCCGGGCGGGGCCGGAGCGCGACTGTTGGATCACCAGGGGATCTCGTCTCCGTTCGCGTTGAGGAACTGCCCACTGTGCTTCGCGTCGAGCTCGTCGAGCCGGGCGATCATCCCGGCCGCGGCGACCTCCGGGTCGATCGTGCCGGCCCCGCCCGTCATCTCCGTCCGTACGAATCCCGGGTGCAGCACCGCGACGAGGATGCCGCGCGGGGCGAGGTCGGAGGCGAGGTTGGCGCCCGCCATGTTGAGCGCCGCCTTCGACATCCGATAGCCGTAGAGCCCGCCCGAGGGGCCGTCACCGATCGAGCCGGCCTTGCTCGAGACCAGCCCGACCTTCGCACCGTGGCCGAGCCGTGGCAGCAGCGCCGAGATCACGCGGAGCGGCCCGAGCGCGTTGACGTCGAACTGCAACCGCGCCCCCTCGAAGTCGAGTGCGTCGAGCGCCTCGCGGCGCAGAACGCCTGCGTTGCAGACCAGCACGTCGACGGCCGCATCGCCGAGAGCCCGGTCAAGCACGGCGCCGCCATCGTCGCGGGTCACGTCGACGCTCTCGACGACCTCGCAGCCGAGACCGTCGAGCTCGGGTGATGTCCGGCGGCAGGCCGCAACGACGGTCTCACCCCGCGCGCTCAGCTGCCGGCACAGCTCCAGCCCGATTCCTCGATTAGCCCCCGTCAGGACCCACGTCGCCATGTTCGCTCTCCTGCTCCTCTGCTCGCTGTCGAGGTCAGTCTCGCAGGTGTGCTGTGCGACGGATCCCCGACGGCGCTCGGTTCATCGGCGATCTCACCGTGCCGCTCCCGTGCTCAGCCGCTGACGAGCTCCACAGCTGCCGACGTGCCGACCCCCGGCTCGCCCGTTTCGTGGGCGAGCCGGCGAATGAGGCCTGAGAATCCCTCGTTGGCCTCGATCTCTCGCTGCCGCGCCGCGCCGCCGCCCTCGAGGACGAGGCGGCCGACCTGATCGAGCTCGTCGCGGCAACCGAGCTCGTCCGCGGCGGGGCGCAGCCGCTCGGCCAGCACGAGGACGCGCTCCCACGCAGGCCCGGCGACGCCGTGGTCGAGATCCGGGAGCAGGCCGTCGAGGCCGTCCCGGGTTGCGACGAACATCGCTTCTTCGATGCGCTCCCGGCTGTGAACGGGTAGCCGCTCTCCGTCGTCGTAGCGTCTCGCGAGCTCGAAGACGAGTGACTGGACGATGGCGACGATCGCGGCCGTGTCGTCGATCCGGGTCTGGACGTCTGCAGCACGAACCTCGATCGTCGCCGTCCTCGGATGGAGTCGCATGTCCCACCAAAGGTGGGTCATGTCCTGAACGGTCGCGCTGCGCTGGGCCCACTGAAGGAACTCGGACAGCTCGGCCCAGCTGGAGAACGCAGGTGGAACGCCACAGCGTGACAGCGAGCGGTTCACCATGGGCCTGGCGGTGGCGAGGCCCGTGTCCGCACCCTCGTAGAAGGGGGCGTTCGCTCCCAGGGCGACGATCTCGGGCAAGAAGCTGCGCATTGCGTTGTAGACCGCAAGGGCCCGATCCGCGCCGCCGACCGCGACGTGCACGTGGAGCCCGCACGTGAGCATCTTCTTCGCTGCCCAGGGCTGCGCAGCCGCGATCGCCGAGTACCTGGGTCGGAGGCTCACAGGGCCCGGGTCGACGGCGGTGGGATGCACGCCGACTGCGGCAGCGACCGCCTGCGGATGCATCAACGTGGCGAGCGACTGCCGCACGGCGCCGAGCTCTCGCGTGACGTCGGCGGCGCAGATGCAGACGGGGCTGACGAGCTCGATCTGGGAGGCTCTGAACTCTCGCGCGACCCGGGGGTCGCCCCGGAACAGCTCGAGAGCGAGGTCGGCCGCGGGCGCCGGCAGGCCGCTTTCGGGATTGAGGAGCAACAGCTCCTCCTCGGCGCCGACCGTGAACGAGGACACAGCGTCGAATTTCGCCCGCAGATGCCGCTCGTCGTGCTCCAGGCAAATATCGGTGCTCATCGTTACCTCCTTCGTTCGTCGACGGCAGGGGGAGCAAGGAGCTGAGCGTCGCTCCCGACGAGTGCCTCGTCCAGAGCGACGCTCAGCCCGCTCAGCGCGGAGAGGCCGACGTCCGGAACGTGACGCAGGTCGATGCGACCGAAGCTCTCGTGGTGCCGCGCCGCGAGCGACAACGTCCCGTGCTTGGCTCGGAGCTCGTCGGCCGCGGCTTCGAGCGCGTCCAGCCCTTCGGCGGAGACATGCTCGACCCCGGTGAGCTCGATCACGATGTCACTGACCCCGCGCTCGAGGCAGTGCAGGCAGGCTTGGCGGATCTCGCGCGACGCCTCGAGATCGAGCTCTCCACTGCGTGCGCGAATCCAGTGCACGCCGTTCAGCTCGGCAACACTGACCGATCGTGTCACGGTCATGCCCTCGAATCCCATTCGCTCGTTTCCTCCTGTCTGCACACGGTTCGCCTCGGTGTAGTTGCACTCTAGGTCCGGCATCGTGAGGGGCGCCACCAGCCGGATGAGCACGGCGAGAGGATCGTGTGAGCATTCACTCATCCAGAGTGCAGGGTCTCGCTGCGCCGTTGGCGACCCGGCGCATACGCCCGGACGGTGCCACGGGCTACTCAGTCGGCGAGGCGGTAACCGGCTTGGCGGACGGTGAGGATGCGAGTCGGATTCGCGGGATCCGGCTCGAGCTTGCGCCGCAGGTTCGCGATGTGGACGTCGCAGGCCCGCGCGTCTCCGACGTACGTGCTGTTCCAGAGATGCTCCATGATCTCGCGGCGGGAGAACACCTGGCCCGGGCGGCTGGCGAGGAGGGTCAGCACTTTGAACTCGGAACGTGTCAGACGAACCGGCTCCTCGCCCGCGAGAACCGTGTGGCGCGCAAGATCGATCGTGAGTCCGGCGTGGTGCATGGTGGTCGGCTCCGAGGCGTGCTGCCTGTCGAGCTCGCGCCGTCGAAGCAGCGCTCTGACGCGGCTTACGAGCTCGGCGAGCGAGAACGGCTTGGCGATGTAATCGTCGGCGCCGAGCTCGAGGCCGAGGATGCGATCGATCTCGGCGTCGCGGGCCGTGAGCATGATGATCGGGACGTCGCTCTCCGCTCTGACGACGCGGCAGACCTCGAGGCCGGAGAGCCCGGGCATCATGACGTCAAGAATCAGGAGGTCGTACCGGGGTTGACGGGCTGCCTCGAGCGCGGCATCGCCGTCGCTGGCCGTGTCGACGTCGAACCCTTCCCGTTCGAGGGTATACACCACCGACTCGAGAATGTCCGGCTCGTCGTCCGCCAACAGGATGCGCGCCATCAGGTCGCCGGCCTGGACGCAAGGAGGATCGAGGCTGTGGTGCCGCCACCTGCAGCAGCTTCGAACTCGACGTCGCCGCCGAGCACATCTACGACGCCTCGGACGATCGAAAGTCCGAGGCCGAAGCCATCGGCTGTCCGTGAGTCACCTCGGTAGAACCTGTCGAAGAGCCTCTCCCGGTCGAGTGGGTCGATCCCCGCTCCGTGGTCCCGCACTTCGATCCGGAGGCGGCCGTCTGCAGTGGCCGCCCCGGAGAGCCGGATGGGCTTCCCGTCCGCGTGCTTCAGCGCGTTCTCCACGAGGTTTCCGACCGCCTGGTCGAGTAGATCGTAGTGTGACCAGGCGATCAACGGCTTCGGGCAGTCGACCTCGATCGTTATCTCGCTGCGCGTTCTGAAGAACTCTGCCGTCTCTTCGAGCAGCACCGATACGTCGACGATCGTGAACTCGATGGGCTCGGCTCGGGTCTGCGCGCGGGCGAGGGTGAGGAGCGCGCGGGTCAGGCGCTCGAGGCGGTCGGACTGGCGGCCGATCACGCCGAGGAAGCGATCGCGCGTCTCCGGATTCGCCTTTCCCCCATCCTCGAGCACCTCCAGTGCGCTGACGATCGCTGCGATGGGAGTCCGGAGCTCATGGGATGCGTTCGTGACGAATTCGCGCTCGGCACGTTCTCGCCGATCTGCGACGGTGACGTCCGTGATCACGAGTAGCGCGGCCTGGCTCGTCGTGCCGGCCGGCTCACCGGCGATCGCGAATGTGTCTCCCGATGGAGAGTGGACTCGTTCGTTGAGGCCGCTCGCCTCTGCGGCGAACAGAGATGCAGCCAGGGTGCGAAGGCTCACACCGGGCCAGGGCTCGGGCAGCGGTTCACCCGAGGCGAGCGCCCGACGACCGATTTGCAGGCGTGCGCGCGAGTTTGCGAAGACGACGCGTAGGTCGCGATCAACGGCGACGACGCCTTCCTGAAGCTGTTCGAGGAAGTTGCGAAAGCGGTCACGTTCTGCCTCCAGGGCCGCGAACGAGTCGCGCAGATGGAGCCGCATGCCGTCCACGGCGCCGCCGAGTTGGCCGACCTCGTCGTTGAATCGCAGCGCGATGGGATTTTCGAAGTCGCCCCGCTCGATCTCGAGGGCCGCGTTCGTCACCCTGCGCACGCGAGAGGTGATCAGCAGTGCGAGCACGGTGCCGAGGGTAGCCCCGCTGACGATCGCGATCAGCAATGTCAAGCGGAACTGGCCGCGCACGATGTCGCCTGCGGCCGCGAGATCCGGACGAGAGGCGACCGCCACCAGTGCGCCTTCAACGGCCGAGCCCTTCGGGAGTGGCAGGGCCACGACGATCCGGCGTTCCCCGTTCGTGGAATCGACGACGCGCTTCCCCGCAAGAGCGCTGCCGACGGCTTCTTCGAGACCAGCCACGGAACCAACCGCCACGCCGTTCGACGAGCCACTCGAGACTCGACGTGCATCACCGTCGTACAGGAAGAGCGCGATCCGGCGACGGGTGGCGGCTTTCGCGGCTGTCGCGCGGGCTCGTTCGAGACTGGGCTCGGCCGACACCAGGGCCGCAGCCGTCACCGCCGAGCCCGCTGCAAGATCTTCGGCCCGGGCACGGAACGCCGCCTCGCTGCGCACGAGGAGGATCTGCGTCACCGCAACCGCAGTGATCGTCACGATGACTGCGACGACAACCGCAAGCCAGATACGCATGCTGATCGATCTGGGCCAACGCATCACGGAAGTATGGCGACGAAGGTAGTGCGTTCTTCATGACGTTGGGGCGGTGTGCGGTGGCGGGTGTCGCGGCACGAGCTCCCACGTCCGCACGCGCTCGCCGGATCGCGTGTCGCTAGGGTCGTGCGATGCACGAGCGATTCGTCTCCCGCGAGGTCGGCCCCGCGACCATTGCCCTGCTCGTGACGGGCCTCGGCATCCTGTGGGCCGTCGCGCAGCCTCCCGGCCAGCAGGGCCGCGCCTATGTGGGACAGTTCCTGGGGGCCGAGTCGATCCTGCTCCTCTCGATCGGTCTCGTGCTGATCAGCACGCTGCCGTGGGTCGAGGAGTGGTTCGACGGGATCGACCGGGCTGCGATCTGGCATCGCCGTGTCGCGATCGCCGGCCTGATCCTGCTCGCTCCGCACGTGTTGCTGTCGTCCAGTCCGAACGGCACCACCCTTGGCGGGCCGCTCGGAGCGGTGGGGGCGATCGGTCTCGTGGCGCTTGCACTATGGGCGATCCTGCCGCGCTGGCAGTCGATCGCACCGGCATCGCTGCGCGGCCTCGTGCTCGCCCTGCGCGATGCGCCACTCGTGCGGGACGGGCGCCGCATTTTCGGCGGGTACGACCGCTGGAGGGCGCTGCATCGGACGACCGGTCTCTTCGTCGCCGCCGGCTTCGTCCATGGTGTGCTGGACGGATCGCCGTTCCCCGACTCCGCCGCGCTCCGCTGGAGCTATGTCGCGATCGGCGCCGTGGGGCTGGCGTTCTATGCCTACAGAGAGCTGCTTGCTCGCCATTTCCTCTCGCTCCACGACTACCAGGTGGTGGCGGTTCGCGAGATCGACGAGGGCCTGACCGAGATCGCAATGCGCCCGCTCGGCAAGCCGGTCGATTTCGTGCCCGGCCAGTTCGCGATGGTCCACCTCGAGGCGAAGGACGGCTGGCACCGGCATCCGTTCACGATCTCGAGCGCTCCTCACGAGAATCTCGTCCGCGTGACGGTGAAAGCCCTCGGCGACTACACGTCGCGCCTGCAGCAGACCGTCGAGCCCGGGATGCCTGCGGTAATCGGGGGCCCTCATGGACGGTTCAGCCACTGGAAGGGGACGAGCCGGCAGGTCTGGGTCGCCGGCGGTGTCGGCGTGGCGCCGTTCCTCAGTTGGCTGCGTGCACTCGACGGCGACCTCGTGCATCGCGTGGACTTCTTCTACACGTCCGACGGAGAGCCGCCCTTCGCCGAGGAGATTCGCCGGATCGCCGGCGGCAACGATTCCCTCCAGGCACATCTGATCGACACGAGCGTATCGGGCCGCCTCACCGTCGAGCAGGTGCTTGCAACGGCCGGTGACCCGCGCGGGTTGTCGGTCTTCATGTGCGGCCCGACGGGGATGGTGCGCAGCTTCCAGACGCAGTTGCAGCTCGCGGGTGTCCCGGCTCGGCGGATCCACCGTGAGCATTTCGACTGGCGCTGAATCGACGGGATCCGGCGTTGCCGCACATGTTGTCCTGTTCCCGGGCAACATGCTGAGGGCGCCGTCGCGCCCTCCCCTGTCGCACGTAGACTCTTGCCGCGACGAGGCGACCGAGGAGCGAGCGTGACTGAAGGCGAGAGCAGAGGTGTGGTGGCCGCCCCGGGGGGCCACGACTGGATCGAGATCCTCTCGACGGTGCTGCTCGCGATCGCGACCGTCGCCACTGCCTGGAGCGGCTATCAGGCGACGCGTTGGAGCGGGGAGCAGGCGATAGCGTTCAGCGCGGCGAGCGCCGCCCGTGTCGAGTCGGGCAAGGCGTCGGCGAAGGCCGGACAACAGATCCAGGTCGATCTCGCGCTCTTCACGCAGTGGGTCGATGCGTACGCACGCGAGGACACGTTCCTCAGCGACTTCTATTTCAAGCGGTTCCGGACGGAGTTCAAGCCCGCCCTGGAGGCGTGGATCGCGACGAAGCCGCTGAAGAACCCGCAGGCGCCCCTGTCGCCGTTCGCGATGCCCGAGTACAAGCTGGCCGAGCAGGCGAACGCCGATCGCCTCGTCGCCCAGGCCGAGGCCCAGACCGAGATCGCGAAGACGGACAACCAGCGCTCGGACAACTACGTGCTCTGCGTTGTCCTCTTCGCGACGTCGCTCTTCTTTGCCGGCATTTCGACCAAGCTCGCCTCGGCGAGGAGCCGAGCCGCCATCCTCGCGCTCGGCTACGTCGTCTTCATCCTCACGGTCGTCTGGATCGCCACCTTCCCGATCAGCATCTCGATCTAACGGCGAGGGCCGCGTCGAGGCGATCGGGGTGTTCTTCTCGACCGTGCCCGCCGACGGCAACCTCGGGCCGGTCGGCCCGCGAATGTTCGGGCCCGGTCGCGATCAAGAGATCGGAGTTCGCCAGAGGCGGCCCTCCCCGCGCGCGCAGAGCGACCAGTCAGCGACGGGCGTCGAGGTCGATCGCTCGGATCGAGTGCTCATCCGGGAGCTTCGCAAGCACGCCGCGCACGACCTCGCGTACGTCAGCCTCGTCGTGGCCGAGATCGTCGAACAGCGACTTCAGGGCAGCGTGAGTGACCTTCAGCTCGGCTGCACTCAACTGCAGGCGGTATGCCGTCTCTCCGGGCTGGATGAGGTCTGCGTCGGCGTTCATAGCGACAAGCTTACGCCGCCGAGCGGGTAGACGCCAGTCGTCCGCTTCTCACCCGTCGTCCTCATCGGTCGGCGCGCTCCACCACGGCTAGCTCGTCGGCTGCGGCAAGCTGCCCGCGACGGGGACGGGCTGCTCGCTCTCGCGCTCTCGGAGATCGTAGTAGAGGTACGTGAGCGCGAGTGCGACGAAGGGGATCGTGACGGCGTAGACGATGGACGAGATCGCGTTGATGAGGAAGAACGACCGCGTGGTTCCCAGCAGCAGGAGGATGCCGATGATCGGCCCGGCAGCTAGTCCGATCGTCGTCACGGCCGACGCGAAGACGCCCGTTCTCCACCAGTTTCCCCGTACGAGCTCGGCGCTTCGTCCGAGCGCCGCGCGGCCGCTGTAGCCTTCGATGGCGACGGCCTGCACCGAGAACGCCCACCGGACGACCAGGTAGAAGGTGATGGGCAGCGTGACGACCCAGATGCCGGTCGCCACGATCGCGAGCGCGATCCACCCCGTGACGCGCGCGAGGGGGCCGATCTGGCCGAGCACGTCACGGTATGTCCGGATCACTCCGACAGGTGCTCCGTCGGCGAGCCCGGTCAGAGCACGGGCGACGGCCGCGACGACGACCACGTAGACCATGAGGTTGAAGACCAGGCCGACGCCCAGGGCGAGCAGCACGACGAACCCGTTGCGCTCGCCGACCGACTCGGCCAACGTGTCCAGCCGTGTCAGCTTGAAGAGCACGGCTTGCAGGGCCGCGGTCGCGATGGCTGTGGGAATGTAGAGCAGCCCAAGCCCGAGAAACGTCCTTGCCCTACGCCTGTAGGCGTTCCCCGACGTGGCGAGGAGCTGCCCCCACGCCCGCCTGCGCGCGGCCGGCAGCGGCGATGCGGGCGTCCAGGTCGTTCGGATCGCGGCGATCACGATCAGCGCGATGACCGCGGCGAGGCCGAGGAGCACCGGTGCCGGGTTCAGCTGGGCGCTCGTCAGCAGATTGGAGCCCGCCGCGATCGCGCCGCAGAAGTAGTCGGTGGCGCTGCCGCCCAGGCTCCCGGCGCCGGGTACGGCGAAGCTCGCGTCCCGCCAGAATGCCTCCGACCACGTGATCGGCTGCGTCCACTGCGGTTTCAGGTTCGGCCCCGTCGGGCCGTCGTAGAAGGCCTCGTGCTTCTCGCCCCATCGGCCCAGGTACCCGAGCCAAGGGTAGGCCGCCAGGTATTCGGCCTCGCCGGTGGGAACGACGCGGACGACCGGTCGAAGATCGGTGTGCGGCCCGTGCGTGTTGTCGCAGCCGACGCCCTGCGCAGCTTCGCGCCCGAGGAACAGGGCAGGCTCGTAGAAGTTCGCGTGCGACCCGACGGCCGGGTAGACGACCGGGTGTGTCCCGTCGACGAGCTCGAGCTTGGCGTCCCCCCACGTTGCGCGCTCGGCCCCCTCGTGCTGGCTGTAGCCGACCTCCGAGGGGCCGGCTGCGAGCGCCGCCTCGGCCGTCGGCGCATCGAAGACGAGCTGGATCATCTCCCAGTCGCTCTCGTGCTTGTTGTTGTAGTCGTTGAAGACGTAGTAGAGCCAGTACTGGAGCGCCAGCTTCCCCGGCCGCCCCGGCTCGGTGACGACGCGCGCATAGGTGGTCGGCTCCGTCCCCTTCGCGATCCGCTTCCCCCATTCGTCGTAGTCGCAGCCCGCGTCGAGGGCATTGCCGGGGAAGTCGAGGTGGTACCCCGGGTAGCCCTGCCCGAGGTCGGCCGCTGTCGGCGCCACCTTCACGACGTTGACGGTGTCCCACGGCCCGCGGAACGCGACCTCGACGTTCCGAAACAGAACGTCCACGTCGAGCGGCAGGTACGGCTCACCCGCAGCGCAAGGCTCCGCCTGGGTCTGCACACGCACGATCGGCGCATAGGTCCGCGCCAGCTCCTCGTCCGGGGTGGCTCCAAGCGCGGCGGGCGCAACCACGGCGGCGATCGCAGCGGCGGCCGCCACGAGTAGGTGCTGCCTCGGCACGACGAAACCCTACACGCGTTCGGCCCCGACGTCGCCCCCTCGCGCCGCTCCAGGCCTCGGAGATCGGTCGTGTGCGAGGATGCGCGTGTGGAGGAACTCGAGCGAACGGGGCTGCTCGGCCGCGCCCATCTCCTGGGGCGGAACGAGCTTCACAAGAACGGGCGGGAGCGACGCGACGACGTGCCGCTGGAGGCTCATGCCGCGGTTCCGGGCGCGGCGGATCGTGGTGACACGATCGGGATCCTGACGGCGCAGGACGTGCTGCGGCTGCCGCAGCTCGTTCCGGTGCGCCACGGCCGGATGAGCGCGACGCCGTTCACGTTCTACCGCGGCGGGGCCGCGATCATGGCCGCCGATCTGGCGAGGACGCCGACGAGCGACATTCGTGTCCAGTTGTGCGGTGATGCACATCTGTCGAACTTCGGCCTCTTCAACGGTCCGGATCGTCGTCTCGTCTTCGATCTGAACGACTTCGACGAGACGCATCCGGGGCCGTTCGAGTGGGACGTCAAACGGCTCGCTGCGAGTGTCGCCGTCGCCGGCCGGAACAACGGGTTGCCCGCCGAGAAGGTCGATCGCGCCGTCCGCGCGTCGGTGGAGGGGTATCGCACGACGATCTCGGAGCTCTCCGGCGTGGCGCCGCTCGCGCTGCACTACCGCCGGCTCGAGCTCGACCAGGTCAAGGAGATGCTCGCCGGCGGCAGGCACCGGAGTCGGGTCGATCGGTCCTCCAGGAAGGCCGTCGGCAAGGATCATCTGCGCGCCCTCGACAAGTTGACCGAGGTGCTCGAGGGCCGTCGGGTGATCGTGGCGCACGAGCCGCTCATCACCCGTGTCGACGAGATCCTCGACACGCAGCTGCCGCTCGTGATCGAGTTCTTCGACCGGTATCTCGACTCGCTGCCCGCCTACCGACGGCGACTGTTCGACCGGTACGTGGTCGTGGACGTCGCCCGCAAGGCGGTCGGCGTCGGCAGTCTCGGCACCCGCTGCTTCATCGTGCTGCTGGAGAGCGGAGACGGTGAGCCGCTGTTCGTCCAGTTCAAGGAGGCGACGACGTCGGTGCTCGAGGCCCATCTCGGCGCCAGCCAGTTCGAGCCGGGGGAGCGGGTCGTGGTGGGGCAGAGGCTGATGCAGACGATGGGTGACATCCTGCTCGGCTGGTCGCGCTACGAGGACCCCGAGGCCGGCAGCACCGAGTACTTCTACTTCCGGCAGCTCTGGGACGGGAAGGGGGCGATCGAGGTCGACGAGATGGACGCGAAGGAGCTGCGGCAGTACGCGCGGCTCTGCGGTGCCGTCCTCGCGCTCGCCCACGCCCGCACCGGTGACGCGGCGATGATCGCGGGCTACCTCGGCGACGACGACACCTTCGACCGCGCGATCGCCGAGTTCTCCCGCGCCTATGCAGACCTCAACGAGCTCGACCACGCAGCCCACGCCGAAGCGATCGCGAACGGGAGCATCACCGCCGAACGCGACATCTAGACCCGGACGGCGGCCGCCGGCTGGCGGTTCGCCGGGTCCCGGGAACGACGGTGGCTGCCGGAGGCTCGCGTATCGTGCTCGCGTGCTCCGGAACAGCTCCCACCCTTGATGCAGCGGCATTTCCTCGACGGGGCCATCGGCCTGACCGTCCTGCTGGGCTCGGCGTGGTTCCTGTACCGGCCGAAGCTGCAGCAGTCCTCGGGCTATCAGGCGATGGTCGTGCCGCTGGCGAACATCATGGATGTCGGCTTCCTCGTGCTCGCGCCCATCATCGTGGTGCTCGTCGGCTACAGCGCACCGCTGTTCATGCTCGGGATCTGCCTCATCGCCGTCGCGACCGGGTTCGTGATCGCCTACAACATCCGCCACTACGAACCTCTGATCGGGACTCCGGATCGTGTTCACCGCGTGTCCGCCTGGGCGAACTGGTCGCTCTTCGCGGCTTCGATGGTCAACATCGCCTACTACGTCCAGTTGCTGATGACACTCGTGCTCTTGCCGCTCGGGCTGTACACCGAGAGCCGGGTGACGCTCACGTCGGTGCTCGTTCTCGTAGCGGTCATCCTGATCGGCTACACGGGGCACCTGCCGGCGTTGAACCGGATCGGTGACCGTACCGCCGCGTTCAACCTGGCCGCGCTGTTCGCCGTGCTCGCCGCGTTCGCCGGCTACAACGTGTTGGAGGCGATCGACGGCAACTGGCACCTCCCGGCCTACGACCCACCGATCGACAACGACGCCGTGCGCAACCTTCTCGGCCTGTTCGCCATGGTGCAAGGGTTCGAGGCGTCCCGCTACATCGGGGCCCGTTTCGCGGCCCGGGAGCGGATCTCGACGATGCGCTGGGCCCAGGCGATCGCCACCGTGGTGTTCGTGCTCTTGATCGCCCTCGTCCTGTTGCCGTTCGGCCAGTTCCGCCCCCCTGCGGACGCAACCGCGATCTTCGAAGTCTCCAAGCATGTGGCGTTCTACCTGCCGTGGCTGATCCTGCTCGTCGCGGTCGGAAGCCAGGTCGCGGCAATCGCCAGCGCGACCTCCTCACGCAGCGACCTGCTGATCGAGGCAACCCGAGAGACCGTGCCCCGCAAGTACACGTTCCCGATCCTGCTCGTCCCGGCGATCATGATCGTGATCTTCACGAACGTCACCGAGGCGGTGGCGACCGCATCACGCGTCTTCGCCCTCTACTTCGTCCTCCAGTCTCTGATCGCCCTCATGCTGGCACTGCGCTCGAGGTCATGGCCCGCCGTCGTCGGCATCTCTGCGGTTGGGCTGACCATGGCAGGCGTGCTGATCTTCGGCCTGCCGATCTAGGTACGCCCGCGTGAATGTGCCCGACGCAACCGTCGTCGACATTGTAAGGATGACGGTGACGATGCTCACGCCCTGACCGCAACGCCGACAGCTGATCCACGACACAGGAGGGCCCATGGTCACCGAGACCCCGCACCGGTGCGGTCACCGTTGGTGTGGCACGGCACCGATGTCAGGAAGATGAAACGCAAGGACTACGAGCGGGAGCTGGCGAGGCTCGAGGTCGAGCTGGTGAAGCTCCAGGGCTGGATCCAGCGCGAAGGTATTCGAACTACACCTTCGTGCCGGCGCGCTATCCGCAGTAGCGCGCCACGGGCCAGGTCACGGCTGCCGCGCCCGTGCGCTAGGTGCTGACGAACTCGAGCGCGATCTCGCCGGGATCGCCGCCCGGCCCCTTGCCCTTGAACTGGCTCATGTAGAGGGCGTAGTAGAACCCCTTGGCCGCCATCAGCTCGTCGTGGCTCGGCCAACTCCGCGATCGCGCCGCCGTTGAGCACCATGATGCGGCTGGAGTCGCGGATCGTGGCGAGGCGATGGGCGATGGAGAAGCTGGTCTTGTCCTCCATCAGCTTGCGCATCCCGTCCTGGATCAGCTTCTCGGTGCGGGTGTCGACGTTCGACGTCGCCTCGTCGAGGATCATGATCTTCGGGTCGGCGACCATCGCGCGGGCGATCGTGATCATCTGCCGCTGCCCCTGGCTGAGGTTCGCGCCGCGTTCTGTGAGGATCGTGTCGTACTCGTCCGGGAGGCCCATGATGAAGTCGTGGGCGTTGGCCTTCTTCGCCGCGGCGATCGCGTCTTCCGCGGTTGCGTTCTCGTTGGCGTAGAGCAGGTTGTTCATCACCGTGTCGGTGAACAGGAAGGCTTCCTGGAGCACGACGCCGATCTGCCTGCGCAGGCTCGCCTGCGTCAACTTGGACAGGTCCTGACCGTCGATCAGGATCGTTCCGGCGGTGAGGTCGTAGTAGCGGGTGAGGATGTTGATCAGCGTGCTCTTGCCCGCGCCGGTCGGTCCGCAGATGCCGATGCTCTCACCCGGGTCGACGTCGAAGGTGTTGTCGCGCAGCACCAGGCTGTTCGGCGTGTAGCCGAAGTCGACGTGGTCGAACTGGATGCGTCCTCCCTTGAACTCGTAGTCGACGGCGTCGGGCGCGTCCTCGATCTCGGGCCGCTCGTCGATGATCCGGAAGACCCGGTCACCGCCGGCAGAGGCGTTGAGCGTGGTGGTGATCAGGTTGGCCATCTCGGCCAGCGGGGCCGCGAGCAGCGCCGAGTAGCCGGCGAATGCCAGCACGGTGCCGAGCGTGGTCGACCCGTCGATGACGAGGAACGTGCCGGTCACGAGCACGAGGACGTTCTGGACGAGGCTCAACGTCTGGGTGATCGGGAACTGCATCAGGGAGGCCATGAAGGCCCGCCTGCCGACCCTGTACACGCCTCCGACGTGCTCCTCGTGCCGTTCGGATGCCCAGTCGCGGCGGTTGTTGCTGATGATCACCTTGTGCCCGCTGAGCGTCTCCTCCTGGAACGAGCTGACGTCGCCGAGCGTCTCCTGCAGGCGGTTGAAGGCAGGCCCGGAGATCTGGGCGATGGCGTACGCGACGCCGATCAGCAACGGGATCGTCAGGACCGCGACGAGCGCGAGCTGCCAGTTCAACGCGAACATGACGCAGGTGATCAGGACAACCTGGATGCCGGATCGGAGGATCTGGCTGACGGCGGTCGTGTAGAAGAGCGAGATGACTTCGGCGTCGTTGGTCACGTTGCTCGACAACTCGCCCGGGGAGTTCCTGAAGAAGAAGCCCATCGACAGCGTCTGAACGTTGTCGAACAGGTCGGTCTGGATGTCGTACAGCGCCTCCGACGCCAGCTTCGCGAACAGGCGATTGGCGACGAAGCTGAACAGCAGGTAGACCGCTCCGGCGACGGCACCGACGATCGCCCAGCGGCCGAGGTCGCTCTTCGAGCCTCCCTCGGAGATCACGTTCATCCCGCGCCCGGTGGCGTACGGGATCACGATCAGACCGATCATCGCGGCGGCCAGGCATCCGGTGGCCACCGCGGTGCGCCGGCGACGGGGACCGCCGACCATCCGGCTGACGAGACGCAGGATGGTGCCGTGGCGCGACTCGATCGCGCTCGTGTCGTCACTCACGACGCGGCCTCCAGGTCGACGCCGGCGGTGACTCCGCCGCCGAGCTGCGACTCGTAGATCTCCCGATACAGCGGGCTCGTCAGCAACAGCTCTTCGTGGGTGCCCTCGGCGATGATCTCGCCGTGCTCGAGCAGATAGATCCGATCGAGGTCGATCAGCGCGCTGATCCGCTGGGCGACGTAGATCGTCGTCGCTCCTCGCATGAACGCCGGGATCGCGGCCTGGACACGGCCCTCGGTGGATGCGTCGAGGGCACTGGTGCTGTCGTCGAGGATCAACACCCGCGGTCGCGGCGTCAGCGCTCTCGTGATCGCGAGACGCTGTCGCTGCCCGCCCGAGAAGTTGTAGCCGCGACGGGCGACAGGCGCGTTCCATTGCTCCGGAAGCCGCGAGACGAACCCGAACGCATCGGCAGCCCTGGCAGCATCGAACATGACGTCGTCCTCCACGTCCGGAGCGCCGAACTTGAGGTTCGGCCGCAGCTCGTCCTGGAACAGCACCGCCTCCTGGAGGGCGATACCGACGATCTTGCGCAGGTCGTGGAGCGGCACGTCGCGGACGTCGACGCCATCGATCGTGATCTTCCCCTCGGTCACGTCGTAGAAGCGAGGAATCAGGTTGACGAGTGCGGTCTTGCCGGCTCCCGTCGCGCCGAGGAAGCCGACCTGCTGCCCCGGCTCGATCGTCAGGCTGATGTGCTTCAGCGCCGGCGGGTCGAGGGTGCCGTCGGCGCGGCGGAATGCGAAGGAGACGTCGTCGAACACGACCCGGCCGCGCACGTCGTCGTGCACGATCGCGACGGCATCCTCCCGATCCCTGATCGTCGCCTCGGTCCGGTACGCCTCGATGATCCGGCCCGCCGACACGTCGCCGCGCATGATCAGCGGCATCACCTGGGCCAGCAGCGCCAGCGGCGTGATGATCAGCCCCATGTACTGCGTGAACGTGCTCACCTCACCGACGGAAAGCTCCCCGCCGTCGAGCACGTTGTTGCCGCCGGCCCACATCGCGACCACGATGGCGAGCTGCCCGAGCCCGGTCAGCAGCGGCGCCATGAACGCGACTCGCCACGCCGCCTGGTACTCGGGGCCGCGCAGCACCCGTGCGCGTTCGTCGAACTTGCGCATCTCGTACCGCTCGCGAACGAACGCCTTGACCACGCTGATCCCGGTCAGGTTCTCCTGAAAGGTGTTGTTGAGACCATCGAGCGCCCGCTGTCGCTGGCGGTAGGCGCGATCGATCGCCGGCACGAGCACGGCCATCACCGCCAGCACGGCGACGATGACGACGATGACGACCCACACCAGGTTGGGCGTGTTGATCAGCGCCATGGCGACGGTCAGAAGCAGCAGGAACGGGGCCAGCGAGCCGAGCAGGATCGTGTACAGCACGGCATTCTGGATGTTGACGACGTCCGCGTTGAGACGGACCATCAGCTCGCTGGTCGGCCGGTGGTCGAAGTTCTCGAACGAGTAGTGCTGCACCTTGTCGAAAAGCTCACGACGGATGTAGAAGGCGGCACCCTGGGAGAAGAACACCGCCTGCGACCCGGCGACGGCGATCGAAGCACCCATCGCCACCGCGAGCACGAGCATCCAGATCCCGATGTCGACCGCAGCATCCTGGTCGCCGGCCACCATCCCCTTGTCGACCAGATCGCTGATCAACGACGCGTACGCGACGATGCAGACCGCAGCGACGAGCATCGCGAGCTGGGAGATCAGGAAACGCGCCTTGTAGTCGCGGACGAGCGCGAAGACCTTGAGAATCGACGTCGGCACCTGCCTCCGAGCCTAACGTCTACGCCTCGATGACGGTGACGCCGCCGACGAGTCGACCGGGCCTTTCTCGACCACGGGGGTGCGCTCGGGGGACGATGGCCGTCGGTGGCGTCGCCGGAGGAACGTCGAGGCGCCGAAGGCGAGCACGGCCACGACGAACGCCGACTCGAGGGCGCGCCGGTTGGCGCGCGTCCAGGAGTCGGCTCCGATGCGATCGATGTCGTCGACCGTCAGTCCCGGCGCCTCGGTCTGCACCAGCTCGACGAGCTGCTCGCGGTCGAGCCGCTTCTCGGCGTCCTCGAGCTGGATCGCGAGAACGTGCGCCTCCGCAGGGCTGAGGTCCTTCCCGATCGTGACGGCGGTGGTGGTCACGTAGAACTGGAAGAAGGCGGCGAGCATCGCGGTGCCGATGATCGCCGTGCCGAGCGACGTTCCGAGCTCCTTGCCGGTGTTGTAGACGCCCGTGGCGCTGCCCCGCTCGTCGTCCGCCACGCCGGACAGGGTCAGGTTGCTGACCTGCGAGAGGACCGCGCCGATGCCGAAGCCGATCACGGCGAACGGGCCGATCAGGTCGGCGCGGTCGAAGACCCCGCCGGAGACGGAGCGGTACCAGAGGAGCCCGCCGCCGATCAGGACGATGCCGACCTGGATCAGGAGCTTCGGCGGCACCCGCCCACCCAAGCCTGGGCAGGCCGAGCGCGGCCACGAGGATGGCGAGCGAGAACGGCAGCAACGCGACGCCTGCTTCGAGAGCCGAGTAGCCGCGGCCCGACTGCAGGAAGACGGGGACGATGAACAGCATTCCGGCGATCAGGAGCGACTCCAGCGCGTCGGTCGCGATCCCTGCCCGGTAGTTGGCGTCGGCGAAGGTTCCGAACGAGAACAGAGGCGCTTCCGCGCGTGCGACCCGGCTCCGCGACCAGTGCACGAAACCGACGAGGATCAACCCGCCGGCGAGCACGAGCAGCGGAGTCGGCGAGAACCCCCAGGGTGTGACCTCCCGGCCCGCGATCGCGAAGGGGCGGCGAGCGTCCCACCAGCCGTAGTAGCCGGCGAGCAGCACCCCCAGCACGATCGAGATCAGGCCGCACGCCCACAGCGTCAGCCCCGCCCAGTCCAGCCGCTGCTCGCGACGGGCCGGCGCGCCCTTCACGTTCTTCAGGAGCACGAGCACCGCCGCGACGACGACGGCCTCGAACCCGAAGGCGACCCGCCAGGACAGGTTGGTGGTGAGGAACCCCCCGAGCAGCGGCCCGGTCGCGGCCGCGACCGCCTGGAAGCCGCCGACGATCCCGAAGGCGACGGCCCGCCGGTTGCCGGTGTAGTTGACCGAGATCATCGCGATCGAGATCGGGATCAGCGCGGCCGCGCCGACGCCCTCCAGGAACGACCAGCCGAAGATGAGAACGGCCACGTTCGGCGCCACCGTCGCCGTCAGCGTCCCGACGCCGAACACGACGAGCCCCACGGTGTACACCTTCTTGGAGCCGACGATGTCGCCGAGCCGGCCGGCGCCGACCATCAGCGCCGCCATCACGAGCGAATACAGCGCGACGGCGGACTGCACGGCCGACGTCGTCGTGTCCAGATCCTCCACGATCGACGGAATCGCCACGTTCAGCATCGTCGTGTCGAGCGCGATGATGAACATCACCATCGCGATCGGAACGAGCGAGCCCCACCCGGCATCGTCGTCGGCGCGGGCGGATGCCACGATCGGCGATCTTACTCCCGTGTCGCGGTCTCCGCGGCTGCTCATGGCTCAGCCACCTCGGCGTCTCCCGGCGCCGCCTCGCCGTCCCTCTGGGCCTTCACGTCCGCGACCAGCTCCTTACGCCGCTTGACGAGGTCCTTCGTGTCCGACCAGCCGAAGGCCCAGACGAGCCCGCCGGCGCCGAGCACGAGGTTCCAGGCGGTGACGATCGCCTGCTGCGACAGCGACCAGGACGTCGCCGTCGTGCAGTCCGTGTAGCCGGACAGTGCGACGCAGTCCATCGCCTGCTTGGTGCCGAGGCCGCCCGGCGTGACCTGGAAGGCGCCGGCGAGGGAGCTCGCGACGGTCACGAGCAGCACCGATCGCAGCGTCACCGGGATCCCGAACGCCTGCATCAGGACCGCCGTCTTGGCCAGGCGAACGAGGAACGAGAGTGCCTGCGGCACCAGTACCTGCACCACGTACTTCGACGGCGTGCGCAGGATCACCGCACCCGCCGCCAGCCGATGCAAGGTGCGCCGGAGCTTCGGCCAGAAACGGTGGACGAGCAGGGCCGAGACGGCGACGGCCGTCAGCGCGATCCCGAGGGAGAGCCACGGGTTGGCGGCGATCCAGGTGAGGAAGCCCGACTCCTGCTTGATCGCCCCGTTCAGGCCCTCGGCAGGGCTGATCAGGATGTAGAGGTAGGTCAGCCCCTGGAAGGCGGCGAAGCCGAGGCTGTGCACGGCGAGCACCGCGATGAAGGTCGCGAAGGAACTGGCGGGGATCACCACCCGCCAGAGCCCGAGCATGATCAGCGTGCCGCCGTTGGCGGGCAGAATCGAGTTCCCGGCCACCGAGGCCGCGTACGTCCCGAACGCGAACTTGAAGGTGATCTCCTGGTCGGGGTAGGAGGCCCGCAGGATGTTCCTCAGGGGAAGCGCGGTCAGTGCCGTCTGCACCGTCTGCAGCGCACAGGCCGCGACGATGTAGATCGGGTCGACCTCGAGCATGCGGGTCCAGATCTCCCCGAGCCAGCCGATCACGTCGATGCCGAGCAGGTCGCCGACGACCACCACGGCGAGCAGCACGAGCAGCAGCCGGACGGCACGCCAGAGCCGCCGGCCGATCGAGGGTCTCTCCGGAGAGGCGGCAGGAGTCGGAGCTGGTGTGCCGCTCATGACTGGTCCCGCGCGAGCGGGCTCTCGCTCGGGACGACTCGCTTCGTGCGGCGGAGGACGTCCGGGTTGGCCTTCCTGAAGCGACTCAGCGTCAGTGCCCCCAGCGGCAGGGTGATGAACGAGTAGAAGACGCGCCAGAGCAAGGCTGCGGCAACGAGCGCGTCGTTGGAGGCCGAGCTCTGCCGCGCAAGGGTGCCGATCAGGACCGCGTCGACGACGCCCAGTCCACTGCCGGTGATCGGGAACACCGCACCCGCCCAGAAGGCGATGGCAAAGGCAGCGAACACCTCGGCGGTGGGCAGTTCGGACGGGGAGACGTCGACGAACCGCACCGCGGTGAGCAGGATCAGAAAGGTGAGGAAGAGGTTGAGGACGACGCCGGCCGTTCCGAGCTGCCATCCCTGCCGTACGACCGCGAGCGCGTCCCGGCGAAGCTCGGCCGCCCTCCCGGCAGTGTCCACGAGTGGTGCCCGCTTCAGCTTCACGAGCACCCACGAGAGTGGGCGCTGTGCCCTGGCCCCGACCCACCGAGCAGAGCGCTCGGAGCGGAGCAGGAGGTAGCCGAGCAGTGCAACGACGGTGGCGACGGCGAGCGCGAGCGCACCCAGCACGAACGTGTCGCCGTCGATCTCGCCCGTGACCAGCAGCAGCGCGAAGGCGACGAGCGGCAGCAGCAGCCGCCCCACGGTAGGGAAGAAGAAGGAGCCGAAGGCCCCGAGGCCCGCCGTCCCTGGCTCGTACCCCGCTCCGCGGAAGTAGGCGAACCTCACCATCTCGGCACCCGGCGTCGGCACCACCATCGACGTGAGGTTCGCAGAGAGATACGCCTCGACGCCGCGCCACAGGCCCAAGCCGGGCAGAAGCGCCCGGTACATCACGGCCTCGGTCGGGACGCGCATGAGGCCGAGACCGAGCAGGACGAGCAGCTGCCAGGCGCTGAGCAGCTTGATCGCGTCCCAGACCTGCGCGTAGTCGATGAACTGCGGCAGCAGCCAGCCGAAGACGACCACGAGGACCGCACTCCAGACCCCGAGGCGCAGCAGTCGCTTCGCGAGGGGCTTCCTGGTAGGTGCGCTAGGTGGCTCTGTCACGAGCTGGCCGGCCGTGGCGGCGGGTGGATCGTAATGACACGGGAGCTCGGGTTGCACATTTGGGGGGGCGGGCCGATGGAGGCCTTTTCAGGGTACGGTTGGGCGTGATGCTCACTCTGACCTCGCAGGCGGACACGACATCTACAGCGGGCGTGGTCGCCGCTCGATCGAGCGGTCTGCGCCGGGCCGCGGTGCTCTCGCGTCGTCGTGGCGGCGACGGTCGTGGCGCTGGCGTCGGTTCTCGCGGTGTGGGTTCAGCGTCAGGTGCTCGACACGGATGTCTTCGTGCGTACGAGCTCGGCGATGCTGGACGATCCAGCAGTGCGCACCGCCGTCGCGAACTACGCGGTCGACGAGATCTATCGTCAGGTCGACGTCGAGGCCGAGGTCAAGGACGTGCTCCCCGACGACGCCGACCGCTTCTCGAACGTCGCGGCGGCCGCGCTCCGCCCGGTCGCGTACCAGGTGGTCGAGCAGGCGCTGCGCACGTCGGTGCTCGCGAGCCTCTGGGAGACTGCCAGCCGGCAGGCGCACGAGCAGTTCGTGCGCTCCGTCGTGGAGGGAGGCGGAGCCGGCGTTTCGACCGAGGGTGGCGTCGTCCGGCTGGGGCTGCGCCCGCTCCTCGTGGAGGCGACGCGGCGGATCGGGCTGGGCGAGAGCCTGGCGGCGCGTATTCCGGCCGACGCAGGCACCATCGAGGTGCTCCGCTCGAACGAGCTCCGCGTTGTTCAGGACTCCATGCGGTGGCTCGATGCCGTCGCCAAGTTCCTGCCGTTCGTCGCCCTCGGTCTCTACGCCCTCGCCCTCTGGCTGGCGCGAGACCGCCGGCGCGAGGCACTGCGGAACATCGGTATCGGACTCGTCGTGGGAGCGGGGCTCCTGCTCCTGTTCGTGGGTGCGCTCCGTGGCATCGTCCTCGATCGGGTCGTCACCCAGCCCGAGGCGCGGGACGCTGCAACGGCCGTCTGGCGGATCGTCGAGAGCCCTCTCAACGGGGCGCTGTGGGTCGGTCATCGCTCTCGGCGCGGTCCTGGCGCTGGGCGCGGTACTTGCGGGGCCCGGCAGGAACGCGACGGCGGTGCGGCGGACGCTCGCGCCCTATCTCGAGTGGAGGGGCTTCGCGATCGGCTGCAGCGACAGCGCTCGTGCTCGTTCTCCTCCTCGCAGGTGCGATCGACTCCTTCACGCGCTTTGCCTGGCTCGTCATCTTCGCGGCGCTTGCCGGCTTCGGGGTCGAGGCCCTCCGTCGCCAGACGCTGCGCGAGTTCCCGGATGCCGAGCGACCTCCGGTCGCCGACTGGCTGCGCGCGCGTTGGGACGATCTCAGCGGCCGTGGGCGGAGGGCGGCCGATGCGGCCCGCTCCGCGCACGCAGAGCGCACCGCCCGTTCCCGGGAGGCGGACGCGGCGACGGCCGTGATCGCACCGGAGCCGCCCGCTCCTGCGTCCGCCGACCCGCGTCCGCCGGCGCCGTCGCTCGACGACCTGGAACGCCTGGAGCGGCTGTCCGGCCTCCACCGGAGCGGAGTACTGACAGACGAGGAGTTCGCGGCGATGAAGGCGCGGCTCGTCAACCCGTAGTCGCCGAGCCGCGGAACCGCAAGTGGGGTGTCCCCCGGAACCGTGTTCCACCTCGCCGAGCGCCGATTCCGGGGTTCGTCGCTGCGGCGTCGGGGAGGCCCGATCCACCACCTTCGGTTCTGGGCTGCTGCCGCCGACGACTCGGCGGAGTGCGGGTCCGGCTAGCGTGTCGACTCTCGACCAATGTCCGACGAGGAGTGCCATGACCGTGCAGGATGATCGTGTCGATGCCTTTCGCCGGCTACACGCCACCGGCTGCTTCGTCATGCCGAACCCGTGGGACGCCGGCAGCGCGCTCGCCCTCGAGCAGCTGGGCTTCGAGGCGCTCGCGACGACGAGTGCCGGTTACGCGTGGACCCTGGGTCGCGCCGACAATCAACTCCTCCTCGAGCAGACGCTGGAGCATCTTCGTGTCGTCGCCGGGGCGGTGAAGCTCCCGGTGAACGCAGACTTCGAGGGCGGTTTCGCGCACGATCCGGAGGAGGTCGCGTCGAATGTGAAGCTCGCCGCAGCGACCGGGATCGCCGGGCTCTCGATCGAGGACTCCACGGGCGACGCGGCTGAGCCTCTGTATGAATTCGAGCTTGCTGTCGACCGTATCCGAGCCGCGCGACGAGCGATCGACGAGAGCGGAACGGGCATCGTCCTCACCGGGCGATCAGAGGGCTTCGTCGTGGGACGCCCCGACCTGGAGGAGACGATCCGAAGGCTGCAGGCGTACTCCGAAGCGGGAGCCGACTGCCTCTACGCTCCGCGGATCGAAACCAGGGAGCAGGTTGCGGCGGTCGTCGCAGCGGTGTCACCGAAACCGGTGAACCTCCTGGCCAATGCTCCGTTCATCACGGTCGCGGAGGCTGCGTCCCTCGGAGTGCGCCGGATCAGTGTCGGAGGGACGCTCGCGCGTACCGCCTGGGCCGGATTCCTGCAGGCTGCGCAGGAGATCGCAGACGAGGGCACGTTCTCGCGGTTCGAGGGGCTCCCGGATGTCGATGCGCGGTTCAGCACCCGATAGGCTCGCAGTCCCGTGGCTCGATCGCCATCCACATCGGGTACCGGCGGAGAGGCTCCGGCAGACGGGGTGAGAGTGGGGAAGACCGGGCACAGAGTTCCAGGTCGTCGAACTCGCTCTCCGGAACAGTGACTTCCAGAATGAGCAGCGTGATCGCGCACCGCAACCCGACTTGTGCACTACCCCCGACCAGCTGGCGCGCGAGATCGGCGACACCAACGGATGAGGAGAGGAAGCGGCTCTGGGTTCGGCCCCGACCTCCGGTTCGAGACCGCTCATTCAGCCGCGGACATCAGCGTGTTGCTGGGAAGTTCGTCGAAGAGCTCGCGGTACCGTCCCGCGAAGCGTCCGAACTGGGTCACGCCGAGGGACGCGGCGACGGCCGTGACGGTGGACACGCCTGGTTGTGCGGCGAGGAGTCTTCGTCGTGCTTCGTTGAGGAGTTGATTCTGGAAGAAACGCGTCGGAGGCATGCCGACGACGTCGATGAACGACTGTCGGAGCTTGCTCTCGGAGACTGCGGCCGCGCGGCACAACTCGGTGATCGTCGGAGACAGGGAAGCGGTGGAGATCGAATACTCGATGCTTGACCTGACGATCCTGCGGCTGTCGAGCGAGGGATGGCGTCGCCTGGAGCCGGCTTCGTTCACATCCGTGATGACTCGAACGGCCTCCTCGAGCAGCCGTTGGCGCTCTTCGGGTCGGGCCAGGAGCTCGGGCCTGGAAGCGAGGTGGAGCATCGCCTCGCGGAGGCGGCGGACAGATGGCCCGAACGGGAGTGGCTTGACCGAACGGGCCGTCGTTGGATCGCGTCGACCCAGTTCGTCTGCGACGCGTTGGGCGGCGGCGGTCGACACACCTACGACCACCGCACCGAGGCCCGCGAGTTCGTTCGCGATAAACGTGGTGCCAGGGGCGTATCCGATCAGGTCACCGGGCGCGACCTCGACGCCGTTCCAGGTGCTCCCAGGCGGGGCCGACGTGATGAGCGAGAGCATGGTCCGATCCGAGGGCGTCTCGCCATGAGCGACCGCCGAGAACCCCATCGATCCCGCGCTGAGAGCGATGTCGTCGTCGCCGATCGACGTCGCCACGCACGGACCGCTGCCGACGCTCGTGCGCACGTAGTCGATCTCCATCCCGGACACGGCGGTCCTGAAGGCATCGACCTCCTCGGCGACCACCGTGGTCGGGGTCGCAGCGTCCCGGGCCGACGGTTCGCTCACGGATGTCTTCACGGGGCGGCCGTCGCTCGAAACCGAATCTGAATAGTCGCGATCGCCCCCGCGTGGCACATTGTTGAGTAGCGTCGAGATGGGTCAACGCTACCGAGATCTCGCAACGGTCGCCGAGCTGTGAGGGCTATCGTCCTGCCCGATACAAGATCGCCCACCCCGACGCTCTGAAGCCCATCTGACCGCATGTGCTATCCGATACGAACGGAGCGCCGATGACCGAAGCCAGGCCGAACTACAACACGCCCATCCCCGAGTCGATTCTGACACCGGACCGCGTTCCGACGCGTATCGGTGTGTTGGAGTTCGCTGATGGCTTGCCGACGCCGGAGACGGCGGCCCTCGTCCACGACCACCTCGTTTTCGTTCGCGGCGTCGAGGCCTTCCTCAACGGCGTGCCTGCCTGCTCGATCGAGGCGATGAGGCATGGGATGGCCGAGATGGGAGCCGTGGCGTCGCATCAGTGCGTGATGATGGACGGGCTGTTGGACTCGGGTCCTCTGTTTCTGACGGGGAACACCGACACGGTCTATGCCATGGTGATGCTCGATCTGGAGCGAGACGGTGCAACGGTGGTCGAGATCCCTCCGGGGTGTGGCCCCGGGACGGTGAACGACGCGTGGTTCCGGTTCGTGATCGACATGGGTTTCCCGGGCCCGGACCGCGGAAAAGGCGGGAAGTACCTCATCGTGCCTCCCGGCTATGACGGAGACGTGCCCGACGGCTATTTCACGGCCACCTCGCCGAGCGTCACGAACTGGCTGATCCTCCGTGGCTTCATGGTCGACGGGCGGCCGGACGCGGCGGCCACGATGTTCCGTGACGGCCTTCGCGTGTATCCGCTTTCGGTGTCCGACGATCCGCCGGAAATGGAGTTCATCTCCGGCAGCGGCCGCCACTTCAACACGATCCATTCCAACGACAGCACGTTCTACGTCGAACTGCACCGCGTGATCGATCGGGAGCCGATCGATGTGATCGATCCCGAGACGCGTGGTCTTCTGGCGAGCATCGGCATCCGGAAAGGGCACCCGTTCGAGCCGGATCAGCGCCTGGCCGAGATTCTCGTCGACGCGGTGGCAGTGGGCAACGCAACGGCGCGGTCGCTGGTCTTTCAGCCGCGAGATCCCGGCGCATACGTCTACGACGACGGCAGCCACTGGAAGACGGGCTTCGTCGGTGGCGATTATCGCTGGCTGATCGACGACGGCGACGGCGGCCGAAACCTAGACGCCCGCACCTACTTCTTCTACATGGCAACGGTCAACACACCGGCGATGGCGTTGAAGATGGTCGGCGTCGGCTCGCAGTACGCGATCGGAGACAAGGACCGCGACGGCAACTACCTCGACGGGGCGAGGGCATACCGGTTGAACATCCCAGCCGATCCCCCCGCCAAGGACTTCTGGTCGGTTGTCGCCTACGACCCGCAGACCCGCTCCGAGCTGCAGACCGGACAGCCTTATCCGAGCAAGAACAGCACCAAGGATCCGCTGATCGCGAACGACGACGGCTCGGTCGACCTCTACTTCGGGCCGACCGCGCCCGCGGGCAAGGAAGCAAACTGGATCCAGACCGTGGCCGGCAAGGGTTGGTTCGTACTCCTGCGCCTCTACGGTCCACTCGAACCATGGTTCGACCAGACCTGGCGGCCCGGCGAGTTCGAGCTGGTCGACTGAATGCGAGCTTTCACGAGTCGCGCCGATCGAACCTCCAATCCCGTCACACCAACGAAAGGGAGGCGAAGATGACAGAGACATCGCTGGATGAGCTCGGGCCGGTCGACTACATCGTGGTCGAGTTCCCGGCGGGAGCGAGCAGCTTCACGGGCGAGATGACCGAGGAGCTGCTCAGGCTCGTCGATGCGGGCACGATCCGGGTGATCGACGTCCTGATCCTGACGAAGAACGAGGACGGCTCGGTCGACGCGATGGAGCTCTCCGACGTTCCGGGGCTCGGGGGGCTGGAGAAGGTCGAGGCCGAGCTGGCGGAGCTCCTGGCGGCCGACGACGTGGTGAATCTGGCCGCTTGCATGGATCCGGGCAGCGTTGCCGGCGTCCTGATCTGGGAGAACCTCTGGGCGGCGCCGTTCGCCTCGGCGGCGCGGCGTTCGGGCGGTCAGCTGATCGCGAACGGACGGATCCCGATCCAGGCGATCATCGCCTCGCTCGAGGCGGACGAAGCACTTGCAACGGAAGGAGTCTAGAAATGCCTCTCAGGCCTGCACGTGTAGGACGCGTCGGTGTCATCGGTCACCCGGTCGCAAAGACCGCCGTCGTGGCAAAGGCCGTCTCACCGGGTCCCGCGCCGGTCGCGAAGACCGCGGTCGTGGCGGCAGCCGTCACACCTGGACGCGGTGTCCGGCGGCGAATCTGAGCTCCTGGCTCAGCCCGTAGCCGAGGTCGAGGCGAGGTACGCCTGCGCCGACCAAGACGGCTCGTCCCAGATGGGGTAGGACCGCGTGATCGAAGCCCACCAGCACCCACCGGTGCTGCGTGGGCTTCCGCCCGGGACGACGACAACCTCGAGGAGGCAGGAATGACGACAGGACCCACGCAGATGGATCAACCCGCCGGTTCCGGAAGCGGCGGCGGCACGGGCAACGACGCTTCCTCGCGCAAACGGTCGGTGGTGTGGATGGTGATTGTCGGCGTGGCGCTCGTCGCAGCGATCGCGTTGGGTGCTTGGGCGCTTGTGCTCAACCACGACCTGGACGACGCCGAGGCGGATCTCCAGGCCCAGTCTACGGCTGCGGCGTCGGCCTCGGCCGAGGCCGAGCGCCGTATCGCCAACGCCCGAACCCGCATCCAGAGCGCGCTTTCCGGAGTTGCCGGGATCGTCGTCGTCAGCGACGAGGACGTTGCCCAGGCCGAGCAGGCCGCGGCAACCGCCGAGCAGAACGTCGCCGACGCGGAACAGGCGGCGACGCAGGCACGGGGATCGCTCGAGCAGGCTCGGGCCGAACGGGATCTTGCGCGGGCACAGGCGGAACAGGCCCGAGCGGCGACCAAACAGGCGGAGCTGTGTGCGAGCGCGTCGCTCGAGACGACGAAAGCGCTGGCCGAAAGCGCCGACCCGGCAGCCGGTTACGAAGAAGCGGCCAACAGCGCCGAGACGGTCGCGAGTGCCTGCCCCCCGGCGAAGTAGCGTTTGCGGGTGCCCGGCGGGGCCGAAGACCCTGGCAGCGGTCGCTCCGGGTTCGCGGACACACCTACCGTCCGGGTTTCCAATCGGTTTCGGAGGACACGGGTTTCGACCTTTCACCCGGCGGGAAAGGCGAAGAAAGATCCAAAATGCGGGGCTTTTCTGTTGGGCGCGGATGGGATCGCACCAGGGGCCTCCGGCATGTGACGTCAGACTAACCCTTCCGCGCTGGTTGTGGACGGTTGCGCCAGGTCGCAGACAAGCCGGTTCTCTCGCAGAGGGATTGCGCCTGGCTGCGCTGCTTTTCCGGCACCCGATAGCCTCGCAGTCCGTGGCTCGATCGCCATCCGCATCGGGTACCGGCGGGAGAGGCTCTGGCAAGACGGGGTGAGAGTGGGGAAGACCGGGCACAGAGTGCCTCGGCCTGAATGCCCACAGAGCACCTCGTCCCATCAGCGCCTCGGAGGCAGCTGACGCAGGGCGGCGGGAGGTCGCCTCACTCAGGTGTCGTCCGGGGTGGCAGCGTCCGGTCGCCACGTGCTCGGAGAACACCGACGACTGCGATTGCGAGGAAGCCCCACACGGCGACGAGGGGAGCCAAGACGGCGAGCACGATCACGGCGACGTAGAAGCCGATGCTCGGTGTCGCTGCCATCGCGATCGCCTTGATCTCGCTCTCATCTACCTCGGAGCTGAGCAAGTGGCGGTCGAGCGTGACGGATCCCCAGAGGGCGGCGAGCAGTGATTGGATGACGAGCAGAGTTGCGCCGTAGAAGATGACGGCGGCTCGTTCGGCGTCGCTGCTGTGGATTGCTTCGGCCATCAGCTTGGTCGGGAACGGTAGGAACGCGACGGCCATCAGCAGCACCAGGTTGATCACCATCAGCCGCTGGTTCGCGTACTGCAGGCGCCGGAAGATGCCGTGATGGACGAACCAGATCCCTCCGATCGTGATGAAGCTCGTCACATACGCCAGGTAGGACGGCCACTGACCGGCGATGCCGTGCCACAGGTCGTCGAACTCGCTCTCCGGAACATTGACTTCCAGAATCAGCAGCGTGATCGCGATCGCGAAGACCCCGTCGCTGAACGCCTCGGTCCGGCTGGTGCCCCAGTAGCTCTCCACCTCGAATCCGGTTCGCCCTCTCGGCATCGGCTCCTGCGCCTCCGAAGGCAGAGACGCACCACAGCCACGCCCCTCTGAGGAGCTCCACGGCAGGCCCGCGGAGAGAGCTCGAACAGGCGCCCGCGGTGTCAGAGCGGGGGGTAGGGGGGTCGCGAGCGTCGCAACCCTCCTCTTCCGGGGACGTTCAGGAGCCGTTCAGGAACGCCGTCGTACAACCATGCGTTGGATCGATAGCGAGCGTGAGCTCGCGTGACGGGCGTGCCAGGAACGACCAACGTCGAAGGAGGAAGCGTGTCAGCACGAATCAGCCGGATCGTCGCAGCAGGCGTTGTCGTCGCAGCCGTGGGAACGGGGGCGATATCGCTCGCATCTGCGTCGTCGTCCTCAGGTACCGCCCCCGCAGCGGGAGGCGTCGGGGCAGTCGTCTCGGCCGGACCTCCAATGCGATCTGCTCCGCCCGGAGTGACCAAGCAGGCGGATGGGCTCGCGTTCTTTCCGCGCGTGGCGACCATCGTGGCGGGCCAGTCGGTGAAGTTCGATTTCGCAGGCTTCCACACGATCACGTTCGCCAGTCCGAAGGCGTTCCCGACGATCGTCCCGGCTCCCGCCGGTAAGCAGCCCCTGTTGACGGATGCCGCAGGGAAGGCGTTGTGGTGGGCGGGAACGGCGCCCCTGCTGTCTCTGAACCCCAGGGCCGTCCCGCAGCTGGGCGGAGCAACGATCTCGAGCCCGTTGCAGGTGCGCAGCTCAGGTCTACTCCCGGTCCTGAACGCGTCCCCGAAGAAGCCGCCGAAGCCGTACACGCTGACCTTCCAGAAGCCGGGGACATACCGCTTCTTCTGCATCGTCCACCCGGGGATGCAGGGCGCGATCCGGGTGCTGCCTGCGACGGCAACACCACCTCCCGCCGGCACGGCCGAGGCTCGCGGTCAGGCGGAGCTCGCCAAAGTGATCCGCGACGTCAAGAGCATCCAGTCGCAGAACCCGTCGGAGAAGCTCGCCGTCTGGGTCGGCACGGGCAAGCTCAACGGGGCCGAGATCACCTCCTTCTTTCCGAAGCGCCTTGTCGTCAACAGCGGGGACACGGTCAAGTTCGTGTCGCACGACCCGGTCGACATCCACACCGTCACGTTCGGGCCCAACGCGTACACCGGGCAGATCGAGAAGACGTTCACGTCCCCCAAGCTCGTCGTCAATCCGTTCGGCGTCTTTCCGAGCGAGCCGCCCGGCCCGCCGGCCCCCGTCGTCGACGACGGCTCGAATCACGGCAACGGATACCTGAGCGGCGGGGTCATCTACCCGTACACGACGTCTCAGACGCCCCATCTCTTCCGGGTCACGTTCACCAGGCCTGGCAGCTACCACTACGAGTGCGTCATCCATCCCAACATGGACGGAACGATCGTCGTCCGCTGAGCAACTCTCCCGTCGGCTCGTGATGCTGTCCGCCCTCGGCCTCGGGGGCGGACAGCATGTTCCCGGCGTCGAGCGCAGCGGACTGCGGCACTTCCCGCTTGTTGCCGCGAAAGCGCCGCGGCGGGGCGCCTGACCCGGGGGGTTCTGCCCGGAGAGCCTCGAGCGGTCGCGCACGTCGTTCGGGATCTGGATTCACCGAGCGAATCGTAGGATCAGGCGGAGCGTGCGCTCCGGCCCCGGCCACAGCTCCCGTACCAACGGCTCACCGCCCGAGCGGACAAGGCTGCGCAAGACGAGGGCGACGACGATCACGTCGTCAAGCTGCCCGGCGACCGGGATGAAGTCCGGAACGAGATCGAACGGGAGCGCCAGATACCCGACGAGCGCGACGAGAAGCCACTTTCTCCATCGGGGCACCCGTGGGTCACGAACAAGCCTCTCCGCCAGCACGATGCAGTCCGGGATCAGGGTCGCCAGAGCTCGGGCGTCCTCCCGACGGCCCACCGCGACCAGCCATCCGATGAGAGCGGCGTAGACCAGGAGCGCCACCCCGAGGGCGATCAGCAGCCAGGTCCACCACGGCATCCGATCACCCTAGACACGGCCACGCGAACGGGGAGACATCGCCGCGAACCAACGGCCTCGGCGCGGCCGAATCGTATGACGATTCAGTCAAGCCGAGCGTGAACCGATCCCTGCGCGCCCGGTAGCGACACCCTTCAAACGGATCGCGATGGCGACGACGCCGTCGATCAACGCGTGGAGCCGACCCGGTGGCATACGGAGGCCGTTTCTCCGTCTCCGGCGGGCCCGTCCGCGCGAGGAGCGGTCGTCGGTCGACGGCGATGCCTCCGCGATGCCTCCCGTTTCCCTTCACAGGATCTCCGCACGCGGCCCGTACCGTCGAAGCACTTCGATCCAGCGAGCGAAAGGACGTTCCATGATCAAGCGAGTCATCGTCGCCGGCCTCGTCGCATTGACGCTTCTCGGAGCGGGCATCGCGATCGGCGCGAGCACGCACGACGGGTGGCGACACCACGGCGACGCGGTGGTGGTGAGCGGAGCCGGGACGAGCGCAGGTGCTGCGGGGCAGACGATCGTCGTCACCGAGGGTCACGGCCCTCCGGTCTTCTTCTTCCCCTTCGGGCTGCTGTTCCTCGTCTTCGTCGTGCTCCTGCTCGCATCCGCCTTCCGCCGCCGCTCTGGCCGCGGGTGTGGCCCGGGCGGCCCGGGCGGGCCGGCGTGGCTGGGGGAGTGGCACCGTCGCGCGCACGAGCACGAGGACGGCTCGAGCCCGTCCACGACTGCGTAGGCGGCCGTGGCGACCGCAGTCCGTCGGCCGGTGAAGACGCTACAAGTAGGCAGATGAGCACGATCGTGGTCGTCGAGGACGAGCCGGGCCTCGCCCGGCTCGTCAGCGACTACCTCGAGCAGGCCGGCTTCTCGGTGGTCGTTGCCGCGACCGGCGGGGAGGCGCTCGTGCAGGTGCGGCGCGTCCAGCCTGCTCTCGTGGTGTTGGATCTCGGACTGCCGGACATCGACGGGCTCGACGTCACGCGCGAGCTGCGGCGGATCGGTGACGTGCCGATCGTGATGCTGACTGCTCGTGGCGAGGAGACCGACCGTGTCGTCGGGCTGGAGCTCGGCGCCGACGACTACGTGGTCAAGCCGTTCAGCCCGAAGGAGCTGGTCGCACGCGTGCGCGCCGTCCTGCGGCGCGGCGCACGTGCGCAGACGACTGCAGACACGGTGGCCGCGCTCGACGTCGTGGTCGACGTGGCCCGTCGCCGCGTCACCGTGGGCGATCGGCAGGTGGAGCTGACCCCGACGGAGTTCGCGCTGCTCGAGACGCTCGTGCGCCAGCCCGGTCGGGTGTTCACCCGCGGGCAGCTGCTCGACGCGGTGCACGGTGTCGCGTTCGAGTCGTACGAGCGTGCGATCGACGCGCACGTCAAGAACCTGCGCCGCAAGATCGAGCCCATGCCCGGTGCGCCCCGGTACGTCGAGACGGTGCACGGCGTCGGGTATCGGTTCGCCGATGCCTAGCGCCCCCTCGTGCAGCCCTCGAGGCCGAGGCCGCGGCAGCCGGCAGCGCCATGGCCCACCGTGGGCGCGAGGTGCAGTCGGGCCGAGCCGGCGCCGGTTCATGCGGCGCATCGGGCTCCTGCTCGCCGCGCTCCTGCTGCTCCTCTTCCTCGCGACGCTGTTCGTCGTGGCCGCCGTGACCGCCGCGCTCGGTGGGACGTCCCCGGGCGCCCGCGTCGCAGTTGCCCTTGGCGGGCTGACGATCTTCGTCGTCGGCCTCGCGTTCGTCGGGCGGTCGGTGCGCAGGACGCTCCGTCCGATCGGCGACGTGATGGAGGCGGCGGAGCGCGTCGCGGGCGGCGACTACACGGCCAGGGTCGACCTTCGCGGCCCTGGTGAGGTCCGCCGGCTCGGGCGGACGTTCAACGAGATGACATCGCGGCTGCAGGAGAGCGAGGATCAGCGGCGCCGCCTGCTCGCCGACGTGACGCACGAGCTCCGCACACCGCTCGCCGTCGTCCGCGGCAACGTGGAGGGGATGCTCGACGGCGTCTACACGCGAGACGACGAGCGCCTCGACGCACTGCTCGAGGAGACACAGGTGATGGCGAGGCTGCTCGACGATCTCCAGACGCTGTCGACGTCTGAGGCGGGTGCGCTCCGGCTCCACCACGAGTCGTGCGACCTCGGTGCCCTTGCAGCGGACGTCGTGACGGCCTTCTCGCCCCGAGCCGGCGCCAAGGACATCCGGCTCTCGAGTCGCGCCCAAGACGTTCCAGACGCCGACGTCGACCCGATCCGGATCCGGCAGGTGCTCGAGAATCTCGTCGCGAACGCGCTGCGGCACACGCCGGCGGGCGGATCCGTCACCGTCGCCGTCGGGGCGCGCGATGGCTCGGTCGAGATCGTCGTCTCGGACACGGGCGCGGGGATCCCCGAGGAGCAGCTCGAGTCGGTGTTCGACCGCTACGTACGCGCCACGGACTCCGCGGGCAGTGGGCTGGGACTCGCGATCGCACGCAGCCTCGTCGAGGCGCACGGCGGCTCGATCCGAGCGGAGCTGCCGCCTCAGGGAGGCACCGTGCTACGCGTCACGCTGCCCGCGTGATTCGAGGTGGCACCCTCCGCCCACCGGCGGCGACAGCGATTCGCGCCTCGGGCGGCCCCGCATGAACAGGCGGGATCCCGTCCCGTTTGCGGACGGTTGGCGAAACCAGCCCGACGGTGATGATGATTGAGGTGTATGG
>CAWGLG010000003.1:0-414336 GCA_963823355.1 uncultured Thermoleophilia bacterium
TCGGCGGCCCAGCTCGAGGGCGGCGCGTTCGCGCTGCCGGCGTTGGCGGCCGGCCAGTTTTACGAGCTGCTCGTGTCCGCGAACGTGACCGCGACGGCGGGCTCGGTCACGAACACGGTGTCGGCGACGGTGCCGGCCGGGGTGACCGACCCGACGCCGGGCAACAGCGGCACGTCACCGACACCGATACGCGCAGCCCGGTCGCGGACCTGCGGGTCACGAAGACGGACGGGGTCGCGACGGTTTCGGCGGGCGGGACGACGACGTACACGGTGCGGGTGACCAACGACGGGCCGTCCGCGGTCACGGGTGCCCTGCTCACCGATCCGGTCGCGGCCGGGTTGGCGAAGACGACGGTCGTCTGCTCGCCGACGCCGGGGCAGTGCGCGGCGCCGCCGTCGGCGGCCCAGCTCGAGGGCGGCGCGTTCGCGCTGCCGGCGTTGGCGGCCGGCCAGTTTTACGAGCTGCTCGTGTCCGCGAACGTGACCGCGACGGCGGGCTCGGTCACGAACACGGTGTCGGCGACGGTGCCGGCCGGGACGAGCGACCCGAACCCCGGCAACAGCAGCAACATCAGCGACACCGACAGCGTCAGCCCGGTCGCGGACCTGCGGGTCACGAAGACGGACGGGGTCGCGACGGTTTCGGCGGGCGGGACGACGACGTACACGGTGCGGGTGACCAACGACGGGCCGTCCGCGGTCACGGGTGCCCTGCTCACCGATCCGGTCGCGGCCGGGTTGGCGAAGACGACGGTCGTCTGCTCGCCGACGCCGGGGCAGTGCGCGGCGCCGCCGTCGGCGGCCCAGCTCGAGGGCGGCGCGTTCGCGCTGCCGGCGTTGGCGGCCGGCCAGTTTTACGAGCTGCTCGTGTCCGCGAACGTGACCGCGACGGCGGGCTCGGTCACGAACACGGTGTCGGCGACGGTGCCGGCCGGGACGAGCGACCCGAACCCCGGCAACAGCAGCAACATCAGCGACACCGACAGCGTCAGCCCGGTCGCGGACCTGCGGGTCACGAAGACGGACGGGGTCGCGACGGTTTCGGCGGGCGGGACGACGACGTACACGGTGCGGGTGACCAACGACGGGCCGTCCGCGGTCACGGGTGCCCTGCTCACCGATCCGGTCGCGGCCGGGTTGGCGAAGACGACGGTCGTCTGCTCGCCGACGCCGGGGCAGTGCGCGGCGCCGCCGTCGGCGGCCCAGCTCGAGGGCGGCGCGTTCGCGCTGCCGGCGTTGGCGGCCGGCCAGTTTTACGAGCTGCTCGTGTCCGCGAACGTGACCGCGACGGCGGGCTCGGTCACGAACACGGTGTCGGCGACGGTGCCGGCCGGGACGAGCGACCCGAACCCCGGCAACAGCAGCAACATCAGCGACACCGACAGCGTCAGCCCGGTCGCGGACCTGCGGGTCACGAAGACGGACGGGGTCGCGACGGTTTCGGCGGGCGGGACGACGACGTACACGGTGCGGGTGACCAACGACGGGCCGTCCGCGGTCACGGGTGCCCTGCTCACCGATCCGGTCGCGGCCGGGTTGGCGAAGACGACGGTCGTCTGCTCGCCGACGCCGGGGCAGTGCGCGGCGCCGCCGTCGGCGGCCCAGCTCGAGGGCGGCGCGTTCGCGCTGCCGGCGTTGGCGGCCGGCCAGTTTTACGAGCTGCTCGTGTCCGCGAACGTGACCGCGACGGCGGGCTCGGTCACGAACACGGTGTCGGCGACGGTGCCGGCCGGGACGAGCGACCCGAACCCCGGCAACAGCAGCAACATCAGCGACACCGACAGCGTCAGCCCGGTCGCGGACCTGCGGGTCACGAAGACGGACGGGGTCGCGACGGTTTCGGCGGGCGGGACGACGACGTACACGGTGCGGGTGACCAACGACGGGCCGTCCGCGGTCACGGGTGCCCTGCTCACCGATCCGGTCGCGGCCGGGTTGGCGAAGACGACGGTCGTCTGCTCGCCGACGCCGGGGCAGTGCGCGGCGCCGCCGTCGGCGGCCCAGCTCGAGGGCGGCGCGTTCGCGCTGCCGGCGTTGGCGGCCGGCCAGTTTTACGAGCTGCTCGTGTCCGCGAACGTGACCGCGACGGCGGGCTCGGTCACGAACACGGTGTCGGCGACGGTGCCGGCCGGGACGAGCGACCCGAACCCCGGCAACAGCAGCAACATCAGCGACACCGACAGCGTCAGCCCGGTCGCGGACCTGCGGGTCACGAAGACGGACGGGGTCGCGACGGTTTCGGCGGGCGGGACGACGACGTACACGGTGCGGGTGACCAACGACGGGCCGTCCGCGGTCACGGGTGCCCTGCTCACCGATCCGGTCGCGGCCGGGTTGGCGAAGACGACGGTCGTCTGCTCGCCGACGCCGGGGCAGTGCGCGGCGCCGCCGTCGGCGGCCCAGCTCGAGGGCGGCGCGTTCGCGCTGCCGGCGTTGGCGGCCGGCCAGTTTTACGAGCTGCTCGTGTCCGCGAACGTGACCGCGACGGCGGGCTCGGTCACGAACACGGTGTCGGCGACGGTGCCGGCCGGGACGAGCGACCCGAACCCCGGCAACAGCAGCAACATCAGCGACACCGACAGCGTCAGCCCGGTCGCGGACCTGCGGGTCACGAAGACGGACGGGGTCGCGACGGTTTCGGCGGGCGGGACGACGACGTACACGGTGCGGGTGACCAACGACGGGCCGTCCGCGGTCACGGGTGCCCTGCTCACCGATCCGGTCGCGGCCGGGTTGGCGAAGACGACGGTCGTCTGCTCGCCGACGCCGGGGCAGTGCGCGGCGCCGCCGTCGGCGGCCCAGCTCGAGGGCGGCGCGTTCGCGCTGCCGGCGTTGGCGGCCGGCCAGTTTTACGAGCTGCTCGTGTCCGCGAACGTGACCGCGACGGCGGGCTCGGTCACGAACACGGTGTCGGCGACGGTGCCGGCCGGGACGAGCGACCCGAACCCCGGCAACAGCAGCAACATCAGCGACACCGACAGCGTCAGCCCGGTCGCGGACCTGCGGGTCACGAAGACGGACGGGGTCGCGACGGTTTCGGCGGGCGGGACGACGACGTACACGGTGCGGGTGACCAACGACGGGCCGTCCGCGGTCACGGGTGCCCTGCTCACCGATCCGGTCGCGGCCGGGTTGGCGAAGACGACGGTCGTCTGCTCGCCGACGCCGGGGCAGTGCGCGGCGCCGCCGTCGGCGGCCCAGCTCGAGGGCGGCGCGTTCGCGCTGCCGGCGTTGGCGGCCGGCCAGTTTTACGAGCTGCTCGTGTCCGCGAACGTGACCGCGACGGCGGGCTCGGTCACGAACACGGTGTCGGCGACGGTGCCGGCCGGGACGAGCGACCCGAACCCCGGCAACAGCAGCAACATCAGCGACACCGACAGCGTCAGCCCGGTCGCGGACCTGCGGGTCACGAAGACGGACGGGGTCGCGACGGTTTCGGCGGGCGGGACGACGACGTACACGGTGCGGGTGACCAACGACGGGCCGTCCGCGGTCACGGGTGCCCTGCTCACCGATCCGGTCGCGGCCGGGTTGGCGAAGACGACGGTCGTCTGCTCGCCGACGCCGGGGCAGTGCGCGGCGCCGCCGTCGGCGGCCCAGCTCGAGGGCGGCGCGTTCGCGCTGCCGGCGTTGGCGGCCGGCCAGTTTTACGAGCTGCTCGTGTCCGCGAACGTGACCGCGACGGCGGGCTCGGTCACGAACACGGTGTCGGCGACGGTGCCGGCCGGGACGAGCGACCCGAACCCCGGCAACAGCAGCAACATCAGCGACACCGACAGCGTCAGCCCGGTCGCGGACCTGCGGGTCACGAAGACGGACGGGGTCGCGACGGTTTCGGCGGGCGGGACGACGACGTACACGGTGCGGGTGACCAACGACGGGCCGTCCGCGGTCACGGGTGCCCTGCTCACCGATCCGGTCGCGGCCGGGTTGGCGAAGACGACGGTCGTCTGCTCGCCGACGCCGGGGCAGTGCGCGGCGCCGCCGTCGGCGGCCCAGCTCGAGGGCGGCGCGTTCGCGCTGCCGGCGTTGGCGGCCGGCCAGTTTTACGAGCTGCTCGTGTCCGCGAACGTGACCGCGACGGCCGGCTCGGTCACGAACACGGTGTCGGCGACGGTGCCGGCCGGGACGAGCGACCCGAACCCCGGCAACAGCAGCAACATCAGCGACACCGACAGCGTCAGCCCGGTCGCGGACCTGCGGGTCACGAAGACGGACGGGGTCGCGACGGTTTCGGCGGGCGGGACGACGACGTACACGGTGCGGGTGACCAACGACGGGCCGTCCGCGGTCACGGGTGCCCTGCTCACCGATCCGGTCGCGGCCGGGTTGGCGAAGACGACGGTCGTCTGCTCGCCGACGCCGGGGCAGTGCGCGGCGCCGCCGTCGGCGGCCCAGCTCGAGGGCGGCGCGTTCGCGCTGCCGGCGTTGGCGGCCGGCCAGTTTTACGAGCTGCTCGTGTCCGCGAACGTGACCGCGACGGCCGGCTCGGTCACGAACACGGTGTCGGCGACGGTGCCGGCCGGGACGAGCGACCCGAACCCCGGCAACAGCAGCAACATCAGCGACACCGACAGCGTCAGCCCGGTCGCGGACCTGCGGGTCACGAAGACGGACGGGGTCGCGACGGTTTCGGCGGGCGGGACGACGACGTACACGGTGCGGGTGACCAACGACGGGCCGTCCGCGGTCACGGGTGCCCTGCTCACCGATCCGGTCGCGGCCGGGTTGGCGAAGACGACGGTCGTCTGCTCGCCGACGCCGGGGCAGTGCGCGGCGCCGCCGTCGGCGGCCCAGCTCGAGGGCGGCGCGTTCGCGCTGCCGGCGTTGGCGGCCGGCCAGTTTTACGAGCTGCTCGTGTCCGCGAACGTGACCGCGACGGCCGGCTCGGTCACGAACACGGTGTCGGCGACGGTGCCGGCCGGGACGAGCGACCCGAACCCCGGCAACAGCAGCAACATCAGCGACACCGACAGCGTCAGCCCGGTCGTGGACCTGCGGGTCACGAAGACGGACGGGGTCGCGACGGTTTCGGCGGGCGGGACGACGACGTACACGGTGCGGGTGACCAACGACGGGCCGTCCGCGGTCACGGGTGCCCTGCTCACCGATCCGGTCGCGGCCGGGTTGGCGAAGACGACGGTCGTCTGCTCGCCGACGCCGGGGCAGTGCGCGGCGCCGCCGTCGGCGGCCCAGCTCGAGGGCGGCGCGTTCGCGCTGCCGGCGTTGGCGGCCGGCCAGTTTTACGAGCTGCTCGTGTCCGCGAACGTGACCGCGACGGCCGGCTCGGTCACGAACACGGTGTCGGCGACGGTGCCGGCCGGGACGAGCGACCCGAACCCCGGCAACAGCAGCAACATCAGCGACACCGACAGCGTCAGCCCGGTCGCGGACCTGCGGGTCACGAAGACGGACGGGGTCGCGACGGTTTCGGCGGGCGGGACGACGACGTACACGGTGCGGGTGACCAACGACGGGCCGTCCGCGGTCACGGGTGCCCTGCTCACCGATCCGGTCGCGGCCGGGTTGGCGAAGACGACGGTCGTCTGCTCGCCGACGCCGGGGCAGTGCGCGGCGCCGCCGTCGGCGGCCCAGCTCGAGGGCGGCGCGTTCGCGCTGCCGGCGTTGGCGGCCGGCCAGTTTTACGAGCTGCTCGTGTCCGCGAACGTGACCGCGACGGCCGGCTCGGTCACGAACACGGTGTCGGCGACGGTGCCGGCCGGGACGAGCGACCCGAACCCCGGCAACAGCAGCAACATCAGCGACACCGACAGCGTCAGCCCGGTCGCGGACCTGCGGGTCACGAAGACGGACGGGGTCGCGACGGTTTCGGCGGGCGGGACGACGACGTACACGGTGCGGGTGACCAACGACGGGCCGTCCGCGGTCACGGGTGCCCTGCTCACCGATCCGGTCGCGGCCGGGTTGGCGAAGACGACGGTCGTCTGCTCGCCGACGCCGGGGCAGTGCGCGGCGCCGCCGTCGGCGGCCCAGCTCGAGGGCGGCGCGTTCGCGCTGCCGGCGTTGGCGGCCGGCCAGTTTTACGAGCTGCTCGTGTCCGCGAACGTGACCGCGACGGCCGGCTCGGTCACGAACACGGTGTCGGCGACGGTGCCGGCCGGGACGAGCGACCCGAACCCCGGCAACAGCAGCAACATCAGCGACACCGACAGCGTCAGCCCGGTCGCGGACCTGCGGGTCACGAAGACGGACGGGGTCGCGACGGTTTCGGCGGGCGGGACGACGACGTACACGGTGCGGGTGACCAACGACGGGCCGTCCGCGGTCACGGGTGCCCTGCTCACCGATCCGGTCGCGGCCGGGTTGGCGAAGACGACGGTCGTCTGCTCGCCGACGCCGGGGCAGTGCGCGGCGCCGCCGTCGGCGGCCCAGCTCGAGGGCGGCGCGTTCGCGCTGCCGGCGTTGGCGGCCGGCCAGTTTTACGAGCTGCTCGTGTCCGCGAACGTGACCGCGACGGCCGGCTCGGTCACGAACACGGTGTCGGCGACGGTGCCGGCCGGGACGAGCGACCCGAACCCCGGCAACAGCAGCAACATCAGCGACACCGACAGCGTCAGCCCGGTCGCGGACCTGCGGGTCACGAAGACGGACGGGGTCGCGACGGTTTCGGCGGGCGGGACGACGACGTACACGGTGCGGGTGACCAACGACGGGCCGTCCGCGGTCACGGGTGCCCTGCTCACCGATCCGGTCGCGGCCGGGTTGGCGAAGACGACGGTCGTCTGCTCGCCGACGCCGGGGCAGTGCGCGGCGCCGCCGTCGGCGGCCCAGCTCGAGGGCGGCGCGTTCGCGCTGCCGGCGTTGGCGGCCGGCCAGTTTTACGAGCTGCTCGTGTCCGCGAACGTGACCGCGACGGCGGGCTCGGTCACGAACACGGTGTCGGCGACGGTGCCGGCCGGGACGAGCGACCCGAACCCCGGCAACAGCAGCAACATCAGCGACACCGACAGCGTCAGCCCGGTCGCGGACCTGCGGGTCACGAAGACGGACGGGGTCGCGACGGTTTCGGCGGGCGGGACGACGACGTACACGGTGCGGGTGACCAACGACGGGCCGTCCGCGGTCACGGGTGCCCTGCTCACCGATCCGGTCGCGGCCGGGTTGGCGAAGACGACGGTCGTCTGCTCGCCGACGCCGGGGCAGTGCGCGGCGCCGCCGTCGGCGGCCCAGCTCGAGGGCGGCGCGTTCGCGCTGCCGGCGTTGGCGGCCGGCCAGTTTTACGAGCTGCTCGTGTCCGCGAACGTGACCGCGACGGCGGGCTCGGTCACGAACACGGTGTCGGCGACGGTGCCGGCCGGGACGAGCGACCCGAACCCCGGCAACAGCAGCAACATCAGCGACACCGACAGCGTCAGCCCGGTCGCGGACCTGCGGGTCACGAAGACGGACGGGGTCGCGACGGTTTCGGCGGGCGGGACGACGACGTACACGGTGCGGGTGACCAACGACGGGCCGTCCGCGGTCACGGGTGCCCTGCTCACCGATCCGGTCGCGGCCGGGTTGGCGAAGACGACGGTCGTCTGCTCGCCGACGCCGGGGCAGTGCGCGGCGCCGCCGTCGGCGGCCCAGCTCGAGGGCGGCGCGTTCGCGCTGCCGGCGTTGGCGGCCGGCCAGTTTTACGAGCTGCTCGTGTCCGCGAACGTGACCGCGACGGCGGGCTCGGTCACGAACACGGTGTCGGCGACGGTGCCGGCCGGGACGAGCGACCCGAACCCCGGCAACAGCAGCAACATCAGCGACACCGACAGCGTCAGCCCGGTCGCGGACCTGCGGGTCACGAAGACGGACGGGGTCGCGACGGTTTCGGCGGGCGGGACGACGACGTACACGGTGCGGGTGACCAACGACGGGCCGTCCGCGGTCACGGGTGCCCTGCTCACCGATCCGGTCGCGGCCGGGTTGGCGAAGACGACGGTCGTCTGCTCGCCGACGCCGGGGCAGTGCGCGGCGCCGCCGTCGGCGGCCCAGCTCGAGGGCGGCGCGTTCGCGCTGCCGGCGTTGGCGGCCGGCCAGTTTTACGAGCTGCTCGTGTCCGCGAACGTGACCGCGACGGCCGGCTCGGTCACGAACACGGTGTCGGCGACGGTGCCGGCCGGGACGAGCGACCCGAACCCCGGCAACAGCAGCAACATCAGCGACACCGACAGCGTCAGCCCGGTCGCGGACCTGCGGGTCACGAAGACGGACGGGGTCGCGACGGTTTCGGCGGGCGGGACGACGACGTACACGGTGCGGGTGACCAACGACGGGCCGTCCGCGGTCACGGGTGCCCTGCTCACCGATCCGGTCGCGGCCGGGTTGGCGAAGACGACGGTCGTCTGCTCGCCGACGCCGGGGCAGTGCGCGGCGCCGCCGTCGGCGGCCCAGCTCGAGGGCGGCGCGTTCGCGCTGCCGGCGTTGGCGGCCGGCCAGTTTTACGAGCTGCTCGTGTCCGCGAACGTGACCGCGACGGCGGGCTCGGTCACGAACACGGTGTCGGCGACGGTGCCGGCCGGGACGAGCGACCCGAACCCCGGCAACAGCAGCAACATCAGCGACACCGACAGCGTCAGCCCGGTCGCGGACCTGCGGGTCACGAAGACGGACGGGGTCGCGACGGTTTCGGCGGGCGGGACGACGACGTACACGGTGCGGGTGACCAACGACGGGCCGTCCGCGGTCACGGGTGCCCTGCTCACCGATCCGGTCGCGGCCGGGTTGGCGAAGACGACGGTCGTCTGCTCGCCGACGCCGGGGCAGTGCGCGGCGCCGCCGTCGGCGGCCCAGCTCGAGGGCGGCGCGTTCGCGCTGCCGGCGTTGGCGGCCGGCCAGTTTTACGAGCTGCTCGTGTCCGCGAACGTGACCGCGACGGCGGGCTCGGTCACGAACACGGTGTCGGCGACGGTGCCGGCCGGGACGAGCGACCCGAACCCCGGCAACAGCAGCAACATCAGCGACACCGACAGCGTCAGCCCGGTCGCGGACCTGCGGGTCACGAAGACGGACGGGGTCGCGACGGTTTCGGCGGGCGGGACGACGACGTACACGGTGCGGGTGACCAACGACGGGCCGTCCGCGGTCACGGGTGCCCTGCTCACCGATCCGGTCGCGGCCGGGTTGGCGAAGACGACGGTCGTCTGCTCGCCGACGCCGGGGCAGTGCGCGGCGCCGCCGTCGGCGGCCCAGCTCGAGGGCGGCGCGTTCGCGCTGCCGGCGTTGGCGGCCGGCCAGTTTTACGAGCTGCTCGTGTCCGCGAACGTGACCGCGACGGCGGGCTCGGTCACGAACACGGTGTCGGCGACGGTGCCGGCCGGGACGAGCGACCCGAACCCCGGCAACAGCAGCAACATCAGCGACACCGACAGCGTCAGCCCGGTCGCGGACCTCGCAGTCGCGGTGCTCGACGCCCCCGATCCTGTCATTGCCGGTGGAGCCCTCGCGTACACGCTGTTCGTTTCGAACGCAGGCCCCTCGGACGCCTCGATGGTCGTCGTGACAAATGCTCTGCCGGCCGGCGTGGCCTTCGTTTCCGCAGCCGGCGCGGGGTGGACGTGCAACGAGGCCTCGGGAACCGTGACCTGTGCCAGGCCGTTCATGGCTGTCGGAGCGGCGCCTGCGATCTCGATTTCCGTCACCGCGCCCGTAACGGCCGGCACGATCACAGACACGGCCTCCGTGACAGCAGCGGAGTTCGACCCGAACGGCGCCAACAACACGGGCAGTGCGCAGACGACCGTCATCCCGCGACCGATCGACGCTGAGAACGATGCGGGTGCGGTGGCGTCGGGGTTGTTGGGTGGGACGGCGGTCGCGAGTGTGTTGACGAACGACACGTTGGGTGGGTTGGCGGCGACGGTCTTGAGCGTGTCGGTGGCGCCGGTGTTGCCGTTGCCGGCCGGGATCGGTTTGAGCGCGGCGGGCGCGGTGACGGTGGCGCCGGGGACGGCAGCGGGTACCTCCACGTTCGACTACACGATTTGTGAGCTCTTGAACCCGGCTAACTGTGATACCGCGACGGTGACGGTGACGGTGGGGGCGGCCTCGATCGACGCTCAGAACGATTCGGGTGCGGTCGCCTCGGGTGCTGCGGGTGGGACGGCGGTCGCGAGCGTGTTGACGAACGACACGCTGGGTGGGTTGCAGGCGACGACCGGGAACGTGTCGGTGGCGCCGGTGTTGCCGTTGCCGGCCGGGATCGGTTTGAGCGCGGCGGGCGCGGTGACGGTGGCGCCGGGGACGGCAGCGGGCAGCTACACGTTCGCGTACAGCATCTGCGAGCTCTTGAACCCGGCCAACTGTGATACCGCGACGGTGACGGTGACGGTGGGGGCGGCCTCGATCGACGCTGAGAACGATGCGGGTGCGGTGGCGTCGGGGTTGTTGGGTGGGACGGCGGTCGCGAGTGTGTTGACGAACGACACGTTGGGTGGGTTGGCGGCGACGGTCTTGAGCGTGTCGGTGGCGCCGGTGTTGCCGTTGCCGGCCGGGATCGGTTTGAGCGCGGCGGGCGCGGTGACGGTGGCGCCGGGGACGGCAGCGGGTACCTCCACGTTCGACTACACGATTTGTGAGCTCTTGAACCCGGCTAACTGTGATACCGCGACGGTGACGGTGACGGTGGGGGCGGCCTCGATCGACGCTGAGAACGATGCGGGTGCGGTGGCGTCGGGGTTGCGGGTGGGACGGCGGTCGCGAGCGTGTTGACGAACGACACGTTGGGTGGGTTGGCGGCGACGGTCGTGAACGTGTCGGTGGCGCCGGTGTTGCCGTTGCCGGCCGGGATCGGTTTGAGCGCGGCGGGCGCGGTGACGGTGGCGCCGGGGACGGCAGCGGGCAGCTCCACGTTCGACGTACAGCGATCTGCGAGCTCTTGAACCCGGCCAACTGTGATACCGCGACGGTGACGGTGACGGTGGGGGCGGCCTCGATCGACGCTGAGAACGATGCGGGTGCGGTGGCGTCGGGGTTGTTGGGTGGGACGGCGGTCGCGAGTGTGTTGACGAACGACACGTTGGGTGGGTTGGCGGCGACGGTCTTGAGCGTGTCGGTGGCGCCGGTGTTGCCGTTGCCGGCCGGGATCGGTTTGAGCGCGGCGGGCGCGGTGACGGTGGCGCCGGGGACGGCAGCGGGTACCTCCACGTTCGACTACACGATTTGTGAGCTCTTGAACCCGGCCAACTGTGATACCGCGACGGTGACGGTGACGGTGGGGGCGGCCTCGATCGACGCTGAGAACGATGCGGGTGCGGTGGCGTCGGGGTTGTTGGGTGGGACGGCGGTCGCGAGTGTGTTGACGAACGACACGTTGGGTGGGTTGGCGGCGACGGTCTTGAGCGTGTCGGTGGCGCCGGTGTTGCCGTTGCCGGCCGGGATCGGTTTGAGCGCGGCGGGCGCGGTGACGGTGGCGCCGGGGACGGCAGCGGGTAGCTCCACGTTCGACTACACGATTTGTGAGCTCTTGAACCCGGCCAACTGTGATACCGCGACGGTGACGGTGACGGTGGGGGCGGCCTCGATCGACGCTGAGAACGATTCGGGTGCGGTCGCGTCGGGGTTGTTGGGTGGGACGGCGGTCGCGAGTGTGTTGACGAACGACACGTTGGGTGGGTTGGCGGCGACGATCTTGAGCGTGTCGGTGGCGCCGGTGTTGCCGTTGCCGGCCGGGATCGGTTTGAGCGCGGCGGGCGCGGTGACGGTGGCGCCGGGGACGGCAGCGGGCAGCTACACGTTCGCGTACAGCATCTGCGAGCTCTTGAACCCGGCCAACTGTGATACCGCGACGGTGACGGTGACGGTGAACCCCGCGCCGGATGCTGATCTCCAGCTCACCAAGTCAGACGATATCGACCCGATCGCGCCCGGAGGCCTGCTGACCTACACGCTTCAGGTCGTGAACCTCGGGCCGGCCTCCGCGACGAACGTCGTCGTGGTCGACACGCTGCCCCCCGGGGTCGTGTTCGTATCGTCGGCAGGCACCGGCTGGACCTGCTCCGGCACGGCTGCCGTCAGCTGCCAGCGCGCTGCGCTCGCTGTCGGTGCGGCGTCGCCGATCACCATCGCAGTCACCGCTCCACTCACGCCTGGAACCCTTACGAACGCGGCCACCGTGTCGTCGGATACGGTGGATCCATCGCTCGGCAACAACGTCGCCAGCGAGAGCACGACTGTCTCGGGCCAGATCGTGGCGGCGGATGACGGTGGCGGTGTGTCCTCGGCGGCGGGTGGGACTGCGGTCGCGGATGTGCTCGCCAACGACACGCTCGGTGGCGTGCCGGTGACCACGTCGAGTGTGACGTTGGCTGCTGTCGGATCGCCGCCGGCGGGGATCGTCTTGAATCCTGACGGGTCTGTGGTCGTAGCGGCGGGCACGGCGGCGAACACGTACATGTTCGACTACCGGATCTGCGAGACGGCGCAGCCGGCCAACTGTGATACCGCGACGGTGACGGTGACCGTGAGCGGCTCCGGCGGCGGCAACGCGATCGTGGCGGCGGATGACGGTGGCGGTGTGTCCTCGGCGGCGGGTGGGACTGCGGTCGCGGATGTGCTCGCCAACGACACGCTCGGTGGCGTGCCGGTGACCACGTCGAGTGTGACGTTGGCTGCTGTCGGATCGCCGCCGGCGGGGATCGTCTTGAATCCTGACGGGTCTGTGGTCGTAGCGGCGGGCACGGCGGCGAACACGTACATGTTCGACTACCGGATCTGCGAGACGGCGCAGCCGGCCAACTGTGATACCGCGACGGTGACGGTGACCGTGAGCGGCTCCGGCGGCGGCAACGCGATCGTGGCGGCGGATGACGGTGGCGGTGTGTCCTCGGCGGCGGGTGGGACTGCGGTCGCGGATGTGCTCGCCAACGACACGCTCGGTGGCGTGCCGGTGACCACGTCGAGTGTGACGTTGGCTGCTGTCGGATCGCCGCCGGCGGGGATCGTCTTGAATCCTGACGGGTCTGTGGTCGTAGCGGCGGGCACGGCGGCGAACACGTACATGTTCGACTACCGGATCTGCGAGACGGCGCAGCCGGCCAACTGTGATACCGCGACGGTGACGGTGACCGTGAGCGGCTCCGGCGGCGGCGGCGGTGCCGCAGCGCCGGTCGCCGACCTCTCGATCACCAAGTCCGCCGGTGAGACACCGACAGCGACCGGCGGTCCGATCGCCTACACGCTCCAGGTCGAGAACGCCGGGCCCGATTCCGCGGCGGGCGTCGTCGTTACCGACACGGTGCCCGACTCGGTCTCGGCCGTCTCGGTTGCCGGAGAGGGCTGGGCGTGCGACCTGAACGGCAACGTCGCCACATGCCGCGCGGCCTCGCTCCCGGTCGGCGCCGCATCGCCGATCACCTTGGTGGCAACAGCGCTCAGGGGCGGCATCGAGGTCACCAACTCGGCATCCGTCGCCGCGACCACGAGCGATCCGGTACCCGCCAACAACACATCCACGGTGACGAGTCGGATCGCAGCGCAGGTCGATCTCGGTGTCGTGAAGACAGCCTCGAGCCCCACGTACCTGCCCGGCAAGGCGCTCACCTTCACGATCGTGGTTCGTAACGTGGGCCTCGACGCGGTCGCCGGCGCGAACGTGAGAGATCTGCTCCCGCCCGCACTGCGCGGCTTCCGCTGGTCGTGCAGTGCCGTCGGTGGGACATGCTCGCGCCTCAGCGGCACGGGCGACATAGACGTGCTCGTCGACCTTGGAGTCGGTGGACGTGCCACCTTCGTCCTGACGGGCGTCCTCCCTGTGGGCACGACGGGCGTGATTCTGAATCGCGCCGCGGCGATCACACCCCCGGGCACGGTCGACGGGAACCCTTCGAACGACACGGCTTCCGTCGCGGTTCGGCGTGGCGCCCGCCCGACGCGCCTTGCCGTAGCGGTAACCCCGAAGCGCTCCGTCCTGGGTGAGGGGGCCAAACCGGTGACGCTCCGCGTGAAGACCGTCAACGTCGGGCGTGAGACCGCCCACAGAGTCGTCACCTGTCTCGCGATTCCGCTGGGTGTCACGGTGGCGAAGGCCACCGGCGGGAACGTCGTCTCCGGCAGGTACTGCTGGCGGACGCCGTCGCTCAAGCCGCGTCAGAAGGTGGTGTTCACGATCGCGGTTCGTGGAGACGCGCGAGTGGCCAAGACGGTCACACTCGTCGCCGGCGCCCGAGCGCAGAACGCGCCGCGCGCCCTCCGCAAGACCGCCGTGTTGATCATTCGACCGGCGGCGAAGCGAACGGGCGGGTTCACCGGCTGAGATGCGAGCGTCATCAGGATCGATCCTCGTCGCTGCCCTGCTCCTCGCCCCGGTCCTCTGCACTGAGCCGGCAGGTGCGGCAGGCCCGAAGAACGAGCGGGCTGGCGCTCCCCAGATCGCACGCCTTCTCATCGCCACCGCCGTCCGGGCGGCACCGACGGCGGCGAGCCCGGCGCGTGGCCGTGTGGCAGCCGTTCGGCCCGTCACGGGGCAGGTAACCGCTCTGCCGGTGCTTCGCCGGGAGCTCGGAGACGGAGGGAGCTGGTTGCTCGTACGGCTGCCGGGGCGACCCGTCGGCCGCGTCGGCTGGATCCCGGCCAGGAACGCCCGCGTGATCCGGGCAGAGTGGCGCCTTGTCGTTGAGCGCAGTCGAAGACAGGTACTTGTCTATCGTGGCGAACGAGTTGTCGACCGCTTCTCCGTCGTCGTCGGCGCCGAGGCGACCCCCACACCGCGGGGGCACTACTTCATCGTCGAGCATGTACGCCAGCGGGAAGGATCGTGGCTCGGGCCGTGGGCGCTTGCCACCAGCGCGTATTCGCACGTCCTCCAGGAATTCGACGGGGGCCCAGGGCAGATCGCCCTGCACGGCCGGTCGGGTGAGCTCGCCCGGGATCCGCTCGGGACAGCCCGTTCCCACGGCTGCATCCGCTTCGACAACGCGGTCATCCGCATGCTGTCGAGGCTCCCCAACGGCACACCCGTCGACATCGTCTGATCTCCGCCCCAGGGCGGAGCACGTCGGGGCCGTGACGGCTTGCGTCACGCGTGAGCTGCACCCCCGGAGTGGGTGGGAGGGCGGGGTCGCAGTGCAATCGCAGGTGGCCGGGCGTCGACGCAGAGGGTTACCCGACGGTCGCGCGGCCCCGAAGGAATACCCTTTGTCGCTTGGCAGGATTTCCTCTCACCCGGCTGCGTCGATTTCGGCGCTCCGAGAACCTTCGTGCGCTCGTCCGCGAGACGAGGCTTTCCGTCGACGACGTCGTGATGCCGATCTTCGCCTGTCCGGGAGAGGGTGTCGTCAGACAGGTTGACGGACTGGACGGGATCGCTCAGCGATCCGTCGACGAGATCGTGCGCGAAGCGGCCGATCTCGAGTCGCTCGGCGTGCGGGCGGTGCTGCTCTTCGGCATCCCTGAGGAGAAGGACGAGGAGGGGTCGGGCGCCTGGGATGCCGACGGGATCGTGCAGCGCGCCCTCCGAGCGCTGCGGTCCGAGGTGCCGGGCCTGACGCTCGTCACCGACGTCTGTCTCTGCGAGTACACGAGCCACGGCCACTGCGGCGTGATCCGCGACGGCGAGGTCGAGAACGACGAGACGCTCGAGCTACTGGCCCGTATCGCCGTGAGCCATGTCGAGGCCGGCGCCGACGTCGTCGCGCCGAGCGACATGATGGACGGTCGCGTTGGTGCGATCCGCGAGGCCTTGCCCCAGACACCGATCATCGCGTATGCCGCCAAGTACGCGTCGGCGTTCTACGGGCCCTTCCGGGAGGTGGCCGAGTCGGCGCCGGCGTTCGGAGACCGACGCGGCTACCAGATGGACCCGCCGAACGTGCGCGAGGCCCTCAGGGAGTGCGCGCTCGATCTCGAGGAGGGCGCCGACGCGCTGATGGTGAAGCCTGCGCTCCCCTACCTCGACGTGATCCGGGCCGTCCGCGAGCGATTCGACTGCCCGGTGGCCGCCTACAATGTCTCCGGCGAGTACGCGATGGTCAAGGCTGCCGCGGCCGCGGGCCATCTCGACGAGCAGGCGGCTGCGCTCGAGTCGCTCGTGGCGATCAAGCGAGCCGGTGCCGACCTGGTGTTCACGTACTGGGCCAAGGATCTGGCGCGATGGCTCTGATCCGATCTCCCCTCTACGACCGCGCCGTGCGGCTGATCCCCGGCGGGGTCAACTCCCCCGTGCGCGCGATGCGCGCCGTCGGCCTCGACGAGCCGCTCTTCATGCGCAGTGGCGAGGGCGCGACGATCGAGGACGTCAACGGTAATCGCTACATCGACTGGGTGCTCTCGTGGGGGCCGCTGCTCTTCGGTCACGCCGACCCGGCCACGCTCGCGGCGGTCGCCGAGGCGCTGTCGCGAGGCACGACCTTCGGCGCGCCGACGGAGGGAGAGGTCGACCTCGCTGCCGAGCTCGTGGACGCGGTGCCGTCGATCGAGATGGTGCGCCTCGTCTCCTCCGGCACCGAGGCGGCGATGAGCAGCGTGCGCCTGGCGCGGGCAGTGACCCGCCGGGACCGGCTGATCAAGTTCTCCGGCAACTACCACGGCCACGTCGACGCGCTCCTCGCGAGCGCCGGCTCGGGCCTGATGACACTCGGGATTCCCTCCACTCCGGGCGTCCCGACGGGCGTCGCCGCTGACACGATCGTGTTGCCCTACAACGACGTCGATGCGGTCGCCGCAGCGGTGGCCGAGTACGGAGAGGGGCTGGCGGCGATCCTCGTCGAGCCGGTGGCCGGCAACATGGGCGTCGTCCCTCCAGCGCCAGGCTTCCTCGAAGCCCTCCGGCTGCTCTGCGACGCCTGCGGAGCACTGCTCGTCTTCGACGAGGTGATCACTGGCTTCCGGGTCGCCCGCGGCGGTGCGCAGGAGCGCTTCGGCGTCACGCCCGACCTGACGATCCTCGGCAAGATCGTCGGGGGCGGCCTGCCGGCGGCGGCCTTCGGCGGCCGGGCCGAGCTGATGGAGCGCCTCGCCCCGGTCGGCGACGTCTACCAGGCAGGCACCCTGTCCGGCAATCCGCTCGCGACCGCCGCCGGAACGTCGGTGTTGCGGCGTCTTCGCGACCCGGCGGTCTACGAGGAGCTCGAGCGCCGCGGTAGCCGGCTCGAGGCCGGGCTCGCCCCCTTCGGCACCGTCCAGAGGGTGGGAGCGATGCTGACGCTCTTCTGTCAGGACGAGGCGGTGAGCGACTACGACGACGCAGTTCGCTCCGACACCGACCGCTACGCGGCGCTGTTCCGCCACCTGCTCGACAGCGGCGTCTACCTGGCCCCGTCGCAGTTCGAGTGCATGTTCGTCTCGCTCGCCCACGGCGACGAGGAGATCGACAGGACGATCGAGGCCGTTGGCGACTTCTTCGGCAACTGAGCGAGCCGGGATCTGGGAGACGCTTGCGGCCGAGGCTGCGGCAGAGAGCCCGCTCTGGGCCGACTCGCTCCGCCCGCCGAGCGAGCGTGAGACCGTGCCCGTCTTCTCGCTGCTCTGCGAGGAGCGGTTCGCGCTCGGCGTCGAGACGATCTACGAGGGCTATCTCCTCCACTACGGCCGGCCCCGGCTCTTCGACCCGGCCGACGCAGACACGGCGCTGCTGCTCGGCGACTATCTCTACGCGCATGGTCTCGTCCGCGTGGCGGCGACCGGCAGCGTCGAGGCGATCAGCGATCTCGCAGAGCTCATCTCCCTCTGCGCTCAGGCCCGGGCGGACGGCCGCGCGGGCGAGGCGGAGGCGTGGGCCGCGACCGCAGCGCTCCTCGGCCGCGGCGCGCTCGCAGAGGCGCGCCAGGAGCTGAGGGAGCGCGGCGAGTCGACGTCCCTCGTCGAGCTGGCCCGGGCCGCCGTCAGTGCCGATGCCGTCGCGCGGGCATGTTGCGCGCACGACCTCCTGGTGGGGTAAAGTCCACGCGATGATCGCTTCGCTCTGGTTCGTGGCGGATGCCGCCGAGGAGGGCCGCAAGGTCGTGCTCTCGATGCTCGTCGTCGGGCTGATCTTCATCCTCGTGATCGCGATCGGCGAGCTGACGCACTACCTCGCCCACAAGCGCAAAGAGCGCACCCCCAGCCGAACGCTGTAGGCCCGGCGGGCAGCGTTTCAGGGCTGCCGTCGCTCGTGGCCCGAGCTACCGCGTCCGGTGGCTGCTTCGGCCCGCCGGACGACGTGTCTAGACTCGGTCGGATGGCTGCTCCGGCCTCCGACCTGCGCGAATGGATCGCCCTCCTCGAGAAGGAGGGCGAGCTCGTTCGCATCTCGGCCGAGGTCGACCCCGACCTCGAGGTCACCGAAATCGTCGACCGCGTCGTCAAGTCCGGCGGGCCCGCGCTCCTCTTCGAGAACCCGAAGGGCGCCGGGCATCCGCTCCTGATCAACCAGTTCGGAACCGAGAAGCGGATGTGCCTGGCGTTCGGCGTCGAGAGGCTCGACGATCTGGCCGACAAGCTCGGCGAGATCCTCGAGCTGCAGCCGCCGCAGGGGCTCGTCGACAAGGTGCGCTCGCTCGGGAAGCTGAAGTCGATCGCCGACTCGATGCCGAAGGAGGTCTCGAAGGCGGCCTGCCAGGAGGTCGTCCTCACCGGCGACGACGTGAACCTCGACCTGCTTCCGATCCAGCGTTGCTGGCCGCTCGACCCTGCCCCGTTCATCACGCTCCCGGCCGTGATCACCAAAGACCAGGCGACGGGCGTCCGCAACGTCGGCATGTACCGGATGCAGAAGATCGACCGGCGCTCCACGTTCATGCACTGGCAGATCCACAAGGACGGCCGCGCCGACCTCCGCGCGGCGCCCGACGGCCGGATCCCGGTCGCCGTGGCACTCGGGCTCGACCCCGTCACCGCGTACTCGGCGAGCGCGCCGCTGCCGAAGCACATCGGCGAGCTCATGGTCGCCGGCTTCCTCAAGGGCTCTGCGGTGCAGCTCGTGAAGTGCAAGACGGTCGAGCTCGAGGTGCCGGCGAACGCCGAGATCGTGCTCGAGGGCTGGGTCGACCGCAACGACGTCGGGATCGAGGGGCCGTTCGGTGACCACACCGGCTTCTACACGCCGCCGGAGGAGTTCCCGATCTTCCGGATCTCCGCGATCACGATGCGGCGCGACGCGATCTACCCGTCGATCGTCGTCGGCAAGCCGCCGGCGGAGGACGAGTGGCTCGCGAAGGCAACCGAGCGCATCTTCCTGCCCGCGATCCGGATGAGCGTCCCCGAGATCGTCGACTACGACCTGCCGACCGCGGGCACCTTTCACAACTGCGTTCTCGTCTCGATCCGCAAGAGCTTCCCCGGCCACGCGCGCAAGGTGATGCATGCTCTCTGGGGGCTCGGCCTGATGAGCCTGACGAAGTCGGTCGTCGTCGTCGACGAGCACGTCGATGTGCACGACTACGAGCAGGTCTTCTTCTTCGTTTGCGCGAACGTCGATCCGGCGCGCGACATCCTGCTCAGCGAGGGCCCGATCGACCAGCTCGACCACGCGACGACGATCCAGGCCTACGGCGGCAAGATCGGCTTCGATGCGACCGCGAAAGGACCGGACGAGGGCCGCCGGGAGTGGCCGCTCGAGATCGAGATGAGCCCCGAGATCCGCGCGCGCGTCGACGCTCGTTGGGCCGAGCTCGGCCTCCCCGGCGCATCTTCCGGCCCGGATGTGCAGAATGAGGCCCGGGCCCGGACATTGACGCAGCTGTTGCGTCGTTGACAGGGATGCCTGCCGGACTGTTGAATCACGCGATGGAGAGCGACGAGTGAGCGACAAACCAGAAGAGACACCTGAAGCGCCGGGCCACAGCCTCTGGCCGGTCGGCTTCTCGATCGGCATCGCCTGCATCCTCGTCGGCCTGGTGATCAGCTGGCCGGCCGTCGTGCTCGGCGCCGCCCTGACGATCGTCTTCGGCGTGCTCTGGATCCGCGACGCCGCCCGCTCGCACGCTCCCGTCGACTCGGCGCCCGCGCACGAGCTGATGGGAGACACGCCGTCGCCCGGCCTGGCCGCTGCGGAGGAAGAGCATCTCGAGACCTACGGCCGCGCGGGCTTCCTGACCCTCGCGACGATCGGTCTCGGCGGCGTGATCGGCGCCGCAGTCGTGCTCCCTTCACTCGGCTTCGCCGTGCTGCCGTCGTTCACCGGCGAGGGGGTCGCGACGAACGAGGTCGACCTCGGACCGATCGAGAACTTCCCCGAAGGGACGTTCGTGATCACGACCTTCATAGGTAACAAGCTCCAGGGCAACGTCTCCAGGCGCACGGCCTACATCCGCAACAACGGGCTGAGCGCTGCGAAGGAGCCGAGCTTCACGATCATCTACAGCCGCTGCGTCCATCTCGGCTGCCCGGTGCAGCCGAACGGCCCCAAGTTCGAGGACAAGAGGGTGACCTACAAGGACGTCACGCTGACCCCCGTCCAGCCCGCCGGCTTCGGCTGCCCGTGCCACGGAGGCGCCTACGACACCGAGGGCAACCGCACCGCCGGCCCACCCGTCCGCTCGCTCGACCGCTACGCCTTCTCGATCGTCGACGGCAATCTCGTGCTGGGCGACCACTTCAGCGTCGGGACGGTCGAAGGCACCGGCGCGGACGCGAAGATCCAGCGCTACCCGGAGGCCTACCCGGGCGTGCACGTCGACGGCATCGAGAAGTGGCTCTATCCACTACCGGTACCGGGGGCCTGAGCATGGCCAAGTCAGCCCGCCAGGCGCAGATCGAGAAGGCCGCCCTCTACCCGCTCGACTGGGTCGAGGAACGCAGCGGCCTCGTCGGCTACACGAAGTGGTTCCTCTTCCGCAACGTCCCCCGCGACGTCAACTGGATGCAGACGCTCGGTGCGGCGACGTTGACCGCGTTCATCGTCCAGGCGACGACCGGCGTCTTCCTCGCGATGTACTACAAGCCGGACCCGGACAGCGCCTACCAGTCGATTCAGCATATTACGAACGACGTCACGCTCGGCTGGCTCGTCCGCGGGATGCACAAGTGGGGTGCCAGCCTCTTCATCATCCTGATGTTCCTGCACATGGCCCGGACGTTCCTGTTCGGCGCGTACAAGTACCCGCGTGAGCTGAACTGGATCATCGGCGTCCTGCTCCTCGTCACCGGCATGGCCGAGGGCTTCACGGGCTACCTGCTGCCCTGGGACCAGACCGCGTACTGGGCGACGGTGGTCGGCATCAACATCAACGCCACGGCTCCGATCGCCGGGCCGTTCATCGCCCAGTTCCTCCAGGGCGGCTCGCAGATCGGGCCCGACACGCTCGCGAAGTTCTACTCGCTGCACATGCTCGTGATCCCCGGTGGCCTGATGGCGATGATCGGCCTGCACATGTATCTCGTCGTCCGGCTCGGCGTCACGTCGCCGCCCTGGTCGAAGGTGGCCGCCGGCCGCCCGCGTGACGTGGCTCCTCCGGCAGGGTACGGCGAGTACCGCGAGGGGCTTATTCGCGAGCACGAGCACGAGCGCGAGGAGTCCTAGTCGTGGCGAGCAAGATGCAGAAGGACAAGCAGGCCGAGTTCAAACGCTACAAGGAGGACGTCGCGAAGGAGGGGAAGCCGTTCTTCCCCTACGCGATCTTCCACGACACGGTGATGTCGCTCGTCGTCGTCGTCGTGATCATCGCGCTCGCGGTGATCTGGAAGTACACGAACGACGGCGACTCTGTCGGCGTGCTCGGCCCGCTCTATACCGCGGAAGCCGACCCGGGCACGACGAACTTCATCCCGCGGCCCGACTGGTTCTTCTACTTCCTCTTCTACCTGCTCCGCATCTTCAAGTGGCCGGAGACCGTCGTCCTCGGCACGGTGGGCGTGCCGACGCTCCTGCTCATCCTTCTGATCGGGCTGCCGTTCTACGACCGTCGCCCGGAACGCGCCGTCCTGCGGCGCCCCGTCGCGTTCGTGGCGGCGATCCTCGTCGTGATCTCGATGGGGGTGCTGACCTGGAAGGGTGCCACCGCCAAGGAGGGCTCCGAGGCCGTCGGGGAGGTCCCTGCCTGGGCGGCGGAACAGGGCTTTGCCGACAATCCGGTCGCGGTCGAAGGGGCGACGCTCTTCGCGGAGTCCGGCTGCCTGAACTGCCACGTCTATCTCAACGCGGGTGGCCAGAACCTCGGTGCGCCGAACCTGAGCGAGGAGGGGCTGAAGGGCCGTGGCATCGAATGGCAGGTTGCGCACCTGAAGAACCCGAGCAGCAAGGTGCCCGGATCGCCGATGCCGTCGTTCGCGACCCTCGGAGACGAGAACCTGACGAAGATCGCGACCTTCCTCGAGGCCTCGAAGGGGCCGCAGAAGTAGCAGGCCCTGCGGGGCGGCGACAGGCTTCAGCCTGTCGCCGGGGTTCGCTCGTCTACCCTCTGTCGTGATGCGGGTCTTCCTCGGAGTCACCGGCGCCTCGGGCGCGCCCTACGCCGTAAGGCTGTTGCAAGCGCTCGCGGCGGCGGACTGCGAGATCGGGCTCGTGGCCTCAGCGGCCGGGATCGAGGTGATCGCGACCGAGCTCTACGGTGACGCTGGCCTACCGCGTGAGGAGGTGCTTCACCGTTTTGTCGGCACCGCCTCCGACCGGGTCACGGTCTACGGAATCAACGACTACAAGAGCCCCTACGCGAGCGGCTCGGCCCGGGTCGACGCGTACGTCGTGTGCCCGTGCTCGATGAGCACCGTCGGTACGCTCGCGGCGGGCGCGATGGCGAACCTGATCCACCGTGCCGCGTCGGTTGCGCTCAAGGAGCGCCGCAAGCTGGTGCTCGTCCCCCGTGAGACGCCGCTGTCGTCGATCCACCTGCGAGGGCTTGCGACGCTCCACGAGGCCGGCGCGGTGATCCTCCTCGCGGCCCCGGGCTTCTATCACGGCGCGAAGACGATCGACGACCTCGTCGACTTCGTCGTTGCCCGAGCGCTCGACCAGATCGGAGTCGACAACACGCTGATGCCGCGCTGGGGTCAGCCTTGACTCACGAGAGCGGGACGCTCGAGCCTGACGGCGTCCGCACCATGTTCGATCGGATCGCCCCGGTGTACGACGTGATGAATCGCGTCATGACGGCGGGTCTCGACCGCCGCTGGCGCCGCCTCAGCGTGGAGGCCGTCGTCCAGCCGGGAGCCCGCGTCCTCGACGCCTGCTGCGGCACCGGCGATCTCGCGATCGCGGCCGAGCGCGAGGGTGGGATCGTCACCGGTCTCGACTTCTCGGGCGAGATGCTCGTTCGCGCCCGGCACAAGTCGTCCACGATCGAGTGGGTGCAGGGCGACGTGCTGGCCCTGCCGTTCGGCGACGCCGGCTTCGACGCGGCGACGGTCGGATTCGGGGTGCGCAACGTCGCCGACCTGAGGGCGGGGCTCCTCGAACTGCGCCGCGTCCTGCGTCCCGGCGGCCGGCTCGCCATCCTCGAGATCACCCAGCCGCGGGGGCTGCTGAAGCCGTTCTTCTCGCTCTGGTTCGACCGGATCGTGCCACTGCTCGGCCGTGTGCTGCCCGGCGGCAAGGCCTACACGTACCTCCCGGCGAGCGTTCGCCGCTTCCCCGGGGCGGAGGAGCTCGCCGCCCTGATCGACGAGACCGGGTTCGAGGGCGCGGAGTTCCGGCTCTTCGGGGGCTCGATCGTGGCGCTCCACACGGCAACGGCACGATGAGCGTCACCCTCGAGACGGTTCGCGCCGCTCCGGGCCTCACCGACTACCTCGTCGAGGTCGAGGAGCTCCTCGAGCGGTCCGTTGGAGGCCACCCGGGCCTCGTCGCCGAGGTCGGCGCCGAGGCGCTCACGGCCGGCGGCAAGCGGTTGCGCCCGATGCTCACGTTTCTCTCGGCGCCACCCGGAACCACCGCGTCGGTCGCGGCGGGAGCGGCGGTGGAGCTCGTCCACATGGCAACCCTCGTCCACGACGACCTGATCGACGGCGCCCGGGTGCGACGGGGTAAGGCAGCTGCGTGGACGGCCTACGGCGCGAAAGCCGCCCGCGCGGCCGGTGACTATCTCTTCGCACGTGCCTTCGCGGAGCTCGCGGCCCGCGGCGACGTCGAGAGCGTGGCCACGCTGGCGGAAGCCTCGCTGGCCCTCGCCAGGGGCGAGGCGCTCCAGCGGCGGCAGCGATACGACCCGGATACGACGGTCGAGAGCTACCTCGAGCGCTGTGCCCTCAAGACCGGGAAGCTCTTCGAGGCGGCCTGCCTGCTCGGCGGCGGTAGCGGTGACTACGGCAGGCTCCTCGGCGTCTCGTTCCAGATCGTCGACGACATCCTCGACTGCGCGGGCGACTCGATCGCGACGGGAAAGATCCCGGGCACCGACCTGCGCGACGGCACTCCGACGTTGCCGTTGCTCCTCGCTGCGCAGGAGGACGAGGTCGTGCACGCCGCGATCGCGGGCGGACCGCTCGAAGGCGTTCTCGTGCGCGTGGCGGCAACGGGCGCCTTGGCGCGCTCCAGGGAGGTGGCCCTCGACTACGCTAGGAGCGCAAGGGCAAGCCTCACCGACGAGTCCCGGCGGGAGGAGCTCGAAGCTCTCGCAGACGCAGTTGTCGACCGTAACCGATAGAGGCGCACCCATGGCACTTCTCGACCGCACTTCAATGCTTGCCCCGCTCCGGGAGAAGATCGAGGCCGGCGAGCGCCTCGAGCTCGAGGACGGTCTCGCGATCCTCGAATCCGACGACCTGCTCGAGATCGGCGAGCTGGCCGACCTGGCGCGCCGCCTCCGTGGCGGCACCGACGAGGTGTCGTTCGTGCAGAACCTCTATCTCAGCCAGACCAATGTCTGCCGCGTGAAGTGCAAGTTCTGCGCGTTCGCGGCGACCCAGAGGCAGGGGCACGCATACTCGACGACGACCGAGGAGCTCGTTCGCGACGCGGTCGAGCAACACCGCCTGGCCTCCTTCACCGAGATCCACATGGTCAACGGCGAGAACCCGCACATCGACCTCGACTTCTACCTCGATACGCTCCGCGCGCTCAAGGCCGAGCTGCCGGACGTGCATCTCAAGTGCTACACGGCCTCCGAGGTGCACCACATGACGACGCTCTCCGGTCTCACGCACGAGGAGGTGCTGATCGAGCTCAAGGCGGCGGGCCTCGACTCTCTCCCGGGCGGCGGCGCCGAGATCTTCGCCGACCGCGTGAGAGCGCTCGTGGCGCCCGGCAAGGAGCACCCGGACATCTGGTTCCATGTTCACGACACGGCCCACCGGATGGGCCTGCGCTCGACGTGCACGATGCTCTACGGCCACGTCGAGACCTACGAGGAGCGCATCGACCACCTGCTCCGCCTGCGCGAGCAGCAGGATCGCAGCGGAGGGTTCGTGGCCTTCATCCCGCTTGCGTTCCACCCGGAGAACACCGTCTTCGAGCGTCGTGGCTTCCGGCACACGACCGGCTCCGAGGATCTGAAGATGCTTGCCGTCTCGCGGTTGATGCTCGACAACATCCCGAACATCAAGGCCTACTGGATCATGATGGGCATGCCGCTCTCGGCGGTCGGGCTCCACTTCGGCGCCAACGACGTCCAGGGCACCGTGATGCGCGAGACGATCTTCCACGCAGCGGGCGCCCGCACCGAGACGGAACAGAAGGTCGAGCAGCTCGTCCGCTTCGTGCGGGAAGCCGGCCGGATTCCAGTCCAGCGTGACTCGCTCCACAACCCGATCAGGGTGTGGGACAGGGCTTGAACACCGACTTCGTATCCATCGTCCCGATCATCCCGGCGCGGACGATCGACGTGGCCGCCGAGTGGTATCGCGACAATCTCGGATTCGACGTCCACCACACCGAGCCCGAGTACGGGATCGTCGGTCGTGATGGCACTCGGATCCACTTCTGGGGACCGAGCGGAATCCGACCCGAGGACTCGATGACGATGATCCGCGTCGGCGTCCGGGGTATCGACCAGCTCTACTCGCACTGCGAGGGGTTGGGGATCGTGCATCCGAACGGCAAGCTCGAAGCGAAGGAGTGGGGATCACGCGAGTTCGCGGTTCGCGACAGCGACGGTAACCTCGTCACGTTCTTCGAGCCCGGCGAAGAAGGCGACGGCGCATGATCAGACTCGGCCGAATCAGCTACGTCAACATGGCTCCCGTCTTCCATCGGCTCAAGTTCGAGGTGGAGGAGATCACGGGCGTGCCGACGGAGCTCAACAGGATGCTGCTCGACGGCGAGCTCGACATCGCGCCCATCTCGTCGATCGAGTACGCACGCAACGCCGACACCCTGAGGTTGTTGCCTCGCCTGTGCGTGTCGTCGGAGGGGGCCGTCGACTCGATCCAGCTCGTCACCAGGATGCCGCTCGGGCGGGTGCGGTCGGTCGCCGTGACGCCGGAGAGCGCAACGTCCGTCGTGCTCACCAGGGTCTTGCTCCCCGGCGCCGAGATCCGACCCTTTTCGGAGGAGGCCGACGCCAAGCTTCTGATCGGTGACGCCGCCCTGAAGAGCGCCTTCGAGGATCCGACCCCCCACCACGACCTCGGGCGGCTGTGGCTCGAGAAGACGGGACTGCCGATGGTGTTCGCCGTCTGGGCCGCTCCCGAGCCGCTCGTCGAGGGGATCTCCGACCTCGAGCACGCCCTCGTCGCCTCGGTGCGCCTCGCGCGCTCCGAGCCCGAGAAGCTCGCCTACGAGGCGAGCGAGCGCTACGGCTATCCGGCGGGATTCCTGGCGCGCTACTTCGAGAAGCTCCGCTACAGCTTCGGCCCGCGCGAGCGGGCCGGCTTCTACACGTTCCTCGAGATGGCCCGCGACGTCGGCGAGCTCCACCACGTCCCCGAGCTGCGATTCGCGCGGGATGCAGGGGTGCCGCTGTGAGCCTCACGCACCCCGGAGACAGGCTGACGCCTGTCGTTGCCGCCATCCTCGAGCGCGCGCTCGACGGCGAGCGCATCACGGACGACGACGCGGTCACGCTCCTTCGCTCACGCGACCTCGTCGCGGTCGGGCGGGTCGCGAACGAGATGCGCAACCGCAAGACCGACCCGAATCGCGTCACCTTCATCATCGACCGGAACATCAACTACACGAACGTCTGCGTCACCGACTGCGACTTCTGCGCCTTCTACCGCAGCCCCGGAGACATCCGCGAGGGGTACCTGCTGCCGAAGCCGGTGATCTTCAAGAAGATCGAGGAGACGCTCGCGATCGGCGGTACGGGCGTGCTCATGCAGGGCGGCCACCACCCCGATCTCGGAATCGACTTCTACGAGGACCTGTTCCGCTCGATCAAGAGCCGTTACCGGATCCACCTGCACTGCCTCTCGCCGCCCGAGGTGCAGCATATCTCGCGCCGTTCGAACCTGACCGTCTGGGAGACGCTCTCGCGCCTGCGCGACGCGGGCCTCGACTCCCTGCCTGGTGGTGGCGCCGAGATCCTCGTCGACCGTGTCCGCGACATCATCGCCCCGAAGAAGACGACCTCGGACGAGTGGCTCGACGTCATGCGGCACGCGCACCGGCTCGGCGTGTCGACGACCGCGACGATGATGTACGGCCACGTGGAGACGCTCGAGGAGCGGGTGGAGCACATGCGCCGCGTGCGCGAGGTGCAGGACGAGACCGGTGGCTTCCGGGCGTTCATCTCGTGGACGTTCCAGCGCGACGGCAACCGGCTCGACGACGTCGTTCGCGACGAGGATATGCCGACCTCGTTCGACTACCTGCTGACGCAGGCCGTCTCGCGGATCTACCTCGACAACGTGCCGCACATCCAGTCGTCCTGGGTGACGCAGGGCATGAAGATCGGCCAGGTGGCGCTCGGCTTCGGTGCCGACGACATGGGCTCGGTGATGATGGAGGAGAACGTCGTCTCCGCCGCCGGCACCTCGCATCGCACCTCGACCGACGAGCTCGTGTACCTGATTCGCTCGCTGGGTAAGACCCCGGTGCAGCGCGACACGCTGTATCGCGACGTCCGAACGTTCTGAGCGGCGACCGGCTTCCCAGCCGTTCGCCCGGTCTTCTCTCGTCGTATGTGGATCCTGTTAGGGCCGCAGTGATCCAGTCGGGCCTCGGCTACCCTCCGTTCGGCCGATGAGACGCCTCCTCCTCGCCACAGGGCTCCTCGCGCTGCTCCTCGCCGCGCCCGCAGCTGCCCAGCCACGGACCCTGTGGCCCGGTGTGACGTTCGACAAGGGCGTTCAGTTCACGCCCAACGGCCCCGTCGCGATCAACATCCTCACCGGGCCTCGGCCGGGGGGGACGACGACGATCGCACCGGCTCTCTCGAATGAGGCGTTGACGGGCACCGAGACGCTGACGGCCATGCAGCGCCGGATCGCACCGACGGCGACAACCGCCGGCGTGAACGGCGATTTCTTCACCTTCGAATCGGGCCTACCCAGCGGTGTCGTGATGCGGGAGGGCCAGGTGGCGAGCCCGCCGTCCAACGAACGGGCGAGCGCGGGGGTGACGACCGACGGCACGCTCGATGTTCGGAGAGTCGCGTTCGTCGGCACGTGGCAGGGCTCCGGGGCGCGGCGCACGCTCAATCAGTTCAACAAGCCGCTCTCCGGGAACGGGATCGCGCTGTACACGCGGGCCTGGGGGCCGGCCTCCCCGGCCGTACGCGGCGCCGCAGCCGCAATCCTGTTCCCGTTCCCTGCGTCGATCCCGAACGTCGACCTCACAGCACCGGTCGTCGAGGTGCGTACCGGCGGCGGCCCGGTGCCGATCCCGCCCGGCGGTGCCGTGCTCGTGGCCGCCGGCCCCGCGGCAGCCGCGCTGAGGAACGAGGCGCCGATCGGGCAGCTCGTGACGTCGCGCCTCCTCTTCAAGCCCGATTGGCCGGGCGTCGTGGCAGCGATCGGCGGGGGCCCTCAGATCGTCCGCGACGGTGCAGCCGTCTTCCGGGCGGGAGAGCTGTTCGCGACGAGCCAGCTCGGACCGCGAGCGCCCCGCAGCGCCATCGGTCAGCTCGCTGACGGACGGATCGTCCTCGTCGCCGTCGACGGCCGCCAGCCCGGGTACTCGATCGGGATGACGAACTTCGAGCTGGCACAGACGCTGGTACGACTCGGCGCGGTTACGGGGATGGCGCTCGACGGCGGCGGCTCGACGACGATGGCGTTCAACGGCGCCCTCCTGAACCGTCCCGCAGGCCCGGAGCGGTCGATCTCGACCGCGTTGCTGTTCGAGTACACCGGAGTCTTCGTTCAGCCGGCCGTGTCGGTCGTCTCACCCGACGGCGACGGCGTGGCCGACCGCCAGAGCCTCCGCTACAAGCTCGTGCGCCACTCGACGGCGACCGTGACCCTGACGGCGCCTGGCGGGCGCGTCGCCTACACCGCGACGGCCGACCGGCAGCCGGGAACGTACAGGCTCCCGTTCCCTCCGCCGGAGGCCCCACCCGTGGCGCCGGCTCCGCCGGCACCGATCCTCCCGCCGTCGCCGTCGCCGTCGCCGTCGCCGACGCCGACGCCGACGCCTCCGCCGACGCCGACGCCTCCGCCGACGCCTCCGCCGTCGCCGACGACGCTCGCGCGCCGCGCCGACCCGCAGCCGGCGAACGGCCGCTGGAAGCTCGTCGTCTCCGCGGTCGACGACGTCGGGCAGACGTCGACGATGCAGCAGGTGTTCACGGTCAACACGACGGTCGGGTATCTGACCACGACCCCGCGCAAGCTCTTCCTCCCCCCGTACGGCCGCGATCTCTCGATCATGTGGAAGCAGGCCCGGCCGGCCCGGGTCGTCGTCACCGTCGAGACGCCTGCCGGCGAGGTTGTGCGCACGCTCGCCAGGCGTTCGTTTCCGGCGAGCAACAGAGCCCTCGTCTGGAACGGCCTCGACCGGCAACGCCGTGCCGTCAAGGGCGGTCGGTACGTCGTCCGGGTCGCGGCCAGGAACGCGCTCGGGACGGTCGAGCTGACCCGCGACGTCCGCGTCCAGCGGATCGTCGGCCGTTAGAGGCTCGCCCGGCCGGGCAGCCGGGTAGAGTCGCCCCTCGATGTTGCTCTCCGTCCTCAGCGGGCTGACCGACGCGATCACGACCGCGATCGGGAACTACGGCCTCTACGCCGTCTTCTTCCTGATGCTGATCGACGCTGTCTTCCCGGCTGCGAGCGAGGTCGTGATGGTCTACGGCGGTGCGATCGCCTCGGGTGCGATCGCCGGAACCTCGGTGAACCTGTTCGGCCACACCTTCGAGCCCGGTTTCCCGGCCTACCTCGCGATCGCGATCGCCGGCACCGTCGGATATCTGGTCGGCGCCGTGATCGGGTGGGAGATCGGTCGCCGCGGGGGCCGGCCGTATCTCGAGAAACACGGGCGCTGGCTCCACCTCGACCACGAGAAGCTGGAGCGGGCGGAAGCGTGGTTCCTGCGCTGGGAGGACTGGGCCGTTCTGCTCGGGCGGCTCACGCCCGTCGTGCGGTCGTTCGTCTCGATCCCTGCGGGCATCTTCGAGGCTCCGCTGCGGCGCTACACGGTGCTGACGTTGATCGGATCGGCCATCTGGTGCTTCGTATTCGCCGGCATCGGCTGGGCCGCCGGTGCGAGCTGGGAGAGCTTCCACAGCGCCTTCCGCTTCGCGGACGTGGCCGTCGCGCTCGTCCTGGTCGCGGGCGTGGCGTGGCTCGTCTGGCGGTTCAAGCGCGGCCGGCCGGCTGCCGTCGATTCCTGACGCGCGCTTCCTTGCCGTCATCCTCTGTCCTCATCAGGTGCGGCGCCGTCCGCGACCAGGATGAGTCGACCGTGGTCGCCGGACCCGCCGCTGTGCCGTCATGGCGCCGGTCGTCGATGCAGGCCCGACGTCCCGGTGCGCGATCGCCGCTGGGCGCGAGTTCTGGCGGTGTCTCCTCGACCCGGACGAGGTGTCGGGGCTGAGAGCTCTACGGTCGTCCCGCCCCCGCCTGACCGGCCGGTTTCCCCTGCATCCTGCGGTCGCGACGCTTCCGGCCCGGTACACTCGGACGTCGTGATTCCGCTTGTCGACGTCAAGGCGCAATACGCGCCGCTGATCCCCGAGCTCAAGGAGCGCTTTGCCGAGGTTCTTGAGTCGGGCCGCTTCATCTTCGGGCCCGAGGTCGAGGCGTTCGAGCGCGAGTCCGCCTCCTACCTCGACGTCCCGCACGCGATCGGCGTCGCCAACGGCACCGACGCTCTCGTCCTCTCGCTCGAGGCGATGGGCATCGGCGCCGGAGACGAGGTCATCTGCCCGTCGTTCACGTTCTACGCGACCTCGGAGGCGATCGCCCGGGTCGGCGCCACCCCGGTCTTCGCCGACATCGATCCCGTCAGCCTCAACCTCGACCCCGCCGACGTCGCTGCGCGCATCACACCGCGCACGAAGGCGATCATGCCCGTCCACCTGTTCGGCCGGCCCGCGCCGCTGGCCGAGCTCGCTGCTCTCGGGCTGCCGCTGATCGAGGACGCTGCGCAGGCGTTCGGCGCCGCCGGTGTCGCAAGCACGGGCATCTGCTCCACGTTCAGCTTCTTCCCGACCAAGAACCTGTTCGCGCTCGGCGACGGTGGCCTCGTCGCCTGTCGCGACGACGACGTGGCCGAGCGCGTCCGGATGTTGCGCTTCCACGGCTCGCGCGACAAGCAGACGTTCGAGCTCGTCGGCACCAACTCGCGGCTCGACGCGATCCACGCGGCCGCGCTGCGCGTCTTCCTGCCCCGCCTTGCCGGCTGGAACGCGGGCCGTCGCCTGGGCGCCGCCCGCTACGCGGAGCTCGGGCTCGGCGACGTCGTGGAGATCCCGGTCGACGAGCCGGGGCACGTCTACCACATGTACGTCGTCCGCACGCAGGATCGCGCCCGGATCTCGGCCGCGCTGAAGGAGGCGGGCATTGCGTCGGCGTCCTACTACGTGACGCCGTTGCACCTGCAGCCCGCGATGCGGTACCTGGGCTACGGGCCGGGCTCTCTGCCCGAGACGGAGGCCGCCGCCGCCGAGAACCTCGCGTTGCCGATGTGGGGCTGCATCGGCGCCGACGTGCAGGAGCAGGTCGTCGCGACCGTGCTCGCGTCGGCCGGGGTCGCGGCCGCATGAGATCCCGAGTCTGAGCCGACGGAAAATCGGCCGGTCCCCTGTCTCTGTCCCTTCGACCCCCCGACCTCGCGTGAGATCTCCTTTCAACCGGCACGCGGTATGGCAGATCGCCGCCGATGCGGCGATCATTGCCCTGGCCTGGATACTCGCCTGGCTGCTGCGGTTCGACCAGGGGTTGCCGGTGTACTACGACCGGTATCTCGACTGGCAGATCATCCTCATCGTCGTCGCGATCCAGCTGACGGTATTCGCGCTCTCGGGCTTTTACAACCGGTGGTGGCGCTACGTCTCGACCCGTGACATGTGGTCGGCCCTGCGCGGGGTTACGCTGGCCTCGCTCGCCACGTTCCTGATCTTCACGCTGTTCGAGTTCCATCCGGCGCGCGTGCCGAAGGGAGTCTGGTTCATCGACCTGCTCCTGTGCCTCGCGTTCGTGGCGGGCTCGCGCCTGCTCGCCCGGACGCTGATCGAACGGCCGCTCCCGGGTCAGGTCGTGGCCCGCGGTAAGGAGGCGATCATCGTCGGGGCCGGCGACGCGGCGCAGCTCGTCGTCAAGGAGATGCTCCGGAATCCGGGGCTCGGCTACACGCCGATCGGCATCGTCGACGACGATCCACGCAAGCGGAACCTCCGCCTGCACGGGATCCGCGTGCTCGGCACGACGGCCGACCTGCCGCAGTTGATTCGCGATCGCCGGCCGGACGAGGTGCTGATCGCGATCCCCTCTGCGTCCGGCGAGGTGCGTGGCAGGATCGTCGAGGCCGCACGGCACGCCGGGCTGCCGGTCAAGACCCTGCCCGGTCTGGCCGAGCTCGTCGCAGGCGACTCCGGCCTGGCGACCCAGCTGCGGCCCGTCCAGGTCGAGGACGTGCTCGGTCGGGAGCCGGTCGAGGTCGATCTCGACGGGATCGCCGGCTACGTCTCGAACGAGGTCGTGATGGTGACGGGCGCGGGTGGCTCGATCGGCGCCGAGCTCTGCCGGCAGCTCGCCCGGCTCGGTCCGGCGCGGCTCGTGATGGTGGATCATTCCGAACCGGCACTGTTCGACATCGACCGCGAGCTGGCCCGCGAGCGCGGGTTTCTCGGTGGCGTGCCCGTCGTGGCGGACGTCAAGGACGGCGTCAAGCTGCGCCAGGTCTTCGGTACCTACCGGCCCGGCGTCGTCTTCCACGCGGCCGCGTACAAACACGTCTCGATGATGGAGGCCAACCCGCTCGAGGCGGTGCGCAACAACACGCTCGGCACCCGGACCCTGGCCGACGTGGCCGTCGAGTTCGGCGCCAAGCGGTTCGTGCTCGTGTCCACCGACAAGGCTGCGAATCCGAAGACGGTCATGGGACAGTCGAAGGCGCTGTGTGAGTGGATCGTCGAGACCTGGGGACACCGGGCGGACGTCGCGACCCGATTCGTGGCAGTGCGGTTCGGCAACGTCCTCGGCTCGTCGGGCTCGGTGATCCCGATCTTCCGACGCCAGATCGCAAGGGGGGGCCCGGTGACGGTGACACACCCGGAGATGACCCGGTTCTTCATGACGATCCCCGAGGCCGTGCAGCTCGTCGTCCAGGCCGGCGCGATCGCCGAGCGCGGGCAGGTCTACGTCCTCGACATGGGGGAGCCCGTGCGGATCATGGACCTGGCGAAGAACATGATCCGCCTCTCCGGCAAGGAGCCGGGAAGCGAGATCCCGATCGAGGTGATCGGGCCGGCACCGGGCGAGAAGCTTCACGAGGTGCTCGTCGGCGACGGCGAGGTGGTCTCGGCCAGCCCACACCCGAAGATCGAGCGGATCTCGCGGCCGCCGGTCGAGGCGGCATGGCTCGACGCCGAGCTCGCGCTCCTCGAGCGCCTCGTCGAGCTGGGCGACGCCGTCGGGCTCGTTGGAGAGCTGGGCCGGATTGTCGGCGAGCCGAGGCGGGTCGCGGCGGCTGCCGCGTCGCTGCCGTAGGCGGGGTTATCCCTCGAGCGCAGACAGCAGCAGCTCGAGCATCAGCTCCGGGTCGCGCTGCTCCACGCCACCTGCCGCAGTCTTCTTCGCGAGCACGAGCGCGGCGGCATCCGTCAACTCTGCCAGCCGCCCATCTGCGATCAGGCCCTCGTCGACCGCGCCGAGCCTGCCGGCGAAGGTCGTCCACACGGGCGTGCCGAGCGCGACCGCTTCGCGGTTCATCGTCCCGCCGGCCGAGACGACCAGGTCGGCGAGCGCGATCAGGCTCTGCGCGTCGATCGCGTGCTCGGGGACGACGAGGGACGGCAGCTCCGCCTCGCGGAGCCCGTCTCGCTGGGCGGGGGTTCGCGGCAGGACGACCGCATGCACGCCGCCGTCGCTGCCGAGCCGCTCGAGCACCGCAGTGAAGAGCGGGTTGCCGTGGCGGTGGTAGAGCGAGACCTCGGGCGGAGTGCGAACGACGACGAGGACGCGGGCCGGGTCGAGACCGAGTGCGTCGAGCACGTTCGGGTCGGGCGAGAAGCCGGAGAGGTAGTACTCCTCCTTCAACCCGGGGTAGCGGCGCACCTTTCCGGCCTTCGCGCCGAGCCGGTCGAGCCGATCCTGGGGGATCGCGTTCGGGACGACGACCCGCGTCGCGGCGCGCGAGCCGAGCGTGTGCTGGGCGCGCGCGAACTCGTAGTCGTACGCGTACGTCGAGCGCACCGCGAGCGACCGGGCCGCGAGTGGGAGCTCGTGCGAGGCGTGCGAGAGAGCGAGATCGAAGTGTTGCGGCCGGGCCCACCTACGGAGCGTCCTGAGGCGTGAGCCCATCGCCCGCATCTTCCCCGCCCGGCCGGCACCTCCGTGCGGCGGTCCCACGACCGCATGCTCGATGCCGGCGGCGTCGAGGAGCTGGAGCGTCTGCGCGAAGTCGCGTGCCGAGATCCGGACCTCATGGCCCCGTTCCTCGAGCAGGCCGATCAGCGGGCGGAAGAACGGCACGTGCGGCGAGTTCGTCATGTCGATCCAGACCTTCATCTGTCGACCGTATCGTGTCGCACGGCCGCCGTCCGCGCACGCAGCGCGGGAGCCGATCGTTACCGGAACCGCTGAAATTGCGATCCTGGGATAAGGTTCCCTTATGGATACCCGTCAGCTCGCCGCGTTCTGTGCCGTCGTCGAGCTGCGCAGCTTCTCGCAGGCAGCCGAGCGGCTCGGCGTCACGCAGCCCGCCGTCTCCCTGCAGGTGCGGTCGCTCGAGAAGCGGCTCGGGACGCAACTCCTCGATCGCTCCGGTCGCCGGGTCGAGCCGACCGAGGCCGGCCTGCGGCTGTTCCGCACCGCGCAACGGCTGCTCCAACTGGAGGAGCAGATGCTCGACGAGGTCTCGGCCGAGAGCGCCGGTGCCCTCACCGGCGAGCTCTCGATCGGTGCCTCCACGGGCCCGGCAGCGGTGGCCGTACCTATCCTCCTCTGCGAGTTCCAGCAGCAGCATCCCGACCTGCGGGTTGCACTCGAGGTGCACGACACCCAGACCGTCGTCGATCTGGTCGCCAACCGCGAGCTCGAGCTCGGCATCGTCGGAGCGGCTCGGCGTCACCGGGCGGTGGGGTTCGAGCCGATCCTCGAGGACGAGGTGATCCTGATCTGCCTTCCCGGCCACTCGTTCGCCGGGCGAACCGTCGAGCTCGACGAGCTCCGCAAGGAGACGCTGATCGTGATGCAGGAGGGCGCCGGCGTGCGGCAGGTCGTCGAGGACGAGCTACGAGCGATGGGCGTACGGCTTCGCGATCTCGCGACATCGCTCGAACTGGGGCTGCAGGAATCGGTGCGGAGCGCCGTGCAGGCGGGCTACGGCGTCACGTTCATCTCGCGGACGGCCGTCGAGTCCGATCTCGCCGCGGGCACGCTCGCCGAGGCGCGACTCGCGGGAATGAATGCAACGCGCGAGATCTCGCTCGTGCGGGCGTCAGGGCGCGTGGCGACGCGGTCGGCCGACGAGTTCGTTGCCTTCGTGAACGCTCGGAGCTAGGTCAGGCGGGCGTCTGTGCTGCGCTGACGGCACGCCGCAGGCTGACGATGCCGATCACGTGGCCGTTGTCGTCCAGCACGGGCAGGTGTCGGAAGCCGTGCTCGATCATGACGCGCGCCGCCCTGTCGACATCGGTGTCGGCCGCGGCCGTGACCGGATCAGGCGTCATCCATTGCCGCACACGCGCCTCGCTCGAGTGCACCCGCGCTGCCATCGCCTTGAGCAGGTCGCGCTCGGTGAGGATCCCGATCAGCCTGCCGCTGTCCTTGACGGCGACGGCGCCCACGTTCTGGAGGGTCATTCGCTCCGCAACCTCGCCGAGCGTGTCCTCGGGGGCGACCTCGATGAAGTCCGGGCGCATGACATCGACGATCTGCGGCACGTCGCGATTCTAGCGCAGGATCGTGCGGGGCACAGGTTCCGCGGAATCAGAGCAATAAGATTCCGTAATGCAACGAATAACGAATCGTGGTAGGCTTGCACGCATGCAGCCCCCGGCGCGATTCGACGTGCTCGTGATCGGCAGCGGAGCCTCGGGCCTCGCGGCTGCGGTCGCAGCGGAGCGGATCGGAGCGCACGTCGCCCTCGCCACGAAGGGCTCGATCCAGGCGAACAACTCCTCCAAGGCGCAGGGCGGGATCCAGGCAGCCTTCGGCGCCGACGACTCGCCGCAGCTCCATGCCGAGGACGTGATGCGCTCGTCGCACGAGACGGCCGACCCGCGACTCGTCGAGATCCTGACGGGTGACGCGCAGTCGGGGATCCACTGGTTGGAGGAGCTCGGCTGTTCCTTCACACGGGAGAACGGCGGCTATCGCCTCGCGCGCTGCGGCGGCGCTTCACGTCAGAGGCTGCTCCAGGTCGGCGACCGCACCGGGCACGCGATCACGAAGGCGCTGCGCCAGGCTCACGAGGGCGGCACCGCCACGACCTTCTCGCATCACGCGCTTGCCGCGCTCGAGCCGACCGCCGCGGGGTGGCGCGCCTCCTTCGACGTGAAGGAGGGCGGCCCGGTCGTGATCGATGCCGGCACGGTCGTGTTGGCCGCGGGGGGATGCTGCTTCGCGGAGGCCGAGCGGCGCCACGAGCTCTCCACGAATCACCCGAACGCCACCGGCGAGGTGACGACCATCGCACTCGACCTCGGCGCGGAGGCGCGTGACCTCGACACGCTCCAGTACCACCCGAACGGTGGCGCCTGGCCCGTGACGATGCAGGGCTACTCGATTCCCGAGACGACCCGCGCCTACGGTGCAGTGCTCCTGAACGCGGACGGCGAGGAGTTCGTCGACTCGCTCGGTCCGCGCGACGTCGTCTCGCAGGCGATCTTCGACGAGGTCGCAGCTGGCCGGGGCGTCGAGACGGAAGACGGCCGCCCGGCGGTCTACCTCGACACGACACGCATCCCGGAGGCCGACGCCGACATCTCGCTGCCGTACATGCTGCGGCGCTACCGCGGCGCCGGCATCGATCCGCTCACCGAACCGCTCCTCACCTACCCTGTCCTCCACTACCAGAACGGTGGTCTCGTGATCGACGAGAACGCCGAGACCACGCTCGAGGGCCTCTTCGCCTGCGGTGAGATCGCGGGTGGCACCCACGGGCGCAACCGCATGATGGGCAACTCGCTGCTCGAGTGCGTCGTCTTCGGACGTCGCGCCGGACGGGCGGCCTCGGAGAAAGCGAGCGTATGAGCACGACAACGACGACCGACCTCGAAGGAGCAGTGGAGGATGCCGCGGCGCATCTCTACGTCTGGGCGCTGAAGGACATCCCACAGGATCTCCGTGACGCACTCGCGGACGCACGTGACCGTGAGACCTCGAAGACCGGGATCCGGATCCTCGAGACGATCCATCGCAACGTCTCGATCGCCGACGAGCAGAAGAACCTCGTCTGCCAGGACACCGGCATCGCCGTCTACACGTGTCGCGTTGGCGAGCACTTCCCGCTCCACCCGACGCGCATCTACGCGGCCCTGAAGACAGGGACGGCACGCGCGACGGTCGAGCACCCGCTGCGTTCGAACGCGGTGCACGTTCTCACGCGCGAGAACACGGGCCCGAACATCGGCTACCGGCTGCCGATCGTCCACTGGGACTTCATCCCCGATTGGGACGGCCTCGACGTCAAGTGTGTCCCCAAGGGGTCGGGCTCCGAGAACATGAGCTTTCTCAAGATGTGCGTTCCCGCCGACGGTGTCGTCGGGATCAAGAAGTTCGTGCTCGAGTCGATCGTCGACGCGGGCGGCAAGCCGTGCCCGCCGGGCATCGTGGGAGTCGGCATCGGCGGTTCCGCCGACTACGCGATGTACCTCGCGAAGGAGGCGATCGCGCGCCCGGTCGGTACCCGCAACCCCGATCCGCTCGTGGCCCAGCTCGAGGACGAGCTGTACGGGCTCCTGAATGAGACCGGCATCGGCCCGATGGGGCTCGGCGGCGACGTCACCGTGCTGCAGTGCCACATCGAGCACGCCGACACTCATATGACGCTGAACCCGGTCGCGGTCAACTACCAGTGCTGGGCCGCCCGCCGCGCCTCGGCGCACATCGCCGCCGACGGAACCATCGACTTCGATCGGGAGTTCTGATGGCCCATCATGAGCTGACGTTCCCGATCACCGATCCGGCCGAGATCCTGAAGCTCCGCGCCGGCGACGAGGTCACGGTGCAGGGCCACATCATCGGCATCCGCGACCGGACGCAGATCCGCATCTTCGACCAGGGCGTCGAGCCGCCGATGGATCTCGGCGGCGCATTCCTGCTCCACACGGCGCCGAACGTGCGCAAGGTGGCCACCGATGCGGAGGGCAGAGGCACCTACGAGAAGATCTGCATCGGCACCACCACGAGCGCGCGCATGGTGCGCTTCACCGAGGGGCTCGGCGAGCAGTACGGCGTCCGTGCGATCTGCGGCAAGGGGGGCTTCCCCGACGTCGCGATCGAGCCGATGCAGCGCCTCGGGATGGTCTACTTCGCCATCGTCGGCGGCGCCGCGGCGCTCGAGACGACGCAGATCGAGGAGATCGAGGAGGTGCTGTGGGAGGAGCTGATGCCCGAGTGCCTCTGGAAGTTCCGCGTCAAGGATTTCGGGCCGCTGATCGTCGGCATCGACGCCCACGGCAACTCGCTCTACCACGACGTCCAGGCCCGCGCCCACGACAAGCTGAAGGAGCTGTATGCCAGGCTTTAGCGACGGCTGGTTGGGCGTTCCCGCCCGACCCGGCAAGCCCCGCCGGAACGGACTCACTCACGTGATGGACAAGGGCCTCAACATCCGCGACATCGAGGGCATGTTCGATACCGCGGGCGACTTCGTCGACATCGTCAAGCTCGGGTGGGGCACGAGCTACGTCACGAACAACCTCGAGAAGAAGATCGCGCTCTACCGGAGCTTCCAGACGCCGGTCGTCTGCGGCGGCACGCTGTTCGAGGCGGTCTACGCGAAGGGCAAGCTCGACGAGTTCAAGGTGTGGCTGACCGAGCACCGGTTCGCGCACGTCGAGATCTCGGACGGCACGATCGACATCCCCCGCGAGGAGAAGCTGGAGCTGATTCGCGACTTCGCCCGCGACTTCACCGTGCTCTCCGAGGTCGGCTCGAAGGACTCCGAGGTCGTCTACGCCCCCTATCAGTGGGTGGACTGGATCAGGGAGGAGCTCGAGGCCGGCTCGTGGAAGGTGATCACGGAGGCGCGCGAGGGCGGCACCGCCGGCATCTTCCGCAAGGACGGCGACATGCGTACCGGCCTGATCGACGAGATCGCCCACGGGGTGCCACTCGACGACCTCATCTTCGAGGCGCCGACGAAGTCCTCGCAGGCCTGGTTCGTGAGGCAGTTCGGCCCGAACGTGAACCTCGGCAACATCCCGCCCGACGAGGTGATCCCGCTCGAGACGCTCCGGCTCGGCCTCCGGGGCGACACCCTGAAGGAGATCCTGCTCGCCACCCCGGAGCACGTGATCTAGGCGAAGATGGACTGGAAGCTCTCACTCGCGGGTCTCCTGATCGGACTGCTCGTCGGGATGACCGGAATGGGGGGCGGCTCGCTGATGACGCCGCTGCTCGTCCTCGTGTTCGGCTTCAAGCCGTCGGTCGCGATCGGCACGGACATCGTGCACGGGGCGATCTTCAAGTCCTTCGGAGCGGTTCAGCACCGCCGGCTCGGCCACGTGCACGCACGGCTGACCGCGTGGATGCTGCTCGGCTCGGTCCCGTTCTCGATCATCGGTGTCGCGGTCGCGTGGTGGCTGACGAAGCGTTACGGCGCCGGCTACGAGCACAGCGCCAAGGTCATTCTCGGGATCGCCCTCGTGTTCTGCGGGCTCGGGTTCCTCGTCAAGGCCTACCTCCACACGGACTCCGACGACCGCCCGTTCATCCTCGGCCCGCGCGACCGGGTGATCGCCGTGTTGACGGGGATCGTCGGGGGTTTCGTCGTCGGGTTGACCTCGGTCGGCAGCGGCACGGTCTTCGGGCTCGTGATGCTGATCGCGTTCCCGCTCACTGCGGCCAAGATCGTCGGTACAGACATCTTTCACGCTGCGATCCTGCTCGCCGCGGCGGGCGCCGGGCATCTCGTTGCGGGCAGCGTCGACCTCAGGGCCACGGGGTGGCTGCTGATCGGCTCTATCCCGGGCGTCCTCATCGGCGGCAGGTTCACGGTGAAGCTTCCCGACCGCTCGCTCAGGATCATGCTTGCCGCGACCCTCACGCTCGCCGGCGTCAAGCTCGTCGAGCCACCGGGAGCGAACGTGATCGTACTCGCGGGTGCGGCGATCGGTGCGGTGGCGGCTGTGGTCGCCTTCGCGCGCTGGCACGGTAGCCGTGGTGCGCCGGCCGTGGCCGAGCTCGAGACCTGATGGGCTGGCCGCCTGGCCTCCCGGTGATCCGGGTGCGCGTCGCCCGGCCGACAGACCGGCTCGACGAGGTCGTCTCGTTCTACCGGGACGGGCTCGGACTCAGGGAGCTCGGCCGTTTCGAGGCTCACTCCGGCTATGACGGGGTGATGCTCGGCCTGCCCGGCAGCGAATACCATCTCGAGTTCACCTCACACGCCGACGGCAGCCCATGCCCGGCGCCGAGCGTCGACAACCTCCTCGTCCTCTACGTCGAGTCGGAGCAGGCGGCCGAGCTCGTCTCGGGCCGGCTTGCAGACATGGGCTACCCGGACGTCGAGCCGGAGAACCCCTACTGGGACGGCCGCAGCATCACGATCCCGGATCCCGACGGCTGGCGCGTCGTGCTCGACTGGGGCCTCGCCGAGGACTGACGGCGAACGCGGGTGGGGCCCCGTGCGGGGCCCCACCCCCCTCCCCTGGGCGTGTCCTACGCGTGCGCCACCGGTGGTGCCGTTCCGGCGTGGGCCCCGTGAGCGCCGACCGTGTGCATCACGAGCGGCAGCCCGATGCCGACGACCGCGCCGAGCGCGAGCATTCCCAGTGCGATCGTTCCGGTCGGGTACAGCACCGAGTACTGCTGCAGCAGGGTGGTCACGCCGATCGCGGCCACGAGCCCGGCCAGCAGCCCGAGGAGCGATCTCGAGAGGAGCCCGGCGCCGTGCAGCGCGGAGAGCGCGACCCCGACGAGCCCGGCGATCCCCAGGATCGAGGCGGCCACGCCGGCCCAGCCTGCTGGTGTCGAGAGCGGGTTGCCCTCGACCTGGACGAGCGCGATGCCGGAGCACGAGAGCCCCGGACCGGTGCTCGACCCGGTCACCTGGTACAGGCCCACGCCCCAGGTCGCGTAGTCGTTCACATTCACGGTGCGCGTCCACGACGTCCCGGTCGCCGGGCCGTTCTTGGCGTCGTAGCCCATGCCGGCCAGCGAGATCGTGACCTTGAGCTGGTCGATGTCATTCGACGACGCCATCGTCACGGGTATCCGCGCGTCCTGCTTCACCTTGATCGCGTCACCCGCACTCGTGGCCCCGAGGCCCTTCACGTTCGTACCGCCGATCGACGCTGTGCACGGACCGTTGATCTCTGCTCCCGCTCCGGCGGCGAGCACTCCCGCCCCGGCCAGGGCGAGCAACCCGACTGCGACAGCCGCCAATGTACGGCTCATCACCGTCCTCACCTCCTGTTTCGACCCGGACCGTAATGCGCTCCCACCGCGCGCGCATCGGTGGAAAGCGGTGAGGTGGTTGCCGGAATCCCGCAGGGCTGCGGGCTCGCCGAAGCCGCCGCGCCCTACAATCGACGGGCCGTGACCAGATATGCCCCAGCCGCCCTCGTCGCCGCTCTGCTCGTGGCGACAGGGCTTGCGTTCCTGCACACCGAGTCGCTCAAGCTCGAGACGAGCCCGATCCGGCAGACCCGGGTCACGAAGCTGTTCTCCCCCGTGTGCAGGTGCGCGACGAGCAAGGCGCGCATCGCGTTCCGGCTCGCCAAGCCGGACGTCGTGAGCGTCGCCGTGATCGACCGTTCCGGCAGCGACGTGAGGCGCCTCGTGTTCGAGAAGCCGTTCCGTGGGCGGGTGGCCGTCCTCTGGAACGGCCGGGACGAGTCCGGACGCGTCGTCCCCGATGGCTTCTACCGTGCTCGTGTGCGCCTCGACCTGATCGAGAAGACGTTCACGCTGCCGAACCCGATCCGGGTCGACACGAACCGCCCGGGTGTGACGGTCGTTTCCGTCCGGCCCCGTGTCTTCTCGCCGGACGGCGACCGGCGGTCGGACCGCATCGGCGTGCGCTACCGGGTGGACAAGCGGGCCCGCGGGACGCTCTACGTCGACGGCGTCAGGCGCGTCGTCGGCTCGAGCCTGAAGCCCACGGGCGAGCTGCGGTGGTACGGGAAGGTCGACGGCACGTCCGTCCCGGCCGGGCGCTACGACCTCACGGTTGTCGCCGTCGACCCGGCAGGAAACCGCTCGCTGCCCGAGACCGCCGGCAAGGTCACGGTTCGCTACGTCGAGCTCCCGGCAGCGCCGCTCCGCGCGAAGCCCGGCGGCACGGTCAGGGTCAGAGTGTCCACCGATGCACGCAGCGTCTCCTGGCGGCTCGGCAAGCGCAGCGGTACCGGTCGCCCGCCGGTATTTCGCGTCCGCGTCCCGGACGCGGCGGGGCGCTACCTCCTCGTCGTCTCGGCCGCCGGCCACGCAGCCGGCAAGCGAGTGCTGGTGACGGAGAAGTGAACCGGCAACGTTGGGTCATTGCGCTGGTCTCGGCGGCGGTCCTGCTCGCCGCGGCCGCGATCGCCGGCGGTTGGTGGTACCAGGAGCATTCGACGGCGAAGGAGGTGCGCGGCTCCTCGACGGTCGAGTTCGTGCCACGCGAGAAGCCACAGGCGAAGCCGCGTCCCAAGAAGGTCGTCGACGAGGTGCCCTGGCCGACGTTCGGCTACGACAACCAGCGCACGCACCTCTCACCCTTCAAGCACAGGCCTCCGTACCGGCGGCTGTGGCTGCTGCGTGCCCGCTGGCTGGTCGAGTTTCCCCCCACCGTGGGGTATGGCAAGGTGTTCGTGAGCCAGCTGAGAGGCATCTTCTACGCCGTCGACGCGAAGACGGGCGAGTGGCGCTGGCGGCGGAAGTTCGACTACTGCTCCGCCTCGTCTCCGGCGCTCGCCCGGGGGCTCGTGATCGCGACCTTCATTCCCCAGCCGTGTACAAAGGGCCCGCGCGGCGTGCCGGGCCTCGTGATTGCGATGCGGCAGTCGGACGGTCGGACGGTCTGGAAGGCTCCCATCCCGTCGGAGACCTCGCCACTCGTCGTCGGCGGGCGGGTGTATGTCGGCTCCTGGGACAGGAGAATCTACGCGCTCGGCCTCGGTACGGGAAAGGTGCTCTGGTCGGTGCTGCTCGACGGAGAGGTCAACGCCTCTGGAGCCTACGCCGACGGTACCGTCTACTTCGGCGACAACAGCGGCACGATCACGGCGCTGGACGCGCGGACAGGTGCGATCCGCTGGAAGGCGCGGTCGTTCTCGCGCCTGCGCACGGGACGGGAGTACTTCTACGCGACGCCGACGGTCGCGTACGGTCGCGTCTACGCCGCCAACACCGACGGCACCGTCTACGCGTTCGGTGCGAGCTCCGGCAACCTCCTCTGGGCGAGCGCGGTCGGCACGTACGTCTACACGGCGCCCGCGATCTGGGAGCGGAAGGTCTACGTCGGAACCTACGACGGCAAGTTCCTCGCGCTCGACGCAGCGACGGGCGAGACGCTGTGGTCGCGTGAGATGCCCGCGTCGGTGCACGGCGCTCCCACGGTGATGGCGGGCCTCGTCTACCTGTCGACGTGCAAGTACTGCGGGCAGAAGGGCTCCCGTTACGCGAAGAGCGGGCCGAACGGCACCTACGCGCTCAACGCGCGCACGGGCAAGCTCGTGTGGAGCTTCCCGGAAGGGCAGTACTCGCCGATCGTCGCAGACCGGGAGCGGGTCTACCTCACCGGTGCGGCCCGGGTGTTCGCACTGGAGGAGCGTCGCCCCTCGCCGTGAGCGAGCAGGAAGGCGACCGCGACACCCGTCAGTGGCCAGACGAGATACGACGTCTGGAAGACCCGGGCGATGAAGACGAGGACGAAGACGGAGATCGCAAAGCCCGCGGCCGCCTCCCAGTCCCGGCCCGACCGCCGCACCGCCCAGACGAGCCAGGCGGTCACCGGGAGCCAGACGAGAATCGCGAGCAACCCGAACGGATAGGCGCCGTAGCGGTCGTCCAGCACGCCGGCGTTCAGGAGCAGGGCCGAGAGGCCGTAGCCGAGGATGCGGTAGGTGCCGGTCCCGTAGCTGACCGTGTCGCGCCAGAGGGCGCCCGGGTCCGCGATCAGGAACGGCAGGAAGCCCGCGAGGAGCACGCCGGAACAAGCCGCCGCAGCGCGGACGAGCGTCGTCCGCGGCAGCCCCCGGGCCAGGAGCATGAGGATGAAGAACGGCAGCGCCACGAGTGCGAACTGCTTCAGGAGGATCGCCGCGGCGACCGCGACCGCGGCCCAGACGAACCGGGAGCGCGTCAGGAGGGCGAAGGCGAGAAGGAGGGCGAGAATCGAGGTGGCGTCCGCGGTGCCAAACCAGGCTCCTCGCACGAGGAAGGGGCTGGCGGCGATCGTCGCTCCGACGACGAGGCGCCAGGGCAGCGGGGCGTCGAACAGGAGCACCGCGAAGAAGCAGCCGATCGTGGCGAGCAGGACGAGCACGCGGTAGTCGTCGAAGGGCGAGGGGAGAAAGCTCCACGCCGCCGCCGTCAGCGCCGTCCCGGGGAAGTAGGCGAAGTGGGTGAGCGCGACCTGGGGGCGCTCCGACGGCGGAGGGGCGCTCCCGTCCAGGCTGTAGAAGCGCTCGAGGCCGGAGCCCTCGTAGTCGTGACCGTACGGCGTGTGCCCGTGGCGTACGAGCTCTCCCGCCAGCTCGATCTGGTAGGTGGAGTCGTTGACGTGGAACCATGGTGCCGAGCCGTCTCGCAACCCGACCTGGAGCAGCGTGGCGGGGACGGCGACGAGGACGATCACTGTCGTGCACGCGGCCACGAGGATGCCCGGCCGCCACGCATCGGATCGCCACCCCACGATCGCGATGGCGGCGACGAGCACGCCGGCGAGGACGGCGGGCGTCCGCACCACGCCCAGGTCCCACCGCCCGTCCGCCGCCCGCACGAGCGGGCCAAGCAGCCCATGGGCCGAGACGGGTGGCGTGCGGAACTGCCACGGATCCGATCCGAGCAGCGGCACGCTGACCGTGGCGAGCAGCCCGAGCACGCCGAGCACGCCGAAGGCAGAGCGGCGGTCGATCCGGCCGCCGGTCACCCGGGCGCCCCGGCTCGGGGCGCCCGGGCCGCGAGGAAGCTCGAGGCCACCCCGAGCACGAGCCACGTGAGCGGATCCTCGAAGAAGCCGGCGTACGAGAGCGAGTGGAGGAAGAGCGCCGCGAAGACCGCGGCCAGGGCGAGGCCGAACGCTGCTTCGAGCCGGAACACGCGCATCAGCGCCTTCGCTGCACCTGCGAGCAGCGCGACGTAGAGAGCGAGCCCGACGATGCCGAGCTCGGATGCGATCGTCAGAGGCGTCGTGTGGGAGAAGAACAGGCTGGGCGGGCCGCCGTTCTTCGAAACTGCCTGGCTCGCCCTTGGCTGGGAGCCCAGGCCGACGCCCACGAGCGGGTGCTGCACGAAGACCTTCGTGGTCAGGTCGATGCGGCGTGAGCGGTCGCTCGTAACGCGTTGGGTCGAGGCTCCTGCGACCTTGTCGGCCACGAACGCTCCGCCGCCGGCGAGCACGAGCACGGCGGTGATCGCCGCGACGAGCCGCACCGTGCGGTCGCCGGCCACCACCACGATGAACACGGCCACGCCGAAGAGTGCCACGAGACTCGACTGGGAGTACGAGTAGAAGAGACCGGCGAACAGGAACGCGATCACGCCCGCAGCGAGGAGCAGCCCGATCTTCCGGTACCACGCGGCCGTCAGCACGATCGCGATCCCGAGCACGAGATGACGGCCGTAGAGGCTCGGGTCGCGGAACAGCGATGTCACCCGGAAGAAGCTCGAGTACGCATTGCCCACCTCCACGGCCGGCGAGTAGAAGATCAGGCGGTTCGTGGCCTTCTCCACGAGGCCCACGGTGGCGAAGAGCGCCGCGATCGCAACCGCCGCTATCCCCATGGCGCTCGGCATCCAGGCCGGGAACGGCGACCGGGCGACGACGGCAACGAGCAGGACGAACGGGAGAAGGAAGTACTGCACGAGATTCTGTGCTGCGACGTCGGCAGAGGACCAGAGCACGGAGAGGGCGGCGAAGGAGGCGAGCGCACCGAGAGGGACGGCGATCTCGCGTGGCAGCGACGGCGGGTCGTGGGAGCGCTCTCGCCCGAGCCTCCACGCCAGCGCGAGCGCTGCTGCTGCCACGACGCCGTAGAGGGGCAGCAGGCGGCCGATCTGCCCGTTCTCCGGAAGGCCGACGTAGAAGCGATTGCTCGCGCCGAAGTCGAGCGGCATCCGGAACGGCGCCGCGATCAGGATCACGAGCGGCACGAGCTCCGGCCTGCGGACGAAGACGACGGTGAAGACGGCGAGTCCCGCCACCCCGACGATGCCGAGAGCGGCCCGGGCGGGAGAGGCGGCGCCCAGGCCGGACACCGCGAGCACCCCTTCGGCGAGGGCGATCAGGGAGAGCCCTGCGAGGATGACGATCCGGCGGCCCGGGACGAGGACGAGCGGCGCGCCGATCGCACCGAGGACAGCCGCGAGGTGAGCCATGGGTGCGCGAACAGTAACGCGCTGTCGCTCGGGCCGCGCCGCGAGCCCGTGGCTCGGAAGCCTGTCACACGCTCTGGCGCGGCGTCGGTCTCTGCGCCGCCGCCGCCGACCGTGCTATTCATCCGGGATGATCGAAGCCTGGCAGCGAGCGCTCGTCCTCGCCCCGCACACCGACGACGGCGAGTTCGGCTGCGGTGGCACGACCGCGCGCCTGGTCGAGGCAGGGTGCGAGGTGCGCTACGTCGCCTTCTCGATCGCCACCCGCTCGCTTCCGGAGGGCTTCCCGCCGGACACGCTCGCGCGTGAGGTGCGTGAGGCGACGGCGGAGCTCGGGATCCCCGACTCACACCTGACCGTGCACGACTTCGACGTGCGCACGTTCCCCGACCGGCGCCAGGACATCCTCGAGCTTCTCGTCGCGCTGTGGGAGGAGTGGAAGCCTGACGTCGTCTTCCAGCCGTCGCACCACGATGTCCACCAGGATCATCAGACGATCGCGCAGGAGGGCCTGCGGGCCTTCAAGCGCACGACGATCCTCGGCTACGAGATCCCCTGGAACAACTTCGAGTTCTCCTACGGCGCCTACATCGCCCTCGAGCAGCGCCACCTGGAGCGCAAGATCGCCGCCGTCGAGAAGTACGCCTCCCAGCAGCACCGCCGCTACGCGGACGCGGAGTACATCTGGAATCTCGCGAAGGTGCACGGCACGAACGTGAACCGCGAGTACGCAGAGGTCTTCCAGGTCTACCGCATCGTCGCGTAGGCGGCGCGGCGCGCGCCCGGTAGCGACACCCTTCGAACACGACGCGCAGGTTTCAGGAGGCGCACTGGCCGTTCACGGCGACGTGGAATCAGATGGAGGGCCAGCAGTGCTTCTCGATGACCGCTGATACCGCCGAAGTCATCGAGGCGATGGAGCGGCTCCCCCTTCTCACTGCAGGGCCAGCACGTTGGCAGACTGTCGATGACGTGGCCGGCGGAATACTCTCTGTGATCGCTGTTGGTTTCGTGATCGGGGCCTTGGCTCGCCTGGCCCTGCCCGGGCCTGACCCGATGCCGTTGTGGCTCACGGTGCTTGTTGGGATGGTCGGCTCGATCACCGGCGGTGCGATCGCAGGCGCGGTCTTCGGTGCGAGTCAGACGTTCGACACCTCGAATCACACTTTCGTGACCCTGCTGCTCGCAGTGGGAGCGGCGATCGTGATTCTGGCGGCCTACCGACGGTTCGTGCAGCGGCGGCCTCTGTCGGGGCCGGGTGCCCACCGCTTTCCCTCTCGCGGGTTCGGGATCGAACGGATGCGCTCACGGCTGCGCCAGCTCGGGGTCGATCCCGACCGGTTGGCGAGCGGGCGACGCGGGGGTGTCTCACCCAAGCAGCCCGACACCGTCACGCCCGAGCAGGCGGCGGAAGAACTCGCCAAGCTCCGCGAAGCCCGCGACAGCGGCACCATCAGCGACGAGGAATACGAGCAAGCTCGCGAGCGACTGCGCCGCTACTGAGGACGCTCCGCAGCTGCCGACCCGGATCGCTTTCCGTTCCCGCTGCTTTTCCCCGGCCTGCGGCGACTTGCCGAGCCTGTCAGCGATCATCAGGAGGGCGCCTCGATCTCCTCCTCGTCGTAGGCGTAGCTCGCCGGAAGCAGACGGCCATCAGCTCCTGATCGGGCCTCGTCCGGCTCGATCCATCAAGCCGCCGGCCGGCCGGAGAGAGGGGAGCGGGGCTCCCGGTCTAGGAGCGCTCTCCCAGCGCCGCCTCGATGCGCTCGAGGCGCTCCTGGATCTGCTGGAGCTGCTCCACGGTTGCGCGGTCTGCGGCCGTCTCGTGGTTCTTGCGCGAGCGCTCCACGAACGCCCCCGTGATCGAGGCCGTGATGATGGTGATGAAGCCGATTCCCACCAGCATCACGAGTGCTGCCAGGATCCGCCCGGTCGGGTCTTCCGGCACGTGATCGCCGTACCCGACGGTCGTCACGGTCTGCACGGCCCACCAGAGCCCGGCGCCGACGGAGGGGAAGCTCTTGCGGTCGACGACCGTCATCAGGAGCCCCACGCCGACCGTCATCACCGTCGACACGCCGGCGATCACCATCGCCGCGCTGCGTGGGTTCTGGGCGCGGTCGATCAGCCGGTCGAGCCGGCGCTCGAGACGTGACTCGTCTGCCATCACCGTCGAGTTCGCACCGGCCGCCGCCACTCCTGCCGCACCGGGGTTGCCGGGGACGGGCGAATCGGTTAGCCTCACGGCCGATGTGCTGCCTCGCCCTCACCGCCGGCTTCATCGGGCCACGCTTTGCGCTCCTGATGTGGTGGATCTTCGGAGACAAGATCGACGTCGCCTCCTCGAGCTTCATCTGGCCGCTGCTCGGGCTGTTGCTCGCGCCGTGGACGACGATCATGTACTTCCTCGCCTGGGGCCCGCTCAGCGGTGTCTCGGGGGCAGGCTGGCTGCTCGTCGCACTCGGCGTCTTCCTCGATCTCGCGACGTACTCGGCGCGGGCGGCACAGCAGCGCTACTACGCCTAGACCTTTCAGTGATCCGGCTCCTCGTCAGAACGGCCGTCCTGCTCCTGGCCAACGCGGTCGGCCTCATCGTTGCGTCGTTGGTTCTCAGCGGGTTCGACATCGACGTCACGGCGTTCGTCGTCGCCGTCGTGATCTTCACCGTCGTGCTCGCGCTGATGCAGCCCTTCCTGGCCAGCTCCCTGCGGCGGCACGGCTCGTCGGCGCTCGGCGGCGTCTCGCTGATCGCGACGCTCGTCTCGCTGATCATCACCGACCTCGTCTCGGACGGCTTCTCGATCGACGGCATCGGCACCTGGATCGCGGCCGCGGTGATCGTCTGGGTCGCATCGCTCCTGGCTGCGTTCATCCTGCCGTACCTCGGCCTCAAGAAGTACCTCGAGAACAACTGAGGCGGATTCTGCCGGAGCTAGATGCGGCCGGTTAGGACGCGACGCCGGGCAGCCGCGCGAGGACGAACACGTCGACGCGCCCGTCGTCGGTCTCCCAGTACGAGCGTAGCACCCCCTCTTGGCGGAACCCCGAGCGCTCGGCGAGTCGCAGCGCCGCGACGTTCTCGGTTGCGACGAACACCTCCACACGGCCGAGGCCGAGCTCCGCAAACGCCCAGTCGGTCAGCAAGACGAGCGCCTCGGTCGCCACCCCGCGCCCGCGGGCGGCCGGGACGACGCAGCAGCCGACCTCACCGACGTTGTGCTCCCCGACCGCCAGCATCGCCTCCCCGAGGTACGCGTCGCTCGTGCGATCCGCGATCACGAGATGGAGGAAGCCGCCCTCCCTCCGACTCTGCTCGTAGAACTCCGCGAGTGCGGAGCCGTCGGCCGCCGGCAACGCCGGTATCCAGCGCGCCGCCGCCGCATCCTGCTCCAGTGCGAGCGCGGCCTCGAAGTCGTGCACCCGGAACGGCCGCAGGACGAGCGCCGTGCCGGTGAGCGATCGCTCCGGATACGGGATCGGGGCCTCGATGAGCGCATCCTACGAGGCCCGAGGTGATGCACTCCGTAGGATTCCGGATGGTTCACGATCCCGCGACGTCCAACTACGTTCCGGTCGAGCCGGATCGAATAGGCTGGAGGCGGGTTGCGGCGGAGCCGTGACCGTCATTCGAAACGGAAGGAGAGATGAGAGATGGGCATGAGGAGAAGAAGGCCCCTCGCACGCGCAGCCGTCGTCGGAGGCGTCGCCTACGGAGCGCACAGGGCGGGCCAGAGGTCCGCGGAGGCCGCCTACCAGGAGGACGCTCAGAACCAGCAGATCGCGGAGCTCCAGGCCCAGCAGCAGTACGCGCCGCCGCCCGCGGCCGCCCCCCCGGCCCCAACCGCCGGCAGCGACGACATGGTCGTCCAGCTCACCAACCTGAAGTCGCTGCTCGATCAGGGCATCCTCACGCAGGCGGAATTCGACATGCAGAAGCAGAAGCTGCTCGCCGGCGCGTGAGCTGAGAGGAGACGGAGAACATGCCAATTGGTCCTGTACAGATGCTCGTGCTCGGCTTCGCCGAGCCGAACTTCACCGGCAAGATCGCAGCAGAGCTCGACCGGCTGCGCGGACTGGAGTTCATCAAGATCGTCGACGCCCTCGTCGTGAACAAGGACGACGACGGGGAGATCACCGCGCTGCAGGTCAGTGACCTCAGCGGCGACGAGGCCACCGAGATGGGCGCGGTCGCAGGCGCGCTGATCGGCTTCGGTTACGGCGGCGACGACGAGTCCGTCGAAGCCGGTGCCGAGCTCGGTGCCGAGGCGATGGCGGACGGCCACCTGATCCCCGAGGAGGACGCCTGGTACGTCGCGGACACGATCCCGAACGGATCGGCCGCGGCGATCATCCTCCTCGAGCACCTCTGGGCGATCCCGCTCCGCGACGCGATCGTCGATGCCGGCGGCATCGCGCTCGCCGACGAGTGGATTCACCCGAAGGACCTGATCGCCGTCGGCGTAGCAGCCTCGGAGTAGGCGAGAACCGGGCGTCTTGGGGGTGGTCGTGGCCACACACGCGGCCATCCCCAGCGCCTCCTGCGGGGGCTCCGGGCGCCCCCTTCCGTGACCGACGCGACGCCCTCAGCGACGCCGCCGGAGACCCCCGACCCGGGCGAGCTGCTGCGCAGCCCGAGCTACCTGATGCTGCTCGCCTTCGGCGCGATCATCGGCGTGCCGGTCGCGGCGGTCGCCTATTTCTTCCTCGAGGCCGTCGCCAGGGCCCAGCACTATCTGTTCGCCACCCTGCCCGGCGACCTCGGCTTCGACAGCCAGCCGTCGTGGTGGCCGATCCCGCTGCTTGCGCTCAGCGGACTGCTCGTCGCTCTTACCATCCGGTATCTCCCCGGTACGGGGGGACACAAGCCCGCGGAGGGCCTGAAGGCGAGCGGCACCGTGCAGCCGATCGAGCTTCCCGGCTGCTCGTGCTCTGCAAGGACCTCGCCTACACCGCCGCACTCAGCAGCTTCCGCGGCGGCCCCGTCTTCCCGGGCATGTTCATCGGTGCGGCCGGCGGCATCGCGCTCTCCCACCTCCCGGGTCTGCCGATGATCGCCGGCGCTGCCATGGGGATCGGTGCCATGACGGTCGCGATGCTCGGCCTGCCCCTCGTCTCCGTGCTCCTCGTGACGTTGTTCCTCCAGGCCGACGGGCTCGCGCTGACACCGCTCGTGATCGTCGCCGTCGTGGTCTCCTACGTCGTCTCGGCCAGGCTCGTCCCCGCGCCGTCGCCCGTGTCTGCGACCGGTGGAGAGCACCTTGCGCGGTGACGTGGAGCGCCGCCGCTCCGCTCGGGCTGCACCGGGGCCCTCGATCGTGTAAGAACTGGAGAGGATGACGACGCCCGCCTACGGAGAGGAGCCGGTCTGGGCGCCCATGCGCCCGCGCATCGGGCTCGTCCGCCTCCTCGTCTCGTGGGCGCTCGGCGCGGTCGCGCTGCTCGTTGCCGCCTGGATCGTCCCAGGGGCAGACGTCAGGAACTTCTGGGGCGCCCTCGTCGCGGCGGCGGTGATCGCCGTCCTCAACGCGATCCTGCCGCCGCTCATCGCAGCACTGCGGCTGCCCTTGATGCTCGTGACGGGACTCCTGCTCGTCCTGATCGCCGACGCCCTGATGCTGCTCGCAGCCGACAACCTCACGGACGGGGATCTCTCGGTCGACTCGTTCTGGGCGGCACTCGGGGTGGCGCTGGTCGCGTCGGCGGTGTCCGTCGTGCTCGACGTGATCTTCGGGACGAACGACGACGACGCCTACACCCTGCGCGTCATCCAGCGGATCGCGAAGCGCTCGGGCGGGCGAATCGAGACCGACGCGCCGGGCATCCTCTTCCTCGAGATCGACGGCCTCGCGCTGCCGGTCCTGCAGCGGGCGATGCGTGACGGGAACGCCCCGAACATGGCCCGCTGGCTCGCCGACGGCGGCTACGAGCTGACCGAGTGGGAGACCGACCTCTCGTCGCAGACGGGTGCGTCGCAGGCGGGGATCCTGCTCGGCTCGAACGACGACATTCCGGCGTTCCGCTGGGTGGAGAAGGAGACCGCGACGGCTATGACCTGCTCGGCACCGCCCGACTGCGCCGAGATCGAGCGCCGGCACGCCGGGCATGGGCTGCTCGTCGACGGTGGCGCGAGCCGTGGCAACCTTCTCTCCGGCGAGGCCGACCACGTGATCCTCACGGTCAGCAGGATGGAGGCCGAGAAGAAGGCGAATCCGGGTTACCGGGCCTTCCTCGCGAACGGCTTCAACGTGACGCGGATCCTCGTGCTCACCTTCTGGGAGGTGATGCTCGAGCTCGTCTGCCTCGAGCCGCCAGAAGCGGCGGGACGTACGGCCGCGCGGGCATCGCGGCGGCATCTACCCGCTGATGCGCGGGGCGCTCTGCGTCTTCGTGCGCGACCTGATCGTCTACGGCGTCCTCCAGGACATGATGAAGGGGCGGCCCGCGATCTACGCGACGTTCTCGAGCTACGACGAGGTCGCGCACCACTCCGGCCTCGAGCGGGCAGACACCCTGGAGGCGCTGCGCAAGCTCGACCAGCAGTTCGGCCGGATCGAGGCGGCGCGAGTCTACGCCGCGCGGCCCTACGCCATCGTCGTCCTCTCCGACCACGGCCAGACCCAGGGAGCGACGTTCAAGCAGCGCAACGGCTACGGGCTGGACGAGCTCGTCGAGCGCTCGCTCGCCCGCGGCTCCGTCGACAGCCAGGCGGGCGGAGACGAGCAGAGCTCGATGGTCGGACACGCGTTCAGCGAGGCGACCGGCAAGGCGCCCGACGAGAAACGCAAGAAGAACGACGTCTCGGGCAAGGACGTCGTCGTGATGGGCTCGGGCAACCTCGGCCTCGTCTACCTGATGGAGGAACGCCGGCGCCTGACGCTCGAGGAGATGAACGAGCGCCACCCCGACCTGATCCCGGCGCTCCGCAACCACCCGCACGTCGGCTGGCTGCTCGCGCGCTCGTCCGAGCACGGGCCCGTCGTGCTCGGCGGCAACGGCACCCACTACCTCGCCGACGGCAGGATCGAGGGCGAGGACCCACTGGCCGACTTCTCACCGACGGCGCCGCGAGCACCTGCTCCGCACGGACGGGTTCACCCACGTCGCCGACCTCATGATCGGCAGCTTCTACGACCCGACGCTCGAGACGGGCTGCGCCTTCGAGGAGCTGATCTCGTTCCACGGCGGCATCGGCGGCCCCCAGACGCGACCGTTCATCCTGCACCCCGCCGAGCTCGAGCTGCCCGACGCGGAGCTCATCGGCGCCGCAGCCGTCCACGAGACCCTGCTCGGCTGGCGGCACCAGCTGAACGGGACCGCACCTACGGCGTAGGCTCTCGCGTCGCGACCGGTTCCACGGCCACATGCCGTCGATCTCCACGTCGAGCGAGAAGCTGAGCAGGATCCTGATCACGACGATCACCCCCAGGACGGCGACGCTCTCGAGCGTCTGGTCGACGATGATCGTCCGTACGATGTCGGCCACGATCAGCACCTCCAGCCCGAGCAGGATCGAGCGGCCGAGGTTCCGGCGCAGCTCCTCGTAGGAGCCCGGCCGGCGCTCGGGCTTCGATGCGCGCGCGAGGAAGACGACGAAGGCGCCGAAGCCCCCGAGGATCATGATCCCGGCCCCCACCGCCTCGACCGCGCGGACGACGTCCGAAACCGTGCTCTCGTATTCCATCGCGACGCAACCGTATCGTGAACGCCGAGCCGGGGTCTGCGTCATCGTCGCTGAAGCCGGGGGTATCGTCCAGCCAAAGGCCCGGACAGAGGAGTGGAGTGAGATGAGCAAGCGGTTCAGAGGCACCGTCAACATCGACATCAAGGACTCGACGCCCGACTGGGAGCCGTACACCCAGCCGATCGCCCCGGTGGGCGCGCCGAACGTCCTCTACGTCGTGCTCGACGACGTCGGCTTCTCGGCGATGGAGCCGTACGGCGGCCTGATCGAGACGCCGAACATCAAGCGGATCGCCGAGCGGGGCCTGACGTACACGAACTTCCACACGACGGCGCTGTGCTCTCCGACCCGCTCCTGCCTGATGACGGGCCGCAACCACACGACGAACGGGATGGGATGCATCACAGAGGCGACCTCCGGCTTCCCGAACGCGAACGGCCACATCCCGTTCGAGTGCGCGAACATCGCCGAGGTGCTCGGCGGGCAGGGTTGGAACACGTACTGCGTCGGCAAGTGGCACCTCTGCGCGGAGGACGAGATGAACCTCGCCTCGTCGAAGCGGCAGTGGCCGCTCGGCCGTGGCTTCGAGCGCTACTACGGCTTCCTCGGCGGCGAGACGAACCAGTGGTACCCGGACCTCGTCTACGACAACCATCCTGTGTCGCAGCCGAAGTCGCCCGAGGAGGGGTATCACCTCACCGTCGACCTCACCGACAAGGCGATCGAGTTCGTCCAGGACGCGAAGGCGATCGCGCCGGACAAGCCGTTCTTCCTCTACTACTGCCCCGGCGCGGCGCACGCTCCGCACCACGTCTCGAAGGAGTGGGCGGACAGGTACAAGGGCACGTTCGACATGGGCTACGAGGCCTATCGCGAGCTCGTCTTCGAGCGGCAGAAGGAGCTCGGGATCATCGCCGCGGGCGCGGAGCTGTCGCCGATCGACCCGTATGCCGACACGACGAGCCACGACGGCAAGCCGTGGTCCCAGGGCGACCGCGTGCTGCCCTGGGACTCGCTCTCCGACGACGAGAAGAAGCTGTTCTGCCGCATGGCCGAGGTGTACGCCGGCTTCCTCAGCCACGCCGACCACGAGCTCGGCCGGCTGCTCGACTATCTCGAGGGGAGCGGCCAGCTCGACAACACGATCGTCGTGCTCGTCTCCGACAACGGCGCCTCGGGCGAGGGCGGCCCGAACGGATCGGTCAACGAGAACAAGTTCTTCAACGGCCTCCCGGACACGATGGAGGAGAACCTGAAGTACCTCGACGAGCTCGGCGGCACGAGGACGTACAACCACTACCCGACTGGTTGGGCATGGGCGTTCAACACCCCGTTCAAGCTCTGGAAGCGGTACGCGAATTACGAGGGCGGCACGGCGGATCCGCTCGTCGTCTCGTGGCCGGCCGGGATCGAGGCAGAGGGAGAGATCCGGCGCCAGTACAACCACGCCGTCGACATCGTGCCGACCCTGTTCGAGTGCCTCGGCGTCGAGCTTCCGGACGTCGTCAACGGCTACACGCAGAAGCCGCTCGAGGGCGTCAGCTTCGCGCCCAGCTTCGGCGACCCGGACGCCGCCGCGAAGGAGACGCAGTTCTACTCGATGCTCGGCACGCGTGCGATCTGGCACAAGGGCTGGAAGGCCGCGACGGCCGTGCCGGCGGCACCCGAGTCGTGGGGCGACTTCCACCAGCAGCGCTGGGAGCTGTTCGACACGACGACCGACCCGAGCGAGTGCCACGACCTCGCCGCCGAGCACCCGGTCAAGCTGCAGGAGCTGATCGCGCTCTGGTGGACGGAGGCAGGCACCTACCAGGCACTGCCGCTCGAGTCACGTGGGGCGATCGAGATCCTCGGCGCGGAGCGGCCGCAGCTCTCGAGCCCGCGCACGCGCTACACGTACTACCCGGGTGGCGCCGAGGTACCCGAGTCGGTGACGCCGAACATCCGCAACCGCTCGTACACGATCGCGGCCGAGATGGAGATCGACACCGAGGAGGCCGGGGGCGTGATCTTCTCGCAGGGCTCCCGCTTCGGCGGCCACGCCATGTACGTGAAGGACGGCAGGCTCGTGTACGTCTACAACTTCGTCGGCGAGCAGATCCAGACGGTCGTCTCCGACGAGAAGATCCCCAGCGGGCACGTCGTCCTTTCGGCGACATTCGACCGCACGAACACGACGATGCCGACGCAGGGCACCCTCACCCTGCACATCCGCGACAAGGCGGTCGGCGAGGCGGTGATCGTGACGCAGCCGGGCAAGTTCGGCCTCGGGGGCGGCGGCCTCGTCGTCGGCCGCTCGGGCGCCGAGCCCGTCACGGACGACTATGCGGGAGAGCGCCCGTGGCCGTTCGTCGGCGGCACGATCGAGCGGTTGCTGATCGACGTCAGCGGCGAGTCCTTCACCGATCTCGCCGCGGAGGCGCGGGCCGCGTTCGCGCGACAGTGAGCCCGGCCGCCTGATCTCGGTGGCAGCTCGTGCCGAAGCCGAAGCCGAGTCGGAGGTGCCGACGGCGCAGACCGCGCCGCCGGCCTTCCACCTGCTGGCGAAGCCGACCGGCGCGGTCTGCAACCTCGACTGCTCGTACTGCTTCTTCCTCTCGAAGGAGATGCTCTACCCGGGCTCGCGCTTCCGGATGGCGGACGAGCTGCTCGAGGAGTACGTGCGCCAGTTGATCGAGGCGCACGCGAGCGTGCCCGAGGTCGCGATCGCCTGGCAGGGAGGCGAGCCGACGCTGATGGGGGTCGAGTTCTTCCGCCGCTCGGTCGAGCTCGCGCAGCGATACCTGCAGCCGGGGCAGAGGGCCGCGTACACGATCCAGACGAACGGGACGCTGCTGGACGAGGAGTGGGCGGCCTTCTTCGAGGAGCACGACTTCCTGGTCGGGATCTCGATCGACGGCCCGCGCGAGCTCCACGATGCGTACCGGGTGAACAAGGGCGGCAAGGGCTCGTTCGACGAGGTGATGAGAGGTCTCGATCACCTGACGAAGCGGCCGGCGTCGAGTGGAACGCGCTCACGACCGTGCACGCCGCGAACGGCGACCGCGGCCGCGAGGTGTATCGCTTCCTGCGCGACGAGTGCGGCGCCCGCTTCGTGCAGTTCATCCCGATCATCGAGCGCGTCGCCGAGGCCTCCGACGGCGAGGTGCCGTGGTCGTCGTGGCGCGACCGGCCCCTCTACGAGCAGAAGGGCGAGCTGGTCACGAACCGCTCGATCGGCGGCGAGCAGTACGGCCGCTTCCTGATCGACGTCTTCGAGGAGTGGGTGCGCCGCGACGTCGGCGAGGTGTACGTGCAGCTGTTCGACGTCACGCTCGCGAACTGGGTCGGTGAGCCCCCGGGCCTGTGCGTGCACTCCGAGACGTGCGGGCTCGCGCTCGCGCTCGAGCACACGGGCGACCTCTACTCGTGTGACCACTTCGTCGAGCCTGCCTACAGGCTCGGCAACATCAAGGAGCACCGGATGCTCGACCTGGTCGCCTCGCAGCAACAGCGGCAGTTCGGGCTCGACAAGCGCGACACGCTGCCGCAGTTCTGCCTCGACTGCGACGTGCGCTTCGCCTGCCACGGCGGCTGCCCCAAGGACCGGTTCATCACGACCCCCGCAGGCGACCCCGGCCTCAACTACCTCTGCCCGGGCTTCAAGGCGTTCTTCCACCACGTCGATGCCGCCGATGCGGTTCATGGTCGAGCGGCTTCGCGGTGGCGGTGCTCCCTCCGAGATCGTCTTCCGCTACGCGGCCGAGGACGCCAAACGCGGCCGCAACGACCCCTGCACCTGTGGCAGCGGCAAGAAGTGGAAGCACTGCCACGGCGCGACGCGTTCCGGGCCCGCCTTGAGCGGGCGGCTCTGCTGTGTCGGTCTCTGACACCGCTCGGCGCGTGGAGCGCGATCTGCACATTGTCGACTGGTCATGAATCTCGCCTGGCCAATCGTGCACAGTTCCCCGGGCACGCTGTGAGCGGGTCGTCGACAGCAACGTCCTCGGGCGGCCGCTCGGGCCTCGGCCGGTACGTGACTGTGTTGCAGGGGATCCGGCCGTTCGACAAGTCGATGCTCTCGAAGGACGTCGTGGCCGGGGTCACGCTGGCAGCGCTCGCGATCCCGGAGGTGATGGGCTATACGAAGATCGCGGGGACGCCGGTGATCACGGGTCTGTACACGATCCTCTTGCCGGCGATCGCGTTTGCGATTCTGGGGTCGTCGCGCCATCTCGTTGTCGGTGGTGATTCTGCGACGGCGGCGATCATGTACGCGGGTATCGCCGGGCCTGAGCGTCTCGGGGCTCACTCCGGGTTCGGACGAGTGGCTGGCCTTCGCGAGTCTCGCCGCTCTGATCACGGGCGGCCTTCTGATTCTCGCGCGTGTCGCGCGGCTCGGGTTCCTGGCGGATTTCATCTCGCGCACGGTGCTGGTGGGCTTTCTGACGGGGGTCGGGATCCAGGTGGCGCTGGGGCAGTTCGCGGGGATGCTCGGGGTGGCCTCGCCGAAGGTCAGACTCGACCAGATCAGCGGCACGGTGGTCAAGTTCTGGGACACGCTGAAGGAGATCCCCGACACGTCTCTTGCGCCACGCTGGCGGTCTCGCTCGCGGTGATCGCGATCCTGGTCGTGTTCGAGAAGTGGATCCCGATGATCCCGGGCGGTCTCGTCGCGGTCGTCGGGACGATCGGGATCAGCTGGGGCTTCGACCTCGAGTCCCACGGCGTCTCGACGCTCGGCGTCGTGCCCAGCGGTCTGCCCAGTATCGGCCTCCCGAGTGGGGTCGGCTGGAGCGACGTTGGGCCGCTGCTCGCGACCTGTGTCTCGATGTTCCTCGTGATCATCGCGCAGAGCGCCGCCACCTCGCGCGCCTATGCGGTCAAGTACAAGGAGCACTTCGAGGAGAACACCGACATCGTCGGTCTCAGCGTCGCGAGCATCGCGGCCGGGCTGAGCAGCACCTTCGTCGTCAACGGCAGCCCCACGAAGAGCAAGATGGCGGAGGAGGCGAAGGCGTCGAGCCAGGTCTCGATGCTCGCGATGGCGGCGATGGTCGCGATCGTCCTCCTCTTCCTGACCAAGCCGCTGCAGTACATGCCGAACGCCGTCCTCGCGGCCGTCGTCTTCGTGATCGGCGTCAAGCTGATCGACTGGCGCCACATGAAAGAGATCTACGCGCTGCGCCGTGACGAGTTCTGGATCGCCGCGATCACGGCCGCGGTCGTCGTCGGCGTCGGCGTCGAGCAGGGCGTCATCCTCGCGATCGTGCTCTCGCTGCTCGACCACGTGCGACGCCACTACGACCCGCACGACTCGGTCATCACCCGCGACGACGCCGGCAAGATCGTCTCCGTCCCGGCAGAGCAGGGCGCGGAGACCGAGCCGGGACTCGTCGTCTACCGCTTCGGCGTCGGCCTCTTCTACGCCAACGCCGCCAGGTTCACCGAGGAAGCGATTGCACTCGTCTCGGGCCCGCAGCCGCCGAGGTGGTTCGTCCTGCTCGCGAACGCCGTCGACGACGTCGACTACACCGGCGGCAAGACCCTGGTCGAGCTCGCCGGCCAACTCCAGGCGCGCAGCGTCGTCTTCGCCGTCGCCGACGTCCGCTCCAGCGTCCGCCCCGAGCTCGAGCGGTTCGGACTCACCGCCAAGATCGGCGAGGACCACATCTTCGCAACGCTCGAAGACGCCGTCGCCGCCTTCCGCGCAGCGAAGCCCGGGCAGTAGCGGATCCCGCCCGGATCCCGTGCCGGGGAGGGTGGTGCGAAACGTGACGCCGCCCGCTACCGTCGCTCGATGCGCGAGACGTCGCAGGCCGCCCGTCGGCTCACTGCCCTCGTCCGGGAGGTGATCTCACTCTATGGCCGACTCGGTGGCTCGCAGTTCGCGGCCGCGATCTCTTACCGCGCGCTGTTCTCGCTGATTCCCCTCGCGACGTTCGTGGCGACGATCCTCGCCCAGGTCCTTTCGTCCAGCAAGGTCGAGCAGCAGGATCTCGTGGCGGCCATCGGCGACCAGTTCGATCTCACGCCGCAGGGGGTCGCGAAGCTCGACACGCTGATCACCTCGGTGCCTTCCCCCTGGAGCCTTCCCGGCCTCGTTAGCCTCGGGCTCGCGCTCTGGGGCGCCACCGGGGTGATGAGCTCGATGCAGAAGACGCTGGCCGTCGTTTTCGACCGCGGCGTCTCCCGCAGCCTCGTGCGGGGGCGGCTCGTCAGCGGCCTGCTCGTTCTCGGCGCACTCGGGGTGATTCTCGCAGCGGTCGTGCTCTCGATGCTCGAGAACGTGGTCCGGAAGTGGAGTGAGCGGATCGACGAGACGCTCGGCTGGCAGCCGTTCGGTTTCGGACTGCTCTTCGGCGTAATCGTGCCCGCGATGCTCCTCTTCGGCATCCTCGTCCTGCTCTACCGCTACCTGCCGCGCCGTCGCCCCGGCTGGCGCGCCGCACTCCTCGGCGGCGGAGCCGCGGCGATCGGGTTCCAGGCCCTGCAGGTCGGCCTCGGCTGGTACCTCTCCGGGCCGGCCGACTTCACCCAGATCTACGGCTCGACGGCAGCGATCTTCGTGTTTCTCTTCTCGGTCTACCTGACCGCGACGGTGTTCGTGATCTGCGCAATCCTCACGGGTGTGCTCGAGGAGGCTCTGGGCGGCGAATCGGCGGCCGGCTCCCCGGCGAAGCTCCCTCTGGCGGAGTTCGCGTTTCCCGGGCTGCTGCGCGAGAGGCTCGTCGCCGCGATCCTCAGGGGAGAGAAGACGACGACCACGGGCCTCTACGAGGAGTACCTCCGGGAAGGCGAGGCGCTCGAGGAGCCTGGATCCCGCTCGCTCGTCGTCGACTCCGACGGTCGTCCCGTTGCCGTGATCGAAACGGTCGCTGTCGAGCTGCGCCGCCTCGCCGACGTCGATCTCCAGTTCGCGATCGACGAGGGAGAGGGCTTCGAGACCGTCGCAGCCTGGCGCGACGCACACGTGCGCTTCTTCACCTCACCGGAGATGGTGGCCGCACTCGGCGACCCGCCCGTGCCGATCGACGACGAGACGATCGTCGTGTGCGAGACCTTCCGCCTCGTGGAAATCGTCGGGTAGCGGGGACGACTTCACGACACGACGTCCCTCGTGTCGGGTTGTCAAGGGAAGGCATCCTGCTGCATGCCGCGTGACGCTCGCGCGAGAGACGTGGCGGCCCGGCTGTCTCGTGCGCAACTGGGCCCGCGAGCGGCGGAAGTGGATCTGGCCGCGGGGACGAGCTACGTCCAGCGACCGAGCTGTCAGGCGGCCACCGGACCGCTAGGCCGGCCCGACGCGGCCAGCGCCGAGCACTCTGAGCACCTCGGCCACAGACCATGCCTGGAACGGGCAACCTGTCGCCCTGTGCGGCGCGGCTCCGTCCGCGGTCTCGGAAATCGAGCCGACGCCCCACTCCGCGAGGTGAGCCTCGAGGCCGTCGAGGATCCCGGTGACCGGAACGCCGACACGACACGCGGCGGCCACGTAGGGCCCGATCAGCCAGGGCCAGACCGTGCCCTCGTGATAGGCGGCGTCGCGCTCAGCGGCGGAACCGTGATGGTGGGAGCGGTACGCCGGGTCGTGCGGTGAGAGCGAGCGCAGGCCGAGGGGTGTGAGGAGCACAGCGCGGCAGGCGTCGACCACGCCCCGGGCAGCCGGCTCGGCTCCGAGCGGGCCATCGGGGAGCGAGACCGCGAGCAGCTGGTTCGGGCGCACAGATCCGTCGTCACCCGCAGGACCGTCGATGACGTCGAGCAGGCCACAGCCGTCCGGCCGGGCGAAGCGGCGACCAAACGAGTGCTTCGCGGTTGCGGTGAGCGCCGCCCATGTCTCGTTGCGTGTCAACCTGGCGGCTGTGGCCAGTGCTGCGACCCAGAGCGCGTTGACCTCCACGGCCTTGCCCGCCCGTGGCGTCAGCGGCACTCCATCGATGCGGGCATCCATCCAGGTCAGGGCCCAGCCTTCTGCGCCCTGCCGCAGAAGACCGTCGTCGGGATCAACGCCGATTCCGAAGCGCGTGCCGTCGAGGTGGTGCGAGATGATCGCGGACAGCGTCGGAGCCAGCTCGGCCGCGAGGTCGTCGTCGCCCGTCAGGGCCACATGGCGCCCGAGCGCGTGGACGAACCAGAGGGTGCCGTCGGCCGTGTTGTACTCGAGCGTGCCGGTGTCGGCGGTGTTGGCGAGCATTCCCTCCGAAACGGTCGCCGCCGCCCTTCGCAGAACCGCTCGACCCTGGTCGAACCGGCGCGTCGTCAGGAAGAGGCCCTCATACGATGTCATGACGTCGCGCGACCATTCGCCGAACCAGGGGTAGCCGGCCACGACGGAAGGCCCTGTGGCAGTCTCGATCACGAACTGGTCGGCTGCCACCACGAGCTGTCGTGCCGCTTCGCCGGTGGCCCCTGCGCCCGCCACCAGGCGGTCGGTACGCTTCCGCGCCTCCTGCACGAGCGCGCGCGCCCGGGGGAGATCGCCCGTGTACGGTGCGCCGGCCGCGGTGACCTCGAGCTCCTGGCCGGCCTCGAGGTCGGTGCCGAACGTGCCCGCGGCCCATACGTCCTCCCGGTCGCCGAGGCCGCGGGCCGCTTCCTCCCGCCACCTGACGCTGCGGTACCACTCGCCGCCGGGCGTCCACTCAGGCCCCGCAACGCGGTAGGCGTCCTCGAAGACGAACCCGTCGGTCGTCGCCGTCATCGACGGATCGGATCCGGCGAACCGCTCGCCGTGGACGCTGCGCCAGGTGCAGAGCGGGGTCAGCTCGAGGCGCACGGGTCGGTCGCTGCGGATGAGTCGGTGGACGACACCAACGGCGGCTCGGCCGTGGTCGATTGCCAGCTCGCGCTCGACGACGATGTCTCCGACCTGCCAGCGCCACCGTGGCACGCCCCGATCGAGCTCGAAGCAGGCGAGCAGCTCATATCCCCGTGGATCGACGATTCCGTCTCCCCACTCGTCTGTCGCGAGCCGGACGCGCGCGTCGCCGACGACGAGCACCGGGTCGAGGGCAACGAGGCCCATCATCCGGGCACTGGGCCCGTCGACCGCGACGGCGAGGAGCCCGTGATAGCGGCGCGTGCGGAGCCCCGAAACCGTACCCATGGCGTACCCTCCGACCCCGTCGGCGACGAGCCACTCGCGCTTCGCGGACTCCTCGAGGTTGCCGCAGAGGCCGGGGCCGAAGGTGATCGTCACGAATCCGCGTCGGTGTGCGTCCCTGCCATCAACTCCGCCAGGGATGGAATGTCCGCGCCGCCGCCGCGCCGGATCATGTCGGCGACGATTCCCGTCCAGCCCGTCTGGTGCGACGCTCCGAGCCCCGCTCCGTTGTCGCCGTGGAAGTACTCGTGGAAGAGGAGGTTGTCCTTCCAGGCAGGGTCGGTCTGCATCTTCTCGACCCAGCCGAAGCACGGCCGTCTGCCGTCGTCCCCGACGAGAAAGAGCGAGATGAGCCGGCGGCGAATGTCGTCCCCGATCTCGGCGAGCGAGTGCTGCGCCCCCGAGCCGGTTGGATACTCGAGCTTGACATCGTCGCCGAAGTAGCGCGCGTAGCGGAGCAGGGCGCTGACGACGAGGTAGTTGACGGGGAACCAGACCGGGCCGCGCCAGTTCGAGTTACCACCGAACATGCCGGTCGTCGACTCGGCCGGCTCGTAGTCGATCGTCGAGCTCATGCCTTCGACGTCGAGGTCGTAGGGGTGCTCGAGGTGCCAACGCGACACGGCCCGGAGGCCGTAGGGCGAGAGGAAGGCCTGCTCGTCGAATAACCGCGTGAAGATTCGCAGCAGGTGCTCGACTTCCACGACCCCGAGCAGCAGCTTGTGCTGTTCGCCGGCACCGACCCGGTGGCCCTCGGCGACGTGCCCGTGGTTGTCGAGGTGGCGGTCGCCGATCAGGCGTGCGAACCGCTTGCCGACCGTCTGCGCGCGTTCCAGCACGGGCTCGTCGATCACGGCGAACGCGGTGAGCGGGAGGATTCCGACCATCGAGCGCACCCGCACCGGCACGACGGTGCCGTCGGGATACCGGAGCTGGTCGTAGTAGAAGCCGTCCTCCTCGTTCCAGAGGCCCCTCTCCTGGATGGCGGCGGAGATGAGGGCAAAGTGCTCGAGGAACTTGAGCACGAGGTCAGTGGCCGAGCGACCGCGACGGTTGAGGATCGATGCGATAGCGGCCATGCTGAGCGCGTACGACGCCATCCAGCCGGTCGCGTCCGACTGCTCGAGCGTGTAGCCGGGCGGCAGGTGCGAGCGGTCGATCGGCCCGATGTTGTCGAGTCCCAGAAACCCGCCTTCGAAGACGTTCGAGCCGTCGACGTCCTGTCGGTTCACCCACCACGTGAAGTTCACGAGCAGCTTGTCGAAGATGCGGCCGAGGAAATCGATGTCCCGGCCGCCGTCGATGGCGAACACCTCGAGCGCAGCCAGGGCCTGTACGGGCGGATTCACGTCGTCGAACGACCATTCGTACGCCGGCATCGCCCCGTTCGGGTGCTGGAACCACTCGCGGCAGAGGAGCGTGAGCTGGTATTTCGCAAAGCCCGGGTCGACGTGGGCGAGGGCAACGCAGTGGAAGGCCATGTCCCAGGCGGCGAACCACGGATACTCCCATTTGTCCGGCATCGACATGATGTCGAACGCCTCGAAGTTCCTCCAGCGGGCGTTGCGGCCGTTGAGGCGGGAGTCGGGCGGGCGGGGCTGCGTTGGATCGCCCTCGAGCCAGCGCTCGACGTCGTAGTAGTACAGCTGCTTGCTCCATAGCATTCCGGCAAAAGCCTGGCGCATCACGTTCGCCTCGTCGGCACCAACGCGCGGCGGTGTCAGCTCGGCGTAGAACTCGTCCGCCTCCAGCCGGCGGGAGGCGACGACCTCATCGAAGCCTTTCCACGGTGACTCCTGGTTCCCGGAAGGCCGCAGCCGCAGGCGCAGCTCCGCGGTGGCTCCCGGCGCGACCTCGACCCGGTACCAGTACGCGGCCTTCGTGCCGCGCCGGTCGGGATTGACCGAGTCGGCGCCCGAGACCACGTGGTCGTTGATGCCGTCCTTCGGATACGCCGGCCCGGGCGTGCCGAAGATGCGGTCGTCGTTCGTCTCGTTCTCGCAGAAGAGGAGCGCGGGCGCGGTCCCGTCCGGTCCGACGTCAGCGTGGAGCTCCAGCTTGCCGAGAAACGGATGCTCCGTCCTCACCACTCCCTCGGCAGCGGTGAGCTCGGGCTTGTCGCAGTCGTTGTCCCAGGACCACGTGTTGCGGTACCAGGCCGTCGGCAGGACGTGGAGCGTGTCTGGCTGAGGGCCCTGATTCGTGACACGAACGGTGAGGAGGAGGTCGTGCGGACCGGCCTTCGCGTAGTCGGCCTCGACGATCCAGTAGCGGTCGCCGTCGAAGATCCCCGTGTCGAGCAGCTCGAACTCCGGATCGTGCTTGCCGCGGGCAGCGTTCTCCTCGACGAGCTCCTCGTAGGGAAACACGCTCTGCGGGTAGTGGTAACGCCAGCGGTTCCAGGAGTGAGTGGGGGTCGCATCGAGGTACCACCAGTACTCCTTGGCGTCCTCGCCGTGGTTGCCCTGGTTGCCGGTGAGCCCGAAGATCCGTTCCTTCAGGATCGGGTCGCGCCCGTTCCAGAGGGTGAGCCCAAGGCAGAGGAGTTGCTCGATATCCGAGAATCCGGCAAGGCCGTCCTCGCCCCAGCGGTAGGCCCGTGAGCGCGCGTCGTCGTGGGGCAGGTACTCCCACGCGGTTCCGTGCGCGCTGTAGTCCTCGCGTACCGTTCCCCACTGGCGCTCGCTCAGGTACGGGCCCCAGTGGTACCAGTCGCCCGCCTGGCGCAGGCCGTTCTCCAGCCGACCAAGGCTCGCCGCCCTCCGCGCCTCGGCGCCCGCGTCGTTCGGGCGCTCCTTCTCCTTCTTGTGCTTCTTCTTCGCCATCTGCCATGCACTGTACGGGCGACGCCATCGGTAGCGTGCCGGTGCACACGGGGCTCGTGCCAGGTGGGACAACGGAGGGGGCGGAGGGATTGGCGAGGGACATGGAGCAGTCGGCCGATGTTCTGGTGGTGTTCGGGATCACGGGCGACCTGGCGAGAGTGATGACGTTTCGATCCCTCTACCGGCTCGAAGCGCGAGGGCTGCTCACGTGCCCGATCGTCGGCGTTGCGGTCGACGACTGGACGGTCGAGCAGCTCGGGCGCCCTGCGCGACGTTGTCGTCAACCATCTGATGCAGGTCGTTGCCGCGGTCGCGATGGAGGCTCCCGCGGGAGGTGATCCACAGACGATGAAGGATGCGCAGGTCGCGCTCCTCCGGGCGGTCGAGACGGCCGACCCCGATCACTATGTGCGCGGCCAGCACGAGGGATACCTCGAGATCGAGGGCGTTGCGCCCGACTCGGCGACGGAGACCTACGCGGCTCTCCGGCTCGACATCGAAAACTGGCGTTGGTCGGGGGTACCGTTCTTCATCCGCACGGGAAAGCACCTGCCGGTGACGCAGACGGAGGTGCGGCTCGTCTTCAAGCAGCCGCCGAGGCTCGGGTTCCACCTGCGTGACCCGAAAAGTGATCCGAACCAGATCGTCGTTCGTCTCGATCCGGCGACGGGAGTCCAGGTCACGCTCGACGCACATCGCGCGGACGCCGGCAGGCCCGCTCCGATCACGCTCGAGATGACGTTCGCGGCGGAGGGCGGCGAGGGGCCGACCCCATACGAGGTGCTGCTCCGGGCGGCGATGGCCGGGCAGACCGTTCGCTTCACGCGCCAGGATGGAGTGGAGGAGGCATGGCGGATCATGCAGCCGCTCCTCGATCAGGCGCCTCCGCTGCATGCGTACGCCAAGGGCTCGTGGGGCCCGGACGCCGCGAGCGCTCTCGTCGCCGGGCTCGGGCGCTGGCACGAGCCCTGGATCGAATCCGCATAGGGCTCCAGCGACCCGGTCGTCAGCATTGCGATCGGAACCATCCTGTTCGACGGGGCGTTCAGCCGGTCGACGTGGTGTATCGTCGTCGTCATGATCGAGCTCCCGCTCGCGCCCGTAGGAGCGGTCGTGAACTCGCTCACGGACGAGGCCGCCAGGGACGAGGCACCGGGCGCCGACGACGCAGAGGCGCTCGCGACCGCATGATGGAGGACCTCGGTGACGGTTGACAATCGAGGCGCGCCCGCCCAGGTGCTGGCTGCCGCGGGCCGCGATCTTCGCGCGCCGCGCGCGGCGGGCGTCGCCGGCCTCCTCTTCGCAGCCCTGTTCATCGGCTCCATCCTGCTCGTCCGAGGGCAACCTGCCGCGGAGAGCAGCACAGCCGAGATCGCCCAGTGGTACCTTCGCAACGACTCCAGCCGCGTTGCGCTCGTCGGCCTCTACCTCGCCCCGTTCGCGGGCATCGCGTTCCTCTGGTTCATCGCCGTGATCCGGAGCCACCTCGGCGACCGGGAGGATCAGTTCTTCGCGACCGTCTTCCTCGGGAGCGGCCTGCTCTTCGTGGCGATGTTGTTCGCGGCGGCGGCTTCCGCGGGTGCACCGCTCGCAGCGGTGAAGTTCCAGGGGGCACCGCTCCCGAGCCCCGATGCGATCGGGCTCGCGCGCGCGCTCGCCTACACGTTCCTGTACGTCTACGGCGTGCGCTCGGCGGCCGTGTTCATGATCGCTGTCTCGACGCTCGCGCTACGCACGGCGAGCCTCCCGCGCTGGCTCGTGGCCTTCGGCTACCTGATCGCCGTGACCATGCTGTTCGGCGTCTCGTTCTTCAAGATCGTGGTGCTGCTCTTCCCGCTGTGGGTGGCCGCGGTGAGCATCGTGATCCTGTTCACGGCACGTCGCCCGGCCGGGCAGGCTCATCCGACCGGTAGTGGTTGATCGAGAGCTCACGCGGTCTGCTCGATTGCGGCAGCATCGGCTTCGTCCTGCGTCGAGCAGGTCAGGGCGGCGGCGACGAGGGGGTTGCGGGACGCGGTTCGCGACCAGGCCCGAACGCTCGCCGCGTCCGAGCAGCAGGGGCCGTCGCGCAGGAAATCCGCGCGACGGCCCCGACGAGGAACTCGCTACCGAGCCGTGGTCAGATCGGCCTCGCTCTCGTCCCATCGCGCCGTCAGCGCGTAGAGCACGATCACGTTGAGCGTCAGGGCCGTCAGCGCCCAGAGCGGGTAGTTGCTATTGCCGAGGAAGCCAAGCTGGGCGAAGAAGTTCATGGCCACGAGGATGATCGTGAACCAGCGTGCCCAACCCTGCCCTCCGAGCAGTCCGAGGCCCGCCAGAACGAGCAACACGCCCCACAGCATCAGGATCCAGCTCCACGTCGTCAGGTTGACGGCGAGGAAGCCAGACGAGGTGACGACGTAGTAGTCGTCCTTGAACAGGCCGATCAGCCCCTGGAAGAAGTCGATCATGCCGACGATCAGCATCAGGATCCCGGCGAAGCCGATCCATCCTGCCATGCTCTTCGAGTTCATCCCTTGCCTCCCGTTGTCGCGCCGCCGATAGCGACTGTTGTTGCGGTGGTTTCGCTCGACGGTCCGGATTCCTGCCTCCCGGTCGATATGCTCCTCCGGGGAGCAACCCACAGGTTTCGCGTAGGCACTGCGTGATGGAGAGCACGAGCATCGTGCGTCGGAAGCGGCGCGCATAGAATGTCTTGGCTGAGGGAGGTTGATCGAATGAGCTCGAACGACGAGGATCTGACGATGGCGACAAAGGACACCGAGCCCCAGGATGGTCACGGCGGCGTGGAGGCGCCGGCGAAGCGACCCGCAGCAGCGGGTCGCGTCGAGCATTTCACCGTTGCGGAGCGGTCGGCGCGTGGCAAGGCGACCCGTGCCGAGGTCACCCGGGCCTCCCACGGTGACTGGGAGCCTGCCCTCCATCGCCCCGACCCGGTCGAGTTGCTCGAGGAGCAGGCCCAGAGCCGCGTCCCCGAGCTCGTGCCGATCCGCTATGGCCGCATGCTCGTATCGCCGTTCACCTTCTATCGCGGGGCCGCGTACCTGATGGCGTCGGACCTCGCAGCAGGCCCCCGGACAACCCTCCACACCCAGCTCTGCGGTGACGCCCACCTGTCGAACTTCGGCGGCTTCGCGGCCCCGGACCGGGGGCTCGTCTTCAGCCTCAACGACTTCGACGAGACGCTCCCGGGGCCATTCGAGTGGGACGTCAAGCGGCTCGTCGCGAGCTTTGCGGTCGCCGGCCGCGACCGCGGCTTCGACGAGAAGGAGCGGGCGGCGGTCAATCTCGAGGTCGGCCGGTCGTATCGCGAGAGCATCCGCAGGTTCGCCGCTATGCGGAACCTCGACCTCTGGTACGCGCGCATCGACATCGAGGTTCTCATGGCCCGAATCCGCGAGGAGGTGACCTCCAAGGACTCCAAGGCCGAGAAGCGCCTCGAGGCGAACATCGCCAAGGGGCGGACGAAGGACAGCATGAAGGCCTTCAGGAAGCTGACGACGATCGTCGACGGTGAGCCCAGGATCACGGGTGATCCCCCGCTGATCGTGCCGATCGAGGATGTCTTCGGCGACCAGGTGGGTCGGCTCGACGATGCGCTGCGCACCATCATCCGCTCCTACCGGCGGACGCTGGCGGGCGACCGGCGGAAGCTGCTCGAGCGCTTCCGGTACGTTCATGCCGCCCGCAAGGTCGTCGGCGTGGGAAGCGTGGGAACGCGCGCTTTCATCTGCCTGATGCTCGGCCGCGACGGCGACGATCCGCTGTTTCTCCAGTTCAAGGAGGCGCAGCCGTCGGTGCTGGAGCCGTTCCTCGGCCGCAGCGAGTTCGCGAGCAGCGGCCAGCGGGTGGTCGAGGGTCAGAGGCTGACCCAGGCGGCGAGCGACATCATGCTCGGCTGGATCAAGACGGAGGGCATCGACGGGGTCAAGCGTGACTTCTACATCCGCCAGCTCTGGGACTCGAAGATGTCGGCGCAGGTCGAGTTGATGGCCCCGCGCGCGTTGACGCTCTACGCGCGCATCTGCGGCACAGAGCTCGCCCGGGCGCACGTGCGGGCCGGCGACGGCGTCGCGATCGCGAGCTACCTCGGCGCGGGAGACACCTTCGAGCGCGCGCTGGCCCGGTTCGCCGAGGCGTACGCAGACCAGAACGAGAAGGACTTCGTGGCCCTGAAGACCGCGGTCGAGACCGGCCGGGTCGCAGCGGAGTTCGGCCTCTAGGCTGGACGGTTGGTCGGTTGGTCACGGTGGTGGCCGTGACTGCGCGGTAGCAAGCGCCGAACTCGACGGTGTCGCAGGTTGGCGGGTCAATGCTCCGTCGACCAGGCTGCCTTCCTGCGCGCCGATCTCGACACTCTCGTGAGACGCGCGACCGCGGACGCGGCTCGAGCATCCGGCCGCTGCTCGTCACGACGCCGCGTCGTCCTTGCGTTCTCCTCTCCGCGACCCGCGACCCGCGCATCGGCGGGCCGCGGGCTCATCGGGCCCGAGTAGTATCAGCGCTCGCTCCGTCCACACTCGACGAGGTGCTCCGAATGTCCTGGCGGCTCCGATGGCAGGTCTACGAATACGTCCGCAACAGCCTCTGGATCGTGCCCGGGGCATTCGTCTTCCTGGCGATCGTGCTGGGGCTGCTCCTGCCGATGTTGGACGAGCGAACGAGCTTCACGATCGGGATCTCCTTCGGCTCCGGTGCGTCCGAGTCGATCCTCGGTGCGATCGCGGGTGGGATGATCACCTTCACCGGCTTTGTTTTCTCGATCCTGTTGCTCGCGGTGCAGTTCGGCTCGAGCCAGTTCTCGCCGCGGATGCTGCGCCGCTTCCTCCGCGATCCGACCACGAAGATCTCGCTCGGCGTGTTCATGGCGACGTTCGTCTACGCCCTGGCGGTGCTGCGCACGGTCGGGCTGTCCGACGACCCGAGCTTCGTTCCCGACAACTCGATCAGCGTCTCGCTGTTCTTGCTCCTGCTGAGCATGGTGATGTTCCTGCGCCTGATCGACAGGACGACGCAGAGCCTGCGGGTCGCGGCCGTCGTGAGGGATCTCGGCAGAGACGGGGCGAGGGTGATTCGGGACTTCTACCCCGACCCGGCCGTGGATCCGGCCGTCGCCGTCGCGGAGCCCGAGTCGCCGGCCGCCGGGTCCTCGAGGATCGTGGACTTCGACGCTGAGGCGGGCGTCCTCCAGAGCGTCGACATGAAAGGGCTCGTCGGTATCGCGCGCAACGCGGATGTGATCCTGGAGCTGATCCCGTCGATCGGCGACCTGGTCGCTCCCGAGACGCCGCTCTTCCGCGTCCACGGCAGTGGCTCGATCGACGACGAGCGACTGCGACGATCGGTCGCCGTCGGAGACGAGCGCACGATGAAGCAGGATCCGGCGTTCGTCCTGCGGCTGCTCGCCGATATCTCCTCGAAAGCGCTCTCACCCGGGCATCAACGATCCCACCACCTCCGTCCAGGCGATCGATCAGATCGACCTGTTGCTGCGGCTGCTCGCCCGACGGCGGCTGACGCCGGGCGAGCTTCGCGACGAGGCGGGACAGTTTGCGGCTGCGCTATCCGGCACGATCGTGGGACGACTTCCTCAGCATCGCGCTCGACGAGGCGCGCTGCTTCGGCGACACCTCGGCACAGGTGACCCGCAGGCTCCGCGCGCTCCTCGAAGACCTCCACGCGACGGTGCCGCCCTACCGGCAGGCCGCGGTCGAGACCCAGCTGGCGATGCTGGAAGCGACGGTCGGACGTGCCCATGCCGACCCGGCGGAGCGCCAGATCGCCGCGACCGAGGACCGCCAGGGGCTCGGCACCTCCCGTCCGATCCGGTGACGGCGCCCGATAGCGCGAGGCTGATCGGGAACGTCGCCATCCAGACCACGCCACCGAGGAACGCGACCCAGCCGACGGTGACTGCGACGAGACGGGACCTGTCCGTGCGCCACATTCTTCCAGTGGGTCGGCGCCTACCAACGGGGAGCGGCAGCTCGCGGCCTTCTACTTCCGCCGCTCGACGTCGACCTGGATCTGCCGGTTCGCGACTCCGGCGGCCCGGTTCGCCTCGACGCGCGCGGCGGTCGAGCGGTTGCCGGCGAGCCCCTACTCACTGCGGAAATGCGCCGCCTGGTAGCTCGCCCAGGCGGTCGCCACGGCCGCCAGCGTCAGGAGCAGCGTGGACAGGAAATCGAGGCTCGGCAGCTCGGCACGACGCGATCTCGTGCTGTCGTGGGACTCCGCCTGGGTCAGCGTCGGATCCCTTGCTCGTCGCACCGCGGCTCGGGCCGGAGGCCGACGGCCTTCGCGCCTTCGTCCATGAGCACGAGCGTTCTCTCCATCGCGGTCGGTCGCAGGCCCCCGGCTCCCGCGTGGTACGGATTGTCGAGGAACCAGAGCAGGAGGATCGTCGACGAGATCACGACGGCCACGCCGCCCATCATCGTCGCCTGGACGACCGCGCGCTCGGAGGGGTCGGCGAAGAACAGCATGAACACGAAGATGATTCCGGCCGACAGGAAGAGCACCACCCAGAGAGGTGTGGGGATCACACCCTCGGCGCCGTGCGTGCGGTCGGAGCGGGCGCTCTGGCGATCGGAACGCTGGTCGAACCACTTGTCGTACGCAGTCTGCTCCGAGGCCAGCTTCGGCTCCGTCGTCCGGATCGTGCGGAACATGGCAACACCCCACGGGTTGAAGTTGTCGCCGAGCGTGCCGGATCTCATCTGCGGCCATTCCTGGTGGACGACGGCGCGCGCGTAGCAGATGAGGTCGCCGGACAGCCGCGGCCGCACGGACGCAGGGAGGAACTGTGCCGTCTCGAACTGCTCGAACACGATCTGCGCCTCGGCCTCCGCCCCGCTGCGAGAGGTGTCGAAGCTCTCGAACGAGAGGAAGACGACGAACCCGAGCAGGATCGCGAAGCCGGTCGAGAGCACGCCGAAGACGCCCGAGGCCCGGTCTCCGTCCTCGAAGTAGCTGCCCGCCGGCGCCGAGCGACGGACGAGCAGCATCGCCGTGATCGCCACCGTGGCGACGGCCACGACGATCAGGCCGGCCCAAGGGAGGGTCATGCGATCAGGGTTCGGTCGCTCATGATGACCGCGACCCTACACGGCCTGCGGGCGGCTTTGCCTCGTGTCGCGCCCGCTCCGCTCTCGTGCCGGTCGCGACTGCGTCAGGCGACAGGGCCGTCACCCGACCTCGCGCGGGATGCCTCGGGGATCAGGAGTGCGGCGCCGATGAGGAAGCCGATCGCGCCGAGGAACGTGCCGACATTCGCCACGGTCGCATTCAGGAGCTCGCCGGTCGAAGGGATGACAAAGGCGCCGATCGCGGAGAGGCCGAAGAAGACCGAGCCGGCGAGGTTCAGGGCGGCGATCGTCCAGCCGAGATCGTGGGGCCTCCACGAGATCCAGCGATGGCCGGCCTCGGCGAATGCCAGCCAACTGGCGACGAGGAAGCAGATCGACCCCAGTGCATCCGGGCGCCACGAGAGCATCTCAGCCGGCCCCGCACCGAAGCTGTCGAGCATGGCCCGGAAGGTGCTGACGTTGAAGAAGAGCGTGCCGACGAACTGGATCGAAGTTGCGAGCCAGTCGATCCGGCGCGGCTCCCACGAGGCGAGCACGAACCGGCTCGAACGGCTACCGAGGTCGGGCGCCGTGGCCACGACCTCGACGTACTGGAGATAGGCGGCGCTCGTGAAGAAGATCGACCCGACGAAGAAGGTGACCCCGTCGGCCGCCACGCCGACGAGCGAGACGTAGCCCGGTAGGGCGCCGATCGCGAAGCACGCAGAGCCGATCATGAACAACACGGCGATCCACCACGACCGCTCGTGCCAGGCCCCGAAGCCGCCCGATCCGAGCCGGCCTCGCTTCCGGTGTACGCGCGAGTCCCAGGCGCGCTCGACGCCGTCGAGCTCGTAGACCGCGTGGGTGACGAACGGCCCCGGCCCGTCTGTCGCGATGGGGCGGGCGCCGGCCGGCAGCCCGCCCCATGTCTTTGCCGGCGTCTCAGTGGTGGAACCCGGACGAGTTCGAGGCGTCCCGCACCGGCACCGGCTGCGCCTGCAGGTGCGGTAGCTGCCGCTCGATGTCCTTCACGAGCAGGTCGGCCATGTCGTGGGTGAAGCCCATCTTCACGACGACGCGCAGCGCAGCGAGATCGGTGCGGTTCGCCGGGAAGGTGTACGCGGGAAGCAGCCAGCCGCGCTCACGTAGGGAGTTGGAGACGTCGAACACGGTGTAGTTCGTGATCTCGTCCTTGAGCTTGAACGCGAAGACGGGCAGCTCGTCGCCCTTCGTGATCAGCTCGAACGGCCCGAGCTCGGCGATCTGCGCCGAGAGGCGGGTCGCGACCGCACGCGAGTAGAGCTGCACCTTGCGGTAGCCCGTCGAAGCCGAGCCGCAGGAAGTTGTAGTACTGGGCGACGACCTGGGCGCCCGGGCGCGAGAAGTTGAGCGCGAAGGTCGGCATGTTGTCACCCAGGTAGTTGACCCAGAAGATCAGGTCCTCGGGCAGTGCCGCAGCATCCCGCCAGACGATCCACCCCACACCCGGGTAGACGAGCCCGTACTTGTGGCCCGGAGGCGTTGATCGACGCGACCCGCTCGAGCTGGAAGTCCCAGGCGAGATCGGGATCGGCGAACGGTGCAACGAACGCCCCCGAGGCGCCGTCGACGTGCACCGGCACGTCGAGCCCCGTCCGCTCCTGCAGGTCGTCGAGGGCGGCGCAGATCTCCTCCACCGGCTCGTAGGAGCCGTCGAAGGTCGAGCCGAGGATCGCGACGACGCCGATCGTGTTCTCGTCGCACAGCTTCACGGCCTCCTCGGCGGAGAGGTGGAAGCGGTCGCCCTCCATCGGCACGAGCCGCATCTCGACGTCCCAGTAGTTCGCGAACTTCTCCCAGCACACCTGGACGTTGATCCCCATCACGAGGTTCGGCCTGTCGGCCGGCTTGCCCTCGGCCTTGCGCCGATGCTGCCAGAGGCGCTTCAGCGCGAGCCCGCCCAGCATCGCCGCCTCGCTCGAGCCGGTCGTCGAGCAGCCGATCGCCTCGGCGGCAGCGGGCGCGTGCCAGAGCCGGCCGAGGATGTTGACGCAGCGCATCTCGAGCTCCGCCGTCTGCGGATACTCGTCCTTGTCGATCATGTTCTTGTCGAGGCATTCCGCCATGAGCTTCTCGGCCTGCGGCTCCATCCACGTGCTCACGAACGTGGCGAGGTTCATGCGTGCATTCCCGTCGAGCATCAGCTCGTCGTGGATGATCTGGTAGGCGACCTCGGCGGGGAGCTCGGTAGCCCGCAAGGCGTGCCGGGGGATGTTGTCGCCCTCGAGAGTGAAGACCGTCGAGAGATCAGCTGTCGGGCCTGCTGTTGCCTTCGGGTGCTTCAGTGCCATCGGGATCCGCCTCCTGTCTCGTAGCTCGTCCTCCTAGTGTCCCAGTCCGCACGTTGGGCACGGCGACGGGGTCGCGCACGCCCCGCGGCCCTCGCGCGAGAGGTGGAGTAGGCTGAGCGCCGGTACCGATGCGCTCTCTCGCAACCAGCCGAACGGTCTGAGCCACGAGAGTGACCCCGCACTCCGTCGTCTCGCCGGGTGTCGGGGTGTAAGCGTGTATCTCATGAGAGGGGCAGGGCCGTGAACGAGTTCGGGTGGGTCCTGTTCGATGGCATCCCGGCCATGCTCAGCCCTACCGTGCTCCTGGCGACGCTGGTCGTTCTCGGGAGCGGGCGGGGGAGGCTCAACGGCATGTCCTGGCCGTTCTGGTCGGGCAGAGCCTGAAAGGGAGCTGATCGGCGGGATCGCGCTGATCGGGATCGCTTGCCGGTGTCGTTCGGCATCGGCCCCGCATCTTCCTCGGCTACGTGGCGCGCGAGCGTCTCCTGGTCTGGTCCGCACTCTACCTGGTCTTCGGTGAGCGGACTGACGGGCTGATGGATACGACGAAATCGTGGATCACGACCCACGAGGAGCAGGTGATGGTCACCTCCGCCTTCGTCCTCGGCATCCTCATGTGCGTGGACGCGCTCTTCGCGCTTCTCTGAGGCAGCCTCTGCCGGGGAGCGGGCGGGATTCACCGTCAGTCCGGGCGTGGACGGCACCGCTCCTCGCTAGGCCGCCGGAGCCGGCGCCAGAGCGTCGTTCTCGCCCGATCCGACCTTTCTGTTCCTTCTGGCCCTCGGTCGCTCGCGTGATCACGATTGCGCCGTAGAGCGCGACGCCGAGACCGATGTAGGCGAGCACCTTGTGCCAGGTCGGGTCGGCAAGCCTCTCTTCCAGGACGATGATCCCGATGATGATGCTGACGATCGGGTTGCAGACCGAGACCGTCGCGACCGACGAGGCCAACTCCCCGGTCGCCAGCGAGATCTGCTGGACGACGAACGCGAGAATCCCTGCGGCCGCGAACGCGTAGAACTCCCATTCCGTAAGCATCCCGGCCAGGCCGTCTGCGCTGAGGGCGTCCGAGGTCGGCTTCCACAACGATGCCGAAAGCCCGTAGAGAATCCCCGCCGTGGCACCGAAGAGCGCGGCCTTCTTGGACGAGCTTCCTTCGCGGCCGAACCAGACCAGGAGGGCCGAGAGGAGCCCGAACACGGCGAGCACGAGGGCCCATTCCCACGAGGGTGCCGTGTCACGGCCGGTGTCTTCCTGGCCGAGGACCGTGAACGCGGCGAGTCCCAGGACGACGAGGCAGGCGGCACCGATCTCGACCCCGTTGACGCTCTGGTTCGTCAGGAGGTAGCCGAGGGGAAGCGCAAAGACGATCGTCGTCACGAGCAGCGGCTGGACTACGGCCAGCTGCCCGTTGTCGAGCGCGATCGCCTGGAAGAGGTACCCGGCGAGGAGCACGAGCGTGCCCGCAAGCCACCACCATTGTCTGAGCAATGACAGGTAGGACTTCGTGGAATGGAGACTCGACCCCATCCCGAGCGCCCCCTTCTGTTGCAGCGTGGCCGCCAGAGCAAAGCATGCAGCTGCAACGAGAGCGAGGAGGTCGGCCGACGTCACGCGTGAGAGCCTACAACGGGGGGCGCGTTTCGATCAAGATTCACCGTCGTGCGCGTGGGGCAAGCCGTCGGGCGAGTCCCGTCAACATCCGATCGCCACGTCTTCGACGTCGAGCCGCACACGCCCGAGGGACGAGAAGAGGCTGCACGAGCGGCGACGCGCCAGGCGGTCGTGGCGCGAGCCGCCGGCCGATCATCGTGCATGGACACCGAGCTACAGTGAAAGACCGCGCGCCGGGTCCGGCGCGGATGCGCTCCGGGTCGGACGACGTCAACCGAACCACGAGGTAGGACTGAGGAGGGACGGACATGTGCCGTTGGCTCGCATATTCGGGCTCCCCGCTGGTGATCGAGCAGTTCCTGTTCAAGCCGAAGCACTCGCTGATCGACCAGAGCCTCCACTCGCGGCTCGGCGCGGAGACGACGAACGGCGACGGCTTCGGGATCGGCTGGTACGGGGAGGGCGAGACCCCCGGTGTCTTCCACAGCACCGAGCCGGCCTGGAACGACCGCAATCTCCACGACCTCGCGCAGCACATCGTCTCGCCGCTCTATTTCGCGCACATCCGCGCGTCGACCGGCGGCGCGATCCAGCAGACGAACTGCCACCCGTTCCGCCACGGGCGCTGGCTCTGGATGCACAACGGCCTGATCCGGGACTTCCATGCCGTCAAGCGCGACCTCGTGCTCGCGATCGACCCGTCGCTCTACCCGGAGATCGAGGGCACGACCGACACGGAGGTCTTCTTCCACCTCGCGCTGTCACTCGGGCTCGTGGACGACCCACCGGCCGCGGTCGAGAAGGCCGTGGGGCTGATCGAGAAGGTCGGCCGCGCTCACGGGGTCGAGCACCCGATCCAGATGACGGTGGCCACGACCGATGGTGCCAGCATCTGGGCCTTCCGGTATTCGAGCGAGGGGAGCTCGCGATCGCTCTTCTTCAGCACCGCCGTCGAGACCCTCCGTGCCCACTACCCCGACCTCGAGCTGCTTCAGAACCTTTCCGACGAGACGCGCCTCATCGTCTCGGAGCCACTCGGAGAGCTCGCGGGTGCCTGGAACGAGGTTCCGGAGTCGAGCTACGGCGTCGTCCAGGCCGGGCAGGACGAGCTACGGCCGTTCACGCCGCGCGGGTAGGCGCAGGGAGCACGGTCCCGGGTCAGCTGTCGCCGCCCGCGACGACGCGTCACGGCTGGGCCCACGTCGTCCCCACTTCACAGCCTGGTTGCACGCGAACGAAATCATGTCCTGGAGAAGACCGCAGCGCCCGGGCCGGATGGTGGTCCGCCACCGGACCGCTCACCGGCGCACGGCGCGTGCCTATCGCCTACGCTTACGTTGGTGTCAAGACACGTCATGATCGCGGCTGCCGTCGCCGTTGCCGCGCTGCTCGCAGCCGGCTGCGGGGGCTCGAACGACAGCGCCTCGAGCGACACGACGCCGACGGAGGCGTGGGCCGACGGGCTCTGCTCGTCGATCACCACCTGGAAGTCGTCGCTCACTTCGATTCTGGACTCGCTCAAGGGCGGCAACCTGTCGAAGGACTCGCTCACGAGCGCCGTCAACGACGCGAAGAGCGCGACCGAGACGTTCACGACCAGCCTCTCCGGGCTCGGCAAGCCCAATACCGAGGCCGGCCAGCAGGCCAAGGACTCCGTCGACCAGCTCGTGACCGATGTCCAGGCGGACATGACCGAGATCGAGGACGCGGTCAGCGGTGCCTCGGGCGTCGCCGGGGTGATCGCCGCCGTACCCACGATCAGCAGCACGCTGGCGAAGGCCGGCGAGCAGGTCTCCTCCACGCTGACCGGCTTCCAGGGCCTCGACGCCAAGGGGGAGCTCGAGAGCGCATTCAAGAGCTCGTCGAGCTGCCAGGACCTGACGAGCGGCAGCTAGACGGGGAGGTTCGGTGAAGGACTACACGACGCGCGTCGAGCTGATGGCCATCCCGATCGTCGCCGTGCTCTTCGGGATCGGGGCCGTTCTCTTTGCCGCCGGCGCAGCAGGCGTCTGGGCCTGGGTGTTCGTCGGCCTCGCGGGACTGGCGCTCGCGGGGGCAGTGATCGCCCATTACGCGAAACACCATCCGCACCCGGCCGCGGAGACGCGTGCGCCGGCGCCCGCGCCCGCACCCGCGGCAGGCGAGGCATACCGGGTGCTCGTGATCGCCGACGAGAGTTGCGTCGACCCGGGATTCCCGGCCCAGCTCGCCGCCCACGCGGCGGGCCGCACGGTGGAGGCGCTCGTCGTCGCACCGGCGATCGGATCGCGACTCGCGCGCTGGACGAGCGACGAGTCGCAGTTCGTGGACGCGCGCAGGCATCTCGACGACACCGTCGCTGCGCTCGCTGCTGCGGGGATCACGGCGACGGGCGAGACGGGCGCAGACGACCCGTTGCAGGCCGCCGACGACGGCCTGAGGGAGTTCCCGGCCCACGAGATCGTCTTCGTGACGAAGCCCGGCACCGGCACCGACTGGGTCGAACGGGGCGTCGTCGACACCGCGCGGCAGCGGTACGCCGTGCCTGTCACGCACATCGCTCTGTCGGCCGGCTGAGCGTCTCGCGTTCCAGGCACGATGCTCGTGTGAGACGTCGCGACTACGTCGGGCCGGCGATGTGCGCTCTCGCTGCGTTCTGCATGCTCGCAGCGCTGGCGGTCGATCTCGACAGCACCGCGGCGAAGGCGCTGATGGCGGCGGCTGCCATCCTGTTCGTCCCGGGCGCCTACCTGACCCTTGCGCTCGTCCGGCGGGTCGCCGGGCCTCCGAACTGACCGTGCGCCTCCTCCTCCCCCTCGCCACTCTGCTGGCGGTGACCGCGGCCGTGACCGCGACAGTGGCCGGAGGTGCGACGCGACCGGTGGTCGTGATCGACCCGGGGCACGACCTTCGGGCCAACCTCGAGACCGAGCCGATCGGGCCCGGCTCGGCGACGCGGAAGATCAAGGACGGGGGTGGCACGCGCGGCGTCGTCTCCGGTACCAGGGAGGCGGAGCTCAATCTCGCGATTTCCCTGCGCCTGCGGACACTCCTCGAGAGCGCAGGCGTGCGCGTCGTGCTGACGCGGAGCCGGACCGCCGGCACGAGCATCGGCAACGTCGCCCGCGCGGACATCGCGAACCGCGCCGGCGCCGCCCTGTTCCTGCGGATCCACGCCGACGGCGCCCTGTCCCGGTCGGCGCGGGGGACGCACACGCTGTACCCCGCGCTCCGGGCAGGCTGGACGGACGACATCTCCGCGCGCAGCCGCGCGGCGGCGCGGACCGTGCAACGTGAGCTCGTCCGGGCGCTCGGGTTTCCCGACCGCGGCCTTCAGCCCCGGTCGGACTTCACCGGCTTCAACTGGGCGGATGTCCCCGCAATCCTCGTCGAGGTGGGCTTCATGACGAACCCGGCCGAGGACAGGGCGCTCGCCTCTGCGTTCTATCGCGACCGCGCCGCACGGGGGCTCTGCCGGGGTGTGCTGCGCTTTCTCGGCCGGATCCCGTCCTCGTGCTGAGCGGGCGGACAGAACAGATTTAGCTACAGCTAAGTTACGAGTACGATGCGGCTGTGAGCACCGGGTCCGCTCCTCCCTCCGCCCCCGAACGCCGTCCGCCGGAGCCGGAGCGATCCCACGTCGTCGGCGTCGAAGATGCGCTGCCGGGCGAAGCCGCGGTTCTGCGTGCCGCGGAGCGCTCGCTCAGCGGCGAGCGCACGGGGTACCGCAGGTTCACGCCCTTCCTCGGGCCGGCGTTCATCGCCGCCGTCGCGTACGTCGACCCTGGCAACTTCGCCACGAACATCGCGGCGGGCGCGAAATTCGGGTACCTGCTGCTCTGGGTCGTCCTCGTCGCCAACCTGATGGCGATGCTGATCCAGACGATGAGCGCCAAGCTCGGGATCGCCACCGGGATGAACCTGCCGGAGGTCTGCCGCCAGCAGTTCTCGCGCCGGACCACGATCCTGCTCTGGCTTCAGGCCGAGCTGATCGCAATGGCCACCGACGTCGCCGAGTTCGTCGGAGCCGCTGTCGGGATCAAGCTGATCACCGGGCTCCCGCTCTTCCCGTCCGCGCTGCTCACGGGCGTGGCGGCCTACGCCATCCTCGCCCTCCAGGCCCGGGGCTTCCGCAAGCTCGAAGCCGTGATCGCGGCATTCGTCGGCGTCATCGTCGTCGCCTTCGGGTTCCAGGTGTTCAAGGCCGATCCGTCCGGGCCCGGCGTCGTCCACGGGTTGCTCGTGCCCGGCTTCGACGGCGCGGAGAGCCTCCTGCTCGCCGTCGGCATCCTCGGCGCGACGTGCATGCCGCACGTCATCTACCTCCACTCCGCTCTCACGCAGCACCGCATCGTCGGGGCGACCCAGGAGGCACGCAAGAGGATCTTCCGCTTCGAACTGGTGGACGTCGTGATCGCGATGACGATCGCCGGGCTGATCAACATGAGCATGCTGATTACCGCGGCGGCGGTCTTCCACACCCGTGGCTTGTACGACGTCGGCGACGACCTCGGCGCTGTCTCCGACAGGCTCGACACGCTCCTCGGGCCGACGGCGGCGGTCATGTTCGGGGTGGCTCTGCTCGCGTCGGGGCTCTCGTCGTCGAGCGTGGGCACGATGGCCGGTCAGGTCGTGATGCAGGGCTTCGTCAACCGGCAGATTCCGCTCTGGCTGCGCAGGTCGATCACGATGATGCCGGCGCTCGTGATCATCGCGGTCGGGGTCAACCCCGCGAAAGCGCTGATCCTGAGCCAGGTCGTCCTCTCGTTCGGGATCCCCTTCGCGCTCATCCCCCTCGTCATGTTCTGCCGCGACCGCTCGCTGATGGGCAGTCTCGTCAACCGCCGCGTGACGACGGTCGCCGCGATCGTCGTCGCGATCGTGATCATCGCGCTGAACGCGTTCCTGGTCGAGCAGACCCTTCTCGCCTGAGGCCCGCTCAGCGTGCGTGCCAGGCGGCGAGGAGATCCGCCTCGCGCTCCGGCGTGAGGCCGACGCCCGGCACGACCTCGGTGTGGGCCAGCGTCTCTGCGACCGTGCCCTCGATCGGGCGGAAGCGCAGGCCGGCCTCGATCGCCTTGCTCACGTCGACCTGCGCCCAGGCTGCCCACTCCGGGTCGTCGACCCAGAGCGGCAACTCCTGTTCGATGCCCTGATCGGTGAGGAACGCATCGTCGATCACCTCGACGTTGAGGTCGGCGTCGCTCGCGCTCGCGGCCGCCTCGACGAGGTCGAGCATCGTCACCGGCGGGACCGGCCCGGTTGCGTTGAACGTGCCGGTCAGGTGGGAACGGGCGCGGAGCAGAAGGAAGTCCGCGAGATCCCTCGTGTCGATCGCCTGGAACGCACGGGCCAGCGAGGCGGGAACGATCATCTCGCCACCGCGGGCGGCGCGATGGGCCCACCAGGGGAAGCGCCCGGTGTGGTCGTAGGGCCCGATGATGAACCCGGGCCGCACGATCGCCGCGCGCTCGACGAACGTGTCGGTCACGCGCCGTTCGCAGAGGGCCTTCAAGGCCCCGTACGTACCGCCGCCGATCTCCTCGGTCGTCTCGTCCCCGAGCGTCGCGAGCGGCCCGCTCTCGTCACGTCGTACGGAGAGGTCGGCGTAGACCGAGATCGTGGAGACGTAGACGTAGCGCTCGACGCTGTCGCGGAGCGCCGCTGCCGAGTCGCCGACGAGGCGCGGCAGGTAGCCGGAGACGTCGATGCAGGCGTCCCACGTTCGGCCGTCGAGCGCGCCGAGGCCGCCGTCGCGGTCGCCGAGCACGTGCTCGATCTCCGGGAAGAGGCCGGGATTCGTGAGGCCGCGGTGGAAGAGGGTGAGCTCCTCGCCGGCCTCGAGCGCTGCCTCGACGAGAGCCCGCCCGACGAACTGCGTGCCGCCGAGGACGAGGATCCTCACAGCAGCTCTGCCACACCCGCGAGGAGGCGATCGACCTCATCCGCGGTGTTGTAGTGCACGATGCCGGCGCGAACCGCACCCATCCGCTCGTCCACGCCGAGGCGCCGCATCGTCTCGAGCGCGTAGTAGTTGCCCCACCAGACGGCGACCTCGTGCTTGTCCGCGAGGTGCGTCGCCACCTCCTCCGATGTGCGACCCGGCACGTTGAAGCAGAATGTCGGCACGCGACCCTCCATCGTCGGCAGGCCGTAGAAGTCGATGCCCTCCGGGAGGCCGTCGAGGAACCGCTTCCCGAGCGTGCGCTCGTGCGCGAGCATCGCGTCCCAGCCGATCGAGTGCATGTAGTCGACCGCGGCGACGAAGCCGGCGAGCAGCTCGTGCTGGCAGGTGCCGAGCTCGTAACGGTGGCCCACCGGCTCGTCCGCTGCGGGGCGCACCTTGTAGGGGCGCCACGATGCCAGCAGGTCCTTCTTGCCGAAAGCCATGCCCATGTGCGGCCCGTAGAACTTGTACGGCGAGCAGAGCAACACGTCGACGTCCCAGGCAGTCACGTCGATCGGGCCATGGGGGCCGAAGTGGACGGCGTCGGCCCACGCGAGGGCGCCGACACCGTGTGCCAGCTCGACGATCCGCCGCACGTCGGGTGCGGTGCCCACGGAGTTTGCCGCGATCGGGAAGGCGACGACGCGGGTGCGGTCGTTGAGCTGCGAGGCGAGGCTGTCGTAGTCGAGCGAGAGGTCGTCGTTGATCTCGACCTGGCGCACCACGATGCCGAGGTCGTCCTGCAGCGCGAGCCAGGGTGCGACGTTGCCGTCGTGATCGAGCTTCGTCACGAGCACCTCGTCGCCTGCCGCGAGCTCGCGGGCGAGCGCACGGGTGAGGAGGAAGTTGAGCGACGTCATGCTCTGACCGAACGCGATCTCGTCACCCGAGCAGCCGAGGAAGTCCCCCGCCTTCTCATGGGCGAGCTCGACGAGCGCCGACGTTCGACGGGAGGTCTCATAGGGTGCGCCGACGTTCGCGTTGTCGTGACGCAGGTAGCCGGCGATCGCGTCGATCACCTCGTCCGGGCACTGCGTTCCTCCCGGACCGTCGAAGAAGGCAAGCCTGCGCTGCAGAGCGGTGTAGCGGGCACGGACGGCAGCGATGTCGAGCAGCGTTGCGCTCATTCGAAGTCCTCTCCGTTGATCGTCCAGTGATAGTCGGGCTTCGCGGTCAGCGAGGCACCGACGAAGCAGTCGCGTTCGCCCTTCTGGATCAGCCCGACGATCGCGTCGGGCGGCGGCGGCGTCTCGAGCACCGCGTCCAGCGAGACCCGGATCTCGACGAAGGCGAAGCGCCCGTCCTCCTCGCGCCGGGTCACGACCCCGTGCGCTGCGGCGCTTGCAACCGGTTCGTGGCCGGCCCGGCGCGCGTGGTAGCGGAAGCTCGTGAGGATGCAGCGGCAGAGCCCGGCGAGAACGAGGTGCTCGGGCGTCCACGACTCCTCTTCGTTCGCGATCGTGTTGCCGCCGCGAGAGCTATGGGCTGCCCATTCGCGGTCGAGCGAGACGTCGTAGGTGAACGTGCGGGCGCGGACGGGCACTCCGGCAGCGTATACCGTCCGGACCGTCGCATACCTTTCGGTCCGTGCAACGGTTGAGGCCGCTGAGCGAAGACGAGTGTTACCTCCGGTGCTACGGCCAGAGGGGCGGTGAGGACACCGTGAAGGTCGTTCGCCCCGGCGACCCCTTGATCGAGGAGTCGAGCTCCGTTCTGACCGAGCGCATCCGCCTCGCCTTCGAGGCGCGCCTCGAAGCGCGCGAGCCCGAAGCGGCATAGGCGGTACCAGGCAGACGCCCTCCGCCGTTCCCGACGTGCTCGCGCCGGAGCTGCGGGTCGTCTTCTGCGGGATCAACCCCGGCCGGTTCTCCGACAGCGCGAACGCGCACTTCGCGAATCCGCGCAACGACTTCTGGCGCCTTCTTCACGAGGCCGGCTTCACACCGCGTCTCCTCGACCCGACGGAGCAGTTCGACCTGCTGCCCCTGGGGATCGGCGTCACGAACGCCGCCTACCGAACAACACCGGGGTCAGGCGATCTCCGCGCGGGCGATTTCGCCGGCAGCGCGGAGCGGCTCGAGACACTAGCGCGTGAGCTGAGGCCCGGCGTCATCGCCTTCGTCGGGAAGGAGGCATATCGCGGGCCGTTCCGCGAGCGGCCAGATCATGGGCTCCAGGCCCGTCGGCTCGAGGAGACGGCGCTGTTCGTCTTGCCCTCCACGTCTCCCGCGAACGCCGCCGTTCCGTGGGAGGAACGGTTGCGGTGGTTCAGGGTGCTCCACGACTTTTTGGGCTCCCGCGCGTGAGTGAGCTCCGGATCCGTCCGGCTGCCCGGGCGGTCGTGCTCGATCCGGAAGACCGCATCCTTCTCGCCCGATTCCAGTTCCCGACCGGAACGACGTTCTGGGCGACGCCGGGAGGCGGAATCGAGACGGGGGAGAGCAGCGACGAGGCGATCCGGCGCGAGCTTGCGGAGGAGACGGGCCTCGAGAGCCTCGCGGTCGGCCCCGTCGTCTGGACGCGGCTGCACATCGTCCCGTTCATAGGCGGCCTGTACGACGGGCAGCACGAGCAGTATCACCTCGTCCGCACTCCCTCGTTCACGCCGGCGCCACGGCTCTCGTGGGAGCAGCTGAACGCGGAGTACGTCTTCGAGCTGCGCTGGTGGGCGGCGCGCGAGCTCGAGGAGTCCGTCGAGACGTTCGCCCCGACGAGACTCCCCGAGCTGGTGCGCTCGCTGCTCCGTGACGGCGTCCCGCCGTCGCCGATCGACGTGGGCGTGTGACGCCCCGGGCTCAGCCCGCCTGGGCTGCGTAGCGGCCGAGCACCATCTCCCAGCCTCCGTCGTAGCCGTCGCGCGCGGCTGCTGCTCGGACGCCGAGCCGATCCCAGTGCCGGTGCTCGAGCACGACCTGGGTTCCGTCGTCCTCCGCCGTGAATCGCACCTCGACCTCGGTCGCGGCCACTGCGTCCGGGTCGACCTTCCACGCGATCGTGAACCCCGCCGGCGGGTCCCACGCGAGGACGGTCGCCCAGTGCGCCTTCTCGTCTCCCGTGGAGAGCTCGTAGACCTCGCCGCCCTCGCGCTCCTCCCAGATGACCTCACGGACCTCGCCGGGGTGGAGGGCCAGCTGGTCGAGGGGCCACCACGAGCCGATCTCGCGCGTGAACACCGCAAACGCCCTGTCGACGCCGCAGCCCACGTGAACCGACTTCACCACCGGTGTTACCGTCGTCGTCTCCGTCAACTCACTCACTCCCTTCCGCCGCCCGCTTGAAGCGGACGAGCGCGTCGTCCCAGAAGCCGTCGAGCCAGCGGCGGAGCTCGGCGAGCCCATCCGGCGCGACGGCGTACAGATGCCGTGTCCCGCTTCTCGACGAGGTGACGAGACCGGCCCCCTCGAGCACGCGGAGGTGCTGCGAGACCGCGGGCCGGCTGACGGGCAGCTGCGCCGCGATCTCGCCGACGGGAGTCGGGCCGTTGTCCCGAACGAGCTCGAGCACGCGGCGGCGCGTCGAGTCGCCGAGCGCGTCGAGCGCGGCTTCGCTTCCGTAAGCAGACACTTACGGTAAGATAGCACTTACGGTTGGGAAGTCAAGGCCGGGCCGTCAGCCCGGGCGACAGGCTCAAGCCTGTCGCCGCCGCCGGCCTCAGCCCTGCCAGCGCTTGGCAATCGGCAGCCGCCAGTCGCGGCCGAAGGCCCGGGGGCGGAGCTTCACGCCGGGAGGCGCCTGCCGCCGCTTGTACTCGGCGCGGTCGACGAGCGCGAGCACCCGCTCGACCGTCCCGGAGTCGAACTCGACCAGGAGCTCCTCGCGCGAGCGGTCCAGCTCGACGTAGGCCTCGAGCACCGGATCGAGCAGGTCGTACGGCGGCAGCGACTGGTCGTCGCGCTGCTCGGCGCGGAGCTCGGCGCTCGGCGGGCGCTCGATCGTCGTCACGGGGATCAGCTCCCGGCCGGCGCGTTCGTTGAGGTGGCGCGAGAGCCGGAAGACGTCGGTCTTGAAGACGTCCTTGAGGAGCGCGAAGCCGCCGACCATGTCGCCGTAGAGCGTCGCGTAGCCGACCGCCAGCTCGGACTTGTTCCCGGTCGAGACGACGAGCCAGCCGAACTTGTTCGAGAGCGCCATCAGCAGCGTTCCGCGGGCCCGGGCCTGCAGGTTCTCCTCGGTCAGGTCGGCCTCGCGGCCGGCGAACGACTCCCCGAGCGCCTCGTCGAACGAGGCGATCACGCCTTCGATCGGGATCTCGCGGAAGTCGACGCCGAGGTTCTCGCTCACCTCGCGCGCGTCGTCGCGTGTTCCTTCCGACGAGTACCGCGACGGCATCGAGACCGTGTGGACGCGATCCGCTCCGAGTGCGTCGACGCAGATCGCGGCTGTCAGCGCCGAGTCGATGCCACCGGAGACGGCGATCACGACCTCGCGGAAGCCGCTCTTCTCGACGTAGTCGCGAATGCCGAGGCCGAGTGCGAGCCGCATCTGCTCGAGCTCCGGCTCGAACGGGACGGCGACGGCCCCGACGAACCTCCGCTCGCCCGTCACGACGGGGACGTCGATGATCGTTGCCGTCGGCACGCTCTCACGGCTGCGCTCGAGCTCGCGCCGGCGGACGTCGCGGAGCCGTCGCCCGATCGCCTCGCTCGGGTCGAGGTCGACGACGAGCAGGCACTCCTCGAACCCGGGTGCCCGCGCGATCACCTCGCCCTCGTCGTCGAGCACGACCGAGTGGCCGTCGAAGACGAGCTCGTCCTGGCCGCCGACGAGGTTGCAGAAAGCAAGATACGAAGCGTTGTCGCGCGCGCGGGTGACGAGCATCTCCTCGCGGTCCTCGGCCTTGCCGACGTGGAACGGGGACGCGGAGAGATTGACGAGCAGCTGCGCTCCGGCGAGCGCGAGGTCGGTCGCCGGCGGCCCGGGTTGCCAGATGTCCTCGCAGATCGTCGGGCCGGCGAGCACGTCGCCGCAACGAAGGAGGACGAGCTCGCGGCCGGCTGCGAAGTAGCGGTGCTCGTCGAAGACGCCGTAGTTCGGCAGGAACTGCTTGCGGTAGATCCCGCGCAACGCGCCCTCCGAGAGCACGGCGCACGCGTTCGCGAGGTCGCGCTCGAACAGCGGGCAGCCGACGAGCGCGGTGATCCCCTCGGTCGCCGCGGCGATCTCGTCGAGCGACGCTCGCGCCGCCTTGACGAAGCCAGGCCGGAGGAGCAGGTCCTCGGGCGGGTACCCGGTGACCGCGAGCTCGGGGAAGACGACGAGGTCGGCGCCGACGGCGTGCGCCTCACGGATCGTCTCGACGATGCGCTCGCGGTTTCCGTCGAGGTCGCCGACGACGAGGTCGAGCTGGGCGAGTGCGAGCCTCACGCGGCCGGTTCGCGTTTTCGACTCCAAGGCATAAACTGCACTCTACCGCCATGCTCGCACCTCTCACGATTGCCCGCCGTTTTCGCGGGCCCCGCACGTCGGCGAACGGCGGCTACGCAGCCGGGCTGCTCGCCCAGGCCGTCGGCGGTGCCGCCGTCGAGGTGACGCTGCGGCTGCCGCCGCCACTCGAGCGGCCGCTGACGGTGACGCGCGACGGCGACCGCGTGCTCCTGCGCGACGGCGACGCGCTCGTCGCGGAGGCGCGACCGGGCGATCCCGGGGTGACGACTCCCTCGCCCCCGAGCTTCGAGGAGGCCGTCGAGGCGGCCCGCGACGTCGGAGGGTGGGGGGCGCCCGAGTTCGACGAGTGCTTCGTCTGCGGCACCCGCCCGGAGGGAGACGGCCTCGAGATCCACGCCGGGCGCGTGCCGGGGCGTGACGACGGTCTCGTGGCCACGACGTGGGTCGCGCAGGACGTCAGCCCCGAGATCGTGTGGGCCGCGATCGACTGCCCTGGCGCGTTCGCCCTGCGAGGCGAGGGCCGCGGCGAGCCGTTGCTGGCCCGCATCACGGCGCGGATCGACCGGCTGCCCGACGAGGGTGAGCGGTGCGTCGTCGCCGCCTGGCCGCTCGACGAGGACGGGCGCAAGCGCCACGCCGCGACGGCGCTCTACGGTGAGGACGGTCGGCCGATCGCCGTGTCGCGACAGCTCTGGATCGAGCCTCGGCGCTGAGTGTCGGGTGGGCCCGGACGACAGGCTGAAGCCTGTCGCCGTCGCCACGGGGTGTCCGGCTTCAGCCGGACGCCGGGGTTGCCCCCGGCGTGCGCGGCGTGAGAGCGACGAGCAGCCCACCGTCCTCGTCGTACGCCGGGAAGAGATCGACCGTGACGGGCTTGCGGATCGCGGCCCGGGTGGAGAGCTCGAGCGCAAGGCCGAGCTTGCGCACGCCCCACTCGCGGACGACGGCGATCGGCTCGGGATCGGACAGGGTCAGCGCCTCGGCCACGTCCTGCCCCATCAGATCGCCTTCCTGGAACCCGGTCAGCTCGAAGACCCCGCGCCCGACGGCGAGCACACGGGCGTCGCGGTCGCAGACGATGAAGCCGGTCGACGGGGCCGGGTAGTAGTCCTCCAGCAGCCGAAAGACGAAGCCGAAGCTGCAGCGGCGGCACTGGAGCGCGTCGCTGTCCGAGAAGCCCTCGAACCCGTCGATGTCGACGGAGCGGTTCTTGCAGTTCGGGCAGATGTAGACCGGCACGCACGCATCGTAGGGATCCGTGGCACGCTGCCGCGCAAGAAGGCAGACTCGTGGCATGAGCGTGCCGCCGATTCTGTGGCGCCCCGATGCGGATCGCATCGAGCGGGCGTCGATCACGGGCTATGCCCGCTGGCTGGAGCGGACGCGGGGGCTCGACCTTCCCGACTACGAGGCACTGTGGGAGTGGTCGACGACGGATCTGGAGGGGTTCTGGGCCTCGATCTGGGAGCGGTTCGACGTGATCGCCTCGGTGCCGTACGAGCGCATTCTCGGCTCGCGGACGATGCCGGGGGCGGAGTGGCTGCCGGGCGCGCGCCTGAATTTCGCCGAACATGCGCTCCGGGCCCGGGATGCCGGCGTGGTGGCGATCCGTCACGCGTCGGAGCTGCGGCCCTTGGCGGAGCTGACGCGGGGCGAGCTCGCGGACGAGGTGGCGCGCCTCGCGGGCGGTTTGCGTGCGCTCGGCGTGGGGCCGGGAGACCGTGTCGTCGCGTATCTGCCCAACATCCCGGAAGCAGTCGCGGCGTTCCTGGCCTGCGCCTCGATCGGGGCGATCTGGTCGAGCTGTTCCCCCGACTTCGGTGCCCGCAGCGTGATCGACCGCTTCGCCCAGATCGAGCCGCGCGTTCTGCTGGCCGTGGACGGCTACCGTTACGGGGGCAAGGACTTCGACCGTCTCGAGGTGGTGCACGAGCTCGTCGCCGCGCTTCCGACGGTCGAGCACACGATCCTGCTCGGCTACCTCGACCCCGAGCCGGCGCTTGCCGACCTGCCCGGGGCGATCGGCTGGCCGGAGCTGCGGGCCGCAGGTGAAGGAGCGACGCTGGCCTTCGAGCAGCTGCCGTCGGATCACCCGCTCTGGGTCCTCTACAGCTCCGGCACGACCGGCCTCCCGAAGGCGATCGTGCACGGCCACGGCGGCGTCCTCCTCGAGATGCTGAAGGTGTTGAACCTCCATGTCGATCTCCAGTCCGACGACCGGTTGTTCTGGTTCACGACCACGGGCTGGATGATGTGGAACTTCGTGGTCGCCGGCCTCATGACCGATGCGTCGATCGTCCTCTACGACGGCAGCCCGGGCACCCCGGACCTGGGTGTGCTGTGGGATCTCGCGGAGGCGGCCGGAATCACCTGCTTCGGGACGAGCGCCGCGTACCTCGGCAACTGCCAGAAGGCGGGGCTCCGGCCGGCCGAGGGCAGGGACATCTCGGCGCTCCGGGCGGTGGGGTCGACAGGGTCGCCGCTCTCACCGGAAAGCTTCGCCTGGGTGTACCAGGAGCTCGGCGACGACGTCTGGCTCTTCTCGACTTCGGGCGGCACCGATGTGGGCACCGCCTTCGTCGGAGGTGTTCCCACCCTGCCCGTCTACCGAGGGCGAGTTGCAGGCGCGGGCGCTCGGAGCCAGGATCGAGGCCTGGAGCCCGGAGGGGCTGCCGCTCGTCGGCAGAGTCGGCGAGCTCGTGCTGACCCAGCCGATGCCCTCGATGCCGATCTTCTTCTGGGGCGATCCGGACGGCAGCCGCTACCGCGAGAGCTACTTCGAGATGTTCCCCGGCGTCTGGCGCCACGGCGACTGGATCGAGATCACCGAGCGCGGCACGGCGATCATCTCCGGCCGCTCCGACGCGACGATCAACCGCGGCGGCATCAGGATGGGAACGAGCGAGATCTACCGGGCGGTCCTCACCCTCGACGAGGTCGTCGATGCGCTGGTGCTCGATCTGCCCTTGCCCGGCACGGACGGCTTCATGCCGCTCTTCGTCGTGCTCCGCGACGGGGTGCTGCTCGACGACGACCTCGTTGCCAGGATCCGCAGCCGCATCCGAGAAGACTGCTCGCCCCGGCACGTGCCCGACGTCGTCGAGCGGATCGGTGAGGTGCCGCGGACGCTCTCGGGGAAGGCGCTCGAGCTGCCCGTGAAACGGATCCTCCTCGGAGCCGCCGCAGACACGACCGTCAGCCGCGACGCGCTCGTCACACCCGCGGCGCTCGACCCGTTCGAGGAGATGGCCCGGAGGCCGCCCTACGCACGCTGAGACGTCTCGAAGTTAGTGTCTGCTAACGTAGCGGACGCTGACAACCGAAGGGTACGGGGCGTATGAGGACGCGGCTGCTCGCGGAGGAGAACAGAAAGTGGTGGACGCTGGCCTCGGTCTCGTTCGCCCTCTTCATGATCATGCTCGACAACACGGTCGTGAACGTGGCGCTGCCGGCGATCCAGCGAGATCTCGGGATCGGCGTGGCGGAGCTCGAATGGGTCGTGACGGGCTACGCGCTCAGCTTCGCGGTGCTGATGCTGACGGGCGGCAAGCTCGCCGACATGCACGGCCGGCGCCGCATCTTTCTGATCGGCCTCGCTGTCTTCACGTTCTCGTCGCTGCTCTGCGGCCTTGCCGGGACGGCAGAGCTCCTGACGGCGGCCCGTGTCCTCCAGGGCGTCGGGGCTGCCTTCATGATGCCCGCGACCCTCTCGATCATCACCGCCACCTTCCCGCCGAAGGAGCGTGGCGCTGCGCTCGGGATCTGGGCGGGCGTCTCCGCCATGGCACTGGCGATCGGCCCGCTCGTCGGAGGCCTGATCACCGAGCACATCGGCTGGAACTGGATCTTCTACCTCAACGTGCCCGTCGGCCTCGCCGGCCTCGTCGCGGCCCGGCTGATCATCCGCGAGTCGAGGGACACCTCGCACGAGCAGCGGCTCGACCTACCGGGTCTCGTCAGCTCCGGCATCGCCCTGTTCGCGCTCGTCTACGCGCTGATCGAGGCGAACAGCAAGGGTTGGACCTCGCCGCTGATCCTCGGCCTCTTCGCCCTCGCTGCGGCCGCGGGCACCGCCTTCGTCCTGCTCGAGCTGCACCAGCGGCTGCCGATGTTCGACATGACACTGTTCCGCGATCCGACGTTCGCCGGTGCGAATACGGTCGCGTTGCTCGTCTCCCTCGCGATGTTCGGCGTCTTCTTCTTCATCTCGCTGTACATGCAGAACGTGCTCGGCTACAGCGCCGTGCGGGCCGGTGTCGCGTTCCTGCCGATGACCGTGCTGATCATCCTCGTCGCGCCGTTTGCCGGGAAATCGTCCGACCGGCTCGGCTCGCGCTGGCTGATGACGGCGGGTATGACGCTTGTGGGTTGCTCGCTGCTGATCTTCGCACAGCTCCAGCCCGACTCGTCGTACTTCCATCTCCTGCCCGGCATGATCCTCGGCGGCGTCGGGATGGCGACCACGATGACGCCGATGACCGCGGCGGTGCTCAGCTCGGTGCCGGTGGACAAGGCAGGCGTCGGCTCAGGGATGCTGAACACGTTCCGCCAGGTCGGTGGCGCGCTCGGGATCGCCCTCATGGGGGCGATCCTGGCGAGCGGGTCGAACACCGCACTGGCCGCCGGTGCCTCGAAGACCGACGCTTTCATGAACGGGCTGCACCACGCTCTCTACGTCGCTGCGCTGATCGCGTTCGCTGCCTCCCTGACGGCGGCCGTCACGGTGCGGAGCCACGCCCCGTCGCACCGCGGCGTCGACGGGGTCGTGGAGAAGGCCGCATGAGCTCCACCGCGCCCGTCCGGCTGCCGGCTGCGGAGCGGCGTTCGGCGATCGTCGCGGCCGCGCTGCAGGTGTTCGGCTCGGGCAGCTACGCAGGCTCCACGACAGCGGAGATAGCGCGTGCCGCCGGCGTCTCGGAGCCGATCATCTACCGCCACTTCCCCTCGAAGAGGAACCTGTGGTTCGCATGTCTGGACGAGGCGTGGCGCGAGTTGCGGACGGCGATAGAGCTGAAGGCCGCCTCCGTTGCCCGTGCCGGCGTGCTCGCAGACGTCGACACCGAGAAGCGCTCGCCGTGGTCGAATCCACTGCTCCCGAACCTGTGGGTGCAGGGCGTGACCGAGGCGGGGGAGGACGAGGAGCTGCAGCGGTATCTTCGCGCGCACGTGCGAGAGGTGCACGCGTTTGTGGCCGGGATGATGCGGGGCTACCAGGCGGCGGGTGCGATGCCGGCCGACCGCGATCCGGCTGCAGAGGCCTGGGTGTTCCTCGCCGGAGGGTTGCTGCGATCATTTGCCGACAGGCTCGGCGGCGTCCTCGGCGCGGCGGAGTTCGCGGCGATCGGCCGCGAGCGTCGCCGCTGGCTCTCGGGTGGCTGAGCCGTCCGAGAGCTCAGAAGGCGATGCGGAGTAGCCAGAACACCGCCATCCCGACGACGATCGCCACCCAGAGCTGTCGTGTGCGCCAGGCAGCGAACGCAGCCACGATCGCGGCGGCGATGCGGATTCCCTGCTCTCCGCGGCCGCCTTCGAGGTACGGCGTGACGAGCGAGGCGAAGACTGCGATCGGGACGAAGTGGAGAAACCGGACCCAGAAGTCCGGTAGCGCGGTGCGCCGGACGAGACCGGCGTAGCGCGAGCCGAACGTGACCGCGACCATCCCGGCCACCGTGGGCCAGAAGCTCACGCGACCTCCCGTGCCGCATCGTCGGGGTGAATCGTGCGATCCGGCGGAGTGTGGCGGGTCAGGTACGCGCCGAGGAGGCTGCCGCCGATGCCCGTGAGCAGGATCGGGAGGCCGCCCGGCAGCGCACGGGCGAGCCCGTAGGCCAGAGCGCCCGATGCGACCGCGACCGCGAGCTCCGCGCGGGTCCGTACGAGCGGCACGAGAAGCGCGAGAAAGGCGAGCGGGAAGACGAGGTCGACCCCGAGCGCGGCCGGGTCGGGGATCGCTGCGCCGGCCAGGAAGCCGGAGAGCGTCGCGAGGTTCCACATCAAGAACAGGCTCAGCTCGACGCCGAGCACGAACGGGAAGGAGCGCTCCTTCCCAGCGGCGACGACGCCGAAGGCCTCGTCGGTGAGGAAGAAGGCCGCGACCGGGCGCTGGCGCCGGCGGAGGTCGACTTCGCGACCGAGCGCGAGGCCGTACAGCAGGTGTCGCACGTTGAGGAGGAGCGTGGTGAGCACGATCTCGAGCCCCGCCGCCCCTGCCGCGAAGAGCCCGACGGCGCTGAACTGAGCGCTGCCCGCAAAGACGAGTACCGACAGCGCCTGCGTCTCGAGCAGCGAGAGGCCCGCGCCCCTGGCCGTGATCGCATACGCGAGGCCGAACGGGATCACGCCGAGCCAGAGCGGAGCGAGGGCCCAGAAGCCCCGTCCGAACGCCGTCCTCGTGCCCGCTGTGCCCATGGTCCGATCCTACGGGGAGCACACGGCGTGACGGAGAAAGCGAAACGCCCCCGGCTGCGGCTTCCGGGGGCGTTTCTCTAAGGGGTGTCCCTGCGGGTGATGACAGCTGAAGCTCGTGACTCTGCGGCCCAGGCACGAGACTCCTTCTTGCTGCCACCGTTCCCTTCGGTGAGCCCCTCGCTCCACAACCTGGCGTTGGCTGCGGCGCTTGGTAGACCGAACTGTAGGGGCCACGGTCAAGAAAGTCAAGTAGCTCAGTCAAGTGATTTGCGCTAGGCTTGACTTCACCCGTAAATCACACGCTTGGGAGCCGGATGTCACCCTGTTTGGGGAGTGCAGGAGAGTCGTGAATCGCCTTGACTGAAGCTCAGATGGACGCCGCCGCACACAACCCTCAGCACGACGACGCGCTCGCGCCGTCCGTGACTGCTTTGGCTGCGACGACCCCGGCCGCGCCGACCTCTCGCCTCGGCGAGCGGCTGCGCTCACTGCGGCTGGCGGCAGGGCTGACCCAGTCTCAGGTTGCCGGCGAGCGATTCTCGAAGGAGTACATCAGTCAGATCGAGCGGGGCAAGACGCGCCCCACGTCCGAGTCGATCGCCTGGCTTGCGGCGCAGCTCGGTGTCGACGCTGCTTTTCTCGCCGGTGGGGTCTCGACCGACCTCCGTGGCCGGGTGGAGGCGCTCCTGGCCCGGGCCGAGGCCCTGACCGAGGCGCACCGCTACATCGAGGCGGCCGAGCTCTTCGAGGCGGTCCGCCGGGACATCGGAGCCACTGGCTCGGCCGAGCTCGAGGTGCGCGCCCTCTCCGGCGGGGCCTGGGCGCGGGTGCAGGAAGGTGACGCCCGCGAGGCCGTCGAGTTGCTCCTCGTCGCACGCGAGCTGGCCGAAGGGCCACAGTTCTCCGACGTCGACCGGGCCGACCTCCTGTTTCGGCTCGGAGTCTGCCGCTACAAGCTCTCGAGCATCGCCACTGCGGTGGGGCTCTTCGACGAGGCACTGGCCCTGGCCGACTCCTCGGGGCTGCCGTGCGACCTGCTGCGGGCCGACATCCTCGGCTGGCGCTCGCGCTGTCGGCGTCGCCAGCGCGATTTCGACATGGCACGCGAGGACGTCGAGGCTGCGCTCGAGCTCGCGCAGGGCGTCGACGACCGTCGCGTTGTCGCGAACACGTACTTCCAGGCCTCGCTCGTCGCGGAACGGATGGGTCACTGGGTGGTTTCGCGCAACTACGCGCAGCAGGCCAAGGTGCTCTACCAGGAGCTGAACGATGAGCGCAACGTCGGCCGGCTGATGCTCAACCTCGGTGGGCTCAAGCTCGTGCTTGGAGAGCCCGGGCAGGCGATCGAGCATCTGAAGGCCTCGTTCGCGCTGGCCGTCGAGGCAGAGTCGCAGCCGGATGCCGCGCAGGCGCTCGGGAGCCTGGCGACCGTGCACCTGCATCTCGCCGACTACGACGCCGCCGACGAGAGCGCGCGCAAGGCCCTCGCGCTCCTCGAGGGACGCGACGACTTCCCGGACGAGGTCGGTCAGTCGCAGCTCGTTCTCGGCCGGGCGCTGCTCGAGCGGGGACGCCTCGACGAGGCCGAGGAGTGCTTCGAGGCTGCCGACGCCGTGTTCGAGCAGATGGCGTCCGTCGGGCACAGGGCGGGGGCGTGGGTCGCGCGCGGCGACCTTGCGAGCCGCCGGGGAGACGATCGCGAGGCAGCTCGCTGGTATCGGAACGCCGCTGAGGCGCTCCAGGACATCCGGTTCTGAGGAAGGAGGTACGACAATGCGTCTAGCCCGATTGCTCCTCTTGCTGGCGAATCTCGCACTGCTCGCCGCATGGCTCGGCCAGTTCCGCCTGAACGGCTTCGACACCTGGTCGGACGGCCACTAGCGCCCCGCGCGCGACTGGATCGCTGCGGGACTGCGGCTAGACTCCGGTGGTGCACCGCCCGGCTGCGGCCCTCATTGCGCTCGGTTGCGCCGCCGTCCTCGGCGGCTGCGGGGGCTCCGGCGAGAGCGCCGACACCGGCACGACATCGACGACCACAGCGGCTCCAGGAACCCTGGAGGCGCTGTGGCGTGCGCCCGGTGAGGACGTCGCCATCATCCCCGGCACGTCCGACTACGGGCCGGGCCCGAACCGTGTCACGTTTCTCGTCGTCGACAAGGAGTCACGGCTGATCGAGCGTCCGACAGCACGAGTCTGGATCGCCCGGGGGCGGCAGCAGAGACCGTACGCGGAGACGACGGCGACGCTCGAGCCGATCGGCGTGCCCGGTGGCGCAGAGGCAGACGCCAAGAACATCTACGTCGCCACCGTCGACACACCGACGCCCGGGACGTACTGGCTGCTCGCGGAGCCGGTGGGCGGGAAGTCGATTCAGGCGCTCGGGAGCGTCGTCGTCCGGAAGCGGACCTCCGCGCCGGCGGTCGGTGAGCGTGCGATCCCGTCGCGGAACCCGACGCTTCGCCCGGGAGTCGATCCGAAGACCGTGACGACGGCTGAGCCTCCCGACCGCGACCTGCTGCGCACCACGGTGGCTGCCGCGATGGCCGCCAAGCGGCCGTTCGTCGTCGCATTCGCGACGCCGCTCTACTGTCAGACGCGCACGTGCGGTCCCGTCGTCCAGGTTGTCCAGTCCGTGGCGAAGCAATGGCGGGGCAAGGGGGTCGACTTCATCCACGTCGAGATCTACCGCGACAACGACCCGGCGAAGGGCACGAACCGCTGGGTCAAGGAGTGGAACCTCCAGAGCGAGCCGTTCACGTTCGTCGTCGACCGGAAGGGTGTCGTCCGCACCCGTCTCGAGGGAGCCTTCAGCGCTGCCGAGCTCGAGCGGGCTGTCCGCGGCGTGGTGCCGTAACCCCCGGGAGAGAGGCTGCAGTCGATCGCCGGCGGCGCCCGGTCTCTGCTCCGACTACGCTTCTCGCGTGGGTCGAGTCCTCCAGTCGCTGCCCGTCGGCGAACGCATCGGGATCGCCTTCTCGGGCGGCCTCGACACGGCGGTCGCCGTCGCCTGGATCCGCGAGAAGGGCGGGATCCCGTACGCCTTCACCGCCGATCTCGGACAGGTCGACGAGGTCGACGTCGCCCATATCCCCGAGCGTGCGCTCGCCTACGGCGCCGAGGCGGCAGAGATAGTGGACTGTCGCGCGCAGCTCGTGTACGAGGGGCTCGTCGCCCTGCAGTGCGGGGCCTTCCACGTCTCGAACGCCGGCAAGACGTACTTCAACACGACGCCGCTCGGCCGCGCCGTCACCGGCACGCTGCTCGTCCACGCGATGCACGAGCACGGCGTTGACATCTGGGGTGACGGGTCGACCTACAAGGGGAACGACATCGAGCGGTTCTTCCGCTACGGGCTTCTGACGAATCCGGCCCTCCGCATCTACAAGCCCTGGCTCGACGCGCAGTTCGTGGCTGAGCTCGGGGGCCGCAAGGAGATGAGCGAGTGGCTGCTCGAGCGCGGTCTCCCGTATCGCGCCTCGTCCGAGAAGGCCTACTCGACGGACGCGAACATCTGGGGAGCGACCCACGAAGCCAAGGAGCTGGAGCGGCTCGACCGCTCGATGGAGATCGTGCAGCCGATCATGGGAGTCGCGCACTGGGACGAAAGCGTGGCGATCGAGCCCGAGCGGGTACACGTCGGCTTCCACGAGGGCTGGCCTGTCGCGTTGAACGGGGTCGGGTACGCAGACCGGGTCGCGCTCGTCGAGGAGGCGAACCGGATCGGCGGCCGCCACGGGCTCGGGATGTCCGACCAGATCGAGAACCGGATCATCGAGGCCAAGTCGCGCGGCATCTACGAGGCGCCGGGGATGGCGCTGCTCTTCATCGCCTACGAGCGGCTCGTGAACGCGATCCACAACGAGGCCACGATCGAGAACTACCGCACCATGGGCAGGCGCCTGGGACGGCTCCTCTACGAGGGCCGCTGGTTCGATCCGCAGGCGCTGATGCTGCGCCAGAGCCTGCAGAGCTGGATCGGGCTCGCCGTGAGCGGTGAGGTCACGATCGAGCTCCGGCGGGGCGATGACTACACGCTGCTCGACACCACCAGCCCCAACGCGACCTATCACCCCGACCGGCTCTCGATGGAGAACGTCGAGAGCACGTTCGGGCCGGTCGACCGCATCGGGCAGCTGACGATGCGCCTGCTCGACCTCGAGGACTCGCGCGGCAAGCTCGGGCTCTACGGCAGCCTCGGGCTGACGCCGGCCGGCCCGTTCGAGCTGCTGGCGGGCGAGGTCGAGGAGGCCCGGCACGAACCGCTCGGCCCCGGCGCCCGGCTCGAGCCGGGCGCCGCGCCCAAGGCCGAGGCCGACCAGGAGATGGACTGAGGGGCCCGGGGGGTGACGACGCCGGCCGGACGCCGGGATTACACGGTGTCGCCGGCGCGCTCGATCACGACGACCGGTACGCGCGCGTACCGGGAGAGGTGCAACAGGGCCCGGACGATCTCGGAGCAGTCCTCCGGCGCGATCATCTGCTCGGTGGGGATGCCGGTCCACGTGGTCATGGGCGTGTCGACGAAGGCGGGGCAGAGCGCCGTGAACCGGACACCGGACTCGGCCTCCTCGCGGCCGAGCGACCGCGTGAGCGCGATCAGAGCCGCCTTCGTGGCGCCGTAGGCAGATAGGCCCGGCGTTGGGATCGTGCCCGCGATAGACGCCAGATTGACGACGTAGCCCCTGGTGGCCCGCAGGTGGGGCAGCGCCTCACGGGTGACGAGGAAGGCGCCGCGGAGGTTGACCGACTGCTGGAGGTCCCACGCCTTCGTGGCGGTGTCGCCGATCGTCCCTGCGATCCCGAGGCCGGCGGAGTTGACGAGCACGTCCAGGCCGCCGTGGAGCCCGACGTGCTCGGCCACGAGCCTGATGCAGTCGTCCTCCTTCGAGACGTCCGCTTGCACGATCTCGGCGTCGAGACCCTCGCGGGCGGCTTCGAGCCGCTCGAGCTTTCGCCCGGCGAGCGTGAGGGAGTACCCCTCTTCGTGGAGCATCCGGGCGATAGCGAGTCCGATCCCCGACGACCCACCGGTGATGAGCGCGGAAGGCACGCGCTGATCCTCGCACAGAAAGGACGAAGGCCGCCGGGGGAGGGCGGCCTTCGCGTACATCAGGGAGGAGAGGGGGAAGGGGTTTGCTCTCCGCCGTGTTGTTCTTCCTCGGCGGCACGGCTCCTTCATCGGACGCGTACACTCGATTTCGTGGCCGGGCCGCCGACGCTGACCTCGCTCGCCCGGGCCGGCGGGTGCGCCGCCAAGTATCCGGCCGCCCGCCTCGAGAAGCTCCTCGCCGGCTTCGTTCCGGCCGAATCGGCCGACCTGCTCGTCGGGCTCGACCCCGCCGACGACGCTGCGGTCTATCGTCTCGACGCCGAGCGCGCACTCGTCTTCACGGTCGACTTCTTCCCCCCGGTGGTCGACGACCCGCGGGCGTTCGGCGCAATCGCGGCGACGAATGCGCTCAACGACGTGTTCGCAATGGGCGGCCTGCCGTTGCTCGCGCTCTCGATCACGGCGTTCCCCGAGGAGCTGCCGACCGAGATGCTGGGCGAGATCCTGGCCGGCGCGGACGAGGTCGTGCGCTCCGCCGGAGCCATTCTCGCGGGCGGGCACACGATCCGCGACGACGAGCCCAAGTACGGCCTTGCCGTCGTCGGCACCGTGCACCCCGACGGGATCTGGCCGAAGAGCGGTGCCCACCCGGGCGACGCGCTGTTCCTGACCAAGCCCCTCGGCACGGGGCTCGTGCTCCAGGCGGAGCGGGACGGGAATGCTCCCCCGGGTGCGCTCGACGCCGCCGTCGCGGCGATGCGCACGCTCAATCGCGATGCGGCGGATGCCCTCCGGCCGTTCGGCCCGAACGCCGTCACCGACGTGACGGGCTTCGGCCTGCTCGGGCATGCGTACGAGATGGCCTCGCGTAGCGGTGTCCGGCTCGAGCTCGATGCCCTCGCGCTTCCCGCCCTCCCGTCTGCCTACGAGCTCGCCGAAGCCGGCGTCCGGACCGGGGGCGATCGCCGCAACCGCGACTACTCCGGCCCGCACCTCGAGAGCTCCGCCACGGATGCCGACGAGGCGCTGGCGTTCGATCCGCAGACCGCCGGCGGCCTGCTCGTCTCGCTTCCCGCGGACAAGGCGGCGGTTCTCGTGGCCACGTTCGCCGACCGAGGGCTCGGCCTCTACCGGATCGGTCGCGTTGTTGCCGGGTCGGGCGTCGCGCTACGGTGAGCGGGATGGAGGTCGGACGAGAGCGCACCCATGGCGTCGTCAACGAGGTGCGTGCGCGGCGCGAGGTCTCACCCCGGCGGTTCGTGCAGCTGGCCGCCGCGGCGGTCTTCATGCTCTGGGTGGTCGTCACGAGCGGCGCAGTCGTGCGGCTGACGGCATCCGGGCTCGGGTGCGACAACTGGCCGCGTTGCGGTGACAAGCCCTATCCCGAGAAGGGCGGGCACGCCGCGATCGAGTTCGGCAACCGCGTGGTCGCGCTCGTCGGCATCGCGCTGACGGTGATCGTCTGGCTCGCGGCCCGGCGGGTCTCCGGGCTGCCGCGCCGAGTGCGGATGGTCGCTCTCGCGACCGCGCTCGGGACGATCGCGCAGATCCCGCTCGGGGGCATCACGGTGCTGCTCAAGCTGCACCCGGTGGCGGTGATGTCGCACTTCCTGCTCGCGTTGCTGGTGCTCGCAGGGGCGATCGTGGTGGCGATCGAGGCGTGGAGTCGCCGCAGCGGGCTGGGCCTGCCGGCGGGGCCGGCGTGGCTGCGCACCGTCGCGGTCGTCGGCGTTGCCGCCTGTGCCGTGCTCGTCGTCACGGGCACCGTCGCGACTGCTTCCGGCCCACACTCCGGAGGAGAGGACATCCGGCGCCTCGGACTCGGGGTCACCGACACGATCTACGTCCACGTTCGGGCGACTGCGATCTTCGGCATCGGCGTGCTCGTCGTCGGGGTGTACCTCTGGCGACTCCGTGCGGAGCTGTCCGGCATCGCTTGGGCCGGCGTCGCGCTGCTCGCCGTTCTGCTGGTGCAGATGGGGGTCGGGGAGATCCAGTACCGGAACGCGTTGCCGTGGTGGCTCGTCGTGATCCACGTCGCGCTTGCGGCGTCGATCTGGGTGCTGACGGTGGCGATCGCCTACGTGCTGTATCGGCCGCCCGCGCCCCTCGTCACGGCCGGGCGCCGCGTCGAAGCTCCCGCCCAGGGTGATTGATCGGGGCTAAGCTCCGTCGATGGAGAGCGAGCTCAGGATCGACGAGCGGCCGGTGTTGCGCCGCCCTGTCCTGATCGCGGCCTTTCGGGGCTGGAACGACGGCGGCCAGGCGGCAACGCTCGCGGCAGGGACGCTCTCGCGCATCTGGGAAGCCCGGCCCTTCGCCGAGATCGATCCCGAGGGCTTCGTCGACTTCCAGTCGACGCGACCGACGGTCACGCTCGACGAGGGCATGACGCGACAGATCGAGTGGCCCGAGATCAGGTTTCACGCGGCTGCGATCCCCGGTGCGAACCGCGACGCGGTGATCCTCCTCGGGGTCGAGCCGAACTACCGCTGGCGGGCGTTCAACGAGCTCGTCGTCGGCCTGGCGCGCGACGTCGGCGTCGAGCTCGTCGTCACGCTCGGGGCGCTGCTGGCCGACGTGCCGCACACACGGCCGGCGCCCGTGACCGGTGCGGCGAGCGACCTCTCGCTCGTCGACGAGCTCGGCCTGCAGCCGTCACGGTACGAGGGGCCGACGGGCATCGTCGGGGTGCTGCACGACGCGTGCCGCGAGGCGGGCATTCCCTCGGTGAGCCTCTGGTCTGCGGTGCCGCACTACGTCTCGCTCGCCCCGAGCCCGCGGGCAGCCCGGGCTCTGTGTGACCGTCTCGGCGAGTTGCTCGGGGTGGAGATCGACCTGACCGAGCTCGAGGAGGCGGAGGAGGTCTACGCCGAGCAGATCACCGAGGCCGTTTCCACCGATCCCGAGACGGCCGCGTATGTCGAGGAGCTCGAACGGCGGGCCGACACGATCGACGAACTGATGGAGGACGACGATCTCCCGACGGGAGAATCGCTCGCGGCCGAGTTGACGCAGTTCCTGCGTGACCGCGAGAGCGGCGACCCGCCGGCCGTGCCGTAGAGCCTGATGCCTGGCTGAGCCGGGCGCCAGGGTTACGCCGCGTGCTCGGCCGGTGCTGCGGTGGCCTTCTCGATCGGAGCCGCGCTACCACTCCCCGGCTCGATCGTGACCGGAGCCTGGGCCGCCCCTGCGGCGCCGTCCCCCGTGGGCTGCCCAGGGGGGACGGCCGCTGCCGCCGGGCGGCGCTTCTTGCGCCGACGGCGGGACTTGCGGACGGGCGCCTTCGGCGCAGGCAGGTTCTCGGCCAGCGCGTTCGCGATCTCCTGGATCGGGCCGAGATCCTCGCGCGCCTGGTCGAGCAGCGCGTTCGCCCGCGGCGTGTAGCCGTCCGCAGAGGCGAGCAGCGCGGCCCCGACCGCCAGAGGGAGCGCCTTCGCAACCTGGACGAGCTTGGCGACATTGTCCTCGTGCCGATGGCCACGCGAGTTGGCGACCGCTCCGAGCAGGCGCTTCGCCTCGGGGAACTCGGCGCTCGCTCGCCGGTCCTGCACCTTCCGGGTCGCCCGCGCGAGCTTCCACGTCCAGCGGGCGAGAATCTGATCGGGCGCGCTCGCCTTGCCGTCGCCGATCGCCCGCAGGAGGATGCGCACGCCTGCTGAGCGATCCTTCTCCCACGGCGGCGACTGTCCGACCAGGGTGACGAGATCGTCGAAGTCGGCACGCTCGACCGGAGTCGCCACACGGTCGGCGAGGGCCGTCATCCGCAACCGCCGGTTGGGGTTCTCGGCCGCGCACACGGCGAGGAACGTCTCGAGCGCGCCCTTGCCGGCGTGCCCCTCGGTGAACTTGCGCGCGAAGTCCGCCCGCTGGTCAAAGCGGATCTGCTTGCCCGCGATCCTGCCCCAGTAGCGCTGCTCGTCGTCGTCGAGGAACTTGGGATCGACGCGCTGCCACTCGCGCTGGATCACCGCAAGCCTGCGCGCGACGTCCGCCGTGACGGGCACGAGCCACGGGACGGGGGAGAGGAGCCGCCGTGCTCGCCGTTGCTGGCGCCGTCGCGGCGCGGGCGTCACCCGGGCGCCCTCGCGGTAGAAGTCGGCGTCGAGCAGCGAATGGAGCGAGATGACGCGGTCGTTGTGCGTCGACCCTTTCGTGACGAAGTCGACGACGATGCCTGCCTCCTTGCGCGAGTGCATGCGCATGATCCGGCCGATGCGCTGCTGGTAGACGCGACGCGACGCGGTGGGGGCGAGGTGGAAGCAGACGGTTGCGCGCGGTGAGTTCCAGCCCTCGGCCAGGAGCTGCGCGTTGATGAGGACGTTGATCTCGCCGCGCTCGTAGGCGGCGAGCGTCTCGGCGAGCTTGACGAGCGGCGTCTTGCCCGAGACGGCCTCGGCCTTGATCCCGGCGGCCCGGAACTCCTGGGCGAGGTTGTAGGCGTGCTGAACGCCCGCCGCGTACACGATTCCGGGGGTCGAGCCGAAGCGCTCCTTGTAGAGGCTCGCAGCCGCCTGGTTGAGCGCGGAGTGGTCGAGTGCCGCGGCCAGGGCGCGCTCCTCGAAGTCGCCGCCGACGATGGGCACCGAGTTGATGGCCGCTGCAGGCGGCACCCGCAGGCAGCGCAGCGGTGCAATCAGGCCCCGGCGCGCAGCGTCGGCGAGCGGCAGGTCGTCGACCGAGGCCGGGAAGACGTCCGACACCTGCTTCGCGATCAGCTGCTCCGTCGCCGTCATGCCGATGTAGACCGGCTCGCTGAACGACCGGATTGCCGCACTCGTCTTCTCGCCGAGCGCCGTGTGGGCCTCATCGCAGATCACGAGCTGGTATGCGCTCCGGGAGATGTCGCCCGCGTGGCGTGCGAACCAGGCGTACGTCTGGATCGTGATGGGGTCGTCGCGGAGTGGCTCCCTGCCCTCGTAGATCGCGTCCGTGAACCGGTCGCCGTAGCCCTCCGTCGTCAGGTCGCGCTGGAACTGCGAGACGAGCAGGCGCCTGTGGGTGAGGATCAGGATCCCGAGGTGTCGCGCAGACTCGACGAACCCGGCTGCGGCAATCGTCTTGCCCGACGCGGTGGGATGGCGAAAGCGGTAGCGGCGCATCGCGCCCGGGTCCTCACCCTCGAACACCGGTGTGTCGGCCTCGTCGTCGACGACGCCGGCATCGAGGTCGTCGTCCTCCTCCTCGAGGTCGGCGGCGTCGCCCTCGCCGGCCTCGGCGGCGTGCCCATTGCCCTGTCCGTTGCCGTTCCCCTCCGCCTGGCGCTGGTTCGAGGCGATCAACTCGGTGAGCATGCCCGCGAGCGCATCGACCTGGTGGCGCCGTAGCTCGGTGCCCGAGGCCGTTGCCGGTGTCGGCGAGGCGAGGACGCGCTCGAGACCGAGCATGAGCCCGTAGCGCACGCGCCAACGGGCAGACGGTGTGCGACGGCCGGCGTCCATCTCCACGACGGCGTCGTCGAGTGCGCCCCGCCGCGCGGTGCCGGGTGCCAGCACGGCCGCGGGCTCCTCATCGGCATGAAGGAACGGCTCGCCGTACCAGGCGTGTGCGCGGAGCGCGGCGGCTTCCAAGCCCTGTTCCGGCTCCGACGACGGTTGTGTCGGGTTGAGGTCGGTCTCGTGCATATGCGCAGCACACGACGCAGGTGCTGCTTTCCTTGAGGGTCAGCACACTCACGCGTTTCCGGCGCGTCAAGCGGTGCTGTGACCGCAACTGTACCGGAATATGCTGGACGTCGTGCGTTTCCTGTCTAGCCGAGAGGCCGGCCGGACGACCGCACCGAGACCCCTTCCGTGTCCAGGTACTTCGTCAACCCGCCGCGGAAGAACGGGAAGCCGGCGCCGAGGATCAGGCAGGCGTCGATCTCGGCGGCGCTCGTGACGACGCCCTCGTCGAGCAGGTGGCGGCACTCGTCGGCAAGAGCGTCGAGGATCGCCTCGTGGATCTCGTCCACCGTCCTGCGCGCGTCGCCGGTGAGAACGACCTCCATCTCGCCGTTGGCGAAGTTCTCGAGTGTAGGCGAGAGGGGGAACCGGTCGGGGTAGGCGTCGTGGAGGGTATGAAGCACGTGGTTCGCGACCCGGGGGCCCACCATGGCGAGGAGCGCCGACGGGGGCATCGGGATCCCGAGCAACAGGGCTGCCTCGTCGGTTTCCTCGAACGTGTTGCCGTTCTCCAGTGCCTGCATGAGGACGGAGGACTGGCGGGTGAGGAGACGGTTGACGACGAACGCCGGCGCGTCCTTGACGAGGACACCGCGCTTGCCGAGCTTCTTCGTCACGTCCCACGCGGTCGCAAGCGTGACATCGTCGGTGGCCACGGCGCGGACGAGCTCGACGAGCGGGAGGACGGCCACGGGGTTGAAGAAGTGCATGCCGACGACGCGCTCGGGGTGCTCGAGGTTCGCCGCCATCTGCGTGACCGAGAGAGACGAGGTGTTCGTGACGAGCAGGCACTCCTCCGAGACGATCTGCTCGAGCTTGCCGAAGACCTCCTGCTTGACCGAGATCTCCTCGAACACCGCCTCGATCACGAGGTCGCAGCCCTCGAAACCGGAGGTGTCGGCGACGCCGCTGACGACGGAGCCGAGGAAGCGCGCCTTGCCCTCCGAGAGCCGTCCTCTCGACGCCTGCTTCTCGAGATCGGCGCGGATCGCGGCGACCGCCTCCTCCACCCGTGCCGCGTCGACGTCGGTGATCACGAGGGGCACCTCGAGGCGGCGCAGGAACAGGGTGGCGAGCTGCGTCGCCATCAGGCCGGCACCGACGACGCCGACTTTCTGGATCCGTCGCGGCTTCGCTTCCGGGATTCCCACGCCCTTCTTGATCCGCCGCTCGATCAGGTCGAAGGCGTAGACGCCGGCCTGGGCCTGCGGGCCCGGGAGGAGGTCGGCGAGCGCGTCCTCCTCGAGGACGTAGCCCTCCGCGACGGTGGAGCTTGCCGTGGCGGCGATCAGATCGAGCGCGCGATAGGGCGCGAGCGCGACGCCGTGGACGGCATCGTCGACCGCGTACCTGGCCTTCGCGCAGACCTCGGGCGCGTCCGAGACGTCGGCGTCCTCGCGCGGGGTGCGCCGTACCTCGATCGCGTGGACGAGCCACTCGATCGAGTCGTCGAGGAACTCGACGTCGTCGAGCAGCGCGTCGGCGAGGCCGAGCTCGGCCGCCTGATCGGCGCGGAGCATCCGGTTCTGCCTCAGCGGGTTGGCGACGATGAGCTCGACGGCGGCCTTCGCGCCGACGACGCGGGGCAGGAGCTGCGTGCCGCCCCAGGCCGGAATGATCCCGAGGAAGACCTCGGGAAAGCCGATGTGACGCACCGAGCGCGCGAGGGTGCGGTAGTCGCAGTGCAGGGCGATCTCGAGGCCGCCGCCGAGGGCGGCGCCGTTGATCGCGGCAAGCGTGGGGAAGGGCAGGTCGCGGATCGCCGCGAAGGCGTCGTGGCCGCCCTTGCCGCCCGCCCGGGCCAGCTCCGCCGTCGTCGCCAGGTGGAACTCGGTCAGGTCGGCGCCGGCTGCGAAGACGAAGGGCTTGCCCGTCAGGACGAGGCCCTTGAAGTCGCCGTCGCGCAGGCGCGGGAGCAGGGTGCCCAGTGACTCGAGGGCGGCGCGGCCGAAGACGTTCGGCTTCTGCCAGTCCTCGCCGTTGTCCATGGTCACGAGGGCGAGCGGCCCGACTCTCGTCTCTATCTGCTGGAGATAGAACTGTGTCGGGCTGTCAGCCATGCCGGGTGTTCTCCCACAGGATGGCCGCGCCCATGCCGAGGCCGATGCAGAGGGCGGTGAGCCCGTAGCGCACGTCAGGGCGGCGCTCGAGCTCGTAGGCGAGCTGCGCCATCAGGCGCACGCCCGTGGCGGCGAGCGGATGGCCGCAGGCGATCGCACCGCCGCTCGGGTTGAGCCGTGGGTCGTCGGGCGCGACACCGACGCCGTCGCACCAGGTCAGCACCTGGACGGCGAACGGCTCGTTCAGCTCGAAGAGGCCGATGTCGTCGATGCCGAGCCCGGTCTGCTGAAGGACATTCTGGGTCGCCGGGACCGGGCCGATGCCCATGAGGTGCGGCTCGACTCCTGTGTAGGCGAAGGCGACAAGGCGCATGGACGGCTCCAGCCCGAGCTCGGTGGCTGTCTGCTCGGAGGCGAGCAGGCCCGCGGTCGCGCCGTCGGTGAGGCCGGCGGAGTTGCCCGCGGTGACGCGGCCGCCGGCACGGAACGGGGTGCGGAGGGCCGCGAGGCCCTCGAGGGTGGTGTCGGGGCGGAGGAACTCGTCGCGTGCGGCGACCCTCCAGCCTTCGTCGCCGAAGACGCTCATCGGAACGACCGTCCGGGCCATGATCCCGCTCTCGTCGTCCCACGCGGCGGCGGCGCGGCGCTGGCTCTCGAGGGCGTAGCGGTCGGCGGCCTCGCGCGTCAGCCGGGGGAAGGTGTCGTGGAGGTTCTCGGCCGTCTGACCCATGACGGCGGCGCTCTCGTCGATCAGCCGCTCGCTGACGAAGCGCGGGTTGAAGTCGACCTCCGCACCCATCGCGTGGTGACCCATGTGCTCGACGCCGCCGACGATCACGAGATCGGCAGCACCCATCGCGATTTCGCCCGCGCCCGCAGTCGTGGCCGTCAGCGCGCCGGCGCACATGCGGTCGACCGCGAAGCCGGGGACCGTGTGAGGCAGGCCGGCGAGGAGCGCGACGTCGCGGCCGAGGGTGAGGCCCTGGTCGCCGACCTGCGCCGTGGCGGCGAGGATGACGTCTCCGATGCGCTCCGGCGGCACGTTCGGGTTGCGGCGCAGGAGCTCGCGGACGGCCTTGACGGCCATGTCGTCGGCGCGCGTCTTCCAGAAGAGGCCGCCCGGACCGGCCTTGCCAAAGGCGGTGCGGACGCCGTCGACGAAGACGACTTCGCGGAGCTCACGGGCCATGCGCTGCAGGATATCGGTTGACTGACCGGTCGATCAACGAGGACGGCGGGGCGGGGTGCCTGGCTTCAGCCGGGCGACCCGGTTGCAGGCGTTCTGGCTTGGGCGACCCGACCGGCATCCGACTGAAGTCGGACACCCCCCGCCGGCCGCGCGCGTGTGTGACGATTGCGCGCGGAGGCCGGCGGGCGGCGCCGGCCTCCCTTGCCCTAACCGGCGTGGCGGTGCGCTCCCCGCGACGTCAACGACTCACGGAGGCGGCGCCCGACGATCTCGGCCTCGCCGTCGGTCAGTCCCATCGCGTTGACGCTCAGCTCGTGATGCTCCGCGCGTGACTCCGTGACCGCGACGGCAGGGCTGCCGTCGAGCAGGTCGGTGACGACGTCGTACGCCGTGACGCCGAGGAAATCCTCGTCCAGGGTCAGCACCAGCACGGGGATGGGCCTGCCGGGAGGGCGCCGGCGCCTGACCACGACGCCGTCGACCTCACCGAGCGCGTCCGCGACGATGTCCAGCCGCTCGCCCCACACCCGGGCGTCCGCGTCGTCGGAGCCGGCCACGTAGCGCTCGAGCGCCGTGATCAGCCCGACGATCTCTTCGCGTCCAACCTTGTCACCCCGTCGGGCCGCAGGAGGCGGTGGATGCCGGCGAGCGCGCGGGGCAGCTCCTCGAGGTGGTGCAGCACCATCGACGCCCACGCGACATCGACCGAGCCCGGCGGAGCGAGGTCGCCGAGGTCGTGCTCGAGGTCTGCCGTCCGCGTCAGGACGCGCGCGCCGAGGCCGAGTCGCCCGGCGCGGGCGCGGGCCTGGTCGAGCAGCGGTGCCGTCGTGTCCACGGCGGTGACCTCGCGTACGGGAACCTCTCCGCGAGCAGCGCGGACGCGACGCCCGGGCCGCTTCCGAGGTCGAGCACTCGGCGGACCTCGTCGGGCGAGCCGACCTGCGAGGTGATGGCGTCGATCGCCTCGTGCAGCAACGGGGTCGTGATCTCGCCCTCGAGCTCGAGGCGCGGTCCTCGCTCGGCCCAGTCGTGGCCCGCTCGGCCCCCCTCGTAGTGGTCGTGCGACACGCCGGGCACTGTAGTCCGGACGGCCGGGTCGGAGGCGGGCGGCTACGCGGCGAGCGCCTCGGAGCGGAACCGCAGGATCTCGCCGTCGAAGTCCTCGATCACGCCGCTCTCCTCGAGCATCCGGCCGTACCACTTCACGACCTCGGGGTGGAGCTGGAACAGCGTCGCGAGCACGCTGACGCGGTGCTCGCCGCTGAGGACGTTTCCAGGCCACTCCTCGGGATGGCGCGCGTCGAGCTCGAGGAGGTTGCCGATCGTCTTGACGGCGAACTTGTGGAAGGCGTTCGACTGCTCGAAGTCGCCGGTGTCCGGCGGAATGCTCCGCCCACGAAGCGACCCGGCCGGCGAACCGGCTCGGCTGGAGCTCCAGCACCTCGAGGGGTCGATGGATCAGGCCAAAGACCTCCTCCTCGTCGATGCTCACGGAGTGGCGAAGAACCTTGCCCGTCTTCATGTTCGACCTCCCAGGTGCGTTGCCGGGACCTGTGCGACCGTGACCACGGTGTGCGCATCTGTGTGGACGTTCCGCCGCCGGGAAAGTTCCCGAACCCGGCGCGCGCAGGAACGCCTAGACGGAATCCAGGTCCGGCAACCCCACGCACGACCGGAACGCGTTCTCGACCGCCATCCCTGCCGACCCGTCTCCCATCGTGCCGGTGACGAATGCGAACGCGTATCCGCCCCGTGTCGATACGCCTGCGTAGCTGCCGCCGAGCCCGCCCATCCCGTAGCCGTCGTCGTCGACTCCGAACCCGAGCCCCCAGGCGTTCTCGTGGCCGAAGACGCGATCGCGGCCGGACGACTGCGCGCTCGTCGCCTCTGCGAGCAGGCCGGGTGAGAGGAGCTCACCTTCGAGAAGCGCAGCGTAGAGACCGCACATGCCGCGCGCGCTGCCGTGCCCGTTGACGGCCGGGATCTCCGCCGTGCGCCACGCCCGTCCGTTGACGACCTCGGGAGACTGGGCTCCCGGTGGGTTCGCGATCGCGCGCCGGTAGAGCTCCGGCCTCGCCGAGGCGTTCCCCTCTCGAAAGGCGTCGTCGAGACCTGTCAGCTCGACCGCGCGGTCGAGGTCGGACCCGGCCAGGCCGAAGGCGAAGTCCAGGGAACGGGGGCCGCAGATCTCGTCCTGCAGAAAGCGACCGGGCGAGCGCCCGTCGACCCGGCGCACGAGCTCGCCGACCAGGTGCCCGTAGAACAGGGCGGATTCGCCGTGGGCGGTCCCGGGCGGCCAGGCCGGCTCCTGTGCGGCGAGGAGCGAGCACAGCCTGTCCCAGTCATAGAAGACCTCGGTCGCAGCGGGTTCGTCGAGAGCCACGACGCCGGCCTGGTGTGAGAGGACGTGGCGCACCGTCGCCTGGGGACGAAACTCGGTCCAGTAGCGCTGCATCGGAGCGTCCAGGTCGATCTGGCCGCGCTCGACGAGATGCAGAACGCAGAGCGCGGCGAACGGCTTGCACACCGAGTAGGGCTGGACGATGCTGCCCTCCTGCCACGGCCGCGTCCGCGCGGCGTCCGCCCAGCCGCCCCACAGGTCGACGACCCATGCCCCGTCGTGCCACGCGGCGACCGCGGCACCCGTCCCGGCCTGGTTGCCGACAACGTCCGCGAAAGCGTCTCGGACTGGAGCGAATCGGAGATCCGTTGTTCCGCTCACCATGTCAGCGCCTCGTCACGGTGCGAATGATATGCACCCGCTCGTCGAGAACCACGGCGGCCCCGTCGCCTCACCCGGAGCCGAGCCCGAAGGCGCGGTCGAAGAACCGCGTTACGCGCCGCTCGTACTCCGCGGGCTGGGCCTCGAATCCGGCCGTGTGATCGGCGCCCGGCACCTTCCACATCTCCTTCGGCAGGCCGGCGGCGGCCGAGCCCACGACCTGCGTCGGGGTCAGAGCCCCCGGATCGCGATGTTCCCGACGTCGCTCCGGCCGGTGATCTTCGCGGGCGCCGCGTCGTCCTGGATGATGCCCTGGACGTCGACGCCGCCGACGTCCGTGTCCGCGTCGACTGCGTACCGGCCCGCGGGAACGTCGATGTCGATGTCACCCACATCGGTCGTCGCCGAGAACGCGGTCACGGCAGACTCGAGGGATGCGTCGATGTCGCCCGCGTCGGTGCTCACGTCGACCTGACCCGGGCTGCCGTCGAGGTCGATGTCGCCGGCGTCCGTGGCGGCGGTCACGCCGACGCCGACGGGCACGACGACGTTGATCGTGGCGCGGCAGAAGAAGCCGCCGTCGCACCCGCCCTTGATCGTGAGCGTGCGTCCGTCCACGGTGGACGTGAGCGTCGGCTTCCCGCCGCGGTTGGCGGTCGTCTCGATCTCGACCTTCGCGCCCTCATGGGTACGGATGTTGACCCTCGCGTCGCCGCCGGAGATGACGACCGAGTCGACGTCCTCGGTGATCGCGCGATCGACCGGCGGCTGGTCCTCGTACGAGCAGCCGAAGGCGAGAACGGACACTGCGGCAGAGGCGATCGCCGCGCAGGCGAGGAGGGGCTTTCTCTGTGTGGTGCTGTTCGGCGTAGGCATGTGGTTTTCACCTCGTCTCGGGGCGGGTGGATTCCCGCTCGCACAACGATCGCGCCATGGCCGTCCCGCGACCGTACGGCGCGCATGTGAACGTCGGTGCGGGAAACCCCCGGCCGCGGGCGCCGGCCGCCTCCATTTTGTTACGCTCCGTAACGATGCCGGAGCGTCTGCACTACAACGCGACGCTCGCCGTGCTCACCCTCGCCGCGACGACGTACGCGCTCCAGCAGACGATGGTCGTCCCGGCGCTCTCCGTCCTCGAACGCGATCTCGGCACGACGACGACGTGGGTGACGTGGATCTTCACGGGCTTCCTGCTCAGCGCCGCCGTCCTGACGCCGATTCTCGGGAAGCTCGGTGACCAGTTCGGCAAGGAGCGACTCCTCGTCGTCAGTCTCGGGCTCTTCCTGCTCGGATCGATCGGCTGTGCGTGCTCGTGGGACATCGGCTCGCTGATCGGCTTCCGCATGGTTGCGGGCGCCGGGGCGGCGGTCTTCCCCCTGAGCTTCGGGATCATTCGCGACGAGTTCCCGCCGGAGAAGGTGAAGGTCGGGATGGGCCTCCTCTCGGCGGTGTTCGGGATCGGCGGGGGCTTCGGCCTCGTCTTCTCGGGCCTCATCATCGACAACGGCTCGTGGCGGTTCCTGTTCGTCGCCGGCGCGATCCCGATTGCGATCGCCATCGTCCTCGTCCGTCGTTTCGTCCCGGAGTCGCCCGTGCGCTCGACGCCCACGATCGATTTTCCCGGAGCGGCGCTGATGTCCGTGACGCTCGTCACCTCCCTCGTGGCGCTGTCCGAAGGTGGCTCCTGGGGGTGGGGCTCACGCGCGACGCTCGGCCTGATCGCGATCTCGGTCGGACTCGGAACCGTATTCGTTCTCGTCGAGCGGCGGGTGGAGGCTCCGCTCATCGACATGGAGGTATTCGTCCGGCGACCCGTGCTCCTCACCAACATCACGACCGTGATCGCGAGCTTCGCGATGTTCGGCACGTTCTCGCTCGTCCCCCGGTTCATCGAGACGCCGACGGGCCTGCCCGCCGGTCTCGCCTCCCGCGTGGACTACGGGTTCGGCGCGAGTGCGACGCTCGCCGGCCTCTACCTGCTGCCGATGTCGGTCGTGATGCTCGCCGCCGGCCCGTCTGCCGGGCTGCTGGGCCGCCGGTTCGGGTCCAAGTGGACGCTGAGCGCCGGCATGCTCCTCGTCTCGGTGGCGACGTCGCTGCTCGCGGCCCGCCACGCGCATCCGGTCGACGTCGTCCTCGCGATGATCGTGCTCGGCGTCGGGGCCGGCTTCGCCTTCGCGTCGATGCCGGCCCTCATCTCCGAGGCGGTCCCGGTGACCGAGACGGGAATCGCGACCGGGATCAACACGGTCATGCGTACGACGGGCGGCGTCATCGGGGGCCAGGTCGGAGCGTTGATCCTCACGGCGTTCGTGATCCCCGGCACGTCGGTGCCAACGGATCACGCCTACACGCTCGTGTTCGGCGTCGCCTCCGTCGCGGCGCTCACGGGCGCGGTCGTGGCATCGCGCGTGACGCGTCGCGTGGCCGAGCGGCCGGCAACGGTGGCCGAGCCGGCATGACGGCCGCGGCGCAGGTCTCGCTCGGGATCGCGGTCGAGCAGCTCGTCACGGCTCTCGTCCGCACGCCCCACCTTCCGGGCGACGCCGAGCCCAGCGACCTGTCGACGTTCCAGGCAATCGTCCTCGCGACGCTCGTCGACGAGGGCCCGCAACGGCTGCGGGCGCTCGCCGCCGGCCTGAGCACGACCGACGCCACCGCGTCGCGCAACGTCGACGCGCTCGAAATTCGAGGCCTCGCGGTCCGTCGGGCCGACGCGAGCGACGGTCGCGGGATCGTCGTCAGCGCGACGAGGGAGGGCGCCAGGGTCGTGCGAGAGCGGCGCGCCCGGCTCGACCGCCTGGTCGCCGGCCTCGTCGACGAGCTCGGCCCCGTCGACGGCGCGCACCTGACGAACCTCCTCGCACAGCTCAGCGAGCTCTTCGGCGATTCGCGCTCGTCCGGGTGAGCCGCAGGCCGGGTCGGGTCACGACGAGACCGGCGAGACAGGCGCGGGCACCCGTCCCGCGAGCACGAGGGCGAGCGCCGCGGCGGCGAGCCAGGTCGCGAGCATGATCGGCCCACCGGCGACGACGAAGAGAACGATTCCCGCCACTGTCCCGGCGGGTGCGATCGCGAGCAGGCGGTAGCGCCCGGCTCCCGTGATCAGGAGCACCCCGGCGAGCGCGAGCAGGCCGAGATTCATGATCGCGCCGCCGAGGATTGCGTCGCCGTTTCGTCGTAACTCGGATCGGCGATCACCCAGTAGGCGAAGAGCGCGACCCCGACCGACGCGAAGAATGCAGCCCTCGACATCGGGCGGAGTCTACGACCTCGCCCGCCGCTTCCCCATGAGCTTTGCTGCCGTGCAGAAGGACGTCGCCGTGCTCAAGAGGGCCGGCCCCGTGACCAGCGAGAAGCGCGGCCGCGAGCAGCTCGTGCGGGGCACGCGGGCTGCTCGGCTGACGCGCGTCGGGTCGGCGTTGGGTCACGGCGCGGGGGTGAGGCCGTGGCGCCGCATGATCTCGCCGATCGCCGCAGGATCGGGCGGGCCTCCGGCCGAGCCTGCGATGAGTGCCTCCAAGTCACGGAAGTAGCCGGGACCGAGGATGCCTGGGGTGACGACGGCGAGCACCGTTGCGTCGTCGTCACCGGTGTTGTCGAAGCGATGGACCGTTCCGCGCGGGATGCACAGCACCTCGCCCGGGCCGATCTCGATGGTCTCTCCGTCGAGCGTCCAGGTGACCGAGCCCCGAAGGCCGTAGACCGTCTCCTCGTACCCGTCGTGGCTGTGGGCGGCCGGCAGGCGCGCTCCTGCGGGAACGTCGAACTCGAACACGGCGACCGCGCCGCCCGACTCCCGGCCCTCGAGGAGGAAGCGAATTGTCATCGGGCCGACCCGGATCTCTTCGCGCGTGCCTGTCGTCATCGTCGAGCCCTTTCGTGCGAATGGTAAAGTCCCTTGACGGTATATGTTGACGGCAAGAAAGTCAAGTAACTTTACTAAAGGTGTGACCGACCCTCTCGGACCGCCGATGATCGGCGCGCTCCTTCGCGTGCCGTGGGAGACGGTGCGCCGCAGGATGCTCGAGCGGCTGCACGAGCAGGGCTTCGCCGAGATCGACGTGGCGCATCTCAACGTGCTCCTCTACCCGGGCCCACAGGGTGCGCGTCCGACCGAGCTCGCTTCCCGCCTGCGCATGAGCAAGCAGGCGGTCAACTACCTCCTCGGCAACCTCGAGAAGTGGGGCTACCTCGCGCGGGAGCCCGATCCGGTCGACACGCGTTCCAAGCGGATCGCCCTGACCCCGCGCGGCGTGCTTCTCGGTCAGACGATCCGCGATGCCGTCCGCGAGATCGAGGGCGAGTGGCGGATGCAGCTCGGGGCCGAGCGCTTCGCGCTGCTCACCGGGCTTCTGCGCGAGCTCGATGTATCGGGCTGACTCAGCCGGCTTCGAGGGAGCGCCCGATGCCCTGGTGCGGGACTCCCCCGATCGCGCCGGAGCCGATCAGCGACCTCCTGTTCCACGTCTGCCCGCGCACGTCCATGTCCTGATGCTGCAGGGCGACGGAGGCGATCAGGTCGGCGCGCCCGGCGAGGATGCCGCTCGACTGCGGCCCGCCGATCGCCTTGCCGCCGGAGAACGCGACGAGGTCAGCCCCCTCGGCGATGAACCGGCGGAGGTTGGCCCGCCGGGGGAGCTCCGCCGCCGCGTCGACGATCACGGGGACGCCACGGGCATGGGCGATCTCGGCGACCTCGGGCAGGCTCAGCGTGCCCGGCGTGTCGAGGATCGGGTCAGGCGACGGCGGCGGTGCGGTCGGTGATCGCCGCCTCGAGCTGCCAGGGCATGGTGCCGCCCGCCCCCGGGTAGCCGAGGTAGTAGGCCTCGACGAACGTGACGCCCACCGCCCGGATCGCGTGATCGTAGGAATTGCGGTGGCCACGCTGGACGGCGACCTCGCTCTTCATCCCGGTCACGTCCGGGAGCCGATCCATCTTGTCGACGTCCATCCCGGCGACGCAGGCGGCAATGCCGAGCGTCAGGCCGGCTGACGCACCGCTCGTGACGTACCCCGCCTCGGCCCCGGTCGCCCGTGCGAGCACCTCCCCGGCGCTTGCCTGGAGCTCGTCGATGTGGACGTACGAGGCGGCGGCCTCCGCCATTGCGGCCAGCACCTCCGGGGCCATGCGGCTCCCGCCGACGCGGGTCAGGGTGCCGCTGGCGTTGATGATCGTGCGAACGCCGAGGTTCTCGTAGACGCCCATGCTCCCGCGCGGCGCTGGCGGCCTACGGCTCGCCCGCTGCCAGCTCGCGCGAGCGCACCATCGCGGCCTGGATCGCGTTCAGGAACGCGGCCCGCACACCGGCGATCTCGAGCTCGCGGATCGCGGCGATCGTGGTGCCGCCGGGCGAGGTGACCATCTCGCGGAGCTCGACAGGGTGCATCTTCAGGTCGCGCATCTGCTGCGCCGTGCCGAGCATCGTCTGGACGACGAGTTGGGTCGAGATCTCACGCGAGAGGCCGAGCAGGAGGCCGGCCTCGATCATCGCCTCGGCGAGAAGGGCGAAATAGGCGGGACCGGAGCCAGAGACTGCGGTGACGGCATCCATCAGTTTCTCGGGTACGCGCACGACCGCGCCGAGATGCGCGAGCGCCTCCTCGGCAAGCGTGACATGGGCGTCGTCGGCATGGGCGCCGGCGCAGAGCCCGGCCACTCCCTCGTGCACGACGGATGGCGTGTTCGGCATCGCGCGGACGACCGGCACACCGGGAGCGAGGTGCCGTTCGATCGCCGCCGTCGGGATCGCAGCGGCGACCGAGAGAATCGTCTGGTCGCCGGTGATCAGGTGGCCGATCTCACCGAGCAGGGCCTCGATGTCCTGGGGCTTCACCGCGATCACGACGAGTGCCGCACCTGCGACGGCCTCCTCGTTCGAGAGCGTGGCGACGATGCCGTGCCTCTCCTCGAGCTCGCTCACGCGCTCGGCGCGGCGGCTCGAAGCGGCGATCTCGCCCGGCGCGCGCCAGCCCGAGGAGAGCAGCCCGGAGATCAGCGCCTCGCCGATCTTGCCGGCACCGAGTACTGCGATGCGTCGCTCGCTCACCTCCATGTGGCAAGTGTAGAGCGGACGTTCAAGCGGCGCGCCCGGTGCGGAGCCGGGCCCGGCGTCCGGCGTCCGCGTCCGCTCCGGAGATCAGGCCGCGCGACCAGCCGAGCATCAGGATCTGCCCGGCGAGCCCCTGCCACTCCTCGTATGGCGCCAGGAGCACCGCCGTCTCTTCGGATTCCACCCGGCGGCCTTCGAGCGAGGACTGCAGCTTCATCAGCCCGAGATCGCCGACGAGACCGTGGTCGTAGCGACCGAGCCCCTCGAGCGCGATCACGCCGATCGACCAGGGGCCGATGCCCCGCTCCCGGCCGAGCCGCTGCAGGACGATCTCGGTGTCGTGGCCGCGGAGCCGCTCGAGGTCGAGTGTGCGGACGAGGCGTACGAGCGTCGATGCGCGTGAGGTCGCGAGCCCGCTGCGGCGCAGGTCGGCGGGAGAGAGCCGTGAGAGGGCACCGCGGGTGGCGACCGGGGCACCGAGCCGGCGCAGGATGGAGCGCTCGATCGCCGCCGCCCGGCTCGCCTCGATCATCTGGCCACACACGGCCCGTAGCGCCGCGTGCGTGACGGTCGCGAGGCGCAATGGGCGGTAGCCGACGAGTGCGCGCGCGGCGGCCCCGAGGAGAGGATCGCGTGCGAAGCGATGGTGGAACCCGGCCGTGTCGTCGTGCAGCGCAAGCATGAACCGGGCGCGCTCGAGGCCCGCCTCGGTCGCGGCCCGCACGATGACCTTTCCGTCCGGCGCCTGCCAGGCAGTGGCTGTGGAGCCGTCGGCGAGGCAGCCGCGCCAGGCGCCGCTCCGGCTCATCAGGCGGAGCCGGTACGGGCCGCTCGGGGTCACGACGTCTTCGACCATGTGCGGGCGACGTTATCGGGGTTGGAGGCTTGATGTGGGGTGGGAGGACGTCTGGATGCGGCCCTGCACGCTGCGGATCGGGTCCGCCGGAACGACACCGAGGCAACCGGCCTTACCGCCGCCCTGGTCGAGCACGCTCCGTGGTGCAGAACCGCCCCAAACGGACTCCCGATCCATACCAAGCCTCTGCGGACCGCCGCTTCGCCCGGTACCTTCGCCCGGATGAGGCTTGCGGACGCCGTCTCGCTTCGCTCGCGCCGGAGGAAGCTCCGGCTCTTCCTGGACGAGTTACGGCCGACCGCCGCCACGACGGTTCTCGACGTCGGCGCCGATGAGGTCGGCTTCGGCGCCGAGGGCGGTCATTCGGGCTGCGGGACACACAACTTCTTCGAGGAGTTGTATCCGTGGCGCGACCGCATCACGGCGCTCGGGCTCCATGCCGGAGCCGGGTTCCGCGCGAGCTACCCGACGATCCCGTATCTGCAGGGTGACGCGTGCGCCCTGCCGTTTGCAGACGGGTCGTTCGACATCGTCTTCTCGAACGCGGTGATCGAGCACGTCGGAGACATCGACCGACAGCGGCTCTTCGTGGCCGAGGCGCTCCGCGTCGGCCGCCGCGTGTTCCTGACGACGCCCAACCGCTGGTTCCCGCTCGAGGTCCACACCAGGCTGCCGCTCGTCCACTGGCTGCCGGAGCGCGCCGCCGGCCGTGCGTACGACCTGACCGGCAAGGGTTGGGCGCGGGAGAACCACCTGCTCGGCAGCGGCGACCTGCGAGGGCTGTTCCCCGGCCCGGTGCGGATCGTCAACCTCGGCCTCACGCTCGTGGCGATCGCGTGAGCGAGCGCCTGCCGCGCGTCGCGCTCGCCGCGCTCGTCGTCGGACTCGCCGTCCACAACCTCGTGATGGCTCGAGCTGTGGGACGTCGGCGTTCGCGGCGCCTCGCTCGACGTCGTCGCCGCGTGGAAGGACGTGCTGCTCGCCGCCGCCCTCGCCGTCGCGATCCTCGGCGCACGCTCGCTGCCGGTGCGGATGTGGAGCGACCGGCTCGCCCTCGCGTATGCCGCGTTCGTGCTTCTCTACTGGGTCCTGCCGCAGGGCTGGCTGGGGGACGGGGCGGCGACGCACCGCGGTCAGCTCTTCGCCGCCCGGCACGACCTGATCCCGGTCGCCGCCTACTTCCTCGGGCGGCTGCTCGTGCTCACCCCCGTGGCCTGGCGGCGCCTCTCGCTGGCGCTCGTCGGCGTCGCCGTCGCGGTGACGTCCTGGGGTCTCGTGGACGTCTACCTCGTGCCGCTGCAGTGGTGGCGCGACTCCGGGGTACCCGGCTGGTTCGGCGATCAGCTCGGGCTCCGCTACCGGGGGCTCTCGGGGCTTCCGGAGAACTGGGTCCTGAACACGGGTGACGAGGACAACCCGATCCGCCGGCTCGGGTCGACGTTCCTGAGCCCGCTCGCCACCGCGTACGTGCTCGTGATCGTCATGCTTTTTCTCGTGGCGCGCCGACGCACCGGGTGGACGGTGGCGGCCGCCGGCGTCGCCTATGCAGGGCTCCTCTGGACGCACACGCGCGCCGCGTACCTCGCCCTGGCCCTCGGGCTCGTGGTGCTCGGCGTCGCGCAGCGGCGTGCCCTCCCGGTCGTGCTCGCCGTCGCGTCGCTCGTCGTCGGCGTCGGCTTCGTCAAGGCCTTCCCCCACATAGGGCCGTCCACGAGCTACACCCGGGCGGAGCTCGTGATTCTCCGGGCGCGAGGCCAGCAGAATCCCGGCGTGAGCGACGATCCGCTGAGTGCGGGCGATGCGTCGACTTCCAGCCACCTGCGGAACCTGCGTGACGGCATCCGGACGGTCGTGCGCCACCCCCAGGGGTTCGGCCTCGGGAACGCCGGCGTGAGCGCGTCGCGAACCGGTGTCGAGATCAAGGCTGGTGAATCGACCTACACGGAGCTCGGCGTCGACACGGGCATCCTCGGTCTCGCTTGCTTCCTCGCCTGGATGGGGGCCGTGCTCGTCGGGCTCTGGCGGCGTTCGGCATGGCTGAGCGCGGCCTGGGTGGCGATGCTGGCGATCGGCGTGCAGACCGACGTGATCGGCGTCCACTGGATCGCCTTCGTGCTGTTCGCCCTCGCCGGTGCGGCGATCGGCGGCGGCCTGCCCGACGACGAGGCCGTCGGCGCATGAAGGCGCTCGGCGGCCGTATCGGCCTCTACCGCGTGGCGGCGATCCTGGTCGGCTGCGCTCTCGCCCTCGAGATCGTCCGCGTGCAGGTGCTGCCCGGGAGCACCTGGGCGACGATCGCGTGCACCCTGGGCGAGGTGGTCTTCGTCGCGGCGGCGGCGGGTGTCTTCGTGATCGCCCGCCGGAGGCACGGTCGCTCCTGATCGTGGGAGAATGCTCCGATGGGAAAGGGATACGCAGAGGGCCCCGCGGCCGAGGAGGCCGAGCGGCGACTCGCCGAGCTCGCTTCCGGGCCGCACAGCATCGCGCCCGAGGAGCGCCTGGCCGTCTACGGGTCGACCGCGGCCGAACCGGAGCGGCACTTCCTCGGCTGGCTCGGTGAGGTCGACCCGGACGAGCTGTTCACCTCGGGTGCCGCCTACGGGATCACGGTCGTCCGGCGCGCGGCGGGAGCAACCGGGAAGGAAGTCCGGGAGACGGGCTGAAGCCTGCAACCGACCGCGGCCGACCCCGAGGCGCTACCTTTTCAGGCATAGCAATGTGTAGTGAGCACCAGTGAGCTCCAAGCCGGTCGAGCACCTCGATCGCGTGATCATCCGGTTCGCCGGCGATTCCGGCGACGGAATGCAGTTGACGGGTGACCGCTTCACGAGCGAGACGGCCATGATGGGCAACGATCTCGCGACGTTCCCCGACTACCCCGCCGAGATCCGGGCCCCGGCCGGGTCCCTCGCCGGCGTCTCCGGGTTCCAGGTCCACTTCGCCGACCACGACATCTTCACCCCGGGCGACGAGCCGAACGTCCTCGTGGCGATGAACCCCGCCGCTCTGAAGGCGAACCTCAGGGATCTGCCGAAGGGCGGCATGGTGATCGTCAACACCGACGCCTTCAACGAGCGCAACCTGCAGAAGGCCGGGTACGCGGAGAACCCGCTCGCCGACGGGTCTCTCGGCGGCTTCCACCTGCACGAGGTGGCGCTCACGTCGATGACGATCGAAGCGCTGAAGGGGATCGACGGCGTCACCTCGCGTGAGGCTGAGCGGTCGAAGAACTTCTTCGCGCTCGGCCTGATGTCATGGCTCTTCCACCGTCAGATCGAGGGAACCCTCGCCTTCATCGAGGACAAGTTCGGCAAGAAGCCGGCGATCGCCGAGGCGAACACGCGCGCCTTCAAGGCGGGCTACAACTACGGCGAGACGTCTGAGGACTTCGCCGTCTCGTACGAGGTCGCGCCGGCCCGACTCGCCGCCGGTCGCTACCGGCAGATCAACGGGAACACGGCGCTCAGCTACGGTCTGCTCGCCGCCTCGAAGCTCTCCGGGCTGCCGCTCTTCCTCGGCGCCTATCCCATCACCCCGGCGTCGTCGATTCTGGAGGAGCTCGCGCGCCACAAGAACTTCGGGGTCACGACCTTCCAGGCCGAGGACGAGATCGCAGCCTGCGGTGCAGCGCTCGGCGCCTCCTTCGGCGGCGCGCTCGGTGTGACGACCTCCTCCGGGCCGGGCATCGTGCTCAAGGCCGAGACGATCGGCCTCGGCGTGATGCTCGAGCTGCCCCTGCTCGTCCTCGACATTCAGCGGGCGGGCCCGTCGACCGGGATGCCGACGAAGCCCGAGCAGGCAGATCTGCTGATGGTGCTCTACGGGCGCAACGGCGAGAGCCCCGTACCGGTGGTCGCAGCGGCGAGCCCCTCGCAGTGCTTCGACGCCGTCATCGAGGCCGCTCGGATCGCGCTCAAGTACCGCACGCCGGTCTACCTGCTCTCGAACGCAGCCCTCGCGAACGGCTCCGAGCCCTGGTTGATTCCGGACGTCGGAGCGTTGCCCTCGATCGCGACCGAGTTCGCAACGGCGCCGAACGACGGCGAGTTGTTCCAACCCTACAAGCGCGATCCTGCGACGCTCGCGCGCCCGTGGGCCGTGCCGGGAACACCCGGTCTCGAGCACCGCATCGGCGGGCTCGAGAAGCAGGACGTGACCGGCACGATCTCCTACGACCCCGACAATCACGAGCGGATGGTTCGGCTGCGCGCCCAGAAAGTGGCGAACATCGCCGCAGACATCCCGGAGCTCGAGGTCGACGACGTCGACGGCGACGCCCGCACGCTCGTCATCGGTTGGGGGTCGACCTACGGGCCCATCGGCGCGGCCGTCCGCCGTGTGCGGAGGGCCGGGCACAAGGTCGCGAGCACGCACTTCTACCATCTGAACCCGTTCCCGAAGAACACGGGTGAGGTCCTCCGCCGCTACGACAAGATCCTCGTGCCGGAGATGAACACGGGCCAGCTGTTGCAGCTGATCCGCGCAGAGTTCCTGGTCGACGCGGTCGGCTACAACCGCGTGAACGGCCTTCCCTTCCGCTCGAGCGAGCTGGCCGAAGTGATCACGGCACTGGTGGAGTCGTGACCTTCGAGGCGGCCGTGATCCGTGGTGAGCGCGTCATCGTCTCCCACGACGGCCGTCGGGTGGTAACGGTCGCCGGCGCCGACGCACGCAGGCTGATCGAGCGTCTCGAGCGCTGCGAGGGGGACGGCGCCCGGCAGCTGCTCCTGGCGAAGGCGACCGGCAACTTCAAGCGGGGGAACGAGCGATGAGCAGCGGCAACGGTGGCCTGGTTCAGCTCGGCGCGAAGGACTTCAAGTCCGACCAGGAGGTGCGCTGGTGCCCCGGCTGCGGCGACTACGCGATCCTCAACGCGATGCAGGGCTTCATGCCGGAGCTCGGGATTCCGCGGGAGAAGATCGTCTTCATCTCGGGGATCGGCTGTGCGGCGCGGTTCCCCTACTACATGGAGACCTACGGGGTGCACTCGATTCACGGCCGCGCGCCGGCGATCGCGACCGGCCTCGCAACGGCCAGGCCCGATCTCTCGGTCTGGGTGATCGGCGGCGACGGCGACATGCTCTCGATCGGCGGCAACCACCTGATCCACGCGCTGCGCCGCAACGTGAACATGACGATCCTGTTGCTGAACAACCAGATCTACGGGCTCACCAAGGGCCAGTACTCGCCGACCTCCGAGCGCGGCAAGGTGACGAAGTCGACGCCGATGGGCTCGGTCGACCAGCCGTTCAACCCCCTCAGTGTCGCGATCGGCGCGGAGGCGACCTTCGTCGCCCGCGCGATCGACACCGACAAGAAGGAGCTGACAGCTGTGCTGCGGGCAGCGGCGGCCCATCGCGGAGCGTCGTTCGTGGAGGTCTTCCAGAACTGCAACATCTACAACGACGGCGCCTTCGACTTCGTCAGGGAACAGAAAGAGAACCGCATCTACCTCAGAGACGGCGAGCCGATCGTGTTCGGCGACCGCGGCGTGCGCCAGGCGGCCGACGGTTCGGCGGAGGTGATCGACGCAGCGGCCGGCGGCCTGCTCGTCCACGATCCGTCGCACGTCGAGCCAAGCGTCGCCTTTGCGCTCTCCCGGCTGACGTACGACACGGTCGGCGCGACGCCGTTCGGCGTCTTTCGATCCGTCGAGCGGCCCGTCTACGACGAGGCGGTCGCCGACCAGATCCGCGTGGCGAAGGACGAGCGCGGGGAAGGCGACCTCGAGGCGCTGCTCCACGCCGGCGACACCTGGCAGATCGGGTGAGCACACGAGCCCCGGCGACCGGCTGAAGCCGGCCCGGTCGCCCGTCCTCCGGGTTGGGAGCGGCAATGCGCGTCGTCATCTACTCCATGATCCTTCCCGCCGTGCGCGGCCTCACGGCGGGTGCGGAGGGGGCGGGGCTCGAGCCCGTCGCCGTGATCACACCCAGGCCGCCCGAGGGCGATCCCGAGCGGGCCGAGCGCGCACGGGCGCTGTTCGACGGCGCGCCCCGGGGCCTCGATCTCTGCTTCGCCGACACGAAGGCGAGCCTCGAGCGGCTGACCCGCGCCTACGAGCCCGACCTGGGCCTCTGCCTCGGCTACCCGTGGCGCCTTCCCGAAGAGGTGCTCGCGATCCCGACGCTCGGGGTCGTGAACGGCCATCCGTCGCTGCTCCCGCGCCACCGCGGCCCGTTTCCCTGGGCCTGGGCGATTCGCGAGGCCGACACGGAGCTGGGGATGACCTACCACCTGATGGACGCAGATTTCGATACCGGGCCGATCCTTGCGCAGGGCTCTCGCCCGATGCCGGCCGACACGTCGTTCTCCGGGCTCGAGCCGACAATCGCCGAGTTGAGCGGCGAGCTGCTGCCGCGCGCGCTCGACAGGCTTCTCACGGGCGACCGCGGCGATGCTCAGACCGACGAGGGTGCGACCTACGCCGGCCCCTTCGGGCCTGACTACCTCGAGGTCGACGTCCGGCAGACCGCCGCCGAAATCGACCGTCAGGTACGCGCCTGGGCGTGGATGTTTTCGGCTCCCGGAGTACCCCGAGGGCCGTTCCTGACGCTCGGGGGCACCCGAATCCGCGTGCTGCGGACGACGCTCACCGACCCGCAGGATCGAGATGCCCGACGGCTCGATGCCGCCGACGGGCCGCTCTGGATCCTGGAGTCGGTTCGGGCCTGACCCCCCGGGGTGAGGTTCAGCCTCACCCCGTTCGGAGGCACGGCGCTAGGTCGTCCTGAGTACGTCCACCGAGACGATCGACTCGGGCTTCAACAGCCGGTCGCCGACGAGTGGCCATTCTCCGCCGGGCTCCTCGATCTCGGCGATCATCGTCCGGGCGAGCACGAGGGCGCTGTCACGCGTGGGTGCCGTCCCGAGCTGCAGGATCTCGCCGTCGGTCATCCGGATGACCACCCGACGGAGTTCCGAGGGGGCCCACTCGCCTGCGCGGTCGAGGGGCGGGCCAGATGTCTGTTCGAGCAGAGCCACGGCGTCCTCCAGACGGTTCGGGGGTTCGGAGTGCCGCACGACTCCTGGGTACGAGGGTTATCGCCGATCCGGGGACTCGCCTGTCTCCCTCGGATGGGCGATTCGGTCGGTCGATCTATTCCGGGCGCTGGACGTCGATCGAGACGATTGCGCCGGGGCGGATGAAGCGCTCCTCGATCTGGGGCCACTCCCCCTTTGCCGCAGCCTGCTCGATGTGCTGCACCATGTTGCGCGCGATTTGCACTGCGTTGTCGCGCCCTTCGGCATTGCCGACGAGGATGTTCTCGTCGCCGTGCACCCGCAGGATCACGCGACGGATATCGGGCGCTCCGAAATCGCGCGTCGACGTGGCGGGAGGGTCGAGGCCCTCGGGTGCTGCGACGGCGTCGGCCACCGGGCTGCTCCCGTAGCCGGAGTCGCGGTTCCCGAAGATCGTCATCCAGTTCCTCCTTGTCGCACGGGGACACCCTGGATATCGGCGGGACGCGGTCAGCCGGCCCTCCCTCGTTCGAGGGGCGGTAGCGTCACCGCTGCCATTGCGAGCCGCCCGGTTCGTCCGCCCGCCACGGCGAACGCGGTCGCGGCCAGCCCGACCGAGCCTGCGACGACGAACGCGAGCCGGGTGCCGCCGAGCTCGACGAGCGAGCCCGAGAGGAGCGAGCCGATCGGTGCGAGGCCCACGAACGCGAACAGGTAGAGGGAGACGAGCCGGCCGCGAAGGTGGTCGGGCGCAGCGAGCTGGACGAGCGAGTTGGCGTTCGCGGCAAAGAGCGTGAACGAGGCGCCGACGCCGACGAGGATGACTCCAGCCAGCCGTGCCTCGTGCACGGGGGCGAGCGCGAGCAGGAGAACGCTGAATCCGAAGGAGCCGGCCGTGAACGCCCGGAACGTCGCCCGCTTGAACGACGCGGTGGCGATCGCGCCGACGAACGCTCCCAGCCCGAACGCGGCGGACAGGAGCCCGAATGCCCGAGCGTCGACGTGCAGCGTATCCGACGCGAGGAGCGGAACCAGCGTGTTGAAGTTGAAGCCGACGAGCCCGACGCACGTCACCACCACGAGCACGATGCGCACCTGTGGCTCGTGCCATGCAAACGCCAGCCCCTCGCGCGTTCCCGCGAGCACGGTGACCGAGCGATCGGGTGGCGCCGCGTAGAGCTCCTCGGCGCGCATGGCGAGGAGCGCCACGAGGACGGCGACGAAGCTGAGCGTGTTGACGAGGAAGCAGGCGCCGATGCCGGCAGTCGCGATCAGCACACCGGCGATCGCCGGGCCGATCACGCGGGACGCGTTGAGGAGGCCCGAGTTGAGGGCGACCGCGTTCGGCAGCTCGCGTGGGCCGACCATCTCGAACGTGAGCGACTGTCGCCCGGGCGCATCCAGCACGAGCGTGATGCCGCCGAGGGTCGCGAGCGCGTAGACGACCGGCAGCGTGGCCGTGCCGGTCAGCGTCACGGCGGCGAGCCCCGCCGAGACCAGCATCGCCGCGACCTGTGTCCAGACGACCAGGCGGCGCGTGTTCAGGCGGTCGACGACCGAGCCCGCGAAGAGCCCGAAGAGCGTATACGGGAGGAACCTGCAGAAGAGAAGCGCCGCAACGGCGAGCGGGGAACGGGAGAGCGAGAGCACGAGCCACGCGAGCGCGATGTTCTGCATCCACGAGCCCGCGAGCGAGACGATCTGCCCGGCGAAGAAAAGCCGGTAGTTGTGGTGGCGGCGAAGGCTGCGGAACGTGCGGGCCTGCAGGGCCAGCGAAATGGTGCTCACGGAGCTTCCTCGAGCAGCTTGCGCAGCGGCTCGATCGCCGCCTCGATCCCACTGAGGTCGTCGGGCTCGAGATCGCCGAGGCGGTCTGCCAGCCAGGCGGTACGCCGCTCGCGCACCGAGCGGAGGAGCCGCTCGCCCTCGGGGGTCAGCTCGAGGCCGACGCGTCGCCGGTCGACCGTCGAGCGCACCCGGACGAGCAGCCCGGCCTGCTCGAGCCTGTCGACCTGGCCGGAGAGCGCGGGGGCCGAGATCGCCTCCGCGTCCGCGAGCGCCTTCAGCGTCAGCCCGGGGCTGCGCTTGACGAGCCAGAGCAGGGTCACCTGGCGGGAGGTGACGCCGAATTGCTCCGTCTCCCTGCGGAGCTCGCGGGCGACCCGCAGCACGACCGGCCTCAGGTCGTTCGCGAGGTCGAGGGCCCGGTTCGTAGTGTGGATAATCATTAGGCGGAATAAGTATATCGGACGACGCCCGTGCCGCCACCGTGCGGACTCCGGCACGAGTAGGTACTCGCGGGGCTGCCGCTACGTCTTCGCGGAGTGCTCGGTCTTGAGCTCGGGCTCGAGCTTGTAGCCGACGCCGTAGCGCGTCTGCACGAAGGTGTGGGCGGATGACCGGTGGTCGATCTTCTCGCGCAGCTTGCGGACGAAGACGTCGACCGTGCGGTCGCGATGCGAGGCGCGTCGGCCCCACACGCGCTGCAGCAGCTCGTCGCGGGTGAGCACGCGGCCCATCTCGAGGGCGAGCGCGTAGAGCAGTCGGAACTCGGTCGGCGTCAGGTTGGCGCTGCGGTCGTCGACGTAGGCCTGCACGTTCTTCGTGTCGAGGCGGAGCTCCTCGATCACGATCTCGTCGCCGCGCCGGGGATCCTGGGCGCGCGTGCCGCGCCGGGCGGCGGCGCCGACGCGGGCGACGAGCTCCTTCATCGAGAACGGCTTCACGAGGTAGTCGTCGGCGCCGATCTCGAGCGCGTGCACTCGGTCGTGCTCGGTGCCGCGGGCAGAGACGACCACGATCGGCGTGCCGATTCCCTCGGCGCGTGCCTGCTCGATCACCTTCCAGCCGTCGAGGCCCGGGAGCATCAGGTCGAGCACGCAGACGTCGGGGTGCTCGAAGCGGAGGCGGGCGAGGCCGGTCTCGCCGTTGGCGACGCCGACCGCGTCGAAGCCGGCGGCCTGGAGGTGGCGCGCCATGCCCTGGGCGATGACGTCGTCGTCCTCGATGATCAGGACCTTCGCCATTGAGTGGGATCATGGACGGCGGCCGGTTCCCCCGGGGCCGTCAGGTTGTGACCGGATGGTAACGAAGTTGTGAACACGCACCAGCTGCGAGCGGCCTTCGAGCGGCGCGCCTGCTTCTGTTAGAACGTCGGCGAGCATGGACAACGACACCCGCCGCGCCCGTGTGCTGGTCGAGGAGAGCCGGGAGGCCGTGATCGTCGTCGACGACAGCGACACCGTCCTCCTCGCGAGCAGGAGGGCCCGGCAGTCGATCGACGGGATCGACGAGGGCCGGCGGGTGCCCGCCGGTCTCCTCTCCGGCGACCTCGGGACCGTGCCGCTGATCGTGCCGTACGACCTGGGCGGGCGTCGCGAGCGAATCGTCTACCTCAGCCAGGCCGGCGACATGACCGCCTACGAGGAGCTGCGGACGGGATTCACGGCGGCGGTCTCCCATGAGCTGAGGACCCCGCTGGCGCGCCTGCTGGCGCTGCTCGAGACGGCGACGCTGCCGGGTGAGGACGTCCACGCTCTGATCGACCGGGCCCGCGCCGAGGTCGAGTCGGTGCGCGAGCTGATCGACGAGGTGCTGTTTCTCTCCGAGCTCGAGTCCGGCGGCCGCGTCGTCTCGCTCGGCCCAGTGCCGGTGCGCCCCGAGCTCGACATCGCCGCGGCCGAGCTCGAGGACCGTGCCTCCAGGGCGGGGGTGGCGATCGTGGTCGAAGGTGACGAGGAGATCGAGCTCGAGATGCGGCCGCGGATGCTGCGTGTGATCGCCCAGAACCTGACGGAGAACGCGATCCGCTACGCCGGTCCCGGCGCCACCTTCACGCTGGCCGTCGAGCGCGAGGACGGGACGATCGTGCTCCGGGGCACCGACGACGGCGTGGGCGTCGACGAGGAGGAGCTGTCGCGGCTGTTCGAGCGCTTCTACCGGGCCGACCGCGCCCGTGCCTCGCGCGGCACGGGCCTCGGGCTCTCGATCGTGAAGCACATCGTCGGCCAGGCGGGCGGCACCGTCGAGGTGGCGGGCGGCAAGGGCGCAGGCCTCGAGGTGCGCTGCGTGTTCCCTGCCGTCGTCTGATCGCTCCCGCTCGTTCACCAGTTCCTCACCAGTCGTTCACCACCCCGCAGCCCACATGCGATCAGGCGGGGGAGACACTTCCTGCGGGGTCATGACAGTGTCGACACCGCGCATCGATTCCGGCAAGCTCGGCGAGCTTGCCGCCACACCGGACGGCCGCGGGGCCGAGGTCGTGTTCACCGTGCGCGACCTGTCCGTGAGCTACTCGGGCAACCTCGCGCTCAAGGACGTCGGCCTCGACATCCAGAAGAACTTCGTGACGGCGTTCATCGGCCCGTCGGGGTGCGGCAAGAGCACGTTCATCCGCTGCTTCAACCGCATGAACGACCTCGTTCCCGGCGCCGCCGTCCACGGCGAGGTGCTGTACCACGGCCGCGACCTCTACGCCGCGAACGTCGACCCGGTCGAGGTGCGCCGACGGATCGGCATGGTCTTCCAGAAGCCGAACCCGTTCCCCAAGTCGATCTACGACAACATCGCGTTCGGCCCGCGCATCCTCGGGATGAAGGACGGCCTCGACGAGCGCGTCGAGCGCACGCTCCAGCACGCCGCGCTGTGGGACGAGGTCAAGGACCGGCTGAAGGAGAACGCGCTCGGGCTCTCGGGCGGCCAGCAGCAGCGCCTCTGCATCGCGCGCGCGCTCGCCGTCGAGCCGGACGTGATCCTGATGGACGAGCCGGCCTCCGCGCTCGACCCGATCTCGACCTCGCGGATCGAGGACCTGATCCACGAGCTCAAGAACGACTACACGATCGTCATCGTCACGCACAACATGCAGCAGGCCGCGCGCGTCGCGGACATGACCGCCTTCTTCAGCGTCGAGCTGCGCGAGGACGGCAGCGGCCGGCACGGGATCCTGGTCGAGTACGACCAGACGACGAAGGTCTTCACGAATCCGTCCGACAAGCGCACCGAGGACTACGTCACGGGGCGGTTCGGTTGACGATGGCACGGGTCGAGTACCAGGCCAGCCTCGATGCTCTCGAGGCGACCCTCCAGGAGCAGGGTTCGCTCGTCCTGCGCGCGCTTCGTGGCGCTGTCGACGTCCTCGAATCGCAGGACGTCGAGCTCTGCGACGAGGTCGTCGCCTTCGACGACGAGGTCGACGCCCGCTACCACGCGATCGAGAAGACGATCGGGGAGCTGCTCGCCCAGCAGTCGCCGGTGGCCTCTGACCTACGTCTGGTGCTCGCGATCCTGCACGACTCGATCCACCTCGAGCGAATCGGCGACCAGTGCGTCACGATCGCGAAGCTGACGAAGCTCGCCGCCGAGCTCGAGCCGCGCCACGACCTCGTCGAAGGGCTGACCGAGATGGGCGAGCGCGCCGAGGAGATGGTGAGGATCGCGCTCGACTCGTTCTCCGCCCGCGACGTCGAGCGGGCCCGCGGGCTCGTCGAGCTCGACGAGCTGATCGACCGCACGAACCGGCGCGTCTCGGACCAGGTGCTCACGATGGCGAGCACCCCCGGCACGCAGGAGTGGGGAATGCGGATGATCGTCGTCTCCCGCTGCATCGAGCGGATCGGCGACAACGCCGTCGACATCGGCGAGCAGACCGCCTTCCTCGTCACCGGCGAATTCCACGAGTTCACCGACGCGTCGCACTGATGGCCTTCTTCACCATCTCGCGACCACAACGGCACCGGATCATTGCCCATTCGAAGCAACTCGCCGGGAATGCTCGCGTCTCAGACACCGCAGCACCAATACGGCAACAACGACTAGTGAGGGAGAGGGTCGAATCATGAAGAGAGCTCTTGCGCTCGTACTCGTCGTGACCAGCGTGGTCGCGATCGCAGTCACCGGCGGGACCGCGACCGCGGCGCCGGCCAAGAAGCAGGACACGTCGCTCAGCGGGGCAGGAGCGACCTTTCCGTTCCCGCTGATCTCGAAGTGGATTCCCGCCGTGGGCTCCGCCTACGGCATCAGTGTCAACTACTCGCCGATCGGCTCCGGTGGCGGCATCGCGGCGATCACGGCCCGTACCGTCGATTTCGCCGGGTCGGACGCGCCACTGTCTCCGGATCAGCTGACCGCCTGCAAGGGGTGCGTCGTCATCCCGTGGGCGCTGTCGTCCGTCTCGATCCCCTACAACCTGCCGGGGATCGGCTGCGTCCTCCACCTCACCTCGGCGACGCTGTCGGGCATCTACCTCGGCGAGATCACGAACTGGAGCGATCCGAAGATCAAGCAGTCGAACGGCAAGTGCAACCTGCCCGATCTGAAGATCACGCCGGTCTATCGCTCGGACAACTCGGGGACGTCGTACGCATTCACCGACTACCTGTCCAACGTCAACGGCACCTGGAAGTCGAAGTTCGGGACAGGGACGAACGCGCAGTGGCCGGCAGGGGTCGGTGCTCGGGGCAGCTCCGGCGTCGCCGGCGTCGTCACCAAGACGGAGGGAGCCCTCACCTACGTCGACGTGGCGTACTCGCTCCAGAACAAGCTCCGCTTCGCATCGATCCAGAACAGGAGCGGCAAGTTCGCGACGCCGGGCCTACGCGGTATCCAGGCCGCCGCCGCCACCATTCCGAAGAAGGTCACGAGCTTCACGCAGCTGAAGCTCGTCGATCCGCCGAAGAGTGCCGGCCGGCTCGCCTACCCGATCAGCACGTTCACCTACGTGATTGCGCCGACGAGCTCGAGCAAGGCCGCGGACGTGCGCAAGTTCATCTACTGGGCGGTCACTCGTGGCCAGACCTTCGGCAAGCCGCTGCTGTTCCAGCCGCTGCCGCTGCAGGTCCAGGCCTACGCGTTCCGCGAGATCAAGAAGATCCAGTCCTAGACCCGGCCTGGAAGCTCGACTGAGATGAGCACCATCACCCCGGATCCCGCGGCGCCCGTGGCAATCGAGCGCCGCGGGATCCGGCTGGGCGACGTCCTCTTCAAGGGCGTCGCCCTCATCGCCGCGTTGGGCGTGACCGCAGTTCTCGGCCTCCTCGCCTACGAGGTCTTCGACCTCGCGTGGCCCGCGATGCAGGAGTACGGCCTCTCGTTCATCTGGACGGAGGGCTGGAATCCGAACGGGAACGCCTACGGCGCGCTCGTCTTCATCTACGGGACGATCGTCACCGCGTTCATCGCCCTGCTCCTGGCAACCCCCCTGTCGATCGCGATCGCGCTGTTCCTGACCGAGATCGCGCCGCGCCGCGTCGCCGCGCCGATCGCGACGATGGTGGAGCTGCTCGCCGCGATCCCGAGCGTCGTCCTCGGGCTCTGGGGCATCCTCGTCTTCGGCCCCTGGGTCGCACAGCACCTGGAACCGTGGCTCCAGCAGTGGTTCGGCTTCCTGCCGATCTTCTCCGGCGACCCGTCGCAGGCCGGCATGCTGCCGGCCGCGCTCGTCCTGACGATCATGATCATTCCGATCACCTCCGCCATCTGCAGGGAGCTCTTCAGCCGCGTCCCTCGTGACCTCTCGGATGGGTCGCTCGCCCTCGGCTCGACGCGCTGGGAGGCGATCCGCCGGGTCTCGATCCCGTACGCCGCCCCGGGGATCTCGGCTGCCGTCCTGCTCGGGCTCGGGCGGGCGTTCGGCGAGGCGATCGCCGTCACGCAGGTGATCGGCAGCGGCAACACGATCAACCGCTCGCTGTTTCCGCCCGCCGACACGCTGGCCAGCCGGATCGCGAGCACCTACCAGGGCGCGAGCTCCAATCTCGAGGTGAACTCGCTCCTCTACCTCGCTGCGATCCTGCTGGTCATCTCGCTGATCACGAACGTCTCCGCTCAGGTGATCGTGAACAGGTTCCAGAAGGCACGGAGGATGTCGACCGGATGAGCGCCGCCGAGATCACCGATCCGTACGACATCACGGCCAGGTCGAACAAGCTCGGCCGCCGACGTCGAACCGAGAAGCTCGTCGGCGTGCTGGCGCTCCTCAGCGCGCTCTTCGCCGTTCTCATCCTCGCACTCGTGCTCGGCACCGTGCTCTACAAGGGCCTCAGCGAGCTCAACTTCGCTTTCCTGACCAAGTCCGCAGCGCTGTTCGGCGAGACGGGTGGCATCGCCGACGCGCTCGTCGGGAGCTTCGTCATCGTCGCGCTGGCGACGATCATGGCGGTGCCGGTCGCGATTCTCGTCGCCATCTACATCGCGGAGTACGCCGGGCCAAAGGCCGCGTCATTCTTCCGGGTCATGCTCGACGTCCTCAACGGCGTTCCGGCGATCATCGTCGGCATCTTCATCTACGGCCTGCTGGTCGTCGGCAGCGGCCAGAGCGCAATCTACGGAGCGATGGCCCTCGCGATCCTGATGATCCCGATGGTCGCGCGTGCGACACAGGAGGTGCTCGAGCTCGTGCCGCGCCACCTGCGCGAGGCGAGCCTCGCGCTCGGGGTCCCACGCTGGCGCACGGTCTACAGCATCGTCCTTCCGACTGCGATCGGCGGCATGCTCACCGGCATCGTGATCGCCGTCGCCCGCGTCGCCGGCGAGACGGCACCACTCCTCTTCACCTCGTCGATCGTCACCGCGAGCGGCGTCTCCACCGACATCCACGAGGCTCTCGCAACCCTGCCGGTGCGGATCTTCACCCTCTCCGAGTCGCCCTCGCCCACCGACCAGGCTGCCGCGTGGGCTGCGGCGTTCGTGCTGATCATGTTCGTGCTCGTGATGAACATTCTCGCGAAGTACTTCGCGGGTCGGAAGCGCAAGAGCCTCGAAGGCATCTAGAATCCCCCACATATATTGACATTCTTCGATATATGTGTCATGCTCACGCATAGATCACTTTCGATATCGGAGGTTCGCTCGTGAGCTCGCACGCAGACAACCTGGCCACTCTCGACCCGGTTACCCGACAACACGTGGAAAAGGCCGCGGACGCCCTGCAGGACGAGTTCGCCGGCACCTTCGGACGCGAGACGATCGCGCGCTACATCGCCGAGTCCGTCGATCTCCTCGGCAACTCGTCAATCAACGTCTTCGTGCCGGTGCTCGCCCACCGCTTTGCGCGTGAGCGGCTGAAGGCACTCGGCCAGGCCGACGGCCTGATCGTGAAGGAGCAGCCAGAGGTGCTCTTCGTCTGCGTTCACAACGCCGGTCGCAGCCAGATGGCGGCGGGTCTCGTCACGCTTCGCTCCGCGGGCAAGGTGCACGTTCGCTCAGCCGGCTCGGCACCAGGCGACGCCGTCAACCCCCTGGTCGTCGAGGCGATGGCCGAGCTCGGCATCGACCTCGCCGAGGCGTTCCCGAAGCCGCTCACGGACGAGGTCGTGCGGGCCGCGGACGTGGTCATCACGATGGGGTGCGGTGACGCCTGCCCGATCTACCCGGGCAAGCGCTACGAGGACTGGCAGCTCGACGATCCGGCCGCGGCGGAGTCGATCGAGGCCGTCCGGGCGATCCGCGACGAGGTCGACGCACGCGTCCAGACCCTCGTCGCAGAGCTCATCGAGGTGTGACGCTAGACCGACGTGAAGCCGCTGCGCAGGCCGAGCCGGGAGCCGACGACCGCGTCGGCGGCGTCCGAGCTCATGGTGTTGCCGGTGACCGTGCCGATGAACGGGGCACGGTCGAGACGCTGAAGCCGCACGTCCGTGAGCGTGCGCACGGTTGCGGTTCGGGGAACGTCGCGCAGAAGTGCGATCTCCCCGAAGTACGCCCCGGGGCCGAGTGTCCGCACGTGCTCGTCGTCGATCGAGACGTCCAGCTCGCCGTCCTCTACGACGTAGAAGCCGTCGCCGCGGTCTCCCTGTGAGATGACGGCGACGCCGGCCGGCAGGGCTACCGCGGCGAGCGCCGACGCCAGGTGCTCCAGTGCGGACTCGGGGAGCGGCGCGAAGATCGGAATACCGGCGAGCAGCGTCACGAGCGCCGGTTCGCTGGCCGGGCGAGCGTCGAGACGGCTCATCTGGCGCGCGAGCGCGATCGAGACCACCGGCAGAAACGCGCCTGTTGCAAGCAGTGCGCCCCGCACGCCGAGGATCCCGACGAGTGCCGGGGCGAGCAGCGTGCCCGCTGCCACACCGACGACGAAGACGGCCTGCAGCAGCCCGAGCGCGTGCGGCAGCAACTCGCCTCTGGCGGTCCGCTGGAGGAGCGTTACCGCGGCGACGTCCACGACCGTGACCCCGACGCCGACGATCGCGAGGAGAACGAAGGCCAACGTCGGTGACGAGACGAGCGAGAGCAGGACGAGCGGGATCCCCCACAGGAGCAGTCCGAGCCTGAGATCGGTGCCGTGCCGGCCCCTGCGCAGGCGGGTGAAGGCCAACGTGCCACCCACGACGCCGCCGATCCCGACGGCGGCCGTGAGCGTGCCGACGCCCGATTGCCCCATGTCGAGCAGCCGGAGTGCAGTCACGACGATGAGAACGTTGAGCGCGCCCGCAACGAGGTTCTGGGCCCCGTAGAGGAGGACGACGAGGCGCGTTCCCGGGTCGGCTGCGACCGCTCGCGCTCCCGACGCCATCTCCGCGAAGACGCCGCCGCGTTCGATCCTGATCCCAGCAACCGCAGCCGGGGGGACGCTGACGGGGAGCAGCAGGAGCGTCGAGGCGAGGTAGGCCCCTGCAGAGGCGAGGAAGACGATGCCGACGCTGCTGCCGCTGAGCAGCGCGGCGCCGATGAGAGGGCCGAGGAAGACCCCGGCGCTCTCGATCACGGAGAGGGCGAGGTTGGTCGAGGTGAGCTCTTCCGGGGTGCGGGAAAGCGCAGGGAGCAGTGAGTTCTGGGCAGGCCGCATCAGCGTCGAGACCGCCGACTCGAGCACGACGAAGGCGTAGACGAGCGCCGTCGACCCGTCCCCGAGCACGACGACGCCGGCGCCCGCAAGTGCGAGCCTGCGCAGGAACCCGCCTGCAACGAGAAGTCGGTCGAGCGACGCTCGATGAATCAGAGCCCCGGCAAAGGGTGCGGCTGCGGCTGCCGGTGCGAGGCGAATGATCCCTGCAAAGGCTACGCCGGAGGCACCGCCGATGCGGTAGGCGAAGACGGCGAGCGTGATCGTGTACGCCCAGCGTCCGGTGACCGATGCGAGGCGTGCGAGCTGCACCAGCCGCAGGTTCCTGTTCGCCCCGGAGACGCGGAAGGCTCCGAGCGACAGCCGAAAACGGTTGCCAAGATGCACGCCCCGCAATCTACGGTCGCCTCGGCACACACGCCGCCGTGGTTGTTGGGATGTTGTGTCCTTCTGGTGAGATGGTTCGGCGGGTTCGCCGCCCGCAGCGTCAGGGGTGCGTCAGAGCTGCAGTGTTCGGTGGGAACGGTGGCTCCGGCTCCCCAGCCGGCTGGGCCCCGGCATCGGCTGCCGCGCGCTCGTCGCGGAGCTCGTCAACGGCTCGCAACCAGTTTTCTTCGGGTGAGCCTGCATCGGCTCTCAGCGAGATCTCGTATGCGCGCTTGCGCATCGCATCCGCCTCCGCGACGTGTGGGTCTTCGGGCATCTTCGGCCTCTCCGAGTCGATTGATCGATGTCCGAGGGGATTCTAGAACGGCGTGATGAGAGAACCATGCCAGCCTTGTCACGATCCGGTGACTACCTGCCACACCGTCTCGTCCGAGGCGGGCTCGAGAGCAAGACCGGGACGTCACCACCCGGTCAGCGGTGGCGATCACGGGTGCGGATCGCGGTTCACCGAAGTGCTTCAATGGGCTCGTGCGGAAGCCGGAACACAGCCCCTCGGTGCCTGTTGACGAGGACGAGGTGCGTACGATGTCGGCGAGAAAGCGGGTCGTGCTGATTGCACACGACAACCGCAAGGCGGACATGCTCGAGTGGGCGCGCTACAACCGGGAGACGCTCGCCGACCACGAGCTCTCTGCCACCGGAACGACCGGAGCGCTGATCGTCCAGGAGCTCGACCTACCCGTCACGCGTTTCCTCAGCGGCCCACTCGGTGGCGATCAGCAGGTGGGGGCGGCGATCGCAGAGGGCCGGATCGACTTCGTGGTCTTCTTCTGGGATCCGCTCGAACCGCACCCGCACGACGTTGACGTCAAGGCGCTCCTTCGCATCGCCGTCGTCTACAACGTGCCGATGGCCTGCAACCGTGCGACCGCCGACTTCATCCTCTCGAGCCCGTTGATGGCCGCCGAGTACCGCCGCGTTCCCTCCGCCGGCTGACGCTCTCGTGGCGCCCCTGATGCCCCACGCGCATGTCGTCGTCAGGCTCCCGTCGGAGGAGGTCGTCTTCATCCGGCGTGTCCGGGACGGGCGCGTGTACCACGTCGCACCGGGGGTCGCCGTCGTCACCGGAGAAACGCCGGGAGGCGCCGCCGTGCGCGCAGCGCGCGAGGAGCTCGGTCTCGAGGTCGCGATCGAGGAGATGCTGCACGCGCAGGTCTTCGCCGGTGTCGATCACTTCTTCTTCCTGGCGACGGCAGCAGCGGGGCCGGACGACGAGGCTCTCGTCCCGAACCACGACGATTTCGAGCTCGACACCGAGCTCGGCGGCTCGTACGAGATCGTCCGGCTTTCGGTCCGGGCGCTCCTCGGCTACGACGTTCGGCCACGAGAGCTTGCTCAGCGCCTCGTACGCCGTATGCACGAGGTCTGATCGGGCACCCACCCTCATCGAGAGAGTTCGATATGATTCGCCCTGCCATGGCCCGTGTGCTCCCACTCGTCGCGTGCTGCACGCCGATTGCGCGTCCGACGCTGTCCGACGCCCAGGCTGTCGAGCTCGAGACGCTCTTCAAGGCGCTCGCCGACCGGCACCGCGTCAAGATTCTCAACCTGCTCGCCCGGGCCGGCGACGAGGCGATCTGCGTCTGCGATTTCACCGAGCCGCTCGGACTGAAGCAGCCAACCGTCTCGTACCACCTCAAGCTGCTCACCGACGCGGGCCTGCTCGCGCGCGAGAGGCGGGGGACCTTCGCGTACTACCGACTCGCAGAGGGCGCGCTCGACCGCCTGGGCGACGTCGTCGCGGCGCCCGCCGTGCTCGCGCGGGCCGTCTAGCGTGATTCGGCCCCAGCTCGCCCGCTCCCTGGCTGCGGAGGCCTTCGGCACCTTTGCGCTCGTCTTCGCCGGGTGTGGCGCGATCATGGTCGACACGGAGACGCAGGCGCTCGGCCACCTCGGGGTGGCGCTGACGTTCGGGCTCGTCATCATGGCGATGATCTACGCGGTCGGGCACGTCTCCGGCGCCCACTTCAACCCTGCTGTCACCTTCGCATTCGCGCTGACGCGGCACTTCCCCTGGCCGCGAGTCTTCCTCTACTGGGGCGCGCAGGCGACGGGGGCGATTCTCGCGGCGCTCCTGCTGCGGGCCTCGCTCGGCGACATCGCGAACGTCGGCGCGACGCTGCCCTCGGGGTCGGACGCGCAGTCGTTCTTCTGGGAGGTGGTGCTGACGGTCTTCCTGATGTTCGTGATCATGGCCGTGGCGACCGACACGCGGGCGGTCGGCGAGGCTGCGGCGATTGCGATTGGAGGCACTGTCGGCCTCGACGCCCTCTTCGGTGGCCCGATCTCCGGTGCCTCGATGAACCCCGCCCGCTCGCTCGGCCCGGCACTCGTCTCCGGCGACCTGCACGCGTTGTGGATCTACCTGACCGCTCCGCTGCTCGGTGCCGCCGTCGGCGCCGTCGCCTACCAGCTCGTCCGGGGCGACGAGCCGAGCCCGGCGGAGGTTGTGGCCCACGAGATGGAGGTCGCGGCCCACGAGATGCAGCACGAGTCGGCCTGAGTCGCGTTCCCGTCGGGGGGTAGCGGCGGCGACGAGACAGTGCGGGCGCGGTGATCTGCGGCTGTCGCCCGACGCCGGCGCGTCACCTTCGCGGGCTGGAAGCGCAAGAGCATCGAGGTCGGCGTTCCTGCCTGCCGATATATTGAGGCTCGTCAATACGAGGAGGCCGATGATGCTGGAGCTGTACGAGATGGGCGAAGGGCCGGCACTGTGAGTGCCGCGATCGAGGCCGTCACCTGCTGCGTGCCGCTCTCGGCGCCGGTGATGACGGACGAGGAGACGAACGCCACCGCCGAGCTCTTCAAGGTGCTCGGCGACCCGGCGCGGGTGCGGATCGTGAACATGATCGCCACCGCGGGCGTTCCGGTCTGTGCCTGTGACTTCTACGACTCGCTCGGCCTGGGTCAGCCGACCGTCTCCTACCATCTCAAGAAGCTGACGGAGGCAGGGCTGCTCGAGCGTGAGCAGCGCGGGAAGTGGGCCTTCTTCTCGCTCAAGCGCGACGCGGTCGAGAAGCTCGCTGCGGTCGCCGATCTCAAGAGCGTGTGCTGCTGATGGCGCCGGCCACCCTGTCCGCATGAAGCGAGCGGCGCGGGTCGGGATCAACGGCTTCGGTCGCATGGGGCGGCTCGCGCTTCGCGCCGGCTGGGGCCGCGAGGATCTGGAGTTCGTGCACGTGAACGAGGTCGAGGGCGGCCCAGGGGCGTAGAAGGAAGCACGCGTTTGCGGCAAACCACGCATCGACAAGCATCGATGCATGGATAGTCTGTCCTCGTGACGCCAAACGCGCCTCTCGACAGTCCCGCGGCCGCAGTCGCCGACGAGCAGGCCGTGCTCGGCCGGTTGTCGAGGCTCGACCGCTTCCTGCCGCTCTGGATCGCCCTCGCGATGGTCGGCGGGGTCGTGCTCGGCTCCGTGATCCCGCAGCTGAACGACGGGCTCGACAGGCTGCGCGTCGGCACCGTCAGCCTTCCGATCGCCATCGGGCTACTGCTGATGATGTACCCGGTGCTCGCCAAGGTTCGCTACGACGAGCTCGGCCGGCTCCGGGGCGAGCGTGGGCTGTTCGTCTCCTCGCTCTGGCTCAACTGGGTCTTCGGGCCGCTGCTCATGTTCACGCTGGCCTGGCTGTTTCTCGCCGACCAGCCCGCCTATCGCACCGGGGTGATCATCGTCGGCCTCGCCCGCTGCATCGCGATGGTGCTCGTCTGGAACGACCTCGCCTGCGGCGACCGGGAGGGCGCGGCCGTGCTCGTCGCGCTCAACTCGCTGTTCCAGATCGTCGCCTACTCGTTCCTCGGCTACTTCTACCTGACGCTGCTGCCGGGCTGGCTCGGGCTCGACACCCAGGGCTTCGAGGTCTCGATCTGGGAGGTCGCCCGGACGGTGCTGATCTTCCTCGGGATCCCGCTCCTCGCCGGCTACCTGACGCAGCGGATCGGTGTGAAGCGCCGCGGGCGCGACTGGTACGAGAGCACGTTCATCCCCCGGATCAGCCCGATCACCCTCTACGGCCTCCTCTTCACGATCGTGCTGCTGTTCGCGATCCAGGGCGACGCGATCACCGCCAGCCCGCTTCGACGTCGCGCGCATCGCGCTGCCGCTGCTCGTCTACTTCCTGGTCATGTTCGGCGTCTCGTTCGCGTCGGCAGGAAGATCGGGCTCGCGTACGACCGCACGACGGCGCTCTCCTTCACCGCCGCCAGCAACAACTTCGAGCTCGCGATCGCGGTCTCGGTCGGCGTCTTCGGCGCCACCTCCGGCCAGGCACTCGCCGGCGTCGTCGGCCCGCTGATCGAGGTGCCCGTGCTCGTCGGTCTCGTCTACGTCGCGCTCTGGCTGCGCCGGCGGCTCAGCTGGCCGGCTGCTGCGACGACGGGCTAGACGGAGGCGCTCTCGCCCCGGTTTCCCGCTTCTTCCCTGCTCAGAGACCACATCTTCGCCCATCGCGGTGACGACGGCGGGCAAAGTGATGCTCGATGCGGAACCGGATTCAGCCGCTCCTCTGCGAGTTGCATGCGCACACGACGTGGAGCGACGGCAGCCTCTCGGTGCGCGAGCTCGTCGACCTGTACGGCGCCAGAGGGTTCGACGTTCTCTGCGTCACCGATCACACCGTCCGCTCCGACGATCCGTGGCTCGACCGGTCGGAGTGGTCGACACGCGGCGTACGACGCGAGGTGCATGCCTCGTACGTCGCGGACATTCTTCGTGAGGCCGCTCGCGCGCGAGCGCTCTACGACCTGCTCGTGCTTCCCGGCGTCGAGCTGACGTACAACGCCGAGAGCGCCGACGAAGCGGCGCACGCGGTCGCCGTCGGCCTCGGCCAGTTCATCTCCGTCGACGACGGCATCGTCGGAGCCATCGAGACGGCCCGTGGGGCCGGCGCCGCGATCATCGCGGCGCACCCGTTCGACGACGAGCCGTGCGCGAACGAGAGCCGCCGCACCCGCAGGTTCGCGGTCGATTCGCGCCTGCGGTCGCTCGCCCACCGGTTCGAGCTCTTCAACCGGACGACGTTGTTCGGCTGGGTCGCTCGCGCCGGTCTCCCCGGCGTCGCGAACGGCGACTTTCACGAGCGAGACCACCTCGGGGGCTGGAAGACCCTGCTCCCGTGCGAGAGGGACGCCGTGGCGGTCGTCGCCTACCTCCGCTCTGCCCGCCCGGTCTATCTCACCCGGGTCGAAGACGAGCTCGCCCTGCCCGTGGCCGCTTGAACGCACGGCGACAGTGGGCGGATATCACGCGGCCCTCGGGCGGTAACGGTCCGGTGTCGAGGGCTTGCGCCCGTCGCGGCGGCATGCGGAGATATGCGACATGAGACACGCGATCATCGCCTGGGAGCGCACGCCCACGAACGTGGCCCTCGCGCGCGCAGCCGACTGGCTGCTGCTCAACCCCGTGCGCGCACTGAAGGTCCTGCAGCCGGGGGACGTCGCGCTTGCGCGACTCGACGTCCGCCGAACGCTCGACGGGATCGAGGTGGGCATCGAGGCGCTCGGAGAGCTCTCTGCGCGCGGGGTCACGATTCTGAACGACCCTTCCGTGCTCCTCTCGACGCACGACAAGCTCCTCACCGCGCGCCTCCTCGACGGAGCCGGCATCGTTCATCCCGAGACCCGCCTGGTCACGGCGGTCGGCTCCACACCCGGGTGGGCCGGCCCGGTGGTTCTCAAGCCTCGCTTCGGCAGCTGGGGCCTCCACGTCGCCCGCTGCGACAGCGAGGACCAGTTGCTCCGGGAGCTCGATGCGATCGCCGGGCACCGCTGGTTCCGGTCCGGCGGAGCGATCGTCCAGAGCCTCGTGCCTCCGAGCGGCTACGACCTCCGGCTCGTCGTCGCGCGGCGACGCGTCGTCGGCGCCGTTCGCCGCATCAGCGCCGAGGGTGAATGGCGCACGAACGTCGCGCTCGGCGCCCGGCGCGTTCCAACCACGCCTCCGGCAGAGGCGATCCGCCTTGCGATCGACGCGGCTGCGGCCGTGAACGGCAGCCTCGTCGGCGTCGACCTGCTCCCCGGCAGCGACGGTGGCTGGGTCGTGCTCGAGGTCAACGGCGCCGTCGAGTTCACGACCGACTACTCGTTCGCGGGCGACGTCTTTGCCGCCGCCGCCGAGGCGCTCGCCGACCGCCTCGAGGAGGAGCCGCGGCTCGTCACGGCGCTCGCCTGAGGTTCCGCCACCGGCGCTGCGACCCGGCGTGATCCGAGGAGTAGCACCGGCTTCGGGCATCGGGCCCGCCGTGCGTGTGACCTCGGGGCTTACGCGACTGCCGCGAGCTTCACTCTGATCGTCTCGTCGTCGTCGGCGATCGCGACCTCCGGCTCGTGGCGCAGCTCGTCCAGCCACAACTCCGGGAACGCCGTCACCTGTCCGAGATCGTCCTTCGTATGCCACTCTCCGTCGGACAACAAGTCGATGATCTGCTCGTACTTCGACATCGGGTCAACTCACCTCCGTGATCGAGATCCGTCCTGCTCCTCTGGCACTGCCATCTTCCACCACTTGCATCGTAGGGGCACGCCCTCTGTCCGGAGAAGAGCAAAGACGGCACCAGATCGACACCAGACGGCCTCTTCCCGGACTCCAGACCGTGACCTTGTCGCGATACGACCGCGCCATAGTGGGTCAGGTGCGAGTCGGAGTCGTCGATCTCGGTGGCAACACCGCCAGGCTCCTCGTCGCCAGACGGGGCCCGCTGGCGCTCGAGCGGATCGTCGAGGAGCGTGTCGTGCTGGGTCTCGGCGCGGAGATCGAGCGTCGTGGGCGCATCTCCAAGTCCAAGCTCGCCGCCGCGGGGGAGACCGTCGCGTCGCTTCATTCGCGCGCACAGCGGGCCGGATGCACCTACGTCGAGGTGCTCGTGACCTCGCCCGGCCGGCAGAGCGCCAACCGATCCGCGCTCGAACGATCGCTCGGGTGCGGTACGCCGAAGCACATCCGCTTCGTCACTCCCGACGAGGAGGCACGGCTCGCCTACGCGGGAGCGGTCGCCGGCACGTCCCTCGGCGGCGGCCCGGTTGCGGTCTGTGACGTCGGCGGAGGCTCGACGGAGATCGCCGTCGGCTCGCCGGCGGCGACACCGCACTGGTGCCGCTCGGTCGATGTCGGCTCGCTCCGAGTCACGCAGCGTCACTTCCGGGGGGGCTCTCCCACGAAGCGCGAGATCCGGGAAGCTCGCGCCGCCGTTCGCAGCGCGTTCGTCTCACTCGAACCGGTTCCCGCCGCGATCCACGCCCTCGCGAGCGGGGGAACTGCACGGGCGCTCCGCAAGCTCGTCGGCCATTCGCTTGGGGCGGACGAGTTGTGCGAGGCCATCGCGATCTCCAGTGCGACGCGGCCTCAGAAGATCGCGCGCCGCTTCGACCTCCCCACCTGGCGCGCAGAAGTGCTTCTCGGGGGCACGATCGTCCTGGCCGAGATCCAGTCTCTGCTCGGCGTCCCGCTCGAGGTGGCCACCGGTGGCCTCCGCGAGGGTGCCGCACTGGCTCTCCTCTCGCAAACGGCCGCTGCCGCCTGACGCAACCCGCCCCTTGCCCGGGTGTGTGGCAGGGGCTCGGCAGAGGCCCCACCGATCCGAGGCGTCGGCGGGGCCCATTGACTCGGCTATGCCTGGCTCGGCCGCCGGCGGATCAGGCTCAGCACGCCAGGACGACGCCTCTGGCGCCGCTCCGGGCGATCCTGCTTGACGGCCCGTCGCACGGCCTCGTGGATCGCACCCTCCGGCGTCCCGTCGCGCTGCATTCTCTCGATCATCCCGAGCAGGTGGTCGTGCTGATTCCAGTCCATCCTGGTCATCGTGCTCAACTCCCTCGTCGGTTTCGGGTTCGGGGGACCGCTCTTGAACCGATTCCGAGGCCCCTCGCCGAAGGTAGACACCTCCCAGGGGCGCCGCGGCTCGATCTGGCCTACGGCTGGGGTCTGTCTGGCGCGCGGCGACTCCCGAGATCACACCGCCCGGTTGTGGCGCGGCCCAGCCGGGCAGTGTCGACGATCTGGCTCAGTTGATCCGGTTGTTCCGTCCCTCACGTCGTCCGGTGATGACAGACGTGAGAGCCGTCCTCTACCAGGCACGGAGCGCCCGCAGGCGAGATGTCTTTTTCGCCTGGTGGCCTTCCATCCGGCCGAGGACATCGTCGAGGACGGTGACGGCCTCGGACAGGTACGGGCCCTTGTTGAGCATCACGCACTCCGCTCGTTCGGCCATTGCGGCGTCGGTCATCTCGGCCCGCGAGTGCACGCCCTTGTGAAGGAAGGTGTCCAGCACCTGAGTGGCCCAGATCACGGGGGTGTGGGCTGCCTCGCACAGCCACAGCAACTCTTCCTGGATCTCTGCGAGGCGCGGGTAGCCGATCTCCACGGCGAGGTCTCCGCGGGCGATCATTACAGCGAGCGGTTGCTTCCCGGCTGCCTGCACGATGATCTCGGGCAGTGAGCGCACTGCGAGACCGGTCTCGATCTTCGCGATCAACCCGATTTGCCGGCTGGTGCGAGCGGCAAGCTCGGTCTGAAGCAGCTCGACGTCGGCTGCGCGCTGAACGAACGAGTAGGCGACGATGTCCGCGATCTCTGCCACCGTGTCCAGATCGCGCAGGTCCTTTGCCGACAGAGCGCTCAGGACGAGCTCGGTATCGGGGAAGTTCAGACCCTTGTCGGGGCGCAGACGTGCGCCCTTCGGGACAGTGCGTGTAACGCGGACGCGCGCCGCTTCCCCGTCGGTCTCCTCGACGACGCCCCACATGCTGCCCTCGTCCACGCAGACCGAGTGACCGACGCGGAGCTGCTCGACGACGCCCGGGAGTGAGCACTCGACCTCGATCCCGTGTCGGCCTCGCCCAGGAGCGCCGGGCCCCGACAGGGTGAGCTCCATCCCTCGGATCACTCGCCCTCCCTCGGGCATCCCGCGTACGCGGAATGTGCGCGCGCGAGGACCGCCGAGGTCCATGCTGACCCGGCAGCGCTTGCCGGTCTCGGCCTCTGCCCGGCGCACGTGGGTAGCCATCTGCCACCAGGTGCGCGCGTCGTCGTGGGAGCAGTTGATCCTGGCTATGTCGACGCCCAGGTTCACGAGGTCGCGCACGAGGTCGTAGTCCTCGGCCGCGGCCCCGGGCAACGTCGCCATGATCCGCACGTCGCGCTGTGGAGGCGGCGGCCCGAACACCTCGCTCGCGTGCCGTGCCAGGAGCCGGCCGCCACGGAAGAAACCGTGCCGATGCGGGAATGCCGGCAGATCGGTCGCTCCGTCCCGTGTTGCCCAGCTCAGGATCGCGACGTTGGCGTCGAGATTCTCCAGCACCCGCGACTCGCAGCGGCCGAGGGACGAGAGCCCGAACGGCATCATCGCCAGCTGCAGCTCACGCAGATCCCGGCGGCGCAAGGCCAGATAGGCCGACAGATTGCGTGCACTGAGCAGGAACGAGCGCCGCTCGATCCGCGGCCGCCACGCACGCAGTTGCGTGGCCGCTTCGGCCAGGACCTCGGCCCGAAGCAGCTGTAGCTCCGTCAGCAACGTCCGCGCCTGCTCGAGCTCAACTCGGCTGGTTGCGACGGGCTCCGCGATCACGTGGCTCACGGCCAAGTTCTCCTGAGAGGTCTGCCGATGGTGTGGAGGGCTTGTGCTCGTGCGACCGTTTCAACCTGCCTCACGCGCTTCACTGAAGTGTCGCGCATCCGATCCGCGTGTAGAGGTCGATTAGCAGCTTGTTCACCTGGATCCAACCAAACGGTCTCTGAAACGGCCGGCAATCCATGCGCGACCGTCGCCTGCGGTCGTTCGCGAGGATAGAGGCACCTCTCGTAGGAGCCTCTTCCCTCGCGTTCGCGGGCCCGACGCGCGAAGGAACCCCCTGTCTCACTCCACCCCGGCCCACATTCCTCCCCGTGGGAGCGGAGTTTCCAGCAGGTGGGGAGAAGCATGGGCCTGCAACCGGTGTGGAGGCGGTGTCGGATCCGCGCACGATCGCCTTGGCAGCCTCGTGCTTAACGATCGTGACACCGGACGTTCCCCGAACGGATGACCACGAGGAGGCTCCCCCGTTCGACACTCGTGTCGTCCTGAAAACGACAAAGAAGGGGAACAGAGCATGAGATCAGGTCTCATAGGAGTGGGTGCTGTTGTCGCGATCGGCGCGGTGGCACTCGTGGCGGTCGCGACGACCGTGGCCGGCCCGAAGGCGCCCGAGTATGCGGTGTCGCGCGACGGCGGCTACGAGACGAAGGCACTGCTCAGCGTCGGCGACCAGGTTCGCGAGACGAGCAACAAGAAGCAGCGGTTCCAGATGGTGGGCATTCCGGATGGCCTCGGAGCCGTCAAGGACGGGGAGAACACGCTCGTGTACATGAACCACGAGTTCCCGTCGGCTGTGAAGACGCAGCCGGTGATCGGCGGCCCCCTCTACAAGGGCTCGTTCGTCTCGAAATGGGTGCTGAAGGAGAACGGCAAGGTCGAATCGGGTGAGCGTGCCTTCGACACCGTCTACGTCGGCAACACGCTCGTCGGCCCGGCTGCGGAGGACGTCGTCGGTAACACGACCCGGCCGTTCTCGCGCTTCTGCTCCGGCAGCCTGGGTACCCAGGCCGACGGTTTCACGCAGCCCATCTACTTCGCGGGCGAGGAGGACGACTCGAGCGCGGCATTCAGCCCCGACGGAGGCCAGGGGGTTGCGATCTTCAACAACGAGGCGCACGTCCTGCCGAAGCTCGGCAAGTTCGCCTTCGAGAACATCCTCCCGCAGCGGCGGAGCGACGGCCCGACGGGGAAGACCGTGCTCCTCCTGCAGGAGGACGGGCCGGCGACCCCGCTCGAGTCCCAGCTCTACATGTACGTGGGTCAGAAGAGCACGGTCGGTACCACGCTCGACCAGAACGGCCTCACGAACGGGCAACTGTACGCCCTCAAGGTGACGGGCAAGACCGCAGAGGCAGCAGCAGACGTCACCGGTACACCGCTCCCCGCCGAATGGGTCCCGGTCGCAAGCCCCGAGACGAAGACGTACACGCAGCTGAATGCGGCCACCCTGGCCGCCGGTGCCTTCGGCTTCGCCCGGGTCGAGGACGGGGCGTTCGACAAGGACAACCCGAATCGGTTCTACTTCGTGACGACGGGCCAGAACGCGGTCAACAACAACCTCGGCCGCATCTACCAGCTCGACCTGAACGCGTCCGACCCGACCGGTGCAGCTTCTCTCAAGCTGGTCGTCAACGCGGATGCGGTCATCAAGGCCGGCGGGGATGCGCCGGTGAGCCCGGACAACATCGACACGGCGTCGGGATGGCTGATGGTGCAGGAAGATGGAACGACACCGTCTCGCATCGAGATGGGCAACAGGAACCGCGACGGCAGCATCTGGCGGTTCCCGATCGTGCCGGCGAAGGGCGGGCTCGTGGCGAGCCCGGATCGGATCGTCGAGCTGAACCCGCCCGGCCGCGACGGCGTGGCCGTGGGCCCCGGCGTCTGGGAGTCGAGCGGGATCATCGACACGAGCACGATCTTCGGCCCGGACTCCTGGCTGTTCGACGTCCAGGCACACAGCCCGACCGTGCCGCCAGACGCAGCCTCCCAGGGTGAGGACGGGCAGCTTCTGCTGCTCGTGCCCGCCAAGCGCTAGGAGATCCGTCTCTCGAGCGAAGCAGCGGCGCCCGGTCCGTCAGGCCGGGCGCCGCTGCGTCTTCGGGGCGAGCGAGGTCTTCAGCGGAAGCGCGCGTTCACCAACTGGAGACATGTGTGACCCGGAGACCCGACTACGCTTGGTGTGATGAAGGAGACCCTCGAGCGGGAGATCAAGCTCACCCCGGGTGACGGGTTCGTCCTGCCCGAGCTCGGCGGCCGGCGGCTGCCGACGCGCGTCTTCATCTCCACCTACCACGACACCCCGGACCTGCGGCTCGCGCGGCACGGCGTCACGTTTCGCCACCGGATCGAGGACGGCGCCGGGCTCTGGCAGCTGAAGCTGCCAAAGGACGCGGCGCGGCTCGAGCTCGAGCTGGCGGGGCCACCGGCGCGGCCGCCGGCCGAGCTGGTCGCCCTGCTGCCTGCCTATCTCCGTGGCGCCTCGCTCGTCCCCGTGGCGCGCCTGCGCACCCGCCGGGAGGGGATCCAGGCCCGCGGGGCCGAGATCGTGGACGACAGCGTTGCCGTGCTCGAGGGCCAGCACGTGACGCGCCGGTTCCGCGAGCTCGAGGTCGAGCTGCTCGACGGCGACGAGCGGACGCTGCGGCAGCTCGAGAAGGAGCTGCGCCGGGCCGGCGCCCGGGCCACCGGCGAGCTGCAGCCGAAGCTCTACCGCGCGCTCGACCTGGCGGGGGCCGTCGAACCCCGGGTGAGCCGCAAGCGAACGCCCCCCGGGGAGGCGCTCGGGATCGCGCTCGAGGCCGACTACCTGGCGCTCCTGGCGCACGACCCCGGCACACGCCGGGGGGACGATCCCGAGGACCTGCACCAGCTCCGGGTGGCGACGCGCCGCCTGCGGGCGTTCCTCCGGGCCGCACGCCCTCTCGTCGACGCCGGCTGGGCGTCATCGCTGCGCGGGGAGATCGGCTGGCTCGGCGGCCACCTCGGCCCGGCGCGCGACCTCGACGTGATGATCGGCCGCCTACAGGCCGAGGTCGCAGCGCTCGGCGACGACGCCGCCGCGGCGGCGAGCCTACTGGACACGCTCGCCGAGGAGCGCGCGGCCGCCTACCGCGATGTCGTCGAGACGCTCTGCGGCGACCGCTACTTCGCGCTCCTCGACCGGCTCGAGACAGCCGCCGCGCCGCCGCTGACCGGTGACGAGACGCCACTGGCGACGATCTTCCGCCGCGAGGCGAAGCGGATGCGGCGCACGTTCGCAGCGCTCGGCGAGGCCCCGGAGGACGACGCTCTGCACGCTTCTCGGATCGCAGTCAAGCGGGCCCGCTACGCGGCCGATCTCGCGGCCCACGAGCTCGGGCGGCCGGGCGTGAAGTTCGTTGCCGCCGCAAAGCAGCTCCAGGACATCCTCGGAGACCACCAGGACGCCGTCGTCTCGCAGGAGCGCATCCGGGACTGGGCCGCCACCACCTCCGACCCTGCGAGCGAGCTCGCTGCGGGCCGGCTCGTCCAGCTCGAGCGTGACCGGATGGCCGAGGCACGTGCCGCCTGGCCCGGTGCCTGGCAGCGGCTCGACCGGGCCGCGCGGCGGGCGGCCCGCTGACACCCATCGTCCGCGCCGCCGGCGGGGTCGTCGTCCGTGGCACTGGCGCCGGGACCCGTGTGCTGCTCGTCCACCGACCGGCCTACGACGACTGGACGTTTCCGAAGGGCAAGGTCGACCCGGGCGAGAGAGACGAGGCGTGTGCCGTGCGCGAGGTCGAAGAGGAGACGGGGTTGCGCTGCGTGCTCGGACGGGAGCTCTCGCCGACGACGTACGACGACGCTAAGGGACGGGCCAAAGTGGTGCGCTACTGGGTGATGGACGTCACCGGCGGAACGCTGCGCTTCGAGCACGAGGTCGACGAGGCGCGGTGGGTGACGGTGAGCGCGGCGGCGGAGCTTCTCACCTACGAGCGGGACCTCGCCGTCCTTCACGAGGCGACGAGCTCGTAACGATCACCCGGCGGCCGATCGCTGCCGTTCCTCGATCGTGGTACCGGCCGCCGTCGTGAATCAGGGGGCGCACTCGAGGTAGACGCAGGGCCGCGTGTCGTGAGGGAGCGGCGACTCGGTCACGCGGGTCACGATGAGGGCGCCGCCGCCGAAGACGGCAAGCTCGACCGTGTCCCCGACGTCGGGCTGCTCTCCCGGGCACTCGATCATCGTGTATCTGTTGTCGTTGTCGGGGGCGAACGCCAGGTATGTCTGTCCTGTCGCCGCAGGCTCCTCGTTGTTCTGCGTCCCGTCCTGAGCGGGCGTGCTCGAGGAGCCGTCGGTCGCTGCCTGAAGCGTCCGCCGGTGTTCGGACAGCTCCGAGTCGATCTCCGCGAAGCGGTGGCGCAGCTGCTCGGCCGCGTCCGCCTGGGCGAGGATCTGACTCTGGAGCGCAACGACCTGGGCCTGCAGCTCGTCGACACCAAGGGACTGCAGCGCGTTCTCGGCTCCGGCGAGGCGTGTTTCGTGAGACAGTGCCAGCTCCTCGACGAGCGAGAGCAGCGCGGCCTGAGAGTCCTCCGTCTTCGCAAGCTCGGCGCGGATGTCGAGTTGCGACTCGGCCTCGCCCAGGCCTGTGTCCGAGCGTGTCTCGACCGCTGCGGTGACTCGCTCCTCCACCCGCTGTGAGCGCTGATCGACGAGATCGACCCGCCGGGAGATGAGCTCGAGGCCGCTGCGCAGTGCCTCGCGCTCGGCCACTGTCGCAGCGTCCGCTCTGGTGGACTCGGTTGCGAGCTGCTGCTCCAGCGCATCGACGCGGGTGCCCAGCAGATCGGCGCCCGTGCGTCGCTCCAGCTCGCCCTCGGCGACCTTCTTGAGAACCGTTGCGATCTCGATGCGCGTCTCGTCGATACGCGCGTCCATTGCCTCGGCGCCGTGTCGTCGCTGTCGATCGCCCTCGACGACGTCCCGGCGTAAGGCGGCCAACTCGATGCCGGTCTCTCCAAGCGATGTCTGTTGCTCGGAAATCGCCGCGAGCATCCGGTGCTCCCGCTCCCGGAGCTCGCCACGGAGCGACGAGACCGACCGCTCCTGCTCTGCGCGCAGTGCCGCCGCCAGCTCCCGCTGCTCATCGCGAAGCACGGCCGCTGCCAGTTCGAGCTCGTCAGAGGCGTCTTGCCGGTCCGATGCGATCCGGTCCGTGCTCTTCTCCAGCTCCTCGCTCAGCCGGCCCAGCTGCCGCTCGAGCTCCGCGCTCGCCTCGTCCTGCCTCAGCCTCGAGTCCGTAAGCAGCCTCTGCTGCTCGTCGACGCGCTCGCTGAGCAGCCCAACGGTCGACTTCTCCGCGAGAAGGCTCATTTTCTCATCTGCGCGGGCGGACGCCGACTGAACGAGCGAGCGAAGCCGCTCATCTGCGGCTGCGTCGCGCTCCGCGAGCGATTCCCGCAGGCTCGCGAGGTCGCCGCTCACGGCGGCCGTCACGTCGGCCGCCCGTCCCGTCTCGTCGCGAAGCCGCGCAGACAGCTGCTCGACCTGCGCATTCACCTTGCCGAGATCCTCCCGGACGGCCTCGAGCTGATGGGTCGTCGTGCCACCGAAGTCTTGGAGGCGGTTGCCGAGCGTGCCGATGCGGAGGCGGATCTCGTCGAGCTCCCCCTGGGCGCTTGCCGCGTCCTTGACCGTTCGGTGCTCGTGTCCCTCCAGCCTTTCGGTGAGGTCGTCGATTCGCATGCGTAGGCCGTCGAGATCTGCCCGTGCCGCCGCCGACTCCTGTGCCGTCTCGAGACCCTGCCCGGCGACCTTCTCCTCGAGCTCGCCAAGATCCGCCTTCAACCCGGCGGTGGACGTGGCTGCGTGCCGCTCGACGTCGGCAAGTCGTTGCGTCAGGCCGACCGCAGCGGCCTGGAGCGCCTGCTGACCGGCGTCCCGGACCTCCTCGAGCCGGCGCCGCTGCTCGTCGATCCGGTCTGCGTGGCGCTCGAGCCTGCTGCGGAGCTCCGATTCGAGTCGCTGGATGTCCTGCTCGAGGAGCTCCGTCACCCGCTCGGCACCAGCCGCGTGCTCGTCGGTGCGCGCTTCCTGCTGTTCGATCCGCTCGTCGAGCCGCTCGACGTCCGCCCGCACCTGCGCCTCCAGGCGGCGGCGCTGCTCCGCCAGCTGGGTGGCGAGTCCTCCGATCGAGCCACGGACGGACGAGAGGTTCTCGGCCGCCGCGATCTGAAGCTTCTGCACGTCTCCGCCCAGACGCGCGTGCAGCTCGGTGCGCTGCTCCGCAAGGCTCCGTTCCGTGCGGGCGACGACCTCGGCGAGGCAGGCGTGCAGGCGTTCGTCGCCAGCGGCCGACCGATCCGCGGTGGCCGTCAGCGCCACCTGAAGGCGCTCGTCGGCCGCCATCGCTTCCTCGGCGCGAGCCTCGAGCTGCTGGAGCCGACGGACTGCCACCTCGTTGGCGTCGGCCGTCGCATCCGAGAGGACGTCTACCGTTCTTCGCAGACGGGTGAGATCATTGGAGGACGCGACCTGCTTCATGCCGTGTGCGAGCGCGTCAAGCCCGGAGCTGAGCGCGGACACGTGCGTCGCCAGCACCTGCTCGAGTCGCTCGTCCAGCTCGGCCGTCGTCGCGGCTTCCGACAGTCGCCGCTCGAGATCCGCGACACGATCGGCGACGCCGAGGAGCTCCTTGTGGCCATGGTCTGCAAGCTCGGCCCTGAGCTCCTTCACCTCACCCGCGACGGTGTCGATCCCGCGGGTCTGGAGCACTGAAAGCCTGCTCGCGAGCTCTTCGCTGAGACGACCGAGCTTCGCCATCCCGCTCGTCAACGAATGGACGCGCTCGGTGAGCTGAACGGGCGTGACCGTGTCCGCGAGCTGCTCCTCGACCTGGGCGAGCCGCTCGCCGGCGGCAGACTCCGCGCGCTCGAAGCGCTCGTGCATCCTGTCGACAGCTGCCCTGAGATCGTGGGCCACCTCGTGGAGCTGAGCTCCGTCGCCGAGCTGTCCGTCCGCCAACTCCGTGAGGCGAGCGTTGAGCTCTTCGACACGGTCGGCCAGCGCGGCAACGTTGCCGTCGACTGCGGTGCCAGAGTCGTTATTCGCCGGCGATGGCTCGACGCGAAGGGTCGCAGACCCGGGGTCGTCGACTGGCGCCCCTCCGTCGACGGCGATGTGCTCAACGGGAGGCGCGTCGACGGGCTCCACTTCGGGAGTCGACCACTCCGCCGCGAGCGCCTCGAGGTCGCGCCGGTCGGACGTGTGGTCGGCCTCGGTCGTTGCGGACTCGCGCTCGGCCAATTGCTCGAGCAGCGCCGACGACAGGTCGAGCCTGGAAACGCCGAACCGGGACACCAGGATCTCGCCGAGACGCCTGCCGGTCGTCCGTTGCTCGTCAAGCGCCTGCTCGAGCTGAGTGTCGGAGATCAGGCCCTGCTCGACGAAGATGTCGCCGATGAGGCGGGAGGCAATCGCGGGAGTGTCCATGGCCTCCCTATCGGCAATCCCTCGTTCGAGCTATAGAGTCTTTCGCGAGGGCGGCGGAGGGAGGTTTCACCGAGCCTGATCCGCCCGCGTCCCCGGTGTGCCTCCCCCGCCAGGGTTACACCTTCGAGGCCGCGGCTTGGCCGCTTCGGGCCGTCGCGGAACGACCCGGCCACTGTCGTGTGGCGCCACTCCGGCTCGTTGCAGCCGCGCTGACGCCGTCTGCGCCGTCGCCGCGAGCGGGGCTCTTGTCCGACAGCGGCGGCGCGGTTCCCGGCGCCAGGCGGTAGCCTGCGTCGCCGTGAGCAGCGACTACGTCTACACGATGTACCGGGTCGACAAGTTCTACGGTTCCGATCGGCAGGTGCTCGCGAACATCTCGCTGTCGTTCCTGCCCGGCGCCAAGATCGGCGTGCTCGGCCCGAACGGCGCCGGAAAGTCGACGCTGCTGCGGATCATGGCTGGGCTCGAAGAGCCTTCTTCGGGGATCGCCGAGCTGCACCCGGGCGCGTCCGTCGGCTTCCTCCAGCAGGAGCCCGAGCTCGATCCGGCCAAGGACGTCCGCGGCAACGTCGAGGACGGCGTCCGCGAGCTTCGCGACCTGCTCGATCGCTTCAACGCCGTCTCGGCCGCGTTCGCCGAGCCCGACGCCGACTTCGACGCCCTCCTCACCGAGCAGGCGACCGTGCAGGAGCAGATCGACCGCCACGACGCATGGGGCCTCGACGCCCAGCTCGACCGGGCGATGGACGCGCTCCGCCTGCCCGAGGGCGACCGCGACGTCACGACCCTCTCGGGCGGCGAGCGCCGCCGGGTCGCCCTCTGTCGGCTGCTCCTCTCGTCGCCGGATCTTCTCCTTCTCGACGAGCCCACGAACCACCTCGATGCCGAGTCCGTCGCCTGGCTGGAGCGGTTCCTCGAGGACTACAAGGGCACCGTCATGGCCGTCACCCACGACCGCTACTTCCTCGACAACGTCGCCGGCTGGATTCTCGAGCTCGATCGCGGCAAGGGGCTCCCGTTCGAGGGTAACTACTCGTCGTGGCTGGAGCAGAAGCAGGCGCGACTCGCGGTCGAGGAGAAGACCGAGTCGGCGAGGCGGCGCACGCTCGCCCGCGAGCTCGAATGGGTGCGCATGAGCCCGCGGGCCCGCCACGCCAAGTCGAAGGCGCGCATCGGCGCGTACGAGAAGATGCTCGCCGACGATGCGAACTTCAAGCTCGAGGGCGTCGAGATCCACATCCCGGCGGGGCCACGCCTCGGCGACCTGGTCGTCCAGGCAGACCACGTGGTCAAGGGCTTCGGCGACCGGCTACTCGTCGAGGACATGACGTTCTCCCTGCCGCCCGGCGGTATCGTCGGCGTGATCGGGCCGAACGGCGCCGGCAAGACGACCCTCTTCCGGATGATCGCCGCCGAAGAGCAGCCCGACGGCGGCGAGCTCCGGATCGGCGACACGGTGCAGCTCGCCTACGTCGACCAGTCGCGCGGCGGCCTCAACCCACAGAACACGGTCTGGAAGGAGATCTCCGAGAACCAGGACATCGTGCTGCTCGGCAAGCGCGAGGTGAACTCCCGCCAGTACACGTCCTGGTTCAACTTCCGCGGCGGCGATCAGCAGAAGCTCGTCAAGGATCTCTCCGGAGGTGAGCGCAACCGCGTCCATCTCGCCAAGCTCCTCAAGTCCGGCGGCAACGTGCTCCTCCTCGACGAGCCGACCAACGACCTCGACGTCGACACGCTCCGTGCGCTCGAGGACGCCCTGCTCGACTTCGCCGGCTGCGCCGTCGTGATCACCCATGACCGCTGGTTCCTCGACCGGGTTGCGACACACATCCTCGCATTCGAGGGCGACTCGCAGGTGACGTGGTTCGAGGGCTCCTGGGGTGAGTACGCCGCCTGGGTGACCGAGACGCGCGGTCCCGAGGCGCTCGAGCCGCACCGCATCGCGTACAAGCCGCTCGTCCGCCCATGACGCCGACTCGCGTGCGACGCTCTTTCCGCACACGCGGCGGCGGCGCGGGCGCGGTAGCACAGCCAGGTCGCCGAAGCGTGTGCGACGCTCTTTTCCGCACACGCGGCGGCGGCGCGGGCGCGGTAGCACAGCCAGGTCGCCGAAGCGTGTGCGACGCTCTTTTCCGCACACGCGGCGGCGGCGCGGGCGCGGTAGCACAGCCTTGATCGAGCTTCCGCTCGCCGACCCGGGGCAACCGGACACCCGCTCGCCCGTGCGGCTGCTCGTCTGGGTGGGCCGGCACCAGCTCGGGACGATCACCATCGCAATCGTCTTCGGGATCGTCTGGATGGTCGCGCAGGCGCTGATGCCGTATGCGATCGGCCAGGCGATCCAGCAGGGGATCGTGGACGGCGAGAACGACGCTCTGGTCCGGTTCTGCACCCTGCTCGCAGTGCTCGGCGTCGTCCAGGCCGCGGCGGGCGTGATGCGCCACCGCTATGCCGTCCAGAACTGGCTGCAGGCGTCGTTCCGGCTCGCCCAGGTCGTCGGCCACCACGCCGCGCACTCGGGTGACGCCGTGCGGGCCGAGCTCTCGACGGGCGAGGTCGTCGCGACCGTCTCGAACGACGCCCTGCGGGCCGGAGGCGCGTTCGACATCCTCGCGCGCCTCGTGGGCAGCGTCGTCTCGTACGCCGTCGTGGCAGCCATCCTGCTCACCACGTCCATCGAGCTCGGCCTCCTCGTCCTGATCGGCGTGCCGCTGCTCACGGTCTCGCTCAGCTTCGTGATCAAGCCGCTCCAGCTGCGGCAGCGCGAGCAGCGCGAGGAGGTCGGCCTGCTCACCGCGCTCGGTGCCGACACCGCCGCCGGTCTCCGCGTGCTGCGCGGCGTCGGAGGCGAGCAGGCATTCTTCGACCGCTACCAGCTGCGCTCCGAGGCCGTGCGCGGAGCCGGCGTCCGCGTGGCCACCCCGCAGTCGACGCTCGACGCGGCCCAGGTTCTCCTGCCCGGCCTCTTCGTCGTCCTCGTCACCTGGGTCGGCGCACATCTCGCCGCATCGGGGGAGATCACGAGCGGCGAGCTCGTGGCGTTCTACGGGTACGCAGGCTTCCTCGTGATCCCCCTCCGGACGTCGGCGGAGGCGGTCGAGAAGTTCACGCGGGCCCACGTCGGGGCCCGCAAGATGCTGCGCGTCCTCGCCGTCGCGCGCGCCGTCGACGATCCTGCCGACCCCCTGCCCGAGCCGCCTGCCGGCGTTCCGCTCGTCGACCCGGCTTCCGGCCTCACGATCGAGCCAGGCAGCCTGACCTGCCTCGTTTCGGCCTCGCCCGACGAGACGAGCGCGCTCGCCGACCGGCTGGGTCGCCTCGTCGACGATTGCGGCGTGATGCTCGGCGACACTCCGCTCGACCGCCTGCCTCTCGAGGTCGTGCGCCGGCGGATCCTCGTCAGCGAGCCGGACCCGCTCATCTTCTCCGGCACGCTCCGCACCGAGCTCGACCCGTGGTCGCGGGCGAGCGACGACGAGATCACGACCGCGATCGAGATTGCTGCTGCGGAGGACGTCCTGGTGGCGCTGCCGGCGGGACTCGACGAGATCGTCGACGAGCGGGGTCGCTCGTTCTCGGGAGGGCAGCGGCAACGGCTCGTGCTCGCGCGGGCGTTGCTCTCGAACGCGGAGATCCTCGTGCTCGTCGAGCCCACGAGCGCGGTCGACGCCCACACCGAGGCCCGCGTCGCTCGCCAGCTGCACGACTACCGCTCCGGCCGCACCACGATCGTCGTGACCGCGAGCCCCCTCGTGCTCGACCGGGCCGATGAGGTCGTGCTCATCGCCGACGGGCGCGTTCAGGCGACCGGGACGCACCGAGAGCTGCTCGGGAGGAGCCCGGCCTACCGGGACGTCGTCACCCGCGGGGAGGCCGCGTGAGCAAGCTCCTCCCGATCGCGAGCCCTCCCGAGATGCGCCGGCAGGCAGCCGCGCTGGCAGGCCGCCACCGCCGCGCGATGGTCGGCGTTCTCGCCCTGCACGCCCTTGCCGCCGCCACCGGGCTCGTCGGCCCGCCACTCCTGGGGTCGCTCGTGCAGGGCCTCCAGACGGGCATCGACACGGCCGAGATCGACCGCGTGGTGGTGTTCCTCGCCGTCTTCCTCGTGGCGCAGACGATCCTCACGTTCTTCGCCCGCCGGGCGTCGTTCGTCCTCTCCGAGAGGATGTTCGCAGAGCTGCGCGAGGACTTCATGCGTCGGGTGCTGGCGCTGCCGCTCTCGACCGTGGAGCGCGCCGGGATCGGCGACCTCGTCTCGCGCACGACCGCCGACGTCGACGCGCTCGCCCGGACGATCCGGTTCGCGATTCCCGAGACGTCGATCGCCTGCGTGACCGCTCTCCTCGTCGTCGGCGCAGCCGTCTGGGTGAGCCCTGTCGCCGCGCTCCCGTGCATCGTCGGCGTGCCGATCCTGATCGTGGGCACGCGATGGTACCTCCGCCTCGCCCCGGCCGGGTACCTGTGGGAGCGCGCTGCGTACGCGGCCCTTGCGGGCACGACCGGCGAGACGGTCGACGGCGGCCGCACCGTCGAGGCGCTGGGCCTCGCCGGCGAGCGTGCCGGCCGGATCGACGCCAATCTGGCCGACGCGTACCGCTCGGAGCGCTTCACCCTCCGGCTCCGGACGATCTGGTTCCCGACCGTCGACGTCGCCTACGTCCTTCCCGTCGTGGCCGCGCTTGCGTGGGGCGGCTACCTCGTCTCGGCCGGCCATGCCACGGTCGGCGAGGTAACGACCGTCGTGCTCTATATCCAGCAGCTCGCCGACCCGGTCGACCGGCTGCTCTCGTGGCTGGACGAGGTCCAGGTCGGCGGGGCGTCGTTCGCACGGCTCGTCGGGATCGCCGACGTGCCCTCCGACCGCGAGGCGACCGGAGCGGAGCCGGACGACGACTGGCTCCGCGCCCACGACGTGCGCTACGCCTACGTTCCCGGCCGCGACGTGCTGCACGGGATCGAGCTCGACCTCGAGCCGGGCGAGCGAATCGCCGTCGTCGGCCCGTCCGGGGCCGGCAAGTCGACGCTCGGCCGCCTGCTCGCCGGCATCCATCCCCCGCGGACGGGCTCGGTCGAGGTCGGCGGCGTGCCGCTCGTCGACCTCGAGCTGGAGACGCTGCGCCGCGAGGTTGCGCTCGTGACGCAGGAGCAGCACGTGTTCGTGGGCACTCTGGCGGACAACCTGCGCCTCGCGAGCGCCGGTTCCCCCGACGGAGAGCTTGCGGCGGCGCTCGCCGCGGTCGACGCGACGGCCTGGGTGGAGGCGTTGCCCGAGGGGATCGAGACGGTCGTCGGGGCCGGCGGCGCGCCGCTCACACCTGCGCAGACGCAGCAGCTCGCTCTGGCGCGGCTCGTGCTCGCCGATCCCCACACGCTCGTCCTCGACGAGGCGACCTCCCTGCTCGACCCCCGCGCGGCAAGGCATCTCGAGCGCTCGCTCGCCTCGGTGCTGACGGGGCGCACCGTCGTCGCGATCGCCCACCGGCTGCACACGGCACACGACGCCGATCGTGTGGCCGTTGTCGAGAACGGCCTCCTGCAGGAGCTCGGCACTCACGACGAGCTGATCGCGAGCAAGGGCGCCTACGCCGCGCTTTGGGAGTCCTGGCAGTCGTAGCGCCCGGGGGGTAGCGAACTATGCCGCCTGGGCTGTCTCTCGCGCGCATGCGAGCTCGAGCGCCGCGCCCTCCCGGAGGCCGCCGCGTCCCAGCTCGAACGGCACCCCGAGTGCCCGTCCGGCCCCGGCCAGCAGCAGCGCCCCCGCCAGCAGCGTCTCGACGCGCTCGGGGTTGATGCCGAACGTGCGCGCCACCTTCGCAGCCGGACGACGGGAGAGGATTGCGACAGTCTCCTGGAGATCCTCCGGTCCGAAATGGCGGCCGACGATCCTGGCCACGGCGCGGGCGCTGCCGCCGACGGCGAGCGCGATGTCGGGCACGGGCGGCCGCATCCCGGCGAGCGCGGCCGTCGCCGCCTCGATCGCAGCGGCAACCTGCAGTTCGGTCGGCGGGTCGTTCCCGAGGTGCGAGCGAGTGAGACGCAACGAGCCGACGTCGGCCGACCGGATCCAGGCGGCGCCGAGTAGCGGGGTACCGACGGCGATCTCGGTGGAGCCGCCGCCGACGTCGACGACCGCGACGACCTCCGGCAGCTCGCCCGTGGCCCGGGCGACGGCGCCGCGGTAGGCGAGCCGGCCCTCGCCGTCGGCAGTGAGGGCGCGAACCGGCAGGCCGGTCGCCTCGCCGAGCGCCGCCGTGAGCGCCGTAGCCGAGGCGCCCTGTCGGCCGGGGGCTGTGACGATCACTGCCGAGCGGGTTGTGCCCAGCTCCGTTGCCCGGCGCGCGAAGGCGCCACACGTCTCCGCCGCCTCCGCGATCTTCCTCACCCCGAGCGTGCCCCTTCGCTCGATCTCGGCACCGAGGCGGAGGTAGCTCCGCTCCTCGAGCACCGGCACGATCGACTCGTCGGCGCCGACGTCCGCGACGAGCAGGCGCGCCGTGTTGGAGCCGACATCGATGACCGCGACGCGCATCTGTCCTTCGATCATGACGGCCGTGCCGGACAGGGCGAGGGAGGCGGAACCCGGGCGCCGGCCGGGGCCCGGGTTCCGACGCCGGCCCGGGAGCTCAGAGGCTCTTGCCGGTGCGGGCGCCCGCCTGTCGGCGCGCGCGCAGTTGTGCGCGCCGCATCATCGCCGCCTGGTGGTCGACGGGCTTCGACGGCTTCGCCGGCTCGACCGACGACCACGAACCGTCGCTCGCAAGCGTCCAGGCACGCACGTCGGCGGCGAAGATGCTGCCGAGGACGGCCTGCAGCTCCTGCCGCGAGCGCGCGTTCTCGACCGGCACGAGCACCTCGACCCGCCGGTCGAGGTTGCGCGGCATCAGGTCGGCGCTGCCGATGAAGATCGAGGTGCTCGCCCCCGCCTCGAACGAGTAGATGCGGCTGTGCTCGAGGAATCGCCCCAGGATCGAGCGCACCCGGATGTTCTCCGACAGCCCCTCGACGCCGGGTCGCAGCATGCAGATCGAGCGGGCGCAGATGTCCACCCGCGCGCCGGCGGCTCCGGCCGCGTAGAGCTCGTCGATCAGCGTCGGGTCGACCAGGTTGTTGAGCTTCAGCATGATCCGGGCCGGCTCGCCGGCCTTTGCCGCCGCGGCAACCCCGCGGATCTCCTCGACGAGCCGTGCCCTCATCTCGAACGGCGCCACGAGCAGCTTGCGGAACCGTTGCGGCCGGCCGAAGCCGGTCACGTAGTTGAACACGTCGGCAACGTCCGCCGCGATCTCCTCGTCGGCCGTGAAGATCCCGACGTCCTCGTAGAGGCGCGCCGTCGAGGCGTGATAGTTGCCCGTGCCGATGTGGACGTAGCGCCGGAGCCCGCCCGCCTCCCGCCGCACGACGAGGGTCATCTTGGCGTGGATCTTCATGTCCGGAAAGCCGTGGACGACATGGACGCCCGCCTGCTCGAGCTCGCGGGACCACTCGATGTTCCGGCGCTCGTCGAACCGTGCCTTCAGCTCGACGAGGCAGACGGCCTGCTTCCCGTCCTCGGCACAGTCGATCAGGGCCGAGACGAGGGCGCTGTCGTCCGACGTGCGATAGAAGCCGGTCTTCATCGCGATCACGTCAGGGTCGTCGGCTGCGGCTGCGGCGAACGCTTCGAAGCTCGTCCGGAACGACTCGTACGGCTGATGGACGAGCAGATCGCCCCGGCGGATTTCGTCGAAGAACCGCGCCGCGTCCTTCGCCCGAATGAGCCGAGGCTGGGTGATGGGAGCCCACGGCTCGACCTGGAGATCGGGGCGGTCGAGCTGCGTGAGCTGCATGAGGTCGGCGAGGTCGAGCAGACCATCGATCTCGTAGGTCTGGTGTGCATGCACGTCCAGGCCCTCGCGCAGGCGATCGAGCATCGTGGTCGATGCCGACGCAGACACCTCGACCCTGACGACGTCGCCGAAGCGGCGCCGCCTGAGCTCCGACTCGACCGCCTCGAGCAGATCGTCGGCGTCGTCGGACACCTCGAAGTCGGCGTCGCGCGTGACGCGGAAGATCGCCTGCTCGGCGATCTCCATCCCGGGGAAGAGCGAGGGCAGGAAGTGCGCGATCACCGATTCGAGTGGCACGAGCCGCTTCCCGGCAGCGACGAACCGGTCGAGCCCCTCCGGCACCTTGACGCGGGCGAATCGCTCCTCGGCCGTGTCCGGGTCGACGGCGAGCACACCCAGTGAGAGCGACAGCCCGGAGATGTACGGGAATGCCTGGCCCGCGCCGACCGCGAGCGGGGTCAGGACCGGGTAGATGTCGCGCGTGTAGACCGCCTCGAGGCGCTGCAGCTCCTTCGGCGTGCACTCCTCGATCGTGACGATCTCGATGCCCTCGGCGGCGAGCGCGGGTTGCAGCTCGCGCTTCCAGAGCTTCGACTGCCGTCCCGTCAGAGCCGTGACGCGCGCCTTGATCCCCGCGAGGGCCTCGGTGGGGGAGAGGCCGTCGGCGGAGCGCTTTGCGAAGCCTGCCGCCTCCTGGTCGAGGAGGCCGGCGACCCGCACCATGAAGAACTCGTCCAGGTTCGACGAGAAGATGGAACAGAACTTGACCCGTTCGAGCAGCGGCTGCGTTTCGTCGGAGGCGAGGTCGAGGACGCGTGCGTTGAACTCGACCCACGAGAGCTCGCGGTTGAGAAGCCGATCTTCGGCTGCGAGGTCGCGGGTCTGCATCAGGTGAATCGTGCCTGAGCCGACGAGGGGCGATTCGCGACAGTGACGAGCGGGACGTCGATGCGGGATCGTGGCCGCGGCGCGTCCGTAGTAGACCGAGGCACGTGAGAGGGGCGCCGCCGATGCGAATCTGCGCTCATGGCCGCACGATAGTCGTAGAGCGATGGCCGTCGATCCCCACGTCATGGTGCCGCGGGACCCGCGGGAGCCGATCGAGCGCCTTCTGCTCGATCTCGGCGTCCGCGCGGAAGGGTTGTCCGAGCGGGAGGCCGCACGCCGGCTCCTCGCCTACGGACCCAACGAGCTACGGCGCGGCCGGGGCCGCGACTGGCCGCGTCAGGCTCTCAACCAGCTGATCCACCCGCTCGCTCTGTTGCTCTGGGTCGCCGCCGGTCTCGCCCTCGTCGCGGGGACGCCGGTGCTCTGTGTGGCGATCGTCGCGGTGATCCTGCTCAACGCCGTCTTCGCCTTCGTCCAGGAGCGACAGGCGGGCCGGGCTGTCGAGGCGCTCCGTCGCTATCTGCCACAGCAGGCTACCGTCGTGCGCGACGGCCACGTCGGCGTCGTCGACGCGGCCGCGCTCGTTCCCGGCGACGTCGTCGTCGTCAGCGAAGGCGACAGGGTCTCCGCCGACGCGCGACTCCTCGGCGGCGGTGTCGAGGTCGATCTCTCGACGCTCACCGGCGAGTCGCAGCCCGTCTACCGCTCGGCTGACGCCGAGGACGAGCCCGGCGGCCCGGTCGTCGACTCCCGCCGGCTCGTCTTCAGCGGCACGACCTGCGTCGGCGGTGAGGCCCGCGCGCTCGTCTACGCCACCGGCATGCACACCGAGCTCGGGCGGATTGCAGCGCTGTCGGAGGGCGTGCGCCAGGAGGCGAGCCCGATCGAGCGCCAGGTGCGGCGCGTGGCGTGGCTGATCTCGGGGGTGGCGGTCGCCGTCGGGGTGGCGTTCTTGCCGCTCGGGTGGCTCGCCGCCGGTCTGCCGCTGCACGATGCAGCGACGTTCGCCGTGGGCCTGATCGTCGCGAACGTGCCCGAAGGGCTGCTCCCCACGATCACCCTCGCCCTTGCGGTCGGGGTCGCCAGCCTCGCCCGTCGGGGAGCCCTCGTGAAGCGGCTGAGCGCGGTCGAGACACTCGGCTCCACGGCCGTGATCTGCACGGACAAGACCGGCACGCTGACCGAGAACAGGATGCGGCCGGTTCGGATCCTCACCGCGGCCGGCGAGGTCGACCTCGAGACAGACGGCGACGTCGCGGCCCACGTCGCGGCCCACGTCGCGGCCGATCCTGTCCTCGCGGAGCTGTCGTACACGCTCGCCGCCTGCACGACGGCCGACATCGACCGCCACGAGACGGGCAAGTCGCGGGGTGAGGCGACGGAGGTGGGGCTGCTCCAGGCCTCCGAGCTGCTCGGCGCGAACGTGACCGTCGCTCGCCGCGAGCGGCATCGTCGGCGCATCTTCCGCTTCGATCCCACGCTGCGCCTGATGTCGACCGTCGACGACGAGGCAGGACGCCTCGTCGTGAACGCCAAGGGGGCGCCCGAGGCGATCCTTGCCCGGGCGGTTGCAATCCTCCGCTCCGACGGCGTCGAGGAGCCGCTCGACGACGTGCGGAGGGCCGAGGTGCTGGAGCAGGTCGAGCGCCATGCGGAGACCGGGCTGCGCGTCCTGGCGGTCGCCCGGCGTGACCTGCCGGACGGGTCGGTCCCACCCGAGACGCGCGAAGCTGCCGAGCACGATCTCACCGTGCTCGGGCTCGTCGCCCTGTTCGACCCGCCGCGGCCCGAGGTCGCGGAAGCTGTCGTACGGTGCCACGAGGCAGGCATTCGCATCATCGTCATGACCGGCGACTACGGCCCGACCGCGGCCGAGATCGCGCGCCGCGTCGGCATCGCGCCCGGCGGCGCGACGGTCGTCACCGGTGCCGAGCTCGAGTCGCTGAGCGAGCGCGACCTCGACCGGCTCCTGCGCATGGGCGAGGAGCTCATTTTCGCCCGCAGCTCGCCCGAGGCCAAGCTGCGCGTCGCCGACGCGCTCCGTGCGGAGGGGCAGGTCGTCGCGATGACCGGTGACGGCGTCAACGACGCCCCGGCGCTGCGGCGGGCCGACATCGGCGTCGCGATGGGGCTCGCCGGAACGGACGTCGCGCGCGAGGCGGCGACTATGGTGCTGACAGACGACAACTTCGCGACGATCGTGGTCGCGGTCGAGGCGGGGCGTCAGGTGTTCGACAACGTCCGCAAGTTCATCGTCTACATCTTCGCGCACGCGACGCCGGAGGTGATCCCCTTCCTCGTCTTCGCGCTCTCGGGCGGCGCGGTGCCGCTGCCGATCACCGTGATGCAGATCCTCGCGATCGACCTCGGCACGGAGATCCTGCCGGCGCTCGCCCTCGGCCGGGAGGCCGCCGAGCCCGGTCTGATGGCCCGGCCCCCGCGTCCCGCAGACGAAGGGGTGATCAGGCGCGCGATGCTCGTGCGGGCGTGGGTGTGGCTCGGCCTGGTCGAGGCGGCGCTCGTGCTGGCAGCGTTCTTCGTCGTCCTGCGAGAGGGCGGCTGGAGCCCCGGCGACCCCGTCGGCGCAGGCACGCCGCTGCACACGACCTATCTGACCGCGACGACGATGACGTTCGCGGGCATCGTCGCCTGCCAGATCGGCACCGCTGTCGCGGCCCGGACCGAGCACGTGTCGTTACGGTCGATCGGATTCTTCTCCAACCGGCTGCTGCTCTGGGGGATCGCGTCGGAGATCGTGTTCACGGCAGCGCTCGTCTACCTGCCGCCGCTGCAGGGCATCTTCGGAACCGCTGCACTCGGGCCCGCAGAGCTCGCGCTGCTCGCGCCGATGCCGCTGATCGTGTGGGGCTCGGACGAGCTGCGCCGCTTCGTTGTCCGCCGCCGATGGCCGGCCGGCGCCGAAACCCGGGCATCCGGCTGAAGCCGGACACCGCCGCTAGACGGCGCTGCCGAGCGCCTCGACGAGCAGGCGCTCGAAGTGGGTAATCAGGCGCTCGGACTCGGGCATCAGGGCGCCCTCGGCGATCAGCCCCGATCGCATCCCGGCCTGCACGCGCTCGACGAGCACGCGATCCTCGGCGCCGACCTGGTTGTCGAGCTCGAGATAGTCGGCGACCCACTGCTCGTCCGTGCCCGGCAGGAAGAAGTAGTCCAGCCAGCGGTGGGTGCGCTCGGCTCCGAGCGGCACGACCGGGCCGATCGAGAGGTTGCCGCGGCCCGGCATGACGTTGATCGTCGTGCCCGGGAAGAGGAGGTGGAACTGGCCGCGGTCGACCTCGCCCACGGCGTCGTAGATGCCGCCGCCGCCGTTCTTCGCCGGCCCGTACTGGCTCGAGAACGTCGGGTGCTCCTCCAGGGTGTACGCGCCGGGGGCGACGTCGATCGCCTTCGAGAAGCTCGGGTGCGCGACGGCGCAGTGATAGCACTCGAGGAAGTTCTCGACGCAGACCTTCCAGTTCGCCTCGTACTCGCCCTCCGCCCGCTGGTGGAACACGAGCGCGTCGACGTCGACCCCGCCCTCGGCCACGAGCCGCGGTAGGTCGCCGAGGTGCTCGGCGAGGCTGCCGGCCGCGGGGTCGGGATTGACGAAGACGAACGGTCCCCAGGTGTCGACCGCGACGGGGACGAGACCGAGCTCGTGCCGGTCGAATCCCGGCTCGCTGTCTCCGCGTGGTGCCGTGCGCAGCGACCCGTCGAGGTCGTACGTCCACGCGTGATAGGGGCACTGCAGCGTCTCGCGCCGGCCGGCACCGTCACAGAGCAGGTAGCCGCGGTGCCGGCAGACGTTCACGAACGCGCGGAGCGCGTCGTCGCGGCCGCAGACGAGGACGACCGGGACGTCGCCGGCCCGGGTCGAGACGAACGACCCGGGCTCGGTCAGGTTCCCGGTGTGCGCGACGTACTGCCAGGTGCGCCGGAAGATCCTCTCCTGCTCGAGCCGGGCCACTGCCGGGTCGACGTACCAGTCCCACGGGATCGTGCCGCTGCCGGTGGCGGTCGCCATGGCCGGGATGCTACCCGGAGAAGGCGAGATCACTCGCCGCGGCGACCGGCTTCAGCCGGTCGTCCGGGCTCGGCCGACCTCACACGCCGGCCCCGCCGCGCGTTTCACCTCTCATGATCAGACTCCACGACTTCGCGGCCTCGGCCAACTGCTTCAAGGTCAGGATGCTGCTCTCGCAGCTCGGCCTCCCCTACGAGCGCGTCCCGGTGGACATCTTCGCCGGCGACTCGCAGACCGACGCCTACCTGGCGCGGAACCCGGCCGGCCGCACGCCGCTGCTCGAGACCGAGGACGGCTCGGCGATCCCCGAATCGGGGGCGATCCTGCTCTATCTGGCCGAGGGCACACCTCTCCTGCCGGGCGACCGCGTCGAGCGCGCGCACGTCCACGCGTGGATGTTCTTCGAGCAGAACCTGCTCGAGCCCAACGTCGGCACCGCCCGTTTCTGGCGTCTGACGGGGCGCGATCGCCGGCAGCCGGAGGCGCTCGCGCGGCATGTCGAGGCCGGCGCCCACGCGCTGGCGGCGCTCGAACGCGGCCTCGCCGGGAAGGACTTCCTCGTCGGCGGCCGCTACACCGTTGCCGACTGTGCGTTGTACGCCTACACCCGGGTCGCGCACGAGGCCGGGTACGAGATTGCCGCCTATCCGGCCGTGGCCGCCTGGCTCGAGCGGGTCGCGGCGACGTCCGGCGCAATCGACGATCTCGAGCCCTACCCGGCGGCCGGCCACGCGAGTGTGGGCGGGCGCTCCGCTCACGACCGGTAGTGGTGTCCGGCTTCAGCCGGACACCGGGTTCAGGCGGCGAACCCAGACGTCCGGCTGAAGCTCGACATCACGCGGTCAGGTCGTGGGCCATCTCCTCGAACACCGCCACGAACCGGCTGCAGTCCTCGAGGGTGTGGGTGATCGAGAGCGTCCACTCCTCCTCGCGGCCGGGGGTCATGTAGATGCCGCGATTCATGTTGTAGAGCCAGGCGAGCTCGCAGAGCTCGGCGTCCTGGTTCGCCTTGAACGAGGTGTAGTCGGTGATCTTCTCCGGGGAGAACGTGACGCACCCCTTCGAGCCGATGCCGACCGAGTAGCCGGGGAACGAGTACTTCTCGATCACCTGCTGGCAGCCCATCAGCAGGTGCTCGTTCAGCGAGTCGAGATGGGCGTAGGCCTCGGGGGTCATCACGTCGAGCAGGTTCGCGCGCGCCGCCGCCATCGAGAGCGGATTGCCGTTGTAGGTCCCGACCTGCACCACGCCGCCGGACTCGACGACCTCGAACGCCTCCGCCGTGCCGCCGATCGCGCCCGACGGGAGTCCGCCGCCGAGCGCCTTCGCGAGCGTGACGAGGTCAGGCGTGACGCCGAACCGCTCCACCGCGCCGCCTGCCGCGATGCAGAGACCCGTCTTGACCTCGTCGAAGATCAGCATGACGCCGTGCCTGCGGGTGATCTCGCGTACCGCCTCGAGGTAGCCGGGCTCGGGCAGCACGACCCCGAGGTTCATCATCGCCGGCTCCATGATCACGCAGGCAGGCGGGCGACCCTCCTCGATCAGCCGCTCGATCCGGCGCTCCATCGCGTCGGCGTCGTTGAAGGGGACGGCAACAGTCATCTCCACCACCGATTGGGGGATCCCGAGGCCGTAGGGCAGCGACTTCAGGTCGAGGCGATCTCCGATCCTGTCGTAGTCGACGCCGATCGAGACCATCACGTAGTCGTGGTGGCCGTGGTAGGAGCCGAAGATCTTGACGATCGTGTCGCGTCCCGTCGTTCCCCGGGCGATCCGGATCGCGTCCATCGTCGCCTCCGAGCCGGAGTTGACGTAGCGCCACTTCGGCAGGCCCCAGCGGCGGGCGAGCTCCTCGCCGACGACGATCGCGTCCTCGGTCGGAGCGGCGAAATGTGTGCCGAGCCCGATCCGGTCGGTCACGGCCTTCGAGATCGTGTCGTGCGCATGCCCCTGCACCATCGAGCCGAAGCCGTTGTGGAAGTCGAGGTACTCGTTGCCGTCGACATCCCACACCTGCGGGCCCTTCCCGTGCGAGAGGTAGATCGGCCAGGGATCCCGCGACTGGTACGACGAGGCCACGCCGCCGACGAGGCTCTCCTGTGCGCGGGCGTAGAAGACGCGGGAGCCCTGAGTGCGCCCGTCGAGCACCGCGGCCTCGCGCTCGGTCAGCTCTCTGATTCGCGCGCGGTCGATATCGACATGCATGTTTGTGGCCATGGCGGGCGTTCTCCTTGATCGGGGATTACCGCATTGTGGCGATTCCTTCGCGTGGTTGCGACGCGCCTCCCTCCGGTGAGCGCCCGCCCGCGTACACTCGTGCTCGATGACGAACGCGGCCGCCGTCGCAGACACGATCGAGAGCCAGCTCGCTCCGCTCACCGCCGCTGTCTCCCACGCCTGGTGGGACCTCAACGTCGCGGCGACCGACGAGAACGAGCGCCGGCGCGTGGAGCTCGAGACGGCGCTGTCCGACTTCCTCTCCGACGGCGACCGGTTCGCCGCAATCGAGGCGGCCCGCGCCGAGGCCGACGGGCCCGTCCGGCGCAGGCTCGACCTCCTGCGGCAGGCCTTTCTCCCGCAGCAGCTACCCGCCGACCTGCGCTCGCGCATCATCGAGCTCGAAGCGTCGGTCGACATGCGGTTCTCCCTGCATCGCGGGGACATCGACGGTCGCCGGGTCGACGAGAACGAGATCCGCCGAATCCTCAGGGAGAGCGACGACCACGGCGAGCGCCGGGCGGCGTGGGAGGCGTCGAAGACCGTTGGCGCCGAGGTGGCCGACGACGTGCGCGAGCTCGCGCGTCTTCGCAACAGGGCAGCCCACACCCTCGGCTTCCGGGACTGGTTCGCTCTCTCCGTGGCGATGGCGGAGATGGACGAGGACAAGCTCATCGCCACGCTCGACGAGGCCGACCGTGCAACCGTGGAACCGTTCGCCCGCTGGAAGGCGGAGCTCGACGAGCGCCTGGCGACGCGGTTTCGCAGCCCGGCGGCCGGGCTCGAGCCGTGGCACTACGCGGATGCGTTCTTTCAGGAGGTTCCCGTCGAAGGCGGAGTCGACATCGACCCGTTCCTCGAGAGCGCCGACCTCGTGGAGCTGTCGCAGCGGACCTTCGACGGCATCGGGCTCGAGACGCGGTCCGTCCTCGAGCGGAGCGACCTGTTTCCGCGCGAGGGCAAGTGCCAGCATGCGTTCTGTGTCGACCTCGACCGCGAGGGCGACATCCGTGTGCTCGCGAACGTCGTTCCGGGGCAGCAGTGGATGGACACGATGCTGCACGAGCTCGGTCATGCCACCTTCGACGCCGGTTTCGACGACTCACTGCCCTGGCTGCTGCGCGACACGCACCTCGTGGTCACCGAGGGGATTGCGATCCTGATGGGACGGCTCGCCGGCGACGCCGAATGGCTCGAGCGGGTGGCGGGCGTCGGTGAGGGGGCTGTGGCCGAGCTCTCCGGCTCTCTCCGTGCCGCCCGGGCGGCCGAGATGCTGGTCTTCACGCGGTTCGTGCTCGTGATGACGAACTTCGAGCGCTCGCTCTACGCCGATCCCGAGTCCGATCTGGATGCCCGCTGGTGGGAGCTCGTCGAGCGCTACCAGCTCGTCACGCGCCCGGCCGGCCGGCGCAGCCCGGACTGGGCCGCGAAAATCCACATCGCATGCGCGCCGGTCTACTACCACACCTACCTCTACGGGCACGTCGTCGCCTCGCAGCTCGGGGCGACCCTCGCTCGCGAGTGCGGCGGGCTCGTCGACCGGCCGGCGGCCGGCAGGCTCCTCTCCGAGCGGGTGTTCGGTCCGGGGCTGTCCGTACGTTGGGATCGGCTGATCGAGCAGGCGACCGGTGAAGCACTGACCGCGGCGTACTTCGGCCGCGACATCGCGGCCGTTTGAGCGATCGGCTCTGGTACCTTCGTCTCGATAATGTCGAGGTTAGCCTCCGCCGTCTCGGGCCGCCGCTCGAAGTTCCTCGTGCTCGCGCTGTGGCTCGTGCTCGCAGCTGCGCTCGGCCCGCTGGCGGGAAAGTTCGAGTCGGCGCAGCAGAACGAGCCCTCCAGCTTCCTCCCGGGCGATGCCGAGTCGGTCAAGGTGCTGAACGCCTCCGACGGGTTCGCGTCGGGGCAGGCGACGCCGGCGATCGTCGTGTACGACGACGGGGACGGGTTCGACCCGGTCACGCGCGCTGCCGTCGCCGAACGCAGGGCGGCGCTGATCGCGGCCGGGATCGAGGGCGTCACGACGGTCACACCGCCGGTCTTCTCGGACGACGGCCAGGGAGCCCTCCTGACGGCGCCGATCGTCGCGGGAGGCGACGAGGAGGTCCTGATCGATGCGGTCGAGCAGATCCGTGAGATCGCCGCGGACGACCTGCCGCCCGGGCTCGAGGTGAAGGTGACGGGGCCAGCCGGCTTCTCCGCCGACGCGAGCAAGGCGTTCGAGGGGATCAACTCGACGTTGCTCTTCGCGACGGTCGGGCTCGTCTTCTTCCTGCTCGTGATCATCTACCGCAGCCCGATCTTCTGGTTCCTGCCACTCCTCGCGGTCATCCTCGCCGAGTCCGTCGTCCGCGGGATCGGGTACCTGCTCGCCTCCAACGGGGTCGTCATCAACGGCCAGGTGGGCGGCATCCTGCTCGTCCTCGTCTTCGGGGCCGGCACCGACTACGCCCTGCTCCTCACCGCGCGCTACCGTGAGGAGCTGCGCCTCCTGGAGGACAAGCACGAGGCGATGCGGATCGCCGTGCGCCAGGCGGGCCCCGCGATCCTCGCCTCGGCCGGGACGGTCGTGGCCGCCCTCCTCTGCCTCTCGCTCGCGCAGGTCAACTCCACGGCGGGGCTCGGCCCCGTCGGGGCGATGGGCGTCGCGGTTGCCGCCGCTGCCATGCTGACGGTGCTCCCGGCGCTGCTCCTGATCGGCGGTCGCCGCGCCTTCTGGCCCTTCGTGCCGCGCTTCGGCTCCGAGGACACCTCGCGGCGCGGGACCTGGCGACGGCTCGGCGACTGGATCGAGCGCCGCCATCGGCCCGTGTGGATCGTGACGGCTCTCGCCCTCGGCGCGATCGCGCTCGGCACGCTCACGCTGGACGACAACCTGACCACGTCGAACATCTTCCGGGGCGAGGTCGAGTCGGTGCAGGGGCAGGAGCTCGTGAACCGCTCCTTCCCGGCGGGCGCGAGCGCGCCGACCGTCGTGCTCGTCACCGACCCGGCCAAGGTCGAGGGCGTCCGCGCGGCCGCGGCCGGATCGAGCGCCGTCGCAGCGGTGGGCGCGTCCGAGACGGGTGAGCCGGGCACGCGCTTCAGCGTCACGCTCGATGCCGACCCGTTCAGCAAGCAGGGGTACGCCGCGGTCGCCCTGCTCCGTGACGACCTCACCGCGGCCGGAGGCGACGCAGTCCTCGTCGGCGGCCCGACGGCGGAGGAGGCGGACGTGCGCTCGGCGACGGAGCGCGACACGAAGCTGCTCGTCCCGCTCGTCCTCCTCGTCGTCTTCGCGATCCTCGCCGGCCTGCTGCGGGCGGTCACGGCGCCGATGATGCTGATGGCCACCGTGATCCTCTCCTACTTCGCCGCGATGGGGCTTTCCCTGCTTCTCTTCGACGCCTTCACGAGCTTCCCCGGCGAGGATCCGAGCTATCCGCTGTTCGCCTTCATCTTCCTCGTCGCGCTCGGGGTGGACTACAACATCTTCCTGATGGCGCGCGTGCGCGAGGAGGCGCACCGGATGCCGACACGCGACGCCATGCTGACCTCGCTGGCGGTGACCGGGGGCGTGATCACCTCGGCAGGGGTCGTCCTCGCGGGAACGTTCGCGGTCCTCGCGGTGCTGCCGCTGATCGCGCTCACCCAGATCGGCGTCACCGTCGCGCTCGGGGTGCTGCTCGACACGCTCGTCGTGCGCTCGATCCTCGTCCCCGCCCTGACGTTCGAGCTGGACGAGCGGACGTGGTGGCCGGCCCGGTTCCAGCGCGCCGAGAAGCCGCCCGGCTGATCGGCGGAAGCCCCGGTTGCGGCGCGGCAGCGGCGCGGCGATGATGGGAACATGGCGCCCGCGCTCAACCACGTCAGTGTGATCGCGACGGACATCGAAGCGTCACGGCGCTTCTACGTGGACGAGCTCGGCCTCGAGCCGCTGCCGACGCCGAACTTCGGCTTCCCTGTCCTCTGGTTGCGGGCGGGCGACTGCCAGCTGCACCTGTTCGAGCGTCCTGGCGCTCCCCCGTCCCACGCTCACTTCGCGCTCGAGATCTCCGAGTTCATGCCGATCTACCGGCGCCTGAAGGAGCTCGGCGCGCTCGACCACGTCACGTTCGGCAATGCGATGTACGAGCTCCCCGACGGCGGCATCCAGCTGTATGCCCGAGACCCCGCCGGCAACCTCCTCGAGCTCGATCACCGCGACGCCTCGACCATCCCCCGCGAGGAGGTCCCCGAGTACATGACCCTCGCCGACGTCAACCCGCAGGAGGGAGAGGCGGCACGCGCCACCCTCTGGCACCTGCAGAGATCGATGCGGGAGCAAGGCTGAAGCCTGGCGCCCCGGCAGCTCTCAGGCCCAGAGATCGACCCAGCGCGAGAACAGGACACGCCCGTCCGCCTGCATCTCGCTCATCGAGGCGCGGAAGTCGGCGAGCAGCCGGTCGAGCCCACCGGGGCCGAGCACCGCGTCGGCCGATGCGATGTACGCCGGCACGCGGGCCCAGTCGTCGGCCATGCTCTCGTCGACCTCGACATGGAATTGGACGCCGTAGGCGAGCCGCCCGACCCGGAATGCCTGGTGCGGGTACGCCGGCGAGGTCGCGAGCAGGGTGGCACCGGCGGGCAGGTCGAACGTGTCCTGGTGCCACTGCAGCGTCGGCCGCGGCCACGCAAGGGCCGAGAAGACCGGATCGGTCGCGGCGGCGTCGGTCGCGAAGACCGGCAGCACGCCCACCTCTGGGCTCGTGCCCTGCCGCACGCCGGCGCCGAGCGCAGCGGCGAAGAGCTGGACGCCGAGGCAGGATCCCCAGAACGGGAGGCCGGCCGAAACGGCCCGGGCGATCAGAGCCTTCTCGGCAGCGAGCCACGGATGCGCGGCCTCGTCGTTGACGCTCATCGGGCCGCCCATCGCGACGATCGCGTCGATCCCGTCGAGACCCGAGGGCGGCGGCTCGCCCTCGTCCAGCTCCACGCGCCGGAGCGTGGCACCCCGCTCGAGCAGCACGTCTTCGAAGATCCCGGGCGGCTCGCAGGCGATGTGCTGGAGGACGAGAACGTTCACGTGTGCGTCGCCTCAGGCCATCGTGTCGAGGATCGTCGCGATGTCACCCTCGGTCGTGCGCGGGTTGACGATCGCGAACCGCGTCACCGTCTCGCCGAGATGGGTTGTGGGAGTGACGAAAGCGAAGTTGGCCAGCATCAGTCGCTCCGACCAGTCGTAGTACTGCGCAGGTGTCCAGCCGAGCCGCCGGAAGACGACGACCGAGAGATCGGGATCGCGCAGCAGCTCGACGTACGTGCGGGTGGAGATCTCCGCAGCCGCATAGCGCGCCACCGTGAGCCCGCGCTCGACGGCCTCCGAATAGGCGCGGGTGCCGTGCGTCGCAAGCGAGAACCAGAACGGGAGGCCTCGGGCCCGACGGGTCAGGTGCAGCGCATAGTCCGACGGGTTCCAGTCGTCGCCACCCTGGAGCGGCTCGAGGTAGCCGGCCGTCTGGGTGTGCGCCGCCCGGGCGAGCTCGGGCTCGCGATAGAGGAGGGCGCAGCAGTCGTACGGAGCGAAGAGCCACTTGTGCGGGTCGACGATGAACGAGTCCGCCCGCTCGACGCCGTCGAAGAGGCGCCGCACGCTCGGGGCTGCGAGGGCGGCTCCTCCGTAGGCGCCGTCGACGTGGAACCACAGAGCTCGCTCGGCGCAGACGTCGGCGACCTCGTCGAGCCGGTCGACCGTGCCGAGGTTCGTCGTCCCCGCCGTCGCGACGATCGCGAACACGCCTTCCCCAGCACGCTCGAGTGCAGCCCGGAGGGCATCGCCGCGGAGGCGCCCCTCGCCGTCGGGCTCGACCTCGACGACGTCGATGTCCATCACCCTGGCCGCAGCTTGCACGGACGAGTGCGCCTGAGCTGTGGCCGCGATCTTCCACCGCGAGGGCCGGCTGCTACCCCGTGCGGCCGCCGCCTGGCGGGCTGCCACGAGCGCCGAGAGATTGCCGACCGTGCCTCCCTGGACGAAGACGCCGCCCGCGGTGTCCGGCAGGCCTGCGAGATCGGCGATCCAGCGGAGGGCCTGGTTCTCGGCGTAGACGGCTCCGGCCCCTTCGAGCCAGCTGCCTCCGTAGATCGACGAGGCGCCGACCACGAGGTCGAACAGTGTTGCCGCCTCGGTCGGGGCCGCCGGGATGAACGAGAGGAAGCGTGGATGATCGGTGGACATGCAGGCCGGCGCCAGGACCCGGCCGAAGAGGTCGAGCGCGGCCTCACCGCCGAGCCCGTCCACGGTGATCGTCTGCCCCGCGAGCTGCTCGAGCGCTGAGGGCGTCCTCGGGCCGTCGAGTGGAACGGGGTCGAGGCGGAAGCGATCCTCGGCGAAGGCGAGAATCCGATCTGCGAGGCGGGCGCTGTCGTCGGTGTGGCCGTGCACGGCGCGAGTCTAGATGCCGATCCAGCGGCCGACCAGGGTGCGGCCGCCGTGCTGGAGGACGAGGACGTTCACGCCTGCACGACGTCACGGCTCGGCTCCGGGTCGTCGCCGGTGGGCCGATCGGCCATGCGGCCGGCGGACAGCTCCACCTCGAGCTCGTCGAGCGCCGACCGGAGGAGCGCGATCCGCTCGACCACGGGCGCCGACGCGTCGAGATCGACGAGCGGCCCGCCGCGCTCGGGATGCCGCTCGCGCACGGCCTTGCGGCGCTCGGTCTCGCGGGCCTCTTCCATCGAGTTGAGCACGATCCCGATCAGCACGTTCAGCACGATGAAGGCGGCGATCAGGATGAAGCTGACGAAGTAGACCCACGACCACGGATACACCTCCATCCCCTCGTACATGTAGTTCGGGAAGTTCTCGAGCGTCAGCATCACGAACAGCGTCAGCATCGCCTTGCCGATGTTGCCCCAATGCTCCGGGAGTGCATCAGCGAACATCAGCCAGCCGACCATCCCGTAGACGAACAGGATTGCCGCGGTGATCCCCGCGACCGAGAGGAGGGGAGGCACCGAGCGCCAGACGCCGAACAGCAGGACGCGGAGGTCGGGCAGGAGCCGCACCACGCGCATCAGGCGCGCGAGCCGTGCGAGTCGTAGCAGCGTCGCGTTCTCGCGGACGCCTGGAACGAAGACCGAGCCGATCACGATGAAGTCGAAGACGTTCCAGCCGCTGCGGAAGAAGTTCCAGGGCCGCCGTCCGTACGAGAGGATCCGCAGCAGGAGCTCGACGACGAAGACGCCGAAGCAGAGGTCGTTGATCAGGTGGAGGGTCGGCCCAAAGCGCCCGTCGATGCTCTGATACGTCCCGAGCGCGAGCACCAAGGCGTTGAGGAGGATCACCCCCACGATCACCGCCGTGAACGTCGGTGAGTCGACGAACAGGGCGAGGCGGTTCCGAGGGATCCCGTTCATCGGGATATCAATACCGTGTCGCCCAGGACCTGTGCCGGGACGACCCGGGCGCCCGGCTGTTGCCGGGCGCCCGGGTCTCGCTGCTTCTCGCTAGCTCGTTCGTCGCTACGCCTGCGCGTTCTGGCTACCCTCCTGGGCCCTCGGCTCGCGATCGGCGACGCGCTTCGCGGCGGTCGCCTCGACCTCGGCGAGCGTTGCGCCGCGGTCGGCCCGGACGCGGATCACGATCCGGTCGCCCACCTTCAACTGGGACGCGTCGATCACCGTCGGGATGCGCTTCGCCCAGTGGAGGAAGACCGTCTCGCCGCCGGTCGCGAACGACTGCTGCGCGTCCTGCCCGATCATCAGCCGCAGGGCGTTCCGGTTGCCCCCGCTCACCTTGATCGTCACCTTGCCGCCGTCGGTGGAGACGAACGTGCCGCGGAAGAGGTACAGCGGCTTGTCCGGCTTCGTCAGGGTCGGGCCTCGATCGGCGACGGAGGCCGCAGGGGTCCCCTTGATCGTGTCCAGCGAGGCATCGCGACCGGCCCGCGTGTTCACCGTCACGTAGTCGTTCACGGCCAGGTCGCCGATGCCGACGACCTGCGGGATCCCGTTCGTCCACTTCAGGAAGACCGTCTTCTCACCGGTCGCGAACGTCTGCTCCTGACTCTGGCCCAGCAGCGAGTGGAGCGCGGCACGGTTGCCGTTCTGCACCGTCACTGTGACGGACGAGCTGCTCGTGGCCTTGAGCTGGCCGACGTAGCGGTAGAGCGTGTTGCCCTTCGACGCGCCGGCGAATGCTGTGGTTGCGGCAACGAGCGTCGCCAGCACTGCGGCTATGGCGACGACGATGGATGAGCGCTTCATGTCAGTGACCTCCCGGTCGGAGTGTGGTTACACCCTGGACGCTATGACGCTCCTGTTCGCCGTCTTTCAGGGCTGCGTAAGCGGTGCGTAAGCCGTGCGATCCGGCGATGGCGCAGGCTCGAGCTCCAGCGTGAAGGCCGAGCCCGCGCCGGGTGTGGTCTCGACTGTCACCCGGCCCCCCATGGCGGCCGCGAGCTCGGAAACGATCGCGAGGCCGAGCCCGGAGCCAACCGGCCGGTCGGCGCCGTAGCGTTCCCAGAGGTAGAAACGCTCGAACGCGCGTCCGAGGTCGCCGGGCTCGAGGCCCGGGCCGTCGTCGATCACGGCCAGCCGCCCCGGAGCCGCCACGATCTCCACCGTGCCACCCCGCGGCGTGCAGCGGATCGCGTTCTCGACGAGGTTCGAGAGAGCCTGCAACGCCCGGCCCGCGTCCGCGATCGCGCCCGCGGACGGCTCGAGGCGGAGCTCGAGGGCGACGCCGTAGGCGTGCGCCTGATGGCCGTGTCGCGCTACCGCCTCGCCCGCGACCTCGGCGAGGTCGACGGGCGCCAGGGTGACGTCGAAGGTCCGGCGGCGCAGGCGCGCGAGATCGAGGAGGTCGCGGATCAGCCGCTCGAGCCGGTGAGCCTCTCGTTCGATCACCTCGCCTGCGCGCTCCGGCGGGTACGACGCCGTCTGCGAGGCCCTCTGCATGTCCGCGGATCGCTGTCAGGGGCGTTTTCAGCTCGTGGCTGACCGAGAGGAGGAAGGTGCGCTCGGCGTCCTGGGCTCGGTGGAGCTCATCGGAGAGATCGTTGAAGGCCGTCGAGAGCTGGCGGAGCTCGGTCGACCCCTCGACCGGTAGCGGCTCGGGGCTCTCGCCCTCCGCCAGCCGCCGGCTCGCGGCGGCGACGCGGGTGACCGGCCGGGCCACCGCCCGCGCGAGGAGAAAGGCGACGACGGCCGCGAGGACGGCTCCGATCAGAGCTGCGATCGCAAGCCCGACCAGAAAGGGCCGCCAGTCGTCGGACTGGTTGCGGGCAGAGCGGAGGAGCACGATGGCGTCACCGCTTCCCAGTCGGGCGGCGTACAGGAACGGCTCACCGCGAATCTCGACGGTGCCGTCCGCGCGTCCCTTCGAACGGAGCGTCTTCGCGGCCGTGGCCGGGAGGAGGAGTTCGGCCTGTTCGGGCGTCAGGATCGCAACCCGCTCCTGCTCGGTCGCCAGAAAGCGCCCCAGCGCCGTTTCGCCGCGCGGGAGGGGGGTGGCCACATGCTGGGCGACGATCAGGTCGACCTGCCGATCGAGGGCGCTGCGGGCGTCGTTGTCGAGCGAGCGACGGGTGAGAGCCGCTCCGACCGCGAGCATCACGACCGTCGACACGGCCAGGGTCGCTGCGATACCGACGAACAGCCGCGCCCTCAGGGAGCGCGGCCCGTGCAGCCGGCTCATGCCACGGCCTTGTACCCGGAGCCGCGAACCGTCCGGATCAGGTCGGGCCGGTCGAGCTTTCTGCGCAACTGCGCGACGTGCACGTCGACGGTGCGGGTGCCGCCGGGGAACGAAAGGCCCCACACGCGCTCGAGCAGCCGCTCGCGCGACATCACGATGCCGCGGTGGGCGAGCAGGAAGGCCAGCAGGTCGAACTCCATCCCTGTCAGCTCGACCTCGGTGCCCGCGACGAGCACCCTGCGGCCGGCGTGCTCCAGGACGATGTCTCCCGCGGCGACGAGGTCGTCACCTGCATCGGGCTCGGCCCGCCGCAGGACGGCATGCACCCGCGCCACGAGCTCCCGCGGTGAGAACGGCTTGGTCACGTAGTCGTCGGCACCGAGCTCGAGTCCCATGATGCGGTCGATCTCCTCGTCGCGGGCCGTCACGATCACGATCGGCAGCCGCGAGGTCTGGCGGATCGTGCGGCAGAGGTCGAGGCCGTCGGCGTCCGGGAGCTGGAGGTCGAGAATCGCGAGCCGGATGTCGTGCTCGTCCAGCGCCCTGAGCCCGTCGGCGCCGCGGGCGGCCCAGATCACCGTGAAGCCGTCCCTTTCGAGATAGGTGCGAACGAGCGTCGCGATGTCCTCCTCGTCCTCGACGAGCAGGATCGTGCCGCCCCGCGCCGCTCCGCCGCTCACGCCCCCGCGCGCTTGAGCACGTTGACGACGAGCGCCGGTGCGTCGGTTGCGTAGGTGACGGCCACGAGTGCCCCCGGGCGGACGACGTTTCGCCTTGCGGGGAGCCCGCGGAAGCGGATCCGCGTCCCTCCGTTCACCGCCACCGTCACGGTGCCGCCGTCGCTCGTGCGGAGCGTGATCGCACGTCTCGTCATCGAGTCCACGATACCCCTGTCGACGGTCGTCGCCTGCGTGCCGAATGCCTGGATCAGCACGGCGCGACCCCTGCGGTCGGCCGCGACGGTGGCGACGAATCCCGGGGCGACGTCCGTGAAGGATGCGCGAACCCGGTTGAGCTTGACTCGGGTCCTCGGCAGGAGCGGAAACGAGATCGTGCTGCCGTCGAGCGAGCGAATCACGATCTGGGTCGAATCGATCGACTGGACGACTCCGCGGTCGACCCTGGCGGCCTGCGGGGCCGCGAGGCCGGCGGCCGGCAGCGCCAGCGCCAGGACGGCGACGGCGGCCGTCAGGGGACGGAGTGCTCGAAGGGTCATGGCCGTATCGTCGCCTTTCGTGGTAAGCGTGCCGTAGGGCGTGCGTAAGGGGCATGTAAAACGCGCCGGAGGACGGAGGAGCGCCGGGCGCCGCTACCCTCCTTCGGTGTCCGAGCGCCACGACATCCGTAACGTCGCCATCGTTGCCCACGTCGACCACGGGAAGACGACCCTCGTCGACGCAATGCTGTGGCAGTCGGGCTCGTTCCGGGCGAATCAGGACGTCGCCGAGCGCGTCATGGACTCGATGGACCTCGAGCGCGAGAAGGGCATCACGATTCTCGCCAAGAACACGGCCGTCCGCTACGGCGACACCAAGATCAACATCGTCGACACGCCGGGCCATGCTGATTTCGGCGGCGAGGTGGAGCGCGGGCTGCGGATGGTCGACGGTGTCCTGCTGCTCGTCGACGCAAGCGAGGGGCCGCTGCCGCAGACCCGATTCGTTCTTCGCAAGGCACTCGAGGCACGCCTGCGCGTGATCCTCGTTGTCAACAAGGTCGACCGGCCCGACGCGCGCGTGGAGGAGGTCGTGAACGAGGTCTACGAGCTGTTCCTCGACCTCGACGCCGACGAGAGCCAGATCGAGTTCCCGATCGTCTATTGCAACGCGAAGGCGGGCCGCGCCGGTCTCGCCGTCGACGAGCTGGCCGACGACCTGCGCCCGCTGCTCGACCTGCTGCTCGAGACGATCCCGGCGCCGACCTACGAGGAGGGCCACCCGCTGCAGGCCCTCGTCACGAATCTCGATGCGTCCGCCTATGTCGGTCGGCTCGCGATCTGCCGGGTGCGCAACGGGACGATCGAGAAGGGGCAGCAGGTCGCCTGGTGCCGCGCCGACGGCACGGTCGAGCGCGCCAAGGTGACCGAGCTCTACGTGACCGAGGCGCTCGATCGCGTCGAGGCGGCCGAGGCCGGCCCCGGCGACATCGTCGCGGTCGCCGGCATTCCCGAGGTGACGATCGGCGAGACGCTCGCCGACCCCGACGATCCGCGGCCGCTGCCGGTGGAGCAGGTCGACGAGCCCTCCCTCTCGATGACGGTCGGGATCAACACCTCGCCGCTTGCGGGTCTCGAGGGTTCGAGGCTCACTGCGAGCCAGGTGAAGGGCAGGCTGGATGCAGAGCTGATCGGCAACGTCTCGCTGCGCGTGCTCGCGACCGAGCGGCCGGACACCTGGGAGGTGCAGGGCCGCGGCGAGCTCCAGCTGGCGGTGCTGGTCGAACTGATGCGGCGTGAGGGCTTCGAGCTCACGGTCGGCAAGCCGCAGGTCGTGACGCGGGAGATCAACGGCAAGGTGCACGAGCCGGTCGAGCGGCTTGCGATCGACGCGCCCGAGGAGTACATCGGCGTGCTCACGCAGCTGCTCGCCCTGCGCAAGGGGCGGATGGAGGAGATGGTCAACCACGGCACCGGCTGGGTGAGGCTCGAGTACCTCGTGCCTGCGCGTGCCCTGATCGGGTTCCGCACGGAATTCCTCACCGAGACGCGCGGCACCGGGATCCTCCACCACGTCTTCGACCGCTACGAGCCCTGGTACGGCGAGTTGCGCACGCGGCCGAGCGGATCGCTCGTCGCCGACCGGCAGGGCCCGACGACCGGGTTCGCGATCTCGAACCTGCAGGAGCGCGGCACGCTCTTCGTCGCTCCGGGCGTCGGCGTCTACGAGGGGATGATCGTGGGCGAGAACGCACGCTCCGAGGACATGGACGTGAACGCGACCAAGGAGAAGAAGCTCACGAACATGCGCGCCTCGAGCTCGGACGAGCTCGTGCGGCTGATCCCGCCACGACCGCTCTCGCTCGAGCAGGCGCTCGAGTTCATTCGCGAGGACGAGTGCGTCGAGGTGACGCCCACCTCGATCCGGTTGCGCAAGGTCGAGCTGGCGGCCGGGAAGCGGCAGCAGCTCTCGAGCCGCAAGGCCCGCGGACTCGCCTGAGAGTGCTGCGATGGGCGTAGGCTTCGCCTGATGCGTGAGCCATCGGCGCCGGAGGTCGTCACGTGGGCTCCGGGCCGCGTGAACCTGATCGGCGAGCACACCGACTACAGCGGCGGCCTCGTGTTGCCGATCGCGATCCAGTACGGGATCACCCTCGAGGTGGGCCCGGCCGCCGAGGGGATCACGCTCAGCTCCGAAGGTTTCGGGAAGGCCGCGACGGTTCCCGCCGACGGCGGCGGCGCGGCCGCCTCGGGATGGATGCGATACGTGCAGGCGGTCGCCGCCGAGCTCGCCGTCGCCGGCCGGCCGCCCGTGGGCCTGAAGGGCACGCTCTCGTCGGATCTGCCGGCGGGATCGGGCCTCTCGTCCTCCGCGGCCGTCGAGGTCGCGGTTGCACTTGCTCTCTGTGCCGTCGCCGACTTCGAGCTCGAACCGCTCGAGCTCGCGCTCGCGTGCCAACGGGCGGAGTTGCGTGCGGTTGGCGTGCCGTGCGGCATCCTCGACCAGGCGGCGTGCGTGCTCGGACGCGACGGCGCCGCGATCCTGCTCGATTGCGCCACGCTCGAGCATCGGCTGATCTCCATGCCGTCGGCTGCCGGTTGGCTGATCGTCGACTCCGCGGTCGGCCGGAGCCTCGAGAACACCGCCTACGGCGAGCGGCGCGCTCAGCTCGAGCACGCCATGCAGCTCGTCGGCGTCGAGCGGTCGACCGAGGTCGACAGCTCGCTCATCGACGGGCTCGACGACATCTCGCGCCCCCGGCTGCGGCACGTCGTGAACGAGAACGCGCGCGTCCAGGAGTTCGCGACGGCCCTCGAGCAGGGCGACCTCGCCGCAGCGGGCCGGCTCCTCGGCGAGAGCCACGCGAGCCTGCGAGACGACTACGAGGTGTCGATCCCCGAGCTCGACCTGCTCGTGGGGCTGGCGGAGGCGTCGGGTGCGCGCGGCGCGCGACTGCTCGGAGGCGGGTTCGGAGGCTCGGTGCTGGTGCTGACGGACGCAGACCGTACGGAGGAGATCGCCCGTGCCGTGACGGCCGGGTACCGGAGCGAGACCGGCAAGGGTGGCGAGGCGCTGGCCGTACGCCCGTCGGACGGCGCCTGCCGCCGCTGAGAGCGGACGAGGCGGGTAGCCTCCCCGTGATGGAGCCGGGACGCGTCCTCGGGCGAAGCGGGCTCACGGTTGGGCCGATCGGCCTGGGTTGCTGGGCGATCGGTGGGCCGTTCTGGTACGGGGGGCAGCCGCTCGGCTGGGGTGACGTCGACGACGAGGAGTCGGTACGCGCGATCCGGCGGGCGCTCGAGCTCGGTGTGACGTTCTTCGACACCGCCGACGTCTACGGCGCCGGCCACAGTGAGCGCGTCCTCGGTCGCGCCCTCGCCGATCGACGCGATGACGTGGTGATCGCCACGAAGTTCGGCAACACGTTCGACGAGCGGAGCCGCGAGGTGACCGGATTCGCTGCCGAGCCGGGTGCCATTCGCCTTGCATGCGAAGCCTCGCTCCGCCGGCTCGGCACGGATCGCATCGACCTCTACCAGTTCCACCTCTCCGACTACGACCCGGAATCGGCGCCTGTGGTGCGTGACGCGCTCGAGGAGCTCGTCGCGGCCGGGTCGATCCGCGCGTACGCCTGGAGCACCGACGACCCCGAGCGCGCCCGGGTTTTCGCCGCCGGCACCCACTGCGCCGCCGTGCAGCACGAGCTGAGCGTGCTCCACGACGCACCTGCGATGCTCGCGGTGTGCGACGAGCTCGCCCTCGCGAGCGTCAACCGCTCGCCGCTCGCAATGGGGCTCCTCACCGGCAAGTTCACCGCCGACTCGCGACTGCCGGCCGACGATATCCGCGGCCAGGCGCCGGACTGGCTCACGTACTTCCGCGACGGCCGGCCGACGCCCGAATCGCTCGCCCGGCTCGACGCGATCAGGGAAATCCTCACGAGCGGGGGTCGGAGCCCGGCCGCGGGAGCGCTGTCTTGGATCCTCGGTCGGAGCGACCGGACGATCCCCGTGCCCGGCTTCCGTACCGTCGCGCAGGTGGAGCAGAACGTCGGCGCGGCCACGTTCGGGCCACTCCGTCCCGACCAGATCCACGAGATCGACCGGCTCCTGGGTCGCGCGTAGGCCCCGCCTACCCGCGCGGCGCGAGGACGTACGAGAACCGGTAGCGGCCGGCGGTCAGCCGGTGGCGCGGGTGGGTGTCGGGGCCGCAGGCGGAGGTGCCGAGGCCGCGCTGCGCATGGTCGAGGCTGAGCACGATCTCCTGCCGGGGCTCGAGATCGCACGTATGTCGCGCCGCGTAGAGGTCCGCGGCGGTGAAGTGGCTTGCCGTGAAGGAGATCAGGGGCCGACCCTCGACGACGAGCCCGAAGCCCCGCCCGCCGCTCAGCGAGAGCCGGCGGACGTCACCGTGACGGCCGTGCTCCTGCGGGAGGATGTACGGCACGTACTCGTCTGCCACCGTGCTGCGGTGCGTGGCGACGACGGTCGAGGCGAGCCGGTCAGGGTAGTCCTCCCAGGGCCCCCGCCCGAACCACTCGAGCCGCTCGAGCCCGGGCGCGAGCAGGAGCACGACGCCCACGCGGGGCAGGTCGCGGAGATCGTGGCCGAAGCGGACGTCGTTCTCGACGAGCAGGCCGCCCGTGTCGAGCAGCCGGTAGCGCTGCCGGTGGACCGCGTCGTCCCAGCGCCCGCGGCCCGATACGACGTGCGTGACGTCCACGCCGCCGGGCACGGCCCGCACCGTCTCGACACGGTGCTCGGTCCGGTCGAGCCCGAGCTCGAGCCAGCGCGAGAGGACGCCGGTGCCGCGCTCGTGCAGCAGCCGCAGGCCGTCGTTGTCGGTCGCCGCCCGCCACAGCTGCAGCGCCGGGCCGGCCCGAAGCACGTTCCGGCCGCCGGTCCCTGAGAGCTCCGTCAGGGTCCCCGTCTCCGCGTCGAGGACGGCGCGCGTCCCTCCGCCCTCCAGCGCAAAGGCGCCGTCCGATCTTGCGGGCCGGGCCCGCGAGATGCCTGCTGCCGCGGGAGCCGCCCGCGAGGGCAGCGCAATCTGCTCCCAGGCGAGCTCGTGACCTGCCGGAGCCCAGGCCGTCGCCCGGCGGAGGAAGAAGCGGAAGGTGACGAACCGCTCGCCGGAGCCGGCCGCGCCCAGGTCGAGGTCGACGTCGAGGCTGCCGCCCGCGGGCACGTCGAGCGGTGGCAGCTTGCCGCGCCGTGCGACGACGCCGTCGACCGTCAGCTCCCACTCGCCGCGGAGAGCGGAGAGGTCCGCGAAGTCCAGTCGGTTGCGGATCCGGAACCCGCGGCCACCCCGTGCTTCGACCGTGACAGGACGCGCGAGGAACTTGAGCTCGTAGAGGCCGGAGTGCGGCGTCCGGTCGGGCCAGACGAGCCCGTCGGCGCAGAAGTTCGCGTCGTTCGGCACGTCGTCGAAGTCGCCGCCGTACTTCCAGTACTCACGGCCCCGTTCGTCACGGGCCCGGATCCCGTGGTCGATCCACTCCCAGATGAATCCGCCCTGGAGCCGCCCGTGCCGCTCGAACGCGTCCACGTAGTCGGAGAGGCCGCCCCAGTTCCCCATCGCGTGCGAGTACTCGCAGAGGATCAGCGGGCGCGGGTCGTCGGTCGCCTGCGCCCACGCCTCGATCTCCTCGACCGAGGCGTACATGGGGCAGATCACGTCCGTGGCGGCGTGCCCACCCGACCAGTCGCGTGCGATCGCGCCCTCGTAGTGGAGCGGGCGTGACGGGTCGCGCGCTCGCGTCCAGCCCGCCGCAGCATCGTGGTTCGGGCCGTAGCCGCTCTCGTTGCCGAGCGACCAGAGGATGACGCTCGGATGGTTCTTGTCCCGTTCCACCATGTTCCGCACGCGCTCGACGAACGCGCTCGTGTAGCGCGGGTCGCGGCAGACCTCGTCGTAGAAGGCGTGCGACTCGATGTTCGCCTCGTCGACGGCGTACAGCCCGTAACGGTCGCAGAGGTCGAGCCAGTAGGGGTCGTTCGGGTAGTGCGATGTTCGCACCGCGTTGACGTTGGACTGCTTCATCAGCCGTGCGTCGGCCTCCATCAGCTCGCGGCTGACGACGCGCCCGTGCACGTCGTCGTGATCGTGGCGGTTGACGCCCCGGATGCGCACAGCAGTCCCGTTGACGAGCAGGCGTGCGTTACGAAGCTCGACCCGTCGGAACCCGACCCTGCAGGCGACGCTCTCGCCGCCGGCGAGGGTGACGACGACCGTGTACAGGTTCGGCTCCTCCGCCGACCAGCGGCGCGGAGCCTTCACCGCGAGCTCGAGCGAGTCGCGGAAGGTGCCCCCGGCGACGACCCTTCCTCCGGGGCCGAGCAGGCGCGCTTCGAGCTCGACGCCGTCGGACGGGCCGCCGACGGAAGTCGTGACGACGAGGCGACCGTCGCGGTAGGCGTCGTCGAGCTCACCGCGGACGAACACGTCCGCGATGTGCGTCGCGCCCGTCGCGTACAGGTAGACCCGGCGCGAGAGGCCGGCGTGCCACCACTGGTCCTGATCCTCGATGAAGCTCGCGTCCGACCACTTGACGACGACGGCGACGACCTCGTTTGGCCCGTCGTGCCGGACGAGCCCGCTGACGTCGAACTCGGCCGGCGTGCGGGAGTCCTTCGACAGGCCCACGGGCGTGCCGTTGAGGAGCACGTACAGCGCGCCCTCGGCGCCGCCGAAGCCGAGCACGATCCGCCGCTGCCGCCAGCCTCGCGGAACGGCGAACGACCGCCGGTAGATGCCCGTCGGGTTCTCCGCCGGAACGTGTGGCGGCAGTCCCTCGAAGGGCATGACGACGTTCGTGTAGTGCGGCCGGCCGTAACCCTGCATCGTCCACAGGGACGGCACGTCGACCGTGTCCCAGCCCTTCGCCCGCCGGAGCGCCTCAGCCGCCTGCTCGGGCCGGTCGGCGAGGCGGAACTCCCAGGCCCCGTCGAGCGGCCTGTAGAGCGATGACCGCGCCAGGTCGAGCGTGGCCGCGAGCTCGGGCGTCGGGAACGGCACGAGGGTCGCCCGTGGCTGGAGCCGGTTCAGGCTCGGCAACTCCGGGCTCTCCCAGCTCCTACGGCCTCCGATGAAGAGCAGCGTCTCGAGCGGGGACGGGCGGGCGGACGTCACGGGCGCTCGGGGACGGCATCGCGCAGCGAGCGCGCGGCTTCCTCCGGTGGGACGGGATCGAAGAAGAGGCCCGATCCGAGCTCGCCCGCCGCGACGAACCGGGGTACGCCCGCCGCGCGCCAAGGCGAGACGATCTCGACGTGCAGGCGCGCCTGCGGCCAGTCGCCCCCGTCGAACGGGCGCTGGTGGATCCAGAGCATGTACGGCGTCTGGTCGTCGAAGACGCGGTCGAGCCGCTCGAGCACGTCGACGAGCAGAGACGCGAGCCCCTCGCGGCCGGCGTCTCCAAGCGAGGGCAGGTCCGGGACGAGCTCGTCGGGAACGAGCACCAGGGCGTAGGGGAACACCGGTGCGGCCGGCACCCAGGCGCGCCACCCCGGGGCCGTGGCGACGAGACGGTCGGGCCGAAACCGCGTGCGGGATTCCCGCAGATTCCCACGGCAAATCTACTCTTGACGGCGCCGAGGCCACTGTGCAAGGGTGCCTTCGCATACGCGTCGAGTGACCGTGGGGCCCGCCCCGATGCGGTCGCTCTCCGAGACCAAGGAGGATCCATGTCCGATCCAAGGGGTCAGTCGCCGGACGCACCGGACACGACCCATTCAGCTCTCACCCGGCGTAAGCTCCTCGTCGCCGGAGCCACCGCCGCGTACGGCCTCTCGGCCGGCGGCGCGTCGGCCCGCGGCCTGTCGCCGTCGATCTTCAAGCGAGCCGCGGCCGGAACGGTGACATTCGGCTCGAACGCCTCGGATCCGGTGCCGAAGAAGGCGTATGCCAACGTCTTCAAGGCGTTCACCGCGAAGACCGGGACCAAGGTCGACGTCAACACGGTCGACCACAACACGTTCCAGGAGCAGATCAACTCGTACCTGCAGGGGCGACCGCAAGACGTCTTCACGTGGTTCGCCGGCTACCGCTTGCAGTTCTTCGCTCAGAAGGGCCTGCTCACCCCGATCGACGACGTCTGGTCGACGCTCAAGCCGCAGTTCAACTCGGCCTTCCAGGGCGCGTCGAAGGGCGCCGACGGCAAGTTCTACTTCGTGCCCATGTACGCCTATCCGTGGGCCGTCCACTACCGCAAGAGCCTCTTCAAGGAAAAGGGCTACACGATCCCGAAGACGTGGGCCCAGTTCATCGCGCTCTGCAAGAAGATGCAGGCCGACGGCATCACGCCGATCGCCTTCACCGACAAGGACGGCTGGCCCGCGATGGGCACGTTCGACATCCTCAACATGCGGATCAACGGCTACGACTTCCACATCCGCCTGATGGCGGGCAAGGAGCCGTGGAACGGTGCGAAGGTGAAGGCGGTCTTCAACACGTGGCGCCAGATCCTGCCGTACACCTCCGACGGGGCACTCGGCCTCACGTGGCAGGAAGGGGCCCAGCAGCTCCTGAACAAGGAGGCCGGGATGTACCTGCTCGGCACCTTCGTGGGGCAGCAGTTCACGGGTGCCGACGCCAAGGATCTCGACTTCTTCGCGTATCCGGCCATCAACCCGAAGTGGGGCCAGGATTCGATCGACGCCCCGATCGACGGGTTTGCGATGACCAAGAAGGCGAAGAACACGAAGGAGGCGAAGCAGCTGCTGACCTTCCTCGGGTCTGCCGCGGCGGAGAACATCTACCTCAAGTCCGACCCGAACAACTTCGGGGCGAACAAGAACGTGAACAAGTCGAAGTACACGGCGACGCAGAAGAAGTCGGCTGCGCTCGTCGCGAGCTCCAAGCACATCGCCCAGTTCCTCGATCGCGACACGCGGCCGGACTTCGCCTCGACGGTGATGATCCCGGCGATCCAGACGTTCCTCAACAAGCCGAACGACGTGAACAGCCTGGTCAGCAGCATCGAGAAGCAGAAGAAGGCGATCTTCGGAGCGTGAGCACCGACTGATCTCGACGCGATGGCAACCGAAGTCGCACCGATCGCGGTAACGGACGGCGCGCCCCGTGAGGGGCGCGCCGTCCGGCTCTCCGTGCGCGACCGCATTGCGCTCGCGCTCATGGTCACGATCCCGGTCATCGTCGTCGGCGGGCTGATCTGGTTCCCGACGTTCGCGTCGATCGGGCTCTCGTTCACGAGCTGGGACGGGATCGGCGGGATCACGACCGCCAAGTGGATCGGCACCGAGAACTACAACCAGGTCGCCACGATCTACCCCGGTTTCTGGCCGGCGGTACGGCACAACCTGATCTGGCTTGCCTACCTGACGTTCGTGGCGACCCCGTTCGGGCTTTTTCTCGCCTACCAGCTCGACAAGGAGCTGCGGGGCTCGCGCGTCTACCAGAGCATCTTCTTCCTGCCGGTGGTGCTCTCGTTCGCGATCATCGGCTTCATCGTCCAGCTCATCTACTCGCCGACCCAGGGGCTCGTCAACGGCCTCTTCGGCACCAACGTCGACTGGCTCGGCGACCCGGGCATCAACCTGTGGGCCGTGCTCGTCCTCGTCGGCTGGCGGCACGCCGGCTACATCATGATCCTCTACCTCGCGGGGCTGAAGGCGATCGACCCCTCGCTGCGCGAGGCGGCCGCGATCGACGGCGCAGGGGAGTGGCACGCGTTCCGCACCGTCGTCTTCCCGGCGCTGCGGCCGATCAACATCGTGATCGTCGTCGTCACCGTGATCGAGGCGCTGCGCGCATTCGACATCGTCTACGTCGTCAACAAGGGGCGCAACGGGCTCGAGCTCCTCTCGATCCTCGTCACCAACAACATCATCGGCGAGGCGAGCCGGGTCGGCTACGGCTCCGCGATCGCCGTGATCCTGATCGTCTTCTCCATCATCCCGATCGTCGTCTTCGTGTGGAACAGCTTCAAGGACACCGAGCAGGCATGACCGCCGTCGCGGCCACCGAGGACACCCGTCCCGTCCGGAAGCGCCCGCTCAGCGCCTCGCGCATCATCCTGCACGCCTTTCTGATCATCACGGCGCTGGTCTGGCTCGCCCCCGTCGCCTGGGCAGTGTTCACCTCCTTCCGCCCCTACGCCGACACCGCGAAGAACGGCTACGTCTCCTTCCCGAGCAGCCTCAGCCTCGACAACTACCGGAACGCGTGGAGCCAGGCCGACATCCCGCTGCACTTCTGGAACTCGATGCTCATCACGATCCCTGCGATCGTCCTGATCCTGTTCTTCGCCTCGATGGTCGCGTACGTCGTCTCGAGGTTCAGCTTCTGGTTCAACGTGCCGCTCCTGATCTTCTTCATGGCTGCGAACCTGCTGCCGCCGCAGGTGATCATCACGCCGGTGTACCAGATGTACCTGCGGATTCCGTTGCCCACCTGGATCTCCGAGAGCGGGTACGCCTACGACTCGTTCATCGGGCTGATCGCGATCAACGTGGCGTTCCAGACCGGCTTCTGCACGTTCGTTCTGTCGAACTACATGAAGACGCTCCCGAAGTCGCTCACCGAAGCGGCGCGCGTCGACGGGGCGAGCGTGACGCGCCAGTACTTCGGCATCATCACGCCGCTGTGCAGGCCGGCGTTCGCCGCCCTGGCCGTGCTCGAGTTCACCTGGATCTACAACGACTTCTTCTGGGCCGTCGTGCTGATGAGCTCCGGCGACAAGCGGCCGATCACCTCGTCGCTGACGAGCCTCGCGGGCCAGTACTTCACCGACAACAACCTGATCGCTGCCGCAGCCGTGCTCGTGGCGCTGCCGACGATCCTGGTGTTCGCGCTTCTGCAGAAGCAGTTCATCGGCGGCCTCACGCTCGGGTCGACGAAGGAGTAGGTGTTGGTGCGGATTGCGTTCATCGGCGCGGGCAGCGTCGTCTTCACGAAGAACCTCCTCGGTGACATCCTCTCGTTCCCGGAGCTCGGGGACGTGGAGATCGCGCTCCACGACATCGACTCCGACCGGCTCACGACCGCGGAGGCGATGGCGCGGTACGTCGCCGGCGAGCGTGCAGCCTCGCCTGCGATCACCACCCACGCAGCCCGGCGGGCGGCTCTGGACGGCGCCGACTACGTGCTCAACATGGTGCAGATCGGCGGCCACGAGGCGACGCTGCTCGACTTCGAGATCCCGGCTCGGTACGGGGTGCGGCAGTCGATTGCGGACACGCTCGGGATCGGGGGCATCTTCCGGACGCTGCGCACGGCCGACCACATGCTCGCGCTCGGCCGCGAGATGGCCGAGCTCTGCCCGAGCGCGTGGCTGCTCAACTACACGAACCCGATGGCGATGCTGTGCTGGCTCGTCTACGGCGGCACGCCGACGCAGAACGTCGTCGGCCTCTGCCACTCGGTCCAGTTCACGACCGAGGACCTGGCCGAGCTCGTCGGCGTGCCCGCGGACGAGGTCACGTTCCTGGCCGCCGGGCTCAACCACCAGGCGTTCATCCTCCGCTTCGAGCGCGACGGCGAGGATCTCTACCCGCGCCTCGACGCCCGGATCGCGTCGGACGCTGAGCTCCGGCGGCGCGTGCGCGTGCAGCTCTACCGCCGTCTCCGGTATTTCCCGACGGAGTCGAGCGAGCACGCTGCGGAGTACGTGCCGTGGTTCATGCGCCACGACGACCAGATCGAGCAGCACCGGATCCCGGTCGACGAGTACATCCGGCGCAGCGCCGAGAACCTCGTCGAGTACGAGCGCGTGAAGGGCCTTCTCGTCCGTGGCGAGGCGATGCCGGTTGAGCGCTCGAACGAGTACGCCGCGACGATCATCCACTCGATGGAGACCGGGCAGCCGAGCGTGATCTACGGGAACGTGCGGAACACCGGGCTCCTGCCGGGGCTCCCCGACGACTGCTGCGTCGAGGTTCCGTGTCTCGTCGACGCGACCGGCCTCCACCCCATGGCCGTCCCGGGCTACCCGCCCGAGCTCGCCGCCCTCAACCGCACGTTCGAGAACGTCGTCGAGCTGACGGTGCGGGCCGTGCTGGAAGGTCGTCCCGAGCTCGTCCGCCAGGCTGCGATGCTCGACCCGAACACCGCGGCAACGCTGACCCTCGACGAGATCGACGCGCTCTGCGACGAGCTCACCCGCGCGCACGGCAACGCACTGCCGGAGAGCCTCCGCGTGGCGGGGCCCGACACCAACGTCCTGATCCCGGCCGGAAGGAGCGCCTCGTGAGTGGGATTCGCCTCGACGCCGTCACGAAGATCTACCCGAACGGCGTCCGGGCCGTCAACAGCGTCAGCCTCGAGATCCAGTCGGGCGAGTTCGTCGTCCTCGTCGGCCCTTCCGGCTGCGGTAAGTCGACGCTGCTGCGGATGATGGCCGGGCTCGAAGACGTCAGCATCGGCGACATCTACGTGGGCGACGTCGACGTCACCGACAAGCCGCCGCAGCAGCGTGACATCGCGATGGTCTTTCAGAACTACGCGCTCTACCCCCACATGACCGTGCGCGACAACCTCGCCTACGGCCTCAAGCTCCGGAAGATGCCGAAGGCGGAGTGGCAGCAGAGAGTGAACGAGGTCGCGGACACGCTCGGGCTGACCGAGTACCTCAACCGCAAGCCCGCGGCGCTCTCGGGCGGCCAGCGGCAGCGCGTCGCGATGGGCCGGGCGATCGTCCGGGAGCCGAAGGCGTTCCTGATGGACGAGCCGCTCTCCAACCTCGATGCGAAGCTCCGCGTCTCGATGCGCGCCGAGCTCGCAAAGCTGCACGAGCGCCTGGGCGTGACGACGGTCTACGTGACCCACGACCAGGTCGAGGCGATGACGCTCGGGCAACGGGTCGCCGTCCTCCGCGACGGCGTGCTGCAGCAGCTCGACACGCCGCACGCGCTCTTCCACACACCGGCGAACCTCTTCGTGGCGGCGTTCATCGGCTCGCCCTCGATGAACCTCGTCGACGCCGAGGTCGCCGACGGCGCTGTCCGCTTTGCCGGCTTCGACGTCGAGTTGCCGCCCACGTCGCCGCTCGCGACAGCGAACCGCAAGGTGATCCTCGGCATCCGCCCGACGGACTTCGCACACGTCGACCCGGCGTCCGATCTGCCTCGCATCCAGGTCCGTGTCGACGTCGTCGAGGACCTCGGCGCCGAGAACCACCTCATCTTCACGATCGACGCTCCGCGGGTCACGGCGGAGGCCGTGCGGGCGGCGGCGGACACGGCCGACGACGCCGACGGGACGCTGTTCGCCGACGAGCGGGCGGTCTTCACCGCAGTCGTCGACGCGAAACGTGCGACCACGTCCGGCTCCGACATCGAGCTGGCGATCGACAACACGAGCCTCCACTTCTTCGACCCGGCCACGGGGCTCGTGGCGGACGCAGGCGCCCCGGCTGCCGACGGGGACACGTAGAGGCATTGGGCGGGCCGACGGTCGGGGCGCCGAAGGCCTACCGTTGCCTGCGGACGCCGGCTGCGCCCGCAATGGACGGGACCCTCGCCGGCCCCGAGTGGCGCGCCGCCGAGCGATCGCCCCGGTTCGGCGACATGGTCGACGGTGCCCCGGGACTGTACGACACGCGCGCGGCATTGCTCTGGGACGACGAGGCGCTCTACGTTGCCTTCTGGGTGGAGGAGCCGTTCGTCCGGGCCGAGGCGACCGAGCGAGACGCCCTCGTCTTCCTCGAGAACGACGTCGAGGTGCTCATCGACGGAGGCGACTGCTACTACGAGCTCGAGCTCAACGCCGCAGGAGTCGTCTACGAGGTCTTCTTCATCTGGCAGGACGCGTACCGCCGGGGCGGCCGGTTCGACTCGCCGGAGTTCGATCTGCTCGAAGGACGGGCGCTGAGCTTCGCGGGTGACTACGACCGGAGCGGAGCCTCGTTCTGGACGGGCACGCATCAGCGCGGCGCCCGCTGGGCCTTCCGCGGCTGGGACTTCCCCGGGCTCCGCGCGGCCGTGGACGTCCAGGGGACGATCAACGACGATTCGGATGTCGATCGCGGCTGGAGTGTCGAGATCGCGTTTCCGTGGCGGGGATTCGGCGTGCTCGCCGGTGGGCGGAGCATCCCACCGCGAGAGGGTGACGTCTGGCGGATCTTCCTCGGGCGCTTCCAGAAGCTGGTTCTTTCCGGCGCCGAGGTTCAGCCGCACCCGGCCTGGACGTGGACGCCCCACGGCACGTACGACACCCATCTGCCGGAGCGCTGGCTCGAGGTGCGCTTCTCGGCAGAGGAGGTCGAGATCAAGCCCTCCTGAAGCCGGCCTACCAGGTCAGCTGCGGGCAGGCTCGTTCGGTCGAGCCTGGCTCACGGGAAGAAACCGGGCCACGCGCCCGCGGCCCTCGGCCTCGAAGCCGCGGAGTGCCACGGTCGTGCGCCGGCGCAGGATGTCGTCGGCCGTGACCGCCGCTTCGTGCTCGACCGCATAGCGGGCCTGGGCGAGAAGATCGGGCCCGCCGGGGACGATCGGCTCGTAGAGCTGCGGCTCCCGACGGGCGGGCTCGAGCACGTCGAGGGCGAGGGTGCCGTAGAGCCCGGCGAGATGCGCGGCGCTGCCCTCGGGCAACTCGGGATGGAGGCGCAGGAGGTCGGCGGCCACGGTATCCCGGTCGGCTGCGCCGACGAGCGGCGCCGGGTCGGTGCCCGGAAGCGGGAGCTGGATGGATGCGAGCGCCCGGGACGCGACATCGACCCCGATGCGTCGCCAGGTCGTCAGCTTGCCGCCGGCAACGCTGATCATCCCGGCCTTCCCCACGGTGACGACGGTCTCGCGGCGGGTGCCGGCGGTGGACGTGCCTCCCAGCGGCAGGACGCGGAGGCCGGCGAAGGCGGAGCGGACGCGCGCCGGGTCGACGACGTCCGGGGAGAGCGAGGTCGCAGCCTCGGCGAGGATCTGCACCTGGTCGGCTTCGGTCGGCCGCACGGTGGCAGGATCACCCTCGAACGGCTCGTCGGTCGTGCCGAGCAGGAGTAGGCCGTGCCACGGGATCGCGAACGAGACGCGACCCTCGGGCAGCGGAGACGTCACCGCCGCGTGCCACGGCTCGCTGCAGTCGAGTACGAGGTGGGCGCCCTTCGACAGACGCACGCTGGCGGCAGCGCCCGGGTCCTCGAGCCGTCGGATGTGATCGACCCAGGGGCCCGTCGCATTGACCATCGTCCTGGCGGAGATCGAGAAACGGGCCCCCGAGACGACGTCGACGACGTCCGCGCCGCCGACGGCGCCTCCGGCGATCCTGAGGCTCTCGACGCGCGCGTAGTTGAGCCAGACGGCTCCGAGGAGCTCCGCCGTCCGCAGCGCCGCGAGCACGAGACGGGCGTCGTCGGTCTGATGGTCGTGATAGGCGACGTATGTCCGCTCGGCGTCGCGGCGAAGGCCGGGCGCCAGTACGTACGCCTCGGCGTCCCCGAGGCGGCCCGTGCGGCCGTCTCTGAACCCCGAGAGCGCTGCGTAGACGAACACGCCCAGACGAAGCTCCGCCGCACGGTATGGCGAATCGGGCCCGACCGGCAGGATGAACTGGAGCGGACGGACGAGGTGTGGTGCCACCAGGCGGGCGTTCCAGCGCCGCTCGCGGTGGGCTTCGCGGACGAGCTTGACGTCACCCAGCCCGAGGTAGCGGAGGCCGCCGTGGACGAGCTTCGAGGAGGCGCTCGACGTGGCGCCGGCGGCATCACCGCCGTCGACGAGCGCCACGCGTGCGCCGGCACGCGCCGCGGCCCACGCCGTCGACGCCCCCAGGGCGCCCCCTCCGATCACGAGCAGGTCGAACGGCTCCGTGGCGAGCCGTTCGAGCCGCTCGGCTCGGGTCGGAGTCGCCGCGACCGGCCGACCGACGGTGGAAGATGTGCGACTCATGCCCAGTCCCGGGCCCGCTCGACGGCCCTCAGCCAGTCGGCGTACTCGGTCTCGCGGCGCGTGGCGTCCCACGTCGGCTCGACGACCTCGACTGGTCCGCGCAACTCTCGTAGGGCTTCCGTACCGGTCCAGAGCCCGGCGGCGAGCCCGGCCGCGAATGCCGCTCCGCGCACGGTCGCCTCGGTGTCGGCGGCCAGCTCGGCAGGTCGTCCAAGGACGTCCGCCAGGGCCTGGACGAACACGCGGTTCCCCGTCATTCCCCCGTCGATCCGGAGCGTCGCGACCTCGACCTCCGTGCTCTGTTCGGCCGCGTCCAGCACCGCCCGGGTCTGGAAGGCGATGCTCTCGAGGGCCGCACGAACGACGTGCGCACGGGTCGAGTGCAGTGTGAGCCCGAGCACGGCGCCGCGCGCCGAGGAGTCCCACCAGGGGGCGTAGAGCCCCTGAAAAGCCGGCACGAACCGAACCCCACCGGAGTCCTCGACCTCTGCGGCAATGCTCTCGGAGGCCCCCGGACCGGGGAGCGCCTGCAGCTCGTCGGCGAGCCATCCGACGGCGCGACCCGCGACCGCCATGGCGCCTTCGACGCAGTACACGGGGGGGCTGTCGGCAACCTGGTAGGCCGGGCTGGCGAGGAGGGCCGTTCCCGGGGCGGGACGTGCCGTGCCGGTGTTGACGAGCAGGAACGCGCCGGTGCCGTAGGTGCACTTGGCCTCTCCGGGTGCGAGGCACGCCTGGCCGACGAGCGCAGCCTGCTGATCGCCGATCAAAGCGAGCAGCGGGAGCGCGACGCCCAGCGGGCCATCGGCCCGCGTGGTCGCGACGCCACCAGGCCCCCAGGTGGGAACGACCACGGGGAGCACCTCGGCGGGAACGTCGAACAACGCGAGCAACTCATCCGACCACGCGAGCGTATCCGTGTCCAGGAGCAGCGTGCGGGAGGCGTTCGTGACGTCGGAGACATGGACGCCCCCGTCGCTACCGCCGGTCAGGTTCCAGGCGAGCCAGCTCTCGATCGTGCCGACGGAGAGCTCGCCGCGCTCGGCCCTGTCCCGCGCGCCCGGAACGGTGTCGAGCAGCCGGGCGAGCTTCGTGGCCGAGAAGTACGGCTGGATCGGCAATCCCGTGAGCCCGCGCACGCGGTCTTCCGCCCCGGCGGCGACGAGCTCGGCACACCGGTCGGCGGTGCGGGTGTCCTGCCAGACGATCGCGTTCGCGATCGGGCGGCCCGTGGCGCGCTCCCACACGACGATCGTCTCGCGCTGGTTGGTGATTCCCACGCCGACGACGCGGGCACGGTCGACCTCGGCCAGCACCTCGCGGGCGCAGACGGCGATCGCCTCGAGGATCTCGAGTGGATCGTGCTCGACGAGCCCCGGCTGCGGGTGGTGCTGGCGATGCGGCAGCTGCCGCTCGGCGATCCGGCGGCCGGCTGCATCGACGAGCGCGGCCCGGCTCGAGGTGGTGCCCTGGTCGAGGGCAAGAACGAGATCTGCGGTGATGGCCCCTCCTTCGACGTCAGTGGCGACGGTACCGGGTTCGGGTGCTCGCGGAAGGCAGAGACGCAGGCTGCACCGCAAGCCCGCAGGCTCGCGTAGGCTGCCTGCGTGCGCGACCTGAGGCCGCTCTTCGATCCGCGCTCGGTCGCCGTCCTCGGCGCCTCGAGCGATCCTGCGAAATGGGGGCAGTGGATCGCCGCCGGCGCCCTCCGCGGCGCCCACCGGCGTGACGTCTGGCTCGTCAACCGGAAGGGCGGCGAGATCCTCGGCCACGAGGCGTACCTGTCGCTCGACGAGCTGCCCGGCGCGCCCGAGCTCGTGGTCGTCGTGCTGCCCGCAGCCGCCTTCGAGGAGGCGATCGACGCCTCGCTGGTAGCGGGCGCGCGCGCGATCGTGGCGATCACCGCAGGCCTTGGTGAGGTCGACGAGGAGGGCAAGGAGATCGAGCACCGGGTAGTCGAGCGTGTCCGGGCGGCAGGCGCTGTCATGCTCGGGCCCAACTGCCTGGGCGTCTACGACGCAAACGCCTCCCTCGATCTCGTCACCAACGACTTCATGCCGGGGGCGCTCGGGATCATCTCCCAGAGCGGCAACCTCGCCCTCGAGCTGAGCCTGCTCGCCGCCCAGTACGGTGTCGGCGTCTCGCGGTTTGCGTCGCTCGGGAACGAGGCCGACATCGACGCTGCCGATCTCGTCGAGGCGTTCGCGGCGGACGAGAGCACCCGGGTGATCGGTGTCTACTGCGAGGACTTCCACGACGGCCGGGCCTTCGCCCGCGCGGGTGCGGCGGCGGCGGCGGCGGGCAAGCAGGTCGTCCTGCTTGCTGCCGGGGGCAGCGAGGCCGGAGCGCGCGCCGCCGCCTCCCACACGGGCGCGCTCGCGAGCGACGCGGCTGCCGTCGACGCAGCCTGCCGCGCCGCGCAGATCCTCCGGGTGGCGACGCCGAAGGAGCTCTTCGACCGGGCGCTCGCGTGCCTGGCTCCGCACCGCCCACGGGGCAGGAGGGTCGCGATCGTCGGCGACGGCGGCGGTACCGGCGTCGTCACGGCGGACCTCGTCAGCGCAGCCGGTCTCGAGCTGCCGATCCTCTCGGACCAGCTCGCCGCGCGGCTGCGTGCGATCGCCCCCACCGTCGTCACGACGAACCCGGTCGACCTTGCCGGCGCCGGCGAGCAGGACTTCTGGAACTTCGAGCGCGTCAACACCGCCGTTCTCGAGTCGGGCGAGGTCGACTCCGTCATCTTCACCGGCTACTTCGGCGGCTACAGCCAGATGAACGAGGAGTTCAGCCTCCTCGAGACCGAGGTCGCGCACGGCATCGCCCGGGCCGCGGACGCGAGCGAGTGCACCCTGCTGGCGCAGGCCATGTTCTGGGACTCCCCACCGGCTCGGGCGCTGCGCGCGGGCGGCGTCCCGGTGTATCGCGACATCGAAGGGGCCGTCGACACGCTCCGGCACCTCGTCGAGCAGCACGAGGGGCATGCGGCGGGCATCCCCGATCCCGGATCCGCGGCGCCGCCCGTCGAGGGCGACGGCTACTTCGAGTCGCGCGAGCTTCTCGAGGCGGCCGGCGTGCCGTTCGGGGCTGCCCGCCGCGCGCCCACCGTCGACGCTGCACGCGCCGCCGCCGCCGAGCTCGGCTACCCCGTCGTCCTCAAGGCGCTCGGCCTCGTGCACAAGTCGGACGAAGGTGGCGTTGCGCTCGGCCTCGAAGACGACACCGCGGTTCACGCGGCCGCGGCCGACATGCACGAACGGCTGGCCCCGGAGGCGTACTCGGTGGAGACGCTCGTGGACACGAGCGGCGGGGTCGAGCTGATCATCGGCTGCCTGCGAGACCCCCGCTTCGGTCCCGTCGTCCTCGTCGGGGTCGGCGGCGTCTACGCTGAGCTGCTCCACGACGTCCGGCTCGCGCTGGCGCCCGCGGGCGCCGACGAGCTGGAGGCACTCATCCTCTCGCTGCGCGGTGCCGGCGTGCTCACCGGAGCCCGCGGCCGGACGCCGGTGGACGTTCGCGCCGCTGCCGAGGCGGCCGCGGCGCTCTCATGCGTTGCCGCGGCCCACCCCGAGATCGCGGAGATCGAGGTCAATCCGCTTCTCGTGCAACCCTCCGGTGTGATCGGCCTCGACGCCCGTATCGTGCTCGGCTGACGTCGATCTCAGGCGGGGACGATGCGCTGCGGGCCGTGGGTCGGCCGTGACAGTCCCGGGTTTTGCTCGCGATCGACGTCCACGAGCAGGACCGGCAGCGGCTCACCGGCAACGGTGAGCTCGTAGCGCGCCTGTGCCGCGTCGCCGGCACCGTAGTCGCCACCGTCGTAGCGGGCCCAGAGCGCGTCGAACTGTCCCACGTCAACCCGGATCGTGTCGCCGCCGCGCCCCCGCTCGACGATCGCGTCGGTCGCGAGAAGCAACTCACCCGCGATCTGCCGCTCGAAGCGGCCCTCGCTGTTGCGCTCGAACCGCTGCGTCACGAGCGAGCCGGCCTCGATCGGGCCTTCCACCGTGGCGAAGGCGGAGCGCGCCGTGCTCGTCGACCCCTGATGTCGCCCGTGCGTCGGCAGCGATCGCCCGGTCGGGTTCGCCTGGGCCGGGGGCTTGTCGGCGTCGTAGTCCACGCGGCCCACCCTACCGCTCACTCGTCGTCGGTGACGATCTCGATCCCGGCGAGCGAGGCGAAGAGGATCGCGTTCTCGAGTACGTCGTTCCACGGCATGCGTGCCCCGCGAAGAGCCTCGGCGCCGCGGATTCCGGTGAGATCGCACGCCCGGAGCTCGACCCGCTGCAGGCCGGACACCGAGAGTGTTGCCTCGCGGAGATCGCAGCGTTCGAAGAGGACGTGCTTCAGCGTGGCCCCGGAGAGGTCGCAGTCGCGCATCCGGCAGTCGCGGAACACGACCCGCTCGAGCGTTGCGTGGCGGAGCCCGACGAGGTCGACTCGACACTCGTCGAAGGTGACGTCTCCGAGCGTCGCCTCCGCCAGCTCGGCGCCCGTCAGCCGGCAACGCCGCAGCTCGACCCGCCGGAGCGACAGGCCCAGCGCACGCCGGCCGGCCCAGTCCAGATCCGCCGCTGCGACGTCGGCGAGGTCGCCGAACTCGACCTTGCCAGGCGCCGCGTCATCGAGATCGGGTGGATACGGCGACGCGGGAGGCTGCGACACCCCGCGGACGATACGTATGTGGAGCAACGCCCCAACCAGTTGTCGGCCATCCGGGTCGGTACAATCTCGCCGGCCGTGAGAGATCGCGATCACCGGCCGCCCCGGTCCGGGTCGGCAAGCAGCACGCGGGAGTGTGCATGTCTTCACGACTGACTCGTCACGCGCCCCTGGTCGTTCTCGGGCTTGTCGTGCTGCTGCTGATTCCGGCGGTGGGCGCATCGAGCCCACGTGGCAGCCGAGCCGATGCGAAGATCCTCCGGATCGGGACGACGTACTACATCTCCTCGCTGAATCCGCTCGTCGGGATCGAGACGAACGACTCGATGGCCTACTCGATGATCTATCCGCAGCTCGTCCAGTACGTGCCGGGACCCAAGATCGGCAGTGACTGGGCGTCGAGTTGGAAGAGCAGCAAGGACGGCCTCACGTGGACGTTCCGCCTCAAGAAGGGGAAGTGGTCGGACGGCGTCCCGCTCACGTCTGCCGACGCCGTCTGGACGATCAACACCGTTCTCAAGTACAAGTCCGGCCCGACGTCCTACGTGGCGAGCTCCTATGACGGCATCAAGGGCGCGTCGGCGCCGGATCCGCAGACGCTCGTGATCAGGTACAGCCGTCCAATCGCTCCCGCGCTGTCGAACCTGTCGCAGACCTACATCCTGCCCAAGCACGTCTGGTCGAAGCAGCTCGGCAAGAACGGGAAGGGGCTGAAGGAGTTCCGGCCGCAGGAGAACCTGCCCAACGTCTCGGGCGGCCCCTACATCGTCACGCAGTACCAGCAGAAAGGGACGACCGCCTTCAAGCCGAACCCCAACTTCTACGGCCCGAAGTCGAAGTCGGCCGGGGTGGCGTTCACCTATTTCACGAATGCGACCTCGATGGTGGTCGACCTGGAGCGGGGCAACCTCGAGTTCATCGACGCGCTGCCGTATGGTGCGGCGGACGCGGCGAAGAGGAAGCCCGGGATCAAGGTCGACTTCGGCGACGGCACCGAAGTCACGAACCTGGGGTTCAACTCGAACCCGAAGAAGTCGAAGAACCGCGAGCTCCTCAGTCCACGTCTCAAGGAAGCGTTCGAGTACGCGATCCCGCGACGGCAGATCGTCGATGTGATCTTCAGCGGCCACGCGAAGCCATGGGCGAACATCCTGGCACCGGCCTCGAAGGCGGAGGGCTGGCTCAACCCCGGGGTCAAGCCCCTGCCCTACAACGTCGCCAAGGCGAACGCCATCCTCGACTCGCTGGGCTACAAGCGCGGCGCCGCAGGGCTCAGGGTCGTCCCCGCCACGACCGGGAAGCTCGCGCAGCCCGCGCATCCGATGAGCTACAGCGTGATCGTGCCGAAGGATCTCGATTTCAACGGCGACCGCCAGTTCAGCATCCTTGCGACGGCCTTCAAGAAGATCGGCGTCAAGCTCAACCTGACGCCCGGCGGTGACGGCGCCCAGGCGTTCGAGCTCATCACCGCCCCGGGCGGGAAGTACCTCAAGGCCGACATGTACACGTGGTACTGGCACCCGTACATCGACCCCTCGTTCAACCTCTCGGTGGTGACGAAGGCCGAGTGGTACAACAACAGCGACTCGGGCTTCGACGATCCGCTCTACGACGGCTGGTGGAAGAAGCAGGGCTCGCTCGTGAACGTGAACGAGCGGCGGGCGCTCGTCTGGAAGATGCAGGCGTATCTCGCAAAGCAGCGGCCCTACATCCAGCTCGTCGTCGCGAACGCGATCAGCGCGCACTCGCCGAAGTGGACGGGCTTCGAGCCGACGCTCAGCGGATCGTGCAAGTGCTACTTCACCTCGCCGCACCCGTCGCCCTGAGACGTGCCTGGCTCGCTCTTCCGCGAGGACGGGGTGTGGCTGCGCTGTCAGTTCCACGCGCATACGACGAACTCGGACGGCGAGCCGTCACCTGCGGCTCTCTGTGATCACTATGCGGACCTGGGGTTCGACGTCCTCGCGATTACCGACCACTGGCATGTGACCGAGGTCGACCACGATCGCATCGTGGTCATCCCGTCCAGCGAGCTCACGGCGCTGTCGTCTTCTGCGCACGGCGAGGCCGAGGCACTCGCCCTCGGCGTCTCCGAGCTGCCCGACGCGAGGGAGCCGTTCCCGGACATCGAGGCCCTGGCGGCGTGGATCGTCGAGCGTGGCGGTGTCCCGTTCCTCTGCCATCCCTACTGGAGCGGACTGCGGGCCGAGGACGTGCTGGCGGCGCCGTCCCTCGCCGGGATCGAGATCTGGAACGGTGGTTCGGAGGGCATGCAGGGCAACGGCCTCTCGACGGTGCAGTGGGACGACGTGCTCCAGCAGGGTCGGATCGTGATGGGGCTCGCGACCGACGACTGCCACTCGCCGGGAGAGGACAGCGGCTTCGGCTGGACGTGGGTGCTCGTGCCGGAGCGCTCAGGGGCCGCCGTGATCGAGGCGCTCCGGAACGGACGCTTCTACGCCTCCTCCGGCCCGAAGATCCACGATGTCACGATCGAGGAGGCGTCGGTGCTGATCCGCTGCTCGCCGGCGAGGTCTGTGCGCCTTCGCTCCGGCCCGTGGGACGGCTGTGCCGTCAACGCCGAGCCGGGGATGGGCAACTGGCGCGGGGAACCGCGCGAGTGCGACGCCGACGGGCTGATCACGGTGGCCCGTTTCGAGCTTCCCGAGTTCTGGCGCTGGGCGCGGGTCGAGGTCGAGGATGAGCGCGGCCGCCGGGCGTGGAGCAACCCGTTCGTGCTTGCGGGTGAGTCTCCGGGCCGCGTCTGAAGCGGGAGTCCCGAGGTACCCGGCGCCGCGCGCGGTCCTCCGTCGCAATCGTCACCCGAGCGCGCGGCCCAGCTGATCCGACCCGCCTGGGGTCGCTGTCGAGCCAGATCCGGTGGGCATCAGCGTGTCGAACCTGCTCTTCGCTGTCTCGGGCGCATCGTCACCCCGGCTTGGGCGCACTAGCAAGCCGCGCGCGGCGGTTTGACGAATGCCGTCAACGCTCCAACGGCGATCGTGATCGAGGCGCCGAAGAGCAAGACCGCGGTGTAGGAGCCGAACATGTCATTACCGAGCGAGAGCAGTAGAGGGCCGGTCGCGGAGGCCCCGACCATGATGCTCGTCGCGATCCCCAGGATCGACGCGATATGCGCGGTCCCGAACCAGCGTGGGTAGGTGGCGGAGCTGATGGCACGGATCTGGCCCATGCCCATCCCGAAGATGAGGCCGTAGAGCAATGCCACGGGACCCGGGCTGACGGACGTGGCGAGGATGAGTGCGGCGGCCAGCGTGCCGCAGGCTGCCGGAAGCAGTATCCGAACCGAGACCCGGTCGCTGAGCCAGCCGAACGCGAAGCCGGCGGCGACGGTGCCGAGCACCTGGGGCAGGAATACTGCGGCGGCCTCGATCCGGCTCAACCCCTGCGCTGTGAGAATCGCGAACTGGTGGAAGATGAGGCCCGTCCCGAGGCTCGCGCTGAGAGCTGAGATAGCGGCGACAGCCCAGAAGCTCGGCGTTCGGATTGCATCATGAGCGGTAAGAGAGGTCTGAGCCTGGTACGCAACGTCTGCTGCCGGTTGCTGCGCGCCGTCGGGTTGCTGGCCGATGTCAGATGGTCGATCCACGATCGCCAGCAGGGCGATCGGAACGATGGTCGCCCAGATCGCGATGCCCGAAACGACCCACGCCGCTCGCCACCCCACTGCGTCAATGACGCCCGTGAGCAGAATCGGCGCGAGCGCCATCATGCCGGCCGACACGGTCATCGAAAGGCCGATCGCGAGTCCTCGTCGTCGGTTGAACCACAGCGCGATCCCCGTTTGCCCCGTCAGGCTGAGCGCCCCCTGGCCGAGCATGCGAATGCCGACGAACGCGAGAGCAAGAGTGACGATCCCCTGCACCGCACCCGTCGCGATCAGGGCGAGCCCAAACGTGAGGCCGATTACGAGCATCGCGCGACTGACGCCGCTCCGGTCGATCCAGCGACCGATCGACGGCAGCGCAAACGCTCCGGTGATCGTTCCGACGAGATACGCGCCCGACACGGCCGAACGCGAAAGCCCCAGGCCACCGATGAACTGGTCGATGAACACCGACACGCCGACGGTCTGGCCCGGTGCCGTCAGTCCCAGCACCAATGTGCACCAGGCGAGCATCCACCAGCCGCGAAAGCGCGGCACCGCCCGGGCTGCAGTGGGCGAGCCGGCGGCCTCCGTCGTGGTCACGCCGCGTACCCTGACCGCGTGCGTTCACCGTGCAGGTGGACTGCGGATCTCGGCTGTGGTCTCGCTCGTGTGTCTCCGGAGGTTGCGGCCAACTGCTGTCTAACGTAACGGGGAACGCTCGGCTTCGCCGAGGAGGGGCCACCGCGCCGAACACGAGACGGGGTCATCCGGGAATCGAGTCACAGGCGGAGAGCACGGCGCCACCCTGGCAACAGCCCCAGACGTGACGCTCACACGCTCACGGTTCAGGAATCTTCCTCGAGCAGTGCTGCCTGGAGTGCAGTGTTGGCCCAGGCGGCCCAGCGGTCGTCGTCCCATTGGCCGTCGAGGACGAGTGTTCGGTACGTGTGTGGGTGGCCGATGGCGAAGAACGTGGCTGCCGCGTCGTCGATGGAGAGCCCGTCACGCAAGGTGCCGCGCTCTGCGAGGATTCGGGCCGCGTGCCGGTAGTTGCGCAGACGTTGCGCGGCGCGTGTCCGTGCGAGAGCCGCGATCTCGGGGTCGGTGGCGGCCGCCTCTCCGATCAGCCGGAAGACGGGTGCGGTGCGTGGCAGTGCGCCTCGCCAGAACTCGACGGTCAGCGCGATGATTCGGCGTGAGTCTGGCTCGCGCTCAGCCTGATCGCGTATGAACTCGGGTACAGGAACCGGAGCCTGATCGCCCGCGGCGGCGAAATCGAGCACGCGCGAGAGGATCTCGCGCTTGGAGCCGACCGAGTTGTAGATCGTCTGCACGGCTACGCCCGCCTCGGACGCGATCCGCCCGATCGAGGTGCCCTGATATCCGAGTTCGGAGAACAGACGCGCGGCCGCCTCGACGATCGTCCGCTGGGTGCCCTCGGCGGCGATCTGCTTTCGCGTCTTGACGCGCCTCTCTTGATTGGAATATGATTCCATATACTGGAATGATACTCCACTGAGAGGACGAGATGACGAACGAGGAACTGAAATCCCGCACTGCCGAGGGGTTCGAGCGCATGTTCAACCAGGGCGACCTCGATTTCGTCGACGAGGCCGTTGCGCCCGGGGCGATCGACCACCAGGAGCCCGCAGGGACAGCGTTCGTGCCGCACCTGAAGACCGTGATCTCGACGCTCCGCACGGCGTTCCCCGACCTCAACTTCGAGCTCCACGAGCTTCTTTGCGATCGCGACGTCGTCGCCTGCCGCTCGACCATGACAGGCACCCATCAAGGGCCGCTGCAGATCGGGCCGATGGCCGCACTTCCGATAACCGGAGCGCGGATCGAGGTCCCGCACATGCACTTCTTCCGCTACGACGAGCAGGGCCGCGTGACCGACCTCTGGCACGTCTGGAACACCCTCCTCCTCGCCCGCCAACTCGGCGCCCCGGCACCCGACCTGCGCATCACCTCGTGAGCGGGTATCACGCTGGAGCGATGAGCTTGCCGCTCCTCGAGACGGTTGGGTCGGTGCACGAAGCAAGGTTGAAGCAGCAGGGCCGGCGCTTCCCGCTCGTCAGTTTCGAAATGCTTACCTCGATTCTTCGGTTGCGGGTGTCGGCGTTCCCGGTCGCGTTAACCCAGCGAACCCATTCCCAGCGCGCCATCGGGGTGATGTCGTCCCATAGATCGCGGACATCTGGAGGCGCCGCCGCCAGCGCCGCGCCGAGATCGTTCGGAACGCGCGGTTCGGGCCAGTCGGGGCGCGGCTCGATTTCGAGCGTGGCCGAGTCACCCACGGTTATGCGAGCGGTTCTTCGCAGCTTTCCGTCGACGTCGATCCAGTGTCCAAAGTTCCCGTCTGGTTCAAGCACCGTCTTGAAGTTGTGGCCGTTGATCGTCCCTCGCACTGCCACTTGACCGCGAGACGGCAGCCGTTCACTTGCTTTCTGGGGCAGGCGCAGAATAGTCCGGTCACCGATGGTCACCGGCGTCGCCTCAAAACAGATCGCTGACACCCGGTTGCGCGGCTTCACAGGCCAAAAGTATTGCAGTCGGACAAGCTTCCTCGCGGTCATGTCGCGTCAACTACCACCCGGCGGCCAAGCCCGCATCACCTTCGCCGTCGCATACGCCGGGGTTAGGGAATGTCACACGGGCCGAAGCGCTTGGGTGCAGCGTTGGCCGGTTCTCTTTGAGCCGGGGCTTTCGTCCCGCGGCGAACGGGACGCTGATCAGCGCCGCGTCGACTTCAACAGCGACTCGCCGCAAACCGCGATGACCAGGATGCTCAGGAACCCGGTCATGTACTGAGCTGGAGTCGTGACCTCGCCCGCCTTGAAGACGTCGTGGAAGAACAGAAAGTCCACGGAGAGGAAACCGACGATCAGGAAGACATTCAGAGCGCGTCTCATCCCTCGATTGTAGACCCGCCGCGCCAGGCCCTTCAACACTGCCCTGCGCAAGCGCGCGGGAATGTTGCTTGGACGTGTCACAGGAGAGCAGGTGGGCAGGGGCTTACGCGCACCGGGCCGATGAACTATCGTCGGGGCGATTGCCCACACGAAACGCCGGGAGACGCATGGCTGCCTATCTCGTCCTGATGCAGCAGGTACACGACATCGACCGTTATCGCGCCGAATACCTGCCTGGTTTGAGGCCGTTCCTCGAGAAGTACGGCGCCGAAGTCCTGGTGGCTGGCTTCGACGCGGAGCCCGCCGAGGGCGAGCCGCCGAACAGTACCGTCGTGCTCCGCTTCGCCGATGCCGCGTCAGCCTGGGGCTTGCTCAACGACCCGGAGTACCGGCCGGTAAAGGACATCCGTTTCAGCATCACGTCTGGGGGGCAGGCGGTCGTCGCGTCCGAGTTCGTACCGGCCGCATAAAGGGCTCGCTCGCACTGCAATGCTCAGGGCTCAATACGAACGACACGGCCCGGTGCCGCAGGACGTGATTCACGCGGTCGCGCTCGATACGCCGGAACCAGCTGCCGGCCAGGCGCTGCTCGAGGTGATCGCAGCGCCCATCAATCCGTCGGATCTGCTGACCCTCACCGGCGACTACGGCGACTTGCCGCCGTTGCCCGCGATCGGAGGTCGGGAAGGAGTCGGGCGGGTTGCCGACCTCGGTCCGGGCACCAATGGCCCAGAGGTTGGCCAACTGGTGTTGCTGCCGCCCGGCTGTGGCAGCTGGTCCTCGCACGTCATCGCGGAGGCAGCGCAACTCGTGGTGCTGCCGAACGAGGGGGACCCCCAGCAGCTGGCCATGATGACGATCAACCCGCCCACGGCGGCGCTGCTGTTGAGCGAGTTCGTGAATCTGGGCCCAGACGAGTGGGTGATCCAGAACGCGGCCAACTCGGCAGTCGGCCTCTACCTGGTGCAACTCGCCCGTTACCGCGGCCAACGGACGATCAACGTCGTACGCCGGCAGGACGCGGCCGCGATCGTGCAGGCAGCAGGTGGGGATGTCGTCATCATCGACGACGACCACCTGGCCAGGCGGGTCGCCGAGGCAACGGGCGGAGCAGAGATCCGTCTGGGCGTCGATGCGGTCGGCGGCACCGCGACCGGACGCCTCGCCGACTGCCTGTGCCGAGATGCGATCCTGGTCAACTACGGCCGCATGAGCGATGCGCCCTGCACGGTGCAGCCGGACGCCTTCGTCTTCCGAAACCTGACCCTACGCGGCTTCTGGCTCGCCAGCTGGTTCCGGAGCACGCCCGGGAACCAGCGTGCTGTGCTCCTCGGCGAGATCGCCGGGCTCATCGCGAAGGGCAGGCTGCAAGCGCCGATTCACGCCACCTACGACCTCAGCGAGATCAAGGAAGCAGTGGCGGTGGCGGCGAGCGGCGGCCGATCGGGCAAGGTTCTGATCGTCCCGCGCCACTGACCCCGTGTTCAGCGCGACCGCCGAGCTGTTCGAGCAGTACGGGTTCACGAGAGGACGGCGGGTCGGCAGGCACGCCTGGATCGTGAGCCGCGAGATCGACCCTGCGTAGCGGACGCGGACAAGCGCACATCGCTCCCATGCCGCCAGCTTTCACGCTCGGCACCCCCGTCGAGCGCTCTACTCCCAGCCGAGATACGGTGCCGCGCCGCGCTTCTCCAGCCCGCGCGCGACGATCAGCCGCTGGATCTCGCTCGTGCCCTCCCAGATCCGGTCGACGCGGAGCTCGCGGTAGAAGCGGGCTGCCGCCGTGTCATGGCTGTAGCCGCGGCCCCCGAAGATCTGCACGGCGCGATCGGCGACCCGGCCCGCCATCTCCGACGCGTAGAGCTTCGCCATCGAGACCTTTCCGTGCACGACCTTGCGGTCGGCGAGCACGTCGAACGCGTGCGCCGCGTGGTAGGTCAGCATCCGTGCAGCGTGCAGCTCCGTCAGCGAGTCGGCGAGCGGGAACGAGACGCCCTGGTTCTCGATGATCGGCCCGCCGAACGCCTCGCGCTCCTGTGCCCACGCCGTCGTCTCGTCGAGAAGCCGCAGCGCCGCGCCACAGCACCGTGCGGCGATGAACAGGCGCTCGACGAGAATCCACTCCCGTGAGCCCGCGTCCCCACCGGCCACACGGTTGACCTCAGGCACCCGGCAGTTCGTGAACACGATCTCGGGGTGGTGGTCGAGGTACGGGTCGTGCAGGAACCGCGGCACCCGGGTGATCTTCATCCCCGGGGTCCCGGGCTCGACGAGGAACAGCATCTGCTCGCCCTCGTGCACGGCGGCGACGATGTAGACGCCGGCGTCGCCCTCGCTCGTGACGAACCACTTCTCGCCGTTGAGAACCCATTCGTCGCCGTCGCGGTCCGCCGTCGCAGCGAGCGCGGCGAGGTCGGAGCCGGCGCCGGGCTCGGTCAGGGCCCACGCCTCCCGGTACTCGCCGCGCAGGATCGGCATCACGTACCGCTCGGCCTGCTCCGGCGTGAGGAGCTCGAGGAGCTCGCGGGGCCCGCGGTCGACGACCGCGAACCCGAGCCCGTTCGTCGCCTTGCCGGACTCCTCCTCGAGAGCGACCTGGGCGAGCATCGACAGGTCCCGGCCGCCGAGCGTGGCCGGCATGTTCAGCATCGAGAACCCGGCGGCGCGGGCCTTCGCCCGCAGCCCCTCGACCTCGCCGGCATCGATCGCGTTTCGCTCCACGATGCGTTGCTCGACGGGGTAGACCTCGGTCTCGATGAAGCGGCCGACCTGCCGTTTCAGCTCGGCGATCTCGGCGGGAAGCTCGGGCACGATCACGGACGACCTCCAGGTGTTTGACCGTACGGTCAGGATTGGTGGCCGAGAGCCTACCTGGCCTCCAGGATCTCCTGCGCCACCCGGAGGCCGCTGGCGAGCGCTCCGTCCATCAGCGCCCTGCTGCTGTCGTGCGTGTGCTCACCGCAGGCGTGGAACGGCCCGGCCGGTGCCCAGTCGGCGGGGGCCGGCCCGTTGCACGAGTAGGCGGCTCCCACCCACGGGTCGTCGTCCCAGGTCGAGAGGACGGCGGAGCCGGGCAGCAGTGCGAGGTCGGGTCGGAGCGCTGCGAGTGAAGCGAGCCAGGTCTCCGGGCCCTCGGCGACCCGGAGGCGCTCGAGGGCCGGCGCGGAGCCGGCGAACGTGTTGGCGACCAACTGGACACCCGCTTCTCCGGTCGCAGTCCAGCTCCAGTACCGCTCGGGCACCGAGAGGACGGCGCTCGGAACGGTCTTCTCGGCGAGCGGCACCAAGAGCTTCGCCGCGTTTCCGTATTCGACGGCTGCATAGGCCGAGCGGAGCCGTTCCGGGAGGGCCGGCTCGAACGCGGTCCGGTCGACGACGCTTGCAGGCAGCGCAAGGACCACCCGATCGACCTCCACCTCGGAGCCGCCGGCAGAGACGACGACCCCATCGTGGCCCCACCTCACGCGATCGACCGCGCTCGAAAGATGCAGGGCCGGCCCGAGCTCGCGCGCGAGCGCCAGCGCGATGCGTTGGTTGCCGCCGGCGACGCTCGGACAGACGTCCTCCGAGTGCGCCGCGAGTCCTGCGAGCGCCTCCGCCTCGACCCGGTCGGCGGTCGCGGCGCTCGAGACCTCGAGCCGGGCCCGGATCGCCTCGCGCGCGCCCGGGTCGAGCGGCAGCCCGTCGAGCAGCCTGGCCGCGGAGACACCGGCCTCGAGTGATCGCAGGGCGTCAGCGATCGCCGTGATCGCGTCGTCGAGCGCTGCCGCCGAGACGCCGATCCCACCGCGCGGGTCGCGGTCGCCGTAGAGCATGCCCTTGTCCCACAGGTCGAGGTCGAAGCGGTCGACGAAGGCGCGGATCGTGTCGTTTCCCGTCAGGATGAATTCCGCGCCCAGCTCGACAGTCGCACCGTTTTCGAGCTCGCGCGACCACACGCGGCCGCCGACGCGGTCGCGTGCTTCCAGCACGATTACCTCGACCCCCGCGGTCGCGAGTGCGTCGGCGGCCGCGAGCCCGGCGAATCCCGCTCCGACGACGGCGACCCGCACGGACGCTACGCCCGGTCCCGGGTGCCGCGACGCTCTACGAGAGCTGCAGTCACCGCCGGACCGACGGGAAGACGGGCCCGATCGCGGTGCCGGCGGGTCTCGGTCTGCGTCTCTCGGGAGATGCTCGTCACGGAGCGATCGTAACCATCGCGGTTGACGCGGTGGTCAAACTCTGGTTGGTTGTTTACGTCTCAGCTGGCGATGGCGAACGAACGAACGGGAGGCCCCGGATGACGACGTTCCATCCCCGCGAGCCCCGCGGGATCCACCGGCGCGAGTTTCTCACGCGGTCTGCGCTCGGTGCCCTCGGGCTGACGATGGCACCCGGCCTGCTCGCGGCGTGCGGTGGCTCGAGCGGCTCGAGCAGCTCGTCCGCGCTCGAGCTGGCACGGCCGGACAACCCGGTTACGCTGCCGCTCTTCAGCGACAACCCGATGATCGCGTCAGGTCTCGAGCCCGAGAAGGGGACCCTGAAGATCTACAACTGGGTCGACTACCTCTGGAAGAAGAAGCTGAACGAGTTCAGCAAGAAGTACGGCGTCAAGGTCGAGCTGACGACGTTCGCGACGATGGACGAGGCGATTGCGAAGCTCTCGAGTGGCGCAACCGACTTCGACGTCTTCTTCCCGACCCCCGACCGGCTCTCCCGCCTCGCCGCCGGCAAGGTGCTCCAGCCGCTGAACAAGGACTACGTCCCGAACCTCACCAACATGTGGCCGGCCTTCCAGGATCCGTTCTACGACGTGGGAGCCCAGTACACCGTGCCGTACACCGTCTACACGACGGGCATCGGGTACCGCACCGACAAGGTCAAGGGCACCCCCGGCGACCTCGACAACCCCTACGACTACTTCTGGAACACGGGGGCCAAGGGCAAGGTGTGGCTCCTCGACGATTCGCGGGAGGCGATCTCGGCGATGCTGCTCCGCGACGGGGTCACCGACCTCAACACGGAGGACCCGGATCAGATCAACGCGGCGACGAAGGACCTGCTCGACCTGACGAAGAAGGTCAACGTGAAGGTCTCGACCGAGGACTACTCGAAGCTCCCGGAGGGCGCGGCCTGGATCCACCAGGCATGGTCCGGGAGCATGATCTCGGCGCAGTACTACCTGCCCAAGGGAGTCGGCGCCGACGTGCTCGGCTACTGGTACCCGACCGACGGCCGCGGCCCGATCGGGGTCGACCAGATAGCCGTGCTCAGGAGCGCGAAGAACCCCGTGCTGGCGCACGAGTTCCTCAACTTCATGCTCGACGAGAAGAACTCGTACGACAACTTCGTCCAGTTCGTCGGCTACCAGCCGCCTCTGACCTCGATCAACCCGGACAGCCTCGTCGCCGACGAGGTGGTGCCGGAGAACCTCGCCTCGGCGGTCGTCCGCGAGTCGGACTTCGACAACGGCTACCAGGAGCTCGAGCTGAGCCCCGACGGCCAGGTGCTGTGGCAGAACGCGTGGGCGAAGTTCCAGGCGGGTGGCTAGGCCGGGCCCCCGCCGCGTGAGATGAAGTACCCGCGTTGGTTCTGGCCGGCCGCCGCGCTGCCCGGCGTCGCCTGGCTCGTGGCGTTCTTCCTCGTCCCGTTCTACGCGATCCTCGCCGTCGCGATGGGGACGATCGACCCCATCTTTCAGACGGCCCGCCCGGCCTGGAACCCCCTCGACTGGAACACGCAAGCGTTCTCGTTCGTCTTCGCGGGACTTCACGGCGGCGGCACCTTCCAGACCGTGTTCCTGCGGACGCTCGTCTACGTGCTGATCGCCGTCGCCGCATCGCTCGCGATCGCGTACCCGGTCGCCTACACGGTCGCGCGGCATGCGGGACGGTACAAGGGGCTGCTGCTGGCAGGCATCGTCGCGCCCTTCTTCATCAGCTACCTCATGCGCATGCTCGCCTGGATCAACCTGCTCGAGGACAACGGCTGGGCGAATGACGTCCTGCTCCGGCTCCACCTCATCAGTGCCCCCGTGAACTGGCTCGACGGCCGGGCGTCGTCGGTCATCTTCGGGCTCGTCTACGGGTACGTGCCGTTCATGATCCTGCCGCTGTACGCCTTCCTCGACCGGATCGACCAGCGCCTGCTCGAGGCCGCGCGCGACCTTGGCGCGAACCCCTCTCAGGCGTTCCGGATGGTCACCCTCCCGCTGTCGATGCCTGCCGTGCTCGCCGGCGTCGTGATCATCGCGCTGCCGATGTTCGGTGACTACTACACGCCCGATCTGCTCTCCGGCTCGCCGAACACCTCGATGATCGGCAACCAGATCAATCTCTACATCCGCGGTGGGCAGCAGATCCCGGTCGGCGCCGCGCTCGTGTGCGTGCTGATGGTGATGCTGGGCATCCTGATGACCTACTACCTCGTCGTCACGGCCCGCTCGATGCGGAAGTACGGCGACGCATGAGGCGTTTTCGGATCTGGCTCGGAAACCCCTGGGGGAGGGCGCGTTTCCTCTGGGTCGTCACGGGCGCCTACCTCGCCTGGTCGATTCTCCCGATCCTGATCGCGATCCGGTTCTCCTTCAACGACGGGCGGTCGCGCTCGACGGCGCAGGGTTGGTCGACCCGCTGGTACTGGGGCGACCCCGACCTGTCGGTTGCGCACGACCCCGATCTCTACAACGCGCTCGAGCAGAGCCTCAAGCTCGCCGCGCTCGCCATCCTCATCTCGGTGCCCATCGGCGTGGCGCTCTCGATCGGCCTCACCCGCTGGCGTGGCAGAGGATCCGGCTCGGCGCGATTCGTGACCCTGTTCCCGCTCGTCACGCCGGAGATCGTGATGGGCGTGGCCCTCTTCCTCGTCTTCACGAACCTGTTCAGCTCGATCAGCCTCGGAACGACGGCCCAGGTGATCGGGCACGTCACGTTCTCGATCACGTTCGTCGTCATCATCGTTCGCGGGCGGCTGCTCTCGATCGGCAAGGACTACGAGGAGGCAGCGATGGATCTCGGCGCCTCCTCGATCAATGCCCTGCGGATGGTTCTCTTGCCCTTGCTCGTGCCGGCCGTGATCGCGAGCGCGATCGTTGTCTTCGCGATCTCGATGGACGACTTCGTGATCAGTGCCTACCTCTCGTCGAGTGCGGGCACGGAGACGGTGCCCGTGAAGATCTACTCGAATGCCCGTGGCGCCCCCACCCCGGCTCTCAACGCCCTCGCGAGCGTGACGCTCTTCGCCACGGTGCTCCTCGGTGTCGCGATGTTCGGCGTCTGGTCGCTGTTCCGGCGCGGCCAGGGCGAGCGGGGCTCGGGGATGGACGAGTTGGCCCGGCTCGACACCTAGTCGGCGGCGGGAACGTCCGGGGCGGCAGACTCAACGCGCAGGACGCGGAGTGCGTCGGTCGGCAGGTGCACGGCGACGGTGTCGCCGCGTGCGTAGGAGAGGTCGCGCCCGGTATTCGTGATCAGCGCCTGGACGGACTGGCCTCCTTCGAGCGCCACATTCACGTGCATCGTCGGTCCGACGTAGACGATCTCCGTCACCGTTCCGCGGACGCGGTTCTCGCTCGCTCCTGCCGCGGGCCCGATCTCGATGCGCTCCGGCCGGATCGTCACCATCACGTCGCCGGCGACCGTTCCTCCTGCACCCTCGACGGCGAGGACCGCGCCGTCGAGGCGGATGATGCCTCCACCGTCACACGTCGCCTGCATCAGGTTCGAGACACCGAGGAAGTCGGCGACGAACGGAGTCGCGGGGCTCTCATAGACTTCCTTCGGCGTGCCGAGTTGCTCGATGCGCCCTTCGGCCATGACCGCGAGGCGGTCGGACATCGTGAGCGCCTCCTCCTGGTCGTGCGTGACGTACACGAACGTGATTCCGATCTCGCGCTGCAGGTTCTTCAGCTCGATCTGGAGCCCGCGGCGGAGCTTTGCGTCGAGCGCCCCGAGCGGTTCGTCGAGCAGCAGCAGGGCCGGGTTGAGGATGAGCGCGCGGGCCAGCGCAACGCGTTGCTGCTGCCCGCCGGAGAGCTGATGTGGCTTCCGCTTCTCGTAGCCCGTCAGCTCCACCAGATCGAGCATCTCGCCGACCTTCAGTCGTGTCTCCTGCTTGCCGGTGCTCGTGAAGCGGAGCCCGAACGCGACGTTCTCGCCGACCGAAAGGTGCGGGAAGAGCGCATAGCTCTGGAACACCGTGTTCACCGGCCGCCTGTGCGGAGGCGTCTCGGTCACGTCGGAGTCGCCGATCCAGATTCGCCCCGCGTCGGGCCGCTCGAAGCCGGCGATGAGCCGGAGCGAGGTCGTCTTACCGCCCCCCGACGGCCCGAGCAGCGAGAAGAACTCGCCGCGTTCCACGTCGAGGCTGACGTCGTCGACTGCGGCGACTGCTCCGAACGCCTTGCTGACGCTCTCGAGCACGACTCCTTGCGCCGTCGTCACGCCGCGCCCAACTCCCGCGCGATCGCCTCGCGGATGAGAGCACCGGCTGTCTCGGCGTCGACGACGTCGAGGTAGCGCATCGAGTCGAAGCCGTCGGTCGTCGCCGCCAGGCGGAAGGCTGCGGCTCTCACATCGATGTCCGCTGCCGCCGAGCCATCGGCCTGCGCCTCCCGCACCAGCCCGATGAGGCGATCGAGCCAGGCGCGGTAGAAGCGGTCGACGATCGGCCGCAACTCGTCGTCGAAGCGAAGCGTGCTCCAGACCTCGTTCCAGAGTGCGCGTTGCTCGCGGAACTGTGACTGGACATCGAGCGTCGCGAGCAGCGCCCGCTCCAGCCGCTCCCGGCCCGACGCGAGGTCGGCCAGCTCGTCGGCGATCGCCAGCTCCCACCGCTTCTCCGCGAACACGAGTGCGCTGCCGAGCAGCACCTGGCGGGTCGAGAAGTAGTAGTGGACGAGCGCCTTCGACACGCCGGCCTCCTCGGCGACGCTCGCCATCCGCAACCCGTGCGCGCCTTCCCGCACGATCACCCGGCAGGCCGCCTCGAGGAGGCTGACCGTACGGTCGCTCGGGGGCTGGGAGGTCACGATGGCCGTCATGCTCGCTGTATCTTGACGAATTCTCCGGCGCTCGGGTATCCTGACTGACCGGACAGTCAATAATGACACCTTCGGCCGACACCCTCATCACCTCGATCCCGCCGCTCGAGCACCCGCTCGCGGACGGCTGGACGCTGCCGGCATCGTGGTACTCCGACCCGGCGGTCGCCGAGCTCGAGCGCGAACGGGTCTTCGCCCGGTCGTGGCAGTACGCCGGGCCGGCCGTGCTGGTCGAGGCCCCCGGGTCCTTCATGGCGACGCAGGCCGGCCACATTCCCGTGGTCGTGACGCGTGACCGCGAGGGCGTGCTGCGCGGCTTCGTCAACGTCTGCCGCCACCGCGCGTACATGGTCGCGGTGGGCAGCGGGTGCCGGGAGACGCTGCAGTGCGCCTACCACGCCTGGACGTACGAGCTCGACGGCTCGCTGCGGAAGGCACCGCGCTCGGAGCGCGAAGCGGGCTTCGACCCGGCCGACTTTTCGCTGCTACCGGTCTCGGTCGACACGTGGGGGCCGTTCGTCTTCGTCAACCCCGATTCCGGTGCGGCCCCCCTCGCGGAGACGCTGGGGGAGCTTCCGGCGATCGTGGCGAGCTCCGGTCTCGACCTCTCGGGCCTGCGCTACCACCACGGTGGCGAGTGGCCGATCGAGGCCAACTGGAAGGTCGCGCTCGAGAACTACCTCGAGTGCTACCACTGCCCCACTGCACACCCCGGCTTCAGCAAGGTGATCGACGTCGATCCCGATTCGTACGCTCTCTCCGTCTCACCCACGTTCTCCAGCCAGATCGGGCCCGTCCGCGCCTCGGCTCTCAACGGCAAGGCCGGGGTGCCGTACGTGCCGAAGGGTGACGTGACGCATTCGCAGTACCACTTCATCTGGCCGAACACGACCATCAACATCGCGCCGGGCCCACAGAACATCTCGCTCGAGCGCTGGCTGCCCGACGGCACCGGCCGCACGGTCGAGGTGACCGACTACTGGTTCGGCGAGACCGTTCCCGAGGAGATCGTCCAGGAGGTGCTCGAGTTCGACGCCCAGGTCGGGCAGGAAGACACCGACCTCGTCGTCTCCGTGCAGGCGGGGCTCAGATCGGGAATGGTGCCCCAGGGTCGGCTGATGCGCGAGAGCGAGCAGTTGATCGCCGACTTCCAGCGCCGCCTCTACGACGCGATCGCCTGACGCGCGCGCCCCGCTTCAGTCTCGGCTCTGCTCGCGCTCGAAGGCGTTTCGCTCTGCCTCGGCGAGCGCCCGCGACCGCCCCGTCTCGGGGTCGCGGGCGACCAGCACGGCCTCTGCCTCGGCGGCCAGCTCGCCCGACACGGTGCGGATCTCCTCCCGCAGGGTGATGCTCGAGTTGCCGATCCGCTCGACCGCGCACCGCACGACCACCGCGTGGTCATCCAGTGTGAGTTCGCGCCGGAAGTCGATCGCGACCCGCGCCAGAACGTAGTCCCAGACGTCGCCGATGCCGTCGAGCACGTTCTCCGACAGCTCGTCACGGCACTCCTCGAGGTACGTGGCGTAGACGGCGTTGTTCACGTGCCGGTAGGCGTCGACGTCCCGCCAGCGGATCTCGATCTGCTTCTCGTGCACAGGGCGATCGTATGCTTCCTCGCCGAGGAGCGCGGGAAGAGCCGGGACGGGCCCATTGCTCCCCGCGGTCGGGAACGAATACGCTGGGGCGATGAGAAACTCGAGGGTCTTTGCAATTGTCCTTGCCGGCGGCGAGGGCAAGCGGCTCGCGCCGCTGACCGCCGACCGGGCCAAGCCCGCGGTTCCCTTCGGCGGCAACTACCGGCTGATCGACTTCGCGCTCTCGAATCTCGTCAATGCAGGGCAGCTGAAGATCGCCGTGTTGACGCAATACAAGAGTCAGAGCCTCGGTCGGCACATCACGACGACGTGGCGGCTGTCGCCACTGCTCGGGAACTACGTGACGCCGGTTCCCGCCCAGATGCGGCGTGGGCCGCGCTGGTTCGCCGGCTCGGCCGACGCGATCTACCAGAACCTGAACCTCGTCTACGACGAGCGGCCGAAGTACATCTGCGTGTTCGGTGCCGATCACGTCTTCCGCATGGATCCGCGCCAGATGCTCGAGCAGCACGTGGCCCTCGGTGCAGGGCTCACGGTCGCGGGGATCCGGGTGCCGATCGAGAGCTCCCGCGAGTTCGGCGTGATCGAGACGGACGCGAATTCCCGCACGATCCGCGCGTTCCGCGAGAAGCCCAAGGATCCCGTGGGAATGTCGGAGTCGCCCGGGGAGGTGCTCGCCTCGATGGGCAACTACGTCTTCTCCGCGGACGTGCTCATCGACGCGGTCACGCGCGACGCGGCCGATGCGACGTCTGCGCACGACCTCGGTGGCAACGTCATTCCCGAGCTCGTCGGGCGCGGCGAGGCCTGCGTGTGGGACTTCGCGAACAGCACGATTCCCGGCGCGACCGACAGCGACCTCTCCTACTGGCGCGACGTCGGGACGCTTGACTCCTACTACGACGCGCACATGGACCTGATCTCGGTCGTCCCGGCCTTCAACCTCTACAACGAGGACTGGCCGATCCTGACGTGGCCTGAGCAGCTGCCGCCCGCGAAGTTCGTCTTCGAGGAGGAGGGCCGGGTCGGTGCGGCGATGAACTCGATCGTGTGCGCCGGCGTCGTCGTCTCCGGGGGCACGGTGCGCCGCTCGATCCTCTCGCCGGGCGTCCACGTGCACTCTCACGCCCTCGTCGAGGGTTCGGTGCTCATGCACGACGTCGATGTCGGTCGCGGCGCGATCGTGCGTAACGCGATCGTCGACAAGAACGTCCGTGTCGCGCCCGGAGCGCAGATCGGCGTCGACCGCGAGGCCGACCTGGCGCGCTTCCCGATCTCGCCGAACGGGATCGTGGTGATCCAGAAGGGCGTCACCGTCGAGGCATGAGGGTCGCGCTCCTCACGCGCGAGTACCCGCCGGATGTGTACGGCGGCGCCGGGATCCACGTCGAGTACCTGGCGCGCGAGCTCGCCCGGGCGGCCGACGTGACGGTGCACTGCTGGGGGGACGAGCGGACGCCCGCTCCCCGCGGCCCGAAGGTCGTGGCTCACCGGCCCTGGGAAGCGCTCGCCGGTTCCGAGCCCTACGCCGCTGCCCTCCGGGCGTTCTCCATCGACCTCACCATGGCCGCGGGGGCCGCGGGGGCCGACCTCGTCCACAGTCACACCTGGTATGCGAACCTCGGCGGCCACCTCGCGAAGCTCGTCCACGGGATCCCGCATGTTGCGACCGTGCACAGCCTGGAGCCGATGCGCCCCTGGAAGCGCGAGCAGCTCGGGGGTGGGTACGCCCTCTCGAGCTTCGCCGAGCAGACGGCGCTCGAGGCGGCGGACGCGATCGTCGCGGTCTCGGCGGCCCATCTCGCCGAGATCCTCGCCTGCTACCCGGCGATCGACCCGGTTCGCACGAGCGTGATCTACAACGGTATCGACCCGGACGAGTACCGGCCCGACCCGGGCACCGGCGTCCTCGAGCGTCACGGGATCGACCCCGAGCGCCCGTCGGTGGTCTTCGTCGGCCGGATCACGCGTCAGAAGGGGCTCACGCACCTGCTCGACGCCGCAGCCTCGATCGACCCCGGCGCTCAGCTCGTGCTCTGCGCCGGCGCGGCGGACACAGCGGAACTGGCAGCAGAGGTGGCCACGAAGCTGGCGGCGCTGCGCGGCGTCCGCGGCAACGTGATCTGGATCGAGGAGATGCTGCCGAAGCCGGACCTGATCCAGATCCTCAGCCACGCGACGGTCTTCGTCTGCCCGTCGGTCTACGAGCCGATGGGGATCGTCAACCTCGAGGCGATGGCCTGCGAAGCGGCAGTGGTGGCGACGGCTGTCGGTGGCATCCCGGAGGTGGTCGAGGACGGGGTCACGGGGCTGCTCGTCCCGTACGCCGCACTGGCCGACGGGACCGGGACGCCGGTCGACGCAGCCGGAATGGCCGTCGACCTCGCAGCGCGGGTGAACGAGCTGCTCGCGGATCCGGTGCGCGCCCGTGCGATGGGTGTTGCCGGCCGGGTGCGGGCGGTCGAGCGCTTCGGCTGGGACGTCGCCGCCGAGGAAACGCTCGCGCTCTACGAGCGCCTGCTGACGTAGTCGGTGGCGCCAGGCTTCGGCCGTCGTGGCGCCAGGCTTCAGCCTGTCGTCCGGGTTGTTGGGGCGACGGGCCCGGACGACGGCTGAAGCCGGTCGCCGTGGATCACTATGCTCCCGCGCATGAGAATCCGCGCAGCCGTCCTCGAGGAGTTCGGAAGCCCGCTCGTCGTCCAGGAGGTCGATCTCGCCGAGCCGAAGGCGGGCGAGGTGCTGGTCCGGCTTGCCGCCTGCGGCGTCTGCCACACCGACCTCTACACCGCCTCCGGCGCCGACCCGACCGGGTACGCGCCGTGTGTCCTCGGCCACGAGGGGGCCGGCGTCGTCGAGCGCGTCGGCGACGGCGTCACGCTCGTCTCGCCGGGCGACCACGTGATCACGCTGTTCGCGCCCGAGTGCGGGAAGTGCGTCCACTGCCTCAGCGACCGCACCAACCGGTGCGTCGCGATCCGCGACCAGCAAGGCCTCGGCTACCTGCCCGACGGCACCGCCCGTCTCTCGCGCAACGGCGAGCCGCTCCGCCATTTCATGGGTACCTCGACCTTTGCCGAGTACACGGTGATGCCGGAGATCGCGCTCGCGAAGGTGAGCCCCGAAGCGCCGCTCGACGGCTGCGCCCCCTTTGCGTGCGGCCTCTCGACGGGCATCGGCGCGGCGCTGTATACCGCTCGGGTCGAGCCCGGCTCGACCTGTGTCGTCTTCGGCTGCGGGCTCGTCGGTCTCGGCGCCGTGATCGGCTGCCGTCTCGCCGGAGCCGAGCGGATCGTTGCTGTCGACCTGGCCGACCAGCGGCTGGCTCAGGCCCGTCATCATGGTGCGACCGAGACGCGCGTCGCGGCTGACGATATGGTCGAGTGGCTCCGCTCGGAGACGGGAGGCTTCGGAGCCGACTACACCTTCGAGGCGACGGGACTCGTATCGGTGATGCGACAGGCGGTCGAGTCGGCCCGCGAGGCATGGGGGCTCGCGACCATGTGCGGCGTCGCGGGAAAGGGGGAGGTGCTCGAGGTCGTACCGCGCTTCCTGATCACGGGTCGGCGGGTGACCGGTTCGTCGTTCGGCGGCGTCAAGGGCCGTACGCAGGTGCCGCTCCTCGTCGACCGCTGGCTCGCCGGCGAGATCGACGTCGAGTCGCTGCTCTCCCACCGGATCACGCTGGACGAGGTGAACCACGGCTTCGAGCTGATGGAGGCCCAGGACGGGATCCGGAGCGTGATCGCGTTCGGCTGACAGGCTCGCTACAGTGCATTGAGTTCTAATGCATTTCCCGGTGAGGGAGCAGCCGACGGGGCATCATGGCGGGCCGACGTTCCATCCGTGACAGCTACGCCGACGCGGCCAGGCTTCGCATCGCTCTGCGCTCGTTCGCGAGGCACACGGAGGAGATCACGCAGCGGCACGGGCTCACCGCGCAGCGCTATATGCTGCTGCTGCTCGTCAGGGTCGCAGAGGAGGAGGGTGCGGCCGCTACCGTGACCTCGCTCACGAGGGCCCTGCAGACGACGCAGAGCAGTGTCACCCAGCTCGTGGCTGGCGCGGTGCGGGAGGGGCTCGTCACACGCGAGGGGGACGTCCGGGATGCGCGTCGCCAGCACCTCCATCTGACGCCGGATGGCCAGGCGCGGCTGGCCCGAGCGTTCTCCGAGCTCGGGCCCGATCGGACGCGGTTGACCGAGGTCGTGGCCGCGTCGAGCCCTGGTCTGTAGCGCACCGCGAGCCCGGTGTGGCGGCAGAGGGGCGCCTCCGTTGGCACCAAAACACATAGGTTGCTAATGTGGTTGGCGCGCGTGCGGTGCCGTCGCGCCTCTCGCGCTTCCCTCGCTAGGGAGGAGGGTGCCGGGTGGCCAGCGTGACGCTCGACCGGATCGGAAAGACGTATCCGGATGGGACGACAGCCGTCCACGGGCTCAGCCTGGAGATCGAGGACGGCGAGTTCGTCGTGCTCGTCGGCCCGTCCGGGTGCGGCAAGACGACGGCCCTGCGTATGGTCGCGGGCCTCGAGGAGATCACCGAGGGCATCGTCACCATCGGCGAACGCGTCGTGAACCACGTCCCGTCGCGCGATCGTGACATCGCCATGGTCTTCCAGAGCTACGCGCTCTACCCCCATCTGAACGTCTACGACAACATCGGCTTCAGCCTGAAGCTCCGCGGCGCCCCGAAGGCCGAGATCGAGGAGCGTGTGCAACGTGCCGCCCGCCTGCTCGGGCTCGAGGAGTTCCTCAAGCGGAAGCCGCGGGCGCTCTCGGGCGGCCAGAGGCAGCGTGTCGCCATGGGTCGCGCGATCGTGCGCGAGCCGGCCGCGTTCCTGATGGACGAGCCGCTCTCGAACCTCGACGCCAAGCTCAGGGTTCAGATGCGCGCCGAGATCAGCGAACTGCAGCACTCGCTTGGCGTGACGACGATCTACGTGACCCACGACCAGGTGGAGGCGATGACGCTCGGCGATCGGGTCGCTGTGATGCGCAAGGGCCTTCTGCAGCAGGTCGATCACCCGCAGACGCTCTACGACCACCCGCTCAACCTCTTCGTCGGCGGTTTCATCGGCAGCCCGGCCATGAACATGCTCGAGGCGAGGCTCGAGCAACGGAACGGCGGTCTCGTCGCGCTTCTCGGCGACCAGCCCGTTCCCGTGTCTGCCGAGACGGCCGACGAGCGACCGGCGCTACGAGCCTACGAGGGGCGACCCGTGATCGTCGGGATCCGCCCGGAGGATCTGGAGGACAGCACGCTCGCCCCGGCCGAGCTGCCGACCCTCCAGGGAACGGTCCGGCTGCGTGAGGCGCTCGGCTCGGACGTGATGGTGCACTTCGACGTCGAAGCGCGCCCGGCCATCACCGACGAAGTGCGCGAGCTCGCGCGCGACGTGGGCACGGCCGAGCTCCTCGACGAGAGCGAGGGGGGCCGCGCGGTCATGGTGGGACGCTTCGGGCCGCGCTCGCGGGTTCGCGTCGGCGAGGCCGTCGCGGTCAGCGTGGACGCTCGCGCCTTCCACTTCTTCGACCCGGAGACGGGTCTCGGGATCTACGGCAAAGACACCTCGAACAGTGAGTGAAGGGGGAAGCATGATGGTGAAACACCGATACGCAGCGCTCGCCGCACTCGTTGCGGCACTTGCACTCGTCGCCGCAGGCTGCGGCGGTGGGAGCGACAGTTCGTCGGGGAGTAGCGACGTCAGCGGGTCGATCTCGGCCACCGCGGTCTGGAGCGGGCCCGAGCAGGAAGCGTTCCAGGCGGTTATCGACGCCTTCACGGAGCAGTACCCGAATGTCACCGTGACCTACACCTCGGCCGGCGACCAGCTGCCGACGCAGCTCTCGACGGCCGTCGAGGGCGGCAACCCGCCGGACATCGCCGTCCTGCCGCAGCCCGGTCTCCTGAACGACCTCGTCGGCAAAGACGCGCTCAAGCCGATCGAGTTTGCCCGCGACGACATCGAGAAGAACTTCAGCGAGTCGGTCACGCAACTCGGCGAGGTCGACGGCACCCTCTACGGCCTCCTCTTCAAGGCGGCCAACAAGTCGCTCGTCTGGTACAACGTGCCCGTTCTCACGGACGCGGGCGTCGATCCTCCGCAGACCTGGGACGACCTCCTCTCGGCGGCGACCACGGTCGGCCAGTCCGGCGTGCCCGCGTGGTCGATCGGCGGGGCGGACGGCTGGACGCTCACCGACCTGTTCGAGAACATCTACCTGCGCACGGCCGGGGCCGATACGTACGACCAACTCGCGAAGCACGAGATTCCCTGGACCGATCAGTCGGTCAAGGACGCGCTCTCCGAGATGGCGAAGATCGTCGGTGACACGCAGAACATCGCAGGCGGCACGAGCGGCGCCCTGCAGACCGACTTCCCGACCTCGGTGACGCAGGTGTTCGCCGATCCGCCGAAGGCTGCAATGGTGTCGGAGGGCGACTTCGTGGCGGGTGTGATCAACGACTCGACCTCGGCACAGCCCGGTGACGGGTACAACGCCTTCGCGTTCCCGTCGATCAACGACTCGCCGGTCTCGGTCGTTGGTGGCGGCGACTTCGTCGTGATGTTCAACGACACGCCCGCGACCCAGGCGTTCGTCGCCTACCTCGCCACCCCGGAGGCAGCCGGGATCTGGGCGGAGAAGGGCGGTTTCGCCTCGCTCAACCAGAACATCGACAAGAGCCTCTACCCGGACGAGATCACCCAGACGACGGCCGGTGCGCTGGCCGACGCCGAGGTGTTCCGGTTCGACCTCTCGGACCTGCAGCCGTCCGCATTCGGCGGCACGGTCGGGCAGGGCCTGTTCAAGCAGTTCCAGGACTTCGTCCAGAACCCGAGGGACATCGACGGGATCACCCAGCAGATGGAGGATTCCGCGGCGAAGGCCTACGGGTCGTAGATGAGTGAGGGTGGCGCGATCACGGGGGAGCTGTCCGGCGAGACAGCTCCCCCCGCGCTGCCCGGACGCCGGCACCTCCGCGGGCACCTGCTCGCGCTCGGCTTTCTGGCTCCGGCGCTGATCCTGCTCGGCGTGTGGGTCGTCTACCCGACGGTCTCGACGATCATCCGCAGCTTCTTCGACCGGTCGGGCGATCAGTTCGTGTGGTTCGACAATTACAGGGAGCTGTTCACGAGCGACCTGCTCGTGACGTCGATCAAGAACAACGCCGTCTGGGTGCTCGTCGTTCCCGCCTCGGTGACGGCGTTCGGGATCGTCTTCGCGGTCCTGACCGAACGGGTCGGCTGGGCCGTCGCCTTCAAGACCGCGGTCTTCATGCCGATGGCGATCTCCGCCTTCGCCGCGGGGATCACCTGGCGGATCATGTATATCCAGGATCCGGACAGGGGCGCCGTCAACGCGGGCATCGAGTCCGTGCGAGGCGTGTTCGCCGAGCCCGGGGCGCTCACGACGGCGCAACCGTCCTCGAATGCCCTCGAGGGCTCCACGAGCAAGGGGTTCGCCGCCACCGAGAAGGTCTCGCCGGGCGGGACGGTCAGTCTCGGGCTGACCTCGGTGCGGAGCACCGACCTGCCGGCGGACGCGCAACAGGCCGCGATACCCGAGCCGCTCGAGGGCGGGATCACCGGGGTCGTCTGGCGGGACTTCAAGCCGGGCGGAGGCGGCACGGCCGGAGTCGTCGACGCGGGCGAGGTCGGTCTTCCCAACGTGACGGTCGAACTTCGCGACGCGCAGCAGAACGTCGCCGAGACGACGCGCTCGGCCGAGGACGGATCGTTCGCCTTCACCGACCTCGAGGCGGGGAGCTACGTCGTCGCGGTCGGTCCTGCCACGTTCGTGACGCCGTTCCGCGGCGTCTCCTGGCTGGGGCCCAAGCTGATCACTCCCGCGATCATGATCGCCTACATGTGGATCTGGGCGGGCTTCGCGATGGTCGTGATCGCCGCCGGGCTCGCGGCGATCCCCCGCGACGTGCTCGAGGCGGCACGCACCGACGGCGCGACCGAATGGCAGGTCTTCCGGCGCGTCACCGTGCCGCTCCTCGCTCCGGTGCTGAGTGTCGTCTTCATCACGATGCTGATCAACGTGCTCAAGGTCTTCGACATCGTGATCGCGATCGCGCCCGGCTCGGTCCAGGACGACGCCAGCGTGCTTGCGCTCGCGATGTGGCGCACCGCATTCTCCGGCGCGAACGACTTCGGGCTCGGATCGGCCATCGCCGTGTTCATCTTCGTGCTCGTGATCCCGATCCTGCTCCTCAACGTTCGCCGCTTCCGGAGGGAGGTCTGATGACGTCCGTCGCCGAGAGCCCCGTCAGTGGAGCGTCCAGCGCGCCGGAGCGAAGCTCGGCGAAGGTGTTCCGCTTCCTGCGCAAAGCGCCCGTCCAGGTGTTCCTCGCAGTCGTCGGGATGCTCTGGCTCGTTCCCACCTTCGGCCTCTTCATCACCTCGCTGCTGACGCCGAGCGACTTCAACGACGGTGGCTGGTGGAGGTTCGTCACCGATCCGAGCATGCTGACCTTCGAGAACTACCGCAAGCTGTTCGAGGACGGCACGATCATGTCCTCGCTGGTCACTACCCTGCTCATCGCCGTCGGCGGAACCATCCTGCCGATCATCGTCGCCGCGCTGGCCGGATACGCGTTCGCCTGGCTGGAGTTCCCGGGACGTGACTGGCTCTTCATCGCTGTGATCGCGATGCTCGTCGTCCCGCTGCAGATGGCGCTGATTCCGATCTTCTCGCTCTACAACCGGCTCGGGCTCTTCGACACGGTGTTCGGGATCGTCCTCTTCCACACCGCCTTCGGGCTCCCGTTCGCGATCTTCCTGCTGCGGAACTTCTTCATCGGGATCCCGCGAGACCTGATGGAGGCAGCGCGGATCGACGGCGCCTCCGAGATCAAGATCTTCGTGCGCCTCATTCTTCCGCTCGGGCTCCCGGCGATCGCCTCGCTTGCCATCTTCCAGTTCCTGTGGACGTGGAACGACCTGATCGTCGCCCTCACGTTCGGGAGGAGCACGCAGCCGATCACGGTCGCGATCTTCTCGCAGCTGCGCCAGTTCGGTGCGAACATCGACCTCATCGCGCCGGCGTCGTTCATCTCGCTCATCATTCCCCTGATCGTGTTCTTCGCCTTCCAGCGCTACTTCGTCGAGGGGTTGCTGGCAGGCTCGGTGAAATGATCGCCGTCGTCGGCTCCGGGCTGGCCGGGTTCTGTGGCTTCCTGGCGCTCCGCCGCCGCGGCATCGAGGCAGGCGAGATCGCCGTCTTCGGCACCGAGCGCGACCCGGCCGCGGTCTGGCGGCGGCGTGCGGCTGCGATCCGGCAGCAATGGATGCGCTCGGAGAGCGACGGTCACTGCCTGCCGGCCTCCTTCCCCGGGCTCGCTGTCCGCGAGGCCCTCCGCCGACGCTCGCCCGCCCCGCTCGTCGCCTCCGCGTCCGACCGTTACCACCCCAGCGTCACTGAGTTCCTCGCCCACGTCGGCGAGCTACGTGAGGAGAGCGGCTGGGACGAGAGGGTCGTGATCACCCGGGTCGAGCGCGTCTCCGCTGTCCAGGGCGGCTTCGAGCTCGACCGCCACGGCGTCTTCCGGCACGTCCTGCTGGCGCCCGGGCACCCGGGGCTCAACTTCCCCGCGGAGCTTCGATCGGATCCGAGGGTCGTGCACGCCTACCAGCCGCACGACTACGCGGCGACGGTGACGGTCGTCGGCGCCGGCCTGGCGGCTGCGACTGAGTGGCTGAACGCGCTCGAGGCCGGCTCGGAGGTCGTCTCGGTGCGCCGGCGCGAGCCGGAGCGCAGGCCCTTGAACGTACCGCGTCCCTACTTCTCACGGCGTGGGCTCGCGGCCTATCAGCAGCTACCCGCGCGCGAGCGCACTGCCCGCCTCGGGATGCTGCTTGTGCCGTCCTATCCTCCGGGCGCGCGCTTCGACAAGCCTCTCGCGCGCGCCGCCGCAGAGGGCCGCTTCCGGGTCGAGCCGTCGGTCAACGGGTCGGCGCAGGTCATCTGCGCCACCGGGTTCCGGCGCGGCTTCGGCAGCGACCCCCTCCTCTCCCGCCTCGTCGACGATCATGGGCTCGCGACCGCCGACCGCTGGCTCGTGCTCGACCCCGACTCGACCGTGCCCGCGCTGACGGACGGAACGAGGACGCTCACGGTCGCCGGGGCCCCCGCCCAGTGGGCCTTTCCCGCGGCCGACACGCTCGTCGGCGCGAAGTACGCTGCCCGCCGATTCGCCACGAGAGTCGGAGCATGTCCTACACGCTGAGGGGGCGGATCGAGTCGCGCCTTGCGGCGCTCCTACCCGTGCTCGTCGGCGCGTGGGTCGCGACGGCGCTGACGCACCGCTGGTGGCCGCTCGAGCTCGCCGCCCTGATGGCCCTGGTGGGCGTGGCTCTCGACATCCCCGTCTACCACCGTCTGCTCGCCTACCAGCCGGGCTGGTACGCGCTGCCGCTCGGGCTGCTCGAGCTCGCCGTCCTCATGCTGCTGGTGCGCGCGCTCGGGATCGGCGCTCCGCTGTGGCCCGCCGTGCTGCTCTTCGGCGCCGGCTGGCTGGTCGCCCAGGCGCTCGCGCACGCGGGCTTCCCGCTTCTCTCCCTGACCTATGCCGAAGACGGGGGAGAGCTCGGTGTGGCGGGAGCGCTCGCGATCAGCGCCGTCGCCGTCACCCTCCTCGGTGGCGCGGGGCTCGCCTGGTTGCGGCTCCCGCCCACCGTGCGCCTCTCCGCCGGCGTCCACCAGGGTCCGCTCGTGATCGCGTCGCGGCAGGTCCTGCAGGGGGAGCCGGGAGCGATCGTGCGTGGTGGAATCGTCGTGCGCGCCAACGACGTCACGGTCCGCGACGTGACGGTCGTCGGTGGCGAGAACGGGATCGCCGCAGAGGACGTCGACGGCCTGCGTCTCGAGCGGGTCTCGGTCTCGGGGGCGGCCCTCGACGGCATCCACGTTCGCGGCTCCTCGGTCGCGATCCGCGACTGCTCGGTCGACAGCAGCGGCAGCGAGTACGGCCAGGGGATCGACATCTCCTACGGCTTCCACCGCAAGCCGAGCAGCGTCGCGGGCTGCACCGTGGTCGGCGGGCAAGAGGGGATCGTGACGCACTTCACGACCGCGACGATCGCGCGCAACCGGGTCAGCCGCACCACGCTGAGGGCGATCTCCATGACCGAGATGTCGATGGGGATGATCGAGCACAACGAGGTGCGCGACGCACTCGGCATCGGGATCCTCTGTAACGACTCGTCGATGTGCCACATCGAGCACAACCTCGTCGTCGGCACGCAGCCCGACGAGGCCTCCGGCAACCGCTGGCGGCTCGGCTTCGGCGTGCTCGCGAGCTACAACTCCGAGGCGGAGTTGAAGGGCAACGTGCTCGGGGAGAACCCGTACCCCATGCGCGCCGTCCTCGACTCGACGTTGGCCGCCGAGTCGTAGCCTGCGACCGTCAGAGCGCGAGCCCGTTGGCCCGCATCGCACGGCGGTACGCGACTGCGACGGCGTCGAATCTGAGATGGAGCTCGTCGGCGAGGTCGAACGGCACCCGCTCGGGTCGCTGCGACTCGACGACGACGCGGTCCTGGCCGAAGATCACGTCCTCGAAGTCCTGCAGCACGGAGTCCGGCTGCTCGAGGTTGTAGTTGCGCCCGATCGCCAGGAAGCCCGTCGTGCGCTCCGGCCCCTCGGGGCGGCAGGCGAAGAAGTAGACCATCCCGGCCCGGCCGCCCCAGCCGAGCCGCAGGACGATCGTGTACGGGAGATGCAGCTCGTAGCGGCTGCGGCGCTCGGGCGCGACGACGACCTCGTTGCCGAATACGGGGAAGTCGTCGTTGGCCACGGCCTCCGGGCGGACGATGTCGTAGTGCAGCACGTGGTCGTCCGTCCGCACCGAGTGCTCGGGCACGACGGGCCGGCTGGGGTCGCCGAGCAGGCCGGGGTGGACGAAGGGGAAGTGGCCGAAGTCGGTGAAGTTCTCGACCTGCCGCGACGCGTCGCAGGCCCAGGTGTAGGGGCCGCAGAGCACGGCCGCCCACGTTTCGTCCTCCAGTTCCGGAACCTCGGGCAGCGCCCAGCGCGGCTCCTCCAGCGCAACCCAGACGAAGCCGTAGCGCTCGCTGCAGAGGAACGACGTCGCGCGTGCCTTGGCCGGCACGCGCGACGGGTCGGCGAGCTGGGGGATGCGAGTGCATGAGCCGTCCGGGCGGTAGCGCCAGCCGTGATAGGGGCAGACGATCTCGTCGCCCTCGACGGTGCCGAGAGAGAGGGCGGTGCCGCGGTGGATGCAGAGGTCGAGGAAGGCGCGGGCGACGCCGGCGCGATCACGCCAGAGGACGAGGGCCTCCCCCAGCAGGTCGACCGCAAGAGGCGTGCCGGCCCCGAGGTCGTGGGAGTTGGCGACCGGATGCCAGCAGGCCCGGAGGGCGGGGACGTGCCCTGCGACCGATGGGGTGGTCATCAGCGCTCGGGCCTGGCGGAGCGCGGCAGGCCCGGGAGCCTGCGGCGGCAGGCCGAGCCGGCCACCACTGCCTCGTTGGCGCCCCTCCCGGGGGCGCGGGCGACCGTTCAGCCGACCGCGAGCAGGAAGAACGATGCGAGCAGGACGACGGCGTTGCGCAGCGGCGTGACGAGACGTGAGTGCATGCAGGGCTCCTCGCTCGGGCGGATCCGGGCCGGTCGAGTCGACGGTAGCATCGCGCCGCGAGTCGGCGACAGGCTTCAGCCTGTCGTCCGGGTTCCCGCCGTCGGGTGCAACAGCGGCACCGCCCCGTGCCAGCCGGTCTGCAGGATGCCGACGAGTGACGGCGGCGTGAGCAGGACCGCGGCGCCGCGGGGCCGCGCCACCGGAGCCTCGTAGCCTGCGGGCGTCCAGCGCAGCAGCAGGTCGCCGAGCACGAGGCAGGGAGCGTCGTCGTGGCAGACGAACGCGCCGTCGGGCACCTCGTCGAACGGCGCCGCGTGACGCCGCTGCAAGCGCGAGCCGGGCTCGACACGCTCGGCGTGCAGCCGCGTGTCGATCGCGTCCACTCGGGGGCCGTCGCCGGGATGGAGCTCGTGCCAGATTGTCACAAAGCTCCGGTAGTCGGCGTTGCGGCAGAGGGCGCAGGGCCGGTGCCCGGCGGCGAAGGCCGTTGCCTCGTCGAGGAAGAACAGCTCCGTGAACCGGCGGGGCTGGAGGAGCGCCTCGCGCTTCCAGCCGCGGAACTCCAAGCGGCAGGCGATCCAGCGCCTGCCCGCGTAGCGGCGCCTGACCGTGCCGTGCTCGTCGTGGAGGCAGCCGCGATTGCCGTACACGAGCCCTCGGGCCGGATCGGCCACGAGCTCGCCGAGCGGCGTCACCCTGTTGCGCAGCGGCATCCGGGCCACCGTAACCGCCGGAACGGAAGGGAGGGGAGAGTCGCTGCCCGTGGCGCCGGCAGCGATCGGTAGCGTTACCCCGAAAACGGAGCGGAGGAGGACGGAGCCGATGACGCAGCTGGACGGGAACAGGCCGACGGAGCGCCTCGCGGCGCACGAGCGGCTGGCCACCGGAGCGCTCGCGAGCTGGATGCGCGCGTGCGCTTCCCATCCGTGGCGCGTCGTCTTCACGTGGCTCGGCGTCATCGCCGCCCTGATAGTGCTCGTCGCGACGATCGGCGGCTCGCTGCGGGACGAGTTCTCGATCCCGGGCTCGGACACCCAGAAGGCAACGGATCTGATCAAGGCCGAGTTCTCGTCCGAACAGGGCGCGGTGCTCAACATCGTCTTCGCCGCTCCGGCGGGAGAGCGGCTGGACACACCGGAACGCAAGGCCGCGATCAATCGGGCGGTCGCCCGCCTCAAGTCGTCCGCGTTCGAGCCCGTGGACGGTAAGGCGGGGATCACGAGTGTCGGGGATCCGTTCGATCCGGCGAATGTCTCGGACGACGGCCGCATCGCCTACGCGGAGGCGCAGTTCGACCAGACGATCGCGGACAAGGACAGGCCCCAGGTCGTCGCGGTGGAGGACGCCGTCCGGGAGACGGTCGAGCCGGCCGGGGTGACGGTCGAGTACAACGGCGAGGCCGAGTTCCCGCCCCTCCAGCAGGGCCTCTCCGAGGCGCTCGGCCTGCTCGCGGCCGTGATCGTGCTCCTCTTCGTCTTCCGCACCTTCGTGGCGATGCTGATCCCGATCGCGCTCGCGATCGTGGCGCTCGTGACCGCCTTCCTGCTGCTGTTCATCCTCGCCGGCCAGACCGACATCAACACCGTGACCCCGATCCTCGTGTCGATGATCGGGCTCGGAGTCGGGATCGACTACTCGCTCTTCATCGTCACCCGCTTCAGACAACTCCTCCACGAGGGGCTCACACCCGTGGATGCCGCAGTGGAGGCGGGCGCGTCGGCGGGCCGGGCAGTCCTGTTCGCGGGCCTCACCGTGGCGATCTCCATTTCCGGCCTGGCGTTCATCGGGCTCGATTTCGTGACGAAGCTCGGGATCGGAAGCTCGCTCGGCGTGCTCACGACGGTCCTGATCGCGAACTCGCTGCTGATCGCGGTGCTCGCGCTTCTCGGCCACAAGATCGACCGGCTCAAGGTGCCGTTCACGAAGCCGCTCGAGGACTCGGAGGAGGCGCGCGAGCATACCCTCGTCGCGCGCTGGGGGCGCTTCGTGACGCGGAACGCCAAGGTCGTCTTCTGGGTGCTCCTCGCCGGCGGCGTGATCCTTGCCGGGACGTCGTCGCTCGTACGCCTCGGCGCGGCCGACCAGGGAACGGAATCCGTCAAGCAGACGAGCCGTCGTGCCTACGATCTCCTCGCCGAGGGCTTCGGGCCCGGCTTCAACGGCCCGATCCCGATCGTCGTCGACGTGAACGGTGACGCGCAGGCGCCCCAGCGGATCTATGAGCGCGTGCAGGGGACGAAGGATGTCGCGTCCGTCGGGAAGCCGCAGTTCAACGACGCGAAGACCGTGGCGATCGTCTTCGTGACGCCCGAGTCGGCCCCGCAGGATGCAGCCACGGACAGCCTTGTCAGCCGCCTGCGCAACGAGGTCGTCCCGGCGGCGACGCGGGGCGGCCCGGCGGTCGGCTACGTCTCCGGCCAGACTGCCGCGTTCAAGGACATCGCCGACCAGATCATCAGCAGGATGCCGGTGTTCCTGCTCTTCATCATCGGGGTCACGTTCCTCGTTCTCACGATGGCGTTCAGGTCCGTCGTCGTCGCACTCACGGCGGCGCTGACCACGATCCTCTCGGCGTTCGTCGGCTTCGGGGTGCTCGGGCTCGTCGTCCAGCAGGGGTACCTCCTCGGGTTGACCGGGCTCGACAAGACGGGGCCGATCGAGACGTTCGTGCCACCGATCGCGTTCGCGATCCTGTTCGGGCTCTCGATGGACTACATGGTCTTCATCATGAGCCGGATCCGGGAGGAGCACGTCCACGGCCTCGACACGCGGGCGGCGGTCGAGCACGGGATCTCGGCGATCGGCCGGGTCGTGGTCGCCGCCGCGTTGATCATGGGCACGGTCTTCGCGGCGTTCGTCCTCAGCGCCGACCGGATCCCGAAGGAGTTCGGGCTCCTCCTCGCGATCGCGATCCTGACCGACGCGCTGATCGTGCGGATGACGCTCGTGCCCGCGTTCCTGACGCTGCTGGGCGAGAAGTCGTGGTACATGCCCCGCTGGCTCGACCGCGTGCTCCCGAACATCACGATCGAGCCACCGCACGACGGGGAGCCGCCGCTCGCCGTCGAGCCGACACCGGAGCCGGAGCCGGCAGGCGGGGGCTGACGCCCGCGGCGGAGGCGCCCTCAGCCGGCGTCGTCGTACTTGTTCCAGCCGGTTTCCGAGAGGGGCCGCTGGAGCGGGACGTCGGGTGCCGGGCTCCACGCCCGGTAGAGGTCGATCGTCCGCTGTCGAAGCCACGGCTGGTCGAGCGGGGGCACGAGGCGCAGCTGCTCGGACTCGATCTCGTCACCGGTCGCCCAGCGGACGCGGCTCCCACGCATGTCGTCGCCCGGCACGGCCTCGCCCGCCTCATGCGCCATCAGGAAGGTGACGCTGATCATGTGCGGGACGAGCGCGTCGTAGACGAACGTGGAGGCGTGGACGACACCGAGCGGGCGGACCCGCAGGTTGGGGCCCGCTTCCTCGCCGACCTCGCGTAACGCCGCCTCGAGCAGGGTCTCGCGGGCCTCGACCGCGCCGTTGACCGGCTCCCACCAGCCGGGGCGGCGTGGGCTCTCGAGCAGCAGCAGTTCCTCGCGCGCGTTGACGATCGCGACGACGACGGCTGCGGGGTGCGCCGTGAACGACCGGCCGCCGGAGGTCGAGATCGTGAGCTGGCCGTCCGGTCTCATCACGTCCGATCGTAGTCGTGAGAGTGGCTCCCTGACTCGACTTCGGCGACGGCCAACCGGACCCGGATCGGCTGGAAAGGCGAATCGGCGGGCAGGAAGGGCTCGCCTTCCGGGTCTCGCCCGAGCAACGGCGAGCGTCCTTCAGCGCGCTGGAGGTGCTGCCGATAACGGAGGCACGATGCCTGTCTTCGTGATTCGGGACGTCTCCGCCGGACTGCTCGCGGCATGCTGGATCGGCGCGCTCCTCGTCCTGGGCCGGAAGAGCTCGCGCCGCTGACGCCGTGGGGATCCCGAGGGCGTACGACGGGGTGCTCGACGGTTGCCGCTCTGCACTCGCCCCCGAGGCGTTCGTGTCCTGCCGTCGTGCCGGCCGGGCGGTGAGGGACGCCCGCCTGCGTTCAGTCGTCCCGAAGGATTCTGACTCGAAGGCGCTGGACCTGCAGGTCCGGCTCCACAGGCCGGAGTGCGTCGCCGAAACGATGGTCGCGCATCGCGCGAAGGGGGTTCCACTGGTCGCGTATGCGACGGAGGCCCCGGAAGATCTGCGGACGACGCCGGAGCTGCACCAGTTGGCTCACGACCTTGACGCGTGAGGATGCACGTTTGCCCAGACGCTCGACGTGAAGCCGGCGAGGGTGGAGCAGATATCGCCCGAGCCGGTTGCTCCCGGCTCGAATCCGGGGCACCTCGGCGAGGCTCGCATCCTCCGACGCAGGGTGTCGGGCTCCAGGACGCCCAAGCGCAACCTGGTGCTGATCGTGGTCGGTGCATGTTCCTCGTCCGAACACGATTGCCGTGCAGTCCGCCTCCGTGCAGACGCTCAGCATCGGGCTTCGGCGTTCGTTGGCGCCAGATCCTCCGGCCATGGGGACGACCTTACCGCCGGGCGGTTCCGATTACGAGCGGCACCGTCCGAATTTCCGTCTTTTCCGTTGTCGGGAAGCGCGGGTGGGATGGAGTCCGAGCACGCAGGCGTTCGGCCCGGAATGCCGGCAGCGGGAGTTCGGCCGTTCCGGGGAGACGGGGTCTGCGGTGACGCGCGGGCACCCGGGACGGGCCCGTCCCGGCAGACGACGAAACCCGCGTCCTTCGCTCGACACGGGCGAGGTTCGTGATCGACGTGACCGTGGCCACGACGAACAGCGCGCGTTCGATGCTCGCCGTCGTCCTTTCAGCGAACACCGGATGCTTCTCTCCGACGGGTCTGCAGGGCCTGCTCGACACGGAAGAGGCGGAGGTTCCGTCGCTCCTTGCTCGGCAAGGCATCCACGACGTCACTGAGCGGGACGACCTCGGGCTGATCCACTTCGTAGGTCTGCCCTTCGGTGACGAGTGTCGCCGACCCCGCGGCGAGCACGTTCTGCAGCCAGTCGGAGGTGGTTCCGTAGGGGAGGGCGATCACGAATCCGTCGTCGGTGGCGAACGGCCCGACCGGAGTCTCGTAATTCTTGCCCGTCCGGCGACCGACATGACGGATGATGCCGGCGTACGCCCCGGGTGTGCCTGCCGTTTGCATCTGCCTCGGGTTCATGAACCGGCGATTGAATCGTCTGACCGCCCTCAGTACGACCGGTGACTTGGCCCGCATCCCGACCACGAATGCGAGGAGCAAGAGGATGAGCCCCACGACCAAGGCGCCCACCGCTATCAGCAGCCACTGGATCATCCAACCCTCCGCAGTTGATCCTGCCGCCGCTCGCGTACCGGCGCATCGGCGCTTCCACTGACTCGACGTGCTCGGGACTACCGACAGTCGGTGCTCCCTACCATTCGTCGCGCTCGCTCAGTCTGGGGGTCGGAGTTGACGATTCGGGCAAATGACTTTCACGCTCGGGCCGTCGACGGACCTCATCGCTCTCGCGCTCGGCTTCGCCTTCTGGACGGGACTCGGACAGGCCGAAGGGAACGTTGCAGGTCGGGCGGGCGAAGACCGATGCAGGGCGTCCGCCTCGTCGACCCAAGGCTCGCCCGACGGCATCGCCACCGCCGCCATCGTCGCCAGATTCGACCTCTGAAAACCACACGCGGCTCTGGCCCGCAGTGCTAACGGCGCTGAGGCTTGATCGCCTGGACGAACACCTGGCCAAACCATCGCGGCGCACAACAGTCAGCGGATGCTCAGGCGCCGGATCAGGCCAGTCCACCCACGGAGACAGCGCCGCCTGCCGCACGAGATCAGGGAACTCCACACTCTTCAACATCGCGCCCACCAGGCGATCTCGGCAACACGGTATGCATGGCGCAGAAGCGATGTGATCGGCACCCACCGATAATCGGCACCTACGCCTCGCACCCTGAGAGCAACAGTCAGACGGAACGGGCGAACTACTCGTGCACCACCCAGAGTGCCGGCAGCGCGAGTTCGGTAGTTCCGGTGAGATCACGCTGGCGCAGGCGGCTGCCACGGGTGCTTCGACGTCGCGATCGACGCTGCTCGTCACGCTCGCGATCGGGCTACTGCCGATCCTCGCCCTGACCGCTCTTCTGCTCTACAGGAGACGCCGGAGCGCCCGATCCGACCGACACGGCCAACGCGGTCGGCCGGTGACGTCGCGGATGCCCGACCTTGCGACGACCCTTAGCTGCGGAGGGCGTCGTCGAGCGCCTGCCGGAAGACGTCCGGGTCCAGGCTCTGCGGCGAGAGCGCGTACGGCGCGGCCTTGCCGATGGCGACGAAGAACGTCGGCGTGCCGGTGACCTGACGAGCGGATGCCTCTGCCTGGACAGCGGCGATCTGCTTGGTGATCTCGGCGCTCTGCGCGTTGGCTTTCACCTTCGTGGCGTCGAGCCCCGGGACCTGGGCCAGGATCTCGTCGATCTTCGCGTCCGTGACCCAGCCGGTGTTCTCGGTTTGCTGCTCTCTGTAGAACAGGTCGACGACGTCCCAGAGCTTGTTCTGCTGGCCGGCAGCGAGCGCGATCCGCAGCGCCTTCTCGGAGTCGGCGCCGATGAACTCCAGCCCGCGGAAGTCGACCTTGACCTTGCCGGTCTTCACGTACTCGTCGACGATCGCCGGGAACGCCGCGTCCATGTAGTCCTTGCAGATCGGGCACTGGAGGTCCTCGTACTGGCTCAGCTCGACCTTCGCCTTGGGGTTGCCGAGCACGGTTCCCTGCTGAGGGATGCCGGTGAGGGCCACGCTGGTGCCGCTCCCCGTCGTGGCCGAGCCACCCGAGCTGCGCCCGAGCACGAGGCTGCCGACGATCAGCGCCGCGGCGATGGCCACCGCAGCTGCGATCGCGATGAACAGGTTCCGGTGCGACTTCTTCCCGGGCGCGGGCTTCGATCGGGGCTTGGGGACGGGTGGCACCGGGACAGTGTGCCCGGTCCGACGGCGGCTGAGCGAGGCCGTACAATGCGCCGATGCGTTCTCGCCTGTTCGCCTGGTTGTTGACGGTGTCGCTTGCGGTGGTGGGGTCGCAGGTCGCGCACGTGGTGACGTATCGGCTGGTGGCGCCGAACGCCGACCAGCGTGCACAGCTGCTCGCTGACACCGGTCATGCGTACATGGCGAACCTGCCGCTCGGTCTCGCTCTCTGCACCGTCGTTGCGTTCCTGGCCCTGGTCGGGCAGGCCAGCGGCGTTCGGGCGGGCCGCGCTTCCGGGCTTGCGGCGTGGCACTTCGCGCTGATCGCACCGCTCGTATTCTGCTGCCAGGAGCACTTCGAGCGGCTCATCCACGACGGCTCGTTCCCCTGGGACACTGCGTTGCAGCGCAGGTTCCTGGTCGGGCTCGCGCTACAGCTGCCGTTCGCGCTCGCCGCCTACCTGCTCGCCCGTCTGCTCCTGCGTGCCGCCGCGGCCGTCACCGCACTGCTGCGCCGGCCCTCGCGCCGACTTCTGCCTGTTCTCCTCGTCGCATACCGGCCGGTCGAGCGTGACACGCGCGGCCGGATCGCCGCGACCGGTTTTGCGCCTCGCGGCCCGCCCGTTCTCTGTCTCGCCTGATCGACACGCGCGACGGCGCGGAGCCCGGCGAGGGCTCGTGAATCGGCACTGACAGACATGGGGAGAACGCCCGCCGGCGGCGCGACGGCGCCACGGCGACGCCTGACCCCCACGAAAGGGTCAAGGTGCGCTTCCAATGAGACGCCGGTACGTCGTCACTGCACTGGGCGTCGCCTTCGTCGTCTTCCTCCTCGTGCTGGCGGGCACGGGCTGTGGCGACCACGTGTCGGCGCTCCAGGCGGGCACGCGCGTCGACCCGCCGTCGCGCGTGAGCCAGGTGACCCTGCCCGACGTCTCGTCCGAGGCGCGCGGCTGGCCGTTCCTGATGCGGGCGGCTGCGACTGCGATCCTGCTCGTCTTCTTCGGCTACACGACCTGCCCTGACATCTGCCCGACGACGCTCGCGACGATCCGTACCGCTCTCGCCGGTCTCGATCCCGCGAACGCAGCACGTGTCGAGGTCGCGTTCGTCACCGTCGACCTGGCGCGCGACACCCCTCCGGGGTTGAACGACTTCCTGGAGACCTTCCTGCGCCACTATCACGCGCTCCACGCATCGAGCGCGCGACAGCTCCGGACTGCCGAACGGCCGTTCCACGCCGCGCACAGGATCACCAGGTCACGAGCGGGCGTCAGCGTCGTCCACACCGCAACCCTGTACGCCGTCGACGATCGCGGCCGCGGGATCGCGATCTGGAGCTACGGCACCCAGGCGAAACCGCTCGCACACGACCTCGAACAGCTGCTCAACCCGTGACGACAGACCTCCACGCCATCACCCGCACACCAGGAGAAAGGGCCATGACCAACACCAGTTCGACCGGACTCGAAGAGGAAGCACTCGAGGAGCGGACCAGCACCTTCCAGGCGCTGTACGCGCACTGGGAGCGCTGCCACTGGTCGCCGCTCGAGCTCGACCTCAGCACCGACGCTGCCACGTTCGCGTCCTTGGACGGTCCGGATCGCGACGGCTTCGTGTGGATGTTCGCGAACCGGTTCCACGCCGAGTTCAACGTGGCGCGGCTGCTGGCGCCATTCCTGCTCGCGGCCCCGGACTACGAGATGCAGCTGCTGCTCGCGACCCAGGTCGCCGACGAGCACCGTCACCTACAGGCCGTGCTCCGCATCTACGACGAGGTGTTCGGTGTCAAGGGTGGAATCGCGGCCGTCCGGCAGGTCGCCGACCGGGGGCTCGACCCGGTCTCGCGCACGCTGCTCTACGACAAGCTCGAGCGCTGGGTGCTGCCGCTCCTCGACTCCCGCGACGAGGACACCTTCCTCCAGGCGGTCGTCTGTTACCACGTGCTGGGCGAAGGAGTCGTCGCCCGCACCGGCCAGAACCTCGTCGCCGCCCAGTACGACCGCTACCACGGCTTCCCCGGGCTGATGGAAGGCCAGCGCCTCGTCGCACTCGACGAAGCACGACACATCGGCATCGGCGTCTCCTACGCACGCAGGCGGATGGACGCAGACCCCGAGCACGCACGCGAGGTGATCGGCGAGGTCGTGAACGACCTGCTCCAGGTCGCCGCCGCCATGCTCGACACCGCGAACGACGGGATGAGTGACCTCGTCCGCTCCGGCTACGGCGTCGACCCACAGAGCTTCTTCGACGAGGGCATGCGCCTCACGCAGATTCGCCTTCGCTCGATCGGCTACCTCGAGGAGGCGGGATGAGACGTCTCGTCGCCGTCCTTCTGCTCGGATCGTTGGCGCTCGCGGGGTGTGGCTCGCACGCTGCGAAGCCCACGCCCCTGTCAGGGATCGTTCGAGATCCGGTGCCGTTCGTCGACCGGGAAACGCTCCCCGACGTATCTCACGGCGGCACCTCGTTTCGCTTCCGAGCCGGTCAAGGCGGCCTCCTGCTCGTCTACTTCGGTTACACGCTCTGCCCGGACGTGTGCCCGACCACGCTGTCCGATCTGCGGATCGCAGTCGCCGGACTGCCGGCGGCGCAGCGGAAATCGGTTCAGCTCGCGATGATCACGGTCGACCCGCGCCGGGACACGCCTGCCGTGCTGACGCACTACGTGCACGCATCTTTCCCGCACGGGGTCGCGCTGCGAACGACCGATCCAGAGCGGCTCGCGCAGGTCGCGAAGACGCTCGGTGCCTCCTACTTCGTCACCAGGAAGAAGAACGGAACCGTCGACGTGGTGCACACGACGTTCGTCTACGCCGTCGACGACAGCGGGTTCTTGCGGGTGCAGTGGTCGTTCGGGACCCGCCCTGCTACCTACAGGAAGGACATTCACCTGCTGCTCGAGAGATCGCAGCCGTGAGCGCGGCCGCACAGCGCTGGCGCCGGGCCCCGCCCCTCGGCGCGCATCGCCGGGCATCAGCTGCCCGAGCCCGTTCATTCATCCAAACAGTCGAACAAGGAGCAGAGATCAGCATGTTCACCCCCGTCCGCCGCGCGACGAGGACAGCCGGCCTGGCTGTCGCCCTCGCCCTGATCCTCACAGCGATTGCCTCCTCTGCCGCAGCGGCAACCGCAGGAGCACCCAAGGTCAGCGGCGCCTGGGCGCGCACCTCGAGCGCCATGAACGGAGCCGTCTACCTCACGATCACCGGCACCGGCAGCGCCGACGAGCTCGTCGCCGTCGCCGTGCCGATGTCGGTCGCGAAGATGGCAGAGCTGCACAAGTCGGTCATGGACAGCGGCGGGATGATGTCGATGAAGCCCGTCACGTCGATCGCCGTCCCGGCGACCGGCGCCGTCAAGCTCAAGCCCGGCGGCTACCACATCATGCTCATGAACCTGAAGAAGCCGCTCGTAAGAGGGAAGACGTTCCCGCTCAAGCTCACGTTTGCCAAGGCGGGCAAGAAGACCGTCACGGTGACGGTGCGCCCGAACTGACATGCGGCGCCGTCCTACCGCACTGCTGCTCGTCACAGCCGTCGTATGCGTGGCCTCGATCGGCGTCTATCGCACCACTGCTCCTGGCTCCCCCACTGGGCCAGGTGCAGTGGCGGTCGGGGACGCGTCCGCGGACTGGTCGTACGCGATCCCGTCGGGCACGAGAGCGCGACTCGAGCAGGGCAAGCGCGTCGCGATCCTGCCCGCCCGGATCGACGCGCGCGTCTTCAAGGGCGCCTGTGCCGTCCACCCGAGCGGAAGGATCGTTCGCTCCTGGCGGCGATCGGGAAGTAGCTCTTTGCCGGTATTCCCTGAAGCCCTCGGGCGGACTCGAACCGCCGACCCCCTCCGTACCACGAAGGATTGCGAGCCTCAGCTGCACGTTGCTGTAGCCGCGCTCTCCAGCGTTGTTTCCCTGCATGACAACCACGCCTTGTAAGCGTTCACCTCCCCGGAAGAAACCGCTTCTGGGCGGAGAATTCGGGCGTCGTGGAGCGTGTCGAGGCCGAGGCTTTCGTGGATGGCGACCGGGGACGGCGGTCTTGCTGCTGATGGGGTGGGTGAGCTGGTCGAGGCCAACCGCCGACTCGGGGCGCGGGTGGCCGAGCAACAGGCTGCTTGCCGCAACAATGGTGATGCTGGTCTGTCCAAACCCGAAACGACTTCGGCTCCGTGCCGCTCACATGCCGAGGGGTAGCGCCACGGTGATGCCCTAGCGACCGGGTTCCCGTCGCGGGCAGCAATCGATCGACTCCGATCGCGTCTTTCCCGCCTCCAGAGACAACAAGAACCGGCCTTTTGCAGGAACTTCGAGAGCGGTAGCTGATGTGGCCTGCCTGGAACACGAGCCAGAGCGAGATCACGAACTCGCCGATGAACGTGAGCGTCGAGACATCAGGCGATGAGCCTTGGGACAGGCTCTGCCGATCAGTAGCGCCAGGCCTGCCCCGTCGGCGTGACGTCGCGGTCGTAGCCTCCCACGAGCAGCACCCCACCGTCTGGCAGGAGCGTCGCGGTGAGAAACTGGCGGGCCCTGTCGATCTTGCCCGCCACCGGCTGGAAGCGGGAGGCTGTTCTGGGAAGTCGTTCCGGCGTCTCGCCGCCACCTGCGACGAAGACGCTGCCGTCGGGGAGCAGAGCCACCGAGCCGTTGAGCTTGTAGCGGGCGCGTTGCATCGGCGGTCCTGCGCTGAACGCGTTGCGCTTCGGGTCGTAGATCTCAGTCGTGCGGTAGACCACGTCTCCGTCGACATCAGCGGAGCCGCCGAGAACGAGGACGCGCCCGTCGCGGAGGGTCACTGCCGCGGCCTTGTAGCGGCTGGACGCCATCGCAGGCCCGCGCGCGAACCGGCCTGTGCGCGGATCGAAGATCTCGGTGCTGGCAACGACGCGTCCCTTGCTGAAGCCGCCGACGAGGAGAACCCGACCGTCGCGCAGGCGTGCGGCCGAGTGGGCCCCGCGGGCGGTGCGCATGTGGCCGACTTCGCGGAAGGCTTCCCGCTTCGGCTCGAAGACCTCTGCCCGCGCAATCGTCGGCCTGTTGTCGGTGAAGCCACCGGCGATCAGGACGCGGCCGTCGAGGAGCTCGGTTGCCGTCGCTCCGGCCCGCCGGGAACGCATGGTCGGCCCCGGCCGAAACCGGCCCGTGGTGGGGTCGTAGATCTCGCTCGTCGCGATGACGCCGCGTGCGCCCCAACCTCCGGCAACGAGCACCCGCCCGTCGCGGAGCCGGCTCGAGACGTGGTCGTCGCGCCACTGGTTCAGCCTGCCGATGGGGGTGAAGCGGCCGCTGCGCCAGTCGTACAGCTCGGCCGTCTTTCCCTCGTCGCCCCCGAGCTCGCACCCTCGACTCGTACACCCGCCCACGATCAAGACGTCTCCGGATGCCAGGCGGGTCGCGGTATGCACCGCCCGGGCGACGGTCATCGGCGCCACGGGAACGACCGTCCGCGGTTCACCGTGAGCATCGCCGACCGCAACCGTGGCGACGAGCACGACTGTGACGGCGAGCCCAAGGAGCATGGATCGCAGCGTACCCGTCATGAGACGCCGCAACGGGCACATTTCACGCAGCGGGAACTCGTGTGAGCTGCTTCGCGGGCTTCCTCCCCAGGTGGAGGTCCGCCTTCAAGAAAGAGCGGGAGCGACGGGACTCGAACCCGCGACCTCCGGCGTCACAGACCGCGAATTGGCTTCCATGATCCTCCCTGGGATGTCCCCGAAATACCCATTTAGCAGGTGATTCAGCGAAGCGGGAAGCTCTTCCTCTCGGCGTTGGCATGCTTCTCCCCGAGCTTCCCACCCCATCCAGACCCGTAGCCCATATGGGCAACGCGACGCGTCAGGCTACGTCGAGACAGCGGCGCAGCGCCTTGCGGATCACGGACGAGGTGGTCTCGTGAGCGCGTTCGGCGCGCTCGGCGAGTGCCTCGCGCAGCTCGGGATCGAGCCGGACGGACTCGACGGTCGCGGCGGCCCAGCCGATCGGTGGGCGCCCGCCTCGGCGGCGCAGCATCGCGTCGACGTCGCGGCCGGCCTCGGCCTTTCTCGGCCAGCTCGGCGACCAGCTCGTCCGTGATTGGCACCCCAGACAACTTCTCCAAATCGTCACGAGTTCCGCGACGCCGCCGGCACGCTCCGGCTCGTCATGCCCGCCCGCCGCTGGGAGGACTTCCTCGCGCTCGCGGTGACCGAGATCCGCCAGTACGGCGCCAGTTCGATCCAGGTCGTCCGGCGCCTTCGAGCCATGCTCAACACACTCCGCGAAACCGTCTTGCCCGAGTACGCCGCCGAGGTCGATGACGAGCTCGAACGACTCGATGCCACGATCGCGCAGGTCTGGGGCGGATCACCCGACCAAGCGCGCGCAGCCAGGGCCGACATGCAGGGCATCGGCGGCCCTCGCCGGCTCGACACCTGACGACGAGCGCCCGTCTGAGGAGGCGAGCGTGCATACTCGCCCACGTTGCGGAAGTGTTCGCCGTCCGACTGGACGGCGCTCGCTCAGCGCGCGGGTTGGCTCTTGGCGCGCTCGTCTTCGAGCAGGGCCAAGACGGCGTTCGCCCAGTCGCCGACGTCGTCGAGGGGCTCCTGGTCGCGGATCGTCGTGAAGCCGGCGATCAGCACATTGAGCTCCGGCAGGGTCAGCATGTCCCCGGGCTCAGCCGCGCCTTCCGCGGCGCCCGTGCGACCTCGGTCGGCCTCGGCCTCGCGGAACCGGGCGAAGCGAAGGGCCTGCTCGTGGCCGCCGACCATCTCGGCGAGCTGATCGAGGAGCTCGTCGACGCGGTTGCGGCCCTCGGGTGTCAGCGCTGCGACTGCTCGGGCCAGGTAGTCGCTGTGGTGGTCGTTCGTTTGCATTGCGCCTTCCGTTCGTGAGATCACGAGCGTACCTCGAGCACGACCAGGATCACGACCAGCGCGGTTCCGAGAGAGACACCGAAGAGCGTCAGAGCCATTTGCCGGCCCTGTTCGACGGGGAGGTGCTCACCTCGTTCGATCGCCTCGTCAATGGAGCGGCGCCTGAGGTGGCCGTGGCCGATCGGGAACACGCCGAGCAATCCGAAAGCCGCACCGAGCGCGACGAGCAGCCAGTCCGCGCCGTTCGTGATCGCAGGGAGCACCCCGCCGATGGCGATGCACAGGCCAAATCCCGACAACCGGTGCGCCACCACGCGAGTTGTGTCCGCTCACTGGCAAGGTGCGAACGTCGCGCCGCGTCGAGGGCGCCTCCGTTCACGTTCGTGTGGCCGGAATCGCTCATGAGCCCGAACCCCGCCCGCCGAGACGTGGCTCCACCGACGATCGGACGTCGGCGCGATCCATCGCTCTCGGCCTGTCCAAGGTGGTCACTGGGTTGCGGGCTGCGCTTTGGGGGCGGGAGCCGGGACGGGGGCGAGTCGGGCCGAGACGACGTAGGAGACGATGACGGCAACGATCACGAGCGGCATCAGGGTCAGGCCGTCGGCCTGGAGGAACACGCTCACGATGAGAACGGACGTGAGCGGCAGCCCGAGCATTGCGACCATCATCGCGCCGATGCCCATGGCGGCACCCGCGATCAGCGGCAGGCCGGGGAGGTGGGAGAGCGCGATGCCTCCGGCGGCGCCGATGAACATGCTCGGGAAGATGGGGCCGCCGCGAAAGCTGCTCAGTGCCACCGAGTAGGCGAGGCCCTTGCAGAGGACGACCATCAGGAGCGCACCGACGGTCCAGCCGGCGGCGCCTTCGATCAATCCCGGCAGCTGGTCCTGTCCCGAGAAGAGCACCTCTGCCGAGCTCCGGCCGGTCGTCTCCACGAACACGAACGCGAGGACGCCGATCGCGACGCCGGCGAGCGGCGTCAGCAGCAGCATCCGGCGCTCGACTATCGGCTGGAGCCCGAGCGACAACCGCTTGATCCCTGCGCCGAGGATCGCCGCGACAACGCCGATCGCGATCGCCCACAGAAACTCGGGCACCGTGGGGCTGCCGGCCGCAGGGATGTCCGGGATCGCGAGCGAGAAGGTGCCGAAGCCGGTCCAGTTGTCGAGGCCGATGAAGATCAGCGAGCCGACACCGGCCGCGAGCAGCCCGGGCGCGAGCACGACGCCGAGCATCGCGCCTCCGATCCCGGCGACTTCCATCATCAGGAACGCAGCCGGCAGAGGCGAGCCGAGCAGGGTGCTGATCGCGGCGAAGCTGCCGGCGGCACCGATCACGGCGCTCGCCATCGCAGGCGCGTCGCGCTTGATCAGATGCACGGCGAGCACGCCGAGGCCGCTCCCGATCGCGATCAGCGGCGCCTCGGGCCCGAGCACGACACCGAGGCTGAGCGTCGCGAACGCCGCGATGACGATACCCGGGAGCTCGATCGGCGGAACAGGACCGGCGGCTTTGAATCCCTCCGCCGGCTTGTGCCCTCCGATGCCCGGCAGATAGCGGATCGTGACTGCGACAAGAAGGCCACTGAGCGCAAGCAGCGGAATCGGCCACCAGGAAGGCTGGCTACCGTAGCCGAGCTCGCCGGGAAGAGTGACATACACGTACTGCTGCACCTCCGCCACACCCTCGAGAAAGAAGTACGCGGCCATCGCCACCGGCACACCGGCCAGCGCGCCGAACACCAGCAGAGCGACGTACGAGCGGCTCCGGAGAAGCTCGGCCGGACTCGGCGTGGCCGCCGGCGACGGCGCGGAGTGCTGGTCTGGTTGGCCCTCTCGTTGCATGCTGTCTACCTTTCCCGGCCGTGATCAGGGACCGCGTCGAGGCCGCTGTGACGGGATCTCGATGGCCATGAGCCTATAGCCGCCACGACGAGGGCCAGCACCAGTGCCGTTCCGAGACCGACTCCCGCAAGAGATCAGTGCGCGGGGTTCCGACCTTGAGGCAGTGCGATACTTGCCCCGCATCACGGGGCTGTCCTATCGGGGCGCCGAGATTCGAACTCGGGAACTCTGGGCCTGACGATCGCACCGAGCGGCCGTCAGAGTGCGGGGGAACCCGGCGCAGGCCGACCCGCCGGGTGAGCGGCAGGACAGGCACGGGTTGGCGCGAACTCGACCGGAATGGCAGGCGAGACGAGGTTCGAGCGGTGGCTTGACCGGGCGGTCGCGCGCGCCATTGCGCCGCGCGGGGCGGCTGTCCTGATCGCGACGGCGTCGACGCTGATAACGGTCGTCGCGGGAGTCGCGATGACGGTCGCCGATAACGACAACTTCCCGACGATCGGATCCGGGCTCTGGTGGTCCGTGCAGACGGTGACGACGGTCGGGTACGGCGACCACGTTCCGACGACCCTCGCCGGTCAACTCGTCGCAGCGCTCGTCATGCTGCTCGGGGTCGCCTTCCTAACGGTCATCATCTCCTCCATCACGAGCACGTTCGTGACACGCTCAAGCCGCGAGCAGACGCCCTCCGGTACCACCACGGCGACCGCGGAGCAGGTTCAGCGGATCATTGGGCGGCTCGAACGAATCGAAGCCGCGCTGATCGATCGCTCACAGCGGTCCTGAAACGACGAAGACCGGCCCGCTCGAGTCACGGCCCCGGGGTGCATGCCGCCCCCAACGGCGGGAAGCGGCAAACCGCCAGCGGGTAACGGTCGTGGCCGGGGGTGTGCCTTCGCCGCCGGCGCGCTTGGTCGCTTGTTCAGGACATCCCTCGTGAACCCTCGCAAGAGTCAGTGCCACCCCTCGGATTCCCGTCCGGCAGAAGGTGCCGCCGCGGTCGATCGCGCTGTCGCTCGCGTGTCGTGCTCCTGGGTGGAATAGAATCGTCGTGTGGCGGCTCAGGACGGTGATGTCGCGGAGCGGTTCCGGGTAGCTCTCGAGGCCGCCGTCCGCACCGGTGACCGCGAAGCCGTCTACGAGCTGCTCGCTCCCGAGGTGGAATGGGTGACGCCTCAACGGACGCTGCACGGGCTCGACGAGATGAGACGGGAGTGGACGTGGGGCTCGTCGCCCGAGAGCTTCGAATACGAGTTCGAGGACAGCGGCTGGGCGGACGAGGGCGACGGGCGACTCGTTTGCGACGTGCAAGAGGTGTACCGGCTGAAGGAGACGGGCGAGTTCGCCTATCGAAGAACGGTCCGCATCGAGCTGACGGTTCGCAACGGCAAGGTCGATCGCTACGAACTACGAGTCGTGGGATAGTCGAGGGCGCAGCAACAAACGGGAGACTCGTCGTCCCGGCCCGCGCACCCACGCCCCCGCTGGAGCGCGAACCGGATCCGCTCGACCGGCAGGATCTCTTCGGCCGCGCTCACAGACGGCAGGTGGCACCCTGCGTTGGCCGGAGGCCACGCAACGCGTTGACCCACCGGCAGGCTGTAGACGCCGCTGGCGCGGCACCCGACCGCTGCGCGGTCGTGCCCCGTTCAGGAGTGCGCTGTCTAGGGACCCCGGACGACGGTGACGAGCGCACCGAGGGGCCACTCCTTGACGAAGTCGGCGGCTCCGGCCGCGCGCAAGGTGACACGGACGCTGCTGTCTGTTCGATCGATCGGGCGGGCCACCGTCGCCTCCCCCTCGCCCCCCTCGGGAAGGTCGGTCACGATCACGTCTCCGATTTCGAGCCGTTGCACCTCGAACTCGATCGCCATCAGGAGACGATATCGCAAGAAGAATGAAAGACCGGTCGAGTGGCGGGTCGCGGGCGGTCTCGTCTTTCCCTCGCCGCGCGGGGAGGTGCTGTACGGCGACGAGAAAGCCCCCGTTACCAGGGGCTTCGAGAGCGGGAGCGACGGGACTCGAACCCGCGACCTCCGGCGTGACAGACCGCGAATTGGCTTCCATGATCCTCCCTGGGATGTCCCCGAAATGCCCGTCTAGCAGGTGATTCAACAAAGCTGGATGCTCTGGTTCTCGGCGTTGGCATGCTTCTCCCCGAGGCTCCCACCCCATCCAGACCCCATCGCGCCGTGTCCTTATCAGGCGATGCGACTCTCTGAAGTTGGAGTTCCCCCGCTTTGGTGGACACCAACTCCAACTCCCTTACTAGACGGCCAGGGTCTTCCCTGACTTCAAGCTACACGCCGATTCCGGTTTGCGCACCCTGTCAGTTGGGCGCATGACATTCAGACGCATGGCAGAAAGGCGCATCTTGTGAGCTGACGTGACGGGCTCTAGCGTGGTCGACGTCGTTCAGTCCATCACGTTAGAGGAGGGATTCCGTGCTTCGGAAGCTCATGTACGCCTTCTCCGTCGCCGCAGCAGCAGGGGCAGCGTTCGTCGGTACGTCGTTCGCTGTCAACACGACAGACAACCCGGACTTGCCTTCCTGGCTTCCGGCGTCCAAGCTGCCTGTGTCCACGGTGCCGGAAACCAACCGCATCGCGATCAGCAACCTGTTGGCTGGCCAAGCCGAGCAGTACGGCGTCAACGACAAGTCGTTCGTCCACGCTCGCGTTCTCGCGATCACCTCCGAAGGACCTCTCTACGCCATCCCGGGTGCGAATGGCATCTGCCTTGCGCTCGGGTCTGCGGTCGCTTGCAGCGACGACATTTCCAACCAGGATCGAGCCGTTGTCGTCGCGTTGTTCACGCCGACAGCGGATCACTCTCTTGTGGGAGGAGGGCTCGTTTCGAGTTCGGGCAAGTCCGTCGCCGTTGCTTTCGATGGCGGACAGCGAGTCTCGCTGAGGAGTGACAACGGCGTCTTCGTCGCCTCCTCCGGAGACAGGCTCAGTGCCGACCATTTCGCCGGTCTCGGCTAGCCGGCGACCAGACAAGGAGCTATGAGATGAACGGAGCACGTTATCGAGGGCTGGCGGCCGCCTACGTAATCGCAATCGCAGTCGGCGCTTCTCTCGCACTCGTTGCAGCCGCGTCGCCCAGGACGATCGCGATGGCAGCGACGCACTGCACAAACTACTTCCCGATCTCCTACGGCACTGACACGTTGTGCAACAACATGAGCACGATCACCAACGGAACATGGGGTCAGACTGGCTCGACCGCGCTTCGCGACTCGAACTGCATGCTCGTGCAGAACAACAGGTCCCTGCAGGTCTGGTACGGCGAGTACGCTCCAGCAAGCTCGTACTCGACGAACCTGTGCCAAGGCGCTTCGCCCGGTTATCAGCGCGCCGGGTGCAAGCTTGTCAGTGGCGGCGCCGTTACCGGACGCTGTCGCACAGACTGGCACAACTGACGTGGATGATCTGGCGGCTCCGGGAGACGGGCGACAAACACGCCTGTCTCCCGGAGCGGTCGCCGCCGCCGGAACGCACACCCGGTCGGCTGCGACGGGTTCCCAGGTTGATCCTGTTCGCTGTCACGGCCGCGACTGTCGGGCTCGCCGGACTCTCGTTCACCGATAGCTGGACGATCCGCCGCGTGACGGTCGCGTCGGCGTCGATGGAGCCAACTCTGCAGTGCTCGAACGCCCCAGGCTGCCTCGGCACCCGAGACGCGCAGATCCTCGCGAGCAGTCTCCCCTACCTTCTATCCAGTCCTCATCGCGGCGACATGGTAGTGATCGACTTCGGACACGCTCCTCATCATTGCGCGGGCGACACGCTGGTAAAGCGGATCATCGGCCTCCCCGGCGATGTGATCGGCCAGCGCAACGGACACCTCTTCGTGAACGGCCAACGGCTCTTTGAGTCGTATCTTCCTCGTGGGCAGTCCGCGGGTCCTGATTTCGCGGCGCGGCGGCTTCCATCGACCGTATTCTTCGTAATGGGGGACAATCGCAACCACTCGTGCGACAGTCGCCAGTTCGGCCCGGTACCGCGCCGGCTGATCCGTGCGAAGGTCGTCGTCACGCTCTGAACCGCTTTATCCCGCCGCTCCGCTCACCCTCAGTTAGTCACCGCCACCACCAAGGCGCCACCCGACTAAAGAAAACGGCGTCGGTCATTATCTAAGAAGCCGTGGCAGCAAGAGAGGATCACGTACCGAACGAGACCCGTCAGGGCGATGAGGAGCCGGCAGGCCTTGCTGCCTTTGAGGCTCTGTACCGAAGCAGGTTCCACCAGTATCTGCGGGTCGCCCAAGCCGTGACCGGCAACCCCGAAGACGGCCTTGACGCCGTGCAGGAAGGCTTCGCCCGGGCGATTCGCTTCCGTAAGGACTTCCGAGGAGAGGCGCAGCTTGCGTCGTGGGTCTGGCGTTGCGTCGTGAACAGCGCTAACGCATCACGGCATCGCCGTGAGACAACACTTGCCGAGGACATCCCGGATGTACACGCAACCCAGCCCCCGCCGTCTGGAGTGAGCGCTCTGATCGCGGAGCTCCCGGAGCGCCAAAGACTCGCCTTGTTCCTGCGTTACTACGCGGACATGGACTACCGCTCGATCGCGAACGTCCTCGGCATTCGAATCGGAACCGTCGGCGCAACACTGAACGACGCCCGAGCGAAGCTTCGCGCAGAGCTTGAGGGAGTGAAAAGCAAGTGAGCGAGCACGATAATCTCATCCGGGAAGCGCTCCAGGCGCTCGTGCCAACCGGCTCCGACGTACAGCCGGACTGGGAGGGCGTACTCCGCCGCGCCGAGGTGGGCGATCTTCAGCCGCTGCCCGCTCGTCCGCCGACTTCCCTTCACGTCGCTGAGCGGCGAACAGCAAAGCGGGCACGCCCCCGTCGCAAGCCTCACCGCAGCCTCGTCGTTGCGATCGCCCTGCTGCTCGCCCTCACCGTCGCAGTCTTCGCAATCGCCGCGTCACAGGGATGGTGGTTCTTCCAGACGAACTCGGTTCCGACGCCTGCCGGCTCGGTTGCGATCGTTGACCAAGGCGAATGGGACGGTCATCCCTGGCAGCTCGTTGCATATCAGGCTGCATCAGGAGAGACCTGCTACAGCCTCACCCCAACGCAAGTCGGGTCTACAGCCGCGACTTTCAGTTGCACCGATGTCGGGTCTGGTACTCCCGGAATTGGCGTTCTCTCGCTTGGTCAGCAGCCCAGCTTCCCGCCGTACATCGTCGGCCCAGTCGACCGTGATGCCACCCTGGTTCGACTCAGCACCGACGACGGGCGAACAATCGACACACCGGCCATAGAGGCTCCTGCATCCTCCGGGCTCGATGTCCGCTTCTACGCCACTGACCTCCCCTGCGGGACCAATGTGACGCGCGTCGAAGGGCTTAATGCCGCTGGCGAACGGACGGCTGAACTCGAATTGCCACGCGGACAGGAGGTGGCGCGAGATAACTGCCCAACCTCCCCCCAGTAGATCGCCAGCCCCTCGCCTTTCGAGGAGGCAGGAGGAGGTCTTGCGCCTAATCACGACTGGCTACACGGACGCCGAAATCGGCGACCTGCTCGGAATCTCGCCGCGAACGGTACGCATGCACGGCGACGCCTTGAAGATGAAGCTCTCCGTGACTCGACGGCGTCACCTGCTCGCCTACCGTGACCTTCTCGCTCCGACCCATGAACCGGATTGAGTATCGAGTCTTTGGTGGAGCTTAAGCGGGCTCGAACCGCCGACCTGCTTGTCGCGATGGATCGGCGGTGCGACGCCCCCGCGAGCACGGTCGGCGCCGCAACCAGTTGGGACGGGTGGCGCAGGCGTTAGCGGTCGGGGATCGCATGAGCGGTCTTGGCCGGACTGGGGCGGTTGAGGACTGCGCGGACGGTCGAGGGCCACCATTGGCGGCCGCCTTGCGAGGTTTGCACGCTGTCGGTATTGAGTGAGCGGGCGATCTCGGCCAGGCTGCTGCCGGCCGCGTGCTGCCGGCGGATGCGCGTGATCACCTCTGCTGGGAGACCGGGCTTGCGGCCGGCAGGGACAGGCCGGACAGGTTGCGCTCGTGCTCTCTGCCGCTGCTCGGCGAGGAGTCGCTCGAGCTCGTCGACGGGGATCAGTCGTGCACCCCAGGGCATCGCGACCGTCTCCAGCAGGGGCAGGATGCGGCGGTTGAAGGTCGAGCGGCTTATGCCGAGCGCTGCCGCCGCCTGGGTGCGCGAGTAGGCCAGCCGCTCGACCTGGGTCGCCTCGAGCGCGATATGGGCTGAGGCGACGGCAGCCCGAGTCGGCTGCCGTGCGAGCCGCTGCGCCTTCTGGTTCCTGCGGCGGAGACGCCGGCGTGACACCCAGACAGCATACACCAACTATGACCTGTATTTGCACCAGGGTGCATATGTGTCTCTCCTTACTACCTGGGTGGGTAGATTGCTGTACGGAAGGATGCCCTGGGTCGGTCGGGCGTTGACGGCCGGCGGTGTGGAGGCGTCAGCGCTCGATACTGAGGCCGCGGGTGCGGCTGCGTTCACGGTCGAGCTCAATGAGGCGGCGCAAACGAAGGAGGGTGGGGATGTCGTGTTCGCGCTCAAGCGCGCCCAGCATGCGCGCCAGGTCGCCGGGGGAGGCGACTTGGGGCCGTAGGCCTTGGCCGAGTGGTTCTCGGCTCGCGGCGCGGCGCAGGTCGTCGTAGCCGCGGCTGCCGGCGGGCTGCGGGACGAGCTTGAGCTCGCCGGCGCGCGTGTCGAGCACGACCACTGGCTCGGTGAGCGCGGCGAGGTCGAGCGGCTGGCCGTCTTTGCGGTGGGCGTCGAGGTCGACGAGCGCCTTCGCGATGCGGGGGAGGTTGTCGTCGCGCCAGGAGGGCGTGATGTCGAGGCCCTCCGTGATCTCGCCGCTTCCACGGATCACGCGGGCGAAGGCCCCGATCACGACGAAGTTGACGCGGCGGGCGTCGAGGGTGGCGAGCAGCGCGTAGGGGTTGAACACGGGAGCGGCCTGGTCGTCCACGATTCTCCCCTCAGCGTCCCTTCTCGGCTCGGGCGTGCCCGAGCTGCTCGAGCATTCGCGCGACGCGTTCGCTCGGGGTCGCCATCAGCCCCTCGCGGAGCTCCTGGTCTGCGCTCTCGTCGAGCGGTACGAGCACGAGCGGGATGTCGTAGCCGCAGGCCTGGACGCACGCGATCAGGCTCTCGACCGGCGGCGAGATCAGTCCTTGCTCCCAGCGGGCAATCACTGAGCGGTCGCGACCGGTCCGCTCGGCCAGCTCGAGCTGGTTGAGGCCGGCTCGGCTACGAGCCTCTCGGATCAACTCACCGCCACGCATGCAACAACTCTACCGAGTTAGCCAACCCCGAGCCCATATAGACAGTAAGACGCACTTATGCTATCTTCTGCCATCAGCGTGAAGAGAAAGGCTGCGATGGAGTCGTTGATGACCGCCCGCCAGGTCGCCGAACTGCTCGGAGTCCACGAGAACTGGGTCTACGACCAGGCCGCCACCGGCACCTTGCCCAGCTTCAAGATCGGCGGCACCCGTCGCTTCGACCCCGACGAGTTGCGTCAGTGGATCCTCTCGCACCGCGAGGTCGAGCCCGAGCAGGCAGCCCGCCCAAAGAAGCGTTCCGTGCGCAGCCGCCCCGTGGCGCCTCGGCGAACGGACGAGCGGCAGCCTAAGCTCTTCGACTAGCGATGGCACACGTCGAGTCGTATCGGCTGCGCGACGGAGGCAAGCGCTACCGCGTGCGCTGGCTCGGCCCCGACGGGCGCGCGCACTCGCGGTCGTTCGTACTCAAGAAGGACGCCGACCGCTTCGTTCTCGAGCAGCAGCGGCGCGCCTCGCTCGGCGCGCTCTACCAGGCGCCTCCCGAGACGTTCGGCGACTTCGTCGCTGGATGGCTCGACCGGTACGCGAGGCGCGTCCGCCCCTCAACGCTCGCACGCGTCCGCGAGGTGCTGCCGCACCTCGGCGTATTCCGCTCGGTCGCGCTCGACGAGATCCGGCCGGCCGTAGTCGAGGATCACGTCGCGGCACTCGCGGGCCGCGCTCCCCGTCAGGCCGAGCTGACGCTTCGCGTGCTCAAGCAGGTGCTCGCGAACGCGAAGGAGCGCGGCCACCTCGTCGACGAGGGCGTCTTCCGGCTGAAGTCGCCGCGCCGCGACCAACCCGAGATGCGCTTCCTCGACTGGGACGAGGTCGAGGACATCGCCGCCGATACCGTCGCTCCCTACGGCAACATGGTGCTGCTCGCCGCGCTTACCGGCCTGCGGCAGGGGGAGCTCTTCGCGCTCCGCGACCGCAACGTCGACCTTGCGGCCCTGACCGTGCAGGTCGAGCACGGTGCCTACCAGGGTGAGCTCGTGCCGGTGAAGACCCGCGCCTCGCGCCGCCGCGTCGACCTCTCCAACACCGCCGCGCGTGTCCTGCGCCGGCAGCTGCTCGCGCGCCAGCCGAACGAGCGCGGTCTCGTCTTCCCCTCGCCGCGCGGCGAGGTACTGAACGGCGACAACTTCCGCCACCGCATCTTCCGGCCCGCCGTCCGCCGCAGCCGGATGACCGGTCTCCGTTTCCACGATCTGCGCCACACCTACGCCGCGTTGATGGTCGCCGCCGGTGCGCATCCCAAGTACCTGCAGGCGCAGATGGGCCACTCGTCGATCCGCGTCACGCTCGACCTCTACGGCCACCTCTACCCGGACGCAAATCGGGGCGTTCTGGAGAGCCTCGACGCGCTCACGACCCCATCCACACCCCATCGCGCGAACGCGCCGGACACAACTTCCAAAGAGAAAGTCCCCGTTACCAGGGACTTCGAGAGCGGGAGCGACGGGACTCGAACCCGCGACCTCCGGCGTGACAGGCCGGCGTTCTAACCAACTGAACTACGCCCCCGTGGGCCGAAGGATTGTAGCGGCGGCATCCGGATCGGGCGGGGTGACCGGCGCACCGCGCATTCCGGCTCTCTGAGACGCGCGCAGGGGTGCGGCGATTCTCTGCGAACCTAACAGGGTGTCGACCGCCGACCTGATCGCGCTTGCGCTCATCGCTCTGACGGCGCTCACCGGCTTCCGGCGTGGCCTTGTCGTGGGCGTCTTCTCGCTTGCCGGGCTTGCGCTCGGCTTCTATCTCGGCGCCCGGGTCGGCCCCTCGCTCGTCGGCGGCGATCTGGCCCGGTGGCTTCCGCTCGTCGCGCTCGGCGGCGCAATGGTGTGCGCGGCCGTCGGCCAGGCGATCGGGGCGATGGCCGGCCGCAGCCTTCGGCGGGCGCTGCTCGTCCTCGGGCCGCTGCGGTTGTTCGACAACGTCGGCGGAGGAGTGCTGGGGGCCGCAACCGGCCTCGCGCTCTGCTGGGCCGTCGGCGCCGTGCTCCTCTACCTGCCCGGCCAGACCGAGCTGCGGCGTTACGCCCAGGACTCGGAGATCCTGTCGGCCCTCAACCGGGAGCTCCCGCCGGAGCGGCTGATCGACACCCTCGCGCGCATCGATCCGTTCTCCACGCTCGCCGGCCCGGCGGCCGGCGTCGAGCCTCCTGATCCGCACGTTCTCGATTCGCCCGGCGTCACCGCCGCAGCGCTCAGCGTCGTGCGCGTCGTCGGCAACGCGTGCGGTCTCGGGATCGAAGGCTCAGGGTGGGTCGCGGGGCCGGGGCTCGTGGTCACGAACGCGCACGTCGTCGCCGGGATCCGCTCGCCCCGCGTCGACCGCGGAGACGGTGATCTGCTCGACGCCCGCGTCGTCTCGTTCGACAAGGTGAACGACATCGCGGTCCTGCGCGTCGCCGGGCTCGCCGCGAAGCCGTTGCGCCTCGCGGACGCCGCCGAGGGCACTCCCGGCGGGCTCCTCGGCTACCCGGGGAACGGCCCCTACACGGAGACCGCCGTCCGCGTCGGCCGCGTCGCCCGGATCGTGGGCCATGACGCCTACGGGACGTTCCCGACGAGCCGGCAGGTGACGACGATCCGAGGGGACATCCGCAGCGGCAACTCCGGCGGGCCGGTCGTCGACGCCCGGGGCCGGGTGATCACGACCGTGTTCGCCCAGCGCGCGAGCACCGAAGGCGGCTACGGCGTGCCCACGGCGGTCGTCCGCGCTGCGATCGCGAAGGCAGGCACGGAAGCGCTCGAGACACCCTGCGTCGACCGCTGAGAGGGGATCGAGGCGAGCCCGGCGACAGGCTGAAGCCTGTCGCCGCCGTCACCGCAACAGGTCGAGCGCCGCCTCGGGCTGCTTGAACGGCGGGATCACGTAGACGCCGGCGACCCGGCCGCGCAGGGACGCAAGCAGGTCACGCGCCAGCTCGAGCCCGACCGCGGCCGCCTCGGGCCCCGCGTCTCGCAGAGCGCCGAGCACTGGCTCGGGAACCGAGATCCCGGGCACCTCGTTGTGCAGGCGCAGGGCCATCGCGTGTGAGCGCAACGGCCACACCCCCGCGAGGAGCGGGATCGGTGAGGAGCCTCCGAGGCGCGCCAGGAAGCGTACGAGCCCGTCGACCTCGAACAGCGCCTGCGTCATCGCGAAGCGCGCCCCGGCAGCGACCTTCTGCTCGAAGCGCTCGAGCTCGAGCTCGATGTCGTCGGCCGATGGGTTGACGGCCACGCCGATGAAGAACGACGTCGGCCGGTCGATCGCCTTGCCGACGTAGTCGACGCCGCTGTTCAACCCCGCCAGCAACTGGACGAGCCCGATCGAGTCGATCTCGTACACGCCGCGGGAGCCCGGGTAGTCGCCGACGTGTGGCGGGTCGCCCGTCACCGCGAGCACGTTCCGCACGCCTTCGGCGTGCGCACCGAGCAGCACGCCCTCGAGCCCCATCACCGTCGTGTCGCGCGGCGTGACGTGGGGAATGGTCTCGATCCCGACCTCGCGCTGAATTGCAGCCGACGCCATCAGGGCGTTCATCCTGGCCCGCGCCATCGGATTGTCGTTCACGTCGACGAAGCCGACGGCGCCCGAGTCGAGCAGTGTCCGCGCCACGGCGATCATCGCCTCGTTCGTCCCGCCCTTGGGGGGGTCGAGCTCGACGCTGACGACCCATTCTCCCGTCCGCAGCGCCCGTGCGAGCCCGGTCTCCTGCTCCACCGGCACCGCCGCGGGCGGCTCGTCGCGCTCGCGGCTCTCGAACACGGCCTGTGGGGCCCGCTCGTCGTCGAGCGCCGTCCGGATGGCCTCGATCTGGGCAGGCGTCGTGCCGCAACAGCCGCCGACGATGCGGGCCCCGAGCGCAACCGCCTGGGCGGCGAAGTCCCCGAAGTACTCGGGGGTCGAGTGGGGGTAGACGACGCGTCCGCCGACGATGCTCGCGAGGCCGACGTTCGGCAGCGCTGCGAGCGGCAGGCCTGCGGCGCCCATCGCAGCGAGCGCCGTCAGCGCGGCGTGCGGGCCCGCACCGTGATTCGTCCCGACCGCGGCCACGTCGAGGAGCGCGAGCCGCGCGGCTGCCGTCGACGCCTCGATCCCGCCTGCGGCCTCCGTATCGTCGTCGAAGGTGAGCAGCGCCACGATCGGAAGCGACGAGACGCCGCGGACGGCCTCGACCGCCGACACCAGCCCGTCGAGGTCGAAGAACGTCTCGATCATGAACAGGTCGACGCCCCGACCCTCGAGCACCTGGGCCTGCTCCGCGTACAGCGGCCCCTGCTCGCTCGCATCGAAGACCGCGAGCTCGCCGAGAGGTCCGATCGAGCCGGCGATCAGCACATCCCGGCCGGAGACGTCTCGGGCCTCGCGCGCGAGGCGGACGGCGGCCGAGTTGATCGTCTCGAGCTCGTGCTCGAGCAGCTGTGCCGCAAGCTTGCGCCGGTTGGCACCGAACGTGTTCGTCTCGATCAGCTCGGCTCCCGCCCGGATGTAGCTCACGTGGACCGCGACGACGCTCTCGGGTGCCCGCAGGTTCGCCTCCTCCGGACAGCGCAGGCCCCGTGTCGCGCCTGAGAGCAGCGCTCCCATGCCCCCATCGGCCACGATCGGAGGGCCGTTGCGCAGCCGTTCGAGGAAGTCCGCCATCGCTCCCGAGTCTAGAGGCGTGATGTGAGCTGGAAGCACGCCCGGATGCGGCCACGCCGCGCTCGTTGGTGCCGAACCGCCCCAGACGCACTCGATTTCACGTCAGCCTCCAGGCCGGCCGCGAATCAAGCGGGGCGGTCAACTCAGCCCGGGGGATTGATCAAGTGGCCCATGTCGCTGATACTGAGGGCATCTCATCGGCGCGGCGGTGCGGCTGGCGCGCAGGTGAGCGATACGGTTCCCTCCTTGGGACCTGCGAGAAGAGGGGGCTGGCGGCGGCCCCCTCTTCGTGCTCCCTCAAGCTTCCGGCCCGGCTGTCGATAGGGGAGAGAGTTCCGGTCCGGGGACTGACGGCAATCACCTCCTGGCCAGGGATCAGAGAAGGGGCGGCGAGCGATTCGCCGCCCTTCTCGTTTCTCCGCAGGATCGCAGCGGCTTCGAGCGCGTCGGCCCCGCGCCTCCGATCGAGTACCCCTGGGGCGCGTCCTCGTGACGACCCTCTGGATCCTGCTCCCGGATCCGGTCTAGTCGTCGTGGACGACGCGGCCTTCCATGCCCCCGGCGACCGTGACAACCTGGCCGCTGACGTGGCCCGAGAGGACGTCGGAGGCCAGCACGACGACCTGCGCCGCCACGTCCTCGGGCCGGGCGACCTTCCGTAGCGCCATCGTGCGGGAGATCCGGCGGACGGCTTCCGGGTCGACCAGGCCGCGGGTCATCGGCGACTCCGTCCAGCCCGGGGCGACGGCGTTGACACGGGCGAGCGGGGCGACGCGTGTTACCTCGTTCTTGAGCGAGAGGAGCAGGCCGCCCTGGAGCGCGGATTTTGCGGCCGCGTAGTCCGCGTGCCCGGCCTCGCCGAAGTGCCCGGCGGTCGAGCCGACGAGGACGAGCGAGCCGTGCCCCGTGCGGGCGACCTCGCGCAGGAACCCGCGTGCGGTGAGGAAGGTGGCGGTCAGGTTCTGGCGCATCGTCTCCTCCCACCGCTCGAGCGGGAGCTCCCAGACGGGCAGGTCCTCCGTGGGCCAGACGCCGGCGACCGCGGCGCAGACGTCCACGGAGCCGAGCTCCTCGCGCGCGGTCGCGAACAGGCGGTCGACGTCCTCCTCGACCGTCAGGTCGGCCCGTGCGATGGGAGCGCCGCCGATCTCGGCGGCGACAGCTGCCGCCCGCTCCTGGCCGCGGTGGTAGTGGACGAGCACCTTCGCGCCCTCGGCGGCGAAGAGGCGTGCGCAGGCGGCGCCGATGCCACCCGACGCTCCGGTGACGACCACGCCCTTTCCTGCGAGACCCGTGTCCACGAGCGCGTAGGCTACCCGGCGTGAAGGTCTTCATCGTCAGCGATCTCGAGGGTGTCTCGGGCGTGACCAAGGGTGGCCAGACCACCGGAGGTGCACCGATGTACGAAGAGAGCCGGCGGCTCTACACCGAGGAGATCAACGCGGCCGTCCGCGGCGCGAAAGCGGCGGGAGCGACGGAGATCGTCGCGATGGACTGCCACGGCGCCGGAGAGGAATGGGACTTCAACTCACTGATCCCCGAGTTGCTCGACGAGGCGTGCGACTTCGTCGTCCAGGACGAGTGGACCGAGTACACGACGTTCCTCGAGAGCGGGGTGGATGCCGCCCTCTTCGTCGGCATGCACGCGATGGCCGGCACCCGCCTCGGCGTCATGAACCACACTGTCTCCGGCCAGGTGTGGCAGAACCTCTGGTTCAACGGGGTGCTCGTCGGCGAGACCGGGATCAACGCGGCGCTTTGCGGTACCTGGGGGTGCCCGGTGCTCCTGGTCACCGGTGACGACGCCGCCTGCGACGAGGCGCGCGAGCTGCTCGGCCCGTCGCTCGTCACGGTGGCGGTGAAGCAGGGGCTCGGGGCACGGTCCGCCCGCAACATCGCGCCGTTGCGGGCAAGGGCGCTGATCGAGGACGGCGCCCGCAGGGCGCTCGCCGACCTCTCGTCGGTCGAGCCGTACCTGCCGGGTAGCCCGTGCGAGATCCAGGTCGAGTACAAGAACACGCGGGCTCCCGATGCACTGCGCTACCGGCAGGGTGTGGAGCGGTTGAGCGACCGCATGATCGTCTCCCGGGCCGACACCTGGTGGGACGCGTGGAAGCAGTTCTTCTTCTAGGGATGGTGACGATGTCCGATCTGCCCTCGCCACTCCGGCAGTCCGTCGCCTGGCAGGCTCTCGAGGCGCACGCGGAGAAGATGCGCGGAGCGCACCTGCGCGACCTCTTCGCGGCCGATCCGGGTCGCGCCGACCGGTTCACGGGCGAAGCGGCGGGGATCTTCGTCGACTACTCGAAGAACCGCGTCACCGACGAGACGCTGCGGCTGCTCGTCGCCCTCGCCGAGCAGGCCGGCGTCGGCGAGCGCCGGGACGCGATGTTCGCCGGCGGTCGGATCAACGTCACGGAGGACCGCTCCGTCCTCCACGTCGCGCTGCGGATGCCGCGGGGTGCCTCGCTCGTCGTGGACGGCGTCGACGTCGTGGCCGAGGTGCACGCGGTGCTCGACCGGATGGGCGCATTTGCGGATGCCGTGCGCTCGGGAGCCTGGCGGGGGTTCACGGGGAAGCCGATCCGCAACGTCGTCAACATCGGCATCGGCGGCTCGGATCTCGGGCCGGTGATGGCCTATCGCGCGCTGCGACACTACAGCCGCCGCGACATCGTGTTCCGCTTCGTCTCGAACGTCGACGGCACCGACTTCGCCGAGGCCACGCGCGACCTCGACCCGGCCGAGACGCTCTTCGTGATCTGCTCGAAGACGTTCACGACGCTCGAGACGATGACCAATGCCACGACCGCGAGGCGGTGGTTGCTCGACGGCCTCGACGGCGACGAGGCGGCGATTGCGCGGCACTTCGTCGCCGTCTCGACGAACCTCGAGGACGTGGCCGCCTTCGGCATCGACCCCGCCAACGCATTCGGCTTCTGGGACTGGGTCGGCGGCCGGTACTCGATGGGCTCCGCGATCGGCCTCTCCACGATGCTTGCGATCGGGCCCGAGGGCTTCGCCCGCCTGCTCGACGGGTTCCGGGCGATGGACGAGCACTTCCGGACGGCGCCGCTCGCCGAGAACCTGCCGGTGCTGATGGGCCTGTTCGGGCTCTGGTACACGGACTTCTTCGGGGCGCAGACCTCGGCCGTGCTCCCCTACGACCAGTATCTCGAGCGGTTCCCCGCCTACCTCCAGCAGCTGACCATGGAGTCGAACGGGAAGAGCGTCCGGATCGACTCCGCTGCGGTGGACGTCGAGACGGGACCGGTCTACTGGGGCGAGCCCGGCACGAACGGGCAGCACAGCTTCTACCAGCTGATCCACCAGGGCACGCGGCTCATCCCCTGCGACTTCGTCTGCTTCGCAGAGAGCCTCAATCCCCTCGGCCGCCACCACGACCTGCTCGTCGCGAACGTGTTCGCGCAGGCCGAGGCGCTGGCGTTCGGGAAGACGGCCGCGGAGGTCGCCGCCGAGGGCACCCCTGCCTGGCTCGTGCCGCACCGGACGTTCGCGGGCAACCGCCCCTCGAACGTGCTGATGGCGGAGCGGCTCACCCCCGAGGTGCTCGGCGCGCTCGTCGCCCTCTACGAGCACATCGTCTTCACGCAGGGCGCGGTCTGGTCGATCAACTCCTTCGACCAGTGGGGGGTCGAGCTGGGCAAGGTGCTGGCGCAGCGCATCGTCCCGGAGCTCGAGGCGGACACGGAGCCGGAGCTCACCCATGACTCCTCGACGAACGCGTTGATCCGACGCTACCGCAGGCTGCGGCAGCGCTCGTAGCCCTGGCCCGTACTCGGGGAACGTGGTCGTGTGGAGGAGGGTCTAGCGGCCGGGCAGCCAGCGGCGCACGAGGCCGATCCTGCGCGCCGGCCGGTCGGTCCGGTCCTCGGCCGCGTCCGTGCTCGCGGCCACCGCGGCGATCGTGCGCGCTGCCAGGAACCGCAGCGGCTCGGGCTCCCAGCGCCGGCTCGCGTGGCCGACCCAGGGCAGGCTCGTGAGCTCGCTCTCGGTCCCCGTGATCAGATCGGCCAGCGTCCGTCCTCCGAGGCTCGAGGCAACGACGCCGTGACCCGAGTACCCGCCGGCGTGGGCGAGCCCCGAGGACGGGTCGTAGGAGACGCTCATGCTCCAGTCGCGGGGCGCGGCGAAGAAGCCGCCCCAGCGATGCGTCACGGTGGCTGCCGCCGCGGGGGGAAGAGCCGACGCAGCGCCAGCTCGAGCCTGCCGTGGATCGCCGGCTGAGACTCGTCGGACTCGCGAATCGCACCTCCGAGCCTGTAGGTGAGGCCCCGGCCGCCGATTGCGATCCGGCCGTCCGGCGTCCTCTGCGCATACACGAACTGGTAGTGCTGATCTGCGATCGGGGCGCAGCCCGCCCAGCCGAGCTCGTCCCAGGTCTCCGGCGGAAGCGGCTCGGTGGCGATCATGTGCGAGGCCAGCGCGAGGTACCTGCGGCTCTCGCCCGGGAGCCTCGTCGTGAACGCCTCGGTCGCCCGCACGACGACGGCGGCCGTGATGCTGCCCGTCGTGCACGTAACGCGTCCGGGTGCGATCGCCGTCGCCGGCGAACGCTCGTAGATCACGACGCCACGGCGCTCGCAGGCGTGGGCGAGCCCGCGCGCGAGTCGTGCCGGGTCGGCTCGTGCGCAGTGCGGGGTGTACGTGCCGCCGCGAGCCCCTGCGATCCGCACCTCGGCCTCGATCTCCTCGCGGTTCACGAACCGAATGTCCGCGTCGGTGTAACCGCGAGCCTGCTTCGTCGCGAGCCCCGATCGGGCGCGGGCGAGCTGGGGGGCGCTCGTGGCGACGCGGTAGGCGCCGCCCTTCACCCAGCCGCAGTCGATCGATTCGCGGGCGACGGCGGCGCCGATCCAGTCGATCCCGTCGATCATCGCACGCTCGGCGCGCACGACCGCTTCCGCGCCGTGGGCGCGCTGGTAGACGCGCGCTTCGCCGGAGATCCCGGCGGAGACGAACCCGCCGTTGCGGCCGGATGCGCCGTAGCCGGCCGTCTCCGCCTCGACGATCGCGATGCGAAGGGCCGGGTCGTGCAGTGTCAGCGCGTAGGCGGTCCAGAGTCCGGTGTAGCCGGCTCCCACGATCGCCACGTCTGCTGCGTGCTCCCCCTCGAGGGCCGGGCGCGGCGAGAACCTCTCGAGCGCGCCGTCGAGCCACAGGCTCCGATCTCGATACCGCTGCTGATCGTCCACTCCCGGCGAGCGTACCGGCTGGCGTTCAGCCCAGCAGTGCCGCGGCGGCTGTGTCGAGGATCACCGTCGTAGTACCGCCGCGGGAGCGAACGAGGCTTGCCGGGGTCTCTCTCGACGGCTCCTCGGCGAATGCACACCGGACGGCCGCTGCCTTCTCCTCTCCGACTGCCAGGAAGACGACCCGGGCTCCGCTCTCGAGGGCCGGAATCGTGAGCGTCACCCGCTCGACGAACGGCTCGAGGCCGGGCTCTGCGGCGACCGCAAGCCGGTCGCGCACGTCGAGCGCCGGCGAACCGGGGAACAGCGACGCCGTGTGACCGTCCGGCCCCAGGCCCAGAAGCACGAGGTCGAGCGGCTGATCCCGGAGCTCCGCGTCGTAGGCGGCGGCGGCAGCGACCGCGGAGAGCGAGGTCAGGATCGGATGCAACGTCGGCCCCACCACGAGCCGCTCGAGCAGGGCTTCGCGGACGAGCAGCTGGTTCGAGCGGGGATCGTCGGCGGGAACGCAACGGTCGTCGCCGAACCAGATCTCGACGCCGCCCCAGTCGGAGTGCGCCGCGGCTGCGAGCTCGTAGGCGTGTCGGGGCGTAGATCCGCCGGCGAGTACCACCGAGCCGTCCGCCTCCGCGACGTCCACGAGCAGCGCGGCCGCCGCGGCGGCCGCGGTGACTGCATCGGGAACCACGACGAGGTCGACGTCCATCGCCCCATCCTCCCTCATCGGCGCCCCTCCACGCGGGTGAGGCTCGAACCGCCGCCGTCCGGGCCCGCCGGCGGCGCGGGGCTTCCTCGTGCCCGGCCCGTCCATGTGACGGCAACGTGGGCGCCCGCCCGGCACCGCGTCGAACCGGCGACCGCGACTACGCTCCGGGACGATGACCGTTGTCCCAGGAAGGCGCTGACGCGATGCTCCCACCTCCCCGGCAGATCGCCTACGGCGGTCATCCCGACCAGTGCGGCGACCTCCACCTGCCCACCGGGGACGGCCCCTGGCCTCTGGTGATCCTGATCCACGGTGGCTTCTGGAAGGTGCCCTGGGATCGCACGTTGATGACGCCGCTGGCCGACGATCTTCCGGCGCGGGGGCTCGCAGCCTGGAACGTCGAGTACCGGCGGCTGGGGCAGGAGGGCGGCGGCTGGCCCGGGACCCTCGACGACGTCGCAGCTGCCGCAGATGCGGTTGCCGGGCTCGACGATGTCGACCCCACGAGGGTCGTCACCGTCGGCCACTCCGCCGGCGGCCACCTCGCGCTCTGGCTCGCCGCCCGCCGCCGGATCGCGCCAGGGCAGCCCGGGGCGGCGCCGGTCGTGCAGCCGCGCGCTGCCGTCTCGCTGGCGGGCGTTGCCGACCTCGCGCGTGGTGCCGCCGACGACCTCGGCGACGGCGCGTGTGCGGCACTGCTCGGCGGACAGCCGGGCGAGGTTCCGGACCGCTACGCGGCGGCCTCGCCCATCGAGCTGCTGCCACTCGCCGTTCCGGTGCTTCTCGTCCACGGCGCCGCCGACGACATCGTGCCGCCGGGGCAGAGCCGGGCTTTCGCGCGCTCGGCGGCGATCGCCGGCGATGAGGTCGAGCTCGTCGAGCTCGCCGCCGACCACTTCGACGTGATCGAGCCGACGCACGCGGCGTGGGCCGTCGTCGGCGACAGGCTGCCGCAACTCCTGGCTTAGACCTGGAATCAGAATGAAGGGGCCCGTTCGGCGGTGACGAAGGCGTCGGCATCTGTCTTCGAGCTGAGGGGAGATGTCGATGGCGATGCAACGACCTCACCCAGCTGATCCGCCGCCACGAGATCCACGAAGCGTTCCTCGCGATCGGCTGCTGCCTCGTTCTGCTGGCGAAGGCCGGCGAACTCATTTAATGATTCGAGTTCTTGGACCCCGCGCATGGGGCCGCAGCGGCCACACACCGGCGAGCCGGGCTTTCCCGTGGTGCTCAGCAGCACCTTCCGGCCGCCGCGCCCACGAGCGGCAGTTCGCGCCGCGACGCCTCCGGCTTTCGTGCCTTGACGATCGCTCCGTGGAGGCCGTCGGCGACGTCGTGGGTGAACGTCACCTCGACGTCGGTGAGACCCGCGGCCTCGAGGCCCGCGACGTACTCGGAGACCGACAGCGCCCCGGCGATGCAGCCGACCCAATTGCCGCGCTCGGCGCGCTCGGCGGGGGAGAGGCGGTCCTCGGCGACGACGTCGCTGACGCCGACCCGGCCGCCCGGCCTCAGCACGCGGGCGATCTCCGCCAGCACGCGCGGCTTGTCGGTCGAGAGGTTGATGACGCAGTTCGAGATCACAACGTCGACGGACTCGGCCGGGAGCGGGACGTCCTCGATCTGCCCGCGCAGGAAGTGGGCGTTCGTGACGCCGGCCTCGGCCCTGTTGCGCTGGGCAAGTGCCAGCATCTCCTCGGTCATGTCGAGGCCGTAGGCGACTCCGGTCGGACCCACTCGACGGGCCGAGAGGAGCACGTCGATGCCTCCACCGGAGCCCAGGTCGAGCACGGTCTCGCCCTCGCGGAGGTCGGCAACGGCCGTCGGGTTGCCACAGCCAAGGCTCGCGGTCGCGGCTGCGCCGGGAAGTGCGGCCCGCTGCTCCGCGTCGTAGAGCGACTCGCCGAAGCGCCCGTTCTCGCCCCGAGCCGGGCAGCAGGAGCCGCGGCCGGCGTCGACGGCGGAGACGGCGAGCGCCGCCTCGGTGTAGCGCTCCCGGACGTGCGCGCGCACCTGTTCCGAGTCCTCTGCCATGACGCCTCCCATCGATGGATATCGATGCGAGTCTAACTCTTCACATCGATCAATGTCAATATGAGTCGGGAAGCAGCCCGTCCTCGCGGGCGGGATCCCCCTCCGGCAGCACGTCGTGCGACCATTCCCGCCGCTTCCAGTCCGGGATCGGCGTCTCGTGGTCGTCGCGGGGGACGAAGCGGGAGCGCTCCACGAGCTCCAGCCGGTGCACGTACCGGGGGCAGTTCGGGAGGACGTCCGTGGCACGCACCCTCACCACGAGCTGCGCCTCCGGGTAGCCGGCGAGCAGCGGGTCGGTGTCGTCGATCGACGCGATCCCGCTCACCCGCAGCCTCTTGGGGCTCGCGAAGTCGATGAACAGGATGCCCAGCTTCGGGTTCTGCAAGAGGTTCCCGAGGGAGAGGTAGGTGCCGTTGCCGTCGTAGCTCGGAAAGGCCAGTGTCCGCTCGTCGAGGACGCGCACGAAGCCGGGATCGCCTCCCTTGTAGGAGCACTGGGGCATGCCGTGCTCGTCCGCGGTCGCGAGGAAGAACATGTCCCGGGACTCGATGAACGCCCGGTCGCCGTCGTCGAAGGTGTCGCGGCGGATCCGCTCCTCGATCCGGTCGGCGAGGCGGCGGGTGTCGAACCGATCCTGGAGCCGCCGGTTGCCTTCGTGGTAGAGCCCGCCCATTGAGAGATGATGCGCCTCATGGCTCCCCGCGTCCACCTCAGCGAACCCGTTCCGGTCGAGATCGAGCGGGAGCTCGAGGCCGATTTCGAGCTGATCCCCTCGCCCGTCGGAGCGGACGGGATCGTGACGATGCTGACCGTGACGGTCGACGATGCCTATCTCGACGCTGCGGGCCTGCAGCTCCGCATCGTCGCCAACTACGCGGTCGGCGTGAACAACATCGACCTCGAGGCTGCCCGCCGGCGTGGCATCGTCGTCTCCAACACGCCCGACGTGCTGACGCGGGCGACCGCGGAGATCGCGCTGACGCTGATGTTGTCGCTGCTGCGCCGCGTGACGGAGGGCGACCGGTTCGTGCGGCGCCGCGAGCCGTGGCAGTTCTCGCTCGAGTTCATGCTCGGCGAGCGACTCGAGGGCAAGACCGTGCTGATCGTGGGCGCCGGGCGGATCGGCCGCGAAACCGCAAGGCTCGTGGAGGCCTTCGGAGCCACTCCCGTGCTCGCGGGCCGCGACGCCGACCTCGACCGGCTCCTGTCGCAGGCCGACATCGTCTCGTTGCACGTGCCGCTCACCGCGGAGACACTCCATCTGATCGACGCGCGCCGGCTCTCGCTGATGCGGCAGAGTGCCGTGCTGATCAACACGGCCCGTGGGCCGGTGGTCGACGAGCCGGCGCTGGCCGCGGCACTCGCCGACGGCACGATCGCCGGCGCCGGGCTCGACGTCTACGAACGCGAGCCGGAGGTCGCCGAGGGGCTGCTCGCGCTCGAGAACGTCGTCCTCGCGCCCCATCTCGGCAGCGCCACCCGCGACACGCGCATCGCGATGGGGATGCTGTGCGTCAGCGCGCTACGCGCCGTCCTGCTCGAGGGCCGCACGCCCGCGAACGCGGTCACGTAGCCTGCCGGTCGTGAGCGGCTACGGCAGCCAGGCGATGTGGGGCGATCTCGAGCGGGTGCTCGTGCGGCCGCCCCTCCCCGCGGACACAGACCACGTCGAGCGCTACGGCTGGCGCGGTGTCCCCGACGTCGTGGCGGCGCAGGCCGAGCACGAGCAGCTCCGCGCCGTGCTGGTCGACGCCGGCGCCGAGGTGATCGTCTCCGAGCACGATCCCGGCAATCCCGACGCGATCTACGTCTACGACCCCGTGCTCGTCGGCGACGACGGGGCGGCGCTGCTGCGGCCGGGCAAGGAGGGCCGCCTCGGCGAGCCGGCCGGGATCGGTGCCAGCCTCGAGGCGGCAGGCGTCCCGATCCGGTCGAGGATGGACGCACCGGCCACGGCGGAGGGGGGCGACACCGTCTGGCTCGACCACGACACGCTGCTCGTCGGCCACGGCTACCGGACCGGCACGGCGGGCATCGCAGCTCTGCGATCGGCGTTCCCCGGCGTCGAGGTGATCGCGTTCGACCTGCCCCACTGGGTCGGAGCCTCCGAGGTGATGCACCTCATGTCGCTCGTCTCCCCGCTCGACCGCGATCTCGCAGTCGTCTATCCGCGCATCGCACCGGTCCGGCTGATCGAGCTGCTCGCCGAACGGAGGATCGAGATCGTCGAGGTGCCCGACGAGGAATTCGAGACGATGGGCTCGAACGTCCTCGCGCTCGGCCCGCGCCGTGCGCTTGCGCTCGAGGGCAACGACGAGACGCGGCGGCGGATGGAGCGCGCGGGTGTCGACGTCGTCACCTACCGGGGCGACCACATCTCGCGGCTCGGCGACGGCGGCCCCACGTGTCTGACCCGCCCGCTGCTGCGGCGTTAGCGCTCCTCCTGCTCGAGCGTCAACTGGCGGAACTCCGAGAGCCCGGAGACTCCGACCCCGACGAGTCGTAAGGCTCCGGGGCGATCCCTGAGACCGCGGTCGAGAAGCCGGCAGGCGAGCTCGGCGATGCGGTCGGCCTCGTCGATCGGTGCTGCAAGCGTTGTCGAGCGGCTTCTGATCGAGAAGTCCGAGTACCGGAGCTTCGCCGTCACCGTCCGTGCCGAGAGCCTCCTCTTCACCAGCCCGGCCGCGACCTCGACCGCCATGCGCTCGATCTCGGCGTAAAGGAGCGTTCGATCGGAGATGTCCCGCTCGAACGTCTCCTCGACCGAGATCGACACCCGCTCCGTCTCGAGCTCGAGGTCGCGCGGGTCGATCCCGCAGGCGCGGTCGCGGAGCAGCGGGCCGATCGTCCCGGGAAGCACGACGCGGAGCTCCGTTTCGCCGAGCGCGGCGAGATCACCGATTGTCGTCACTCCGGCCGCGGCGAGCCGGACCTCGGCCTTGGGGCCGACTCCGGGCAGCGCCCGCACCGGGAACGGAGCGAGGAACGGTGCCTCCTTGCCCGGGGGCACGACCGTGATTCCGCCGGGCTTACGGCGCTCGGAGGCGACCTTGCAGACGACCTTCGACGTCGACACGCCGAGCGAGCAGGAGAGCGAGGTCGCAGCACGGATCGACGTCTGCACCGCCTCGGCCACGGCACGGGCCCCCGTGAACTCGGTGACCACGGTGCCGAGGTCGAGGTAGCCCTCGTCGATCCCCACCTGCTCCACCCGCGGCACGACCTCGCGGATCGCACTCCACACCGCCTCGGAGTACTGACGGTAGAGCACATGGCGTGGATGGACGAAGACGACCTCGGGACAGCGGCGGAGGGCCTCGGCGGAGCTCATCGCGGAGCGGATGCCGAAGCGCCGGGCAACGTAGTTCGCCGTCGCGACGACGCCACGGCCCTGCGGGTTGCCGCCGACGACGAGAGGCCGCGTCCTCAGCGAAGGATCCTCGAGCTCCTCGACGGCGGCGAAGAACGCGTCGAGGTCGAGATGAGCGAGGATCGGCATCCCTCACAAGCTACGGTGCCGTCGTGATCACTGCGCTGCCGCCGCCTACGATCGAGCAGCCGGCCCCGTACCAGGTCTCGTACGGCCTCGTCACGGGCGTTGCGGCCCCCGGGGTGCGCCGCGTGATCGTGCGTGTCGGGTCGCGCACGCTGGCCGACCTGCCACTGCGGCAGCGCCGGTTCCAGCTGCGCGTCTCGCTGCCGTCCACGGAGGAGTCGGTGCAGGTCGTCACCGTCAGCGGAGCGGGGCGCCGGAGCAGGGCCACCGTTGCCGCATGTGCTCGGAGCGGCGCCGGCGGCCACTCCGCGCGTCCGCGCGCCGAGCAGCGATGCCCTGCTCGCACGGGATGTGCGGAGGCTGGCCGAGAGCTTCGGGAGCACGAGCGCGATCTACGTGCAGAACCTGGCGACAGGCGAAGGCGCTGCCTGGAACGCACGTGCGACGTTCCCGGGCGCATCCTCGCTCAAGCTCGCGGTCGCGGTCGCGGCGCTCGCCTTCTCCGAGGGGACGCCGGGGCGTGGATCGACGCTCGACGGGCTCCTTCGCCAGATGCTGCTGTACTCCGACAACGCCGCCGCGAACGCCACCGAGCGCTACTTCGGCGGCTCCACGTCCGGCGGGTCGGCGCTCGTCAACTCGATGATGCAGTCGCTCGGGCTCGTCGACACCGAGATGTACGGCGGCTACGAGCCCGACGCCATCGGGGGGCAGTCGCGCGTGCTCGCCGGCGGGATCCCACTCCGGGTCGACAGCCAGCCGAGCTGGGGCGTCGGCAAGAGGACGAGCGCCTACGACCTGGCGAGCCTGCTCCGGGGCGTCTGGCTCGCGAGCGGCGGTCGCGGTCCGCTGCGCGCCGCCCAGCCTGGCTTCACGGCTGCGGACGGCCGCTACCTGCTCTACCTCCTCGCCAACGTGCGGGACCACGGCAAGATCGACCGCGAGGTGGGCCGGCTGGCTGGCGTGCGCGTTCTCCACAAGGCGGGCTGGATCAACGTCGCGCGCCATGACAACGGCATCGTCCTCTGGCCGGGGGGCGCGGTCCTCGTCACGGTGATGACCCACCGTCCGGCGGGTACAGGGGTCGCGTCCGACGTGCTTGCGGGCAGGGTTGCGGCCGCCGCCCTGCGCCGCTTCCGTGGCTGAGCCGGCCATCCGCCCGCGTGCGGGCCCGGCGTCCGGCTGAAGCCGGACAGGGAGAAGGATGGGCGCCCGCGAGCGGGCGCCCATCGATGCTCACGGCCACGCCCTCGGAGTGCGCGGTCGCAAGACGGGATCCGGCCCCGGGAGGCGATAGTTCGGGAATCCGGGCTCCGATAACTGAGACTCTGCGACTCCGCGGCGGGTTTGTACGCGTTCCGTAAGCATTTCGTCCAGCGGCGGCGACGCATTGTCGCGAGGCATGGGAATACCGATACACTTTTTGAAGTTAGTACGTCTATGACCGATACCACTGCGTCCGCCGAGGAGCGTGAACCCACTGTGAGCAAGCTCTTGCTCGTCCCTCTCGACGACATCGTCGTCTTCCCCAACATGAGCGTCACCCTGACGATCGACGTCGGCGACGAGGAGCGCGTGCTGCTCGTCCCCAAGCACGACGGCGAGTACGCCAAGGTGGGCACCGTTGCCGAGGTGACGGACCGGGTGAGGCTGCCGGGCGGCGACACCGCCGTGGCGCTGAACGGCCTCCATCGCGCGATCGCAGGCGCGGCCGAGACCGACGCCCGTGGTCGTCTCTTCGTCCAGGCAGACGAGCGCCCGGACGAGGCGGCGGCCGGCGAGGACATCCGTGAGCTCGAGACCGAGTACCGTGCCGTCGTCGAGGAGATCCTCGAGCTGCGTGGCGACGACGGCCGCATCGCCGCCTTCGTCCGCTCGATCTCCGACCCCGGTGCTCTGGCCGATACGTCCGGCTACTCGCCCGATCTCGGCTTCGAGCAGAAGGTGCAGGTGCTCGAGGCCGTCGACGTGGCGGAGCGGCTCGAGCTCGCGCTCAACCTCCAGCGCGAGCGCCTGACGCTGATGCAGATCCGCCGCCGCATCCGCGAGGACGTCAACACGGGGATGGACAAGCAGCAGCGCGAGTACATCCTCCGCAAGCAGCTCGACTCGATCCGCAAGGAGCTCGGGGAGGACGAGACGTCGGTCGTCGAGGAGTTCCGGACGAAGATCGCCGATTCCGCGATGCCCGACCACGTGCGCGAACAGGCCGAGCGAGAGCTCGCACGCTTCGAGCGCATGGGTGAGAGCTCGCCCGAGGCGCAGACGATCCGCAGCTACATGGACTGGCTCCTCGCCGTGCCGTGGGGCGTTCGCTCCGAGGAGCGGCTCGACCCGCAGGCCAGCCGGGAGGTGCTCGACGCAGACCACGCCGGGCTCGAGGACGTCAAGGACCGCATCGTGGAGTACATCGCGGTGCGCAAGCTCCGCCAGGAGCGGGGGATCGAGGTCGACAAGAAGTCGGGTGCGATCTTGACCCTGATCGGGCCTCCGGGCACGGGCAAGACGTCGATCGGCGAGTCGATCGCGCGGTCGCTGAACCGTGAGTTCGTCCGCATGTCGCTCGGCGGCATCCGTGACGAGGCCGAGATCCGCGGCCACCGGCGGACGTACATCGGCGCCCTGCCGGGCCGGCTCGTCCGCGCCCTCCGCGACGCGAAGACGATGAACCCGGTGATCCTGCTCGACGAGGTCGACAAGGTCGGCGCCGACTGGCGCGGCGACCCGTCGGCGGCGCTGCTCGAGGTGCTCGACCCGGCCCAGAACTCCACGTTCCGCGACCACTACCTCGACGTCGAGGTCGATCTCTCCGACGTCGTCTTCATCGCGACGGCGAACCAGGCGGACACGATTCCCGGGCCGCTGCTCGACCGGATGGAGGTGATCCGCTTCGACGGCTACACGACGGACGAGAAGGTATCGATCGCGAAGGGCTACCTCTGGCCTCGCCAGCGGGAGCGAAACGGCCTCCGCGAGGACGAGGTGACGGTGGCGGACGGCGTGCTCGAGTCGATCATCTCCGAGTACACCCACGAGGCCGGCGTGCGCCAACTCGAGCGCGAGCTCGGGAAGGTGCTCCGCAAGACCGCGACGGGAATCGCCTCCGGGACGACCGACGCGCCCGTCACCGTCGACATCGACGTCGTGCGCGACGCGCTCGGGCGGCAGCGATTCTTCCGCGAGGCGGCGGAGCGCACGGCCGTGCCGGGCGTCGCCACGGGCCTCGCGGTCACGGGCGTCGGCGGCGACGTGCTGTTCGTCGAGGCGACGAGCGTCGCCGGCGGCGAGAAGCTCGTCCTCACCGGCCAGCTCGGCGACGTGATGAAGGAGTCGGCGCAGATCGCCCTCTCCGCGGTGCGCGCCAGGGCGGGCGACTATGGGCTCGAGGAGCAGATCTTCGAGAACCGGTCGTTCCATCTGCATGTGCCCGCCGGTGCGATCCCGAAGGACGGCCCGAGCGCCGGCATCACGATGGCGACCGCTCTCGCCTCCCTCCTCACCGGCCGCCCTGTCAGGCACACGGTCGGGATGACCGGCGAGGTCACCCTGCAGGGTCGCGTGCTCCCGATCGGCGGCCTCAAGCAGAAGGTGCTCGCCGCCCATGCCGCCGGGCTCACCGACATCGTCATTCCCGAGCGCAACCGCGCGGACATCGACGACGTCCCCGAGCACGTCCGTGACGAGCTGACGTTCCATCCGGTGATGGCGCTGTCCGAGGTGCTCGAGCTCGCGCTCGAGCCGGCCGCGCAGTCGCTCGATGTCTCGGTGTAGGCACTGCCGTCCCGTTCCCGAGGGAGTCCGCCGGGCGGCGGGCCTCCTCGAGGGGCGCTGGACCGTCTCGATCCTGTGGGCGTCGTACGAGGGCGCCTCGCGGTTCAACGAGTTCAAGCAGGCGGTGGGCGAGATCCCGCCGCGGACGCTCGCCCAACGGCTCGTCGAGCTCGAGGAGGCAGGCGTGCTCGAGCGCCGGGTCGTCGATGCCCGCCCGCCGCGGGTCGAGTACACGCTCACGCCCGAGGGCCGGCGGCTGCAGGCGGTCGTCGACGCCCTCGTGCACTACGCCCGCGCCTGACGGCGGCGGGTGGCGACAGGCTTCAGCCTGTCTGCCGGGTTGCACACGACAGAGGAGCGGACGCACGTCGGCGCCGCCCCTCTGTCGTCTTCGCTCGTTCCGGCCTACGTCTCGGTGTCGTCCTCCGCGAGCAGGCGGTAGATGCCCTTCCGCGCGGTGCGGAGCACGTCCTGGGCGCCCTTGATCTGGGCCGCCGTGCCCGCCTGGGCAACCTGCCGCGTCGCGGCGAGCACCTGGTGGACGAGGTCACGGAGCTCGACGAGGTCGCGATCGGCGGCACCGACGGCCTCCTCCCAGGGAGCTGGTGCTCCCTCCGCGGGGCTCGCTGCTCGGCCCGCATCGGTCAGCGCGAAGACCCGGCGTCCCGTTTCGGAGGGTGCGGGCTCGATCAGCCCTTCGTCTTCGAGCTGCTGGAGGGTGGGGTAGACAGAGCCGGGGCTCGGCGTCCAGTTGCCGCCGCTCCGCTCGGAGATCACCTGGATCACCTGGTAGCCGTGCATCGGCTCCTCTCCGAGGAGGGCCAGGATCGCGGCGCGGATGTCACCGCGACCGGCGCGGCGGCCCGGCCCGAGGAACGGCCCGCCGAATCCGGCGGGGCCGTGCATCCCGCGCCCGGGCTTGCCGCGTCCGCGCCGCCTCGGGCGCTCGCCGGTCATGAACCAGATTCTCGGCTGACCTGCGTCACGCCGGCAGATGCCGGCAGGGTGGACTGTCACTGCAGTCATGTGGGTTCCTTTCTCTATAGTGCTATCACGATATATCACAAGACATCGTGTGTCAAGGCGTGAATGGAATCGGACACAGCGCTGCGTGGAAGTGGGCCTCTACTCGGAACGAGTGGCTGCCGATACGTTGGGGCATGGATGCCGCGACCGCGACCCAGGCGCGCCAGGTCGGCGCAAGCCTGGTGGAGAACGAGGTCATCACGGCCGCGCAGCTCGACCAGGCGCTGCAGCAGCAGGAGAGCACCGGCGAGCGGCTCGACGAGATCCTGGTCGCGGAGTTCGGCGTCTCGCAGGTTGATCTGTCTCGTGCGCTCGCAGAGCACCCGCACGATCCCGTGGGCACCGAGCTCCGGGAGCGCCTTGGACTCATCCCCTTGCAGCAGACGACCGTTGCCCAGCCGTTGGCGGCTGCCGAGATCAGGCTCCGGCGACCGATCGGCGAGATCTTCGTGGAGCTCGGGTTCATCACCGAGGATCAACTCGAGGGCGCTCTGGCCGTACAGAAGCAGACCGGCGCCCGGATCGGCGAGATCCTCGTCGAGCAGGGCATCCTCACGCGTCTCGACCTCGCGAGTGCGCTCGCCGAGCACTGGGAGTCAGGCCGGCCCGCAGCTGCGGTTGCAGGCCCATTCGCAGGGAATGGCGTGCCCGTGGCACCGACGCTGGAGCCGGGGCGGGGGGTCGAAGCTGACCCTCCGATCGTCGAGCCCGCTCGGCCGGCGCGACGCAGGTGGCGGAGGTCGAGGCGATCGAGCGCGGCAGAGGCCATCCACTCGCCGACGCAGGCGGGCCAGAGTGCGGCGTTTCCCGCAACCCCCGGCGACCTCGGAGGCAAGATCGCGGATCTCGAGCGGATGCTCGCGTCCCTCGAGGGAGTCCGCGTCAATGACGCTCTCGCATCAGAGGCCCGACTCGCCGCGCTCGAGGCGGCAATCGGGGATCTGGCCGGACCGGACATACGGGTACGCGAAGACATCGAGCAGGGGCGAACCGACCGGCCCGATGCCCTGGTCTCCCGGCTCGAGCTGCTGGAGAGCAAGCTCGAGGCCCTGGGAGCCGCCTTCGAGGGGAGAGTCGAGGTCCTTGCGGCCGCCACAGTCGAGCTCGGCGCCGAGCTTCGCGCCCTCACCGATCGCCCGGTTGGCACCGAGCCCGGGCAGCAGCTCACGGAGCTTGCGCAGAGGGTGGAGAGCATTGAGACCGACGGGCGCGAACGCATCGGTCAGCTCGCGGAGGACCTTCGGGCGGACGTTCAGTCCCGGGTCGCCGAGCTCGCCTCCGACCTCTGCGCCCAACAAGAGGAGTCGGCTGCACTGCGCGTGGAGACGTCGTCGTTCGGCGCGCGAATCGACGAGCTCCAGGGTCTGCGTCATGCCGACGTACAGGCGGCGCGCGCCGCGAACGAGATGTTCGGCAAGCGCCTCGACATGCTCGCCGTCGCTCGCGACGGAGATGCCGATGCGTCGCTGAATACCGTGCGAGCCCTCGAGGAGGCGCAGGCACTGCGGGCGGGCCTTCACGATCGACTGGACCGCGTCGAAGCGTCGCTCGGGCAACGGCTCGAGCGGATCGAGGAGTCGCTGGCAGCGGACGACCGGACGGAGTTGAGCGCAATGGTCGCCGAGCTGGGATGCCGCCTCGACGAGCAGGCGGCGATCGGTGAGGAGCGGGCGCTCTCTGCGGCGGGAAAGGGGCCAGGTCAGATCGAGCGGCTGGGAGCGGCGGTCGTGGCGGCCGATGCGAGCATGACCGAGCGGGTTCCGGTACCGGAGGGGGAAGGATTCGTTGCTTTTGCGCCGACCGCGGCCGGTTACCGGCTGATCGAGGTGCCCGGCAGGCCGCCGGAGATCGGTTCGACGCTCGAGCTCGACGTGTGCGACGGTCCGCTCGTCGTCACCCGCTACGGCAGCTCACCGCTCCCGTTCGACCGCCGTCCGTGCGCGTACCTGGGCCGCGACTGACGCACGTGCACGCTCGCGGCACTTCTGACGGTCGCCCCGGCCGCACGCGGGCGACCGACCGACGCGCGATCGGTGCCGTCGCGGGCCCGCTCGTGGCGACGGCGATCCGGCGGCTGGCGGTGCCCCGCAGCGCTTCGCGGCGACCGCGCCGGCGCGGTTTGAAGTTCCCTCTATACCTCGAACGAGTGTCTGCCGATAAGGGGTGACATGGAAGCATCCGAACTCATCCAATCCGAACGGATCGGCGCCATCCTGGTGGAGAAGAATCTCATCACGGACGAACAGCTCGAGCGAGCGCTGGCCCTGCAGCAGGAAAGCGGCCAGCGACTCGGTGAGATCGTCGTGGCGGAGTTCGGTGTCCCGCGGCTCGAGGTCGCGGGCGTGCTCGCGGAGCAATGGGCGGGCGTCGAGAAACCCGAGCCCGATGCCCCCAAGCCAATCGAGCCGCTGACGCCTGCCGAGGTGCACCTGCGACGGCCGCTCGGAGAGCTCCTCGTCATGCGTGGATTCATCACCCCCGATCAACTCGACGCCGCGCTGGAGGAGCAGCGCAAGTCCGGTGCCCGGATCGGCGAGATCCTGGTCGAACGCGGCGCCGTTTCCCGGCTCGACCTCGCAGCGGCGCTCTCGGATTACGGCTCCCCGGCGGGGGGCCCGAGCGCGGCAGGGCACGTTGCCGGCGTACAGGCTTCCTTCCACGACGACTCGCTCGGGGCACCGCCGTCGGCTCAGGGGTTGTCGGACGATGTTCTCGCCCTCGTCTCCGACCTGGAGTTGCGGCTGCAGACCCTCGAACGGGCCGCGGGTGGGGCGCCATGGCAGGAGGATCTCCGTCTCGTAGCGTCCGACATTCGGGCCGCTATCGGCGCCGTCGAAGCACGACTCGAGGCTGGAGGTCCCAATCCGGCGGAGGCGGAGCTCGTCACGGCACTCGCGGCAGTGAGCACCCGGATCGATGCGCTCGAAAACGCACCCGTCTCCGCCGAGCTCGACGCGCTCCGTCAGGAGCTCGAGGAGTTGAAGACGCGTCCCGTCACGACGGAGGGAATCGCGGAGCTGCGCGCGACGGTCGAGCGCCTGGAGGCCTTGCCGGACTGGGCCGCTGAGATTCCGCGGCTCGCAAGCGAGGTCGCCGAGCTCGCTGCTCGATCCGATGAGTTTGCGGCGCGGGTTGATGAGATTGTGGTGCCGGTTGCGGGTCTGTCTCCCAGGATTGACGGTCTTTCGGCGCGTGTCGAGGAGGTGGCGGCGGCGATCCCGGTGGTCGAGACGGATGGTCTTTGGGCGCGGATCGAGCGGCTCGAGGAGGGGAGCCGTGCGGGTGGCGGCACGCTCGAGCATCTCGCGGGCGAGGTCGCTGCGTTGGCTGCCCGTTTTGCCGAGGTGCCGGACGCTGGTGAGCTGAGCGGCAGGCTGGAGGCGGTGGCGGAGAAGGCCGAGTTCGCGCAGACCGGGATTGTGGGGCTTGCCGGCCGGGTCGACGAGTTGGCGGCGAGTCTGCCGACCGAGGACGTCGTCGAGGAGTTGCGCCGTGAGCTTGCCGATCTGGCCGCGCGTGCGGGAGCCGGCGGCGGCGGCGCCGAGCTGGGTGGGGCGGTCGCGTCGCTTGCGGCCCGTCTCGATGAGTTTGCGGCGCGGGTTGATGAGATTGTGGTGCCGGTTGCGGGTCTGTCTCCCAGGATTGACGGTCTTTCGGCGCGTGTCGAGGAGGTGGCGGCGGCGATCCCGGTGGTCGAGACGGATGGTCTTTGGGCGCGGATCGAGCGGCTCGAGGAGGGGAGCCGTGCGGGTGGCGGCACGCTCGAGCATCTCGCGGGCGAGGTCGCTGCGTTGGCTGCCCGTTTTGCCGAGGTGCCGGACGCTGGTGAGCTGAGCGGCAGGCTGGAGGCGGTGGCGGAGAAGGCCGAGTTCGCGCAGACCGGGATTGTGGGGCTTGCCGGCCGGGTCGACGAGTTGGCGGCGAGTCTGCCGACCGAGGACGTCGTCGAGGAGTTGCGCCGTGAGCTTGCCGATCTGGCCGCGCGTGCGGGAGCCGGCGGCGGCGGCGCCGAGCTGGGTGGGGCGGTCGCGTCGCTTGCGGCCCGTCTCGATGAGTTTGCGGCGCGGGTTGATGAGATTGTGGTGCCGGTTGCGGGTCTGTCTCCCAGGATTGACGGTCTTTCGGCGCGTGTCGAGGAGGTGGCGGCGGCGATCCCGGTGGTCGAGACGGATGGTCTTTGGGCGCGGATCGAGCGGCTCGAGGAGGGGAGCCGTGCGGGTGGCGGCACGCTCGAGCATCTCGCGGGCGAGGTCGCTGCGTTGGCTGCCCGTTTTGCCGAGGTGCCGGACGCTGGTGAGCTGAGCGGCAGGCTGGAGGCGGTGGCGGAGAAGGCCGAGTTCGCGCAGACCGGGATTGTGGGGCTTGCCGGCCGGGTCGACGAGTTGGCGGCGAGTCTGCCGACCGAGGACGTCGTCGAGGAGTTGCGCCGTGAGCTTGCCGATCTGGCCGCGCGTGCGGGAGCCGACGGCGGCGGCGCCGAGCTGGGTGGGGCGGTCGCGTCGCTTGCGGCCCGTCTCGATGAGTTTGCGGCGCGGGTTGATGAGATTGTGGTGCCGGTTGCGGGTCTGTCTCCCAGGATTGACGGTCTTTCGGCGCGTGTCGAGGAGGTGGCGGCGGCGATCCCGGTGGTCGAGACGGATGGTCTTTGGGCGCGGATCGAGCGGCTCGAGGAGGGGAGCCGTGCGGGTGGCGGCACGCTCGAGCATCTCGCGGGCGAGACCAGCGAACTGCGCACACAGCTGCAGGAACTGGCGCTCGCGTCTGCCCGAGACGAGTCGGTCGCACTCCTCGAAGCGCGCGTAGGCGAGTTGGAGCACCGGGTTGCCGCTACGGCGCCGCCTGAAGAACTTCGTGACGAGATTCAGCGCATCGGTGCGAGCGCGAGCGCCGAGCGCGACTCGCTTGCACATGCGCTCTTTGCCCGGGTGGAGGAGATCACCGCGACGGTGCCCGCCGCAGACGAAGTGAGCGAGCTCCGGCTGCGTGTGGATGAGCTCGCATCGCGCCCCATCGAGGATGACGTCTTCCGGGCCCGCGTCGGGGAGCTGGCAGCACGCGTCGAAGGCCTTGCCCTCGTCGAGGCGACCGTCGCCGACCTGACGGCGTCGGTCGCCGGGCTCGACGGCCGGATCGACCGCGGCTTCCGGGACGGGCATGACAGGGTCGAAGGGCTCGCGGACGAGCTGAACATGCGTATCGGTGGGCTTGCCGAGGAGCTCGGCCGCCGGATCGATGGCGTTTCGGCACGAGCGGATGGACTCGTCAGCCACGACCAGGCCGAAGCGACGGCCGCCGAGCAGGCGGCCTGGATACGGGATGAACTCGAGGTGCTGCGCGAGTGGACAAACGTGCGCGCGGCCGCCGTGGACGCTGCTCTCGCGGGCGCCGACGATGCCCGCGTGACGGGACAGCAGGAGCTCGGGAATCGCATTGACGAAACTGCCGGGGCTCTCCGGGCCGATGTGGAGGCGCAGGCAGAGGAGCTAGGCGCCCGGCTCGGGGCTCACGCGAACGAAACGGCCGCGCTGGGCGCACGCGTCGATGCACTACAGGAATCGGCTGCCGCAACGGATCGGCTGGGAGACACGTCTCGAGAGCATGCTCGAGGAACGCCTTCAGGAGCTGGCAGCGCGCATCACCGACGACGTCGCGGCAGCGCGTGCCGACGCGCAGCATGCTGTCGACGTGGTACGCGGGGAGACGGGCTCGCTCGTGGCGCAGATCGAAGAGTTGCACGGCCTGCAAAATGCTGACCTGCAGGACCTGCGTGGTGCGAACGAGCGGCTTGCCGAGCGGCTCGACGCAGTGGCCGGCCTTCGCGCCGGCGACGCAGAGGCGTCCCGGGCTGCCGAAGTAGAGCTGTCCGCGCGCCTCGACGATCATGCGATGCGGTCGGCAGCGGCGACATTCGAGCTCGAGCAGAGGCTTCAGGAAGAGATCGGTGGTCTCGCCGCGCAGCTCGAGGAGCGAGACGCAAACGGCATCGTGGCGCGAGACGAGCTGCGCGTCGAGCTGGAACGGGTCGCTTCCTCGATGGGCTGGCGGCTCGAGCGGATCGAGGAGTCGCTGGCGTCGGACGATGGGGCGGAGTTGCGCGCAACGGTGGCAGAGCTCGCACGCCGCCTCGACGAGCAGGAGGCGATCGGTGCGGAGCAGGCGCGCGCCACGGAGCGGGCGCTGCGCAAGGGCCTTGCGTCACTCGGCGAGCGGCTCGTTCACACGGAGTCGGCTTACGCTGATGCGGGCAACGCGCTTCGACGCTCGATCGAGCGGCTCGGCGCGGCGGTCGTGGAGGCCGATGCGCGCATGGCGGATCGGATTCCGCTGTCGGAGACGGAAGGGTGTGTGGCGTTTGCACCGACCGCGGACGGCTACCGGCTGGTCGAGCTCCCGGGCGGGCCACCGGAGATCGGATCGACGCTCGAGCTCGGCGTGTGCGACGGCCCGCTCGTCGTCACCCGCTTCGGCAGCTCACCGCTCCCGCTCGACAGCCGCCCCTGCGCATACCTCGAACGCGCCTGAGAGCTCGTCCCCCGGGAGTCGGGCGCATCCCGATTGTGAGCCCGTCCGGGCGGCGGTGAGGTCGACCTCTACGGGACGGCAGGCACGGCCCCTACGGCGAGCCGCTCCGCCCGCTCCCTGATTCCGAGCAGCATCTTGCGCTCCATCACGAGCGAGCCCGGCTCCATGACTGCCATTCCGAGCCGGTCTCCGAATGACGGCTCGTGCATTGCGATGCGGTTGCGGCTGATCAACCGTGTCGTGCCGTCGGCCCCGTCGAGCACGAACGACCAGACCCACGTGCCGTCAGCAGACCGGGTCACGAGCGCCCGTTCGGGGTCGAGCAGTTCGACGCGCATCCCGGGCAGGCTCGCCTAGCCCGGGATCACGTCGCCGACCTCGAGGTGCTGCCACTCGGGTGGATCTCGTGGGCGCTGTGCATGTCGAGCCCGAAGAGGTTCTCGATCCAGTCGTAGGTGTAGGCGCCGGCCCGCCCGGATCCCATCTGGAGGAGCCAGGGCCAGACGGCGGCGGGCGGCGCGTCGATCGTGATCGCGCGTGTCGTGACGATGTCCGCGTCCTCGAGCAGGTCGTCGCCCGGCAGGCGCCGGGCCGCCTCCTCTACGGTCGCACCCCAGGTCAGCACGGGCTCGCGGAGCCGCCGCCGGTAGGTCTCACGGACCGCCGCGGCGCCGGCGACGGCACCGATCGGGAGGAGTACCTTGGTCGTGGTTCGCATTGCTGCATCGCCTCCTCTGAACGCCGAATCGTCTCTCCGCAGTGTTGCCCCTCTGTGCTCCCGCCACATCGGTTTCGCCCCGGATCCTCCTGCCCGAATCTACGCAGCGTTGACGGGGAGCGAGACGGGCGACCCTCGGGTACGGTCACCGGGATGAGCGAGAGCGCCACGACGCCCGTCGTCTCCGCCCGCGGCGTGACCAAGCGATACCGGTCGATCGTCGCCGTGGACGCCCTCGACGTCGACGTCGGCCACGGCATCACGGGGTTGCTCGGCCCGAACGGTGCCGGGAAGACGACCTTCATCGCGCTCGTGCTCGGCCTGCGCCTGCGCGACGCGGGCGAGCTGACCGTGCTCGGGCACGACCCTGCGAGCTCCGGCATCGACGTGCGGGCCCGGATCGGGTACGCGCCCGAGCATCACAACCTGCCGCCCGACGTGCACGCCGCGGATCTCGTCCGGCATCTCGGCGAGCTGCACGGCCTGCCTGCCCGGGCGGCGATCCAGCGGGCGAACGACGCGCTCTGGCAGGTCGGGCTCGGGGAGGAGCGCTTCCGCCCGATCGGCACGATGTCGACGGGGCAGCGGCAGCGGGTGAAGCTCGCGGCAGCGATCGTCCACGATCCCGAGCTCGTCCTTCTCGACGAGCCGACCGATGGGCTCGACCCGCTCCAGCGCGACGACATGCTCGCCCTGATCCGGCGGGTCGGCAGCGAGTTCGGGATGGACATCGTGATCTCGTCCCACCATCTCGAGGAGGCGGAACGGATCTGCGACGCCGTCGTGATTCTCGGGGGCGGCTCGGTCGTGCGGGCGGGACGCCTGAGCGAGCTTCGCCGTGACTCGGAGCGACTGATCGTCGTCGTCGACGACCGGGCACCCGAGCTCGCGGCCGTGCTCCGCGGCCGAGGCTTCGACGTCGCGGAGCACGGTGAGACGGTGAGCATCGCGTGGGCCGACGGCGTGCACGATGCGGTTCGGGACGCCGTCGCCGATCTCGGCGTCGGCCTCCGTCGCCTCGGCCCCGAGCGTCAGACCCTCGAGGACGTCTACATGGAGGCGAGCGCATGAGCTCCGAGCAGGGCGCGCGCATCTTCGACGTCGGCTACCGGTCCTACGACGGCCCGCGGAGCGCCCCGGTGTGGGCGCTCGTGACGGTGTGGAAGCACACCCTGCAGCGCGTGCTGGGCCTGCACCGCAGCTTCCGCCACAAGGTGCTGCCGGCCATCGCGCTGCTGATCGCCTTCCTGCCGGCCGTGGTGTTCGTCGGGATCACCGCCTTCCTGCCGGCGATCCGGGTCCTGAACGAGATCCTGCCGTCGTACGGTGAGTACACCGGTGAGATCACGATGGCGCTCGCGCTGTTCGCCTCGCTCGTCGCGCCGGAAGCGCTCTGTACCGACCGGCGCACCGGGATGCTCGATCTCTACCTCGCCGGGCCGCTCGACGTGAAGCGGTACCTGACCGCGAAGTGGGCGGCCGTCGCGAGCGTGATGCTCGTGATGACGATCGGCCCGCAGCTCTTCCTCCTCGTCTCGTACACGGTCGTCGGCGCCGGGCCGTCCCTCGGTGGAGCGCCGCTGCTCCTGCTTCGGATCGTCGTCTCCGGGGCCGGCGTGGCGCTGTTCTACACGGCCGTCGCGATGGGCGTCTCGAGCCTGACCACGCGCCGGGCCGTGGCCGCCGTCGCGACCGTCCTCGTCCTGCTCGTGCCCTCGATCGCGGTCGGTGTCGCCGTCGAGAGCAGCGGCGCCCCCGACGAGCTTGCGCTGGCCACGCCCGCCGTGGCGACCGAGTACGCCTTTCGGGTGTTCGGGGATTCCCGGGATCCCTCCAACGGCGATCCTCCGATCGCCCGTCTCTCGACCGGCCTGGTCGTTGCCGGCCTCTGCGGCTGGATCCTGCTCGGGGGTGTCGTCTGCCTGGTGAGCTACCGCCGCCAGGGGGCGCGGCGATGACGGCGCCGGCGCCGGTGGACGGGGCTCCTTTGCTCGAGGTGCAGGCCGTCTCGAAGTGGTTCGGCAGCCTCGTGGCCGTCTCGGACGTCAGCTTCGACGTCGGGCCGGGCGTCACGGCGCTGCTCGGGCCGAACGGGGCGGGCAAGTCCACCATGTTGAGGATGCTGTCCGGGCTCGCGCGCCCGTCGAAGGGGACCGTGCGGATCCTCGGGCTCGACCCGCGCTCGAGCATCGCCGTCGCCCGGCAGGTCGGGCTCGTGCCGCAGCAGGAGACCGTGTTCGAGCCGCTGACCGCCTTCGCGTTCGTCCGGCTCGCGGCCATCCTGCACGACCTCCCGGATCCCGACGGGTCGGCGCGCACTGCACTCGAGACCGTGGAGCTCGACGCGTCCGACGGGCGCCGGTTGCCGACCTACTCGAAGGGGATGCGCCAGCGGGTGAAGCTCGCGCAGGCGATCGTGCACGACCCGCGGGTGATCATCCTGGACGAGCCGCTGACGGGGCTCGACCCGCGCCAGCGCGCGCACATGATCGCGCTGTTCCACCGTCTCGGCGACGAGGGCCGTTGCGTCGTCGTGGCGAGCCACGTGCTCGACGAGGTGGAGCGCTTCGGCTCGGACGTGCTTGTGATGGCCAAGGGACGGCTCGCCGCGTCCGGTGACTTCCGCGAGATCCGCGCTCTGATGGACGACCGCCCTCGCCGGATCCGCGTCCGGGTCAGTGCGCCGAGAGAGCTGGCGGGCGACCTCCTGCTCGCGGGCGTCGTCGTGGGAGCGCATGTCGACGGCGACGACGGCCTGCTGCTCGACACGGACGACGCTCGGGGCCTCGCGAGAGCGATCGCGCCCCTCGCCCGGGCGCGTGGCGCCCAGGTGCTCGAGGTGCGGCCGGTCGACGAGGATCTCGAGGACGTCTTCCGCTACCTGGTGGAGCGATGACCGACACGGCGACCGCCGGCACGTCGCGCCACTCGAGCTTCGCCGCGTTCTACCTGCTGTTGCTGCGGCTGCTCGTGACGCCGATGCGGATCGTGGCGATTCTGGCACTCGGATCTCTCGAGGTGTTCCTCGGCGTCCTCGCCCGCGGTGACGACGACCCGGTGCGCGCGACGACCGAGTTCGCGCTCGCCTACGGGTTCGGTCTCGTCCTGCCGCTCGCGACCGCCTGGCTCGCGACGTCGAGCATCGGCGACCTCGTCGAGGATCGCCTGCTCGTCTATCTGTGGCTGAAGCCGGTGCCCCGCTGGCAGCTGCCCACGGCGGCCGTGCTCGCGACGGTCACGATCGTCGTGCCCCTCGTCGCAGTCCCGCTGCTCGTGACCGCGGTCGTCGCCGGCACGACCGAGTTGCTCGGCTCGCTCGTCCTTGCCTCCGTGCTCGCCGTCTTCGCGTACGCAGGCGTCTTCGTCGCGGCCGGCCTCTGGCTGCGGCGGGCGCTCTGGTGGTGCCTGCTCTACATCCTCGTCTGGGAGAACGGGCTCGCCCGGGCCGTCGACGGGGCCGCCCGGCTCTCGATCGCGAGCTACGCGCAGTCGATCGTGGCCAATGCGGCCGGCGTCGACATCGCGTACGCCGACCGCCTGCCGGCCGCGTCGATCGTCGTGCCTCTGGTGGTCGGCTCCGCCGGTCTCGTGCTGGCCGTGACCCAGTACCGCCGCACCGAGATCGACTGATCTCCCCGTACGCGGGCAGGGGTTCCCGCGGATGCGGTCTGCCGCCGTCTACGGATGTCCGGTGCAGCCCTGCGCAGTAGCGTCGAGGGTGTTCCGTCGAGCGACTGGAGGGCTCCATGGCAACCATCGACAAGACGGCGGATCTCGCCGGCCCGGGGATCGGCGACTACGCCGAGCTCGAGCACGTCCTGCCGGACGACTACACGCCGCTGCTCACCCCGAACGAGACGCAGCGCGCGCTCGCCGCGGTGAAGCGGTACATCGAGGAAGGCCTCTGCCGCGAGCTCGGGCTGATCCGCGTCGAGGTGCCGCTGATCGTCGACGTGGCGAGCGGCGTCAACGACTACCTCGACCGTGACGGCTCCCGGACTCCCGTGCGCGTTCCACATCGCGAACGATCACGGCAAGCACCCGATCGACGCCGAGGTCGTGCAGGCCGCGACGAAGTGGAAGCGGATGGCGCTCGCGCAGTTCGACATGAAGCCCGGCGAAGGGCTCGTCACCGACATGCGCGCCGTGCGCAAGGACTACTTCCTCGACCACGACCACTCCGCCTACGTCGACCAGTGGGACTGGGAGCGCACGATCACGGCCGAGCAGCGGACGCTCGCGACGCTGACCGAGACGGTGCGGGCGATCTGGCGGGTGATCCGCTCGGCGGAGGAGCTCGCCCTCGAGATGTACCCGCAGCTGCGCGACCCCCGCTATCCGAGCCTCCCGGACGAGATCGAGTTCGTCCACGCCGAGGACCTGCTCGCGCGGTACCCCGACCTGCCGCGCAAGCAGCGCGAGACGGCCTTCCTGCAGGAGCACCCGGCGGTCTTCATCTACGGGATCGGCTGGACGCTCGCCGACGGGTATCCGCACGAGCTGCGCGCCGCGGACTACGACGACTGGGTCACCGAGACGGTGTCCGCCGACGGCCGGCCGATGCACGGCCTGAACGGCGACATCCTCGTCTGGAACCCCGTCACCCACCGTCGCCACGAGCTGAGCTCGATGGGCGTGCGGGTCACGAAGGAGTCGCTCGCGACAGCAGCTCGAGCTGACCGGCCAGCTCGACTTCCTGGAGTTGCCGTACCACCGCGCGATCCTCGAAGACCGGATCCCGCTCTCGATCGGCGGCGGGATCGGCCAGTCGCGGGTGGCGATGCTGCTGCTCCGCAAGGCCCATCTCGGGGAGGTGAGCGTGACCGTGTGGCCGGACGTGCTCAAGAAGATGTGTGCCGCGCGGAACATCCACGTGCTCGAGTGAGGGAGCGGAGTGGCAGCTCCGTAGTTCCAGGCAGGTGCATTCAGCGCTCGCGCCGATGCGGCGACGGGTTGCCGGGAGGGAAGCTGTGAGCGGGTAGACGACGAGAAGGGGAGGAGCTATGAAGCGGCACGCTCTACTCCACATGGTCACCCTGTCGTTGGTCGTGCTGGCACTGAGCGCGCCTGTCGCGTGGGGTCTCGGCACCGACCGCGCGGGTCGGTCAGCGGATGTCGTCGGGGCGGTCGGGCAGCCGGTCGCGCTCGACGGCAAGCAGGTTCACACCGTCGTGCGCACCGAACGCTGGTACGGCGGCGGGTTCTGGTTCCCGAAGGCGGGACAGGCTGCAGTGACGGTCGAGATCAACATCAAGACGATCGCCGAGAGCTCGTACAACTCCCTGTACTACACCGTTCGCGACAGTGTAGGCGCGCGGTACGGCCGCGTGATCGCGGGGTATCGGTATCCGAGCCTTCCCTCGGCTTCCCGGGCACCGGCCGGGACGGAGGTCGACGGCTGGCTGACGTTCCTCGTCCCTGCCGCGAAGGTCAACGATCTCACGCTCGAGTACCACGCGAGCGGTGGCTTCGGCTCGAGCCTGGACGTCGAGCTGGGCGTCGTTCCCGATAGTCAGAAGGCCCGCTTGGGGTCGGCGGTCTCGATCGCCGGCGAGCAGGTTCAGACGGTTACAGGCGCTTCCGTGTGGTCCGGCAAAGGGCTCTGGCGGCCGAAGGCCGGTCAGGTGTACGTGACGTGGCACGTCAAGGTCAAGGCACTCAAGCAGACCACGATCGGCGGCATGTACTTCTCGCTGCGCTCGGCGTCGGGCGAGTGGTACCGCGGCTCGGTGCTCGGCAGCCGCGAGCCCCGACTCCCGTACAAGGCAAGCCTGGCCGCAGGCCGTGTTGCACAGGGGTGGGTGACGGGAATGGTGCCCAGGAGCAAGGTCCGGGGTCTCACCATCGTCTACCACCTGCACGACAACGGACCGAATGTGCTCGTCCCGTTCACGTCGAGCGCAATGTGAGCCGTCCCGCGAACGCGGGTCGCCTTGCTGCCGCCTGACCGCGTAGCCCCACGGCTCCGCAGCGGCCGGCGGTCGGCGCACCTCACTTCCGTTTCCGCGCCGGCGCAGCGTGGACGCCCGCGAGATCGAGAGCCAGCGCGGCCAGGAACAGCCCGGCCCACCAGTTGACGGGGTCGAACACGAGCGGCTCGCGGTCGCCGACGAGGTCACAGACGAGCCAGACGAAGAACCACAGCAGTGTCATCATTGCCTCCTTGGCGTTGCTCCCAGTATCGCTCTCGGTCGTTCCGTCGTCCTGCCTGGGCGAGGACACGCCCGCGATCATGACGCAGGAGCGTGGAGGCGCCGACCTCTACGTGACAGCGTGGAGGTCGGGTGAGGGATGGTCCACCCGGCGGCTTCGCTCGACGCGGAGGTCGATGATCTGTTGATGCAGCTGGAGCCGTCGTGCCGAGAGCTCGCGCTCCTCGTGCTCCAGCGCGGCACGGAGCCCGGCAGCGACCTCCGGCGTGTCGCCACTCCTGACCTGCATGTCGTCGATGCGCTCGTGCAACTTCCGGCGGCTCCGTGAGACGCGACGCTCTTCGGCCTCGGCGCTCTGCAGGAAGTCGACGAGCGCGGCATTCGTCAACGACCCGAGATCGTTCGGGATGTGGTGGAGAACGCTCATGCGCCTACTCCATCGGCGACTGCGGGCGGCAGCGAATACCTCGTCGGAGGTAGAGGGCAGGAGTCAGGCGGGTTGTTGACCGGCCCGGCGCCACGGGCAGCGGCGAGCTCGGTAGTTCGGGGCAGCCGGTTCAGGGGCTGCGCGGATGTGCAGCGCGCCGCTGGGATCCATGATCGAAGCGTCACCCGTCATGGTGCCGAACCTGAGCGAAGGAGGTGTCGATGATGCGTGCCCTGCATGTGCCGCATGGGGGCGTGGGGTGGCGAAGCCGGATCCGCGATCCGCAGGTCATGGTCTCGCTCGTTGCGGCGGCCTGCCTTCTCGTCGAGGCCGTCATCGCGAAGAACGTGATCGAGGTGGAGCTGGACTTCTTCAGCCAGTTCGCCCCGATGTGGATCTTCGTCGCCTACCTGATCAGCGGCCTCCGCGATCGCACGAGTGAGATCGCGTTCAGCGCCGTGATCGTCCTGGCGACAGCCGCCATTCTCGTCCTGTACGCGGTCTGATCTCGAGAACGGCAGCAGGGCCGGCGTGGTGAGGCGCTTGCCTTCTCGCGGCAGCTATCGCTTCACGAGCCGACGGAGGATGGCCTCGTACTTCCGCGCCTGCGACCGGAGGACACGCGGCCCACCCGGCGAAGGACGTCCTTTCATGGGCTGGCGCCGCGACGAGGTGTGGTTCGACATTGACGTGCTCTGGTTCCGCGAGCAGCCGCGGCAGCCGTTTGCGGCGCTCGCACTCGAGTACCCGGCAGCTGCCGGCGGGCTCGAGCCACGTCTCTTCGGGCCGGTCGCGACGGGGCTCGAGGCCTCGCGCAGACGGCGGCAGGCGGCGCAGGCGGCACGCAAGCGCCGGCTCGCCACGCGCACGGTGCCGGCGGTCGCGCTCGTGCTCGGCTCGGCCTCCATGTTCTCGGTCTCCGCCCTGCGGCACGGCGGCGGAGAGGGCGCCGGCCCGCTCCAGGAGGATCCCCCGAGCCTGACCCATCGGTTCGAGCTGGCCGGGCTCGAGGTGCCCGAGGTGCCGGGCCCCGCAAAGGCAGCCTCCTCCCCGAAACCCAGGGCGCGCAAGCTCGCAAGGGCGTCGGCGACGCCGAAGGTCGAGTGGAACCGCGCTGCGTCGGTGGGCCTTCCGTTCTCCGGCCGGCTGGTCGACGGCACGCAGCTTCCCGTCGAGGGGCCCGACTGGGTGACCTGGAATCCCAACACCGACAGCGTTCCGAACCTGCGCCACCGGCTCTACGGCAACGAGCGCACGATCCGGGCGATCCTCTCGGTGATCGGCGTCTACCGCGCCGCGCATGCGGATGCGCCGCGGGTCGTCGTGGGCGACATCAGCCTCCGCGACGGCGGCCCGATGGATCAGCACGTCTCGCACCAGAACGGCCTCGACGTGGACGTGTACTACCCGCGGCTCGACCGTCACCTGAGCGCTCCCATCGCGACGAGCCAGGTCGACCGCGAGCTCGCCCAGGATCTCCTCGACCGGTTCCTCGCCGCCGGCGCGCAGACCGTCTTCGTGGGCTACTCGACGGGGCTCCGCGGGCCGAGCGGCGTCGTCGTCCCGTACCCCAACCACGAGAACCACATGCACGTGCGCTTCCCGACGCCCGGCAGTTGACGAGGAGCCGGGCAGCTCCCGTCTGTCGTCCCTGTTGCGTGAGAGTCCAGCGCGATTCGAGGCGCTGTGTTCAGAGACTGCGCTGTCGCGTCTCGGCATGATGACGCCGCTCACGAGGACGAAGATCGGGAAGAGCACGAACCCGAGGCCGTCGAGAACGAGCCGGCATAGGTCGACGACTCCGCCGAGGCCGAAGCCCTGACGGCACCTTTCGGCAACAATGGGACGATGCACGCCCGTCAATCGTGGAGGTACACCGAGCGTGACTCGCCGCAGTTCGTTCGTCGTTGTCGCCAACCGACTCCCGGTTGACGAGGAGATCACGCCCGAAGGGCGCGCCTGGCGGGTGAGCCCAGGCGGCCTCGTCACTGCGCTGCGGCCGGTCGTGGCAGGGCACGACGGCACCTGGGTTGGCTGGGGTGGCAATGTGGGGCCTGCGCTGGAACCCTTCGAGCTCGACGGGATCCGCCTGCACCCTCTCGCGCTCAGCGAAAGCGACCTCGAGGACTTCTACGAGGGACAGTCGAACTCGACGATCTGGCCCCTCTACCACGACGCGGTCGAGACGCCCGTCTACCACCGTGCCTGGCAAAACGCATACCGGACCGTGAACGAGCGGTTTGCCGAGGCGGCCGCCGCGGTCGCCGCCGACGGGGCGACCGTGTGGGTGCACGACTACCAGCTGCAGCTCGTGCCGGCGATGCTTCGGGCCCTGCGGCCGGACCTGCGCATCGGCTTCTTCCTCCACATACCGTTTCCGCCGATCGAGCTGTTCATGCAGATGCCGCTGCGGGCGGAGATCCTCCGGGGCCTCCTGGGAGCCGACCTGATCGGCTTCCAGCAGAAGCTCGCAGCCCAGAACTTCGTCCGCCTGGCCCGCCACATTCTCGGGTTGCGGTACCAGGGCACGACGCTCGACGTCGACGGGCGCACGGTCAAGGCGGGTGCCTTCCCCATCTCCATCGACGCGAACGAGATGGAGGAGCTTGCGTCGACGCCGAGAGTTCGGGCGCGAGCGAGTGAGATCCGTGCGGAGCTGGGTAGCCCGGAAACGTTGATCCTCGGTGTCGACCGGCTCGACTACACGAAGGGGATCGAGCTTCGCCTCGATGCGTTCCGCGAGCTGCTCGAAGAGGGGTCGTTGAGCGCGCCCGAGACGATCATGGTCCAGGTCGCAACACCGAGTCGGGAACGTGTCGAGCGCTACGAGATGCTGCGGACGAGGGTCGAGCGGGAGGTGGGGCGAATCAACGGCGAGTTCGGTCGCGTCGGCATGCCGGCAGTGCACTACCTGCGCCAGTCGGTCGAAAAGGACGAGCTCGCAGCGCTGTACTGCGCGGCCGACGTCATGATCGTGACGCCGCTGCGCGACGGGATGAACCTCGTAGCCAAGGAGTACGTGGCCGCGCGCGTCGATCATGGCGGAGCGCTGGTACTGAGCGAGTTCGCCGGTGCTGCCAGCGAGCTTCGGCACGCTTTTCTGTGCAATCCGCACGACGCGGACGCGGTCAAGGACACGCTCATGCGCGCCATCCGTGTCGACCCTGCAGACGGGCGGCGGCGCATGCGGACGATGCAGCGGTATCTGCGCGCGCACGACGTAGACCGATGGGCCCGCTCATTCCTCACGGACCTGGCCACGCCCGGAATCATCGGGTGAGCGAAGCGGACAGACAGCCCAAGCCCGAAAGCGGGCTCGGCACCGAGTTGCGTACGGCACTCAGCCGGATCGCACAGGTACCGCAACTCCTCGTCGGTTGCGACTACGACGGCACCCTGTCTCCGCTCGTCGACGACCCGACCGCAGCCGGTCCGCTTCCCGAGGCAGTCGCGGCGGTGCGCGCGCTGGCCTCTCTCCCCCAGACGGTGGTCGCCGTGATCTCGGGCCGGGCGCTCCGCGACCTCGCCACCCTGTCACGTCTGCCGAGCGAGGTGCACCTCGTCGGCAGTCACGGCTCGGAGTTCGACCTGGGCTTCATCCAACGACTCGAGCCCGGGCTCCGCGAGCTCCACGGCAGGCTTCTCTCGGAGCTGACCGAGATCTCGCGCGCACACCCGGGTACGCGACTCGAGACGAAGCCCGCGAGCGTCGCGGTGCACGTGCGTGGCACCGACCCCGAGGTCGGTGAGCGCGCGCTGGAGGCGATCCGCTGTGGCCCCGCGACCTGGCCCGACGTCCACGTCACGAACGGGAAGGACGTGATCGAGCTGTCGTTGCTCGCGACCGACAAGGGCGCGGCGGTGAACACGCTCCGCGCGCAGACGTCGGCCAGCGCTGTGCTCTACCTCGGGGACGACGTTACCGACGAGAACGCCTTCACGAAGCTCCACGGCCCTGACATCGGGATCAAGGTAGGGCCGGGAGAGACGCACGCCGCGTTACCGGGTGGACGAGCCGATCGACGCCGTGCGAGTGCTCGGATTCCTGCTCGAGGCGCGACGCACGTGGCTCTACGGGGATCACGCGGTGCCGATTGAGCGCCACTCGATGCTCGCGAACGGTACGACGGTGGCGCTGTTGGCGCCCGATGCTCGGGTGACCTGGCTCTGCCATCCACGTCCCGACTCGGCGGCGATCTTCGCCGACATCCTCGGCGGCGCGAGGGCCGGGCACTTCACGGTCGAACCGGCCCGAAAGGGGGTCCCGCTCGGCCAGCGCTACCGGCCGGGCACGATGACGGTCGAGACGCGCTGGCCGGGGATCACTGTGACCGACTGGCTCGAAAGCGGCGCGCCGAACGGCGACGACGTGCCGTCGGACTGCTCCACGCTCGTGCGCGTCCTGACGGGCAGCGCCGTTGCGCGTCTCGAGTTCGCGCCGCGGCCGGAGTTCGGCCAGGTGCCGATCAGGCTCCAGCCTCTCGGGGACGGCCTGCTCGTGCTCGGCAGCAGCGAGCCGGCCGTCCTCTACGCGCCGGGCGTGAGGTGGGACATCTTTGACGACGGCGGGCACGACACGGCGCGGGCCGTGGTCGACCTCGCCGCCGTCGGCGGCACGGTGACCGTCGAGATCCGTTTCGACTCCCACAGCCTGGATCCCCACCCGGGTTCGGTGGACGAGCGCCGGTCGCGGGCGGAGCAACCGTGGCTCGAGTGGGCGGCAGGCCTGCGACTTCCGGGCACGGCGACGAGCGAGGTGCTCCGCAGCGCACTCACGTTGCGCGGCCTGTGGCACCGGCCGACGGGCGCGATCCTCGCTGCGGCGACGACCTCTCTGCCCGAGGAGCTCGGCGGCGTGCGCAACTGGGACTACCGCTACTGCTGGCTTCGCGATGCCGCCATGGCCGCGCGCGTGCTCGTCGACCTCGGCTCGCTGGAGGAGGCCGAGGCACTCCTGCGCTGGGTCGACGGCTGCGTCGAGCGCACCGGCGGCCACCCCGAGCGACTGCACCCGCTCTACACCGTCGAAGGGCTCGAGCTCGGCCCCGAGGCAGTGATCGACACCCTCCCCGGCTACGCCGGCTCCCGCCCCGTGCGCGTGGGCAACGCGGCCAACCGGCAGATCCAGCTCGACGTATTCGGCCCGATCGCCGACCTGCTTGCCGCCGTGGCTACGGTGCGTGGGCATGTTCGCGAGGAGGACTGGCATGTGGTCGAGGCGATGGTGCAGGCGGTCGAGCGACGCTGGCACGAGCCGGACCACGGCATCTGGGAGGCACGACTGCCGCCGCGCCACCATGTCTACTCCAAGGTGATGTGCTGGCTGACCGTCGCCCGAGCACTCGATGTGCAGGCGATGCGGCACGAGCCGACCCGCGCGGACTGGGTCGAGCTCCGCGACCGCATCCGGGAGAACGTCCTCGCACTCGGCTGGAACGCCGCAGTCGGCGCCTACACGGTCGCGTACGGCGACGAGGACATCGACGCCTCCTCGCTCTGGATCGGCCTCAGTGGCCTCCTGCCCCACGACGACCCGCGCTTCCTGGCAACCGTTCTCAAAGTCGAGTCGGAACTGCGAAGTGGCGCCGTCGTCTACCGCTACCGCTGGGACGACGGCCTGCCCGGGGTCGAGGGCGGCTTCCACCTTTGCACGGCGTGGCTGATCGAGGCCTACCTCCTTACCGACAGGCGTGGCGACGCCGAGGACCTCTTCCAGCAAATGCTCGAAACGGCGGGACCGACGGGCCTCCTGCCCGAGCAATACGACCCGTTCACGGAGCGCGGGCTCGGGAACCACCCGCAGGCCTACAGCCACCTCGGTCTGATCCGCTGCGCGAACGTGCTTGCCAGCGGCCTGCGCAAACGCGCTTGCCAGGGGCTGACGCCTGAGGAGTGCTACAGCGGGGCGGGCGTCTGCTCACGACCTCGGGCTTGGGGCGAGGTCGTCAGCGGCTGCGCTAGGCGGTGAGGCGGAGCGAGCCGCGCATCGCGGACGCATGCCGATGAGGTGGAGGTTGCGGCTGGCGGACTCGTCCTCTGTCCTGATGCAGGCAGGTTCCCCGGGCGACCGGTCGCCGCGCCGAGCTACGGCTCGGGGCGCGGCGTCGCCACGAGAGCCACCGGACATGAGGTGGCGCGACGCCGACGCACCTGGGGGGTGTAGGTGTTCTGCTAGCGGCCCGGGTAGACGCGCTCGACGTAGTCGTTCAGCATTCGCGTCGCGCTGAAGCGGGGTGCGAGCGTGACGAGCGACTGCTTGATCTTCTCGCACCAGCCGTGCGGGACGCCGCGCTCGTCCCGGTCGTAGAAGAGCGGGATCACCTCGTGCTCGAGCAGATCGTAGTAGCGGGCGCTGTCGCGCCAGTCGGCCGCCGAGTGATCGGGATCCTCGTCGCCCGGGATCGCCCACCCGTTCGAGCCGTCGTAGGCCTCCGCCCACCAGCCGTCGAGCACGCTGAGCTGGAGGGCGCCGTTTATCGCGGCCTTCATCCCGCTCGTGCCGCTCGCCTCCATGGGGCGCCTCGGGAGGTTGACCCAGACGTCGCAGCCGGCCACGAGCTGGCGTGCCACCGAGAGGTCGTAGTCCTCGACGAAGATCAACCGCTCGGCGAACGCGTTCTCCTCGCGCTTGAGGTTGTACAGACGCTGTAGCGTGTCCTTGCCGGGCCCGTCCGCCGGGTGAGCCTTCCCGGCGACGAGGAGCTGGACGGGATGCGGGCCGTTCATGATGCGGCGCGCCCGCTCGGGGTCCTGCGCGAGGAGATGGAGGCGCTTGTAGGTGGCGAGCCGGCGCGCGAAGCCGAGCGTGAGCACGTCCGGGTCGAGCAGCGTCTCGACCGAGCGCACGTAGTCGATCTGCTCCCCCCGGAGGAGCCTGTCCTGCTGAACCTTCTCACGGACGTACTCGATCAGCTTGCTCCGGGCGTCGCACCGGGCGGCCCAGAGCTCCTCGTTCGGGATCGTGCGCACCAGCTCCCACGCCGCCGGGTCGGCGGTGTGTGCTCGCCACGCGGCGCCGAGGTGGCGGTCGAACAGCTCCGCGAGCGGGGAGGCGATGAACGTGGGCAAGTGCACGCCGTTCGTGACGTGGGTGATCGGGACGTCGAGGTCGCTTCGCCCGTCGAACATCGGCTGCCAGATCCGTCGTGCGACCTCGCCGTGGAGCTTGCTGACACCGTTACGCCGACGGCTCGACCGGATCGCGAGCGGGGTCATGCCGGGCGCCTCGCCCTGATCGCCCGGTCGGACGCGGAACAGGCCGAGGAAGGCGTCGTCGTCCATCCCGAGCCGCCCGGGCATGTCGCCGTAGGCTGCCAGAAACTCGTCCGGGCCGTAGGTCTCGTTCCCGGCCGGCACCGGTGTGTGGGTCGTGAAGACGGTGCGTTCGACGATCGCCGCGAAGGCGTCCTCGAAGCGCGTTCCCTCCTCCACCCGCTCGATCGCCACCTCGAGCGGCGCCAGGCCCGGGTGGCCCTCGTTGAGGTGGATCACCGCCGGCTCGATTCCGAGTGCGCCCAGGACGCGGGCGCCGCCGATGCCGAGCAGCGCATACTGGGCGAGCCGAAGCGCCCGGTTCGACTCGTACAGGCGCGCGCTCGTCCAGCGGTGGACGGGGTCGTTCTTCGGCACCTCGGCGTCGAGGAGCAGGAGCGGCACCCGGCCCACGTCGACCCTCCAGACCTGGAAGGCGAGCTCGGAGTCGAACACCGGCACCGTCAGCTGCAGCGGGTCCCCGTCGGGCCCGCCGACCCGGGCCATCGGCAGGCTCTTCGGGTCGACGCTGAGCCAGTACTCCTGCTGCCGGCCTGCGGTGTCGAGGCGCTGCCTGAAGTACCCACGCCGGTAGAGCAGGCCGACGCCGATCATCGGCAGCGCCTGGTCGCTCGCCTCCTTGAGAATGTCGCCCGCGAGGATGCCGAGCCCGCCCGAGTAGATCGGCATCGACTGGTGGAATCCGAACTCGGCGCACATGAAGACGACCGGCCCGTCGATTCCGGGCCGGCGCCGCTCGGGGCGGGCGAGATCGGCGGCGAGACGGCCTGTGAGGTCGCCGATCCGCTCGAGCAGAGCAGGATTTCGCTCGGCGTCCTCCTGCGTCCCCGGCCAGAGGTCACCCAGGAACCGAACGGGATTCTCGCCGGAGAGGGCCCAGCGATGTGGGTTGATGTCACGGAAGACCTCCGGCCCGTCGCTGGCCCACGCCCAGTGGTAGTTGTAGGCGACGCGGGCGAGGGGCCGCAGGCCCTCGGTCAGGCGCTCCTCGAGCACCGCGATTCGCGACTCGAGATCGGCGGCGCCGGGAACGAACGGGCTCGTGGACACTGTCGGTGTCTATCACGTCTCGGCTGGTCGACGGCACGGGGAACCGTTTCTCGACCGGATCTTCCCCGCGTGGTCATAGGCGGAGAGTGGATGACGCCTCACGCATTTCGCTCCGCGCCCCACGCCAGCCTCCGCGCTCGGTCCCGGCCCAACCCGTGTAACGCACGCGAGTCGAGATAGACCTTGGCTCCATGGGTATCGAACGAGATCGACTGAACGAGGTGCCGGAGGGACGTTCGCCCTGGCGTCACTGGGGGCCGTACCTGAGCGAGCGAGCGTGGGGCACCGTCCGCGAGGACTACAGCGCGACCGGCGAGGCCTGGGACTTCTTCCCCCACGATCACGCGCGCTCGCGCACCTACCGGTGGAACGAGGACGGCCTGGCAGGCATCTGCGACGACCGCCAGACGCTGTGTCTGGCGCTCTCGTTCTGGAACGGGCGGGACCCGATCCTGAAGGAGCGGATCTTCGGCCTCGCCGGTCCCCAGGGCAACCACGGGGAGGACGCGAAGGAGTACTGGTGGTACCTGGACTCGACGCCCACGCACTCGTGGATGCGCTGGCGCTACATGTACCCGCAGAGCGAGTTCCCGTACACGCGGCTCGTCGACGAGAACGGGTCGCGCGGAAAGCTCGAGCCCGAGTACGAGCTGGTCGACACCGGCGTCTTCGATGCCGGCCGGTACTGGGAGATCACGGCCGACTACGCGAAGGGCGGCCCGGAGGACGTCCTTCTCCGCGTGACCGTGCGAAACGCCGGTCCCGAAGCCGCAACGATCGACGTCCTGCCGACCCTCTGGTTCCGGAACACGTGGTCGTGGGGGATCGACGATCGGAAGCCGTCGATCCGCCTGGAGGGCGGCACGCTCGTCGCCGAGCATCATCTGCTCGGCAACCGCCGACTGGTCGCGAGCGGATCCCCGGAGGCGTTCTTCTGCGAGAACGAGACGAACGCGCAGCGACTCTTCGGCGTGCCTTCGTCGACGCCCTATCCGAAGGACGGGATCAACGATCACGTCGTCAACGGCGCCGCGACGGTCAATCCGGGTCGAACGGGCACGAAGGCCGCGCTGCGCTACCGGCTCGAGGTCGAGGCCGGCGCGGCCGCGACGATCGAGCTCCGGTTGACCGACGCGCCGGGCGCCGGCCTCGACGGCTTCGACGAGATCGTTGCGGCGCGTGAGCGCGAGGCGGACGAGTTCTACCGCGAGGTGATCCCCGCGAACGTGTCGCACGACGAGAGGCTGATCGCCCGGCAGGCGCTCGGCGGGATGCTCTGGTCGAAGCAGTTCTACCACTACGACGTCCGGCGCTGGCTCGACGGCGACCCGTCCGGCCCGCCGCCGCCCGAGGAGCGGCGCGGCGGCCGCAACCACGAGTGGGCGCACCTGAACAACATGGACGTCATCTCGATGCCGGACACGTGGGAGTACCCGTGGTATGCCGCGTGGGACCTCGCCTTCCACTGCGTCGCCCTGGCTCATGTCGACCCGGCGTTCGCGAAGCAGCAGCTGATCCTGATGTGCCGCGAGTGGTACATGCACCCGAACGGTCAGCTGCCCGCCTACGAGTGGGCGTTCGGCGACGTCAACCCGCCGGTTCACGCCTGGGCGGCGCTCCGCGTTCACGAGATCGCCGCCGACGGCGACATCGAGTTCCTGGAGCGTGTCTTTCACAAGCTGCTCCTCAACTTCACCTGGTGGGTCAACCGGAAGGACTCCGAAGGCAACAACCTCTTCGAGGGCGGCTTTCTCGGGCTGGACAACATCGGCCCGTTCGATCGCTCCTCGCTGCCGGTCAGCGGCCGGCTCGAGCAGTCCGACGGCACGGCCTGGATGGCGATGTACTGCCAGAACCTGCTCGAGATCGCTCTGCTGCTCGCCGAGCACGACCGGACCTACGAAGATCTCGCCACGAAGTTCTACGAGCACTTCGCGCTGATCGCTTCGGCGCTCAACGAGAAGGGCCTCTGGAACGAGGAGGACGGCTTCTACTACGACGTGCTGCACACGGGCGACGGCGCGGTCGTCCCGCTCAGGGCGCGGTCGGTCGTAGGGCTGCTGCCGCTCGCGGCAGTGACCACGCTCGGGCCGGCGACCATGGCCTCGCTCCCCGACTTCATGTCGCGTGTCGAATGGTTCTCGAAGAACCGGCCCGAGGGTCGGATGGTCGTGCAGCACATGGATTCGCCGGATCACGCAGGCTGGCGGATGCTCTCGATCGTCGACGAGGATCGTCTCCGCCGCCTGCTCGCCGCCATGCTCGACCCGGCCGAGTTCCTCTCCGACCACGGAATTCGGGCGCTCTCGGCCTACCACCGCGACCATCCACTCGAGGTCGACGTCGACGGAGTCACGGCGACCCTCGATTACGAGCCGGGAGAGTCGACGAGCGGGCTCTTCGGCGGCAACTCGAACTGGCGTGGGCCGATCTGGTTCCCGATCAACTACCTGCTCGTCGAGACACTGCGCGTCTACCACCGCTTCCTGGGCGACGGCTTCACGGTCGAGATGCCGACCGGGTCCGGCCGGAACATGAGCCTGGCGCAGGTCGCCGACGAGCTCGCGCTCCGCCTCGCCGGCCTCTTCCTGCGCCGCGACGACCGGACGCGGCCCGTCTTCGGAGCGTACGAGCTGCTCCGGGACGACCCTGCCTGGCGGGACCTGATCCCGTTCCACGAGTACTTCCACGGCGATACCGGTGCCGGCCTCGGCGCCTCGCATCAGACCGGCTGGACGGGCCTTGTCGCGGATCTGATCATCCGCCGCGCGCGGCACCAGCAATCCGGCGCACGTCCTCGGCCCGGGGCGAAGCGCCCTTCCTCGAAGCAGCTCCCCTAGACAAGCTCACGTTCCTCGGAGGTCAGAATGAAAGCGATAGCAGTCCATCCCGGCAAGCCGAACTCGATGCACCTGCGGGAGATCGAGAAGCCGAAGGTCACCGATGTGCCCGGCGGGCGCGGTGTCCTCGTCAAAGTCCTTCGCGTCGGGGTCGACGGCACGGACAAGGAGATCAACGCAGCCGAGTACGGTGCGGCGCCGGAGGGCGACGACTACCTCGTCACCGGGCACGAGAGCCTCGGCCAGGTCGTCGAGGTCGGGCCGAACGTGCCCACCACCATCCGGCCGGGAACGATCGTCGTCTCCAGTGTGCGTCGGCCCGGCTCTTCGATCTACGGCAAGATCGGCCTGCAGGACTTCACGACCGACGACGTCTACTACGAGCGCGGCATCAACCTGCTGCACGGCTACCTGACGGAGTACTACGTCGAGGACGCGCAGTACGTCTTTCCGCTCCCGGCGGCGCTGCAGGAAGTGGGCGTACTGCTCGAGCCGACGACGGTCGCCGAGAAGGGCGTCAACCACGCCTACGAGATCCAGCGGCGCCTCAAGGTCTGGGAGCCGCGGAGCGCCTGCGTCCTCGGCTCGGGAACCGTCGGCCTCTTGACCGCGGTCGTCGCGCGCCTGCGAGGGCTGGAGCTGGCGGTCTACTCGCTCCCGCAGAAGCCGTACCGGAACGCGGATCTCGTCGAAGAGCTCGGCGGTGCCTACTACTCGTCCCAGGATCACACGCTCGCGGAGGTCAGCGAGGAGCGAGGCCCGTTCGACCTGATACTCGACGCAACAGGCTTCAGCCCGATCGTCTGGGAAGCCGCCGAAGTGCTCGGCAAGAACGGTGTCCTCGTGCTCGCCTCGATCACCGGCGGCGAGCGAACGGCCACGATCAACTCGGACAAGATCAACCAGGGCTTCGTCCTCGGGAACAAGGTCATGGTCGGCACCGTCAACGCGTCGCCGAACGATTTCCGGACCGGTGTCGACGACCTGATCAAGGCCGAGGCGTTGTTCCCGGGCTGGCTCGAGAAGCTCCTGACGACCCCGATCGACGGCCTCGAGAACCACGGCGAGATGATCCGCGCGCTCACGGAGGATCACGAGGCGATCAAGGTCTACGTCGAGATCGCCCAGGCCGAGGCGATACGTGCCGGCGCGTCCGCCGAGGCGCTCGCGGCGGCCGCATCCTAGGCAGAGTGGGAGCAGGAGTCATGTCGGGCACAGCTGTCGCTTCGATCACGGCGCCGTTCATCTCGCACGACCCGGGTTTCGGCACGGTTCTCGGCAGCGATCCACGCCTTGTTCGGGTGGTCGATGTCGACGCGCACGAGGGCCCGGTGTACGTCGCCGAGCAGGACGCCCTCTACTTCACCACCTTGCCGCGCGAGACGGGCGTCCCGGCGCCAGGATTCCCGGTCGTCGACATCAAGCGGCTTGCGCTCGACGGCGACCGCTTTCCACTCGAGCCGGAACGCATCGAGACGGTACGGTCCGACGCCAACGCCGCAAACGGCATGACCCTCGGCCCCGAGGGCCGGCTGCTCGTCTGCGAGCAGGGAACGCGGGCGATGCACGGGCAGATCAGCGCCGTCGACCTCGCGACCGGAGCGGTCGAGACGGTCGTCGACTCCTGGCGCGGGCTGCGGTTCAACTCGCCGAACGACGTCGTCGTTCGCGGCGACGGCTCGATCTGGTTCACCGACCCGAGCTACGGCTGCCTCCAGGGCTTCAAGCCGGAGCCGCTCGTCGGCGACTACGTCTACCGCCACGACCCGCAGACAGGCGAGACCTCGGTCGTCGCCGACTCGTTCGAGAAGCCGAACGGGCTCGCCTTCTCGCCCGATCACTCGGTGCTGTACGTCGGCGACAGCGGGGCGAACCAGGAACCGGGCAGCTACTACCCGAAGCTGCCGCATCACGTCGTCGCCCTCGATCTCTCCGGCGACGGCCGGCATCTGGCCGGCTCACGGCTGTTTTCGGTGACGGCCCCGGGCTTCCCGGACGGAATCAAGGTCGACGGCGCGGGCCGTGTCTACGCATCGTCGTTTCGCGGCGTCCAGGTCTTCTCGCCGGAGGGCGACCTGATCGGTGAGATCAACCTGCCGGGCGCCGTCAACTTCACGTTCGGCGGTGCCGAGCGGAACATCCTCTTCATCACGGCCGACACGGCGATCTGGGCTGCGGTCCTGCACGTGTCCGGGCCGGAACTCAGACCAGCAAAGGGAGTGTGGTAGCAGATGGCTGTCGTACGGACGCGAAAGATCATCGATGACGCGGGCGCGGACGCTGTCATCGCTGCCGCCGAGAAGGTGGCGAACGAGAATGGCTACCGCGTCGTCTTCGCCGTCGTCGACCCCTGGGGCGAGGTGATCCAGCTTCGCCGCACCGAGAACGCGCAGATCGCAAGCAGCCGGGTCGCGGTCGACAAGGCGCGCACGGCGGCGATCTTCGTTCGCCCGAGCCGTGTCATGGAGGAGCAGGTCACGAACGGCCGCCTCGGCGCCCTCGCACTGCACGGCGTTTCCGCCCTGACGGGCGGTATCCCGCTCGTCGTCGACGGTGAGGTCGTCGGCGCGATCGGCACGAGCGGCGAGACGCCCGACCAGGACGAGTCGTGCTCGATCGCAGGTGCCGCTGCCGCGTTCAGCACGGTCGACGTGCATGCGCTCACCTTCGAGGGCGCCCGCCTTGCCGCCGACGCGGTCGCAGCGGCCTCGGCCCGTCGAGGCGTCTCGCCCGTGGCTGCCGTGGTCGACGCGGGAGGCGCGCTCGTTTACCTGTGGCGGCCGGACGGCGCCCAGGTCGCGAGCGCAGAGGTCTCGGTCGACAAGGCCCGAACGGCAGCTGTCTACCGGCGTCCGAGCAAGGACTTCGAAGATCAGGCCTCCGGCGGACGGCCGTCGGCGCTCCACCTCGCGCGGGCCGTCCCTCTTCAGGGCGGCATGCCGATCGTCTACGACGGCCAGGTCATCGGCGGGATCGGCGTCAGCGGCGCCTCCTCCGCCCCCGAGGATCAGGAGCTCGCAGAGATCGGCGCGGACGCCGCAGCCGCGGCGGCGGCCGCCGCCGGCAACGGCCATTCGGACGGAGCCGTGTTCTTTCCGCGCGCCGTCGTGGACGAGAAGTTCCGGACCGGCGGCCTGCTGCTCGAAACGGATGGCTACAAGCTCGACGCCGGGCGACGCAACGCTCCAGGCGAGGTCGAGTATCACGAGCGCGTCGTGGACGTCATGCACGTCGTCCGGGGCACGGCGACGGTCCTGACCGGCGGCGAGATGGTCGACGCCCGTGAGGTCGCCGCAGGCGAGATCCGGGCCCGGGCGATCCAGGGCGGCACGACGAACTCGCTCGCAGAAGGCGATGTCCTGGCCGTTCCGAACGGCGTCCCACACCAGTTCGTCGACGTCTCCGATCCGTTCCTCTACTTCGTCGTGAAGGTCGAGGCCTGAGCCATGGCGATCACGACGCTGACCTCTGCCCGGCGCCTCCCCGGCCCACCCGAGCTCCTGCCCGGCCGGCCCGACGCGATCGTCGACCTCCAGACCGAGGAGGGGACGGCGCTGGTCGGCGGGCAATGGCGCTATTCGGACACGACCGTCGAGGAGATCGACTTCGTGGCGCTCGGCTCTGCCACCGATCCGCTCGGCCCCGGCGAGACGCCGAACCGCACCTACGACGTACTCCCGCACGCCGAGGCCGCCGACTTCGACGACTCGACCTGGCAGCTGCTCCCGCCCGGCGACACGATGCGCCGACTCGCGAACGGACGGGTCTGCTTCAACTGGTACCGAATCGACGTAACGATCCCGGAGCGTGTCGGTGACCTCGACCCGACCGGCTCGTCGGTTGTCTTCGAGGTCGTGGTCGACGACTACGCCGAGGTGTGGGTCGACGGCAAGCTGCCGATCGCATTGGGCGACTCGGGCGGCGCGGTCGTCGGCGGCTTCAACGCTCCCAACCGCGTCCTCCTGACGCAGGACGCGCGACCAGGCGACCGGTTCCAGATCGCCGTGTTCGGAATCAACGGCCCCATCTCGGCCTCGCCGCACAACTACATCTGGATGCGCACGGCGACGCTCGACTTCTACGCGGGCGGGCGCACGGCTGTCGGCGAGGCTGCGGAGCTCGAGGTCGACCGCTCGGACGAGCGCCTCGACGCGATCGTCCCCCTCGACGCGACGCTCGAGAAGATCGCGGGCGGCTTCGAGTTCACCGAAGGCCCCGTCTGGACGCGCGACGGCGCGCTGCTGTTCAGCTCACCGAACACGAACGCGATCTACCGCTGGACACCGGCCGGGCAGGTCACCGTGTTCCGCTCGAAGAGCGGCTACACCGGCCTCGACATCGGCCGCTACCACCAGCCGGGGTCGAACGGGCTGACGTTCGACCCGAACGGCCTGCTCACGATCTGCCAGCACGGCAACCGCCGCGTCATCCGCGTCAACCCGCACGGCGATACAACGGTGCTTGCCGACAGCTACGACGGCAGGCGGCTGAACAGCCCGAACGACCTCGTGTACCGCTCCGACGGGACGCTCTACTTCACCGACCCGCCGTTCGGCCTGCCCGGCGTCTTCGACGACCCGGCCAAGGAGACGCCGTTCAGCGGCGTCTACCGCGTTCGCGACGGCATCGTCTCGCTCGAGACCGACGAGCTCGAAGGCCCGAACGGGCTCGCCTTCTCACCCGACGAGCGATACCTGTACGTCGGCGACTGGGATCCCGAGCACAAGGTCGTGATGCGCTACGAGGTCGCCGCCGACGGCTCGCTCGCACGCGGCGCCGTCTTCCACGACATGACCGACGCGCCCGGCGAGGACGCGATCGACGGGATCAAGGTCGACGAGGCAGGCAACCTCTACGTCTGCGGCCCCGGCGGCATCTGGGTGCTCTCCCCCGACGGCGAGCGGCTCGGGCTCCTCGAGCTTCCCGAGGATCCGCACAACCTCGCCTGGGGGGACGCCGACGGCCGCACGCTCTACATCACCGCCCTGACGAGCGTCTACCGGATCCGGCTCGGCGTCGCCGGCATCCGCCCGACCTAGCCCGCACGGAACCGAGGAGGAGACCCGATGAACGACAAGCTGCAGGTGGGAGCCACGCTCCCCGACTTCGAGCTCCCGGACGACACCGGCGCGCTGCACCGGCTCTCGGAGCTCCAGGGCGACAACGCCATGGTGCTCATGCTTGCGCGCGGCGAGCACTGTCCACGCGAGCGTCAGCACCAGCGGGAGCTCGTCAAGCTGTACGACTTCTGCCCCGTGGCGTTCACCGAGATGGTGAGCGTCTTCCCGAACGACCGGCACGACACGAACAAGATGAAGATCGCTACCGGCGCGTTCTGGACGTATCTTGCGGACGAGAATTTCGAGCTGCAGACGGCGCTCGACATTCGCGAGTACACCGATACCCACCATGACCACGCGGGCGTGCCGATCACGCTCGTGCTCGCGCCGGAGCTCGTGATCGACAAGGTCTACAACGGCTACTGGTTCTGGGGCCGACCCTCTCCGTACCAGCTCTGGGCCGATCTGGCCGATCTCTTCCGGCGCCTCAAGCCCGACTTCGATCCCCTGACCGACGAGGCTCGCGCGGCGTGGGAACAGAGCCAGGGCCTCCCCGTCGGCTCTGCTCACTGAGGTCTGATGAGATTCGGACGTCAGCTCTGTGGCGACCTCCCGTTCGCCTCGGCACGCGAGTGGCTCGTTGCGGACGGGGTTGGTGGGTTCGCCATGGGCACCGTCGGCGGGCTTCGCACGAGGCGCTACCACGGCCTGCTCGTCGTCGCGACAGAGCCGCCGGGGGCTCGCATGCTCGGGCTCGCGTCTCTCGATCCGGTGCTCGTGATCGGTGACGCGCGCATTCGCCTCGCCGTCCACGAGTGGGCAGACGGCTCCGTCGATCCGACCGGAAACGTCCACCTCGCCTCGTTCGACCTCGATCACGGCGTGCCGCGCTGGCGCTGGCAGGTCGGCGACGTGATCCTCGAGCGCGAAGTCGCCGCGGTGCACGGGCGCCCGGCCGTTGCAGTGACGCATCGCATCGTCGCGGCGTCGCAGACGGTTCGACTCGAGCTGGCGGCCCTCGGCACGTGGCGCAACGCCCACGGCGAGCGATTCGCGTCGGGCGTGCCCGACGTCGAGGCCGTTGCCGACGGCTACGTGTTCGAGGGCGCGTATCGCGTCGAGGGCCCCGGCTTCGTGCCTGCCGGCGAGTGGTACACCGGCGTTCGGTATCGCGAGGAGGCCGCCAGGGGGCTCAACGACCGTGAGGATCTCTGGCATGCCGGCCGCTTTTCGGCCGAGCTCGGGCTCGGCGAGACCATGGTCGTGCGAGCGTGGGCCGGCGACCCGGCGGCCGTGCCGCCGCCGGGTGACGAGGTCGTCGCGTCATCGCGCGCCCGGGCGCGGGCGCTTGTCGAGCGTGCGGGCGCTCGGGACGGGGCCGACGCGTCGCTCGTTCTCGCCGCGGATCAGTTCATCGTCGAAGGCCCGACCGTCGTGGCGGGCTACCCGTGGTTCGGCGACTGGTCGCGCGACACCATGACCTCCTACGAAGGGTTGTTCCTCGAGACGGGCCGCGCCGACGAGGGTCGCCGGCTGCTGGCGCGCAACGCGGCCACGGTCAGCGAGGGGATGCTGGCCAACACGGCCGATACGGGGACGCTCGAGTACAACACGGCCGACGGGACGCTCTGGTTCCTGCACGCCGTCGACCGCCACGTATCCCGCACCGGCGACGTGGACCTTGCGGCGGAGCTCGCCTCGACGTTCGTCGAGATCGTCGAAGCGCACGCACACGGGACCCGGTACGGGATCGCCGTCGACCCCTCGGACGGTCTCCTCTCGCAGGGCACGGACGGCCTCGCGCTGACCTGGATGGACGCACGGGTCGACGGTAATCCGATCACGCCGCGCGTGGGCAAGGCCGTCGAGATCAACGCTCTCTGGATCAACGGCCTCGCCGGGGTGGCGGGGATGCTTCGGCGCGTGGGCCGGGAGGACGCCCGTGTCGCCACTCTCGAGGCGCAGGCTCGGAGCTCGTTCGCCGAGGCCTTTGTCCGCGACGGCGTCTGTCACGACCTCGTCGGCGATCCGCGCCTGCGGCCGAATCAGCTGTTGGCCGTGTCGCTCCCCCACGCACCTCTGCGGGAGCGTTCGGTCGTCGAGGCGTGCGCGCCGCTCCTCACGTCCCTCGGGCTGCGCAGCCTCGCGCCCGACGATCCCGCGTACGCGGGCCGTCACCGTGGTGGCCCGGCGGAGCGCGACAACGCCTATCACCAGGGCACCGTCTGGCCGTGGCTGCTCGGCCCCTACGTCGAGGCGGGGCTCAAGACCGGCGTGCGGGTGGACGAAGCTCTCGACGGGCTCGGCACGCACCTTTGCGAATGGGGTCTCGGTTCGATCTCGGAGACGGCCGACGGCGATCCGCCTCATGCCGCCACGGGTTGCCCCTTCCAGGCCTGGTCGGTCGCCGAAGCGCTGCGCGCCCGCCGTCTGCTCGAGCGCCGACCCGGCTAGGGCGCGTCCCACGGATCCGGCACCGGCGTCCCCCGGCGCCGGCACCGGACATCGTCCGACTCAGTCGAGCAGCTCGTACGCTACGGCCGTTGCGGTCACGTAGACGAGATGGTGGAAGAGATCGATTGCGACCTCCTCCTTGCCCCAGAAGACGAACGGGGGCGCCACCTCGAGGGCCGGGAGCATCACCGCGGCGCTGCCCCAGATCGCTCCAAAGTGCGCCGGGGTCGCGGCCTTCGGCCCGAGGCCGAGCTCTCGCACTACGGCGCGGGCGATGCCCCAACCGGTGCCGTAGCCCCAGTGGGAAAGGTCGCTGAAGCGCGCCTTGGCGCGGGCGTCCTCGAACTCGGCGATCCCGAGCACCTTCGCGGTGGCACGGGCGGGAGCGTCGCTGAACGCGCGACCCCGCAGCTTCGCTTCGACGGTGCTCGACACCGTCATCGCCGCCGTGCCGGCGAGGCCGGCGACGACGCCCTTTCCGATCGCGCGTGCGACCGTGTTTGCCGTCTTCACGAGACCATCACCTCTTCCTCGACGCGGGGCACCGTGTCGGCCCCGAGCCGCTCGATCAGGTGGTCGCCGACGCGCAGCGCGTTCGCCATCGCCGTCAGCGCCGGGTTCACGGCGGATGACGAGGGGAAGAAGCTCGTGTCGACGACGTACAGGTTGTCCAGGTCGTGCGCCTTGCAATTGACGTCGAGAGCCGAGGTCTTCGCGTCCGAGCCGAACCGGACGGTGCCGCAGTTGTGGGCGATGCCCGCCAGCGGGATCTGCTGGTCGAGCACCGACCAACGGGGGATCGCGCGCTCGTGGCATCCGATCGCGGCGAGCAGGCCTTTCAGCTTTCCGAGCAGCCGCCTGTGCGCCTCGAGGTTGTAGTAGGTCTTGGCCAGGTGGATGTTTCCGTCTCGGTCGACGGTGACGCGGTTGTCCGGGTGCGGCAGGTCCTCGGAGGTGAGCCAGAAGTCGATCGCGTGCTTGGCCATGTAGTCGAGAGCGAGCCCGGGTGCGAACCAGGGCGCACCGGCCCGGAGCATGTTCTTGTCCGATTTTCCGAGCATCTGGATGTGCCCGAGCGGAAGCTTCGAGTCGTCCGCGCCCCAGTAGAAGTCGTTGAGGCCGAGCGTCTTCTGGAACTTCGTCGGGTTCGGCGACTGCGAGATCGCGATCACGGCGGAGTTGATGTGTGCCATGTAGTTGCGGCCGACCACGTCGGACGAGTTCGCGAGCCCGTTCGGATGCTTGTCCGAAGCCGACCGCAGAAGCAGGGCGGCCGAGTTCGCGGCTCCGCACGAGACAACGACGATGTCGCCGCTGTACGCCTCCTCGGCGCCGCCGCGATCGACCACCACACCGGTCACCGTGTGGCCGGAGGCGTCGGTCTCGAGGCGCACGACCCGCGAGTGGGTCTTCAGCGTGACGTTGTCGTGCTGCAGAGCCGGCCGGACACAGAGAACGTGGGCGTCGGCCTTGCCGTCGGTGAGGCAGGGGAAGCCGTCGAACTTGGCGCACCGCACGCAGCGACCCTTTTCCGGGTCGGACTCGTCGAGGTCGACCCCGACGGGAAGATGAAAGGGATGGAGCCCCTCGCCGACGAGGTCGTCGTGGAGCTTCTGGATGCGGGGCTCGTGCGATACCGCCGGGTACGGGAACGGCCCCGAGCGGGGCGGCTCGGTGGGGTCCTCGCCATGCTGGCCATGCACGAGGTAGAGCTTCTCGGCCTGGGCGTAGTACGGCTCGAAGTCCTGGTACGAGAGCGGCCAGGCGGGCGAGATGCCGCCGTAGTGCTCGACCTGGCCGAAGTCACCCTCCCGCAGCCGGAAGAGGATCGCACCGTAGACCTTGGTGTTGCCGCCGACGAAGTACTGGGCGTGCGGCCTGAAGGCGGTGCCGTTGCGGTCGTACCAGCGCTCGCCGGTGACGTACCGCTCCCTGCCGAACACCTCCTGGGAGTCCCAGTTCTCGGGCTCGCGGGGGAGGTAGCCGCCGCGCTCGAGCAGGAGGATCCGGAGCCCGGTCGGGGCGAGCCGGTGGGCGAGCGTGCCGCCCCCGGCGCCGGTTCCGATGATGATCACGTCGTAGTGCTCGCTCATGAGGCTCTTCCTTTTCAGACGATTGCGATGGGTGAGGTCCAGGCGCCCGTGGCGCCGCGAAGCTTCGGGTGGGTGAGGACGAGAGCAAAGCCACGCACGCCGCTCGCGGCGAGCTCGGAGGTGTCGAGGTTCTCCACGATGAAGACGCCGTGCCTCACGTTGAGCAGCTGGGGCACCTCGAACGGCCTGGCCGGATCCTCGGCCGGCACCGGGCCGTAGCTCCAGGTGTCGCAGCCGGTCAGCGCGATCTCGTGCTCGACGAGCCAGTCGGCGGCGGCGTACCCGGGGCCGGGCTCGCCGGAGAGGTAGGTGTCGGGGTCGTCCCAGTGCCCGCCCCAGCCGGTGTGGAAGAAGATCGCGTCGCCCGGCTCGGGCTCAGCGCCCCCGAGCCCTTGCGCGATGTCGTCGACCGTGATCACGTCGCCTGCTGACAGCCGCTGCACTCCTCGCGCAGCGGCGACGTCGACGAGCCATCCTCTCGTGACGATCTGGGGGATCGTCTCGGAGCCGAGGCGTCGGACGCCGGCAGGGCCGGCGAGTTCGGAGACGCGCCAGCCGTTGTAGCCGCGATCGCCGATCTGCAGGTGGCTGAGGGCGTCGAGATGCGTCCCGAGCTGCATGGTCCCGGAGACGATTTCGGTGATCCAGTTGACCTTGTTGTCGCCCAGGCCCGTCGGGGCCGCTGGCATGTCGATCGCGTTCGCGTGGTGTGCGGTCGTCACGAGCGTCTGGCGGAAGTAGCGGCCCGGAAAGACCGGGACGCTCTCGTCGAGCACGTGGCCGAGGTCGTAGACGCGTCCCGTACGAACCGTTGCCAGCGCCTCGAGGCGCTTGGCGTCGGTGATGCGGTTGAGCATCCCGGCCTGGTCGTCCTTGCCGAAGGGCGACGGCCACCAGGGGACGGCGCCCGGGAGGTTCTCTGGCATGGCGTTCTAGTAGCGTCGCGTGCGAAGACGTTACAGCTGTAACAGCAGGACGCGGTGGGCGACTACGGCGGCATGGTTTCGTTCACGTCGGTCGCAGTCGTCGCCGCGGTCGCGCTTGTCGCACCACTCCTGATCGGCCTCACCGGCGCCCGCCTGCCGGCCATCGTCGTCGAGATCCTGCTCGGGATCGCCGTCGGGCCGCAGGTGCTCGGCTGGGCGAGCTTCGACGAGCCGGTGGAGGTGATGAGCACGTTCGGCCTCGCGTTCCTCCTCCTGCTCGCAGGGCTCGAGATCGATTTCGCGCGCCTGCGTGGACGGCTTCTGCGCACGACGGCCGTCGCCTACGCCGCCTCCTTCTCGCTCGCGCTCGTCGTCGGCGTCGGCCTGCGGGAGGTCGATCTCGTGAGGTCGCCCCTCCTCATCGCGGTGGTGCTGTCGGCGACGAGCCTCGGCATCATCCTGCCCATCCTCAAAGACTCTGGGCAGACGGCGACGCCGTTCGGGCAGGTCATCGTTGCCGGCGCCTCGATCGCGGAGGTCGTGCCGATCGTCCTCCTGTCGCTGTTCTTCTCCGGTGAGTCGGGCGGGATCGGGGCGAAGCTCGTGCTCCTCCTCGGATTCCTCCTGTTCGCCCTCGCCGTCACAGCGTCGATTCTCGGACTCGAGCACTCGATGCGGATCACGTCGACGTTGCTCAGGCTGCAGGACACCACCGCCGAGATCCGCGTCCGGGGGGCGTTCCTCCTGCTCGCGCTGTTCGTCGTCCTCGCCTCCCGGTTCGGGCTCGAGGCGATCCTCGGCGCCTTCCTCGCGGGAGCGACGCTGAAGCTCGTCGATCGAGACCAGATGATGACGCACGCCCTCTTCCACACGAAGCTCGAGGCGGTCGGGTTCGGCGTCTTCATCCCGTTCTTCTTCGTCTCGACCGGACTGAAGCTCGACGTCAGCGGCCTCTTCGCAAGCGGCTCGGCTCTGGCGCGGGTTCCGATCTTCCTGGCGGCGATCTTGGTCGTGCGTGCACTTCCCGCGCTGCTCTACCGCTCGTTCGGAGCCGGCAGGCAGCTCGTCGGGGCGGGGCTGCTCCAGGCCACGTCGCTCAGCATTCCAGTCGTCGCGGGACAGATCGGTGTCGATCTCGGGCTGATCCGGCCCCTCAACTACGTCGCGCTCGTGGCCGCCGGCCTCGTCTCCGTGATCGTGTTCCCGCTCGTCGCGCTCACCCTCCTGCGAGGCGGCGAGCCGGAGGAGGAAGCGGCGGCGACAGCTGTGGGCTCTCTCCCGGCCTAGCTTTGGGGCACCACCAGCCGCGAGAGAAGAACAGCGCCACCGGGTCGCCGTTCGCGATCTCGGAGAGCGTTCGCTGCAGCCCCGTGTGATCCGGCAGCGAGAGGTCCGGAAAGGTGTCTCCCGCCGCGAGCGCCGTGCGCGGCGGCTCCGGCCTCATGCCCCGACGAGCTCTCCGGCGATCGCGGCCTCGGCTGCGTAGTGGACGGCCTCCGCCGCGGTCGGGAAGGCGTAATGCCCGAAAGCGATGTCGTCCACCGTGGCTCCGAGCCGGATCGCCGTCGCGAAGCCCTGCACGAACTCGGCGCCGCCGCGAACGACCGCGTGCAGGCCGAGCAGCCGGCGCGAGCCCCGCTCGAAGACGAGCTTGACGATCCCGAACGACTCGGCGTCGCGCGGCAACGTGTAGGAGGGACGTAGCAGGTTCCGGGAGGGGTAGACCGAGGTGCCGACGTCGAACCCCGCCGCACGCGCCTCCTCCTCGGTCAGGCCGACTCCGGCGATCTCGGGGTCGGTGAAGATCGCCGACGGCACGGCGGAATAGTCTGCCGTCCGGATCGAGCCGCCGAACATGTCTGCCACCGCGACCTGACCCTGATAGGCGGCGATCGGCGTGAGCTGTATGCCGGCGACGACGTCGCCGGCAGCCCATATGCCCGATACGGATGTCCGCTGGTACTCGTCGACGACGATCCCCTGCCTCGACGCCTTCAGCCCCAGTTCGTCGAGCCCCAGGCCTTCGGTGTTCGGGACCCGGCCGGCGGCGAGCATCAGCGTCGTGGCGTGCACGACGGAGCGCGCGTCGCCGCCGCGCTCGGCGAGCGTGGCCTCGATCTCGTTCCGGATCCGCTCGACCTTCGAGACGAACGTCCCGGTGAGAATCTCGATTCCGTCAGCCTCGAGGGCGCTTCGCAGCGACGCGGCGGCCTCGTGGTCGGAGCGGCCGGCGATCGTGTCGGCAGCCTCGACGACCGTCACGTCGGAGCCGAAGCGCGCGAACACCTGGCCGAACTCGAGGCCGACCGCGCCGGCTCCGACGATGAGCAGCGACTCGGGAACGGTCCTCAACTCGAGAGCTCCGACGTTGTCGATCCACTCGATCGCGTCGATGCCCTCGATCGGCGGAACAGCGGTTCGCGAGCCGGTGGCGATCAGGATCCTGTCGCCGTCGACGACTCGGCCGCCGACCTCGACCTCCGTTGCCGAGACGATGGTGGCATCTCCGTCGAGCGCGGTCAGTCCATCGATCTCGAAGCGCGCGCGCCACTTGTCGGGCGTCCCGATCAACCAGTCCTTGCGGTCTTTGAGCTTTCCCAGGTCGAAGCCGACCGTTCCCGTCTCGATGCCGAGATCGGTGCCGACCGCACGGATGTCGTTGAGGAGCTCCGACGCGGCCACGTACTGCTTCGTCGGCTTGCAGGCGACGCGCTCGCATTCGCCGCCCCAGTCGCCCCGCTCGATGACGGCGACCCTCGCGCCATGCTCCGAGATTGCGAGACGGGCAGCCTCGCGGGCGGCACCGCCGCCGCCGATGATCACGAGGTCGAAACGGTCGTTGCTCATGGGCATGTCCCTTCGCGGAGTCGAGGCGTGAGATGTCAAAGCGGTGGCCCGCATGAAGACAGACGGCAAAGCGGCCCGCCCGTTACAGGCAGGGGTGGACGCGGCCGCCACTGCCGACTAGCGTCCACCTCGTGGAAATCTCCGCACCGTTCACGGTGCCCCCGGGCCAGGAGGAGCTCGTCGCGGCACTACGCAGCGGCGACGAGCGGGCATTCGCTTCCCTCGTCGACGAGTACGGTCCAGCCATGCTTCGCGTCGCGCGCATGTACGTGGCGACTCGTGCAGTCGCGGAGGAGGTGGTGCAGGACGCGTGGCTCGGCGTGATCTCGGGGATCGGCCGCTTCGAGGGCCGCTCGTCGCTGAAGACGTGGATCTTCCGCATCCTCGAGAACACCGCCAAGACCCGGGGCGAGCGGGAGCGTCGGAGCATCCCGTTCTCGGCGGCCGGTGGGGCCGACGACGGAAGCGGCGAGCCGACCGTCGACCCCGACCACTTCCTCGGCTCGGGACGCTGGGCGGGGCACTGGACGTCGGCGCCGTCGCGGTTCTCGGAGCTCCCCGAGGAACGGCTGGTCGGAGACGAGACGGTCGCGATCGTCGAAGCGGCGATCGCCGAGCTTCCCGAGATGCAGCGCACGGTGATCACACTGCGGGACGTCCACGGGTGGGGTTCGGACGACGTCCGTAACGTCCTCGAGCTCAGCGAGACCAACCAGCGAGTGATTCTTCACCGCGCACGCGCGAAGGTCCGGCGTGCGCTGGAGGCGTATCTGGAGTCGGGGACAGGATGAGCGAAGTCGATCTGACGTGTGAGGAGCTCGTCGAGCTCGTGACCGAGTACCTCGAAGGTGGGCTCGACGATGACGCACGCTCTCGCTTCGAGGAGCACATCGTCGTCTGCGTCGGCTGCGCGAACTACCTCGACCAGATCCGGACGACGATCGAGGTCGTGGGCCACGTGTCGGTCGACGACCTCTCGGAGGTGACGAAGGCGGATCTTCTAGCGGCGTTCCGGGGATGGGGCCGCTCGTGATCGCGTGGAAGTTTCTCGCTCCCGGCGCGATAGGGCCGTTCAGTCGCTTTGCCTGGCCCGTGCCGACGGGCGCCGGAACGGGGGAGTGGGTCAAGGCGGCTGTCCACCCGTGCTCGACCGGGATCCACGCGTGCGCACTCGGCGATCTGCCCTGGTGGCTGCACGGCGAGCTCTGGGAGGTCGAGCTCTCGGGCCGGATCGCACGCGCGCGTCACAAGCTGGTCGCAGAGAGGGGACGGTTGGTGCGCCGCGTGACCGAGTGGGATCGCGACGCGATGCACGACTTCTGCGAGGACTGTGCGCGCCGCGTGCGTGACTACGCGACCCGGTCGCCCGCGGCAGCCGAGTACCTTCAGGACCTCGACGACGACATCGCCGGCTGCCTCGCCCCGACCGCGAGCGACGACGCCGCCCGGGCCGCCGTCGCGGCAGACGGGCCAGGCGCCCGCGAGGTCGAGAAGGCGGCGCAGGCGCGCTGGCTTGCCGAGCGGCTCGGACTCGCCCCGGGCACCTCCGCCGACTGAGGAGACCTCCCACGAGAACGCGGCTCGTCCTGCCGAATCCGATCAGCTCGATCAGCTGTTCCGGAGGGTCGTCCTTGAGAACGAACCCGCTCGCCCCGGCCCTCAGGGCCTCGTTGATGTACTCCTCCAGGTCGAAGGTCGTCAGGATCATGTACCGGCACTTGATCGAGCGACTCGCCGACGAGTTCCACCTGATCGCACCGGACCATCCGCGAGCGTGCGCCCGCTACGGCACGGCCGAGGAAGAACAGTGGTTCGACGTCCTCGAGCTGGAGAACACGAGGCCACGCCGTCGAGGGCGCTCGCTGGATCATCGAGGCGCGCGCTGCCGCCGGTCTCACGACCCACGACCCGTGCGACCTCACGGCGCGGGAACTCGAGATCCTGCGCCTCTTGGCGTCGGGACTGTCGAACCCGCGCATCGCCGAACGCCTCTTCGTCTCGGTACGGACAGTCCACGCCCACGTTCGCACGGTCTACCGCAAGCTCGGTGTCTCCTCGCGCGCACAGGCAACGCGCCACGCGCTGGATCACAGGTTCGTCTAGCGGCCAGACGCAGGCCGATCGAGGTATGCCTGCCGATGCGGCCACCGCGACCCCTTGGACTGAAGTTGTGTCGCATTCATACGATCCGGCGGATAGTCAATCCAATGCCGCCCGAGTAATCGGCTAGCTGCCTCGAAGGCCTCCTACGTAGTCCTCTCGTCAGCCGTGCCTGAGCGCTGTTCTAGCGTCCGCTCACCGTACGCTCAGATGGCAGTCACGTCGGGAGCGACCCGAGTTCTCTCCGCTTGGCAGTTGCGTTGATCCAGATTCGCAGGTGTGTTACTCCAGTTTCGCAGGGCGGTACCCTCCGGTGACTGGCAAGGAAGGAGTGCTGTAGCCCCGGTTTCGTAGGGTCTGGTTTCTAGACTCGGGCTTCCTCGATGATGAGCGAGGAGGTCGTTCATGGCACGGAAGGGGTATCCGGCGGAGTTCCGTCGAAGGGCGCTCGATCTGGTCGCGGCGGGAAAGCCTGTGGCGGAGGTGGCGCGGCTGCTCGAGGTCAGCGACCAGTCGATCTACATGTGGCGGCGCCAGGAGCTGATCGACCGCGGCGAGCTGCCGGGGCTGAGTTCAGAGGAGCGCGAGGAGCTTCGGGTGGCTCGGCGGCGGATCCGCGAGCTCGAGACCGAGCTGGCTGTGCATCGGCGGGCCGCGGAGTTGTTGAAGGAGTCGGTGCGCCCAAAAGGCGGTTCGAGGCGATCGCCGTGATGGCCAGTGAGGGCCTGCCGGTCGAGGTCGCCTGTCGGGTGCTGAGCGTCTCCTGGGCAGGCTTCTACGCCTGGCGGTCGAGGCCGCCGTCGGCGCGCTCGGTACGGCATGCGTGGCTGACCGACGTGATCCGCGAGGTCCACGCCGCCTCCTACGGCAACTACGGCGCCAAGCGGGTGCACGCGGAGCTCGTGCTTGGCCGCGGGATCCGGGTCGGCCACAACGCGGTCGCGATGCTGATGCAGCGCGCCTGCATAGCTGGCCGCAGCGGAGCCCGGAAACGCTGGGGCCTGTCGGGGGCCGCCAGGGCTGATGACCTCGTCGACCGCATGTTCGTCCGCGAGCGGCCCAACCAGCTCTGGGTGACCGACATCACCGAGCACCCGACCCGCGAGGGGAAGGTGTACTGCGCGGTCGTGCTCGACGCGTTCAGCCGCCGCGTGGTCGGCTGGTCGATCAGCCACAACCCGACCGCCGCTTTGACCTGCAACGCGCTCGGGATGGCGATCGAGCAGCGCGCCGCACAACGCGGCGAGACAGTAATCCACTCGGATCACGGGACGCAAATTCACGTCATGGGCCTTCACCGAACGGGCAAGGCAATCGGGGCTCGTGCCGTCGATGGGATCCGTCGGAGACTGCTACGACAACGCGATGATCGAAGCGTTCTGGTCGCGGATGCAGGTCGAACTTCTCGACACCCGCCGCTGGAGGACCCGCGTCGAGCTCGCCAACGCGATCTTCGAATACATCGAGATCTTCCACAACCGCCGGCGGCGCCACTCCAGCCTCGGCATGCTCACACCGATCGAATATGAATTGAAGAACTTCAACACCACAACCCAGGCGGCCTCAGCCAAGAAACGCGACTCCACCAAACTCGGGGTACTGCGCAGCCTGCATGAAACCCGGAGCGGTTCAGAGACTCAAACCAAACAGCCTGCATGAAACCCGGAGCGGTTCAATGGGCGGGGCCGCGAACCGCCTGTCACGTCGAGGACGGGGGACGACCACGCCGAGGCCCTGAACGCCGCCCCGACACTGCCTTCCCATTCGTCGTGTGGCCCCATCCGTGGCCCCAAAGGCCAAAACGCAGACTTGTCTGAGAAGCGAAAACGCTATTTGCAGGGTGTTCTCCGATGGGCCGTGCTGGGATCGAACCAGCGACCTTGGGATTAAAAGTCCCCTGCTCTACCAACTGAGCTAACGGCCCCGGGCGGAGTGTAGGCAACGGCCGGTGCGCAGCCGTAGGCCCGACCCCGGTGGCGGGTCTGGCACAATCCCTTTCGTGCACGCCCTCGCGAAGCCGCGGCTCCGCGGCGTGTTCCACCTGTGGGCGTTCTTCGTCGCCCTCGTGGCTGGTGTCGTGCTCGTGGTCCTCGCAGACGGGGCGCTGCCGCGGTTCGCGGCCTGGGTCTACGTGACGGCGCTCGCGGCGATGTTCGGCGCCAGCGCCCTCTACCACCGCTACCCGTTCAAGTCGGCCGCACGGCGGGTGTGGGCGCGGCGGCTCGACCACTCGACGATCTTCCTCTTCATCGCCGGGACCTACACGCCGTTCGCGCTGCTCGCGTTCAGCGGCGCGATCAGCTGGATCGTGCTCGCGACGGTGTGGTTCGGCGCGGCGCTCGGCCTCGTGCTCAACTTCTTCTGGCTCGACGCGCCGAAGTGGGTCTCGGTGCTCGCGTACGTGGCCGTGGGCTGGGTCGGGGTGATCACGATTCCGCAGATGCTCTCCGGCGTCGGCCTGCCCGGCTCGGTGCTCGTGATGATCGGCGGCGTGCTCTACACCCTCGGCGCGATCGTGTACGCCACGCACCGGCCGAACCCGTTCCCCGCCACGTTCGGGTTCCACGAGATCTTCCACGTGCTCGTCGTCGCGGCGGCGTCCGTCCAGTTCGTCGCCGTGTCGCTCGTCGTCCTGTAACGCCTGCGGTCGAGGCGGGACGGTACGGTCATGAGCATGGAAGAGAAGACCCAGCTGTCCGACGCCGAGTGGCGGGCCCGCCTCACCCCCGAGCAGTACGCCGTGCTGCGCCAGAAGGGAACCGAGCGGGCGTTCACCGGCGCCTACACCGACGAGAAGACCCCCGGCATGTACCGCTGCGCCGGGTGTGGGGCCGAGCTGTTTCGCTCCGACGCGAAGTTCGACTCCGGCTCCGGCTGGCCGAGCTTCGTCGAGCCGGCCTCGCTCGAGAGCGTCGACACGCACGTCGACACGAGCTACGGGATGATCCGCACCGAGGTCACGTGCGCCGCCTGCGGCGGCCACCTCGGCCACGTGTTCCCGGACGGCCCCGGCCCGACGGGCCAGCGGTTCTGTATCAACTCCTGCGCGCTCGAGCTCGAGCCGCAGCCGTAGAAGAGGCGCTGCTCGCCAGGTTCTCGCCTGTCGAGCAGCGTCGACCGCACTCCTGCACGAGGCAACAAGCCTGAGGTCTCACCCCCCGTCGTCGAGACGGGGCGTCCCGGAGGGTGTCCGGGCGCGACGCACTACGGGCAGGTGTTGGCGCGGCTCGCTCGGTTGTTGGTCTCATCGGATTCGGTGACAGCGTTCGTCCGATCGACGATCGCCGAATACGCTCCGACACGACACGTCGACCACGAGAACGTCACCGAGGCGCCGGGCTGGACGCTCGGCACGCTGAACGTTCCGACCAGTGTGATTGTCAGCGTCGACGGGCCCGCGGGGGCGGTGCCGCGGTTCGTGATCGTGATGCTGTTCTTGCTGAACGAGCTCACGAACAGATCGGGCAGCGGTGAAACGATGCTCCAGCCGTGGCTGGCCGCCTGGCCGGTGTTGCCGGCCGCGTCCGTTGCGCGTACCGAGAACGTGTGCGATCCCACGACGAGCGATGTGTACGACGCAGGGCTCGTGCAGGCGGCGAACGCGCTTCCGTCGAGCGAACAAGAGAATGACGATCCCGGCTCGCTGGAGGCAAACGAGATGCGCGCCCCGGTGTCCGTTGTCTGCGACGCGGGAGCTGATCCGATCGTCACCACGGGTGGAGTCGTATCGGGCGGTGTGTACGTCCAGGTGACCGACACGGGGGAGCCGACGTTCCCGGCCCTGTCGGTTGCCCGCACCGAAAACCGATGCTGTCCCGTCGCGACCGCGGTGAGCACGACAGGGCTGGTGCAGGCCGTGTCCGCCGCTTCGTCGACCGAGCACGTGAACGTGGCGCCGCTCTCGTTCGCCTTGAACGTGATCTGGGCGCCGTCCGTCGAGGTCACAGCGGCGGGGGCGCTCGTGATCGTCACGATCGGCGCCGTCGTGTCCGGCAAGGGCTGCTTCGGCTCGACGGTCGGCTTCGGAGCTGGCTCGGGTGCCGATGTCGGCTCTGGCTTCGCGGTCGGCTTTGGCTTGGGCTGTGGCTTGGGCTCGGGCTCTTGCGTCGTCGCCGCGGCCGGTTCGGTCGGGGCAGAGGTCACGGGAGCGGTCGGGGCGACCGCCGGCTTGGGCGACGCGGAGGTCTCCGGGGGTGTCGGCGTGACCACCGTACGTTTGGCCGTCGTCGTCGGTGGTCGTAGGCCGGGATCCGTCGTCTGTGCACCGGTGCCTACGCCACCGATCCTCGTCACCACCGTCGACGCGGGGACCGCCTCCGGCGCATCGTCGCGTGCGAGTGCCACCCCGAGAGCGGCTCCGGCTCCACCGAGGACGATCGTTACGGCAACAATCGCCCCTGCGCTCCTGGTCCGACGTGCCCGACGTCGCGAGGCGGTCGGCGTCCAGTAGCCGGATGCCTCCAGCCGCTCGTCGACCGCTGCGCGCGCTTCATCCGCCCCGAGCGGCGGCAGAAACAGGGTGCGGTAGCGACGCGATGCCTCCTGCATGTCCGCGAGGGCGGCCTGGCAGCGCTCGCAGCCCTCGAGGTGCGAGAGCGTCGCGTCGCGTCGTTTTCCCTTGAGCTGGCCGTCGAGATGGGCGGCGAGGAGCGGCAGGAAGCGGCGACACTCCTCTGGAAGCTGCTCGGGGTCGATCTGGGCGAGACGAAGCTCCGTTCGCAGGCCCTCACGCGCGCGGAAGATGAGCTGAGCGACCGCGTTCTCCTTCATGCCGACGAGCTCGCCGATCTCGGCGTACGAGCGGTCCTCGAGCTCGCGAAGAGCCAGCACGAGCCGCTGCCGTGGCTGCAGGCGCGCGTTCGCGCGGCGCACCTCGTCCTGCTGGCTGCTCAGGAGGAGGCTGCGCTGAGGGTCGTCCTCGATTGGCGAGGGCAAGGTCGGCTCGGGAACCTCGGCCATGGGCTCCTGCCGTTGGCGGCGTTCGACCTGCTTGAGAAACAGGTTCTTGAGGGTTGTGAACAGATAGGCCGAGACATCCGCGGTCTCCGGATCGAGGCGATCGAGGCGCGGCACCGCGCGGACGAACGTCTCCTGCACGAGGTCGTCCGCGTCGTGGACGTTCCCGGACAGCCTGTACGCGAACGCGCGCAGGCGGGGCTGGTACTCGGCATAGAGCACTTCCCAGGCCGTGCGGTCCCGCGCCTGGAGCCGGCGCAGAAGCTCGGCGTCAGGCGTCCGGACGACCGTCGCCATCGTCAGAGTGTACGGTGTTGCGCAAGCGGAGGTACTCCGCGAACGCGGCGTGCTTGGCAAGGTGGCGTTCGAGCGCGGCGATGCCCTCGGCCGCCCATTCGGCGAGCCAGGCCTCGTCCACGTCGAGGAGCTCGATGTGTGGGTCGTGTTCGCTCATGCTTCTCCAACCGCGAGCGGTCGGATTCCTTACGCAGTTTGGGACTCCGGCCGCCGCGGGTCGCCTCGCCCAATCTGGGGGCCGGATCTCTCCGGCCCCCAGGGACAGACGTGTCGACGGGGTCGTGCCTACGGCCAGTCGACGTCGAGGTCGATGGTGGCGAGGACGAGGAACTTCACGTACCTGTCGGTCGTGCCGAAGACGAAGTAGGCGTCGTGTCCCGCGGGCGCCGTCACGCCGGTACCGAACCAGAAGGGCAGAGCGCCTCGCGCAAGGATCTTCGAGACGTCGAAGCGACCACCGGCGGACGCCCACTGTAGAGCGCTGGGCCCACCGGCCTCGAGGATGCAGTTTTTCTTCAACACGGCGTCGCATTCCTCGCCGAGCATGCGCGTGTCGAACTTGGCGTCGCCGTTCGCCGAGACCCGGAACGAGAAGCCACCGGGTCGGGAAGATCCCCTGGCGTTGACGTCAAAGGTCTCACCCGAGTCGATTTCCTTGCGCCCCGAGTACCAGGAGCTGTAGACGTCGTCGCCGACCCAGAGGCGGAAGTAGAGCTCGCCTGTGTTCCGGCCCTTGTCGCCGTCGTTGACGACCTTGATCTTGTGGATCGTCACGGTTGCGGTGGCCGAGACGGTGCGGAACGAGCCCTGCCGCACGTTCATCTGCCCCTCGGCGTCCTTGGCCCGGACGACCACGTAGTACCTCGTGCCGTAGTCGAGCCCGCCGACCTGGGTCCTGAACGACGTCACGAAGCCGGGGCTCGTCTGGTTCGAGACGACCTTGTACTGGGCGAGGCCTTTCGCGGTCTGCACCGGCTTGTCGCGTGAGACGACGATCTGGACTTTTGCCTCGGTCGCGGTGGCGATGTCGACGTTCGCGATCGACGCGGCAGGTGCCTTCTGGGTGATCTGCGCCCTCGTGATGCATTCCGCGGCGCAGCCGAGCCCGGAGTCGATCGTCTCCGGCCCGCCGAGGCCCGTGGTCTTGATCGGCAGCGTCCTGAACGTGCCCCGCTGCGTTGCGGCCTGGCCCTTGAGATCCGTTGCCTTGACGAGAATCGCATAAGTCGTGTCCGGCTCGAGCCCGAAGAAAGACGCGTTGCGGCTGGGCGAGAAGGCGGAGATCGAGACCTTCTGCGTCTGCGAGGTCGTGAGCCCGCCTGTCATCGTCGATGCGGTCTGCTTCGTCACGTAGACGCTCAGGTGGGCGAGCACCGTGGTCTTCAGCTCGACCTTGGCCGAGGTGGCGGTGGCGGTCACGAGTGCTTCCGTGATGCACTGCGCCGCGCAACCGTTGCCGACCGAGATCGTCGGGCCCCCGGCAGCGGACGCCGTGCCGGCGACAATCGTCACGGCCGCGACAAGGGTCGCTGCGACGGAGGCGAGGAGCTTCTTGGTGGTGGTGGCGGTGCTGGTCATCTGAGCTCTCCTTTGCTTTGGCGGCGGTCCGTTTCCGCCGGGTTATGAGGAGAACCGGGTTGCCGCGAGTTCCTTACGCGGTCTCGAGCACGACGGGGGCGCGGCCTGCGCCGCGCCCCCGTCCACCTCGATGAGCCATGCCGCTACGGCGCGACAGCGGCGCAGATCGCGTACGCGGTGAGGTGCCAGTTCGCCGCCGTGGCCACGACTTCGTACGCCGTCGCCCGCCACTTCGTCGCGCTCGCCGGGTAGCTCTCGTCGAGCGCCGCGTCGGTGGCGGCGTTGTAGATGTGCGCTCCGCCGCCGACGACCTGCTTGCCGGCCGGGCACGACGCATCGACCTGCTTCAGGCTGTCGGACGTGTTGGCGGTGTCCGCCGTCACAATCTCGACGCCGGCGAGGCCGGGAGCACCCTGCGGGCCCGCCGGGCCCTGAGCGCCTGCCGGCCCGGCCGGGCCGGCAGCTCCGGCGGTCGGGAGCACGCCCGGCGCGAAGTCGACGGCGCGCAGCGTGCCGTTCAGCACGTCGACCGTCGTGAGCGAGTTGTTCTTCACGTCGACGCTCCGCACCGTGTTGTCGGCGAGATCGAGGCTCGACACCGTGTTGTTCTTGATCTGTGCACCAGTGATGAGCGCGCCGGCGACAGCAGTGCCGCTGAGCGCGAACAGGAGTGCGAGGATGGCGACGACCATCGACGGGCTGGGGACGCGGACCTTCATGATGTTCTCCCTTCGGTTGTGGACGAGATCCGTTGCCTCCACAACCGGGCAGCCGACGATTCCTTACGCGCTGCGAAAGCTCTCTTGTCGCTGCCCCCTCAGGTTCGGCGGTTGCTCGTTCCCGTCGACGCGCTCCCCGGAGCCCGGGCCCTCTTGTGGACGAGGGGCCGGGCTCCGGGAGTGCCCTACGTCTGTTCGAGCGCGAAGGCGGCCTGATCGTCGGCGTTCAGCGACGTGAGGATGCCGAAGCCGTTCGTCGTCTTCACGTTGACGTGCAGGTTCAGCGCGAAGCTGCACTTCGTGTGGGCGCCGAGCAGGTTCGCGAACGTCGGCGGGTCGGGCTGGGCCGGGGGCGAGGTGATCGGGGTGACGGCGACCGGGCCCGGCGGCTTGCCGGCGTTGTCGGGTGAGTTGATCAACGTCCCCGCGGGTCCACCGAGTCCGCGCCGCCACCAGGCGACGTGGTTCAGAATGAACATGTCGTCCGGGTGGTAGGCCCGATACCCGGACCGGAAGAACTCGGTGCCCGGAGCGACGAGGAACTGGCACTCGTCCGACGAGGCGACAGATCCCTTGCGCAGGTCGACGATCTGTGCGACGGCCTGCCGGTTGTCCCACCAGAACATGTGGGTGAGCGCGGCGAACGGGACGTTCGCGGTTGGGCCGATCGGCTGGAACCACCGTCGGAACGTGAACGCCTTGTCCGTGCCCGCGCCGGCGGCGCCCGTAGGACGGAGCCGGTTGCCGGCGCCGTCGAAGACCTCCACGGTGATCAGGTGCCGTCCGTTCGCGAATCCCGTCGTATCGACGGCGCCGTGGAACTGGCCGCTCTGCCAGTCGTGGTCGGCGTCGTACGGGATCAGATACAGGTTCGCCTCGCCGCCCGCGCTGAACGGTCCGAGCGGCTCCGAGAGCACGAGCACGTCGGTGCCGGACGGCTGGTAGTAGAGCCACGAGAGCGGCTGGTCGAAGGTCGAGCGGCTCCCCGTCGGGTCGCCGTTCCCGTCAGCCGCGCTGACACTGATCCGGTAGTACTTGGCGCCGACTGCCGGGCCGGTCTTCATCGGTTCGCTGAAGTGGAAGCGGAGCGCCAGGGTTCCGCCCCAGTTCTGATCCAGGTAGCTGCCCTTCGCCGCTGCGGGTGACGCTGCCGGGTTGACGAGCCCGTCGTTGTAGGCAACCGGCGGCTGGACGCTGTCGGGCCCGTCCGCGTCGGGGGTCTTCAGTCGGTGACTCGGGGTGAAGCCGATGTCCTGAAGCAGGACGAACGCGCCCGCGCCGCCGGGGAAGTCGTTCTCGCGGCACGAAAGCGCCCGGCGATCGTAGGTCGTCAACACGATTCCGGTCGACGTCTGGAACCACTCGTTGGCCGCGAGGCCGTCGTACACCGTGACCGTCGCTCCGTTGATGTTCTGCCGGACGACGAACGCGTACTCGTCGTGGCAGTGCGGCTGGAAGACCGACAGCGGCTCACGCCAACAGACGTTGAACGTGCCGTCGGGCCGCAGCGAGCCCTGGCCGACCATCTTCGCCGGCCCGCAATGGCACCAGAACGGGCGCAGGTACGCGCGGTCGAGGACGTACTGCGGCTTGAGGTGGGCGTCGAGCGTCTGGAGGGCGTACAGGTCGCGCGGCGCGTTCACGGCCGCGCGCCCGACCGTGCCCCCGGCGAAGAGACCGAACGGCGCGGGGTCGGGCCCCGGGCCGGGCGGGCCGATCGGCCCCGGATCCGGCACGGGAGGCCAGGGGATGATCTCCACGATCTCCCGCAGCCGGTCGATGAGGTCGTCGAGGCGCGGATCGTCGATCACGATCGGCGTACAGCAGCAGCGTCGCCGGTAGACGATCACGAGCCCGTCGCAGACTTTCTCACAGCGTCGCGGGAACGAGAGGCGAGCGGATGGCAGGGCCACGGCCAGGTCCTCCGCCCCGGCGAGCGCCCGCCGCGAGCCGAGCCCGAGTGACGTCGCCTTCGGTCGGTCGAAGGCGCTACTTCGCTGCGGCGAGGCGTCGAGCAACAGGTCACGGGCGAAGAACGGCGGGAACGAGCACTTCCGCACGGCGCCGCCGACGCACGTGCGCCCGAGGAAGAACCTGTCCCAGTCGGCCGGACCGAGCTCGAGTGCCCTGCGTTCCTTCAGGCGCTCGAGCACGTCGCCGGCATGAAAGCGGGCCAGCGAGGAGCGCTCGACGCCCTCGAGGCTTTCCAACGGCGGCCCCACGAGCAGCTCGGACGCCTTCTCGAGCACGGCCGGTGGCACCGCGGCGGCGCCCCGGGCATCGACATCTGCGCGGTGCAGCACGGTCCCGGCTCGATCGATCGCGTAGACCGTCAGAGCCGGCCGCTCACGGTCTTCGTCGAGGTCGACGAGGTCGATCTGGAGGCGCGACGCTGCGTTCGGCTTTGCGGCCATCTGACGTCCCTTCGGTCGGTGTGATCGACATCGCCGGCCGCAGGCGGTGTCGTGCCATGCTGGCACCGCGCCCAAGCGGTCGCATCACCCCGTTGGGTTACCAGGCCGGCGCAAAGGGGTGGACCAGGGAGCAGTCGTGGAAGCGGCTGCCTCTGCTGCCGTCGAGCCGGGTCTACTGTCCCGGCCCGTCCGCCGACTGGTCGAGCGTGTCGTCCTCGTGCGGCGGTCGCCGCTCGTGCTCTGCGTACCACTGCTCGAAGCGGCCCCGCGCCGACGAGAGGTACTCCTCGAGCTGATCCTCCAGGCCGGAGATCTCCTCGCGGAGCTGGAACAGCTCGTAGTCGAGGCGGCGATCCGGATCGCAGACGTGCTCAGTCTCCGCTGCTACCGGCACCGAGGCCCCGCACTCGGGGCACGGCATGAAGGGGGGGTGGGAGAAGGAGGCTGACACCGGCTCTGACCGATAGGTACGACGCGTATCGGCCTGAGCCTGCCTTCGCTCGAGACGTCTCCGTGCGCGCGAAGGGCCGCCCCTGGGCGGCCCTTCGCCCGTGCTCTGGGACAGGACTAGACCGTCGCCGGCTGCGGTACTGCGCCGAGCTGGACGAGCATTCCGAGCGCGTCCATCAGTTCCCACTCCTCGGCGATCTTCCCGCCCGCCAGGCGTGAGATCGTGATGCCGCTGACCGTCACCTCTTTGCCGGTCGCGGCGATCCCCATCAGCTCGCCCGTATGCGTGCCGCGGCCCGTCCATCGAGTCACGACGTGGTCGCCGTCGGCGATCTGATCGTCGATCGTGATCGCGGCGTCGTGGAATGCCGACTGGTACATGCCGACGAACTGCTTGAACCCTTCCCGGCCCTTGATCGGCGCGGGCTGCGTCGGATCGTGCCCCACGTAGTCCTGTGCGACGAGCTCGTCGATGAGCCCGAGGTTCCGATCAGCCCAGACGCCATCGATCAGGCGTCGAACGATCTCCGTGTTAGCGCTCACAGCAGGCGCGCCTCCTCTCATCCCGCGAGTGCGACGAAGCACGAGCATGCCGACGATCGCCCCGGCCAGAACAGCGAGGGAGAAGAATCCCGCACGGCGACTCGGCCACGTCATTCGAGCCTCTGACGCTAACACTTTGTGGCCAACATCACAAATTGTCGGAAATTGCGGAGATTGGCCACTCGGGCCGACTCAATCCTGGAACCCCTCAACCGCGGCGGCCGCGTGTCGCGGCGTCGTCCGAATCGCCGCGGCGGTCGGCACAGTTGCGGCCGCGAGCATTGCGGGACTACCTGATCCGCAGCTGCAGGCTGAAACGCCGCTGGCTGGGCGACCAGACTCGGAGCAGCGCGCCGCGCTTGAGGCGGATCGTCCGGACGAAGACACCGTCCTCGTCCGTCAACCGGTTCCGGCCGATCGGCTTCCACGCGTTCTTCCGGAGCACTTCCAGCCGGTAGGTCTTTCGCCCGGGCCGACCGCCGCGGACATCCCCCCAGACGATCGCCCGGTTTCCCCGTCGTCCCATCTGCGCGAACGGCAACTTGAATGCCTGCAGCGACGGCTTCCAGTGGTCGTCCGCGAACACGAGGCCGGTCTGGAATCGGCCGAGCTCGAGTTCGTCGCGATAGAGGTACTGGAAGAACATCGTGACGCGCGGCAACCTCCACGCGCGCATCGCCGCGAGGCTGAGCATCGTCGCCTGCCTCTTCAGGGGCACGCCGAGGAAAGTGTCAGGCGGGTTCGTCTGGTAGCCGTACTCCGTCAGCCAGATCGGCTTCGAGCCGAAGTCGCGCTTGACGAGGATGAGGAGCTTCCTGATCGTCGCCATCGTGATCCACGGGCAGTTCTTGCAGCCGCCGCTGGACGGCGTCTCCGACGGCGACGTGGGGTACGGGTGGTGAGCGTATGCGTCGAACCTCGCGTGTGCGCGCGCCATGCCGCGAACCCAGTCGACGGGCGAGACGCCGCCGTTTGCGCCGCGTGGCCCTGTCACCCCTCCGCCCACCCGGGCCCGGGGCAGGACGGCATGGATCGCCGCGTACCCGGGGTTGAGCAGGTGCCGGACGTAGATCCCCGGCTTCGTGGGCCTGAGCCAGAGGCGCTTGTTCGGCTCGTTCCAGATCAGCCAGTAGCGAACCCAGGGGTAGCGACGTGCGGCGGCCGTCGCGAAGCGACGGAAGTCTCGAGGGTGCGGCGGGGCGAAGTTCGGCGTGCGCCCGCCGTTTGCCCACGCCGGCGTCCCGACGAGCGTGAGTACGGGCGTCAGCCCGTAGCGGCGAAGGCCGCGCAGAACCCTGTCCTGCCTGTGCCAGTCGTAGGCGCGATCGGTCGGCGAGGTTGGATCCTTCGGCCGCCGCAGGGCGATCTCGTTCCAGCGCAGCGTGAAGCGGACGAGCGGCACGCCGAGTCGGTTGAACGTGGCCAGGCGCTGGTCGAGGTTCCCGGGGCCGAACTCCAGCCACGCGTCGTCCTGGATCCCGTATTGGACGCCCGACGACGCTGTCGAGCTCGTGGCGGTGCAGGCCGCCAGCGCGAACAGCAGCCCGAGGAGCATGATCCGTCTGGCGATGGTCGGCATCGGCCGGTCGAACCTACCTGAGAGCACGTCGCGTCAAGGGCCTTGAGCGGGCACGATGGCACGACCCTGAGGCGACCGCTCCTACTCGACAGGGCTCAGATGTGACCGGGCGATTCGCCGGCTCCGTTCGATGCGGAGCTCGTTGATCTGCTGATGCACGTGAAGGCGTCGCTCCGAGAGCACTCGTTCCTCGCGCTGCAGCTCGGCCCTCTGCTGGTCGGACTGCAGCATGCCGCCGTCGATCCGGTCGTGCAATCGCCGACGCTGACTCGATACGAGACGCTCTTCACCATCGAGACGCTCGAGAAGCATCGTCAGCTCATTGTCCGTCAGCGACGCGACCTCGTAGATCTCTGCCGGGTGACTCATACATCCGGTTATCGGCGTTTCTGGCCCCCCGCCTGTCCCCCTATCGCGGTACGTTGGCCCAGGCAGGGCGAGAGCGCCAAACGTGCCGGCTGCGCCACCCTCTGCCCCACGCGCTCCGGTACCGGCCGTAGGACAAAGCCACGTGTCTCGTCTGGGGTGGGCCGAACGGAGCGATCTGGACTGCCGACGGCGACCCGCAGAGCCCCTGGAAGCGCGGCACGCAAGAGGACTCGAACGGGCGAGGTAATCGAGTTCTGCCCGGAGTGCCGGCAGCGGGAGTTCGCTAGCTCCGCGGGTTGGCGGGGTCGGCGCCGGTGCGGAGTCAGAGGTGTCTGCGAGGCGCGAAGTCGGTCAGCAGATCCTCAGAGCTTTCGTCATCGGTTACAAGCACGGGCCCGATGTGCCACCTGTTCATCCACGCCCTGATCCGTGTCACCGTGTCCGAATAGCTGGCCCCGTAGATAACGACCGTGAAGAGCGTGCCGTCCGTGTCCAGGCTGGCAAGCGGGAACTCCTGGGAGAGAAGGATTGCCGCCACCGCCGTGGGCACCAGTGCCTTCACAACTCGTCGTCGCATACCCCCACGCTACTCCTCAACCCGCTGGCGGCGCTGTTGCGTCTCAGTGAAGTCGCCGCTGCTGTGCCGGGAGTGCCGGCGGCGGGAGTCCGGTGCGTCGGCTCTCGTTCGTTGCCCTTCGGGATGAGACCTCCGAGTAGGTTTCGGCGTTTGATCTCGCAGCCGTTTCGGGGGGTGCACGTGCCTCGATGGGCTTGCGGCGGAGCGTGCCCCCGAGGAAGACAAGCCGCACAGGCTCACGCCTTGCGCTGATGGGAGAAAACGGGGCACGTTTGAACCGTGACCGGCTCGCCAGCGCCTATCTGTTGGCCGGCTTGCTCGCGGCGAGACCAGGCTCGCAACCCCGGTCGCCGAGCCAGATTCCGCGACGGGACGGGGCCGTGCAGGAGGCGGTCATCCAGGTGCTTGCCATGGCAGAGCAGCCGTTGCGGGCGCGCGAGATCCACTCTGCCGCCCAGCAACTGGCGGGAACGGCGCATTCCTGGAACACCGTCAAGGACTGCCTGCACAAGGACGCTCGCCGCCTCGACAGTCCGATCGAACGAGTTGGGCATGGCCGTTATCAGCATCGGTAAGCAAGGCCCTTGCAGCGATCCTGGGCGTGCGCTGCAGTTGAGCGCGCTGGACAGGGGAGAGGTGCGGCGCGATGATGGTGTGCGATGGGGCGCGATCTCCCGACTGGCGTTGTGACGTTGCTGTTCACGGACGTCGAGGGGTCGACCCTGCTGCTGCACGAGCTCGGCGAGGACTACGGGGAGGCGCTGCAGGAGCATCGGCGGCGGCTTCGCGCGGCGTTCTCGGCGCGCGGGGGCGTCGAGGTCGACACGCAGGGCGACGCGTTCTTCGTCGCCTTCGCCGGCGCGTCGAGCGCGGTCGCCGCTGCAGCGGACTGCCAACGAGCCCTTGCCGACGGGCCGATCCGCGTGCGGATGGGGCTGCACACGGGCGAGCCGCGCCTGACGGAGGAGGGCTATGTCGGCCTCGACGTGCACAAGGGCGCACGGATCGCCGCGGTCGGCCACGGCGGGCAGGTGCTCCTCTCGCAGACGACCCGTGCGCTCGTGGACGCAGACGTCCGCGACCTCGGCGTGCATCGCCTCAAGGACCTCAGCGCGCCCGAGCGGATCTACCAGCTCGAGGTCGGCGGGCTGCCAGGCGACTTCCCTCTGCTGAAGACGATCGAGGCGGGCATGAAGAACCTGCCGGCCCCGCGGACGTCGTTCGTCGGCCGGGCGTCGGAGCTCGACGAGATCGACCGGCTGCTCGGGGATCCCGACTGCCGCCTGCTCACGCTCGTCGGGCCGGGCGGGGCGGGCAAGACGCGGCTCGCGCTCGAGGCTGCGGGACGCCGGATCGAGCGCTACCCGCACGGCGTGCACTTCGTCCCCCTCGTCTCGGTGGCGTCGCCGGAGCTCCTGGCGCCGGCGGTTGCCGAGTCGATCCAGTTCGCTATTGACGGTGTCCACAGCGCCTCCTCGGCGCAGGAGCAGCTCCTCGACTACCTGGTCGAGCGGTCGACGCTGCTCGTGCTCGACAACTTCGAGCACCTCGTCGACGGCGCCGAACTGCTCGGGGAGATCATCGAGCGCGCGCCGAACGTCGAGCTGCTGACCACGTCGCGCGAGCGCCTCAACGTGCAGAGCGAGTGGGTGCTCGACGTCCACGGCCTCGGCCTCACGGAGAACGGGAACGGCGGGCCGGCTGCTCTGCGCCTCTTCGTCGAGCGCGCGCGGCAGGTCGAGCCCGGCTTCTCGCTCGACGACGACGACCAGCGCGATCAGGTGGGCCGCATCTGCGGGCTGGTCGATGGCCTGCCCCTGGGCATCGAGCTTGCCGCCTCGTGGGTCTCCGTGCTCTCGTGCGCGGAGATCGCGGACGAGATCGAGCGGAACATCGACTTCCTCGCCACGTCGATGCGGGACGTGCCCGAGAGGCATCGCAGCCTGCGCGCCGCGTTCGACCAGTCGTGGAGACTCCTCTCCGGCGAGCAGCAGCAGGCCCTCGCGCGGCTCTCGGTGCTCCGCGGCGACTTCGGACGGGAGGCGGCCGTGGCGGTCGCGGACGCCGACCTGCGCCTGCTCTCCGAGCTCGTGTCGAAGTCGCTGGTTCGACGCTCGGGCTTCGGCCGCTTCGAGCTGCACGAGCTGCTGCGCCAGTATGCGGCCGAGCGGCTGGCCGCGTCACCCGGCGAGGAGAGAGACGCACACGAGCGGCACGCTCGTCACTACGCGACCATGCTGTTGGAGCGGCAGGCGGCACTCATGGGTCCGGAGCTCGCGGTCGCGCGGGACGAACTGCGGGGCGAGTTGGACAACCTTCGCGCTGCGGCCGAGTGGGTCGTGGCCGAGGACGACGAGCGCGTGGCGCTGCCGGTGCTGGACGCCCTCTACGCGTTTCTGTTCATGCACAGCTGGTTCGACGGGGCCGAGACGTTCGAGCTGCTCGGGCGTACGGCAGGCTTCGACGCCGCCGACCCCGGAAGCGCGAGCGCCGTCGCGCTGGCGGCGGCGATGTACAGGGTCGCCATCGGCGCCCGGCTCGGGCACGACCCAGCAGCCGAGGAGCTCGCCGCGCGCTGCCTCCCCGTCCTGCGCGCGCGGAAGCAGGAGCGAGAGCTCGCACGCTGCCTGTGCGCGCTCGGCATCATGGCGGTCTATCGGGACCTCTTCCCGGAGGCGGTGGCATTTCTCTCCGAGGGGGTGCCGATCGCGAGCGCGATCGGAGACGAGCTCACCGAGAGCGGGGCTCTCATGGATCTCGGTTTCGCCCGACTCCTCGTGGACGATCTCGAAGCGGCGCGCGAGGCGTTCGAGGCTGCGCACCTCCTCTCGCAGAAGCTGGGGAGCCCGTTCTTACGCGCGTACGCCACGAGCAAGCTCGGGCTCCTCGCAGATGCCGAGGAGCGCTTCGGCGACGCGATGCGCCTGCACATGGAGGCGAACGAGCTGTTCAGCGGGATCGGGGACGTCGGTGGCGCCGGCTACGCGTTGAGCCGCGCCAGCAACAGCGCCTACGGAACGGGGGACTACGAGGAGGCGCTGCGGCTTGGGCGGGCCGGCTACGAGGCGTTCCGCGAGGTCAACCACAGGTGGGGCACGATCATCGTGCTCTGCCGAATCGGCTTCGCGACACTGGCGCTCGACGACTTCGACGAGGCGCAGCTGAGCTTCTGCGAGGCGCTCGAGCGAGCGCACGCCTCCGCGGCGATCTCGCTCGAACTGCTCGCGCTGAGCGGCGTCGGAGCGCTGCTCCGCGCCACGGGTGAGCCCGAGCAGGCGGCGACGGTGCTCACGTTCGTGCTCGGCCACGAGCAGCTCCCGGCCTCGTACAGCCTCGCGGCCCGCCCGGCGCTCGAGGCTCTCGAGGCAGAGCTGCCGCCCGAGCAACTCGACTCCGCCCGGCTCGCGGCGGCCTCTGCGAGCCTCGAAGACCTCGTCAGGCAGGCCCTCGAACCGGTCGCCTAACGCGCCCGCCCCTTACGGCTGAGGGCATGGTTCATACGTGACCGTTTGCCTCATACAAACCGGTCCACGTTTGAACCGATGGGCGGTGACGGGCTCGAACCGCCGACCCCCTCGGTGTAAACGAGGTGCTCTACCAGCTGAGCTAACCGCCCGTGACTCCCACCATTGAAGCGGGTTTCGTCAACTGCTGATGCTAGTCGGTGGTGCCGGGTGAAGCGCCCTCGTCAACCCCGTGCGGGTGACGAGTCAACCCCGAAAGGGGGAGCGCGCCTGTCCGGCCGTGCGCACACGATGCGGGTACCTCGACGGAACGCGACGGTGCGGCGGACGCGGAGGTCGAGAGTTACCAGCTTCCTCCGGGAAGCAAGCGCGAAAGGGGGCCTCGGCGGTGGCCCCCTCTTCGTTGTGGGCCCACCGTGAGCCGCGATACGCTCTCAGGTGAGGAGGAGACGGCAATGGCCTACGACGAGAGACTGGCGGACCGGGTACGCGACGTGCTCGACGTCCGGGAGGGAGTAACCGAGCGGAAGATGTTCGGCGGTCTCGCTTTCATGGTCTGCTGTCACATGGCGTGCGGGATCGTCGGCGACGAGCTGATGCTGCGGCTCGGGGCGGAGGGAGCGGAGAGCGCACTCGAGCGCCCGCACGTGCGTCCCATGGACTTCACGGGCAGGCCGATGAAGGGCATGGTGTTCGTCGGGCCGGGGGGTCTGCGCGGCGCGGCCCTGAGCCGGTGGGTGGGCAGAGCGGTGGGCTTCGTGGAGAGCCTGCCTTCGAAGCACTAGGCTCGTCACCGTTCCGCGACGACGAATGCCCCCAACGGGATTCGAACCCGTGTAGCCACCTTGAAAGGGTGGTGACCTAGGCCGCTAGTCGATGGGGGCGGCGTGGGCGATCGTACCTGTCCAAGCTGTCGTCCCCTGATGCCCTCCGCTGGCGAGACACCGGCGCCGCGTTTTCCCCGTTATTGCCCGATCTCGAGTACGCGGAGCTCGTCGACGAGCGAACCCGTGGTCGGGCTCGCGCTTCGGACGGATCCCCACGCCCGTACCTGGCCTGCCGCCTGCGGACGTGGGCCCGCCGCGGGCTCTACTGTCGGGGCACGCCGCCAACGACAATGCCCATGCCGATCCAGGCGCGCCTGGCTGAGTGCCCGCGCAAACGACCCTCCGGCTTCTCCTTGCCACGGGCGGTGGAGTCGACGACTTCGAGCACGCTGTCTTCAACGGTTCCCGCGAGCGTGCTGCGGTCTAGAGATCGTTCGTGATTGTGAAGGGGAGTTGGAGGCTGCCCCTGTTGCCGTGGAGGTCGGAGGCTTCGACCTCGAGGTGGTAGGGGCCGTCGGGGAGCGTGGTGGTGTTCCAGGTGTGGGCCAGGTGGAAGCGGTAGAGGCCAGGTTTTCCCGGCCGGTTCTGGCGGGTGCCTGGCGCGTAGATCCACCGGAACTTCTCTCGTGGCAGCAGTCCTTTGCCGAAGTCGATCGGGGTGCGCCAGGGCCGCACTGTCCGGCTGCCACGTCGAACCCGCCAACGCAGGCGAGCCGGGGTCACGGGCAGATCCTGCCACGGCGCGGGGACTGCGAGGGGTGGCAGCTGGTGTGCCTCCGCGATCACGTCGACCGCCCCCGAGATTGCGGCCGGAGTGAGCGGCCGGCCGTTGCGCGAGAGCACGATCCTCGTCACCCGCGGCTCGGTCGTGACGGTCCACGGTGTCAGCGCCCCCGGCCGCAGCGGGTCGCGGTAGTCGCCGGCGCGGTGCTCTGCGAAGTGGAGGTGCAGCCAGGACGCCTCGACGTGACCGAGAAGCTGGTGCTTCTCGACGTGCTGGCGATGGCTCACGGCCGGGATGACGTGCCAGTAGCCGAAGGCGAGGTCACCGTCGGCGACCGACAGCGACCGGCCGCCCTCGCGATGCGCAATGCCGGCCCGGACCGCATACACCGGGGTGCCGTTCGCCGCCGAGATGTCAACGCCGAAGTGGAACGCTCTCGACTTGCCCGAGATCCGTGGGTCGTTGAAGTAGCCGCGCACCGGGTGCGCCCGGTCAAACGGTTTCAAAGGCCACGCGTACAGGAGACCAACACTACCCGCCTGCCCGCGCCGTTCCCGATCGCCCCGACGTCCGCGCCTGGATGGGGCTCGGATGAATGCGAGACTCGGACGCGGATGGGACGGTCGGTCTGAACGTGCTTGCGCTCTCCGCGAGAGCCGTGACTTCGTCCGGGTTCAGGTTGAGGTCCGCGGCCTCGGCATTGGCTTTGGCCTGGTCGGCACTCGAGGCGCCGACGATCGCGACGACGTTGGGATGCCGGATCACCCAGGCAAGCGCGACCTGGGCGGGTGTGGCCTGGTGCACGTCGGCGACCTCGCGGAGCGTCGCGAACAGGCCCTGCGCCCGCTCGAGGCTCTCCTGCGAGAACAGGCCTCGCCGGCGCACAGCGTTCGCGGGCCTGTGATCGGGGCTGTAGCGCGTCGAGAGAAAGCCGCGCGAGAGCGGGCTGTAGGCGATCACGATTCGGCCGGTCTCGGCGGCGTAGGGGATCAACTCGAGCTCGGCGCTGCGGTCGACGAGGCTGTAGGACACCTGATTCGACAGCACGCGGCGTTCGAGTGCGTTCTCTGCCGCCTGCCAGCGCGCGAGCGTGTAGTTGCTGACGCCGACCTCGCCGACGACGCCCCTGTCCTGGAGCGCCCGCATCCCTCGCATCGTCGTCCCGTCGCGCACGAGCGGGTTCGGCTGGTGCACCTGGTAGAGGTCGAGGCGTCGCACGCCGAGGCGGCGTGCGCTTCCGGCAGCACGGCGACGCACGACCGCCGCGACCGGGAACAGCGGGAAGATCTTCGTCGCGAGGAAGACACGCTCACGGTCGGCCCCGAGCGCTGCCCCGACGATCCGCTCACTACGGCCGAAGCCATAGATCTCTGCCGTGTCGATCAGCGTGATGCCGAGCTCGAGAGCACGACGAACGATCCGGCCGGCCTCGGCGCTTGCGTACTCGCGCCCATACCCCCACTCGCGTGACCCGAACTGCCACGTCCCGAGGCCGATCCGGGACAACGCCGGCACACCCTCGAGCTCGAGATATCGCATGAGACAGACTAACGCCGACTGCTCGCCGAGCCGACTGGCAGCGCCCGCTCTCGTCTGACGTTTCCGATGCGATGCGATTCTCACGCGATCGGCAGGACGGGGCACCATCTACATTGCGAAGGCGCTCGCGAGCCGCCCGTACCTCCTCCCGGCGCAGTACAGCGCCTGGCAGTCCCTGTTCGGCGAGACGACCGATGCGTCAATCACCCGCTCGGCAGTCTGGGCCGTATATGTCGCGATACCGCTCATCGCAGGCTGGGTCGTGTTTCGCCGCCGCGACGTCGCCGGAACCTAGTCACGGCCGCGCCGCGCAGCCGCGGCTAGCGAGGAATGCAGCTCGCGAGGCCAGGGGTAAGGCCTTCGTCCTTCTCGTTTCCGCTACCGAACCACTGTTGGAGGCGGCGGAGCTGGTAGACGGGCCAGTTGCGCCTGGCGGCGTCGGACCGCGGGGGTGGGCGGACGAGCCCGGCTTCGAGGTCGTTGCGGGCGCCGCGCGAGAGCTCCCACCCCAGAGGGGCGGTGAGGCCGGGGTGGAGGCCGGGCGCAATGGTGACGACGCAGCTGGAGGGGAGGAGGCGAAAGGCGAGCGCGCGAGCGTAGGTCTGGATCGATTCCCTGGCGCCGAAGGCCGTCGTGAGAGGGAGCAGCGACTCGGACTTCGTGCCGCCGGCCGGGAGAGGCTTGTCGAGCCCCGCCACGTAGTGGTTGTCGAGCTCGATGATCACCGGTGCGATCTTGCGGTTGGATCCGCTGTTGAAACGAACGATCAGACTCCGCAGCGTCGGCCAGATCGCATCGATCGTGAAGAGCCCGCTGTTGTCTGCGTAACCGCCGTCAACGAGGCGTGTCTCGCAGGTGGAGGCGGCCGCCGAGGCGCAGCGGCTGTCCCGATCGGGGCCGAGCGGTGCCCCTTCCGGCCTGCTGCAGCGGCCGGAGAGATGGCCCGAGGGGGAGACGTAGGGGAAGCGGGCGCCGAGGAACGCCGCGGTCGAGAGGCGGACGTCGTTGCTGAAGCAGAGTGTGTCGGCGACCTCGACGGTTCCCGCGAGGGGGTAGGGGTCGAGCGCTGAGCCCGATGCCTGGTCGCTTTCACGCAGGGGCCAGGCACCGAGGTCGGCGGCGCTGACCACGGCACGGGCCTTGCCACCGGTGACGGTGGCATTGGTGAGAAGCAGAGGCACGGCTTGTACCGTTTCGCGTTCCACCCTGTCGGCGGAGAATCGTGCATCCCAGGTGCGACGCAGCGTCGGTGCGGGGCCGCCCCAGGAGTGGTCGAAGTCGTCTTCGAGGACGGCGGCACGGTCGTTGGTGAAACAGGTGCCGAAGAAACGCCAGCCGCAGCCGCCACCACGGTGCGGGTTGAGTCCGAGGAAGCGGTTTGGGATGTCGTGGAAGAGCGCCCAACCCACCGTCGCCGACGCGTAGTCGCGGCCGAGCTGCTCGTCGACCCACCCCCCGTCTCCGAGGTCACCCGAGAGAAGCTGGCGGGCATAGGCGTAGAGGCCAACCGCGCCGCCGGAGACGCCGCTGGCGAGGAATATGCGCCGGGCGGCTTCTCGACTCTTCTCGGGCGAGCGTCGCCGCTCCTTGCACGTTTCGGTGCGGAGGGTGTCGTCGGCTTCGAGCGCCGCGACGCTGAAGCGCTCGCTCGAGACGCCGACGACGCAATCGAGCGTGAGCGCAGTCCAGTAGGCGGCGCGGATCCCGCCGCCGTGTGCGGCGACCAGGACGAGCGGCACCGGCGCACCCGCTTCCAGTCGTCCCCGCGGACCGAGCTCGGGCTGTGCCTGCGTCCAGGCGTTGAAGGCCTGTTCCAGCGTGGGTGACAGGAGGGAGGTGGGCTGCCCGTCGATCATCGGCACTGCCTGACGATCCGAGAGACGTGCTTCGTGCAGCGTTTCGGGCGAGCCGATCAGACCGGCTCCGATCCAGGCAAGGAGGATGATGGTCACGATAGGAAGCTGCTCGAGCCCGAACCACCAGAGGAGCCGCGGCGGCCGGTAGAGCAGGCTGCCGCGAACGGCGAAATGCATTAGCGTGAGGATGAACGCCAGCGACACGTTCACGAGCGCGAACGTCCCGAGGGTAACGCTGACCGAGCGCGTGCTCAGGTGTACGGCTGCGAACACTGCGACGCCGGCGCCGGCTGCGATCGGGAGCGACAGCATTGACCGCCGAACGATTGTGAGCACGCCGGCGTCCGCGGGAGGGTGGAAGAGGACGACCGTGTAGACGACCACGGCAATGCAGCACAGGTATCCGACGACGGCCGCGACCGAGGCGTGTTGCAGGAGCACGACAACCAGGCTCGCGCCCAGCATCAGGCCGAAGATGAGCAGCCAGATCCGGAGCGGGGGCGAATCCAGTTGCGGCGCCGACCGCTCGGTGCTCATGACCACGGCTGCGGCGCCGAGAAGCAGCGCGGGGATGAACTCGGCCAGAGTGTTGCGGCTGACGCCGCCCGAGAGGGAGGCGTCGACCGCCGCGGCGACCGACGTCGCTGCGATCGCCAGCAGGGGCACGATGGCGATGTACTCGGGTCCCCGCTCGTCGGGCGGCTGCTCGAGCTCGAGTCCGGAATGGGCGGGGTCTGCCCCTCCGGGTAGTCGCGGCAGCTCGAGCAGGCCGAGCAGGAGCGCGATCCCGCCGAGAACGATCGGGCCGTAACCAACAGGCCCGAAGGCCGCCGCCGCCGCGCCGACCTCGATCAGGACGATGCCGATCGTCAGCCAGAGCAGCCACGGAACCGCCTTCGCGTTCGCTCGTGTGGCCGCGCGCGATTGGTTCAACCGGAGCCCGCTCTCGTAGAGGACGAGGGCGAGGAGCAGCGCCGTCGCAAATCCGAAACCAAGCCGCGCGCCGCCGTGGGCGGACGTGATCCCCCAGGTACGGATGCTGTCGATCGCCTGACCGCTCGTCTGCGCGACGAGCAGTAACGCAATCGTCAGCACGGCGACACTGAGCAGGTTGATGCTCTGTCGCTGAATCAGCCTGCGGAAGCGGGCCAGCAGAGACCCGGTCCTGCCCTCCGAGCCTGCGACGGTTGCGATGGCGAGTGCCTGGACGACGATGCAGGCAAGCGCGACGACCGTGAGCATGGCGGCGAGGGTGACGAGCCTCGCGTTGCTGCCGACCGCGGCGTAGCGCCGGCCAGCTGCCGCACCAACCGCCGTGACGATTACCACGACCGTGGCGCCGTAGAGGAACCTGTCGAGATCGTTGTTCGAGGGTTGACCCCGAAAGGCGCGGAGCCGCCAGACGAGGACCGCGAGCAGCAGGAACACGAAGGCGAGAACGGTGCCGGCCGTGTAGGCCCAGACCCAACCGTCGTCCGGCAGTCGCGGGCAGCCGGGGCATTCGCGAAGAGGGTTCGCCTGCTGTACCGCCTGGTAGCTAGGCGGAACCCAGTCCGTTTCGTACGCAATGCCTACGGCCTGGTCGAGTCGCCAGGTGAGGGCGCCGACCAGGAAAGCCGCCACGAGCAGGGCGCGCAACATCGTGCGCGACGACAGCAGCTTCGCGACCCCTCCAGGCTCTGACGGCACTTCATACCCCCTCACTGGAGGCAACGAACGGCGGCACCAGTGTCCCACGCAGTCGTGGAACTCACAAGGCCCCATCCGAGGGATGCTGGGGCACACGGCCGGAACCGGGAATGCGCGCCCTTTCTGATCGCTGCCGACATCCGCTGCGACGTCGCAGTACAGCTGACGAGGAAGACGGGCCGGCCGGTGGAGCACGCTCGTCACCCCGCCCGGGGGAGGAGTTACCCCCGAATGGGTGAGTGCAGGAAACGCGCGGGTGGTGCAGAATGCGGCTACCTCGACGGAACGCGACGGTGCGGCGGACGCGGAGGCCGAGAGATACCGGTTCCCCTCGGGGAGCCTGCGGAAGAGAGGGGCTGGCGGCGGCCCCTCTTTTCGTTCGCGGGCGATCCGGCCATGAGGGCCGGCGCCCGGTTCACCGAAACGCAATCAGCGGCCAGCCGCGCCGACCGCTACCCTGGCGTCACACGAAGACGAGTATTCGGCGGCGCCACTCTGCGCTCTCCCTATCCGTCATGGAGGAGATGCCATCATGAAGGCAGCCGCAACGAAGCTTGCGTTCGACAACGGTGGAGCGTTCATCCAGGACACGCGCCGGGAGGTCGAGCAGTATCTCTCTCGCGGCCGCACCCGCGTCAAGGGCGCCGTGTCGCTCTATGCCAAGGCCCCGATCGCCCTCGCGCTGACCGCGGTCTCGTGGGCGGTGCTGATCTTCGTCCAGCCCGGCCTGCTCGTCGGGATGCTCTGCCTCGTCGGGCTCGTGGTCGGGGCGACCCTGATCGCCTTCTGCGTGCAGCACGACGCCAATCACGGCGCCTACTTCAAGCAGCGCCGCTGGAACCACCTCGTCGGCTGGTCGACCGACTCGCTGCTCGGTTTCTCGAGCTACGCCTGGCGCGTGAAGCACAACGTCGCGCACCACACCTACACGAACGTTGACGGGTTCGATGACGACGCCACCCAGGTGCCGCTCGCCCGCTTCGCCCCCTCTCAGCCCGCCCGGCCCTGGTATCGCTTCCAGCAGTACTACATCTGGCCCATGTACACGCTGATGGGGCTGCGCTGGCAGACGGTCGGGGATATCGCCGCGTTCCGCCGCGGCAGCGTCGGAGAGAGCGCATTGCGCGCTCCACGTGGCTGGAACCTCTTCGGCGTCTTCGCCGGGAAGGCCCTCTTCATCACCTGGGCGATCGTGATCCCGATGCTCGTCTACCCGTGGTGGGCCGTCCTCGGCGCCTACGTCGGGTTCACCATGATCACGAGCCTGATCATGGCGACGACCTTCCAGCTGGCGCACTGCGTCGAGGAGGCGTCGTTCGCGTCGGCGGACGAGCTCCGCGGCGAGCGCCGGATCTGGGCCGTGCACGAGGTCGAGACGACCGTCGACTTCTGCCCGCGCAACCCGGTGCTGACCTGGATGCTCGGCGGCCTCAACTTCCAGATCGAGCACCACCTGTTCCCGAAGGTGCCGCACACGCACTACCCCAAGATCGCCGAGATCGTGCGACGCAACTGCGCCAAGCACGGCGTCCGCTACTCATTCCACCCGTCGCTCGGCGGGGCCCTGCGCTCGCACTTCCTGCATCTGAAGACGATGGGGCAGCTCGGGCTGCCGGCCGAGGTCGAGATGGGGTAGGGCTACCCGAGCGAGACGAGTCCGCGGGGATCGTCCATCGGCAGGTCGCCCTCCACGACGGCCCCGACCTCGATCCCGACGAGATCAACGGTTCCGCCGATGACGGTCAGAAATGCCGTATCGGCGGCGTCGCGCCCGGTTGCGATCCGAACGAGCGAGCTGCGCGGGGCGAGCAGCGTGGCATCGGCTGCCCGCCAGGTGCCGTCGACCAGAGCCTCGGCGACGGCGTGGAAGTCCATCGGCTGGAGGCCCGGCGCGTAGACCGACGCGACCCGCGCCGGCACGTCGCGGGCCCGCAGCAGCGCCACGACGAGATGTGCGAAGTCGCGGCAGACGCCTCGGCCGCCGAGCAGCGTGTCGACCGCGCCGTGGGTCGGCAGGCTGCTTCCCGCCTCGTACCCGATCTCCCTGCCAACCCAGGACGAAACCGCGGCGAGGATGGCTCCGGCGTCGACGATGCCTCCGAACTGCCTCCTCGCGATCTCGGCCAATCGGTCGGACTCCGCGTAGCGGCTCGGCCGCAGGTAGACGAGCCGCTCGTCCTCTCCGCAGGCAGCGGGGCTCGAGTGCCCGACGACTGTTGCCGAGTAGATGACGGCAAGACGTCCCGGCGCCACCTCGAGTACGTGCGCACGGCCGTCGTGTGCACCGGCGACCTCGCGCACCGCGACCGGCGCCCCGTCGAGGCGAATGTCGAGAACCTCGTCGACCCGCAGGCCGGCAGCGACCGCAATCTGAAGGGCGATCTCCGCGTGGTCGCGGATCGCGAGCTCGAGCCTGGCCGATACTGTGCGACGCATGGGCGCTGACCGTAGCTCACAGCCGGGTGGCGAGGGAGTGACCGTCACGGAAATCATGGTCGCCCCGGTGAAGGGGCTCGGCCTGACACCGGCCCACGAGGTGGAGCTCGAGCACACCGGCGTGCGGGCCAACCGTCGCTTCTACCTGATCTCGGACGACGGTCGAATGGTCAACGGGAAGGTGGCCGGCCCGCTCGTCCGGGTCGCCGCCGTCACCGACCGGGATGCAACCACCCTGTCGTTGCGGTTTCCCGACGGCACCGTGGTCGAGGGCCCGGTCGAGCTCGGCACGGCCGTCGAGACGAGCTTCTTCGGCAGGCCGGTCGCCGGCCGCGTCGTCGGCGGCGCGTTCTCGGAGGCGCTGTCGGCCTTCGCCGGGCGGCCGCTCGGGCTCGTCCGTGCGGTCGAGCCGGGAGCGGGCTCCGACCGTGGCAGCGACGCCAGCATCTCGCTCGTCTCCCGCAGCACGCTCGACCTCCTCGCCCGGGAGGCAGGTGAGGCCGACATCGACAGCCGGCGGTTCCGGATGCTCTTCGGGATCGACGGGGTCGACGCGCATGCGGAAGACGCCTGGGTCGGCGGGCGGGTGGCCTTCGGCGAGGCCGTTGTGAGGCTGCACGCGCTCGTCGGCCGTTGCGCCGTGACCACCCACGATCCCGACACCGGCGTCAAGGATCTCGACACTCTGCGGATCCTCAGGCGCTACCGCGGGCACGTGGAGAGCGAGGAGGCGCTTCCGATCGGCGTCTGGGGCAGCGTCGAGCAGCCGGGGCTCGTTCGCCTCGGAGATCCCGTGGAGCCGCTCTGACGATCGATCCAGCCACCACCCTCGGCGCGGTCTCGCTCACGGTCAGCGACCTCGAGGCACAGGCGATGTTCTACCGGGATGCGATCGGTCTGAGCGAGATCGGCCGCGACGGCGATACCGTCGAGCTCGGGGCGCCGGGCGACGATGCCGCGCTCGTCACGCTCGTGGGGCGCCCCGGTGCGCCGCCGCGCCCGCCGCGAACGACGGGGCTGTTCCACCTCGCCCTGCTCGTGCCCCACCGTGCCGAGCTCGCCCGGTCCCTGCGGCGGGTCGCGGCGGCGGGCCACCGGTTCACGGGCGCCGCCGATCACCTCGTCTCCGAGGCGCTCTACCTCGACGATCCGGAGGGGAACGGGATCGAGATCTATCGTGACCGCCCACAGGATGAGTGGAGCTACGACGACGGGCAGCTGCAGATGGGGACGCTCCCGCTCGACCTCGACGGCGTGCTCGCGAGCACGCCCGAGGGTGGCGCCGGGAGCGACGTCGGGATGCCGCCAGGCACCCGGATCGGGCACGTCCACCTCCAGGTCGCATCGATCCCCGTCGCCGAGACGTTCTACGTCGACGCGCTCGGCTTCGAGCCCACGGTGCGCACCTACCCCGGCGCACTCTTCGTCTCGGCCGGCGGGTACCACCACCATCTCGGGCTCAACACGTGGGCGGGTCCGGGCGCGCAGCCCCCGCCGCCCGGCGCGCGCGGCCTCCGCTTCTTCACGATCGTGCACCCGCACGAGGCGGCGCGTGAGGCGACCCTCGCAGCGCTGGTCGCAGTCGGGCTCGACGTGACGGAAGACGGGGGAACCGTGTCCGTCACGGACGCGTCAGGGAACCGGGCCGTGCTGGCGATACCCTGATCGCGTGCGCTCGGCGGCGGCGCGCGCCTGCCGCTCGTACTGGTTCGCGGCGTAGCCCGTGCCGAGATAGCTCAGCGGCATCCTGACCGGCCGATGCTGAAGCTGCCAGACGTGGCAGAGCTCGTGCGTGACGAGGTCGTCGGAGACGTCGCCGGACCGGAGGAGGATGACGCAGTGAAAGGCGTAGCCGTCGAAACGGCCGAGCCACGGCAGGCGGAAGAACCAGGGAGCGACGATGAGCCGCACGTGGTCGATACGGACGGGCTCCGGCCACCAGTCCAGCCGGTCGAGTCGCGCCTTGGCAGCTACGAGCCGGGGGTTCTTCAGGCTACGTGCCGAGGATCGCAGGGGAGTAGACGAGAAGCGCACCGCCGTCCTGCGCCTGCTGGTACTCGTACGAGTAGAGCCGTGGCTCCGTGATGCGGTTGACCAGCGCGAGCTCCCGCTTGGGCATCTTCCCGACCGTCGGCGTCTTGGGCCCGATCGAGGTGATGAGCGGCTTGCCGAGCTCCTTGCTCACGTCGCTCTTCTTCAGGAAGACCGAGGTGGGTTTCGCCTTGCCGTCCGGCCGCGGGGGAAGGAAGACCGAGACCGAGCCGACCCCGTCGACGTACTTGAACGTGTAGAGGGCGAGCTCCAGCGCCTCCCGGCGCAAGAGGGCATGCCTCTCCTCCGATGCGGTGCCGCCCATGATCGAGCAGTTCTGCCCGAGACCGCAAAGGATGTACTGCAGGCTGTTGGTCGTCGGGATGACGTCGATCTCGTTCTCTTCCTTCTTCCCCGTCGACGTGTCGGGGAGGATGGCGATCGTGTTCACGGGCAAGTCGCCCTCGGCGCTGCTGACCTTCGGCTCGCTCGCGAGCGCGGCGACGAGCTGTTGCCCGCTCTTCAGGCGATACCGCTTGGACACGCGGTCGGCGATCTGCTTCGCCTGGGCCATGTTGCTTCCCGTCGGTTGCCAGTCCGACCACTTCGCGGGCGGAGCGGGATCGGGTCGCGTCGCAATAACGACGAAGGCGCCGACACCGATGCCGGCGATGAGCGCGAGCGCTGCGTAGACGATGGCAAAGCGCGAGCGATAGGCGGCGCTGCGCGCGCGGTCGCTGCGCGAGATCTGCGCGGGCTCGCCGATCGGTCGGGCGGGCTCCGCCTCGATGAGGCCGGGGGCATCGTCGCCGGGCGGCGGGGTCGTCTCGCTCACGTTCTCGTCTCGCTCCCGTTCTCGTCTCGCACACGTTCTCGTTCTCGTCTCGCTCCGGTTCTCGTCTCCACCGGGGTGCCGGGGCCGAGAGGCTGAGGGCCACGCCCGATCGCTGCGGAGAACTCCAGCGGCGGCCACACGGCCTCGTCGGCGAGGTCGAGCTCGGGGATCGTGATCTCGGCCGACTCGAGCAGGCGCAACAACTCGTCTCCCATGATCTCGAGCTTGCTCTCGAGAGCGTCGGCGATCGCCTCGATCCCGGCCCGGTTTGCGAGCGCGAGGTTGTGCGCCGTCACGTAGGCTTGGCCGAGGATCTGGGCCGCGACCGTCCGCTTCGCCGGGTCGCCGAGCACGCCCGAGATCGGGTCCGCGTCGAACGGCCCGCCGCTACCGGCGCGGGACATGATCTGCAGGCCGATCTTCTCGAAGCGGTCGAGCACGTCCTTGCGGGCCTGCTCCTCGCTCTCGCCGTTCTGCGGCGTGACATGGAACGGCTCTGGTCCCATCGCGGCGCGACCCACCATCAGCGCTGCCCGGGCCGTGACGCCGGCAACGTCGCCCCCGACCCCGTTCGAGTTCTCGCCGTAGACGACGCGCTCGGCGGCCATCGCTCCGAGACCCCAGACGATGTCGTGGAACATCTCGTGCTGGAAGGAGAACAGCCGCTCCTCCTTCTCGATCATCCAGTGGTGGCCACCTACCCCCTGGTCACCGCGCTTCTTGATCGTGAGCCGCGTCGACTCGCGGCCCGTCAGGTAGACGTGCCCGGCCACCGCGTGACCCGCCTCGTGGATTGCGACGGCGCGCCGCTCCATGGGGATGTACTCGGAGCCGCTCGCGGTGCCCGCATCGAGCGTCGTCACCGCCTCGACGAGGTCGTCCCAGGCGAATCCCTGGTTTCCCGTGTGATGCGCGAGCGTCAACGCCATCGAGATCGCCTGCTCGATCATTGCGGGGGAGTACCCACTCATGATCCGTGCGATCTCGTCTCGCCGCGTCGGCGAGTCGAGCTCGTCGTCGTGCGACACCTTCCCGATGTAGAGGTCGAGAATGTCGAGGCGATCCTGCTTGCTCGGTGTCCTGAACCAGACGTGCCGGCCCATGCGGCCGGGGCGGATCAGCGCCGGGTCGAGGCGGTCGATGGGCACGTTCGTGGCACCGATGAAGTAGATCTGGTCGTTGCGCGGTCGAGCTGCCGGGAGCCGGAGCTTCACCTTGCCCACGGATCGCGGCACGATGAACATCGCATCGAGCAGGGTGTTGGTCTTGCTCGTGAAGAAGCGGCGCATGAACGGCGGGTTGTCGATCCCGTCCATCACGACGAGCAGCTGGTTGAGCGCCATGCCGCCGCCCATCCCGCCCATGCCGCCGGGGAACATGAAGTTGAAGACGCTCGCCATCCGCAGCTGAAAGCCGGAGACACCGATCGGCTGCGGCGCGCGCGAGTCGAAGAGACGGTCGCGCCAGGCCCGCGTCTCGACGATCAGGTCGCCGGAGGGGTCGCGTGCCCCCAACGGGCCGAAGAAGAGGAGCTCCTCGGCGTTGCCGGACTGGAGTGGCTCGAATGCCTGGGCGCCCGTCCCGAGCGACTGACGCCGCATCCCGACGGCGTCGATCTCGTCGATGAAGACGATGCACTGGCCGCCCCACTTGCGCGCGAGCTTCTTCGCCCGGCGGGCGAGCACACGCACGACGATCGCATCGATCCCGATGAACGTGGCTGCGAAGCCGGATCCGGGCATCGAGATGAACGGCGAGTTGAATCCGGTGGCGATCGCCTTCGCGAGCATCGTCTTGCCTGTGCCAGGGGCGCCGAAGAGGAGCAGGCCGCGCTCGCGCTTGCCGCCGGCGCGCTCGAAGTGGTCGCCCGACTGCCAGATGTCGACGACGCGACGGACCTCCTCCTTCGCCTCGGTCTGACCGCGGACGTCCTCGAGCTTCACGCCCCATTCCGCGTCGCCCGGCTCGAAGGACTGCATCTGCGACAGGTTCATCAGCAGCAGCGGACCGAACATGATCGCGAAGTTCGCAAAGAAGAGGAAGAAGACGAAGACGGCCTGCATCCACAGCTGGGGATTGGTGAGGAGGCTTCCGATGCTGTCCCACATCGACCCTGCCGCGCCCCACCAGGTTCCGCCGACGAAGAGCCACGTGATCGTGACCGCGATCGCGAACAACAGTGCGACCTTGAACCAGAAGCGCCAGAACCAGGCGCGGCGCCTGCCGACGACGTCGGCCTCGCGCAGCGCGGCGCTCTCGACGCCGAAGAGGCTGGGCCAGGGGATCAGGCGGCGAAAGACGAGATCTGCGAAGCCGCGGAAGACGATCACGACCGCGAGCGCTGCGAGGAGCGAGACCCACCAGCTCCAGCCGTTCTGCTGTGTGAACCAGACGAAGAGCGCCGGGGCCGTCATCACGGCAACGACGGTTGCGACACGGGTCAGGCGGCGCCATGAGCGCGCCAGCTCCGCCGAGGCCTGCCCGGTCGGGAGCGATGTCAGCGGCACGGTAGTTGTCATCTTCGAAGTGTACGCAGTCAGCGCGGCTTGTCACGTTCAACGGGGGTTAAGCGGATCCACTCCTGCTAGCGTCGCGCCATGACACAGGCAACGCTTCACACCAGCGAGGGCGCGATCGAGATCGAGCTCTTTCCCGAGGATGCTCCGAGGACGGTGGCGAACTTCACAAAGCTCGCCGGCGAGGGCTTCTACGACGGGCTCGTCTTCCACCGCGTGATCCCCGACTTCATGATCCAGGGCGGCTGCCCGGACGGCATCGGCACCGGCGGCCCGGGCTACACGTTCGAGGACGAGTTCAACGATCACAGGGTCGTCAGGGGCGCACTCGCGATGGCGAACTCGGGCCCGAACACGAACGGCTCGCAGTTCTTCATCGTCACCGCCGAGGCCACCCCGTGGCTCGACGGCAAGCACACCGTCTTCGGCCAGGTCACGACCGGTCAGGACGTGGTAGACCGGATCTCACACGTCGACAGGGACGGCCGCGATCGCCCGACCACGCCGGTCACGATCGACCGCGTCGAGATCTCTGCCGCCCCTCAGGAGGGTTGACCGGCCAGGGATTCCTCTGCGCGGGCCAGCAGGTCCTCCACGTCTGTCGGCGTCCCCGAGCACGTTGCGCTGCCAATGCTGAAGGCATGCTGCTCGATGGCAAGCATTCGGGCTGCGACAAGCGCGCAGCCGATGGTGCCGGTGCGAGGGAGGATGACCGCGAAGCGTCGGGGCGCGATCCGCGCCACGATGTCGGTGATCCGGATGAGCCGGAGCAGCGCCTCGCCGGCGGACTGCTCGTCTGCCTCGCGGTCGACGAGTTCGAGAACCAGCAGAGAGAGCGGCTCGTCGTATCGCGTCGCCGCTGCGATCTCGCGGGTGAGGTCGTCCATGAAACGGAGGCGGTTCGGCAGGCCGGTGACAGTGTCTGTTGCGACCTGCCGTTCCAGCTCGAGATCCAGCACTTCGTCCGCGGCTCCGCCGCTCTCCTGTTCGACCGCCGCGAGCTCGTACACGATTTGCGCGAGCAGCTGCTCGCCCGCGTCTCCGGGGAGCGCCTCGCGAACCGTACGAGCGATGCGCTCGTACCGTTCCGAGGTCGTCAGGGACAAGGCGGCGTTTTCGGACATCTCCCGCTTATCATCGGGTCTGCGCGGGACAAGGCGTCCCCCGAACGAGGGAGTTCGCCTGGGCCGGTCAGGCTTCGGGGCGATAGGCTCGCGGGGTGGATCTGCACGGCAAGACCGCGATCGTCTCCGGCGCCTCGTCCGGGATCGGCGCTGCCACCGTCCGCAAGCTGCGCGAGGCAGGCGTTCGCGTCGCCGGCGGGGCGCGGCGGGTGGAGCGGATCGACGCGGACGTTGCCCTGGAGCTCGATGTGACGGACGAGGCCGGCTCGGCCGCGTTCGTGGCAGCGGCAGTCGCAGAGCTGGGTGGCGTCGACATCCTCTTCAACAACGCGGGTCTCGCCCTCGGAAGGGCACCGTTCACAGAATCGACCGTCGAGGACGAAGAGCGTGTCGTCCACACGAACGTGGACGGGGTGATGCGGATGACGCGACTCGTCCTGCCGCACATCCGTGACGGGGGACACATCGTCTTCATGGGCTCGATCGCGGGGAGGCAGGCGTATCCCGGCGGCGCGTCGTACATCGCCTCGAAGTTCGCCGTCCGCGGCTTCTCCTATGCCCTCCGCGAGGACCTGCTCGGCCGGCCGATCCGGATCACCACGGTCGACGCCGGCCTTGTCGAGACGGAGTTCTCGGTCGTACGGTTCAAGGGCGACAAGGCTGCCGCGGACAAGGTCTACGAGGGCCTCGACCCGGTCACGCCCGACGAGGTCGCCGACTGCGTCATGTTCGCGCTCACGCGCCCGTTGCACGTGAATCTCGACGAGATCGTGATCAAGGCGATCGCACAGTCGTCGGGCTCGCACGTCGTACGCCGGACGACCTAGAGCGCCCGCTTGCGCCTTCGCTCGGAGTACGACGGGCGGATCATCCGCTATGCCATCCCCGCGCTCGGGGCGCTTGCGGCCGAGCCGCTCTACGTGCTCGTCGATACGGCGGTCGTCGGGCACCTCGGACGATCCCAGCTCGCGGCGCTCGGGCTCGCGGCGACCGTGCTCTCGGTGCTCGGCATGTTCAACTTCCTCCAGTACGGGACGACGGCGCAGGTGGCGCGGGCGACCGGAGCCGGGGAAGGCCTGACAGCGGCACGTCTCGGCGCGCAGTCTCTGTGGCTCTCGCTCGCATTCGGCTGCCTCGTCGCGTTCGGCGTTGCAGCCCTGGCCGGGCCGGTGGTCGATGCGATCGGCGTCGAGGGGCAGACGGCGGCGTACGCCGTCACGTACCTGCGGATCGCGGCCCTCGGAGTCCCGTCCGCGTTCCTCGCCATCGGGGGTCAGGGTTTTCTCCGTGGCGTCTCCGATCTCCGAACGCCGCTCCTGATCATCGTCGCCGGGAACGTGGCCAACGTGATCCTCGAGCTCGTGCTCGTCTACGGCTTCGACCTCGGGATCGAGGGCTCGGCCTGGGGGACGGTCGTCGCACAGACCGGCATGGGGATCGGGATGGCGGTTGCGATCCTGCGAAGAGTCGGTCTCGCCAACGCGGGGCTCCGACCCGAGCTCGCGCAACGCCTTCTGTCACTCGGCAAGTTCATCTTCATCCGCACCTCGGCGCTGCTCGCGTCGTTCCTTCTGGCGGGGGTCGTCGTCGCCCGGCTCGGAGACGCTCCGCTCGCGGCGCACCAGGTCGCGTTTCAGCTCTGGATCCTCCTCGCGCTCATCCTCGACGCGATCGCGATAGCGGGCCAGATCATCGTCGGTCAGGAGCTCGGGGCAGCCCAGTCCGAGGCCGCGTTCGCCGCCAGCGTCCGGATGATCGGGCTGTCGGTCGCCGTCGGCGCCGGTTTCGCGCTCGTCTTCCTCGGGCTCGGCGACGAGATCCCGCGGATCTTCACCGCGGATCGGGAGGTGCTCGCGCAGTGCGCCCTGCTCTGGCCGCTGTTCGCGCTCATGCAGCCGCTCAACGGTGCGGTGTTCGCGCTCGACGGGATCCTGATCGGGGCGAGCGACGGCGCGTACCTCGCCCTGTCGATGGTGGTCGCGTTCGCCGTGTTTGCCGTCGCCCTTGCGGGCGTCTCCTGGGCGGGGTGGGGTGTGCGCGGCGTCTGGGCGGCGTTGACGGTGCTCATCGTCACGCGGCTCGTGCTGATGGGCATCCGCTTCCGGCGGAGGCGGTGGCTCGTTACGGGGTTTGACTGACGCGTGCCCTGAAAGGTGCAGGGCCGCCCCGGAGGACGGCCCTGCAGTCACACGGGTGCAACTCGTCAGCGCGAGACGGCGCCCTGCGCGTTCACCATTCCCGCTCCGAAGAACGAGGTGTTGCCCTTCCCGCCGGTGCACCGGCGCGGATCGCCGGCCGGCCAGGCGACCGGGCAGGCGAGCGGTGTTGCGGACGAGCGGAGCAGCGCCGCGACGGCACCCTGCGGCATGCCCGGGTGCACCTGGCGGATCAGCGCGGCTACACCGGCGACATGCGGCGAGGCCATCGACGTGCCGCTGATCCACACGTAGCGGCCGCCGCCGCTCACGACCGCGCGGTTCACGCCGGCGAGTGCCTCCCAGAGCCCGGTGGCGTCGGTGCTCGACCAACCGGCGAGGATGCGGCCGCGGCCGAAGACGGTGCTGGCCGTCTGGGGAGCATCGCCACCCGGTGCGGTCACGTCGACCGGGTTGCCGATCGTCGAGTAGCTCGCGAGCGTCGAGACTCCCGAGGCGGAGACGGTGACGACGCCCGGCAGTTCGGCGGGCGAGACGCGGCAGTTGTTGGTTGCCGATGACGCGAGGAGACTACAACGCATGGTGCCGGCTGTCACTGTCGCGGCGGTCGTGGCCACCTCTGAGCGGACGCAACTGTGACGGGGATCGCGTGACGCATGCCTGACGCAGCCAGTTCGCCGTCACGGCGACCTCTGTGAACCCGGCCCGCAGGATGTTGCGATACGAGTTCGAGGGCCGGTCGTCGCGACGCTCTCCCGTCTCGGTGATGACGATGTCGCAGCCTGCTTCACGGGCGTGACGGATCCGCAGGGCGAGCAGCGCGTTCTGCCCGCCTTTGCCCCGGTGCTCGGGCAGCGTCGCGGCGAAGCCGAGGTAGCCGACGCCTTCCGAGACGAACACGCCCGCCGCCGCCGCCGGCTCGTCGCCGTCGAGGGCGAGCCAGCAGTCCCAGCCGACCTCGTGCGCTTCTGCTGCCCACGGCGCCGCAGCCTCGGGCAGGCCGTAGCCGGTTGCGACGATCCGGCCGAAGGCTTCCGCCTCTGCCTCTCCCACCCGCACGAGCCGGAGCGCTGTCGCGGGCGCCGGCATCTCCGCCAGTCCGCGCCGGAACGCCATCCAGCCCCAGCCGGGCTCGAGCTCACGGTCGTTCAGCCAGGTGGTGAGCTCCGCCGGCCCCGCGCCGGGCGCCACGGCGACGTAGCAGCTGACGTCGTCTCCGATCGCCGCGAGCGCTTCGTCGAGCGCCGCCTCCGTCGCGGGCTCGTCGACTCCGAGGCCGACGATCCGGTTCAGCATCGGACTGAGCGGCGCTGCGTCCGCGCGCAGGACCGTGACGCCGCCGAGCTCGACCGCCCGGGGGTAGAGGCAGCGATAGGCTGCCAGGGAGACCCGTGTCTCGCGATCCATCTCCTCGGCAAGGATACGCCCCCTACGCGTGCGCCGGAGGCGCGCGTGGCAGCTCTCGCACGTCGCGCGAGAGCAGCTGTGCGGTGATCGCCACGAACACGATGCCGGCGCAGAGCCAGAGCGTCTGCCCGATGCCGATGGCGTCCGCGAGCGGGCCGACGATCGCGAACGCGGCCGGGATCAGCACGAGCGACCCGATCGCGTCCCACGCGGAGACGCGGGAGAGCACCTCGTTCGGCACGTGCGTCTGGAGAGAGGTGTCCCAGAAGACCGAGAACAGCTCGACCCCGACGCCTGCCAGGAGCGCCGAGGCCGCGATCACCGGCCACGGGGCCTCGATCGCAAGCAGCAACAGTGGAGGCACGAGGAGCGTGATCGAGACGACGCCGACGAGGAGCGGCCGCTCCGGGCGGATCCTCAGCGCCAGCAGGCCGCCGAGCACGAGCCCGACCCCTGTTGCCGCGAGCACGAGGCCCCACACCGAGGCGCCGCCGAGTGAGTCCTTCGCCACCACCGGGCCGAGGATGTTGAGCCCGGCCGACTCGGCCGCGTTGGCGAAGGCGAAGCCGAGCACGACGACCCAGATCCAGGCGCGGGAGCGGAACTCCCGCCACCCCTCGCCGAGCTCGCGAACGAAGCTCACGGCCGCTCCGCGCTCCGGGGCCTGGACGTGGATCGGGAGCAGGATCGCCGCAGCCACGAGATACGTCAAGGCGTCGAAGCCGATCGCCCACCCAGGCCCTGCGGCGGCGACGATCAGGCCCCCCAGTGCTGCGCCGCCGATGTTCGTCGCGTTGAGGGCCAGGCGCAGCAGCGCGTTCGCGGGCTGCAGCTCCTCGGCGGGAACGGTCTGCGGCACGATCCCCTGCTGGGCGGGGAAGAAGAAGGAGCTCGCGACGGCGCGGACGAACGCGATCACCGCTAGCTGCCAGATCTCGGCCCTGCCCGAGAGCAGGAGGTACGCGGCCACCGCCTGGGCGACCCCGGCGACGAGATTCGACCCGACCATGACGAGGTTGCGCGGAATCCGGTCGGCGATCACACCGCCGACGAGGAGGAAGAAGATCTGCGGCAGGATCGCGAGCGCCAGGACGAAGCCGAGCTCGCTCGTGGATCCTCCGAGCTCGAGCACGGCGAATGCGAGTGCGATGGGGGCCATCGCGGAGCCGGCGAACGAGATGACGCGGCCGAAGAAGAGAAGCCGGAAGTTCCGTTGTCGCAGCGGTGCGAGCACCTACGACGACGCGGCCGCGTGCCGCTTGCGCCAGTAGCGCTCGAGTCCGAGGAAGCACTGGGAGTACGGAGCCGAGCGGTCGTACGCCTCGACCTCGTCGGGGTCGGAGGCGAGGCAGTCCGCGCGGGCAGCGGCCACGAACGTCGGCTCGTCCATGCCGTGGGCGACCCGCTCACCCCAGGAATGGAGCGTCTCGCGCAGCCGGGCGAGGTGCTCCGAGATATCCTCGAACACCCCGAAGTGCGTCAGCGCGAGCCGCTCGGGCGCCCGCCGTTCCGTCGCGGCGATCGTCTGCTCCCAGGCGACGAGGTCGATGTCGGGCGGGGGCGTCGGTGCGAGCACGAAGCGCGCGGGAGTGATCCGCACCCCGACCGAGTCGCCCGCGTACAGCGTCCCGTCGTCGTGCAGCATCGAGACGTGGTGACTCGCATGCCCGGTGCTCGGGAAGCACTCGAGGCCGAGGACGTCGTCGCCGACGATCCGGATGTTCTCCGCGGGCACGGGCACGAGCTCGCCCCAGAGCCCGTCGAACGTGTCGCCGTAGAGCCTGCGCGCGCTCGCCTCGAGCCTGCTCGGATCGCTCAGGTGGGGCGCGCCCACGGCGGAGACGTGGATCTGGAGCGCAGGGTGCTCGCGGACGATCGCTCCGGCTGCTCCGGCATGGTCGAGGTGGATGTGGGAGAGCAGGAGGTGGCGGACGTCGCCGAGCTCGAGCCCACGGGCTGCCAGGCCGTCCTTCAGTGCGGGCAGGCACGTGGTCGGCCCGCAGTCGAAGAGCGCCGTGCCGTCGTCGGTCTCGACGAGGTAGCACCCGACGTTCCGGGCGGCGCCCTGGTGGAGGAGGTCGATGGGGGTGTTGGCACCGGACATCACGCGTGAACCTAGCCGACCGGGGTCGGAGGCGAGGCGAAACCCCGGCGTCCGGCTGCAGCCGGACTCCACACGCGGTCAGGCCGAGGCGGTGCGAACCGGTACGAGCGCCTGCGCGAGGTCGGCGATCAGGTCGTCGGCCGACTCGATCCCGGCCGAGAGCCGTACGAGGTTGCGCGGAGAGGCGAACGGGCCGCTCGCCGTGGCGGCATGCGTCATCCGGAACGGATGCTCGATCAGGCTCTCGACGCCCCCGAGGCTCTCGGCGAGCGCCCAGACCTTGGTGCGGGCGACCATCTCGACCGCCTCCTCCTCGGACTCGAGGAGGAACGAGACCATGCCGCCGAAATCGCGCATCTGGCGGGCGGCGATCTCGTGCCCCGGGTGGTCGGGCAGGCCGGGGTAGAGCACCTCGGTCACGCTCGGGTGCTCGCCGAGAAACGCGACGACGGCGCGTGCGTTCTCGCAGTGCTGGCGCATCCGCACCGCGAGCGTCTTCAGCCCGCGCAGCACGAGCCACGCGTCGAACGGCCCCGGCACGGCGCCGAGCGACTTCTGCAGGAAGCGGAGGCGCTCGGCGATCGTGGGGTCGTTCGTGGCGGTGAAGCCGCCGACGACGTCCGAGTGCCCGCCGAGGTACTTCGTCGTGGAGTGCACGACGATGTCGGCCCCGAGCTCGAGGGGCTGCTGCAGATAGGGCGTCGCGAAGGTGTTGTCGACGACGAGCAGCGCGCCGGCAGCGTGTGCGGCAGCGGCTGCGGCCCGGATGTCGACGACGTTCAGCAGCGGGTTCGTGGGCGACTCGATCCAGACCATGCGCGTGCGTTCGTCGAGGTGAGCAGCGAGGTTCGTCGAGACCTCGTGCGGCGTGACGTAGGCGAAGGCGTATCCCTTCGGCTCGTAGACCTGCGAGAACATGCGGTACATGCCCCCGTAGACGTCGTTCACGCAGACGAGCCGCTCGCCCGGGTCGACGAGATGCATGATCGTCGTCGCCGCGCCGAGCCCCGACGAGAACGCGTGCCCGTAGGCTGCCGACTCGAGCGAGGCGAGGCACTCCTCGAGCGCCGTGCGCGTCGGGTTGCCGACGCGGGCGTAGTCGTAGCCCTTGTGGACGCCCACCGCCTCCTGGACGTACGTGGAGGTCTGGTAGATCGGGGTCGTCACGGCTCCGGTCGCCGAGTCCGGCTCCTGGCCCACGTGGATCGCGCGCGTCTCGAAGTCCATCTCTGGATCCTAGTCGGGCGGTGGAAGGCGAGCCCGGACGACAGGCTGAAGCCTGTCGCTGCGGCGCACCGTCTCGAGCGACGACAGGCTCAAGCCCGTCGCCGCCGGTCAGCGGCGCACCGTCTCGAGCCCACAGGCCCGGCGGAGTCGGTCGAGCGCGCGGTCGAGCGCGTCGTCGAGCGCCGCCGAGGCACGGACGCCGCGCTCGCGGTGAAACGCCTTCAGCACGAGCGCTCCCTCTCCGCGCTCGGACTTGAGGTCGGCGCGGCCGACGATGCGGTCACGCCAGAGGAACGGCAGCACGTAGTAGCCGTACCGCCGCTCCTGCTCCTTCTTGTAGACCTCGATCAGGTGGTCGAAGCCGAGCACGCGTCGCGCGAACGGCCGGTCCCAGAGCAGGTTGTCGAACGGTGAGAGCAGCACGGCCGCCGTGGGGATGGGGGGCTCGAGATCGACCCCGGCAGGCACGAGCACGGGCGCGCCGCCGTCCTCGACCGGGATTCGCCGGAGGAGGCCCTCCGTGACGAGCCCGTCGGCGACGGGCCGGACGCGCGCGACGCCGCCCCTCAGCCGCCAGTGCTCGACGACACCGGTCTCCGTCAGAGCTCCCCGGGCGAGCACTGCCTTGAGGACGAAAGCACGCAGCCGCTCGGGCTCGCCCGGAACGGGGGCGTCGCGCACCTCTCTCGGGATCACCCGCTCGGGCAGGTCGTAGAGCCGCTGGAAGCCCTGTCGCCCCGCGATCACGAGGTCGCCGTGGTTCCAGAGCCGGTCGAGCATCGCCTTCGCCGGCTTCCAGTTCCACATGCCGCCCTCGCTCGCTCCGTCGAAGTGTCGCGACCCGAGAGCTCCCCTGGCCCGGATCTCGGCCAGGATCTCCTCCGCGAGGTGGGGGTGCGTCTCGCCGACGTCGCCGTACCAGCGTCGTCCTCCCTGCCCCATCTGCGAGGCGAAGAGCGGCCACTCCTCGACCGGCAGCAGGCACGCCTCGTGGGCCCAGTACTCGAACACGCGACCCTGCCGCAAGAGCCTGGAGACGGTCTCCTCGCGATAGGCCCCGACCCGCGACGTGATCGCGATCCGGTGGCTCCGCTCGACGGCCGAGATCGAGTCGAGCTGGACGCACGAGAGTCGCCGGATCGTCTCTTCGACCTCACGCGCCGAGCCCGTGCGGGAACGGGCGGCATACCCCTGTGCGGAGATCGCGAGGCGTCGCACCTGCGTGATCGAGATGGCCCTCACGCCGACATTCTCCCCGAGTGGCCGGGCTGTCGACGAGACGGCCGGGGATGCGCCGCAGTGCATCCCCGGCCGACGACCTGGGACAATACGTTGCTGCGACCGGACGAGCACCGTGCAGGAGAGCCGGGATTCGGCGCGACCTTGCCGACGGGAGATCAGAAGTCGATCTCGACCCCGACGCCGTGCTCGCGCGCCCTCGCCAGGCACAGTTGCGCGGCCGCGAGGTCCTCGGCTGCGATCCCGCACGACTTGAACAGCGTCAGCTCCTCGTCCGAGCAACGGCCTTCTGCGGTGCCGTTGAGGAGCTCGCCCAGTTCGGCCACGATGTGATCCGGGCCGATGCCCTGCTCCTCGACGGCGCGCAGGTAGTCGCCGGCCTCGTTGAGCGTCGACTCTCTCCTGTCGACGAAGAGTCGTGCTGCCGCCACGGTCTCCGAGCTGATCTCCCGCGCCCTCCCGTCCGGGAAGGCTCCTGCCGCATTGATGTGCGTCCCCGGCGCCAGCCACCCCAGCTCCACGATCGGATCTCTGGCGGCCGTCGTCGTGCAGACGACGTCGGCACCGTCGAGTGCCTCCTCCGCGGATGCCGCCACGAGCGAGTGCGTCTCCAGCGCGAGAGCCTCCGCGTGGGCCGGATTACGGCTCCAGATGCGGACGATCGGGTCCTCGAGCACGGTCTGCATCGCGTCGACGTGTGAGCGGCCCTGCACGCCGGAGCCGAGTACCGCCACCGTACGCGATCCGGGCCGGGCGAGCAGCTTCGTCGCGACGGCCGAGACGGCTGCCGTCCTGATTTCCGTGATTGGCGACGCGTTGAGGACGGCGATCAGCTGCCCGGTGACGCCGTCGTGTAACAGCACTGCGCCCTGGTGCGGGTCGAGCCCGCGCGCCGAGTTGGCGGCGGCGACCACGATCTCCTTGAGCGCGAAGACCGGTGTCTCGCCGCCGGCATGGGCCGGCATGAGGCCCAGCACCGCAGGGCCGGGCGGCAGCATCATGGAGCGCAGTGGGTTCGTCACCTCGCCGCGGGCAAGGCGCCCAAGAACGTCCTCCATCGCGGTCACGCAGGACCCCATGTCGAGCAACTCGCGTACGTCGTGCTCGGAAAGGACGAGAACGCTCACGAGAACACCTCCGTCAGATGGTCGCAGTCGGCGGGTGAGAGATCGAGCTCGAGCGCCTCGAGCGCCGGTGCCAGCTGGTCGGTGCTCCTCGGCCCGATGATGACTCCTGTCAGCTCTGGCTGGGACAGCGCCCAGGCGAGCGCCAGTGCTGCCGTCGAGGCGCCGCGGCCGACAGCCTCCCGTTCGAGCGTCTCGAGCGCATCGAAAACCCCGTCGGTGGAGTACGCGGCAGACGGCCCGGGCAGCGGCGGCACCCTCGAGCCGGCGGGTGGCGGCTCGCCACGCCGGTATTCGCCGGTCAGCCATCCGCCCGCGAGTGGGTTCGACGGCGTGTAGCCGAGGCCGTGCTCGTGGCAGACCGGAAAGACCGATTCGCGGTCGCCCTGCTCGAGGAGGGAGAAGCGGTTCTGCACCCACTCGTAGCGCGGCAGCCCCTCCAGCGCGGCCAGCTCGAGCGCCTCGGCCAGCTGCTCTCCGGTGAAGTTGGACGCCCCGACTGCGCCGATCTTGCCCGCGCGAACGAGGTCGCCGAACGCCTGCAGCGTCTCCTCCTGGGGGGTTTCCGGGTCGAAGGCGTGCGGGAGGTAGAGCGCCACGCGCTCGACCCCAAGGCGTCGCAGGCTGGACTCGAGCTGGCGACGTACGCGCGCCCGGCCGAGGGCGTGACCCTGTCCCTCGTCCGGCGGGGCGAGCGTCTTCGTGCCGATCACGATCCGGTCCCGGATGTCCGCGCCCTTCGTCGCGAGCCATTGGCCGATGACGCTCTCGCTGCGGCCGTCGCCGGAGACGTCCCCCGTGTCGAAGGTGGTGATCCCGCGATCCCAGGCGCTGTCCATGATCCGGAACGCCTCGTCCTTCGACATGCCCTGCCCGGAAGAAGAGGGGGTGTGGCCGATCCCGCCGAACGTGCCGCAGCCGAGCACGATCCGCGTGATCGCGATCCCGCTGCGGCCGAGGGGGCGCTCCTCCATCGAGGCGATCGTACGGCATCCGCCGCTGCCCCTCGCCCGCGGCTGTGGATCGGCTAGGTTCGCGTGGAAGGCCAGCTCTCGCGAAAGGACCTCCCGATGACGTACGTCGCCGCTGTCGACCGCTACGACCAGATGCGCTACAACCGCTGTGGCAAGAGCGGCCTGGCGCTGCCCGCCGTCTCGCTCGGCCTGTGGCACAACTTCGGCAGCGTCAACCCGCTCGAGACGAGCCGCGCGATCGTGCGCCGCGCTTTCGATTTCGGCGTCACGCACTTCGACCTCGCGAACAACTACGGGCCGCCGTACGGGTCGGCGGAGGAGAATTTCGGGCGGCTGCTGCGCGACGACCTGCGGCCCTACCGCGACGAGCTGCTCATCTCGACGAAGGCCGGCTACGACATGTGGCCCGGCCCGTACGGTGAGGGAGGCTCGCGCAAGTACCTCCTCGCCAGCCTCGACCAGAGCCTGCTGCGGCTCGGGCTCGACTACGTCGACATCTTCTACTCGCACCGGTTCGACGCCGCGACGCCGCTCGAGGAGACGATGGGGGCGCTCGACGCCGCGGTTCGGCAGGGGAAGGCCCTGTACGTCGGGATCTCGTCCTATTCGGCCGACAGAACGCGTGAGGCCGCCGCGATTCTGCGCGACCTCGGCACGCCCCTCCTGATCCACCAGCCCTCGTACTCGCTGCTGAACCGCTGGATCGAGCCGGATCTGGTCGACGCGCTCGGGGCCCTCGGCGTCGGGTGCATCACCTTCTCGCCGCTGGCGCAGGGCGTGCTCACCGACCGCTACCTGAACGGTATCCCGGAAGGGTCGCGCGCGAGCAGGAACGATTCGCTCGATCCCGGCACGATCAACGAGGAGACGATCGCAAAGGTTCAGGCGCTGAACGCGATCGCCGCCGGCCGCGGGCAGTCGCTCGCGCAGATGGCGCTCGCCTGGACGCTGCGCGACGCGCGGGTGACCTCGACGCTCGTCGGTGCGAGCAGCGTGGCGCAGCTCGAGCAGAACCTGGCAGCGCTCGAGAACCTCGCGTTCTCCGCGGACGAGCTCGCCGCGATCGACGGCGTCGCACCGGAGAGCGCCGTCAACATCTGGGCGTCGTCGAGCGCCCACTGAGTCCCGATGACAGGTTTCTTCGGCCTGTCGCCCGTGTTGCGGCTCTCCGTAGGGGTGAGGCTTTCCGCGGCGAACGCTGAGCAGTGACCATCGACCCGTTGGAGGGTGCCCAGCACGTCGCGCGCCGCGAGGCGGCGCCATTCGTCCTCGTCGCCGCTCTGGTCGACGTGCTGCTGGCCGTGAGCAGCGCCTGGCACGACTGGCGGCTGTACTCCGAGAACGACTGGTGGGTCTGGCTCGTGCTCGCTCTTCCCGCGCTCGCGCTCGCGCTCGTCTTTCTGCTCGGGCTCGGCCGGATGGGCGTTTCGAGCCGGCACCGGCGCAAGGCTGCCGTGATCCTCCTCGCCACGATGGCAGTCGCGAACCTGGTCGCGGTCGGCCTCGTGCTGGGATCTCTCGTCCGCGGCGGCGGCAACACGACGGGCGCCCAGCTGCTCGCGAGCGCCACGGTCGTGCTGGTCGTGAACGTGATCACGTTCTCGCTCGTCTTCTGGGAGATCGACTGCGGCGGCCCGGTTGCGCGGACACTCGCGGATCACCGCGGAGCACCGGACTTCCAGTTCCCCCAGGACGAAAACCCCTCGCTCGCGCAGCATGGCTGGGCACCGGCGCTGACGGACTACCTGTACATCGCCGTGACCAACTCGATCGCGTTCAGCCCCACCGACGCGATGCCGTTGACGCATCGGGCCAAGCTGTTCATGGGAATCGAGGCGCTGGTCGCGGCCGTGACCGTGCTGGTCGTCGCCGCCCGCGCGGTCAACATCCTCCACGGCTGACGCCGGAGACCCGGCGGCGGGCCGGAGCCCGTCACCGAGCTCACACGAACCTCCTACCCCCGCCACAGGCTGCTCCCAGCCCGCGGCGCTTCGATGGGCGTACCTCGAAATCTCCCGAAAGGAGACGGCAAGATGAGAATCACGAAGGTACGCATGCTGTTGGCAACGGGGGCGGCGCTCGCCCTGATCGTGGGCGTCGGCTCGGCGATCGCGGCGACCGGCGGCGGAGGCCTCAAGCAGGAGGCCGCCCGCATCGCCGACCGGGCGAGCTTCGAATCCTCCGTGGCGAAGAATCTCGGCACGACGGCGGCAAAGCTCAGGGCAGCGGTCACTGCCGCCGCGACCGCCCGCATCGACGCGGCAGTCGCCGCCGACGAGATAACCGCCGCCGAGGCGGCGACCCTGAAGGGGGCGCTCGCCGACGGCATGCCGGCCATGAGGCTCGCGACCGCCGCGGGCGTCGCGAAGGAGCTCGGCACGACCGAGGCGAAGCTCAACGCCGCCTACAGCGACGCGCAGAAGGCGCAGGCCACGGCCCGCGTCGACCAGGCCGTGAAAGACGGCAAGATCACCGCGTCGTACGCGGCCGAGCTGAAGGCAAAGATCGCCGCGGCCACGTTCCCCGGCTTCGGCGCCGGTGGGCACGGCCATCACGGCGGCCCGGGCGGGCACGGCGGCATGGGTGGCCCCGGAATGGGACCGGGCTTCGGCCCGCCCCCGGGTGCCTCTTCGGACGGCTCGTCGTCCTCGACGGCTCCGTCGGCGCTCCAGCTCGCCTTCGCGTAGACCGGTCGGCGGATCGGCTGGAAGGTGAGGGGCGCTGCGGCGCCCCTCACCTCGTCGTCAGTCCGGCCGGCCGGCGAACGCCGCGTAGGCCGGCTCGAGGGCGTCGCGGAGGTCGACGCCGTCGACCAGGAGCCCACTCGTGCCGAGGCGCTTCAGAACCGACCCGACCGGCAGCGCCCGGGCCGGCCCGAGCAGCGGCAGCGGCCCTGCGGCCCACGGGTCACCCACCGGCGCTGGCGGCTGTGGCGCCCGCTCCCCGGCCGGCTCGGCGGTGCAGCCGCGCCACTCGAGCAGGAGCGACGGATCGGTGTCGATCGCATCGGCCACGACGTAGGCGAGCGCGATCACGTGCTTGCACGACGCGTTGCGATCGGCGTCCGGGCAGGTGCACGAGCGCCGCACGGCCCGGCTCGGCGGAATCAAGGGCTCCTCCCAGTCGACGGTCATCGCATGCTCGAGCTGGAGGGACTGATCGCGTCCCGCGGCCGCGGCTTCGAACAGCGTGCGCCCACGCGGCGACCCGATCACCGCGGCCCAGACGCGGGGCGAGACGGGGTCGGCGGCGAGCCCGACCCGATACTCGGCGCCGCCCGACCCGATCACCTGGGCCGTGATCGTGCCCTCGACGACCGAGACGCCGTGGACGTGGCCCGTGCGGGCGAGGATGCGGCCGCGCTCGGCGCGGGGCGAGCTCTCGTCGGGGACGACCGACGTCGCGAGCCAGCGAGCCCACGGCCCACGGCCGATGCGGTCGTCGTCGCCGTCCACGAAGACGGGACGGCCCTCGTTCACCACCGTCACGCCGCCTCCTCGACCGGGGTGTCCGACAGCGAGACGGCTGCGCGGATCGCGTCGAGATCGAGCTCGCCGAGCCAGTCGTCCGCCCGGCCGGCGACGACCTTCTCCGCCAGCTCGCGCTTCGAGTCGAGCAACTCGTCGATTCGCTCCTCGAGCGTCGCGGTGCAGATGAGGGAGTGGACGAAGACGTTCTTGTGCTGGCCGAAGCGGTACGCGCGGTCGGTCGCCTGCTGCTCGACGGCGGGATTCCACCAGCGGTCGAAGTGGAAGACGTGGTTCGCGGCAGGGAGGTTGAGGCCGCGGCCGCCGGCCCGGATCGAGATCACGAGCACGGACGGCCCCTCGGGCTCGGTGAACGAGGCCACGAGCTCGTCGCGCTGCCGCGCCGGCAGGCCTCCGTGGAAGAAGCCGATGTCCCGGCCGAGGCGCTCGTGCAGGTGCGGCACGATCCGGTCGAAGCCCGGGTACTGGGTGAACACCAGCGCCTTGTCCTCGTGTGGCATCGCCTCGAGCAGCTCGACGAGGCGTTCCAGCTTGCCGGAGCGCCCCGCGAGCGGGCGGCCGGTGGCGAGCACCATCTCCGGGTGGTTGCACACCTGCTTCAGCTGGCTCAGCATCGCGAGCACGGCGCCGCGCCGGCCGAAGCTCCTCTCGTGCTCTTCGATCCGCGGCATCCAGCGGTCGACGGTGGCGCGGTACAGGCTCGCCTGCTCCAGCGTGAGCCGGCAGTACTCCTTGGTGACCGTGATCTCCGGCAGCTCGAGCTCCACCTCGGGACTGTCCTTGGGTCGCCGCAGGATGAACGGCTGCACCATCGCCCGCAGGCGCTCGAGCGAGCGGGTGTCGCCGTGCGCCTCGATCGGGCGTGCGAACGTGCGCTGGAACCGCTCGCGGGAGCCGAGCAGGCCCGGGTTGACGATGTCCATGATCGCCCAGAGCTCGTCGAGGCGGTTCTCGATCGGCGTCCCGGTCATGGCGAGCGTGCGGCGCGCGTCGAGTCGGCGCAGGGCGCGGGCCCGCTTCGTGGCGGGGTTCTTGACGTCCTGGGCCTCGTCGAGCAGGAGCCGGTCCCAGGTGACCGTCGCGAGCGTTTCGATGTCGCGCGTCGCGATGTCGTACGAGGTGATGACGACGTCGCTCGAGCGGGCGACGTCCGCCAGCTCCTCACCGCTCAGCCGCTCGCCGCCGTGGTGCAGGTGCACGCGGAGCGACGGTGCGAACCGCTCGATCTCGCGGGCCCACTGGCGCGTGACGCTCATCGGGCAGACGACGAGGGTCGGGCCGAAGGCCCGGGCGCCGAACTGCTCCCGCTCCGAGGTCAGCATCGCAATCGCCTGCACGGTCTTGCCGAGCCCCATGTCGTCGGCGAGAATGGCGCCGATCCCGAGGTCGCCGAGCAGCCGCAGCCAGCCGTGGCCGCGCTCCTGGAACGGGAAGAGAGGTTGCGTCATCGCACCGGGCGTGCCGAGAGGCTCGTAGCGGCGCTCGTCTCCTCCGGCGAGCAGCTCCCCGAGCGCGTCGTCGAGCGTCACCTCTCCGAGCTCGAGACCGGCATCCTCCAGCTCGATGCCCGAGACCGCCCGGACGAGGTCGACGACGGATCCCTCGCGCCTGCGGTCGAGGAAGAGCAAGGCCTTCTCGACCTCGGAGCGGCGCAACGCGTGCCAGCGGCCCTGGATCCGGATCAACGGCTCCTTCGCGGCGGCGAGCTCGGCCAGCTCCTCCTCGGTGAGGGTCGTGTCGCCGATCGCGAGCTTCCAGTCGAACCGGGCCAGGGCGTCGGTCGTGAGGAGGCCGCTGGATGTGCGCGTCGTGCTCGTCGCGGTGAGGTTGACCCGCAGCCTGCCGGCCGAGCTCACCCAGTTGCGCGGCAGCAGCACGGGCACGCCGATCTGCTCCAGCTTCGGGATCGCGGTGCGGAGCACGAAGCGAACGTCGTCGTCGCCGAGCTCGAGCGTCGTCGGCTCGACCGGGTCGAAGGCGAGGCCACCCTCGGCGAGGACGGGCTCGATCAGCCCGAGCTGGCGGTGCACGGCGATCCGGGGATCGGCCGAGCGGAGGAAGCCGAACACCGCATCGCCGCCGTCGTGGAGGAGCGAGGTGGGAAGCGCCAGGGTCGGGTCGTCGGCAGCCTGCAGCCAGAGCTCGAGGACGACGGTGGACGGGCTGTCGGGCTCGCGCTCGCTCGTGTCGCGCTCGTCGAGCCGAAGGCTGAGGAGCCACGGCGCGCTGGAGCGGCGCTCGAGGCCGCGGTCGACCCAGTCGGTGAGCCGCCGCTCGAGCGCACCGAGCCCAGCGTGCGGCGGCAGCTCGGGCTCGACCGAGGTGAGGCCGTCGAGGAAGAGCTCGGGTGCGCTCGGCCGGTTGCGCATGAGCCGGTTGCCGAGGCGCACGCCTGCCGTGCGGAGGCGGTCGCGGGCGATCTGGTCGACGGCGCAGGCGTAGAGGTCGTGTACGAGTGCGTCGCGGTCGCCGTCGAACGCGTCGGCGCACACTGACGGCAGCGCGCGGGCGATCGCGTCGAGCACTTCCTGCACCGGTCCGTCGATCGTGGCGCCCCAGTAGGCGAGCCATGTGCGCCCGCCGTGCTGGAGCTGGGGGTGGAGCAGGCCCTCCGTGACCGAACGCGCGGCGAGCTCGAGCACGGCAAAGGTCGCGCGTGCGGAGCCGCCGAGGTCGAGGCCGGCGGGCGGCTCCTGGCCGAGGGCGATCAGCTCCGCGAGGCCGACCCGGCGTGCGCTCGCGCCGTGCCCGAGCTCCGCCAGATCCGAGACGGCGGGGATCCCGACGAGCAGGCCGCCCGCCGAGAGCGAGCCGTCGCGGCCGCGTGTGAGCACGGTCGCGCTGACATCCTGCTGCCAGAGGATCTCGAGCGTTGCCTGCTCGGGGGCGGGGTCGGGCTGGATCGGCTCGGGTGCAGACACGAACCTTTCAGGATACGTGCGGCGGAGGATGCCGGGCGCCGGGTGACAGGCTTCAGCCTGTCACCCAGGCTTCACGCTGGTCTCCGGTGACAGGCTTCAGCCTGTCACCCGGGCTTCACCTACTCTCCGAGGCAACTAGTCGTTGATAGATTGATGATATGTCAACGAACCTCCAACTCGTCCTCGACCTCGCGCGCGCCCGCACGCTCGTGCTGCGCGACGTCGACCACCCGCTCGGGAGCCATCACGGTCTCGGCCTGAACGACCTTGCCGTCCTCCTCGAGCTGAAAGCGGCTCCGGGTCAGACGCTCCGGCGCGTGGAGCTGGCCCGCCTCCTGGCGGTCACGACCTCGGGCATCGCCCGTCAGCTCGGCCCGCTCGAGAGGATCGGCCTCGTCACGCGCGAGTCGAACCCGACCGATGCCCGCCTGGCGCTCGTCGTGCTGACGCCGCGGGGAGCCGATGTCGCGGAGGAGGCCCGCGTCACCGCCGAGGAGGCAGCCGCCCTCGCGCTCGCGCGCCTGTGGTCGCCCGCGGAGCGCGAGGCGCTCGCGCCTCTGCTGCGGCGGGCCGCGGCCGACTAGAGACCGGTTGGGGGCAGACCGGGGTCTGCCCCCAACCGGTGGTCGCCTACAGCAAGAGCGAGGCCGCCTTCAGCAGTGCGGCGTTCGCTGCCGAGACCGACTTGCCGGTCTGGGCGTCGACCTGGTTGCGGTACGCCTTCAGCATCCCGTCCCGGGCCTTCAGGTCGCCACGTGCGGCCGCTGCGCCTGCGTTCTCGAGCTTGACGCACAGCGCGTGCGCGATGCTCGCTTTCGTGACGAGCGTCTCGGTCAGCCTGCAGAGGTCGGCGTAGGTCGGACGGGGGTTCAGCCCGACCACGACCGGGTCGTGATCCGACGTGCGGAACGGGTTCACCTCGAACAGCGCCTCCTGCTCCGGTGGCTTGAAGCTCGTGTCGTAGTCGAGCACGTCCGACTCGTCGGAGTTGATGTGCCAGTCGGCGGCGCCGGTGACCTGGGCCAGCAGGCTTGCGTTGGCGAGCGCGTGGTCGAGGTAGCCGGCCTGCCCGTCGAACGTGTACGAGTAGGCGAACTTGCCCTTGAAGAACGAGATCAGGTTGGTGAAGTCGTCGCCCGTCCCGGCTGTGTCGTCGGAGCCGGCCTTGATCGCGTCGATCGGATCTTCCATGGCGTAGGAGTTGAGGTCGCCCGTGATCAGGAAGTCGGGATCGCCGCTGCCGGTCGGATCGGTCGCGAGCCAATCGACCAACGCCTGTGCGGCCGCCGTGCGGGTGCCGCTGCAGTTCCCCTGGCCGTCGCCCGTGTCCGGGTCGCCCACGTCGTTACAGTCGGAGCCCTTCGACTTGAGGTGGTTGACGACCACCGTGAAGCGGGCGCCGGTCGCGTTGACCTGGAAGGTCTGGGCCAGCGCCGGCCGGCTCTTCGTGTCGATGAAGCGCGGGTCGACGGACGAATCGAGGATCGCGTAGCTGCCGACCGGAGTCACCTTGCCCGGCCGGTAGATCAGGCCCACCTTGATTGCATCCGTGCCGATCGTGCCGGTATGGACGTAGTCGTAGCCGGGCAGGCCGCTCGTGATGCTGTCGAGCGGCTCGACACCGGTCGAGTTCTCCATCTCGTTGAGGCCGATGACGTCGGCGTCGAGGCCGGAGAGGGCCGTCAGGAGCTTGTCGCGCTGGCGGTCGAACTCGAGAGGCTGATCGAAATCCCAACCGCGGCATTCCACGTTGTTGAGCGGGCCGCACGTGTTGTCGAGCGGATTGCCGGTCGGGTAGTCGGGAGTGACGAAGAAGTTGAGGGTGTTCATCGCCGCCACCCGCAGGGTGCCCCCGACCGCCTCAGGGGCGGCCGGGCGCGGGTTGACGGGCAGGTAGTCCGCAGGCCCGGTCGGCACGATGCGGTAGAGGCTGAAGTCGAAGCCCAGCACGCCGATCGTGTTCGTCACGAGGTCGCCGCCGCGGAAGAGATTGCCGAGCGAGAACTGCCCGCCGTTCGGGTGACGCAGGAACGGCGGGTTCTGGGCGCTCTGGGCGTCGTCGAGCGTGATCCGGCTGAGGTTGTTTGCTGCCGTTCGGGCGTTGGCCGCGGCACCTGGCTCGTCGATCGCGGTGCCGGTGAACGGTCGCGACTCGCCCGCGAGCGGCAGCGCCAGCACGATCTCGCCGAAGCGGTCGTAGTTGAAGTACTCCGAGATCACGAGCGGCTGCGGGAGTCGAACGAGCATCCCCTCGTAACGCTCGGGGGCGTTGGCGTCGGCGAACGGCAGCGTGACGTCGGTGGGAGCGACGCTGCCGGTGCCGCACTGGGCGGTGTTCCCGGCGGGAACGGGAGACGAGTTGCTGTTCGAGCCGTTGATCGTCGTCTGGTTGAAGCGCTCGCGGGCGTAGCCCGTGACGCGGACGACCTGCCCGGCGTTGACGAGGTTCGAGCTCCCGGTGTAGACGAAGATCCCGTCCGAGGTGGCCGGGTCACCGTCACCGGTCAGGTCCTGGATGTAGAAGCCGGAGGCGCTCGCGCTCCCCTCGAAGTCGCCGACGACGACGCCTTCCGTCGTGACGGTCCCCGGGATCGGCGTCGAGAGCCCACTCCCCTGGATGTCGTAGATGGGCGTGTACGGCGCGGCGCACACGTCGAAAGCTGTGAAACCGACGACGAAGTTGACCGCCATCTTGTCCGGCGGATCGTTTGCGTCCTGATCACTGACCTGATCGGCGAGCACGGTGAGCGTGCACGTCTCACCGTCCACGAGCGGTGAGCTTGGGTCGAGCGTGAAGATGGTCGGACCGCCGCTGAAGGTCGCGGAGACGTTCCCGCTGACGCTGCACCCAAGCGTGAACCAGGAAGGGGTCACACTGACCGGTTCGCTGAACGTCACGGTGAGATCGGAGTTGATCGGGAAGTCGGTGGCTCCGTTGCCCGGGAAGGTGTCGATGACCTCCGGGGCCGCATCGAACACGCGCGGGGTCAGCGAGAAGTCGTCCAGGGCCAGGCCGTCCTCCGACGAGGGGATATTGAAGTCCGTCCAACGGATCCAGAAGGAGGAGCCGTTCGGAATGCCCAGCCCGGTGATGGAGAAACCGACGGGGGTCCGGTTGGACGAAGAATTGCCGTCCAATGCGCCGACGGTCGCGTTGATGTTGGGGCTGTTGAAGTCGAGACTGTCGTAGTCGACCCACGTGCCGTCCGTCAGGCTCGTCGCATCGGTGCTGAGCTGGAAATCGAGGCGATCCGCCGCGTTTCTGTTCGTCACGCCGGCCCGCCACATCTCACCGATGTAGGAGACGTCGAGCGTGGTGACGGTGCTGCCGGTGTTGTTCGTGAACTGTGCGCCGATGGTGGGGTTCAACGTGCCGCTCAGCAAGCCGCCGAATGCACGCTCGGTGCTCGCGGCCGCGCCGAAGCTGTAGGTGTCACCCGCATTGCTCGAGCCGGTACCTGCCTGGTATTGGCCGTTGTTGTTCCCGCTGGTCCCCGTCTCGTCCAGGTACCAGCCGTTGATGGTGAGGCTGTTGAGCGACCCGGTGTTCGCGAGGGTGTCGAAGTTCTGGGTGTATGCGCTTCCCAAGGTGGTCAGGCTCACCGCGCCGGAGCCCCCACCGAGGGCGAATGCGCTCTGCATCGGCACGGCCAAGAGAATCAACCCCAGGGCGGCGAGGACTGAGAACTTCTTTGCTGAACGCGGGTTCATGACTGTCTCCTCCGGTGCATGCAGCGGTCGATTGACGATCACCCTCAGGTGGCGATGCCGGGTGACAGACCCACCGGACTGCGGGCCGACGAGCGAGGCGCAATCGTCCACTCGGGTCGCGCCACCGGATCGTGCTCTTCGCAGGAGCCGTTCGGGTTCCTCCCCGTGCATGTTGCCGTCCTCGAACAACCCTAACACCGTCCGAAGCGGACGTCGCCGCTAACTGGAGTCCACAGTGTGACGATCTGTGTGGGCGAGACCGCGGCGGTGACAGGCTTCAGCCTGTCACCGGGTTGATCCGCACTCAGCCCCCGCCCAACCGCACCACGGTCGCCCCGTCGGCGGAGTCCGACACCTGCTCCTCGACGAGCGGATGCTTCGCGAGCTCGTCGCGCACCGCCTTGCGCACGGCCCCGGTGCCGCGGCCGTGGATCACGCGCACCTCCTCCAGGCCGGCAAGGGCGGCCGCGTCGACCAGGTTGCGTACGGCCTCCCGGGCCTCCTGGGCGCTGCGCCCGCGCAGGTCGATCTCGTCGGACAGGTCCGGCTGGGCCATGGCCCGCACGGTCACGGCCGCTGCCGCCGGCTCGTCCGTCCGCCCGGCGTCGCGGTCGGGGATCAGGCGATCGACGGGAACGCGCACCCGCAGGCCGCCGCGGCCGAGCACGGTCGCCTCGGCGCCGACGATCTCGGTGATCGTGCCCCGGACTCCGATCGACGGGGCGACGACCGGATCGCCAGCGGCGAGCGGCGCGGTCAGCGGCAGCGGCTCGTCGAGCCGCGCGAGAGAGCGGGAGGCGCGAACGGCACGTGTGGATGCCTCGCCCAGCCTGCGGTCGCGCTCGGCCTCCTTCTTCTGCGCGACCGGGGTCGCGGCGCGTCCGCGCTCACGCTCGAGCTTGCGCGCCGCGCGGATCTCGGCGCGCAGCTCCTCGAGCTCGGCCCGCACACCTCTCAGCTCCTCCCCGGCCTCGGCCAGCGCGCGTTGCCGCTCGGCGGCGGCGGACGCCCTGACCTTCTCGATCTCCTCCTGGAGACCTTCGGCCGCGTTCTGGGCCCGGAGCCGCGCCGCCTCGGCGTCGCGCTGTTCTGCGGTGGCGGCCGAGAGCGCCGTCTGTGCCTCCCGCGCGGCCGCCTCGGCTTCGGCGACGAGCTCGGCCACGAGCAGCCGCTCGGGGGCGATCGTGCTCCGCGCGGCTGCCACGATCGGGGCCGGAAGGCCGAGGCGCTCCGCGGTGCGAAGTGCGTGGGACGTCCCCGGCCGCCCGAGCGTGACCGTGTAGAGCGGCTCGCCGCTGTCGGGATCGACCCCGGTGGCGGCGTTCGCTGCGCCGTCGGCGGCGCTCGCCCACTCCTTCAGCTCGGCGTAGTGGCTCGTCGTCACCGTCAACCGGGCCTGACCCGCAAGGGCGCCGAGGAGAGCCTCTGCCAGCGCGGCGCCCTCGACCGGGTCGGTGCCGGCCGCGATCTCGTCGAGGAGCACGAGGGAGCTCTCCGTCGCCGTCTCGAGGATGCCCACGAGGTTCTGCACGTGCGCAGAGAAGGTCGAAAGGCTCATCGCGATGGACTGCTCGTCGCCGATGTCGACGAGGATCTCGTCGAAGACGGGCAGCGCCGCCTCGTCCGCCGGCGGTCGCAGGCCGCACTGGTGCAGGACGGCCGCGAGCCCGAGCGTCTTCAGGGCCACGGTCTTGCCGCCGGTGTTGGGCCCGCTGATCACGAGCGCGCGCAGCGAGCCGAGCTCGAGGTCGATCGGCACGGCCGTGGCCCGGTCGAGCAGCGGGTGCCGCGCCCCGCGCAGGACGACTTTGTGGCTCTGAGCCACAAGCGCTCCCCGCCAGCCGCGCGAGAGGCTGCCGCGGGCGATCGCCAGGTCGAGCGCGGCCGTCGCGGCAACGAGCGCGACGAGCGCCTCGGCCTGCGCGGCCACGAGGGAGGAGAGGTTGCGCAGGATCCGGGCGACCTCGTCGCGCTCGGCGACCTCGGCCTCGCGCAGGCGGTTCGAGTCGTCGACCGCCGCGAGCGGCTCGACGAAGAGCGTCTGACCCGAGCCGGAGGAGTCGTGCACGATGCCCGGCACGCGCCCTCGCGCCGAGGCCTTCAGCGCCAGCACGGGACGGCCGCCGCGCTCGGTCACGAAGTCGTCCTGCAGGTGCTCGGCGATCGCCGGATCGTGGGCGAGCTTGCGCAGGCGCTCGGCCAGCCGCCCTCTGCCCTCGCGCAGCTCGCGGCGCAGGCGCCGCAGCGGCGGCGAGGCCGAGTCCTTCAGGTCGGAGCCGTCCTCCTCCACCGCGCGCCCGATCTCCTCGGCGACCGACAGCAGCGCGGGGTCGATCCCGGCCACGAGCGCCGTCAGCATCGGGATCTCGTCTCGTTCGTCGAGCGCGCGGCGCGCCGTCACGCCGGCCCGGATCGTGCGCCCGACCTGCGCCAGGGTGCGCGTGTCGAGCGTGCTGCCGCGGGCCGCGAGATCGGCCGCCTCGCTCACGTCGGCTGCGCCGCCCAGGTCGGGCTCGGCCGCCAGGTCGAGCAGCGCGATCGCCTCGGTCGTCTGTTGCTGGCGGCGCTCGACCTCCTCCGCGTCCGCCGACGGGCGGAGGGCTTCGGCCAGCAGCGCTCCCGGCTCGCTCGCCGCTGCCCCGGCCACCCGGGCCAGCACTGCAGGGAGCTCGAGGAGCTCGAGATCATGCTCTCGCATGGGGCGAGTGTACGACCGTGCGGCCGCGGGGTGTCCGGCTTGGCCGGACGTCGGGGCCCTGGCAGCGCCGCCTGCCGTCCACTACGATCGCCGGGTGCGCTACCGGAACTCGTTGCCACAGCTCGACGGGCAGGTCTTGCTCTGCGACGGCGGCACGGAGACGACGCTCATCTTCCACGACGGGCTGGACCTTCCGTGCTTCGCGACCTTCCCGCTCCTCGAGCACGAGGAGGGTCGTTCTGCGATGCGGCGCTACTTCGCGCCGTACCTCGAGACGGCCAGGCTGCACGGCACGGGTTTCGAGCTCGAGGCCAATACCTGGCGCGCGAACCCCGTGTGGGGAGCGCAGCTCGGCTACTCCCTCGACGATCTCGCCGAGGCGAACCGCCGCTGCATCACGTTCGCCGAGGAGATCCGTGACCGGGAAGAGACGCCCGGTTGTCCGATCGTGATCGGAGCGCTGTTCGGGCCGGAGGGCGACGCGTACGACCCGGAGAGTCATCTCTCGGCCGAGCAGGCGGAGGAGTACCACGCCTGGCAGGCGGGGATCATCGCCGACACGGCGGCCGACATGATCACCGGGCTCACGATCACCTACGTCGAGGAGGCGATCGGAATCGTCCGCGCGGCAACGTCGGTCGGGATGCCGGTCGTGATCGCCTTCACGGTCGAGACGGACGGTCGGCTACCGAGCGGCCAGTCCCTCGCCGACGCGATCGACCACGTTGACCGCGAGACGGGCGGCGCGGCGGCCTACTTCATGATCAACTGCGCGCATCCCACGCACTTCCTGCCGGTGCTCGACGGGCCCGGGCCGTGGCATCGCATCCGGGGGATCCGCGCGAACGCGTCGAAGATGAGCCATGCCGAGCTCGACGACTCCGAGGTGCTCGACGACGGAGACCCCGCCGAGCTCGCCGCCGAGTACCGGGAGATCGGCAGGCGCCTGCCGAACCTGGCCCTGCTCGGCGGCTGCTGTGGCACCGACCACCGTCACATCGCGAGCATCGCGGATGCCTGGTTCGGCTCCCCTCCCGACGCGGCCTGACCGCTACGGCCGTGCCGCGAGCAGGTCGGCGACACGCACCTGCTGGGTCAGCAGCGTCCGTAGGCGGCCGGGGTCGTCGCCCACGTAGGCGCCGCACAGCTTCTGTCCCGCCGAGTAGGTGACGACGTACGCCCGCCAGGTGGGATCGGTCACGAACCGCACCGTCTGCGCGGCCTGCTCGGGCGTTCGCAGCCCCCAGCGCTCGACGTAGGCCTGGGCCTCCGCGACCGTGCCGCCCGCCTCGTGGACGATCAGCGCCGCATCCAGGCCGAGGCCCCGGGTCGGTTGTCGGGTGCGGTCGACCGCGAGTGCCAGGCCGAGGTCGTCCTCGAGCCCGTGCGCTGCCAGCACGGCCTCGATCTCTCGTTCGAGCTCCCCGTCGAGCAGGAGGTCGAGGCCGATCTCGGCGATGCCCTCGCTGACGACGACCTGCGGCGTCGGCACGAGCTGGATCGCCTCCTCCAGCCAGCCGCGCTCACGGATGAGGAGGTGCTCCTTGACTGCGTGCTCGGTGTGATGGCCCGGATAGGCCTCGTGAGCCGCCAGCCCGACGAGATCGAACGGGGTCGTCAGCGTGTCGGCGTTCACGACCACGCGGCTGCGTAGGTCGCCCTGGTAGTAGTTGAAGGCCCACCACGGCTCGTCGTGCACCTCCTCGACGACCACGGCCTCTCCTTCGGGAAGATCGAGCAGCCGCAGTGTCCTCGCCCGCAGCAGCTCCACCAGGGCGGTCAGCGCGGGGATCATCCGCTCGGACGAGACCCGGCGGCCCTGGCGCCAGCCGTCGTAGCGCTCGAGGAGCGACCCGTTGCCGGGCAGGAGCTCGTCGAGGCGGGCGTGCACCTCGCGATAGGTGTCCTCGTCGACGGGCTCGGGCTTCACGCCGTAGCATCGCTCCACCTCTTCCGCGTACGAGATGCTCTCCCCGGCCAGCACCCCTGCGTAGGCGCGGAGGCCGCCGACCTGGTCGGCGAGCCACGCAAGGCGCTGCGGCTCGAGATCCGAGAGCTCGAGGTCGGCGGCCAGGCCGTCTGCTTCGGCCACGAGCTCCGGCGCGGCGACCGGCGCCTCGGCGGCGACGGCCTCCGCGAGCTCCGCGGGCCCACAGTACGAGTCGACGAGGCCGTCGACGTGCCGCCCGAGCCGGAGCCCGAGAGTCAGGTACCGCTCGGCGACATCCGTCACACCGCGAGCGTAGTCGATGCGCGGCGCGCCACCTCGGCCCTGACTGCGGGCGCGACCTCGGTCCCGTAGAGCTCGATGGCCCGCATCGTCTTCGCGTGATCGAGACTGCTGAGATAGAGGAGGAACCGGCCGTGGCCGAAGATCTCGTGCTGGAAGAGGATCTTCTCGGCGACCTCCTGCGGGCTCCCGACGGCGTTCGCCCCGCGGAGACTGCGCGAGGCCTCGAACTCCTCCCGTCCCATCGGCGGCCAGCCACGCTCCCGCCCGATCTTCGTCATCATCGCGTTGAACTGCGGCCACGAGGCGTCGGAGGCCGCCTGCGAGGTGTCGGCGATGAAGCCGTGCGAGTTGATGCTGAGTGCCGGCGGCTCATGGCCGCTCTCGCGCGCCGCCCGGCGGTGGATCTCGGCGAACGGCGCGAACCGCTCGGGCATCCCGCCGATGATCGCGAGCGCCATCGGCAGCCCGAGCAGGCCCGCTCGCGCGGCCGAGGCGGGGTTGCCGCCGACCGCGACCCAGACCGGCAGCGGCTCCTGTGTGGGACGGGGATAGACGCCGATCCGGTCGAGCGGCGCCCGTCCCACGACCGGCCCAGCTGACGTGCTCCGTCTCGCGGAGGCGCAGGAGGAGGTCGAGCTTCTCGACGAAGAGCTCGTCGTAGTCGGCGAGGTCGTAGCCGAAGAGCGGGAACGACTCGATGAACGAGCCGCGCCCGGCCATGATCTCGGCGCGGCCGCGCGAGAGCAGGTCGAGGGTGGCGAACTGCTGAAACACGCGCACGGGGTCGTCCGAGCTGAGCACGCTGACGGCGCTCGTGAGCCGGAGCCGCGTCGTCCGCTCGGCGACGGCGGCCAGCGTCACCGCCGGTGCCGAGACGGCGAAGTCGGGGCGGTGGTGCTCGCCGATCCCGAAGACGTCCAGCCCGACCTCGTCGGCGAGCGTCGCCTCCTCGATCAGGTTGCGCAGGCGCTGCGCGGGCGAGATCGCCCGCCCCGTGGCCGGGTCGGGCGTGAGCTCCGCGAAGGTGTAGAGACCGAGTTCCATAGGTGATTGATTGAGCACGCAACAATATAGCGAACGCTACCCGACCCGGGATAGACGAACGGCGCCGGGCGTTCTTCGCGTCGCGGAGCTAGGGCGCTCCGGTCAGCGGCAGGTTGCGAGGCGGAGGTCGCGTCGGATCTTGGGTGTGACGCCGCATGCAAGTCTTGCGGTTCCGAATGCGATCGGCGTCCATTTGCCGGACCGGGTGTGGACGAGGACGACGGTGGCGCGGGGGCCCGGCGTGCCATCCCGGGTGACGGCGAGCAGTCTCGCGATGCCGAAATCCCTGTTGACGGTCGAGATCCAGGTGCTGACGAGTCGGAAGTCTGCTCCTTCTCCGCAGCAGCCGCTGGTGGCGATGTACGTGCGGATGCCTGCTTGCAGTCCTCGTGTTTCGGCCTTGGTGGCCGCCCTCCGGGCTTCGGCTTGCACGGGCAGGAGCCCGACGCATAGCGCCAGCAGGAGAAGGATGCGTGTCAAGCTGAGCGCCATCGTCGTATCTTGCCTGTTCGTGCCGCTGGGCCGGGCGTGTGCGCGGACGCAGGAGGTGTCGCAGCGGCTAGCGTGCTCGTGTGGGAGTGCGTGGCGGCCGGAGCCGACGGGGAACGGGGTTGCTGTGGCGTCGTCGTGTGGTCGCGGTTGCCGTGTTGGTCGCCTGCGTTGCAGGCTTGGGCTTCGTGGTCGTTCGTTCGCAGCAAGCGTCGTCGTCCAGCGTGTTGGTGCCGCGCCAGAATCTGACGGGGGATCCTCTTGCGTACACGGATGCCGACGGAGCCGGGCTCGAGGTGGATGCGGCGTTCGCGTTCAGCCACGCCTTGTATGCGAAGAGCCCCGGTGGCGTCTCCACGGCGGCCCGTCGCACGGCGGTGTTCCGGCCACTCATCGAGGAGGCGGTTGCGGGCAGCGGCGTGGATGCCGACATGCTCGAGGCGATCGTGTTCCTCGAGAGCGGCGGCCGCGCGAACGTGATCGCGGGGGACGATCCCTCTCGCGCGTCGGGGTTGACGCAGATCCTTGCCGAGACGGGAAAGAACTTCCTCGGCATGAAGATCGACCTTGCCGAGAGCCGCCGCCTCACGGCCGCGATTCTGGTGGCGGCGAAGGCCGGTGACCAGGTGGCGGTCGAGGATCTGCAGGCGCGCCGCCGTTTGGTCGACGAGCGCTTCGTGCCGGCTGCTGCGCTCGCTGCCACCGTTCGCTATCTGGTGACAGCACGGGAGCGTGTCGGTCGCGACGATCTCGCCGTCGTGTCCTACCACATGGGGATCGGGAATCTCTCGCGCGTCATCCGTGCCTACACCCATTCCCGCACCGACGCACCGATCCCTGCACTCGTGCGTGACGGCCAGCTGTCGTGGGTGCGGATCTTCTTCGACACCACGCCCTCGCGGAACGTCGGCGCCCACTGGCTCCTGGCCCGTCTGGGGGACGACTCGCCCAGCTACTACTGGCGGGTCCTGGCGGCGAGAGAGATCATGCGGCTCTTCAGAGACGACCCGGCACGGCTGGCCGAGCTGGACGCCCTCCACGCAGCCAAGGCGAGCGCCGAGGAAGTTCTCCACCCTCCCGGTTCGACCGACCGGTTCATGAACGCCGCCGAGCTCCGGCAGGCGTGGCAAACACACCTGCTGCAACCACTCCCGAACGATCCCGGGCGGCTCTGGTTCGCCGTCGACCCCACGATGGGAGAGCTCGCCACCGAGCTGAACCAGCCAAAGCGGCTCTACCGCGGCCTTCGGCCCGAAGCACTGGCACTGCTTGTCTACCTCGCCCGACGCGTCCACGACCTCAGCGGAGCCACCCAGCCACTCGCGGTGACCAGCAGCATCCGCGACCAGACCTACCAGGACCTGCTCAGGAGCGGGAATCCCGAAGCGACGAAGGGCTACTCCCTCCACACCACCGGCTACGCATTCGACATCCGACGCAAGTACGAATCGACAGCCCAAGCCGAGGCCTTCCAATACGAACTCGACGACCTCCGCAACCGCGGCCTGATCACCTGGGTTCGCGAACCGGCTGCCATCCACGTGACCGTCTCCTCCGACGCCAAGGAGCTCGTTCCCCTGATGCTCGAACGCCGATGAGTCACGTTGTCTCCCGCTCGACCTTCGGGGCGGCGCACGCTCGGCATGACAGTGGCCCGCATGCGGCAAGCCGGCCTCGGTGTCGTGCAGCAGGGAGCGGCTAGCTACCGTTCGAGTGCCTTGAGAACGACTACGTCCATCATCCTGATCGTTATCAGCCTGGCCGCGGTCGCGGGCGTCGCCTACGGCTCCTACAGAGCAAGTCAGCAAACCACCCGTCTCGAGAAGCGAGTTGCCGCGCTCGAGCAAGCGAATACCGTCTCGGCAAAGGCGATCGCACAACTTCGAACAGACGAACGGGTTCTGTGCGAGAGCGTGAACCGGGTACGGGAGAAGATTACGGGTGTCGTCCTCGCCCCGGGCAGCCCGACCCCGAACTTCGATCTTCAGGCCGACCCACTCGGCGCATCGGACCGGATCATCCTGATGCTCTACAACTGGTGCAACACGCGGTAGGGACTCACGCCGAGGGTCGCCTGCATCGACCTCCCAGCCGCTCCCGACGGCAGCACCGTCGAGGCGCGCCACCGGCCCGAGCAGGCGGTCGTGCCGGTCGCCAAGCCGCGCAGGCTCTCACGCGGCCCGGGAACGCTCCTGCTTCTCGCGATACATGCGCCTGTCCGCAATCTGCCAGGCGGCGTCGATGGTCGAATGCGGGGCCCGCATCGAGTAGCCGACCGAGCCGCTGACCCCGGCCTCGACGAGCGCCCTGCGAATCCTCTCGGTCAGCTTGATCGCAGCGCTCTTCGTGCAGTTCAGGGCGAGAACTGCGAACTCGTCCCCACCCACGCGCGCAACGATGTCGTCGCGGCGTACCGTGGCAGAGATCGCGCGTGCCGCGGCGGCGAGCAGTGCGTCTCCCGCGTGGTGGCCCTCGGCGTCGTTGACTTCCTTCAGGAGGTCGAGGTCGATCATGATGACCGCGACGCGTGTGCCGACGACCCGGCACCGCTCCTCCTCGGCCGCGATGACGGTATCCCAGTACCGCCGTGTGCCGACGTGCGTCAGCACATCCTGATTCGCCGCCAGAGCTTCACGCTCGGCGCGCCGGCGCTCTTCCTGCATGCGCAGCTCGGTGGACAGCACCGTCCCGAGCATCGTGCTGATCAAGCGGACGAGCGGCAGTTCCTGCTCGATCTCCGTTGGCTGCGGTTCGGGGTTGATCGCGCACAGTGTCCCGAACAGCGAGCCGTCCGGAGCGCAGATCGGAGTGCCGACATACGCCCTGATCTCCAGCTGCTGGGCGACCGGTGCTGCGGCGTACGCAGGCACGCGTGTCGAGTCGGGTGCGATCATCGGTCCCTGGCCCTGGACCATCCGCGAGCAGAACGAGTCCGACCACACGAAGACGTCACCGGCGCCGATGCCGTACGACTCGTCGCGGGCGTTGAGCACGATCCAGTCCTCCCCTTCCGTTCGCGTCACCATCCATAACGCGAACCCGAGGCGGTCGTGCAGGAACTCGATTGCCATCCGCGACGCCTCGTCGAACCCGGCGAACGGGGCGAAATCGCCCATCAGCGCGGACGAGGTGGGCACAACCTGCGCGGATCCACGTCGTCTGTCGCCGGTGACCATCTCCTGCGGATATCGGCAATGCCTGCCATCGTGATCTCCCCCTTTTCGGGAAGGCGGTTATCGAGCTCGGGGAGAGCGGGCACGCCGGCGAGCTGCCGGCGACCGTCGTTCCTTCACGGAACCCTTACGCGGGATCCGCCACCTCGGTAGCCGGTACGGCGCGCAGCTTGCCGTCCTCGAGCCACAGCACCCTGTCGGCGATCCGCTGGAGCCGTGCGTCATGAGAGACGACGACGGCCGCCCGGTCGCCTTCCTTGACGAGGTTGCGCAGGACGTCCATCACCTCGCCCCCGTGGAGCGAGTCGAGGTTCGCGGTCGGCTCGTCGGCGAGGAGCAGCGCCGGCCGGTTTGCGAGAGCGCGCGCGATCGAGACACGCTGCTTCTCGCCGCCGGAGAGATCCCGGGCCCGAAGCGTGAGTCGCGTCTCGAGCCCGGCCGCGACGAGCAGGCCGGTGGCGCGCGCACGCGCCTGGGCGCCTTTCACACCTGCCACGTTGAGGGCTACCTCGACGTTCTCGAGCGCCGTCAGGGACTCGAGGAGGTTGAACGTCTGGAACACGAAGCCCACGGACTCGCGCCGAACGCGTGGCAGCTCCCGGGAAGGCAGGGCGGTGATCTCGACGCCCCCGATCACGATACGTCCCGACGACGGACGGAGGAGGCCGCCGATCAGCGTCAGCAAGGTCGTCTTCCCCGAGCCCGACGGGCCCATCACGAGCGTTATCTCGCCCCTTCGCGTCTCCAAGGAGACACCGTCGACCGCACGCACCTCGGTGCGACCGGAGCCGAAGACCTTCGTCAGGTCGTCGACCTGCAAGAGAGACGCCGAGCCGGTCACGCCCGGAACACGATCGCCGGGTCGATGTGGTTGATCCTGTGGGCCGGGAGATAGGCGGCGACCAGTGACACGAGCAGGGTGACGACGAACACGCCGGCGGCATCGCCGACCCGGAGCTCGGTCACGAACTCGGGGACGCGCCGCTCGATCAGCGAGGCCGCGAGCGCCGAGGCGCCGATCCCCAGCGTCGCGCCCGCTACCCCGACGATCAGGCTCTGCTCGACGACGATCCGGTAGAGGAAGCGGTCGGAGGCGCCGAGTGCCTTCAGGACGCCGAAGTCCCGAGCCTTCTCGATCGTGGCGGTGTAGGTCGTGAGACCGATCACCGCTCCGCCGACCAGGAAGCCGATCGCGACGAGTGCGCCGACGACGGGGAGGAAACCCTCGTTGACGAGGCGCGCGGTCGCAGCCGCGAAAGCGGCGCTCGTGCTTGCCTCGGCTCCCGGCAGCGCCGCCTCGGATGCCCGGGCCACGGCGGCGGCGTTCGCCCCGCTCGCGACGGAGAGCAGGTAGAAGCTCGTGACGTCTCCGAGTCGCAGCACCTCCGGGGCGTCGGCACCGTTGACGAACGCGAGCTGGTAGAGCGGATTGCCTCCCGCCCGGATGGCCGTGATGCGGAGTTTCCGGCCCAGGACGTCGAGCTCGCCGCCGACCTGCAGGCCGGCGTTCTGCGCGAGGGCGCGGTCCACGGCCACCCCACCGGGCGGAGGCAAGAAGCTCGAGCGAACGGCCGCCGGCCATGGCAGGCCCGCCGGGACGCGAAGCGACATGAAGTAGACGTCGAGATCTCTGCCGTCCTGCGTGAACCCGACGCGGCGCGCATAGACCGGGATCGCGAGCCGGACACCGGGGATCCGCTCGAGGCGGCCGGCCGCCCCGGACGGGAGCATGGACGCGGAGCGAAACGGGTCGCGGGTGCCTGCCTGCGCGACCCAGACGTCACCCGGCAGGCGGGTCAGGACGCTCGACGCGGTGCTCCACCCGCGGTACAGGCTTGCGACCAGGAGGATCAGGAGCACGGCGCAGGCAGAGCCTGCGATCGACATGGCGAGCCGCCCCTTCTCGCCCAGGAGATTTCGTCGGGCAATCGGGACCACACCATCAGCGTGGCTACCGGCTCGTGTGGCCGCATCCGGGGCGACCCCGAGTCGGTAGCGGGAAGTACCGGATCTCGGCTTCGGCGTGAGATGATTCGTGGCGGCTGTTTGGCGGTACCGGTACGGAAGGCGGAGCATGAGCGTCCCGAGCTACGAGGAGCTGTGCATTTCCCATCGCTGGGAGGTGCCGGCGCGCTACAACATCGCCGGAGACGTGTGCGACAAGCATCCGCGCGACAAGCGGGCGATGATCTGGGAGAGCTACGACGGCTCGGTTCGCGAGCTCGCCTGGGGTGAGCTCCAGGATCTCGCGAACCAGGCGGCCCATACGCTCGCGGCGCGGGGCGTGCAGCGGGGAGACCGCGTCGCCGTCGTCCTGCCCCCGACGCCCGAGGCGGCCGCGGTCTTCTTCGGCGTCTGGAAGCTCGGCGCGATCCTGCTCTCGATGTCGGTGCTCTACGGTGACGACGGGATCGAGCACCGCCTCTCCGACTCGGAAGCCTGCCTTCTCGTGACCGACGGCGAGAATGCGCGGCGCTTTGACAGGCCCTGGGCGCCGGATGTCTTCGTGCTCGAGCAGGGCACGCTGAGCGCCGCCCCGACCGACTTCATCTGCGCCGACACGTCGGCCGACGACCCCGCCCAGCTCTACTACACGTCGGGAACGACCGGGCTCGCGAAGGGGATCGTCCACGCGCACCGCTACATCCTCGCCCACGAGGAGTTCCTCTACTGCCACGAGGTTCGGGACGGCGAGCGCTTCCACGGGATGGGCGAGTGGGCGTGGGCGGCGGGGATCGCACCGCTGCTCGGCCCGTGGCGGCTCGGCGCCGTGCAGTGCGTCTACCGGCGCGAGGCCGGTTTCGACCCGCACAGGCAGCTCGCCTTCCTCAGCCGTCACCGGGTCACGAACGTCTTCACGACGCCGACGGCAATGCGCTCGATGATGGCGATCGACGACGCGGGCACCCGCTACCCGCAGGCGTTCCGGCGCGTCTGCTCGGCCGGCGAGCCGCTCAACCCTGAGGCGATCCGCTGGTTCCGCGAGCAGTACGGGGTGACGGTGCTCGACTACTACGGGCTCACCGAGTCGTACCCGCTCGTCGCGAACTACCCGGGGATGGACGTGCGCGAGGGGTCGATGGGCAAGCCCATGCCGGGCTGGGGCGTGCAGATTCTCGACGAGGACGAGCAGCCGGTCGCGCAGGGGGAGCGCGGCGAGATCTGCCTTCGTGCCCGCTCCAACCCGCACTATCCGCTCGGCTACTGGCGGAACGACGAGGCGGGCGAGGAGACGTTCGGCGGCGAGTGGTTCCACACGAAGGACGCCGCCGTCCAGGACGAGGACGGCTACTACTGGTACGTGGGTCGCGCAGACGACGTGATCATCGCGGCGGGCTACCGGATCGGCCCCTTCGAGGTCGAGTCCGCCTGCCTCGAGCATCCGGCGGTGCGGGAGGCCGCGGCGGTCGCCTCGCCCGACGAGCTGCGCGGCAACGTGGTCAAGGCGTTCATCGTCCTCGCCGACGGATGCGAGCCCTCCGACGAGCTCGCGAGCGAGATCAAGGGGTTCGTCCGCGAGCGGCTCTCGGCCTACGCCTACCCTCGCCTGATCGAGTTCGTGCCCGACCTGCCGAAGACGCTGACGGGGAAGATCCGCCGCATCGAGCTCCGCCAGCTCGAGCTCGATCGCGCAGGCTCCGGCGAGGGCTCCTGAGCGACCGCAGGCCGCTCTTCCGGCCGGTAGCATGCGCCGTAGTGGAGGAGGTGTGACGCCTTGCCCGGCCGGCGGCGTATGAAGGGTGCCATGAGAAAGCACTCCGTCCTGCTCGTCCTGGCGGCGGCCCTGTTGTCGGCGCTGGTCGCTGTAACCGGAGGTCGCTCCGCGGAGGCGAGCGCCACGGCCGCCGCAGGAGATGGGGCGCGGCTCAAGTCCTTCGGAACGTGCCCGCGGCTTCTGAGCTATGCGAAGCAGCACGCACTGCCGCTGGTCGGGTCATGGGGGCTCGGTGGCGCGACCATCGGGGTGGGCTCCGCCTCTCAGACGGTCGGAGCGCCGGCAGCGGGCGACGCGAAGTCGTCCGGCTCGGCGGGTGTGGACTACTCGACCACGAACGTGCAGGAGGAGGGCGTCGACGAGCCCGACATCGTCAAGTCGGACGGCTCGCATCTCTTCGTGGTTCGCTCCGACCGGCTCTTCGCCGTCGACGTTCGCGGGATCCGGCCGAGGCTCGCAGGCTCGGTGCAGCTACCCGCGGGTTACGCCTATGAGCTGCTGCTCCACGGCAACCGTCTGCTCGTTCTCTCGCGCGGCGGGCGTGTCGCCGTCGACGTGCCACCCCAGGTCGGTGCGACGCGGTCGATGCCCATCTACGCCCCGCAGTCGAGCCTGATCGAGATCGATGTGCGGAACCCCTCGGAGCTGCGGATCGTCCGCAGCATGGTGCTCGACGCCGACTACGTGACCGCCCGGCTGGTCGGGTCGGTGGTGAGAGTGGTCACCGCCTCGTCGATGCCGCAGCCGCTCCCGTTCGTGGCTCCCGACGGGACGACACCCGAGGCGGCAGCCGCGGCACTCGCAAAGAACCGTGCCGTGATCCGCACCTCCCGCATCACGAGTTGGCTGCCGTCGTACGCCGTGCTCGGCCGTCGCGGCGAGACGCTGGCGAAGCGCTCCCTCGTCAACTGCCGGGACGTGCGCCGGCCGGTCGTGTACTCGGGGCTCGGCCTGCTCACGGTCCTCACCATCGACCTCGACAAGGGGCTCGCGCTGGTGGACTCGAGCTCCGTCCTCGCCGGCGGCCGCACCGTCTACGGGTCGCAGGAGAGCCTCTATGTCGCAACCGAGCGCTGGTTCGCGCAGCCGGTCGCGGCCGGCGACAAGGACCCGCCGAAGATGACGACGACGATCCACAAGTTCGACATCTCCGACCCGAAATCGACGCGCTACCGCGGCAGCGGCACTGTCCCCGGCTACCTCATGAACCAGTGGTCGCTGTCGGAGTTCAACGGCGTCCTCCGCGTTGCGAGCACCGAAGAGCCGACGTGGTGGAATCCCGGCCCGCGCGAGCAGAGTGCGAGCCTCGTCACGACATTGCGCGAGCAAGGCGGGTCACTGGTCAAGGTCGGCCAGGTGGGAGGGCTCGGCGAGGGCGAGCGAGTCTATGCCGTCCGCTTCATCGGCGATACCGGCTATGTCGTCACCTTCCGGCAGGTCGACCCGCTCTATACCCTCGACCTCTCGACGCCGGCGCGGCCGAGGGTGCTGGGCGAGTTGAAGCTCCTCGGCTACTCGGCGTACCTCCATCCCGTCGGCGACGATCTCCTGCTCGGGATCGGCCGGGACATCTCGGAGGAGGGGCGCGTGCTCGGCATGCAGCTCTCGCTGTTCGACGTCTCGGATCTGCGTCGTCCGGTGCGAATCCAGGCGCAGGCGCTCGGATCATCCTGGTCGGAGGCCGAGAGCGACCACCACGCGTTCCTCTGGTGGGGGCCGACGCGGCTCGCGGTCCTGCCGGTGCAGGCGTACGCCGGCAAGCCGTTCGCCGGAGCGATCGGATTCCGCGTCGGGCGCAGCGGCATCGACGAGGTGGGACGCGTTACGCACAGCGGTGAGCCCGGTGCCCCGGCGGGAATCCGGACCGGAAGTGTCCCGATTCGCCGCTCGCTCGTCGTCCGCGGCTCGCTCTACACCGTCTCGGACGGCGGTGTCAAGGCGACGGGCCTTGCGAGCTTCGCCGACAACGGTTGGGTTGCGTTCCCCCGGATCTCGCCGCCCAGCCCACCGTCGCGCTGAGTCCCGGAGCCGGGTTGTCCGGGCCCGTACGCGTGGTCATACTTGGCGTCGTGAGCGACCCGGCCTTCTACTCCACCGGCTCCTGGCTGCCTCACGCGGGCCAGGAGGAGCCCTTCCTCGAGGCCTGGAAGGCGTTCTCGGGGTGGGCCGTAGCGATGCCGGGCGCGGCCGGCGAGGCGCTGCTGGCCCGCGATCTGCGCGATCCCGAGCGGTTCATCAGCTTTCTCCCGTGGGAGAGCCTCGACGCGATCAAGGCCTGGAAGGCGCACCCGGAGTTCAAGCAGCGGATGGCGCAGGTGCAGCAGTTCGTCGACAGGTTCGCCCCCACCGAGACCGAGGTGGTCGCGCGCGTGACGGCGGAATCGTGAGCACACGCACGCTCGTCCTCGGAGGCGGTTTCGGTGGCCTCGCCGCCGCGGTCGAGTTGAAGGGGCTGCTCGGCGGCGACCACGACGTCGTTCTGGTCGACAGCAAGCCGGCGTTCACGATGGGGCTCCGCAAGCTGTGGGATCTCGTCGGTCACGGCACGATCACGGAGGGCAGCCGGAACCGCTCGCTGCTCGACCGGCATGGGATCCGCGTCGTCCAGGAGGAGATCGTGTCGATCGATCCTGTCGCACGGGCGGCCGAGACGACCGGCGGGCGGCTCGATGGCGACCACCTCGTGATCGCGCTCGGCGCGGTCTCGCGGCCGGATCTCGTACCCGGCCTCGCCGAGCACGGGAACGACGTCTGGGCCTTCGCCGGCGTGCCGGCGGCAGCCGAGGCTCTCGCGGCCTTCGACGGCGGGCGGCTGCTGATCCTGATCGCCGGTGCCCCGTACCCGTGCCCGCCGGCTCCGTACGAGTGCGCCTTCCATCTCCACGAGCACCTGACCGCCCGCGGCCTGCGCGATCGGACCGAGCTCGGCGTCGTCACGCTGCAGCCGATGCTGATGCCGAATGCCGGTCGGGCGGGCTCCGAGTGGATGGGCGCCCGGCTGGCCGAGCACGGAATCTCGCAGCGGGTGGCGACCAGGGCCGAGAGCGTGGAAGCCGGACGGGTCGTGCTCGCCGACGGCGGCGAGGAGCCGTTCGACCTCTTGATCACCGTGCCGCCGCACCGGCCGCCCGCGGTCGTCACCGACAGCGGGCTCGTGGCGGGCCACGGCTGGATCTCCGTCGATCCGGGTACGCTCGCCACCTCCTACGATGGCGTCTACGCGGTCGGGGACGTCAACCTGATCCCGCTGGCGAACGGGCTGCCGCTGCCGAAGGCCGGAGTGATGGCCGAGCTGCAGGGGCTTCGTGTCGCCCGCACGATCGCGGCCGCACTGCGAGGCGAGGTGTCGCCCGCCCCGTTCGACGGCAGTGGCTTCTGCCCGGTCGAGATCGGCGCCGGCTCTGCGGCCCTCGTCGAGGGGAACTGGTACGCGGAGCCGGAGCCCGTCATCACGATTGCCGGGCCGAGCGCGCAGCTCGCGGCCGAGAAGGCCGCCTTCGAGACCGAGCACCTACAGCGCTGGTTCGGCAGCTGAGCCGCCGAAGCCACGCCTGCCCCGGAGCGGGTCGCGTCGTCGGGGTCAGCCGGCGGCGGTGACGAGGTGGACGTGCCATTCTCCCGGCACGCCCTTCAGCTCATGCGTTCCTCGAGTCGTGAACTCGATCCCCGAGCCGACGACGAGATCCTTGACCGTGCTCGAGACGAGCACCTCGTTCGCCTCCGCCAGCGCCGAGATCCGCGCGCCCAGGTGAACCGCGATTCCCTCGATGCCCGTCCCGGCGAGCTCGATCTCGCCCGTGTGGAGGCCGGCGCGGATCTCGAGACCGAGCTCTTGGACTGCGTCGCGAACGGCACAGGCGCACCGGATCGCTCGGGCGGGGCCGTCGAACGTGGCCAGGAAGCCGTCGCCTGCGATCCTGATCTCCTTGCCGCGGAACCGCTCCAACCTGTCCCGAACGAGCGCGTGGTGCTCGCTCAGGAGCGCCGTCCAGCCCCGGTCGCCGATCTCGGCGGCGCGCGCGGTCGAGCCGACGATGTCGGTGAAGAGGACGGTCGCGAGCACGCGGTCCGGCTCTCTGCCGCGCCGTGACCCCGTGAGGAACACCTCGACTTCGTCGAGGCCCTGCCCGTTGCCCACGAATGCGAGGTGATCCGAGCCCTCCAGCTCGAAGTACTTTGCGTGCGGGATGTGAGCTGCCAGGTAGCGCCCGGCCTCGACCGGGATCACACGGTCACCCGAGCGATGGATGACGAGCGTGGGCACGCGGATCGCGGGCAGCACGTCCCGGACATCGATCTCCATCGTGACCCGGAACCACGCGAGAGCCGACGAAGGCGTACCCGCGTAGCGGCAGGCCTGCGCGTACCACCGTCGGAACCTCTCGTCCTCGAGCGACGACGGCGCAAGGGCGCGCAGGCCGAAGTCCTCGCGACCCCAGCTCTTCTCGTAGCCTTGCAGAATGCGCTGTTGCGCCTCGTCGTCGAGCCCCCAGGGGTAGTCCGGCGCCCACGTCCTTCTCGCGTACGACGCTGCGAGCACGAGCGCCGACGTCCGCTCCGGGTGGGTCGCGGCAAACAGCGCGCAGATCGGCCCGCCCTCTGCTGCTCCGAGGAGCGCCGCTCGCTCGGAGCCCACCGCGTCGAGCACGGCGCGAATGTCGTCCATCATCTCCTCGAAGGAGCCGAGTGCGAGGATGCGGTCGGAGAGTCCGGTGCCGCGTCGGTCGAAGACGATCAGCCGGGAGAACGACGCCATGCGCTCGAGGAATGCCCTGTACGACGGCCACGTCTGATTCTGCTCCAGGTGCGACATGTACCCAGGTGCGAACACGAGGTCGATCGGCCCGTCGCCCAGCACCTGGTACGCGATGTTGAGGTCACCGCTCTTCGCGTATCGCGTCTCGCCCTGCACACGGAGCAGTCTCGCAGTTGCAGGCCTGCCCAGTTGTAGACTTTCCTCCGTGGGCGGGCTGACCCAGAGCAAGAAGGCCGAGGCGCTCCGGGGAGCGCCACTCTTCGAGGGGCTGTCGAAGAAGGAACTGCTCGAGCTCGTGCGCGTGACCGAAGATCTTGAGGTTCCTGCGGGCACGGTGCTCTGCAAGGAGGACACGCTCGGTCGTGAGTTCTTCGTGCTCGTCGAGGGCACCGTGGAGGTGACGCGTGGCGGGAAGCAGATCGCGACGCGGGGAGCAGGGGACTTCGTCGGCGAGATCGCGCTGCTCACGGAGGCGAGGCGGACTGCGACCGTGCGGGCGGCGACGCCGGTTCGCTGCCTGATCCTGATGCGCGGGGACTTCAGGCGGGTGCTCGACGAGAACCGGAGCATCGAGCGGAAGGTGATGCAGGCGCTCGCCGAGCGCCTGGCCGAGTACGCAGCCGACTCCGCCGTCTGACGCCCGACGGCTGCGGCGCAGACGCGGAGTCGATCCGGCTAGAGGTGCGGCTGTGCGGGCGGGTGACGGCTCGCTGCGGTTTCGGCGGGCACGCCCCGGAGACGCCGGGTCCCTGTGGTGGCCAGGAGCGCCGCTGCGGTGAGCGCGGCCGCGGCCCCGAACACGAGCGCGGTGCCCGACATCCCCTCCAACAGTGCCGGCCGCGCGAGCATGACGACGGCGAGGACGGCCATCAGCATGCCTCCGCCGAGCTTGAGAACGCGGCCGTGGCGCTCGTCGACACGGCCGATCCGCATCGCCACGATCGCAGCCAGAAGCACGGCGATCTCGTCGACGAGGAAGATCAGCAGGTAGACGGCCAGGAGAAACGCGTACTCCGAGGTGTCGACGTTCCGCTCGGCCAGGAGGTTCGTCCAGACGACGGGGAAGCCGACCGTGCACGGCAGCTCCAGGAGCGACACGCCCGCTGCCATGGCCACTGTCATCCCGACGACGACCGGGAGCCGGCGCTCTTCCAGCGCAACCGAGCGGGTGCTCCGCACGATTTGCGGCTTGAACCGATCGGGGATCGTCAGTGACAGGCCGCGGCCGAACCAGACATAGTCCTTCAGGTTCACGGCGGCGAACGCGAGTGCGAAGAAGGCGACGCCGACCCGGATCCACCACGCGTAGTCGACAACCGCCAGCGCGCTGAAGAGGCCGATCAGGAAGAGGCCGTAGACGACCGCGGCGGTCGTCACGTACGCCCCGCCGATGAGGGCCAGCCGCGAACGCGACCCGGTTCTCAGGATCATTGCGAGCAGCACGGTGAGCACCCAGAGCGAGCAGGGGTTGAAGCCGTCGACGAAGGCGATCAGCGCCGTGGCCCAGAGCATCGAGTCGCTGCCGACGTCGTGCGAGCCGAGCAGCGGCACGGAGACGACGGTGCCGCCGGTCTCGGGCCGCTCCTCCTCCGCGACCGGCTCCGGCACACGCCCTGCGATCACGTCGCCCGCGACGTCGGGGCAGCCTCCTGCCGCGCACCTCTCGACGGTGGCGGTGATCGCCTGCCGGTATGCGTCGCTGTCCCCGATCCAGGCGCCGCCCGCGACGAACACGGCCGGCACGCCGTCGGCGTCCACGTCGTGTGCCTCGGCAACGCGCGCGAAGAGGGCGCGGTTGGCGTCGTCGTGCCAGACCTCGTAGGCGACGAGGTCGACGCCCGGGCGTCCGTCCAGCTCGTCGAGGAAGGGGCGGAGGGCGGCGCAGTGGGGGCATCCGTCCCCCCAGAAGTAGGTAATCGTCACCCCGGGCTCGGTCGCTGGTGTCGCTGCCGCTCGAGACGGGCCCGGGATCGCGAACGCCGCCGCGACGAGGGCGGCGACTGCAAGGACACGAAAGGCCCGAGTCACCATGGTTGCCTTCACCGTAGGCCTGCGATTGGTGTCGATGCATCCGGTCAAACCGGGATCGCCGATCGGGGTTCCACCGGATGCCGGCCCGGAGGAGATCGTCGTTCGGCGCGGCGGCCCAGAGCCGCCCGGCAGCCTGCGCGGCTTCCAGCTTCAGCCGGTCGTCCGGGCTCACGAGCTCGACGTCGTCCAACGGAAGGCCTCACGAGATGTCCGGTTCTGCCATGACTCACTGGTGGCGGGTGCGACGTCAGTCCCGCACGCCGATCGACTCGAGGGTTCAGGCGTTCCGAGCGCCCGCCCCGTCAAGGGCGGCGAGAACTCAGTCCTTGGTGAGCTCGTCGCGGCCCGACTGGGTGTCGCGACGCAGGACGCCGTTGTCGTCGTAGCGGTACTGGCCGACGACCGTGAGCGGTGGCGAGTACACGTGCACGGAGAGAGCCGGGGTACCGGACTCCCACTCCAGGCAGTGGATGTAGTCGCTGCCGGCCGCGCGGGTGGCGCCTGCCTCGAGCCTCAGCTCGCAGGGCGGCCCCGCGAAGCGCAGCTGCTGCTCGACGATCGTCCCCTGGGCGACGCAGAAGCCCACGTTGGACTCACCGTGGTCGTGAAAGCCCGTGGAGTGATGGGGCAGCCAGGAGAGAAGCCACATCTCGATCCGCTCGTCCTCGTAGAGGAGGGCGTAGGCCCGCGTGTGCGACTCGGTCGGCGTCAGCTCGACGCCGTCCCAGAGCCCGCGCCCTGCGATCTCGACGGCGATCCGCTCGCACTCCGCGGGCGCCAGGATCCGGTCGTGATCCGGGACGAGGCTCGCGACACCGCTGGCGTCCACGAGGGGCGACGCCGGGACCTTGGCGGGTGTTCGCTGCTCGATCGCTGCCATGGGCGCATGATACTCACTAGATGAACATCACGCAAGTCATTCAGTGAGTGTCACAAGCGCACGAGCAGCCTTCCGCAGTCGCGGCACGAGTCGCGCAGCGCGCCTCGGGGTCAGTCTGGCCGAGGGTCCGGCCATCCCGACCGCCAGGGAGAGCTCCCCGGGCACGTTCACGGCGACGGAGGTCAGCCCTGCCTCGAGTCCGTCGACGTCGAGCCCGTACCCACGTGACCGCGCTTCTGTGACGTCGGACACCCAGCGTGCGCGCACCTCGATGTCGTCGCCGCCCATCGCCGTGACCATGTCGTCGTCGAGACCGGCTGCGACGATCCAGCCCGCGACGGATCGGCGGGCATCGAACGTCCGGCCGATCCAGTCGGTTGCCCCGAGCAGCCTGTCGGCGTCCTCCTGAACCAGCACCTCCGAGACGTCGGGAAGCCGCACCCGCGTGAGCAGGGCCGACTCGCCCGTGTCGTTCGCGAGCTCGCGGAGGACCTCGCCGGCACCGGCCACCAGCGTGGCCAGGCCGCCGTCGGCCCCCGCCAACTCGGCGATCCCGATGCCCGGGCGCCAGCCACCGCCGGTGTCGCGCACCGCCATCCGCTCGTCTTCGAGGGTGACGAGGAGCCGCGCGATCGTCGGCCCCGGGATCCCCGTCTGCCGGGCCAGCTCGGCCGCGGAGATCGGCGCCCCGGCTCCCGCCAGGGCACGCAGCACCAGCAGGCCACGGCGGAGCGACTCGTTGCGGACGAGCGCCTGACGTCCGGGCGGGCTCTGGCCGGGGGTGCTCATCGTTCCATTTTGCACGTTCTGGGCGCCGGGGGGCTCTCCCGGCGAGCCTCATTCGGCGGCCGCGCGCCCGGCGCTGCGACCGGAGAACAGGCAGCCTCCGAGGAACGTGCCTTCCAGCGAGCGGTAGCCGTGCATGCCTCCGCCGCCGAAGCCGGCCGCCTCTCCCGCAGCGTAGAGGCCCGGGAGCGGGCTGCCGTCGGCGGCGAGAACTCGGCTCGAGAGGTCGGTCTGCAGTCCGCCGAGCGTCTTCCGCGTCAGCAGGTGCAGGCGTACCGCGATCAGCGGCCCGGCTTTCGGGTCGAGCAGGCGGTGCGGCGCAACCACGCGCGTGATGCGATCGGCGAGGTAGGCGCGCGCGCCGCGCACGGCGACCATCTGCGTGTCCTTGGAGAACCTGTTCGCAACCTCGCGGTCGCGGGCGAGCACCTCGCGTTCGACCTGCTCGAAGCTCAGGAGCGGCTGTGCTGTGAGGGCGTTCATGCCGTCGACGAGGGCCTGGAGATCGTTCTCCACGACGAAGTCGGCGCCGTAGCGCTTGAACGCCTCGACGGGCGCCGGAGCCCCCTTGCTGAGACGCGCCTTCAGCACCTCGCGGACCGACTTGCTCGTGATGTCCGGGTTCTGCTCCGAGCCCGAGAGCGCGAACTCCTTCTCGATGATCTTCTGCGTGAGGAGGAACCACGTGTGCTCGTGGCCGGTTCCCATGATGTGCTGCAGCGTGCCGAGCGTGTCGAAGCCGGGGAAGAACGGCGGCGGCAGCCGCCTCCCCGTGGCGTCGAGCCAGAGAGACGAGGGGCCGGGGAGGATGCGGATACCGTGCCGTGGCCAGATCGGGTCCCAGTTCGCGATTCCCTCCGTGTAGTGCCACATCCGGTCCGGGTTGATCACGTTCGCTCCGGCGGCCTGCGCGATCCCGATCATGCGCCCGTCGACGTGCGCCGGGACGCCCGAGAGCATGTGCTGCGGCGCCGTGCCGAGGCGCTCCGGCCAGTTGCGGTCGACGAGCTCCTGGTTCCCGCCGATCCCCCCCGAGCTGACGATCACCGCCCCGGCCGTGAGCTCGAACTCGCCGACCTCCTCACGCGAGCTGGAGTGGCCGCGGTCGCACGCGTCGGGCGCGAGGATCGTGCCGGTCACGCCGGCGACTGCCCCACCCGTGATCGTCAACGCGTCGACGCGGTGCCGGCAGCGCAGCTCGACGAGGCCGGTGCGCTGTGCCTCGCGGACGAGTGCGACGAACGGCTCGATCAGGCCCGGTCCCGTTCCCCAGGTGACGTGGAAGCGCGGCACCGAATTGCCGGGCCCGTCCGCGAGCCCGCCGCCGCGCTCGGCCCAGCCCACGTTCGGGAGGAAGCGGATGCCCTTCGCGTGCAGCCACGATCGTTTCTCTCCGGCGGCCCAGTCGACGTAGGCCTCCGCCCAGCGGCGCGGCCACGCGTCCTCGGGCCGGTCGAACCCGGCCGTGCCCAGCCAGTCCTGCCAGGCGAGCTCGCGCGAGTCCCTGATCCGCATCCGCCGCTGCTCCGGGCTGTCGACCAGGAACAGTCCTCCGAACGACCAGAACGCCTGGCCGCCGAGCGACTGCTCCGGCTCCTGGTCGACGAGGATGACGCGCCGCCCGGCCGCCGCCAGCTCCGCGGCGGCGACGAGTCCTGCGAGGCCGGCTCCGACGACGATCGCGTCGGCCCGGCTGCGCTGCAGCTGTGCGCTCTCTTCGGGCATCGGCAGCTCCGATTCTCCCACGCCTGGCAGGATGGGCGCCGATGGCTCCGCGTCGCCAACCCCTGATCCTGTTGCCGCCCAGCGAGACGAAGCACGAGCCGGCGCGCGGCAAGCCGCTCGACCTGGCGGGGCTCTCGTTCCCGACGCTGACGCCGCTGCGGGAGGCGCTCCTCGACGACGACCTGCGCCGGGCTCCGGCGACGACCGCTGCCATGGCCAAGAAGACCCGTGGCGAGGTGGCGCGCCATCTGCTTCTCTCGGGCGCCCGGCCGCGCACGCCGGCCGAGCTCGCAGACGCCGTGTCCGGGGCATTCCGGTGCGAGCTCACGCAGCCGCAGAAGCCCGGCGCGGCGTTCGAGCTGACCGTCGTTCGCTGACGGCTGCCACGTCGGCGCCCCGATGTTCACGCGGAGCGCGGCACCTTCGGGCAGCACTCAGGCGCGGGTCAGCTCACGCGCGGCCGGCCGTGCGCCGCAACCGAGAGCGGCTGCCATTCGTTCCAGGTTGCGAGCCGGGACTCGTAGTCAGCCGTGGCGATCGCGAGGGGCACCTCACCGAAGAAGACCCTCAGCGGCGGGTCGTCCGAGTCGACCAGGGTCAGGACCGCAGCTCGGGTCGCCACCGGGTCGCCGGGGGTGCCGAGCGTGCCGCGGCGTTTCGCGACCTGCTCGCGGAGAGCGTCGTAGGCGGGCAGCTTCCCGGCGTGCCGGGCCGAGCTGCCGCCCCAATCGGTCGAATACCCGCCGGGCTCGATCAGGGTCACCTTGATGCCGAACCCTGCAACCTCACGGGCGAGCGCCTGGCTCAGTCCTTCCAAGGCCCACTTCGAGGCGTGGTAGATCCCGACGGTGGGAAACGCCGTGATGCCGCCGATCGAGGAGACCTGCAGGATGTGCCCGCGGCCCTGTGCGCGCAGGAAGGGAAGTGCCGCCTGGGTGATCCAGAGCGCCCCGAACAGGTTGGTCTCGATCTGCGCGCGGGCCTCTTCCTCGCTGAGCTCCTCGACCATGCCGAACTGGCCGTAGCCGGCGTTGTTCACGACGACGTCGAGTCGTCCGAAGTGCTCGTGTGCCCGCGCGACGGCTGCGAACGCCGCCCCACGGTCGGTGACGTCGAGCGAGATCGGCAGCACCGCGTCCCCGTGCGCTGCGACGAGGGAGTCGAGGCTGGCGACGTCACGAGCGGTGGCTGCCACCGAGTCACCCCGCTCGAGGGCGGCCAGCGCCCACTCCCGGCCGAAGCCGCGTGACGTCCCGGTGATGAACCACGTCTTCGCGCTCATGCGTCTCCTCGGATGGTGGGTACGGGCCCGGCACTGTACTCGAGGGAGTCGCCCGACCGACCGGATTGCGAGGCCGGCCGTCGCTCTGCCGTCGCGCGGGTGGATCAGGGTTTTTCCACCGCCGGTCACGGCTTTCCGTGATGCGGAGTCGTCCGTTCGGCGGGATGATTGAGTGGTCAGGCCCGGAGATGGAGGTCATCGTGGAGGACACGAATCTCGCCGGCCGCGCTGGGCGCTGGAGTGCGTCCCACTGGAAGCGGGCGGCATTCGGATGGATTGCATTCGCCGCTCTTGCCGTCGTGATCGGCGGCGCCGTGGGCGCGCGCGAGATGAAGGACTGGGCGATCGCGAACGGAGAGTCGCGGCGGGCCGAGCGGATTCTCGACGAGGGGAACTTCAAGATTCCGGCGCGCGAGAGCGTGCTGGTGCAGTCTGCGAGCGGGACGGTCGATCAGCAGGCGGAGTTCTCGGCGGCGGTGGGCAGCGTGGTGCTGGAGCTCTCGCAGCAGCCGGACGTCGCAGGGATCGTCTCCCCGATCGACCACCCCAACGCCGGCCTGATCTCACGCGATCGGCGCTCGGTGCTCGTCCAGTTCGACGTGAAGGGGAAGGCCGACCAGGCGAAGGACAAGATCGCGCCGATCCTGGCGGCGATGGACGGTGTCCAGTCGGCCCACCCGAGCATGATCGTGGAGGAGTTCGGTCAGGCATCGGCCGACTACCAGGTCGGTCAGCGCTTCGAGCGGGACATGCGCAGGGCCGAGCTGACCTCCCTGCCGCTGACGGTGGCGATCCTGATTCTGGCCTTCGGCGCGCTCGTCGCAGCCGGATTGCCGGTGATCCTGGCGTTCTCCGCGGTGCTGGCTGCGACCGGCCTCAACAGCCTCGTCAGCCACCTCGTACCGACCGATCAGCAGACGCTCAGCGCGATCATCCTGATGATCGGGATGGCGGTGGGGATCGACTACTCGCTGTTCTACCTGCGCCGGGAGCGCGAGGAGCGACACGCGGGCCGTTCGTCGCGCCAGGCGCTGCTCCGCGCGGCGTCCACGTCAGGGCAGGCGGTGCTGATCTCGGGTGCGACCGTTCTGATCGCGATGGCGGGGATGTTCGTCTCCGGAAACTCGCTGTTTGCGACGATCGGGCTCGGCACGATGATCGTCGTCCTCGCGGCGATGGTCGGCTCGCTGACCGTGCTCCCGGCCGTGCTCGCCCGGTTGGGCGACAGGGTCGACTGGGGGCGGGTCCCGCTCCTCGGCGGCGGCGGCTCCGGTGACGACGGGCGCTGGGCACGGTTCATCACCCGTGTCCTGCAGCGGCCGTGGACGGCGATGCTCGTCTCGGCGGGCGCGCTGCTCCTGCTGGCCCTGCCCGCGCTTCAGATGCACACCAAGCTCCCCAACCTGACCGACCTGCCGCACGACCTCAAGATCGTTCGGACCTACGACCGGCTGCAACAGGCCTTCCCCGGCTCGCAGACTCCGGCCGTGGTCGTGGTCAAGGCTCCCCGCGTCGACACGCCGGAGATGCAGCGCGCCTACGCACTCTTCCGGCAGCGGGCCGTGGCGAGCGGCAAGCTGTTCGCGCCCTTCACCGTCAGCATGAACCCCGACAAGACGGTCGCCAGGATCGACTTCGCGATCGCCGGCAACGGCGACGACAAGGCGTCCTTCGCCGCGCTCCACACCCTGCGCGACGAGGTGATCCCGCCGATCGCACGGACCCTTCCCGGCGCCGAGGCGGCCGTCACGGGCGTGACGGCCGGGACGTACGACTTCAACCACCAGATGCTGTCGAGGCTTCCGTGGGTGTTCCTGTTCGTGCTCGGGCTGGCCTTCTCGCTGCTCCTGCTCACGTTCAGGTCGCTCGTGATCGCCGCGACGGCCGTCGTGCTGAACCTCCTGTCCGTGGGGGCCGCCTACGGCATCCTCGTCGCCGTCTTCCAGCACGGCTGGTTTGCGGGGCCGCTCGGCTTCCAGACCAACGGCGCCGTCGTCAGCTGGTTGCCGCTGTTCCTCTTCGTCGTCCTCTTCGGCCTCTCGATGGACTACCACGTCTTCATCCTCAGCCGCATCAAGGAGCTCCACGACGCCGGCGCGACGACCGACGACGCGATCCGCCTCGGCATCACCCGCACCGCCGGCACCGTCACGAGCGCGGCGATCATCATGGTCGCCGTCTTCGGCCTCTTCGCGTCCCTGAGCCTGATCATGATGCAGCAGATGGGCTTCGGGCTGGCGATCGCCGTCCTGATCGACGCCACCGTCGTCCGGGCCGTCCTCGTCCCCTCGACGATGAAGCTGCTCGGCGAGTGGAACTGGTACCTGCCGCAATGGCTCCAGTGGCTCCCCACGGTCGCAGCAGAGGGCGAGCGGACGCCGCCACCACCAAGGCACGCACTGCCGACCTAGACCGAGCGGAAAGCCGGCGTCGGAGCCGAGGCTTCGGTTCGGGTCGTCGACTCGGTGACTCCGAACCCCAACGGCACGGTGCGTTGCAGATCGCGGCTTCATCGAGCTGACGAAGGCTGCGGCACGGGATGTGTCCCGTGCCGCAGCCGTAGCTGTCTCAGCTCAGCTCAGTCGATAATCATCATCAGCTGCAGCCGGTGTTCGTGCCGCAGTCGCGGCACGTGTAGCAGCTGCCGGTTCGCACCATGCGGCCGCCGCACTTCGAGCACTCGACGGCGTCCTCCCAGCTGTTGAAGAGCGCCGTCTGGCCCGTCGGCGCGGCCTCGTGGGACGGAGCCTGCGCCTCGCCTGCGGCATAGGCAGCGGCGAGCCGTGCCTTCACCTCGGGCGTCAGGATCCCGGCCTCCTCCTGCTGGTCGGCGGTGAGGAACTTCTTGCCCATCCAGCGGAAGATGTAGTCCACGATCGACTTCGCGACGCGGATGTCGGCGTCGTTCGTCATCCCGCTCGGCTCGAAGCGCATGTGGCTGAACTTCGAGACGTACACCTCGAGCGGCACCCCGTACTGGAGGCCGAGCGAGACGGAGATCATGAACGAGTTCATCAGGCCGGCGAGCGTCGTGCCCTCCTTCGCGATGTCCACGAAGATGTCACCCGGCGTGCCGTCCTCGAACAGGCCGACGTGGATGTAGCCCTCGTACTCGCCGACCTTGAACTTGCGGCCGACCTCGGTGCGGTCGTCCGGCAGCCGGCGCCGCTTCGGTGCTGCGACGACGCCGCCGAGCGCGTGGATCTGCGCGATCCGGCCCTCCTCGGAGGTGTCCTTCGAGCCCGAGAGCGGCTGCGCCACCTTGCAGTTGTCGCGGTAGATCGCGATCGCCTTGACGCCGAGCTGCCAGGCCTCGACCAGCAGCTGCGCCACCTCGTCGACCGACGTCTGCTCGGGCAGGTTCACCGTCTTCGAGATCGCGCCCGAGATGAACGGCTGCACCGCGCCCATCATCTTCACGTGACCCATGTAGTGGATCGCGCGCTCGCCGATGGCGCAGTCGAACACCGGGTAGTGCTCGTGCTTCAGGTGCGGCGCACCGATCACGCTGCCGCGCTCGTCGATGTACGCCACGATCTCCTCGACCTCGCGGGTTGCGTAGCCGAGCTCGCCGAGCGCCATCGGCACGGTCTTGTTGACGATCGTCAGCTCGCCGCCGCCGACGAGCTTCTTGGACTTCACGAGCGAGAAGTCGGGCTCGACGCCGGTGGTGTCGCAGTCCATCATGAAGCTGATCGTCCCGGTCGGCGCGAGCACCGTCGCCTGCGCGTTGCGGAAGCCTGCGACCTCGCCCAGGTCGAGCGCGTCGTCCCACGCCTTGCGAGCCGCCGACAGCATGTCCGCCGGCACCGAGTCGGTGTGTTGGATGTTGCCGACTGCCGCGCGGTGCTTCGAGATCACGCCGAGCATCGCCGCGGCGTTCTCCGCGTAGCCCGCGTGCGGGCTCATCCGCTTCGCGATCTCGGCCGACTTGCGGTAGCCGCGCCCGGTCATGATCGCAGTGATCGCCGCGGCGTAGGCGCGTCCCTCGTCGGAGTCGTACGGCAGGCCGCGGGCCATCAGCAGGGCGCCAAGGTTGGCGTAGCCGAGGCCGAGCTGGCGGAACTTGAGCGCGTTGCGGCCGATCTCGGGCGTCGGGTACGACGAGTAGCCCACGATGATCTCCTGCGCGAGGAACATCACATCGACGGCGTGCTCGAACATCGGCACGTCGAACTCGCCGTCCTCCTTGCGGAACTTCATCAGGTTCAGCGACGAGAGATTGCAGGCCGAGTCGTCGACGTGCATGTACTCCGAGCACGGGTTCGACGCGTTGATCCGGCCCGTGTTCGGGCTCGTGTGCCACTGGTTGATCGTCGTGTCGTACTGCACGCCCGGATCGGCGCACTGCCACGAGGCCTCCGCGATGTCCTTCAGGAGCTCCCTCGCGTCGACCGTGCGGACGACCGAGCCGTCGGTGCGCGCGGTGAGGTTCCACTCCTTACCCTCGACGACCGCCTCCATGAAGGCGTCCGTCACGCGCACCGAGTTGTTCGCGTTCTGGTACTGGATCGAGCCCCAATCCGGCGAGTCGAGCGACATGTCGTAGCCCGCCTGCTCGAGCACGCGGGCCTTGCGCTCCTCCTTCGCCTTGCACCAGATGAACTCGTCGACGTCCGGGTGGTCGATGTCGAGGACGACCATCTTCGCGGCCCGGCGTGTCTTGCCGCCCGACTTGATCGTTCCCGCCGAGGCGTCGGCACCGCGCATGAAGGAGACGGGGCCGGAGGCATAGCCGCCCTTCGACAGCTGTTCCTGCGACGAGCGCAGGCGGGACAGGTTGATACCCGAGCCCGAGCCGCCGCGGAAGATCACGCCCTCACGGCGGATCCAGTCGAGGATCGAGTCCATCGAGTCCTCGATCGAGAGGATGAAGCAGGCTGAGCACTGCGGCTTCTCCTCGAAGCCGACGTTGAACCACACGGGCGAGTTGAACGAGGCGATCTGGTTGACGAGGATCGCCTTCAGCTCGGCCTCGAACGTCTCGGCCTCGTCGGTCGTCGCGAAGTAGCCGCCCTGGCGGCCCCAACCGCCGATCGTGTCGACGATCCGGCCGATCATCTGCTTCACCGAGCGCTCACGCTCGGGCGAGCTCATCCGGCCGCGGAAGTACTTCTGCGCCACGATGTTCGTCGCCGTCTGCGACCAGAAGCGCGGGAACTCGACGTCCTTCTGGTCGAACGCCGGACCGTCCTTGCCCGGGATCAGGGCGTGGCGCGACTCCCACTCGATCTCGTCGAACGGGTCGCGGCCGGGGATCGTGAAGAACCTCTGCGGGGTGACGCTCGCACCCTCGTCGATCACCGCGTTGACGTAGTCCTCCGTCGCTGCGGGTGCGGCTGTCACTGAGTCTGGTGTCGCCTTCGTGGTTGCCATGCCTGCCTCCCGGCCGTCCGTCGATTCACAAAAGAGTCCTCCGTCCCGCGGGTCGTGACGCTGGGAGGGATTCGGGATGCTAGGAGGTGCGTCGGACGGTGCCTACGACCGCCTGCTTTCACGGGAGAAAGCCCGTCGTTTCATGCAATTTGCAGGAAAATGCCGGGCCGGACCCGTCTTCGAAGTTTACCGGCCGGGGCTAGGTCGTGGTCGGCGGTGTGCCGTCGCCCTCGTCGCCACCGTCCATCCGGCGGCGGAGGTAGCCGGCCGAGCCGGCCGCGAGGAACAGCACCGCGAGCCCTCCGAGCACGAGCAGCGGCATCGGCACCGACGACGGCCCGGACGTGTCGGTCGTCGTCGTGTCGGTCGTGGTCGTGCCCGTCTGCGTGGTGTCCGTCCTGGTCGTCCCCGTCCGCGTGGTGTCCGTCTGGGTCGTCCCCGTCTGGGTCGTCCCCGTCTTCGTCGTCCCGGCCGAGCCGGTCGAGGAGGTCGTCGGAGGCGTCGGGTCTTCGCCCCCCGGGTCGGGCTTCCCCTGCTTCGCGAAGGCGAGTGCGCGGCCGATCTCCTCTTTCGCGTTCGAGTAGTCGAGGACGTCCGGCGGCAGCAGCTTGATCGCCTGGCGGTAGCACTCGAGCGGATAGATCTTGCTGACGCGGCCGTCGTCGTACCAGTCGGCGATCACCTGGTCGGCGCACTTCTCCTTCGCGAGGGCCGGGGCGGCTGCCCCGGCCGAGAGCAGCATCACGGCTGCGAGCGCGAGGCAGAGCTGTAGGGCGCGATGAGGTGTGGGAGGTCGATGCACGATGCTGGCTGGCGGAAAGGGGGTGCCGGGAAGTGTGGCAAGTCTCCCGGCTGCCATTGAGGCGGTGGTGTGTGCAGGGTAAACGAATTGTAAGTCCTGGTGTTACGGGAACCGGTCGTCGTGGTGGTACCGTGGCCCGCCATGGACGCGGCCCCACGCGCGACGCGATCAGGCCTCGCCGCTTCCGTGCTCGCGGCCGCCGCCCTCCTTTCGGGCTGGGCGCTCTTCGCCGGCGGCGCATCTGGCACGGGGGCAACGGCATCGCTTGGGACGGCCGCCGTGATCGTGGCCGCACTGCTGGTCGTCGCGTGGTCGCGCGGCCTTGTGACCCTCCCTCGCCTCGATCGCGCGGGCGCCGTGGCCGGAGCCGCCGTGATCGCGCTCGTCGCGTGGACAGGGCTGACCGTGTGGTGGTCGATCGCGGGCGACCGCTCCTGGGACGCGCTCGCGAAGGGGATCGTCCTCCTCGCCTTCGGTGTCGTCGGCCTTGCTGCGGCCCGCCTGCCCGGGCGGCCCGTGCGCTCGCTCGCGCTGCTCCTTGCCGCCCTGCTCGGCGCCGTCCTCGTCTGGGCCCTCCTCGGCAAGGCGATTCCGGCGCTTGGCCCGGACGATGCGGGGCGCGTCGCCCGACTGAAGGGATCGATCGGCTACTGGAACGCGCTCGCGCTCCTCGCGGGCGCCGCGCTCGGCCTCGGCCTCTGGCTCGTTTCGTCCGTGCGCGACCGGCTCGGCCGCCCCCCGGGGGCGCTGCTCCTCTATGCGGCCGCGCTCGTGATCCTCCTGACCCAGTCCCGCGCCGGTCTCGTCGCCGGGCTCGCGGTTGTCGCTCTCTCGCTCTGGCTCGGCGAGCGGCCGCTCGAGGCGGCGCTCCTGGCGCTGCTTGCGACCGGCCCCGCGATCCTCGTCGCCGGGTGGGCGTTCACGCGCCCGGCCCTCGTCGCGGACGGCGGCGCGCGTGCGGATCGCGTCTCCGACGGCGCCCTCCTCGGCGTGGGGATCGTGATCGGCGCCGCCGTCGTCCTCGCGCTCGTTGCTCTCGTCCCGGTCGAGCACCTCGTCTCGAGCCGGCGACGCCAGGTCGTTCGCGCCCTCGTCGGCGCGGTCGCAGTCGTCATTGCACTCGGATTCGCCGGGCTCGTTCTCAGCGTCGGCAATCCGGTCACGTGGGCGGCAGACCAGGTCGGAGGCTCGGGAGAGGTTGCGAACGACCCCGGCCGCTTCGGCAGCCTCGAGACGAACAACCGCACCGCCTGGTGGGGAGAGTCGTGGCGGATCTTCCGCGCCAATCCGGCCGGGGGCACGGGCGCCCGCACGTTCGAGATCGCGCGTAAGCGGTTTCGCGGCGACGCGCAGAACGTGACCGAGCCGCACAGCGTGCCGCTCCAGCTGCTTTCCGAGACAGGCCTGCCGGGACTCGTGCTCGGGCTCGCGTTCGTGGCCGGGCTCGGGCTCGGGTTCCGCGCCGCGGTCGGGCGGCTCGAGCCGGGCGAGCGGGCCGCAGCCGTCGGGCTGCTCGCGCTTCCGGTCGCGTTCGGCCTCCACACGCTCGTCGACTACGACCTCGACTTCCTCGCCGTCGCCGCGCCGACAGCGCTCGTCTCGGCAGCGCTCCTCGGAGCCGGTCGCCCGGCCGGGGTCGCGCGCTCGAGGGGACTCGTCTCGGCCGGCGCGATACTCGGCGCAGGAGTGGCCATCTGGGTCCTGGCCGCGCCCGCGCTCGCGACCCGCTCGACGGACGCCGCCTACCGGTACGGCGACGCGGGGGACCTGAAAGCCGCGGCCTCCTCGGCCCGTCGGGCCCAGAGCTTCAACCCGCTGTCACCCGAGCCGCTCTTCGCGCGGGCCACGATCGCCGGTCTCGCCGGCGACGATCGGGCCGCGGAGGCGTTCTACGAGCAGGCAACGCGGTTGCAGCCGGAGAACCCGGACACCTGGTACGAGCTCGGCCTCTTCCGCCAACTCGCCCTGGGCAACCAGTGCAGCGCCTACTTCGCGTTCAATGCCGCCTACACGCTCGATCCGCGCGGCAGCCGCTTCTCGCGGGGCGGGCCACTCGACATCGCGAAGGCGGCAGTCAACGATCCCGTGGATCCCGCCTGCGGCCGGTAAGGCCCTTCAGTCGCCGACGACGACGACCGCCTGGGCGCCGTGCAGCTGCGACGTGCGCAGGCCGTCGAGAGGGCCGACGATGCGGATGCCGAGGTCGCGGCCGAGCCGGCGGCCCTCTCCCTCGAAGCCCTTGCGGTACATCACGAGGCTACGCGTGAAGTCGGAGCGTGGCGCATTGGCGACGCCGCCGATGCGATAGCCGCGGCCCGAGACCCGTGAGGCCGTCGCTGCCGCTGCGCCCCGGCGGCCGTTTCCGTTCAGGACGAGCACGGTGACCCTGCCGCGCGCGAGATGCGCGGCCGGTACTGCGGCGGCACGATGCGATTTCGCGGGAGCGGTCTTCGCCGCCGACTGCGGCGCGGCGGTCCTGGCGTCGGGCCGGGAGGCGCTGCCGGTCGAGGGCTTCGCGATCAGCGCGCCGCCGACGACGACGAGCACGAGCAGCTCGACGGCCGCCACGGCTGCCGCCACGAGTGCCGCCGTGCGCCACGGCCGGATCAGCCGTTCGGCGTGCTGGAGGGAGACGTCCACGACAGTGACGTTCGCCCGCGGTCGCCTGGCTCCTCCCCGGGGGGTGGTCAGTCGTCCGGCTGCAGTGACCGCCACGTCGATGCGACACCGGTCGAGAGCGACGTCTCGGCCCGGAAGCCGATGGTCGCCGCGGCAAGCTCGCCGTCGAGCACGCTCCGACCGAGCTCGCCCGCGCGTGCCGCCTCGTGGACGGGCGCCGCATCCGAGCCGGCAACCCGGCGGCAGACCTCGTAGAGGTCGAGCACGGAGGTCGCGATGCCCGTGCCGATGTTCAGGACGCCGGCGACGTCACCGTCCAGGGCCGAGAGCGTCGCCCGAGCGACGTCACCCACGTAGACGTAGTCGCGGCTCTGCGAGCCGTCGCCGAAGATCCGGCAGGGCTCGCCGTCGAGGAGCCGGCCGAGGAAGATGGCGACGACCCCGGCCTCGCCGTGAGGATCCTGCCGCGGCCCGTAGACGTTGCCGAACCGGAGCGCCACATGCGGCGTCCCGTGCAGCCGTGCGAACGCGCCGAGATAGCCCTCGCCCGCGAGCTTGGCGGCGCCGTACGGAGAAAGCGGCAGGCAGGGGTCGTCCTCGCGGGCCGGCCGTTCGCACTCGCCGTAGATGGCTCCGCCGGTGGACGCGAAGACGACGCGGGCGCCTCCGTGCCGCGCCGCCTCGAGCGCGTTCACGGTGCCGAGCACGTTGATCGCGGCATCTCGCGCAGGCTCCGAGACCGAGACGCGCACGTCTGCCTGCGCCGCGAGATGCACGATCGCGCGGGCGCCGGTCTCGCGGACGATCGCGTCGAACGGCTCCCGGACGTCGTGGACGTGGAGGGTCGCGGCGGCGGGTACGTTCTCGCGCACGCCCTTCGAGAGGTCGTCGACGACGTGCACGTTCTCGCCCCGCGCGAGCAGTGCCTCGACCACGTGGGAGCCGATGAAACCGGCACCGCCGGTGACGAGGATCGTCATCGCCGTAATCTACTCGATGATGTTCGTCACACTCGAGGGTCTCGACGGCTCCGGCAAGACCACCCAGGCGCGCCTGCTCGGCGCCCGCCTCGAGGACGAGGGCCACGAGGTCGTCCTCACACGCGAGCCCGGAGGCACGCCGCTCGGGGAGGAGATCCGCAACCTGTTGCTGCACGGTGGTGACGTCGCGCCATGGGCCGAGGCTGCGCTCTATGCCGCCTCGCGTGCTCAGCACGTGGAGCAGGTCATCCGGCCTGCGCTCGCGCGCGGCGCGACCGTCATCTGCGACCGCTACGTCGACTCGTCGGTCGCCTATCAGGGCATCGCCCGCGGCCTCGGGCTCGAGCGCGTGCTCGAGCTCAACCTGGCAGCGGTCGAGGGCCTGATGCCCGAACGGACGATCCTGCTCGAGATCGGTGTCGCCGAGGCCGCTTCGAGAATGAGTGGCGACCTCGACCGGATCGAGCGCGAGGGTGACCGTTTCCGGACACGGGTCGCCGACGCGTACCGCGAGCTCGCGCGGCGCTTCCCCGCGCGGTACGTGACGATCGACGGCACCAAGCCCGCCGAGGCGATCGCGGAGGAGATCCATGGAGCCATTCGCAGCGGTTCCTGAGCAGCACGAGGCGAAGCGGCTGCTGACGGCGGCGCTGGGCGAAGGCGATGCACACGCGTTCCTCTTTCACGGCCCCGCCGGCGTCGGCAAGACGGCGGCTGCGTTCGCCTTCGCGGGGGCTCAGCTCGGCGACGCACGACGGGTCGTGGAGCGAACCCACCCCGATCTGATGGTGATCGAGCCGCTCGGAGAGATGATCCGGATCAAGGAGATCGACGTTCTCCACCACGATCTTCACCTGCGTCCCTTCGAGGCCGACCGGCGCGTGTACCTCCTGCTCGGGGCACACCTGCTCAATGTCGAGGCGGCCAACAAGCTGCTCAAGGATCTCGAGGAGCCGCCGCTCTACGCCACGATCGTGCTGGTCACCGACACGCTCGGCCCGATCCCCGAGACAATCCGCTCGCGCTGCCAGCTGATCCCGTTCCGGCGCCTCTCGGAGCGCGCCGTGCGTGAATGGCTCTCCGTGGAGGCGCCGGAGCTCGGGGAGGCGGAGGGAACCGCTCTCGCACGCGTCGCCGGCGGGCGCCTCGACCGGGCGCGCCGGCTGATCGACCCCGACGTGCGTGCGCGGCGGGCGGCGATCATCGCGGCCGCGCGAGGCCCCTACCTCGACCCGGCGTTCCAGCCGGCCGACGCGTCGCGCGCGCTGCTCGACGCGGTCGCCCTTCGTGGGGCGACCGCAAAGGAGAGGGAGGAGCTGGTCGTGGCGGGGCTCGACCTGTCGGACAAGGAAGCCGAGCAGCGGGTCAAGCGGGTGCAGCGGGGCGCCGAGCGCGAAGAGCTGCTCGCCCAGCTCGAGGAGCTCGCGGCGTGGTACCGCGACCTCGTGGTCGTCGCGAGCGGTGCCGAGAGCGCCACGATCCACGCCGACCGGCTCGACGATCTCCGGGCCGACGTGGCGCGCGACCTCGGCCGGGCGCCGGAGCGCGCCGCGGCGCTGGTGCGTCAGGCATGGCGGAGGGCAGAGGAGTTCAACGTCAACCCGGGCCTCTGGCTCGATGCGCTCTTCGTGCAGCTCCGGCGCGCCCTCGCCTGAGCCCGGCTTGACATGAGAATGATCGTTCTCGTAGTATGAGAACAGTCATTCTCACAAGGAGCCCGTCGTGTCCCTCGCCCGCCCGCCCGTGCCCCCGTTCGACGCAGCCACCGCCCGCCAGAAGGTACTCGCCGCCGAGGCGGCCTGGAACACGCGCGATCCCGATCGCGTCGCGGCGGCCTACACCGCCGACTCGGAGTGGCGAAACCGCGACGAGTTCGTCAGCGGCCGCGAGGAGATCAGGGCCTTCCTCGCGCGCAAATGGGAGCGTGAGCTCGACTACGCGCTGCGCAAGGATCTCTGGACGTTCGGGGACGACCGGATCGCCGTGCGCTTCCAGTACGAGTGGCACGACGCTGACGGCAGCTGGTTCCGCTCCTACGGGAACGAGCTCTGGGAGTTCGACGCCGACGGGCTGATGCGGCGGCGCGAGGCCAGCATCAACGACGTCGCGATCGACGAGTCGGAGCGGCGGATCATCGGCGCCCGCCCCGAGGGCGACCACAACGGGATCCCGCTCCGATGAGCCCCGCCGCGACCCTCGACGACGACACGGCGCGCACGGCCGTCCTTCGCTCGGCCGATGCGGTCTTCTACGCCCGCGGCGTCGCGGGCGTCGGGATGGCCGACATCCGCGACGACTCCGGCGTCTCGCTGCGACGGCTCTACGGGCTCTATCCCTCGAAGAGCGACCTCGTCGCCGCCTGGCTGACGGCCCGCCACACGACCTGGATGGAGTGGTTCGAGGGAGCGACCGAGCGACTCGGCGACGCCGGCGGCGAGCCGCTCCTCGCCACCTTCGACGCGCTCGCCGAGTGGGCTTGCTCGCCGGGCTACCGGGGCTGCGCCTTCGTCAACACGGCGGCCGAGACGACCGAGATCGACGACACCCACCGGCGGATCATCGCCGACCACAAGGAGGATCTTCTGACGTATCTCACCTCACTCGCGCACGAGGGCGGCTACGTCCACCCCGAGCGGCTCGGTCGGATGATCGGCGTGCTGCTCGACGGTGCCATGGTCGAAGCTGCCGTCCTCTCCTCGCGCGGGCCGATCGACGCGGCGCGCGACGCAGCGTCCGTCCTACTCGAGGCAGCACGATGAGCCTCTTCGTCGAGCAGCTCTGGCGGTACCCGGTGAAGACGCTCGCCGGCGAGCGCCTCGAGACGGCCGAGCTGACGGCCCACGGGCTTCCGGGCGACCGGATCGTTCACGTCCGTGGGCCAGAGGGCGTCCGCACGTCGCGCCGTCAGCACCACCTGCTCGGTCTACACGGAACGCTCGACCAGTCGGGGCGCCCCCTCGTCGACGGACACCCGTGGGACTCGGCCGAGGCGCTCGCGCTCGTTCGGAGGGCCGCCGGCGGCGACGCCGAGCTCGCGGCGTTCGACGGGCTCGCCCGGTTCGACATTCTCCCGCTCCTCGTGGCAACCGACGGTGCCGTTGCAGCCTTCGGCCGCGACGTGCGGAGGCTGCGGCCGAACATCGTCATCGGCGGGGTCGAGGGCCTCGCCGAGCGCGGCTGGGAGGAGGCAGAGCTTCACATCGGCGACGCCGTGATCCGGCTCGACTCTTTGCGCGCCCGTTGCCCGATGACGACCGTCGACCCGGACACGCTCGAGCGTGATCCCGAGGTGTTGAAGGACATCGGGCGCCGGTTCCGCGGCCGCATTGCCCTGAACGCCGACGTCCTCCAGACGGGCGTCGTCAACGTCGGCGATCCCGTCACGCTCACGCTGCCCGCGGCGGTGGTGCGCGCCTGAGCCGGCACTCCTCCCGCGCCCACAGCAGCCGCACAGGCGGCTCACAGAAATCGCTGGCAGTCTACGACCGATGGCCGAGACAGCAGCCCTTCCCGCCGCCGCCGGCCGCGTGCTCGTCGTGGACGACGAGCCGTCGATCACGGACGCTGTCGCGACCGCCCTCCGCTACGAGGGTTACGAGACGATGGAGGTGGGGGCCGGTCGGGCGGCCGAGCTGGCGATCGACGAGTTCCGGCCCGACCTGATCGTGCTCGACGTGATGCTGCCCGATCTCGACGGCTTCGCGATCGCCCGGCGGCTGCGGGACGGGAACCATCGCGTCCCCGTGATCTTCCTGACGGCGAAGGATGCGACGGAGGACAAGGTGGCGGGGCTCGCGCTCGCCGACGACTATGTGACGAAGCCCTTCAGCCTGGCCGAGATCGTGGCCCGGGTGCAGGCGGTGCTGCGGCGCACGCGTGGCGACGAGGACGGCGCGGACGGCGCGATGCGCTTCGCCGACCTGTCCCTCGACGAGGAGACGCGCGAGGTATGGCGGGGCGACCGGCCGGTCGAGTTGACGCGCACCGAGTTCGAACTGCTCCGGTTCCTGATGCTGAACCCGCGGCGGGTGCTGACCAAGCGCCAGATCCTCGACAACGTGTGGCACTACGACTTCGGGGGCGACGCGAATGTCGTGGAGACCTACATCAGCTACCTGCGCAAGAAGCTCGATCCGCTCGGCCCGCCGCTGATCCACACGGTGCGGCTCGTCGGCTACGCGCTGCGCGAGGCGTAGGCGTGTCACCGGCCGGGCCCCACTGCGCCGCGGCGCCCGGCTTCAGCCGGTCGCCGGGCTTGCCGTCGGATGGGTTCGGCGTGGCGTCCGGCTTCAGCCGGTCGCCGGGCCCACGCGCCCGCGCGTGCTCATCGACTTCTGCGCTCGCGTGGTGCCCCCGGCCAGCGGCTGTCGGACAGCTCGCGGCATGTCGCTGAGAGCCCGCCTCCTCACGGTTGTCGTCTCGCTGACCGCGATTGGCCTCATCGTTGCGGGCATCGCAACCTACGCATCACTCCGCTCCTTCCTGATCGACCGTGTCGATCGCACGGTGACGGGCAGCGCCCAGGCGATCGAGCGCGTGCTCGACCGGGGCAGGCCCGGCCCCGCCAGCTTCGACGCGATCGGTGAGGCGAATCCCGGGATCTACGTCGGGTCGGTCGACGGGGGCGGCACCGTCCGCTGGGCCGCGATCGGGACCCGGCCGGGAGAGACACCCTTGCCCCAGCCCGGTCTCTCTGCCAGGCAGGCGACTGCGGCAGCAGCCGGGAGATCTCCGTTCACGGTCGCCGCCGTGACGGGTGGGACACGGTTCAGGGTCAAGCTCGAGCCACTCGGCTCCGGCCAGCTCCTCGTCGTGGCGGCGCCGCTGAACGAGGTCGACGACACGCTACATCAGTTGCTCCTCGTCGAGATCGTCGTCGCGCTGTCGGTTCTCGGGGCGGTCTTGGTGCTCGGCCTCTGGCTCGTGCGCGTCGGCCTGCGGCCACTGGGGCGGATCGAGCACACCGCAGCGGCGATTGCCGGCGGCGACCTCTCGCAGCGCGTCGAGGACGACGATCCGCGGACCGAGGTCGGTCGGCTCGGCGGGGCGCTCAACACCATGCTGGGGCAGATCGAGGAGGCGTTCGACGAGCGGACGGCGTCGGAGCAGCGGCTGCGACGGTTCGTCGCGGACGCGTCGCACGAGCTGCGCACCCCGCTTGCCGCGGTGCGCGCCTACGCGGAGCTCTTCGACCGCGGTGCCCGCGAGCGGCCGGACGACCTCGAGCGCGCGATGGCGGGCATCCAGCGCGAGTCCCGGCGGATGGGGCTGCTCGTCGACGATTTGCTCCTGCTTGCCCGGCTCGACCAGGGCCGGCCGCTGGAGCGCAGGCCGGTCGACCTGCGCGAGATTACGCGCGATGCGGTCGAGTCGGCGCAGACGCTCGACCCGGGTCGCGAGCTCGAGCTCGACGCGCCGGAACCGGTGGAGGTCGAGGGTGACCGGGAGCGGCTGCGGCAGATCCTCGACAACCTGCTCGCCAACGTCCGCGCGCACACCCCGCCCGGCTCCGCTGCCGCCGTGCACGTGCTCGCCCGCGACGGCGAGGCTGTGGTTGAGGTCGCGGACACCGGGCCCGGGCTCACGGACGACCAGCTCGAGCACGCGTTCGAGCGCTTCTACCGCGGGGACACCTCCCGCTCGCGTGATGCGGGCGGCGCGGGGCTCGGTCTCGCGATCGCGGCCGCGATCGCGGAGTCGCACGGCGGGTCTGCAACGGTCGTCAACGCGGGCGCGAACGGAGGCACGGGGCTGACGGTGCGGGTCGTGGTGCCGCTGTTGCCGAAGACAGGCTGAGCCTCACGCTCGCCGGCGGCGATCAGGACCTGGCGGACGTTCGTGCGCCTCGCGACGCGCACGAGGACAGCGCTCCGGAGCTCGTCAGCGGTAGTTGGCCTCCGGGAGATCGCCGGTCTCAGGTCGTGCTCAGAGGGGCAGGCTGCGAGGGAGGCAGGGGAGTCCCTACAATGCGGGGCGCGCCGACGTAGCTCAGCTGGTAGAGCACTTCACTCGTAATGAAGGGGTCCGCGGTTCGAGTCCGCGCGTCGGCTTCATGGTAGGAAAGAATCCTGCAAAACGGGCATTTCGCATTGTCTTCCTAGGCGCGGAGAGCACATCACCGTGAATGAAGGGGTCCGGAACTGGAATCCGCGCAGATGCCTGCACACGGGTTGATCCTGCTTCAAAGTCCTGCGACAGCAGCTGCCACCAAGGCACCGGACGATGCATCGGCGGGTTCAGAGCGGGTTCAGCCAAGGCTGTCAGCGAGCCCTACCACGGTCTCCCGCGAACACACGACGAGTCAGAAAAAGAAAAGCGGGCTAAAGGCCAGAGGCCCTCACCCGCACTCGTAGTGTAGCCGGCGGGCGGCGAATATCAAGCCGAGCCGGCGATGCGGCTTCGATGCTGGTACGTCTTCACGTTGATGCCTTTACGATCGATCCCGGGGATGAACGACGGTACGCCGTATGCGTCGCGCACGTACCGTGCGAGTTCTGCTTTCGGAGACCTCGTCCCGGCAAGTCCAAGCGCCTGCCTGAACTCGAACGCGACAGCGGCCGTCAGCATGTCGACGAGTTGGAGCGGCACCGCCGCACGGGAGTCGAGCCGGCACACACTCGTCACCGCGAGTCTCCCGAGCCGGGAGTTGACGGACTCCCGAACATCCGCCTCGAAGCACACGTGGTCGGGGGTTGAGTACTCGTCGGCGAGGACGCACACGAGCTCGTCGGGCTGGATGCTTCCGATCAGCAGCTGAGCCGCGAGCCGTTCGTAGGCGGCCCACGGACTGCCGAAGCGGTCGACAGGGTCCGCCATCTGCCGGTCAGCGACGAAGCACGAGAACCTGACGCCCGGCGCGCCGCGCACGATGTCGATCACTTCCTTGTAGAACGGCACCGATTCTCGCGTCGCGTCGACCCAGTGGATCTCGTCATACTGATGCCGCCGATCCCTCAGCTTCTGCACCGGCCGAAGAAGATCGGCCGGTTCCACAACCTTGAGACAGCCGACTGCGAAGATCCGATCGCTCGCGATCGCACCGGTCTCGTCGAGAAAGGCAACAGCGGTCGGATGATCAGCCGGGAGCACATGGGGCACGGTCACTATCGTAGGCCACGCTCGGCACCGATCCAGCCGCGCGTACCGCGCAGCTGCATCCGCGGGTTCACGGCGGGTTCACGCGGTTGTTCGAGCCACTCGAGAAGGAGACTTGCAGGGATTTTCCCTTGCAAACCTGATGACTCGTAATGAAGGGGTCCGCGGTTCGAGTCCGCGCGTCGGCTTGACGAAAGCCCCGCAAGTCAGTGGTGGGCGATGCCGTGGCGCTCGATGGCTGTGATGATTTCTGGTTGTCGTTTCTGCCAGTAGTGGGTGATGGTGTCGCGTTCGGCGGGGAGGAAGGGGTCGTCTGCGACGTCGTCGAGGTAGCCGAGCCCGAGCAGGATCGGGCTGATGGCGCTGTCGGCATGGTCTGGTTGGTAGCGGGCGAGGAAGAGGGCGAGGCCTTCCTCGACGCTGCGGCCGGCCTGCTGTTCGATCGCCATCAGGTCGTAGTAGTCGCGCAGCTGGGCACGACCGGCGATCGCGTTCAGCTTCATTGCGAGCAGGTCGCCGATCCCGGCTACGGGCAGGCCTGCGACCTTCGTGGTCGGCTCGAGCCGGCGCTCGGGCCGCTCGAGGCCGGCCTGGAGGAACTGCAATCTGGTTGTACCGAAGAGGCCGTTGAGCGTCCCGGCCGCTCGCTGGGTGACCGCGAACGGCCCCTGGGAGCGGAGTCGCTGCTGCAGTTCGTCAAGGTCGACCGGCTCGTGGAAGAAGAAGTCGAGGTCGCGGCTCTGTCGGTGCCGGAGGTGGACGGCGATTGCGGTGCCGCCGCCGAGGTAAGCCCCAGGCGAGAGTACGGGCGCTACCTGTTCCCAGGCGAGGCCGGTCTCGCCCGGCAGGAGCGCGTCGAGCCAGCCGGGGAGGCTCACGCGGATGCGCTCCGGGCGAGGTTGTGGGCGAGTGCTTGCTCCCGCTCGGTCAGGCCGCGGGTGCGGGCCGCCTGCTCCCAGTCGGCGCGGGTCAGCGCCTGCCTGCCCCAGGCGAGCCCGTCGAGATCTTGGGTCGAGAGGAGGCGCTCGGCGAGATACCCCCCTTGTGTGCGCACATCGATCCGGCCGGGATCGGCGTTCCAGAAGAGGTGCGAGAGTCGGGTCGGCAGCCGAGCCGGGCGCGGCTCTGCCGGCCCGGCCGGGAGAGCCACGGCGGCGAGCTGGGGTGCCAGCTTTGGCCAGTCGGCTGCTGTGACCTCGGCGCGGATCAGCTCGAGCTCACGTGCTCTTCCGCTCGCAACCCATTCCCGCTCGGTGCGGACGAGCCCGCGCTGGCTCAGCGAACGCACGGCCGCCCCGGCCGCGGTCGGGGAGACGCCGGCACGGCGCGCAACCGCGCGCGCCGAGACCAGCCCGCGGGGGGCGCGCCCGAGCGCGGCCAGCACCCGTGTCTCGACCCTGCTCAACCCTTCCACCCGTGGGACGACGCCGAGCTCGACACGCAGCTCCTCGAGCTGCCGCTCCGACAGCCGCACCCGACCACCGCGACCACGGGCGACACCGAGGCCGAGCCGTCGGATCGCACGCTGCACCCGCGGCACGCTCGTGCTCAGCCGCCGCGCAGCCTCCCCAGCCGAAAAGGTGTCCATTTCGTTAGTTTAGCGGATCCGGCCATCCGAGCAGGAACCGGCGGCAGCGTCCTTACGGGACGGCGCGCCGCCCGTTTTCGGGTACAAAAACGGGTACATCGGCCGCGGTTCGGGCGGCATCGCGCGGCCGCGCCGTCGCGGGCGAAGAACCCTATTTGCAGGCAAAACATGCCCCGCGCGAACCCGCCCGTGTACGCCATTTCCGGCTATTCCGTGTCTCGTAATGAAGGGGTCCGCGGTTCGAGCCCGCGCGTCGGCTTCCCAGGATTTGCAGGGCTTTTCTCGCCAAAGCCTCAAGGCGCAGCGGCACGCGCCGCCGCCGACCCGGGGTGCTGTCGCCTGTCGTACATCGCCCGCGAGACGGTGCGTGTCGTCTGGCGCGTCGGGTCTATCCGCCCCAAAGGGTGGCAGCCCGCCCGATGCCACTGACGCGCCGCCCTTCGGGAGCGCACGGGCGGGGGGCGACCACGGGTCTCGTGGTCGCCCCGCCCGTGTCGGTCGGATCAGGCGTCGCAGCGGCCGACGAGCTCGGCCGCCACCGGCTTCGACTTGTGTCCGGCCTGCTTCATGATCGGCGGCACCTCGGGATCCGAGACGAAGCTCTGCCAGCCCTGCTCGTCCCAGTCGAAGATCGCCCACAGCCGATCCTGCTCGGAGGGATCGCGGAAGACCGTCGCGCCTTTCGATCCGTGCTGCTTGCGCTTCTCGGCCCCCAGGGTCGAGAAGATGTCCATGAACTGGTCGAGATCCTCGACCTGGGTCGTTGCGAGGAGCATGTCGTTCTCCTTTCGTGGTGCGTCGTTGGTTTCTTGGGGTCAGACGGCGAGAGCCGGTGCTCCGACCAGGCGCTCCTGCGGATCGATCGCGCCGAGGTTCTCGACGATCTCGAAGCGGCCGCCGCGGGCCTGCGCGATGTACATGTGGAGGCGCAGGTGGTGCTGTCCGGGGACCATCGCCGCCGGTCCACCCGGCCCCTCGGCGATCTCTGCCCGATCGAGCGCGGCGATCACGTCGGCCTGGTCGAGCGACCCGACCTCGCTCACGGCGGCGGCCCAGAGCCGCAGCCCGCGGTAGAGGCCGGAGCACGCGCTGCCGCCCGTGAACATCGCGTCGCCGGGGTAGAGCGCGTCGTACTGCGCCAGGAGCTTCTGGCTGAACGGGTCCTCGACGGCCTGGTAGTAGTCGAGGCAGCTGTAGAGACCCTCGCAGTGGGCGGCCGGCATCAGGTTGAGGAAGTTCTCGTCCATGTATGTGCAGACGAGCTGCCCGCCGCGGCCGGCGAAGCCGGAGTCGTACAGCTGCTCGAAGAACGGCGACAGCCCGGGCGGCACGATCGTGTTGAAGACGACGTCGGCGCCGCTCGACGTGATGCGCTCGACGGTCGCGGCGTAGTCCGTGTGGTCGAGCGGGTAGTACTCCTCGCCGACGATCTCGCCGCCGTTTGCGCTGACGGCCTCCTTGACGCGCTCGTTCAGGACGTGCGGCCAGATGTAGTCGGCCGAGGGGAGGTAGAACCTCCTTGCGCCCGTCCTCTCCATCAGCCACGGGATCAGCGGATCGACCTGCTGTGCGGGCCCGGGGCCGGTGCAGAAGATGAGCGGGTCGGACTCCTGGCCCTCGTACTGCTCGGGGTAGATGTAGAGCGTCTTCCCTTCCACGACAGCCGGGCCTTTGATCGCCTGGCGGGTGGAGCTGTAGATGCCGCCGAGGATGACGTCGACCTTGTCCTCCTGGACGAGCTTCGCGGCCTTCTCGGCCGCGACGGCGTCGTCGGTCGCGCTGTCCTCGAGGCAGAGCTCGAGCCGGCGTCCTAGCAGGCCGCCCTTGGCGTTGATGTCGCCGATCACCATGCGGGCGACGTTCGCGTTGGCGATGCCGACGAACGAGAGCGGGCCGGTCTGGTCCGCGATCACTCCCACCTTGATGGTGCGTGCACTCGACATGATTTCCTCCGTCTCTGGCGCGTTCCCGGGCCGAGCACTCGCTCAACGGGGCGCGCCTGGTGTGCGAGAATGCTCCCTCATCCCTCGCGCCGATACATCGGGAGTACGCCCTATCTTTTCTCCGCAACTCCGCCTTGCCGAGCTCGTCGCCACGCTGGCACTTGCGCAGGACAACGCTTTCGGACAGCCGCTCGAGTCGCAGCTGCGTTCCTGCCTGCTCGCGAGCTGGCTGTGCGAGGAGGCGGAGCTCGACGCCGACGTGCGGACGGACGCCTACTGGGTTTCGCTCCTGCGCTACATCGGCTGCACCGGTCATGCGCACGAGGTCGCGACGCTGTTCGGTGACGAGATCGCGATCCGGGCGCAGACGCTCGTCCACGACGCCGGGAACCCCGCCGAGGTGATGCGCGACGTCGTCGAGTACGCGACGGCGTGGCGTCCCGAGGAGGAGCGCGAGGCGGTCGTCAAGATGATCCAGGAGGGGGCCCACGAATGGGCGGTGCACAACTTCGCCTCGGGCTGCGAGGTGGCCGACATGCTCGTCGTGCGGCTCGACTTCGGGCAGGGCGTTCGCGACGCTCTTGCCTGCACGTTCGAGCGCTGGAACGGCAAGGGATTCCCGCGGCATGTCGGCGGCGACGCGATTCCGCTGCCGATGCGAATCGTCCACCTCAGTCACGACATGGAGGCGATCGGCCGTCTCTTCTCCCCCGAGCAAGCCGTCGCCGCGGCCCGTGACCGTCGGGACGAGACGTACGACCCGGTGCTCGCCGACCTCTTCCTCGAGCACGGCGCCGCCTGGTTCGAGCGGCTCCGCGAGACGGAGCCGTGGGACACCGTGCTCGAGCTCGAGCCCGAGCCGCGGCGCACGCTGGAGGGGGAGGCTCTCGATCAGGCGCTCGAGGTCGCGGCCGACTTCATCGATCTCAAGTCCACGTACTGGGGCGGGCACAGCCGCCGGTGTGCCCAGCTCGCCGCTGACGCCGCCCGCGTCCTCGGATTCTCCGAAGAAGACGCGACCGCGCTTCGCCGAGCGGCGCTTCTGCACGACTTCGGCACGAGCGCGGTGCCGAACTCGATCTGGGACAAGCCCGGCCAGCTCACACGCACGGAGTTCGACCGCGTCGAGCTCCACCCGATGCTCACCGAGCAGATGCTCCGCCGCTCGCCGGCCTTCGCCACCCTGACCCCGGCCGCCTCGGCACATCACGAGAAGTGCGACGGATCCGGCTACCACCGGCGCCTCCAATCGGACGCCCGCGATCGCGCAGCGTGCGTGCTGGCGGCAACCGAGATCTACGTCGGCATGACCAGCGAGCGCGCAGACCGGCCGCGATTCTCCGACGACGAGGCGGCCGCCGAGCTGCGTCGCCTCGAAACGGAGGGCGTGCTCGAGCCGAGCGCCACACGAGCCGTCCTCGTCGCAGCGGGCCACGGCGAGCCCGAAGCCCGCGTGCGGAAGCGGCCCCGGAATCCCGGTGGGCTGTCACGCCGCGAGGTCGACGTCCTCCAACTCGCCGCGCGCGGACTCACGACCCGCGAGATCGCCGAGAAGCTCGTGATCTCCCCCAAGACCGCCGACCACCACATCCAGCACATCTACACGAAGATCGACGTCTCGACACGGGCCGCCGCCGCTCTCTGGGCGATGCAG
>CAWGLG010000004.1:0-142259 GCA_963823355.1 uncultured Thermoleophilia bacterium
GAAGTGATCGTGGGCCGTCACAGCTCACCCGAGGCTGTGGCAACCGTCCACGCCTACGCGCTACGGCTGGGCAAGGTGCCATTGATCGTCAAGGATGAGCCGGGTTTCCTGGTCAACCGAATCCTCATGGTCTACCTCAACGAGGCGCTCGTCATGCTGCGGGAGGGGACGAAGGTGGAGGCGCTGGACCGCGCCATGCTGGATTTCGGTCTGTCCACCGGACCGTTCGCGCTGCTGGACCAGGTCGGCCTGGAGTCGGCGGAGCGTTTGGGGAACGTCCTGCGCGCCGCCTACGGAGAGCGCGTGGGGGGTGACGAGAGCATTCTCGACACCATGATCGCCGACAATCGCCTGGGCCTGAGGAACGGCAGAGGGTTCTACCGTTACCGCAACGGCAAGCGCGCCGATTCCGGATTCCCGCGTCCGGGGACTCATCGACTCGCCGGGCCATCGCGAGATCCCGGCGGAGACTCTTCAGGAGCGCATGGTGCTGGCGATGATCAATGAAGCGGCCCACTGCGTCCGAACCCAGCGGCTGCAGACGGGTCAGATACAAGTTGTTCCGCCCTCCGGAGGAAGTCCTCTACCGCGCCGGGCTCAGTGACGAAACCGGCCCCTCTCCCGCTCGATCAGCCGCGCGGCAAGGTTCGACCGCGGAATCGATGCGAGAGTCGGCCGCTCAGCACAGAACTGCGCGAGCACCTTCGACGGGACGGAGTACGCTCCAGCGTCAGGCTCGAGAAGGGTGAGAAGGACATCAGCAGCAGCAAGAACGTCCGGGACAACCTCGGATGGCACAAAGGGAAGCACGACGAGGTGGTCGAGGGCGCGCCGTTCACACTCTGTGGCGACGGCGACGGCCCCCGCCCCCTGAGAGACGAGTACGACCCGGACGCGCTCATCGGCACGAAAATGCTCCGCGAGTCGACGATAAGCATAGGGTCATGCTTCCGACCGAGCGTGCCGGAGTAGAGGAAGACGAACTTGTCGTCCAGACAGTTCGCGATCGACCACGGATTTGCCTTCGGTCGTACCGGGATCTCGGCGATCGGCGCCCAGTTCTCGATCGTCTCGACTGGGCACGTCACGCCCGCCCGGGCGAGGTACGGTCGGAAGTCGTCGCTGATTGCGATAACGGCGGAGCTCCGTCGCAGCAGGTCGGCCTCGAGGCGCTTGTAATGGCGCCCGGCGAGCGCCCCCACCCCTGGCAGCCTGCGACGAAGGAGTCGGTCGGTCGCCTCCCCGATCAGGTCCTGGAGCCAGAAGACGAACGGCACCGTACCGCGCTCGGTCGCGTGCGAGGAGATACGCCTGCGCGTCGAGCGGTGCATTCGACGACAGTACGACGTCCGGTCGGAGAGCCGGTACCAGTCGGCGATCAGGCGGCCGTAGGCGCGTTCCTGCTGGTACCGCCGGAGCAGACTCTGTTTGTCGAGGGGGGCACCGAGAAGATCGGGTGGAAGCACAGCCTCAGGGTCGTCGGGTCGCCGCTCGGTCGGCCCACGTGGATTGCTCGTGATTGACGCGCAGTAGACGTAGTCGACGTCGTGACCGCGCCGGCGAGCTCGCGGGCGAGGTCGACGGTGAACGCGTAGCCGACAAGGTCGTGTTGGAGGATGCGATCACGACATCTTCACCACAAGACCGGGGAGCCGTACGGTGTGGGTGTGGAGGACCCGGTCAGTCGGACCAACCTCGCGATCGAGCACGCGACGGCGGACGTTGCCACAGCCCTGCACGACGCCGGCGTGCGCGCGTGGTGTTGAAGGGACCGCTCCAGGCTCGAACGCTCTACGGGCACCACTTCGCCCGTCGATCGACATCGACGTGCTCGTGGCGCCGGCCGACGTCGCCACCGCCGAGGAAGTCCTCGGCCGAGCTTGGCTATCGCGCGTCCGTCGACACGACCGCAGGCGTGGATCCGGATCATGCGCACGGCTGGGGCCGCGAAGGCGGGTTCTCGGTCGATCTACACTGGTCGTTCGCGGGCGCCGACCCGGCCCGGTTCTGGCAGGCGATCTCAGCGGCGACCGAGCCCACGAATGCCGCCGACACTCGCGTCGAGGTGCCGGACGCCGCGGGGCGGGCGCTGGTCGTCGCTCTGCATGCGGCGCAACACGGGTCGCGCAGCACGCTCATGCTCGAGGATCTCACACAGGCGTCTCCGCGTCATCGATCGGGGCACGTGGGCCCGGGCGGCCGTGCTCGCGGTCGGAGGCAGGGGCGGACGCAGCGTTTCGGGCAGGGCTGGGGCTCGTGCCCGAGGGCCGGGCACTTCTGCGCGAGCTCGAGCCTACCCGATGGTGAGATGCCGGACGAAGCTGGCGCTGAGTCTCACCACCCCACCCCATACCGCTGACGGGTTCCTTCTGCTCGACGAGCACCACGGACGAACGAACAAGATGCGATACCTCGGGCACAAGCTCGTGCCGCCGCGGGACTTCATGCGATACAAGTACCCGATCGCCACTCGCGGTTGGCCCGGCCTCGCCCTCGCCTACGTCTATCGCCCGCTCTGGCTCGCGTGGTGGGCGCCGCGCGGCTACCTTGCATGGCGGCGGGCCAAGAAGGTGAGCAGCAGTGAATAGCCGGCACCGCATACCCGTGTGAACTGCGTTCTTGCCGCCGCGACGCCGTGCATTGCCGCCGCTGGAAGCGCTGCGCTGACCTGCTCCTGGCCGTCCCGTCTGGACGATGAACGGAAGGGCCCTAGATCCGGGGTCAGGTCTTCTTCGTTCCACCCGCAACGTCTCAGCAGCGATCTTCGTAGCCGGGCCGGGGTCAGGTCTTCTTCGTTCCACCCCAACGTCTCTGCAGCATCTTCGTGCCGGTTTCGTGACGGCTTCCCCAGATCTCTGTCCTGTTGCCTGTTCAGGCGATAGAATCGAGCCCGTGGTGCGTCCTCCGCGGATCGAGCATGCCGGCGGTGTCTTCCATGTCGTTGCGCGCGGCAACGAGCGTGCGCTCGTGTTCCGGGATGATCGGGATCGGGAGCGCTTCCTCGAGATCCTCGAGTCGGTAGCGACTCGGTATCGCTGGCGGGTGCTCGCCTACTGTCTGATGGGGAATCACTTCCACCTGCTCGTGATGACGTTGAACCCGACGCTGGCGCGGGGGATGCGGCAGCTGAACGGCGTCTACGCGCAGTGGTTCAACCGGCGCCATCGCCGGGTGGGGCATCTGTTCCAGGGTCGCTACAAAGCGGTGTCGGTGCAGACGGACGCGCATCTGCGACGCACGGTGCGCTACGTGATCAGGAATCCGATCCGCGCCCGGCTCAGCAGCCGGCCGGAGCAGTGGCGCTGGACGAGTCACCACGCGACCGTCGGCACGGCTGCGGCAGGGGTCGTCGCTGTCGATGAGCTGCTCGTCTGCTTTGCCGACGACCGGGCTGAGGCGTTGCGCCGCTACCGCGTTATGGTCGAGACGGTCGAAGATCCTCCGCCCTCACGGCATCCGCTCGTTTCCGGCGACGACGTCTTCGTCGTCGAGCGGCTGGCGTGCGTGCCGCGGGACCCCGAGTTCACCCGTGCCATGGTGCGGCCGCCGCGACCGACACTCGCCGAGCTCGTCGGCTCAACCAACGACTGCGAGGGGATCGCGGCCGCCCACCTGGGGCACGGCTACAGCCTGCGCCAGATCGCCACCCACCTCGGCTGCTCGGTCACGACCGTCCACCGCCGCGTCCACGACCGCGGCGCCGAGCGTCGGAGCCTGCTGGCAGCCGCGGCGGGTGGAACGACGAAGACCTGACCCGGTCAGACGGAGACCGGATCGCGCCCGCGGTCGACACGAAGGCTGCCCACAGCACCGGCAGCGCTTCGGCCGGCAGCGATGATCGCAGCCTGCGCTTCAGCCAGGCTCCGCTCGCTCGCATACCGCGTCGCAGCAGACGAGATGACTGCTCCGAACGCCCTGAAAGCCACCGTGGATGCCGCCTCTGCATCCTCTGCTGATACCTCGAACGCGACCGTGATCGAACCACCGCTGTTCACGGCAATCGTCGGCGCGATCAGTCGATCGTCGGCATAGAGGCGCTCGGCGACGAGGTCGACGAAATCCGAGGCTCCAAACCCGGGGACGGTCTCGATCTCAATCGTGTACTCCATCAGAGCAATCCTCGTTTCTCGAGATCCCGCAACAGCCTGACCTTCCAGACAGACCCGCTCGGCGTCGTAGGAAGAGTGTAGATCGTCGCTCCATTCGCGTTCTTCACCTTCAGGTGCTTTCCCCCGGGCACGACGGTGTACCCGTTCGCTTCGAGCCGCCTCACGATCTCCTTGATCTCCTTGCGCATCGTGCTTCGACACGCTACTCCCGCTCCGGCGATTCGACCAGATGGCCATCACGGACACGGTTAGCGAGGACACCGGCAACCTCGTCGAGGCGCCCAGGCCGCTGCGGGGAATCCGGGGTCAGGTCATCGTCGGTCGGCCATGCGGGTCGAATGCCACCGCAACGCCGTACTCGCCCGCCGGATCGGCCGGCTCGAGTAGCGCTGCCCCATCGACCACGACCCACGCGTGCGCGATCACCGCGCCATCCTCCCGCGCGACCCCGATCGCCAGCTGCGGTGCCGTTCCGGCGAGACCGAGCTGTCGGTAGATCGCGAGGCTCCGCTCGAGACACGGCCCCGGCGCCGACCGCCACAACCGCGCACCGACGCGCGCGATCAGTTCCTCGCGCGCCGGGTCACGCTGGCACTGCCGCGGCGAGGCCACGACCCGCACGAGCCGATCGAGCGACACCGCCCGTCTCAGCAGCGGCAGCGCCCCGCGCCAGCAGGCCATGCGCACGACGAGCAGCCACTCCGACGCGCCCAGACGGGGCCTGCCGCTCACGCGCCGAGCAGCTCCTCGAGCAGATCGGCCGCCTCGCCGAGGCGGCCGATCTCCTGCGGATACTCGAGGCGCCACACCGGCACGAGGCGCGCCAGAGCGCAGGTACGCTTCGACGAGCTCCTCCTTCCCCTCCTCGAGGCTGAAGCAGTACGCCTGCGGCATCAGCGCCCCGAACGCCTCCACGGCGTCCACCGGCTCGAGCTCGGGTGCATCATCCTCGTCGTGCGGCTCGAGCAGGACGATCGCCACCAGCGGCAGCCCACCGCCGCCCGGGCCTTCGGCCGCGATGCCGGGCAGGCCGAGCGCCAGGGCGGACTGCGGCCGCAGGCGCAGCCGGAACGGGAGCGGCAGCGCCGTCACGCTCGGCGTCGGCGACAGCGAAGCCGAGCGCGTCGTCGGCGACGAGCTGATGGCCGCGCTGCATCAGCGCTGCCGCCAGCGTCGACTTGCCCGCCGTCGAGAGCCCGCACAGCGCGACCGCACCGCGCGGCCCGCGACCGCGCTCGCGTGCAGCACCTGGGTGCCGCGGGCCTGGACGACGAGCGGCAGGACCGACCGCACCCAGGCGTCCTCGACCTCGTCGCGGGCGCGCCGTCGCGGGACGCCGTCGGAGACGGCCGTCACCGGACCGGCGTCCGTGAAGCCGTACGCCGCCACGCCGGGGATCGAGACCCAGCCGCTGCCGCCGGCGCGAAAGCCGTGCAGCACGAGGCCGTCGTTTGCTTCCCAGCAGGCGACGGCTCCCTCGGCGTCCAGGGGCTCGGGCGACCGCCCCTGCGCTAGAGCAAGCGGGGGTACGACCCCTGGGTCACGAGCGGTCGGCGAGGTCAGGTTGCGACGCTAGGAGGGTCTGTTGCGGCCCTTTTTGCGCCGTGGCAGGAAGCTACCGTCTCGGCGGCTGCCCGACTTGCGCCTCATCACGAGGCCGACGTCACCGACGCGGCGAAGACTCATCTCCGTCCACGGGGTCAGCGTCTGTGTCATTTGTCTCCCCATCACTTTCCTTCCTCGGGCCGCATCCGATGCTCGAGGTTCTCGGACCATGCCGCGAGCGACATCATAGCCCAAAGCAGCGAGCTGTCCAACCCCTCTTCTGGGTGATCGATGCCCAGCCCTGCGAGAAGGCCCCGTGCCGGCGGCGACGCCGTCCCGTGGGCGAGCAGGTCATCCTGCATGCTCCCTACCACTGCCGGGCGCGGCCAGCGGCCCACGATCTCGGGCAGCGCGGAGCGCACGTAGGCCCGGGCCGGGCTCTTCGGGTCACCCCCGCGCACGAGTGCCTCCTCGGGGAGCCCGCGCCCGAGCGCCACGACGTCGTGGTCGTAGAACGGGTGGGCGTGGACGTACCCGCCCTCCTGCGCGGCCGTGAATGCCGCCTCCCGGGCGGCGGCACCGAACCCGTCGAGCAGGTCGTCGTCGGGCGGGGGCGACGCGGCCCGCTCGGCGAGCGTGGCCCGCAGCGCCGGGTCACGGACCCAGTCGGGGAGCGGCTCGGGCAGGGCAGGGCGGCCGCGGCCGACGGCGGCGCGGAGGACCTGATACGCGTGCGCACCCGTATAAGCGTGCTCGGCACGGGCGAGGTCGAGAAGGGCGCCGACGCGGGCGCGGCGAAGGAACCCGCGGGCGGGGTCGAGGCCGGGATCGAGCAGCTCGTCTCCCCCGCCTCCGTCGAGCAGCACGAGCGCGCCGCGATCGATCGCCGCCTGCCGCAGCTTTCCCCAGACCGAGAACCAGGCCGAGGCTGCCGGCCAGAGTAATGCCGCGGCGAGCTCGAGCGAATGCGAGAACTCCTCCGCGCTCGGCCGAAATGGCTCCAGCACGAGCGGCAGCCCGAGCCCCTTGGCCACGCGACGCTGCGTCCCGAGCTCGCTCGACCCCTCGATGTCGGCGCAGATGGCGAGGGGGACGGGCAGGCCGCGCCGCTCGCTCACCGCCGTGGCCGCAGTTGCGACGGACGCCGAGTCGATGCCGCCTGAGAGGAACACGGCCGCCGGCCGGTCGACGACGCGCGCCACCGCGGCCTCGAGCGCCTCGCCGAAGCGGCCGGCGTCGGCCGCAGGAAGCGACCCGCGCGCGGGCGGCTGCCAGTCGCGCCGCAGCGTCTGCCCGTCCGGCCGCACCGCCAGCACGTGTCCGGCGGGCACGCGCCGCAACGCCTCCACGAGCGTCTCCTCGGCCGGCGAGGGCCGCTCCAGCAGCCACTCTGCCACCGTCACCGGGCTCAGCCGCCGGTCGACGCCGGGCTCGGCAAGCAGCGTCCACGCGTCGGGACCGGCAACGAGCGACCCGTCTGCACAGCGGGCGTGGAAGAGGGGGTAGACACCCGTGCGGTCGCGAAGCAGGTGCAGGGTGCGCCGGGGGCCGTCCCAGACGGCGATTGCAGCGGCGGCGGCAGGGCTCGAGGGACCCGCTCGCCGGTACGCGGCGAGCGCCTCGACGGCGTCGCCTGCTCCGGCGCAGACGACCGTGATGCCGTCCTCCTCGTGCTGTGTGCCGCCGGGGCCGAGCCGCACCTCGCAGCGCCCCTCCACGGGATCGCACCGCAGCAGCCAGCCGTGGCTCACGCGCGGACGAGGCGCTCGCGCGCGAGGGCAGCAAGGAGCGCGTCGATCTCTCCGGCGAGGGCCTCCGGGCTGACGTCGAACTCACCCAGCATCACCGCTTCGATCTCCGCACGGGGGCGCCCCTCGGCGAGGAGCTCCCAGAAGCGTGCGCCGGTCGCGTTGAGCGCGAAGATCTGGTTCGTCTTCAGGTGCACGAGAACCACTTCGTCGTCGACGCGCTGGAACGCGACGTCCGGATCGGGAGTCGGGAAGCTCATCGGCTCTCAGACGATAGCGGCGGAGCCGGAGGCGGCTGAAGTGCGCCGGTCAATACTCCGAGAGCGTCCCCTGGCGCTTGGCCCGGGTCAGTGCGGCGCCGAACACCAGCACCGTGAGCGGCACCCCGACGACCGTGATCACCCCGAGCACGGCGGCCTCGGTGCCCCACCCGTCGCCCTGGAAGAGCGCGTCGCGGAGCCCCTGAAAGGCGAAGCTCGTCGGCATCGCACGGCCGATCGGCTCGAGCCAGTCGGGCAGCACGGAGAGCGGGAAGAACGCGCCCGACACGAACACCATCGCGAAGATCGCCGCGTCGATGATCGCCTCGCCCTGCTTGAGGACGATCGTCACGGCGGCGGCCAGGATCCCGAGCCCGAGGAAGGCGCCGCCCGACACGACGAGCATCACCGCGACCCCGAGCCAGTCGGTGCTGTCGGTTGCGAAGCCGAGTACGGCAATCGAGATCACGAGGTAGACGGCGACGCGGACGACCGCGAAGGCGAGCGGGAAGGCCGCGTAGCCGAGGGAGAGCTGCACGTTGCGCACGGGCTGCGCGCAGAGGAGCTCGAGCGTGCCGGTGAGCTGCTCGTCGCGCACGCGGCCGGAGATCTCGCCCGTTGCCGACTCGATCACGAGCGACACGAGGATGCCGGCGAGCACGAAGGCGAAGTACGTCGGTGCGCCCTGCAGGTCGGTGCCCGGCTCGGGCCCGACCACCTTCGAGATGAAGAAGTAGAGGACGAGGTCGATAATGCCCCACGTGAGGTCGGCGACGAACGGGAGGCGGTAGGAACGGGCGACGAGGAAGTCGCGGCGCGCCATGGCGGCGAGCACCATCATCCGGGCTCCCTCTCCGTCTCCCCGGCGCGGGCGTCGAGGACTTCGAGGCGCACGACCCCGGTGGCGCGGGCGACGTCCTCGTCCAGGTGAGAAGCGATCAGCACGGCCGCCACGGGCCGCCGGCCGAGAGCGTCCCAGAGCCGGCCGCGCGCGTCGGAGTCGAGCGAGCGGGTGGATTCGTCCAGCAGGATCACCGACGGATTGCCGAGCAGCGAGCGGGCGAGCGCGAGTTGCTGCAGCTGGCCGGTCGAGCAGCGATCGGCGCGCCGTGCCGCGATCGGGCCGAGCGCGAGCTCCTCGACGACCTCGCTCACCCGGACCCCCGCCGGCCGCTTTCCGAGACCGCGGAGGCGCGCGTACAGCAGGAGGTTCTCGCGGCCGGTGAGCCGCATGTAGAACGACCGCTCTTGCGACAGCGAGGTTCCCACCAGGGTGCGCGCGGCAAGCGACCCCGCCACGTGCCCGGCGATCGTGATGATCCCCGAGTCGGGCAGCAGCGTGCCGAGGATGCAGCGCAGCAACGTCGACTTGCCGGCACCGTTCGGGCCGACAAGCGCCAGGCGCTCCCCCGGCTCGACGTGGAGCGAGAGGTCGCGCAGGACGACCTGGTCGCCGAAGCCGCGGGTGAGGCTCTCGATCTCGATCACGTGGGCAGTGTGGCGGAAAGGCCGGACCGTGCGAGCGGCCGGCGAATGCCGGCCGCTCGCAGGGCTAAGGGGTTTCAGATCCGCCTAGACGGGGGGCAAGTTGAAGCCCGGGCAGAAGCCGTAGGTGCCCGGCGGGACGTACGAGCCGACCTGCGCCACCGGCACGAAGAAGCTGTAGTACACCCCTCCCCCGACCGGGTAGCAGATGGGGACGAAGATCCCCGGCACGTACACGACCGTGGCGGCGAGACGGATGACGGACGACCCTCGGCCGGCGCTCGAAGGTATGAGGTTCGTGCGGATGGCCTTGTCGACCGGGGCGAGTTTCAGTCCCGACTTCTCTGCCGTCGCCTTGGCGGCTGCCGCCTTGACGTCGGGCGAGGTCGGCGCAAGAACGATCCCCTTGACCTTGCCGGCCTTCAGCTCGGCTTTGGTGTACTTGACGGGAGAGGCCGCCAGGATCGCTCCCTTTGCCTGGAGCGCCTTGACGGCGGGCAGAGCACTCGACGGGACAGCGAGCGTGACGCGGGACGACGCGTTCTCTACCGAGAAGGTGCCGAAGCCGCCAAACGCGCCGAACACGACCGCGACCGAGGCCGCGAAGCCCGCGGCCAGGCCGTACCGGAGCCGGCTCTTGGGACGCCGCACTGTGCCGGCGCTCGAAATGCGATCCTCGACCGACGCGAGGAACTCGGCCGAGGGCTCGGGCCGTTCCTTCTGAAGCCGTGTCTCCAGATCGGGCTCTCTGTCTCTACCGAATGGGCGCATTTGAGATCCTCCGTGTGCGGTCGCGGTGCGGTGTCTACCCTTACTACCGCCGCAAAACCGGTTTCCTTACAGGCTCAGCTCGAGGCGGCCGATGCGCGAAGCGCCTTCAGGTACGCCGGCAGCAGCGGATCGCGGGGATTGAGCGCAACCGCGCGCTCGATGGCCGCAAGCGCGGCCTTGCCCTGAACGACGCCGGCGTAGTCCGTCCAGAGCTCGTAGTCGTTCGGGGTCTTCGTGAGCGCCCGGCGGAAATCGGCCTGCGCCCCGGCGAACTGTCCGAGGCCACGCTCGGCCCGGCCCCGCTGCTGCAGTGCGGCCGACGACCAGGGGGCGAAGCGGACGGCGTTGTTCGCCTCCTCGAGCGCGACCGTAAAGCGGCCCTGCCGGTTTGCGACCTCCGCCCGCTGCAGCGGCACGTAGGCGAGGACGAGGAAGACGGAGAGCACCGCGAGCGCGCCGGTGACGACCGGGAAGCCGTAGCGCAGCGCCGAGGGCGCATCGCGCGGCGAGTCGCCTCGTGCGGTGACGACAAGGGCGGCTCCTGCGAGGAGGGCAACGAGGGTGATGCCGGCGAGCTCCCAGTCCCAATCGACACCGGCATGCGCGAGAAATGCTGCGTAGGGGGCGAGGGCGACGGCGACGAGCGGGTCGCGTCGGCGGCGCACGGCGGCGGCGAGTGGAGCGGCGAGGAAAGCGACGAGGAGGGCGAGGCCGACGATGCCGAGCTCGCCGAGGGTCTCGGTGTAGAGGCTGTGGCCCTCCTGCGAGTACAGCGTGTTCGGGCGGTTCTGGAACCAGACCGCTTTGAAGCTGCCAGCGCCCCCGCCTTTGAGCCGATCCGTCTCGAACTGGTCGACCGACACGCGCCAGAGGTCGACCCGACCCGTGGACGAGAGATCGAACAGACGTGAGGTGACGTTCGCTCCGGTCTCCTTCGGCGGGGCGCTGAACCGCTGCCAGGCGCGGTCGGCGACCTTCCACGGCGGCCCTTCGGACGACCAGGCGACTGCCACGCCCGCGAGCGCGAGCACGGCGAGAGCGAGCGCAAAGGCTCGCCGCGCACCGCGCGGAACGGCGACGCGGTCGCCGACCTCTCCGAACACGACCGCAGCAACGGCCGAGAGCACGGCCATCGCGACGACGAGCCGCAGGAACTGGTGGCCGTCGTCGGTGACCTGTGCCAGCGTGGCGGAGCTCTTCGTGAGCGAGTCCGATCCGGCGGCCACGATGAGGAGCGCTGCAGACCACGGCGCAAGAGCGAGGGCAGCGGCGGCGAGCTGGAGTCGGCGGGGGTCAACGGCGAACGCGACGACGAGCCCGACGCCGAGCGCCAGCCAGGCGCCCCGGCTGAACGTGAACAGCATCGTCGTCACGAGGATGGGCGGAGCGGCTCCGGCGAGCGCCCGCACGACGCGGCTGTGCGAGCGGGCGACGAGCCCGACGGCGAGGAGCGTGCCCATCGCCGCGTAGACGCCGAGGCCGTTCCAGTAGCCGATCGGGTCGGCGAGCCGGTAGCCGCTGACCGGAGTCCAGCTGCCGAGACGGTCGGGCAGGAGGCGGGTGAGGAGGGCGTAGCCGCTGACCGCAGTCACGCCCGCGAGCAGCGAGCCGAGCAGGACGGCCACCGTCCCCCGGCGGACGAGCAGGAGTGCGAGCAGGACGGCGCCGAGGTAGGCGATCGAGCGCACGACCTCGGTGAGCGTGGGTGTCAGCGCGGGTGACCAGAGGCCCGAGAGGGCGAGCCAGCCGGTGAACGAGGCCAGGAGCAGGATCAGCGCCCAGTCGAGGCGGCCGAGCCCGACCCGGGGCACGAGGATCAGCCGGATCGTCGCGAGCGAGAACGTGCCGAGCGCGACCCAGGACCAGCTGGCCGCGAAGTAGCCGCCGTTCCAGGCGGCCGGGCCGGCCGCGAGCGCGAAGCCGAGCACCGCGACCAGCACCGAGTCGAGCCGGAGCGAGAGCGCGGAGGCGCGGGGGCGGAGCGTCGTGGTGGACGATTCCATCGCGCCTCATCGTACGGGCGGCGGGTGCGCGTTGTCGGCCCGCGGGCCGCGGGATGGCGGTGGGCGCGGAAGCCCGGGCGACAGGCTGAAGCCTGTCGCCTGCGGCGAACGGCGGTGACCGGCTTCAGCCGGTCTCCGGGCTGAACCGGGCGCCGCACCGACGACACCGCACCCCACCCGCAGCCCGGGAGGCGCGAAGCCCGGACGACAGGCTGAAGCCTGACGCCGGCCGCGGGGTGACCGGCTTCAGCCGGTCTCCGGGCTGAACCGGGCGCCACACCGACGACACCGCACCCCACCCGCAGCCCGGGAGGCGCGAAGCCCGGACGACAGGCTGAAGCCTGGCGCCGGCGGTGACCGGCTTCAGCCGGTCTCCGGGCCGAACGGGCCGCCCCACCGACGACGCCGCACCCACGCGAAGCCTCGGCGGCGCGGGAGCCCGGACGACAGGCTGAAGCCTGACGCCGGCGGTGACCGGCTTCAGCCGGTCTCCGGGCTGAACACGCCGCCTCACCGACGACACGGCACACCCGCTGCCCAGCAGGCGCGAAGCCCGGACGACAGGCTGAAGCCTGACGCCGGCGGTGACCGGCTTCAGCCGGTCTCCGGGCTGAACCGGCCGCCACACCGACGACACCGCACCCCACCCGCAGCCCGGGAGGCGCGAAGCCCGGACGACAGGCTGAAGCCTGACGCCGGCCGCGGGGTGACCGGCTTCAGCCGGTCTCCGGGCTGAACCGGCCGCCACACCGACGACACCGCACCCCACCCGCAGCCCGACAGGAGCGAAGCCCGGACGACAGGCTGAAGCCTGTCGCCGGCGGTGACCGGCTTCAGCCGGTCTCCGGGCTGAACCGGCCGCCACACCGACGACACCGCACCCCACCCGCAGCCCGACAGGAGCGAAGCCCGGACGACAGGCTGAAGCCTGTCGCCGGCGCTACGGCAGGACGGTGAGACCGCGCTGGGTGAAGTGGTGGTCGAACGCGAATGCGCTCTGCACGCCCTCGCGCTCCATCAACGCGAACGAGGTTGCGTCGACGTAGCTCCACTGCTTGTCGGTGTGGGATTCGAGCATGGCCCAGGCGTCCTCTTCCACCGGCTCGTCAATGCGGAGCAGCTCGATCGCCGCCCCGGCGCGGAAGCGGCCACCCCACTCGATCGCTTCGGCCCGGCCGACCCGGACGAGCAACGCGGTGTACGTCTCGGCGAAGACGTAGTTCGAGGTGCAGAGCATTGCCCTCTCCTCGACGAGCCGGAGGAGCGTTGCGCGGGCCGCTTCGTGCTCTCGCTCGGCGCGGTTGCGGAGGGCGACGAACGCACTCGTGTCGACGAAGACTCTCGTCACCCGTAGAGGTCGCGATCGATCGTCTCAACGGTGGAAGCCGCCGCCTTGCCCTCGGCCGCCGGCTCCTCGAGCAGATAGCGGATCAGCGCATCGCCGTCCGGGCTCGGGCGCCGCGACCGCGCGTCCTCGATCAGGCCGCGTACGACGGCGGCGATGCTGCCGTGCGCGCCCGCCTGCTGCTTGAGCCAGCGGTACTGGCCGTCGTCGAGGTAGAGCTGAGTACGGTGACGCATGCTGTAATACAGCATAGCGGGTCGGGTTCGTCGAAGGCGCCCGTGCTTGGCCATCGAGCCAGACTGCCGGTCGCCGCAGGGGCCCGCAAGATGGCTGTTTCGGACGATCCTGGAGCTGGCGGGGATCCGGCAATGCGAAGCCCGGACGACAGGCTGAAGCCTTGTCGCCGGCGCAGGCCGTCGCGAAGCCCGGACGACAGGCTGAAGCCTGTCGCCGGCGCAGGCCGTCGCGAAGGCCGGACGACAGGCTGAAGCCTGTCGCCGGCGCAGGCCGTCGCGAGGCCCGGACGACAGGCTGAAGCCTGTCGCCGGCGCGAGCAGTCGCAAAGCCCGGACGACAGGCTGAAGCCTGTCGCCGGCGCGGGCCGGCGTTAGCCGCAGGCGGCGAGCAGGCCCTGGACGTAGCCGACGGCGTGCAGGCGCCCCAGGGTGGGATAGCCCGGCACGAGCGTCGTGTCGCCGCTCAGCGACGGCGAGTGGTCGGTGCGCAGCGGCGCGTCGACACCCGCAGCGAGGTAGGCGCGGATACAGGCCGCCATGTCGGTCGGCCCCTCGTCGACGAACGTCTCCACGAAGCGCTCGGGAGTGCCGCGGACGTCGCGGAAGTGGACGAAGTGGATGCGGCCCGCGTCGCCGAAGCGCCGGATCGCGGCCGGGAGATCGTCCGTCATCAGGGCGACGTTCCCCTGACACAGCGTCATCCCGTTGGCCGGGCTCGGCTGCAGCGCGAAGACCCTGTCGTAGGCCTCGAGCGAGCGGATGATCCTGCCGATCCCCCGCACCGGAGAGAGCGGCGGGTCGTCCGGGTGCAGCGCCAGCTTCACGCCCGCCTCCTCCGCGACCGGGACGGCACGCTCGAGGAACCAGGCGAGCGTCTCCCAGAGCAACTCCTCCTCGACCGGGGCACCCGGCGGGGGTGTGACTCCCTCCCACACCGACGCGTCGAAGCCGGTCACCACGGCGCCGCCACGGCCTTCGAGCGCGAGGGACGTGCGCGACCACGAGACGACGGGCATCCAGTTGTAACACCACACCTCGATCCCCAGCTTCCCCATCACGCGGAGCATGCCGAGCACCGCCTCGAGCTCCTCCTCCCGGCCGGGGAGCCCGAGCCGGAGACGATCCAGCGGCGGGTTGTCCTCGAGCACGGTGAGGCGGAAGCCCGCGTCCTCGACCTGCTGCCGGTAGAGCGCCAGCGGGCCGTGCTCCCAGGGCTGCTCGGGCGCATGCGCGCGCCAGTCGGCGGACCCGCGCGGCAGCACGCCCACCGCCTCCTCGATCCCGAGCTGGCGCAGCTGCGCCCAGGCCTCCGTGGGGCGAGGCTCGAGCAGGATCTCGGCGAGGCGGAGCATGGCGCGACGGTATCGGTTTTCCGCGCAGCGGCGAAGCCCGGCGACCGGCTGAAGCCGGGCGCCACCTGCCACCACGCGAAGCCCGGCGACCGGCTGAAGCCGGGCGCCACCCGCCACGGCGACCGGCTTCAGCCGGTCGTCCGGGGCCTCAGGCACCGGGAGCCCAGGTCTCGACAGCCAGCCCCTCCATCGGGAAGTCGGTCGGGTTACCGGTCGCGAGGGTCGCGCCGACGCCGACGGCCGCAGCGGCGACGAGGCAGTCGGCCTGTGCCAGCGTCACACCGCGGGCCGCGAACGAGCGGCGCCACTCGCCGGCGAGCTCCCCCTGCTCGCGCCCGAGAGGCGCGATCCGCAGGCCCTCGAAGAGGAGTCGAGCGGTCTCCACCTCCGAGGGCCGTAGGCCACGAACGGTCTCCTCCACGTTGACGGCGCACGTCCAGAGTGCCTCTCGTCCTCCCCCGGCCAGCTTCAGCCTCTCGATCGTTCCGGGCCGGCCTCGCAACACGTCGATCAGGACGGTCGTATCGAGCAGGAGTGCGGCCACGCGCCGCTACCCCACTCGGGCCGCTGCCGTGCGCCGCTCGGCTCGCACCCAGGAGGCAGGATCGTCGTCCCAGGCGTGACCCTCGCCGGCGATCGTGCCGGCAGACGACAGGATCAGCTCCCAGCGGCGTCTGTCCTCGAGCGCCTGGGCGATCGTGGCGGCGATGAACGCCGAGCGGTGGCCCCGTCCGACCCGGCGGTCGAGCTCACGGACGAGATCGTCGTCCAGCGTGATGTGCATACGCATGCACACATGTAAGCACACAGACGGCGCGGCGACCGGCTTCAGCCGGTCGTCCGGGCTCCGGGCGCCGCCCGCTGAACCGCCTGCCACCACGCGTCCCCGGCCCGCCGCTCTGCCATCCGCAGGAGCGCCTGCTCGACCACAATCCGGTACGCCCCCCGGGCCCGGGCCACGTCGCCGGCGAACGTCCTCAGCAGCAGCTCCGGCTCGAGCAGACCGGTCCGGGGCTCGCCGGCGACCGTTTCCCGGTAGCTGCTCCACGCGAATTCCCCGGGATGCGCGCACAGGCCGGCGGCGACGGGGTTCAGCACCGCGTAGAGCGCAGCGCACGCGAGGTAATGCGGACGGTCGATCCGACGTGACCAGTAGCGGCGGCCGAACAGGTGGCCGCGGCGCTCGTGCCGGCGATTGTGGGCCGACGCATATCGGCCCTGCAGCCGACGCATCCCGATGCCCAGGTTGGGCTCGGGAGTGCACAGAACGAGGTGCGCATGCGTGCTCATGACGCAATAGGCGAGGCACTGCCACCCGAGATCGCGCACGACGCCGCGGAGCTCGTCGAGGAACTGGAGTCGGTCGAGGTCGTCGATCACGAGCGGGACGTCCGTCGCGGAGCGGGAGACGACGTGGTGGAGCGCTCCCGGGCCTTCTTGGCGAGGACGGCGTGGCATCCCGTGAGTGTTGCTGCGTTGGGCAACGGCTGCAAGATGTCCGGAAGGGACAGCCTGTTGGTGGTGCTGTGGGGGAGCCCGGACGACCGGCTGAAGCCGGGCGCCACCACCGGCTGAAACCGGGCGCCAAGCCCGGACGACCGGCTGAAGCCGGGCGCCACGACCGGCTGAAGCCGGGCGCCAAGCCCGGACGACCGGCTGAAGCCGGGCGCCACGACCGGCTGAAGCCGGGCGCGGTTACTCGTCGGCGGAGGCGGCGGGCTCCTCGTCCTCGGCGAGGCGCCGCTGCAGCACGCTGCGCGAGAGCACGCCGACGAGGCGGCCGCGCTCGACGACCGGGATCCGCTCGGCGTCGTGCTCCTCCAGAAAGTGGAACGCCTCGTCGAGCGGCGTGTCCGCGTCGATCGTGTAGTACGGCTCCTCCGCGAGCAGCCCGATCGCGGTCGCGCGCGGGTCGAGGCCGGCCGCGACGACCTTCGCCACCAGCGTCTTGCGCGTCAGCACGCCCGTCAGCGCACCGTCGGCGTCGACGACGTACACCGCGCGCACCTCGGGCGGCGTCAGCACCTGCCCTGCCTCCTGCGCCGACGCCGTGCCCGGCAGCGAGCGCGGGTCGGAGATCATCGCGTCGCGGACGCGGTCGGTCGTCACGGGTACAGCCCCCGGGCCTCGAGCGCCGCCCCCACGTCCTTGATCCCGGCCACGAGGGCCGACGTGCGAAGCGTCAGGTTCTTCTGCGCCGAGACGTCCCAGACACGGTCGAACGCATCGTTCATCTTCTCGGCCAGCTTGGCCCGGATCTCGTCACGCCCCCAGAAGAGACGGCCGAGGTCCTGCACCCACTCGAAGTAGGAGACCGTGACGCCGCCGGCGTTCGTGAGGATGTCCGGCAGGATCGGAATCGCACGCTGGCTGAGGATCGCGTCGGCCTCGAGCGAGATCGGGCCGTTGGCACCCTCGGCGATCAGGCGGCACCGGAGCAGAGCCGCGTTCGCCGACGTCACCTGGTTCTCGCGCGCCGCCAGCACGAGGATGTCGCACTCGAGCTCGAGCAGCTCCTCGTTCGAGATGCGCACGCCGGAGGGCCAGCCGTCCAGCGACCCGTGCTCCCTGGCGTACTCGCTCATCGTCGCGATGTCGAGGCCGAGCGGGTCGTAGACGCCGCCCGAGACATCGGAGACCGCCAGCACGGTGGCGCCGCGCTCGACGAGCTCGAGCGCCGCGATCCCCCCCACGTTGCCGAAGCCCTGCACCACGCACCGCTGCTCGTTCAGCTTCCAGCCGAGCCGCTCGCACGCCCGGGCGATCGTCATCACGACACCCGCGCCGGTCGCCTCGTGCCGGAACACCGAGCCGCCGATCGAGATCGGCTTGCCCGTCACGATCTCCGGCACGGCGTGCCCGCGCTGCATCGAGTACGTGTCCATCATCCACGCCATCGTCTGCTCGTTCGTCGCCATGTCGGGCGCCGGAATGTCCTCCTGCGGGCCGATGATCGGCAGGAGCTCAGACGTGAACCGGCGCGTCAGCCGCTCGAGCTCGGGCTGCGACATCTCGCGCGGGCTGCAGCGGACGCCACCCTTGGCGCCGCCGTAGGGCAGCCGCAGCAGCGCGCACTTCCACGTCATCCATACCGCCAGCGCAGCGCACTCGCCGAGGGTGACCTCGGAGTCGTAGCGGATCCCGCCCTTCGTCGGGCCGAGCGCGCTCGAGTGCTGCACCCGGTAGCCGGCGAACACGACCCGGCGGCCGTTGTCGAGCCGTACGGGGATGCTGACGATGAACGCGCGCTCCGGGTAGCGCAGGCGCTCGGCCACGTCGGGGTCGATGTCGGCGTACGGCACCGCCTGGTCGAACTGGGCCACCGCGGTGCGATAGAGCGGCGAATCCCACTCGAGCGGCTCGTGCAGACCCTCCTGGTGGATGCTCGCCATGGCGGTCGGAGTCTACTCTGCAGGCGACGCGTATCGCTGCTGCCGCTCCGAGGCCGGGTCGTCCGACACGCCGAGCCGTACCCCCTCATGCAGGGGTAGCGGTCATCTCGTCGAACTTGAACGACTCCGATGCACAGCAGCCGACTGGCACTCCACGACGGCGAGACGGGCCGCTCGGGCCCGCACTCTTCGTTCCGTGCTGCCTTCTCGCAGGCGAGACTGGAGAGCCGCAGCGCGGGCGTCGGGACGATCGGCGAGCACGACCCGGCCCCGGAGTCGGCAGCCGCTGCACCGCAGCTCGCAACGTACGAGGTGCGGATCGAGAAGCGGAGCGGCAAGCGATCACACGATGCCGCCCGCTGGAACAAGCTCGGCCGGGAAGGCTGGAAGCTCATCTCGGTCGTGGGCAAGCAGGCGTTCTTCCGACGCGACCACTTCCGCGCCTGAACGGCGAGAAGCCGCAAGAGCGCACCACCTCGACCGGGCCGGACCTTTCGGCGGGTCTCGGCCGCTGGGCCCGACCCCCGCGGGGGTCGGGCCCAGCCGGCAGGACGGTGCCTAGGGGAGCTCGTTGACCCGGTCGGTGCTCGGAGGAGCGACCGGGCTGAACGTGCCCAGGTAGTTGACGAGGGCCTGGAGGTCGTTGCCTCCGTCGAGCCGCGGCGCGGTGATCGTGCCGAACGTGTTGAAGTTGTCCCCGCCGTCGGCGAGGAAGTTGTTCACCGTCACGTTGTAGGTCGCCGCCGGGTTGAGCGCGACGCCGTTCAGCTCGACGTTCGTGACCGAAACCGACGTGCAGTTGCCCGCGGAGATGGTCTTCGCGAGGTCGTAGGTGAACCCGATCGACACGCCGAGGTGCAGGAACGGCCGGGACGACCCGGTCGGCTGGCACTGCTCCTCGAGCACCGAGACGATCTGCGCGCCGGTCATCGGGAACGTGATCAGGGTGTTGCCGAACGGCTGGAACGTGAACGCCTCGCCGTAGGTGACGACGCCGTCGCCCTCGGTGCCCGACTGCGCGTACGTGAGGTCGGAGCGCACCCCGCCGGGGTTCATGAACGCGACGTCGGCGAAGTTGGACGACGTCGCCCACAGCTGGGCGTCGGCGACGAGGTTGCCGGCCGCAGACTCGACGCCACGATCCGATCCGGTCGGGATGCCGCCGCGGGTGATGTCGGCGGTGATCGTGCCGACCGGCGTGTTGCCGGACTGATCGAACAGCGGCTGCCACCTGGCGATGATCGCCGTCAACGCCGGGTCGGGGGTCAGTGCTGCCTGGTCGACGATGTGGTTCGTCGCCGTGCTGAGGTCGCGGCGAACGTCGTTCGTCCGCTTGTCGAGCACGAGGTTCAGCTCCGAGACGACCCGGCCGAAGGAGTACGCGCTCGTGACGATGCGCGGCTGGCCGGCGGAGTCGTCGAGCCGGCAGTTGTAGGGCAGGTGGGTGTGGCCGGTGATCATCGCATCGATCTCCGGGTCGAGCGCGGCGTTGATCGCGACGACCGGACCGGAGATGTCGTTGCAGGCGTTCACGTCACCGGGGGGCGGGGTCTGCGACGCGCCCTCGTGCAGCAGCACGACGATCGCCTCCACACCCTGGTTCTTCAGGATCGGGACGAGCGCGTTCGCGGTCTCGGCCTCGTCCTTGAATTTCCAGCCCTGGATGCCGGCGGCGGCGACCAGGGTGTCGGTCGCCTCGAGCGTCATGCCGATGAAGCCGACCTTGACGCTGTTGATCTTCTTGACCCAGTAGGGCGGCAGCGCTGTCTTCCCGGTGGTCTCGTTCACCACGTTGGCAGCGAGCCACTGGAAGTCGGCCCCGGGATACGGCTCGCCCGGGAAGTAGCAGCCGTCGACGGGGTGACAGCCGCCGTTCTGCATCCGCAGCAGCTCGGTCACGCCCTCGTCGAACTCGTGGTTGCCGACGCTGGAGACGTCGAGCTTCATCGCGTTCAGGGACTCGACCGACGGCTCGTCGTGGAACAGGCCCGAGAAGGCCGGCGAGCCACCGATCAGGTCACCGGCGGCGACGGTCAGGCTGTACTTGTTGCCCTGGCGCAGCTGGCTCAGCTCCGTCGACAGGTACTCCGAGCCACCAGCGGGCAGCAAGGTCCCGCCGGGGAAGGGGTCCTCGACGGGGCCGGGCGTGTTCGCCTGGAGATGGCCGTGGTAGTCGTTGAAAGCCAGCAGCTGGAGATCAACGAGCTGACCGGGCGGATCCTTCTTCTTCGCAGTTGCCGGCGCAGCCAGCACACCGATCAAGGCCAACAGTGCGATCAGCCCAACCACTAAGGGCGTCCGTTTACGCATTCTTCCCTCCAAGGGTTTCGTCGGTCGTGGAGGGTGCTCAGACACCCGCAGCAGCCCGGACCAGTCCGCCGAACCGCCCCTCCCCCATCCCATGGGAGGCCCCCAACAACGCTCTTCGGAGCACCACACTACCGTCCAATGCCCGCCCACGCAAATAGAGCCGGCCACCTCGAAGGTGATCGCCCTGGACCGGGTTTGCCGATGCCGGGGCTGGGAGTCGAACCCAGACGGCCCGAAGGCCACCCGATTTTAAGTCGGGCGCGTCTGACCAGTTTCGCCACCCCGGCAGGTCAGCCGAGTGTAGAGGGCAGAGCCCGGACGACAGGCTGAAGCCTGTCGCCGGCGGCCGGCGGAGCCCGGACGACAGGCTGAAGCCTGTCGCCGGCGGCCGGGGGTGGCGACAGGCTTCAGCCTGTCTGCCGGGTTTCTGCCGGCGGCTACGAGCCGGGCGTGAGCGAGACCATCGGGAAGCGCTCCGGGCCCTGGAACTGGTAATCCTTGAAGAACGCGGCATACGCCTGCTCGTCGAACGTGGTGCACTTCGCAAGGTAGGCGGTGCCGGTGTCCGGCTTCGAGGGGCTGCTCGTCGTCCACGCGCCGATCGCGATCTTCGAGCCGAGACTCGGGAGCGGCGCCAGGAGCGTGCCGTTCCGATGGCCGTCGTAGAAGCCCTTCAGCTCGTCGATCGTCGCCTGCGGAACGTCCTTGCCGTACTGGATGAAGATGCCGCCGTGCTCGAGGTTGTGCACGACCTGGGCCTGCAGCAGCGGCTCCGTGTACGAGCCCCAGACGGCGGGCTGCCCGTAGTGGGGCCCGTTCGTCGGCGGCGAGGTGTTCCACTTCGGCGAGGTTCCGTTCGCCACCGCGACACTGTGGTCGTTCGAGGGCAGCGCCTTGACGGTCTGGACGGTGCAGCCGGCGGCCTCGAGCTGCTTGATCGCTTCGCCCGACGCGCCGCTGCTCGACCCTCCCCCGAAGAGCACGTAGCCGAGGCCCACACAGACGACGACCAGGCCCGCCGCGCCGATCATCGCCAGCAGGCGCCGGTCAGTGCCGTCGCCCCCGGAGGACGGAACCTTCACGCTGGACTTCTTGGGGCCTTGCGGGCGCGGTGTCGGTGGCATGCGGGAGATCGTAGCTAGCGAGCCAGCCTGGCCCGGACGACAGGCTGAAGCCTGTCGCCGCCTGTCGCCGCGTGTCGCCGCCCCGCACCCCAGGCACCGTCCGGTGGCAGGACTAGCGTATGTCGCCCTCATGGCCATCGTCGCACTCCTGATCGGGCTCGTCATCGGCGCCGCCGGCGTCTACCTCATCGCCCTGCGCAGGGCGCTCGGCGACCGTGACAGGGCCGCACTGGAGGCCCGCGAGGCCCAGCGCGCGCTCGCCGAGACCGAGGGTGCGCTCGCGGCCGAACGTGGCGCGTTCGACCTCCGGGTCGAGAACGCGATCAAGACGATCTCCGCCGAGGCGCTGCAGGCAAACGCCAACACCTTCACCGAACAGGCGATGGGACGGCTCGGGGAGTACGTGGAACCGCTGAAGAAGTCGCTCGAGAAGGTCGAGACGAACGTCAACCTGCTCGAGCGGCAGCGGCAGCGGGCCTACGGCGAGATTCACAAGGAGCTCGAGATCGTGCGGTCCACGCACGAGGGGCTGCGGCTGCAGACCGGGAACCTCGTCAGCGCGCTCCGGGGCGACTCGCAGGTGCGCGGCCAGTGGGGCGAGATCCAGCTCAAGCGCGTGATCGAGATGGCCGGAATGCTCTCCTACTGCGACTTCGCCGAGCAGCACACCGTCGCCGGGGACGACGGGAGGCTGCTGCGCCCCGACGTGATCGTGAAGCTGCCGGGCGGCAAGTCGATCGTGATCGACGCCAAGGTGTCGCTGGCCGGCTACCTGCGCGCACACCAGGAGGGCGCCGACGACGAGGCACGCCGGGCCGGCATGGCCGATCACGCCCGCCAGGTGCGCACGCACATCCAGTCGCTCGGCCAGAAGGCGTACTGGCGGCAGCTGCCCGCGACGCCGGAGTTCGTCGTCATGTTCCTCCACGACGAGTCCTCCTGGCTTGCGGCGCTCGACGTCGACCCGTCCCTGCACGAGCTCGCGCTGTCCAACAACGTGATCCCCGCCACGCCCACGAACCTGATCGGGCTCCTTCGCGCCGTCCACTACGGCTGGCAGCAGGAGACGATCGCCGAAGGCGCCCGGCAGATCAGCGACCTCGGACGCGAGCTCTACAAGCGGCTCTCGACGATGGGGGCCCACGTCTCGAAGCTCGGCCGCTCGCTCGACGGCGCCGTCAAGTCCTACAACGAGACGGTCGGGTCGCTCGAGCGCCAGGTCCTCCCCCAGGCCCGCCGCTTCGAGCAGCACGGGATCACCGGCGTCGAGCCGCCCGAGCTGACACCGATCGACCGGCAGACGAGGACGCTGAGCGCCGCAGAGCTCGTCGGGGGCCCGGACGACAGGCTGAAGCCTGTCGCCGACGTCAGCGCCGCGTAGCCGCCGCGGCGACAGGCTTCAGCCTGTCGTCCGGGCTGCGTCGGCAGGGAACAGCCGCCCGGACGCGTTCGTTGTCTACCGTAGAGGCCGAGACCACGCCTCACCGACATCCAAGGAGCTGAGCGAACAGTGAGCGACGTACGCAACGTGATCATCATCGGAGGCGGCCCGGCCGGGTACACCGCAGCGCTCTACTCGGCGCGCGCCAACCTGCAGCCGCTCGTGATCGAGGGGTTCAACTGGGGCGGCCAGCTGATGATCACCTCCGACGTCGAGAACTACCCCGGCTACGCCGACGGCGTCATGGGCCCGGTGATGATGCAGGACTTCCGCCGCCAGGCGGAGCGCTTCGGAGCCGAGTTCCTCACCGACGACGTCACCCGCGTCGACTTCTCCGAGCGGCCCTTCCGCGTCTACGTCGGCGACGACGAGTTCCGGGCCGAGAGCGTGATCGTCGCGACGGGCGCGAGCGCACGGCAGCTCGGGCTCGAGTCGGAGCTGCGGCTGCAGGGTCGCGGCGTCTCCTACTGCGCCACCTGCGACGCCTCCTTCTTCCGCGACAAGGTCGTCGCGGTCGTCGGCGGCGGCGACTCGGCCCTCGAGGAGGCGACGTTCATCAGCCGCTTCGCGAGCAAGGTGTACCTCGTCCACCGGCGCGAGGAGTTCCGCGCCTCGCCGATCATGGTCGACCGGGCGCGCGCCGACGAGAAGATCGAGTTCGTCCTCAACAAGGTTCCCGTGGAGGTGCTCGGCGACGCCAAGGTGACGGGTATGCGCCTGCGCGACACGGTCACCGGCGAGCTGAGCGAGATCGAGACGGACGGGTTCTTCGTTGCGATCGGCCACGACCCGAACACGGCGCTCTTCCTCGACCAGCTCGACCACGAGGACGACTCGGGCTACCTCGTCACGAAGGGCAAGACGACCGAGACGAACATCCCCGGCGTGTTCGCCGCGGGCGACGTCCAGGATCACACCTACCGGCAGGCCGTCACCGCGGCCGGCTCCGGGTGTGCGGCGTCGCTCGACGCGGAACGGTTCCTGAGCGACCAGCGGCACGCTGCGCTCACGGCCGCCGCCGGCTGAGCGTCCGCGGTTCCGTCGGCAGCCGCAGCCCGGTGTAGCCTCGAGAGGTGACCGAGGGCATCGCCGCCGGCTCCCCGGCCTCCACCACCGAACTGCGCACGTCCGCCGCCCTCGCCTGGGGGCTGGCGCCCGTCGCCGTCGGCCTGGGCTCGCTCGCCCTCGGCGGGATCGCGCTCGGGCACCGTTCGCTGACGACGGACGAGGCGGCGTCGTTCGCGCAGGCCGACGCGCCGCTCCGCACGGTGCTCTCGACGATCCTGCACGACGATCCCGGCCAGGCCGGCGGGCTCCTGCTCCTGAAGCTGGCGTCCACGGTCGGGTCCGACGAGCTCACGCTCAGGGCCCCGGCGGCGATCGCCGTCGCGATCGCCGCCGGGCTGCTCGTGGTGCTCGGCACGATGCTCCTCGGCCGCATCGGAGGGCTCGTAGCGGGTGTCGCGCTGGCCGTGAACGCCGGTGTCGTCGACGCCTCGCGGGAGGCGCGGCCCTATGCGCTCGGGCTGCTCGGGATCGTCGCCGCGACCCTGCTGTTCGTCTGCGCGCTCGAGCGGGGCGGCGGCTGGCGCTGGATCCCGTACGGGGTCGCGGCGGCCGCCCTGCCGCTCACGCACCCGCTGGCCGCATCCGTCCTCGCCGCCCACGGCGCGGCGCTGATCGCACTCCGCGAACGCCCTGACCTCCGCCGCGCCGGAACCGCCCTCGTGGCCGGAACCGCCATCGCTGCCCTGCTGCTCGCCTGGATGGCAGCCGATCGGCTCGACACGCCCGACGGGGCCGGCGCGCTCGACCTCGAGCGGCTCGGCCGCGGCCTCGCCCACGCAGCCGGCTGGAACCCCATCCTGGTCGCGGCGGCGATCGGTGGGCTCGTCGCCCTCTTCCTCGGGCGCAGCGGGGCCCCCGGTCGTTGGTGCGGGGTGCTCGTCGCCTCGCTCATCGCAGCGCCGGTCGCTGCGACGCTCCTCGCGGCCGTCGCGCTGCCGGTGCACACGGGCGCGCTCGTGCTCTGCGCACCTGGGATCGCGATTGCGGCGGGTGCGACGGCCCCCGTGCTCGCGACCGTCCGCGGGCTCGTCGCGACGGGCCTCACCCTGCTGCTCGTCGCGTCGGCCGTGACGATCGCGGTGCGGCTCAGCGCGCCCGCGGACGAGGACTGGCGTGCTCTCGCGACGGCGGTGAAGCGGGTTCGCGGGCCCCGCGAGACGGTTGTGGTGGTGCCGGAGCGGGCCCGGGCCGCGTTCGGGTACTACGCGCCGTACGTCCCGGTGATCCGCTATGCCCGCGGCGACGGGGCCTGGGTCGCGGTCGTCGCGGGCACGCCCGCCGGTGCGATCGGCTCGGCACGCCCTTTCGTGAGCACGCCGCGATATGCGCTGTTGCGGCAGTTCCGCTACGGAGATAACTTGCGGCTGGAGCACTGGGTGCGGCCGTAGGGAGCCCGGACGACCGGCTGAAGCCGGGCGCCGCGCCGGACGACCGGCTGAAGCCGGGCGCCGCCCCGGACGCCGCGGCGACAGGCTTCAGCCTGTCGTCCGGGCTAGAGCCGGCTCGACGGGCAGAGATCCGCCAGCACGCACTCCTCGCAGCGCGGCTTGCGCGCGTCGCAGATCCGCCGGCCGTGCCAGATCACGAGGTGCGGAAACCGGTGCCAGTCGCTCCGCGGCACGATCTTGACGAGGTCGCGCTCGATCTTGACCGGATCCTCCTCTCGCGTCAGCCCGAGCCGCTGCGAGATCCGCCGCACGTGGGTGTCGACGACGATCCCCTGCGCCTCCCCCAGCTCCGCGGCGACGACATTGGCCGTCTTGCGCGCCACCCCCGGGAGCCGCAGGAGCTCGGGGATCGTACGCGGGACCTGCCCGTCGTACTCCTCGAGCAGGACGCGCATCGCACCGCGGATCGACCTCGCCTTCTGCCGGTAGAAGCCGGTCTGGAAGACGTCCTGTTCGAGCTCCTCCTGCGGCACCGCGAGGTAGTCCTCCGGCCTGCGGTACTTGACGAACAGTTTCTCGGTGACGCGGTTGACGTTCACGTCTGTCGTCTGCGCCGAGAGCATGACCGAGATCAGCAGCTCGACATCGCTGCCGAAGTGCAGTGCGATCTCCGCGTCGGCGTGCTCCTCTGCGAGGCGCTCGACGATCGGGCCGATGCGCTCCCGCCGCGTGCCGAGCCCGCGACGGCGCGCCTCCCGGACGTAGCTGCGTGCTGCCACGCCGACCTACCCCTCAGAAGCAGGGGGCAGATCGTATTCGCCGAGCCCGCCGCCGAGCCGTGGGCCGGCGCAGACCACGTCGAGGGCCGGGCAGCCGGAGCAGGCGAACGCACTCGGCGTGGGCCGGAACTCGCCCGCCCGGATGCGGGCGATGGAGGCGGAGAGACCCTCCTCGAGCCCCGCGGCGTCCTCGGCCGTGAAGACCTTCGAGACGACGGCAGCGGCGTCCTCGAGGAAGTGGTAGACGACCTCCACCTCGCGCGCTCCCGCGCGCAGGCAGGCGATCGCGTAGACGACCTGCTGCGTCAGGTACTCCTCGGCGACGATCTCCGCGGGATCGCGACCGAGCAACGCGTTCGTCTTGTAGTCGAGGACGAGCGCCCGGTCGCCCTCGAGCCAGAGCACGTCGAGCCGGCCGTTCACGAGCACCCCGTCCAGCTCGAAGGCGAACGGGCGCTCGGGCCGGACGCCGTCGAGCCCGGCGATGCGGGCCGCCAGGGCAGAGCCCGTATACGAGCGGACGAAATCGCCGATCCGCGCCAGCTCGTCGTCGGAGACCGCTGGATACCAGTCGCGCACCTGCGCGTCGAGCGCCGCCTCCCCGGGCGGCGCCGGGGCGGCGAGGTCGACGAGCTCGAGCAACCGGTGCACCGCGTCGCCGACCTCCGTGGGATGCAGGCCGGCCTCACCGTTCGCACCGGCACCCGCTGCCCAGGGGGCCGGCCGCATGCCGACGACGCGCTCGACGTAGTAGCGGTAGCCGCAGCGGTCGTGCAGGGCGATCGCGCTGTAGGAGAGACGGGCGACCCGGGCGGTCACCGGCGCGGGAATCTCGATCAGCCCACGCAGCCTCGGCGCGGCCGGCGGGACGTCCTCGCCCGCCCCCTCGAAGAGCACGAGCTGGCCCTCCTCGTCACCGGGGCTCTCCACCCCGGCCGTCGCCGCGGGCGCTTCGCCGTCGGGCGCCGGTGCGAAGCGGTCGATCCGCAGGACGACGCCGGCGTTGCCGCGCTCGACCTCGACGGGGCCCACGGAGTCGGTGCGGTCGAGCTCCTCCCCGAGAGCGAGTCGCTGCAGCACCCAGCCGATCGGCGTCCTCTCGTCACGCCCCTTCGAGCGATCGACCGAGCCCGACACGATCAGCCGCTCCATCGCACGGGTCATCGCGACGTAGTAGAGACGCAGGCGCTCGTCGTCCTCGGCCCGGTCCTGCGTCTCCTTGACGGCCTGGTACGAGGTGGTGCTCACGCGCGAGGCCGTGCCGGGGTGGGCGACCTTGAACCCGAAGCGGCCGTCGGACAGGCACAGGATGTCGTCCGTGCTCGAACGCTCGCGGCCCGCGTCCGCGACGACGACGACCTTGAACTCGAGCCCCTTGGCGGCGTGAATCGTGAGCAGCCGCACGGCGTCTGCGCCCTCCTCCTCGGAGACGGCGTCGCGCTCGGGAGCGCCGACCGCAGCCTGCTCGGCGACGAACCGGATGAAGCCCTCGAGGTCCGGGCCGCGGAGCTCCTCGAACGACCGGGCCAGCCGCGCGAGCTTGCGCAGGTTCGCATAGCGGCGTGCCCCGTCACGCCGCGCCAGCACGGCCAGGTCGTAGTCGTGCTCGACGAGGATGCGCTCGCAGAGCAGCTCGAGCGAGAGCCTCGCCGAGCTCTCGACGAGGCGCTCGTAGCGCTGCAGGAAGGCGCGGACGAGACGCCGATCCTCCTCGGCGAGGTCGGGCGGCAGGGTGCGCTCGATCCCCTTGAAGATCGGCCGGCGCTCGGCCGTGGAGCGAATCAGGACGAGCGCATCGTTCGAGACGCCGACGAACGGCGAGGCGAGGACGGTGAGCAGCGCCTCGTCGTCGTAGCGGTTCTGCAGGAGCCGCAGGTAGTGGAGCAGGTCGACGACCTGCTGCTGCCCGAAGTAGCGCCGGCCGGTCATCCGGATCGTCGGCAGGTCGAGAGCCCGCAGCTCCTCCTCGAACCACTCCGCATCCGTCCCGGCCGCGAACAGCAGGACGATCTCTCCGGGCGTCGCTGCGCCCATGTCCACGAGCTCGCGCACGCGGCGCGCGACGTGCCGCGCCTCGGCGCGGCGCCAGTGGACGCCCGAGTCGGCGTACGACGCCTTGTCCGTGACGAGCAGCTCGACCGGCGTCCCGAAGACCGGGTCGCCGTAGCCTGCGGCCGGCGTGAGCGCCTGGAAGCTCTCGCCGAACTCCTCCCGGAACAGCTCGTTGACCGCCGCCAGCACCTCGGGCCGTGAGCGGTAGTTCAGGTTCAGCGGCAGGACATCCGGCTCTGCTGCTTCTCGGCGCTCGCGGAACACCGCCACGTCGGCGTGCCGGAACCCGTAGATCGACTGGAACTCGTCGCCGACGAAGAAGACCTCCTTGGCCATTCCCCGATCGGCGCAGAGGAGGTCGATCAGATCGCGTCTGGAGCTTGTTCGTGTCCTGGAACTCGTCCACCATGATCGAGCGAAACCGCAGCTGCTCGACCTCCCGGATCTCCTCGTGGGACTCCAGGAGGCGGAGCGCACGCAGCTGCAGGTCCTCGAAGTCCAGCGCCGACTCGCGGTCCTTCGCCTCGCCGTACGCCTGCGCGAAGCCCGTCAGGAGCTCCTGCAGCAGCTCCCGGTCGCGGGAGGCGAGCTCCTCGAGGGCGAGCGCCCGGACGGCCTTGCGCGCGTCGCTGAAGGCCGCCGCCCGAACCCCTCGCACGGACGCCGCCGGGAGCTCGATCAGGCGCTCGGGGAGCCGCGTCGTCTGGAGGAGGTCGAGCACGTCGACCGCCGCGTCGCGCTGCGGCTCGGTCGTCTTGTCGTCCGCCAGGAGCAGCTCCGCCTCGGCCAGGAGCTCTGCGATCGCGTCGTCGAGGCTCTCGCGAGCACCCGGCTCGAGCGTCAGGGGAAGGCCGGCAGAGCGCAGCGTGTCGTAGACGCTGACGAGCATCTTGCGCAGCCCGCCCGACTTGTAGGTCGCGAGCAGCTGCCAGCGGTCGGGCTCGTCCGCGGCGCAGAACTCCTCCAGGGCGGCGTTGAAGGCCTCGCCCTGGAGCACCCGCGCCTGCGGCTCGTCGAGCACCCGGAACCGGGGGTCGATGCCCGCCGCGAGCGGATAGGCGGTGAGCAGCCGGCGGCAGAAGCCGTGGATCGTGGAGATCCAGGCGCCATCGAGGTCGCGGGCCAGATCGGGACGGTCGAGCTCGAGCAGGCGCGCGCGGATGCGCGCCCGCAGCTCCCCGGCGGCGCGATCCGTGTACGTGATCACGAGCAGCGAGTCGATGTCGAGCCCGTCCTCGAGCACCGCACGGGCGAACCGCTCGACGAGCACGGTCGTCTTGCCGGTGCCGGCGCCCGCCGAGACGAACGTCGAGCCCCGCGCCTCGATCGCGGCCTGCTGCTGGTCGTTGGGCGGTCGGAACCCCGGCGACAGGCTGAAGCCTGTCGCCGCGGGCTCGCCTGCCACCGCGCTCACGGGCGCTCCTTGCGGCACATGCGCCAGAGGTCACACCAGCCGGGGCAGTCGCCGCCGTGAGGGTCGTGCGCGACGTCGCCGGCCCTGATCCGCTCGGCCAGCACGACCGCCGTGGCCCGGGCGTGGTCGATCTCGGCCTCGAACTCCGCCCCGTCGAGATAGTCGGCGGCGGCGAAGCCCGGCACCTGGTCGTCGCCGGCGCGGAGCATTCCGCGCGCACGGCGCCCGCCGCCGAGCGGCATGTAGACACCGCCCATCGGCTCGAAGCCGAGCTGATCCCGGAGCACGAGCAGGTAGAGGGGGATCTGGAGGCGCGCCTCGTCGTGGATCTGCGTCGCCGAGGGAGCCGCTCCGGACTTGTAGTCGACGATGATCCCGCGGGCACTGAGCGGGTCGGCGTCGACGCGGTCGATCTTCCCGCTGACCGCTACACCCGGCGCCAGCTCGTACGCCTTGAACGCCACCTCGAGCTTGCGTGGCACGAACGTCGAGCTCGCAGCCGCATCGGCCCGCACGAGCTGCTCGAGGTCGCGCTGCAGGCCCTGACCGAGCTCTCGGCGCTGAAGGTCGTCGGCGTCGATGCGCAGGCCCGAGTCGAGCGCACCCTCGACGCACCGGTGCATCAGCTCGACGGCCGCCTCGACGTTGTCCGGCGTCACCCGCTCCGCGCCCGGGATCACGGACGGCAGCTGGCTGTAGAAGCGTTGCAGGGCCACGTGGGCGATTGAGCCCCGCATCTTCGGGTCGATCGCCTGGTCGATCCCGCCCGGCCGCAGGTAGCGCTCGACGAACCAGGCCGACGAGCAGCCGGCCATCCGCTCGAGGTCGGTGACCCTGAAGGTCTCACGGCTCGCAAGGAGCGCGACCGCGCGCGGATGCCGGATCGCCGTGGGCCGCGCGAACGCCCGCCGGGCGCGGCCGAGCTTGCGTTGCCAGCCGTTGGCGTAGGCGAGCGCATCGGCCTCCTGCGGATCGGCGGCGGCGAGTCGGGCGAGCGAGCGCAGACGCTCGCGCTCGGTCGGCGCGGACTCGATCGGCCAGGTCAGGCGGGCGAGCGGCCGCCTTGTCGTGTGGCGGCGCACGTCGTCGGGGTGGAAGAGCTCACAGACGGCCTCCCAGAACGGGCTCGCCTCACGCGGCGAACCGTCGTCCGTGGCGGCTTCGCGCACCAGCGTCAGCAGCCTCTGCGGCCGGGTGCAGGCCGCGTAGAAGAGATACCGGTCGCGACTGGCGGCGTCGGGGCGCTGCAGCCGGGCGCCGTGGGCGCCGTCCAGATCGCGGCGGTCCTCGTCGTCGAAGAAGGGAGAGGTGGGAGCCCGCCGCGGGAGCGATCCCTGCTCGAGGCCAATCACGAAGACGACGTCGAAGCGGCGGGTGCGTGCCCGCGTCAGGTCGAGCACGGCGACGCGACCCGGCTCGCCGGCGGCGTCACCCCTGACGTTCGCCCGATCGAGGGCCGAGAGGACGTCGTCGGTCTGGATCGCGACGCCGGCATCGCGCAACCGCTCCAGCTCGTCGAGAACGGCGCGGGCCGCGTCGGCGGCGCGGAGGTCACGCTTCGCGGCCGTCGTCACGGGCGGGGCGCCGAGCCCGTAGGCGTTGCGGAGCATCGCGAACACCACCGCGCGCGCGGCCGCCGTGTGCTCGGCCTCCGAGGCGACGAGCTCGAGCATCGGCAGCGGGCGCCCGGTTCGCAGCTTCGTCGTCTCCTCGAGCGTACGGTCGCCACGGAGCACGGCCCGCCCGCGTAGCCGCCCCTCGAGGAAGTCCACGTCGGCGCGGCCGAGGCCGCCGTACGGGGTGCGCAGGAATGCGAAGAGATCGCGACGCGTGCCGTTGCTCCACGTGAAACGAAGCAACGAGAGCAGCGATTGCCCGAAGGCGGTGCTGCCGAGCCGCTGGGGTGCCTCGATCGCGACCGGCACGCCGAGGGCCCCGAACGCCGTCTCGATCGACGCGCGCGCGCGCTCGAGCGACGGGCAGACGATCGCGATCTCCTCCGGCGCGGCTCCATCACGGACGAGATCGAGGATCGTCTCGGCGACCAGCTCGAGCGTGGCCCGGCGGCCGGCACCCTCGAGGAAGCGGATCGACCCGTCGAGCTCCACCGGCTCGGCGGCGTCGTCGAAGACGTGACGCTCGAGGTGGGCGAGCCCCCGCGGCAGGTACGTGCCGGAGCCCGGCGGGAGCTCGACGATGTCGCCCACCGCAAGCGCTCCGAGGTCGGCGAGCGTCCGGGCGAGGGAAGCGAACACTGCTCGGGCGGGCTCGTAGGGAAACGACACGTGCACCTCGCCGCGCGCCGCGAGCGCCTCGATGAGCCGCCACTCCGCGCCCGTCAGGTCCTCGAACCCGTACGCGAACACGGGTGCACCGTCCCAGGCGCCGAGCTCGGTCGTCAGCCGCTCGACGGCACGACGGCGCACCATGCCGCGGTCGCAAACCCCGAGCCGCTCCAGCTCCGCGCGATAGGCGCGGGTGAGGCCCGCGAGATCGGGGCCGAGGTCGTCCGGATCGAGCAGGCCGGCCTCGATCTCGGTCAGCGCGCCGGCGAGCGAATCGGTGAACCCCGCAAACCGCGACGACGGTTCGAGCGCGTCCAGCCGGGCGGAGCCGACGAGGTGCCGGAGCACGATGCTGCGCTCGGCGTCGCCGATGACCCTCGGTGCAGGCCCGCTCCCGGCGAGGTGGGCGAAGAGCGTGTCGAACGTGCCGACCGTACCGGCCAGCAGTGCCCCGCCCCGCCCTGCGAGCTCGCGCTCGACCCGATCGACGTCGACGCGGGTCGGCACGATCAGCCATGGATCACGGTCGAGCGCGTCGACGAACCGGTCGAGCAGAAGCGCGACCTTACCGGCGTGCGCCGGGCCGACGACGAGCGAGAGACCCATCAGCCCATCGTAGTCGGGGCCTTCGCGGCAGCTTCCTTACGCGCGATCCCGTCGCCGCAAAGTGCGGGAAGGACGCGACGGACCCGGAGGGTGAGGCCACAGCCTCACCCTCTCACCTCCGCACGCCGGTCCGTCAGGCTAGGCGACGGACTTCGGCTTGCGGCCACGCCGGGCAACGGCGTTGCCGGGCATCGTGCCCGCGCAGCCGTCGCACAGATCCGCCGCCTTGGCCCCGCGACGCGCGTCCGTGAAGGTGACACGCATGACCGCGCCCCTCCCCTCGTCGACCTCCGCGCCGCAGTTGTCGCACACGAGAATCGTCTTTCGTGCCACGCGTATTCCTCTCCGCCGGGACGCCTTGAATGCGTCCCGACTACCATTTGACCACCGGTATTGCTACAGCCGCATTTTATGCATGAATTCCGCCGCGTGGCACGGAAGCGACCGATGTCAGACGGCGAGCGGTAACGGCTCGCGCGCATCGATCTCGCCGGCCGCATAGGCGTCGACGAATGCGCCGACGACATCTGGATCGAATTGCGATCCGGAACAGCGCTCCACCTCGGCGGCTGCCCCGTCGAATGCGCGGGGGTCGCAGTAGGGACGCGTGGACGTCATCGCGTCGAACGCGTCCGCGACCGCGAGCAGCCGCCCCTCGAGCGGGATGTCGCTGCCCGCTCGGCGTGTCGGGTAGCCGGTCCCGTCCCAGCGCTCGTGATGGAACAGCACGTACGGCAGGGCAGCGGCGAACGACGGGATCCCGGCGATCAGCCAGGCGCCCTCGACCGGATGCGCGCGAACCTCGGCAAGCTCTGCCTCGTCGAGGCGGCCGGGCTTACCGAGCACCTCCGGGCGGACGTTGACCTTGCCGACGTCGTGCAGCGCAGCCCCGAGGCGCAACGCGGCCAGGGCGTCCTCCTCCCAGCCGAGCCGACGTGCGATCGTTTCGGCGTGAGCGCCGACACGCGCCGCGTGGCCCTCGAGCGAGGGATCACAGACGCTCATGGCGGCGGCAAAGACGGAAAGCCGGCTCACGAGAGGTGAGGTTCCCGAAGCGGAGAGAAATCCCTTCCCGTAGATTCTGTGTGTGCGAGTCGCAGTTCCACGCGAAGCAGCCGCCGGCGAAGGCCGGGTGGCGCTCGTCCCCGAGACCGTCGGGCGCCTGACCACAGCCGGGTTCGAGATCGCGGTCGAGCGTGGCGCCGGCGGAGTCGCGGGATTCCCCGACGACGACTACGCGACAGCGGGCGCAACGGTCGCCGAGCCGGGCGCGCTGCTGGAGGGCGCCGAGGCGATCGTTCGCGTCGCGCGGCCCTCGGCCGACGAGGTCGCAGCGATCGCTCCGGGCACCGTCCTGATCGGGTTCCTGGCACCGCTCACCGACACGGAGGGCATCGAGCGGTTGCGCCGCCAGGGTGTCGTCGCGTTCGCGATGGAGTCGATCCCGCGGATCACGCGGGCCCAGTCGATGGACGCCCTTTCCTCCCAGGCGACGGTCGCGGGCTACAAGGCGGTCCTGATCGCGGCAGACCGTGTCCCGAAGCTCTTTCCCATGCTGATGACGGCAGCCGGCACGATCGCGCCGGCCCGGGTGCTCGTGATGGGCGCCGGCGTCGCGGGTCTCCAGGCGATCGCGACCGCGCGCCGGCTCGGCGCCGTGGTCTCCGCGTTCGACGTGCGCCCCGCCGTGAAGGAGCAGGTGGAGTCGCTCGGCGCCAGGTTCCTCGACCTCGGGGTGCACGGTGAGGAGACGGAAGGCGGCTATGCCAAGGAGCTGACCGCCGAGCAGCAGGCCGCTCAGCTGGCCGCGCTCGAGGAGCGGGTGCCCGACTTCGACGTCGTGATCACGACGGCTCTCGTGCCCGGGCGCCCCGCACCCAGGCTGATTCCCGCCTCCGCGGTCGCCCACATGCGGCCCGGGAGCTGCATCGTCGACCTCGCCGCCGAGGCGGGCGGCAACTGCGAGCTCACCCAGCCCGGGAACGAGATCGTCCGCGAGGGCGTCACCATCGTCGGCTTCACCAACCTGCCGTCGCAGATGGCGTTCCACGCGAGCCAGCTCTACTCCCGTAACGTCGCCACGCTGCTGCAGCATCTCGCGCCGAACGGCGAGCTGGCGCTCGACTTCGAGGACGAGATCACGAGCGGGGCGTGTGTCGCCGGCAAGCCCGAGGAGGCATCCACATGACCCTCTCGCTCGTGATCGAGCTGACGATTCTCGCCCTCGCGATCTTCCTCGGCTTCGAGGTGATCTCGAAGGTGCCCGCGATGCTGCACACGCCGCTGATGTCGGGCACGAACTTCATCCACGGCATCGTCATCGTCGGCGCGATCATCGTGCTCGGCGAGGCCGACGACACGTACCTGAAGGTGATCGGCTTCACTGCCATGGTGCTCGCCACCGCGAACGTCGTCGGTGGCTGGTTCGTCACCGACCGGATGCTCGAGATGTTCAAGAAGCGCCCGGAGCCGAAGCAGGAGAGCGAGAAGCCGTGATCTCCCCCGGCTCCAACCTGATCGGGCTGCTCTACCTGATCACGATCGTCTGCTTCATCTTCGCGCTGCGCTTCCTGTCGTCGCCGAAGCACGCACGCCGCGGCAACTGGATCGGCGGCGTCGGCATGATCCTCGCCATCGTCAGCACGCTGCTGCTCGACGGCATCGGCAACTGGGCGTTGATCGTGGTCGCGGGTCTGATCGGCGCGGCCGTCGGCCTCGTCGGCGCGCGCAAGGTGAAGATGACCGCGATGCCGCAGATGGTGGCCCTCTTCAACGGGGTCGGCGGCGGCGCGGCGGCGCTCGTCGCCCTGGCCGAGTTCCACATCGCGACCGCCGGCCTCGCCACGACCGCGTCCGTTTCGACGGTGCTCTCGGCGCTGATCGGCTCGGTCTCGTTCGCGGGCTCGATGATCGCCTTCGCGAAGCTGCAGGAGCTGCTCAGCGGGCGGCCGATCACCTTCCCGGGCCAGAACCTCTTCAACATCGCCGTCCTGCTCGGCACGGTCGGGCTCGGCATCGCGCTCGTCGCCGGCGTGCACGACCAGTGGGTGCTGTGGCTGCTCGTCGGGCTCGCGCTGCTCTTCGGCGTGCTCTTCGTGCTCCCGATCGGCGGCGCGGACATGCCCGTCGTGATCTCGCTGCTGAACGCGTTCACGGGCCTTGCCGCGTCGGCCACCGGCTTCGTCCTCTCCAACACCGTCCTGATCGTGGCCGGCATGCTCGTCGGCGCCTCGGGCACCATGCTCACGCTGCTGATGGCGAAGGCCATGAACCGCTCCGTCACGAACGTCCTGTTCGGGGCGTTCGGCCAGGTACAGGCCGGCGCCGGGTCGGGGATGCGCGCGGACGACGGTCGTACCGTGCGCGCGACGACGCCCGAGGACGTGGCCGTCCAGCTGTCGTTCGCACGCAAGGTGGTCGTCGTTCCCGGCTACGGGATGGCCGTGGCGCAGGCGCAGCACGACGTCCGCCAGCTCGCCGAGCTGCTCGAGGAGAAGGGCGTCGAGGTCCAGTACGCCATCCACCCGGTCGCCGGCCGCATGCCCGGTCACATGAACGTGCTTCTCGCCGAGGCGAACGTGCCGTACGACGCGCTCAAGGAGATGGACGAGATCAACCCGGAGTTCCCGCAGACCGACGTTGCGCTCGTGATCGGCGCGAACGACGTCACGAACCCCGCTGCCCGGCACGACACCTCGAGTCCGATCTACGGGATGCCGATCCTCGACGTCGACAAGGCTGCGAGCGTGATCGTGATGAAGCGGTCGATGAACCCCGGCTTCGCCGGCATCGACAACGAGCTCTACCTCGAGCCGCAGACGACGATGCTGTTCGGCGACGCGAAGGACTCCGTCGTCAAGCTGATCGCCGCAGTCAAGACGACGTAGATCCGAGTTCGTGCCAGGCTGAAGCCTGGCACCGACGCTGTCTCTACGGCGTGCGGCGGCGCAGCGTGGCGGCACCGAGGACGAGCGCGAGCAGGGTCGCACCGACGACGACCGCGAAGTCGAACCAGAAGCGCGGGCCGAGTGTCGGATCGTGGGCTGCACGCTCGAGCGCCTCGTAGGCGTAGGTGAGAGGCAGCAGGGCCGAGATCACCTGGAGCCACTCGGCCATTTGCTCGCGAGCAACGAAGAGGCCGCAGAGGAGGATCTGGGGCAGGACGAAGGCGGGCATGAACTGCACTGCCTGGAACTCCGTCTGGGCGAACGCGCTGACAAAGAGCCCGAATGCCATCCCGAGGATCGCGTTCGCGACCGCAAGCAGCACGATCAGGAGCTGCGAATGCACGGCGTTGAGCCCGAGCAGCCCGAAGCCGACGATCGAGACGATGACGGCCTGGACGACGGCGACGGCGGCGAAGGCGATCCCGTAGCCGAGGAGCAGCTCCAGCTTGGTCAGCGGCGTCGTCAGCAGCCGTTCCAGGGTGCCGCTCGTCCGCTCGCGCAACATCGTGATCGAGGTGACGAGGAACATGCTGATCAGCGGGAAGAGCCCGAGCATCGGCACACCGACCTTCTGGAACATCGCCTCGCGGCCCGCGAACAGCTGCTCGACGAGGATCATCAACACGCACGGCACCACGAGCAGAAGGGCGAGCGTTCGCGGGTCTCGCCGGAGCTGGGAGAGCACGCGCGAGGCCGTCGCAGCGATCCGGGTGGCATTCACTGCCGCCCACTCCCTTCGACGAGCCGCAGGAACGCCGTGTCGAGGTCAGCCGCGCCGGTTCGGCGCAGGAGCTCGTCGGGGGCGAGGTCGGCGAGGAGCACACCATCGCGGAGCAGCAGAAGCCGGTCGCAGCGGGCGGCCTCGTCCATGACGTGGCTCGAGACGAGCAGCGTCGTACCGCCGCCGGCCAGCTCGTGGAAGAAGTCCCACAGGTCACGGCGCAGGACGGGGTCGAGACCCACGGTCGGTTCGTCGAGCACGAGCACCTCGGGCTCGTTGAGCAGTGCCGTCGCGAGCGAGACCCGTGCCCGTTGCCCTCCCGAGAGACGTCGGACGAGACGTCCCGTCCGTGTCGGCGAGCCCGACGCGCTCGATCACGGTGTCGACGGCCTCCGGCGGCGCGTCGAGGACCCGGGCGAAGTACCTCAGGTTCTCGCGGACGGAGAGGTCGGCGTACACCGCCGGTGACTGCGTCACGTAGCCGACGCGCCGCCGCAGCGCCGGGTCGCCGGCGGGAAGGCCGAGGACTCGGACGTCCCCCGCCGCGACGATCTGGACGCCGACGATCGCCCGGATCAGGGTCGACTTGCCGCCGCCGCTCGGGCCCAGCAGGCCGGTCACGACGCCTCCGTCGACGCTCAGCGTGAGGCCGTGGAGGACCGTGGTGCCACCACGATCGACCCGCAGGCCGGTGATCTCGATCGTTGCTGCCACGACTGGATCCAATCACGCCGCGATAGTGTTGGCGACGTGACCGTTCCCTTCCTCTCGAGCGCGGACGTCGAGCGGGCCGTCTCGCCCCACGAGGCCTACGACGCGGTCAAGGCCGCCTTCATCGCCCATGCGAAGGGCGAGTGGACGATGCCGCCGAAGCTCTACGTGACGAACTACCCGGCCGGGGACTTCCGCGCGATGCCGGCGCTCGGCGGCGGCCATGCGCTGCTGAAGTGGGTGACCTCCTTTCCGGGCAATCCGGCGAAGGGGTTGCCGACGGTGACGGGGCTCGTGCTGCTCTCGAACGCAGAGACGGGTGCGCTCGAGGCGATCCTCAGCGCGGCCGCAGTGACGGCGCTCCGGACGGCGGCTGCCGGTGTGATCGCGGCCGACACGCTCTGCCGCTCGGGAGCCGAGTCGGTCGCCGTGATCGGCTGTGGGGTCAACGGGGCCGAGACGGCCAGGATGTTCCGTGCGCACGGCTCGGACGTCGCGTTGTGGGACGTGGACGAAGCCCGCGCGGCGGCGGTGGCCGACCTGCTCGGCGCGCACGTCTCGGCGTCGCTGGGTGACGCTCTCGCCGCCGACATCGTCGTCACCGTCACGCCGGGCCAGGAGATCCTCTTCCCCGCCGGCTCGTTGCGCGAGGGCCAGCACATCTCGCTGATGGGCGCCGACGGCCCGGGCAAGGCGGAGGTCGCAGTCGCAGAGCTGCAGCGGGCCGACCTCTTCTGCGACGACTGGGAGCAGGCGAGCCACGGCGGCGAGCTGGCCGCCGGCGTGCAGGCCGGCATCGTCACGCACGACCGGGTCACCGAGCTCGGCCGCGTGCTCGCCGGGGACGCCGAGGGGCGCCGCTCGGCCGAGGACATCACGCTCTTCGACTCGACCGGGCTCGCGATCCAGGATCTCGCGATCGCGCGCGTCGCGTTCGCGAAAGCGGACGCGCTCGACCTGCCTCGACTCAGGCTCTGAGCCTGCTCACGGACAGCGCCGTCTCCTCCACCCGGCGCAACCCTGCGGATTCGAACAAACTGCGCCAGGTCTCCTCGCGGGGGCCCGCAAGGCGCGATTCGTCCTCGACAGCGGGGTCGAGCTCGCGCGCCGCCTCTCACAGCAGGCTGAGCGGGCTGGGCCCGCCGGCACATCGGAACGCTGAGTAGAGTGGACGTCGTGGCCGTGGCGATCGCCGTCGAGAGCCCTCTCCAGGACGAGATTCGCGCGCTGATCGCAGCGCTGAACGACCACCTGCTGACGATCACGCCGCCCGAGTTCTGCTCGCACATGACCGTGGAGCAGATGGCCGGCGCGGACACGACGGTGTTCGTCGCACGTGACGACGGCCGCGCCGTCGCGTGCGGAGCGTTGCGCCGGGACGCAGCCGGTGTCGGCGAGGTGAAGCGCATGTACACGGTGCCCTCCCACCAGAGCCAGGGGATCGGCGGCCAGATCCTCGCGCGAATCGAGGAGCTCGCCCGGGAGGAGGGGCTCACGCGCCTCGTCCTCGAAACCGGGCACGCCCACGACGCGGCCTGGCGCGTCTACGAGCGGGGCGGCTTCACGCGCTGCGGGCCTGTGCTCGACTACCCGGAGACCGGGTACTCGGTCTTCTACGAGAAGTCGATCGCCGCTCCCTGACACGATGCGAGGCCGGCCCGAGCGCGGGCTGACCGGTCCTGCGTACGAGCCGCGCGAGCGCCACAGCCTCGGGGCCGACCCACGTCACGAGCATGCGTGGTCCCCGCCCTCTTCGCCCTGACGGTGAATCGCCGGGACGGGTCTACACTCGCGCGATGGCCCGCCCGCGCAGGATGCACGACGACGAGATCGGGGTCGACGCCGCGCTCGTGACCCGGCTTGTCGAGGAGCAGTTCCCCGAGTGGGCCGGGGATCCGATCGAGCCGCTCTTTCCCTGGGGAACGGACAACGCGCTGTTCCGCCTCGGTTCCGACAGGATCGTACGCCTGCCGCGGATCGGCTGGGCGGTCGGGCAGGTGGAGAAGGACCTCCGCTGGCTGCCGGTGCTCGCGCCGCAGCTTCCGCTCGCGATCCCGGAGCCGATCGCGGCCGGCGCCCCCGCGGACGAGTACCCGTGGACCTGGGGCGTCTACCGCTGGGTCGACGGGGAGACGCTCCCGGCGGATCGCCTGGGCGAGGCGTGCGATACGGCCCGCGACCTTGCGCGCTTCCTCTCGGCACTGCGGCAGATCGACACGACCGGTGGCCCTCCGGCCGGCCCGCCCAACTCGTCGCGTGGTGTACCGCTCGTGACGAGAGACGAGGTGGTGCGGGCAGCGGTCGCCGAGCTCGGGGGCACGGTCGACACAGCGGCCGTGACCGCGATCTGGGAGGAGGCGCTGCGGGCTCCCGAGTGGCACGGCACGCCCACCTGGCTCCACGGAGATCTCCTGCCGGGCAACCTGCTCGTCGTCGACGGCCGGCTGCGTGCGGTGCTCGACTTCGCCGCGCTCTGCGTCGGCGATCCGGCGTGCGACCTGATGGTGGGATGGACGTTCCTCACCGCAGAGACACGACCGGAGCTCAGAGATGCGCTCGACGTGGACGACGCGGCCTGGATGCGGGGGCGCGGCTGGGCGCTCTCGTGGGCGCTGATCGCGCTTCCCTACTACCGGGAGACGAACCCGACGTTGGCGAGCTATGCGCAGCGGACACTCACCGAGGTGCTCGCCGACATCGACCCGATCGACGCACAACGTCTGAGTGGGAGAGCACCGCGCGCAGGCAGCTAGGCCGACTCGAGCCCAGGCTGACCAGCCGCACGCCCGGGCAAGGCAAGCGCCACCACGGCAGCCCCGAGCCAGGTCACGAGCATGAGTGGGCCACCGATCTCCACGCCGAAGACGATCGCGGCGAGTGCTCCCGCCGGGACGAGTACGGAGAACCGGCGTCCGCCACGCTCACGAACGGCGAGCACGATGACGAGAGCGATGAGGCCGAGATCGATGAGCACCAGGCTGAGGACGAAGACGAAGAAGACCCACTCGATCTGCAGGCCGTCCTCGAAGACGTTGGCCACGCTTCCCAGGACAGCACCCGCGACCACGACGAGCGAGGCCCGAAAGGCGAGCCGGTCACCAACGAGACGTGCGTACAGCAGCACGGCCGGGCCGAGCAGGAGAATCACGCCGCTGAAGGCCAGCACGTAGGGCCACTCGTCCTGGGTCTCGGAGACCTCGTGGCTCGGATCTGCAACCACCCACCACGCCAGGAATGCACAGCCGTAGAGCGCGAAGAACGCCGCGTCGAGAATGCGGCCGACCGAAGACCCCGCGCCCGGGACGCGAGACATCTCAGGCGTCGACGTTCAGGAGCCGCGCCGGGTCGAAGAGGTCGAGGAACGGGGCGTCTTCACCCGCGACGGCCCGAGCGACGAGCTCGCCGCAGGCGAAGCCGAGCACGTTGCCGTGTCCCGAGTACCCTCCCGCGACCCACACGCCCTCGAGCTCCGGCACCCGGCCGACGACGGGCAGGAAGTCCATCACCATCCCGAAGATGCCGGGCCAGGCGTAGTCGACCCGTAGCTCGCGCCCGAGCAGATCGTTGACGAATGCGTGCAACGCCCGCTGCACCGGCTCGGTCAGCTGCTCGTCGGCGGTGAACTCCGCGTCGAACGACACGTCACGGAAGCCGCCCGCGACGATCCGCCCGTCTTCCGCCTGGTGCCAGTAGTCGAACCCGTGGCGGCCATAGTGCGGCACCTCGAAGAGCCGCTCGGGGATCGGCTCCGTCGCGATCACCTGGCCTCGGGTGGGAATGATCAGCCCCTCGATCGGGCCGAGCAGGCCGCTCGGGTAGCCGTCGGTGCAGACGACGACGGTCGCGCCGCCGAACCGGTCGAGCGAGGAGATGCGCTCGTGCTCGCGGATCTCGACGCCCGCCGCGGCAGCGAGCGCCGCGAGCCGCCGCACCCAGCGGGCGGGCTGCAGGACGCCGTCCGGCACGTGACGAAGAGCGGCGGTGAAACGGGTGTCGAACGGGGGCTCCAGGCCGTCGATCCACTCGGCCGCGAAACCCGCGCCGGTGAGGGCGTCGTACTCCGCCCGTAGCTCGTCGCGCTCCTCCTCGTCGACCGCGACGCGCAGCGAGCCGACTCGCCGGAACGCATCGCCGGCGAGCGTCTCGATCGTGTCGATCGCGCGCTCCGTCCAGGCGGTCAGCGCGCGGGCGGTCTCCTCGCCGACCGACTCGGCCGTGACGTCGAATGCCGCAGGCATGCCGCGCAGCGCGAAGCCCCCGTTGCGCCCACTCGCACCCTCGGCCACGCCGCGCGCGTCATAGAGGCGTACGCGCCTGCCCGCCTCGGCGAGCCGGAGCGCAGCTGCACACCCCGTGACGCCGCCGCCGATCACGACCACGTCAGGATCCTCGACGCTCGCGGCCGTGCGCGGCGGGGCTGTTTCGCTGAGCCAGTACGAGGCCACGTCGGGATCCTACGGGTGCTGCCGGAGTCGCACTGCCCTGACCCGGCGGACAGGCTGAAGCCTGTCGCCGCGCGCCGGTCCAACGCCAACCGTCTAGGATCGACCGCGAGGCTTCCGGCCTCCCGCCGCATGACCTCCATCGCCCACTCCGAGCGCGCAATCCCACGCGAGGCCCTCGCGGCCGCCGGCGTCGCGGCGACCCTCGCAGCCGCGCTCGCGTGGTTCGGGCCACCGGGGAGCGACTTCGCAGCACACCTGTACCAGAGCGCCCTGTTCGAGGATCACGGGTTCGCGATCTGGAACAACTTCTGGTACGCGGGGCGCTACAGCTTCGTCACCTACAGCCTGCTCTACTACCCGCTCGCGGCCCTGCTCGGGATCAAGCTGCTCGCCGTCGCCAGCATCGCCACGGCCGCGCTCGCCTTCGGCGTCGTCGCCGCCCGCGAATGGGGCCTCGCCTCACGCTGGTCGAACCGCTCCTTCGCCATCGTCTGGGCCGGAGTCGTGCTCTCGGGAGCCTTCCCGTTCGCGCTCGGCAGCGCACTGGCGCTCCTCGCGCTCTGGGCGTTACAGGCCGGCCGGCGCGGGCGGTTCGCCCTCCTCACGGTGCTCGTGCTCGCGGCCAGCCCGGTCGCCTTCGTCCTGCTCGGCGTGATCCTGGCGGGAATCGGCCTCTCACGGACGCCGCGCCGGGCCGAGCTGACACTCCCCCTCGCCACACTGGCCGTCGCGACCGCACTCGAGCTCCTGTTGCTGCGCCTCTTCCCGGGGGGAGGCCGCTTCCCGTTCTCGCTGCCCGAGTTCGCGGCCGCGTGCGTGTTCTGCGGCCTCGGGATCCTCCTCACCTGGCGCGTGGCGACCGCAGGAGTCCTCCGCTGGACGTACGTCGTCTACCTTGCGGCCTGCACCGCCGCGTACCTCGTGCCCTCGAGCCTCGGCGAGAACATCGCTCGCCTGCGCTACGCCGCGATCCCGATCGCGATCCTGACCCTGTCCCTGCGGCGCTGGCGGCCGCTGCCCGTCGCCGTCTTCGCGCTCTCACTCGCGATCGCGTGGAACCTCACTCCACTCGCCGGCAGCTTCGTCAAGACGAGCGCCGACCCGGCGTCCGACCCGGCCTACTGGGCGCCGGCGGTGCAGTTCCTCCAGGAGAACCTGTCTCCCTCCTACCGCGTCGAGGCCGTCGACACCGTCGGCCACTGGCCCGCCGCCTACCTCCCCGCCGCGGGCATCCCCATCGCCCGCGGGTGGTTCAGGCAGGACGACTTCCCGCGCAACGGCCTGCTCTACGCCGAGCTCGACCGGGCCGGGTACCTGGCCTGGCTCCGCTCGCTCGGCGTCCGCTACGTCGTCCTCCCCGACGCACCGCTCGACTACAGCGCCAAGGAGGAGGGGGCCCTGATCGCCGGGGGTCGCTCGGGGCTCGTCTTGGCCTTCAGGTCGGCCCACACGACCGTGTACGCCGTCCCCTCGCCGCGGCCGATCGTGACCGGGCCGGGCAGCGCCCGCGTGCTCGAACTGGGCCAGAACCGGATCACGCTCGAGCTCGGAAGCCCCGGCCGCTATCGCATCGCCACGAACTGGTCGCCGTACTGGCGCACCGGCTCGGGCTGCCTCTCGCGGGGCCCGGACGGGACCGTGCGTCTCACGACGGCCCGGGCGGGGATCGTGCGCCTCGACCTGTCCGTCAATGCGCAGGGCGCTCTTGCCGCCCTGGAGGGCGGCTCGAAGCCGCACTGCGCTCGCTGAGCGGCTCGAAGGCGCGCGATTCCTCCCAGGCCGTGAGCGCCAGGCAACCCAGCGCCCCGTAGCCGAGGACGTCGACGGGGGTGTCGTTGACCAGCAGCGAGACGCCGATCCCGACGAGCATCGCCACGACCGTCGGACGCGCGCGGCCGCGGATCCCGAGCCAGACGAGGCCACCGAGCGAGAGGAGGCAGAGGAACGCAGTGTGGGCGGCCGAGGTCGCACCGGCCCAGGAGATCCTGAGGCGCCGGTCGAGGTCGTCCAGCAGCGTGCCGGGCCCACCGCCGACCGCGTCGGTGACGTGGCTCGAGCCGCCGAGCAGGGCATCGGCCCCGACGATGGCAAGCCCGAGTACCAGCACCACGGCGATTCCGGCGACGACCCTGAGCGGCGTCAGCCGCGTCCGCGTGATCCCGACGAGGAGCACGGCGAACGCGGCGACGACGACGAGGAGCCCACCCCCGTCCGCTCCGGCCCTGCTCCAGCCGACGGTGACGACGAGGAGGAGCCCGATCGCCACGACGCCCGCGGCGCCGGCCAGCGCGGCCGCGGCCAGTGACGGGGCCAGCAGCAGCGTCTCCACCTGGTTCGTGACGCCGTAGAACCTGCCGCCGCCGTCCGGATGCGGCCCGATCGCCGCCAGCGCGTTGACCTCCGGCCAGACGGCCAGCGTGACGAGGAACGCGAGCAGGAAGCAGACGACGCCAGGAACGAGCACGGCGCTCCGAAGGGCGAGCAGCAGCGCTCCACCCCCGGTGGCGAGCGCGAGAGCCACTACCACGGTACGGGGATCGTCGACCCCGGCTGCGCGCAAGAGCAGGGCCGCCGAAAGCGCCACGGGAGCAACGAGCACGGCCGCCCGCCCGGCGATCGCCGAGCCGGCGAGGACCCCGAGCGCTGCGAACGCGACGAGCCAACCGACGAGCACGAGCGTTGCCCCCGTCCTCGCGTCGTGGGCCCGGGCGAGCCGGACGTCGAGGCGCGTGAGCGTCGCCGCTGCGTCGCCGTCCGCCCGGGCGCGAATCGGCGGCGTCTCGCCGGCGGCAATCGCCTTCGCGGTGGGGGCGATGTCAGCGAGCGAGACGAGCCCGTCGATGCGCGTCGAGCCCGAGGTGAGCAGGCCCTGGTAGCCGGGCCCGACGATCGCGACGGGATACCGCACGACGTTGTGGTGGGGTCCCGGCGGCGGCAGGGCAACGTAGATCGTCGTCTCCGCGGGCGCCTTGGCAAGCTGTAGGGTTGCGTCACCGTCGAGGTCGACCAGCGAGGAGACGACGCGGCCCCGCACGAGCGAGGCGAGCGCCCTCTCGCGGGAGACGGACGAGCCGGCGCCGGGGACGAGCAGCCCGACGGCGCCGCGGTCGGCGTACGTCGCTGGAGCGAACGTGGGGACGACGACGACGGCGACCGAGCGGTCGGCTGCGGCGGCCGGCTCTGCGACCACGGTTCCGACGGCGATGCTGGCGAGCAGGGCGGCGACGACCACACGACTGCGTGACGCACGCGGCCGGTACCGGATCCGGTCGAGGAGCACGCGCCGATGGTAACGGCACGGGTACGAGGATTTCGGCGACGGGCCCGCGAGGTGGCGGTCGCAGCGACCGCCGGACGGGCCCCGACCCGCGGCGTGCTGCGACGGTTCGGCGCGTTCCTCGACCTTCCGTCCCGTGACCGCGGGTGACGGGGTCGTCGGCTCACCGCGTCATCGTCGCCCGGTAGACGCCGTCCCCCTCGCTGACCCGGCCCGCCAGCTCGAGCTCGATCAGCGCCGCCGCGACCTCACCGGGAGCGCTGCCCGAGGCCCGAGCGAGCTCGTCGATGCTCGCCGGGCCCGCGGCCAGGTGAGCGAGGAGCATCCCCCCGAGCTCGTCCGGCGGCTCGAAGGGCTCGGCGGCGAGCTCGATCCCGTACGCCTCGAGCACGTCGGCTGCGGCGGTCACCGGCGTCGCCCCGAGCCGGAGCAGGGCGTTCGAGCCGGCCGAGACGGCGGACGTGATCTCGCCCGGCACCGCCATCACCTCGCGCCCATCCTCGAGCGCGAAGTCGGCCGTGATCAGCGCCCCCGACCGCTCGCGCGCCTCGACGACCACCGTGGCGAGGCAGAGGCCGGCGATGATCCGGTTGCGGGCCGGGAAGCGCCAGGGAGCGGGCTCGACGCCCGGCTCGTACTCCGAGACGATCAGGCCTTGCTCCACGATCCTGCCCGCGAGCTCGCGGTGGGCCGCCGGGTAGTCACGGTCGATCCCGCACCCGAGCACCGCAACCGTGATCCCACCGGCATCGAGCGCTCCCCGGTGGGCCTCGCCGTCGATGCCTCGGGCCATGCCACTCACGACGACGAGCCCTGCCGCCGCGAGCTCGCGGCCGAGCGTCCTCGCGACCGAGCGGCCGTAGGAGGAGCAGGCGCGGGCACCGACGATCGCGACCGCCGCGCGGGCCAGCAGCTCGGACGGTGCCTCGCCCCGGAGCCAGAGCACCGGAGGCGGGTCCGGAATGGCTCGCAGGAGCGGTGGGAACCCGGCTCCACGCTGCGAGAGCCGCCGAACGGTCACGTAGCCGACACCCCCACCGGTGAGCGGTAGGAGAGCGCCTCGGCGAGATGCTCCGGCAGAACTGCATCGGCGTCGGCGAGCGCCGCAACCGTGCGGGCGACCCGCGCAACGCGGGCCCGCCCGCGACCCGAGAGTGGGACGCGCTCGACCGCCCGGTCGAGCAGCGCCGAGGCTGCCTCGGTGCGACGGAGCACGTCGCCGTCGCGTAGGCGCTCCCGTGCCGCGACGACGCGCGTCCTCACCGTGGCCGACGGCTCTCCCGGCGGCGCCGCGAGCTCCTCGGCGCGCGGCCGCGGCATCGCGACCACGAGGTCGAACCGGTCGAGCAATGCCCGCGACACCTTCTCGCGGTAGGCCGAGATCCGCTGCGAGCTGCACGCGCAGTCCGCGGCCGGATCGCCCCTCCCACCGCAGGGGCACAGGTTCATCGTGGCGACGAGCCGGAACCGCGCCGGGAAGAGCGCATGCCCGCCGACGCGGGCGACAGAGACGACCCCGTCCTCGAGCGGCTGCCGCAGCGATTCGAGCACGGGCCGCGGGAACTCGGGCAGCTCGTCGAGCAGCAGGACGCCGCGATGTGCGAGGCTCGCCTCGCCCGGGCGCGGCACGGCACCGCCGCCGACGATCGCGGCCGAGGAGGCGCCGTGGTGAGGTGCCCGAAACGGCGGCACGAGGATGATCGGGCGCCCCGCCGGCAGGGTCCCGGCGACGGAGTGGATCCGCGTCACCTCGAGCGCCTCGTCACGGGTCAGCGGCGGCAGGATGCCCGGCAGGCGCCGACCGAGCATGGTCTTGCCGGTCCCGGGCGGGCCCGCGAGCAGCACGTTGTGCTCGCCCGCCGCGGCGAGCTCGAGCGCGCGTCTCCCCCGCTCCTGCCCTCGCACCTCGGCGAGGTCGGGTAGGAACGGCTCCTCGAGCTCGTTGCTGCCCGGTGGGACTGCGAGCGGGATCTCCTCCTCACCGCGGAGATACGCGACCGCCTGCGCCAGATGGTGGACCGCGACGACATCGATGCCGGCCAGCGCCGCCTCGGGACCCGACTCGGCCGCGCAGAGCAGGCGCCTCAGTCCGGCGCGGCGCGCCCCTTCTGCGACGGCGATCGTGCCGGCGACGGGTCGAACCCTGCCGTCCAGCGAGAGCTCGCCCACGCACGCATGCTCGAGCAGGCGGGCAGGCGGTAGCTGATGCGAGCCGGCGAGGAGCGCGAGGGCAATCGGCAGGTCGAAGCCAGACCCCTCCTTGCGCAGGGCGGCGGGTGCGAGATTGACCGTGATCCGGTTCCTGGCGGGCCAGGGCAGCATCGCATTGACGATGCCGCTGTGCACCCGGTGCTTCGCCTCCTGGCAGGCCCGGTCGGCCAGCCCGACGATCGAGAACGCCGGCAGGTCTGCCGAGACGAGGTGCGCCTCGACCTCGACCTGGCGCGGTTCCAGTCCGATGACGGCAGAGGTGAGGGCGCGTGCGAGCACACCGCCGACGGTAGGTGCGGAGGCAGCACGTGTCTGTGCCGGCTCTGTGCCGAAAGGCGAACGAGAAGCCCGGACGACCGGCTGAAGCCGGTCGCCGGCGACACGGCGAACGAGAAGCCCGGACGACCGGCTGAAGCCGGTCGCCGGCGACACGGCGAACGAGAAGCCCGGACGACCGGCTGAAGCCGGTCGCCGGGCGGGCTTAGCGCGCGACGGCGACGAGGATCGACTCGTAGTACTCGCCGGCACGCCGGCCGGTGCGCCGGTTCACGTGACGCTCGTGCCGGTCGACGAGCCGCAGCCCCGCCCGCTGCAGGATCTCGGGGTAGAGATTGCGGCGGTCGTTGACGACGATGCACATCCGTCCACCGAGCACGAGCGACGAGCGGGCGTTCGCGAGAGCGGCAGCCACTCCGTCGACGTATTCGGCGATCGCGACCCGGCCCGTGCCGCGGGCCGGCCGGCCGAGCTCGAGGTCGCGCCGCTCGTCGACGCCGAGCAGCTCGTACGCGTAGCGATGCTGCTCGTGGTAGTCGATCAGGCCGGGGTACGGCGGCGACGTGACGACGCCGTCGTACGGGCCCTCGAGGTCGGCCACCCGGGAGTCGCCGTGCAGCATCCTGGCGATGCGCCCCTCGGCTCTCGCGGCCGCGAAAGTCTCGATCCGGTCGAGCGTGTCGAGCGTGTACCGCAGCAGAAACCGACGCGCGGCCTCGACCGGCCGGCACTCACGGCGGTGCTTGAAGCACCAGTACGGCGCCAGCTGCGGCTCGCGAGGGAACTCCAGATCGAAGTGGGCCGTGCGTCGGGCCGACCGGGCCGAGCGCGCGAGCACGACGCGCAGCACGTCGGCCGACCCGACCTGCTCGACGAGCGACCTGAAGTGGAGCAACTCCTCCGCGGCGGCAGGCGCGTACCAGGCGCGGACATAGGACGACGCCTCCTTCGGGTACCGCCCCTGCGGCTGGAACGCCTCGGCCTCCGCGTGGGCCCAGAGGAGATCACGCCGCAGCGCGTCGAGGTTGTACGGGCGGGTCTTGACGCGCACGAGCAGCGCGTTGAACCCGGCGATGTCGACACCGGCCGCGTCGTAGCCGGACTCGAGCGCCTGCACGAGCGTCGTGCCGGACCCCGCGAACGGATCGAGAACCCGTCCGCCGTCCGGGACGTGCCGGTCGAGCAGCGTCTCGACGAGCTGCGGGATGAACTTGCCGAGGTACGGGTGCAGGCGGTGGACGTGCTTCGTGCGTTCCCGCTCGGGCAGCGTCGACTCGGACCAGGACAGCTCGAGATCGTGCGCCTCGTAGAGCGCTTCCTGGGTCGCGGCCATGGGGGCGTTGTTCGACGCCCCCACGGCAGTCCCTACGCGCTACCAGACGTTGCCCGACCGCCGGTCGATCTCACGCAACCGCTCGACCCGCTTCGCCATCGGCGGGTGGGTCGAGAAGAGGGCGCCCACGCCGGCTCCCGAGAGCGGGTTGGCGATGTAGAGGGATGCCGTGGCCGGATTGACCGCCATCGGCACCGCCTGAACGCCCCGGTGCAGGGAATCGAGGGCAGCGGCCAGCGGCCGCGCCTCCCCGAGCAGCTCCGCCGCGGTCGCATCGGCGAGGTACTCCCGCTGTCGCGAGACCGCAAGCTGGAGGATCATCGCGGCGATCGGCGCCACGAGGATCGCGGCCATCGTCCCGACGAGGCCGAGCGGGCTCTCCTCCTCGTCGCCGCCGCCGAAGAGCCAGCTGAACTGGAGGAAGTTGGCGATCGCCGAGATCGCCGCTCCGATCATCGCCGCCACGGTAGTCACGAGAACGTCCCGGTTCTTGACGTGGGCCAGCTCGTGCGCGAGCACCCCGCGAACCTGCTCGCGCGGGAGCATGCTCACGAGGCCCTCGGTGACCGCAACTGCCGACCGCTTCGGGCTCCGGCCCGTGGCGAACGCGTTGGGCTGCTCCGAGGGGATCAGGTAGAGGCGCGGCTCGGGGAGCCCGGCGCGCGCTGCGAGCTCCTCGACGTCGGCGTAGACGGTCGGCGCCTCCGAGCGCTCGAGCGGCCGCGCCCGGCTGACCTTCAGTGCGATCCGGTCCGAGAACCAGAACATGACGAAGTTGAAGGCAACCGCGAGAAGCAGGAAGACGATCAGCCCTGCGGCGCCGCCGACGACGGCTCCGAGCATCACGAAGAGGCTGCTCAGCCCGGCGATCAACACCCAGGTGCGGAAACGCGTTGTCATCTGTGGGATTCCTTTCCGGCTGACGTTGCTGCTGTCAGCCGGAGGTTTCTCCCGCCCTCGTCGCAAGGGAAGTGACGGGGTGGGCCGGCGAGCCCGGGCAGCGCATCCGGCGCTGCCGTTCTGACGAGCTCACCCGTTGGGGGATAGTTCCCCCCGGCTTGCTGAAACCTTACCACTACAGAAGTGTGCTTCTGTTGTTGTTCCGTTAAACGTCGTCCAGGGCGGTTTCCCGGCGCTCGATCGTGCGCCCTTCGATCGCGACCACCTCGAATCCGACCCGCACGCTCGGGTGCTGCGGGTTCCGCGACAGCCACACCCGTGCCGCGGCGCGCACGCGGCGGCGCTTCTCGGCGTCGACGGCACCGAGAGCGCCGCCGAAGCCACCGCCCAGCCGCTGCTTCACCTCCACGAACGTGAGGTCGCGGCCACGGCGGACGATCAGGTCGAGCTCGTTGCGGCCGGCACGGACGTTCGTCCCGAGGATCCGGTAGCCGCGGAGGCGGTAGTGCCAGAGCGCCCGCCGCTCACCCGCGTTCACGCCGCGGCCGGCTCCGAGTCGGTCGCGTAGCACTTGGCCGCATACGAGAGCCGGTGCTGGTGGCAGGGCCCGTGAGCGCGCACCGCGGCCGAGTGGCCGGGGGTGATGTAGCCGACGTGACGCGAGAACCCGTAGCGCGGGTACAGCGCTGCGAGCCGGTGCATGATGCGGTCGCGTGTCACCTTGGCGACGATCGACGCCGCGGCGATTGCGGCGCTCCTCGTGTCGCCGTCGACGACGGCGCTGTGGTGTGGTGCCAGCGGGCCAAGCCGGAAGCCGTCCACGAGACACACCTCCGCGCGCGGAGCGAGATCGGCCAGGACCGCACGCAGCCCCCACAGGTTCGAGCGGTGGAGGCCGTGCCGGTCGATGTCGCAGGCCGGGATCACGCGCACGGAGACCTGCGTGGCGGCGCCGAGCACGGCGTGGAAGAGCACGTCGCGCGTCTCGGGGGTGACCTGCTTCGAGTCGTTGAGCAGGGCGAGGGGCCGCGTTCGCCGGCCGTGCAACGCCGCGTAGTCGAGCAGGACGCCGGCGACGACGAGCGGGCCGGCAAGCGATCCACGCCCTGCCTCGTCGGCACCCGCGACGAAGCGCACCCCGAGCCTGCGGTCGTAGCGAAGCAAACGCTGTCCGGTCGGGGAGCTCACGGCCCCGAGGATATCGGCCCGCCCGGAACGTCTTCGTGCCGGGTTCGTGCCATCTTCGCCCCGACGTCGCGCGACCGTCGGGCGCTCCGCCTCAGGACGGCAGGACGCAGCCGGCGTTGCGCTCGTCGAGCACGACCTCCCAGCCGGCGTTCTTGAGCGTCGCGCGATACCGGTCGCAGTCACCGTTGCGGCGCCTGGCCACACAGAGGAAGACCTCGGTCTCGCGCTCGATGAACCACGGGGCCGGGTTGCCGGTACAGCGCGTCCGATCACGGTCGTAGCCGGCTCCCAGGGACTCCTCCACCGCGGCCCGGGCACCGGCCTGGCGCGGCGACTCGCCTCCGCAGCCGCTGAGCAGCACTGCGCCGGCGAGCACGGGCACGAGCGCGACGAGGCGCATACCGGCTCGGGCGGTTACGGGTGGCGCAGCTCGCGGACGCGCGCCTTCTTGCCGACGCGGCCGCGGAGGTAGTAGAGCTTGGCGCGATTGACGTCGCCGATCATCGCGACCTCGAGCTTCTCGATCTTCGGCGAGTGGAGCGGGAACGTGCGCTCGACGCCGACACCGAACGACTGTTTGCGCACGGTGAAGGTCTCGCGGACACCCGAGCCCTGGCGCTTGATCACCACGCCCTCGAACACCTGCACGCGCTGGCGCGTCCCCTCGATCACCTTGAAGTGGACGCGAACGGTGTCCCCGGCCTTGAAGACCGGGACCTCACGCAACTGCGCCTGCTCGATGCTCTGGATGATGGTGCTCATGGGAAAGAGGCGGCCGCCGGCCGGGTGCGGAGTGTAGCGGAAGCCACGGGAACGGGCTCCAGGAGGCGAGGCGCCCGGGAGCACGGAACCCGGCGACAGGCTGAAGCCTGTCGCCGGCCGGTCGGGAGAGGGCCGCGGGCCCGCTTCAGTGCAGCGAGATGCGGTTCGGCGGCCAGTAGGTGGCGAAGACCTTGCCGATCAGATTCGCCCGCGGCACCGTGCCCCACATCCGCGAGTCGCACGACTGCGACCGGTTGTCGCCCATCATGAAGTAGTTCCCCGGCTTGACCTTGGCCGGCCCGAACGACTGAACGGCGCTGCGCCGGGGCTTCTCGATGTACGGCTCCTTCAGCGGCTTTCCGTTGATGTAGACGTAGCCGTCACCGTTTCGGAGCCTGAGCTCCACCGTCTCGCCGGGCAGCCCGATCACCCGCTTCACGAATGTGCCGCCCGCACCGCATTTCAACTGCGCCGCCGGAGGAGTCCTGAACACGATGATCTCGCCTCGGCGGGGGTCGCGCAGCCGGTAGAGGAAGCGGTTCGCCAGCACCCGGTCGGAGAAGCGCGCCTCGCAACCGACGGCGGGCTGGGCGCAGTGCAGCGTGCTCTCCATCGACGACGACGGGATGCGGTACGGGTTGACGACGAACGCCTTGACGAGCAGCACGATCGCCACGGCACCGACGATGGTGACGATCCAGTCGATCGTGACGCGGAGCGGATGGGGCAGGCCGCGCGTCAGCCGGTCGACCGGGTTCCGCGACTGCCCGTGCGGCGGATGATCGTCAGTGGGCGGGCCCGGGGGCGCACCGGGAGGCGGGGAGAGCCCGGCGGGACCGGCCCGGCGCGGAGGCTCCGGCCAGCCCTGGTCTGCAGCACGCGGGTCGGCGGGCACGGCCGGCGGTGGATTCCACCGCCCGGAAGCCCCCGGCCGCTCCGGTGCGGTCGGATCTTCACCGGCGACCTGCTTCGGCAGCAGGGCCGGAGCGACGGGCTCGGGGACACCTGCGGCGTCCGCCACGGGTGGTGCGGCGGCCCAACCGCCCGGCACAACTCGCTCCTTCGAAACGCCGTCCTTCTTCGCAACCGACGCAGCCGCCCAGCCGGGCTCGACCGGATCGACCGCCCAACCGGCAGGCCTCACCGGCTCCGGCGGCAGTGGCGGAGCGGGCCGGGGGGGCGCAACCGGCTGCTCGGGAGCCTCCGGGCCCCGGGGCCCGGCGGGCGCGGACCCGAGGTCGGTGGAAGCGAGAGGATCCGGAGCGCCCGGTTCGGGAGCCGCCGGCGGCGGCGCGGGTGACTCCGCCGCCTCGTCGGCCTGCTCCGGGGCTCCCGTGTCCTCTCCCGCCGCCGACGTCGGCGGCATGCGCCACAGATCAGAGTCCGCCGCAGGCGGCTCGGGAGAAGCGGAGCCGTCGGTGTTCTCCGGGCGATCCTCGGCGTCGCTCACGCGACACTCCGCACGCGACTCTGCTCGGCCCGCCAGTCGTCGATCCGGGCATGGTTGCCCGACAGGAGCACGTCGGGCACCTCCCAGCCACGGAACTCCGCCGGCCGGGTGTAGTGCGGATACTCGATGCCGCCGTCGAGGGCGGCGCTGAAGGTCTCGTGCTCGCCCGAGCCGTCGGCGAGCGCGCCCGGCAGCCGACGCGCGAGCGCGTCGACGAGCACCATCGCCGGGAGCTCGCCGCCCGAGAGCACGTACGGGCCGATCGAGATCGCGTCGGTACAGAGGTGATCGACGATGCGTGCATCGAACCCCTCGAAGCGGGACGAGAGCAAAGCAATCCCCGGCTCGGCGGAAAGCTCCTCGACGAGCGCCTGGTCGAGCTGACGTCCTTGCGGCGTCAGGGCGATCACGCGCGCGGGCGGCTCGTCGCCGTACGCAGCCTCGAGCGCAGCTGCGACGACGTCGACCCGCAGGACCATTCCGGCCCCACCCCCGTACGGCGAGTCGTCGACCTGGCCGGCGCGCAGCGGCGTCGTGTGGCGGTAGTTGAAGAGCCGCAGCTCGAGCTCGGTTCCGAGAACCGTGGCAACGGGTTTCTGCTCGGTCAGCCAGCCGAAAGCGTGTGGGACCTGGGTGAAGACGTCGAGGCGCATCCGGGGCAGGGTATCGGTCAGGTGATGAAGCCCGGGTTGAGAAGCACGACGCCCCCGCCCGGGTCGATCGCCCGGACGGCGTCCTCGATCATCGGCACGAGGGTCCCGTCGTCGAGCTCGAGGTTGTCGTTGGCCGGCCCGGGCAGCACGTCCTTCACGATCCCGAGCGCCCGACCCCCGACCTCCTCGACCCGGAGACCGATGATCTCGAAGGCGTAGAACTCACCCTCGGGCAGCGCCGGCAACTCCGCACGAGGGATCGACAGGGTGTCGCCGCGCTCCACCGCGCGGTCGAGGCGGATTGCATGGCGACCACGGCCGACGCGCCGCGAGAGGGTGATGGTCGCCGGGACGCCATTGACGTGCAGCACGGCCCCGACGGCGTAGCGGGTCGCGTCCTCGCTCCCCCGTTCGACGACGAACGCGCCGTCGAGACCATGGGGGCGGCCGACGCGGCCGACCGGTACGAGCCCGTCGCCCGCGGTCAGTCGGCTATCTCCAGCACGACGCGCCGGTCGTCGCGCGCGCCGCTCGCCCGAACCAGCGTGCGCAGGGCCCGGGCGATGCGCCCCTGACGGCCGATCACCTTGCCGACGTCGTCGGGCGCCACGTGCAGCCGGAGGACGGTGGCATCGTCGCGCTCGATCGTCTCGACGCTGACCGCGGCAGGATCGTCCACCAGGTGCCGTGCGATCCAGGCGAGTAGCTCGGCCACCTCAGGTGCTGATGCCGGCGGCCTTGATCAGCTTCGCGACCGGGTCGCTCGGCTGGGCGCCCTTGGAGAGCCAATCCTTGACCTTCGTCTCGTCGAGCTCGATCGTGGACGGGTCGGTCTGGGGGTTGTAGCGCCCCACGATCTCGATGAAGCGACCGTCACGCGGCGAGCGCGAGTCGGCCACGACGACACGGTAGATCGGGTTCTTCTTCGAACCGATGCGTGTCAATCTCATGCGAACAGCCATTCTTCTCCTTCGTGCGTTTCCGTTGGACTGGGATTGTGCCGATCATCGGCGCGGCTTGCCGCCGGTCAGCTCGGGCGGCAGGCCGGGCAGCTTCCCCTTGCCGAACTGCTTCATCATCTTCTGCATCTGCTTCCGGGCTGCGAGCAGCTTGTTGACCTCGTCGATCGAGGTGCCGCTGCCGGCCGCGATCCGGCGCCGGCGCGGCCCGTTGATCAGATGCGGGGTGCGCCGCTCGTGCGGAGTCATCGACAGCACGATCGCCTCCACGCGCGCCATCTGCTTCTCGTCGATGTCGAGCCCGTCGAGCTGCTGGCCCATCCCGGGCAGCAGCTTGAGGACGCCCTTGACGGGCCCCATCCGCCGCAGCATCCGGTAGCTCTGGAGAAAGTCGTCGAACGTGAACTCGCCGGCCCGCATCCGGCGCTCCATCTCCTCCTGCTCGTCGACGGCGACGGCGGCCTCGGCCTTCTCGATCAGCGTCAGCACGTCACCCATGCCGAGGATCCGCGACGCCATGCGATCGGGGTGGAACACCTCCAGCTGGTCGAGCTTCTCGCCGACGGAGGCGAACTTGACGGGCTTGCCCGTGATCGCCTTGACGGAGAGCGCCGCGCCGCCGCGCGCGTCGCCGTCGAGCTTCGTCAGCACCACGCCGTCGAAGGAGATGTGCTCCTGGAACGCCTCGGCGACGTTCACGGCCTCCTGTCCCGTCATCGCGTCGAGGACGAGGAGGACGTTGAGCGGCTTCACGGCGTCGCGCACCCGCGCAAGCTCGGCCATCAGCGCGGCATCGACGTTGAGCCGCCCGGCGGTGTCGACGATGACGACGTCGAGGCCGTCGGCCTTCGCGCGCTCGAGCCCTTCCGTCGCGGCCCGGACGGGGTCCTGCGTTTCGGTGCGGTAGACGGGGATCGAGATCTGCCTGCCGAGTTGCTCGAGCTGGTCGATCGCGGCCGGCCGCTGCAGGTCTGCGGCGACGAGCCCGGGATTCTTCCCCTGCCGCCGTAGATGGAGCGCGAGCTTCGCCGAGTTGGTCGTCTTGCCCGAGCCCTGCAGGCCGGTCATCAGGATCACGGTCGGGGGCCGTCCGAAGGCGAGCTGCGAGTCGCCTGACCCCATCAGCTCGGTGAGCCTGTCGTGCACGAGCTTGACGACCTGCTGGCCGGCGTTGAGGCCCTTGAGGATGTCGTCCCCGAGGGCCGCAGCCTTCACCCCGGCGACGAAGTCCTTGACGACCTGGAAGTTGACGTCGGCCTCGAGCAGCGCGAGGCGAATCTCACGCATCGCCTTGTTGACCGCGTCCTCGTCCAGCCGCCTGGCGCGGCCGAGGTCACCCAGGGTCGCCTGGAGGCGGTCGGAGAGAGCGTCGAACACGGCCGTGAAGTGTACGGGCGGAGCGCAGGGTTGAGGACGGGCCTCCTCCGCGCCTCACTCGCGGGTTCGCGCGAGCGGCGCACCGCGCAGCGCGGTCCTACGACGCGAGCGAGGTGCGGTGCCCACCGCCGGGCACCGAGCTGGCACCGATGCGCCCGATCTCATCCAGGTCCGGGGCAAACAGGTTGTGCATCGGCTCGATCCGGTAGGCGAGTGGATCCTTCACACCATGGTTCCGTAGAGCGTCACGCAGGTGGTTCTCCACGAAGCTCTGCGCATCCTCGCCATTCCGCCACCCTTCGAGGATGTTGACACTGCCGACCGACTCGGTCGCGACGTGGAAGATCAGGCCCGGAGGGGGATTCGCGTCGAGCTCGAGCTCCACGATCAGCCCGTCGTATCGCGCGACGCTCAACTCCGGGATCCGCATGAAGAGGGTTACCGCCAAGAAGACCTCCACCCTGCCGTCCGACCGAATCCGTCGCAGAGTACACCGGGTGACGGACGGTACCTCACAGCGCTGACGGCCTCGACGCCTCAGTCCGCGACGAGCGCCCGGGCGAACTCCCGCGGGTCGAAGGGGCGCAGGTCGTCGAGCGCCTCCCCCACGCCCACGAGCTTCACCGGCAGTCCCAGCTCGTAGGCGATCGCGACGGCGACCCCGCCCTTCGCCGAGCCGTCGAGCTTCGTCAGGGCAACACCGGTGACCCCGGTGGCCTCACCGAACAGGCGCGCCTGCTGGAGGCCGTTCTGGCCGGTGGTCGCATCGACGACGAGCAGCGTCTCGTGCGGTGCTCCCTCGATCCGCCCCTCGATCACGCGGCGCACCTTTGCGAGCTCGTCCATGAGGTTCGACTGCGTGTGGAGACGGCCCGCCGTGTCGACGATGACGACGTCTCGCCCCCGGGCGCGCGCCGCCTCGACGGCGTCGTATGCGACCGCGGCCGGGTCGCCGCCGGCCGGCGCGCCCACGAAGTCCGCACCCGCCCGCTCGGCCCAGATCTCGAGCTGCTCCTCGGCGGCGGCGCGGAACGTGTCGCCCGCCCCGACGAGCACGCTGCGTCCGTGCTCCCGGAGCTTCTGGGCGAGCTTGCCGACGGTCGTGGTCTTCCCTGTGCCGTTGACGCCGACGACGAGGATCACGGCCGGCTTCGCCGTCAGAGCCAGCGTCGGCGCCGCTCCGAAGAGCTGCTCGATCTCCTCCGCAAGCGCCTCGCCGAGGTCCGTCATGTCACCACGTGCCTCGAGTCGCCGCACGATCTCGGCCGTCGCACGGACACCGACATCACCGTGGATGAGCGCCTCCTCGAGCCGCTCCCAGGCCTCCTCGTCACCCGTGTCGAACGTCCCTGCGGCGATCTCGGCAGTCAGAGCGCGGCGGCTCTTCGCGAGCGAGTCGCGGAGCCGACCGAAGAAGCCGCTCCGCTCGGGCTCGTCGGCCGCGGTCGGCTCGTCACCGAAGAGCTCTGACCAGGTTCTCGACACGGCTGGAACGCTACCCGGGGCTCGGGCTCACGTCAGGCGGATGCCACGGCGTGGTCGCGATCGTGCTGCGGCAGGCGCCGCGAGATGACCTGCGAGACGCCGTCGCCTCCCATCGTGACGCCGTAGAGCACGTCGGCGGCCTCCATCGTGCGCTTCTGGTGCGTGATCACGATGAACTGGGCGCGGTCGGAGTAGCGGCGCAGGAGCTCGACGAAACGCGTCACGTTCGCGTCGTCGAGCGCCGCCTCGACCTCGTCGAGGAGGTAGAACGGGCACGGCTTCGCAAGAAAGAGGGCGAAGAGGAACGAGATCGCCCCGAGCGCCTTCTCGCCGCCGGAGAGAAGCGTCAGCCGCGTGATGCGCTTCCCGGCGGGCCGGAGCTCGACCTCGACTCCGGCCTCCAGCTCACCATCCTCGCCGTCCTCGCCAGGCTCGACGAGGCGTAGCCGGCCTTCTCCCCCCGGGAAGAGCGTGGCCGCGACCTCCTCGAAGTTGCGGGCGACCGTCTCGAAGGTGTCCGTGAAGCGCCGCTGCACGGTCTCGGCGAGCTCGTCACGGAGCTTCGCGATCTCGGCCAGCGAGCTCTCCAGATCGAGCCGCTGGGCCACGAGGTCCTCGAGGCGCGCCTTCTCCTCGTCGTACTCCTCCTTGGCCAGCGGGTTGACCCTGCCGAGCGCCTCGCGGCGGGCGTCGAGCCGCTCGGCCCGTGCTGCGAGCTCGGCGCGATCGTCGCCCTCTGCCGGCTCGTCGGCTCCTGCGTCGGTGAACCGGCGCTGGGCGTCCTCGGCCTCTGCCTCGAGCCGCGCCAGCTCGACCTGTACCTGGGTCGCGCGCTCCGTCGCCTCGTCCGATCGCTGTCGCACGGCGACCTCGCCGGCGCCGAGGCGGCGCAGTTCCTCCCCGAGGCGGGCGGAGCGCTCCGCGCCGGCATCGACGCGGGCACGAACGGGCGCTTCGAGCCTGGCAGCCAGGAGGCCGGCGCGCTTGAGTCCGGCGACGAGAGCGTCGACGGCGTCGACGAGGCGGCCGAGCATGTCCGGGTCGAGCGCAGAGCGCCTCGGCGTCCGCTCGAGCAACGCCGCATCGGCGACACGGGCGCGGTCGGCGGCGGCCCGGGCCGCGGCGGCGGCCTCTTCTGCGAGCGCAAGCAGCGACGCTGCCTCTGCCAGGAGCTGGTCGCGTGACACAGACTCTTCCAGCGGGAGGTCGTCGAGGCTGCCGCCGAGCCGGGCGACGACGACCTCCGCGGCCTGTGCCCTCGAGACCGCGTCGGCAGCGTCGCGGGCCGCCTCGGCCTCGAGCCCGGACAGGCGCCGCAGTTCGCCTCCGAGGTCACCTGCCTGCTGGGCGCCGATCGTGAGGCGAGCGGCGAGCGGCTCCTCGAGGCGTGTCGCCGCGTCGCGGGCCCGTCCGAGGGACTTCTCGAGGCCCGCCGCGATCTCCACCAGCGGGGCGAGGATCGTCGGGTCGGCAGTGCGCTCGCGCAGGTGCGCGACTGCAGCGAATGCTTCCTCTGCCTCGGCTGCGACGCCGGCAGCTTGCTCGGCGGCATGGGCTGCGGTCGCTGCCCGCCCGGAGAGCTCGTCGCCCTCGTCGGCGAGCGCGCGGCGGCGCGCGTCCATCTCGAGCAGCACGGCCTCCGCGGTCTCGCCCGCAAACCAGAGCTCTCCCCGCTCGGCGTCGTAGCCGTGGCCCTCGGTCGTGATCACGGTTCCATGCCCCGCGTCGAGCAGGTGCTCGACCGGCACGAGCCAGATGCCGTCGAGCAGACGCAGGGCGGCCGGGTCACCGGCGGCGAGCTCGCGGAGCGGCCGCGCGCCCGCGACCGGCGTCGCGGCGGCGGGCGCGGGCTCGTGGTCGACGATGACGGTGAGGCTGCCGAGCCCGTCGCGGCGCGTGCGCTCGAGCAGCTCGAGCCCGTGCCGCGCGTCGCGGGCGAGCACGGCCGACGCACGCCACGCGAGAGCAGCTGCGATCGCGCGCTCGGCGCCAGGCTCGGCCTCGAGGGCCGAGAGCGCGAGCGTCTCACCTGCGGCGGCGAGTGCGCTTGCTGCAGGCGGAATCCCTTCACGCTCGGCGATCGCCCGCTCGAGCGCCTGGAGGCGCTCTCGAGCGGAGCGTGATCGCTCGGCGACGTCGTCGCGCTCGGTTGCGGCGGCGCGCGCTGCCGCGGCGGCCTCGTTTGCACGGGCCTCGAGCTCGGCGGGCGAGGGCCCGCCGCGACGGGCGATCGCGCGGGCCTCCTCGAGCTCCGCAGAGAGCGTCGCCACGAGTGTGGTCGCCGACTCCTGCCGCAGGCCGAGCCGCTCGCGTGCGGCGCCGAGGGCGACGAGGCGTCGGTTGGCCCCTTCCTGGCCGCCGGTCGCGTCGGCGAGCGCGGCCTCGACCCCGGCGCGCTCGAGGCGGAGAGCGGCAAGCCTCGACTCTCCGCTCGTGGCGAGCCGGCGTTCGAACGCTGCGACACGAGAATGAGCCAGCCGTGCCCGTTCCGAGATCTGGCCATGTGCCTCGGCTGCGTCCCGGGCCGCGCCGGCAGCAACCTGCGCAGCCTCCTCGAGACGCATGACCGCCGCGTCGCTTCGGTCGGCCTCAGCGCGCTCGGCTTCGGCAAGCTCGTCCCGCAGCCGCTCCCCCAGCCCTGCGGCCGACTCGTGCCGCAGCGCCAGCCGCTCGCTCGCACCCTGCAGGCGATAGAGGGCGCCGAGCGCCGCCTCGCGGCCGCCGGCTGCGTCGGACAGCTCATCCTCGGCCTGCCGGCGCTCTTCGAGCAGAGCGGTCAGCGTCTGCTGGGCGAAATTGCGGGCCAGCGCGGCCGCCTCACGACGTTCCTCGGCATCGGCACGACGCTCGGCTACCGCCGCGAGGTCGAGCTGCGCGATGCGCGCCCGTAGCGCAGCGATCTCGACAGCGAGCTTCTCCGCCCGCTCGGCCGCGGTCGCCTGGAGCGCAAGGGGCCGCAATCTCTTCCGCACCTCGTCCTCGACGTCCTTCGCCCGCTCGACCTGCGTCGCGACCCGGGCGAGCTTCAGCTCGGCTCGGTGCTTACGGCGCTTGAACTTGCCGAGCCCGGCTGCCTCCTCGACAAGGTGGCGCCGATCCTCGGGTCGAGATGCGAGCACCGCGTCGACCTTCCCCTGGGAGACGATCGAGTGCATCGATCCGCCGAGGCCGACATCGGCGAGCAACTCGACGAGATCCGTCCGCCGAACGGCCGCCTTGTTGACCAGGTACTGACCCTCGCCGCCGCGCACGAGCCGACGCGTGATCGAGACCTCACTGAAGTCGACGCCGTCGCCGAAGCCGCCGTCCTCGTTGTCGAAGACGAGCTCCACCTCGCAGTGGTCGGCGGCCGGGTGGGTTGCGGATCCGCCGAAGAGCACATCGTCGGGCTTCTCGGCCCGCAGCTCCGACGGCGTCAACGATCCGGCGGCCCACACGATCGCGTCGGCGACGTTCGATTTGCCGGAGCCGTTCGGCCCCACGACGACGGCCACGCCGGGCTCGAGCTTGAGCTCGATCGGGTCGACGAACGACTTGAAGCCGCGCAGGCGGATGGTGCGCAGATGCACGAGTGCAGTCTGCCGATCCGGGCGGACGACCCCGCCCGGCCGGAAAGCGCGGGGAGCCGACCTCTCGGCCGGCTCCCCGCACGCGCTGCTGTGGTGGCGTCGCCGTGCCGAGCCCCCTGATCCCGCGGGCGGGCGAACGCGAATAGAGTCACGAGATGATCTCCTCCGCCTGGTTTCTGCTCCTCGTCGGTGCGATCGGCGCGAGCGCGACGATGATCTGCGTCTGGCTCGTCTCGATCCGGATCCACAACGCCAGCTACGTCGACGTCGCGTGGGCGTTCGGGATCGCCGGCACCGCCGTCGTCTACGCGCTGCTGGCCGACGGCTCGGCGCTCCATCGCGTCCTCGTTGCGGGGCTCGGCACGATCTGGGGCGTGCGCCTCGGCACCTACCTCCTCTCGCGACTCGCAGGCAAGGCGGAGGACGGGCGCTACCAGGAGCTCAGGCGCCGCTGGGCCCCGAACGTGAACCGCGCGTTCTTCGTCTTCTTCCAGGCGCAGGCCGGCTTCGTGCTCGTCTTCTCGCTCCCCTTCGCATTCGTCGCCGTCGACCAGGGTGAGATGACGTGGCTCGCGTGGGCCGGTGTCACGCTCGCACTCGGGTCGATCGTCGGCGAGGTGACGGCCGACACGCAGCTGGCGGTCTGGAAGGGCAACCCCGCCAACAAGGGCATGACGGCCAGAAACGGCCTCTGGGGCTGGTCCCGCCACCCCAACTACTTCTTCGAGTGGCTGCACTGGGTAGCGTGGGCGATCATCGCCCTGTCGTCGCCGTACGGGTGGATCGCGATCGTCGTGCCGGTATTCCTCTTCACGCTGCTCTTCAAGGTGACGGGGATCCCGGAGACCGAGGCACAGTCGCTGCGCAGCCGCGGCGACGACTACCGCCGCTACCAGGAGGAGGTCTCCGTGTTCGTGCCGCTGCCGCCGAAGCGAAGGCCCGCCCCGTGATCGCAGACCGGGTCGTCGCCGGGGGCGTGCTCCCCGACCCTCTGATGCGTGCCGTGATCGCGCAGAGCTGCCGTCTGCGCCTGCGGCGGGAGCGGCGGCGCGGGCTCGACGCGCTCGAGGACACGGTCGCCGCGATGTCGAGCGGGCCGATCGCGATCGCGACCGCCGCCGCGAACGACCAGCACTACGAGCTCCCGGCCGAGCTCTTCGGGCTCGCCCTCGGGCCGCGCCGGAAGTACTCGGGCTGCTTCTGGCCGGAAGGCGTGGAGTCGCTCGCCGACGCGGAGGAAACGATGCTGGCCCTGACCTGCGCCCGGGCGGGGATCGAGGACGGCATGGACGTGCTCGACCTCGGTTGCGGCTGGGGATCGCTGTCCGGCTGGATCGCCGAGCGCTATCCCTCGTGCCGGGTGCTCGCCGTCTCGAACTCGGGGCCCCAGAAGGCGTACGTCGACGGGCTCGGACACGAGGCCGTCGAGGTCGTGACGGCCGACGTCAACACGTTCGAGACCGACCGGCGCTTCGACCGTGTCGTCTCGGTTGAGATGTTCGAGCACATGCGCAACTGGCGCGCACTGCTCGCCAAGGTCCGGGGGCTGCTCTCGGACGACGGGAAGCTGTTCGTCCACGTGTTCGCCCACGTCCGCTACGCCTACACCTTCGAGCGATCCTGGATGGCCCGACGCTTCTTCACCGGCGGGATCATGCCGTCGGACGACCTTCTGCTCCGGTTCGTCGACGACCTCGTCGTGCGCGACCACTGGCGCGTCGAAGGCGGCCACTACGCCCGAACGGCCGAGGCGTGGCTCGACAACCTCGATCTGCACCGCGAGGAGGCGCTCGCGATTCTCGGATCCGATGCGGCACTGAACGAGTGGCGGGCGTTCTTCCTCGCCTGCGCGGGGCTCTTCGGCTACGCCGGCGGCCAAGAGTGGATCGTGAGCCACTACCTGCTCGAGCGGCGGTAGCTGCACCGCGGGCGAACCCGGCAGACAGGCTGAAGCCTGTCGCCTTGCGCCGCTCAGTGATCAGTGCTCGGGCGCGACGAGCCCCAGCGACTCGAGCGCCTGACGGGCGGCCTCCTGCTCGGCGGCCTTCTTCGTCGAGCCGCTGCCGATCCCGACCTGCTTGCCGGCAATCACGGCAACGCACACGAACCGCCGGTCGTGCGGCGGCCCGACGACGTCGGTCACGTCGTACTGCACCTGGTTGCCGGACCGTGCAAGAGCCTCCTGCAGCTCGGTCTTGTTGTCGATGTGACCCGTGCGAGCGAACTCGATCCTCGCGTCGAACGCCTCCACGACGGCCGGTTCGACCTGCTCGAACCCGTGCTCCAGGTAGACGCCCGCGATTGCCGCCTCGAGGAGTGCGGCGAGCACGTTGCGGCTCCGGGAGATCCTGTCGAGCTCCGCATCGGGAACGTCCTGGGCCTGCTCGAGGAGAAAGCGGACGAGGTCGAGCTCCTTCGCCACAGCCGCGCAGCTGTGGCGGGAGACGACGTGCGCCCTGATCTTCGCGAGCCGCCCCTCGGAGGCGTCGGGAAAACGGTCGTACAGTGCTCGCGCGATCGCGAGCTCGAGCACCGAATCGCCCAGGAACTCGAGCCGCTCGTACGATGACGCGCGATCGGGCGCCCACGACGTGTGCGTGAACACGTGATCGCGCCGCTCGGGGGGAAGGGCTTCGATCAGGCGCGCAAGCGCGCGCCCCTCCCCCGAGCGGTCGCTGCTACTGGTGCGCGACGACGTAGTCGACAGCCTGGCCGACGGTCGTGATCTTCTGCGCGTCCTCGTCCGAGATCTTGATTCCGAACTGATCCTCGAGCTCCATGATCAGCTCGACCAGATCGAGGGAGTCGGCATCGAGGTCCTCCTGGAACGAGGCCTCTTCCAAGAGCTCGCCTTCGTCGACCCCGAGCTGCTCGCTGAGGACGGCCTTGACGCGCTCGGCTACTTCTTCACGGGACAGTGCCACTGTTCTTCAACCTCTCGTTGTGCCGGACGGGTTCGTGGAGCGCGACGACTCTACCACGCGCTCCGGAAGAGCTTCGCGGAGGCGACCGACGACATCGTGATCGACCCCGAGGGCGGCGAGCCGGATGGCATTGGCGATCGCGACCCGCGAGCTGGAGCCGTGGGCGACGACCACGAGCCCGCGAAGCCCGAGGAGGTAGCCGCCGCCCGTCGTCTCGGGGTCGAGCCGGTTCCGCAACGTGCGCGTGGCCGGCCGGATCAGCAGGCCGCCGAACTTGCCCCGGGTGGTGGCTTCGAGCTCCGAGCGCAGGGCCACGAGGAGGCTGCGAATGGTGCCTTCGAGGGTCTTCAGGGCGACGTTGCCGGTGAAACCGTCGCAGACGACGACGTCCGCCTCGCCGTCGAGCAGGGCGCGCCCCTCGAGGTTCCCGTCGAAGTAGAGCGAGCTCCCCTCGAGCAGCGCGTGCGCGTCGAGCGTCAGCTGGTTCCCTTTCTCCGGCTCTTCTCCGATCGAGAGGAGCCTGACCCTCGGCGACTCGATGCCGAGCACCTCCTGCGCGAAGATCGAGCCCATGTGCCCGAACTGGAGGAGATGCTCCGGGCGCGCATCGGCGTTTGCGCCTGCATCGATGAGGACGGACGGGCCGTGCGTCGTGGGGATCACGATCGCGATCCCCGGGCGGAAGACGCCGGGGAGGCGGCGCACGTGCAGGAGGCTCGCGGCGAGCGCGGCGCCCGTGTTCCCCGCCGAGACGACCGCGTCCGCCTCACCCTCCGCGACGGCGCGAACGGCCCGGACGAGCGACGAGTCCGGCTTGCCGCGTACCGCCTCGGCAGGCTTGTCGTCCATCTCGACCGTCTCGCTGGTGACGACGTGGTCGAGCCCGTGTGTCTCGAGGTCGGCCGGCCCGTAGACGACCGGGGTGATCTCGACCGTGGCGGCCGCAACAGCGCCTGCGACGATCTCGTCCGGAGGACAGTCGCCCCCGAGGGCGTCCACTGCGACCCGGAGGCGCACGGTGCTTACGGTGCTGGAGTTCCGAGCGGCAGGATGTCACGGCCCCGGTACGTCTTGCAGGTAGGGCAGGCGTGATGCGCGCGCGTCGGCGAACCGCAGTTCGAGCACAGGTTGACGCTCGGGAACGCGATCCCGTGTTGGGCGCGTCGCTTGTCGCGGCGCGCTTTCGAGGTCTTTCGCTTGGGAACAGCCATGGGCGGCCGCAGAGTGTACCGGAAGCCACCGCCCGGGCGGCACGGTCACTCCAGGCGCATTCGAACCTCCGACCGGGCAAGCCACGCGACCGCGTCGAGAAGACGCGCGGCGGGCGAGAGACGCGGGTCGAGGCCCAGCCGGTCTTGGGCAGGCGCTGTGGGCGCCAAACCGGCCCCCGGTCAGGCCCGCGTCACGGTGTCAGCAGGGAACCGAGCGCGCGAGGGCGGACATCCAACGTCGGTAGCTCTTCCAACGGCACCCAGACGGGCTCGTGGGTGCCGTTTCGCTCCCGCTCGCGGGCGGTCAGCAGCGCGTGATCCGGCCAACTACCGGTGCCGAAGCTGCCGCCGACGATCCAGGCGTCGTAGTAGAGGAAGATCGTGCCGCCGAAGGACTCCTGGTGCACGAGCGGCCCCAGCTCGACCTCGACGCCGAGCTCCTCGACCGCCTCGCGGCGGGCCGCCTCCTCGGGCGTCTCGCCGGCCTCGACGCCGCCGCCCGGGAAGAGGTAGTAGGTGTGCCCGTCGCGAACGCGCCGGATCAGCGCCACACGGCCATGCTCGATCAGGACGATTCGCGCACGTGGGGAGAGCGTGCTCATTCCTCGCGTAATGCCTCGAGCGCCGCCCAGCGAGGATCGGAGACCGTCTCCTCGTGCGTGTGGGGCTCGTGGTTCAGGTCCTTGCCGCAGACAGGGCAGAGCCCTGCGCAGTCACGCCGGCAGAGGATCTGGGTCGGGAGGGCCGTCGCGATCGAGTCGCGCGCCCACTGCGAGAGCCGCAGCTCCCCGTCGGCCACGTACTCCGATCTCAGGTCGTCCGGCGCGTCGTCGGCCGTTGCGTGGTACTCGCGCGCGTCCACCTTCACGTCCACGACGGCGTCCTGCAGGCACCGCATGCACGGCCCGTGGAGGCGCGATGCGAACACGAGCCGGAACACGTCACCACCGGTTGCCCGCTGCACCTCGAAGGTGGCCTCGGCCTCGGCCGGAACCGGAAGGTAGCGCTCGCCGCCGAGATCGAACGGCTGGAGCGCGATGAGGGTCGCCTCCCGCTGCTCCTCCCCGAGGCGAAGCCGAAGGCGGCGGAGCGGGTAGGTCGTCATCGGCTCAGCGTAGCGGCGTCCGGCTGCAGTCGGACGCCAGATCGTTGCCGCTCGGGCGACCCGGAGGCTCTACACGTAGGAGTCGTCGTCCGCGGGAGGTCCGACCGGGTCGATGGGGCCGATTCCGGACATGACCGTTTCCTGCGACCGCTCGTGGAGCCGCTCGCGACCGCGCCGGACGGCGACGAGGAACTTGTCGAGATTCGTCTCGAGACTCGAGAGAATCCCGTCTGCCCAGTCCTCCATCTCCAGTCGTGTCTCGCGCGCCTGCCGGCGGGCGTCGTCGACGATGTCCTGCGCCTGGCGCTCCGCGATCTTCACGATCTCGGTCTGCGACGCCTCGCGCACGGCCTGCTCGCGCGCCTCGCCGATCAGCCGGTCGCATTCGCGCTTCGCCTCGGCGAGCATCTCCTGCCGCTCCTTGACGATCCACCGGGCCTGCTTGATCTCTTCGGGGATCGTGGCGCGCATCTGGTCGAGGATGTCGTAGATCTCCTCGCGGTCGATGCGCACCTGATCGGTGAGGGGCACCGCCTTCGCGTTGTGTACGAGATCGTCCAGCTTGTCGATGAGTACGAGAACGTCCATTTGCAGATCTTACTCCTGGATTCTCATTCCTGGGGGCTGAGAGGGGCGCCGGGCCGACCGTTCGGGAAGATCTCCCGGAAGCGGCGGGCGACGGCATCGGGGACAAGCTCGTCCACTTTTCCTCCGAACGACGCGATCTCCTTCACGCCGCTGGACGAGATGAAGCTGTACTGCGGGCTCGACATCACGTACATCGTCTCGATCTCGGGGGCGAGCAGGTGGTTCAAGCGGTTCATCTGGAACTCCCACTCGAAGTCGGCGATCACGCGCAGGCCTTTCACCATCGTCTTCGCTTCGTGCTTGCGCGCGAAGTCGACGACGAGCTCGTGGAAGACGTCGACGGTGACGTTGCCGAGCCCCGCGAGAGCGTCCTCGAGAAACGTGACGCGCTCCTCGACCGTGAACAGCGTCTGCTTGTGGTGTGGCTCCCGCACGACACCGACGACGACGCGGTCGAACGTGGCGGCGGCGCGGCCGATCACGTCGAGGTGGCCGAAGGTGACCGGGTCGTACGAGCCTGGGCAGATGGCGGTGATCATCGGGTGAAGAGGGTAATCCGTGCCGAACCGTAGCGGCGGCTCGTGACGACGGTGAGCGGAAGCTCCGGCTCGACCCTGGCCGACGTCTCCACGACGAGCACGCCGTCCTGGGCGAGCAGCGGCGGCAGTGCCTCCGCGAGGCGCGGCTCGAGGTCGGGCCAGGTTCCGTACGGCGGGTCGACGAGCACGAGATCGTACGAGCGCCCCGCACCACGCTCCTCCCGCAGCGCCTGGAAGACGTCCTTCTGGAGGACGAGCGCTCCCGTGAGGCGGAGCTTCTCGAGGTTGCCCCGGATCACCGCGCAGGCGGCGCGGTCGGACTCGACGAAGACGCAGCGTCGCGCTCCCCGCGAAAGCGCCTCGAGCCCCATCGCACCCGACCCCGCGAACAGGTCGAGCACGGCTGCGTCCTCGACCGGGCCGATCAGGTTGTAGGCGGCCTCGCGGACGCGGTCGCCCGTGGGACGGGTCGTGTCGCCCTTCGGCGCCGCGATGCGCGCGCCGCGGCGTTCGCCGGCGATGATTCTCACCGGGGCAGCGTACGCACCCCGGTACGGAGACGTGTCGCGGTCACCGCAGCGAGCCTCAAGAATCACCGATGTGCTCGGATTCCCCGAGCAGGAGGTCGACCGCGGTCGCGAGCTCGCCCTCGTCCGGAAGCGAGCGCGCGACCTCGCGGGCCCGGCTCAGCAGGCCGGTGTCCTGGCGCAGCCGCGTGAAGCGGAGATCGGAGAGCCCCGACTGCCGCGCGCCGAGCAGCTGGCCCTCGCCGCGGATCTCGAGGTCGCGCTCTGCCAGCTCGAAGCCGTCGCTCGTCTGCACCATCGCCTCGAGGCGGTCGTGGGCGACGTCGGTGAGCTCCTCCTTCGGGCCCGAGACGAGCAGGCAGTACGACTGCTCTGCGCCGCGCCCCACGCGGCCACGCAGCTGGTGGAGCTGCGCCAGGCCGAAGCGGTCTGCCTCCTGCACGATCATGATCGTCGCGTTCGGGACATCGACGCCGACTTCGATCACCGTCGTCGCGACCAGCACGTCGATCTGACCCGCCTTGAAGGCCGCCATGATCGCGCGCCGCTCGGACGGTTTCAGCCGACCGTGGAGGCAACCGACGCGAAAGTCCTTCAGCTCGGCCCGGCGCAGGCGCTCGGCCTCGTCCTCGGCCGCCCGCGCCACGGTCGTCTCCGATGCCTCGATCAGCGGGCAGACGACGTAGGCCTGGCGGCCGTCGCGAAGGTGCCGCGTCAGCCGCTCGTACGCCTCCGAGCTGCGGTCGTCGGTGACCCACGCGGTGACGATCGGCTTGCGGTTCGCGGGAGGAGCCGTGATCTCGGAGACGGAGAGGTCGCCGTAGACCGTGAGCGCGAGGGTGCGGGGGATCGGCGTCGCGGTCATGTGGAGGACGTGCGGGCTCCGCCCCTCGGCCAGCGCGGAGCGCTGCTCGACGCCGAATCGGTGCTGCTCGTCGACGACCGCGACGGCGAGGTCGCGGAAGCCGACCTCCTTCTGGATCAGCGCGTGCGTGCCCACCGCGATCTGCACGTCGCCCGAGGCGATCAGCTGGCGAACGTTCGCGTGCTCCTTGGCGGTCAGCGCACTGGTGAGGAGCGCAACCCGCACACCGAGCTCCGTGCAGATGCCCTCGATCGTGAGGAAGTGCTGCTCGGCGAGAACCTCGGTTGGCGCCATCAACGCGCCCTGCCGGTCGGCCTCGACGGCGCGCAACAACGCGTACAGCGCCACGACCGTCTTGCCGGAGCCGACGTCGCCCTGCAGCAGCCGTTGCATCGGCGTCGTCCTCGCGAGGTCGCGGTCGATCTCGACGATCGCGCGATCCTGCGCCTCGGTGAGGGTGAACGGGAGCACCCCCCGGTATCGCTGCAGGAGCGCGCCCGGGTCGGGCAGCGCTTCCGCAACGAGCTTCTCGCGCTCGGCCGCCCGTCGGGCGAGCGCGAGCTGGAGAACGAGAAGCTCGTCGAAGGCGAGGCGCCGACGGCCGACCTCAGCCTCCTGGGGCGAGCGGGGCCGGTGCAGGGCGACGAGTGCGTCGGCGCGCAGCGGCAGCCGCTCGACGGTCGCAAGGCCGGCCGGCAGCCAATCGCCCTCTGCCCGCGCGAGCTCGAGCGCGGCACCCACGAGCGCCCGCAGCTGCTTCTGCGCGAGCGCCTCGCTCGCCGGGTAGACGGGTGCAAAGTCGGCGGTCTCGGCGACCTCGCCGAGATCGTAGCTCGCGACCTGGAACCCGAAGCGGCTCGGCTTGCCGCGCAGCCGCACGCGCGTCCCGGGAGTGAGCTGCGCCTCGAGCCAGGGCTGGTTGAACCAGTTCGCCTTGATCTCGCCGGTGTCGTCCGCGACCCGGGCCGTGAGGATCCGCAGACGGCCGCGGCCGCGACGCGACGAGGTGCCGAGCACGACTCCCTCGATCACAGCCTCCTCCTCGCCGAAGAGATCCCTGATCGACCGCTCGTCGATCGGCCGCTCGTAGCGGCGCGGGCGATGGCGGAGCAGGTCGCCCAGCGTGCGGAGGCCGAGCTTCGCCAGGCGGCCGCGCACCGCGGGGCCGACCTTCGGCAGCGTCTCGACCCCGGCCTCGAGTGCCTCGGGCCGCGGCGCGCTGCGCGGGCGCGGCCAGTGTGGCGGCGGGTCCACGCCGGCGAAGCCGACCGGGAGCCGGATCTCTGTGAGCGCACGTGGCACCGGGACCGAGTATAGGACCCGGACCGGCGGCGACAGGCGGCGACAGGCGGCGACAGGCTTCAGCCTGTCGTCCGGGCCTCCTCAGGCAGCCGGCAACCGCACGACGGCCTCGAGCCCTCCACCCGCCGCGTCCCGGAGCTCGATCGTGCCTCCGTCGAGCTCGACGAGCCGTCGGGCGATCGCGAGCCCGAGGCCGGAGCCACCGGAGCCCGAGCCCGCACGCCAGAAGCGGTCGAAGGCGCGGGCCTTCTGCTCGGCCGTCATCCCCGGGCCCTCGTCGGCGACGCGAAGCTCGACGAGCCCGCCGGGCGCGCGTGCCAGGACGACCCTGACGACGGAGCTCCTGGGCGCATGCCGCAGGGCATTCGAGACGAGGTTGTCGATCACCTGGGCGGCCCGATCGGGGCCGACCCGCGCGGTCGCAGGCCCGGGCGCCTCGAGCTCGAGGCGAACCTCCCCGGCCGTCGGCAGCCATGCATCGACCCGGGCGGCTGCCACCTGGGCGAGGTCGACCGCCTCGGCCGGCGCGGTGCCCGCGTCCGCGCGGGCCAGGGCGAGCAACGCGTCGACGAGGCCGGAGAGTCGCTCGACTTCGGTCGCGGCGGCATCGAGGCTCGCCCGGCCGCCGTCGCCCACGTGGCGCTCGAGGTTCTCGAGCCGCAGCCGCAGCGCCGTCAGCGGCGTGCGCAGCTCGTGAGAAGCGTCCGCGACGAACTCCTTCTGGACGGAGACGAGCCCGTCGACCCTGGCAACCATGTCGTTGAACTCGAGGGCGAGCCGGCGCAGCTCGGGCGGCGCATCGGGGACGGGAGCTCGCGCCGAGAGGTCTCCCGCGCCCGCTTCCGCCGCGGCCACCTCCAGCCCGGCGAGAGGTCGACGGATCCAACGCGCAAAGCTGAGGCCGATGAGCGCCGCCGCCGCCAGCACGACGACGGCGATCCCCGCGAGCGCGAGCCAGTAGTTGCGCACGCGCCGGTCGAGCTCGGACGTCGGGTACGTGATGCGGGCGGCTCCGTGAACCGTGCCGCCCGAGGCGATCGGCACAGCGACGTAGAGGAGGTCGTAGCCGAGCGTGCTCGAGTGACGGACGCCCGTCGCGACGTCGCCGCGAAGCGCCGCCCGGAACTCGGGGCGGGTGGAGAAGTCCCGCCGGCGCGATGTGGACGAGGACGAGTCGACAACGGAGATGCCCTGCCGATCCGTGATCACGACACGGGCCCCGGTATCGGCGGCGTAGCGGCGACCGAGCGCCCTGATCGCCGGCAGGTTCGACGTCGGGGCATCTCCCTCGATCGTGCTCTCCGCGAGCGAGGCGATCGTGACTGCGTCCCGCTCGACCTTGGCCGTCAGCTGGGCCCGCTCGCCGCGCGCGTTGACGAAGCCGAGCGGCACCTCGAGCATCGCGAGGACGACGACTGCGAGCGAGAGGTAGCTGATCAGCAGTCGGCGCGTCATACGCGCAGACGCAGCCCTATCCCCCGTACCGTCTCGATCAGGGTCGGGTCGCCGAGCTTCCTGCGCAGTGCGGCGACGTGCACGTCCACGGTCTTCGAGGAGCCGTACCACGTGGTGTCCCACACCTCGCGCAGGATCTTCTGCCGGTCGACCACGACGCCGGGCTCGGAGGCGAGCAGTGCCAGAAGGTCGAACTCCTTCAGGGTGAGCTGGAGCTCCCGCCCGCCGATCGTCGCCCGCCTCGCGGGAACGTCGACTTCGAGCTCGCCGACGACGAGTGTCTCGCGTTCCGTGGCGCGGCCGGACGTGCGCCGCGACACGGCGCGGATCCGTGCCACGAGCTCGCGCAGGCCGAACGGCTTGACGACGTAGTCGTCGGCACCGAGCTCCAGGCCGACGACGCGGTCGATCTCCTCTCCCTTTGCGGTGACCATGATGATCGGCACGTCCGAGCGGGCCCGGAGCTCGCGGCAGACGGCGAACCCGTCGATGTCGGGGAGCCGTACGTCGAGCAGGACGAGATCGACGGGAGGGGCGTCGAGAGCGGCCTGTCCGGTGGCAACCCGCGTCACCTCGAATCCCTCGGCGCGGAGTCCCTCGACGAGCGGCTCCGCGATCGAGTCTTCGTCCTCGACGACGAGCAGATGCATGGAGTGATCGTAAGGCGCGAACTCTCCCGGCGCAGGATCTCCTCCCGAGTCCTTGCGAAGTCCTTGCCTTCTCCTGGCCCGGTCATTGCCGGGACAGGCCTACCTTCAGGGGGCATATCTCAACCGGAGGTCTCACAATGAACCGGACTCGCGCACTCATCGTCTCACTCGCCGTCGGCCTCGCAGCGGTCGCAGGGGTCTTCGCGCTCGGGCACACCCTCTCCCTCGGCAACGATGCGCACGCCTCGACGGACAAGCAGGTCGCACGGCGCACCGCGCAGCTCAACCGGTACGAGGCGTCGCTCCGCAAGGCGCTCGCGCAGAAGCCGCCGGCCCTACCGCCGGTGCCCGCCGCGGCGACGGTCACCCCGTCGGCGCAGAGTGCCGTCAGCACCCCCGTCCAGAGCACGGCTCCCGTGCGCATCGTCTACCATCGCCCGCCGCCTGTCGTCGTGATCAAGCATCGCGCCGGCGGAGAGCACGAGTCGGAGTTCGAAGGGACTGAGCAGGATGACTGACACGAGCCATCGCCTCTACGCGATCGTCATCGCGGTCGTCGTCTTCTTCCTCAGCTGGGCAGCCGTCGCCGCACAGCCCTGGGCCACCACGAGCGCCGACCCACGGCTCGCCGTGCTCGCACAGCGTGAGCAACGACTGCGGGCCGACGCGAAGCTCGTGCAACAGGTCGTCGACGCCCGGATGGCCACGTACCGGCAGGCGCTGAGAGCCCGCAGGGCGCAGATCGCGGCCGTCAAGGCGCAGGCAGCGACTGCGCAGGCTCGATCGCTGCAGGTGGCGCAGTCGACTGCGGCGTCCGCGGCGGTCTCGCCGTCCGCTGCGGCGCCCAGCGTCCGCGTCGTCAACCTCCCCCCGCTCACGGTCACACGGACCTCGTGATGCTCCGGCGAGCCTTCAGGGCAATGGGCACGGACGTGGAGCTGCTTCTCGACGCAGAGCCCGGCGAGCGCACAGACCGCGCGCTCGACCGGGCCGAGGAAGAGTTCGAGCGGCTCGAGCAGATGATGTCCCGGTTCCGAGACGATTCCGAGCTCTCCCGGCTCAACCGGGACGGAGCCGTCGACGACGCGAGCCGGGATCTCGTTCGGGTCGTCGAGCTCGCGCTCGCCGCCCGCGAGGAAACCGGCGGACGATTCGATCCAACCGTCCATGACGCTGTCGTCGCTGCCGGCTACGACCGCACGTTCGACGCGGTGGCCCCGGATGCACCTGCCGCGGCGGGTGCGCCGCCGGCTCGCTGCGGCGGCGATGTTCGCGTCGACGGGGCGAGGATCGTCCTCGACCCGGGCTGCCACCTCGACCTCGGCGGTATCGGCAAGGGCTACGCGGTCGACCGCGTCGCCGAGCTCCTCGCCGTGCTCGGCCCGTGCCTCGTCAACGCCGGTGGCGATCTTGCCGTCCGCGGCGGCTCGTGGCCCGTCGGAGTCACCGACGACCTCACGCTCGAGCTGACACACGGCGGCATCGCCACCTCCGGACGAGACCGGCGACGCTGGCTTCGGAACGGCGAGGAGCGGCACCATCTGATCGATCCGGCGACCGGACGGCCCGCCACGGCTACGCCTCTCCGCGTCACCGTCGTCGCCGGCTCCGCAGCAGCGGCCGAGGTCGCCGCCAAGGCAGCGTTCCTCGGAGCCGACATCGATCTCCCTCACGTCGTCGTCACCGACGACGGGCACACCGTCCTGGCAGGAGGCCTGGCATGAGGCACGACCCGACGTTCTGGCTGCTCGCGCGCGCAGGCGGGATTACCGCCTACGTGATGCTGACGCTTTCCGTCCTCGCAGGGCTCATGGTCAAGTCGCGCCCGTTCAGGGCTCTCAAACCGGCAGCCGTCACCGACTTGCATCGCATCCTTGCCATGCTCGGCCTCGGGGCACTTGCAGGACACGCCACGGCGCTCGTGCTCGATACGACAGTGAAGGTGAGCATTCCGGGGCTCTTCGTCCCGGGGCTCGTCTCGTACCGGCCCGTCTGGACGTCGTTCGGGATTCTCGCCGCCGAGATGATGGTGCTGGTCTACGCCTCGTTCTCGATGCGGAAGCGGATCGGCCCGAAGAACTGGCGGCGCCTGCACTGGGCGACCTACGCGATCTTCGGAGCTGCGACCGTCCACGGGATCGCAGCCGGAACCGACACCACGCGGCCGTGGGCGTTCTCGCTCTACGTCTTCGCCGTCGGCGCCGTCGCTGCGGCGGCCAGCTGGCGATTCCTCGTACCGCCGACACCTGCACGAGGGCGCCGCAGGATCACCCCCGCAAGAGAGCTCACACCGCGACGAGGAGAGCAGGCAGCATGAGCACCTACCGGATCGAGATCGACCGGTCACTGTGCAGCGGGTTCGGCAGCTGCGTGACCGACGCACCCGATGTCTTCGCGCAGGACGAGACCGGCACGGCAACGCTGCTGGTCGCCGACACCCACGACGACGCGGTGCTCGACGCCGCCGGATCGTGCCCGATGGGGGCGATAGCCGTGTACGACGCCGCGACGGGCGAGCAGGCGGCATGAACGGCGTCGTGATCGTCGGCGCCGGGCTGGCCGGCTCGCGCTGCGCCGAGGCTCTCCGCGCCGGGGGTTGCGAGCTCCCCGTCACGATCGTCGGGGCCGAGTCCCTCGCGCCCTACGAGCGGCCGGCGCTGAGCAAGGAGTTCCTCGCCGGCAAGCGACTGGAGGACGACCTGCTCCTGCGCCCCCCTGGCTCCTGGGCCGACCGCGACATCGACCTCAGGCTGAACGCCACCGTCGAGCACATCGACCTGCGACGGAAGCTCGTCCTCGTCCGGGGGCGCGAGCTTCACTGGACGCACCTCGTGCTCGCAACCGGTGCCCGCGCCCGTCCGCTCCCCGGTGTCGGCTTCACCAACGTCCATCACCTGAGGACGCTCGCCGATGCCGTGCGGCTCCGGGCTGCGATCCGGCCCGCCTCCAAGCTCGTCGTCATCGGTGCGGGCTTCGTCGGAGCGGAGGTCGCTTCGACGGCGATCGGGCTGGGAGCGAGCGTCTCGATGATCGAGGTCGAAACGGCCCCGCTCGCCCGCGTCGCGGGCGCCGAGGTGGGTCATCTCCTCGCCGCCCGCTGGCGGGCTGAAGGTGTCGAGCTTCATCTCGGAGCGCAGATCGAACGCGTCGAGCCGGACAGGGTCGACCTCGCCGACGGGACGTCGCTTCCCTACGACGCGCTGCTCGTGGCAATCGGGGCCGAGCCCGCCGCCGACCTGCTCGTCGATCGCGGCGGGATCACCACAGACGCATGCGGGCGCACCGAGCACGAAGGGGTCTTCGCGTGCGGGGATGTTGCGAGCTTCGACGGTCGCCGCGTCGAGCACTGGACGAGCGCCTCGGGGCAGGCGAGCGCAGTCGCCTCGGCGATCCTCGGAGCTCCCAGGCCGTACACGGCGACCCCCTACTTCTGGTCCGACCAGTTCGGGCTCCGCCTCCAGATGGTGGGGACGACGGCCGGGTGGGCGAACGTCGAACTGGACGGCGGGCCGGAATCCTTCCGGGCGCGGTACGTCGACCCGGAAGGAACGCCCGTCGCCGTCCTGCTCGGCAACCGGCCGGCCGAGGTGGCGACCGCACGACGCGAGCTCGCGCGTGCCGCGTAACCTGTGGAGATGCGGGCGTGGCAGCGGGCTCTTCTCGGAGCGCTTCTCGTCGGGGCGGTGGCAGTGGCGGGAATCGCCCTCAATTTCACGCTGCTCCGGCTGACCCAGGATTCGCACGACCCGGTCGGCAAGCTGAGCCCCCGGGCAGTGTTCACGGAAACGAGAACGGACACGAGCCCGGCGACCACGACTGCGCCGACGGTGACCACCGACGACCCACCCCGCCGGAACGGCGAGCCCAAGGACGGGGACAGCGACGACTAGGCTGAGCGTCAGTCCTGAAACCAGAAGAAGCCGACGGCGCCGGGGCCGGCGTGCGTGCCGACGACCGCGCCGAGGTTCTCGACGAGCTCGATCTCCGCCTGAGGCCGCGCCTCGAGCGCAAGCGCGGAGATGTCGTCCACCCACTCCGGTGCATCGGCGTGGGCGATCGCAACCCTGAGGCCAGGGCGATCCTCGGTCGCCTCCACGAACAGGCGGCGGAACTCGGCCAGCGCCTTCTGGCGACCGCGCACACGGCCGACCGGCACGACCACACCGTCCTCGCAGGACAGGATCGGCTTCACGTTCAGGAGGGCGCCGGCGAGCGCCTGGGCCTTCCCGATCCGCCCGCCCTTCTGCAGGTACTCGAGCGTGCCGACGGTGAAGACGACCGTGTTGTCCCGCTTGAAACGGTCGATGAGCTCCTCGAGCTCGCCGTCGGTGGTGCCACGGGCGAGACGGCGCTCGATTGCGAGCGCGAGCATCGCGACCGCGAGCGATGCGGTCTCCGAGTCGACGAGCCGGATCCGGTCGGCCCCGGCGATCCCGGCGGCCTGAATCGCGGACTGGAAGGTGCCGGAGAGCTTCTGGGACAGGTGGAGCGAGTAGATGCGGTCGTACTGCGCGAGATCCTCGTACGCCCGGAGGAACTCGCCGGGCGTCGGTTGCGACGTCGTGGGCGGCTTCGGTGCGGTCTTCAGGCGCTGGTAGAAGTCGTGAGAGGAGATCCCGACGTGGTCGAGGAAGTCCTCGCTCCCGAACAGGACGTGCAGCGGTACGACTCGGACGTTGTCGAAGCGCTCACGGGCCTTCGCCTCCGGATAGTCGGAGGTCGAGTCGAGCACGATCGCGGTGTTCTCGGACGTCAGGTTCACGGAGTTGACTCCCCTGGCTCGGTTGCGGAATGGATTGCCCGGACGAGATCGTCGATCGGCCGGCCCTTCTCGATCAGTCCGACGGCGCCGGCGGCGAGCACCGCCTCACGGTCGGCAGCCGTCGCCTCTGCGGTAAGGCACAACACGGCTGCACCGGGCGCGGCGGCGAGCACGGCGGCGGTCGCCTCGGCCCCGTCGAGGCCGGGCAGCCGAAAATCCATCAGGACGACGGCCGGGTCGAGGAGCTCCGCTGCCGCGGCGGCCTCGCGGCCGTCCCCAACGGAGCCGACGATCTCGAGGCCCTCCCGGCCGTCGAGCAGCAGCTCGAGGGTCGAGCGGTACACGTCGTTGTCCTCGACGAGCAGCACCCTGAGCGCCATCCTCACTCCGCCGAGAGGAGCAACGGGTAGTGCGGCTGGCCCCCGGCGTGGATCTCGATCTCGACGTCTGGGTGGCGGACGCCGATCTCGCCGACGAGCGTCTGGAGCTGCGGCTCGTCAGCCCCCGTGAGCAGGGTCAGAATCTCCCGGCCACCGTCGAGGAGGCAGTCCGCCACGGCTCCGGCAACGGAGTCGAAGCTCGGCCCGCTGGCCACGGCGGCGCCGTTTGCGAGCCCGAGCCACGAACCCTTCCTCACCTCGATCCCGTCGAGGGTCACGTCGCGCGATGCGATCGTGATCTCGCCGGTTGCGAGGCCCTCCAGGGCCTGCGCCATCGCGCTCTCGTTCTCGGCTGCCGGTGACTCCGGGTCGTACACGATCATCGCGGCGAGCCCGGCCTGCAGCGTCCGCGTCGGCAACACCCTCATCGGCTTGTTGACGAGACCCACGGCCTGCTCGGCGCTGAGGATCACGTTCGAGTTGTTCGGCAGCACGATCACCTCGGTGGCGGGCGTGGCGTCGACGGCGCCGACGATCTCCTCGGTGGACGGGTTCATCGTCTGGCCACCCTCGATCACCCGGGTCGCGCGCAGGCTCTCGAAGAGGCGGCGGTTGCCGTCTCCCGGCGCGACGACGACGATTCCGGTCTCGAGCGTGGGAAGGCCTTCCATGGATCCGACCGACAGGCGCTCCTCGCGCTCGGCCGTCTGCCGGTGCATGTCCGCGATCTCGATCCCGTCGATCGTGCCGCCGGCCGTTCCGAGGCTGAGCGCGGCTCCGGGATCGTCGGTGTGGACGTGGACCTTGACCGCGCTCGGATCGCCCACGACGAGAAGGGAATCGCCGAGCAGCTCGAGCTCGCGCTCGAGCCCGTCGACGTCGAGCCCCTCACCTTCGATCACGAACACGGTGCAATAGCGGAACTCCGAGAGCTCCTGGTGGATCGAGTCGGGGGAGAGTGCCACGCTCCCGGCGGGAGCCTCCGGAACGGGCTCGCCGGCGACGGCGGCCCGCACGCCGCGAATGATCTCGAGCAACCCTGCCCCGCCGGCGTCGACGACCCCTGCCTCCTTGAGGACCGAGAGCAGGTCAGGCGTGCGGGCGAGGGACTCCTCGCCTCGGGCGACGATGAGCGTCAGCAACTCGAGCCGGTCGAGCTCCCGTGCCTCGGGCGATTCGGCCGCTTCGGCCATCTCGCGGATCACGGTCAGCATCGTTCCCTCGACGGGGCGCCGGACGGCCCGGTAGGCGGCGTCGCTCGCCGAGCGGAACGCCCGCGCCACCATCGGCTCGTCGATCGGGTCGCGCTCGCCGAGAACGTCCGCGAATCCGCGCACGATCTGGCTGAAGATGACTCCCGAGTTGCCGCGGGCGCCCATCAGCGCCGCCCGCGAAAGCTCGTGGGCGACCGCCTCGTGCCCGTCGGCGGTCGACTTCTCGAGGGCGCCGACGATGGCCCGCACCGTGAGCGTCAGGTTCGTGCCCGTGTCGCCGTCGGGGACCGGGTAGACGTTGAGGTCGTCGATCCGCTGCTGGTTCGCCTCGAGGTTGAGGAGCGCCTGGCGGGCGATTTCGCGGGCCCGGTCGAGGTTCACGACGAGCGCCTGACGTCCTCGATGCGTACCTCGACGGCGGCGACCGAGAGGCCCGTCTGCCGCTCGACCTCGTAGGCGACGCGGGTGCGCACCGTCGCCGCGACCTCCGCAAGGTTGAGACCGTACTCGACGATCACGTGGAGGTCGATCTCGACGCCACCGTCGCGCGCCTTCACCTCGATGCCGTCCGTGAGCCGGTCGCGGCCCGGGAGACGCGGGAAACGCCTGCCGGCCATGCCGACGATGCCGTAGCTCTCGGCCGCGACATGACCGACGACCTGCGCTATCGCCTCGGCCGAGACGGAGATCCGTCCGAGGTCGGTCGTGCGCGCGAGATGGGTGCTCTTGTCCACGCCGCGAGGTTAGACGACGGCCGGGGCGTCGGGGGTTACATCGGGGAGAAGCCCGGAGACAGGCTGAAGCCTGTCACCGCACCCCGAGCCCTGCTAGATCGCCTTGGTGACTTTGCCGGCTTTGAGGCAACGGGTGCAGACGTAGGCGCGCGTGGCCTTGCCGTCGAGCATCATCCGCACGCGCTGCAGGTTCGGGTTGAAGCGACGCTTGGTGGCGACCATCGAGTGGCTCCGGTTGTTCCCGAAGCCGGGCTTCTTTCCGCAGAGTGAGCAGATCTTGGACATGCGGCCGGGAGTGTACCGAACACCACGAAACGGGGACGTGGTTATCTCGCGGCCGCGGCGCGCAGGTTGGCGAACAGGTCGGCCATCTCGAGGCCGGTGCGGACGGCCTCCGCACCCTTCTCGGTGCGGCTCTCGGCCTGGTCTGCACGGTCGAGCGTGAGCAGGCCGAAGGCGACCGGGACGCCGGTTTCGATGCCGGCGAGTTGCAGGCCACTGGCGGCTTCGCTGGAGACGTAGTCGAAGTGCGGCGTGTCGCCGCGGATGACGCAGCCGAGGGCGACGATGCAGGCGAACCTGCGGGTCTTCGCCAGTGCCATCGCAGCCAACGGCAGCTCGAACGCTCCCGGAACCGGCATCACGGTGACGGCGTCATGTGAGACGCCGCAGGCCTCCAGTTCGGCGAGCGCCGACTCGAGCAGCCGTGTCGTCACGTCTCCGTTGAACCGGGACACGACCACGCCGACGGCGCGGCGCTCTCCGGCTGCCTCACCCTCGAGCACGGAGTACCCCGGTGGCACCGTCAGCTCGCCCGGAGCGTGGTCCGTCGAGGCCGAGACGTGGTCGGCGAGCGGCGGCGCTTCCAGCGCCGACGCATCGGCCTCGGGCTCGATCGCGCCGGCCGCAGACAACGCGTCCGATGCGGCGCCGTCGAGGTCGCCCTCGTCGGCCTCCTCGTCCTCGTCGGCGACCACGTCAGCCACGGGCAAGCCGTCGAGCACGTTCTCGCTCGAGGCATCGAGGTCGGATCCGTCCGTCTCACCGGCCGGCACCTGCGCTGCGGTGTCGTCGCCGATGACAAGCTCCTCGGGTGCGTCGTCCCAGCGCGGTGTCTCGAAGCGGTTGCTCATCGTGGCAGCCTAGCCATCGCTCAGGAGCTCTCCGGGTCGAACCGCACGCGCTGGTGGTGCTCGCGCAGCCCGATCGTGTGTCCCATCTTGTCGCGCTTCGAGTCGAGGTACCCCTGGTTCTCCGGGTTGGGCTCGATCTCGATCGGCTCCTGGGAGACGACGGAGAGCCCGAAGCCGGAGATCCCGGTGATCTTCTGGGGGTTGTTGGTCAGTACGCGGATCGTGGTCAGGCCGAGGTCGGCGAGGATCTGCGAGCCGATGCCGTACTCGCGCACGTCGGCGGCGAACCCGAGCCGGAGGTTCGCCTCGACGGTGTCGAGTCCGTGCTCCTGGAGCTCGTAGGCGCGCAACTTGTTCAGCAGCCCGATCCCCCGCCCCTCCTGGGCGAGATAGAGGAGGACGCCCATTCCCTCTTCCTCCATGCGCCGCAGCGCCCAGTCGAGCTGCTCGCCGCAGTCGCAGCGTTGCGAATGAAAGACGTCGCCCGTGAGGCATTCCGAATGAACGCGCACCAGCACGTCGCGGGCACCGTCGACGTCGCCCTTGACGAGCGCGACGTGGTGCTTGCCCGTGAGCACCTCCTCGTAGGCGACGGCCTGGAACACGCCGATCGCGGTCGGCAGCCGAACCGAGGCCACGCGCTTGACGAGGTTCTCGTGCTGGCGCCGGTACTCGATCAGGTCGGCGACGGTGACCATCTTGAGCCCGTGGCGCTCGCAGTACCCGATGAGGTCGGCCACCCGGGCCATGGTGCCGTCCTCGTTCATGATCTCGCAGACGACCCCCGCGGGGGCGAGGCCGGCGAGGCGCGCCAGGTCGACGGCGGCCTCGGTCTGTCCCGAGCGCTGGAGCACACCACCGCGTGCGTGCGCGGAGCGGGAAGACGTGGCCGGGCTGGACGAGGTCGTGGGCCGTCGAGGTCGGGTCGATCGCGACCTGAATCGTGTGGGCGCGGTCGTGGGCCGAGATACCCGTCGAGACGCCCTCCCGGGCCTCGATCGAGACGGTGAACGCGGTGCCGAAGGGCGTCTCGTTCTGGTCGGTCATCTGGCGCAGACCGAGCTCCTCACAGCGCTCCGGTGTGAGACAGAGGCAGATCAGTCCGCGTGCATGGGTCGCCATGAAATTGACCGCCTCGGGCGTGACGAACTGCGCAGCGATCGTGAGGTCTCCCTCGTTCTCGCGGTCCTCGTCGTCGACGACGACGACGAACCTGCCCGCGCGGATGTCCTCGATCGCCTCCTCGACGGTCGAGAAGACGGAGTTCGGGGCATCGGTGCTCACCGGGGCATCGTACCCTGGCAGGCGCTCCACCTTACGCCTGGCGCCGGTGGGGCTCGAGCAGGCGCTCGACGAGCTTCGCGAGCAGGTCGACCTCGAGGTTGACCTGCTGCCCGGGCACGAGCCGCGACAGCGTCGTCTCGGCGATCGTGTGCGGGATCAGGGCGAGGCCGAACCCGTCGTCGTGCACCTCGGCGATCGTCAGCGAGACCCCCTCCACCGTGATCGATCCCTTCTCGACGCAGTACCGGAGCGTATCGGCCGTGGCCTCGATGATCACGCGCAGGCCCTCTCCCTCGGCCTCGATCGACTGAACCCTGCCGATCCCGTCGACGTGGCCCTGGACGATGTGCCCGCCCATCGGGTCGCCGGCCCGCAGCGCCGGCTCGAGGTTGACGACCGAGCCACGGACGAGCTCGCCGAGGGTCGACCGTGAGAGCGTCTCGGGGACGGCGTGGAAGACGAGGCGCCCGTCCTCGACCTTCTCGGCCGTGAGGCAGACGCCGTTGATCGCGACCGAGCCGCCGACGTCGACGAGCGCGGCCGTTACCGGCGCCTCGAGCTCGAGCCGAACACCCGCGGCGCCGCCGGTGACCGCGACGACGGACCCGACCTCACGAACGATGCCGGTGAACATGCCGGGAAGGCTACAGAGGCCCGGGCCCTACGGCTCGCGCAGGTATGCCTCGACGAGCACGTCCTCCCCGCACGGCAGAACCGAGAGGTGGAGCAGCGACCTCGGTGCCGAGAGGTCGCCGAGGAACCGCGGCCCGTCGCCCGAGAGCGTCGGCGCCACGAACAGAAGCAGCCTGTCGACCAGCCCCGCCTCGAGGAAGGCCGTCGCGAGTGTCGGCCCGCCCTCGAGCAGGAGCGACTGGACACCCTCTGCCGCGAGTTGCCGGAGCTCCTCGCCGAGGCCGCCGGCGCGCAGCTCGAGCTCACAGTCGGGTGGGAGCGGCCCTTGCCCGAACGCGAGCCGCCGCGGCTGCCGCAACACCGGCACGTCTCGTGCGTCGAGCCGTGGCGCATCCGCCCGCACGGTTCCCATGCCCACCGCAACGGCGTCCGATGACGCGCGGAGCTCGTGCACGCGCCGCCGGGACGCCTCGCCGGTCACCCAGCGAGTCCCCGGCACCGTCACCCGCCCGTCGACCGTCAGCGCCGCCTTGTACGTGACGAACGGGCGTCCCAGCGCCTTCCACGTCCGCCAGGCCTGGTTCTGTCGCCGCGCCCCGAACCGATCGTCCAGCTCGACGGCGACGCCGGCCCGGCGAAGCCGCTCGAGACCCCCGGCTGCCTCGGGGTCCGGGTCGACGCAGCCGGCGACGACGCGTGCGATCCCCGCGTCGATGACCGCGTCGGCACACGGCGGGGTCTTCCCGTGATGGGCGCACGGCTCCATCGTCACGTACAGCGTTGCCCCACGGGCACGCTCGGCGGCAGCGGCGAGTGCCACGATCTCGCCGTGCCTGCCGCCGTAGGCCTCCGTCACACCCTCGCCGACGATCGTCCCGCCGGCGACCACGACGGCGCCCACCGTGGGGTTGGGATAGGCGGCGCCCGCCGCCGCATTCGCGAGCTCGAGCGCGCGATCGAGGCTCATGCCGAAGCGGCAGCGATGCGACGGTAGGCGTCTGCCGGGTCGGGCTCGGCGAAGACGGCGCTCCCGGCGACGAAGAGGGTCGCTCCCGCCGCCCGCACGGCCGCCACGTTCGCCTCGCCGATACCACCGTCGACCTGGATCGGGATCTCGACCAGAGAGGCGAGCTCCGTGATTCGCCCGTAGGCCGCAGGCATGAACGGCTGTCCGGAGTAGCCCGGCACGATGCTCATGCAGAGGATCATCTCGGCCCCGGCCTCGCGGGCGAAGGCAGCTGCGTCGACGACCGCGGTCTCCGGGTTGCACGCAACACCGACGGCGAGCCCGAGCGTGCGTGCCGCGGCGGCGACGCCACGAGGATCGTTCGTCGCCTCGACATGGAAGGTGACGGAGTCGGCGCCGGACTCGGCGAACTCGGCGAAGTGATGCTCGGGATCGGCGACCATGAGATGACAGTCGAGGATGCCGCCCGCCTCGTGGATCATCGGTGCGATCGAGCGGAGCACGACCGGCCCGATCGTCACGGGCGGGATGAAGTGCCCGTCTCCGACGTCGAAATGGAAGATGTGGCACCCGGCGCCGAGGAGAGCATCGATCTGCTCGCCGAGCCGGGTGAAGTCGGCGGCGTAGAGCGACGGCTCGACCTCCCGCCCGTCCCGGATCCACGTCGACCAGCCCATCCGGCGATCCTAACGCCGCACTGGCGCCGGACCTTGCGGCACTTCATCACAAGGTCTGCTCACGGCACGTGGAGGCGCGCGATGAAGAACCCGCTCGTGCCGTGGACGTGCGGCAGCGTCTGGAGGAACTCCGGACGGACCGGATGTCGGAACTGCGGCCATTCCTCGGCGAGCGCGTAATCGACGGCGAGTCCCGCAGCGTCGACGACTGCCTCGGCCTCGTCGCGATTCACGGTGCAGACGGAGTAGACGATGGTGCCTCCGGGCCGTACTCGTGCGGCAGCGGCGGTCAGCAGCTCGAGCTGCAGCTCGGGCAGCGGCTGGGAGCGCCAACGGAGATCGGGCCGGGCGGCGAGTACGCCCAGACCCGAGCACGGTGCGTCCACGAGCGCCCGGTCGAAACCGGTCAGGTCGTCCGGTAGCGCGCGGCCGTCGGCGCAGACGACCCTGACGCCTGTGGCGCCCAGACGGCGGGCGTTTTCCTCCAGCTCGCGCGCACGGGCTGCGTTCGCCTCCACCGCGACGACCTCTCCCGCGAGCATCGTCGCCTTGCCTCCCGGCGCCGCGCAGAGGTCGAGCACCCGCTCGCCGGGCACGGAGGCGACCGAGAGGCCCGCGAGCTGCGACCCGGTGCTCTGCGGCCAGATCCTGCCTTCGCCGAGCGCGCGCTCGTCCACGCGCTCGACGCGCCAGGCGCCCGGCACATCGGGGTCCGGCAGGCCCTCGATCTCACCACGCACGAGCCGGACGACGGTGGGTGGGGCCTCGTTCTGTGCGCGCATCAGCGCCAGCGCCCCCTCCGCACCGAGATCGCGCCACCACGTCTCCGCCACCCAGTCCGGATACGAATGCGCCAGCGCCGCCTCCTGCCAGGTCGAATCCGGTAGCGCCTCGACGCACGCCCGGCCCTCGTCCGCCAGCCGCCGCAGCACGGCGTTCGTGAACGGCACCGCACGCTCGAGCCGCGCGCGGCGCACCAACTCGACGGACTCGTTGACCGCGGCGTAGCGCGGCACCCCGTCCAGGAACGTGAGCTGGAAGGCGCCGAGCCGCAGGGCCGCGCGCACGGGCGCGTCGAGGCGCCCCGGCGGACGCCGGCCGATCGTCTCGATCGCGTGGTCGAGCGTGCGGACCCGCTGCACGGTGCCGTACGCAAGCTGGCGGGCGAGCGCTCGGTCGCGGTCGTCGAGCCCGGCCGACGCGGTACGCAGCGCACGGTCGGCGTACGCCTCGTCCTCGAACACCCTCCGGATCACCTCGAACGCCGAGGCGCGTGCGGGCGAGATCGCGGGCGCCATCAGCGGATGCCGCGCAGCCAGGCGGCGGCATCCATGCGCTTCCCTCCGTCCGGCTGAACCTCGACCGGCTCGAACGCACCCGTCTCCCCCACCCGTGCCCGCCAGACGGTCACCGGCCGGCCCTGCAGCTCGGCGCGCGCACCGATGTGGGGGGAGAGCGCCCGGACCCGCCGCACGAGCTCGTCGGCCGGGCGGCCGAGGTCGAGCAGGCGGTCCGTCGGCTCGATCTTGTCGGCGTAGACGATGCCGTCGGCGCTCTGAGGGACGAACGGAGGGCTCGGATCGGCGAGCACGTCATCGAGGAGCCGCACCGCCACGGCCGCGGAACGGTCGAACACCGAGCCGGCATCGTCGTCGGGACCGATCGCAAAACGCTCCTGCGCCGCGATCGGGCCGGCGTCGAGCTCCTGCACCGTCTCGTGGATCGTCACCCCGGTCTCGGCGTCGCCGGCGAGGATCGCACGCTCGACGGGCGCTGCACCCCGCCAGCGGGGCAGGAGCGACGGATGGACGTTGAGCCATGTCCCCTCCGCGAGCAGCTCCTCCGGGATGAGGAGACCGTAGGCGCAGACGACGACGACGGGGGCTCCGAGGTCGAGACCGGGCTCGGGACGCTCGGGCTGCAGCACCGGCACACCGAGGCGCTCGGCGACCGTCTTCGCGGGTGGCGAAGCGACCCGGCGCCCACGTCCCCGGGGAGCGTCCGGGCGGGTGAGGAGGGTCGAGATCTCGTGCTTCGCGGCGAGCCGCTCCAGCACGTCCGCTCCGAAGGGCGCCGTCGCGGCGACGGCGATCCGGGTCATGACTACCTCGAGAGGACGAGCCGCGGCCGCAGTTGCGCCATCGCCTCGCGCCGCGACTCGGGATCGGTGCGATCGATGATCAGCTTGCCGTCGAGGTGGTCGAGCTCGTGTTGCACGACGCGCGCGGGAAGCCCCTCCAACTCGAGGTGCAGAACGCCCCCCTGTGCGTCGAGACCGTCGAGCGTGACCTCCAGGGCCCGCTCGACGGGCATGCGAACCGGGCCGAGGGAGAGACAGCCCTCCTCGTCGACCTCGGTGTCGCCACTCGCAACCGTCAGCACAGGGTTGACCACGATCCGGACTTCGCCCTCGTCGTTGAAGACGAACACCCGGCGCAGGATCCCGACCTGCGTCGCCGCGAGCCCGACGCCGTCCGCGTCGTGCATGACGGCAATCATCCGCTCCGAGAGCTGGACGAGCTCCTCGTCGAACGTCTCGACCTCGTTGGCGCGCATCCGGAGGACCGGATCGCCGTACTGGCGCACCTGAGACAGCGCCAGCTGACGCCGGGCCAGGCGCTCGGCCTGCTCGGCACTCGGGCCGTCGTCGTCGTGGTCGGCGTGGTCGTGCTCGTGCTCGTGCTCGTCATGGTCGAGGTCGCTCATCACGGCGAGTTTAGCCGCCGGGACTAGAGCGACTGCGGGTCGACGTCGACGACGGCGGTCAGCCCACGCCGCCGCAGCTCGGGGCTCGCGGCGCCGAGGAGCGCTGCGGCGCGCCGGGCGAGCGCGCGCGGCTCGTGGGTCTTCGCGACGAGCTGGGCGCGGTGGCGTCCGCGCAGGCGCAGCAGCGGCGCGGGACCGAGGAGCGTCCCCTCGACCCCCTCGAGCCCCGCTCGGACCTCGCGCAGCACCTGGGCGACCCCCGCCGCCTCGGGACCGGAGGCCACCACCGTGACGAGGTGGCTGACCGGCGGGTAACCGAGGGCCGTGCGGCGCTCCAGCTCCTCGGCCAGGAACCCTGCCACGTCGTGTCGCTGGGCGAACTGGAACGGCATCGCATCGGGCTGGAACGTCTGCACGAGCACGAGCCCGGGAGCGTCACGGCCGCTCCGGCCCGCGAGCTGGGTGACGAGCTGGAACGTCCGCTCCTCGGCTCGGAAGTCGGGGATCGCGAGGCCCGTGTCCGCATCGACGACGGCGGCAAGATCGACTCCCGGGAAGTGGTGCCCCTTCGCGACCATCTGGGTGCCGATCAGGACGGCGCGCTCCGCGGTGCGAAACCGCTCGAGCGTCTCCCGAAGGGCCCCGGCACGCGCCGCGGTATCGGCGTCGAGCCTGATCCGCTCCAGCTCGGGCACGTTGCGCTCGAGCTCCTTCTCGAGCCGCTGCGTCCCGGCCCCGATGTGCGCGAGCTCGGCCGAGCCGCACGAGGGGCAGGTCTCGGGTACCGGCTCGCGATGGCCGCAGTGGTGGCAGTGCAGGCCACCGTCGCCGTGCAACGTGAGTGCGACGTCGCAGTTCCCGCAACGGCGCGAGAGGCCGCAGGCGCGACAGTGGATCGCCGGTGTCACACCGCGCCGGTTGAGCAGCAGGATCGCCTTCCCGCCCGCCTCCGCCACCTTGCCGAGCTCGGTCAGCAGCGGCGCGGAGAGCGGGTAACCGCTCTCGCGCCGGAGGTCGACGATCCGGACCCGGGGCATCGGCGCGCCGATCCGGGCCGAGAGCACGACCCGCTCCAGCGTGGCCCAGCTCTCCGGACGCGGCGTGGCGCTCCCGTAGACGGCCACAGCACCTTCGAGCGCAGCGCGCTTCGCAGCGACGGTTCGCGCGTCGTAGCGGGGATCGGACTCCTGCTTGTACGACGAGTCGTGCTCCTCGTCGACTATCACGAGACCGAGATCACGCATGGGGGCGAAGATCGCCGAGCGTGCTCCGACGACGACCCGGGCCTCGCCACGGGCGACGCGATCGCGCTCGTCTCGCCGCTCGGCCTGCCCCAGGGCCGAGTGGAGGATCGCGACCGTGTCTCCGAACCGCTCGCGGAACCTGCCGACCGTCTGGGGCGCGAGCGCGATCTCGGGCACGAGCACGATCGTGCCGAGGCGACGCTCGAGCGCCGCCTCGCACGCCTGCAGGTAGACCTCGGTCTTGCCGCTGCCGGTCGGCCCGACGAGCAGGAGATGCGCGCCCGTCTTTCCGTCGATCCCGGCCACGATGCGGGCGACTGCCCGCCTCTGCTCCCTCGTGAGCTCGGCGGGCGCGGCCTCACCCGGAAGCGATTCGCGCTCGGCCGGGGACGGACGCTCCCCCCGGGGCGCGCGGCGGACAGGTGCGACGAGCTCGAGCGCGCGCGCCGGCGTGGTCCCGTAGTAGTCGGCGATCCACAGCGCCAGGTCGACGAGGGCCGGCGGGATCTCGTCGAGCACCTTTCCGGCCGCCGAAACCCTGATCCCCGGCGGCGGCTCGACCCCGACGTCAACGACGACACCGCGCGTCGTACTGCGGCCGAGGCGCACCTGCACGATCGCGCCCTTGCCGACCTCGACGGGAACCTCGTAGGTGAAGCGCCGCGCGACGGCGCGCGAGGAGACGAGCGGGTAGACGGATGCGAGCGGCACCCGTCGAGGCTAGCCGCTGGTCAGGTGGGTACCGGCTTCCGGCCCGGCGGCCGGAAGAAGAACCACAACGTGGGAGCTGCGAGCAGCGCGAACGCGCCCCAGAGAATCAGCTCGTTCTCCGGGATGACGCCGGCCTCGGCAAGCTCCTTCAGCCCCTTCGCGAGCAGCCAGCCCGCGAACACGAGCAGGATCGCGCTCGTCACGGTGAAGAACCGGCGCAGGTCGAGGCGATGCGAGCCACGGTAGAACGCATACCCGAGCCCGATGGCGAGCCCTAGGCCGAGAAGCGCCGAGACGAGCGAGATGAGCGGGCTCGACTTCTCGGTCGTCGAGAAGAGCAGGAGCGAGGTCTCGACGCCCTCACGCAGGACGCCGACGAAGGCGACGGCTGCGAGGCCGAGCGCAGATCCCTCTGCGAGCGCTGCACGCGTCTTGCCCTCCAGATCGGTGCGGATCGACCGGGCCTGCCTTCGCATCCAGAAGATCATCCAGACGAGAAGTGACGCGGCGACGATCGTCGTGATCCCCTCGAACAGGTACTCGGAGGTTCCTTCGAGCTCGGCGCCGACGGCAAACAGGGTGATCCCGACGAAGGCGCTGACGGTCAGCGCGGCCGCGATCCCGATCCAGACGGCGGCGAAGCCGTCACGGCGGTTGCTGCGATCGAGGAACGCAAGCACGACGGCGACGACGAGCGACGCCTCGAATCCCTCCCTCAACACGACGAGCCCCGATCCCATTTCGTCCCTTCCGTGTAAGGCCAACCTTACAAACCCGTCGGACTATAGTGACAGCCGGTCGCTGACGTCAACCGAGAGGCGAAACCGTGGCGCACGGACAGGGGCATTCTGTCGACGAATACCTCGAGACCATCTATTTCCTCGCCTTCCCGATCGGCGAGTATCGCCCTGCTACGGCCTCGAACGCGATCGCCTCCCGGGTCGCCGAGATGCTCGGCGTCTCGCGCGCCTCTGCCGGCGAGATGCTGAAACGGCTCGAGGCCGAGGGCCTCGTCGAGCGCGGCGAGCAGAAGGAGGCGATCCTGACCCCGACCGGCATCGAGCGGGCAGAGCGTGTCGTCCGCAAGCACCGGCTGATCGAGCGGTTCCTGACCGACTTCATGGGCTACACCGCCGCCGAGTCCCACGTCCACGCCGACGAGCTCGGAGACACGTTCTCCGACGACATGGTGGAACGGATCAACGAGCGGCTCGGGTTCCCCGACCGCTGTCCCCACGGGTGGCCGATCGAGACCGACGTCGAGCAGGCGGAGAACGCCGAGCTCCTCTCACTCGCGGAGCTCGCCCCCGGCGACACGGCCGAGATCGTGCGCCTCGCCGAGCACGACGGCGATCTCCTGCACTGGTTCTACGACAACGGGTTCGCGCCGGGCGTGACCGTGCACCGGGAGCCCTCGTCCGGGACCGGCCCGCTCACGGTCGAGCTCGAGGGCGACGAGCGTACGATCGACGAGAAGTTCGCACAGGGCCTGTACGTGCGGCCGGCAGCTCGGTGACGGGCTTCAGCCCGCCTCCCGGGCGCTAGACCGAGACCGGCGCCGGGAGACCGGCAGCAGCGCGCAGCACGTCGGCCTTGTCGACCTGCTCCCAGCTGAAGCCGGCGTCCTCACGGCCGAAGTGGCCGTACGAGGCGGTCTTGCGGTAGATCGGCCGGCGCAGGTCGAGATCGCGGATGATCGCGCCCGGGCGCAGGTCGAAGTGCTCGCGGACCAGCGTCTCGATCGTCTCCTGCGAGACGATGTTCGTGCCGAAGCAGTCGATGAGCACGCTGAGCGGATGCGCGACCCCGATCGCGTACGCGACCTGGATCTGGCAGCGGTCGGCGAGACCGGCCGCGACCACGTTCTTGGCGACGTACCGCGCCGCGTAGGCGGCGGAGCGGTCGACCTTGGTCGGATCCTTGCCTGAGAACGCGCCGCCGCCGTGTGGGGCGGCGCCGCCGTACGTGTCGACGATGATCTTGCGTCCCGTCAGGCCCGTGTCACCCATCGGCCCCCCGATCACGAACTTCCCGGTCGGATTGACGAAGAGGAAGTCGCGGTCCTCGAAGCGGTGCTCGTCGAAGAGGTCGTGCGGCAGGATCGGCCGGAGGACGTGGTCGACGAGGTCCGGCTTGATCAGGCTCTCGGGATCGAGACCGTCGCGGTGCTGGGTGGAGATGAGCACGCGCTCGATCTCGACAGGCTTCTGGTGCCCGCGCTCGTCGACCTCGTAGCGCACCGTCACCTGCGCCTTGCCGTCGGGTCGCAGATAGGGCAGCACCTCGGCCTTGCGAACCTCCGCCAGGCGGTGTGCGATCCGATGGGCGAGCTGGATCGGCAGCGGCATCAGCTCCGGGGTCTCGTTCGACGCGTAGCCGAACATCATTCCCTGGTCACCCGCCCCGATCAGATCGATCGGATCCCGGTCGCCATGCTGCGCCTCGAACGACTCGTCGACTCCCTGTGCGATGTCGGGCGACTGCTCGTCGAGTGCCACGATCACGCCGCAGGTCTCTGCGTCGAAGCCGTACTTCGCCCGCGTGTAGCCGATGCCCGTCACCGTCTTGCGCACGAGCCGCGGGATATCGACGTACGTCGTCGTCGTGATCTCGCCCGCGACGACGACCAGGCCGGTCGTGATCAGGGTCTCGCAGGCGACGCGCCCCTGGGGGTCGTCGGTGAGAACGGCGTCGAGGACGGCATCGGAGATCTGGTCGGCGATCTTGTCCGGGTGCCCCTCGGTGACCGACTCCGAGCTGAAGCTGAACGAGCGGAGGCTCATCGGCAGAAGCCTAGCCGATCCCCTCAGCACCTACTCCGAGGTCGGGTCTCGCTGCATCAGCGTGGCAACCAGCTCGCCGAGCGGCACGCCGTTCAACACGGTGCAGACGCCCTCCGTGATCGGCATCTCGACCTCGAGCCGATGCGAGAGCTCGCGGAGCACGGGCGCGGTCGTGATGCCCTCGACGACCATGCCGATCTCGGAGACGGCCTCCTCGGGCGTCGCCCCCTGCGCGATCAGCTCTCCGGCTCGGCGGTTGCGGCCGGACTTCGACCAGCAGGTGACGATCAGGTCGCCCAGGCCCGCCAGCCCCGCGAACGTCTCGGGCCTGGCGCCGGCGACCTCGGCGACACGCCCCATCTCGGCGAGCCCTCGGGTGACGAGAGCGGCCTTGGCGTTGTCGCCCAGGCCGAGGCCGTCGGCCCCACCCGCGGCGAGTGCGATCACGTTCTTCGCGGCAGCGCAGAGCTCGACGCCTTTCAGGTCGTCGTTGACGTAGACACGGAAGAGCGGTGACGTGAGCGCGAGCTGGAGCTGCACCGAGAGCGCGTGATCCTCGCCCGCGATCACCGCGGCGGCGGGCAGGCCGCGCGAGATCTCCTCGGCGATGTTCGGGCCCGAGAGCACCGCAACCGGCCGACCGGTGACGAGCGTCGAGAGGCGGCTGCCGGTAGTAGGGTCGAGCCCCTTCGTCAGGCTGAGGATCGGACAGGTGCCGGGGAGTGCCGCGACGGTTTCGGCGAAGGCTGCGCTCGGGACGGCGACGACGGCGAGGTTGGCCTCGGCGACCGGCGCGGCCTCGATTGTCGTGGCGACGATCCCGTGGAGATCGACGTGCGGGAGGTAGCGCGGATTCCGGCCGGTCGCCGCGATCGCGGCGACCTGCTCGGCGTCGCGGCAGGCGAGCGTTGCCTCGTGGCCGCGATCGCGCAGGATCATCGCGAACGCGGTGCCCCAGGAGCCGCCGCCGATCACCGTGACGCGCACGCCTATTCGCTCTTCACGAAGTCGATCGACACCGGCACCCCCTCGAGCTCGAACCGCTTGCGCAGCTCGTTCTCGACCCAGTAGCCGTAGTCGCGCGTGACGAGGCTCGGCGCGTTGACGAAGATGCGGAACCGCGGCGGACGGGTGCTGACCTGGGTCCCGTACATCAGCTTCAGCCGCCTCCCCCGCTCGCCCTGCGGCCCGGGCCGGGCATCCTTCAGCTCGCCGAGAGCCCGGTTCAGCTCGCCCGTCGTGATCCGGCCGTTGTGCTTCGCGAACAGGGCCTCGACCTTGTCGAGCAGGCGGTCGACACCACGCCCCGTCTTCGCCGACACAGCGATCACCGGTGGCCGCTGGCGCAACCGCCGTGCCAGATGCCCCTGCGCCTCGACGATGTCGAGCTCGGTCACGTCCCACTTCGACAGCACGGCAAGCGTCGAGCAGCCGGCTTTGCGGGCGATGTCGGCGACCGCGAGATCCTGCTCCACGATCCCCTCCGAAGCATCGAACAACACCAGAGCCACGTCGGCCCGGTCGGCCGCCTGGAGCGCGCGCAGCTCGCTGTAGTACTCGATCCCCTGCCGCTGCTTGCGGCGGCGGCGCAGGCCCGCGGTGTCCACGAGCACGAACGTCGTCTCGCCGCGCTGCAAGACCGTATCGATCGCGTCCCGGGTCGTGCCGGGGATCTCCGAGACGATCACGCGCTCACGGCCGACGAGCTTGTTGAGGAGCGACGACTTGCCCACGTTCGGGCGCCCGAGAATCGCGACGCGGATCGCTTCGGTGCCGATGGCGATCTCGCTCGTGCCGGGGAGGCGGGAGACGATCTCGTCGAGCAGGTCGCCGGTGCCGTGGCCGTGGAGGCCCGACAGCGGCCACGGATCGCCGAGACCGAGCCGGTGGAAGACGGCCGAGTCGCTGTCACGGCGCGGATCGTCGATCTTGTTGGCGAGCACGATGACGGGCCGCTTGGCGGCTCGCAGGATCACGGCGAGCTCCTCGTCGCCCGGTGTGATCCCCGCCCGCGCGTCGACGACGAACAGCACGAGGTCGGCCTCGTCGATCGCGGCCTTCGCCTGCTCGGCGATCTTCGTGCCGAACGGCCCGCCTTCGACCTCGTCCACCCCACCCGTGTCGATCAGCCGAAACCAGGTGCCCGTCCACTCGCAGAGCAGCTCCTTGCGGTCGCGGGTGACGCCCGGCGTCTCGTGCACGACCGCCGCCCGGCTCTGGGTGAGCCGGTTGATCAGCGTCGACTTGCCGACGTTCGGGAAGCCGACGATCGCAACCGTGCCCGCGATCTCTCGAGGTGCCTCGACCTCCTCGGTGGGCTCGACGTCTCTCATCGCGGTGGCACCGCGTCGGGGCGCCCGGCATCGTGCATCTCGACGAGGAAGTCGAAGAGCCCGCGGATCTTGCCCTGCAGGATCAGCGAGGCCTCCTTGTAGCCCTTGCCGCCCTTCGGCAGGCCCTCGAACCGGATCGGCTCGCCCCAGGCGAGCGAGACCGGGTGGAAGTTCCCCGGCTTCCACGTCTGCGAACCGTGGATCGCGACCGGGATCACGGGAACGTCCTCCTGCAGCGCGACCATCGCGGCGCCGGGCTGGAGCGGGCCGGGGACGCCGCTTTGCTGACGGGTGCCCTCGGCGAAGAGGCCGAGCGCAAGGCCGTCGCGCACGATCCCGCGCATCGTCCGCACGGCGTCGCGGTCGGACTCGCCGCGTCGCACCGGGAAGGTTCCGAACCAGCCGATGAACGTCCCGAGGCCGGGCACACGATGTGCCTCGACCTTCGCCATGAAGTAGATCGTGCGCGGGCAGGCGGCACCGAGCGCCGGCGGGTCGACCCAGTGGAAGTGGTTGCAGGCGATCACGAGACCACCCGTCAGCGGGACGCGCTCCTTGCCGTAGACCCTCAGCCGGCCGGCGACCTTCACCGCCGTGCCGATCGTCGGCCGGCCGACGGCCCAGACCCTGTCCGCGGTCGTGCTCATGCGACCCGCGCCTGCACGAGCGCCTCGATCCGGTCGATCACCTGCTCGAGGCTGAGGAGGGTCGTGTCGATCTCGACGGCGTCGTCGGCCCGGTGCGTGTTGCCGGCGTCACGCGCGTCGCGACGACGCATCTCGTCGGCGAGCTCTTCGACCTCGATCCCGTCGCGCTCGGCATGGCGCCGCGAAGCGCGGACCTGCGGGTCGGCGTAGAGCCACACCTTCACGTCGGCGTGGGGTGCCACGACGACGCCGATGTCGCGCCCCTCGATCACGGAGTCGCCCTGCTCGCCGAGTGCCCGCTGGCGGTCACGCATCACCTCGCGCACCTCCTCGTGCCGCGCGACGGTCGGTACCGACGAGTCGATCTCCGGCTGCCGGATCTCGCCGGTGACGTCGTGGCCGGCGATCGAGACCCCGCCACCCTCCGCGAACTCGACGGGAAACTCGGCCGCCAGCGCCACGAGCGCGGTCACGTCTCCGAGATCGACTCCGTGATGCAGGGCGAGCCAGGTGAGCGCACGGTACATGGCGCCGGTGTCGAGGTAGCGGAAGCCGAGCCGGACAGAGAGGGCGCGCGCGACCGAGCTCTTACCGGCCCCGGCGGGCCCGTCGATCGCGACGATCATGCGGCGGCCTCCCTGCGGAGCGAGTCGAGGAGCTCGAAGAAGCCCGGGAAGCTTACTCCCACACAGCCGGCATCCTCGATCTCGACGCCTTCCTGCGAGTAGAGAGCGGCAACGGCGCCGAGCATCGCGATCCTGTGGTCACCCCGGCTCTCGATCCTGCCACCGCGGGGCCGGGTCGGGACACCACGGATCCGGAAGCCGTCCTCGGTCGCCACGACGTGCTGGCCGAGCGCGCGCAAGGCGTCGACCGTCGCCTCGACGCGGTCGGACTCCTTCGCCCGCAGCTCCTCGGCTCCACGCAGGCGGCTGTTGCCGTGCGCACACGAGGCGGCGAGAGCGAACAGCGGTAGCTCGTCGATCGCGAGCGGAACCTCCGGGCCGAGTACCGTGGTCGCGACGAGCTCGGCCGAGCGCACCTCGAGATCGCCCGCCCGCTCGCCGCCGATCCGGCGCCTGTTGTAGACGGTCACGCGCGCTCCCATCCGCTCGAGGATCGTCAACAGCCCGGTACGCCGCGGGTTGAGGTTGACGCCGTGGATGTGCAGCTCCGAGCCGGGGACGAGCGTGGCGGCGACGATGAACGGGGCGGCCGACGAGAAGTCGCCCGGCACCTCGATCTCGCCGAGCTCGAGTCGCTCCGCAGGCTGCACCGTAACGCTCCTGGCGCGACGGGTGACCGTCACACCGGCCGCCTCGAGCATCAGCTCGGTGTGGTCGCGGGTCGGTGCCGGCTCGACGACGGTGGTCTCGCCGTTCGCGTAGAGGCCCGCGAGCAGGATCGCCGACTTGACCTGCGCACTCGCGACCGGCAACTCGTAGGAGATGGAGCGCAGGGGCCGGCCCTCGATTCCCATCGGCAGATGCCCGTCGTCGGTCTCGACGCCGGCACCCATGCGGCCGAGCGGCTCGGTCACGCGCTTCATCGGGCGGGCGCTGAGCGACGCGTCGCCCGTCAGCTCGAACTGCCCGCCGGTCTGGCCCGCGAGGATGCCGGCGAGCAGCCGCACGAGAGTCCCCGCGTTTGCGCAGTCGATCGGCCGGCCGGGCGCGGTGAGCCCTCGCAGACCCTTGCCGAAGACGTGCAGCGTGTCGTCGCCGTGCTCGTACACCGTGATCCCGAGGGCGCGGACCGCCTCGATCGTGGCCTCGGTGTCGGCGGAGCGGCCGAAGCCCGTGATGCGCGTCTCGCCGTCGCAGAGCGCACCGAGGAGCACGGAGCGATGGGAGATCGACTTGTCGCCGGGCACCGCCATGTGACCGACGAGACGGGTGACCGGCTCGACCCTCATTCGTCGATCACGGGCGCCACGACGACGCCGTACCCCTGTGCCTCGAGCAGGGCTGCGGCACGCTCAGCCTCGTCCTCGCCCGCGACGACGACGGTCAGGGTGCCGCCCCGGTCGGTCGAGAGATGATCCATCTCGAAGTCCTCGACGTTGATGCGCTCGGCGCCGAGGGCCTGGAAGATGCCGGCGAGCACACCCGGGCGGTCCGGCAGGTGCACCCGCAGCCGCTGCAGGGTGCCCGGGTCGCCGTGGGCCGTTGCCAGCATGCGCCGCCGGTTTCCCGCAGCCTCCGCGATCCACCGGGCGAGCTGACCGCCGTCCTCTGCCGTGAGCGCGGTCTCGAGCTGCTCGATCCGGCGGCGATGCTCGGCGAGGGCCGCCACGACCGCGTCACGGTTGTCGAGGAAGATGTCGACCCAGATGCGTGGGTTGGCGCCGGCGATGCGGGTCATGTCGCGCAGCGAGCCGCCGGCGGCCTGGAGCGGGTCGTGGCCGTCGACGCGGGTCGCGCCGGCCTGGTTGAGGAGGACGTTGGCGAGCGCGTGCGGCAGGTGGCTCGTCACCGCCACGAGCCGGTCGTGCGCACCCGCGTCGATCGCCACCGGTCGTGCCCCGAGCGAGGTCACGAAGCCGTGCACCGTGCGAAGCAGCTCCGGTCCCGTCCCCGCGGTCGGGGTCAGGAACCAGGTCGCCCCCTCGAACAGCTCGGCGTTCGCCCGCTCCGGGCCTCGCGTCTCCGCACCGCAGATCGGGTGTCCGCCGATGAAGCGGTGGTCTCCCGAGGCGGCGGCACACACCGCGGTCTTCGTCGAGCCGACGTCCGTGACGACGCACCCTGCGGGCGCCAGCGCGAGCACCTCGCGCACCGCGTGAGGGAGCTCCGCGACGGGAGCGGCGACCAGCACGAGGTCCGCGGCCTCGACCGCCTCCGCGAGCGATGCCGACGGCTCGACGGCCTCCCGCTCCCGCGCCACGCGCAGGACCTCCGGATCCGGATCCCACCCACGCACGAACGCGCCCGCACGCCGGGCGGCGAGTGCCGCGGACGCGCCGATCAGGCCCGTCCCGACGACGGTGACGTTCCGCAGCATCCGGGGCCCCTAGCCTCGCATCAGCTCGGCGACCCGGAACGCCAGGTCGAGCGACTGGCGGGCGTTCAGGCGTGGGTCGCAGAGCGTTTCGTAGCGCGTGTCGAGCTGCCCCTCGAGCACGGCCTCGGAGCCGCCGAGGCACTCGGTCACGTTCTCACCCGTGATCTCGAGATGGACTCCACCGGGCCACGTTCCCACCTCGCGATGCGCCGCAAAGAACCCCTCGATCTCACGGAGCACGTCGTCGAGGCGGCGTGTCTTGTGGCCGGAGCCGGTGACGAAGCCGTTGGCATGCATCGGGTCGCAGACCCAGACGACGGGGATCTCCGCCTCCTGCACGGCCCGCAGGAGCGGCGGCAGCAGCTCCTGCACACGGCTCGCGCCGAGGCGGGTGATGAGGGTGAGTCGCCCCGGGGAACGGTCGGGGTTGAGGCGCTCGGCGAGCGCGACGAGATCGTCGGGCGTGGCCGCGGGGCCGACCTTGGCCCCGATCGGGTTGTGCAGCCCGGAGAGGAACTCGACGTGGGCGCCGTCGAGCTGCCGCGTGCGCTCACCGACCCAGAGGAAGTGGCCCGAGCACGCATACCAGTCGCCGGTGGTCGAGTCCTTGCGCACGAGCGGCTCCTCGTAGTCGAGCAGCAGCGCCTCGTGGCTCGTCCACACGTCGACCTCGTGGATCGAGCGCTCGTCGCCGAGGTCGATCCCGATCGCCTGCATGAAGCGCAGGGCACGGCCGATCTCGTTCGCGATCGTCTCGTAGCGCCGGCCCTCCAGCGAGCTCGCGACGAACTCCTGGTTCCACGTGTGAACCTGCGTCAAGTCGGCGAAGCCGCCCTTCGTGAACGCACGGAGGAGGTTGAGCGACGAGACGGCCTGATAGTACGCCTGCACGAGCCGCTCGGGATCCGGCCGCCGCGCCTCGACGGTCGCCTCGTCCGAGTGGACGGCGTGCCCCCGGAACGACGGCAGCTCGAGACCGCCGACGGTCTCGGTGGCCGACGAGCGTGGCTTTGCGAACTGGCCGGCCATCCGCCCCACCTTGATCACCGGCAGGGTCGCTCCGTAGGTCAGCACCGCGGACATCTGGAGGAGCAGCTTCAGCCGCTCCCGGATCGCGATCACGGAGAGCTCGTGGAACGACTCGGCGCAGTCCCCCGCCTGGAGGAGGAACGCGCGACCCCCGGCTGCCTCCGCCAGCTGGTGCCGGAGCGCGCGTGCCTCACCGGCGAAGATCAGCGAGGGCAGCAGGCTGAGACGGTCACGCACGGCAACGAGCGCCTCCGCGTCCGGCCACTCGGGCTGCTGGAGCGCAGGGAACTCGTGCCAGGAGGACGGCGTCCAGGTTGGGTCGGTCACGGCCATCGTCCCAGTGTAGACGCGGCTCGTTTTGACGCTAGGCCCGAAAACGGCTACAAAAAGAGCACGATGCCTTCGCTCCACCTCCTCGGCCTCTTCTGGCGCCCTTGAACCGCCAGGCCAAGGCTTCCCAGCCCGGCCGAGAGCGCTAGCGCGTTCAGGCCGCGACCACGAGCGAAAGGGCACTCTTGCGAATCTTCTCTGGCATCAAGCCGACCGGCGACTCGACGCTCGGCAATTACTCCGGCGGCTTTCGGCAGTACGTCGCGACGCAGGAACTCGGCGATGCGACCTTCTGCATCGTCGATCTCCATGCGATCACGGTCGAGTACGACCCGGCCGACCTCCACACACGGACGCTCGATCTCTTCTCGATGCTGATCGCAACGGGGCTCGACCCAGACCGTTCGACCATCTTCGCGCAGAGCCATGTCACCGCGCACGCGGAGGCGAGCTGGCTGCTGTCGGCGGTCACAGGCTACGGGCAGCTCGGACGGATGACGCAGTTCAAGGACAAGGGGGAGCAGCAGGAGTTCGTCGCGTCGGCCCTCTTCAACTACCCCGTCCTGATGGCCGGCGACATTCTGCTCTACCAGGCCGACATCGTCCCGATCGGCGATGACCAGCGCCAGCACCTCGAGCTGGCCCGCGACATCGCAGAGCGTTTCAACGCGCGCTACGGGGACGTCCTCACCGTGCCGGACGGCGTCTACCCGGAGGTCGGCGCCCGGATCATGTCGCTCCAGGACCCGCTCGCGAAGATGGGCAAGACGGGCAGCTCGGAGCAGGGGACGGTGCGGCTGCTCGACGAGCCCGACGCGGTCATGAAGAAGTTCAAGACGGCCGTGACGGACTCCGGGCGCGAGGTGCGCCGCGCGGACGACAAGCCTGGCGTCTCGAACCTGATCGACATCATGTCGGTCGCCACCGGGCGCACCCCGGAGGCGATCGAGGCCGAGTACGGCGACGCAGGCTACGGCGCGTTCAAGGTCGCGGTCGGCGAGGCGGTCGTCGCGCTCCTCGCGCCGATCCGGCGTCGCTACACCGAGCTGCGCGCGGACGAGGGCGAGCTGCTGCGGCTGCTCGGCCGGGGTGCCGAGAAGGCGCGCGCCGCCTCTGCTCCCACGCTCGAGCGCATGTACGAGGCGATGGGCTTCGTCCGGCTGTGACCGCCGGCGCCAGGCTTCAGCCTGGCGCCGGGCTCCGCGTCTCCCGGGTTACAACCCCACCAGCCGGCGCAGCCCCTCTACCTCGTCCCGGCTCAGCTCCCTCGACCCGCCCACCTCGACCCCGCGGGCGTCGAGGCCCGCATAGGCGGTGCGCCGCAGCCGCACGACGGGATGCCCGACCGCCTCGCACATGCGCCGCACCTGACGGTTGCGGCCCTCGTGCAGGACGAGCTCCACGCGTGAGCGGCCGAGCCGGCGCACGCGGGCCGGCGCGGTGACACCGTCCTCGAGCTCGATCCCGGCGGCGAGTGCCGCCACGGTCGCAGGCGTGAGGTCGCCCTCGACATCGGCCACGTACGTCTTCTCGACCCCGTAGCGAGGATGCGCCAACCGGTGGGCGAGGTCGCCGTCGTTCGTCAGCAGCAGAACGCCGCTCGTATCGATGTCGAGCCGACCCACGGGCACCACCCGCGCCTCGTGACCGACAACGTCGACTACCGTCGGGCGCCCTTCGGGGTCGCTCGCCGTCGTCACGACACCGAGCGGCTTGTGGAGGAGGACGTAGGCGAGCTCCTGCTTGCCCACCTGTTCGCCGTCGACCTCGACGACGTCCCTCGACGCGACGAACGTGTTCAGCTCGCCGCGCTTCCCGTTCACCGTCACGCGCCCGGCCTTGATCAGCTCGTCGGCTGCCCGACGCGAGGCGACACCGGCACGGGCGACGTAGCGATTCAGGCGCATACCGGCATTGTCGCTAGTCTCCCGCGCTGTGCGCGACTACACGGACCTGACGCGACGTCTCGCGGACCTGGTGGTCGGCTTCGGGGCGAACGTGCAGCCGGGTCAGCTCGTCGGGATCACGACCTACCTCGGCAAGGAGCAGTTGACCCGAGAAGTCGCCCGCGCCGCCTACGAGCGCGGTGCGCGCTACGTCGACGTCCTCTACTCCGACCCCTGGATGAAGAGGGAGCGCCTTCTCCGCGGCGCCCCCGAGACCCTTTCCTACATCCCCCCGTGGATGACCGCGCGCCTGCGTCACTTCTCCGACGAGCACGCCGCTCGGATCTCGCTCAGCGGCCCGGCTGCCCCGCAGGCACTGAACGGGATCGCTGCCGACCGCTCGGGGCTCGACCTCCTGCCGTACCTGCCCGAGACGGGTGAGATCGTGAACCGGGGCACGACGAACTGGTGTGTGGCGCCGGCGCCGACCCGTGACTGGGCTGCGGTCGTGTATCCCGACGTCGACGAGGACGAGGCCTTCGACCGCCTCTGGGGCGCGATCGCCCACGTCTGCCGGCTCGACACCGACGACCCCGTGGCCGCCTGGACCGAGCGCATGGAGACGGTCAAGCGCGGCGCGGCCGCCCTCACCGACCGTCGCTTCGACGCGATCCACCTGCACGGCCCCGGAACCGACCTTACGGTGGGGCTGTTCGCGTCATCGCGGTGGCATGCGGCCGAGTTCACGACGGTCGACGGTCTCGCCCACTATCCCAACATCCCGAGCGAGGAGACGTTCACGGCTCCCGACCCGTTCCGGGCCGACGGCCATGTCTCGGCGACGATGCCCCTCGAGCTGTACGGGTCGGTGATCCGCGGCCTGCGCGTCGAGTTCGAGGACGGCCGGGTCGCGAGGATCGACGCCGACGAGAACGCGGAGACGCTTCGCTCGGCCTGCACCAGGGACGACGGGGCCACGCGCCTCGGAGAGCTCGCGCTCGTCGACGGGGGCGGGCGCATCGGCCCGCTGCAGACGGTGTTCTTCGACACCCTGCTCGACGAGAACGCGGCGAGCCACATCGCGCTCGGGTCCGCCTACGCACTGGCCGTCGAGGACGACGCCGACAAGCGGCGCATCAATGCGAGCGGGATCCACGTCGACTTCATGGTTGGCAGCCCGGAGCTGGAGGTCGACGGCATCACCGCCGCCGGCGAGCACGTGCCGGTGCTTCGAAACGGCGCCTGGCAGATCTGAGCGGGCATCTCGGAGCGGAAAGCAAGCGCGGTGGAAAAGCGTACCGCTCTCGCTTTCCGCTCCGACCTGCCGATGTTTTCTGCACGCTTCGCGTGATCCTGAAGGGGCCCGCCCGCGGGCCTCGCCAGACCGACCAGTTACCGCGTCCCGCGCCGATCCTCCCAGTCGCGCCAGTCGACGCCGTGCTCCGTCACGTGGGCGCGAACGGCGAGCCCGATCGTGGGATAGTCGACGTCGGTGATCGGCTCGGCCGCGACGAGACCGACGGCATCGCTCAGCGATCGAGTCGGAACGGCGGATACTCGTCGCGCATCAGCATCACGTAGGCGGCGACCCGGAGTGCCCAGCGGTTGATCCCGAGCACGATCCCGAAGATGTCGCGGGGGTAGCGACCGGTGAAGAGCAGGATCACGACGGCGATGAGCACGAGGATGCCGTTCAGGCTCAGGCCCCAGGTCGTCCAGTGATCTCCGTCGAACGTCCAGCCCCAGTTGCCGATCAGGACCGCGAGCACGGCGTAGTGCGGAATCGCGAGCAGCCAGCTCTTGACCAGCACGAGCCCTCTCGAGAGCTGCTCGGGATACGGGACGTCGAACCTGGCCGGGTAGTCGACGTCGGCGAGCGTGAACGGCGGGTACCGATCGGTGCCGAGCACGCCGTAGGAGTAGAAGGCCACGCGCCAGCTCCACCGCAGCACGCCGACGTTGAAGTCGAAGATGCCTCGCGGATAGCGGCCCGTGAACAGGATCGCGAAGAACGCGACGACCGTGAGGAGCGCTGCGGCAAGCCAGAGGAAGGCGAGCACGACGTAGTGCGGAATTGCGAGCAGCCATTTCACGAGCCACAGCCAGCGGCCGAGACCCGGGTCGAGCTCGCCCTCGATCAGCACGGGGTAGCCCTTCTCGTCGTCGGTCTGGAAGGCAAGCTGACCCGCCATGCTCGCGGGCGGAACCGTGGCGCCGGTTCCCGCGCCCGGATGCGGCGACCGGAAGCCGAAGAACATCATCAAGACCCCCGAGAGCAGGAGGACGCCGCCGGCGCAAAGCAGGCCGAGCGCGACCCAGCCGAGGAAGTTCACCTTGACGCCGAGACCGAGGGCGGCGGCCACGCCCGGTGACGCGTCCGCGTTCATGACCACGATCGACCAGGTGCCCTCGCTGGCGGGCCAGGTCAGCGAGACGTTCGTGCCGGTCGTCTTCGCCGTCCAGAACGGCTGCGCAGCGGGTGGCCCGGAGGGCGCGCCGCCGGGGCTGGTGCGGTAGTCCTTCGAGAGCGGCCCCTTCCAGCCGTCCATGTGGACATCGACGACTTCGTCGTGCGCGACGCCTGACAGATAGGCCGCCACCTCGGCTGCCGGAGCGACGCCGACGAACAGCGGCTTGCCGTTGCTCGAGCCGCCTCGTGCCGTGAACGTGACGATGTCGCCCGGTGAGCTGAGACGGTCGGGCAGGCCGTCGGTGAGCCTGCAGCCTCTCGCTCGTCACCGCGAAGCCAAGGCTCGCGAACGACGACGGCGAGCTCGTGAAGAAGCCGTCGTCGTCACGCTGGAAGCTGTTGGCCCAGGCGACCGTGCGCACCGCCGGCGAGCAGGCCGAGGCCGACGAGCGCGAGGAGCGCGCCGATCACAGCCAGAACGATCTTGCCGCCGCCCGGCCCGGTGGACGAGCGAGGTGGACGACCTGTGGATCGGCGGTCATGATCTCATCTCCTTCCGCGACGCTCGCCGCGCCGCATCGCTTCGAGCTCCCGCTCGGCAACAGCGCCGGGTGCGTGCGTCACCCTCATCGCAGACCTCCACCAGGTCCCACGACCACCATCGCGCAGCCATCGGTGAGTCCGCCGATCCGCCCGTGGTTTCTCCACACAGGCTCACTCGGCGGTCGCCTGCTGCCGCTGCGCCACCACGAGCCCGGCGTGCCAACCCGGAGCACGTCCTCCCGACGGGCGGCTGCACCGCCGCTGCCGTAGAGGCCGCTGCGGGCGAGCAGCCAGGCGATCAGCGAGTTGGAGTTCCACATGTCTCCCGCTCGGCTCTCGTCACGTCCCCAGACGAGCGGCGGCACCGCGGGCACGAGGTCGAGGACGCGCCACGCGTGGGACGGGTCGCCGGTGAGCTGCCGTGGGCTCTCGACTGCCTCGCCGAGGTCAGGGATCACGCCGTCGCGCCAGCAGCGCACCTCGTAGCGGAAGATCCGAAATCGGCTCGCCCAGCGGCTGCCGACCGCACCTTCGACGACGACGCCGCGCTCTCCGACGTCGCGAAACGGGATCGGTGTCATCTCGATCACGAACCGGCCCTCCGGAACCCGCACCTCGAGCGCTGCGTGGTAGAGATCGCACGCAGGCCGCCGTCGGAGCCGGGCCGCCACGCCCTCGTACACGCGCCCGTTCAGCCGCACCGAGTGACCTCCCGCGCCGAGGGGGAGCCAATAGAGATCGACACCGGATCCGGACATCGCACTCACCGAAGAACCCTGCCGCGATCGTGGCGTCGAACCGTCCCGGGTACATCCGCGGCAAAACCGATTGGAGTGCGGCGAACTACCGTGCCCACGTCACCTCTTCCCGTGCCGGTCCTCCCAGTCGTGCCAGTCGACGTCGTGCTCCGCCACGTGGTCGCGAACGGCGAGCCCGATCGTGGGATAGAGGCGCTCCTCGCCGATCAGCTCCATGAGGCCGTAGCGCCGTAGCGTGTCCTTCACCGGGCCCTTCAACTCCGCGAACGCGAGCTCGATCCCCCGCCGGTCGAGCTCGGCCAGGATCTCGCCGAGCACCTCCGCCGCGGTCGAGTCCACGTCGGTGATCGGCTCTGCCGCGACGACGACCGTCCGGACGTCGCGTCGCTCGGCGTCGAGCGCCTTGTGAAGCGTGTCCCGGAACACCTCCGCGTTTGCGAAGAAGAGCGGTGCGTCGAAGCGGAACAGGAGCAGCCCCGGCACCTGCACACCCTCCGGGTGCCGCTGCGTGTCGTGGTAGCCCTTGAGCGCCGGCACCCGCCCGAGCACGGCCGTGTAGGGATGCCAGGCCCGTTCCAGCACCGCGATCACCGAGAGGGCGATCGCGAACCCGATGCCCGGCAGGATGCCGAGCACCAGCACACCCACGAGCGAGGCGGCGGCGAGCGCGAAGTCGCCCCGATTCACGCGCAGGAGCCACCGCATCGCCGGCACGTCGATGAGCCGCAGGACCGCGGCGATCACGACCGCGGCCAGCGCCGCCGTCGGGATGTCCTTCAGAAGACCCGTCCCGGCGACGAGCACGAGGCCGATCAGGGCGGACGCGACGACGCCCGTCAGCTGCGTGCGGGCTCCCGCAGCCTCGGCGACGGGCGTGCGGGAGGAGCTGCTCGACATCGGGAAGCCCTGGAAGAGGCCGGTCGCGAGGTTGGCTGCAGCGAGCCCACCGAGCTCGCGGTTCTGATCGACGCGGTCTCCGAGCCTCGACGCGTAGCTTCGCGAGAGCACGCTCGTGTCCGCGAAGGCGAGCAGGGCGATCGCGGCGGCGGCGAGCGTCAACCGGCCGAGGTCGTCGACCGACGGCGACGGGACCGTCAGCGACGGCAGACCGCCCGGGACCGCACCGACCACCGAGACGTCGAGATCGAAGACGCGGACGATGATCGCCGACCCGGCGACGGCAACGAGGATCCCCGGCGCCGCCGGCGCGACCCGCCAGCCGACGAGAACGACGACGAGACAGCCGATCCCGAGCGCAGCCGTCGTCGGGTCGATCTCGCCGAGGTTCCGGGCGAAGTCGCCGACATCGGCCACGAAGCGCTGTCCGGTCGACGGAACGCCGAGGAGGCGCGGCAGCTGGTCGGCGATCACGATCAGTGCGATTCCGGCGAGGTACCCGAGCCGCACGGGCTTCGAGAGCAGATCGGTGAGGAAGCCGAGCCGTGCGATTGCCCCCACCAACAGCAGTGCCCCCACGATGAGGGCGAGCAGCCCGGCGACGGCGACCCGCTCGGCCGGATCGGCACCGGCGACGGGGATCACCGCGGCCGCGACGAGCGGGGCGAGCGCCGAGTCGGGACCGAGGACGAGAATCCGCGACGGCCCGAACACGGCGTAGGCGAGGAGCGGAACGAGGGTCGCGTACAGGCCCGTGACGGGGGGAAGCCCCGCCAGCTCCGCGTAGGCCATCCCCTGGGGCACGAGCAGCGCCGTGAGCACCACGCCGGCGATGACGTCGCGCTGCAGCCACTCCCGCCGGTAGGAGCGGACAACCCCGACCCCGGGGACGAACGACCCGATCCACCCTCGGCCGGGATCCTCGGCCGTTTCGTCCTCGGAGGCCATCTGGCAATGGTGACAGGCCCCGGCCTGCCAAGGACTGCCTCCGGGGTGGGCCTACGACGCGCGGGCCTCCGCCACCTCGAGGAGCCGGTCGCGGATCGCCGCCTGATCCTCGCCGATGTCGTCGAGGCGCGGCAGCGCGGCGAGCGACTCGAGCCCGAACACGCGCTCGAAGAGCGACGTCACCCGATAGCGCACTGCACCCCCGGGCCCGCTCTCACGGCCTGCCTCGGCGATCAGGCCGCGCTCGACGAGTGACGCGACGGCCGAGTCGGCAGAGACGCCTCTGATGCGTGCGATCTCGGGCCGCGAGACGGGGCCGAGGTAGGCGACGATTGCAACCGTCTCGAGTGCGGCCTGTGAGAGCCCGCGCTCCACGGGCCGCTCGAACAGCCGCGAGCAGGCCTCGGCAGCCTCCCGGGCGGCGCCGAATGCGTAGCCACCGGCGACGTTCTGCAGGACGATGCCGCTCCGGCCCTCGCTGTAGCGTTCGCGCAACAGCCCGAGCGCGGTCTCGATCCGTTCGGTGTCGTCGGCAGTCGCCTCGGCGAGCTCGTCGAGGGTGAGAGGTTGCGAGGCGACCACGAGCAGCGCCTCGACGGTGCGGGCGAGCGCATCGACGGGGTTCGAGGAGATCAGGCGGAGCGGGCGGTCCACTGCAACATCCTTTCGTCGTCGATCCGGGAAATCCTGATGGGGGCGAACGGCGAGGCCTGCGCAATCGCGATCTCGCCCTCCTTGCGCAGCTCGAGCAGCGCCAGGAACGCAACGGCCTGCTCGACCCGCGAGAGGCCATGCACCTCGGCGTCGAAATCGAAGCGGCGGCGACGCAGCAGCACCGCGCGAAAGCGCTCGACGAACTGGGCCACCGGTGGGAATCGAAGTGCCAGGTGTGAGAGCGAGACGTGCGGCGGCTCGACGGCCAGAGCGCGTATCGCCTCGACGAGCCGCAGCGGCTCCTGCTGGGCGAGCCGTCGCTCGGACTCGGGCGCAAGGGGTGCCGGCCCGATCCGGAAGTAGCGCTCTCGCTCCTCGTCGAGCCGTTCGCGCAACCAGACGGACGCGTGCTTCATCCGGCGGTACTCCGCGAGACGCCGGGCGAGCTCCTCGGCAGCCTCCTCCGGCTCGAGCTCGGCGAGCTCGGCCTCCTCGTCGGGGAACAGGTGCCGCGCCTTCAGCTCGAGCAACGCTGCGATCAGGACGAGGAACTCGCCACAGGCGTCCAGGTCGAGCTCGTCGCGCTCGGCGAGCCGCTCGACGAACGCGACGACGATCCCGGCCATGTCGATCTCGGACGGCTGGATCGCGTCCTTGAGCAGGAGCGTCAGCAGGAGGTCGAAGGGGCCCTCGAACGCGTCGAGGTCCAGCTCGAGGTCACGGACTGCACTGGCCACGCTCGGACCCTAACCCCCGGGCCGGACGCGGCCCTTCGGCACGGCCATCTTCGGCCCTGACGGGGGCGGCGCAGCCGGGCGGGGCTTGTCGGGTCGAGGGCGTCGTTGCGAGAGCCAGAACCAGACGAGGCCGGCGACGCAGGCGAGCGCCGACACCCAGGTATTGACGCGCAGGCCGAGGATGTCGTTCGCCGGATCGACCCGGACGAGCTCGATCCAGAAGCGCCCGAAGGAGTAAAGAGCGATGTAGAGCGCGAAGAGCCCGGGTGGGCGCGGGTGGAAACGCCGCTCGATCACGTAGACGAGCAACGCAGCGGCCAGCAGGTTCCAGAGCATCTCGTAGAGGAAGGCCGGGTGATAGGTGCCCTGGTCGATCGTCGCAAGTGGCCGGTGCGCCGGATCGATCTCGAGGCCCCACGGCAGGTCGGTCGCCTTGCCGAAGAGCTCCTGGTTCCACCAGTTGCCGATCCGCCCGACCGCCTGCGCCACGAGCAGGCCGGGCGCGAGGCAGTCGGCGAGCAGCCACACGTCCGCTCCCGCGCGCTTCGCGACGAGGCCGCCGACGAGACAGCCGAGGGCAATCCCGCCCCAGACCCCGAGACCGCCCTTCCAGATCGCCACCGGCCCCCACCACTGATCCGGCACCTCGTTCCAGCTGGTCGCGAGGTGGTAGAGCCGCGCGCCCACGATGCCGGCGCCGACACCCCACACGGCACAACGGAAGATCAGGTCCCAGTCACCGCCGCGGTTGACGAACCGGGTCCCCGTGATCCAGATGCAGATGCCGATCGCCGCGAGCAGCGTCAGGCCGTACATGTGGATCTGGAACGGGCCGAGGTCGATAGCGCCGCTGCCTGGCGACGGGATCGAGAGAAGCACGCTCATAGTGTCGCATTCTCCCCTGATGGCTGGATGCCTCTGTCCCCGAACGAGTGACGCCCGGCACGCGGCCGGGCGTCAGTTGCCGGAGGAGATCGGCGCTTAGAGGAGGATCTGGAGTGCGAGATCGACGGGGCAACCGCGCTCGAGCAGGCGCATGGCGAGGTGCAGGTCGACCTCGTGCGACGCTGCCAGCACGGCAGCGGACTCCGGGTCGTAGCCAACGCGCGCGAGGGAATGGGCACGCCACCGCTCGACGAGCTCGATCTCGACGTCGGGACGTTCCTGGAGCTCTGCCGCAGACATGGTCGCCTCTCTCACGTGGTCGGGTCTCTCATTATTCGTCCGAGAAGCCCGATTGGATCTCCCCTTTCTAGGGCATCCGGTTAAGGGGATTGGTGATATCCCGTGAGGACTTCGTAAAGCCTTGGCTCGTCCCTTCCCGCGCCTCAGCGCTCGAGCCAGGCGAGCAGATCCCAGAACGCGTCGTTTGCAGGGGGAATGGTCGGCGGACGGCGCCGGTGGGAGCGATGCTCCGCCCACGTCACGTACGATCGCAACCGCTTGCCGATCCGGCGGCGCGTGCTGTCGGTCGGCGTGACGAGCGCCTCGGTCAGCGCGAATCGCCACGCGGCCTCCTCGCTCTCGAGGCGGCGCCCGCTGCGGCCGGCACCGACGAGGTGCCCGATCTCGTGCAGGGCCACGAAGTAACTCACCTGGCCGCGCACGGGCGGGACGCGGATCTCGAGCCGTCGCTCGCTGCGCCCGTCGCGGTGCCGGATGCGGATCACGACCGCCCGGCCGCGACCGTCGACGCGACGGATCCCGTGCCGGGCGCACAGGTCGTCGATGTGAAGGTCGAGTGTCCTGGGATGCATCGCGAGCGGAGCGTAGTGGGCGCGGTGGCCGGTGCCGGAGGCTCTACAATCGCCGCCGTGATCGCTCTGGCGGCAGGCCTTGCATTGCTGATCGGCTGGTACCGGGGGTTCAACCTGCGCTCGCTGGAGCTGACCGCCGCGACCTTCGCCGTCGTGCTCGCCGCCCAGACGGTCGGCCTGATCGTCACGGGAGGCGACATCGGCCCGCACTACTGGCCGATCATCGGCCTCGTTGCCGCCGGCTGGGTGGCGTGCCTGTGGATCGGCAGCCACGCTCGGCACATCCTTGCCCGCTGAGCGTCGGACGGTCGCGACCAGTCCATGCCGTGGCTGTGGCGCGCGCCCGTCGCGACCCAGGCGATCCCCGCACCCCACCAGACAGGGACGTCCCATCGGAGCAGCCGCGTGAGCCTCGTCGCCATGCGTTGTGATCCTCACGCCGGGCGACGCCGGCGTCACCGCCGGACGTTGAACCCTAGGCGCAGATCAACGGCGGTGACAGGCTGCTTCATATTGTCGCCGTCTCGTCGGCGCTGGACATGGAGTCGCCTACGTTGACTGGCGGTCGTGGAAGACCGCCTCGATGTTGTTGGAGTCAGGGTCTGTCAGAAAGGCTCCGTAGTAGCCGGGGTGGTACTCGCGCCGCTCGCCGGGGGCGCCGTTGGAGGCATAGCCGGCTTCGATGCCAGCCTGGTGGAAGGCGTCGACTGTTTGTTTGTCGGGGGCTTCGAAGGCGAGGTGGAGGTTCTCGGTGGGCTGTCCTTCGACGATCGAGAAGGTGGCGCCGGAGCCGCGGATCTGGGTGCGGCCCTCGTAGCGCTCGACGGTGTGCGCGACGGTCGAGCAGACGGTTTCGTAGAAGCGACTTGCAGCGTCGAGGTCGAGGCTGCGGAGCCAGAGGTGGTCGATGACGCCGGAGTGGCGGCGGGGGCCGTCGTTGACGGCTTCGACGCTGTTGCCGGCGGGATCGACAATGAAGGCGCCGTAGTAGTCGGGTCCGTAGGCGGGCCTGGGGCCGGGCGCCCCGCCGTCTTGGTGGCCGAGCTCGATCATCGCCTGCCACCAGTCGTCAACCTGGCGGCGGCCGTCGGCGCGGAAGCCGATATGCAACCGACGTGTCGCCGGCCGCTCGGCGGTGTCTCGGCCGATCGTGAAGTCGTTCCACTCAACGAATCCTCCACCCTCCACTGGCTCAGGGCCGTCGAGGAGCGCGAGCGTGCGAGCGTAGAAGTCGCGAGCGGCTTCGAAGCCTGGCAAACGGATCCCGACGTGGTCGATCACAGGTCGATGCTATCCCGCTGTTGGGTGGCTCTACGCGGTGGAGACCCCGAGCGCGGTGCCGAATGCGACCTCGCCGTACTCGACAGATCCGAGGAGGCTGATCTCGGTCATGTTCTCAGCGACCCATGCGGCAACCGCTGCGCTCCCACTCTCGTGTCGACGACGATCATCGCGTCGCCGGCACGACCGACGGCGACGTCGGGAGCGTGATGGGTGCTCACTGCGGCTCGTCCTCCCCGTCGCTCAGGGACGACCCGCAGGTGGCGAACAGTTGCGGATCTCGCTCTCTGCGGTGGACATCGGGATCGTCCTCTCTAACAGGCAGGCGGGTCGGAACGAACCCTACGAAAGATAGTTCCGCGGAACTATCTGCCAAGGTATATAGTGAGAGAGCTATAGCCGACTACCCGCGACTATTCAACGAACTGGTGCGGTTCGAGACCGAACTGTGGAACGCCGTCGAAGCGCGCCTGCGTGCCGAACACGACCTGGCGCTGAGCTGGTTCGAGCCCATGAAGGTGATCGAGCGCACCGAGAACTGCCGGGTGCACGACATCGCCACCGCGTTGTCGATCACCGTCGGGGGGACGAGCAAGCTCGTCGACCGGATCGAAAACGCCGGATACTGCCGTCGGCGTGCGAATCCCGGCGACCGGCGCTCTTCCATCATCGAACTCGCCCCGGCAGGTCGTCACGTGCTGACCCCAGCGACCAAGACGTTCACAGACGAACTCGACTTCCGTCTCGGCTCGGTGTTGTCACCGCACTCACTCGAACACCTCGTCCGAACGATGGTGGAGCTACGGGCCGCGAACCTCGCCGCCGAATGCCGCGAACGGAGTGCCTAGATGACCGAGACGATGCGAGCGGTGGTGCTCGATGCCCCGGGGCCACCTGATGCTCTCACGATCCGTGAGATCCCGATCCCAACGCCGGCAGCGGGCGACGTGCTCATTACGGTGAAAGCGTTTGGCCTCAACCGGTCCGAGCTTCACACCCGCCTTGGCCTAGCCGTCGGTGTCACGTTCCCCCGTGTTCTTGGCATCGAGGCCACCGGCCTGGTCGCGGCGTGCCCTGGGGGCGAGTTTGCCGTCGGCCAGCAGGTCGTCGCGATGATGGGCGGTATGGGCAGAGTGTTCGACGGCGGCTACGCCGAGTACACCTCGGTCCCGGCGAGTCAGGTCATAGCGTTCACCAGCGCCTTGGACTGGGCGATCCTCGGAGCGGTGCCCGAGATGTTGCAGACCTCCTACGGCTCACTGACCGTCGGACTCGATGCCCAGCCCGGTCAGTCGATTCTGATCCGTGGCGGCACGTCCTCGATCGGAATGGCGACCGCGGTGCTGGCCAAGCAGCGCGACATGATCGTCTTCTCCACGACCCGCAACGCCACAAAGGCCGAAGCGCTCCACGACATCGGCGTCGATCACGTGATCATCGACGACGGCAACGTCGCCGCCCAGGTTCGTGCCGTTGTACCGAATGGCGTCGACACCGCACTCGAGCTGATCGGCACGCCGACGTTGCCTGACACCCTCCGATCCACGCGCGTGCACGGTGTCGTGTGCTTCACGGGGATGCTGTCGAACGAATGGACCGTGAGAGACTTCTATCCAATCGAGTACCTCCCGCGAGGAGTACGTCTTACCGCCTATGGCGGCGACTCCGGCGACCTACCTCCCGCCGTGCTTCAAGACTTCCTCGATGCCGTGGCCGAAGGGCAGATCAGCGTGCCCGTGCACCGCCGATTCGATCTCAGTGAGATCCAGGAGGCGCACGCCTACATGGAATCCGGCAGGGCCACCGGCAAGCTCGTCGTAACCGTCTGACACGCCGACAGACGCGCAAAAAGAGCGGCCCATCCCGTCTTCTCCCGCCATGACGCATCACGACCCGCATGGGCAGGACGCGGTCACAAGAGAGAGGAGCGAGCCCTGCGCCAGACCGTATGAAGTGCCGGCGCCTTGCTACGGACGTTGGCGCGGGTTGCCGTCGCGATGGGCGCGGCAAGGCGACGGAGGGTTGGGGCTCGTTGACTTTGCCGTGACCGTGCACATGGATCGCGAGGGCTTCAACACCTCGGCCGACGTGGAGAAGTGGGCATCCGGGATTCCTGTACCGACGTACGCGCTGGATGACCAGAGCGCCATCAGGGTGACCGACGGACACGTCGTAGTTGTTTCAGAGGGGAACTGGAGGCTCTTCAACCCAGCCCGGTAGAAGCGAGACAGGCAACGAACGCAAGGAGCCGCTCGCATGCGCCAGCGTACTTACACCCGAGGTGCTGCCGGGCAGCAGTGAAGGCCCGGCCGCTCTACGCCACTGATGCTTCGCCTAGGAGCGTCGGGATTTCGCCTAGACGATTGGCTCGCTCGACAAGACGGCGCCCCTGCGAATGACCTACGCTTCGCCAGTCAGTAACCGGATCGCCTCGTCTGCGATCGAGAACCGTCGAGGAGCCTCGCAGTGTTCGAGGAACGGCAGTCGATCATTGGCCGGGACGATGAGCTACGGACCTTGGACCGGTTCCTGGGCGCGATCGAGGACGGCCCGGTCGCACTGCTTCTCGAGGGTGAAGCCGGAATCGGGAAGACGTCGTTGTGGAAGGCGTGCCTGGCCGCGGCTGCGGATCGGTTGTACTGTGTGCTGTCCTGCCGGCCGATCGAGGCGGAGGTCGAGCTGGCATATTCCGCGCTCGGCGATTTGTTGGGACGCGATCTCGGTGACGCGCTTGGCGAGCTTCCCGAGCCACAGCGCCGTGCTCTCGAGGTAGCGCTGCTCCTGAGGGAGCCCGAGGGGCAACAGCCTTTGCAGCGCGCGGTCGCTCTCGCCACACTCGGTGTGCTTGTGGTGCTGTCTCGTGAGCGGCCTTTGCTCGTCGGCATCGACGATGTCCAGTGGCTCGATCCCGCCTCCGAGAGCGTGCTCGCGTTCGTCGCCCGCCGCGTGAGTACAGAGCGAATCGGGGTGTTCATGGCGAGGCGGACAGAGGCGACGGTCGTGGACGTCCCGCTCGATCTTGCACGGGCACTGCCCGAGGGCCGCTTCGCGCGAGTCCCGATCGGATCACTCGAGCCGGCGGTGCTCGACCTGCTTCTCGCGGCCCGCCTGGAAGCGCATCCATCCGGTCAGGTGCTCGAGCGCCTGCATGCGCGCTCCGGCGGAAACCCCTTCTTCGCCCTCGAGATCGCGAGAGCGATGATTGAACGAGGCAGCCTGCTGGAGACGGACGACGAGATCCCGATCCCAGCAAGCCTGCACGATCTGTTGCGGGAGCGGTTGGAGCGCCTACCGCCACCGGCGCGTGAGGCGGCGGAGATCGTCGCAGCGCTGTCGCGACCGACGGTGGCGCTCGTCGATGCAGTCCGAGGCGACTCGGTGGCTGCCGTCGAGACAGCGGCCAAGGCGGGAATCCTCGAACTGGACGATGGTCGCCTGCTGTTCTCGCATCCGCTGCTCGCCTCGGTCGCATACGCCGAGATCCCGGCGGAGCGGCGACGCAACTTGCACGCTCGCCTAGCCGAGATCCTCGATGATCCCGAAGAACGCGGGCGTCATCTGATGCTGGCGGCGGAAGGCCCTGACCTCTCCGTCGCAGCCGCGCTCGACGAAGCCGCCACACGGGCCCGGGCACGAGGGGCGCCCGGGTCGGCCGCGGACCTGTGGGAGCAGGCCCGCGTCCTCACACCCACGGTCGCAGGGAGTGAGGCCCGCCGACGAGCTGTGGAGGCGGCAGAGCGACGCTTCGACGCCGGCGATTGAATCAAGGGTGTCAATTTGGGCCGGTTGCCGACTTTCGGAAACAGTCCCTTTTTTGCCAGGCGGGTGAGCTTTAAAATGTCTCTGTGATCTCCCGGGCCATAAACCATCGAGAACCTGACAATAACGGCAGGCAATCCCATTTCCTTAAACAACCGCAGCACTTCATTTTCAGCCCGGAGTTTACTGCGACCATAGGGATGATGAGGGAAGCAATTGCTTTTTTCTGTTGCCGGGCTGTCCGGACAGATGCCCATGGCGGCAACCGTACTACAGTGAATAATTTTTTTTACGTTCGCTGCCAGTGCCGTTTCCATCATGTTGATGGTGCCCCTTACGTTGACCGCTTCGAACAAGGACTCGCTGACGGAAAAGTTACTCATATGACCCAGTGTCGCCATATGAACGAGGACATCCACACCATCGGCAATGCCGGTTAACGTATCTTTATCCGTGACATCGCCGGTAACAAATTCGACGCCGAGATCTTTAAGCGGAGCAGTGTTACTGCCAGAGCGGCACTAGGCATCGACAGTGATGACCCAAAGCCGTTAACCTTTGAATTAGATAGGGTCCGATAAATCCGGTTGCACCGGTTATTAAATAATTCACTTCTATTTAATCCTTTTTCCCGCAAGTCGTCAGGTGAGGTGGAAAGAAGGTACGCACAGTATAACCCTGGGTATTAAGGATCTTCTCTACTGCATGATAAGCGGGTTGGTTGTCCCGCTTATGATAGGACGCAACGGCAACATGCGGGTGATACTGCTTAAGTGTATTTAAAGAACCCTGCAGGGCCTCAATTTCTGAGCCTTCAATATCCATTTTAACCAAATCCAGACGTTTTAACGCTAATTCATTCATTAAATCATCTATCGTGATACATTTTATGGGTATATAATTATTATTTTGAATCGTTGGATTTGCGGATTTTTCAATTTTACAGGAAATGGTGTTTGAAAAAATTTTCAACAAAAATATTCCGGTATCGTTCCATACGCCTTTGTTAATGGCAACAATATTTTTTCTTCTCAAGCGGTTCAGTCCGGTTTTGTAAAATATTAAATGATTTTTCAAATGGTTCAAGCGCAACAACAAGCCCATCGCCCCCCACAAGTCTTGAAAATAGGATTGCACAGTTACCTATGTTTGCACCACAATCAATAATTACATCCCCTTTTTTGGGTAAATAGCATTTTAAATATGATGAATATGAACAGGGGATCATTTTAATCAGCCAGAGCGGGAAATAGCTTAAAGCAACTTCGAATAAAATATTTTTAAAGTTGACCGGCAGAAAGTTTAAAACTTTTGCGGTAATATTAACAAATTTAAGCATGTATTCTGATATTAAATATTGTGTCGGGAGTGAAAATATTTCTTTTGGACTTTATGAAAAATTAATCAATCGTTTCCAGGTATAATAGAACCAGGCACCATATTCAGCCAGTACCCAACGTATTTGACGGCCCTCCTTCCACCAGGCATTGGGGTTGTATGGATCCGTTTTAGCCGGAATCGTACAAACCGACAACTCGGTTTTTAAATATTTTTTTCCAAATAAAGCCGGCTCGGCGGCTGTGATATTGGCTTGTTGTGATAATAATCCGTTTGAGCCCTTTACTGACGAGTTCATTTCCGACTGCCTCGGCTTCACTGATGGTATCATAGGCGTCCTCGGCACTGATCTGTATGACGCTACTGCGGGGGACGCCATAAAGCGATAAGATCCGAAGTGAATTTTCATACCAGGGGCAGCAGGCTTCAAACCCTTTTTTTTCCAGCTCACGCAGAACGTCGGTTTTACGGTTTCCATTAATCACGATCTTTTGCGCAAACCCCCTGTTGTAAAGGGAAGCCGCTTCGATGAGCCGCGGGTAATATTCCACGCCCGAGTTCAGCACCACGATGGCATCGGAGCGAACCGGGTTTTCATCATTTACAATAAAGCTTCCAATGGCTGTTAAGATAGGGGCGTAAAACAGATAAACAGCAACTGCCGCAACAAGGATAAAACCCGTAATCCTTAATAATCTTTGATAATTATTTTTAGATTGATGAAATCTTTGGTTTGCAATCTTCATGATCAACCTCGAAGCATCTCTTTCAGAACCCGAAACAGGGAGGGACCATGCAATAACATATTGGAATAGGTTTGATTGGCAAGCGGACAGCTGCAGGTCCTATTATAGATAGCGGTGCGAACGGCATCCGGCCTGGGGACTTTTCCACAACTTTTGAAAGTCATAATCAAACTCGCGCAGGTTTCCCATCGACTTGTCATAGCCAAGCGTACAGCAGGCCCAGACATCACCATAGGGTGATAGATGCGCATTTGAAATTCCGGCGTAGCAGGGGATGACTTGTCGATTTTCCTTTAATATCCTGATAGCCAGCGCATAGTAAACCAGTCGAAATGCACTGGTAATGCGATGAAAGAACAATCGGTTTTTCATCTGGGCCCTGATGTGCCGGATGAATTTTTCGGTTGCCCGTTCATAGGCCTCAGCAGTGGGCGTAATGCTATTTTCCCGGTTGAACATTTCCGAGCGCTGTTCGGCAATTTCATTTCGATAGCTGTCCGTACCGAGTGTGGTAACAAAAGCAGCAATCTCTTCGATGTCGTTAATATTCCAATTTGATATAACGGTGCCCAACTCCACGTGGAAATTGGGAAATTCCGGCTGCAGTGACTTTAAACGCTGAAACAGCGACATGACTTTTTCAAAATTGCCTTTCACACCCCGGATCTCATCGTGCTTGTCGCCGATATGATCCAGGCTGGGTTTTACCGTTAAATGAATCGCAGGAAAGTTGGTCTTTAAAAAGTTTAAAATTTCATTAATTTTTTTATCGATCCGTTCGATAGCGATGGCATTTGTGGGAATATGAATGATGCCGGGTGAAAGGTACCGGCAGGCGAGCTTGATGATGTCGGTGATATCCGGTCTTAAAAAAGGTTCGCCGCCGCTGATGTTAAAAACAAAAATATGCCCCATGGAACGAAAGATTTTTTCAATTTCAGCGAGGGTGAGTTCATCGTTCCGTTTTTCAGGATTGTTTTCGTATAAACTCCAGATATTACACGTGCGACAGCGGGACTGGCAGATATTGGTAACCGAAAACGTCAGATTCAGCGGCATCCCGGGGGGTATCATTTTCAGGCGCGCCAGGCGATATCGAATCATTTTCGGTAACACTTCAATGAGATAGCCCACTGCTGTTATGCCTCGCTGAGGGTGTCTGAAGAATCCAGTAATTTCCGATAAACAGACATGGTTTTTGCGATGATGGCAGGCCACGTCAGTTTCCGGGCGATGCTGTCGGCACCGGCGGCCATGCCTTCAAGCCGGCCAGGTGTATTCAGGCATTCGACCAGTACTTTCGCCAAAGCGTCCGAATCTTTTGGCGGAACAATGCAACGCTGGTCGGCAACCAGATCGGGCAGTCCGCCCACATGGGTCACTATCAGGGGCTTTCGAAAAGAAACCGCACTGGCGCCGACGCCGCTTTGGCTGTCAAAACGATGATAGGGGAGAATGACAATATCGGCAGCCGTAAAAAATTTATACACCTCACCTGAAGGGATGTATTCCGGATGGATTGAAACTGCCTGCCGGATATTGAGGTCATCAATTAAATTTGAGTAAGGCTCCCAGCTTTCCCATAATTTCCCGGCAATCAACAGACGGGAATCAGGTATGTGCTTCAGAACCTTTGCAAATGCTCTCAGGGCGGTGTCGATTCCCTTATAAGATCGAATCGCTCCGAATAAGAGGATGACTTTGCTGCCGGGGTTAAACCCCATCGCAGCGCGGATAGACTCACGGTCAATTTTCAGTTTAGTATGAAAATCAAGCGTACCATGGGGAATCAGGCTTATGTTTTCGGCTGAAATTCTATAGGTTGCAATCAACTGCTGTACATTGACAGCGGTATGGACAATGAAGTGGTCACCCAATTTAAAAATGAGACTGGAAATTTTCTGGTAAAGGAATGATTTTTCGTGGGGTTTGGTATTGTGCACCGTAAAGACAACGGGTTTGCCCCGGACCTTGAATGCCCCGCAGACAGCCAGATAGATTGGGAAAAGGGGGAGGCTCCACCACTGGGCATGCAGTAATTCGGCTTTAGTTGAATAACCCCGCCTCTAACCAGCTGATCGGATTATACCAGGCCAGATGACGGCTGACATTCAAATGGGGATGCCCAAAGCAGGGGAAAGTATCATCCTCATTTAAACCGCCTCCCGGATAGGCAAATGCCGGGTATAGTTTTTTAAAAGAGATAAATTCAACGGCAGTCTTATCTGCCATTGCCAGAGCCAGCTCGAGGCAGTAACTGCTGAGCCCCCGCAGGGGCGGCAAGGTACCCAGAATGGCAATTTTTTCTGGTTGTTTCAAAATCAGTTGGCGGCTCTTTCCTTAGCCAATTGCTCCGCGCTCATGGTCCAGAAGGGTGTTCCGTCTTTGGTAAGGCGTACTTTTAAGGCAAAATGATCTCCTTTTGTTATCTTTGAGGCCATGAAAACCTCTTTTCCGTTAATTTCAGCCCACACGCCCCTGACTTTGACCCTGTCCCCCTTTTTGACTCCAACACGCCTGATGTTCAGAAACCAGGAAGGGGCAACATGCACCAGAACTTTTTCTGTTTTTGATTCACTCACAATCAGCGCGACACCGGGAGACATTCCGGGGATCGGAACGAGCTCCATGATTTCTTCAACTCTCCCCTTAAAAGAATCCAGTTCGTTTGCTTTATAAAATTTGTTGTAAGGACTGCCAAGCTCCCAACCACCCGTTCCGGTTTTTTCCTGGGCAAATCCCGTTGACCCGAGAACAAGTAAAAAGATGACCACTAAAGGAAGCATCAGCATCGTTATTTTGCTAAAAGATTTAAACATGACCCCTCCTGTAAAGATAAAATTATTCATTGTCAGTTATAATGATCTATTATAGCCAAAAACAAATTAACTGCAAGTCCAATCCTACCAATCCGCCGGTTGCATGAGCGGGCTTTCTTCATAGAACCCGTCACTTAAAACCGGGTCAAAGCAGCCTAACAATTAGTTATTATGGTAAAAATAGGTATGCATAGTGAATTTGTCAATTGAAAACAAATTAGACCTCTTTAGAAAAACTAAAGCCTTTCAAATAACTGTTTCATTGCCGAGAGATATGCCGTTGAACCACGCATAAAGATATCATTATGATTGGCTTCCGGGATTTTGAGAATCGTTTTTTCTCCCGCGGGGCAGGCGGAATAAAGCGCTTGTGCATCCGAAAACGGAATAATGTGGTCGTATTCGGCATGGATAATGAGGGTCGGTTTTTTGTATTTTTGGATTTTTTCCAGATTGCGAAATCCTTTTTTTTCAGTGAATCCGAATCGTTCCAACTGAATACCCATCAGTCGCAACAGCGGGCCGGAATAGGCAAATCCGCTTTCAACGATGAGTGCGTCGATTAAATCCGGATAAGTCGCGGCCAGTTCCAGGGCCGAGGCGCTGCCCAGGGACCTCCCCATCACAACAAGTTTTCCCGACCAGTTATTTTTTTTCAGCCAGCCCTTAACAAAATCAAACAGGACATGGCAGTCCCGCATCATGGCGGTGATGGTGGGGGAGCCGGTTGAAAGACCGTAACCGCGATAATCGACCGCTAACAAGTTAATGCCCATGCGGTTGTAGATGGAACCCATATCATCATAATCGGCAACGATTTCACCGTTTCCATGAAAAAACAATATATTGGGGGCGGTGGGGGTTTCCATGTGAAAACGGGCGCCGATAACGACATCCCTGTCGACCGGTATTAAAAGTTTTTGTGACTGCTGATTCGTCGGAGAAGCTCCCCGGTCAACCCTGGGATGAAAAATCGCCGACAGAACTTCCGGCCGGTCAAGTTCTGAAAAATTAATCTGTTCTATATCAATCATTTCACATCACCTTGGGAGAGCTATGCAAAAGGCCCTCTTTTGCATAACTCTCCATAGATTTGCTGTTAGATCGGTTCGATCTATGAAAAAAAGGTTATATTCATGTTCTGGTTTTTGACCCAGCGTTCAAGCCGGAGCTTGATGAATTGTTTAAAGATACGGCGGGTCTGCGGAAAAAGAATGAGGAGTCCTGCCGCATCGGTTATGAAGCCGGGTGTCAGCAGCACAATGCCGGCGATCAAAATCAGGAGCGCGTCAATCAGGTCGTCTGTGGGCATCAAGCCCTGCTGCAGACTGGCCCGGACCCGCAGCAAGGTCTGCATCCCCTGCATCCGGGCGAGGTAGGCGCCGGTAAATCCGGTCAGCATAACCAATAAAACCGCATTCAAGGCGCCGATAACCGCGCCAACCTTGATGAGAAGGTATATCTCGGCAACAGGAATCAGTGTAAATGCCAGGAAAAGTTTAAACAGCATATAGCTCCTCTGCTATCTCTCCGGGTAAAAACCATGAAATTTTATATTCCAGCATAGAAAACATCGTCTTCAGAGACTGTGCCACAATTAAAAAAAACCGAGTCCCAAGATTTTTTGTCATTCCGGGCTTGACCCGGAATCCATAATATTTTCAAGTCCATATGATCCTGGATGCCGGATCAAGTCCGGCATGACGTGAAGAAAAAGAAACCATTTTTACAATTACGACACAGTCTCTCAGGGCCAGGTCAGAGAATTGTGGCGCTGCCGTATGAAGTGCAAAAGGTCTAAATCCGAAGTACGAAATTCAAAATCCGAAACAATAACAAATGACAAAAATTCAAATGATCCAACCAAGCAGGGTTCAGTTCGCGGCTATTGGTTGTGTTTTAGCCATTCACGTATTCGATATTCGGATTTGTTTCGAATTTAAAGATTCGAATTTCGGATTTAACATGACCAGAAGCAAATAATCCCCTTTTAGGGTTTAAATCAAAGCCCGGTTCTCAGGGCCCACGATCGGATTGCGCAGTATTCCGATCCCATCTATCACAGACTCCAGCATGTCCCCGGGTTTTAGATATACCGCGGGATCCCGGGTGTATCCGACACCGCTGGGGGTTCCAGTCAAGATGACAGTTCCCGGCAGGAGGGTCATATCGGTGGAAAGATAACTGATGAGTTCGGCCACCGGGAATATCATATCGGATGTATGGGCATCCTGCATGCTGTTGCCGTTGAGGATACATTTCAGCTGCAAAGACTGGGGGTCCGGGATTTCATCAGGGGTAACCAGGATTGGACCCAGCGGGCAGAAGGTGTCGAAACTCTTCCCGCGGATCCATTGGCCCGAACCGGCGTGTGCCTGCCATCGTCTTGCTGAAATATCGTTTGCAATGGTATACCCCAGCACATATTGCAATGCGCTCTCTTTGGATACATTTTTGGCCGCTTTGCCGATTACAACCGCCAATTCCACTTCGTAATCGACTTGAGGGGGATCCATGCAAGTGGCCGGTATAACGACAGGGTCGTCGGGGTGGGTCAGCGTAGCGGGGTTTTTCATGAATAAAGCCGGATATTGAGGAATTTTAAAACCGGTTTCCTCCGCATGCTGCCGGTAGTTCAGCCCGATGCAAAGGATTGCCTTTGGTTCCAGGGGCGCCAGCAACTTCTTTACCCGCACCTGACGTCCGGTTTCCTTGGGGCTGTCAAACAAACGTCCTTCCAGCAAATCGGCAATCCCTCCCCGATAATTTTGCCCGAGGCAGATCTGATCTTTTTCATCTAAAAATCGAACAATTCGCATGGGGTTGTCCTTTCAAGAGGATTTACAAACGATAAACGGTTGGCTTTTCTTCAGCGTCGATATCTATTCCAATGGTGTCCCCGGTTTTAAACCCGATTCTAAGGATCTCCTTGATGACAAAGTCATGTCGGTCCGCATACCAATAGACGGACCACAGCGGATTTCGCACCGTATCGACACCGTAGGCTGAATGAGTACCCAGATTAAATCGGATTCTATCTTTGGCGATAAGGGTATCAGCCTCGGAAAGAAAATAGTCTCTTTTATACAAATTGTTGTGAAGTGCTCTGGAAAGCTGTTTTTGAATATCCGGCGTGTCATCAAGATAATGATTTGCGATCTGGAAAAGATCTTCCGGCACCTGAATCGAGATGCCTAAAATGCCAAAGCGTTCATTGCGCAATGCAAAGGTTTCCATCTCATCATCATATGACGAAATTATTCCGAGAATATCATCGATGGTAGTGCCCGGTCCTTCGCTTCTCAGAACCAGGTCTTCGCATTTCGAGATAATATCGAGATAGACGGATTTGCTGTTCATTACAAATATCGGCCGTTCACGGTAACTTCGTCTTTTTCGGATTCTGCGAAGACCGTCCAGCCGAATGGACCTTTCACTTTCCTTTTGTATCAGCGTGTCGATATGAGAAATGTCCTTGGCTTGAACGACAAAAATTTCACCTTCCTCAGAAATAATATATTCAATTTCACACCGGAAACCCAGATAGCTCTGAATATCTTCCGATATCTGCAACAGTTTACGGTCATGGGGTGTTTGAGTGACATAGGGATCTTTCTGAACTTGCTGCGTTCGGCTAAAACTGTAACCGAATTCCCACTGTTTCCCCAATTTTTTGGTCATTACGTTGATGCCGTCAATGAACGGCATCACGATGACACCCATTTCGTCCAGGTTGATATCCGGGGCGTTATTGAACTTTTGCTGCCTGAGGATCGTCAGCCTTCTTGAATTCTTCGCACTGGTAATTATCCGTTTTCGGGCATATTTAATCCCGCCGACATCGGCATATGTTTCCAGCGAGTCGAATGTCCCCCCTTTGTAAAATTCTTCCTGTGGGTGACCGCTTCGTGCAATTACCTTAAAACTTTCGCGGTGATTGCTTATAAAAGATTCTAAGGCCTTAAAATTTTCACTCCTGAAATCGTCCGCAGGGACATAAATAAAGTCCGGTACATTAAAGTTTCCTTTTTTCAGTCTATCTAGGAGTCTGGCTTTTTCCGGCAACGCAGGTTTATTCATTTTAACATATTGTTATCATTATTTTTTTTATTTGCATAAGACTCAAAACTATCGCAAATATAATACACAACCTGGGGGCTGTCATCCCGGCATGTCGCCTGGTACATCTGAAAATACCGGTTTCAACCGGCGCCTTTTCGTTTCATATATATCTCGAGGCGTCCGATGGTCAGCGAAAGGCTCAATGTCAGGGACAGATAGAGTAGTGAAATCGTAATCCAGACTTCAAATGTCAGATAGGTGGCCGACATCAGCTCGATCCCCTGAAACGTTAGTTCCTGAATTGAAATAACCGAAACAATGGCTGAATCCTTGATGGTTGAAATAAACTGTCCTGCCAGGGGGGGGAGGATCCGCTGGACAGCCTGGGGAAAAATGATGTGGCGCAATTGCTGCTTCCTCGAAAAGCCGAGGGCCGATGATACCTCCCACTGACCTTTTTCAATGGATTGGATGCCGGCTCGGACAATTTCCGTGATATATGCCCCTTCAAAAACAGCCAGGGTGACGAGGGCTGACAGAAATGCGGGAAACTGTGATGCCGGCGCAAAGAGAAAAGCTAAAATGGTTTTGGTGCTTTCCGACCGGGTATGAATAAATTCTTCCACGCTGAGTACCGGCATGATCTGATCGCTGATAAAAAAATAAAATATAAAAATGAGAACCAGCGGGGGAAGGTTCCGGATCAATTCCACATAGGTACCTCCGACCAGGCGCCTGAAAAGGCGGCGACTCAGCCGGAACAACCCCATCATGGTACCCAGCAGTGTTGCCAGAATAGTTCCCCAGAAACTCAGGCGGATGGTCGTAAAAAAACCCTGCATCAGCAAATTCGGCAGCCAGCTTTTTTGCTGCGGATCATACCGGAAAAGATACTGGGGTATGGTTGACCAATTCCATTTATAATTGAGCCCGACATTAATGCGGTAAAGCAGGTACAGCCCAATCCCCACGAAGAGAATGGCCAGCACGGCGTCCAGAGGGGTCAAGGCTTTTTTTGTTTTTAAAGGCGGCATTATTGGATCTGGTTTTCCCAGTCCCGGGTTTCGAACCAGTAATGCTTGCGCTCCTGCAGCCAGCCGTCGGCCCTGACGAACGTTATCCAGTTGTTCAGATAGTTAATGGTGTCGAAATCCCCTTTTCTGACGGCAAACCCGATGGGCTCTTTGGTAAAGGTTTCCGCTAACGGCAGAAAGAGCTTGTCGGGATATTTCAGCGCCCATTCAGCCGGTTTGGGGGCAGAGCCGACAACCGCATGCGCTTTGCCGTTGAGCAGTTCCTGGTAGGTCTGGGCCTCGTCGTCGAAAAAACGCAGCTGGGCCTTTGGCATGAATTTCTGTGCGGCCGGAACCGCGGTAGACCCCAGCCGGATGGAAAGGATCACGTCCGGTCTGTTAAAATCGTTTAAGCTGTTGAACCCGGCGGCCAGGCTTTTATGGGCCACCATTGACATGCCGGTATAATCATAAGGGATACTGAAATTGACCTTCAGATTTCGGCTCGGTAAAATTCCCATACCCCCGATAATGACATCAAACTTGCCGGTCAGCAGCGACGGAATGATTCCGGCCCATTTGGTTGGAACAAATTGAACCGAAACGCCCATATCTTTCGCCAAACGCGTGGCCACATCGATTTCAAAACCGATCAGTTTGCCGGTTTTATCTTTCATGGCCCAGGGAACAAATGTGGACATGCCGACTTTTAAGGAGCCGCGTTTGAGCGCCTGCTCAATGGTACTTTCAGCGGTTAGTTGTTGCTGGGTTTCTCCGGTAAAGGCCACGTCGGCAAGTCCAATCATGAGTAGCGTGATCCATACTGTTTGGATGACGGACAATCTCATTAGTTTCATCTTCGGTCTCCTTTCATTTTGTTTGCGATCCATTAAGGTATACCTTTTTAGTTATTGGTTCAGTTTGAGGCGATTTGCCATGAAGCTGACCATCAGCGATAAGAATGTCGTAATCAGCAGATAGACAGCGGCAATGGAAAACCAGATTTCAAAGGTCAAAAAGGTTTCGGCAATGATCGCCTGCCCCCGCATGGTCAGGTCGTAGATTGCAATGGTGCTGACCAAGGCGGAATCTTTGATTAGCGAGATGGCCTGCCCGGTCAGGGGCGGCAGTATCCACCGGATTGCTTGGGGAAGAATAATATGTCTGTAAGTCAGATAGTTGCCGAGTCCCAGGCTAAAAGCCGCTTCCCATTGGCCTTTTGAAATGGATACAATACCGGCCCGGAAAATTTCCGAAGCATAAGCGCCCTCAAAAAGGCTTAACGCCAATACCGCAGCCGTAAAGCGATCGATATCAAGGACCGGACCCAGAACGAAGTAGATAAAAAAAAGTTGCACCAGAAGGGGGGTATTACGAATCAGTTCAATGTACCCTCTGGCAAGGGAGCGCGCCATAAAAGAGTTCGACAAGCGGAATAACGCAGCGATCAGGCCAAATGAAAAAGAAAGCAGCAGACTGACGCCGGTGATTTTAAATGTCACCATCAGCCCCATGATCAGCGGTCCGGCGACGATTCCGTCCTCTTTGAAATAAAAAAAATATTGAAGGACACGATACCACTGCCAGTTGTAACCCAGCCTGTCGGTGCCGCGCGCTAAAAACCAGATGACAGCCCCCATCAACAGTACGAATTTGATGATGTCAAACAGGTTCACTAGAACAGCGCGTCTTGGCCTGGTAAAAACGTTTTTCAAAACTTTAGGATATAGTACCGGCATATTCTCGCTAAAAGTGGATAGTTCTTAAATAAGGTCTCTTGACGCTCCGCACCTCTCCCCCAATTATTCCTTACAAACACCTTTGGCAAAGTAAAAACTGCTGAAATCATTAGAGGAGACAAAGCCCATCTCCATGTTGACGTACCAAGCGGCGGTAAAGGAGCGTCTGTCGCAGCTCCACAGCCATTTCTGTTTTTGATCGAATACCGGTTGGATGCAAAGATCTTCACCATGCGGCGTTTGAGAGACCAGCGTCAACAATTCATCTATCGTAGGAAGTCGCCAGTTGTCATGCCCGGCAAAATTTTTGCTATTCAAGGTTTTGACATACGAACCGGCGTTATCCCAGTTGACGGGAAATATCGAACCGGCCGTTTGCCAAATCAGGCCGCTCGACAGGTCCTGAACCGTTTCGTCAGATCGTATTTCAAATTTGTTTTTTACAAAGCATAAGGGGCGCCAGAGGCTGTCAAGCCTAAATGTAGTCATTGAATTATCAGGTGCAACCTTGACGGGGCGACTTCTCACGGGCAGTGTTCGGGTTTCATCGTCACAACTATTCGGTATTTCAGCATTTTCGTTTTTTGATAGAGGTAGGGCGCATATCTTTTCCTTTTTTTTGTGCCAGTCTGATTCGAGGGTTGCAAGGGCCGCAAGCATTTCAGCAGCGTTGCTAAAACGGTGACGACTTCGGGGTGCAATGGCTTTCAGAATAAAAGAATCCCATTTTTCATCAAGGTCCGGGTTGTACTTGCCGGTACATTCGGGGGTGTCCTGTGGCAGCCGGCCGGTCAGCATCCGGTAGAGCATTATCCCGACAGAATAAATGTCGGCGCTGAAATCGACGGCGTCAGGGTCTTCTTCCTGCTCAGGGGCGGCGTACCATGGAGAGCCGACTTTAAGATTCGGGGGCCCCTCAAATGATTCACCCCTTAACTTGTGCAGGCCAAAATCGCAAATTTTAACGTGATCCTGTTCGGTGATCAGAATATTATACGGCTTGATGTCACGATGGATAATGTCGGCATGATGCAGACAAGCCAGGCCCTCAAGCGTCTGGCGGATATAATGAATGGCTTTTTCGGTTTTGATGATACGGCTTTCCATTTCGGTTTGATAGGTTTCGCCGATGATGATCCCCAGGTTGTTGCAATAGTAATCCATTGTGTAAAAGAGCTTGCCGTCAGCTTCACCAAAATCCCATACGTCTACAACATTAGGATGCCGCAGACATGCCATCGTTGCAGCTTCGGTCATGAACATCGCCCGGATCTTTTCAGTTCCGATCAGATCCAGCAGCAGGGGGTTGGGATCCAGCAGCTTTAAGGCGACGATTTTTCCAATAACCGGGATTTCGACCTTGAAGACTTTGCTCATGCCGCCGCGACCGAGTAACCCGCTGACCCTGTATTTATCAATATGTTTCATTTGATTGCCGACCGTTATCGGAGCCGGTAAGCGTGTGCTTTCGGGAGCCCCGCAGCGATAATTTTGTTGACGACCGCTTCAATGTTATAGGGAATATGGCGCACGTCGATCTCATAATTTGTATTGTCCCAAATGATGTATTTGGCGTTATTATCACCATCTCTGGGCTGGCCGACACTGCCGACGTTGATGATATGCCGCTGTTCGGTTTTGAGCTTAATAACGCCACGTGAAAGCGTTTTATGCAGGACAACACGTCCGTCAAAAGAAACCATTTCGATAACATGGGTATGTCCCACAAAACAGATCGGTTCAGGCATGATTTCAAAAGTAGAGATGATTTTATCATCCGGGACCTGAAAGAGGTATGTGCTGATGGAGTCCGGTGGAAACCCGTGAACCAATCGGCAGTTTTCTAAAACTCTGGCAGCGTCCAGACCGCAGATATACCGGATGGAATCATCGGACAGCATTTGAGCTGTCAGTTGCAGGGATCGGCGGGCAGGAGGATTGAAAAATTCCAAAACTTTTGGATTTTTCACCCCCAGCTCGTGGTTGCCCATAACAGTAGGAATTTCAAGGTCCTGAATCTGTTGAACGACCGCTTCGGGTTCAGGACCGTAACCCACCATGTCCCCCAGGCAGAAAATGCCATCAACATTGGACCGGCCAATATCATCCAATACCTGGCGAAAAGATTCCATGTTGCCATGAATATCTGAAATAACGGCAAATCTCATTATTTTGATAACTTATAACAAGTTGAGCGAAATAAAAAGATTAAAATTTTAAATAGCGAATTGAATTCGCAATACTTTAGAAAAAAAACTGTTGACAAGATCCTATATCATATATCATATATCAAAAAGTACATACATTGTGGTATGCAGCTAACTCTTTAGCCCGAAATAGAATTCCATTTCCATGCGGATCAGTTGGCCTTTTTGGAACCCTTTTTCGATCAATAAACAGAAGAATTAAAATAAATGGGTCTGCAGTTTAAAACAAAGACCGAGATTGTTCAGACAAAGCTGCACCAGAATATTGTCGCCGGGAAATTGAGACCGGGCCAGAGAATTATCATTTCCGAACTGGCCAAAGAATTCGGTTTCAGTGAAATTCCCATCCGGGAAGCCATCCGATCGCTTGAAACCGCAGGCCTGGTCCGCTTTACGCCGCATGTCGGGGCAGTTGTCAGCGAGTTCAACGAAACAGAATTTTTAGAAATATACATCATCAGGATAGAATTGGAAGTGCTGGCCACGAGGCTGACGGTACCCCATCTCACGGAAGCAGATCTTGATTTTCTGGATAAAAATATCGAAAAAACCGAAAAGGCGATCAAGCAAAACAAACTCGATAAAATCGGTCCATTGAACAAGGAATTTCATCTAGGGATTTATCAGGCGGCGCCTTACCCTTACCTGGTGGGTTTGATAAAAAGTTTATGGGAGAAATTTGAATTGTCCCAGAGTGTTTTTGCCTATGTTCCGGAAAGAGCCATCGCTTCCTGTCAGGAACATAAAAAAATTATCGAGGCATTGCGGGTAAAAAACGGCGCTTTGGCAGAAAGATTGGTCAAGGAACAAAAGGAGCGTACCATTCGGGCGTTGAAAGAACGGATGAATACGAGGTGAACCCATTGAAAAAGCGTTTGATACTTTGCGGCTTCGGCAATGTCGGCCGGACATTCGCGCAAATGATTGCGGAACAGAAACAGGCGGTAGCGGATAAATACGGGCTGGAATTGATACTGAAGGCTGTTGTCGATATCGGAGGGGCCGCTCTATCAAAGGAAGGGGCCTTGCCGGTGGCCCGGTTGCTGTCGCATGTGAAACAAGGCGGTTCGGTGGAAACTTTCGAAAGTTACGGGCAACCGGGATTGGGCGGGAAAGCGCTGCTGGAATCAGTCGCAGCGGAGACACTGGTGGAAACGACCCCTACCAACCTGGTGGACGCCGAGCCAGGCAGGGGCCATATGCTGGCGGCCTTAACCAGCGGCAAGGATATCGTTACCGCCAATAAGGGCCCGCTGGTTCTTTTTTACAAGGAAATCATGGATCTGGCCAGAAAAAAGAGGCGCCACATTTACATGAGCGCGGCCACGGCTGCGGCGTTGCCGACGTTGGATGTGGGGCTGCTATGTCTGGCCGGCGCCAAGGTGCTCAGCATTGAGGGGATTTTAAACGGAACGACCAATTATATCCTCACGCGGATGTCTACTGAAAAGTGTACCTATGAAGTGGCACTGCAGGCTGCCCAGGAAATGGGCATTGCCGAAACCGATCCGAGCCTGGATGTTGAAGGGCTGGACACCCGCAATAAAATGATCCTGATCGCCAATCGGTTGTTTGATAAAAATTTCAGTCCGGCGGATGTGCCGGTTACAGGAATTACCGGCATTACGCTGGAAGACATAGAAAAGGCCAGAAAAGACGGAACGGTCATCAAGCTGATCGGTGAATGCCGGATGGAGGATGGAACCGTTCTGCTCGAAGTCGGACCCAAGCGGCTGGGTATGGATCATCCGCTGTCAACCGTTAATTTTTCCGAAAAGGGGATCAGTTATCTTTCGGACACCATGGGGCGGGTGACGGTCACCGGCGGCAAAAGCTCTCCGGTGGGTGCTGCGGCCGCACTTCTAAAAGATCTGATACATGCATCACTGTTTTCAATGGACAGCAGCATTTGACGCGATAGGGTGAAGGCTTGCTGTTTGCAATTTTTTAAGATAAATTTTATAAAAAAACTGTGAGGAGGTTTAAAACGATGAAAATCGCTGCACGGATGGATCAAATTCCCTTTTCGGGAATTCGGACAATTTTCGAAGAGGTTATCAGGCGGGAGAAGCGGGGCGAGAAACTCATCCACCTGAACATCGGCCGGCCGGACTTTGATACTCCGGCACATATCAAGGAGGCTGCCAAAAAGGCGCTGGATGAGGGCAAGGTTCATTATTCTTCCAATTATGGCATTCCCGAGCTGCGGACCGCCCTGGCTGAAAAATTCAAGCAGGAAAACAACCTTTCCTATGACCCCAACAAGGAGATCATCGTTACCGTCGGCGGCAATGAAGCCGTGTTGATGACCATGATGGGGCTGCTGGATCCCGGTGACGAGGTGCTGATCCCGGACCCCTGCTGGCTAAATTACTTTTATTGTGTGCGCATGGCGGGGGCCAATCCGATTTCGGTTCCGGCCCTGCAGGAACATGACTTTGTCCCGCAACTGGAAGACTTCCGCTCACGGATTACTTCCAAGACACGGATGATCGTCATTAACACCCCCAACAATCCCACCGGGGCCGTTTTCAGTGCGGAGGCCCTGGGGCAACTGGCGCAGCTGGCCAAGGAAAAGGATCTTTACGTTCTGTCCGATGAAATTTATGAGAAGATGGTTTACGACGGCAGCCGCCATATCAGCATCGGCAGCTTGCCGGGCATGAAACAAAGGACGATTACGGTCAACGGGTTTTCCAAGAACTATTCCATGACCGGCTGGCGTCTGGGTTTTGTGGCTGCAGATAGCGAGGTAATTTCAGCGCTGGTCCGGATTCATCAGTATGCCACCATCTGCGCGACGTCGTTTGCCCAGTATGGGGCGGTTGCGGCCTTAACCGGACCACAGACTGATATAGAGAATATGATCAGGGAGTTCGATCGCAGAAGGGTGCTGGTTTACAATGCATTAAAGGAAATGCCGGGAATTGACGTGGTGAAACCGCTGGGTGCGTTTTATATTTTCCCCAGCATTAAGGAAACCGGCAAAACTCCGGATGAAATGACGCTTTACCTGATCGAAGAGGCCAAAATTGCGGTGGTCCCGGGAAGCGTTTTCGGTGATTACGGCAATGAGTCCATCCGGATTTCCTATGCCAATTCCTATGAAAACCTGGAAAAGGCCATGGAGAGTATGCACGCTGCTCTAAAGAAGCTTTAATGGATTTGCCTGACGTTATGGTGCGTTGCGGCAAGACTTTTTCAATACCGGAATTCCAAAAGAAGCGGTAGGCGAAAAGTCAGCCTTACTATAAACCTTAAATCGCGGGAGGTATACAATGAAAGTGTCTTGGAAGAATTATTCAGTTTTGTTTGTGGTATTGTCTTTGATCCTCGGCATCGGTGTTAACGCCCAGGCGGCCGACAAGGTTCGGGTCGCTTTGGGGGATGTGGCCTCGGTTGAAACCCTTTGTTTTATTGTCGCACTGGATCGCGCCAAGGATCGCGGGGTTGCTTATGAACTGACCGCATTTTCAAAAGAGGAGCTCGCGATTCAGGCCATTATTAACGGCCAGATGGATATCGGCGTGGGCACCCCCTATTCGGTCATCCAGAAAACCAGTGTGCCGATACGCCTTTTTTTCCAGATGAGCAAGCTGGTATTTTTCCCGGTGGTAGCCAATGAATACAAAACCTGGAAAGATCTGGACGGCCAGCCGTTTACCTTTCATGCCCGCGGCACCGGCACCGAAGCCATCGGCAATATCATCGCCAAACGGCAGGGTATCACTTTCGGTCAGCGCAGTTACGTGCCGGGTTCCGAAAACCGGATCATTGCCATGATGAAGGGACAGATCAAGGCGACGATCGTCGACCTGGCTAACAAGAACCTGCTGATGAGCAAGGCCGGCGATCGTTTCCACGTCTTGCCGGGGGTCGACGACCCGGTCACCGATGAAGCGCTGTTTGCGGATGTGAACTGGCTCAAGAAGAACGAAAAGGCCGTAACGATCCTGACGGAAGAACTGTTGCGCACCTGGCGGGAAATGATCAAAGACCCGACCATGATGGACAGGGAACGCAAAAAACGCAACCTGCTTACCGACCTGCCCAAAGAGCTGCTGGCGGACGTCGATAAATATTACAAGGAAGCCGTGGACGGTGGGTTGTATGATCCGGATGGCGGTCTGAACGCCGCCAAATCAGACTTTGAATTTTATGTGAATGCCGGCCAGATGAAGGGCCCAATGGAAAGCCTGAAGATCGAAGATTACTGGTATCTTGACTCGCTGAAAGCGGCCATGGCCAAACTCGGCAAATAAGTGAAGACTAGAGATAAAGGTTGAAGGTAAATAGACCGAAGGTCAATTGTCCGTGGTTCGCAGTCCGTGGTCATCATTTCAAATGACAATGGACGACAAGCTACGGACACCATCCATAAAATCCCCCCGTTTCCCCCCTTTGAAAAAGGGGGGCGGAGGGGGGATTTTTATTAAGAAGGATCAATTATGGTGTCCTTTTTTTTACATCCGTTGACGTTGAGAATCTTATCTTTTGCGACAGTGTTCGGTGTATGGGAATATGCCGGCCGCATCCCGATCAGCCCGGCGTTTCCGACGTTTTTACAAACGATGGCAGCGCTTTGGGGCATGATCGCCGACGGGTCTATGGCGGCGGTCTATCCCAGCACACTTGAACCGCTTGGGATCGGACTGGTCATTTCGTCCTTCCTCGGTGTGGGCTGCGGGATCTTCATGGGGCTTAACGAAAAAGCCGAATGGTTCGGCGCGCCGGTCTTCATCGTGATGCAGGCTGCGCCGCTGGGGGCGCTGGTTCCGCTGCTGACATTCGTTTACGGTATCGGACTGACGTCGAAAATCCTCACCGTCTGTATCATGGCGTTACCGGTCATTGTTTTAAACGCCTTCAATGCCGTGCGCCACACACCGGAGTCGATGATCGAGATGGGCCGGTCTTATCTCGGCAGTCGCCTCCAGGTGATCCTGAAGATCATCCTGCCGGCCGCCAGCCCGGTCATCTATGCCGGACTGCGTCTCGGCGCGGCCATGGGATTCATCGGGGCGATCCTCGCCGAACTGTTGATTACACCGACAGGAATCGGCGATATTATCACCTATAACCAGTCTGTTGCCGAGTACGACAAAATGTATGCCGCCATCTTTTCGATCATGGCGTTTGCCGTGATTTTCATCGAAATTTTAGAACGTTCTGAATATATATTTTTCAGACCAGATAAAAGGGTAACCTCATGAGCAATATGACTGAATCAGGTTCCAACGCAGCGGGTCCCGCCGCTGTTGCGGTTGAAAATGTTTCCAAAATCTATCCCGGAGGGGTTGAAGCGCTCAGCAATATGACGCTCCAGTTTCCCAGAGGAGAGCTTACGTCCGTGCTGGGCCCTTCCGGCTGCGGCAAAACCACCCTCTTGAAGATTATTGCGGGGCTGCTGCCGGCGAATTCCGGGACGGTTATGGTCAACGGTCAGCCGGTTACCGGTCCGGGACCTGAGCGCGCCTTTGTGTTTCAGGATTTTGCCCTCATGCCGTGGGCCTCGGTCATCCGCAATGTCGCCTTTGGGCTGGAACTGCGCGGTGTTGCCAAATCCGAACGCATGGCCATTGCCGAGAAACACATCGAAAATGTGGGGCTGAAAGGCTTTGAAAACCACTATCCGCACCAGCTTTCAGGCGGCATGCGTCAGCGCGTGGGGCTGGCGCGCGCCTTGGCGGTGGATGCCGAGATCCTGTTGATGGACGAGCCCTTTTCGGCGGTCGATGAGCAAACCCGACGGAAATTTCAGGAAGACCTCCTCGGCGTGGTGCAGAACGAGAAGAAGACCTTTATTTTCGTGACGCACTCGATTGAAGAAGCGGTTTATCTATCAGACAGCATCGCCCTGCTGTTGCCGCGGCCCAGTCGCGTTTCTGAAATCATCAAGCCGGATATCCGGCGCGATATCGATCCGGATGCCATTCGGCGAGATACCGTCTATCTGGATACGGTCGAACGTATCTGGCAGGGCCTGCGGCGATATATCGAATAACAGGGAGAAGAAGGCATGAAAATATTTGGCATCAAACTGCCGATGATGGCGTCACTGGTCATCTGGGCGATCGTATGGGAAATCATCGGGCGGTTGGAGCTGTCGATTCTGCTGCCGCCGTTGAGCCTGATTCTGATTCGGATGGTCGAAATCATCCCGACCGCGGTATTCTTCAAGGCGTTTTGGATCACGGCAAAATGCTTTCTGATCGGGTCGGCCATCGCCGTTGTTGCGGGGATACCGATCGGGGTTCTGATGGGCCGATCCATTATTGCCGACCGGATGCTGCTGCCGTGGGTCAACATGTTCCTGAGCGCGCCCCTGACAGCCCTGGTGCCGGTCCTGATGACCCTGTTCGGGTTCGGCGAAAAGACCATCATCCTCACCACCCTGCTGTTTGCGATCTGGATTATCGTTCTGGATGCACGCGCCGGCGTAAAAGGCATCTCGCAGTCCCTGGTGGAAATGGCGCACAGCTATGGCGCAAACGACTGGCAGTCGTTTAGCAAGATTTATGTCTGGGCGGCGCTGCCGGAGATACTTGCCGGTATTCGCCTGGGTTTTATCCGCGCCATAAAAGGGGTCATCATCGGGCAACTGCTTGTTTCCATTGTCGGTTTCGGCAGGCTGTTCGAGCTGTATTCTTCCAACTTTTTGATGGAACACATGTGGGCGATGTTGCTGGTGCTTTTCTTCTTTGCCTTTCTGATAGCGGAGGGGATGGGAATCATTGAACGCAAGTTTTCGTACTATGCTGCTTCGCGGTGAGTGGGGCTGATTCATAGCGATAATTCGTTCTATTATAAGTATCAGCGAAGACCATGTCACCAGTGAGTTGAATGAATCGGATGGAGGTGTTGCTTACTTAACCCCTATTCTAAATTATCTCGCGATTAAGTCCACCCGGTCGCTTTTCCTCCTTCGGTTGCCAGTAAAACAAATGCGATGATGCAGGGTTCAGTTCCACGATTCACCCAGTTGTGTATCGTCGCCTGTTGAATTAATACGTCTCCCGCTTTTAAAAGAATTTCTTCCTCATCCAGCTGCATGATGATTTCGCCGGACAAGACGATCGCGTAGTCGATGGAATCTGTCCGGTGCCATCGTTCGGCCACTCCGGGATCATAGCGGATAACCCTGAAAACGGACCCGCCTGCAATCGTGGTGCCGATTTTCCATGAGGCCGGGTCTTCTTCGGACAGTCGGGCCGGTAGCTGCTCGGTTGCCCACATCGGCGCCTGTGAAAATCCCGGTCTTCCCGGGATGGCTCTAATTTCGTTGTTCCATTTGACCACACTTTTACCCTTGCTGTTGTGGCCGGTTACAATTCTTCTGATTTTCATCATGTTACTATTCCTTATCAATTTTTGCAGCAACGCCGCGGGGTATAAATTTCTGGTAACACCAGACTGCCAGCATGATCAGGATACCGGGCAGGTCTGTTTTAATTCCGGGAAAGATCAGGAAAAGTCCGGCCCCCACCAATAGCAGCCGTTCCCACCAGAAACACTCCAGGCGATAATATTTCTGAAGACCCGAGGTAAAAGCAACAATGCCCAAACAGGCCGTTGCAACCGTAAATAAAATCTTTACTATCCCGCCTTGCATCAGCAATGAAGGGCCGTAAACCATCATATAGGGAACGATATAGGCGACGAGACCGAATTTGAAGGCAATATTACCGACACTGGTCGGATCAGCCTCGGCGATGCCGGCGCCGGCATAGCTGCTGAGGGCCACTGGAGGCGTAATGCTTGAAATGCAGCCGAAATAGAAAAGGAACAGGTGCGCGGCCAGAACCGGAACACCCAGACGTATCAGAACAGGCGCTCCTAATGACGCCAGCACGACATAAGCGGCGGTAGTCGGCATTCCGCAACCCAAGACAAGGCTTGCGATCATTGAGAAGAAAAGTGCTAAAAAAATATTGCCCCCGGAAAGCGAGACCAGGCTGTCGGAGAATTTCAACCCGAGCCCTGTCAGGGCGATAACGCCCACAATAATTCCGGCAGACGCGCAGGCCGCCGCAATGGTAACGGAGTTGCGGGCACCGAACTCCAGCGCTTCGATAAACTTTCCGGGGCCGACGCGGGTGGTTTTGCGCAATGATCCGATTATCCCGATAAGGATGATTCCCCAGAACACACTTTTCATAGGTGAATAGGCCCACACCAGCATCAGAACTAGAACTATAAGAGGAATGAACAGGTGCCCCCCCCAGGCTAAGGTTGCACCGATCTGTGGCAGTTCTTTCCCCGGCAGTCCTTTCAGTCCCTGTTTGCGTGCCTGTGAATCCACCATCAGATAAACCGCGAAAAAATACAAGAGGGCCGGAATGACTGCGGCGATTGCGATGTTGACATAAGGGATTTCAGTAAATTCAGACATGATGAATGCGGCAGCCCCCATAATCGGCGGCATCATTTGCCCGCCGGTAGAGGCCACAGCTTCTATGGCGCCGGCAACCTTGGGCTCATATCCGCTTTTCTTCATCAGTGGAATCGTAAACGTGCCGGTGGTCACCACATTGGCCACGGCGGCTCCGGACATGGTTCCCATCAGGGCGCTGCTAATGACGGCCGCTTTGGCCGGCCCGCCCCGGGTGCGGCCGGTCAGGGCGAAGGCAAAATCTATAAAGAATTTGCCGCCGCCGCACTTGCTCAGAAATGATCCAAAAAGCACAAACAATACAATGTATGTGGATGAGACCGCCATGGGCAGACCAAAAATTCCTTCCGTGGAAGTATAAATCATGGCGATCAGGCGCTCGGTGTCATATCCTTTGTGTGCGAATATCCCCGGCATCCATGGACCCACATACGCATAAACGATAAAGGTGAGGGCGGTCAGGGCCAGGGTGGCGCCGACCACACGACGGGTCGCTTCAAGGACTACGATCACCATGAGAATACCAAAATAGATGTCTCTATTAATCGGCATACCCGCTCTTTCCACAATCCCTTCCCAGTTGAAAAAAATATAGAGCCCGGCCACGAGAGCCAGGACGGCGAAAATAATATCGATTACACCTGGCGTCTTGTTTTTAGATTTTTTTTGTCCACGGTAAAGCAGAAAGGCCAGTACGCTCATGAATGTCCAATGCACCGACCTTTGAATCATGGAGGAATATATGCCGAAGCCGCCGGTGTAAAGGTGAAACAGGGAAGCGGAGACCCCCATCACCAGAATAATCCAGGGCCAGAACCCATTGGGTAAATTCAGGCCTGCTCCGGCTCTGTCCGGGTTTGGACCGGCGGCAGCCGGAGCAGGTAGGGGTTGCTGCTCTGAAAGGGGAGTTGCCGTTTCAGTATTTTTTATCATTTCAGGGCGCCTTTTTCACGATAGTATCGCTCCGCGCCCGGATGGAGGGGAATGCCCGCTTGAGGAGCGGATTCCAGACTGACTTCTTTGGTGGATGGATGAACCTTTTGGAATTCATCCACATGATCATAGAGGGCCGCCGTAATTTTATAGGCCAGTTCATCGCTCATGGCTTCATTGACGATCAGCAGATTCCCGGCACCCACCGTCAGAACGTTTTCATCGGTGTTGTATGTGTTCTTGGGGATCACAACCCGAACATAGTAGGGATACTTTTCGATAAACTTCTGGACAATTGGTTCGTCCATGCGAATAAATCGAATGGGTGTGCGCACCATCAATTCCTTGACGGCGGCGGTGGGCGCCCCGGCCAGGAGGATGGAAGCGTCCACATTGCCGTCCTGCAGGGCCATGCTGCCGTCGTTATAGCTGATGTAGCTGGGCTTGAAATCTTTAGCGGTCATGCCGTATACCGTCAGCAGGTTGTTGAGCAGGGATATGGTCCCTCCGCCTGCCGGTCCCACCGCAACCGGCCGCCCTTTAATATCGGCCAGCGTGTTGATGGGTGAATCTTTTTTGGTGACCATATGAAACGTACTGGGATACATAGAGGCGATGGCGCGGATGGGGAGGGGTTCGGTATAAGGCTTCATGGCTTTTATGGCGAAATAACCCGTGCTGGAGTTGGTAATACCGATATCGGTCTGTCCCTTGCCGACCAGGCGTGGATTTTCTACGGCACCACCGGTCACCTCAACCCGGATATCCACTTCAGGTACATACTTGCTGATAAGTGAAGCGACGCCGGTGCCGACCGGGTAATAGGCGCCCCCCATACTGGCGGTACCGATCGTCATTTGTTTGCGGGCGGCAAAGCCCGATCCGGGGATGAGCAAAATGATCAATAGCGCAACAATTCCTGAAACTGTCAGAACATTTTTTGGTTTCATTGTTAGCCTCCTGAAATTAGGGTTAATTGAACAAAGGTGAATTTATCGGTGTATTCTCTCCGAATGGACAGTATGTGACAAGACGGCCGTACGTATCTTTTTTGCGGTTGCAGGCAGGCGGGTCAAAAGAATTCCGGTTGCATCCGCAAGCGCATTTATAATTGCAGGGGCAACCGATAGCAGTCCGGACTCGCCAATCCCTTTGGCCTTAAAAGGGGTGGTTGCAGCATCTTCGATAAGGATAGAACGGATTTCAGGAATATCGTGAGAACGGGGAACCGGGTAATTTTTTAGACTGTCGGTTTTGCCCGGTATGAACTCTTCAATCAGGGTAAAGCCGATCGCCATGGCGACACACCCCTCAATTTGTCCTTCCACCCGTTTGCGAGAGACTACTCTGCCGATGTCGTGAATGGATGTGATGCAATCGATTCGCAACTCGCCCGTCCGGCTGTTGACCGCAACCTCGGCGACATGGGCACCGCTGATATATTTCTCATAAGGGCACCCCTCTCCCGTAGCAGGATCCATCGGGATCGTTTTGGCCTCGAAGCGTCCGGTTACCATCGGCAGTTTATTTTCTTGCTTACAAACAGCCGCTAAACGATTCAGTGGAATCCGGTATTCGGGGTAATCAGGAGAAAAAAACGCCCCCTGTTTAAATTGGATTTTTTCCGGGGGCATTTCCAGCAATTTGGAAGCTGAAGGTGTTAATGCCTTGATCAGCTTATCCAGGCCGTCAATCAAGGCACTGCCTGAAAAATAGGTCTGCCGGCTGGCATTAGAAGGCCCTGAATCCGCGGTGAGGGCGGTATCATTATGGGTAATGCGAATATATTCATGGGGAACCCCCAGCGTTTCGGCGGCAATCGTCCACAGGGTAGAAGTGGATCCCTGCCCCAGGTCGGCAACGCCGGCACCGATTTCAACGATTCCTTCAGCGGACAAACCGATGTGAATTTCCGAAGCGTCATGTGGTTTGGTGGTTCCCATGCCGAACCAGTGACAGGCCATCCCGATGCCGTGTTTCCAGTCGGATTCCGAACCTGGTGTATGGTCTGTTTGTTGGATGCGTTTGCGGGCGGTATGCATTACTTCCGCGGCGGTTTCGACTACCACAGGGACTTGAATGTCGGAACCCAGTCTTTCTCCGGTAATGGTATAACTTCCGGGACGCAGCATATTGCGCCGGCGGAATTCTACCGGATCATGAGACAGTGCTTTGGCAAGGCGATCCACCATGCATTCCATCGCAAAATGGACTTGTGTAGCCCCAAACCCGCGCATCGCACCGGCGATGGGGTTATTGGTATATACCATTCGCCCTTTGATTAGGACATTGGGAATTTCATATATACTGGCAGCGTGTGCCAGCGCCCGGCCAAGAACCGGCGGGCCATAGGAAGCATATGCGCCGGTATCGGCTGTGATATCGGCCTGAAGTGCTGAAATTTTACCGGATTTGTCTGCGGCCATCCGGTAATGCATGGTAAAGGGATGTCGTTTGGTCGAATCAAGAAATGTCTCCCGGCGGGTGTAAGTCAGGCGGACCGGTTCTTTTAAATAATACGCAGCCAGCGCGACAATAACGGGGAAAGGACAGATTTTGCGACCGCCGAAAGCTCCGCCGGTGGCGGTTTGAATGACTCTGACCTTATCTTCTGCTAAACCAAGAGAAGCAGCGACCAGTTTTCTGATTTCATGGATTTCCTGGGTTGCAATAAATAGCTGCAAGCGACCCTCATCATCCCATTTTGCAAGACCGGAATCGGTTTCCATGTACAGGTGTTCATTGAAAGGGGTTTCATAGGTATCTTCAACAACCGCGGCAGCCTGCTGGAAAGCCGCCCGGGTATCCCCTCTGGAGACATCCTGGGCCCAGCAGATATTGCCTTTTGGGTGAAGGGGCATGGCTCCGGGGGTAAGCGCTTCTCGGGGAGTCAGGATGGGTTTTAACGGTTTTACCTCTATTTGGATATCATCCAGGGCTTTTTCAGCCGCGTCGGCTGTTTCAGCCACCACCAATGCGATGGGTTCGCCTAGATAGCGTATATGTTTGTCAGCAAAAACCGGCTGGTCCTGAAATCTGCGGCCGATATATTTTTTCCCCGGCACATCGTTGATGGTAAATACGCCCCTGACGCCGGGTCGTAACCTGGCGGGCTGCACATCAATTCTAACGATTTCGCCATGGGCGATTTTGCTGTGCAATACCTTGGCATGCAACTGGCCCGGTAACCTGAGATCATCCGTATATAAGGCTTGACCGGTGGCTTTCCTCAGGATTTCGGGATCGATTATCCGGGGTTTGTCAGCGGTATCGGTTTTGAGATATTGCGCTGCCAGGCGGACAGCATCAATAATTTTGGCATAACCGGTACAGCGACATATATTGCCTCTGAGCGCATGAATGATCTCATCCGTACCAGGCTCCGGATTTTGGTCTAAAAGAGCTTTGGTGACCAGGATCATACCCGGCGTGCAGTAGCCGCATTGAATCGCGCCGCTTTCTGCAAAGGCAACCTGAATGGGATGGGGATTGACAGTGCTTCCCAAACCTTCAATCGTGATAATTTCACGGCCGGAAACATTTTCCAGCTTGATTTTACAGGCGGTTTTGGGCTTTCCGTCTATCAGGACGGTACAGCTTCCGCAGAGCCCTTCGCCGCAGGAACGTTTCGTTCCGACAAGGTCCAGCCGGTCTCGAAGCATCCATC
>CAWGLG010000005.1:0-970076 GCA_963823355.1 uncultured Thermoleophilia bacterium
CAGGAAGGGCTCTGCCGGCGAGACCGGTGGCGCGGGGTCGAGGTCGGTCGCGGTGGCGGTCGCACTTCGGGCGGTGAGCGGGTGAGGCAGCCTGGCGGGGCGCCTGGCCACTGCGAGCGTCGTGTCGACGGCGGTTGGCGAGGCCGCGCGCCACGTTCTTGGGCAAACGTGGCAGATCTGTTAGGGTCGATTCTTCGTCTCACGCGTTCCGAGCCCGAGCGCGGATTCAGGGGATAGTCGAGAGACCAGCACGGTCACGTGGGGCGCAGCCTGCTCGCCCGCTCGGGAGCCGGGGCGTCTTCGTGGGTCAGTCGGAGGAGGCACCGATCGCGATGATCATCCGCCCTCAACACACCGGCAGGCCATCGTGAAGCGGGCGCTCGCGCTGATTCTCCGTGGCTGTGTCGTCTACGTCGCGTTCTGGAAGGCCGTTGCCGATCCGTTGAGGGCTCGCCAGACGGCAGCAGAGAGGGAGCTGCCGCGAACCCTGTTCGTCGTTGTCGGCGAGGACCGCGAGCGGCAGCTCTTCAGGGCCATCGACTGGGGCCTCTACGAGTCCGAGCCCGAAGCAGGGCAGCCGCAGGTTGCAGGCTTCGTGCGACCAGGCCTGCGTCGGCCAGCCGTTGCCGTCGGTGTGTTCGTGTCTGTCGCGAGCCTTGCGTCGGTTGCCGTGGCTCCGGGCAAGACGCTCGGGTGGAGCGCCGGGTTCCTCGAGGACGGCATGGCGCTCTTGCATGGGAACGCCGTCGCCCGCTCTGACGGCGAGCGCGCCGCGAGCGCCGCGCATTCCGCGTCGGTGATGCCTGTGCCTGGTGCGCCTGTGTCTGGTGTGCTTGTGTCTGGCTGCGCCTGTGTCGGTGCGCCTGTGTCTGGTGTGCCTGTGTCGCCTGCGCCTGTGTCTGGTGCTCCTGTGTCGGCTGTGCCTGTGTCTGGTGCTCCTGTGTCTGGTGTGCCTGCGCCTGCTGCGCCGGTTTGGCGCCGGTGTCCGCCGAGCCGCGGCCCGCTGAGCCGGTGTCCATCCGGACCTGTGTCTGCAGCGCCCGTGTCTGCCGAGCCTCGATCTGTTGCGGCTCTCTCGCCGCTTCGGATCTGTCCAGTCTGCGTGCGCGACTTCGTGGGCGTTTTCCCCTGCGCCGTGCCTGCGCCTGCGCCTGTTCCGTTCCGGTTCCGTCTCCTGTTCCGGCGCCTGCGCCTGTGCCGGCGCCTGTTCCTGTTCCGGCGCCTGTGCCTGTGCCGGCGCCTGTGCCGGCGCCTGTTCCGTCTCCGGCGCCTGTGCCTGTGCCGGCGCCTGCTCCGGCGCCTGTGCCTGTTCCTGCGCCTGTTCCGGCTTCGGGGTCTGGTGTGGTTGCGCCGGCTCGTCCGGCGGGGTATGTGGTGCCGGTGGGGGCGACGGTGGTGCGGAGCTCGGCCGAGTTTGTGGCGGCGTTGGCGGGGAGTTCGAAGGACATCGTGCTTGCGGATGGTGTGTATGAGTCGTCGGTGCCGTTCACGGACGCGAATGGGTCGCGGGTGTATGCGCAGAACGTGGGGAGGGCGGTGTTGCGGGCGGGGCTCGTGTTGGGCGGCAATTTTGGTGCGCCGACGACGGTTGTGCGGGGGGTTGTGTTCGATGTGGCGCAGCCGTCGCGGGTGTTGGGTGGGGGGATCGTGCATGTGTGGGGGCCGGGTGGGGCGAACGCGCAGATTTTGGATTGTGTGTTTCGGGGGAACTGGGCGATCCCGTATGGGTTGTTGGGGTTGAACCGGAGTGGTTTGGTGGTGAAGCGGAGCGAGTTCTATTCGTTCACGGATGTGGCGGTTCGGTTGAGCAACAACTCCGAGGTGGCCTATGGTGGCTCGACGCCGGTGATCGAGACGGTCGAGGACGTGACGATCGATGGGGTCAGCCGTTCGACTCCGGGTTCGTCGGGTGGGACGGCGGAGGCGGGTCTCTGGATCGGCCATCCGGTCCGGAATGGTGTTCATCGGATCAAGGTCCGGAACGTTTCCTGGTCGGGGATCGAGACGGTCAACAACAGCTGGGACACTCCGTTCACGGATCTGGATATCGATATGGGTGGTGCCAGGCAGGCTCGCGGGGTGGGCGTCTACATGGAGCACTACAGTCGCAAGCTCGTGTTCGAGCGTTTCCTGGTCGTGGCAGCGCAGGTCGGGTTCAAGGCCGAATGGGCCGACCCGGCCTGGGGAGGGATTGCTGCCGCCCACAACGTCGTGATCCGGAACGGGATCATCGATGCCGCCGGCACGACGCTGCCGGGCAACCAGGCCGGCGTCTATCTCGACGAGGGCACCGTCTCGACCACGGTCACCGGGGTCACGTTCCGGAACCAGAACTGGGCCGGGATCAGCGCCTACAAGAACGTCGGCACCAACACGTTCTCCGGCAACACCTTCCAACTCCCAGCCGGCGCCGTCCAGACCTCGCCCAACCACTACTCAGCCCCCAGAGGCTAACCACCGCGCCACCACGCGCGCCCGGCGGCTGGCCTCATGCGCGGTGCGAGTGCGCGCTCGGCTGCGGGTGAGCCCGGAGGCAGGCTACAGCCTGTCACCGGCGAGCTCCCGGATCCGGCCGAAACAGACATCTTGCGGCATCAGCCGCCGATCGGCACGCTCGTCCGATGCGTGACGCGGCAGAGCGCTTCTGGGGCGCGATCCGGGCCGGCGCGGTCTCGGTCGAGACGGTCGTCGCCGCCGATCTGGACGTCGCTCGATCCACTCTCGGGTCGGCCGAGAGGGACGGGAGCCAGGGGGCGAGCCCGACCCGGCTCCCGCACCACTCAGGGGAGGATGGGCGCGGGGACCGAAAGCCGCCGGGCCCGCCACGCATCACGAGCCGGCCGCCAAGGCCTCCACTCGCCCATTGTCTCACAGTCGACCCTGCAGCACCAGCCCGGATGCGGATCTGACCGGCCGCGGGCGTACGGCCGCGCTTGCGCCCATGGGCTCGGCGCCATTTTCCCTCGATCGAGGGATGTACTTCGTGGGCGGCTCGCACCACGCTCCTGAAGATGACCAATGCGGCTAGGAGGTAAGGGATGACTGCGGCTGACCTTGAGGCCCTCGTGGCTCCCGGGACGGAATCCGACTCGGTCAGGAGCTGGCGCCTCGAAGAGCTGTGTCGCGCCGGCTACGACGAAGAGGACGCTACCGAGATCGCCTTCCACCTCGACATCGATCTGCACGACGCGGTCGAGCTGGTGCGCCGGGGTTGCCCGAGCAGGATCGCGGCCAGAATCGTGCTGTAGCGGCAGGCCGTGCTCGTCGCGCGGATGCTGTCGCTCTCGCGGCGATTTCTCGCCGGTCTCCGCGCCGGATCAGGATCCGGGCTGGTGTTCGAGACCCGGGTTCGCGATAATCCCTGCGTGGAGCCAGAAGCCCACCGAACCGACCGCGAGGCCATGCTCGCCGACCACCAGGCCGCAGCCGAGCTCGTCGCGCGCGAGCTGGACGAGACGATCGCCGCCGCGGCGGCGAAGCGACGGGAGTACGACGACCACGTGATCGACCGGATGCGCGCTGCAGATCGGCAGTCGGCGCCCGGAGCGGCTCCCGACGAGGAGGCCGCGCACCTGCTGCTCGCCGCTGCGCGTGCCGCCGAGGACGTTCGCGCGTCGTCGCGCCGTCGGGCTCTGCGCACGCTGACGAAAGCCCGCGAGCGCGCCAGACAGGTCGATCAACACACCGAGCAGGAGGCCGCGAGGCTCGCCGAGCTCCGGGAGAGCCGCATGCAACTCGAGCGCGAACGGGAACAGATCCTCGAAGGCCCCCGCGCCGAAGCCGGCCGCATCATGGCAGCCGCGGTGGCCGCCGAGGAACGTGCGGCGGAGGCCGAGCGCGCGGCGAGCGAGATCCTCGCGCGGGCCCGCACGGAAGCAGCTGCCTCCGAGCAAGAGCGTCGCGAGCAGGTCGACCGCGAGGTCGAGGAGATCCTCGCGCAGGCCCGGGCCGAAGCCGGCCGCACCGTGGCCGCGGCGGACGAGGAGCGCAGCCGGGTGCGGGATCTCCTGACGGGAGCGCTCGCCTCGCTGGGCACGGTGGCCCCGATCGAGGCGGCGGGCACTGCCGGCAACGCGGTCGCCGCGTCGTCGGCCGACCTCGTCGACGATCTCGCGTCGCGCCTGCAGGACCCCAGCGTCGGGTAGCGGCGACCCGTGCGCGCCGGCGACAGGCTTCAGCCTGTCGTCCGGGTTTCTTTCGTTGCGCGAGGCCCGGACGGCCGCGCAGCGTGGCGACAGGCTTCAGCCTGTCGTCCGGGTTTCTTTCGTTGCGCGAGCCCGGACGGCCGCGCAGCGTGGCGACAGGCTTCAGCCTGTCGTCCGGGTTTCTTTCGTTGCGCGGGCCCGGACGGCCGCGCAGCGTGGCGACAGGCTTCAGCCTGTCGTCCGGGTTTCTTTCGTTGCGCGGGCCCGGACGGCCGCGCAGCGTGGCGAGGCTCAGGTCGTCCGGGTCCGTGCGCGGGCGCTGTCGTCGGGTTCTTTCGTTGCGCGAGCCCGGACGACGGGCTGAAGCCGGTCGCCTGCGCCCGGACGACCGGCTGAAGCCGGTCGCCGCGCCGGCGCCGGCTGGCCGGTCGCCGCGCGCTACGGTTGGCCCATGGCGATGCGCAAGGACGTGCGCGAGTTCATCCGCCGGCTCGAGGCTGTCGGGCTCACGGTCGAGGCGACGCCGGGCCACTACCACGTCTACCGGGACGGCAAGCCGCTGCGGAAGGCGAACGGGATGCCCTTCACGCTCCCGTTCTCGCCCGACACGACCCGCTGGCGCAAGACCGCGGTCAACGACCTGCGCAAGCTCGGCATCGACGTCTGACCAGGAGCGGCCGCGGAACCCGGACGACAGGCTGAAGCCTGGCGCCGGAGCTCACGCAAGATCCCTCGATCGAGGCATGCGATCCGCCTCGAAAGAGGATGAGATAGCGCTCCTGGCGTCGAGAGAGAGGCAGACATGCGGCACGGAACCGACACTGACGGATCGAGTGACCCGGGGATGAAGACCCCGGGCACGCCGGCGAACGCACTCCGGGGCACGGGCAGGAGGCGATGTTTGCTGCTGCTTGCGGCTGCCGCTGTGGCGGCCTCGGTGACTGCGGGAGCGTCGACCGCGACGGTGAAAGCGGCACCGAGCGTGAGCCTGGGGGCCTCCTGGGCCAGCATCTTCCGGCCCTGATACCAGCACAGCGTGAACACGGGCTCCCCCGATCGGAAGCGGTTACCCCGATCGGGGGAGCCGAGCGCTTTCCTCCAGGCCGTTGCTTCTGAGGAAGACCGCCGAATGACTGCGAAAACCCAACCCCTCGAGATCCCAGCGGAAGCGGCCCGCCGCGAGGACGATCTCTCCGGTTCCGCCTGGGCGTTCCTGGTGGTGGTCGCGGCTGTCGCGCTGGCGCTCAGCTGGGCCACCCTCGCGGACATGGCGCCGCTCGAGCCGAGTGAGTGGGTCGCGTTCGTCCTGATCGCCGTCGGCGCCGCGCTGGCGCACCTCTTCCCCGTCGTCACGCCGCGCAACCAGTCGTATCACACGACCTTCGTCGTCCTCGTCCCGGCCGTGCTGCTCCTGCCCGCCTGGCTGCTGCCGCTCGTCGTGGTCGCGCAGCACCTGCCCGAGTGGATCAAGGTGCGCTACCCGTGGCACATCCAGGCCTTCAACGCCGGCAACTACCTGGTTGACCTGTTCGCCGCGGCGGCCGTCGCCGACGTCCTGTTGGGTGCGGACGGGCTGATCTCGAACGACGAGCTCCGGTTTGCGGCGGCGGGTCTCGCGGCCGCGGCCGTGCTCGTGCTGCTCAATCACGCGATCCTCGCGTTGATGCTTCGGCTCGCGCGGGGGCATTCCGTCAGCCAATCGGGCCTGTTCTCGTTCGAGAGCCTGTCGACAGATCTCGTGCTCGCCGCGCTCGGCGTGCTCGTCGCGTACGCCTGGACGATCAATCCGGCGCTGATCCCGTTCGCGATCGCGCCGCTGCTGCTGATCCATCGCTCGCTCTCGGTGCCCCTGCTCGAGCAGGAGGCGCGCCTCGACCCGAAGACGGGCCTCTACAACGTCCGCTACTTCAGCGCCGTGCTGAACGAGAGGCTCGAGGAGTCCCTCCGCACCGAGCGGCCTCTTGCCCTGCTGATGATCGACCTCGACCTGCTGCGCGAGATCAACAACGCGTACGGTCATCTGGCCGGCGATGCGATCCTGGTGCGAATCGCCGACGTGTTCCGTCGCAACCTCCGGGTCGACGACGTGGCGGCGCGCTTCGGAGGTGAGGAATTCGTCCTGCTCCTGCCCGACACCGAGCTCGTCGATGCCCTCGCACTGGCCGAGCGCGTCCGCGAAGCGATCGGGAAGGAGCGGGTCACCGTCGACGCGATCGAGGAAACGCTGTCGGCGACCGTGTCGATCGGGGTTGCAATCAGCCCACGGGACGGATCCGAGGCCGGCACGCTGATTCATCGCGCCGACCTTGCCGTGTTCCGGGCGAAGATCCAGGGACGCAACCGCGTGGTGGACGGCGGCGCGGAGCCGCTCGCCGACCTGCTACCGAACACCGAGAGATGGATGGCGAGGCCAACCGAGCAGGCGTTGGACGCCGGCACCTCGACCGCGATTCACCCGGCGACCCTGGCCGTCGCGACCGGGCCGTCCTTCCCGGCGGAGCCTGTCGACGATTCGCCCTCCGCCGTCCGCGACGTGGCGAAGTGGGCGTCGCTCGCCGGCATCATGCTGGCGGCGCTGGGAGTGGTCGTAACGGTCGTGCACCAGCCGGCCGACATCGTCGCGCTCCTCACGCTTGCCGCGCTCGTGGCGGGCGGGCAGGCGCTCGCCTTCCAGGCCGAGGCGGGCGCCATCTCGGTGGGGGCCGTCGGGGCGCTCGCCGGAGCCGCCCTGATCGGCAGCAGCGCAGCGGTCGTGCTCGCGTTCGCAGCGGTGCTGGCGGACGCGGCGATCCGTAGGCCGCCGGTCTACAAGTCGATCTACAACCTCGGCGTGCTGACGGCCTCCGGCCTCGCGGCCGCCTTCGTTCTGAGCTTCGGTCCCGGCAACGTGCCGACGGTCCGGACGGTCGCCTTCGGCGTGGCTGCCGGCGCCGCCTACTACCTCGTCAACACGAGCCTGCTCACCTTCGCGATCTCAGCGGAGGAGGGAAGGGCCCTCTTCCAGGTCTGGAGGAACAACTTCGCGTGGCTGCTGCCGCACTACCTGGCCTACGGGGCCGTCGGCGCGATCGTCGCGATCGCCTACGAGGAGGTGCACGTCTACGCCCTCGCCCTCTTCCTCGTGCCGCTGGTGCTGATGCGGGCGACGCAGCTGGGACAGATCCGCTCCTCCCGGGAGACCAACGTTCGGCTGCGAGATGCGGCAGGCACGATCCACCGGCAGAACGTCTCGCTGGAGGAGGCGAACCGGCTGCTGAGGGCCCGCTCCACGGATGCGCTCGAGGGCCTCTCGGCGACCGTGGACGCGCGCGATGCCTACACGGCCGGCCACTCGCGGCGCGTCCGCGAGATCGCGCTGCGGATCGGCGAGGAGATCGGCCTCTCGCACGGCGAGCTCGAGATGCTCACGTACGCGGCGCTGTTCCACGACATCGGCAAGATCGCCGTTCCGGACACGGTTCTGATGAAGCCGGGCGCTCTCACGACGGCAGAGCGGGCCGTCATGCAGATCCACGCCGAGGAGGGCGCCGAGATCGTGAGCCGCCTCGGATTCCTCGCGGACGCCGTGCCGGCGATCCGCCACCACCACGAGAATTTCGACGGGACGGGGTATCCGGACGGAATTGCAAGCGTCGAGATCCCACTCGGAGCTCGCATCATCCATGTCGCCGACGCGCTGGACGCGATGATGAACGCGCGGGTCTACCGGCCGGGCCGCTCGCTCGCTGGTGCGCTCGCCGAGCTCCGCCGGCGGGCCGGCACTCAGTTCTGCCCTCGCTGCGTCGACGCCGCGATCGCGGTGGCCGAGCGCGACGCGTCGGTGCGCGAGACGCTCACCGCCGTCGGCTGAGCCGGAGACCGGAGACCGGAGCCCATGATCCGTTAGAGGGGGGTGGTGGAAGCCGTACTGTCCCCCATGGACATCTTGTCGATCCGTCGTCACAATGCAAACATGTCCCGCAAGATGTGGCGACACGCGATCACGAGCGCCGGGCAGGTCTCGCTGCCGGCGGAGGTGAGGCATCGGTGGGATGCGTCCGCCGTCCTCATCGAGGACGAGGGCGACCGTCTCGTCGTGCGCCCCGTTCCCGCCGATCCGATCGAGGGTCTTCGCGGGATCCTGAAAGGGGGCGTCACCGCCCCGATCTCGACGGAGGAAGCACTCCGCCGCTGGCGGGAAGAGGACAACGCCGCGATGGAGCGCAAGTGGCGCGAGCACTACGAGGAGTAGTCCTCGACGCAGGGCCGGTGATCGATCTGCTCCTCGACGAGGCGTCGGCCGGCGAGATCGCGAGCGCTCTTCGTGACGCCGAGTCGCTACGGATTTCCGTCCTCAACGTGGCCGAGATCATCGACGTGACCAGGAGGGTGCACGGTGCGTCGGCAGCCGCTGCCGCGTCGGCCGTCGGACGTTTCCTCGACGAGGTGGCACGGCCTGTTGCCGCGACGCGCGAGCAGGCGGAGCGCGCGGCGGACCTCCGGGCGCGGTACTACCACCGGCGTGACCGCGACGTTTCCCTCGCCGACTGCTTCGTGATCGCGGTGGCCGAGGCCGGCGACACAGTGGCGACGTCGGACCGTGCCGTCGCCTTCGTCGCCCGCGCGGAAGGGCTCGACGTCCTTGCCCTCCCGAACGCCCGCGGCCGCCGCCCGTAGAGCCGTCCGTCGCTGATCGGCGGGGCCGCAGCGGAGACTCCTCGCGGTACCCCGGCGACAGGCTGAAGCCTGTCGCCGGCGGGCCGCACGTGGGATGCTGTGCGCAGACGACCCGAATCGATCGACAACGGGAGGCTCTGCTGAGCGTGCAACACAAGCAGCTGGGGATGGGCCTCCTGTTCTATCCGCGCGGCGGTTCGGCGCAGGTCGTCCGCTATCTCTCTCGCGCGCTCGAGCAGTCCGGGTGGGAGGTGGTGCTGGCCGCGGGGTCGCTCGGGGCGCCGGGGGAGCAGACACATGCCGGCACGTTCTTCGAGGGGCTGCAGGTCGAGGTGGCGGACTACACACCTGCTCTCGCGCGCTTCGAGCGTGGTGAGGATCAGCTGGCCGGGCCGGTTCCGTTCCACGGCTCCTTCGAGGAGCGGGAGCGGGCGCCCGACCCGGTGTTCGCCGCTCTGAGCGCGGAGCAGGCGGAGGCTCAGGTGTCGGCGTGGGAGCGCGTGTTCGCACGGGCGGGCTTCGGTGGCCTCGACGTGCTCCATCTCCATCATCTGACGCCGATGCACGAGGCCGTCGCCCGGCTCTGGCCCGAACGCCCCCTCGTCACGCATCTGCACGGCACCGAGCTCAAGATGCTCGCCCGCATCCAGCGCCTCGATGCCGTCGCAAAGAGGCTCGGCACGAGCCTCGAGGCGCTCGCGGCCGCCGGGGGCTCGGGTGGGCTCCCGACCGATCGTGGCCTGTCCGACGTCGACCGCGAGTTGCTGCAGGAGACGAACCTGTCCCGGTACCGCCACGGCAAGGACTGGGCCGCGCGCTTCGAAGCAGCGGCCCGCCGGAGCGGGCGCATCATCTGCATCTCGCCGCACGAGGCGTCCGAGACCGTGCGTCTCCTCGGTGTCGAGGACGAGCTGATCGAGGTGGTCCCGAACGGCGTCGACACCGATCTCTTCACCCGTGCGCCGCTCACGGGTGAGGAACGGCTCGGCGTCCTGCGCCGGTGGCTCGTCGACGAGCCCCGGGGCTGGGACGAGTCGGGGCGACCGGGGAGCATCCGCTACCCGCCGGAGGCGTTGGAGGCGTTCACGGGCCCCGGCGGCGAGCCGCTGCCGCTGCTCCTGTTCGTCGGTCGCTACCTGGGCTTCAAGCGCGTTCCGCTCCTCGTGCGCGCCTATGCCCGGGCGCGGCCCCGGTTCGACACCCCGGTACCGCTCCTGATCTGGGGCGGATCACCCGGGGAATGGGAGGGCGAGCACCCGCACACCGTGGCGCAAGAACTGGGCGTGGACGGTGTGTTCTTCAGCGGCTGGCGTGGGCACGACGAGCTTCCACTGGGGCTCTCGTGCGCCGACGTCTTCGTCGCACCGTCGGTCGAGGAGCCCTTCGGGCTGGTGTTCCTCGAGGCGATGGCGTGTCGTCTGCCGGTGATCACGACCCGCACGGGTGGGCCACTCTCGTACGTCAACACCGTCGCCGGGAAGCCGAACGGCTGGCTCGTCGAGCCCGACGACGTCGATGCCCTCGCGGACGCGCTCGTCGAGGCCGTCAACGACGTGGGCGCCAGGAACGAACGGGCCGACAACGCCCGGCACCAGGCTCGGGGCAGCTACTCCTGGCGCGCGCTGTCGGGACGCTACGAGGCGGTCTACGCCGACGTGCTCGACCGCGCCGGCGACAGGCTTTAGCCTGTCGTCCGGGTTGTTCGGGCGGGGGCACGCGGGGACCCCGGAGACAGGCTGAAGCCTGTCACCGGGCGGTAACGCGCTCTCCGGGGAAGCGGGCGAGGAGGGGCCGGATGCTCTCGATCCAGGCGTCCTGGCGGTGGGCGCGGAACATCTCCCACGTGCACAGCGTCGTGGGGTCGTCGACCCGGTCGGGAAAGAGGACGCCGTCGAGGTGGTCGAGCTCGTGCTGCATCGTGCCCGCGCTGAGGCCGCCGAAGCGCTCGACGTGCTCGCCCCCGTCGGGGTCGAGGTAGCTCACCTCCACCTCGGTGCGCCGCTCGAGGAGCCCGCGGAGATCGGGGATGCTGAGGCAGCCCTCGTAGCTCGCGTACGTCTCGTCGCCGATCGGGCGGACGACCGGGTTCACGAGCACGCGCCGGTTCAGCCGGGGCTTGTACGGGTAGCGGAGGTTGTCGCCGACCTCGACTGCGAAGATCCGCAGCGCGACGTCGACCTGCGGTGCGGCGAGGCCGGCGCCGCCGGCGGCGCGCATGGTCTCGACGAGGTCGTCGCAGATCCGGCGCAGCTCCGGGGTGCCGAGCTGGTCGTCGGTCACCTCGCGTGCCCGCATCCGCAGGGTCGGGTGGCCGATCTGCACGATGGGAAGGGCGGTCATGATCGCGACCCTAGCGTGACCCCGAGCCGGAGCCGCCGCCGGACGCCTTGGAGAAGGCTCCGGGATGATGCATGATCCGTGGCTCAGACGCAGATCCGGGTCATTCGCTCTGCACAGCCCGGCAACCGGGGACAAGGGGGAGAAATGAGAAAGATCGCATTCCTCGCGGTGGGAGCTCTCGCCGCGCTAGCAGTGACTGCCGGGCCGGCCGCCGGCGGATCCGATCTCGCCGCCGGCGCGGGTTCGTGCAGGGCCGTGCAGATCGAAGGCTCGGCGGTGTTCGACGGGCTTCGCTCGCTCCTCATGGCGGGATCGGCGGCGCGCGGTACCGGTGCCCTCATCGGCCGCGAGCCGGCGTTGAACGAGAAGGTGGAGTCGCTGCCCGACAGCGCAAAGGGGAAGGGTGGGAAGGGCTTTCGTGCCACCGTCCCGGTCTGGTTCCACGTGATCACCGACGGCGGCGTCGGCAGCCTCACGCAACGGCAGATCGACGACCAGATCAGGGTGCTCAACCTCGCCTTCGCAGGCTTCTACGGCGGTGCGAAGTCGGGCTTCTCGTTCCAGCTTGCGGGCGTTACCCGCACCGACAATCCCACATGGTACGACGCCCGGGCCGGCGGCGCCGCCGAGCGGGACATGAAGCGCACGCTGCATCAGGGCGGCTTCGAGACGCTGAACGTGTACTCGAGCCTCGCGGGCGGGTACCTGGGTTACGCGTACCTGCCGGGTCTGCCCGATTCCAGGCTGTACCTCGACGGCATCGTCCTGAACTGGGAGTCGGTGCCCGGCGCCTCGACGACGTTTGCCGGGCGCTACGACCTCGGCCTGACGCTGGTCCACGAAACCGGGCACTGGGTCAACCTCGAGCACACGTTCTTCGGCGGGTGCAACGCCAAGGGCGACTTCGTGGACGACACGCCGGCGATGCTCGTGCCGACGAACGGGTGCCCGGTCGGCAAGGACACCTGCCCCGAGCCGGGACTCGACCCGATCCACAACTACATGGACTACTCGTACGACTCCTGTTACTCCGAGTTCACGCCCGGCCAGGTCGCACGGGCCCAGGACAGCTGGGTGTACTTCCGGGCGCCCTAGCCGGTCGATCGCGACGTGGTGGGAGCGGGGACGGCCCGCTCCCACCACGGGCAGCGCCTGAGCTTTCCAGCAGCAAGCAGGCGCAGGTGCGCCGGCACTCCGGCCACGACGATCAGCCGGCTGCGGCGAGCGCTGCGCCGACCAGGATGTCACGCTCGCTCGCCTCGATCTCCCCGAGGCCGTAGCGGGCCACCACCTCGTGCAGGACGACGAGGCCGCCGACGATCACGGGCGCGCGGGCGGGTTCGAGGCCGGGCACGCGCTCGCGACGTGCGAGCGGGAGCGCGGAGAGGTCGGCGAGCACGCGGTCGACGGCGGCGCGCGAGATGCGGTGGCCGTGGATCAAGGTGGGGTCGTAGGCGACGAGCCCGAGGTCGATCGCGGCGATGGTGGTGACCGTGCCCGCGACGCCGATCGCCGACTCGACGGCGAGCGCGGGGAGGAGGGAGCGAGCGTGCGCCGCGGCAGCCTCGAGCTCCTCCGCGGTCGGGGGATCGCTTGCGAGGAACTGCTCCGTCAGCCGCACGCACCCCACCTGCAGGCTCGTGGCGAAGGAGACGCCCTCCGGCCCGCCGACGAGGAGCTCGGTCGAGCCGCCGCCGATGTCGACGAGCAGCGTGCCGGCCGCGAGCGAGCGGTCCGAGGTGACGCCGCGGAACGTCGTCTCGGCCTCCGCCTCGCCGTCGAGCAGGCGCGTCGCCCAGCCGTGCCGCTCGCCAAGGTCGCGCAGGAAGCCGGGGCCGTTGGCGGCGTCGCGCACCGCACTCGTCGCCACCGCGAGCACGCGCTCGGCGCCGAGCGCGGCTGCCTCGGCGGCATACCCGGCGAGCACGGCGTGGACGCGGGCGATCGCGGCGGGGCGGAGCTCGTGGCTCTCGTCGACGCCCTCGCCGAGCCGGGTGATCGCGAGCCGGCGCACGACCTCCGTGACACGGCCGTCCTCGACGTCGGCGACGAGGAGACGGGTCGAGTTCGTTCCCAGGTCAACGGCTCCGACGCGCACGCAGGGGAGGCTAGCGATGACGTTGCGGATGCTCGTGAGCGGATGCGGCCGGCGCGTTAGGATGGGGCTCGCGGTCGACCGGCTCGCCGGTCCGAGGGAAGGAGCCGATCTGGGCGGCAAGCTGCAGGGGCGCGAGGTAGAGGCACGGCTGACACGTTCGGAGCTCCTCGCGCGGGGAGGCGTCGCCGGCCTCGCGCTGCTTGGCTCGGACGCGACCGTGAGGCTGCTCGGCGGCGCGGGGGAGGCGCTCGCTGCAATCCGGCCACCGGTGGTGCGAACCTTCCTCTCGCGGCCCGACCTGCGGCCGCCGGTGATCACGATCGGCCGTCCCGCCCGCGGCGCGGCGGAGGGGCACCTCTTCATCGCCCCGTCGTCCGGGCCCGGTCAGCGAGGGGTGCTCATCTTCGACAACGCGGGCGAGCCGCTGTGGTTCCACCCGACGCGCGTGACGGCGACGGCCTTCCGTGCCCAGGTCTGGAAGGGCAAGCCGGTGCTGACCTGGTGGGAAGGCACGTACTCCCAGGAAGGCCTCGGCCGTGGTGTCTACGTGATGCTCGACGACTCGTACCGCCAGATCGCCCGGATTCGTGCCGGCGGCTACCGGGACGGCGACCTGCACGAGTTCAAGCTCACCCGCGCGGGCACCGCGCTCGTGACCAAGAACGAACCCGTCCAGCGCGACCTCACCGCGTTCGGCGGAGGCCCGAGCGGACTGGCCTGGGGCGGCGTCGTGCAGGAGATCGCGCTGCCGAGCGGGAGGGTCCTGTCCGAGTGGCGCAGCCTCGACCACATCGGCCTCGACGAGGCCTACTCGCGCCCGCACGAGAACACCTTCGACTACTTCCACATCAACTCGGTCGACGAGGACACGGACGGCCACCTCATCGTCTCGGCCCGCAACACGTGGGGTGTCTACAAGGTCCATCGGCGGACGGGAGAGGTGATCTGGCGACTCGGCGGTCGCAAGAGCGACTTCAGGATGGGGAAGGGAACCGTGACCGCCTGGCAGCACGACGCGCGCTCTCACGAGGGCGGGCGCCTGATCAGCATCTTCGACAACGGCGCCGCGCCACAGGTGCAGACGCAGTCACGGGCCATCCTCGTCCGCCTCGACATGGAGCGGATGACGGCGACGCTCGAGCGTGCGTACAGGCACCGCCCCCGCCGGATCGTCTCGAAGTTCATGGGCAACGCCCAGGTGCTGCCGGACGGAGGCGTCGTGACCGGCTGGGGGAGCGAGCCGTTCGTCACCGAATTCGCGCCGGACGGCACGATCCGCTTCGAGGCCGTGATGCCGCCCGGCGGGCAGAACTACCGCGCCTTCCGGCTGCCGTGGAAGGGCACTCCCGCGGTGCCGCCACGCCTGGCGCGTGGCCTTGCCCGTGGCCAGCGTGGCATCCACGTGAGCTGGAACGGGGCCACCGAGGTGGCATCCTGGCAGCTGCGCTACGGGCGCTCGGCCGGCGCCCTCGAGGGCGGCCCTGTCGTCCCGCGCACCGGGTTCGAGACATTCCTGGGGCCTCGCCCGGCGGGGGCCACGTGGGCATCCGTCGTGGCGCGCGACAGGGCGGGCAAGCCGATCGGGAACACGCCGGTACGGCGGCTCTGAGAGCGCCGCCTCGGGGGCGGCCGCCTCCCGCGCGCTCAGAGCCCGGGCACGAACCAGAAGACGCGCCGCACCTGGGCGCGCGCCTGACGCACGGCCGCGAGCTGGATGTCGAGCCGGGCGCGGGAGGCCGCAAGCCTGCCGGAGGCGTCCTTCAGCCGCCCTGCGGCCGCCTCCGCAGCCGCGGAGTGGCGCTCGATCTGCGCCGACACCCGGCTGATCCGGTCGAGCTCGCTGCTGACCTTCGCGCCGGTCTGCTTCGCGTTGCGATAGAGCTGGAAGCCCCGAACGGCGGCGTACGCGATCCCGCCGACAACGGCGACGACGAGCACGGCGAGGGCGATCCAGAACACCACGACCCGAACGCTAACAGGGAGCACCGTCCGAACGGGACAGTGCTACGATGTGGGCGCGTCGCGGGGTGGAGCAGTCAGGTAGCTCGCCGGGCTCATAACCCGGAGGTCGCAGGTTCAAATCCTGCCCCCGCTATCCAGAAAGCCCCGGAGATCGGGGCTTTTTCCTTGCTCGGATCGCCTCGGCCGGCAACCGTGTGCCCACGGCGACGAGAACCTCCAGGCGGAGACCTCCTCCGCGCCCCACACGGAAACGCCGCAAGAGCCCCCGCGGCGACAGGGCCCTTGCGACGACTCGTCGGCGCCGGGGCGCCTACCCGGCTACGCCGTGTTGGTGGCGGGCCGCGTGGCGAGCTTCGCCGTCACGTCGAGCGTCGAGCCTCCCCGCGTCACGTTGAGGTGAATCGTGTCACCGGGCTGGTGACCCGTGATGGCGGCCGTCAGGTCGTTGGCGTCCGTGACCTTGACGCCGTCGACCGCGGTGACGACGTCGCCGGCCTCGAGGCCCGCGGCCTTGGCGGGGCTGCCCGGCCGGACGGCTCCGATCTTGGCTCCGCTCCCTGTCTGGTTGTCGCCGATCGAGACGCCGAGGTAGGCGTGCTCGACGGTCTTGCCCGCGATGAGGGCGTCCGCGACGGACTTGACGGTGTTGGACGGGACGGCGAAACCGACCCCCGCATTGTCGCTGGTGCTGGACTGGCTGTCGGTCGCGATCTGCACGTTCGTCCCGACCACCTTCCCGCTCGCGTCGATCAGCGGCCCGCCGGAGTTACCGTGGTTGATCGGCGCGTCCGTCTGGATCGTGTTGGGGATCGTGAAGCCGTTCGGCGCCTCGATGCTGCGGTCGACGGCGCTGACAATGCCGGCAGTGATGCTCTCCGAGTAGCCGAACGGGCTGCCGATCGCAACGACTCCTTCACCCGGCCGGACGGCCGCGCTGTCGGCGAGCGCGAGCGGCGTCAGCTGGCTCGAGGGCACCGAGACCTTGATCACGGCCGTGTCGGTGGAGGGGTCGGTGCCGACGAGCTTCGCGGTTGCGATCGTCCCGTCCCTGAACCGGACGGTGATCTTCCTGGCACCGCTGACGACGTGGTCGGCAGTGATGATGTCACCGCTCCCGTCGTAGACGTACCCCGTCCCCTCGGCCGTCGCCTGACGTGAGCCGCCACCGGGGACGAACGGTGAGAGCCCTCCGCCTCCACCCTGCGAGGCTGCCTCGGTCACGGTGATGTCGACGACTCCCGGGCTGTCGAGCTCGTAGATCGTCTCCGAGCTGAACTCGGCGCTCGTCTGCGCGACAGTCGTCGCCACGGCCGAGGCGACCGGTGGAGCGACGCTCGCGGAGGGCGTGGACGGGCTCGTGCCGCCGAGCCAGGCGAGGAGGCCCGCTCCTGCGACCGCCCCGACGGCAAACGGCGTTGCGATCCGTCCGATCCGCCGGCTCCGGCCTCGCTCTGGTTGCGACCCGTTCATGTTCGCTCCTTCGTCGAAGTTCGATTACCTGCCAAGAGAAGCAGCGGAACCTGTGAATTGGCTGAGGGTCGCGCAAAGCGTAGGAGAAGCCGATGTGAAGATCGAAGGAAGCACGTACCGTTCCAGCCGCGATCGCAAGTACTCTCGGCGGAGCGCTGCTCCGACCCATGACCAACACCATCCGCCTGTCAACCGCCCTCCTTGCGGCGCTCTCCGCGAGCCTCGTCCTCGGCAGCGCGGCGCGCGCGGACACGGCCGTCGGCTCCTCCTGCACCCCTGCTCCCCCTCCGCTCGACCCGGCGCTTCCGGCCGCACCCCTCGCAGTCGTCGGTTACCCGACCCCGAGTAGCACCTCCCTGACGACGACGACCGCCACGCTGCTCGCGTCGATCGACACCGGCGGCGTGGCGGGCCAGGTGGCGTTCGAGCTCGGCGACGCCACTGCCGGCGTGCGGTGCACCGCCGTGCAAGGCCTTGCGGCCGTCGCCGGCCCGCAACCGGTCAGCGCCCGGCTGATCCGCCAGAAGCCGGGGACGACCGTTCGGTTCCGCGTCGTCGTCACGACCGCCGCGGGTCAGTTCGTCGGAGCCGACCAGACGTTCACCACGGTCGCTCCCGTCGCCCGGCTCGCGGCCGGTACGACGATCTTCGGCGTGCGCGTCGGCTACCTGACCCCGGCGCAGGCGCAGGCGCGGGTGCAGGCCCGGTTCGCGCGCTCGCTCGTGTTCACCTGGCGTGGCAAGCGCTGGACGGCGACACCGAAGCAGCTCGGCGCGACCGCCGACGTGGGCGGGGCAGTGGAGCGGGCGCTCGCCGGCTCGGGCGGCAGCCGCTCGATCGCGGTCACCGTCGAGATCGATCCGGCGAAGGTCGCGCGCTACGTGGCGTACCTCGACCGTCTCTTCTCCAGGCCCGCGCGGGTCGGCAGCGTCGAGCGCGTCGGCCGCAAGGCCGTGCTCGTGACGCCGCAGACGGGCCGCACCGTCCAGGCGGCACGGACGGCGGCAGCCATCGTCCGCACCCTGAAGGCCACGAAGCGGCGGCCGATCGAGCTCCAGGTGAAGGTGAGCGAGCCCAGGGGCCCGGGGCAGCTCTCGATCGTGATCCGGCTCGGTGAGCAGTCGCTGACGATGTACAGGGACGGCGCAGTCGTCCTCCGCACCCCCGTCACGACCGGTCGGCCGGCGCTGCCGACCCCGGTCGGCAGCTTCGACATCGCCTGGCGGCAGAGCCCCTACACGTTCATCTCGCCGTGGCCGGAGGGCGATCCGTACTACTACCCGCCGGCTCACGTGCGGTGGGCGATGTACTTCTACGACAACGACTTCCTGCACGACTCCTACGAGCCGGCCGGTGCGTACGGCAAGGGCTCCAACTTCGGGCCGTACGCGAGCCACGGGTGCGTCCACGTGCCCGGTGACGTGATGCAGGTGCTCTACACGACCGTGCCGAATCACACGCCGGTTCTCGTCGTCGACGCCTGACCCCGGTTAGGCTCCGGCGCATGGAGCGCGAACGGTTCGAGGACGTGGTCGACGCCACGCGACGGACACGGCTCGCGAGCGAGCGCACCTATCTCGCCTGGTGGCGGAGCGCGCTGGCGGCATTCGCGGTCAGCCTGGGGGTGGGGAAGCTCGTGCCCGAGCTGACGTCCGGCAGGTCGGTCGGCTACGAGGTCGTCGGAGTCGGGTATGCGCTCCTCGGGATCGCGTTCATCGGCTACGGCTTCCGGCGCCAGCAGCAGATGGAACGGGCGCTGCTGGACGGAAGGTTCGTCCCCTTCGACCACCGGGCGGCGCTCGGATTCACGCTCGCCGGCGTGCTGCTCGGCGCCGCGACCCTTGCCGTCATCGTCCTCTGACACCGGCCTCGCGAAGACGTTACGCGCGCGTGACCGGGCCCGAACACAACGCTTACCCGTGGCACAGGGGGCGCTCAGGGGGCGGTGCTGAGATGAAGGCATTGGATCAGTGAGTTCCACGAAAGACGGGAGGTATCACGATGAGAACCGGGCTCCGCACACTGGCTCTCGGTCTCGTCCTTGTCGTGGCCGTCGCGGTGGGCGCCTCGGTTGCCGCCGCTGCAGGGCCACTCGACACCACCGAGCGCGCAACGCTCCTCTCGATGCGGGAGGAGGAGAAGCTCGCCCACGACGTCTACGTCGCGCTGGCGGCGAAGACGGGCGAGCAGGCGTTCCTGAAGATCGCTGCGGCCGAGGAGCGGCATGGGGCCGCACTCGAGCGGATGCTGACGCTCTACGGGATCGCGGATCCGACGGACGGGTACGCGGTCGGGAAGTTCCCGACGATGCAGAAGCTCTACGACGATCTCGTCGCGAAGGGCTCGGCGTCGCGGGCAGCCGCCGTGCAGGTCGGGATCTCGATCGAGAAGATGGACATCGCCGATCTGAAGGCGGTGATCGCGCAGACGGACGACGCGGCGCTGAATCGTGTCTACAGGAGCCTGCTGGCAGGATCGCAGCGGCATCTGCAGGCGTTCGAGCGCAACCTGACCTGTGACGGCACCTGCACGCCGGGTGCGAAGGCCGGCGCCGGAAAGGGCGCACGGGCAGGGAACGGCAACGGCTCCGGGCGGCTCGCGCAGGGCTCGGGCCGGCATGCGGGGACAGGCGCGTGCGATGGCACCGGCAAGGTGGCGCGCGACGGCTCCGGCGGGCGTGCCGGCGCGGGAAGTGGTGCGCGGTACGGCGCACCGGTCTGACGCCGGGCCGCACGTCAGTCTCGTGCTGTCGAACGGCGGAGAGGGCTCGATGCCCTCTCCGCCGCTTTGCGCACTGTCCGGCAGACCTGCCGGGCCCTCAGAGGCGTCAGCCACCTCCGGGCGGCCGTTTCCAGCCGAGGATGACGACCACCACCACGAGGATGATCAGAAAGACGATGCTCACGCCACCCGCTCCAGCCCGGACGACCGGCTGCAGCCTGACGCCGCGTCGGCGACCGGCTTCAGCCGGTCGTCCGGGCTCACGAGCTCATCCCAGGCGCCACCGGCGGCGGCCTCAACCGACGCACCACCGCCAGGGGTCGACACAGGGCGTCTCACGCCTCGACCTGGGCGCCATCGTGGGAGACCGGGACCGCTGCCCGGACGTTGAGGGGAATGCCGAGCGCGTTCGAGACGAGGCAACTGCGTTCGGCGCGCTCGATCGCCGTCTCCAGCTGGGTGGCGGCGTCGGCCGAGTCGGTCTCGGCGGTCACCTCGAGCTCGATCGACGTGAATCCCAGCCGGCCGTCGTCCCGGAGGCCGACGTGGCCAACCCCGTCGACCTGCAGCGACAGGAGGGGGATGGTGCGTTTCCGCACGATCGCGGCAAGGGTGACGGCGAAACAGGAGGCGGCGGAGGCGACGAAGAGGTCCTCGGGGCTCCAAACGCCTTCGGCCTCGCCGCCGAACTCCGGTGGCGTGGCGACGTCGAGATCCTGCTTCCCGGCGACGGAGGCGACCGTGATCGAACCGCCCTCCCATTCCACAGCGGCGGGGAACTCGAAGTGCCTGACTCGGGCCATCATCTCTCCTCACGTTGCGGGGCTCCGTCTGCACGAGTGTCGTTCGTGGAGCGAGGGCCGGCATCGTGCCGACCGCTGAGCCTCGATCAGTAACAACTACCTACACTATACAAGTGTATAGTTGTGTATAATGGATTCATGCTCAACCCGACGAAAAGGGCCTGCGGCCTGCCCGAGCTCTACCAGACCGAGTGGTGCCCGGCCTCGCGCCGGGTGCGGCAGCGGCTGACCGAGCTCGACGTCACCTACGTGGCGCGGCAGGTGCCGGTCGACCGCTCGGAACGGAAGGCGCTGCTCGCACGGACCGGCAGTGACTCGATCCCGGTGCTCGTCTGCCAGGACGAGGCGGTGCTCAGCGGGGAAGAGGCGATCCTCGCCTACCTGGACGAGCGCTTCCCGGAGCCGCCGGGAGCCGAAGCTCACCGACTGAAGGCAATCAAGGCGCGCAAGCGCGAACTCGAGGAGGCAGCACGATGCTTGGAACCCGTTACGCACTGACCGGCGAGACGACGCTCCCGCTCCCGGAAGCGGTGGCCCGCGTCCGCGATGAGCTCAAGGTGGAGGGCTTTGGCGTTCTCACCGAAATCGACGTGCAGGCGACGCTGAAGGAGAAGCTCGACATCGACGGGGAGCCCTATGTGATCCTCGGCGCCTGCAACCCGTCGCTCGCCCACCAGGCGCTCGGGGCAGAGCCCGACCTCGGCGTGCTGCTCCCCTGCAACGTCGTCGTCTACGAGCGCGGCGGGGTCACGCACGTGTCGGCGGTCGACGCGGAGCGGATGCTCTCGATCGTGGACAACGACGCCCTCATCCCCGTCGCCGAAGACGTACGCAACCGACTTGCCGCCGTCGTCGACCGTGTCGTGTCAGCGCCCTCCGGCAGCTGAGTGCCGGAACACCGAATGAACAGACCATCCAGAAGGAGGCCCGAAATGACCCGGAACATGGGAAACATCGATCGTCTGGTGCGCGGCCTGATCGTCGCGCCCGTGGCGCTGATCCTCGCGCTCGTCGTCGGGATCGGCTCGGTCGCCGGCGTGATCTTCGCAGTCGTCGCGGTCGTCATGGCCGTGACCGCCGTCGTCGGCTTCTGCCCGCTCTACCGGCTGGTCGGCCTCTCGACCGACCGCCACACCGTCGCGCCCCGCTAGCCGGCCGCCCGACCAGAGCCGGTCCCCACCCTCCAACGCAGACAGGTGAACCGTGATGAACGTCTCAGCCGAATCATTCGACTCCGCAGTGATCGAACGCTCCCGCGAGGTGCCCGTGATCGTCGACTTCTGGGCGCCGTGGTGCGGCCCCTGCCACCGGCTCGCGCCGGTGCTCGAGGAGGAGATCAGGCGGCGGAACGGAGCCGTGGAGCTCGTCAAGGTCAACGTCGAGGACAGCCCCGAGCTCGCCGCCCGCTACGCGGTCAGCGGCATCCCGAGCGTGAAGGCGTTCTCGGACGGGCTCGTCGTCAACCAGTTCGTCGGCGCGGTACCACCGGCCGTCGTGAGCGGCTTCCTCGACGCGATCCAGGACGAGGTCGCAGCATGACGACCGGGTAGAAGATCGAGATTGCCGCAGCCGAGCCACGCTACTCCCCGTGCCGGGGAAGCGCACGGTCGGGGCCACCGGAGGCGAGGATCCTGTTGGCCGCGTGAACGCCGGTGATGTAGGCATCCTCGAGGTCGCAGACGTTGTGGTCGCCGACCAGGTAGAGGCCCGGCTTCTGCTCACACTCGAGGAGGGCAGTCCCGACGAGGTGGAATGCCGGATTCCAGTCGCGCCGGTCGACGACCTCCCAGGTGCCGAAGATCCGTGCGAAGTCCGGATCGGAGACAGCCGTGCTGAGCAGGGTTGATCCGTCCGCCTGCCGGGCGAGGCCGAGGATGGTGTCACCCTCGGGGAACAGGCTGATCATGGCTGCCGCCCACGGCTGCAGGAGATCTCCCTTGACGCGGAAGGTGTGTGCGGAGACGGGGCTCTTCACGGGACCCAGATCGAGCAACCGGGCGGAAACAGCGACGGGAGTGGCAACGACGACGTTGTCGGCTGCGACGTCGCCGCCAGCGCGCGTCCGGATCTCGTAGTGATCCGCGTTCGACTCGACGTCTGTCACCGAGTCGAGAAGGACAGCGTGGTCGAAACCGTCCGTCAGGACGTCGAACCGGAACCGGTATTCGAAGGTGGGGATGACGAAGTCGAGCACCCCTACGAGCAGGGTGAAGGCGGTCAGCCTGTCCACGGGTGTGAAGGCCGTCGCCCGGACAGCGGGCGCGAGATACGACCGGTTGACGTCCTCGATCCGGTGCCGTTCGATGAACCGGGACGCCGGCTCGTGGTAGAGGCCCCACAGGAGCGGATCTGCCCGGATCGCCTCGGCCTGCGACACCAGCAGGCAGTCGCGCTTGAAGCTCTCGTAGTGGCGACGGAACTCGCGCATGAGACGAAGGAACCGGACAATCTGCGCCGGATGCCGCAGCAACGGCCGGTCCGAGCGGGTGAACGACCCGTCCACGTCGCCGCGGAGGATCCGGCGCCGTTTGATCCGTCTACCTCGGTCGACGAACTGGTTGACGTGGCTGTAGTCGCTCCTCACGTAGTAGGCGCCGAGATTGACTGCGCCGTCCGTGGACGTGCAGATTCGGCCACCGACGTCCTCCGTGACGAGCAGGAACGGTCGTTGACTGTCGTGGAGTCGGCGGGCGCAGGCCAGACCGGCGATCCCCCCACCGATGATGACCGTCTCACACCTTCGGGCCAAGCGAGACCTCGCTCTCCGCGCACGGCTCCGCAGCACCTCAGCCGGGCTCCGTGCCCCCGGGATGACGCTCGGGCCGGCGTCGCCGGTGGCCCGGTAGAGGCGGGCCGCCGCCTTCGCCTTGTCCGGAACCTCCATCTTCGTACCTCCCTGCTCGAGGCTGCGGTCGGCAGGCGTCTCGCCGCCGTGGGCCACCCACGCCATTGTCGCCGCAGACGGGGTCGTGCGCCAGGAGCCCTGCCGGCGTGACGGGGCTGCCCGCGCGGCTCGAATCTCTCGTTGTCGATCGGGTCAGACTCCAGAAGCGCGCCGTCGCTGCCGATGATGCTCGAGCTCGCTTCGAGGCAGCGGTTCCGGTCGACTCGGACGATCACTCGATCGAGCGCAATCCAGGGGTCGCCAAATCCCCTGCACAGGACTACAATGAGGTGTCCATGAGCTCGATGCTTCCGCTGCGGCAGCACGGCCCCAGGCTCCTTGCCTCCGGCTTCCTCGGGGCGCTGCTGCTCGCGTCCTTCGCGGCCGGCGCGAGCGCGAGTGTGCCGCAAGCAGCGGGTGGGGTGCCGTGCCCACTGACGGCCGCCGAGCTGAGCACGATGCTCGGGAAGAACGTTCAGCGCGTGAACCTCGCGAGCCCGAACGGCGACCCCGCTGCGAAATGCGCGTTCTCCGCAGTCGGTAAGTCGTCCTCGAATCCCTATCTGAGCCCTCAGGTGTTCCTGACGGTCGATCCGGGAGGCGCCGCCGAGCTGCGCGACCTCTACATCTACTACCTCGGGTCACGTACCAAGCTCGTGGGCCGCCCGCGGGTCGCGTTGCGCCCCGACCTCGGTGCGGGCGCCTTCACCCTGACGGCAACGACCGCGCCGGTTGCCACGGCATACTTCCCGGTCGGGAAGAGCCTCGGGACGCTCTCCGTCGATCTCGTCGACGCGGGAGCCGCGAAGCGCGATCAGGAGACCGTGGACAGGATCCTCGCGCTCGTGCGCAACCGGCTCCGCTAGCTCGGCGACCCCGCCGCTCGGTCTTGCTCAGCGGCCACCCGCCACGTCGAGGATGCTGCCGGTGCAGTAGCTCGCCTCGTCGCCGAGCAGCCACACAACGGCAGCAGCGATCTCGTCCGCCCGGCCCGCGCGGCCGATCGGGAGCAACGGCGTCAGCCTCTCGATGCGGTCGGGCTGCCCGCCCGTGGCATGGATGTCGGTGTCGATCACACCGGGCCGCACGACGTTGACGCGGATTCCCTCGTCTGCCACCTCCCGGGCGAGCCCGACGCCGAGCGAGTCGACGGCTCCCTTGGACGCGGCGTAGTCGACGTACTCACCGGACCCACCGAGCCGGCTGGACGCCGAGCCCACGAGAACGATCGAGCCGCCGCTGCGGCCGTGCAGGGTCGAGAGCCGCCGCACCGCCTCGCGGCAACAGACAATCGTCCCCAGCACATTGACGGCCAGGACTCGCTCGACCCGGTCGACGGTCAACTCGTCGACCCGCGCCTTGGGGCCTGCGATGCCGGCATTCGCGACCAGCGCGGTGAGCGGCCCCATGGCGTCGGCGGCGGCGAACGCCGCGAGCACGTCGGCCTCGACCGCGTTGTCGGCGCGCACTGCACGGGCCGTGCCGCCGGCGGCTTCGATCTCCGCCACGACCGAGGCGGCGGCGGCGGCGTCGGCGTGATAGGTGAGGCAGACGGCCCAGCCCGCGGCTGCGGTGGCCCGCGCCACGGCGGCGCCGATCCCGCGACTCCCGCCCGTGACGAGCGCGACCCCACGATCCATCGGGTGACCGTAACGAATCGGCGTTCGGACCCGCAGCACCCGGAACGGCGGCTGAGCTCGGCTCCGGGTGCCGGCCTTGCCTCAGAACGTGACGGGCAGCTTCTCGAGAATGCGGACGGTCGGCTTGTCGACGACCCAGGCGGGCTGCTCGTCGACAAGCCGGATGCCGGGTAAGCGGTCGATCAGTGTCCGGAACACGATCTGCGCCTCGAGCCGGGCGAGTGGGGCCCCGATGCAGAAGTGGATGCCCTGGCCGAAAGCGAGGTGGCGTCGGGCCGGCCGCGTGATGTCGAACCGCTCCGGATCGTCGAAGTGGGCCGGGTCACGGTTGGCCGCGTTGATCATCTGGAAGACAGTCGCGCCGCGGCGTAGCTGCTTGCCGCCAAGGTCGACGTCGCCCGTGAGCAGACGGGGCTGCCGGGTGAGCGGGCTCTCGTAGCGCAGCATCTCCTCGATCGCCTGCGGGATCAACGACGGGTCGTCGCAGAGGAGCTGCCACTGCTCGGGGTGGCGCAGCATGGTGAAGAGGCCGTTGCCGACGAGCGAGGTTGTCGTCTCGTGCCCGGCGATCAGGAGCGTGCCGATCGTGTTGACCAGCTCGTCCTGGCTGAGTGAGTCGCTCGTGGCCTGCGCGGCGATCATCCGCCCGAGCAGGCCGTCCCGGTCGATCGTGCCCTCCTGCAGGCGCGTCGTCTGCGCCGCCAGGTACTCGCGCAGCTCGAGGATGGCGTCCTGCGCGGCCAGCAGTGCGTCGAGGTCGGGCCTGTTCCGGCCCTGGAACCCGAGCAGGCGGTCGGCGAGGCGCCGGAACAGCAGCCCGTCGGAGTGGGGGACACCGAGCAGGTCGCAGAGCACCTGCACCGGCAGGACGAAGGCGAGGTCGTCGATCACCTCCATCCGCCCGTCCGGCTCGACCCCGTCGATCACGGCGTCGACGATGCGTTGGACCTTCGGGCGAAGCGCTTCGACCTGGCCGGGGGTGAAGCCCCACTTCAGGATCAGCCGCCGGATGCGGGTGTGGTCGGGAGGGTCGGCATGGACAAGCCCCTTGGCGAGGTAGAACTCGGCGAAGACCGGGAGCTTCTCGCGATCCTCGGGCGGGAGGTGGTTCATCGTCCCGGCCAGGCGGCCCTCGTTCGAGTAGTGGGCGACGTCCAGGTACGTCTGCACGACGTCGTCGTACCGGGTCACGACCCAGCCGCCGAGCGACTCGCTCCAGTGCACGGGGTCGTCCTCGCGCAGCCGCCGCAGCGTCGGGTACGGATCGGCCATGAACGCGGGAGAGACGAGGAACTCGTCGAGTTCTCCATCGTGAACCGGCGCACGCGACAGGGCGGATCTCCTTCTCTCGGGCGGGAGCGGCGCTCGCGGGGGACAGCGGGCCGATCGCAGAGCTCGTGGCCACGGATACTGCCTGCTGCGCCCCGGCTACGTCCCTGCGAACACCTCTTCCACGAAGAAGCGCGCCGCCCCGTCGAGGCGATCTCCGTAGACCTCCGTCGCAACGGCGAGAACAGCCGACGCCGTCGTCAGCCCGAGCTGCCCTGCGAGGAGGCGGACGTCGGCATCGTCCTCGCCGGCCCTGTGCGCGAGCACCTTCATCGCGAGGAGGATCCGGGGCGACGCCGTCGCCACCCGCAAACCCGGTAGCTCGAGAACCGGGGTCGCTCCCTCGTCGGGCCCACTCAGGAACCCCTTGACGGCGTCGTTCAACCATCCTTCCGGTCCGGCATCGCGAAGTGTGAGCCGGAGACCGGGCGACGCGAGCGCAGGGCCCTCGTCCGGCACGAACCTGCCGGAGCGAATGCGCTCGAGGAGACCCATCTCGCAAGCGTACCGCGCGCGGCGGCCGAATCCGGAGCGCCGCGGGCGCTACCGGGCCGGAGGAGCGCGGGCCGATCAGGGTTTTTCCGGTATCGGCAATCGGGATCCCGCCCGATGCCGGCGTCGCGTAGCCGTGCAAGACTCGCGAGAGACAACGAAGGAGGCACCCCATGTCCGCGTCCGTGTATTCCGTCCGGGTTGACGGGGAGCTCGATCAGCCGCTGAGCAGGTGGCTCTGGCTCGTCAAGTGGCTGCTCCTGATCCCGCATGCGGTCTGCCTGGTCTTCCTGTGGATCGCGTTCGTCGTGCTCACCTTGATCGCGTTCTTTGCGATCCTCTTCACGGGCCGCTACCCGCGTGGGATGTTCGACTTCAACCTCGGCGTGCTTCGCTGGACGTGGCGTGTCTCGTACTACGCCTACGGCGCGCTCGCGACCGATCGCTATCCGCCGTTCACGCTGGACGACGTCCCCGACTACCCGGCGCGGCTCGAGATCGACTATCCGGAGCACCAGCGGAGGGGCTTCCCGTTGATCGGCTGGTGGCTGCTCGGCATCCCGCAGTACGTGATCGCCGGCATCCTGGCCGGTGGGGCGGCCTGGGGCGGGCTGATCGGCGTGCTCGTCTTCGTCGCCGCGATCCTGCTGCTCTTCCGGGAGACCTACCCGCGCGACGTCTTCGAGCTCGTGCTCGGATTCAACCGCTGGGCGATCAGGGTCGGTGCCTACGGAGCGCTGATGACCCCCGAGTACCCGCCGTTTCGGATCGACGCCGGTGCGCACGAGCCTCTCTCGATTGCAAGGCCCGCAGCTCCCAGCGCGTAACGACGCGGCCAAGCGGCGTCCGCATTCGACTCTCGCGGATACGCTGAGATCTGCGCCGCAATCCGATGCGCTTGTCACCGGAGAAAGGACCTGGAATGACCGAAGACCTCATTGACGACGCGCAGTTCCGCCGTCTCCGCTGGTGGAACATCCTCGTCGGCCTGATCCTCGCTGTCCAGGCCGTCGCGATCGCGCTGCTCACGAACGGCTTCAGCCTGCCCGTGACGTCGACGTTCATGACCGGCCCGCCCGGCACGGCGCCCGAGCTCGACACGCTGTTCGACATCCCTCTCGGCTGGGGCGTGTTCGCGTTTCTCGCGATCTCGGCCGGGGCGCTGCTCGTGATCGCCTCGCCGGGCGTCTTCGAGTGGTACGTGCGCAACCTGCAGCAGAGCCGCAACTACGGTCGCTGGATCGAGTACTCGGTCAGCTCGTCGATCATGATCGTGCTGATCGCGATGATCACCGGCGTCAGCGACATCGCTGCGCTGCTCGCGATCTTCGGCATCAACGCGTGCATGATCCTGTTCGGGCTCCTGATGGAGAAATACGAGTCGCCGGGCAGGCCGAACTGGCTCGCGTTCTGGTTCGGGACGTTCGCCGGGATCATCCCGTGGCTGATCATCGTGATCTACGTGTGGAGCCCGGGGCTCGCGGGATCGGACCCGCCGACGTTCGTGTACGCGATCATCGTCAGCCTCTTCGTCCTCTTCAACGTCTTCGCCGTCAACATGTGGCTGCAGTACCGGCAGATCGGCCCCTGGCGCGACTACCTCGTGGGCGAGAAGGTCTACATCCTCCTCAGCCTGACCGCCAAGGCCCTGCTCGCCTGGCAGGTGTTCGCCGCGGTGCTGGCGGGCAGCGGGTCGTAGCCCCCGGTTGCGCCGTCGGCGCTCTGTGCGACAATCGGACGGGGCAGCGAGCCTCGATGGAGGTGCGCTGCGCACCGGGCCAGTACGCGACGCCGCTCGGGCGGCAGTCAGGAGGACGACGATGAAGGGCTCGCAGAAACCGAAGCACACGGGCAAGAAGCCGGCGCAGAAGTCGCTCAAGGAACGCCGGGCCGAGAAGCGGGCGGCAGCGAAGCAGACGCGGTCACTCGACGTGTGAGCCACGGGGTCGCGGTCGTTGCGGCCGGTGTCCGACCCGCGTTCCGGCGGTGCACCGTGATGCTCAGTAGATCCGCGCAGAGGCGTTCAGCGGCACCCCCGATGAGGGGCTTCATGACCTGTGCAAGCCTGTGAGCAGGGAGGTTGTTCGATGACACGCCAACCCGATCTCGTCGAGGTCGTCTGCGTCAGGTGCGGCACCGTCTGCACGGCCTATCTCCAGGAATCCGCCGACCATGCGCCCGACCGGTGGAGCGCCGACGGAGAGGGGCCCGTGGCGACCGTCTGCCCCGAGTGCGGGGCCGCATTCGACACCGACGCCCTGCCGCAGCCGGTTGTCCTGGGAGCACACCCGTCCCGCTGACGGGCACAGGCTCCCTCACTCGTCAGGAGGAAGACGATGAAAGGTGCGCAGAAGCCAAGGCACGAGGGGAAGAAGCCCCCGCAGAAGTCGCGCAAGGAGCGCCGGGCCGAGAAGCGCGCGGCCGCGAGGCAAACGGTCTCGCTCGACCTCTGAGTGACCGGCGCCCGCCGGTGGCTTCGTCGCCCGTCCTCTTCAGGGAAGATACCCTCTGGGGGTATACTGGGAGAAAGCGGACGAAAGGGGGTTGACGTGGACACCGCCGTGTATGTCGTGCCGGGCATGAGCTGCGCCCACTGCGAGGCTGCCGTGACCGAGGAGATCTCGGCGCTGCCCGGCGTCGAGCAGGTCGCGATCGACCTCGAGAGCAAGCGCGTCGAGGTACGTGGGACCGCGCTCGACGACGCGGAGATCCGGGCCGCGATCGAGGAAGCCGGGTACGACGCCGCGTGACCGCGGTCGCAACACCCTCGCCCGAGCGGGTACGCCTCGACCTCGAGGGGATGACCTGCGCCTCCTGCGCCTCGAGGATCGAGCGCAAGCTGAACCGGCTCGAGGGTGTCGAGGCGACGGTCAACTACGCCACCGATCAGGCGACAGTGACCTACGACCCGGGGGTCGTCACCGTCGACGAGCTCGTCGCCACCGTCGCGGCCGCGGGCTACGGGGCGGCGCTCGAGGACGCAGATGCCGCCGAGACGGACGAGACCGGGGCGCTGACGGTGCGTCTCGCCGTTGCCGTCGCTCTCAGCCTGCCGGTCGCGCTGCTCGCGATGGTGATGCAGCTCCAGTTCGAAGGCTGGGAGTGGCTGGCGTTCGCGCTCTCGACGCCGGTCGTGCTGTGGGCGGGCTGGCCGTTCCACCGTGCCGCACTCGTCAACGCGCGCCACGGCGCTGCGAGCATGGACACGCTGGTCTCCGTCGGCACGCTGGCTGCCTGGGGTTGGTCGACCGTCGTGCTCGTCGGCGGCATCGATGCCGAAACGTACTTCGAGGCCGGCGCCGTGATCACGACGCTGATCCTGGTCGGCCGTTACCTGGAGGCCCGCGCGCGCCGCCGCTCCGGCGAGGCGATCCGGGCGCTGCTCGAGCTGGGAGCGAAGGAGGCGCACGTCCTGCGTGACGGCGTCGAAGTGCTCGTGCCGATCGACGAGCTCGTCGTCGGCGATCGGTTCGTCGTGCGACCGGGCGAGAAGATCGCGACCGACGGGGTCGTGGTGGAGGGGTACTCCGCCGTCGATCAGTCGATGCTCACCGGCGAGCCGGTTCCCGTCGAGGTCGGGACGGGCGCCGCGGTCGCTGGGGCGACGATCAACACCTCGGGTCGCCTCGTCGTCGAGGCGACGAAGGTCGGCGCCGACACGGCACTCGCCCAGATCGGCCGTCTCGTCGCCGACGCGCAGGCCGGCAAGGCGCCCATCCAGCGGCTCGTCGACCGGGTCTCCGCGGTCTTCGTCCCCGTCGTGATCGCGATCTCCCTGGCCACTCTCGTCGGCTGGCTCGTCCTCACCGGCGACGCCGCCGCTGCATTCACGGCCGCCGTCGCGGTGCTGATCATCGCCTGCCCGTGCGCGCTCGGTCTCGCGACGCCGACCGCGCTGATGGTCGGCACCGGCCGGGGCGCCCAGCTCGGGATCCTGATCAAGGGGCCCGAGGTCCTGGAGCAGACCCGGCGCATCACCACGATCGTGCTCGACAAGACGGGAACGGTGACCGAAGGGAAGATGTGGGTCACCGGAGCCCTCGCCGCCGACGGCTTCGAGCGCGAGGAGCTGCTGCTGCTCGCAGGCTCGGCCGAGGACGCGAGCGAGCACCCGATCGCCCGGGCGATCGCGACGTTCGCCCGCTCCGAGAGCGGGACGCCGGCGCCGGTCGAGCGCTTCACGAATCGCAGCGGCCTGGGCGTCGAGGCCGTCGTCGACGGTCACGCGGTCGTCGTCGGCCGGCCGGCGATGCTCGCCGAATGGGGCCTCGAGCTCTCGCCGGAGCTCGAGGCCGTTGTCGTCGAGGAGGAGAGCATGGGCCGGACGGTCGTCGCTGCGGCCATCGACGGCGTCGTGGCCGGGCTGTTCGTCGTCGCCGACCGGATCAAGCCGACATCCGCCCAGGCGATCGCCGACCTGCGCGCCCTCGGCCTGACCCCGGTGCTGCTCACGGGCGACAACGAGCGCAGTGCCCGGGCGATCGCCGCCGAGGCCGGCATCGAGGAGGTGATCGCCGACGTCCTGCCGCAGGACAAGAGCGCGGTCGTTTCCCGCCTTCAGGACGACGGCGAGACGGTGGCGATGGTCGGTGACGGCGTCAACGACGCACCTGCGCTCGCCCAGGCCGACCTCGGCCTCTCGATCGGCACCGGCACCGACGTCGCGATCGAGGCAAGCGACCTGACGCTCGTCTCGGGCGACCTGCGCGCTGCGGTCGATGCGATCAGGCTCGCCCGCCGCACGCTCCGCACGATCAAGGGCAACCTCTTCTGGGCGTTCGCCTACAACGTCGCCGCCATCCCGCTCGCCGTCGCAGGGCTGCTGAGCCCGATCATCGCGGCGGCGGCAATGGCGTTCTCGAGCGTGTTCGTCGTCACCAACAGCCTGCGCCTCCGGCGCTTCCACAGCCTCCGAGAGGACACTTGATGCACGGATACGCCGAGGACAAGGAACTGCTCGTCAAGCGCCTGCACCGGATCGAGGGGCAGGTGCGCGGGATCGAGCGGATGCTCGACGAGGACCGCTACTGCATCGACATCCTGACCCAGATCGCAGCCGTCAAGACCGCGCTCGAGCAGGTCGGGGCGAGGCTGCTCGAGGATCACGTGACCCACTGCGTCCGCGACGCGATCGCCTCCGGCGACGAGCAGGCGGCCGACGAGAAGACGGCAGAGCTGCTCGGCGCGGTGCAGCGGTTCGTGAAGACGCGATGACGGGGCCGGAGGGCAACCCGGAAAGCACGGACGCCTGTCGGAGCCTCGATCCCGATCTCCTCGAGGCCGTCTTCGAGCCTCTCGTCTTCGAGCGGCGTCCGCTCGACGAGATGCGGGTCAGGGCGGCCGACTGGTATGCCGAGCTGGATCGCAGACGCACGACGAGAGACTTCTCCACCGAGCCCGTGCCCCGGGAGCTCATCGAGCTCGCGATCCGTGCCGCCGGAACGGCGCCGTCGGGCGCGCACAGGCAGCCGTGGACGTTCGTCGCCGTGGGCGATCCCGAGCTGAAGCGCAGGATCCGCGAGGCCGCCGAGGAGGAGGAGCGTCGCACCTACAGCGAGCGAATGCCCGACGAGTGGAGGCGGGCGCTGGCGCCGCTCGGTACCGACTGGGTGAAGCGCCACATCACCGACGCGCCCTGGGTCGTCGTGCTCTTCAAGCACGCATACGAGATCCTGCCGGACGGCTCACACGCAAAGAACTACTACGTGACCGAGAGCGTCGGTATCAGCGCCGGGCTCTTCGTCTCCGCAGTCCACCACATGGGCCTCGCGACGCTGACGCACACGCCCAACCCGATGCGGTTCCTCGGCGAGCTGCTGGGCCGACCGAGGAACGAGACCGCCGTGTTGCTCTTCCCGGTCGGCTACCCGGCCGCCGACGCGCGCGTGCCGAAGCTGACGCGGAAGCCGCTCGAGGCCGTCTCGGTGTGGTTCGACGCTCCGGCGTGACCGTCGGCCCGGGGACTCGCCGCGACGAGGTCAGGATGAGTGGCTCGCGAGCCAGCCCAGGAGCTCCGCGAGGCTCGCGGTGGCGACGCACACCGACGTATCGGCGGCGCCGTAGTAGATCCGGAGCGTGTCGCCGTCGTCGAGGAGCAGCCATCCGCACGAGAACACCACCTGGCTGACGTCGCCGGTTCGCTCGTACGGCGCGTCCGGTCCAAAGATCCATTCGCTCGAGCGCGCCAGAACCTGCTCCGGGCGATCGGCGTCCAGAAGTGCGAGGCCGAGCCGGTAGATGTTGCCGGCGGCGGTCTGGCGCACGCCGTGGTACAGGAGCAGCCACCCGTCCGGCGTGAGGAGGGGCGGTGCGCACAGGCCAACCTTGTGCGCATCCCACCAGGCTCCCTCCCGGGCCGGGAGGAGGACCGCGTGGTCGCCCCAGTGGCGGAGGTCGGGGCTCCAGGAGAGCCAGATGTCCGCCGTGTGCCTCGGCGTCGTGGAGACGGGACGGTGGAGCATCGCCCAGCGCCCGTCGAATTGGCGCGGGAAGAGCGCCGCGTCCTTGTCCTCGGGGGGCATCAGCACCCCACGGCGCTCGTAGGCCCGGAAGTCGGTGGTCGACGCGAGGCAGACGAGCGGGCCGCCGTCGGAGTATCCGGTGTAGACGATCAGGTGCTCGTCACCGCACACGGTGATACGGGGGTCCTCGATACCGAAGCGCTCGGCCTCGGAGTCGACGGCCGGCAGCATGCTCCACTGCGGGTCGATCACCCAGCCCGTGAGGCCGTCGGCGCTCCGCGCGGGGCAGAGGTGGGAGAGGCCTGTTCGGTCCTCGACGCGAACGAGGAGCACGGTCTCGTCGCCCAGCCGGCTGACCCCGGGGTTGAGGACCGCGTTGACGGTCGTGGGCCACCGGGCCGCTGTGAGGATCGGGTTTCCCTCGTACCGCAACAAATATTGCTTCTGATTCGTCAAGAGGATTGCTCCATCAGCCGATCAATGAAGTACAGACAGTCCGCCCCGGATTCACGCACGCCCGCCTGCCGTCGTTCGCGCCCCTGCCCGAGACGAGGTTCATGCCACCGACACCCGACAACACTAGTCGGCCGACCCTCTCGGCGTCGCCCGTGCGCATCTCCGACGCGCCGATCGTCGCGGCAGGATCCGTGCGCGGGTACGGTCCCATCTTCAACGCCGGCGTGATCCGGCACGACGGGGTCTTCCACCTCTTCGCCCGGGGCGTGCGGGACGGTTATCGGAAGAACGACGGGCCTGGCCCGCGGTTTCTCGACTACGTCTCCGACGTGCTCGTCTTCACCTCGCTCGACGGCCGAGCGTATGACGTTCCAGCAGGTGCTGGCGAAGAGCTCGCAGGACGGCGTCAACTGTCTACGAGGACCCGCGGGTGCAGCTCGTCCGAAGCGGCGGCGAGAACCGGATCGTGATGACGTACACGAACCTACCGTCGCCGGAGTCGGGCAGCCCCTGGCGCATCGGGGTCCACCGGCTCGGTTTCGAGGACGACAGGTTCTTCCTCAACCGCAACTCGGGGCGCGTGGTCGGGCCGGAGGGAATCCCGAACAAGGACGCCGTCCTGTTCAACCTCCGCGACGGGCGGGTGGCGATGATCCACCGCGTTCATCCCAACATGCAGCTCGCGGTCTTCGACTCGCTCGACGAGCTCTGGGATCCGCCCACCGGCTACTGGGACGAGCACCTCGCCGACCTCGACCGGCATACGATCATCTGGCCCTGTGACGGGTCGCTCGGGGTCGGCGCCGGAGCCCCGCCGGTCAGCTTCGGCGATACGCTCCTCCTCTTCTACCACGAGCGCGAGGCGGACGGTCACTACACGACCAAGGTCGCGCTGCTCGATCACGAGACCGGCCGCGTTCTCTCGATCCTGCCCGAAGCGATCATGCGCCCGCAGCTGCCATGGGAGCGCGAGGGTGACGTCGACAACGTGGTCTTCGTCCAGGGCGCCGTCGTGCAGCCGGACGGGACGATCTACCTGACCTACGGCGCAGCCGACCGCTGTGTCGGCGCGGCGACCGTCGACGGCGAGGCCGTCGTGGCTGCGCTGCGGGCAGCCTGAAGCGGGGGCAGGATCAGGCGGGAGTCAGCTCGCGCGCGCGGTGACGCACGACGGCGGGCAACCCTGCCGTGTCGAGCAGGAGCGCCGCGCGGTGGAAGGCCAGGGTCGACTCGGCGCCTTCGTTGTCGTTGGTCGTCTCCTCACCGAGACCGTCGCTGCAGCCGCCGGTCGCGAAGTCGTACAGGGGCCGGCGGAGCCGATTCCGGCCGAGGAACCAGTCGAAGGCCCGCTGCGCACGCTGCCCGTGCTCCGCCTCGCCCGTGACGCCGAACGCGGCGAGTTCCGCCTCGACGAAGGCGGATGCGTCGAGCGGTTGCTCGTCCCCTGCACCGGGGCGCGGTTCCGTGCGATGACGGCCGAGGTGACCGGTCAGCCGCAGGGTTCCCTCGGCGCAGTCCGGACTCGTCGCCGAGCCAGCGAAGCGTCTCGAGCCCCGTCTCGGTCAGGTCGTTCCGGCCGAGGGCCGCGCCGCCCACGATCAGCGCGTGCGGGAGCCGCGCGTTGTCGTACGTGAGCGCGTCCTCGAACCACAGCCAGCCCTCGCCGGCGTTCGCCGTGTACGCAGCGGCGAGCTGGTCCACCACCCGTTCCAGCAGCTCCTGTGCATGCGGCCCGCGCCGGTCGGCGTCCAGGTGCGCCAGGCCAAGGGCAGCGTAGGCGCCGGTCCGGAGTGACACGGTCTCCGGGAGGGTCTGGACGATCGTGTTGAGCAGCCGCTCCGTCGGGCCGGCGACGGCCGGTACCCATGCTGTTGCGAGGATCTCGCCGAGCGCCCAGATCGAGCGCCCGACGTGGTCGCCGACATGCGGCTCGTCGAGCCAGCGACGGTCATAGCCCATGAAGTTCCGCATGCCGTCCTGCGGGTCGGTGGCGTCCTGGAGGAACGCGATCGAGCGGTAGACGATCGACGTCCAGGCCTGCTCGTTGCCGTGGCGTGCCAGCTCGAGCGCAACCACCGCGAGGCGGGCGACGTCGTCGACGCAATACCCGCTTTCGCGATTCGGGATCACACCCCGCGCGTGCTGCACGATGCCGACGTCGTCGACCAGCGTGAGCAGATGGTCGGTTCGCATCCTGACGAGCCGTTGATCGATGCTGGCAACCGACCGCCGCCGGCGCGGCGCGATCTCGACCGCCTCCTGCAGCACCGCCGCGGTCGCCTCGGCGACCGACGGCCAGCCGAGCTGTGCCCCGATCCGCCGGGCCTCCGTGCGCGCAGCAGCAAGCTGCGCCGGCTGCTCGATGTAGCGGCAGACAGCCTCCGCGAGCGCAGCCGGGTCGGCGAACGGCACGAGTGTGCCGGCACCGCTGCCCAGGATGTCCTGCGCGTACCAGTACGGGGTCGAGACGACACCGCAGCCGGCGGCCACGCCGAAGGTGAGTGCGCCCGACGAGATCTGCTCGCGGTGCCGGTACGGGGTCACGAAGACGTCGGTCTCGGCGAGCAGCCTGGCGATCTCCTCGATGTTGAGAAAGCGGTCGTCGAACTCGACATGCTCCTCCAGGCCCAGGTCGAGTACCGCCTGCTCGAGCATCTGCCGGTACCGCTCACCCTCCCGGTGCGCGATGTCCGGATGCGTGCGCCCTGCGATCACGTACAGGACATCCGGATGGCGCTCGACGATCGACGGAAGCGCCTCGATCATCGTCTCCAGGCCCTTCCCGGCAGAGATCAGCCCGAACGTCGAGAGCAGGAACCGTTCCGCGTCGGCGCCGTACCTCGTGGCCAGGGCCGCTTCGCCTCCGGCCGCACGCGCCGACGCGTACGCAGCGGCGCGCTCGGCGAGCACCGTCGGCGCACCGTGCGGCACGACGCGAACCTTGCTTTCGGGACAGGCGCCGCTGTCGACGAGGAGGCGCCGTGCAGTGTCCGTCATCACGATCACGAGCTCGGCCTGACTGCACACCGCCGCCATCACCTTCGCCTGCCGGTCGGTTGGCTCCGACAGCACCGTATGCAGCGTCACCACGAGCGGCTGCAGGAGCTCTTCGAACAGGGAGAGCACGTAGTCGCCGCTGCGGCCGCCAAAGATCCCGTATTCATGCTGAAGCAGGACGACGTCGACGTCGAGTCGGCCGAGAATGCGGCCGGCGCGCACGTAGTCGTCCCGAACCGCCTGGTCGATCGTCGCCGTCAGACCCGGCCGCTGCGGACGGGTGGGCTCGTTGACGATCACGACCTTCTCGACCTGCTCGATCGTGTCCAGCCCCAGCAGGGCAGAGCGTACGTCTGCCGCAAACGTGCCGATTCCGCAGGCACGGGGAGGGTAGGTGGAAACGATCGCTGTGCGCAGGTTCTGCCCGCCTACCTTTCGTGGAGATCTCCAGCGCGGCACCGACGCGTCAGCGCAGCCGGCTGTCCTCAACTCTAGCCGACGCCGTTCGCCGGGGCCCGTGCGGGGTCTCTCACCCACGGCTCGTCAGCTCCCCGGTCACCACCTCAGGCAGGCACGGTGGCGCGGACGATCGTCCCACACCCGGGGGGCGTCACGATCGTGAGGCGGCCACCCACGAGCCGGAGCCTCTCGCGTGCCGACGCCAGACGGTGCGGTTCTGCGTTCGCGGTCTCGACGACAGAGCCGTCGTCTGCCACCTCGAAGACCGTGCCGGTGGGAGTTGACGTCATGGTGACCCGAACCAGCGTCGCATCGCTGCGTGCGGATACGTCCTGCAGGGCCTCCTGGAGAACGCGGAAGAGCGGCAGCTCGAGCTCGGCAGGCAGCCGTTGCTCGCGCTCGAGCCTGACCTCCACGGGGAGGCCGGTTCGCGCAGTGAACGTCGCGGCAAGGTACTGAGCTGCAGCGCGTAGACCCAAGTCGTCGAGTGACCGCGGGCGCAGGTCGACCGCAAGCTCGCGAACGCGCTCGAGCGTCTGCTGGATCAGCGCCCTGAGTTCCGCACGGCTCGCGTCGCCCTCCTCGGCCGATGTCGAGCTCTCGACTCGGCCGAGTGCCATCAACGCGGCCGCGAGAGACTGCGCTGCGTCGTCGTGGAGCTCCACCGCGAGCCGCTGGCGCTCGAGCTCCTGGGCGGCGACGAGCTGGCTCAGCGCGAGGCGCTGGTCGGCGACCCGGCGGCCGAAGAGCCCGACCGGAACGACGATCGCCGGCCAGACGACGAGGGCCACGAGCGCACCGTCGGTCCAACCGCCCACCAGCCCGAAGACGAGCGCTCCGCCGAGCGCGACGACTGCGCCGTCCCACGGCCCGAGGGCGACGGCCACCGACCCGGCGATGGCGGCCACGATTGCGGCGGGCACGCCCATCACGAGGGAGGGATCCGCCTGGCCGAGAGCGGCGATGAGTGAGGCCTCGGCGAGGAACGCGAGACCGACAGCCAGCGAACGGTGCCGCCCGAGAAGTGAGAACCACGTCTCCATGCGACTGATGATTGGGAGCCGGCGCGCCGCCGTCATCCGTGAGAACGCTGATTCGCCTGGCGGTGAACATGGAGATCCCGGTCTGGTTCGACAGCTCGCAGTGACGACTCAGCGGCTCTTGCCGCGGCCGCCGTGCTGCGAGCGACGGAGGTCCTCGAGGCGCCGGCGGTCCTGCTTCGTCGGCCGGGCGCCGAGATCGGCGCCGAGCGGCCGGGACATCTTCAGCTCGTTCGTGCGCTGCGCGCGGGCCGCGGTGGACGAGGCCGTCTCGTCGAAGAGCGTCGCCGCGACGCTCGCGGAGCCGCGCTTCTCGGAGATGCCGCGGACGACGACCGTCCACTGAAGCTGCCCGATCCTGACCTCGACGATATCTCCGGGCTTGACGTCCTTCGAGGGCTTCACCCGGGCGTCGTTCAGGTGCACCCTCCCGCCGAGCACCGCGTCGGTGGCGGCACTCCGCGTCTTGAAGAAGCGGGCCGCCCAGAGCCACTTGTCGATCCGGACGGCCTCCACCGCAAGCCTCGAGCTAGATGATCGTGTCGCGCGGGTGCTGCTTCTCTTCCTCGCGCCACTCTTCCTGATACGCCTCCGCCGCGGCGAACTCGTCCTCGGTGCGCGCCCGGACGGCGTCGGTCTCGTTCGCCGGGTGCTCGCCCGCAGCCTTCGAGCGCTGGACGGCACGGAATGCGACGACGAGCAGGGGCACGGCGACGACGACGAAGATGACAACGGGGAAGAGGCCCACGGGCGCACCTTAGCTGCGCCCGCGACCCGGGTCACCCGTTCGGGTGAACCTGCGTCACTCCATCTGGCGATCTCGCTCACCCTTCGTAGAGTGTGATGCATGGGGGGAGTACGGGGAGAGGGGGTGCCGGAAGGCTGTGATTGCTGCGGGCATGATGCCGAGGACTGCGGCATGCTCGAAGCGGGGTGGGTGAGCGACACGCGCGCTCCCGCCCGGGGCCGAACCTACTGCCGGAACTGTGCGCATCTGCTGGGCATCGTCCGCATTGCAGAGCAGTGCGCCTGGTGTGGGGCTCCGATGGCGTCGGACGACCGTGCCGAGGTCGAAGGCTGGGCGTACTACGCCGACGACCTCGGCGAGCTGCATCCCTGCTGCCCCGACTGTCTCGCCGACCGCTTCGGAATCATGGACAAGCTTCACCTCCGCCGCGCGCCGTAAGCGCGCAGGACGAGCGCCCGGAAGACAGGCTGAAGCCTGCGCCGTGCTCGTCCGGCGCAATCGACCTGTCCGCCGACCGTTCGAGGTGTGGGAAACCGCACCTCGTCGGCGGCGGCTCCGTTCTAGCGTCAGGGCACTCGATCAACCCTTCACGAGGAGCCTGAGATGAGAGCCGAGAGCCACCACACCTTCGTCTTCCCAGACGACAGCCGCTGGGACGACGCCCGCCAGGCGTGGAACCTGGCCGCCGACCTCCGCCCTGCCGTCGTCGTGTTGCCCAACTGCACCGAGGACGTCGTCGAGGCCGTCCACTACGCGGCCGAGCGCGATCTGCGGATCGTCGTCCAGGGCACCGGCCACGGAGCCGCCGTTCACGCCTCGCTGGACGGAACCCTGCTGCTGAACATGCGCGAGATGCGCTCCGTCGAGATCGACGCCGAGAACCGCCGGGCCCGCGTCGGGGCCGGCGCCCTCTGGCAGGACGTCGTCGTCCCCGCCACCGAGAGCGGCCTCACCGCCTTGCACGGCTCGTCCCCGAACGTGGGCGTGGTCGGCTACTCGCTCGGAGGCGGCATCGGCTGGCTGGCAAGGAAGCACGGCCTCTCGGCCGAGAGCGTGCTCGCGGTGGAGCTCGTCACCGCCGACGGGGCGCTCGTGCGCGCCGACCGGACGCAGAACACCGACCTCTTCTGGGCGCTTCGCGGCGGCGGGGGCGGCCTCGGCGTCGTCGTCGCCCTGGAGATCGCCCTCTACGCGGTCGAGGAGCTCGTCGCGGGCATGCTGGTGTGGCCGTGGGAGCGGTCCGCCGAGGTGCTGACCCGGTACGTCGCCTGGGCCGAGACCGCGCCGAGCTCGATCAGCACCTCAGCGCGCCTGCTGCAGATCCCGCCGCTGCCGGACATCCCCGAACAGCTCCGCGGCCGGCAGATCGTCGTCATCGACGGAGCCCTGCTCGGCACCGAGGACGAGGCGACCGAGATCCTCGCTCCCCTGCGCGAGCTCGGCCCGGAGATCGACACCTTCGGGACCGTGCCCGCGGCCGCGCTCGTCGGGTTGCACATGGACCCGGAGCCGCCGATGCCGAGCATCGGCGACGGTGTCCTCGTCGACGCGCTCGATGCCGACGCGATCGCCGCGGTCGTCGACGTTGCCGGCCCGGGCACCGACTCGCCCCTCGTGTTCGTCGAGCTCCGGCAGCTGGGCGGGGCGCTCCGCACGCGCAGGCCCGGCGCCGGCGCGCTCGGGTCGCTGGACGGGTCGTTCGCGCTCTTCGCGCTGGGTGTGCCGGTCAGCCCCGAGGTCGCGGAGGCGGTCGGGAACCGGATCGACGCGCTGAAGCAGGCGCTCGCGCCGTGGTCGCGCGGGAAGCCGTACCTCAACTTCGCCGAGAAGCGGGTTGCAATCGGCGACGCGATCGGAGCCGAGGCGTTCGCCCGGCTCGAGGGGATCAAGGCCGTGGTCGACCCCGACGGCCGCTTCCGCTCGGGGCACACGTTCGCAGCGCGGACGGTCGCAGAGGGCGAGGAAGCCGTCGCCGCGTAGGCACCGACGGTGGAGAGCCGAGAGAGGGTGTCTCCCGACCACGCGTGGGAGACACCCGTTCGCCGTCCGGATCAGTTGCGGCTCGGGTCGGGCGGCATCAGCGCCAGGACGGCGAACGCGCCGCCCTTGCGCCGCAGCACCACGCTCCACAGGTGGTCTGGCTCGTCGGTGAACACGTCCTCGGGAAGCGCCTGCTCGAGGATCCACGACTCCTCGGCGATCTCGCTCTCGAGCTGACCCGGGCCCCAGCCGGCGTACCCCGCAAAGACACGTGCCCGTGCCAGGCTGCCGACGTCGGAGGCGCTCTCGATCTCTCCCGGCAGGAAGCCGATCGAGCCGAGCACGAGCGCCGCTGCCTCGCCCGGGTCGAGGAAGTCCCCGAGCACGACGATCGCCTGGGGTTGCACGGGGCCGCCGACGTGGACGAGCTCCTCCTCGTCGACGAGCTCTGCGAGCGGCGGGACGGCGTCGGCCACCGAGACAGGAGACGGCCGGTTCAGGATCACGCCCATCGCGCCCTCGTCGCCGTGCTCGCCGACGAGCAGCACGCAACGGCGGAAGTTCGGATCGAGCAGATCGGGGCCGGCGACGAGCAACTGTCCACGCAGTGAGTCCACGACCGCATTGTGACGGTCGCGCGTTCCGTAGGATCTGTCACATGACAGCGAGCCGCGAGATCCAGCTGGCCGCCCGGCCCGAGGGAATGCCCCGGCCGACCGACTTTGCGCTCGTCGACGTCGACGTGCCCGAGCCGGGCAACGGCGAGGTCCTGATCCGCAACGCCTTCATGTCGGTCGATCCGTACATGCGCGGCCGGATGAACGACGTCAAGTCGTACGTGCCGCCGTTCCAGCTGGGCGAGGCCCTGAACGGTGGGGCCGTGGGGCGGATCATTGCGTCGCGGAGCGACCGCTTCGCCGAGGGCACATGGGTCGTGCACAACCTCGGTTGGCGGGAGCTCGCGCTCTCGGACGGACGCGGCCTGTTCGCATTCGATCCGGCGCTCGCGCCCGTGTCGACGGGCCTCGGCGTGCTCGGAATGCCGGGTCTGACCGCATACGTCGGGCTGCTCGACATCGGCCGGCCCCGCCCGGGAGAGACGGTGTTCGTCTCGGGAGCGGCCGGCGCGGTCGGATCGGCGGTCGGGCAGATCGCGAAGCTGAAGGGCTGCCGGGTGATCGGCAGCGCGGGCTCGCCCGAGAAGGTCGCCTGGCTGCGAGAGCTCGGGTTCGACGAGGCATTCGACTATCACGAGGTGTCGGCGCGCGACGCGCTGCGTGAGGGCATCGATCTCTATTTCGACAACGTCGGCGGGCCGACGCTGGAGGCAGCGCTGTCGGCGCTCCGCAAGCACGGCCGCGTCGTCGCCTGTGGCGCTGTCTCACAGTACAACGCCACCGAGTCGACGCCGGGGCCGCGGAATCTCGCGCTCGTCGTCGGGAAGCGGCTGCGGATCGAGGGGTTCATCATCTCGGATCACATCGACCGGACGCCGGCGTTCCTCGGCGACATGGCGACCTGGGTTCGGGACGGCGCCGTGCGTTACCGCGAGACCGTCGTCGAGGGGATCGAGAATGCCCCGGCCGCCTTCATCGGCCTGCTCGCGGGTGAGAACATCGGGAAGATGCTCGTCAAGGTGGGGCCGGAGCCGTGAGCTGGCGCTGCCGGGTGTTCGGCCACAAGGTCTCGAAGTCGCGCCGGTTCTTCCTCACCGAGCGCTTCCAGCGCTGTGAGCGCTGCGGCGAGCGCGTTCCGTTGCGGCGCGGCTAACCAGGGCGTCAACGCCCGACGGCGCCTGGGATCCCAACGTCCACTCGTTCGCGACGACCAACGTCCGGGACGGCGTCCCGGTGGCCGTTTCGGACAGCGCTCAGGCGTCGAGCGCAGCCCGCAGCGAGGCGACGTAGGCACGGAGCGCCTCCGGGCCTTCCTCGGCCACCTGCACGGCGCGCGAGCCGACGACGATGCCGTCCGTGAGATCGGCCGCGGCACGCGCCTGCTCCGGCGTCGAGATGCCGAAGCCGGCGTAGAGCGGGACGTCCGTGAGGGCGCGCGTGCGGGCGGCGAGCCCCGCAAGCGCGTCTGAGAGCTCGGTACGGGCGCCCGTGGTGCCGGTGAGCGTGACGAGATAGAGCCAGCCGTCGGTCTCGGCCGCGGCGAGCGCGATCCGCTCGTCGGTCGACGTGGGGGCAACGAGCTGGACACGCCGGAGCTCGGGCCGTGACCCTGCAGCCGTGTCGGCGATGATGAAGCTCGTGGCACCTGCGGCGCGGGCGTCTCCCTCGAAGCGCTCCCAGCCGTAGGCCTCGAGCAGGGAGGCATAGGTCATCGGGATCAGCGGCGTCTCGCCGACGAGGGTGCGGGTGGCGGCAAGGCATTCGAGGCAGGCGGCGGTGCGCATCCCGGCTGCAAGCGCCTTCTCGGCTGCCGCGCGGATCACCGGTCCGTCGGCGAGCGGGTCGGAGAAGGGGAAGCCGATCTCGACGATGTCGGCGCCGCCCGCAACGGCGGCCTCGGCGAGGGCAGGCGTGTCGGCGCCGGCCATCAGGTAGATGACGAGGGCCTTGCTCATGCCGCCTGCTCCAGCCCGGACGACAGGCTGAAGCCTGTCGCCGGTGCGGCCTCGGTGAGGGCAGGCGTGTCGGCGCCGGCCATCAGGTAGATGACGAGGGCCTTGCTCATGCCGCCCGCTCCAGCCCGGACGACAGGCTGAAGCCTGTCGCCGGTGCGGCGTCGGCGAGGGCAGGCGTGTCGGCGCCGGCCATCAGGTCGATGACGAGGGCCTTGCTCATGCCGCCTGCTCCAGCCCGGACGACAGGCTGAAACCTGTCGCCGGTGCGGCGTCCGGCTTCAGCCGGTCGTCCGGGCTCACGAGCTCAACCCGAGCGCCGCCAGCGCCTCGGCCAGGTCCTTGTCGCCGCGGCCCGAGAGGCATACGGCGATGTACTCCGCGTCGATCGCATCGACCACGGCGAGCGCATGCGAGGACTCGAGCGCGGGGATGATCCCCTCCGTGCGCGAGAGCCGCTGGAACGCCTCGAGCGCCTCCTCGTCGGTACAGGGGACGTACTCGGCGCGGCCCGTGTCGCGCAGGAACGCGTGCTCGGGGCCGACGCCCGGGTAGTCGAGCCCGGCCGAGATCGAATGAGCGTCGGCGATCTGCCCGTCGGAGTCGGCGAGGATCGACGAGCGCGAGCCGTGCAGCACGCCCGTGCGACCGCCGCCGAGCGACGCTGCCCCCGCGGCCTCGACACCGATCAGCCGCACGCCCGGGTCGTCGACGAAGCCCGCAAACATCCCGATCGCGTTCGAGCCGCCGCCCACACAGGCGACGACCACCTCGGGCAAAGCGCCTTCGGCCTCCAGTAGCTGCTCGCGCGCCTCGCGGCCGATCACGGCCTGCAGCTCCCGCACGATCTCCGGGTACGGAGCGGGCCCGACGCACGAGCCGATCACGTAGTGCGTCGTCTCGACGTTCGTGATCCAGTCGCGGATCGCCTCGCTCGTCGCCTCCTTCAGCGTCCGCGTGCCGAACTCGACGGGAACGACGGTGGCGCCCATCAGGTGCATCCGCTCGACGTTCGGCGCCTGCCGCCGCATGTCCTCGGAGCCCATGAAGACGACGCACTCGAGCCCGAACCGCGCGCAGGCGGTCGCCGTCGCGACGCCGTGCTGGCCGGCGCCCGTCTCGGCGATGATCCGGGTCTTGCCGAGCCGCCGCGCCAGCACAACCTGCCCGAGGGCGTTGTTGATCTTGTGGGCGCCGGTGTGGTTGAGGTCCTCGCGCTTGAGGTACAGCCGCCGGCCGGGAGCGAAGCGCGGGGCGAGGGTGATCGGGGACGGCCGCCCCGTGTAGGTGCGGCCGAGGTGCTCCACCTCGGCGAGATAGGCCGGGTCGGCGAGCGCCTCGGCCCACGCCGCCGTCAGCTCGTCGAGCGCCGGGATCAGGGTCTCCGGTACGTAGCGGCCCCCGTAGGGGCCGTAGGTCTCCGTGGTCGTCGTCATGAGCGGGCTGCCTCCACGTATCGCCTCACCTTGTCGTGATCCTTGATTCCGGGCGCCGATTCGAGCGAGGACGCGGCGTCGACCGCCCAGGGCCGAACCGCCGCGATCGCCTCCCGCACGTTATCCGGGCCGAGCCGGCCCGCGAGGACGATCCTGCCGTCGGCCTCGGCCGCGGCGTGCCAGTGACCCGGGTCGGTGCCCTCCCAGGGCAGGTCGAGCAGCCGCGCGACCTCGACGCCGTCGCGCAGGAGCGCAGCTTCGCGGCCGCGCACCTTGCCCTCCTCGACGGTGTGCACCTGGTCGAGATCGGCGCCGCCGTCCCCGGCCTCGCCGACCCAGACCGCGACCGAGAGCATCCCGTCTGGCACCGGCAGGACTGCGGCCGCAGCCCGCGGGCTCTCGGGCACGAGGATGAAGCCCGCGAGATCGGCGCCCGCCTCCGCCGCGGCGGCGACGTCCTCGTCGCGGGTGAGGCCGCACACCTTGACGAGCGGACGGGAGAGCAGCTCGGACAGCTTCGCGGCCGGGTCGGCGGCGCGCATCAGCGTCGAGCCCACGAGGACGGCGTCCGCCCCCGCGAGCTCGGCCGCGGCGCCCTGGGCGCGCGTCTCGATACCGCTCTCGGCGATCACGATGCGGTCGGCAGGGATCCGGGCAACGAGCTCGAGCTGTGCCCTCCGGTCGATCGCGAACGTCGAGAGATCCCGCGCGTTGACCCCGAGCACCCTGGCGCCGAGGGCGATGCCGCGGTCGAGCTCCCCCGCGTCGTGCGCCTCGACGAGCGTGTCGAGGCCGAGGCTCTCGGCGACCTGCATCAGCCTGGCCGTCTCGGTATCGTCGAGATCGCGCAGGAGGAGCAGCACCGCGTCCGCACCTGCCTCCCCGGCGGTGCGCAGGTGCTCGTCGGTCGAGAAGAATCCCTTCGCGAGCAGCGGTGCCGCCGTCGCGGCGCGGGCAGCCCGGAGGTCGTCCCAGGTGCCGCCGAAGCGCTCGTCGACGAGCACCGAGATCGCGGCCGCTCCCGCCGCGGCGTAGGCGGGGGCGATCACGGCCGGATCGGCGTCCGGGCGCAGGTCGCCGGCGGAGGGGGAGCGCCGTTTGATCTCGGCGATCGCGCCGAGGCCCGGCTGTGCGAGCGCGTCGTCGAAGCGTCCCATCAGGCGTTCTCCTCGGCCGAGAACGCGACGAGCGCATCGAGCCGGCTCGATGCTGCGCCCGAGTCGATCGTCTCCGCGCCGAGCGCGAGCCCCTCGCCCAGGTCGTCGGCAAGTCCCGCGGCGACGAGCCCCGCCGCAGCGTTCAGGAGCACGGCGTCCCGCCGCGCGCCCTGCTCGCCGGCGAGCACCGTGCGGATGATCGCGGCGTTCTCGGCAGCCGTGCCGCCGCGCAGTGCGCTCGGGTCGGCAGGGTCGAGGCCGAGGTCGCGTGGGTCGAGCTCCCATTCGCGGACACTGCCGTCGACGATCTCGACGACGAGGTTCGGCCCGAACGGGGAGAGCTCGTCGAGACCTCCGTGGCCGTGCACGACGAACGCGCGGCGGGCACCGAGCTCCGCGAGCGCCTCGGCGTACGTCGGCGCGAGCTCGGCCGAGTAGACGCCGAAGACCCCGTCGCACGCCCCGGCCGGGTTGGCGAGGGGTCCCAGCACGTTGAACACCGTGCGGATCCCGATCTCCTGGCGCACCGGCGCGACGAAACGCATGGCCGGGTGGTGGGCACGGGCGAACATGAAGCCGAAGCCGAGATCGTCGATCGAGAGGGCGATCCGCTCGGAGGGCTGCTCGAGGTCGATCCCGAGCTCCTCCAGCACGTCCGCCGATCCGGCGGCCGAGCTCGCCGCGCGGTTACCGTGCTTCGCGACTGCGGCGCCGGCCGCCGCGGCCACGAGGGCAGCCGCCGTCGAGATGTTGAAGGTGCCCGCGCCGTCGCCGCCGGTGCCGACGATGTCGACAACCGGCGAGCGCTGTGGTGTCACCGGAACGACGTGTCCACGCATTGCCTCCGCGAAGCCTGCGATCTCGTCGGCCGTCTCGCCCTTCGTGCGCAGGGCGACGAGGAAGCCGGCGATCTGCGCGGGCGTCGCCTCGCCGTCCATGATCGAGCCCATCAGCTCGTGCGCGTCCTCGCGTGAGAGGTGGTGCCCGTCGAGAAGCAGCTGGATCGCGGGGCCGACGATCACCGGAGGAAGTTCCTGGCCATTGCCGGGCCGAGCGGCGTCAGCACGCTCTCGGGGTGGAACTGGACGCCCTCGATCGGCAGCTCGTGGTGGCGTACACCCATCACCTCGCCGTCGGGGGTGTGGGACGTGACTGCGAGATCGGCCGGGACCGTGACGGCAGCGAGCGAGTGGTAGCGCCCGACCTCGACATCGGCGGGCAAGCCGGTGTAGACGCCGAGGCCGTCGTGCGAGATCGTGCTCGACTTGCCGTGCAGGAGCGCCTTCGCCTGTCCGACGGTGCCGCCGAACGCCTCGACGATCGCCTGGTGCCCGAGGCAGACGCCGAGTGTCGGCATCGTGGGGCCGAGCGCGAGGATCAGCTCGATCGAGACGCCGGCGCTCCCGGGGCGCCCGGGACCGGGGGAGACGACGAGCCGGTCGAACGCACCCGCCCGCGCCTCGTCGACCGTGATCGCGTCGTTTCTCACGGTGACGACCTCCGCACCGAGCTCCTCGAACAGGTGCACGAGGTTGTAGGTGAACGAGTCGTAGTTGTCGAGCATCAGGACTCTCATGTCGGCAGTGCCTCCTGCTCGGCGAGATCGATCGCAGCCTCGAGAGCGGCCAGCTTGTTGAGGCACTCCTCGTGCTCCGACGCGGGATCCGAGTCGGCGACGACGCCTGCGCCCGCCTGGAGGTACGCGACCCCGTCGGAGATCACCATCGTGCGCAGCGCGATGCAGGCGTCCATCGTCCCATCCGGGAGGGAGTAGAGCACGGCGCCGGCGTAGGGGCCGCGGCGGAACCCTTCGAGCTCGGAGATCAGCTGCATCGCGCGGACCTTCGGGGCGCCGCTGACAGTGCCTGCCGGGAAGCAGGCGCGGAGCACCTCGAACGGAGTCACCCCCTCGCGCAACTCGCCCACGACCTCGGAGACGAGGTGGGACACGTGGGAGAAGCGCTCCACCTCCATGTCGCGTGAGACGTGGACGGTTCCCGCCTTGCAGACGCGGGAGAGGTCGTTGCGGCCGAGGTCGACGAGCATGACGTGCTCGGCACGATCCTTCTCGGAGGAGAGCAGCCGCTCGGCGTCGCCCTCGGTGGGCTCGGTCGTGCCGGCGATCGGGCAGAGGCTGGCGCGGCCGTTCTCACAGGCCACGAGCCGCTCCGGCGACGAGCCGACGAGCGCGATCCCGTCCAGCTCGAGCAGGAACAGGTACGGCGACGGGTTCACGCGCCGGAGGGCCCGGTAGATGTCGAGCGGGGAGGCCGAGGTTGATCGCTCGGCCCGCTGCGACGGCACGCACTGGAAGACGTCGCCGGCGACGATGTGCTCCTTCACGTCCTCCACCATCTCGATGTAGCGGGCACGATCGGGCGAGCGGCGGATCGGCGCAGCCGTCCCGCGCCGCTCCCGGCGCCAGGCGATCCCGGCTTCGAGGCGCCCCGCGATCTCCTCGGCGTCTCCCGCCAGCACCTCGGCGATGCCCGCCCCGTGATCGAAGCGGACGAGCGTCTCGCAGACGATCAGACGGCTCTCGGGGAAGCCGCGCCCGTCCTCGGGCAGGGGGACCGTCGGCTCGAGGCGCGCGACGTGGTCGTACGCGAGGTACCCGACGATCGGGAGCCCGAGCTCGGCCGCCTCGTCGAACTCGACGATCCGGGAGCCGGCGCCCATCCACGAGTTCCGCCCGAGGCGGCCGCGCTCGACCGATTCGAGGATGAAGCTCGCCGTGCCGGCGTCGCGCAGACGCAGGTATGCCCCGAGCGGGGTGAGGAGGTCGGTGTTGATCGTCGGCGTCATGTGGAGTGGGGAAACGGCCGTTGCTCCGGAAGCGAATCGGGACGGGGAACGAAAAAGGCCTCCGCGGAGGCCTTCGGGTGGCGAGGTGGGGTTGTCGTCGCGCTCTAGCGCACGCTCCCGCGTCGCCCCTGGCGCCACCAGCTCGAGAACGGTGCGAACGTCACGCCCGAGAGCCTACCGTCAGCACCCGCACGGAGGCAAGCCGCCGTCGACTTGCCGGCTACACCCCGCGAGGGGCGGCGTCGTCGAGGACGGATCGCATCAGATCCCGGATGGAAAGGATCCCCACGACCTTCCCCGCATCGACGACCGGCAGGTGCCTGAACCCTCCGTGGATCATCAAGACGGCGGCGTGCTCCGTCGTGTCGTCCGGCTCGATCGTCTCGGGGCCGTGGGTCATCCAGTCGCCGACCGTCGGCGTGTCGGCATGTCCGCGCGCGAACGCCCGCAGGACGTCGCGCTCGGTGAACACCCCCACCAGCCGATCGCCGGAGAGCACGAGCACGGCCCCCACGCCTCGCTCGTCCATCTCCCGCGCGGCATCGGCGAGGGGCGTGGTCGTCTCGACCGTGAGCAGGTCGGTGGCCATGTTCTCGGCGACGAGTGGCATACCGTGAAGTGTACGAGGTCCCACGTGGAGTTCAAAGGTGTTCTTCCGATCCGGGCGACGGACGGGTGCGCGGGGACACCGCAGGACGTCCGGGTTGCTCGAGTCTGCAGCGCACGAGGGATGAAGGTCGTAGAGTCGTCAGGCAACCACGCTCCCCCCGGAGGTGCTGATGAACGGTCTGGCAGGGAAGACGGTGATCGTCACGGGCGGCTCGACCCTGATCGGACAGGCGGTCGTGCGGGAATTGCACGCGCACGGCATGTCGGTCGCGATCGCCGACATCGATGCAGCGCCGGGCGAGCTGCTCGCGGTGGAGCTCGGTGAGCGCGCGCTGTTCCGGCCGACGGACATCACGCAGGACACCGAGATCGCGGCGTTCGTGGCGGCCACCAGCGAGCGCTTCGGCCGAGTCGACGCGCTCGTCAACCTCGCCTGTACCTATCTCGACGAGGGGTTTGCCTCATCGCGGGCCGACTGGCTGGCCGCGCTCGACGTCAACGTCGTCAGCGCCGTCGCGATGGCGCAGGCGGTGCACCCGCACATGCGGACGCAAGGAGGCGGCGCGATCGTCAACTTCGCCTCGATCTCGGCCAACGTCGCCCAGACGGGACGCTGGCTCTACCCGGTCAGCAAGGCGGCGATCGTCCAGCTGACCCGGAACATGGCGATGGACCTCGCCCCGGACGGCATCCGTGTCAACGCAGTCTCGCCCGGCTGGACGTGGTCGAAGGTGATGGTCGAGCTGACGGGCGGCGACCGGGCCAAGACAGACCGCGTGGCGGCACCGTTTCACCTGCTCGGCCGCGTTGGAGATCCCGAAGAGGTGGCTCATGTGGTCGCATTCCTGCTCTCGACCGATGCGAGCTTCGTCACCGGGGCCGAGTGGGCGGTCGACGGCGGCTACTCGGCGATGGGCCCCGAAGGGGCCGTTCCCGCAATTCCCATGCTGATGGAGTAAAGGAGAAACGAAGATGGCCAAGATCACGATCATCGGCGGAGGGCAGTCGGGTCTCCAGCTCGGCATCGGCCTCCTGCAGAACGGCTACGACGTCTCGGTCGTGTCGGATCGCACGCCCGAGCAGATCCGCGACGGCCGCGTCACGTCGAGTCAGTGCATGTTCGCGACCGCGCTCGACAACGAGCGAGCGCTCGGGATCGCCTTCTGGGACGACTCCTGCCCACCCGTCGAGGGGATAGCGCTCGCCGTCCCGCATCCGGAGATTCCCGGCGCGAAGGCGATCGACTGGGGCGCCCGCCTCGACCGGGTCGCGCAGTCCGTCGATCAGCGCGTCAAGTTTCCGCGCTGGCTGGAGCACTTCGCCGCAAGCGGCGGGGAGCTCGTCGTCCACGAGGCGAACCTCGACGACCTCGAGCGCTACGCCGCCGACAGCGATCTCGTGGTCGTCGCTGCCGGAAAAGGCGAGATCGCGCGCTTCTTCGAGCGCGACGCGGAGCGTTCGCAGTTCGATCAGCCGATGCGCGCCCTCGCCCTCACCTACGTGACCGGGATGACGCCGCGACCCGAGTTCTCGGCCGTCTGCTTCAACATCATTCCGGGCGTGGGGGAGTACTTCGTGTTCCCGGCGCTGACGACGGGCGGCGCCTGTGAGATCATGGTGTTCGAGGGCGTTCCCGGCGGACCGATGGACTGCTGGGGCGACGTCTCGACACCCGCCGACCATCTCGCGAAGTCGAAGTGGATCCTGGAGACGTTCATGCCGTGGGAGGCGGAGCGCTGCGGTGCGATCGAGCTCACCGACGAGCTGGGCCTCCTCTCGGGACGGTTCGCGCCGACCGTGCGCAAGCCGGTGGGCCTGCTTCCCTCGGGACGGCCGGTGCTCGGGATGGCCGATGCCGTGCTCCTCAACGACCCGATCACCGGCCAGGGGTCGAACAACGCGTCAAAGGGGGCGGCGATCTACCTGCAGTCGATCCTCGACCGTGGTGAGGGGCCGTTCGACGCGATCTGGATGCAGGAGACGTTCGAGCGGCTGTGGGCCTACGCAGAGAAGGTCGTGGGGTGGACGAACGCGCTGTTGCTGCCTCCGCCGCCGCATGTCCTCAACGTCCTCGGCGCAGCAGGCCAGTTCCCCGCCGTCGCACGTCGCTTCGCCAACGGCTTCGACAACCCGCCCGAGTTCTACGACTGGTTCATGGATCCCGGGCTGGCCGACGCATATCTGGCCGAGGTGGCGGCCACCTAGAGGCCGCAATCGTCTTCGCGTTGTAGCCTGCCATCGTGACGATCCCGTCCCTGCTCGACGAACTGCTCCGGGCGCCCGGCGTGTCGGGTTACGAGGATGCCGTGCAGGAGATCGTTCGTCGCGAGGCGACGGCGGCCGGTGCCGAGGTCACAACCGATGTGCTTGGCTCGACGGTCGCGCTCGTGCGCGGGACGGGGGCCGGTCGGCTCCTCGCGCTCTTTGCGCATGCGGATCAGATCGGGATGGTCGTCAGAGGAGCCGGGGACGATGGTCTCCTGACGGTTACGAAGCTCGCACACTGGCGGGCGCCTGACGCGCATGGACAGCGGGTGCGGATCGTCACACGGACGGGCGAGGTTCGCGGCGTCGTCGTGGCCCCCCACGAGGGGAAGCTCACGTGGGACGCGCTGCGCATCGACGTAGGTGCATCGAACCGCGAGGAGGCGGTCGCGCTCGTCCGGCCCGGCGACGGCGTCGTCCTTCATGGACCGCCCGAGGAGCTTCCGAACGGCCGCGTGCTCTCCGGCGCGCTGGACGACCGTGTCGGGATCTTCGCCTGCCTCGATGTGGTGCGAAGCGTTGCGGCCAACCCGCCCGAGTGGGACGTCGCGCTCGTCGTTTCCGTGCAGGAGGAGGCGGGCTTCCACGGAGGAGCGAGAGCGGTGGCGGATCGGATTGCACCCGATGTCGCGATTGCCGTCGACGTGACCTACGCGGGTGACGCGCCGGGAACGAGACCCTGGGGCGACGTTCGCCTCGGCGGTGGCCCGACGGTCTTTCGAGGGCCGGTGGTGAGCCCGATCGTCGCGGACGGCCTGCTCGACGCCGCGGCGGGGGCCGGGATCGAGATCACGCTGGAGTCCGGCAAGTCGACCTGGAGCGACGCCGACGACATCTTCGCGGCCGCCGGAGGCGTCGCCTGCGAGGTCGTCTGCATTCCGCTGCGCTACATGCACACGGCCGGGGAGATCGTCCAGCTCTCAGACGTCGAGGCGGCGTCCCGGCTGATCGAGGCGTACGCCCGGTCGCTCGACCGGGAGGCGTCCTTCCAGCGCTAGGAGAGCCGCGGAGAAAGGCTGAAGCCTGTCACCGTCGCCCACGCGGTACGCTGGGCCGATGACCCGCTCCGTGATCGTCGCCGCCGTGCGGACGCCATTCGGCAGGCTCGGCGGCGGCCTGGCCGAGCACCAGGCGACCGGGCTCGGCGCGATCGCGATCCAGGCGGGGCTCGAACGATCGGGCATCGATCCGGCCGAGGTCGGCTACGTCGTGATGGGCCAGGTGCTCCAGGCCGGGGCCGGGCAGGCGCCCGCCCGTCAGGCGGCCGTTGGTGCCGGCATTCCGAAGGAGGTGCCCGCCGACACGATCAACAAGGTGTGTGCCTCGTCGATCCGTGCGATCGAGCTCGCCGATCTGATGATCCGCGCCGGGCAGCACGACGTCGTCGTGACCGGCGGGATGGAGTCGATGTCCAACGCGCCGTACCTGCTCCCCGATGCCCGCTTCGGCTACCGGCTCGGAAACGGCGAGGTGCTCGACCACATGGTCTTCGACGGGCTCACGTCGACGTTCGACGGCGACCACATGGTCGTGCAGGCATCGCGCGTCGCACGCGAGCTCGGCATCACACGCGAGGCCCAGGACGCCTGGGCAGCCCGCTCGCACGAGCGCGCGGCGGCGGCCGAGGACGCAGGACGGCTCGCCGAGGAGATCGTGCCCGTGGGGGAGCTGGGGCGCGACGAGAGCATCCGGCGTGACACGACCCTCGAGAAGCTCGCCTCGCTGAAGCCGGTCTTCGACCCGGAGGGGACGACGACGGCGGGCAACGCGCCGGGGGTGAACGACGGCGCCTCGTGCGTCGTCGTGTGCTCGGACGCGTATGCGCGCGCGCGGGGCCTCGAGGTGCTCGCGGCGATCGTCGGGTACGCGACCGTCGCGGACGACTTCGCCTATCTCGCGCGCACCCCTGCGAGGGCCGGCGCGCTCGCGCTCGAGCAGGCCGGCCACGCGACGGCCGACGTCGCCAGGGTCGAGATCAACGAGGCCTTCGCCTCGGTGGCGAGCAATTCCACGCGCCTGCTCGGCGTCGACGAGGCGATCGTGAACGTGAACGGCGGCGCGATCGCGCTCGGGCACCCGATCGGCGCCTCCGGCGGCAGGATCGTGGCGACGCTCGTGCACGAGCTCCGGCGCTCGGGCGGCGGCCTCGGCCTGGCGGCGATCTGCTCCGGCGGCGGGCAGGGCGACGCCCTCCTGGTCGACGTCTGATTCGCGCCGCGCTGGTCATCGGTCTCGTCGCGCTCGCCTGCACCGGCACTGCGCAGGCGTACACGTGCCCCACCAGGCCGCTCGATCAGCGGATCGCCGAGTCGGACGTCGTGTTCGTCGGCCGCTCGACCGGTTCCACCGTCGTTGCCGGCGCCGGCATCCCACAACGGCTCTACCGCTTCGAGGTCGACCAGGAGGTGAAGGGCGACCCCGGGCGGACGATCGACGTCCGCATCCCGGTCAATCCCGCGAACGGCGGCCAGCTGGTCCCGCTCGACGTGGCGGCCGGCATCCTCGCGAACCGGGTCAACGGTGCGTGGTTCACGACCCGATGCGGGATCACGGATCCGGGTGCGGTGCTCGCCGAGGTCGACAAGCCCCGCGGCAACGCCGTCAAGCTGCTGCTCGGAATCGTCATCCTCGCCGGCGTGCTGGCGTACTCGATCCGGCGTGTGAAGCGCCGCGATCCGGGAGCTAGTCTCCGGCGGTGAGCTTCGAGCGCGTTCTCGTCGTCGGGGCCGGCCAGATGGGTGCCGGCATCGCCCAGGTGGTCGCCGCCTCCGGCAGGCAGGTGCTGCTCCACGATCCGTATCCGGGAGCCGTCGAGCGCGGCCTCGCCGGCATGAGCACGAGCCTGACGAAGCTCGAGGCCAGGGGTGGGCCTCCCGCAGTGGAGGTCCTCGCCCGGGTCACCGAGACCACCGAGATCGTCGCGGCCGACCTGATGATCGAGGCGATCGTCGAGGATGCCGGCGCGAAGCAGGAGCTCTTCCGCGCGGCCGACGGCGTGCTGCCCGCGGGCGCGATCCTGGCGTCCAACACCTCCTCGATCCCGATCACCTCCCTGGCCGCCGTCACCTCGAGGCCGGACCGCGTGATCGGCATGCACTTCTTCAACCCGGTACCGGTGCTCCAGCTCGTCGAGGTGATCCGGGCGCTGCAGACCTCCGACGAGACGGCTGCGGCGATCGTGGCCTTCGCCCACGATCTCGGCAAGGTGCCCGCGGCCGCAAACGACTTCCCGGGCTTCGTCTCGAACCGGATCCTGATGCCGTTCGTCAACGAAGCCGCCTACGCGCTGATGGAGGGCGTCGCCGAGGCGGAGGCGATCGACACGATCGCGAAGCTCGGGTTCGCACATCCGCTGGGACCGCTCGCGCTCGCCGACCTGATCGGCCTGGACACGTGCGTCGCGATCATGGAGGTGCTGCACACCGGCCTCGGAAACCCGAAGTACGCACCCTGCCCACTGCTCCGCCAGTACGTCGCCGCCGGGCGGCTCGGGCGCAAGAGTGGGCGCGGCTTCTACGAGTACGCATGAGGCCGGCCGGTCGACCCACGGCTGCGTGAGCACCTGGCGGTCGGGGAGGCGCCCGACGACGAGTTCGTCGATGCGGCGTTTGGCTTCTTGCTGCGGCGCCCGCCCGAGGCAGAGGCGCGCCGCCTGCAGGCCCCGGTGCGGGCGTCGTGTACGGGACTCGCGGGCCGGCGGCCTCGGCGCTGCTTTGCGTCGAGCTCAGCCCACGCCGCCTGCGGCGGCTCGTCTCGCCCGACGGCGTGCGACGGACGGCTCGGCGCCGGCCCGGGCCGTCATACCGGCGGCTCCGCGGCGCGTAGCCCGTTCAGGCGCCGCGAGGACTGCTCGATCTCTGCCCCGCCGTTCGATCCGGGGGCGCGGCATATACTCGCCGCCGATGGACTTCTCGCTCACCGCCGAGCAGCAGGCGATCAGGGCGCTCGCCCGGGAGGTGGCCGAGGCCGAGATCGTGCCGTACGCAGCCGGATGGGATCGCGATCACACGTTTCCGCGCGAGCTGTTCGCGAAGCTCGGCGAGCTCGGCCTGATGGGCGTGTGCGTCCCGGAGGAGCTGGGGGGCGCGGGAGCCGACTTCCTCTCGTACGTCCTCGTGCTCGAGGAGCTGTCGCGGGCCGACGCCGGCGTCGGCGTCACCGTGGCGGTGCACACGAGCGCGGCAACGCTCCCGATCATCTCCTTCGGCAGCGAGGAGCAGCGGCACCGGTTCGTGCCGGATCTCGCTGCGGGCCGCGTGCTCGGCGCGTTCGCGCTGACCGAATCCGGTTCCGGGTCCGACGCCGGCGCGCTCCGGTCGTCCGCGACCCCGGACGGTGACGGGTGGAGGATCGACGGCGCGAAGCAGTGGATCACGAACGGCAGCCACGCCGGCACGTTCCTCGTCTTCGTGCGCACCGACGCGTCCACGGAGGGAACCCGTGGCGTCAGCGCGTTCCTGCTCGACGGCATCGACGTCGAGGTGACCCGGGAGGAGGAGAAACTGGGGTTGAACTCGTCCTCGACCGCGGACATCCGCTTCGAGGCGGCGTTCGTCGGTCGCGACCGGCTGCTCCACGAGGAGAACCGCGGCTTCACCGTGGCAATGGCGACGCTCGACGGAGGCCGCATCGGGATCGCCGCGCAGGCAGTCGGGATCGCCCAGGCCGCCTACGACGCGGCCCGGGCCTACGCGCTCGAGCGCCGCCAGTTCGGCTCCCGGATCGCCGACTTCCAGGCGATCCAGTTCAAGCTCGCCGACATGGCGACCGAGATCGCGGCCGCCCGCCTGCTCACGTATCGCGCCGCCTGGCTGAAGCAGCAGGGGCTCCCCCACACCGCCGAGGGTGCGCAGGCAAAGCTGTTCGCGTCGTCGGTCGCCCGGAGGCAGACGGGCGAGGCGATCCAGGTGCTCGGTGGGTACGGCTACACGAAGGAGTTCCCCGTCGAGCGCTACTACCGCGATGCGAAGGTGACCGAGATCTACGAGGGTACGAGCGAGATCCAGCGGATCGTGATCGCCCGGAGCATCCTGGCACAGCAGGACTCCCACAGCGGCGTGGGCCACCCGCACCCAGAGCCTCCAGGCGGGTAGGCTGGCGGCATGTCGCGTGCCGCCGACGAGCCCGTGCGTCTCACGCGGATCTACACGCGCGGCGGCGACGCGGGGGAGACCTCGCTCGGTGACGGCTCCCGGGTCTCGAAGCTCGACGCCCGGATCGCGGCCTACGGCACGACCGACGAGCTCAACTCGCTGCTCGGCCTCGTCCTCGCGAACGCCTGCCCGCCGGAGCTCCGGGCGCCGCTCAAGAGGATCCAGAACGAGCTCTTCGACGTGGGTGCCGACCTGTGCGTCCCCTTCGGGGTCGAGGACAGGCTGCGGGTCGAGCAGGCGATGGTCGACCGCCTCGAGGCGTTGTGCGACGCGTTCAACGAGCCGCTTCCCGACCTGACGAGCTTCGTGCTGCCGGGAGGGACCGCGGCCGCGGCGGGGTTGCACGTTGCGCGAACCGTCTGCCGCCGGGCCGAGCGCGAGACGCTCGTGGCGGTCGGTGAGAACGACGTCAACCCGCTCGTCGCCGTCTACCTGAACCGTCTCTCGGATCTGCTCTTCATCCTCGCGCGCGCTGCCAACGCGCTCGCGGGCGCCGACGAGCCACTCTGGAAGCCGGGAGCGGCGCGGGTCTAGAGGACGGGCAGCACCTATCCGGTGAGCGCCGCTGTCGGCCGGCTGCTCGTGAGCCAGCGGGACAGCTCGTGCGCCGAGAGGGCAGGCTGGACGTAGAACCCCTGGCCGCAGTCGCAGTCCATCCCCGCCAGTGTCTCCCACGCAACCCGGTTCTCGACTCCCACCGCGACCGTCTCGAGCCCGAGATCGTGCGCGAGGCGGATGAGGTTCCGGGCGATCGAGTCGTCCGGGTCGCCGCGCCCGAGCCCTCGCACGAAGCCTGCGTCGAGCTTCGCCTCCCTGAGGGGAAGCGCGCGTAACGCGGCAAGGGACGACGCGCGACCGAAGTCGTCGATCGAGAGCCGGATACCGCTGCGTGCCAGGTGTTCGAGCACGTCACGGTCGAGCTCCGCACCGGCGCCCGGTCCGGACGGGACGATCTCGAGCGTGAGCACGCCCGGTCTCACGCCGGTCGCCTCGAGGAGACCGACGATGCCGTCGGCGAGCACCGCGTCGTCGATCGTGCGGTACGGGATGTTGACGGACACTCCGATCTCGCCGGCCTGCCGGCTCCAGCCCTGCGACGGCGCCGAGTGCCTCCGCGAGCACGTGCAGCGTCAGTGCCCGGATCAGTGGCGTCCGCTCCACGTGAGGGACGAACTCGGCCGGCGCGAGGAGACCGCGTTGCGGGTGACGGCGGCGGACGAGAGCCTCGACGCCGCGCACCGCGCCGCTGCCGAGATGGAGAATTGGCTGGTAGTGGACGACGATCTCGTCCTGCGAGAGCGCCACCTCGAACTCGCGCACGACACCCGCATCGAGCGAGCCACGCCGCCAGGCGGCCGAGCTGTCACCCGCATCACGCTTGGTCGCGAACATCTGGGTGTCTGCGCGGGCAAGGAGCTCCTCCGGAGTGGCGCCGTCGGCGGGGAAGAGGGCCCAGCCGATAGAGGCGTCGATCTCGACGATGCCGCCGTCCACCCGATACGGACGGCGGAGGGAATGACGCAGACGACCCACGAGCGCGGCTGCCTCCGCCTCCGTGCGCGCCCCGAGGGACAGAATGACGAACTCGTCGCCACCGACGCGCGCGACCGTGTCGCTCGCACGGACGACGGATTCGAGCCTGCGCGCGATCATCTCCAGAACCTGATCGCCGGCGACATGCCCCCGGATGTCGTTGACCTCCTTGAAGCCGTCGAGATCGATGGCCATCACCGCGAACGCGTCTGCCGTGCGCCGGGCGTGCTGGAGCGCCTGGTGGATGCGGTCGCCCAGCAAGGTTCGGTTCGGCAGTCCCGTGAGCGCGTCCGTGAGCGCGAGCGATTCGGCGGCCCGGACCCGGTTGGCCAGACGGAGCGAAGCGGCTGCTGCAAACATGGTCGTGACCGCAAGCACTGTCACGAAGCCGACGAAGTTCGCCTCCCGCACGGCCGCACCCCCCGCGAGGATGGCGAGCACGGCAATCAGCGCGGCCACGCTCGCGTCGGCGAAGCCGCAGGCGAGTTCGATCCGTGTCTGGAGGGTCCTCACGCCGCCGTTGTCCCTTCACCGGCCGGGGTCGCCCGTGGCCGGAGTCCGCAGTTCCCTCACCGTATGGGGTTCTTCCCTTCCGGTCGCCACCCGTTCGAGGGAAGCACGTCCCTCGACCGAGGGAGTGGCCGCCGCCGGAGCGCGCGCTCGGTCGAGAGGGTCTTCGCGCGGCCCCACAGCGCGACCCGTCGTGATCCACGAGATGCGGCTGGCGCGCCGCTCAGGCGGACGGTGGTCGGCGGGCGAGCTCGAGATAGGCGCAGGCGCGCGAGTCCCCGGGGAGCGCGGAGAGCCCGACGCGCGCGACGACGAACTGTCGCCCATCGACCTCCACGAGGGCGTCGACGGACGGCACGGGGCCGGCGCGGTGGAGTATCCGGTAGCCCCCGTCCGGCAGGTACAGGATGTGGCCGCTGGTCTCGGCCTCGGTTACGTCCGTCGGGGAGAGTCGCAGCAGCGTCCCGGTCACGCCCGTTGCCTCATCGTCGGCAAGCTGGGACTGCCTGTCTCTCAGCTCCGCAGCGGCCTGCTCCAGGGCCGCTTCACGCTCCGCAGCCGCCTCTTCGCGTCGCTCGACGGCAGCGCGGCGCAACTCGACTGCTCCGAGCTCCTGCTTGCGCACGGCAATGTCCCGTTCGTGCTCGCGCACCTTCTCTTCGCGAGCGCGGAGGTCGAGCGCCAGCGCGGAGAGCTCGGCGTGCCGCTCGTCGAGCTCCGCCGAGCCGTTGCGCAGCATCTCCTCGACCGAGCTACGGAGCCGACCCGCCTGTTCCTCGCGCCGTTCGAGATCCTCGATCGTGGCCTGCAGCCGCTCGGTCTGCTCCTCGAGCTCGCGGCCTCGTTCGGCGATCAGCGCCTCGACCGTCTCCTCGTCGTCGGTGGCTGCGAAGAGTGCCTTCAGCCGGTGCCGGATGCCGTCGTCCGGAGCCTTCCGGCCCGGCCAGTGCTCCCAGTCACGGTCGTCTCGTGGATGTCCCTGCACCTTTGGCCTCCGAAGGAATTGTGCCGGCGGCCAGCGACCTCAGCCGTTGAATTCGGAACGCGACCGCCGGCACCCCGCACTTCGACGGCCCTCCGGCCGCTCCTCCATCGAATGGCTGCGGGTGATTCGGCCCCACCGTCGATCCGGGACGATGCCGTACGGCAACTCGCGGCCCGGAGCCTACGCGCCGTCGTCCCTGGCTCGCCGGGGCATCGTGTAGGGCTCGTCTTCACCCGAGTCGTCGCGAGCGGCGGTGCCCTGCCCGGCCGCTGCGGCGGCGCCGGCCCGCGCAAATCGGGCCGGCCGGGGGAGCACACGATCGACGATGCGCTTCAAGGGCCTGGCGGCCTTCGGCCTCGACGGCTGCTCCCTCGCACGCGCTGAATCGGCCGTCCTCGGCTTGGCTTGCCCGGCCTCGACCGCCGCGGTCGACCTGCCGCCGGCCCGGCTGCCGAAGTCCATCGTGATCACCCAGGTCGGCGCGCCGCGGAAGGTGCCACCGGCAGAGCTCGCGCGAAGCGAGCCGATGCCGACCTCGCGCCAGGCGGGGGCCAGCATGTTGGCGCGGTGGCCGGGTGAGTCGAGCCACGCCGCGATCGCCGTGCGGGCGTCGATCCTGGCACTGTTGTAGAGGAGGTTCTCGCCGGCCGACCACGACGTGTAGCCGGAGGAGCGGTAGTAGCGCTTGACGCGTGCGACGAACGGTGAGCCGTCCCGGGATTCGTGAGCGAAGAACCCGCCCGCGAGCATGGAGCGGGAATGGGCTACGGCCGCGGCCTCAAGCTGTCTGGAGACCACAAGCGGGCGCAGGCGGTGCGAGGCCCGGGTGGCGTTGAGCCGGACGAGGATCTCGTGGTCGAGCGCCTGCAGACGTACGGTGGCCGCCGGAGCGGTGTCGGCGGCAGATGCGGAACCGGCGATCGCCCCGGTGACGGCCAGCAGCATCGCGCAGAGGGTGACGGGGATACGCTGCATCTCTCAACTGCCATCGGCCGTGTCGGAGAGACTCGATTCCCTCGATCGAGGGAGACTCGCCCCGTCCCAGTCGACGCGGGCCGGCCCGCGATCGTGTTGAATCCTGGACATGGCTCTCACCGTCCTCAACCCCGCCACCGAGCAGCCGATCGCAGCACTCGATCAGGCCGGGGTCGCGGAGACCGACGCGGCGGTAGCCACCGCGAAATCCGCCTTCCCCGCCTGGCGTTCGGTTTCTCCCGCCGACCGCGGCCGCCTGCTCCGCCGACTCGCCACGCTCGTCGAGGAGAACCACGAGGCGCTCTCCCGGCTGGAGTCGGCGAACGCCGGTAAGCCCATCTCGGGCGCCCGAGGCGAGATCGGCATGGTCGCCCAGGTGTTCCACTTCTACGCGGGCGCCGTCGACAAGCACTACGGCGAGACGATCCCGGTCGCCGGTGGTATCGACGTCACCTTCCGCGAGCCGCTCGGCGTCGTCGGCCTGATCACGCCGTGGAACTTCCCGCTCAACATCGCGAGCTGGAAGATCGGCCCCGCCCTCGCGACCGGCAACACGATCGTGATCAAGCCGGCCGAGCTGACGCCGCTAACCACGATCCGGCTCGGCGAGCTCGCCCTGGAGGCGGGAATCCCCGAGGGCGTGCTCAACGTCGTCGTCGGCAAGGGCTCCGTCGTCGGTCAGCGCCTCGTCGAGCACCCTGACGTGGCGAAGATCGGGTTCACGGGCTCGACCGAGGTCGGGCAGCGCGTGATGCAGGGTGCTGCCGCGACCATCAAGCGCGTCACGCTCGAGCTCGGCGGCAAGTCCGCCAACGTGATCTTCGCGGACGCCGACCTCGAGAAAGCAGCCGCCTCGGCGCCGTACTCCGTCTTCGACAACGCGGGCCAGGACTGCTGCGCGCGTTCGCGCATCCTCGTCGAGCGCTCTGCCTACGACCGTTTCCTCGAGCTGCTCGTCGCGGCGACCCGGGGGGTCAGGGTCGGCGACCCGGCCGACGACGCGACCGAGATGGGCCCCCTGATCTCGGCCGAGCACCGGGACACCGTCGGCTCGTTCGTCGAGGGTGAGCCGCTCTTCCGCGGCGACGCGCCCTCCGGCCCCGGCTTCTGGTTCCCGTGCACGCTGGTCGAGGCCACGAACGACGACCGGGTCGCGCGCGAGGAGGTCTTCGGCCCCGTCGCAGCGGTGATCCCGTTCACGGACGAGGCGGATGCGATCCGGATCGCGAACGACACGCCCTACGGCCTCTCGGGCTCGATCTGGACACGCGACGGGGCCCGCGCGCTGCGGGTTGCGCGTGGGGTCGCGGCCGGCGTGCTCTCGGTCAACTCGAACAGCTCGGTGCGCGTCCACACCCCCTTCGGTGGCATGAAGCAGTCAGGCTTCGGCCGCGAGCTCGGGATGGCCGCGCTCGACGGCTACACGGACCTGAAGAACGTGTTCATCTCGACGGAAGGCTGACACCATGGCGGGAAGACTCGAGGGCAAGGTGTGCGTCATCACCGGCGCCGGCGGCGGCATGGGCCGCGAGGGCGCGATCGTCTTCACCGGCGAGGGTGCGAAGGTGTGCGTCGCCGACGTCGACCTGGCGCTCGCCGAGGAGACCGTTGGGCTCTGTCCGGAGGGCTCGGCGTTCGCGGTCAGGGCGAACGTGGCGCGTGAAGACGAGGTCGAGGCGATGTACGCCGCGACGGCCGAGCGCTTCGGCGGCATCGACGTGCTCTACAACAACGCCGGCATCTCACCGGCCGACGATGACTCGATCCTCGTCACGGAAGAGGATGCCTGGGATCGCGTCCAGGACGTGAACACCAAGGGCGTCTACCTCTGCTGCAAGCACGGGATCCCGTACCTGCTCGAACGCGGCGGCGGCTCCGTGATCAACGTCGCCTCGTTCGTGGCGATCCTCGGCGCCGCCACGTCGCAGATCTCGTACAGCGCGTCCAAGGGCGCCGTGCTGTCGATGAGCCGCGAGCTGGCGGTGCAGTTCGCACGGCAGGGCATCCGGGTCAACTCGCTCTGCCCGGGGCCGGTCGAGACGCCGCTCCTGCTCCGGATCTTCGGGGGCGACCCGGCGGCGCTCGAGCGGCGCCGGATTCACTGGCCGATGGGTCGCCTGGCGAAGCCGCGCGAGGTGGTCAACGGCGCGCTCTTCCTCGCGAGCGACGAGTCGTCGTACGTGAACGGCACGTCGTTTCTCGTCGACGGCGGGCTGACGGCCGCCTACGTCACGCCCGAGTAGGGACGAGGCACGCCTCGCCCCTACACCCCCACCACTTGCACGAGCCAGCGGCGGTCGCGCTCGCGGTCGAGCTCGAGGAAGAGGATGCGCTGCCAGGTGCCGAGGCACAGCTCGCCCTCGCGTACCGGCACCGATTCGCCGGCCGGGCCGAGCAGCATCGACATGCAGTGGGAGTGGCCGTTCCCGAGCCCCTGGTCGTCCTCGTCGACGTTCTCGGTGCGCCGATCCCAGTCGTCGTGCGCGTAGTAGTGCTCCGTCGGGACGAGCCGCTTCAGCATCACGGCGAAGTCCTCGAGGAACCCGCGCTCCCACTCGTTGATGCGGACCGAGCAGGTCGTGTGGGGGGAGTACACGCAGCAGATGCCGTTGACGATGCCGCTCTCGTGGACGGCTTCCCGAACCTCGTCGGTGATGTCGGTCACGGTGAGCCCTCCCGCTGTGCGCAGCTGCACCTCACGCTGGAACGTCTTCACGCGCCGCATCCCTTCGTCGTGTCCGCGACCGGGGCCGCGCTCGTGCCGACATTGTGACAGTCAGGCGAGGGGCGGGGGCGGCCGAACCCGTTAGGCTCGCAGCCGGAGGGCCCGTAGCTCAGCTGGTTAGAGCAGCCGACTCATAATCGGTTGGTCGTTGGTTCGATCCCAACCGGGCCCATCGGTGTTCATGCGCGAATCGCGGTGGGGGGCGATCCCGCAGGGGCCGGGTGGCAGCACGACCCAGGCACACACCTCACGCCGACCTCTGGACGCTGCGGTACGGCACCTGACCGGCGTTGTCCTTCCCCGAGTGCCGGCGGTCGGAGCTCGGGGCCGAGAACAGGAAGGCCCACCGGAGTGGGCCCTCGTTCTAGTGTCGGTCGGGTACGGTGAGGAGCACGAGCCGTGGGTGGCGCAGCACGATGCAGTGCTCGCCTCGCCTGTGCACGATCTTTCCACCCACGACGTGACACTGCGTTGACCGCTGGGTCGCCGCGTGCGCCGCACCCTGCGTGGCCGCGAGCGCGACGAGCACGACGGCGAGTGCGAGGAATCGGTGAATCACAAGCCCTCCTTCTGCTTGGGCCCAGGGTCTGGCGGGCCTTTGGTTCGTTCTCACGCGGGTCAAGCGCTATGTCGACTAGACGGGCCGGCGCCGCACGTTCTTCCGTCAAGAGTCAGGGGTGGTGGGGAATGCCTCTCCCACCCTTCGCGCTCCAGGCCTACCGCTCCAGGCCTACGGAGGCGGTGCGTCGGCACTCGTCAGGTGCCCTTCGGGATGAGCCCTCCGAGTCCGTTCCAGCGCTTGATCTCGCAGCCGTTTCGGCGGGTGAACGTCGCCTCGATGGGCTTGCCGCGGAGCGTGCCCTTGACGTCGACGCGCTCCGGTCCGCCGAAGATCTCGGTACAGCCGACTCCTGCCGCCGCTGGCTCGAACAACGACATCTCGGCTGCGTTGAGGGCGTCGCATGCCGCGGCGGGATCTGGGTGGGTGCCCGCAGGCGGGTCGCAGCGAACCGTCCAGGTCACGCTCGGCGCAGGCGGCCCGTTTTCTTCCCAGTAGACGACGGTCACGGACGTCTTGTCGGTGGTGGTCTCGCTGCCGCTGCAACCCGTGAGGAAAAGAGCTGCCAGGATCGCCGCGGCGAGAACGGCCTCGAGCCTCATGGGGCGATGAGCGCCCTTCCCGGTAGCGGTGTGCCTGGCTGCGAGCCGGAGGGCGTGGGGGTCGTGGAAAGGCAAGAAACGGCGGACGTTGAGAGCGCGTACTCCCTGACGCGTCGTAGCGTATCGTCCTTCGGCGACGCGGCGGTCGGCCGACGCATCGGGAAGCCAATGATCCGATCCCGGCATCATCCTCCCGGCGACGACAACGGTAGACCCCGCCGGTGTTCCGTCGTACCGGGTAGGCGGAGCCAGCGGCGGCGCGGATGCCGCCTAGTAGGTGAGTGTTCGGTCGTGCTCGAGGACGAGTTGGATGAGGCGTGCGGGTGGGGCGAGTTCGACGGGGACAGTCGTGTCACGCCCGGGCTCGAGGCCACGCGCCTTGCTGGACTGCCCCGAGAGGTAGATCGGCGCTCGTGCCGCAACGAGAACGTCGACGTGCTCGCGTAGTCGCCCGGTCCCGAGGCCTTCGAGCGCGTCGACGGTGCTGTCGCGCACCAGCTGGACTGCGTCGGCCGCCAGGAACATCGAAACGGTGTGTCCTTCCTCGACCGCGGTGCGTGCGACGAGGAACGCCAACGCGGCACGGTTTGGGTCATCGGGGCCGCGTGTCAGGTGAACGAGGATCGATGCCATCCCACTCCTTTGGCCGTCGGGGTACGCCTGGACGCCATGCAGTTTCTGCCCTCGGCCAACAGGAGTCAACCTGACTCGACACAGCTTTCGACGCCTTCCAGCACGCCGACCTGCGACGAGAACGTGGCTCCGGCATGGCAGGAGGACTGGCACCCATTCCGCCCCTTGCCCGTTTCGCAGGCAACGAAGAACTGGGGTTCCCTGTGACCCCTTTTTCTTCTAGGCCGACAGAGGGCCAGTGGGAGGTGGCGGAGGACTGCGCCGGGCGGCGCGCTGGCGCAGCGTCTGCTCGAGGTCGGCGATCGTGCCGACGACCTCTTCGAGGGCGCGGCGCTCGCCGCGGGGGTCGGCGAAACGCTGGCGGGCCAGGAATCGCCGTGCCTCGTCCTGGTGGCGTCGGCTCGTCTGCCAGCGCTCGAGCAGGCGGTCGTCGACGATGGCGCTCATCCCCCGGGTATCGGCAGGTCGCGGTGCATGGTTGAGCCTCGCGCGAGCAGCGCGGCCGGGGCTGACGCGTCGGGGAGGGGGAAGGCGGGAGCCCGCGAGCGGGCCCCCGCCCTCACGGCGCAACCCCGGGGGGCAGGCGGCTTCCCACCTGTTGGGGAGAGGAGTCACACCGAACCGCTTGTATCTGTCTCATATCGGAAGGATGATTGCGAGAGTCCGTCCGCCTCCATCGAAAGGAAAAGTTCGCAAAATGGACATCTCGAAGCTCACCCACGGCGCGAAGCTCGTGCTTGGTGCCTCGATCGCGTTCCTGATCGTCTCGATCTTCAACTGGCAGGAGGTCGACCTCGGCATCGCCTCCGCCGGCGTGAGCATGTGGCACGGCTGGGGCGTTCTCGCCGGCCTGCTCGCGATCGCGATCATCGTCTGGGAGGGGCTTCGGCTCGCCGAGATGAAGATCGAGATCGGGCTCACCCCCGCGATGGTGACGGCCGCCCTCGCGATCCTGCTGCTCGTCTTCACGGTGCTCAAGTTCCTCGTCGACAACGAGTTCCGCACGTTCTGGGCGTGGCTCGGCCTCCTGCTCTCGATCTTCGTCGCCGTTGGCGCGTGGATGAACATGAAGGCGCTCGGCGAATCGATCTCGGAGATGGGCACGTCGATGAAGACCGCTGCCGGCAGCGCTGCCGCAGCCGCCAAGGCCGCGACGGACAGAGGCGACGACGCGCCCGCTGCGCCCGAGGCTCCTGCTGCGCCCGAGGCTCCTGCTGCGCCCGAGGCTCCTGCTGCGCCCGAGGCTCCTGCTGCGGAGGCAGCGCCCGCCGAGGGCGAGCAGCCGCCGCAAGCTCCACCGGCCTGATCCCGGCGAGGCGCCCGCTTCCGAAGCCGCGGAAGCGGGCGCCCCGCTACACTCAGCCCATGGCCGAGACAGGGACGATGCGGGTCAAGAGCGGCCTCGCGGAGATGCTCAAGGGCGGTGTGATCATGGACGTCGTCGACTCCGAGCAGGCCGTGATCGCGGAGAACGCAGGGGCGGTCGCCGTGATGGCGCTCGAGCGCGTTCCCGCCGACATCCGCCGTGACGGTGGCGTGGCGCGGATGTCCGACCCGGGCATGATCCGGGAGATCCAGGCGGCCGTCTCGATCCCCGTGATGGCCAAGTGCCGGATCGGGCATTTCGCGGAGGCGCAGATCCTGCAGGCGCTCGAGGTCGACTACATCGACGAGTCCGAGGTTCTGACGCCCGCCGACGTCGAGCACCACGTCGACAAGTGGGGCTTCACGATCCCCTTCGTTTGCGGCGCCACCAACCTGGGCGAGGCGCTCCGGCGCATCGCGGAGGGTGCCGCCATGATCCGCACCAAGGGCGAGGCGGGAACCGGCGACATCGTCAACGCCGTCACCCACATGCGCGCGGTCTTCGGCGGCATCCGGCGGCTGCAGTCGTTGCGCAGCGAAGAGCTGTACGCCGAGGCCAAGAACCTGCAGGCACCCCACGAGCTCGTCCGCTGGGTGGCCGAGAACGGCCGGCTGCCCGTCGTCACCTTCACCGCCGGCGGCATCGCAACGCCCGCCGACGCGTCGCTCTGCATGCAGCTCGGCGCCGACGGCGTCTTCGTCGGCTCGGGCATCTTCAAGTCGGGAGACCCCGACCTGCGGGCGAAGGCGATCGTCGAGGCGACGACGCACTTCCAGGACGCGAAGATCCTGGCCGAGGTCTCGACGGGGCTCGGCGAGCCGATGGTCGGCATCGCCTCCGCCTCGCTCGCCGACGGCGAGCGGCTCGAAGTTCGCGGCTGGTAAGACGAGGGCGGCGACAGGCTTCAGCCTGTCGTCCGGGTGTCCAGCCCGGCGTCCGGCCGAAGCCGGACACCCCCGCTCTACACTTCCTCCCGTGAAGATCGGTGTCCTTGCCCTCCAGGGGGCCTTCCGTGAGCACGCAGCCGTCTTGCGTCGCCTCGGCGTCGAGGCGGTGGAGGTGCGACTGCCAGAGCAGCTCGAGGGGCTCGACGGGCTCATAGTGCCGGGCGGTGAGTCGACGGCGATGATGCGCCTGATGGGCCTCTACGGGCTCGACGACGCGATCCGCTCCTTCCCGGGCCCGATCTTCGGCACCTGCGCCGGCATGATCGTGCTCGACCGCGAGCGGCTCGGGTTGATCGACCTCTCCGTCGAGCGCAACGCGTTCGGGCGCCAGGTCGCGAGCTTCGAGGCGCCGATCTGCATCGAGGGCGAGGACGAGCCGTTCACCGCAGTCTTCATCCGCGCCCCCTGGGTCGCCGACGCCGGGCCCGGCGTCGCTATCCTCGCCGAGGTCGACGGGCACCCGGTACTCGCGCGCGAGGGGCGGATCCTCGTCGCGTCGTTCCACCCGGAGCTGACCGACGACACGCGGGTGCACGAACGGTTCCTACAGCTCGTCCGGGAGGAGCAGGGTGTCAGGGCATAGCAAGTGGTCGACGATCAAGCACAAGAAGGGCGCGGCCGACGCCAAGCGCGGCAAGCTCTTCAGCAAGCTCTCGCGTTCGATCCTCGTCGCGGCGAAGGAGGGCGGTCCCGACCCGGCCACCAACATGGCGCTCGCGAACGCGATCGAGAAGGCGCGCTCCTACTCGATGCCGAAGGACAACATCGACCGGGCGATCGCGAAGGGATCCGGCGAGGGCGCCGACGGCGCGATGTTCGAGACGGTCGTCTACGAGGGCTACGGTCCCGAGGGCGTGGCCGTGCTCGTCGAGGCGCTCACCGACAACCGCAATCGCACCGCGGCGGACGTACGGCACCTGTTCTCGAAGCACGGGGGAAACCTTGGCGCAACCGGGGCGGTCGCCTGGCAGTTCGAGCGCCGGGGCATCGTTTTGGTGCCGGCGGAGGGCGTGGACGAGGAGGAGCTCTTCCTCGCGGTCGCCGACTCCGGTGCCGACGACGTCGACCAGGACGGCTCCGTCTTCCAGATCTCGAGCGCTCCCGAGCAGCTCTCGGCCGTGCGTGCAGCCGTCGAAGCAGCGGGCTTCACGGTCGACTCGGCCGAGCTCTCGATGGTGCCGAAGGTAACGGTCGAGATCGACGACGAGCCGACTGCCAAGAAGGTCGTGCGCCTCGTCGAGGGGCTCGAGGACAACGACGACGTCCAGGACGTGTACGCGAACTTCGACATCCCGGAGAGCGTGCTCGAAGCGGTCGCCTCGTAGGGCCGCAGCGTCCCGGAACCCGTTCCACGTGGATCCGGCGGAGAGTGAGCCCGCGGCCCGGCAGCCTCGCGCCCCGCGCGATACGCTGCAGCGAGGGGAACGGTTGTCGACTCTGGAGGCATTCTCATGCGGTGGATTCTGGTGCCGATCATCGTGTCGGCCCTCGGCCTCGCCGTCGCCGGGTGCGGCGGATCGAGCACCAGCAGCGAGGCGACGAGCACCGAGGTCGTGGCAACCGAGACGGCTCCGGCCGACTCGACCGCGCCGGACACGACGGGCTCTGACACGACGGGCTCTGACACGACGGGCTCTGACACGACGGGCTCTGACACGACGGGCTCTGACACGACGGGCTCTGACACGACGGCCTCGACCGATACGGTCGACGCCGACAGCGACGTTTCCGGGGCGGGCCTCTCGGGGGACTGCAAGAAGTTCGCCGAGGCGATGGGCGCCTACGGGCAGGCGCTCGCAGCTGGCACCGGGGGCGGGACCTTCGACCTCGCTGACTCAGCAAAGGCACTGCAGGCGATGGCCGACGTCGCGCCCGCCGAGATCCGTGACGACTTCGCGACGCTTGCAGCCGCGCTCGCGAAGTATGCCGACGCCTTGAAGGGCGTCGATCTCTCGAGCGGCGCGCTCAACGACCCCAAGACGATCCAGAAGCTGACGGCGGCGGCCAAGCTCGTCGGTACGGCCGACGTCGAAAAGGCGTCGCGCGCGATCACCGCGTGGACGCAGAAGAACTGCACACCCTGAGAGCGGTTCACAGGCGCGTGCCGAAGGTTGGTGAGACTCGGGAAGCCGGAGGCTTGATGCGAACACGAAGCACGTCTGGACGCGACCCTGCACGCTGCGGCTCGCGTCCGCCGAGGACGACTCCGGGGCAACCAGCCTTGCCGCCGCCCAAGACCCAGCAGCGCCTGGATGTCCGAGCCCGCCCGTACCCTTCGCCCGTGAAGGTTCTCGGCATCGACCCAGGAACGGCGACCTGCGGCTACGGGATCGTCGACGAGCGTGGTGGGCGGGTCACCGCCGTCGCGTCGGGGTGCTGGACGACGAGCGCACGCGAGCGGCTCGAGTTGCGGCTGCAGGTGATCTTCGAGGGGGTGCAGGAGCTCATCGCCGAGCACGCTCCGGACGCGGTCGCTCTCGAGGAGTCGTTCGTGGGGGCCGATGCGCGGATCGCACTCTCCGTCGGTCAGGCCCGCGGTGCCGCGATGGTCGCCGCCGCCGCCGCCGGCGTCGAGTGCACCGAATATGCGCCGAACCGCGTCAAGCAATCGATCTGCGGCCACGGGCACGCCGACAAGGGGCAAGTGCAGCGCATGGTCAAGATGTTGCTCTCGCTGGACGAGATCCCGTCCACGTCCCACGAGGCCGACGCCCTCGCCGTCGCCATCTGCCATGCCCTGATGCCGCCGCTCGCGCGGATGGTCTCGTGATCGGCCGGCTGCGCGGCGCGCCCGCGGGCCGCAGCGCCGACGGCCTGCTGCTCGACGTCAACGGGGTCGGCTACATCGTGGCTGCGACACCCGGCGTGCTGCGACGCGCAGAGGAAGGCGGCGAGATCACCGTCGACACCTTCCTGCACGTCCGCGAGGACACGCTGCAGCTCTACGGCTTCACCGACGCCTCCGAGCGCGAGCTGTTCACGCAGCTGCTCACCGTCAGCGGCATCGGCCCCAAGGTCGCCCTCGCCGTCGTCTCCGGCTCTCCCGCCGCCGAGCTCCGGCGCGCGATCCTGCTCGGGGATCACGCACGCTTCCAGGTCATTCCCGGGATCGGCAAGAAGACCGCCGAGCGCATCGTGCTCGAGCTGAAGGACAAGGTCTCGGTCGCCGGCGACGACCAGGTCGTCCCCGTCGGGGAGGAGGCGCCGACCCACCTCGTCGCACGCGACGCGCTCGTCGAGCTGGGCTACTCCGTGCTCGAGGCGGAGCAACGGCTCGCGGATGTCGACCCCGAGCTGCCGCCCGCCGAGCGGGTGCGTCTGGCGCTCCGGGCTGCCTGAGAAGGCGACAGGCTTCAGCCTGTCGTCCGGGTGTCGCGCGTTCGCCTGTCCGCTGCTGTGCCTAGTCTGTCCTCATGACCGACAGCGTCGTCACGTCCGTGCTGGACCCCGAGGACGAGGAGGTCGAGCGCTCCCTGCGGCCGCGCCGGCTCGACGACTTCGTCGGCCAGGAGCGGATCAAGGAGCAGCTCGGCATCGCGCTCGACGCCGCCAAGGGACGCGGCGAAGCACTCGACCACGTGCTGCTCGCCGGCCCGCCCGGGCTCGGGAAGACGACGCTGGCGCAGATCGTGCGGGAGGAGCTCGGCGTCGGCCTCCGCACCGTCGCGGGGCCCGCACTCGAGAAGAAGGACATCGCCGCGATCCTCACGGCGATTGAGCCGCGGGACGTGCTGTTCATCGACGAGATCCATCGCCTCAACCGGGCCGCCGAGGAGATCCTCTACCCGGCGCTCGAGGACTTCCGTCTCGACATCATCTTCGGCCAGGGGGCGGCCGCGCGCACGTTGACGATCGACCTGCCTCCGTTCACGCTCGTCGGCGCCACCACGCGATCGGGACTGCTGACGACGCCGCTGCGCGACCGCTTCGGGATGACCTTCCGGCTCGGGTACTACGAGCCCGGCCAGCTCGGCGCGATCGTGCGCCGCTCCGCGGGCATTCTCGCTGTCGAGATCGAGGACGACGCGGCCGACGAGATCGCGAGCCGCTCGCGCGGCACGCCCCGGATCGCCAACCGGATCCTGCGGCGGGTGCGCGACGTCGCAGAGGTCCGCCATGCCGGCAAGATCACGAACGAGATCGCCCGCGAGGCGCTCGAGCTGCTCGAGGTCGACGGGCGCGGTCTCGAGCGGATCGACCGTGAGCTGTTGTCGGCGGTCGCCGACAAGTTCGGCGGTGGGCCGGTCGGCCTCTCCACGCTGGCGGTCGCGCTCGGCGAGGAGACCGACACGATCGAGGACGTCTACGAGCCGTACCTGCTCCAGCTCGGATTCCTCCAGCGCACGCCACGCGGGAGGATCATTACGGCGCTCGGACGGGAGCACGTCGGCGCCGTCCGTGTCGACGGAAGCCTCTTCTGATGCCCGAGCTCTGGACGCCCGGGACGTCCGGCCCGCTCGACGAGCTCGTCGAGCGCATCGTGCGGCGGATCGAGACCTTCCGCATCGAGCACGGGCTCGAGCAGGCCGGGGTCAGCGTCGAGCTCTCCGACGGCTCGCTCCACCGTCTCGCCTCGCTCTCGGCCGAGCCTGGCTTCGGGTTCGTGACGTTGTGCCCGCACTGCGACGACGGCGAGCCGCAGGAGCTGATCGTGCCGCTCGGGGCGATCAGGGAGATGCGGATCGGCGCCGTCGACAACGAGCGGCAGCTCGGCTTCTCGGCGCCCGGAGGCTAGCGCTTGAACTGCAGCGCCCGCCAGCTCGGCGTGGGGGCGAGCTCGAGCAGTGCGCGACCGCCCTCCGGCTCGGCGTACCCGAAGTCGCCCGTCGCCTCGTCGAAGCTCACCTCGAGCAGGTCTTCCTTGACCCGGTGATCGAGGTAGGCGCCACGAAAGACGAGCTTGCGCAGCCAGTACACGAGCGACTCGCCGTCGTTCAGCGACAGGCGCTCCCAGTGGCGCATCAGGTACTTGCCGAACGAGCTCCGCGGCTCCGTGATCTGCCCGTCGGCCGCGAGCTCGACCAGGTCGAGCGTCTCCTCTTCGTCGAGGTCGTTGTCGGCGATCAGGTCGAGCTTGACCGCGGCGGCCATCACCCGCTCGCGGAAATCCTCCGCGCCGAACGCGAACCGGTAGCCGAGGAACTCGAGCACGTAGTCGTCGCCCGAGACGTAGTTGTTGAGCTCACCCTGCGGCACGTGAGGAAGGCTACCCTCAAGGTGTGAACTGGCGTCTCGCGATCCCCATGACGCTCGTCGTGCTCGTGATCTGGGTCGTCGGTGCCGCGGTCACGAAGTACTCGCTGGAGCAGATGGCCTATCTGGCGCCGATCGCCGTGGTGGTCGTGGGCGTCCAGGTCGGGCTGATCATGCTGTGGGTCAAGGTGATCCGCCAGTCGCGGCTCGAGCGGCGAGACCGCGACTGAGGATGCTGCCATGGAAGGCTGATCGGGAACGTCGTCGTACGCTCTTTCCGCGCGGCATCGTCGACTGCTGTCCGGGGCGGGACCTATCGTGGCTGCATGGTGGGTAGCTGGAAAGTGGAGCCGGTGTCGTTCCCGGCGGTCCGGACACTGACGGCCGCGCTCGGCGTCTCGGAGACGGTTGCGACCGTGCTCGTGCGCCGGGGGCTGCGCGAGCCGGACGCCGCGCGCGCCTTCCTCCAGGCCGAGGGGGTCAGCTACGACCCGCTCCTACTCGGTGACATGGACGCGGCCGTCGAGCGGCTCCGCGCTGCGGTCGACCGCCGTGAGCGGATCTGCGTCCACGGCGACTACGACGTCGACGGCATCTGTGCGACGGCGCTTGCGACGCTTGTCCTGAGGGAGCTCGGGGCAGACGTCGCCTGGCATCTGCCGAGCAGGTTCGAGGAGGGCTACGGCGTCTCCGCAGCGTCGATCGCGCGCCTCGCCGAGGAGGGCGTGAAGCTGATCCTCACCGTGGACTGCGGCATCACCGCGGTGGCAGAGGTCGAGGAGGCCCGCCGGCTCGGCGTCGACATGATCGTCACCGACCATCATCGGCCCGGCGAGGTGCTGCCGGACTGCCCCGTCGTCGCCACGAGGCCCTCCGACTACCCGTTTCCCGATCTCTGCGGCACCGGCGTGGTGGTGAAGCTCGCGCAGGCGCTTCTCGGGGCCGACCATCCCGCGATCGCCCGCCACGCCGACCTCGTCGCGCTCGCGACGATCGCGGACGTCGTTCCGCTCGTGGACGAGAACCGGGCGCTCGCCACGACCGGCCTGCGCGGCCTCTCCCGCACCCAGAAGCCCGGCCTCCGCGCGCTGATGCGTGTTGCGGGCGTCGACCCGGCGACGGTCGACGCTACCGCCGTCGCATTCCGGCTCGCCCCCCGGCTCAACGCGGCAGGGCGGCTGGGGCGGCCCGACGTCGCCCTCCATCTCGTGCTCACGCAGGATGCGCGCGAAGCCGACCTCCTGGCCAACGAGCTCGAGACGCTCAACCGCGACCGCCAGGCCGTCGAGGAAAGGATCGTTCGCGAGGCCGTGGCCACGGTCGCCGCCTGGTCGCCCGAGCAGCGCAGCCGCCGTGCGTACGTGGTGTGGGGTGAGGGCTGGCACGAGGGCGTGATCGGCATCGTCGCCTCAAGGCTCGTCGAGCGGTTCGGCAGGCCCGTCGTGCTGATCGCCGGCGAGGGCGACCGCTGGAAGGGGTCGGGCCGTTCCGTGCCGAGCTTCGATCTCCATGCGGGCCTGGCCGCCTGCGCCGACCGGCTCGAGCGATTCGGCGGCCACCGGGCCGCGGCCGGCCTCACGATCCGAGGTGACCAGCTCGAGCCGTTCGCGGCAGCATTCGCCGCCCACGCTGACGCCGAGCTCGTGGACGAGGACCTGACCTCCGTGACGCGGATCGACGCGGTCGTCCCGGCGGCTGCGCTCACCCTCGAGCTCGCCCGTGAGCTCGAGCGGCTGTCCCCGTTCGGCCTCGGGAACCCCGACGTGACGCTGCTCGTGGCCGGGTGCGAGGCGGTCAGCGCCTCGACGGTCGGCGAGGGCAAGCACCTCCGGTTCCGTCTGCGCCAGCACGGGCGTGACGGTGGCAGCGCGATCGCCTTCGGCCTCGGAGCGCAACTCGAGCGCATGCAGGCCGGGTCGCTCTTCGACGTCGCGTTCAGGCTGAAGCAGAACCGCTGGAACGGCACCGTGGCCCCCCAGCTGGTCGTGCGACGCGTATTCGACACCGCGGACGCGTACGAGGGGCTACGGACGTGGCTCGCGGGACTGTGGCGGGCGGGCGAGGCCGCGTGGACACCCGAGGCGAGGCGGATCTTCGCCGAGCTCGAGATCGACGCTGCGGGCGGAAAGCGGCAGTTGCTCGAGTCCCCGACGTTCCGGGAGCTCCTCGCGCAAGGTGCGCCGTTCACGCTGCCGCAGGCCGCGTAGGCGGAGGGCGTCTCAGCGCAGCGCGGAGCGGCGTCTGGCGGTGCCGTGGGATGCCAGGCCGGGCCCTGTCGTTCTCGGCCTGCTGCCGAGCGTGCGCTCCAGCTCGGCAAGCAAGCGGAGCACGCGACGGCGCTCGATGTACCTGCGCAAGGCTCCCATGGCCCTCGTCTCTTCGGCACTCCGGCCCGCGATCCTGTCAGCCCCGAACGCGCTCCTCATCCGCACCAAGCCTCGAGAACGGGCACGAGTAGACTGAGGCAATGGCTGTCGTCGACTCGGAACGTCACCAGAACGACCTCGTCAACGAGCTGATCGCCAGCGTCGAGGCGTACAACCCCGGCGTCGACAGGGAGCTGATCCGCCGCGCCTTCGCCGAGGCAGAACGTGCGCACCGCGGTCAGGTTCGGCGCTCCGGCGAGCCGTTCGTCAACCATCCGCTTGGCGTTGCGCTGATCTGCTCGCAGCTGAACCTCGACGAGCAGACGATCGCCGCCGCGCTGTTGCACGACGTGATCGAGGACACGAAGACGGATCTGGAGGAGCTTCGGGCGTCGTTCGGGCCCGAGATCGCCCAGCTCGTCGAGGGAGTGACGAAGCTGACGCGGATCAGCTTCCAGAGCCGTGAGCAGGCGGAGGCCGAGAACTACCGCAAGATGATCGTGGCGATGGCGCAGGACGTGCGCGTGATCCTGATCAAGCTCGCCGACCGGCTCCACAACATGCGGACGATCGAGTACCTCGGCCGACAGAAGCAGGTGCAGAAGGCGAAGGAGACGCTCGAGGTGTACGCGCCGCTCGCGCACCGGCTCGGCATCCACGCCGTCAAGTGGGAGCTCGAGGATCTCTCCTTCCAGATCCTCCATCCGCGCAAGTACGCGGAGATCAAGGCGATGGTCGCCGACCGCCGAGCCGATCGCGAGGCCCAGGTCGAGATGGCCGCGGCGCTGTTGCAGAAGGATCTCGAGAGGGCCGACATCCCCGCCAACATCTCGGGCCGCGCGAAGCACTTCTACTCGATCTACGACAAGATGGCCAAGAAGGGCCGCGAGTTCAACGAGATCTACGACCTCACGGCGATGCGGGTGCTGATCGAGCGCGGCGGCGACGAGGGAACGCGCGACTGCTACGCGGCGCTCGGCATCATCCATGCGCTCTGGAAGCCGATGCCCGGCCGCTTCAAGGACTTCATCGCGATGCCGAAGCTGAACCGCTACCGCTCGCTCCACACGACCGTGATCGGGCCGAACGGGACGCCGCTGGAGATCCAGGTGCGGACGCGCGAGATGCACGAGGAGGCCGAGTTCGGCGTGGCCGCGCACTGGCTCTACAAGCGCGGGCGCGCGGCCAAGGGCGACGACGAGTGGGTCACGTGGGTGAAGACGCTGATGGACTGGCAGGGCGACGACCAGGACGCCGCCGAGTACATGCGCACGCTGCGTACCGACCTCTTCGACGACGAGGTGTACGTCTTCACGCCCAAGGGCGAGGTGAAGACGCTGCCCGCCGGCGCCACGCCGATCGACTTCGCCTACGCGGTGCACACGGACGTCGGTCACAAGACCGTGGGTGCCAAGGTGAACGGCAGGATCGTCCCGCTCCATTACAAGCTGAAGAACGGCGACTTCGTCGAGATCCTCACGTCCAGGTCGGGGCGTGGGCCTTCGCGCGACTGGATGTCGGTCGCCGCCTCCTCCCGCGCCCGCAACAAGATCCGGCAGTGGTTCCAGCGCGAGACGAAGGGCGAGACGGAGGCGAAGGGGCGCGAGGCGCTCGACCAGGCGCTGAAGGCCCAGAACCTGCCGTACCGCAAGCTCCAGGGCTCGGCGGTGCTGGCTCAGGTGATCCGTGACCTCGGCTTCAAGAAGGCGGAGGACTTCTACCTCGCGGTCGGCTCGGGCAAGCTCGGCACCGGCCAGGTCGTCAACAAGGTGCTGCAACGGCTGAAGACCGACCAGGTGGCCGAGGAGCCCGCAATCACGCTGAAGGCGCCGAAGGCGCGCTCGACGGTGGCGGGGGAGAGCCTCGGCATCGTCGTCCAGGGCGTCGACGACGTGCTGCTCCGTCTCGCGAAGTGCTGTACACCCGTGCCCGGAGACGAGATCCGCGGCTACATCTCGCTCGGCCGCGGGATCACGATTCACCGGGCCGACTGCCCGAACGTGAAGGCACTGATGCGGAATCCCGAGCGGTTCACGCCGGTGGAGTGGGAGGGGAGCGCGAAGGCAAGCTTCCGCGTTCAGATCGCGGTCGAAGCCTGGGATCGCGCCCGGCTGCTCGAGGATGTGGCGCGGACGTTCTCCGAGCACGGGGCCAACATCGTCGCCTACGGCGGCACGGTCGAGGACGGGATGGCGAAGAACTGGTACACCGCGGAGCTCGGTGACGTGAACGACCTGCGCTCGCTCCTCTCGGCGCTGCGACAGCTCGAAGCCGTGTTCGACGCCTACCGCGTCACGCCGTAGCGGGAAGGCCGGCGGAAGAGCGTCCCCGGTCTTCCCCGCTCGTGGCGTTCCGTACGCTTTGCGTGATCCCGAACGGTCGCGCAGAGCTCGCTCACGCGCGCAGGCAGATCACCGCGTCTGAGACGGACTACCCCGCCCCGGGGAGTGGATCACCCCTCGAACGAGGGATTGCATCCCCCGATCACGTGACTACAAGTGTGGAGAGGGGGAGATGGGGTCACGCCGCAGTGGCCGCCCGGTCCGCCGGGCGGCCACGCGGCGGGTCTCCGACAGCCGGCCTACGGCACCCAGGCCTCGCCGCCCGTGTCCCAGCCGAGCAGCACGTGGGTCGAGATCAGAGCCGCCAGCTGCGCCAGAAGCTCCCCTTCGACCGCTCCGTCGACTGCGAGCTCGCCCACCACGACGTCCTGATAGGCGACCGGCACGCCGATCCGGCGGGCCGGGTCGCTCACCCCTGCCTCGGGGCCGAGCACGAGCACGCCCTCCTCGAGGAACAGGATGCCGGCCCACGCGATACCGGGCTCGCGCGCGAGCTCCGCCACGACCGCGCGCAGCACGTCGTCGGCGTCGGCGCCGAGCCCGATGATCCGCTCGATCTCGTCGACCACGCGCGTGCTCACGCGCTCGGGCCCGTCCCCTCGAACGCACGCACCCGGGCGAGAGCCGGCTCGGGCACGGGTACGGGGCGGCGTGTGGCGCGGTCGATCAGAACCACCGTCTGCGTGCCGGTGACCATCAGCTCGTCCTCGGGGAGCCTGACTGCCGCGACCTCGTACGTCACGCTCGTGCGACCGAGGCGGCTGACCCGGACGAAGCACTCGAGCAGGTCGTCGAAGCGCGCCGGCGCGTGGTACTCGACGTGTGATGCCCGCATCACGAACTCGGCACCCTCGATCCCCAGTGCGCCGAGGTGCCGGTGGTACTCGGTTCGCGCGTGGTCGAAGTAGGGCAGGTAGCGGCCGTAGTAGACGACGCCCTGCGCGTCGGTGTCCGAGAACCAGACGCGCGTCAGCGCGGAGTACCGAAACGGCGGGCGCCGGTCGGTGAGGCGGCCGAGCTCGAGCACGTCGGTCACGCGATCAGCCCTGGATCAGGGTGACGAGCTCGTCGCGGCGGGCGACCATCTCGGCTTCCGAGAGCGCTTCGAGGTTGAGCCGCAGGAGCGGCTCGGTGTTCGAGGGCCGCACGTTGAAGTGCCACGTGTCGAAGTCGACGGAGATCCCGTCGAGATGGGAGACGCGGCCTCCCTCGGCGGTGTAGCGCTCCTTGATCTCCTGCAGCTTCAGCGGGACGTCGGCGACGGGCGTGTTGATCTCGCCGGTGATGAAGTACTGCTCGCGAAACGGCTGCAAGATCTCGGAGAGCTTCGCGCCACGCTTCGAGATCAGCTCGAGCATGAGCAGGAACGGGACGACGCCGGTGTCGGCCTGGGTGAAGTCACGGAAGTAGTAGTGCGCCGAAACCTCACCCGCGAAGATCGCGTTCTCCTTGCGCATCCGGTGCTTGATGAACGCGTGCCCGACGCGGTTGACCATCGCCGTGCCGCCGGCGGCCGCGATCGTGCGGGGCACGGCCCAGCTCGCGCGCACGTCGTAGAGAACCGTGCCGCCCGGGCTCTTCTCGAGCATCACCTCCGCCAGGAGCGCCGTCACGAAGTCACCCGGGACGAACTCTCCGGTGTCGTCGACGAAGAAGCAGCGGTCGGCGTCACCGTCGTAGGCGACTCCGAGCGCGGCGCCTTCCTCGCGCGTCTTCGCGACGATGAACGCGCGGTTCTCCTCGAGCAGCGGGTTCGGCTCGTGGTTCGGAAACGTGCCGTCCGGGTCGAAGTAGCAGCGGACGACCTCCACCTGGGGCAAGCGCTCCAGCACGGGTGGCAGCATCGCTCCCGCCATGCCGTTCGCGGCGTCGACGACGATGCGCAGCGGCGCAACCCTATCCACGTCGACGAACGAGAGCACCTTGTCGACGAATCCCGGCCAGACGTCGAGTGGGGTGATCTCCCCTCGCCTCGTGACGGGGCCGAAGCCCGCCTGTGCGCCTGCGCGGACGTCCTCGAGGCCGGAGTCGCCGCCCACCGGCAGCGCGCCGCGGCGCACGACCTTCATCCCGGTGTACTGCTTCGGGTTATGCGAGGCGGTGACGCAGATGCCGCCCTCGAGCCCGAGCTCGCCGACGGCGTAATAGACCATCTCCGTGCCGACCATGCCGAGGTCGCGGACGTCGGCCCCGCCGTCGGCGGCGCCTTCCATCACGGCAGCGGCCATCGACGGCGCGGACAGGCGCATGTCGCGGCCGACTGCGATCGAGCGCGGCTCGAAGTGCTCGACGTAGGCGCGGCCGATCGCGTAGGCGCCCTCCTCGTCGAGCTCCGAGCCGTAGAGGCCGCGGATGTCGTACGCCTTGAAGATCTTCGGGTCGAGCATCGCCACCATCGTAGGGAAGCGCGGCCGGGCGCGACGCGGTCAGTGGCCGGTGAGCGTCGCGGCATAGTCGGGCACGTACGTTATCGTCGAGCGGTCCGGCCGGACGTACCCCTCATCCGACTGTCGTTGGGGGAGCTCCAGGGGCGGCACGTCCAGGACCTCGTAGGGGATCGACGAGAGCAGGTGGGCGATGCAGTTGAGGCGGGCGTTCCGCTTCTCGTCCGCCTCCACTACGTGCCACGGCGCGATGTCGGTGTCCGTGTGGACGAACATCTCGTCCTTGGCGCGCGAGAAGTCGACGAACCGACGCCGTGACTCGATGTCCATGCTGCTCAGCTTCCAGCGGCGCGTCGGGTCGTTCAGTCGCGCCTGGAAGCGCCGCTCCTGCTCCTCGTCGCTGACCGAGAACCAGTACTTGAGGAGCACGAGGCCGTCCTCGACGAGCATCCGCTCGAACTGCGGGCACTGGCGCAGGAACCGGCGGTGCTCGTCGGGGGTGCAAAAGCCCATCACCTTCTCGACGCCGGCGCGGTTGTACCAGCTGCGGTCGAAGAGAACGATCTCGCCCGCAGCGGGGAGCTGGGAGATATAGCGCTGGAAGTACCACTGCGACCTCTCACGCTCGGTCGGCGCCGGCAGGGCCGCGATCCGGCAGTAGCGCGGGTTGAGCCGCTCCTGGATACGCTTGATCGCGCCTCCCTTGCCCGCCGCGTCCCGGCCCTCGAAGACGACGGCGACGCGCGTGCCCGACTCGCGGACCCAGTCGAGCATCAGCGCGAGCTCGACCTGCAGGCGCTGCAACTCCCCCTCGTAGACCGCGCGTGGAACGCGCGCGGGATGTAGCCGCCGACCGTCGGAATCCACCATACGGCGAGGCTATCGCAGCGCGCGAGCGCCGTCGAACCGGATCGGGGCAGGCGCCTCCTGCCGTCGCGGGTGTGTCCCTATCCTTCAGGGATGGAACGCAGGCTCGCGACGGTGCTGTTCGTGGATCTCGTCGGCTCGACCCAGCTCGTGGCGAGCGCCGATCCGGAGGTCGTCCGCTCTCAGCTCTCCCGCTTCTTCGACCAGATCTCGCACTGCATCGCGGCGCACGGGGGCATCGTCGAGAAGTTCGCCGGCGACGCCGTGATGGCAGCCTTCGGCGTCACGGTCGCGCACGAGGACGACCCCGAGCGCGCCGTCCGGGCGGCGCTGGCGATCCTCGATGCAGTCGGCAGGCTCGGCCTCGAGGTTCGCATCGGCGTCGAGTCGGGTGAGATCGTCTCGGACGAGACCGAGACGACGTTCGCGACCGGGCTTGCGATCAACGCGGCGGCGAGGCTGCAGCAGACGGCCCAACCGGGCGAGGTGCTCCTCGGCCCGGCCGCCGAGCGGCTGACCCGCGACACGGTCGTCACGACACCGCTCGGAGCACGGGCGGCGCGCGGCTTCCCGGCAGGTGTGGAGGCGTGGCGGGTCGTCTCGGTGTCGGAGCAGCCGGGCCGCCGGCTCGTCGTCTCGGCCCCGTTCGTCGGACGCGAGGAGGAGCTCGAGCTGCTGCACAACACGTTCGCCCGCGCCGCGAGAGACAGGCGCGTGCACCTCGTGACGGTGTACGGGGCCGCCGGTGTCGGCAAGTCGCGACTCGCGCGCGAGTTCGTCGCGGGCGTCGAGCGCTCCACGATCCTCGCCGGGCGCTGTCTCCCGTACGGGGAGGGAGTCACCTACTGGGCGGTTGCCGAGATGGTGAAGGTCGCAGCCGGCATCACCGACGACGACTCGATGGACTCTGCCGCGGAGAAGCTCAGGAGCTGTTGCGGCGACGAGGCGGTCGCGGATCTCCTCGCTCTCGCCTCGGGCGTCCTCGACGCCGTTGGCGGCGACCGCTCTGCCTCCGAGATCGCCTGGGCCGCGCAGGTGTGGGCGACCGAGCTCGCCGACCTCCAGCCGCTCGTGCTCGTGTTCGAGGACGTTCACTGGGCCGAGGGGCCGATGCTCGACCTGATCGAGCATCTCGCGAGCGGGGTCAAGGACGTGCCGCTCCTGATCGTCTGCCTCGCCCGCGCCGACCTCCTCGACGAGCGGCCGACCTGGGGCGGTGGCAAGGTGCGTGCGACCGCCATCGAGCTCGAGCCACTGCGGCGTGAGGAAAGCGCGAGGCTCGTCGTGGCCCTGGCTGAGAGCGAGTCGGCCGACCTGTCGGACGAGCAGCGGGGGGCGGTGTTGGGGACGACCGAAGGGAACCCGCTGTTCATCGAGGAGACGGTGCGGATGCTGCTCGAGTCGGGCGGCGAGCCCGAGGGCATCCCCCTCACGGTGCAGGCGATGATCTCGGCTCGGATCGACCGCCTGCCCGCGTCCGAACGGACGGTGCTGCGGCGTGCCGCCGTCGCCGGCCGGGTGTTCTGGTCGGGTGCGGTCGAAACGCTCGGCGACACCCCCGTTCCCGGCGGGGAGCTGGGTCGGCTCGTCGAGCGGGACTTCCTCACGCTCGAGCCTCGCTCGACGATCCGCGGCGAGGAGTCCTACCGCTTCAAGCACGTGCTGATCCGCGACGTCGCCTACGCGGGGCTGTCCAAGACCTCGCGCGCGCTCCTCCACCGGCAGATGGCGGAGTGGCTCGCGGGGCGCCCGATTGCGGACGAGCTCGTCGAGATCCGCGCGTACCACCTCGACGAGTCGGCCAAGCTCACGGAGGAGCTCGAGGGCCGCGCTCCCTCCGATCTCGCGTCGGAGGCCGCCGCCGCCCTCGAGCAGGCGGGCCGCCGGGCACTTGCGCGTGAGGCGTACAGCGTCGCGCGGCGCCTGCTCTCCCGCGCGGTCGAGCTCGGGGCGACGCTCGAGCGCCGGTATCTCGCCGCGCACGCCGCCTGGAGGATGACCGACATGCCGACCGTCTCGATCGAGATGCGCGGCGTGAGCGACGCGGCGCGGGCCGCCGGTGACAGCAGGATCGAGGTTCGCGCGCTGACGGCGCTCGCGCGCGTAGCGGTCTTCCGCGACGCGGACAACGTGTGCGCGCGCGAGCTGGCGACGCGCGCGCTCGAGGTCGTGGAGCCGGACGACGACGTCGGGCGGTTCGATGCGCTGGAGGTTCTCGGGACTCTCTGTTACTGGGAGGGCGATCTCGACGCCGTCGAGCGCCTTGCCGTCGAGAGGCTCGAGATCGCCGAGCGAATCGCCCGGCGCGATCTTCAGAGCGGCGTCCTGCTGGAGCTGAACGACGTCTACAACGCCCGGGTGGAGCCCGAGCGCGCCCGCGAGCCGCTGCGACGGGCGATCGAGCTCGCACGAGAGAGCGGAAGCCCCACCACCCGCGGCTGGATCCTACGGGCCACCGGCCGCCAGGCGGCCCTCGACGGCCGTCTCGACGAGGCCGAGGCGTCGCTCGAGCTGGCGCGATCGCTCTTCGCCGAGAGTGGGGCCGCGCTGACGCTCGGCCGGACGCTCAACTGGCTCGGCGTCGTGGCGCAGCAGCAGCACGACCTCCGCCGTGCCGAGGAGATCCTGCGCGAGGCGATCCGCGTCCTGAAGCCGCTCGGCGATCGCGGCACGCTCGTCGAGAGCGAGCGCCTCCTCGCCCAGGTTCTGCTCGACCAGGGGCGACTCGACGACGCGGAACGATTCGCGCTCGAGGCACGCGAGACCGTCGGCACCGCCGATGTGTCGTCCGACTCGACCTCCCGGCTCGCCCTCGGGCTCGTGCGCGCCGCCCAGGGCAGGGACGAGGAGGCCGAGCAGCTCCTCCGTGAGGCCGAGGAGATCCTCCGCGCAACGGGGTTCAGGCGCCATCGGATCGCTCCCCTCGAGGCGCTCGCCGGGTTCCTGCACGCTCGCGGGCGCGAGGACGAAGCCAGGGAGGCCGAGGAGGCGCTCGGATCGCTCCTCGGCGAGCCCGCTGCCCCGCAGCGCGCCTGAGCCGGCCGCCGTGGGCGGCGTTACAGTCGGCACGTGGACGTGGCGCTCGCGATAGCGATCGGCCTGGCGTTTGCGTTCGCGCTCACGAACGGCTTCCACGACGCGGCCAACGCCATCGCCACGCTTGTTGCGACGCGGGCTGCGACACCCGCACAGGCGATCGTGCTCGCGGCGGTGTTCAACATGCTCGGCCCGATCTTCGTCGGGTCGGCTGTCGCTGCCACGATTGCGGGAATCGTTCAGGTACCCCCGGATCAGACAGTTGCCGTGATCGGCGCGGGGTTGATCGGCGCGACGAGCTGGAACCTCGTCACCTGGTGGCGCGGGCTGCCGTCGAGCTCCGGGCAGGCTCTCGTCGGCGGGCTGGTCGGCGCAGCTCTCGTCGCAGGAGGGACGAGCGCGGTCAACTGGGGCGGCTTCGACGGCTGGCGTCCCGTCGGGGTGATCGGCACGCTCGTCGCGCTCGCGACCTCGCCGGTGATCGGCGCCGTCGCAGCCTTCCTCTTCCTGCGACTGCTGCGGCGCGGCCTGCGACGGGGGAGCGCGCGATTGCGCACCCCTGTCAACCGGTCGCAGTGGGTGGGCGCCGCCACCCTCGCCTTCAGTCACGGGTCGAACGATGCCCAGAAGGCGGTCGGGCTCGTCGCGGCACTTCTGCTCGCGGCCGGCAAGACCCAGTCGCTGTCGGCGCCACTCTGGGCGACCGTCGGATCGGCAGCGGCACTGACGCTCGGAACGGCCTTCGGCGGCTGGAGGATCGTCGAGACGGTCGGCCGGAGGATCTACCGGATTCGCGCGCTGGACGGGTTCTCGAGCCAGGCGAGCTCCTCTGCCGTGATTCTCGGGGCCTCGGTCCTCGGGGCGCCGATCTCGACGACGCACGTTGTCGCGTCGTCGATCGTCGGTATCGGGGTAGGACGGCGGCGCTGGCACCACATCCGGTGGGAGATCGTGCGGGAGATGGGCATCGCCTGGCTGACGACGATTCCGGCCACGGCGGTCATCGCCGCGGTCTCGTTCATGATCTGGAGGTGGGTGGCGTGAAGAGGAGATCGAACTGGTTCCTGCCGGACACGCCCGACGTGCTCGGGATGCTCCGTCTGCAGCTCGCCGTGACGATCCGCGGCATGGACGCGCTGGTCGAGTGGGCCCACGGAGACGAGAGCGCCGCCGCGCGGGTGCGGGAGATCGAGCACGAGGCCGATGTCCGCAAGCGCGAGCTTCAGGTCGCGCTCGTCAGCGCATTCACGACGCCGTACGACGCCGAAGACCTCTACTCGCTCGGGCGCGGCGTCGACTGGATCCTCAACCTCTCGAAGGACGCGGTGCGCGAGTCCGAGGTGATGCTGTGCCCGCCCGATGCGCACGTCGCCGAGATGGCCGCGCTCCTGCGCGAGGGGGTGGGGCACATCGACGCCGCAGTCGCCGGCCTGCAGGTGCGCAACGCTGATGCCACGACGTCCGCCGACGCGGCGCTGAAGACGGAGCGCAACATCGAGCGCGTCTACCGCAAGGCGATGGCCGAGTTGCTCGAGGTCGACGACCTGCGCGTGGTCACGGCACGGAGGGAGCTGTACCGGCGTTTCTCGCGCATCGCCGATCAGCTGACGGAGATCGCCGAGCGCGTCTGGTACGCGGTGATCAAGGAGTCGTGAGGATCTCCCTGATCGCCTGGCTCGATGCCTCGTCGGGCGATTCGGAGATCACGGTCGCGGGCCGCTCGAACCGTTCGAGCGCCTCCCCGAGCGGTTCGGCGCGGAGTGTGCCCTCGCCGTACGGCAGGTGATGCTTCTCATTGCGGTTCGCGTACGCGATGTCGGAGAAGTGGATGTGGAACGGCACGCCCGGCTCGAGCACGTCGTCGACCGCCTCGAGCGCCTCGACGAACAGGCTCGCCTCGAGGTAGGCGCCGTCGCTCGTCGCGTGCAGATGAGCGAAGTCCAGCACCGGTCGTACCCAGCCCGTGCGCCGCGCTATCTCGACGACGTCGTCGAGCGAGCCGAGGTCGCGCACGCGGCCCATCACCTCGACGCCGAACGGCACCGCCCGTCCCTTGCCCTCGAGCCGCTCGCGCAACGCGCCGAGCTGCTCGACGACCGAGGAGACGGCCTCGTCGCGGCTGCGGCCGAGCAGGAAGCCGGGGTGGAAGACGACGACCTCGGCGCCGCACGCCGTCGCGATGCCGGCGCTCCGGTCGAGGCCGCCGACAGCAGAGGAGAACTTGCGACCGCTCGGCTCCAGGTGACCCATGAACGCGAACAGCGGTGCGTGCACCGACAGCGCGATGTCGGCCTCACGCGCCGCTTCCCCGAGCTGCTCTGCCCACGGATAGCCCATCCAGAAGCTGCCCTCGAAGTCGATCTCGCAGGCGTCGTAGCCCCGCTCGAGCAACAGGCCGATCGCCCGCCGCGGGTCCTCGCGGTCGGGAATCCCGGCCAGGCCGACTCGGGTGCGCCCCATCCGGGCAGCCTACGTGGTGTGGTGTCCGGCTTCAGCCGGACTCCGGGTTCGAACCCCTGCAGAGCGGCTGAAACCCGTCGCCGCGGGGACGTCATCCGACGCTCCCCGTACGCTTTTTCCCATGGAGCAACCGACCCGGATCGACCTTCTCGAGCTCGACATCGACCTCCGCCTCGCAGACCTCTGGCGGGAGGCGGCCGACGTCACCGAGTGGAACCTCGAGGTCGTCTCGGCGTTCATGCGGGCCGCGTACGGCAAGGGCTACTGCGACGCCTTCACCGAGGACTCGCCCGGCTCGCTCTGCCACGATCACGGGTACGAGATCCCCGGCCGGCAGCAGTCCGTTCGCGCCGCCTGAGGTCTGCTGGGGTTGCCAGGGCCGCGCCCGGCTCGTGGTGGGTATCCTCACGGGGTGGCCAGAAAGCGCTCTCCGGCGCGGCTCGTCATCGCGCTCTCGATCGCGGCGGTGCTCGCGGTCTTCCTCCTCTACACCTCGATCGCAGGTGGCGGTACACCGTCCGTGAGGCCGAGCGAGCTCGCGGGCCGGGCGGACACCGTCTCGCTCGTCGGGCGCGTCGTCGGCAAGCCGACCGGAGACTCCCATGCGGGCGGCCTCCGCTTCCGGCTCCGCGACGTGAAGGACGCCTCGGCCGCAACCGTGCCCGTCGTCTACACCGGCAGTGTCCCCGACCTGTTCGCGACCGGCCGTGACATCGTGATCGACGGCAAGCTCGAGAACGGCACCTTCGTCGCCGAGCCCGGCACCATGGTCACGAAGTGCCCCTCCAAGTACTCCGCCACGAAGCCGGCCGCGCAGTAGATGGCCGAGCTCGGCCGGGCGGCGCTCGTCGTCACGCTCGGCCTGTGCGTCTACGCGCTCGTCGCCGGGGCGTACGCCGCCTCGAGGAGGCGCCGCCGGCTCGCCCAGTCGGCCCGCAACGCGCTGATCGCGGCGTTCGCGTCGACCCTCGTCGCCGCCGGAGTGCTCGCGGCCGGGTTCCTCCGCAACGACTTCTCGCTCACCTACGTCGCCGACCACTCCAACCGCTCGCTCTCGGATCTCTACAAGCTCTCGGCCTTCTGGGGCGGCCAGGAGGGCTCGCTGCTCCTCTGGCTCCTGATCCTGACCGGCTACGCCGCGCTCGCCGTCTGGGTCAACCGCAATCGCACGCGTGACCTCGTCGTCTGGGTGACGCCCGTGCTTGCAGGTGTCGCGGTCGGGTTCTCGTTCCTGCTCGTCGTCGTGGCGAGCCCGTTCGCCGTTCAGGCAGCGCCCCTCGACGGGGCCGGCCTCAATCCGAGCCTGCAGAACCCGTACATGATGTCTCACCCACCCTTCCTCTACCTCGGCTATGTCGGGCTCGCGGTCCCGTTTGCCTTTGCGATGGGGGCGCTGCTCTCCGGCCGGACCGACGAGCGCTGGATCATCGCGACGAGGCGCTGGACGCTCATCGCCTGGACGGCCCTCGGCGTGGGGCAGTTGCTGGGCTCGCACTGGGCGTACGTCGAGGTCGGCTGGGGTGGGTACTACGCCTGGGACCCGGTCGAGAACGCGGCCCTGATGCCCTTCCTCGCCGCCACGGCGTTCCTCCACTCTGTGATGATCCAGGAGAAGCGCGGGATGCTGAAGGTGTGGAACATGGTGCTCGTGGCGCTCGCGTTCTGCCTCTCGCTCTACGGCACCTTCCTCACGCGCTCGGGCGTCGTCAACTCGATCCACTCGTTCGCGCAGAGCGATATCGGTCCGTGGTTCCTTGCCTTCATCGTCGTCGCCGTCGTGTTCGCAACGACGATGATCGTCTGGCGTCTGCCGCTGCTCCGCTCGACGACGAGGCTCGAGTCGCTCGTCTCGCGAGAGGCCGTCTTCCTCTACAACAACCTTCTGCTCGTCGCGCTCTGCCTGACGATCCTCTGGGGTGTCACGTGGCCGATCCTCTCGGAAGCCGTCCGCGGCACGTCGGTCGTCGTCGGCCGGCCCTACTACGATTTCTTCCTGCGGATCTTCGGGCTGCCGCTGCTCCTGCTGATGGGGGTTGGGCCCCTGATCGCGTGGCGCCGGGCCTCGTTGCGCGGCCTCGGACGCACGTTCCTCTGGCCCGCCGTCGTCTCGGTTGTGACGGGCGTCGTGCTCATCGCCCTCGGTGCCGGCTCGTCGATCCCCGGGCTGATCGCCTACACCTTCTCGGCATTCGTGCTCGCTGCCATCGGGCTCGAGTTCGTCCGCGGCACCCGCGCCAGGCGGGCGCTCTCGAGCGAGTCGTGGCCCCGCGCGTTCGCGTCGCTCGTCGGGCGCAACCGCCGCCGGTACGGCGGCTACGTCGTGCATGTGGCGATCGTGCTGCTCGCGATCGGCATCGCGGGGTCGAGTGCCTACGACTCGGTGGTCGAGGGCAGGCTCGCACCCGGGGAGTCGCTCGCCGTGTCCGGCTACACCGTCACCTTCCAGAAGCTGACGGAGCGTGACACGCCCCACGCCGCCGAGGTGAGAGCCCAGCTCGCCGTGAGTCGCAACGGCGAGGATCTCGGCTCGCTCGAGGCGGGCAAGAACTCGTACAAGATCGCGGGTCCGGCGCCGCAGGTCTCGTCCGAGGTCGGGATCCGCACGGACTACCTCACGGGCGAAGACCTGTTCGTGATCCCCGAGCAGGTGAACGCCGACGGCAGCGTCTACTTCCGGATCTTCGTCAAGCCGCTCGTGAACCTGATCTGGCTGGCCGGCCTCGTGTTCCTGCTCGGATCCGTGATCGCGCTGTGGCCCGACGCGCGGGAGCAACGCCGCCTCGCGGTGCGCTACGACGAGGCCGGAAGCCCCGCCCGGGGCCGATGAGCGCGGCGCTGCTCCTGGGTGCGGCGCTCGCCGTCGCCTGCGTCGTGCTGGTCGCATTGCCGTTCCTGCGTGAGCCGGAGCCGCTCTCGGACGAGCTCGACGAGCTCACGCCTGAACGGCGGCAGCGGCTCGCACTGGCCGAGGAGCGCGACCGCGCCCTGGCAGCGTTGAAGGAGCTCGAAGCGGACCATCGCGCGGGTCGCCTCAACGACGAGGATTACCGTGCATCGGTCGGACCGTTGCGTCGTGAGGCCGCGGAGGCATTGCGTGCCCTGGACAGGCAGGCGCCCGGGAAGGTCTAGCGCGGCCGGCCGCGAAGGTTTCCGTCATGTCCTGGCGAGCGGCTCTTCTGACCGCGCTTGCGACGACGCTCCTGCTCGCGGGGGCCGCCGGCGGCGACCCGGGCGGGGAGAAGGCGCGCCTCGATGCGAGGATCGGTGACCTGAAGGCACAGGCGGATCGTGCCGGTCGGTCGGAGGGTCTGCTCACGTCGGAGGTGAGCGACATCACGGCGCGTGTGCGCGCGGCCGAGTCGAGGGTGGCGTCCGAGCAGGCGCAGCTCGCCGCACTCGAGTCCTCGCTGGCGTCCGAGCGACGGCGGCTCGCGGTGCTCGAGCAGAAGATCACGGTGGAGAAGGCACGCCTCGCGGTCCTCGAGCGTCAGTATGCCGCCGCGCTCGCGGTGCTGGAGCGGCATCTACGGGCGATCTACGAATCGGATTCGCCCGATCTGATCGCCTTCGCGCTGGGGACGACCTCCTTCTCGGACCTGCTCGACAACCTCGATCTGCTGAACCGGATCGGTCGTCAGGACGAGCGGATCGCCTCGACCCTGAACCGCGCCCGGATCGACCTCGAGCAGACCCGGGCGGCGACCGAGGAGGCGCGCCGCAGCGCTGCCCGTTCGGAGGCGCTGATCTCCTCCCGCACGACTGCGCAGCGGGCGACGACCGAGCGGATGATGGCCGAACGCGACGCGCTTGCCGCCGCGCAGGGCGAGAAGACCGATGCCCTCTCGGCGGTCAGAGAGGACCGCGCCTCGTTCGTCGCCGAGGCCGAGAGCCTCGCCGCAGCGAGTGCGGCCCTTGCGGCGCAGATCGCAGCCGCACAGAGGGCGGCCGCCGCTGCTTCGGCAGCTTCCACGAGTGAGCCGGCGCCGAGCTCGTCCGGCGGGCAGCTCGGTTGGCCGGTCGCGGGCCCGGTGACCAGCGGGTTCGGCTCTCGCTGGGGCCGGATGCACGAGGGGATCGACATCGGCGTCGGCTCGGGGACGCCGGTGCACGCGGCGGCCGCGGGCACGGTCATCTACGCCGGCTGGATGTCGGGCTATGGGAACATCGTCGTGATCGACCACGGTAACGGCCTCTCGACCGCCTACGGTCACAACTCGGCCCTGGTCGTCGCTCAGGGTGCGTCTGTCGGCATGGGCGTCGTGATCGCCCTGTCGGGCAGCACAGGGCATTCGACGGGGCCGCACGTGCACTTCGAGGTGCGCGTCAACGGGGCGCCCGTGGATCCGCTCGGGTACCTGTAGGGGCAGGCCCGGACGACAGGCTGAAGCCTGTCGCCCACCCCGACGGCAGCTACGCCGCGTCGGTCGCTGCGGCCGGGAGGGCCTCGGCCGGGATCGTGCGAATGTCGGGGTGGGCGCGCCAGCGCTCCTCGAGGCCGAGCCCGTAGCCTGCGAAGAGCTCGTCCGGTACCGTGAAGCCGACGTAGCGAAGCCCGAGGTTCGCGACCAGCCGGCGGTACGGGCGGTCGAGCAGGGTCACGGCCGCGATGCTCGCCGGGCCGCGCTGTGCGAGCGTCCGGGTCAGGAACGCGAGCGTCAGCCCGGTGTCGACGACGTCCTCGACGATGATCACGTCTCGCCCGCCGATCGGCACGTCGAGGTCCTTCAGCAGCCGGACGCCTCCTCTGCGCCCGTCCGTGTAGCCGGCGAGCTCGAGCAGGTCGATCGCATGGTGGATCGGCAGCGCCCGCGAGAGGTCGGCGAGGAACACCGCGCTCGACTTCAGCGGGGCCACGAGGAGCGGCTCCCGGCCCGCGTAGTCCGTGGCGATCGCGCTGCCGAGCTCGCGCACGCGTACCGCGATCTCGGCAGCGGAGAGGTACACCTCCCCGACGGGCTCGTGCCCTAGGAGGCGAGCTTCAGCCGGAATCGCTGGGCGAGGCGCTCGAGGTCGCGCCGGTAGAAGAGCTTGACATTGACGTCCGGGTACTGCTCCCGTAGCTCCCGGAGCTTGCGGTTCTTCCGGGTCACGAGCGACTGCTTCATCACCGTCACCTCGATGTAGAGGTTCTCGTCCGGAAGGTAGAAGTCGGGCGTGAACGCGCGTGTCACGCGACCTTCGGCATCGCGCTCGAGCACGAACGAGGTCGGCTCGTACTCCCAGGGGATCGCGTACCAGTCGAGGATCCTGGCGCACTCCAGTTCGATCCGGTTGGCGAACCGCGGCGGCTCTGTTCCGCGGTAGGCCTGGAACCGGTGTGATTCCGACCGCACGGAACCGTACGGTACTCGTGCTCTCGGACGTCCCGCTCGACCGCCGCGCCGGAGAGGCCTAGACTGCGGCCATGCCGAACGCCGCGCGCCCCTTCCGCATCGCGCACCTCTCTGACCTGCACTGCGGTGAGCAGTACTTCGAGCCGAGCCTGCTCGATCGCGCGATCGGCGAGATCAACGAGCTCGAGCCGGACATCGTGATCTGCTCCGGCGACCTGACAACGCTCGGCTTCAAGCACGAGTATCAGCTCGCCCGCCGGTACGTGGACAAGATCGCGTGCGAGTCGCTCGTCGTGATCCCCGGCAACCACGACTCGCGGAACGTCGGCTACGTGCACTTCGAGGCGCTGTTCGGCGAGCGAAACTCCGTCCTGCGCAAAGGCGGGGTGACGATCGTCGCCGTCGACTCGACCGAGCCGGATCTGGATCACGGGTCGATCGGCCGCGGCCGCTATCCGTGGATCGAGCGTGAATTCGCGGCCGAGCCCGCCGACCTGAGGGTCTTCGTGCTCCACCATCACCTGCTGCCGGTGCCCGGCACCGGCCGCGAGCGCAACGTCGTCTACGACGCCGGCGACGTGATCGAGTGCCTGCTCCGCTCCGGTGTGCAGCTCGTCCTCTCCGGTCACAAGCACGTGCCGTACGCGTGGCGACTCGAGAACCTCTTCGTGGTCAACACCGGCACGGTCTCGTCGCTGCGGTTGCGAGGCAACACGCGGCCCTGTTACAACGTGATCGAGGTCTCAGGCAGCCATGTCGACATCTGGCGCCGTCATCCGTTCCACGGGCAGGAGCGCATCATCCAGTTCTCGACCGACACCTTCGAGTACGAGAAGTACACCGGGCGGATCGAGTCCGAGGTGACGACGCGCTCGTGAGGGCCGTGGCCGTGATCGACGGGGAGCACTACGCCTCCGTGGTGAGGGATGCACTGGTCGAACTGCCCTACGAGATCGTCGCCTGCGTGCTCGTCGGCGGCACAGAGAAGCTCCGAGGGGGCGAGGGCTACGGCGTGCCGCTCGCCGCCTCGCTCGAGGCCGCGATCGCCGCACACGCACCCGACGTCGTGCTCGACCTTTCGGACGAACCCGTGCTCGGGCCGCCCGCCCGCTTCCGTCTCGCAGCGCGTGCGCTCGCGCTGGGAGTGCCGTACGAGGGCGCCGACTTTCGGCTCGACCCGCCGCACTTCGAGGCGATCGGCACGCCGTCCGTGGCGGTGATCGGCACGGGGAAGCGCGTCGGGAAGACCGCCGTGACCGGACACGTGGCCGGGATCCTCGCCCGTGACCGGCGCGTCGTGGTCGTGGCGATGGGGCGCGGAGGGCCGGCCCGGCCCGAGGTCGTCGAGATCCGGCCCACGGTGGCCGATCTGCTCGCGCTCTCCCGCAACGGACGCCACGCCGCGTCCGACCATCTCGAGACGGCCGCGCTGACCGGCCTGCCGACGATCGGCTGCCGCCGCTGCGGCGGCGGGCTCGCGGGCGCGGTCGGGGTCTCGAACGTGGTCGCCGGCGTCCGGCTCGCGGAGGAGCTCGGGCCGGACCTGATCGTGCTCGACGGGAGCGGCGCTGCGATCCCCCCGATCGCCGCCGACCGCCGGATTCTCGTCGTCGCAGCACACCAGGACCACGCCGTCTCGACCGGCTATCTCAACCCGTACCGTGCGCTGCTCGCAGATCTGGTCGTGGTGGCGATGGCCGAGGACGGAGTCGAGCACGATGCGCTTGCCCGCGCGCTCGCCGGGCTGACGCGACCGGGTATCCCGGTCGTGCGGGTGGTGCTGCGGCCGCGCCCGCTCGACGACGTGCGGGGCCGCAAGGTCGCCTTCTTCGGGACGGCACCCGCGACCCAGCACCGCCGGATCGCCCGCCACCTCGAGGAGGCCCACGGGGCCGAGGTCACACACGTGTCGGGGAGCCTCTCCGAGCGCACCGCGCTCCGGGCCGAGCTGGCGCAGCTCGACGCAGAGGTCGTCGTCGTCGAGATCAAGGCCGCAGCGATCGACGTCGTCGCAGAGGCTGCCGCCAGGCTCGGGATCCCGGTCGTCCTGGCAGGCAACGACGTCGTACCGCTCCCAGGCGAACCGGACCTCGATCTCGAGCTCGAGCGACTCGCAGCCGAGGCGATCTCTCACACGGCCGTGAGCGTGTGAGCGAGCGCCGCTATCTGGCGCCGCTGCCGCTGGGCGGCCACGAGGGCCCTCCCTGGTCGAAGGGCCTGATGGCGCGGGCGCTCGCTGCGACGGGGCTGACCCCAACCCGGGCGTACGAGCTGGCGCGTCGCGCCGACGCCGACATGATCGCCCGGCGGGCACTCGAGCTCGACCTCGACCGGCTCCACGAGGTCGCAAACGAGGTGCTCGGCGAGCCGGAAGCCGGGCGGACGATGCGCCGGCTGCGCCGGCTACAGGCGCTGCAGCACCTCGAGCTTCCCGTTCTCCTGCTCGTCGGCGGTGCGACGGGCACGGGGAAGTCGACGCTCGCCACCGAGACCGCCCACCGGCTCGGGATCACGCGGGTGACCTCGACCGACTTCATCCGCCAGACGATGCGCGCCTTCTTCTCGCGTGAGTTCATGCCGTCGGTGCACTACTCCAGTTTCGAGGCCGAGCTCGGGCTGAGCCATGCCGACGAGGACGTTGCGGGCGACGCGGCCCTGCTCGGGTTCCTCGACCAGACGCGGAACGTCCTCGTCGGCGTCGAGGCCGCGATCGACCGGTCGCTGACCGAGGGCTGGTCGATGGTGCTCGAGGGCGTGCATATCGTGCCCGGGATGATCTCCGCCGACCGCTCCGACGCGCTCGTCGTCCAGTGTGTCGTCGCGATCAGCGACGAGGATGCGCACCGCAGCCACTTCTGGGTGCGGGACACGGCGACCGACGGACTGCGACCGCTGGAGAAGTACATCGAGGGGATGACCGAGATCCGGATGATCCAGGACGTCCTGCTCGAGCGCGCCCGGCGCTTCGATGTCCCCGTGATCGAGAACACGAGCCTCGACGAGGCGATCGGCCAGATGCTCGACCTCGTGCTCACCGGCGCGGAGCGGCTCGCGCGGGTTTGAGCCCGGACGACAGGCTGAAGCCTGTCGCCCGACAGGCTGAGCCTGCGGCTAGACTCGGCAACATGGTCACCGAGAACGACGTCGTCGAGGCGCTGCACGGGGTCGAGGATCCCGAGCTCGGGATGGACATCGTCGAGATCGGCCTCTTCTACGAGGCGGAGATCGACGGCTCGAGCGTGAAGGTCATCCACTCGCTGACGTCGATGGGCTGCCCGGCCGGCCCGATGATCCAGGAGGGCATCCACGACGCCGTCGCCGCGCTGCCGGGCGTCGAGAGCGTCGAGGTCGAGCTGACGTTCGATCCACCGTGGACGCCCGACCGCATGTCGGACGACGCCAAGTTCATCCTCGGCTTCGGATAGAGCGACTCCCGGCCACCTGCGGCGACCGCGCACCGGTCTCCGGCGCCTTCGGCGCAGGAGCCGAATCGTGTTGACAGGTCACGCTGGCCGAGGAAGGATCCCCCCATTCAGCCGGGGGAGCCGTTCCCCCGGTGCGCCATCATGGGGAGGATCGACTTGAGCACGACCACGAGACGTCTTCTGGTAGTCGGGATTGCCATCGTGGCACTCTCCGCAATCGCGTTCACCGGCGCCGCCGGCGCGGGCTCGCCCGCGTGCGCGAATCGCGTCAACAACACGTTTGCGAAGCTCACGGAGTGCGTGACGCTCGAAGGCGTGCGCGCTCACCAGGCCGCGTTCCAGGCGATCGCCGATGCAAACAACGGCATCCGTACCTCGGGGACGCCAGGCTACGACGCGTCGGCCGCGTACGTCGCCGACAAGATGACGGCGGCCGGCTACGTCGTCACCGTGCAGCAGTTCCAGTTCCAGACGTTCATCTCGCTCTCGCCACCCGTCCTGGAGCAGGTGGTTCCAGGACCCGCGGGGCCGGTCGCGAACAGCATCATGGCCTACTCCGGCAGCGGCGACGTGACCGCCGCCGTGAGCACCGTCAACGACATACGAGGCTGCAACGCGACGGATTTCGCCGGCTTCCCGGCGGGCAACATCGCGCTGATCAGCCGCGGTGTCTGCAGCTTCGCGCTCAAGGCCACGAATGCCTACAACGCGGGCGCGGCCGCCGTGATCATCTACAACAACGTTGCGGGTGAGCTGAACGGCACCCTTGGCAACCTCTTCACGTTGAACATCCCGGTCACCTCCGTGACCCAGGCCGTCGGCCAGCAGCTGGCTGCCACGCCGGGGCTCGTGATGCGGCTCAAAACGGACACCTTCCGCGGCCTCGCGACGACGAGCAACGTCCTCGCGGAGTCGAAGGGCGGCGACCCGAACAACGTCGTCATGGCGGGAGCGCACCTCGACTCCGTCAATGCCGGGCCGGGCATCCAGGACAATGGGTCCGGCAGTGCAGCGATCCTCGAGACGGCGCTGCAGATGGCGAAGGTGAAGCCGCGCAACAAGCTCCGGTTCGCCTGGTGGGGGGCGGAGGAGTCGGGGCTCGTCGGCTCGACCTACTACGTGAACAACCTCACACAGGAGGAGAAGGACAGGATCGCCCTGTATCTCAACTTCGACATGGTCGGCTCGCCGAACCACGTCTTCTTCGTCTACGACGGCGACGACTCCGACGGGGTCGGGGCCGGGCCCGGACCCGCGGGCTCCGCGCAGATCGAGAAGGCGTTCGAGGCCTTCTACACGGGGCGCGGCATCCCGTTCAAGGGCACCGACTTCAGCGGGCGCTCGGACTACGGGCCGTTCATCGCCGCAGGCATCCCGGCCGGCGGCCTCTTCACCGGGGCCGAGGGCATCAAGAGCCCGGCCGAGGCCGCGATCTGGGGCGGCACCGCCGGACAGCCGTACGACCCGTGCTACCACCTGGCCTGCGACACGTACGCGAACATCAACCTCGGCGCGCTCGACGTCAACGCCGACGCGATCGCGAGCGTGACGCTCAGCTTCGGCATGAGCACGACGGTCATCAACGGCAAGAAGAGCAAGGGGAACTTCAAGCCGGTCGACGAGGACACTCCCGCAACGTCGTAGACGACGTTCGAGCCGGTGCCGGGCCGCGTCACGCGGCCCGGCACCGGTGCATTCGGAGGCGGTCAGCCGGGGATCGAGAGGACGATCTTGCCGAGCTGCTCGCCCGCCTCGAGCCGCTCGTGGGCGGCACGCGTCTCGGCCAGCGGATAGACGCGGTCGACGTGCACGCGAGCCCGCCCGCTGCGCACGAGGTCGTAGGCGCCGAGGAAGTCCTCGCGCGAGCCCATCGTCGACCCGTAGACCGTCAGCTGCTTCCACCAGAAGCGGTGCAACGCGGCCGGCGGGTTGGGGCCGGACGTGGCGCCGCAGACCGTCACGCGCCCCGCGGGCGCGACGGCGGCGAGCGACCGCGCCCAGGTCGCCTCGCCGACCGAGTCGACCACGACGTCGACGCCCGACCCGGTCGCCTCCTTGACCGCGCTGACGACGTCTCCGGTGTGATGGTTGACGGCGAGGTCGGCGCCCCAGGCGCGGGCGTGCTCGAGCTTCTCGTCGCTGCCGGAGGTGACGATCGTCCTCACGCCGAGCGCGCGGCAGATCTCGAACGCCGCCGTCGCGACACCGCCTCCGATGCCCCAGACCAGCACCCACTCGCCCTCCTGCACCGCCGCCTTCGTGACGAGCATCCGGTACGCCGTCTCGTAGACGAGGGGGAACGCGGCCGCCTCCTCGAAGGAGAGCGCGTCGTCGAGGGGGAACACCTGGGACGCCGCTACGGCAATCAGCTCGCAGTGCGTGCCGTCCGCGTGCTCGCCGAGCACTGCGATCAGGGGGCCGTGCTCGAGCCCCGGGTTGAGCACGACCCTGTCGCCCGGCTCGAAACCCGCGACGCCGGAGCCCAGCCCCGCCACCACGCCGGCACCGTCCGCTCCGAGGATCCGGGGCTTCGGCACGGAAGGGAGACCCATGCGCACCCACACATCGAGGTGGTTCAGCGACGCGGCGGCGAGGCGAACGAGCACCTCGCCCTCACCCGGCTCCGGGTCGGGCACGTCCTCGTACCGCAGGACATCGGGGCCGCCCTCCTCGTGGATCCGGATCGCCTTCACGGGCAGAATCCTCTCATGACCGCCGCCGAGCTCGCACGCCGGGCCCAGGAGCTCGGGCTCGACGTCGTCGGCGCGGCCCCGGCCGAGGCGTATGACGAGACCGAGCGGCACATGCGCGAGCGCGGCGCACGAGGGCTCTTCGCCGGGATGAAGTTCACGATGGCCCGGCCCGAGGTGTCCTGCCATCCCGAGCTCCTGTTGGACGGTGCGGCGCGCACGGTCGTCTCGGCGGCGCTCTGCTACTGGAGCGACGCGCCGGCACCCGGGCCGGGCGAGGGCCGGCTGCCGCGGTACGCGTGGCGTGACCACTACGCGCTCCTGCGGGAGCGGCTCGACGCGCTCGGGCAGTCGCTCGGCGGCAGCTATCGCGTGCTCGTGGACGAGAACCAGCACGTCGACCGCGAGGGAGCACGGCGCGCGGGCCTCGGCTTCTACGGCAAGAACACGATGCTGATCACGAGCGAGCACGGCTCCTGGGTCGTGCTCGGGACGCTCGTCACCGACGTCGAGATCGAGGCGACGCCGCCGCTCGACCTCGACTGCGGCCGCTGCACGCTCTGCATCGATGCCTGCCCCACGGGTGCTCTGGACGAGCCGGGGGTGCTCGACGCGAACCTGTGCCTCTCGTACTGGACGCAGGCACCGGCGCCGGTGCCGGAGGAGCTCCGCGGGGAGCTCGGGGCGTCCGTCTACGGCTGCGACATCTGCCAGGACGTGTGCCCCTGGAACCGCGGCATCGAGAAGCGGCGCCGCGACCGGCCCGCCGGCGAGGATGCGGTGGCGAACGTCTCTCTCCGAGGCTGGCTGACGCGAGACGGGGAGGAGCTCGTCACGGAGCTCGACCGGCTCTACGTGCCGAGGAACGACCCCCGCTGGCTGCGGCGAAACGCCCTCTATGCGCTCGGCAACACCGCTGCGGGCGAGGCGCTGCCGCTCGTCGGGGAGTGGGCCGCGAGCGACGATCCCGTGCTCGCCGACGCGGCCGCCTGGGCCGGCGCGCAGATCAGCGAGAGAGCGCGATGAGCACCGGCCGGCTCGCCGTGCTCGCTTCACGAGGTGCGAAGCCCCGTGGCGGCTCTCGTCGCAATTGCCGACGCCTATCCGCTTGCCGACGACCTGAGGCGGCAGCGCCTGCTGGAGCTCGTCCACGCTGCGGTGGCGGGGCTCGAGCGACTCCTCGCAGACGCGGCGGCCGACTCGATCCGGCTCGAACGGCTCGATGCGGGCCTGCTCGCCCGTGACGCCGCCGAGACGGCTGCCCTCGGTGGCGCCGTGGTGGTCGCCGAGACCGAAGACGGCCTCGCCGTGGACGGCGACCCGGACCGGCTACGGCAGGCTCTCGCCAACCTCCTCGCCAATGCCGTCGGCCATTCGCCCGCCGGAGGCACCGTGACCCTGGCGGCCCGGCGTCACGGGCAGTCGGTCGTGATCGAGGTCAGCGACGAGGGCGACGGGCTGGCACCCGACGACCTCGAGCGGGCGTTCGAGCCGGGCGTGCGACTCACCGACGCCAGGCCCGGCTCGGGCCTCGGGCTGGCAGTCGTCCGCACGATCGCGCATGAGCACGGAGGGGAGGTCGAGGTGGAGTCGAGCCCGGGTCGGGGAGCGACGTTCAGGCTCGTGCTGCCGGGCGCTTCCGGCGCGGGCTGAGGCCGAGCTCCACCTGCAGCGCGCCGGCCCGCGCGGCGACGCTCGCGCGCACGTCCGCCGGCTCGAGCACGACCGTCTCGCCGGCATCGGCGAGGACCTCGGAGAGAAGCCACTCGTCGGTCTTGTACGGCAGCTCGGAGAGCGCCGCCTTGTCGGTCAGCAGCCGCGCGCCGCGCTCGACCTTCCAGCGGGCGACGACGGGAGAGTGCCAGAGCCGGGCGAGCCGCGGCTCGTCGAGGTAGCGTGGATCGAACCCGTCGCGCGGCTCGAACAGCTCGTCGGTCAGTCGGGCGGAGCGCATGCGATCAAGGCGATACGTGCGCGGCCCGTCGGCGGTGCGGTCCCACGTGTGGACGCGCCAGACCGGCAGCTCTCGCTCGAACGAGTACGGCTCGACCGCCCTCGTGGTGGATCCCTCGTCGCCGTCCTTCAGGTATTCGATCTCGACGACGCGCCGCTTCTCGACCGCCTCGGAGAGGGTGCGCACGAGCTCTTCCTCTGCGTCGCCGGCGCTGCCCGTCGGCGTGTGAGGAAGGTCGAATTGCCCGAAGGTATCCTCGAGCTTCTTCCGCACACGATCGAGCGGCGTGTGCGCCTCGGCCGCGATCGTCGGGCCGACATAGTCGATCGCGAGGCGGATCGCCCGCGCCTCGAGTGGCGTCAGCTTGGGCGGTCTGCGAAAGACGTCGCCGTAGAGCTCCTTGTCGACGCGCACCACGCCCTCGTCCTCGTCGACCTCCGCGTAGACGGTGTAGCACCCACCGCCGAAGTTGACGAGGTTGAGCAACGAGAGCGTCTCCTGGAGCTCCTCGCGTGGGATCGAGAACCGAGCTGCCAGCTCGTCGGCGTCGAGGCGGGCATCGCGGTTCTCGCCGCAGGCAGAGAGAACGTGCGCGAGGAGGGCCTGCAGGACACCGAACCGCTCGGGTGCGATCGGCCCGACCGGGCGCTCGCCGCGATCGCTGGAGACCTCGACGCGGCGCTCGCGCGCGAGCGCCGGGCTCTCCCCGTCGTGACCCTCCCGGAGGCGTGCGAGGCCGTCGGCGACGGCGTCACGCAGGGTCTTCGGCTCGATCGGAACTGCCCGCCCGTTCTGCCGGAGCACCCAGCCGGCGAGTGGCTCGATCCGCGCGAAGGGAGTCTCGAAGACCCCTTCCCGGAGCTCTCCGGCGTCGGCCAGCGTCCGATGCACCCACCAGGCGGTGTCGCCCTGCACGGCGACCTTCGCCTTGCCCACGATCTCGCCGATCTGCCAGGGCCGGGGCACGCGGTGCGCCTCGACGTCGAACTCGGCCGGCAGCCGGAAGTCGCGCTCACGGCGGGTCGCGAACCGGATGTCGCTACGGATGCGAGAGACCCGAAACGTGCGGACGGCGGCGCGGTCGAGATCCTGGCCGACGACGTACCAGACGCCCTCGTCGAGCCGCAGGGCATACGGGTTGAGCGTGCGCTCGGCGACCTTGTCCGCCTGCGGCGACCAGTAGGAGAACCTGATCGTGCGCTGCTTCGAGATCGCCGACTCGAGCTTGGAGAGTCGCCCGGCGAGCTCCGGCGAGTAGTCGGGGGCACTGACGCGGACGCGCTCGGCGGTATCGGTGCGAGCCTCGTGGAACCCGGGTCGGCCGAGCGCGAGGTTCTGGAGCGCGAGCCGCAGCGGCTCGGCGTACGCGAACTTCCCGTCGAGATAGAACAGCGCCGTCTGGAGCGCGGCGAGTTCGTCGTCCTTCAGGTCGAGGCGGTCGAGGAAGTAGTTCTCGGAGCGGAGGGTGTAGAGCTCCTCGCCCGTGAACTCGTCGCGCTGCGAGTGAAGCGGGACGCCGAGGGCGGTGAGCTCGGCCCGGTCGGAGTAGAAACGCCGCGCGAACGCCTCGTCGGACATCTCGGAGTACCCCTCGACGTTACCCTTGACGTCACGGGCCGTCAGCGGCCGGCGCTCGGCCATCAGGAAGGCGACGAGCGAGAGCTGGCGGATGAGCTTGTCGGTGTCGTGCGACATCGTATGCCCGAGCTTACCGCTCGGGAACAGGCGATAAAGCCCGTTCGGACAGTGGTTCCCTTACGACGGTGATCGAGGCAGAGCCCGCCCGCAGCGCGGGAGGGCGTCTACGCGGCGAGTGAGGTACGCGCTTCGAGATGCTGATGTGACGGGCAGTAGTCGCGGCTCGGCAGCGGGGTACGCTGGCACGCCTTGCCCTTGCGCGTCGTCGCCTTGCAGCGGGCGACGCCGCCGTCGAAGGCTCCGGCCTCGATCTGCTGCTCGATGAATGCGATCGCCGCGCCCACGCCTTCCCGGACGGCCCAGGCGACACGCGCCTGCGCGGTGATCGGGAAGTAGCGACGAATATCCTGGAAGAGCGCACGGTCGGGGCGCGCGAAGTACTGCGGATCCGCCGCCAGCCGCGACATCGTGAGCTCGCACTCCTCGAGCACGGCGCGGCGCGACTCGAGTCGCGTGTGCTGATCGGTATAGGGGTCGATCAGATCCTTGATCGACCGGTAGATCGCCCGTGAATACTGATACATGCACGACTGCAAATAGGCGACGTGGTCTTCCATCGGCCGGATCTCACTCCCTCTGAATCACTGTAAGTAGGCGGTGTACGGGTGGAAGCCACCCGTTCTCGCGACCAGTCTACCCGGTTTGCGTCCCTGTTACAAACTCCGTGTCCAATTTGTCTTTCAAGACAACAGAGTCAGGGGCTGACGCGCGCGCTGCGGGCACCTCGCTGCACGCCCTTGGCCTCGCGGAGACGGCTCGCCGCCTCCGGCTCGCTCGGATAGACGCCGGAGTAGACCACCCAGTACCCGGGATGGAGGCTTGCGTAGCGCGAGGAATCGAGGACGCCGACATCCCGGAGACCGCGCCGGCGTGCCTGCTCCGCGCGGGCGACGGCGGCGTCGCGGCCGTTGACCTTCGGGATCGAGACGAGGATGTTCGTCCAGCCGCGCTTTCCCGCCGGCCACGTGGCGAGCGCGATGGCGACCGTCGATGTCGGGACGACCTCGCTGCCGCCGGTCGCCGTGAAGACGGGTGTCGCGGTCGCCGTCTCGCGCGTGAGAGCGATAGCGGCCGCCGCACCCACGACGGCGACGAGTGCCGCGAGGAGGAGCGGGAGCGCAAGGCTGCGCGGGCTTGCCGGTGGGGCTCCGAGGCGCGCGACACCCGGGAGCCGCAGCCCGCACTCGAGGCAGTACTCCTGGCCCGCGGCGACGCCTTCGCCGCAGCGCGGGCAGGCGGTCACCCCTCGGCCTCCGCCGTCTCGTCGATCAGCGACCGGCCGCAGCTGGGGCAGAAGCGCGCTCCCATGAGCACGGGCGCGCCGCACGCGCAGATCGCGGCACCGCGTCGGCGAAGGCCGCGGGCTCCCTGGAGCAGGGCGTCGATCTCGCTCGTGCGCGCCTCGATCGCGACGAGCTCGGCGCAGCGCTCGACGATCAGCGTCTCGTTGAAGTGATCGCGGCGGTACATCTCGAGGGTGAGGCCACCGAGCTCGCGCAGCCGGTCCTCGCGCAGGAGCCGGAGTGCCCGGCGCTCACGACGGAGGTCGCCCGCGGCGGGCGCGGCGGGCTTGCTGGAGAAGAGCGCCACGGGACGAGGATATCGGCAGGGTCGGCGGCAGGAGCGCGGTCGAGCCCGGGAGACAGGTCGAAGCCTGCCGCCAGGATCGCCGCCGACCGCGCGCTACGTCCCTACGCCGCCGACGAGGACGTACTTGACGTCGACGTACTCGTCGATGCCGAAGGAGCCGCCCTCGCGCCCGTAGCCGGACTCCTTGACGCCTCCGAAGGGTGCGTTCGCGGCGCTGATGATGCCCGAGTTGACTCCCACGATCCCGTACTGGAGCTTCTCCGCGACGCGCAGCAGGCGCGCGTAGTCACGGGTGTGGAAGTACGCCGCCAGGCCGTAGACGGTCTCGTTCGCGACGCGGATCGCCTCCTCCTCGGTCTCGAATCGCGTGATCCCGGCGACCGGGCCGAACGTCTCCTCGTGCGAGATCAGCATCTCGGGGGTGACGCCGTCGAGCACCGTGGGGGCGTAGTACGAGCCGGCCGCGTACGCGTCGCCCGTGAGCCGCTCGCCACCGACGATCAGACGGGCGCCGCGGGCGATCGCGTCGTGGACGTGCTCGTCGGCCTTCTCGACTGCGCCCTCGTCGATCAGCGGGCCGATCGTGACGCCGTCGTCCGTCCCGTGGCCGACCACCATCTGCGAGACCTTTCGTGCAAGGAGATCGACGAACCGGTCGTAGACGCCGCTCTGTACGTATGTGCGATTGGCGCAGACGCACGTCTGGCCCGCGTTGCGGAACTTCGAGGCGATCAGCCCGTCGACGGCCTCGTCGAGATCGGCGTCGTCGAAGATCAGGTACGGCGCGTGGCCGCCCAGTTCGAGGGACAGTCGCTTGACCTGGTCGGCCGACTTCCGGATCAGCTCCTTGCCGACCTCGGTCGAGCCGGTGAAGGAGATCTTGCGGACACGCGAATCGGTGAACAGCCGGTCGGCGAACATCCCCGACGAGCGGGACGTGATCAGGTTGACGACACCGGGTGGGGTGCCCGCATCCTCGATCGCCCGCATGATCAGCGCCGCCGTCAACGGGGTCGCGCTCGCCGGCTTGACGACGCTCGTGCAGCCGGCGGCGAGGGCCGGCCCGAGCTTGCGCGTCAGCATCGCGGCCGGGAAGTTCCAGGGGGTGATGGCAGCCGTCACACCGACCGGCTGCCGGAGCACGAGCACGCGGTTCGCCGGGTTCATCGGCGGCACGATCTGCCCGTAGACGCGCTCTGCCTCTCCGCCGAACCACTCGAGGAAGCTGGCTGCATAGTCGACCTCGCCTGCGGCCTCGGCGAGCGGCTTGCCCTGCTCGGAGGTCATCACGAGCGCAATCCGGTCACGGCGCTCCCGGATCAGGTCGGCGGCACGGCGCAGGATGCGCGCCCGGTTGAGGGCCGGTTGCGCCTTCCAGTCGTCGAACGCCGTCGCGGCGGCGTCGATCGCCGCCCGGACGTCACGCTCACCCGCGTTGGGCACGGAGCCGACCGTCTCGCCGGTACCCGGGTCGGTGACGTCGAACCGGCTGCCGTCGCCGGCCTCCACCCAGTCGCCGCCGATCAGGAGCCGTTCCTCGACCCCGGTCGCTGCTACAGCCATCTCGTGATCTCCTTGTCGAATGCCGTCTCGAACAGGCTAGACGATCGCCCTCGCGCAACGGCGGGGCGCCCACGGCGCACCGCCGTTCCGATACGCTCCGCCGATGTCCGACGCGTTCATCGTCGACGCCGTTCGCTCTCCGATCGGCCGCCGCAACGGCACCCTCGCGACGGTTCGCGCCGACGATCTCGCGGCGGACGTGCTCAACGGGCTCGTCGGCAGGGTGGGGCTCGATCCCGCCGAGGTGGAGGACGTGCAGATGGGGTGCGTCACCCAGATCGGCGAGCAGGCGCTCAACGTGGGTCGCGTCGCCGCACTCGTCGCGGGCTGGCCGGAGACGGTCGCCGCGACGACGGTCGACCGCCAGTGCGGATCGTCGCTGCAGGCCGCTTTCAACGCCGCCGCCGCGATCCAGGCCGGCCATCTCGACGTCGTCGTGGCCGCTGGCGTGGAGTCGATGTCGCGGGTTCCGATGGGCTCGAACCTCGGCGCCGACGGCTGGGACGGCCTCAACCAGAAGATCGCGGCGCGCTGGCCGATCGTCCCGCAGGGCATCTCGGCCGAGGAGATCGCGAAGGACTGGCAGATCTCGCGCGAGCAGCTCGATGCCTTCGCGCTCGAATCGAACCGACGCGCGATCGCCGCGATCGACGGCGGGCTCTTCGAGGGGGAGATCGTCCCCGTCGCGCTTCCGGACGGGACGCCGTTCCTGGTTGACGAGGCGCCACGCCGCGACACCTCCGCGGAGAAGCTCGCCTCGCTCAAGCCCGCCTTCATCGAGGACGGCGTCGTCACCGCCGGCAACTCGAGCCAGATCGTCGACGGCGCCGCGGCCATGCTCGTCGTCTCCGAAGCCGCCGCCGGCCGTCTCGGGTTGACGCCGCGGGCACGGTTCGTCTCGTTCGGGATCGCCGGCGTCGACCCCTTCCGGATGCTGCACGGAAACCCGGAGGCGTGCTCCCAGGCGCTCCGCCGCGCTGGCCTCGGCTGGGACGACATGGCCGTGATCGAGGTCAACGAGGCCTTCGCATCGGTCGTGCTGCAGACGCTCGCCGACACGGGCCAGCACGCGCGCTGGGAGGCGGGTGACGTGAATCCGAACGGGGGCGGCATTTCGCTCGGCCATCCGCTCGGCGCCACGGGCGCCCGGATCACGGCCACGCTGCTTGCAGAGCTCGAGCGGCGGAACGCGCGCTACGGCCTGGCCTGCATGTGCATCGGCCAGGGCCAGGCGATCGCTGCCGTGATCGAGCGGCTGGCGTAACCCCGGGAGACCCCGGCTGAAGCCCGTCGCCGCGCGACTCGTGTCGCTCGGGCAGCCCCGCTACGGCTCGACGAGGTCCTGCTCGACGTCGGCGCTGACCGCCTGCGCGATCTCGACGAAGGCCCGCGCCGCCGGCGAGCGGTGCCGGTCGCGGTGCCAGACGACCGCCAGGCGCCGACGGGGCACGGGCGGGTCGAGCGCGATCACCTTGACGCGGTCGTCTCCCGGCTGAATCGCGAGCAGTGCCATCAGGGCGACGCCGAACCGCGCCGCGACGAGGCCCTGCAGGGTCGTGTTGTCGTCGGAGCGGAACGCGTAGTCGACCGGTATGCCGCGGGCGCGCAGCGCATCCTCGACGACTGTCCCGCTCGAGCAGTGGTTGGAGCCGATCAGCGCGACGTCCTCGAGCTCGGCGAGCGAAATGGTGGGTCGCGTCGCGAGAGGGCTGTCGCTCGAGACGAGGAGGACGTGCGGGTCGGTGAGCAGCTCGAGGGCGTCGAACGGTCCGTCGGGCACGGGAAGGCTGCAGAAGCCGAGGTCGATCGCGCCGCTCTCGATTCCGTGGTACAGCGTCTCGTCGTTCGACGGCTCGGAGAGCTCGAGCGAGATTCCGGGCCAGCTGCCCATGAAGCGGCGCATCACGGTCGGCAGCACGCGGGCGCTGATCGACTGGTACGTCGCCACGCGCAGCGACCCCGTCTCGCCGGCGCGGAGGGCCGCCATGTCGGCGCGCGCAGCCTCGAGCCGGGCGACGATCGCCTCGGCGTGACGGAGCAGCAACTCGCCGGCCTCCGTTGTCGAGATCGCCCGTGGCCCGCCCGGCCGCTCGACGAGCTTCTCTCCCACGATCCGCTCCAGCGCCGCGATCTGCTGGCTGACCGCCGACTGCGTGTACCCGAGCTCCTCCGCCGCGCGCCCGAACGAGCGGGCCCGGGCTACCGCCTCGAGGGCGGCGAGGTGCCGCACCTCGACCCCGAGCCAGTTGTCGGAGAGGGGGGAGGCCGCAGCGGTTTGATCAGCTTTGCTAATGGATTTCATGAATACCTCGACTTGCGCTGATAGTACCTGCTCAGCCATAGTGCGGCAATGGAAATCGCATTGCTCCTCTTCATTCTCCTCGTCGGTATCGCGGCGGTCACGTCTGGTCGTGACTCGCGGATCGACGAGAACGCCCGCCGGCGCCGCTACCTCGGGTAGCGGCGGCCCGGCGACAGGCTGAAGCCTGTCGCCGCCCGTCGTCACGCTAGGATCGGCGACGTGCCGGAGATTCGCTCCATCGGCGTGATCGGGCTCGGTGCCATGGGCTCCGGGATCGCGCAGCTCGCGATCGAGGCCCGGTACGACACGGTCGGCCGCGAGGTGACCGACGAGCTCGGCGAGACAGCGGCAGGCAGGATCGCCCACTTCCTCACGCGCAAGGTCGAGAAGGGCCAGCTCGACAAGGCGGATCGCGATGCGGCCGTGGCGCGGCTCGGCGTCACCTCGGAGCTCGCGGCGCTCGCGGATTGCGACCTCGTGATCGAGGCGATCGTGGAGGAGCTCGAGCCCAAGCGGGCCCTCTTCGCGGAGCTCGACAGGATCTGCCGGCCCGACGCGATTCTCGCCACGAACACCTCGGCGCTCTCGGTGACCGAGATCGCGGCGGCGACGACCCGGCCCGAGCGCGTGGTCGGCATGCACTTCTTCAATCCGGCCCCGCTGATGCCGCTCGTCGAGATCGTCCGGGCCGAGCTCACGTCGGACGAGGCGATGGACAGTGCAGCGGCCGTGGGAGCGCGACTCGGCAAGGAGGTCGTGCGCTGCCACGATACGCCCGGGTTCGTCGTCAACCGGATCCTGATCCCGCTGCTCAACGACTGCGTGCGCGTGCTCGACGAGGCCCGGGTCACGCCCGAGGCGCTCGACGTCGCGATGAAGAGCGGCGCCGGCTGGCCGATGGGGCCGTGCACCCTTGTCGACCTGGTCGGCATCGACGTGCACGTACATGCGTCCGAGGCCCTGTACGAGAAGCTGCGGGAGCCGCGCATGGCGCCGCCGCCGCGGCTCGTTGCGATGAAGAACGCAGGCCTCCTCGGACGCAAGAGCGGCCGGGGCTTCTACGCCTACGACGGCTGAGCGGCCGGCCCGCTGCTCTCCTCCGGCAGGCGGCGGGCCAGGACGCGGAGCACCGGCGGCACGACGACAGTCGTGAGGATGCCCATCGCCACGATGATCGCGAACGCCTCTTCCCCGAGTGCGCCGGAGTCGATCCCGATCCCTGCGATGATGATCCCGACCTCGCCGCGCGGCACCATCCCTGCCGCGACGAAGAGGGCCTCGGAGCGCGTCAGACCGCGGGCGCCGACATAGGCTCCGACGGCCTTCGTGAGGATCGCGACTGCGGTGACGAGCAGGATGACGCCGATCAGGCGGGAGCTCGCATAGCGACCGAGGTCCAGCTGGAGGCCGATCGAGGCGAAGAAGAACGGGGCGAAGAACGCGTACAGCGGCGCGACCTCCTCCTCGACGGGGTGCTGCTCCTTCGTCTCGGCGACCATCATCCCGGCCAGGAAGGCGCCGATGATCGCAGCGAGACCGATCTCCGCCGACAGCGCTGCGAGCCCGAGACAGAGGATCACGGCGGGGAGAAGGGGTGACTCCGAGAACCGAGGTGCCTTCAGGACGCCGGGATACCGTCGCATCACGTGTGTGCCGCCGAGCGCGAAGAAGCCCACGAACGCCAGCGCCATCACCCCGACGATGGCAAGCTCCCTGACGCTGGCACCTCCGCCGACCGCCACAGCGCTGGCCACCGCGACGACGAGCATTGCGAGGATGTCATCGACGACCGCGGCACCGAGGATCGTCCTTCCTGCTCGGGATCCGAGCACTCCGATCCCGATCAGGACGGCCGAGGTGATCCCGACGCTCGTGGCGACGAGTGCCGCGGCGAAGAAGAGCGCCGCGGCCGTGTCCTCACCGCGTCCGGCCGCGATGGCGTAGCCCCCGGCGAAGGGGACGACGACACCGAGCACGCCGACGAGCGCCGCCGACCTTCCGACGCCGAGCAGGTCGTGGATTTTGGTCTCCAGCCCGACCCAGAACAGGATGAAGACGACGCCGAGCTCGGCGAAGACGTCGATCACGGCGCTCGGCTCGACGAGACCCAGCACGGCCGGGCCGACGATCAAGCCGGCGAGGATCTCTCCGATCAGGGTCGGCTGTCGGAGCCGCTTGAAGATCTCGTCGCCGATCTTCGCGGCGAGCAGGATCAGAAAGAGGTCGACCAGGGCATCCGCGACCCCGGCGGCGGCTGCGAGCGGCATCACCGTTCGGCGAGCCGGTCGAGCCGTGCGTGGCACAGGGCGGAGATCGAGAGCATCCCTGCAAAGCGCCCTTCGTCGACGACCGGGAGCGCCTGCTCGCCGGCGTGCATGAAGCGTTCGGCCGCGTGCGCCTGGCTCTCGGCGCCGTCGAGCAGCTCGACGGCTCGCGCGAGGCTCCCCACCGGCTCGTCCCGCGCCGACAGGGCGCGTTCGTCCAGGTCGAGCAGATCGTCCGACAGGAACGACGTGTGGTGCAGCTCGGCGAGATAGCGAGGGAAGACCGCGCGCAGGACGTCGCTCTCCGCGAGGACGCCGACCACACGCCGATCACGATCGACGATCGCCAGAGCGGGCACCTGCGCCGAAAACAGCGCCGACACGGCCTCCGCCAGCGTCGCCGTCTCGGGCACCGACGCGTCCACGAGGGGTAGGTCTCGAATATGCATCAGAGTTGGAAGGCGAGCAGATACGCGGAGGCGATCACGAGCGACAATAACGTGACGGGGAGCCCGACTGCGAGGAAGCGGACGAACGAGACGCGCCGACCGGTGCGGTCGAGGATGCCCGTCGCGGCGACGTTCGCGGCCGCCGCGATCATCGTCGCGTTGCCTCCGAAGCACGCACCCAGTGAGAGTGACCACCAGAGGCCCGCGTCGACCCCGCTTCCCTGGATTCGGTCCACGACCGGGATCATCGCAGTCGTGAACGGGATGTTGTCGACCAGAGCGGAACCGCCGGCGGAGCCCCACAGGATCACCATGCCCTCCGTCACTCTCGACCCACCGGTGATATCGGCGAGCCACTCGGCGATCCCGTCCACGATCCCTTGCTGGACGAGCCCTCCGACCATCACGAAGAGGCCGACGAAGAAGAAGAGCGTCGCCCACTCGACGCGCTCGAGCGCCTTCTCGACGTCGTCGGCCGCCACGAACAGCATCACGGTTGCTCCGGCGAGCGCGACCACGGCGGGCTCGAGATGGAGCGGCGCGTGGAGGAAGAACGCGACAATCGTGCCGAGCAGAACTGCAAGCGTTCGTTTGACGCGCGTGGCCCGGCGCAGATCGCTTGCCGGATCGAGCTTTCGGATCTCGGCGGCCCGCTCGGGATCCACAGCCAGCGACCGCCGGTACGCGACCGCGAGCACTCCGGTGACGGTGACGAGCGTCACGAACGCGACAGGGGCCAGGTTGACGATGAAGTCGTTGAACGAGAGCTCCTCGACGTGCGTACCGATGAGGATGTTCGGCGGGTCGCCGATGAGCGTCGCCGTGCCGCCGATGTTGCTCGCAATCACCTCGGTCAAGACGAGCGGGATTGCCGAGATCCGCAGGACGTCGGCGATCAGCAGGGTGATCGGCACGACGATCAGGATGGCGGTCAGGTTGTCCAGAAACGCGGAGAGCAGTCCCGTCATCCCGGCAAGCAGGAACAGGAGCGCCACCGGCTTGCCGCGCGACACCTGGGCAGCACGGAGCGCGAGGTAGGTGAACACGCCCGTCGGCTCGACGAGCGCCACGATCACCATCATGCCCGCGAGCAGGCCGAGTGTCGCCCAGTCGATCGACTCGATCGCCTGCTCCTGATCGAGGATCCCGAGCACGACCATCAGCACGGCACCACCGAGGGCAACCTTCGTGCGATGTGCCCATTCGAAGGCAATGATCACAAGAGCCGCGGCGAAGATCAGAACGGCCAGGACGTCCACTCGCCGAGCTTAGTGAATCGAACTGCAGCGAGCTCCCGCGCATGCCACACTGCGGGAAGTCGGCGAGTAGGGTTGCCGTTGGAGCGTTCGCCCGTGCGAGAGACGTCGCGGTTCGTGCCTCGTCGACCTCGCAGAGACAGTCGGCGTACCCGAATTCATCCTCGCGTTCTTCGGCGCATCGCTCGGCACGTCGGCACCGGAGATGGCGGTCGACCTGACGGCGCTCGCGCGCGGGGCGCCCGGGATCGCTCTCGGCGACGCGCTCGGAAGCTCACTGGTCGACGCGACCCTGTCGATCGGCATCGGGCCGATCGTCGCTCCCGCCGACGTGACGGCCCGGTTCGCGGTCGTGGGCTCGCTCTACGCTCTCGCTGCGGTCGTGCTGGTGGGCTCGGTGCTGATGTGGCGGCGCCGGCACGACAGGCGCAGTGCCGCAGTCTGTTTCGCCGCCTACCTGCTCGCCTACGTCGTCGTCATCGGCGCGGACTGATCGTTGTCCCGTTCGAGGCGGCGGGCGAGCCAGTTCGCGCCCACGGTGTCCGTGAGCCCGTGGGCGGCGATCGACGCGAGCACCGTGAACGACGCCACGTCGAACACGAGCGACCGGTTTGCCTCCGCGGAGCTGAGAACGAGAAGCGCGAAGAGCATCGATGCAACCCCCTTCGGGCCGAACCAGGCCATGAAGAGCTTGTTCGGAAGCGTCTCGTCCACGCGCGCGAACGAGATCATGACCGCTGCCGGACGGGCGACGAAGAGAGCGAAGGCGATGAACGCCACCAGCCGCATCGTGTCGCCGTCCCATCCCGTCGCCACGATCAGCCCGCCGAAGACCGTGAACGTGATCACCTGGAAGATCGCGCTGACGCTCTCGTTGAACTCCGTGAACACATCGGGCATCTCATGCCGCGCCACCGCGAGCGCGATGCCGCAGACGAATGCCGCGATCAGGCCGTTGCCCCACGTCAGGTCGGCGATGCCGTACGCGAGGCACGCGACCGCGAGGGCGTAGATCCCCTCGTACTTCGGCTGCAGGCCGCCGGGAAGCCGTTTGATCAGCAACGCTGCGGCGACGGCGAGCACGATGCCCACACCGGCACCGAAGACGGCCTCGCCCGCCAGCCGGGCCGCCTCCGCCCCCGGGCTCGCAGCGCCCGTCGCGAGCGCAAGGAAGAAGAGCACGAAGGGGAGCGCGAGACCGTCGTTCAGCCCGGACTCGAGATTGAGCGTGTGCCTGATCTTCTCGGGGATCCGCTCGGACGTGACGACCGCCGAGGTGACGACCGGGTCCGTGGGCGAGAGCACCGCACCGAGCAGGAATGCCTCCTGCCAGGAGAGCGGGGGGAAGAGTACGTGAGCCGCGACGGCCAGCAGGGCCAGCGTGATCGGCATCGCGATCACGAGCGCGAGGGCCGCCGGGCCCCAGTGGTCTCGCAGCAGCTCGCCCTCGACGAGCAGGCCGTCCGAGAAGAGCGTCAGGACGAGCGCGATCTCGATGATGTAGAGGACGGTCTTCGACGTTGGATCGACGGAGATGACGTCGAGCTCCGACAGCACGATCCCGGCACCGACAGACAGCACCGAGATCGAGAGCACGGTGCCCTGGAGCCAGCCGGAGAGCCCGGCTGCTCCGAACAGGAGCGCGCCGAAGATGAGCAGAGCCTCCGCGAATCCGAGATCCATACGGGCGGGACTCTACGTGGGCGCCACGATGAGCGAGTGCTTACACATTCCTTACGCCTGTCTCACCATCAGCACACCCGGGAAGCCGATACTGAACTGCAGATGCGCCTCGCGGCACTGATCCTGCTCGTCCTCGGGCTTTCCGCCACGGTAGCGACGGGAGCAGCCACGGCGCCCGGAGGCACGCTCGAGATCAAGGGAGCGCGCGGCATCGTCCAGATCACCGGCAGGGGTGGGCTTCTCGGTCGGCTGGACAAGGGGTCGCTCGAGATCACCGACCTCAGCCAGGCCGACCAGTGGAGCCCCCGCGTGAACGGGATCCCGCGCGGGAAGGTGGTCACGCTGCGCGGCAAGAACGTCTCCTTCTACGTGCCCGGCGGCCGCTACCGGCTGGTCGCGCGCGGCACCGGAATCTCCATCTCGGCGCGGGGCACGGGCATGGTCGTGCTCGACGGCGTTCCCGACGCGGTCGGTGACGCGGGACAGTACGCGATCGGCGACGCGGCATCCGTGCCGCTGCCTGCCGGAGCGACGAAGGCGTGGTTCGGCACGAGTAGCACGAGCGCGCCGTCGGCCCGATCGGTCAAGATCCAGCCATGACCGCCCCCCAGACGATCCTCGTCGTCGAAGACGAGACCGCGATAGCGTCGTTCGTCGCGCTCTATCTGAAGAATGCCGGTTACAACGTGAAGGCCGTCGGGACAGGCGGTGCTGCGCTGAACGCGATCGCGGCGGAGGCTCCGGCCCTGATCCTCCTCGACCTCAACCTGCCGGACATGGACGGCCTCGAGATCTGTCGCCGCGTGCGCAAGAGCTCGGACGTCCCGATCCTGATGCTGACCGCCCGGGACGAGGACGTCGACAAGATCATCGGCCTCGAGGTCGGTGCGGACGACTACCTGACCAAACCGTTCAACCCGCGCGAGCTCGTCGCCCGGGTGAAGAGCGTCCTGCGCCGCTCGTCAACCGACCGCCGCCGGGACGAAGGCGACGAGATCCGTCACGGCGACCTGTTGATCAACGCGGGCCGCCGTGAGGCGATGGTGGGCGACCGCGAGATTCAGCTGGCGCCGAAGGAGTTCGACCTGCTCTGGGAGCTGCTCGACCATCGGGGAATCGTGCTCACCCGCGACCAGCTGCTCGAGCGCGTGTGGGGCTACACCTTCGCCGGGGATACGCGCACCGTCGACGTGCACGTGCGCCAGATTCGCCGCAAGCTCGAGGACGCCTCGCCGATCGTGACGGTGTGGGGCGTGGGCTACAAGGTCGCCCAGGACCGCACCTCCGCGCCCGCCGCTTGATTCCTTGACGCCGTGAAGCTCCGGGCCGGACGAGGCAGGCCCCTCGCCCTTACACTTTTCGTGTGATGGGCTCGCTGCGTTTCCGCCTGCCGGCCCTGTTCCTGCTCGGGATCGTGCTCGCCGGCGTCGTCGCCGCGCTGATCTCGTTGAGGCTCTTCCAGACCTACACGCGGGGGCAGTCCGTGCAGGAGTTGCAACGCGAGGCGTCGGGGCTCTCCCAGCTGTATGCCGATGCCGCCCTCCGGGCGGCCGACGAGGGGTCCGACGCGATCGACTTCGCGGCGTCGAAGCTCGAGCTCGCCACGGGCGACCGGATCTACTACGTCGGCGCGTCGCTGTTTCCCGGGCAGGACACGGGCCTGACCCGGCTCGCGGAGTCGTCCGTGCCACGGGAGGTGACTGACCTGAGAGGCCCGGTCACTTTCGAGTTCACGCCCCCGGGGAGCAGCCGCTCGTACCTTGCGGCGGCTGAGCCCGTGCGCCTCGAGCCCGAAAGCGCGGCACTCGGCGCGATCGTCGTCTCGAAGCCGCGCACCGAGCTGCGCGATCAGTGGCTCCCGCTCGTGGCGCGACTCGCGATCGCGGTCGGGGTCGGCGCGCTGCTCGCGGGCCTGCTCTCCTGGTGGCTCTCGCGCAAGATCACCGGGCCTGTGTCGGCCCTGTCGAGCGCTGCGGACGAGATCGCCGCGGGGAACTACGCCGTGCGCGTGCCCGCCGGGAGGGGAGGGGACGAGATCAGCATCCTCTCGGAGCGGTTCAACGAAATGGCGGCCCGCCTCGGCGCGACCGAGGAGCGTGAGCGCCAGTTCCTGATGTCGGTCTCGCACGAGCTGCGCACCCCGCTGACGGCGATCAAGGGGCACGTCGATGCGATCCGCGACGGGCTCTTCGACGATCCGGAGCTCGAGCGTGCGTCACTCGACGTCGTCGCGAGCGAGACCATCCGGCTCGAGCGGCTCGTCGGCGACGTGCTCGACCTCGCGAAGCTCAACGCACACCGCTTCACCGTGCACGCCCAGGAGGTCGACATCGGGGCGCTCGTCGAGCGGGCCCATGCGAGCTTCGGGGAGGAGGCGCGCCGGCGCGACATCGACTTCCAGCTCGGCGAGGATCCCGACGCTCCCACGATCGTGACCGACGGCGATCGCGTCCTCCAGGTGATCACCAACCTGCTGGCGAACGCGTTCCGCTGGACGCCGGACGGCGGAACCGTCTCGCTCGGCACCGAGACGGTAGACGGGGTCGTGCGCTTCGACGTGCGGGACACAGGCCCCGGGATCCAGCCCGACGAGCGCGAGAACATCTTCGTGCCGTTCATCTCGCGCGACACCCACGGCACCGGGCTCGGGCTCCCGATCGCCCGCGAGCTCGCCCACGCGCTCGGCGGCAGGATCGAGCTCGAGTCGACCGTCGGTGACGGCAGCCTGTTCACGCTCGTGCTGCCGTTTCGGCCGGCGTGAACAGACGGGACGACGTGAGAACCCCGGACGACCGGCTGAAGCCGGTCGCCGCCGCGGCGTTCGTCGCCCTCCGCCCCCGGCAGTGGCTGAAGAACCTGCTGGTGTTCGCCGGGATCATCTTCGCTGCGCAGCTCGACGACCCGGTCCGGTGGCTCGAGGCGATCGCCGCCTTCGTCGCCTACTGCGCCGCCTCGAGTGCCGCCTACCTCGTGAACGACCTCCGCGACGTCGAGGCGGACCGGCTGCACCCCGTCAAGCGGCGCCGCCCCATCGCGAGCGGCGAGCTCCGGCCCCGCGTCGCGATCGTGCTCGCCTGCGTGCTGTCGGCCGGCGCGCTCGCGGTGGCGGCGTCCCTCGGACTCGCGTCGCTCGCGTGCCTGCTCTGCTTCGCGGTGCTCCAGGCTGCTTACACGCTCGGGCTCAAGCACGTCGTCCTCGTCGACGTGCTCGTGATTGCGGCGCTGTTCGTCGTCCGGGCGGCCGCCGGTGCAGTCGCCGTCGACGTGCGGATCTCACCCTGGCTGCTCGTGTGCACGGGGCTCCTGGCGCTGTTCCTCGCGCTCGGGAAGCGGCGTGCCGAGCTGGTGCTCGTCGGCGCCGAGCGCACTCCGGGCCGGCGTGTGCTCGAGGGCTACTCGCTCGCGCTCGTCGACCAGCTGCTCGCCGCCGTCGCCGGTGCGACGGTCATTGCCTACGCGCTGTACACCCTGACCGCGCGCGACTCGCCGGCGCTCGTCGCAACCGTGCCGTTCGTCGTCTTCGGGCTCGGCCGCTACCTGCAACTCCTCCACCGGCATGCAGCCGGGGAGGAGCCGGAGAACGTCCTGCTCGGCGACGTCCCGATCCTCGTCACCGTCGCCGCGTGGGCGGCCGTGTGCGCGGCGATCCTCGCGGTGTAAGGGGCCGACCGACGCACGCGGTCGCCGTGCGTCGTGCCCGTCCGCGTCTCGGCGTGCGTCGCCGTGAGCGGCGCGCCGGCGTTCGCCTCGCCCCTACGACGCAGCGGCGACGTGGTCGCGAAGCGAGACGACCTCGGCCGTGTCGCCACGCTCGATGCGCTCGAGCCGGCGGTCGACGCCCTGCCAGCCCGTCGAGATGAGGTCGACGAGGAGGGTCAGGTCGTCGAGGCGGGCGTTCCGCTCGGCGATCAGCTCCTGCTCGAGCCGCTCGAGCCGCCGGATCGCGTTGTTGAGCAGGCCCTTGATCTCGCCGAGGTTCCGCCCCACGGGGAGCACCTCCCGCCGCAGGCCCTCCTGAACCGCCTCGCCGATCCGCTCCGGCATCGCCGCCTCGAGCGCGAGTGCCGCAGCACCGAGCGCCTCGACCTCCTCGCGGGAGCGCCGGAGCGCCGCCTCGAACCGTCCTTCCTCGTTCCTGCCCGCGCGTGCTTCCGCGATCCGCTGCTTTGCCCGTTCCAGTGCCTGTTCATCCATGGCCGCAAGGCTACTCTGGCCGTCGGATGAGATCGGACGAGCTCGACTATGCCCTGCCGCCCGAGCTGATTGCGCAGCATCCCGCGCGGCGGCGGGATGCCTCGCGGCTGCTCGTCTACGAGCGCGCCACGGGTGCCGTCCGCCACCGGTCGTTCGCGGACCTGACGGACGAGCTCGACGGGCAGCTCGTCGTCGTCAACGACACGAAAGTCGTCCCGGCCCGCCTGCGCGTGAAGCGGGCGACCGGCGGCGACGCCGAGGTCCTCCTCGTCGAATCACTCGGTGCCGGGATCTGGGAGGCGCTCGCGCGCCCGTCGCGCCGGCTGCGCGCCGGCGAGCGGCTGGGTCCCGTCGAGCTGCTCGAGCCGCTCGGCGAAGGGCGCTGGCGCGTCTTGCTCGCGGGCGAGCCGGCGGGCGAGCCGCCGCTGCCACCGTACATCCGTGCGCCGTTGGCCGAGCCCGGCCGCTACCAGACCGTCTACGCCACCGATCCCGGCTCGGCGGCCGCGCCGACGGCCGGTCTCCACTTCACCCCGGAGCTGCTGGCGCGACTCGACGTCGAGCGCGTCACCCTCCACGTCGGGCTCGACACCTTCCGCCCGCTCGTCGTGGACGAGCTCGACGACCACGAGCTGCACGGCGAGCGCTACCGCGTCACGCCGGAGTCCTGGGCGCGGATCGGGGCCGCGGATCAGGTTCTCGCCGTGGGCACGACGACGGTCCGCGTGCTCGAGACGATCGCCCGCGACGGCAGCCTCGAGGGCCGGACGACGCTGTACGTGCTGCCGGGATTCGAGTTCAGGCGCGTCGACGCGCTCCTGACGAACTTCCACCTGCCCCGCTCCACGCTGCTCGCGCTCGTGATGGCCTTCGCCGGGGTCGACGCGGTGCGCGACCTCTACCGCCTCGCGATCGAGGAGCGGTACCGGTTCTACTCCTTCGGCGATGCGATGCTGGTTTTGTAAGGTGTCGGTGACGGGCTGAAGCCTGTCACCGACGCTGCCTTGGCTCCTTTCACCCTCGAGTCCACGGACGGAGCCGCCCGGGCGGGCACCGTCCACACCGCCCACGGCGACATCCCGACCCCGGCGTTCATGCCGGTCGGCACCAAGGCCACCGTGAAGACGCTGCACCCCGACGAGGTGCGTGCGATGGGCGCAGCCGTCATCCTCGGCAACACCTACCACCTGCACTTCCGGCCCGGCGAGGACGTGATCGAGGAGCTCGGCGGGTTGCACGCGTTCTCGGGCTGGGAGGGGCCGATCCTGACCGACTCGGGCGGCTTTCAGGTCTTCTCGCTCCGGGACACGCTGCTCGCGGTCGACGACGGCGGGGTCACGTTCCGCTCGGTCTACGACGGCGCCGCGGAGCGCTTCACGCCCGAGGGAGTGGCGGAGATCCAGCGCCGGCTCGGCTCCGACATCGCAATGTGCCTGGACATCTGCCCACCGGCCGACTCGACCCGAGCCGAGCACGAGGAGGCGGTACGGCGCACACTGCTCTGGGCCCAGCGGCAGATCGACGCGCCCCGTGCGCCCGGCCAGCTGCGGTTCGGCATCGCGCAGGGCGGCATCGACGCGGAGCTCCGGCGTCGCTCGATCGAGGAGATCGTCGCGCTCGGGTTCGACGGCAACGCCCTTGGCGGGCTGGCCGTGGGGGAGAGCAGGACCGAGATGCTGGAGACGGTCGGCTGGGCGGCGCCGCTCCTTCCCTCCGACCGTCCGCGCTACTTCATGGGCCTCGGGGACGTCGAGGGCATTCTCGGGGTGATCGCGGCGGGCATCGACATGTTCGACTGCGTCCTGCCGACCCGCAACGCGCGAACCGGGACCGCCCTGACGGCCACCGGCAGGATCAACCTCCGCAACGCCCGTTACGCGCGCGATCCCGCGTCCGCTCGAGGCCGGCTGTGGCTGCCCTGCGTGCACGCGATTCTCGCGCGCGTTCATCCGTCATCTCGTCAATCAGGAGGAGATCCTCGGCCTCCGGCTCCTCTCTCTGCATAATCTATGGCTCATTCATCGACTGACCGCCGACGCGCGGGATGCGATCCGGCGCGGGGTGTTCGACGACTTCCGGGCCGAAGCGCTCGCCCGCCTCACCGGTGGTCAACAGGAGGATCCGTGCAAGGACTGCTGATCATCGTTGCGCTCTTCGGCTTGATGTACTTCCTCATGATTCGTCCGCAGCGTGCCAAGGCGCAGCAACAGCAGGTGATGCTCTCGGCCGTCGAGGTCGGCGACGAGGTCCTGACCGTCGGCGGGCTCTACGGCATCGTGCAGGAGATCGAGCCGGACGAGGACGGAGGCGATCTGATCGTCGAGATCGCGGAGGGAATCCACGTGCGGATCGCACGCAAGGCGCTTGCGACGGTCGTCAAGCCGGACGACGAAGATGCCGAAGAGGACGAAGACAGCGGCGAGAGCGAGGGCGAGCCGGACGACGACGTCGTCGACGGTGAGGCCGAGCTCGTCACCGACCAGGCGGAGCTCCCGGCCGGGGTAGAGGAGGTTAACGACGAAGGGGAAACTGTAAATCCGCGTGCTGCCGAGGACACGGCACCACCAGCGCGCAGCTAGCCTTCCCGCCGCACGACCCCTCAGACACCATGACTCGTCGCTCAGCCACCATCGTCGTTGCCCTGGTCGTCGCCGCCCTCGTCGGCGTCGGCCTCATGATCGTGCCGTCGTCGCCGCTGCACAAGAAGCCGACGCTCGGCCTCGACCTCCAGGGCGGCCTCGAGATCACGAAGCAGGCCGTGCCGCCCAAGGGCCGCAGCCTGACCAAGGAAGACCTCGACCGCTCGGTCTCGATCATGCGCGACCGCGTCGACCGCCTCGGTGTCTCCGAGCCCGAGATCCGCACGCAGGGCAGCGACCAGATCACGATCCAGCTGCCGGGAGTCAAGGATCCGGAGACCGCCGCGAAGATCATCGGCAAGACCGCCCAGCTCGAGCTCTACGACCTCGAGGCGAACCTGGCGCCGCCGTCGATCGACGCGCTCCGGCAGCCGGTTCCCAAGAGCTCGGTCTACGACCTGCTCGCGGGCCAGCAGGCGCTGGCCGCCAAGGGAGTGCCCGAGCAGTACTGGTTGTTCAACAAGCAGAAGAAGCTCGTGGTCGGGCCCGTCTCGACGAAGACGGCCGCGCTCGCCAAGTTCAGCGGCAAGGTGCCGGAGGGCCACAAGCTCTTCGCGGTGCCGCCCGGCACGGTGGTCATCTCCTGCGGCGTCGGCGAGGTCGTCTGCCCCGGCGTTCAGCAGGTGAACCCGACGTCGAACTCGTACTACCTGTTCAAGAACTCGCCACCGGACGTCCCGGAGATGACCGGCTCCGACCTGAAGCTGTCCGGCACGCGCCAGGACTTCGACCCGCAGTCGCAGGCACCGATCGTGACGATGCAGTTCACGAAGGAGGGGGGCAAGAAGTTCGCCGAGATCACCCGCCGGGAGGCCCAGCGCGGCAAGCTGCTCTCCAACACGATCGGCCAGGGCCAGCAGATCAACCAGCACTTCGCGATCGTGCTCGACCGCGAGATCAAGTCGTGGCCGTCGATCGACTGGAAGCAGTATCCGGGTGGGATCTCCGGCTCGAACGGCGCCCAGATCACCGGCATCGGCGACATCAAGGAGGCGAAGAACCTGGCGCTCGTGCTCCAGACCGGCGCCCTGCCCGTCGAGTTCGTCACCCTCGACCAGACCGCGATCTCGGCCACGCTCGGTAAAGACTCGCTGAACGAGGCAAAAAGGGCGGCAATCGTGGGCCTGCTCCTCGTGGCGCTCTTCCTGCTCATCTTCTACCGCTTCCTCGGCCTCATCGCCGTGCTCGGGCTCGGGATCTACGCCGCGTTCCTCTACGCCGCGATCCTCCTCTTCAACGTGACCCTGACGCTTCCCGGCTTCGCCGGCCTCGTGCTGACGCTGGGGGTGGCCGCCGACGCGAACGTCGTCATCTTCGAGCGCATCAAGGAGGAGTCGCGCGCGGGCAGGAGCGTGAAGGCCGCGATCCAGACCGGGTACTCGAAGGGCTTCCACACGATCGTCGACGCCAACGTCGTCACGGCGATCACCGCGCTCGTCCTGTTCGGCGTCGCGACGTCGTCGGTGCGCGGCTTCGCCCTCATGCTCCTGATCGGTACCGCGATCTCGATGCTCACGGCCGTGCTCGCAACGCGGGCCTTCCTGTCGCTGCTCGCCGGCACGAAATTCCTCGACAACCCAAGGGTGATCGGTACCTCCGGTGGCGGCATCCCTGCCTGGCTCAAGATCGACTTCATCGGCAGGCGCCGCCTCTGGTTCGGGATCTCGGCGGCCGTCGTCACCGTCTCCGTGCTCGCGATCGCGATCCTCGGGCTCAACCTCGGGATCGACTTCAAGGGCGGCACCCAGGTCGCATTCACGACACCCGCGCCGACCTCCATCGAGGCGGTTCGCGTGCAGGCAGCGCGGGTCGGCCAGGCGAACGCCGTCATCCAGGGACGTGGGCCCTCGACGAACGGCGACTACAAGAGCTTCCAGATCCGGACGGAGACGCTCACGACCGAGGAGTCGGCGCAGCTCACGTCGAGCCTGGAGAAGACCGTGGCTGCCGAGGCTTTCGGGGTCAAGAACGTGTCTGCGAGCTTCGGTCGCCAGATCGCCCGGAGCGCGATCCTCGCGATCTTCGTCTCGCTGCTCCTGATCGTCGGCTACATCTCGGTGCGGTTCCAGTGGCAGTTTGCCGTGCCCGTGATCGTGGCCCTGCTTCACGACATGCTGATCACGATCGGCATCTACGCCCTGCTCGGGCGGGAGGTGACGGTCGCGACGGTCGCCGCGGTGCTGACCGTGCTCGGGTACTCGATCTACGACACGATCATCATCTTCGACCGGATCAGGGAGAACATCCCGCTGATGAAGCGCGGCTCGTTCCGGCAGATCACGAACGTGTCGCTGTGGGAGACCATCCCGCGATCGCTTGCGACCACGTTCATCACTCTCCTCCCGATCGTCTCGCTGCTGATCTTCGGAGGCGCGACGCTCAACGACTTCGCCTTCGCCCTCCTGATCGGCATCGGCTCGGGTGCGTACTCGTCGATCTTCGTGGCGGCACCGCTGCTCGACTGGATCAAGGAGCGCGAGCCGGAGTTCGCACGCCGCAAGCACGAGGAGACCGGCGAGGTGCAGTCGGTCGGCGGCACCGTGCTCCTCGACGCGCCTTCGTCGACGCTCGTCGCAGAGGCCGAGGACCTCCGCGCGCCCGAGCCGGCGCCTGCCGCCGCCGCACCGGGGAGCTCGTCGGGACGTGACCGGCGCCGTGCCCGTCGCTCCAGCCGCCCGCACGGTCGCGCCCGCTAGCCGACGCCCTTCACCCCGGCTCCTCCGCGTACACTTCCGCTATGGACGGCAACGGGAACGAGACGAGGAACGCGGAGCCGCGTCGCCTCGACGAGCTCCTGCTCGCCGGGCTCGGCTGGGCCACGCTCACCGCGGAGGCAGTCGACGACGTCGCCGACGACCTCGCGCGCCGGGTCGGTATCGAGCGTGACACCATGCGCGACGCGGTCCGGGACGTCTTCTCGAGCTGGCGGGCCGAGGCGGAGCGGCTCGGGTCACTCCCGTCCGACGCCTCCGAGAAGGCCGTGCGGCGCCTCGGCCTCGTCCGACGCGAGGAAGCGGACGACCTCGTTCTCCGCGTCGCCCAGCTCGAGCATCGCGTACGACTGCTCGAGAAGCCTTCGGACTAGGCTCAGCGACCAGCCCTAGCCGTGGCTGGCTCCCGCGTCCACAATGAGGCGATGGCGACGGCGAAACCCCAGCGACGGATCGGCCGGCTCTCCGAGATCGGGCGCGTCGCCTCGCGCCACGGCTTCGGCTATCTGATCGACCGCAGGCGAAGCAACGACGACACGCAGCTCGCCGACCGCGGGCGGCGCCTGCGGGAGATGCTCGACGAGCTCGGCCCGACCTTCGTCAAGTTCGGTCAGCTCCTCTCCACGCGGCCCGACGTGATGCCGCCCGACATCATCGCCGAGCTCAGGAGCCTGCAGGACGACGTGACGCCGTTCCCGTTTGCCGACGTGCGGCGGGTGATCGAGGAGGATTTGGGCCTGACGCTCGAGCAGGCGTTCCTCGCGTTCGGCGAGGTGCCGATCGCCGCCGCGTCGATCGGCCAGGTGCACCGGGCGACGCTGCCCACGGGTGTCGAGGTCGTCGTCAAGGTGCAGCGGCCCGATGCGCCACGTCAGGTGGAGTCGGACCTCCAGCTGATGCGGTCGGCGGCCCGGGTCGTCCGCGAGCGCGTGCGCGCGCTCGACTTCATCGACTCCGAGGCCCTCGTCGAGGAGTTCGGCCGCTCGATCAGGCAGGAGCTCGACTACCAGCACGAGGCCCGGAACGCGGAGACGTTCCGGCGCAATTTCGGCGATTCGACCGAGATCGCCGTGCCGAAGGTGATCTGGCGCTACTCGTCGGCGCAGGTGCTGACGCTCGAGTTCCTCGAGGGAACGCAGTTCGCCGATCTCGACCTCACCGACCGCTCCTCGGAGGAGCGCCGCGAGCTCGCGTACCGGATGACGGACGCGTGGATGACGATGATCTTTCGACACGGGTTCTTCCACGGCGACCCGCACCCGGCGAACATCCTCCTGCTGGACGACGGCCGCATCGGGCTTGTCGACTTCGGGCTCGCGGGACGCCTCAGCGACGATGACCTGACCCGCCTGACGCGGCTGTTCATCGACGCTGCGACCGAGAACGTCGACGCGCTCCCGCGGCGTCTGGCCGAGCTCGGGCTGCGGTACCCGCCGGAGCAGGAGGGGGAGCTGCGTGAGGCGATCACGGATCTCTACTACCGCTACTACGGCTCGAACGTCTCGAACATCGACCCGCTCGAGGTGATGCGGGAAGGGCTCGACCTGATCTACTCGCTCAACCTTCGGCTGCCGTCCCGGTTCGTGATCCTCGACAAGGCGATCGCGACCCTCGGCGCGGTCGGCGTCGAGCTGTACCCCGACTTCAACGTGTTCGAGGTGGCGCGCCCGTATGCGCGTCAGCTACTCGCCGAACGGTTCTCGCCGGGGAAGCTCGCGGCGCGGGCCCAGGCGGAGGTGCAGGAGCTCGGGGGTGTTGCGCGCGAGCTGCCGTACCAGCTACGCGACGTCATGGAGCAGACGCGCCAGGGGAGGCTCGTCGTCCAGATCCGGAACCCGGGCTTCGACGACCTCACCTACCACATCGACCACGCCGTCAACCGGCTTGCGGTGGCATTGATCGTCCTCGGTGGGCTCGTCGGCTCTGCGATCGTGGGCGCTCTCTCCCGAAACGGCCCCCAGGTGATCGGCCTGCACCTGATCTCGTTCGTCGGCTTCATGCTTTCGGGCATCTTCGCGGTCTGGCTCGTGTGGGGGATCGCACGGTCCGGCCGGCTCTGAGCCGGCGACAGGCTTCAGCCTGTCGCCGGGGCTTGCAGCCGCCCGTGCGCTCGTAGCAGCGCCAGCACCGGCTCGTGCGGCAATGCGCGGACGAGTCGTCCTTCGCGCCCCGCCGTGTCAACGGCTGCCCAGAGGGCGTTGAGCACCGCCTCCTCGGTCGCCTCCACCACGGCAGCGAAGAGCGGATCGAGGTGGCCGTCCGGGAGCGTGGCCCGTTCGACCCGGACCGGAGGGCGTTCCTCCCGCTCGCCCGCCCCGGTCGAGAATGCGAGGAAGATCTCCCCGCTGCCGTGGTGGGCGACCGAGCCCACCCGGGCGAGGCCGAGCCCGGCCCGTCGGGCGAGCCGCTCGAGTTGGGCCGCGTGCAGCGGGGCGTCGGTGGCGACTATCGCGATGCAGCTTCCCGCCGGAGGAAGCGGGTCACGTCCGTCGCCGATCGTAGGGAACACGGGCACCCCGTCGATGCGCAGGTCGCGAGCGGCGCCGAAGTTCGCCAGCACGAGCACCCCGACGGTCGCATCGACGTCGGGGACGAGGCGGCTCGACGAGCCGATGCCGCCCTTCCAGCCGAACGCCACCATCCCGGCGCCCGCACCGACGCACCCCTGCTCGATCGTGCCGCTGCGGGCGGCGGCCACCGCGCGTGCGGCATCTCCCGCCTCGACCTGCACCGTGCGTGCATCGCTGAGCCAGCTGTCGTCGCATTCACCGACGACCGGGATCACGACATCGTCGACGCCGACCGCGGCGTCGGCCTCGCAGGAGACCGCCACGGCACCGTCGAAGACGCGGCCGACCGCCATCGTCGAGGTGAGATAGACCGGCGTCTCGATCAGGCCCCATTCGGAGATCTGGAGGAAGCCCGTCAGCTCCCCGGCCCCGTTCAGGACGGCGACCCCGGCAGGAACGGGGCGTCGGAAGGCGGACGGCCCGGTGCCGGGCAGGATCGCCGTAACGCCCGTGCGCGCGATCCCACGTCCCTCGGGCGGCACCGCCTCGTCCCGCAAGACCGTGACATGCCCCACCAGGACGCCGGCCACGTCGGTGATCGCGTTGGCCTCGCCCGGCTTCAGGTGCCCGATCCGGAGGCCGTGTCCGCGGAGCGTCGTCTCTCCCACAGCGGCGAGCCTATAGGGTCGTGGCCGTGACGCTCTCGCTCCCGCTCGTGTGGTCGGACGACCACCGGCTGCACGAGCCCGAGGCGGAGATCTGGGTCGGTGTCAGGACATCCGCGGTGGAGCTACCCGCGAGGGCCGAGGCGATCCGCGCCGCGCTCGTCGGCGCCGGAGCCGAGGTGGTTGCCGCGACCCGTCATGACGATGCCGTGCTCGAGGCGGTACACGACCGGGAGCTGCTCACGTTTCTCGCCTCGGCCTGGCGGGAGTGGGAGGCGGCGGGACTACCCGCCGACCCGGGGCAGACCAGCGTCGTCCCGTACATCTTTCCCCACCCGGGCCTGTTGGGTGGGCTGGCGCCGCTCGTGCCGGCCGCGACGTGGGCGCGGCCCGGAGCGTTCTGCTTCGACACGATGACCCTGATCGGGCCCGGCACCTGGCAGGCTGCGCGGGCCGCCGCCGATGCCGCCATGACTGCCGCGGACCTCGTCTGCGGCGGTCGGAGCGCCGCCTACGCATGTTGCCGCCCGCCCGGGCACCACGTGACGCGCAGTGCCTACGGCGGCTCCTGCTACCTGAACAATGCCGCGATCGCTGCCGAGCAGCTGCGTGCGAAGGGCGTCGCGCGAGTCGGCATCGTCGACATCGATGCCCATCACGGGAACGGAGCGCAGCAGATCTTCTGGGAGCGAGACGACGTCTTCACAGGCTCGGTGCACGTCGATCCGGAAGCCGGCTGGTTTCCCCACTTCCTCGGCACGGCGGCCGAGCGCGGCGGCCGGGCGGGTCTCGGTGCGAACCTCAACGTGCCGCTGCCGCCGGGCGCCGGCGACTCTGACTGGCTCGGCGCCGTGACCGGTATCACGGCGGCGGCCCGCGACGGCGGCGCGGAGGTCATCGTGCTCGGACTCGGCGTCGACGCGGCGGGGGGCGACCAGGAGAGCCCACTCGACGTCACCGAGGGGGGCTTCCGGGAGGCGGGGCGCATCCTGGGGGGCCAGGGAATTCCCGTCGTCGTCGTGCAGGAGGGCGGGTACGATCTCCACTCGATCGGCGCGCTCGTGCTCGCGACGCTGCAAGGACTCGAGGAGGGGTTGGCTGTCAATGCCTGAACCGCTGGACGTCTGGCTCGGGAAGGACGAGGTCGAGGGTGTTCCTTCGCAGCCCCGCAAGGATCTGAAGCCACCGCCGCACTGGCGGCTCGAGGCGGTCGTGGCGACCGAGCGGCCCCGTTCGCTCACGCTTGGCGCCGACGGGCGCACGGCGCTCTTCATCCAGGACCGCGACACCTCGGACGTGTGGCTGCTCGAGCTCGGCGGCGATGTCGGTGCCGCGGTGCCGCAGCGGCTGACGACGGGCCGCGATCCCATGCCGTTCTGGGAGGACACCGAGCCGCGGCTCTCGCCCGACGGCGCCACCGTCGCCTACGCCGACCAGGGGCACGTGTGGGTGACCGCTGCGGCGGGTGGCCCGCCGCGGAAGCTCGCCGAAGGGGGGAGCCCGGTCTGGCTCGGGAACGACCGCCTCGTCGTCTCCGTCGAGCGGGACGACACCTCGCGCCTGGCCGTCCTGGACATCGTCGATCCGTGGCCCCGATCACTATGTGGCTCTGAGCCACATGGGCCGGAAGCTGCCGCAGGCTCTCTCGAGCGCTACGGCGACGAGTGGGGCGCGGCAGTGTCGCCCGACGGCACCACGGTGGCGTTCGTCTTCACTCCGCGGCTCGACCTTCTCCGCAGTGAGATCAGGGTCACCGACGTGGCGACCGGAGTGACCCGAGCGCTGACGGGCTCTGCGCGGCTTGCCGACAAGTCCCCGGCCTGGTCGCCCGACGGCTCGCGGATCGCCTTCACCTCCGAGCGGTCGGGCTGGTACGAGCTCCACCTCGTGAGCGCGGACGGCAGCGGCGAGCGGCAGCTCACCTCTGTTCGGGCTGACATCGGCGAGCACGAATGGCATCCGGACGGCAGCCGTCTCGCCGCGGTTCGTTGCCGCCGCAACCGCTTCGACCTCGTCACGGTCGACGCGGCGAGCGGCGACGTCGCGGTCGTCGCCGAAGGTGGAACCTGGAGCGCGCCCCACTGGACGGCGGACGGCGGGATCGTCGCCGCCTACGAGGACTCCGCCACGCCGGCGGAGATCCGACTCGTGCGCGAGGGCGGGGCCGCCGTCACGCTGCATGCGCCGGCGCCGCGCGCTGTCCACGCCGCCCCGCACGTCCGCCCCGAGGACGTCACCTACACGTCGTTCGACGGGGTCGAGATCCCGGCGTTCCTGTTCCGGCCGCCCGGGGCGTCCGCCGACGCCCCCGTGGCCGCCCTCGTGTACCCACACGGCGGCCCGACGAGCTGCTACGGCGACGAGTGGGACGGCCACGCCCAGTACTTCGTCGACAAGGGCTACGCCTGGCTCGCCATCAACTTCCGCGGCTCGACCGGCTACGGGCGCGACTTCGAGCGCCTGAATCATGGCGACTGGGGCGTGGGGGACACGAAGGACTGCCTCGGGGCGGCCGACTTCCTTCGCACCCTCGATTGGGTCGACGGCGACCGGCTCGGCATCTTCGGCTCGAGCTACGGGTCGTACATGGCGCTGCTCGCGGTCACGGACGATCCCGAGCGGCGCTTCCGTTGTGCGGTCGCCAAGTACGGCGACTGCGACATCCTCACCTCCTGGGCGCAGGGCGACCGAGAGGGGGTGCAGGACATGGGGAGGATGATGGCGCACCCGTCACGCGATCCCGCGGCGTACCGGGCCGGGTCGCCGGTGCACCGGCTTGCGAACGTCGAGGTACCGCTCCTGATCGCGCACGGCGAGCTCGACCTGCGGGTCAGCCCGAGGCAGTCGGAGGAGCTCGTGCAGGAGTTGCGCCGGCTCGGCGACAAGACCTTCGAGTACGTGACGTACCCGACCGAGGCGCACGGCCTGCTCCGCATCGGGCCGCAGCTCCATTTCTATCGCCGGCTGGAGCGGTTCCTCGACTGGTATCTGATGTGAGTGGCCCGCTCGCGAGCTCGCCGCCTTTCGGACAGGCCGCGAATGCGAGATAGTGGGCGCGACAACGCGAGACAAGGAGGCGGTCTGATGGGAGCACGCACGATAATCGGGGTGGCGCTGACGGCGATCGCCCTCATGGTGGTCTCGGGTTGTAGCGGTGGCTCGTCAGACGGCAATACGACTGCGGGCGGCACGACCGCAGGCGGAGCGTCGACGAGCGATGTTCTGCGCATCGGTACGACGAACTACATCGACTCGCTCAACCCGTTCAACTACATCGAGTCGCAGGCGTACACGGCGATGATGATGATCTACCCCCAGCTCGTGCAGTACAACGCCGCGTTCGAGTTCGAAGGCGACTGGGCCGAGTCCTGGACGACGTCAGAGGATGGTCTGGACTGGACGTTCAAGCTCCGGCCGGACACCAAGTGGTCCGACGGCGAGCCGATGACCGCTGCCGATGCAGCCTGGACGATCAACACCACCGTCAAGTACAAGGATGACGCCACTGCCGTCGCCGCGGCGGCGCTCGCCAACGTCAAGAACGCCGAAGCAACCGACGACACGACTCTCGTGATCCACTACTCGGCCGCCGTCGGGAACGTGCTCCCGCAGCTGGAACAGCTCTTCATCCTTCCCGAGCACGTCTGGGCGCCCAAGGCAGGCGCAAACGGCAAGGGTCTGAAGACGTACAAGCCCGAGCTCAACCTGCCCGTCGTCAGCGGTGGCGCGTACACGATCACGCAGTACGAGAAGAAGGGGACGACGGCGTTCAAGCCCTTCCCCGACTTCTACGGCCCGCCCTCGCACGCATCGGGTGTCGCGCTCACGTACTACACCAATGCCGACGCGGTCATCGCCGACCTCAAGAAGGGCGAGCTCGACTGGGCCGATCAGGTGCCGTTCCAGGCCGTCAACGCCGTGAAGAAGGCCGGGAACGTCGTGGTGAACGAGTGGCCCGGCTCGGAGACCACGAACATCACGTGGAACTCGAACCCGGCCAAGAAGAAGAACCGCGAGCTGCTCGACCCCGCGCTCAAGAAGGCGCTCTCGATGTGTGTCGACCGCGATCAGATCATCGACGTCGTCTTCGCCGGCTACGCGTCCAAGGTCGAGAGCATCGTCGGCCACATCTCACCACTCGAGAACCCGAACCTCGGGCCGCTCGAGTACAACTGCGCGGCCGCGAACACGGCGCTGAACAAGCTCGGCTTCAAGCGGGGCTCGGACGGGATCCGGGTCGTGCCCGCCACGACGGGGGCGAACGCCCAGGCCGAGCACAAGATGTCGTACGAAGTACTCACCCCGACCTCGACCGATTTCAACGTCGACCGTTCCTTCGACATCGTCAAGAACGGGTTCGCGAAGCTCGGCGTCAAGGTGACGCAGAAGGTCGGCGGGGATGCGACGGCAACCTACGCGATCCAGACCGGCGACTGCTCCGGCCCGGAGAGCAAGCAATACCAGGGCTACGACATCGCGATGTGGGACTGGGTCGGCTACCTCGACCCGGACTTCATGCTGTCGGTCGTCACCAAGGGGCAATGGTGCTCCTGGAGCGACACGGGGGCGAACAACCCGGCCTACGACAAGCTCTACGTCAAGCAGGGCGTCACCGTCGATCCGGAGGCGCGCAAGAAGGTCGTGTACGCGCTGCAGAAGATCGTCTACGACAACTTCTACTACACCCAGCTCACGAACCACGTGGCGATCGACGCGACCTCCAAGACGTGGACGGACTTCCAGTCCGAGCTCGGCGGCTACTCCAAGGTCTACTACACGTCACCGCGCCAACCCTGAGATGAATCACCCTGAGAGGAGCGGGAGAGAGCTGCCGTGAGAGGAGCCGACTACGTCGTGAAGCGCGTTGCATTCGCGCTTCTGACCGTGTTCATCGCGATCACTCTCAACTTCGTTCTCTTCCGCGCCCTCTCCGGCGATGCCGTCTCGGCGCTCCGCTGCCGGCAGTGCAGCGCCGCGTTCAAGGAGGCCCAGCGGCGCGATCTCGGGCTCGACAAGTCGAAGTGGGAGCAATACACGCTCTACCTGCGAGATCTCGCCCGCTTCGACCTCGGCAACTCCGTGCCCTCGGAGAAGCCCGTTCGGGGCGAGCTCGTCGAGCCGATCAAGAACTCGCTGCCGATGATCGCGCTCGGGACATTCTTCGCGATCATCTTCGGCACGCTCGTGGGGGTGATCTCCGCGTGGCGGCGGGGCACGGCCGTCGACAAGGGAGGTCTGTACACCGCGCTCGGCTTCTACTCGATGCCGACGCAATGGCTCGGCCTGATGCTGATCTTCTTCGTCGCCAGTGCCGTCGGGCTTCCATCGTCCGGGATCAAGACGCCCACGCTTGGACTGTTCGCCGACGCGTCGACGTGGGATCTGTTCATCGACCGGATGAAGCACATGATCCTGCCCGCGCTGACGCTCGGGCTCGTGCTCTACGGCGACTACGCCCTGATCGTCCGGTCGGCGATGCTCGAGACGCTGGGTGAGGACTATGTCCTCACGGCGCGCGCGAAGGGCCTCAAGAACTGGGCGATCGTGCGCCAGCACGGGCTGCGCAACGCGATGCTCCCGATCATCACGCTCGTCGCACTCTCGCTCGGCTTCATCATCGGCGGCTCGATCACCGTCGAGTACGTTTTCTCCTACCCGGGACTCGGGCTGCTGACCGTCGAGGCAATCGACAAGCGCGACTTCCCGCTGCTGCAGGCGATCTTCATGCTGCTGACCCTGTCGGTGATCTTCTTCAACCTCCTTGCCGACTTGCTGTACTTCAAGTTCGACCCGCGGGTGACGGCATGAGCTTGATCGAGCCGCTGCAAGCGGCGGACGAGGACGGTCTCGCGCACGGCGTCGCGAAGACGAGCCGGCCCGGCTTCGTCAGGACGACCCTCCTCGGGAACCGAGCTGCGACGATCGGCCTCGGCATCCTCGTCTTCTTCGTCTTCGTCGCGATCTTCGCGCCGTGGCTGGAGCCGTACGACCCGACGGAGAAGGTGGGGCCGGTGTACGCGCCGCCGAGCAGCGACTTCTGGCTCGGTACCGACGACGGCGGCGGCGACATGCTGTCGCTACTGATCGCGGGAAGTCGCGTCTCGCTCGGTGTCGGCTTTCTCGCCGCGTTCGTGGCCATCCTGATCGGAGGCACCGTTGGCGTTCTCTCCGGCTACTTCGGCGGCACCACGGACACGGTGCTGATGCGCTTCACGGATTACATGCTCGTGATTCCCGACATCCCCCTCATGATCATCGCCGCCGCCCTGTTCGGCCGGAACCTGACGAACATCGTCATCATCATCGGGATCATCTACTGGACGAGCACGGCCAGGCTGATCCGTGCCCAGGTGAAGAGCGTCCGCGAGCGCGTGTACGTGAAACGGGCCCAGGCACTCGGCGCGGGCAACCGGCGGCTCGTCTTCAAACACGTTCTGCCGCAGGTGGCGCCGCTCCTGATCGCGAACACCGTGCTGATGATCGCCCTCGCCATCTTTGCCGAGACGTTCATCACCTTCCTCGGCCTCGGCGACCCGAGCACGATCTCCTGGGGAAGGTTGATCGAGAACGCGTTCACCGGCGAGGCGACGATCAACAACGCGTGGTGGGCGATCGTGCCGCCCGGCGTCTGCGTGACCATCGTCATCCTCGCCTGCACGATGGTCGGCCAGTCCGTCGAGGACGGTCTCAACCCGCGTCTCCGCGTCGGTCATCTCTCGGTCAAGCGGTTCCGGGTTCGCTCCGGTGCGGGATCGGAGCTGCCGAGGTGAGCGCTCGTCCTCCCGTGATCCGGGTCGAGGACCTGAACGTGTGGTTCGACCTGCCCGGCGGCGGTGAGCTTCATGCCGTCCAGGGGGTGAGCTTCGAGCTGCGTGAGGGAGAGCGAATGGGGCTCGTGGGCGAGTCGGGCTGCGGCAAGACGACGACGATCCTCGCCATGATGGGCCTCCTGCCCGCGACCGCGTCGGTCTCGGGCAAGGTGCTGCTCGAAGGCGAGGACATCCTCGTCGGAGGCGAGGACACGATCAGCCCGCATCGCTGGAACGACATCGCGATGGTCTTCCAGGGAGCGATGAATGCCTTCAACCCTGTCAAGACCGTGGGTTCGCAGATCGCGGAGCCGATGGTGCTGCACGGAATGGCGACGGGGAAGAGCGCGCGTCCGCGCGTCGCCGAGCTGCTCGAGCTCGTCGGGATCGCCGGCGACCGCGCTGATCGCTACCCGCACGAGTTCTCCGGCGGCATGCGGCAGCGGGCTGCGATCGCGATGGCGCTCGCGTGCTCGCCGAAGGTGCTCCTTGCCGACGAGCCGACGACCGCCCTCGACGTGATGGTGCAGGCGCAGATCCTCGAGCTGCTCGTCAGCCTGAGCACGACACTCGGGCAGGAGCTCGGGCTGACGGTGATCCTCGTCACCCACGACCTACCGGTTGTCGCGCAGGTCTGTGATCGCGCGGCGGTGATGTACGCAGGCGAGATCGTCGAGATGGGTGGGATGTCGCAGATCTACCACGACCCGCGCCATCCCTACTCACGGATGCTCTTCTCCGCAACGCCCGATCTTCTCGGCGACGACGAGGTGATCTCGATCCCCGGCGCGCCGCCGCGCCTCGACCGCGAGATCGTCGGTTGCGCATTCAGACCGCGGTGCGACTCGGCGTTCGAGCCGTGTGCGACGCTCCGACCCGGCCGCAGGGAGCCGGTCGCGAACCACGAGGCGCGCTGCCATCTCAACGATCCTGCGCTCACGGAGGTTGCGTCGTGAGCGAGGCGAACGCGGAGGTGCCGGCGGCGGGCCCGGCGCTGCTCGACGTCGACGACCTCGTCAGCCACTATCCGGTGCCTCGCGGTCTGCTCGGGGCGATCATGCGGCGACCGCAGCTGACCGTGAAGGCGGTCGACGGAGTGACGTTCTCCGTCGCGGCCGGCGAGATGGTGGCGCTCGTCGGCGAGTCCGGCTGCGGCAAGACGACGACGGCCCAGACGGTGATCCGGATGGTCGAGAACCAGGGCGGCTCGATCCGCTTCGACGGCACGGAGATCAGCGGGCTCAATCCGCGCGAGTTGCGACCGCTGCGCCGGGAGATCCAGATCATCTACCAGGATCCGTACGAGTCGCTCGATCCACGGTTCACGGTGCGCGATACGATCGAGGAGCCGATCCGGGTTCACTCGCTCGTTGCCGGCAAGGAAGACCGCGAGGCGAAGGTGCACGAGGCGATGCAGCGCGCCGGTCTGACACCGCCCGAGCTCTTCATCGATCGCTATCCGCACGAGCTCTCGGGCGGGCAGCGGCAGCGGGTGGCAATCGCAGCGGCTCTCGTGCTCGAGCCGAAGCTCCTGATCGCCGACGAGCCGGTCTCCATGCTCGACGTGTCGGTGCGCGCCGGGATCCTGGCCCTCCTCGACGCGCTGCGCAAGGACGGTATGGGTGTGCTCATGATCACGCACGATCTCTCCACCGCCGCGCACTTCGCCGACCGGATTGCCGTGATGTACCTGGGGCGGATCGTCGAGGAGGGGCCGGCACGCGATGTCGTCCGCAACCCACAGCATCCGTACACGAAGGCCCTGATCTCGGTCGTGCCCCGCCGCGATCCCGACGAGGAGCTGCTGCCGCAGATTCTGAAGGGCGAAACCCCGAACCCGGTGCGGGTACCGCCCGGCTGCCGCTTCCATCCGCGCTGTCCCGTCGCCGAGCCCCGTTGCCAGGAGACCGACCCCGAGTTGCGTGCGGTAGGGGGCGTCGACCCGGCGCATCGGGCGGCGTGCCTGCTGCTCTAGCCCGGACGACAGGCTGAAGCCTGTCGCCGCCCGGACGACAGGCTGAAGCCCGTCGCCGCGGTCTCGTTCAGGCGAGGCGGCGCGGGAACGTGCGCTCGAAGCGCCGCTCTCGGCGGAACACGATCTGACCCGGCTCGGCTCCCAGCTCCTCGGCGACGAGCCCGATGATCACGTGGTACGACTCGGCGTCCGAACGAACCTCCAGCGTGGCCTCCGTGCGCACGTCCGCCTCCGGCCAGGTGATGCGGTAGACCGTCGTCGCGCGCGCCCACGCGAGGGCCGGATCGTCGAGCGAGACCCCGACGGTTCCCTCGTAGCGCTCCTCGCAGTGGGCTCCGAACGGTGCCGTGTAGATCGAGCCGTAGCTCGTGACGGCGCGGGTCTCGTGCTCGAGCTGGTCCTCCTCGATGATCCAGACGACCGGCGGCTGCGCGGCGTCCTTGACGGGGGCGTGCGTATCCTTGCCCGTCGTCGGCGGGAGGCTCGGGGCCGGCAACGGTGGTGGCCCGTCGAGCACCGGGAGGATGAGCTCGACGCTGCCGCGCTCGACCTCGAGCGGGGCGCCGGTCGGCGGCGGCCAGGTGTTCGGCCAGTCCGCTCCGGAGAGGGCCAGTCGCACGCGGTGGCCCGGCTCGAACACCCACGAGGTCGCCTCGAGCTCGATCTCGATCTCGGTCGGCACGCCCGGCTCGAGCGCAACCGGTGCGGTGTGCCCGTTGCGGTGCGCGAGGTTGAGGATCGCTCTGCCCGCGAGGGCAGAGGCGCCGTCGGGGAAGACGTCGCAGAGGCGCACCGACAGGTACGCGACGGGCACGGGCGAGGTGAGCGTGAGCTTCACGCGCGGATGGCCCATCACGTCCAGGTCGGCCTCGGACAGGTCCCAGTCGAAGACGAGCGAGAGCGCGTCGTCGAACCGCTGATCTCCGGGCAGTCCCCACGGCCCGCCGCCCGCGCAGGAGATCCAGGCGGCGCGTCCGACGTCACCCCTGACGTGAATCGTCTCGCTGCCCTCGCCGTCGGGGCGGAGGACGTGCTCGACGAGCCGCTCGGGTGGCCAGGTTGCCTCGCTGCGCCACTCGCCCCGCATCTCGGCGAGATCAGGAGCCGGTCGCGTCGAGCGGCGGGCGAAGACGGCGATCGGAGGCTCGGTGTCGACGCCGTTCTCCTCGTCGGCGAGCCAGCGGCGGAACCAGCGGATCAGCTCCGGTACGAGGTCGATGTGCGGCCCTGGACGCGCCGTCGCGGTGGAGCCATGACCCCAGGGGCCGAGGATGATGCGTGTCGGGCACGTGAGCGCCTCGAAGCTGCGGAAGGCGATGTTCGTGTACCCATCGGCCCAGCCGGCGACGATCATCGTGGGGCAGGTGATCCTGCCGTGATCCGGCCGCACCGAGCCGCGGCGCCAGTACGGCCCGTCCGTCTGCTCCTCGAACCAGCGCATGAGCCACGGCTCGACCTCGTCGATCCGCCTCGCCCACTCATCGCGCCAGACCTCGCCGAAGACGGCGGGTACGGGAGGGAGGGCATTGCCCGCGACCATGTAGATCGGCCAGTCGATCAGGTCGAGTGCCTTCAGCGCCCCACCCATGTAGTGCACGTCGTCGGTATAGCGGTCGTCCGACGCGTAGATCGGCGCAATCGCACCGAGCGCGGGCGGGCGCAGGCAGGCGACCTGGAGCGAGTTGAAGCCCGACCACGACGTGCCGTACATGCCGACCCGTCCGTTCGACCATTCCTGCTCCGCGAGCCAGGCGATCACCTGGCAGATATCGCCGAGCTCCTCGGTGGTGTACTCGTCGGTGGCAAGGCCGCTCGATGAGCCGGTGCCGCGGATGTCGAGGCGACAGACGGCGAGCCCACCCTCGCGGCAGAGACGCTCGTACTCGGCCGCGTAGGAGGAGGTGAGGTCGTCCATCCGGTAGGGCAGCGCCTCGAGCACGACCGGCGCGGGCTGCACGTCCGGCAGCCACAGCCGGGCCGAGAGGCGGGTGCCGTCGGCGACGGTGATGAAGACATGGCTGTGCTCCACGGCCACAATCCTCCCAGGTAGGGTCGGGCAGCGTTGCACCTGCGACCGACAGCCGAGCAGAGCGCCCTCCGCGCCGATGCGGCCGCCTTCTGTGCCGGCCTACGCCCCCTGCTCGAGCGCGACGCCGAATGGCGGCGCCAGGGGATGCTCTCGGACGGTGACTCGGTCGCCGTCCACCGTGCCCTCGGCGAGGCCGGCTGGATCGGGATGTCATGGCCGGTCGAGCTCGGCGGGCGCGGGCTCTCGCGGCTGACCGCGACGCTCGTCGAGGAGGTCTTCGGCTACCACTGGCTGCCGCTGTCGTCGTACCTCCTCTCGTACAAGACGATCGGCGCGGCGATCGAGCGCTTTGGCTCGCCCGCGCTCGTGGAGCGGCTCCTGCCCCCGATCGCTCGCGGTGAGCTCGTCTTCTGCCAGGGCTTCTCGGAGCCCGGCGCCGGCAGCGATCTCGGCTCGCTCACGACCCGGGCCGAACTCCACGGCGACGCGTACGTTGTCACGGGCCACAAGATCTGGACGTCGAGTGCGCACCTCGCGGACTGGATCTACCTCGCGGTTCGGACCGACGCGGACGCGAAGCACCGCGGCATCTCGGTGCTCGTCTGCCCGGTCGAGACACCGGGAATCGAGGTGCGGACGTTCCCCACACTCGGAGGGGGCTATCTCTGCGAGACGTTCCTCGACGGCGTCCAGATCCCGGCCGCGAACCTCGTCGGCGAGGTGAACGGCGGCTGGGACGTGCTGATGTACACGCTGGACTTCGAGCGGGTGACGGCGGAGAAGATCGGGGGCTTCGCCTGGGTGCTCGATGCGGTGGAGGATCGGCTGCGCGAGGCCGACCGGCTCGACCGAGCCGCCGCGGAGCAGCTCGAGCGCCTGCGCGGCGAGCTCCACGCCGCCCGGTTGCTCTCGTACCGCGCTGCCGACACGCTCGACCGTGGGCTCCCGGGGAGCGCGACCTCGGCGATGGCGAAGCTGTCCGGCGCACGGCTCGCACAGCGGATCGGCGATGCCTCGATCGATCTCCTCGGCCTCGAGGGACTTGGCGACGCCTCGCCGGAGGCGGCGATCCAGGGCCGTGCCGCCTCGCTGTACCGCGCGTCGGTCGGCTCGACGATCGCCGGTGGCACCGCCGAGGTACAGCAGCTCGTGATCGCGCGACGCGGGCTGGGACTGCGATGAGCTTGCCGCTCGAAGGAGTCCGTGTCGTCGAGGTCGCGCAGTACGTGGCGGGGCCGCTCGCCGGCTCGCTCCTGGCGGAACTCGGCGCCGAGGTGATCAAGGTCGAGCCGCCGGGGGGCGACGCCTACCGGCAGGTGATGCCCGTCGCGCCCGGAATCGGCCGCTACTTCGTTCCGCTCAACCGTGGCAAGCGGTCCGTCGTCCTCGATCTCAAGTCGGACGAAGGCCGGGCGAGCCTTGCCATGGTCGCTGCCACCGCCGACGTCCTCGTTCACAATTCGCCGCCGGCCCGGGCGGCCACGTTCGGGCTCGAGTGGGAGGCGCTCCACGGCGCGTATCCCGCACTCGTCGTCGGCATCGTCACGTCGTTCGGCCCGCACGGCCCGCTCGCCGGCCGGCCGGCCTACGACCTCGTCGCCCAGGGCCGCTCGGGGCTGCTCACCTCACACGCCTCCCACGGCGACAGCGTTCCTGTCCGCGCCGGCGGGATCCCGATGGCCGATCTCACGGCAGGGCACCTGCTCGCGACGGGAGTGCTCGCGGCGCTCGTGCGTGCCCGCACCCGAGGGGAGGGGCAGCTCGTCGAGGTGTCGCTCCTCGGTGCCGCTCTCGCCGTCCAGATCCAGGATCTCGTCTGGCTCGGGGACGAGGCCGTGGGCGAGGCGACGGCCGCGTCTCGTGCCGATCTCACGGCCAGGGCCGACGAGATCGCCGGCGGCCTCGGGATGAACCCGTACTACCGCTGCTTCGAGACGGCCGACGGCTTCCTGGCGGTTGCCTGTCTCAACCAGGCCCAACGGCAGGCGTTCCTCGCGCTGTTCGACCTCGACGACCCCACGATCGCGGCGCCCGACGTGGTGCCGGACGATGCCGCCGTCCTCGCAGCGAAGCAGCAGGTGACGGCGACGGTCGAGCGGGCGATCGCCGCGGAGCCGGTCGAGACGTGGCTTGCGCGGCTCGGGGCAGCGTCGGTTCCGGCCGGGCCGGTGCTCACGCGCGACTCGGTGCACGCCGATGTGCAGTCGCGGGCCAACGGGCTCCTCCAGGACGTCGAGCAGCCGGGTCTCGGACAGGTGACGATGCTCGGCAGCGTGTTCCGGGTCGACGGCGGCGAGCCGGCCGCCACGCGGCCCGCTCCGGAGCTCGGCGCCGACACGGAGGCCGTCCTGGCGGAGGTGGGCGCGTGAGGTTCGAGACCGAGCCGGAGCTGGAGTTGTTCGCAGGTTCCGTGTCCGGCGCGCTCGCGGGCTGGGAGTCGCCGCTCGAGCCGGTCTTCGGAGAGTGGCAGGACGACCGAGACGACGTGCTCGCCGCGAGACTCGAAGCGGTCGGCTGGGGTGAGCTCTGGAGCGATCCCGAGCTGCTCGGCCCCGGCGTCGCAGGTGGGATCGAGCTCGGGCGCGCCGTCGCGCCGCTCAGCCTCGTCGACCAGGCGACGCTCGGAGCGCCGCTTGCGGTCGGCGGGCGCGTACGCCACGGCGCGGGCCGCGTCAGGGGCGGCGTGCGCGAGGCGACCCTTGACGGCACCGGCACGCTGCGCGGCGTGGAGGGGGTACCTCCGCCCGATCTCGCGCGGATGCACGTCTGGGGCGCCGTTACGCTCGCCTACGTGGCGGGTCTGGCTGCCGGCGCGCTCGAGAAGGCGCTCGAGCACGCGCGAAACCGGGAGCAGTTCGGCGCTCCGCTCGCCGCGCTGCCGGCCGTGCAGGCGCGGCTGGCCGATGCGGCGCTGGCCCGTGACGGCCTGCTGCTCTCGGCCTGGTCCGCCGCCGATCAGGAGGCCGGCTTCCCGCGCGACTCGCTCGCCTGGGCGGGCGGTGCCTGCCGGGAGGTGACAGCGCACGTGCAGCAGGTGCACGGCGGCATCGGCTTCGCGCTCGAGGGTGGCATCCACCGCTTCTACCGTCGCGCCAAGACCGTGCAGACGTGGACGGACGCGGTGCTGCGCGAGATGGCCTGAGGGCTTCGCGGGTTGCATCGAGGGCCCAGGAGAGCGGCCGCAGGAGACGCCGCGCCGGCACGATCTTGAGGATGATCGAGAGCGGGACGACGGTCGCATACGCGACGTTGACCTCGGTGTCGTCCTCGACCTGCTCGGAGGCGGAGGCGAGCACCGAGCCTCTGCGACGTGGAGCCGGCCGCGCGGCGCGCAGCGTGAACCGGGTGCGCGGGCACAGAACGCGAATCGACGATGACGCCTCCTCGATTTCGAGCTCAGATGGGGGAGAGGCCCGGTCGCCCGGCGCCTCTCCCCCGATCGAACTGGAGCTCATCCCCTCCCCCCGGAAAACGAGCTCTACCAACACGACGTCGCAGGACGCGCCAATCTTCCATCCGAATGCAATGCCGGCCGTGCTCCGGCGGAAGGCGTTCTCCTCGCCGCGCCGGCTCACGGTGCCCCCGAGCCTGTCGAATCCCTCCTCGACCCGGCTCTTCCGGACGGGTGGGGAGCGATCGTCACACTTCCGGCCGAAAGGACAACTGGTCGAGCGGCGCCCGTCGCTCTAGCCTTCTTCGGCATGCGTGCTGCTCTTCTCCTTGCCGACCCCGACCCGCACGAGCCGGGCTATCTCGAGCGCAACCTGAGTTCCGACGGCTTCGACGTGATCGAGGCGGGCTGGAGCGCGCAGGCGCTCGACATCGCCGAGCGGGCCCGACCCGACATCGTGCTTGCCGGCGAAGCCGAGCTGTGCGCCCGGCTGCGCGAGGGGGAGCCCGGGCGGCGCTGGGACCGGAACATTCCCGTGATCGTGCTCACGGCGGCGGGCGCCGATCCCGTGGAACGCGTGCGGGCGTTCGAGCGCGGGGCGGACGACGTCGCCGAGCGCGAGCTGTATCCGGAGCTCGTGGCGCGGATCCACGCGGTGCTGCGTCGCGCCGCAGTCGGCCCGGCCGACGTCTTCGAGGTCGGTGAGCTCGTTGTCGACCGCCGCGCCCGCCAGGTGCGGGTGCGAGGCGTCCCTGTCTCGCTCGCCGGGCGCGAGTTCGATCTCGCGGTACGGCTTGCCAGCGATCCCCACCGCGTCTTCACCAAGGACGAGCTCCTGCGCGAGGTCTGGGGCTACCGGGGCCGGCTCGTCACGCGCACCGTGGACTCGCACGCGTCCCGGCTCCGCAACAAGCTGCGTGAAGCCGGCGCCGAGCTCCCGTACGTGATGAACGTCTGGGGGCGCGGCTACCGGCTGCTGGACTAGCCCGGCCTGCCGGGGTCAGTCCGCTCTGCGGATGCCGGTGACGATGATGTAGCGGCGCTCCATGCTGACGCCGTCTGCCGTGCGGTGGCCCTCGAAGCACGCCTCCATCGCCTCGTCGAGAGCGGCACGCCTCTCCGCGTCGAGGGACTTCCAGAGGGTGAAGGCGGGACCGAAGCTCTCGCGGAAGATCGCCCACATCTCGCCGCCGTGCTCGCCTTCGTGCCGGGTGTCGAGCTCCTCGAACGAGAGGGCGAAGGCGTTTCCGAGCATCTTCTCGACGTAGGCCTCGTCTCCCCACTCGAACGGCGATCCGGCGCCGGAAGGCGGAGTCGGCATGAAGGGCGCCATCGCGGCGAACATCTCGCCGACGCCGCTGTCACGTCGCCACGCGGTCAGGCCGATCCGGCCGCCCGGACGGCAGATCCGGGCGAGCTCCGTCGCCACCCGCTCGTGGTCGGGGGCGAAGATGACGCCGACGGAAGACGAGACGACATCGAACGACGCGCCCGGGTAGTGCAGGTCCTGGCAGTCTGCGACCTCCAAGGTGAGGTCGAGCCCGAGCTCCTGCGCGCGGCGTTGCGCGGCCTCGACGAGTGTGGGAGAGAGGTCCGATCCGGTGACGACGGCGCCTGCGCGGGCCGCGTGGAAGGCGACGTCTCCGGCCCCGCAACCGAGATCGAGCCAGTGCTCGCCTGCGGACGGCGCCAGGCGCTCGACGAGGGCGATGTGCATCTCGCTGATGATCTCCGCGATGTTCTCGAACGGCGCCGAGCTCCAGACCTCGGCGTGGCGACGGGTCAGCTCTTCGAATGCCATGCGTTCCTCCACAACGTTGGTGACGATCGTTGCAGTATGAGGCTCGGCGCTGCGCCCACGCAACGGCGGGGTGGGGCCGCTGCAACCCCGGCGTCCGGCTGAAGCTGGACATCATCCGTCGGGGCGTCGGCCCGGCCGCGGATAGTTTGGGCCGATGAGACCCGGGCGTCCGCTCGACGCACACGGGCGCGCGAAGCTGCTGACGCTGTTCGCGACAGCGCTCGGGTCCGCGCTCGCCTTCCTCGACACGACGATCGTGATCGTGGCGCTGCCGCAGATGGAGCAGGACATGGGCCTCGGTCTCACGGGCCAGCAGTGGGTCTACCTGGCCTACGCGTTGTCGCTCTCGGCCTTCTACCTCGTCGGCGGTGCGATCGGCGACCGCGTCGGCCTGCGGCGGACATTCGTCGTCGGCGTCGTGCTGTTCGCCGGCGCGTCACTGCTGACGGCGCTCGCGCCGAGCGAGGGCGTCCTGATCGGCGGCCGTGCGCTGCAGGGCGTGGGTGGTGCCGTGCTCACGACGACCAGCCTCGCTCTGCTGCGCGTGACGTGGGCGGGGGAGGCCGGCCGGGCTATCGGTCTCTGGACGTCGCTGACGAGCCTCGCCACGGTGGGAGGCCCGCCGCTCGGCGGCGTCATCGTGCAGACCTTCTCCTGGCGCTGGGTCTTCCTGATCAACGTTCCCCTCGCGATCGTGACGATCGCGCTTGCGCTCGCCGGACGTGGTGAGAACGAGCGCACCGAGGGGCGCTCGACCCTGGATCTCGTCGGCTCGGCACTCGTCGCGGTCTCACTTCTCGGCATCACCTACGCGCTCGTCGAGGTGCGCGAGCGTGGGCTCGAGCAGGTGCTGCCGTTCCTCCTCGTCGGCCTCGTCGCGCTCGCGGGCCTCGTGGTGTGGACGCTTCGTGCGAGCGACCCCGTGGTGCCTCCGTCGCTCCTCCGGGCGCCCGGCCTCGCCGCCGCGAACCTCGTCACGCTCGTGATCTACGCGGCGCTCGGGGCGCATCTGCTGTTCCTGCCCGTCTATCTGCAGTTCCTCGGCTTCTCGCCGACGCTCGCCGGGCTCGTGTTCGCGCCGCCGAGCATCGGGCTGATCCTCCTCGCGCCGCGCTTCGGCCGCTACGCGGACCGCCACGGCCCGCGGCTGCCGATCGCCGCGGGTGCGGCGACGATCGGGATCGCTGTGCTCCTGCTCCTGCCCGCTTCCACCCGGCCCGGGGCCTGGACGTGGGGAGTGGCGAGCGTCTGCCTGTTTGCCCTGGGGCTTCCCGCGGTCGTGGCGCCGATCACCGCCGCCGCCCTGTCCCCGGCGCCCGAGCGTCTCGCAGGCGTCGCAGTCGGTCTCAACCAGACCGTGGCACGGGTCGGCGGCATCCTCTCGGTCGCTGCGATCGGGGCTCTCGCGGGGGTGCTGTTCGTGCGTGACGGCGGTGAGGGTGATACGCCGTTCTCGCCCTCGGCGACCGGTGCCGTCCGTGACGCCGGGGTCTCCGCATTCCACGGCGTCGTTCTCTGCGTCTCGCTGCTCGCCTTCCTCGCGGCGATTCTGGCCGCGACCTTCCTCCGCGGTGAGCGTCAGAGAAGCACGCCCTCGAGCGTGAGCAGCGCCACTTTGCGCTCCAATCCGCCTGCGTAGCCGACGAGACTCCCGTTCGCCCCGATCACCCGGTGGCAGGGGAGCACGATCGGGATCCGGTTGCGGTTCATCGTCATGCCGACCGCACGAGCGGCCTTCGGGTACCCGGCCCGGGCGGCGAGCTCGGCGTAGGTGGCGGTCTCGCCGAACGGGATGCGCGCGAGCTCCAGCAGCACGTTCTCGGTGAAGGGCGTCACGTCGCGGAGGTCGACGGCGAGGTCGAAGGCATGACGCCTGCCTTCGAAGTACTCGTCGAGCTCGCGTCGTGTGTCGTCGACCTGTCGTGGCGTGCGCAGGACGCTGCGGCCGGCGACCCGGGAGAGCCACTCGAGGTGCTGCTCGAGGTCGGCGTCGAAGGAGATCCGAAGCAGCCCCCGGTCGCTCGCTGCGACGAGCAGCGGGCCGAGCGGACTATCGACGAGGTCGTACCCGGCGTCGAGCATCCCGCTACGGGCTGCCGCCTCCCGGAAGCGGAGGTCGAGATCGGTTGGAACGGTCATGGTCGGGCCTCCTTTCTGAGACGGCGCACCCCGGATGAGGCGGCCTGGCGGGCCGCGTCGGGGCTCGAGTCGAGCACGGCGGCAATCTGGTCGTAGGTCAGGTCGTAGCCGTAGCGCAGCACGACGGCCGCCCGTTCCTTGGGGGGCAGGCCGTCGGTGAGCTCGCCGAGATCCTCGTAGGCAGGCCGGGTGTCCTCGTGCGGCAGCTCCAGCAGCTCGGCCGTCGGCTTCGCGCGCCGGTGCACGTCGATCGCGACGCGTGAGGCGATCGTCAGCACCCAGGCGCGGAGGTGCTCGCCGTGGTCGAGCCGGTCGTAAGCCCGCAGCGCGCGCAAGAACGTCTCCTGGAAGGCGTCCTCGGCCCGGTCGCGCCCCAGCTTGCGGCGCAGCAGCCCGAGTACCTCGGAGCTGTGCTCGACGTAGAACGTCTCGAACGGCGGGATCGCCACGGTGCCCATCATCCGTGAAACGCTCGTTCGCGACGTCGTGTGAGGTGACGCCGCAGATAGCGTGACCCGAACCGTGTGATTCGAAAAAGGGGTCTCTGTGCTGGAGCGAAAACCCGTCGTCATCGTCGGTGCAGGGCCCGGAATCGGCGCCGCCACGGCGCGCCGCTTCGACGCCGCCGGCTACCCCGTGGCGCTGCTCAGCCGGAGCTCCGCGACGACCGGTGGCGTTGCCGAGGAGCTGAGTGCGATGACGGCCGAGGTCGATGTGAGCGACCGCGCCTCACTCGCGACGGTCTTCCAGGTCGTACGCGAGATGCTCGGCGACCCCGGGGTGCTCGTGTTCAACGCCCTCGCCACCGTTCCCGGGAGCCCGACCGAGATCGACCTCGACGCGTTCGACGCCGCGCTGAGCGCCAACGTGACCGGCGCGCTCGCCTGCGTGCAGGAGGTCGTGCCCGCGATGCGGGCCGCCGGCCGCGGCACAGTCCTGCTCACCGGCGGGGGCATGGCGTTGCAACCCGTCGCCCGCGTGGCCGCAATCGGCGTGGCGAAGGCCGCGCAGCGCTCCCTGTTCCAGTCGCTCGCGTCGGAGCTCGGCCCGGACGGGATCCACGTCGCGATGGTGACCGTTCAGGGGCTCGTAAAGGCCGGCGGGCCGTTCGACCCTGCGCTGATCGCCGACGTGCACTACCGTCTCCACGAGCAGGCGCCCGACGACTGGGAGGTCGAGGTCCTCTTCAGCGGGGCGTGAGGGCGATCGGCGTCTGACCGCATCTGGGACACTTGACCCATGAGAGTCGCCGTCGTCGGGCACGTCGAGTGGATCCGGTTCGCCCGCGTCGAGCACGCGCCATCGCCGGGTGAGATCGTCCACTCGACAGAGCAGTGGGAGCAGGCGGGAGGCGGGGGCGGTGTTGCCGCCGTTCAGCTCGCGCTGCTTGCCGACGAGGCGCATCTCTTCACCGCGCTCGGGGACGACGAGCTCGGCCGAGCGTCCCGCACCGAGCTCGAGGAGCGTGGGGTTCACGTGCACGCGGTCGTGGATCCGCGGCCGCAGCGCTGGGCGTTCACGCACGTCGACGAGGTGGGGGAGCGGACGATCACGACCGTCGGCCCGAAGCTGCGGCCGGCCGGGAGCGACGATCGCCTGCAGTGGCACGAGCTCGAGGAGATGGACGCGGTGCTCTTCATCGCGGGCGACGCCGAGGCGTTGCGCTGGGCGCGCCGCGCGCGGGTGCTCACCGCGACGGCTCGCGATCTCGAAACGCTGCGGCGCGGCGTCGTCGAGCTCGATGCGCTGATCGGGAGCGGCGAGGACGACGCGGAGCGCTATCACCCGGGCGACCTCGACCCGGAGCCGCGCCTCGTGGTGACGACGTCGGGCGCCCTCGGCGGCTGGATGCAGCCCGGCGGCCCCTTCACGGCGGCGCCTGTTCCCGGGCCCCGCGAGGACGCCTACGGCTGCGGCGACTCGTTCATGGCGGGCCTCACGTTCGCTCTCGGCGCGGGGCTCGAAGCGCACGACGCCGTCGCGTTCGCCGCACGCTGCGGTGCCGCGGCGCTGACGGGCCGGGGCGTCGCGCCGCAGCCCGTCACGCTGTAGTCAGGCGCGAGACAGGCGGGCGAGGCTCTCGTCCGGCCTCGCCCGACGCATCGCGAATCGACACGACTTGATCTCGCAGGTCGTGCGGCGGCGGCTTCCGGCGGCTGTGAGCCACCGGAAACCGCTGCGTCACGTCTGACGGCTACGACGGCCGACGGGCCCTGCTCAGTCGCGCGGGCCATCGGCGGGGCGCCCGGCGCGTCGGCGCGGACGGCCGCCTGTCGTCGGCTTCCTCCACGGCCTTGACGATCGCCCGCTCCGATCGTCCTTCCTGCTGCATTCGCTCGACCATCACCCGCAGGTGATAGGCGCCCACGGTTGTAGACGACGTCTTCATGGTCGGTCCTTTCGCTCGTTGGTGGGCGGCGGCATTGCCGATCTCCGGGCAGCAGAGCCCGGGACACGAGGGCCGGCATCGAGGCCGGGTCGAGTGGCTAGTACCGCCAGCCGCTCTTCAGGGTAGCTGCCCCGACAAGAGCTACCGCGGTTGAGCAGGTGTCTTCGCCCGTCGAGGAGCGATCGGGGCACTCCCCTGCGCTCTCGGCCCTGGCGGGATCACCGGTGCTCATGAGACCCCGGCCGCGCCCCCTCCGACCGAGGGAAACGAGCCGTCGAGCACGGCGCCGATCGCCGCCTCGGCTTCCTCGGGGGAGAACCCCCATGGGCCCGGCTTGCCCGGGTAGGCGATCGTGCGCTGCGAGCTGACGAGGACGAGCCGTTCCGGCCAGGCCGCGAAGGCCGCGCTCGTGCCGTTGCTCATCTCGTCCAGGAAGAGCGGCAGCGTGAGGCCGAGGCGAGCCGCCGTCTCGTGCGCCTGCCGCCGTCGCTCCTCGAGCGTGACCTGCTGGTCGAGCACGGCTCCCTCCGCGAGGTTCGGTGCGAGCTGCCACTCGTCGTCGGCGTGGGCCTCTGCGATGTAGACGAACGCGAAATCCACCCGGTCGCGGAAGCGCTGGAGCAGGCTCTCGACATCGCCCGACCGGCGACGAAACGGCGGTCAGGTGTAGCTGCCGAAGACGAGCAGCAGCGGCCGCCCGCGAACGAGGTCTGCAAGCTCGACCGGCTCGAGGTCGCCGGCGACCCGCACGGTGACTCTCGGTAGCGGGTCTCCGGCCCGAAGCGCCTCGGGCCTGCGGTAGCGGATGATGCTCGCAACCACGGTGTCGCGCGCGGGCCCGGGGGCAAGGCTCTCGGCGTAGCGGCGGTCCTCCACGTCGACGATGGCGGCGAGAGCACTGTCCTCGGATCGTGATTCCACGCCGCCAGCATACGGCGGCAGTCCGCGGCGGCGCCATCGCCCGGAGGAACCGCGGGTGAGGCTGAAGCCTCGCCCCCGGCAAAATGGCGGCGCAGGGTTGCAAAGTGGGGAGAAGTGGTCTAGAGTGGGGCAACGTGGGAGCAACCCTGGAGTCATGCGCGTGTTCATCGGCCAGTACGACCATTCGATCGACGACAAGAGCCGCATCACGCTGCCGGCGCGCTTTCGCGATGCCGTGGCCGGCGGCGTCGTTCTCTCCAAGGGCCTCGACGGCAGCGTCGACGTCTATCCAAAGGCGGCCTGGCAGATGACGATCGCCGAGCGCATCGGACGACTCGACCCACTCGCTCCGGAGACCCGCACGCTCCAGCGGCTCTTCTTCGGCGGCGCCGCGGAGGACACCCCCGACAAGCAGGGCCGGGTGCTCGTGCCGAACCACCTCCTCCGCTACGGAAACCTGACCAAGGACGTGACCGTGGTGGGGAGCAACGACCACCTCGAGATCTGGGATCGCGCCGTCTGGGCGGAGCGCCTGGAGGGAATCGAAGGGAGCGCGGACAATGTTGCCCAACGTCTTGCCGAACAGCGCGTCTGATCACACCCCCGTCCTCGCGGACGAGGTTCGCGACCTGCTCGCCGTGCAGCCGGGCGAGACCGTCGTCGACGCGACGTTCGGCGCCGGGGGCCACGCGCGCCTGCTCGCGCAAGACCTGCAGGGCAGCGGCAAGCTCGTCGCGATCGACCGCGATCCGGGCGCCAAGGCCTACTTCGACCGCTTCAAGGCAGGGGCGGGCGTCGACGTTCGCTTCCTGCGCGGCGATTTCGCCATCGTCCTCACCCAGCTGGCGGCGAACGACATCAAGGCCGACGCGATCCTGCTCGACGTCGGCGTCTCGTCGATGCAGATCGACCGCCTCGAGCGCGGATTCTCGTACGCCACCGACGCGCCGCTCGACATGCGGATGGATCCCTCCAGCGAGTTGACGGCAGCGACGATCGTGAACACCTGGGACGAGAAGGAGCTCGCGACGATCTTCCGCCGCTTCGGCGAGGAGCGCTACGCAGGGCCGATCGCCCGGGCGATCGTGCGCCGGCGGGCGGAGCGCGCGTTCTTCCGCACCGCCGACCTCGTCGACGTGATCAAGATGGCGATCCCCACCCCGGCCCGGTTCGGCGAAGGCCATCCTGCCAAGCGCGTCTTCCAGGCGCTCCGCATCGCCGTCAACGACGAGCTCGGCCAGCTCGAGGCCGCGCTGCCGGCCGCCGTCGCGATGCTTCGTCCGGGCGGCCGGCTTGCCGTGATCAGCTTCCACTCGCTCGAGGACCGGATCGTGAAGCAGTTCATGGTCGCCGGCGCGAAGGGGTGCACCTGCCCGCCCGACTTCCCGATCTGCGTCTGCGGCAAGGAGCCCGAGCTGCGCCTGCTGACGCGGAAGCCCGTGCGGCCGTCCACCTCCGAGGTCGACCTCAATCCACGGGCAGCGTCGTCCCGGCTGCGGGTCGCGGTCAAGGCGTAGTGCACTAGATGTCGACGATTGCCGAGGGAACCGTCGCCCGCAAAGAGCGGCGGGTCGAGAAGCGGGAAGTCCAATCGCGCGCGCACTTCGCCGGAAGCGTCGCGTGGATCGTCGTCGTCGGCGTGCTCCTCGCCGGCATCGTCGCCGTCAACGTCGTCGTGCTCCAGCTCAACATGCAGTTCGACGACCTCAGCGGTGAGCGGGCTCAGCTCAAGGCCGACAACGCGCTTCTGCGCTCGCGGCTCTCGAGTGCATCGACCAGTGTGCGGATCGAGAAGGTCGCGACCGCCGAGCTCGGCCTCCAAGCAGCCGACCCGTTGACGACGACGTATGTCCGGCTGGGAGCGAAGTGAGGGACCGGCGCGCGAACCACCGGATCCGCCTGCTGCTCGTCACCTTCGGTCTTCTCTTCGTCGTCGCGATCGGCCGCGCCGCGTGGGTGCAGGGCGCCCAGCACGACCGCTTCTCGAAGATGGCGATCACGCAGCATCGGGAGACGATCGAGGTGCCGGCCGGCCGCGGCACGATCTACGACCGCACCGGCGAGCCGCTCGCGATCGGCGAGCAGGCAACCACGGTCTACGCCGACCCTCGTAACATCGCCGACGCGCAACGCGCCGCCGTCGTCGTCGGCAAGACACTCGGTCTCGACGCGAACACGCTCTACCCGACCCTGAAGGACAGGTCGAAAGGGTTCGTCTACATCGCCCGCAAGGCCGATCCCGTGAAGGCGGACGCGCTGAGCAAACGCGAGATACCCGGGCTCGGCTTCTACCCGGAGGAGTTGCGCGCGTACCCGCAGGGGCGGGTCGCCTCGCACGTGCTGGGCTTCGCAGGCACCGACAACCATGGTCTCGACGGGCTCGAGCGTTCGCTCGACAAGACGCTGTCGGGAAGGTCCGGGTTCGAGACGATCGTCAAGGATCCCTTCGGCCGCGCGATTGACGTCGTCACCTCGCGAGCCGAGCGGCCGGGGCGAAACGTGACGCTGACGATCGACCATCAGATCCAATCGAACGCCGAGCAGATCCTGGCCAGCACCGTCAAGCAGTTCGGCGCCCGCGGTGCCGCTGCGATCGTGATGGATCCGCGTACCGGCGCCATCCTCGCGATGGCGAACTACCCGACGTTCGATGCAAACGAGTTCTCCCGCGCGTCACCGGACGCGAGGCGCAATCGTGCCGTGACCGACGCCTACGAGCCCGGCTCGACCTTCAAGATCGTGACGATCGCCGGTGCGCTCGAGGACAACGTGGTCGCGCCCACGAGCACCTTCACGCTCGCCCCCACGATCCAGGTCGCCGACCGCGTGATCCACGAGGCCCACATCCGCGGAACCGAGGTGATGAGCGTCAAGGAGATCCTCTCCCAGTCCTCGAACATCGGCACCATCACCGTCGCCGAGAAGCTCGGCTCCGGCGAGTTGGCGGGTTGGATCGACCGGTTCGGGTTCGGCCGGCCGACGGGCATCGACTTCCCGGGCGAAAGCTCGGGCCTCGTCCTGCCGCTCGAGGACTGGTCGGGCTCGACGATCGGCACGGTGCCGATCGGCCAGGGGATCGCGGTCACGCCGCTGCAGATGGTCTCTGCCTACGCGACGATCGGCAACGGCGGCGTCCGCGTCACGCCACGCCTCGTCGAGAAGGTGGGCAGCAGGCGGGTCAGGCGCCCTCGAGCGATGCAGGTCGTTTCGAAGCACACGGCCGACCGGATGATGGCGATGTTCCGGGACGTCGTGCTCGAGGGCACCGGCACCGAGGCCGCGATTCCTGGGTACACCGTCGCCGGCAAGACCGGTACCGCCGAGAAGGCCGAGAACGGGCGCTACGTGAAGAAGTACGTCGCCTCGTTCGTCGGCCTCGTGCCCGCGAAGAAGCCCCGGTTGGCGATCCTCGTGATGGTGGACGAGCCGCGGGGGAACATCTACGGCGGCGTCGTGGCCGCGCCGGCCTTCCGCGACATCTCCCGTTTCGCGCTCCAGTATCTCGAGGTACCGCCCGACGCACCCGAGAGCAGGGTGTCGCTGACGGCGGCCGCAGGGCCGTCGAACCAGTAGCTCACCCGTGTGCTGGCCGGCGTCGTCCGCGATGGGTCGACCGCCCGCCGTAGAATGGGCGTCCGTGAACCTCGACGACCTGACGCGCGTGCTCGCCGCGAGCGAGAGCGGCGCCCGCGGAGCCGTCGAGATCGCCGACCTTGCCTACGATGCCGATCGCGTCTCTCCCGGGGCGGTGTTCTTCTGCGTTCCCGGATCACGTGTGGACGGGCACGACTTTGCGCCGCGCGCGGTCGCGGCCGGCGCCGCCGCCCTCGTGGTCGAACGGCCCCTTGAGCTCGACGTGCCACAGCTCCTCGTCGAGGACGCGCGCGCAGCGATGGCCGTCGCCGCCGACAGCTTCTTCGGGCAGCCGACTCGGTCGCTCGAGGTCGCGGGCGTCACGGGCACGAACGGGAAGACGACCACCGCCTTCCTCCTGCGCTCCGTGCTCTCCGCCGCCGGTCGCTCGCCCGGCCTCATCGGCACGGTCGAGTGGATCGTCGGGGGTGCGACGCGTCCGGCCCCGCACACCACTCCCGAGGCGATCGATCTCCAGCGGCTCTTCCGCGAGATGGTCGACGCCGGTGACGCGAGCGTCGCGGTCGAGGCCTCGTCCCACGGCTCAGTCCTCCGCCGGCTCGACCGGGTGCGCTTCGACGCCCTCGTGTTCACGAACCTCTCCCAGGATCACCTCGACCTCCACGGGACGATGGAGAACTACTACCAGGCGAAGCGTCGCCTCTTCACGGGAGCGCAGCCGCCACCCGCAGCAGTGAACGTGGGCGACGAGCACGGCCGCAGGCTCGCACTCGAGCTCGCAGAGTCACAGAGGGCTCCGCTCGTCACCTTCGGCCTGACGGACGCGGCAGAGGTGCGGCCGGAGGGGCTCGAGCTGGGGCCGCACGGCAGCCGGTTCCGGGCCGCGGGGATTTCGATCGAGACACCGTTGCGTGGCCGTTTCAACGTCGAGAACGTGCTCGGCGTGGTTGCGGCAGGAATCCTGCTCGACGTCGACGACGAGGACGTGGCGGAGGGGATCCGGACGATGCCCGGCGTGCCCGGCCGGTTCGAGGCGGTCGACGAGGGCCAGCCGTTCGCGGTCATCGTCGACTACGCGCACACCCCCGACTCACTCGACACCGTGCTCCTGGCGGCCCGCGGGCTCGGCGACGGCCGGGTCATCTGCGTGTTCGGCGCCGGCGGCGACCGCGACCGCGGCAAACGGCCCGTGATGGGGGCCGTTGCCGTGCAGCGGGCCGATCACGTCATCGTCACGTCCGACAACCCGCGCAGCGAGGAACCGCTGGCCATCATCCAGGACGTCCTGCAGGGCTCGGGCACGGGCGTGGAGATCGATCCCGACCGCCGCAGTGCCATCCACCGCGCCGTGGCCCTCGCGATCCCGGGTGACGTCGTCGTGATCGCGGGCAAGGGGCACGAGCAGGGCCAGGAGACGGCCGGCGTCGTGGCGCCGTTCGACGACCGCGTCGTCGCCGCGAGGCGTTGCGCGAGGCGGGGTTCGCCCGGTGAGCGGCGGAGAGGAGACGCGCTCGTGATCCCGGTCGCATGGGACGAGGTCGCAGCGCTCGGGCTCGGTGCGCTCGCACGCCCGGCGGGCACGGCCGCCGCCGGAGCGATCACCGGGATCAAGGCGGATTCACGCGTCGTCGGCCCGGGCGACCTCTTCGTCGCGCTGAACACGGGTGTGGAGCACGTCGCGGGCGCTGCGGCGCGAGGCGCCGCCACCCTCGTCCCTGACGACCAGGAGGCCGCTCTGGCGGCGCTGGCGTCGCTGATCCGCTCGAAGAGCGAGGCACACGTCGTCGCCGTCGTCGGCTCCACCGGCAAGACGTCGACCAAGGACATCCTCGGTGCGCTGTGCAGTGCCGCCACCCCGACGGTGTGGGCGGAGGCGAGCCAGAACAACGAGATCGGCCTTCCCCTCACCGTCTGCCGGCTCGAGCTCGATACGGCGGTGCTCGTGGCCGAGATGGGGATGCGCGGGCTCGGGCAGATCGCGGCGCTCTGCGAGATCGCCCGCCCCGACGTCGCGGTCGTCACGTCGATCGGGCCCGAGCACCTCGAGCTCGTCGGCACGGTCGAGCGCGTCGCCGAGGCCAATGCCGAGGCGATCGCTGCGCTCCCCGTAGGCGGTATCGCCGTCGTGCCGGCCGACGCCGTCGAGCTCGAGCCGCACCTCGCGCGCACCGACATCGAGATCCACCGCTTCGACCGGACCGCGGTCGAAGGCGGCGGCCACGAATGGAGATTCCCGCTGGCGGGCGGCGAGGTCGCGCTCACCCTGCCGTTCACCGCCCGGCACATGGCCGAGAACACGCTTGCGGCGCTCGTCGCCTACGAGGCGCTCGGGCTTCCGCTCGACCGGGCCCAGGAAGGCGCTGCCGCGGTCACGCTCTCCCGCTGGCGGGGCGAGGAGCTGCCGCTGCCGGGCGGCGGCCTCGTGATCAACGACGCCTACAACGCCAACCCGACCTCGATGCGGGCCGCGCTGCTCGATCTCGTGGCACGTGCCGGCAGCCGCCGCCGCGTGGCGATCCTGGGCGAGATGGCCGAGCTCGGCGCCGAGTCCGAGAGCTACCACCTCGAGATCGGCCGGCTCATGGACGAGCTCGGGATCGAGCTCGTGATCGCCGTCGGCGCGGCGGCGCTGCCCTACATCCAGGCGCACGGGCCGCCGGCTCGGGTGGCGCTCCGCGACGTTGCCGACCTCGACCGCGTCGTCGGCTCCCTCCGGCCGGGAGACGCGATCCTCGTCAAGGGGTCGCGGTCGGTCGGTCTCGAAGGCATCCCGGCCTCGATCGAGAAACGGGCACGAGCATGGTCCGAGTCCTGATCGCCGGCCTCGTCGCGATGGTTCTCGCCATCGTGATCGGCCCCACCTTCATCGAGTGGTTGCGCCGCACGGGTGTCGGCCAGCAGATCCGCGACGAGGGGCCTGCGCGCCACATCGTCAAGCAGGGAACCCCCACGATGGGCGGCCTCCTGATCCTCGCCACGGCGACCGTGCCCTTCCTCGTGCTCACGGTGCACACGCTGCCCGGGTTGACGCTCCTCGCGCTCACGCTCGGGTGCGCTCTGATCGGCTTCACGGACGACTACCTCAAGGTGCGCAAGCGACGCTCGCTCGGGCTGTCGGGACGCTGGAAGATGCTCGGTCTCGTCGTCATTACGATCGCGGTCTGCTGGGTCGTGACCAAGGTCGGCTACCTCGACACCGAGATCTACTTCCCGGTGGTCGACGTCAACATCGACCTGCACTGGTTCTACTTCCCGTTCCTCTTCATCGTGATCGCGGGCACGGCGAACGGCGTCAACCTGACCGACGGCCTCGACGGGCTGGCTGCCGGAACCTGCGCGATCTCGATCCTCACGTTCCTCGCGATCGCCACGATCTCCTGGATCCGCTCCGGGCCGGTCGGAGTGCGCAGCGACAACTACCTCGACGTCGCGATCTTTGCCGCGGCGCTGATCGGCGGAGTGATCGGCTTCCTCTGGTTCAACGCGTTCCCGGCCGAGGTGTTCATGGGCGACACGGGCTCGATGGCCCTCGGCGGAGCGATCGCCGGGCTCGCCGTGATGACGCAGACGGAGGTGCTCCTGATCTTCATCGGCGGCATTTACCTGATCGAGGCGCTGTCGGTGATGATCCAGGTCGCGAGCTTCAAGCGCACCGGGAAACGCGTCTTCCTGATGGCGCCGATCCACCATCACTTCGAGATGAAGGCCTGGTCGGAGACCAAGATCATGGTGCGATTCTGGATCGTGGGCGCGATCCTCTGCACGATCGGCTTCGTGCTCTTCTACCGCTACTACCTCCGCTTCAAGTTGTGAGCCTCTAGTGGGCGCGGCCTCGCCGGCGCGAACCGCGTTCGTCCCGGTTGCGATCGCGATCGCGGTGATGGTCGTCTGGGGCGCGACGCCGATCGCGACCCGCCTTGCGCTCGACGACCTCTCGCCGCTCGTCGTCGCCTGCCTGCGTACGGTCGTCGCGGGCCTCGTCGCGATCCCCCTGCTCGCAGCGATGCGCCAGGGACTCCCCGTCAGCACCCGCTCGCGCCAGCTGCTGGGCGTCTCCGCTGCGGTCGGCTTCGTCATCTTCCCGGTCGTGTACACGGTCGGGCAGCAGCGCACGTCGGCCCTGCACGGAGTGATGATCCTTGCGGCCCTGCCGATCTTCACGGGCGTCTACGCGGCCCTCGTCGCCCGCCGCGCCCCGCGGCCGGGGTGGCTCGCCGGGTGTGCGGTCGCCCTCGTCGGCGAGGTCGTGCTGATCGCCGGCCGGGGCGCCTCGGCCGGCGACGCGACCCTCGCAGGCGACCTGCTCGTCCTCGCCGCCGCGCTGTGCGTGTCGGCCGGGTACGTCGCCGGTGCAATGCTTCCGCCACGTGGCCTCTCGAGCCTCGCCACGACCCTCTGGGGTGTGCTGCTCGGGACGTTCGTGCTCGCGCCGCTGCTGATTGCGTTCCTCGCGCGCGACGGCGTGCCGGATGCAGGTGCGACGGCCTGGGGCGCCGTGCTCTTCCTCGCGGTCGTGACGTCGATCCTCGGCTACCTCGGCTGGTACTGGGCGCTCGACCGGGGAGGCATCGCCAGGATCGCGACGCTGCAGTTCCTACAGCCCGTGTCGGGGTTCGTGCTCGCGGCGCTGATCCTCGGCGAGCACGTGACGGTGCCGATCGCGGTGGGCAGCGCGCTGATCGTCACCGGGATCGTGATCGCCCAGCGGGCCTGAGTAGGCTGCGCACATGTCCCCGATCCCCGAGCGAGTCCTCGTCGTCGGGCTCGCACGCTCCGGCTGCGCGGCGGTCGCGGCACTGCGGGCCCGTGATATCACCGTCGTCGCCTACGACGCCGACCCGGAAAAGGACGTGTCGGGAGTCGACGCCGTGATCCGCCTGGGGGAGTGGCACGCGACATTCCTGGACGGCGTCGGGCTCGTCGTCAAGAGCCCCGGCGTGCCGGGGGAGTCACCGCCGGTCGAGGCGGCTCGCGCCCGCGGGATCCCGGTCGCATCGGAGATCGAGCTCGGCGCACGCCTGCTCGCCAACCCGGTCCTCGGGGTCACGGGCACGAACGGCAAGACGACGACGACAGCGCTGCTCGGGGCGATGTTCGACGCCGCCGGGGTTCAGGTCGAAGTAGCCGGCAACATCGGCCGGCCGCTGACGAGCCTCGTCGGCCAGGCAGCTCCGGACGCGTGGGTCGTCTGCGAGCTCTCCAGCTTCCAGCTCGAGGACATCGACACGCTGCGGCCACGGATCGCCGTACTCCTGAACATCGAGCCCGATCACCTCGACCGGCACGGCAGCATCGAGGCCTACCGCGCCGCGAAGCTGCGCATCTTCGAGAACCAGCAGACGACCGACGTGGCGGTCGTGCCGCGCGGCTTCAGCCCGGTACCCGGTGCTGCACGGCGGATCGAGTTCGGCGGTGACGATCCGCTGCCCGCAGAGCCGTTGATCCCCGGCGCGCACAATCGCGAGAACGCGGCAGCAGCGGTTGCCGCCGCGCGGGCGGCCGGCCTCGACGACGCGGCGATCGCGCTGGCCCTTCGCACGTTCCCGGGGGTCGAGCACCGGATCGAGCAGGTCGCGACGATCGCGGGCGTACGCTACGTGAACGACTCGAAGGCGACGAACGTTGCCGCCGCGCTCCGTGCGCTGGCCTCGTTCCCCGGTGCCCGGAAGCTCGTGATCCTCGGCGGTCGTGGCAAGGCTGAGCCGTACGCGCCGCTCGCGGCGGCCTTCGAACCGGGCGATCGTGCCTATCTGATCGGCGAGGCCACCGAGGCGATTGCCGCTGCGCTCGACGCGGCTCGAGTCACGTTCGTGCGGAGCGCGGATCTCGCAGCGGCGGTCGCCGAGGCCTCGCTCGAGGCGCGGACGGGCGATGTCGTGCTCCTCTCGCCGGCCTGTGCGAGCTTTGACCAGTTCACGAGTTTCGAGCACCGTGGGGAGGAGTTCGGGAAGCTGGTGCAGAAGCTCCAGGGGTGACGTCCAGACCTGCAGGACAACTCGAGCAACGCCTGCTCGTTCTCGTCACGCTCGGGCTCGTCGCGTTCGGGCTCGTGATGGTCTTCAGCGCCACCTCCGCGTCCGCCGCGATCGGTGCGGGCGACCCGATGACCTTCCTCGTCAAGCAGGGCGCCTACGCCGTCGTGGGGCTCCTGCTGCTCGCGCTTGCCTCGCGGTTCGACTACCACCGGCTGCGGGCGCTCGCGCCGATCCTGCTCGTCGGTGCGTTTGCGCTCTGCGTCGCTGTTCTCGCCGTCGGGCCGCCGATCAACGGAGCCCGTCGCTGGTTCCTGCTGGGACCGATCAGCGTGCAGCCCTCGGAGGTGGCGAAGATCGCAATCTGCATCTGGACGTGCGCGCTCCTCGCGCGGCGTCCGACCCCGCGAACGATGGGCGAGCTGATGAAGCCGCTGGGCATCGTCGTCGGCCTCTTCTCCGTCCTCATCCTGCTCGAGCCCGACCTCGGCACGACGATCACGCTCGGCATCATGGTGGCGGGGATCCTGATCGTCTCCGAGGTACCGTTCCGGCTCCTCGCCCTCGGCGGCTCGATCGCGCTCGTGCTCGGTTCGGTGGCCATCTACGCCGAGCCGTACCGACGCTCCCGATTCCTCAGCTTCATCGACCCGTGGCAGGACCCGCAGGGCACCGGCTTCCAGACGGTGCAGGCGATCATCGGGATGGGCTCGGGCGGCATCACCGGCGAGGGTCTCGGCCGGGGGATCTCGAAGATCTTCTACCTCCCCGAGGCCCACACCGACATGATCTTCGCGATCGTCGGCGAGGAGCTCGGCCTGATCGGCTCCACCGCCGTGATCGCGGCGTTCGCGGTCTTCGCGTGGGCCGGCTTCCGGATCGCCCTGCAGTGCCGCGATCCGTTCGGCAAACGGCTCGCCGCCGGCATCACGACGCTCGTCTGCGGGCAGGCCGCAGTCAACCTCTGCGCGGTCCTGGGCATCGCACCGCTGACCGGGATTCCCCTTCCGTTCGTCTCCTACGGCGGCTCCTCGCTCATCGTCCTGCTCGCCGGGGTCGGTGTTCTCCTTAACATCGCCGTGAATGATCGAGTCGTCGAAGCTCGTAGTCGTGATCGCGGCGGGAGGGACCGCCGGTCACATCAGGCCCGCGCTCGCGGTCGGGGAGGCGCTGCGCGCCCGCGGAGCGACCGTGACGTTCGCAGGCAGCCCCGACCGCGTCGAGTCGCGGCTGGTTCCTGAAGCGGGCTTCGAGCTCGACACGTTCGCGATCAGCGGCTTCCCCCGAAAGCCCTCGGTCGTGCTCCTCCGTGCTCTCTGGCAGGCCGGGAAAGCGCCGTTCGCCTGCCGGGCGATCCTGAAGCGCCGGCGGCCCGACGTCGTCCTCGGCGGCGGCGGCTACGTCGCCGGCCCGATGGTGCTCGCCGCCCGTCTCTCGGGGATCCCCGCAGCGCTCACGGAGGCCGACGCGCACCTCGGCCTCGCGAACAGGCTTGCCGCCCCGTTCGCCTCGAAGCTGTTCCTCGCCTACGAGATCCCGGGCCGCTCCGGGAAGAAGGTCGCGGTCGTGGGGCGGCCGATCCCGGTCGCCCACCTGGGTGTGAGCCGCGCCGAGGCGCGGGCTCGCCTCGGTCTGGGCTCCGAGGAGCCGGTCGTCGCGGTCTTCGGGGCGCTCGCCGGGGCGACGTCGCTCAACGAGATGGCGGTCTCGGCCTGGGGCAACGAAGGGCCCACCGTGTTGCACGTCTCGGGTGAGCGCGACTTCGCTGCGCTCGACGCCCGCGCCCGGCGCGCCGGGTATCTCCTGATGCCGCAGACGGAGCGCTTCGGCGACGTGCTCGCGGCGGCCGACGTCGCGGTCAGCCGGGCCGGTGGCACGGTGTGGGAGCTCGCCGCGGCGGGGACACCTGCGATCCTCGTGCCGTACCCGTATGCGACCGCCGACCACCAGACGCTGAACGCGCGCCATTTCGAGCGTGGCGGCGGTGCGATCGTGGTCCCGAACGCAGAGATCGGAACGGTGCCCGCTCTCGTCGCAGAGCTGCTCGGAGATCCAGGGCGGCTCGCCGCGATGCGTGCGGCGATGCTCGCGATGGCCCGGGTGGATGCGGCCGACACGATCGCCGAGGGGTTGATCGCTCTTGCCGGCCGCTGAGGGGCCTCTCGGCGGCCGCCGACTGTACTTCGTCGGCATCGGCGGCTCGGGGATGTCGGCCTACGCGAACATCGCCAGGGCGCTCGGGGCCGAGGTGCGCGGCTGGGACATCGGCGAGACCATCTTCATGGGATCTCTCGGGGGGATCGATGTCGACCTGGGGGGCGAGCCGACGCCACCCGCCGGCTGGGAAGTGGTCGTCTCGACGGCCCACACGCGGCGCAGCGACGGGATACCCCGTGCGGAGTTCCTGGCCGAGCTCGTCGCGGCGCAGCCGGCTATCGTCGTCGGCGGCGCGCACGGCAAGACCACGACCTCGGCGATGATCGCCTTCGTCCTGCAGCAGACCGGCCGCGATCCGGCCTGGATCATCGGCGGCATGGTTCCCCAGCTCGGCGGCAACGCGGGGGCCGGCGAGGGATGGCTCGTGGTCGAGGGCGACGAGTCCGATCGCTCGATCGGCGCGCTGGCACCGCAGATCGCGGTGATCACGAACGTCGAGCTCGACCACCACGCAACGTATGCCTCCGAAGCGGAGCTCCGGGCGTTCTTCGATGCGTGGCTCGAGACCGTCCCGCACGTGGTCCGCAGCTGGGAGCTGCAGCCCGTGGAGCTCGAGCTCGCCGTGCCGGGAGATCACAACCGCCAGAACGCGGCTGCGGCCCTCGCCGCGCTCGAGCTCGCGGGCGTGCCACGTGCGGAGGCCGAGGCGGCGATCGTGCGGTTCGCCGGTGTGGGGCGGAGGCTCGAGCTCGTCGGTGAGCACGGTGGGGTCACGGTCTACGACGACTACGGTCACAACCCCACGGAGCTCGAGGTGACGTTGCGAACCGCAAGGGCGCTGACGCGCGGCCGGCTGATCGCCGTCTACCAGCCACACGTCGTCGAGCGCACCCGGCAGCTGCACGTGGAGCTCGGCGAGGCCCTGGGATTCGCCGACGCCGCGATCGTGACGGAGATCATCGGCGCCCGCGACGCACCGCGCGAGGGGATCACCGGGAAGCTGGTGCTCGACTCGCTGCCGCCGGACGTGCGAGCGGGCTGGGCACCGTCGCTCGAGGATGCGGCCACGCTCGCGCTCGCCTGGGCGCGGCCGGGCGACCTGGTGGTCACGTTCGGCGTGGGGGAGCCCTGGAAGATCGCGCGCGCGATCGTCGCCGGGTTGCCGCGATGACGGCGCCACCGCTTCCCTTCCGGGAGGACGTCGCGCTCTCGCGCCTGACGACGATCGGTACCGGCGGGCCTGCGCGGGCCTTCGCCGAGCCCCGCACGCTCGCCGAGCTCGAGCAGGTGCTGCACGCTGCGGCACAACGGGGCCTCGCGGTCGCGACCGTCGGCCTGGGGTCGAACCTCCTTGCGGCCGACGCCGGCGTGGACGCGCTCGTGCTGCGGCTGGCCGGCGAGCTCGCCGGGGTGCGGGCCGAGGGGACGCTGCTCGTCGCCGGAGGCGGCGCCACGAATGCGGTCTGCCTGCACCGCGCCCGGGCGGCGGCGCTCGGCGGCTTCGAGTTCGCATGCGCCATCCCGGGGACGGCCGGTGGGGGTGTGTGGATGAACGCCGGCGCGTACGGGCGCGACTGGAACGCGATCGTGAAACGTGCGCTCGTGGCAACCACGGACGGCATCGGCTGGCTGACGCCCGCCGAGCTCGGCCTCTCGTACCGGCACTCGAGCCTACGACACGGCCAGGTCGTCGCCGCCGTCGAGTACCAGCTGGCGCCGCGTCCGGCCGACGAGATCCGTGCAGACGTCCGTGACCTCGTCGGCCGCCGGAAGGCGACCCAGCCGACGACCAAGCGGACATTCGGGTCGGTCTTCAAGAATCCACCCGGAGAGGTCGGTGCCGGGAGGATGCTCGAGCTCTGCGGCCTCAAGGGGCACCGGGCCGGCGGCGCTCTCATCTCGCCGAAGCACGCCAACTTCATCGAGAACGCCGGTGGAGCGACGACCGCCGACTGCCTGGCGTTGATGGCAGAGGCGCGCCGGCGCGCGCGCGAGGCGTACGGCGTCGAGCTCGAGCACGAGGTCGTGCTGCTGGGGGAGATCGCGGTTCGGTGACAGGTTTCAGCGTGTCCCCAGGGTTATTGCAGCAGGCGGCGAACTGAACGAGGTGGCCAGCGGGGGACGAGTCGAACGCGGATCGCGTCCCCGTGCGCGCGCGGTGAGTGTCGTTGTCCCGCGCCCGCGCCGGATCACCGGCGAGCGCCTCGATCTGGCGCGACTCGTCCCCTCCGGCCGCTCGCTCGGAATCGCTTTCCTCATCGTCGCCGGCGCGGCCGTCTCCTGGTTCGGCGCGCGCGAGACCGGCGTGTTCTCGGTGCGCACGATCGACGTCGCGGGAGCGTCCTCCCCGGCCCTTGCGCAGCAGGTGCGCAAGGCCCTCGCGTCGGCGAGGGGCACGAGCCTGCTCAAGCTCGATCTCGAGGCGTCGCGCCGGATGGTGGAGACCCTTCCCACCGTCGAGCGCGTGCGCTTCGATCGCGCCTACCCGCACACGCTTCGCGTCGTGATCGTGCCGGAACGGCCCGTCGCGGTCGTCCGGCAGGGTGCGGACTCGTACCTCGTCGCGGAGAGCGGCAGGGTGATCGCCGCGGTCGAGCGTGGCACCCGGCCAGCGCTCGCGCGGATCTGGATCGACCGCAGCGTGTCGCTCCGGGTCGGGGATCCGACCGAAGGCGACCTCCAGACGGCCGTGGCCGCCGTCGCGCCGCTCGCAGGCTCCCGCTTCCCGGGGCGAGTCAGCTCCGTCACGACGACCCAGGAGACGCTGACGCTCCGGCTCCGCTCCGGCCTCGAGGTCCGCCTCGGCGACGCGGTCGACGTGCCGCTCAAGCTCGCCGTGGCCGCTCGCGTGATCCCGCTGCTCGACGCCGGGACGCCGTATCTCGACGTCGCGGTGCCCGAGCGACCGGTCGCGGGAACCCTCAACTCTTAGGTCGAGGTTGATGGTATACCCTCGACAACACCTTGAGGTTTCCGTTGACAATGCCGACAAGGAGTCCGTACCCTGGCTCCGAATGCCGGGTGCAGCACACTCCATCGCTCGATGAGAGCTTGACGTCCAGGTAGGTAGAGGTGAGACATTCATGAGCACACAAGGTGGCAACTACCTCGCGGTGATCAAGGTCGTCGGCGTCGGCGGCGGCGGCACCAACGCGGTCAACCGCATGGTCGAATCGGGCCTCAGCGGCGTCGAGTTCATCGCCGTCAACACGGATGCGCAGGCATTGCTGATGACCGATGCCGACGTGAAGATCCACATCGGCTCGAAGGCGACGCGCGGCCTCGGGGCCGGCGCCGACCCGGCGGTCGGCCTCGCAGCGGCGCAGGAGACACGCGACGAGCTGAAGGAGGCGCTCAAGGGCGCCGACATGATCTTCGTCACTGCAGGCGAGGGTGGCGGCACGGGAACCGGTGCCGCCCCGGTCGTGGCAGAGCTCGGGCGGGAGCTCGAGGCGCTGACGGTCGGGGTCGTCACGCGACCGTTCGGCTTCGAAGGCCGCCGGCGGGCGGAGCAGGCAGAGGTCGGCATCCAGAGCCTGCGGGACCGCGTCGACACGCTGATCGTGATCGAGAACGACCGGCTGCTGCAGGTCGTCGACAAGAAGACCCCGGTGACCGAGGCGTTCGGCATCGCCGACGACATCCTGCGCCAGGGCGTCCAGGGCATCACCGACCTGATCACGGTGCCGGGGCTCGTCAACCTCGACTTCGCCGACGTGCGGACGATCATGCGCGACGCCGGCTCGGCGTTGATGGGCATCGGCAGTGCCTCGGGCGACACGCGGGCCGCCGACGCGGCCAATGCGGCCGTCTCGTCGCCACTGCTCGAGACGACGCTCGACGGTGCCACCGGCGTGCTGCTCAACATCACCGGCGGCTCGAACCTCGGGCTGTTCGAGGTCAACGAGGCCGCCGAGGTCGTCACCGGCCACGCCGACGCGAACGCCAACGTGATCTTCGGTGCGGTGATCGACGAGTCGATGGGCGACGAGGTGCGCGTGACGGTGATCGCCACGGGCTTCGGTGGCCGTCCACGCCGACGCCGTGTCGAGGCGCCCGTGGGTGTTGCCTCGTCCACGCCGGAGCGGCGGTTCGAGAGACCCGTGACCTCCGACGCCGAGATCGAGATTCCGAGCTTCCTACGCGAAGACTGAAGGGACGGGGTGGGCCGGCGCCTCACACCTCATCCCGACCCTCTCCGGCGCTAGAGTCAGGCCGTGAGCGCCGACGGTCTCAGGTTCACGCCGCTGCACGACCGACACGTCGCGCTCGGCGCCCGCATGGTGCCGTTCGCCGGCTGGGAGATGCCCGTGCAGTACGAGGGCGTGATCCCCGAGCACCTCGCCGTCCGCCGCGACCGCGGCGTCTTCGACGTCTCCCACATGGGGCAGTTCCACGTCGAGGGGCCGAAGCAGCACGAGCTGCTGCAGGGCCTCCTCTCGAACGATCTCTCGCGGCTCTCCGACGGCCTGGCGCAGTACACGCTGCTCACGAACGACAGCGGAGGCATCGTCGACGACCTGATCGCCTACCGGCTCGGTCCGTTCCACACGCTGCTCGTCGTGAACGCCGGCAACCGGGCGGCGGCCTACGCGTGGTTGAAGGAGCGCGAGATCACCGGCTCCGAGGTGCGGGACGCCTCCGACGACTACGCGCTCCTGGCGGTGCAGGGACCTACTGCGCTCGGCTCGCTCGGCCTCCCCGAGGCGCCCGCGTTCACCCATGCAATGGGTGAGGTGCACGGCGTCGAGGTGATGATCTGCCGCACGGGGTACACCGGCGAGGCCGGGGTCGAGCTCATGTGTGCCGCCGAGGACGCGGCAGAGCTCTGGGACGCCGTCGTCGCGAACGGAACGACGCCGTGCGGCCTCGGTGCGCGCGACACGCTCCGGCTCGAGGTGTGTTATCCGTTGCACGGCAACGACATCACGGGCGACACCGACGCGATCTCGGCCGGTCTCGGCTGGACGTGCGCCCTCGAAAAGGAGTTCAGCGGCGTCGCGGAGTTGCGCCGGATCAAGGAGGAAGGGCCCGGGAGGAAGCTCGTGGCCTTCGTGCTGGACGAGAAGGCCGTGCCGCGCCAGGGCATGCCGATCGAGGGCGGCGGCAAGGTCACGTCGGGCACGCATTCGCCGATGCTCGACCAGGGGATCGGAATGGGGTACGTTCCGGCCGCCTCAGCGGCACCGGGCACCGAGCTCGTGATCGACGTCCGCGGGAAGCCAAAGCGGGCGCACGTCGTCAAGAAGCCGATCTACGTCAAGGAGGACAGTTAGGTGGCAGGTGCAGAGAGCTACCCGGAAGATCTGAAGTACCACCCCGAGCACGACTGGGCCCGCGTCGAGGGTGAGGAGGCGGTGCTCGGCATCACGTGGTGGGCCCAGGACGCCCTCGGCGAGCTCGTGCACTTCGAGGCGCCGGCGGTGGGCGGCCTCACGGTGAAGGACGAGGCCTACGGGGAGGTCGAGTCGGTCAAGGCCGTCTCCGATGTGATCTCACCCCTGTCCGGCGAGATCCTCGAGGTGAACGAGAAGGCGATCGACGAGCCCGAGTCGATCAACGACGATCCGTACGGCGAGGGCTGGTTGATCCGGATCCGGCTGAGCGATCAGACGGAGGTCAACGACCTCCTCGACGTCGAGGCCTACCGGGCGGTCGTGGCCGAGCAATGACGGCCGGATACCTCTCACTCACGGATCGCGACCGCGAGCAGATGCTCGCAGCGATCGGCGTCTCGTCGATCGACGACCTGTTCGCCCAGATCCCCGAGGAGGTGCGCTTTGGGGGCGACCTCGACGTTCCGCCCGCGCTCACCGAGGTCGAGCTGATCCGGCACCTGGAAGAGCTCGCCGCGAAGAACGTCCACACCGGCGTCGAGCTCTCGTTCCTCGGGGCCGGGATCTACGACCACCACGTGCCGGCGATCGTCGACATGATCCTGCAGCGGGGCGAGTTCCTGACCGCCTACACGCCATACCAGCCGGAGATGAGCCAGGGCGTCCTCCAGGCGATCTTCGAGTATCAGACCGCGATCTGCGAGCTCACGGGGATGGACGTCTCGAATGCGTCCGGCTACGACGGCTTCACGGTGGCGGCCGACGCCTGCTACATCGCGAAGCACGCCACCGGGCGCACTCGCATCGTCCTCGCCGAGACGCTCAACCCGCAGGCACGCGAGGTCGTGAAGACCTACGCGCCGGGATTCGGGCTCGAGGTGGTCGAGGTCGCGCACGACGGCGGCGTCACCGATCCCGCACGCCTCGCCGCTGCGGCAGAGGGTGCGGCGGCCGTGATCTTCCCGCAGCCGAACTTCTTCGGCTGCCTCGAGGATGCGCCTGCGCTCGCCGCGGCGGCCCGCGAGGCAGGGGCTCTTGCGGTAGCCCACGTCGACCTGACCTCGCTCGGCGTGCTCGAGGCGCCCGGGGCGTACGGTTGCGACATGGCGATCGGCGAGGGCCAGTCGATCGGCAACGCGCAGAGCTACGGCGGCCCGCACTACGGCTTCCTCGCGGCGCGGACGGAGTTCATCCGCCGGCTGCCGGGCCGCATCGTCGGCCAGACGACCGACCTGAACGGCGACCGTGGCTTCGTGCTCACGCTGCAGACGCGGGAGCAGCACATCCGCCGTGAGAAGGCGACGTCGAACATGACGACCAACCAGACTCTGCTCGCGCTCGGCGGGCTCGTCACGCTCGCCTGGCTCGGCCCGCACGGGCTTCGTGAGCTCGGCGAGACGTGCATGTCCCTCGCGGGCTACGCGCGGGAGCGCATAGCGCTGCCGGCGGCGTTCGACCAGCCGGTGTTCAAGGAGCTGGCGGTACGCACGCCGCGGCCGGCGCGCGACGTGATCCGCGAGGCGCGGGCGCTCGGGGTGCATCCCGGCTATGCCCTCGGACGTGACTACGAGGGCATGGACGACGTGCTCCTCGTGGCGTTGACCGAGAAGCGCACCCCCGCCGACATCGACCGCCTTGCCGACGTCCTCGCGGAGGTGTGTGGCTGATGGAGCTGATCTACGAGAAGAGCCAGGCCGGTCGCCGTGCGGGGCGGCTCCCGAGCTACGGCCTGCCGGTGCCGGAGGTTCCCGCGGCACTCGCGCGCAAGGAGCCGCCACGCCTGCCCGAGCTCGCCGAGAACGAGATCGTGCGCCACTTCACGAACCTCGCCGACCGCAACTTCGGCGTCGACACGGGCTTCTACCCGCTCGGCTCCTGCACGATGAAGTACAACCCGCGGGTCAACGAGCGCGTTGCCCGGCTCCCCGGGTTCGCGAGCCTCCACCCGCACCAGGAGGACGAGGGCGCGCAGGGAGCGCTCGAGCTGATGTGGGAGCTACAGCAGATCCTGGGCGAGGTCGCCGGCCTGCCGGCGGTCACGTTGCAGCCCGCCGCGGGCTCGCAGGGCGAGCTCACGGGCCTGATGCTGATGCGCGCGTACTTCGCCGACCGGGGCGAGGGCGACCAGCGCGACACGATCATGACGGCGGACACCGCGCACGGGACGAACCCGGCGAGCGTGACGATGGCGGGCTACAAGCTCGTGAAGGTCGCGACGACCGAACGCGGCAACCTCGACCTCGACGACCTGCGGGCGAAGGTGGACGAGCGCACCGCGGGGCTGATGCTGACGAACCCGTCCACGGTCGGCCTCTTCGACGAGGGCATCGCGGACGTGGCCGAGATCTTCCACTCGAGCGGAGCCCTGCTCTACTACGACGGCGCGAACCTGAACGCGGTCGTCGGGAAGTCCAGGCCGGGCGACATGGGCTTCGACATCGTCCACTACAACCTGCACAAGACGTTCTCGCAGCCGCACGGCGGCGGCGGCCCGGGCGGCGGCCCGGTGGCGGTGCGTGCCGACCTGGAGCCGTTCCTGCCCTCGCCGCAGGTCGTCCGCGACGGCGAGACGTTCCGGCTCGACCGCGACCGGCCGAAGTCGATCGGCCGGGTGCGCGGCTTCGCGGGCCCGTTCGGGGTCTTCGTGCGATCCTACGCCTACATGCGGGCCCACGGAACCGACCTGCGTGCGATGTCGGAGGCGGCGGTGCTCAACGCGAACTACGTGCTCGCCGGGCTGCGCGACGACTACGAGGTGCCGTACGACCGGCTCTGCATGCACGAGTTCGTGCTCTCGGCGCGGGCGCTCAAGAGGGAGTACGGGGTGACGGCGCTCGACGTGGCGAAGCGGCTGATGGACTACGGCATCCACCCGCCCACGATCTACTTCCCGCTCGTCGTCCCCGAGGCACTCATGATCGAGCCGACGGAGACCGAGCCGAAGGAGCGGCTCGACGCCTTCGTCGAGGTGATGAGAACGATCGCACGCGAGGCGGCCGAGAGCCCGGAGCTCCTGAAGGATGCGCCGCACCACCGCCCCGTGCGGCGGCTGGACGAGGTCAAGGCCGCCAAGGAGCCGATCGTCAAGCACGCCTTCGGGGAGCGTTCCCGGGTCGAGGCGGGGGTCTAGATGCCCATCTTCAGGGAGCTCATCGCGCTCTCGAACGAGCTCGTCGGGGCGGTGCACGAGCATGACCTGGCGCGGCTCGAGCAACTGCTCGCACAGGAGTTCACACTCGACGGCGCCGCCGGCGAGTTCGATCGCGCGTCCTTCCTCGAGGCGGCGGCCGGGCCGTACGAGATCGACGACTGGGCCTACGAGGAGATCGACCCGGACGTCTACGGCAACAGCGCCGTGGTCGTCTCGCGCTACCGGCAGACGGGCCGGCTGGCAGGGCGCGATCTCTCGCACCGCATGAACGTGACGGACATCTGGATCCGGCGGGACGGGCGCTGGCAGATCGTCCGGCGGCACGCGACGGTCGCAAGCGGCTGATCTCGACAAGCTGTTGCGACAGTGCGCCGGCGTAACTAGAGTCGCACGATCGTGGAAACGCTCGCGCGCGCAACGATCCGTGGCCGCTGGCTCTTCGTCGGCCTGTGGATCGTCCTGACGATCGCGGGGGCAATGGCCGCCGGGAAGCTCGCGGACCGCTGGTTCGAGCAGTTCTCGATCCCGGGCTACAGCGCCTACGAGGCCAATCAGCGCACGCTCGAGAAGTTCGGCACCGGCAGGCAGTATCCCCTGGTCCTCGTCTTCAGCGTGAAGGACGGTGACATCCGCCAGCAGACCGGCATCGAGGCGGCGATCGCCGCGGGCGCCGCCGAGAACGAGGGCTCGCGTGTCAGCTCGTGGTTCTCGACGAAGGACGACGTCTTCGTCTCTGCCGACGGGAAGACGATGTTCGCTGCCGTCTATCCGACGGGCGAGTCGACCTTCGAGTCGATTCTCCCGATCGAGGAGACGCGCACGGCGATCGCCGCGAGCGCCCCGGCCGGGGTGACGACGCACGTGACGGGCGTCGACGCGATCTTCCAGTCCCAGGGCGAGACGGCCGGGCCGAGCATCCTGATCGAAGTCCTCCTCGGCGGGATCGGGGCGCTGCTGATCCTGCTGTTCGTGTTCGGAACGCTGCCTGCGGTGCTCATGCCCCTGCTCGTCGCTGCCTCGTCGATCCTGACGACGTTCCTCTGCGTCCTCGGCCTCACCTACGTGACCGACGTCTCGTTGGTGGTGCAGTTCCTCGTCGCGCTCGTCGGGCTCGGGATCGCGATCGACTACACGCTCCTGATGATCTTCCGCTTCCGCGAGGAGATAGCCAATGGCCTGAGCGTCGACGACGCGATCGTGGAGACGATGCAGCACGCCGGGCGCTCGGTGATCGTGTCGGGCACGACCGTCGCGATCGGCCTCGTCAGCATGCTGCTGCTGCCGCTGCCGTTCATCCGCTCGATCGGGCTCGGTGGGATGCTGATCCCGCTCGTCTCGGTGCTGGCGTCGATCACGCTGACGCCGGCGCTGCTGCGGCTGATGGGGCCGAAGATCAACCGCTGGCGCGTGATGCCGAAGCGCCTGCTCACACCCGACGACGTCGAGGCCGGCTTCTGGATGCAGTGGGCGCGCAGGGTCTCGCGGCGGCCGCTGCTCGTGTTCCTGGCCGGGATGGCGGTCGTCGTCCTGCTGCTGATCCCTGCCGTGCAGATGAATCCCAGCGACGCCGAGGTTGCCAAGCAGCCCGCGGCCGCGGACGCCGACGCCGGCCGGCAGGCGCTGACCGACGCGGGCATCACGGCCGGCGCCTACAAGCCGTTCACCGTCCTCGTCGAGGGCACGTCGGACCCCGCGAAGCTCGCCGCCGTCGCCGCGGCCGTCCGCAACGCCGACGGGATCGCCGGCGCGATCGAGCCGCCCGGTGAGGGCTGGCGCCGCGGCGATGCTGCCTTGCTGGAGGCGTTCTCCGCGACGGACGGGTCGTCGAAGGACAGCCGCGAGGTGATCACGAACCTGCAGAAGCGCGTGCTCCCGGCCGCGGAGGAGGAGGCGGGCTCGGGTGTGACCCTGACGCTCGGTGGGTCGGCTCCCGAGGAGCGCGACTTCGTGCACGCGGTCTACGGGAACTTCGGATGGGTGCTGCTGTTCGTGATCGTGCTCACCTTCATTCTCCTCGCCCGCGCGTTCCGCTCGGTCGTGCTGCCGCTCAAGGCCGTGATCCTGAACCTGATCTCGCTCGGCTGCGCCTACGGGGTGGTGGTGTTCATCTTCCAGATGGGCCACGGCAGTGAGCTGATCTGGAACGTGCAGGCGACCGGCGTCGTGATCTCGTGGATCCCGCTGATGATCTTCGCCTTCCTCTACGGGATCTCGATGGACTACGAGGTCTTCATGATCACCCGCATCCGCGAGTCCTACGACGAGACCGGCGACACGAGCGAGGCGATCTCGCTCGGCCTCGCGCGCACCGGCAAGCTCGTCACGAGTGGCGCCGGCGTGCTCATGTTCGCCTTCTTCGCGCTCTCGACCGGCCCCGGGCTCGACATCAAGCTGTTCGGGATCGGCCTCGCCGCCGGCGTGATCATCGACGCCACCCTGATCCGGCTCCTGCTCGTGCCCTCGTCGATGCAGCTCCTCGGCCGCTGGAACTGGTGGCTGCCCGGCTGGATGGCGACGGTGCTGCGCACGACCCCGAGCCCGCTCGAGCCGCGCACCCCGGCGCCGGCGCCGCAGACCGACCCGTAGCCACCACTTCTCCTCGAGCTGCGCCGCGGCGCGACCCGCCGCTCTCCGAGGCAGCAAACGCGCGTCAGTCGGCGGGCCTGTCCGCCCCGCCGCGTGTCACGACCGACACGAGCGCTTCGACGACCCGCGAGTCGAACTGCGTCCCTGCCCCGGCCGTCAGTTCGGAGAGAGCGACGTCGGCGCCTCGCGCGTCGCGGTACGGTCGGGGCGTCGTTATCGCCGAATACGCGTCGCAACAGAACACGATTCGCGCGACCAACGGGATCGCCTCGCCTGCCAATCCGTCCGGGTACCCCGTTCCGTCCCAGCGCTCATGGCAGGAGCGGATGATCAGCCCGACGTCTCCCAGGATTCCACCCACCTTCTCGAGCATCTGCTGTCCCTTGAGCGTGTGGGTGCGCATCTCGGCCCATTCGGCATCGTCAAGCGGTCCGGGCTTGTTCACCAGCTCCGAGGAGATCTGGAGCTTCCCGATGTCGTGCAGGAGAGCCGCCAGCTCGGCATCGTGGAGATCCCGCCGGCTCAGCCCGAGCTCGTTCCCGACGGCGACGGTGAGCGACACGACGTCGCGGCTGTGGAAGCCGGTGTACGCGTCATCGGCCTCCACGACCTCGCCGAGCAACCGCGCGGTTCCGCGGTATGCCTCGCTGAGCTCCTGGGCAGCGTCGATCCGCGCACGGCGCTCCATCGCGGAGCGCCCGAGGAGCCACACGAGCGGGAGCGTCAACAGCGTCGCGGCAGGGTTGACGACTGCCGGGAACGCGACAGCGAGCCCGATCGGCGCGAGCGCAGCATCGACCGGAACCGCATGCAGAGTTGCGGGCACCTGCTCACGGAGCGGGATCCCGCGGGCGATCGCGTCACGTACCGAGAAACTGGTGAGCTCGACCACGAACTGCGCCGCGAGGGCGACGACGTACACCGGAAGGTCCTCGAGAGCCGGCGCCGATTCCCCTGCGAGGAGGAGCACGACCACGGGGCCGATGGAGTACGTGGCGTCCATCACGCTCAACACGAAACGCTCCCCCCGCAGCTTCCCGCGGGCAATGTTGACCGCGGCGCCCGCTGCGAGCCCTGCCAGAACGGCCAGCGGAACCGAGCCGAGCGGGAGAACGAACAGCATCGGGACGAAGATCAGCGAGGTCGGGACGATCGACCCGACGCCGACCTCGTACTCGACCTGTGAGCAGAGCCCGTAGAGGCCCACGAGGAGGGCGACCTGCCAGATCGACGGTGAGCGGTCGGAGGAGATCCCGGCGAGGGCGATTGCGGCAACGATGAAGGGAAGGCCGACGACGGCCAGGGCGATCCAGTCGCGGGGTGCGAGCCGCTGGGCCTGGCGCAACCGGGTCTCCTGGACGCCGTCGCCCGGCAGCAGGTCGCGCGGAAGCCGCCGGCTCGTCCCACCGCGGCCGTCGTCGTCCCTTGCGACTACCGAGGTCATGTCGAGCTGAATCGGCATTCCGTAACGCCCGCTTGAACTGCCGGGGCCGGCGTGCGCCGTGGGTGACCTGGCGCCGATTCCCTCCGCTGCCGATTCCCTCGGACGAGGCACTCGCGCTCACGTCATCAGGGGATTCGCACCGCGCGGACATGACGATGATTGGGGAGGCGGATTGCGCACGGCGGACGTGATCTGCGACACACAGGCGCGGAAGGAGACCACTCGTGAGACCTGCGGCAGTTCAACACCGGATCGGCATGCTCGTCACTCTGGCAACTGCGGCTGTATCGCTGCTCGCCGTTGGCGCGGCACCCGCAGCCGCTGCCACCGGTACGTGTCCCGGGACGATGGAGACCCCGTTTCAGACGTGGGGCGATTCCTACGCCTACGTGCTGGTGCCCGGCGGTGACTTCGAGAGCAAGGCCACGGAATGGACGTTCAGCAACGGGGCCGCGCGTGTGAAGGGCAACGAGTCGTTCTTCGTGCACCGCGCGAAGGACGGGAAGTCCCTCTCGATTCCGGTGGGTGGCTCGGCGACGACAGGGAAAATCTGCACGAGGGTCGAGATGCCGTCGATTCGCTTCTTCGCAACAGGGGGAAGCTCGACCTCGGCCTTGAGAGTCGAGGTCATCGTGACATCAGACTACGGGGATACGCCGCCGATCGAGGTTGCCAGGATCGCAGCGAATTCGACCTGGGCGCCCTCGGCACCCGTGAGGTTCTTCGCGAACTACCTCGGGTATATCTCGCCCGACGGCACGTCGACGGTCAGGTTCCGGTTCACGACCCTCGGCGACGCAGCGTGGCGGATCGACGACGTCTACATCGATCCCCGCAAGGGCGGCTGAGCGACCGGCTCCTCGGATCGCGGCAGAGGGGCGCTCGCCGGGGCGCCCTGGCGCGTCTCGGAGCCGGCATCTCCAATCGCGTCGCTCGCGCACGACGCCGGACGGAGTTGGGTCGAACCCGAGGAGGGGAGGGCCTTTCCGGCCCGGCTCCGCTCCGTCAAGGCCCGGCTGACGGGTTACGAGCGAACGGGACGCTGCTCGGCCGCGAGCTGTCCGCACGCGGCCGCGATATCGCGGCCGCGCGTCAGGCGCACCGTTGCGGGGATCCGCGCCCGGTCGAGCACGTGCTTGAAGGCCGCGATCGCGTCGCGTGACGAGCCGCCGTACATACCGGTCGGGTTGTACGGGATCAGGTTCACCTTGAAGGACTTCGGATCGAGGACCGCCGCCAGCTCGGCCGCATGGCGCGGCGTGTCGTTCACGCCCTCGAGCATCACGTACTCGATGAAGACCTTCCGGCCTCGCAGCTCGACGTAGCGCCTGCACTCCGCGAGCACGTCCGGCAGCGGATAGCGGTCGTTCACCGGCATCAGCTGCGATCGCAGCCCGGAGCTCGCCGCGTGCACCGAGAGCGCGAGCCGGATCGGCTCGTCGACCTCGTCGATGAATCGCGTCAGGCCCGGCAGCCACCCGACCGTGGAGATCGTCGTGCGGCGTGGCGTGATGCCGAGGTCCGGAAGCCGTCGCGCCGCCGCGATCACGCTGTCGTAGTTGATCAACGGCTCACCCATGCCCATGAAGACGCAGTTGTCGACCGGCTCGAGGCGCCGGAAGTGGAGTGCCTGGTCGAGGATCTCCGACGTGGTCAGGTTACGGCCGAACTGCATCGCCCCCGTGGCGCAGAAGGTGCAGGTCAGCGGACATCCGGACTGCGACGAGACGCAGATCGAGCGCCGCCCGTCGTGGTAGCGCATCAGCACCGCTTCCACCGGGTGGCCGTCGTGTGTGCGGAACAGCGTCTTCACGGTGCCGTCCTTCGCCTGCTGCTCGCCGGTGACGGTCAGCGTCGAGAACGGGACGGCATCGCTCAGCGCCTGGCGCAGCGGTGCGGGGACGTTCGTCATCGTGTCGTACGTCGCCGCGCCGGCGGCCGCCCATTCCCAGACCTGGCGGGCGCGGTACGACGGTTCTCCACGGTCGGCAAGCGTCTTCTGGAGAAGTGGCAGATCCACGGCCGGAGGGTAGCTGCGTCGGTGCGGAGGGACGCGTAGTGCGATCAGGCGAGCGCGACGCGTGCAGTTGCCCCGGTGGCCGGGGTGGCCTTGGTCGCATCAGGGGCTTCGGTGAATTCGGCGACGAGGGCGTCGACGATCACTGGATCGAACTGCGACCCGGAGCAGTCGATCAGCTCGGCGAGCGCGGCATCGAGAGACATGGGCTTACGGTATGGCCTCTCGCTCGTCATCGCGTCGAAAGCGTCCGCGACGAAGATGATCCGCGACGGTAGCGGGATCTCCTCACCCGCCAGGCCGCTCGGGTAGCCCGCTCCGTCCCAACGTTCGTGATGGTGGAGCACCCAGTCGGCGACGGCGCCGACGCCGAGCGAGTCGAGCATCCGCCGACCCGTTTCCGGATGCTCCCGGAGAGAGCGCCACTCCTGGTCGCCGAGGCGGCCGGTCTTCGTGAGGATCTCGACCGGTACCGACAGCTTCCCGATGTCGTGAACCTGCCCGGCCAGGCGGATCAGCACCATCATCTCGGCGGATAGCCCGAGCCGGGATGCAAGCCGTCCGGCGAGCTCCGAAACGCGATGTGAGTGGCTCGCCGCTTCCGACTCGGAATCGGGAATGTCGCGCAGTCGGTCGGCCACTTCCATCGCGCCCGAGAGGGCGCGCGCTGCGCGGAGCTGCGCGGCGTCAGACACCCGCCGACGCACGCTCGCCAGATCGAAGACGTTCGCCATGTACCGGTGCGACTGGTCACGGCCCGCATTCTTCGCTCGGTAGAGCGCGGAGTCAGCAGCCGCGAAGAGCTCATCAGCCGAAGGAGCGTCGGATGGGAAGCTCGCGTACCCGATAGACGTCGATACGCCCGTGGCGCCGTCTGCCTCGATCGTACGCACGCTGGTCATGACGGCCCGGGTCGCCGCGGCCGCATCGTCGCCTGTCGTGTCGAGCACGAGCGCGAACTCGTCACCGCCGAGACGGAAGGAGTTTCCGTGGACGCGAAGGCAATCGGCAATCCGGGTGAGAACCGCATCGCCGACCTGGTGACCGAAGCGGTCATTGACCTCCTTGAAGTGATCGACATCGGCGAGGACGAGAGTCAAGGGAGCCTGCGCGTCGGCGGCCGCGTCGATGCGATCGATCAGAAACTCCTGAAAGGCGCGGTGATTACCGAGTCCGGTGACGGGGTCGGTCTTGGCGAGGCGAAGCGCTTCGAGCTCGCCATGGCTCGAGCGCTGGTACAGCGCCACGGCGATCACCGGCCCGAGCAGGGCCCCGGAGAGCAGCGGCGAGCGCTCCCAGAGCGCGGCGAGCGTCAGGGAGACGGAGGCCATGATCGCAAACGGAACAGCCGTCCAGCGAACAGATGTGAGAAAGACGAGGTCGAACCTCTGGTCGCTGGCACAGGCGACGACGAGCGCGACGAGAGTCACGTTGACCACGTAGAACCCGAACGAGCCGCTCGTCACCCCGCCCAGTAGCGAGCCGATCGTGTTGCCGTTGCCAGTGACTGCGACCAGCCCTCCCCCCGCGGCCGCAGCGATCGCGTAGACAAAGCTGTTGTACGCGACCCGGACGAGCGGGCGCCGGCCGTGGAGCTCGATCGCCAAACGGCAGAGGAAGGCAACGAGGGTGGCCGTCTGCCAGCCGTAGACGAGCGCGGTGCCCACGATGAACGAGGCGGCGAGGGACACACCACCTGCCGAAACGCCCTCGACCGGAACCGGAAACGCCTCGGCCACCGTTGCAGCAAGCAGCAGGACGGCCGCGCCGCCCAGTGCCTCCCACCCGAGCGAGGTCTGGGAGAGCGTCACGAGCGCCGCGACAACGGTCGCGGCGCCGATGACGGAGACCGGCGCGACGACGAGCGCGAGACGCTGAGGCCCGCGCTCGTCCGCCGGACGTGCTGCCGCTCCCGGAGTCACGAGGCTAGAACGAGCTCACCGGGAAGCAAGACCAGTGGAATCCACCGCCGATCGCCGCAATTGCGAGCAGCACGACGAGGACGCCAAACATGAGTGCAGGACGCCAATGAAGCATTTCCTTCTCCTTACACTTGCCGCAAGCGGGAGGAACTTCACCCGTGTGCCTATCGTCTCGATTGCGGGCGATTCAGCCGTTCCCCGCACGGGGGAGGTGGTGTCCCTCGATCGAAGGATTGGGTCGACGGGGGCGTCAGTCGCGGTGCGCCGGAACGACGAGTACGGGGCACGTCGCGTGCGCCACGACGTAGCCGCTTACCGAGCCGAGCACGAGTGAGCGCACGGCTCCGAGCCCCCGGCGCCCGACGACGATGAGCTCGGCGTCACGGGCGTTGGCGATGATCGCCGGGCCGGCGGGTGACTCGACGACGACTCGATCGATGCGGTCGGCGGCCGCACCCGCGACGGCCTCGACGGTCGTGCGGAGCAGGTCGTCGGCCGCCGCGCGGATGGGCGATGCGTCGATGGCGGGCAGCATGCCCGGTCCCGTCGCGGGGATCGCCGACGAGTGCATCCAGGCATGTACCGCGCGCACGCGGGTGCCGCGAATCGAGGCCTCGTGGAGCCCGTACTGCAGCGCCTCCTTGGCCGCGTCCGATCCGTCAACGCCGATCACGATCACGCCTCGAACGTACCACCGGTCAGCGGCGCGTGCAGAATGGGCAGCCGTGATCGATCTTCGCTCCGACACCGTCACACGCCCGACCCCGGGCATGCGCGCCGCGATCGCCTCGGCGGTCGTCGGGGACGAGCAGATGCGCGAGGACCCGACGGTCAACGAGCTGCAGGAGCGGGTGGCGGAGCTCCTCGGTCAGCAGCGGGCGCTCTTCCTCCCGACCGCCACGATGGCGAATCAGATCGCCCTGAAGCTGCACGGCCGTCCCGGCGACGTGCTCGTTGCCGAGGAGCACTCGCACATCCTGATCTACGAGTTCGGAGGCGCCGCCGCCCACGCCGGCCTTCTCACCGTCGGGCTCCCCGGTCTGGCGGGCCGGCTGACGGCCGAACAGGTGCGCGACGCGGCAGCGACGGTGGAGGATGTTGTCGACCAGCGCCCCACCGTGGTCGTGCTCGAGAACACCCACAACGTCGCCGGTGGCCGCGTGTGGCCGCTCGGCGAGCTCGACGACGTCGTGGCGGCTGCCCGGGCCGGTGGGCTGGGCGTGCACATGGACGGTGCGCGGCTGCTGAACGCAGCAATCGCGCTCGGAGTGCCGGTTGCAGCGATCGGCTCGCGCGTCGACACGGTCACGCTGTGTCTCTCGAAGGGGCTCGGCTGCCCGTTCGGGGCGCTGCTGGCGGGCCCCGCCACCCTGATCGAGGCCGCCTGGCGGCAGAAGTTCCTCTTCGGGGGCGCCATGCGCCAGGCGGGCATGATGGCCGCCGCTGCCATCTACGCTCTCGATCATCACGTCGACCGGCTCGCCGCCGACCACGAGCGAGCCCGGCGGCTCGCTGAGGGATGGCACGCCGCCGGCATTCCGGTAGAGCTCGACCGGGTCGAGACGAACTTCGTCCAGATCGACACCTCGCGACTCGACCTTTCGCGGGCCGACGTGCTCGACGCCCTCCGGGCCGCCGGCGTGGGACTCTCGCCGACCTACGGCCCGACGCACATCCGCGCCGTCACCCACCTCGATCTCGACGACGCCGACATCGACCGGGCGCTCGAGGTCGTTCCCGAGACGTTGAGCGCATACGCTGGTGCCTGAGTCGCTCCCCGTCGCCGAGCTCGAGCGCCTGCTCGCGACGGCGCAAGCAGAGCAGCGGCTGCCGTCGATCTCGGCCTGCGTGTTTCGCGACGGCGAGATCGTCTGGGAGCGCGTCCTCGGGATCGCCGACGTCGCCACGTCGCGCCTCGCGACGACCGACGACGTCTACCGGATCGGCTCGATCACGAAGACGTTCACGGCCGTTCTCGTGATGCAGTTCGTCGACGAGGGCCGGATCGACCTCGAAGCACCGCTCCGCACGTACCTGCCCGAGGCACCGGTCGGACCGACGATCCGGATGGCGCTGAGCCATCTCACCGGCGTCCAGCGGGAGCCGCCGGGCGAGATCTGGGAGTCGATGCAGCCGCCCTCACGCGAGGAGCTGATCGCCGGCCTCGAGGATGCAGAGCTCGTGCTGCGGCCGGGGGAGCAGTGGCACTACTCGAACCTCGCCTTCGCGTTGCTCGGCGAGATCGTGATGCGCGTCGGCGGTGAGTCGTACGCCGACCTCCTGCGACGACGCATTCTCGATCCGCTCGGCCTCTCACGCACCAGCCTCAGTCCCGCGGCTCCGAAGGCGAGCCCCTACTACGCCGACCCGTACACCGACACGGTTCGTGACGAGCCCGACCCCGAGGTGACGGATTCGACCGCCGCGGCCGGGTGGCTGTGGTCGACCGCGGCCGACCTTGCCCGCTGGGGGACGTTTCTCGCCGACGGGGACGACGCCGTGCTCCCGAAGGCGTCGCTCGATCGCATGGCCCGCGTCCAGACGATGGTGGACGAGGAGGGCTGGAGCGTGGGCTGGGGGCTCGGGCTCGAGCTGTTCCGGCGTGGTGACCGGATCCTCGCCGGTCACGGGGGCGCGATGCCGGGGTTCCTGGCCGGCCTCGTGGTGCATCGCGGCGAGCGCACGGGAGCCGCCGTGCTCACGAACACGGGCGCCGAGGCCGGCCCGGAGGCGCTCGCGCTCGACCTCGCCGTCGCCGTGCTCGACGCGTTGCCACGCACGCCGCCACCCTGGGTGCCCGCGGGCGCGCCGCCGCCCGAGCTCGACGGAATCCTCGGGCCGTGGTGGACGGAGGGTGAGCAGATCATCCTCTCGCTCCGCGGAGGCCGTTTCCGAGCCGAGCTGGTCGGCGGTGCGGCGGGCCGCAACATCTCCTGGTTCGAGTCCGACGGCGTCGACCGCTGGCGCGTCGTCGAGGGTCGCGAGCGCGGCGAGCTCCTGCGCGCGGTGCGTGGGCGACGACGGGACGGTCGCGAAGCTCTACTTCGCGACCTATCCGCTGACGCGGGCGCCGTCGACGTTCGGCTGAGCCGTCGCCGGCGACGAAGAACATCGTCGCCACACCGATGTACGCGACGATCAGGATCGCGCCTCGCAACCGCGACGAGACTCCGCCCCAGATCGTCGTCATCACGATCGCGAGTGACAGGGCGAGCGCGCCGATCTCGACCTTGCGGAAGCCGAGCGCGAGCGGGTCGATCAGCCACGAGAGCAGGACGACGGCGGGGATCAGGAACACCGCCACCTGCGCCGACGACGACAGGGCGATCTCGGCCGCGAGCTTGATCTTGCCGCGGTACGCGACGATCACTGCGCCGCCGTGCTCCGCCGCGTTGCCGACGATCGCGACGATCACGGCGGCGACGAAGAAGTCCGAGAGGCCGACGATCTCGGCGAACGTCTCGAGCGAGCCGACGAGGATCTCGGCCACGAGCGCCGTCAGGACGGTGGCGACGCCGAGCGCTGCGAGCGCGGCCTTGAACGACCAGCCTTCGATCTCCTCGTCGCTCGAGACGTGGACGATCTTGTGCCGGCGAAGCGTGTAGACGGTGACGATCGCGTAGACGACGAGGAGCGCGATTGCGACCGGAACCGAGAGATCGACGATGCGCTGGGCGTCAGGGTCACTGCTCCAGCTCGGGATCGAGGGGATCAGGAACAGCCCGATCGCGAGCGCGATCATCGCGAACGAGAGGAAGCTCGACCAGCGCTCGATCGGACCGCGGCCGCCGGCGAAGAGCGAGAACCCGAGCACGAGCAGCAGGTTTCCGACGACGGAGCCCGTCAGCGAGCCGCGGACGACCTCGGTCAGGCCCTCGTTGACGGCGATCAGCGCGATGATCAGCTCCGGCGCGTTCCCGAAGGTGGCGTTGAGGAAGCCGCCGATGCCCGGCCCGGTGTGCTCGGCGGCATGCTCGGTCGCCTCGCCGATCAGCCAGGCGAGCGGGATCAGCGCGACGGCCGAGAGCACGAAGAGGGCCGTGTCCCCGATCTGGGTCAGGTAGTGGAGCGCGATGACGACCGGCCCGAGGGCCAGGCCGGCAAGGAGGATTCGGCGGATCATGAGTGCCCGACCACCCTACCCACGGCGCGATCCGGGTCGTTGCTGCGGCAGGCACAACCTGAAAACCGTCGCTTTGTCAAGTCTTGCGGTGGGTGGACAGGTGCTGTCACGATCCGGGCATGACCGACCGCCTCGCACCGCCGACAACCGCCGACCTGCCCCTGCGCCCGCAGGACGAGGTCGAATGCCGCCGCTGCGAGGTGCACTGCGACAAGGTCGTCTACCCGGGCGCGTGCGTCGAGCGCGCCTGTGCGTTCGTCTACGCCTACGAGGCGTTCGGCCACACGTACATGGGCTGCCTGCAGACGCGTGTTCGACGTCGAGATCGACCTCGACCTGCTGCGCGCGGCCGAGCGCCGTCGCGACGGCTTCGGCGCCGTCGTCGCGCGCCGGACGCCGCTGCCGATGTGCCATGCCGAGGTGGAGGCGTGCTACGAGCAGCGCGGCGACGAGGTGGGCTGCCGGAACCCGGAGTTCCACGAGATGCCCGTCGCGAGCCCGAGCTTCCGCGTCTTCGCGCTGGTCGATCCAACCGCCTGAGTCGGCGACCGGCTTCAGCCTGTCGCCGGGCTTCCACCCGGTCGTCAGCCCGCGTGCAACGTGCGCAGGTGTGCGACCTCGGCTGCATCGGGGCCGTGCCCGTCGGGGCCTGGCGTCTCGAGGATCGCGGGGAGCTCCTGAAAGGCGGGATGCGCCAGGAACGTGCGCAGCCCTGCGTCGCCGATCAAGCCCGGCCCCGGTCGTCTCGTGCCGGTCGAGGTTCGAGCCGAGGGCCGCCTTCGAGTCGTTGACGTGCAGGCAGCGCAGGCGGTCGAGCCCGATCCGGTCGTCGATGTCCGACACGGCGGCAGCGAGAACGGCCTCGTCGGTGACGTCGACGCCGGAGACGTACCAGTGGCACGAGTCGAGGCAGAGGCCGAGGCGGGGATGGTGGTCGAGCGCGTCGTGGATCGCGGCGAGCTCGTCCGTCGAGCGGCCGATCGTGCCGCCGGCGCCGGCCGAGTTCTCCATCAGCAGCCAGAGGTCGTCCGTCGTCAGCTCGAGGAGCTCGCGCAGCGCGGGTACGACGTGCTCGAGCCCGGCCTCGAAGCCCGGCGCCGAGGTGCGAGCCGACGTGGAAGATGACTCCCTCGGCCCCGATCGCCGAGGCGGCCTCGAGCGAGGAGCGCATCGCCGCGACGGACTTGTCGTAGATCACGGGGTCGGGCGACGCGAGGTTGACGAGGTAGAGCGCGTGGCAGACGACGCTCTCGATCCCGGCCTCCTCGCGCCGCTCCGGAAGCGGGCGATCGCCTCGGGCGTGTGGTTCGTCGGCCGCCACATCCGCGGGCTCTGGGTGAAGACCTGAACCGCGTCGCAGCCCATCGCCTCCGCCCGGTCGATCGCCTGCCAGATGCCGCCGGAGGAGGAGACGTGGGCGCCGAACAGCATCGTCCTACGCTACCGGCACAGACGGCGCCCCTACAATGCGCGCCTGATGAGCGTTCGCGTCCGCATGGCACCCAGCCCGACCGGCTTCCTCCACATCGGCGGGGTGCGCACGTTCCTCTTCAACTGGCTCTTCGCGCGCGGCCAGGGCGGGGAGTGCCTGCTGCGGATCGAGAACACCGACACGAGCCGCGAGGTGGCGGAGTCGGTCGAGCAGATCGAGCGCTCGCTGCGCTGGCTCGGGATCGACTGGGACGGCGACGACGCGCTTCCAGCTCGACGGCGCTGAGCGCTGCCGCACCGAGGCGGCCCGGCTCGTCGCCGAGGGCAAGGCGTACGAGGACGACGGCGCGATCCGGATCCGGATGCCGAAGGAGGGCGTGATCGGCTGGGAGGACGCGATCAAGGGGCGGATCGAGTTCCCCGCCGACGAGCTCGAGGACATGGTCATCCTGCGCTCGGACGGCCGGCCCGTCTACAACTTCGCCTCGCCGGTCGACGACTGGGTCGACGGGATCACGCACGTGATCCGCGGCGACGACCACGTCTCGAACACGCCGAAGCAGATCGTCGTCCTGCGAGGCGCTCGGTGCCGAGCTCCCCGTCTACGCGCACGCGCCGAACGTCTTCGGCGAGGACGGCAAGAAGCTCTCGAAGCGCCACGGCGCCGTCTCGGTGGACGAGTTCCGCGAGGCCGGCTACATCGCGCCCGCGCTGATGAACTTCCTCGCCCTGCTCGGCTGGGCGCCCGACGGCGAGACGACGATCATGTCGCGTGACGAGCTCGTCGAACGGTTCACGCTCGAGCGGGTCGGTGCGAGCCCCGCGACCTTCGACTACGCCAAGCTCGACTGGATGAACGGCGTCAGTACCTGCGCGCGCTCGAGGCCGCCGCCTACGCCGACGTGCTCGTCACGTACCTGCGCGAGCAGGGCATCGACCTGGGACGAGGCGCGGATCCGGGAGACGGCACCGATCGTGCAGGAGAAGATGGGCCGCCTCGGAGAGTTCCCGGAGTTCGCCGGCTTCCTGTTCGAGGACGTCGAGCCCGGATCCGTCGCTGCTCGACGCGACGATCCTCAGCGAGGCAGCGAACGAGCTCGAGTTCGTCGAGCCGTGGGGTGCGGCAACGCTCGAGCCGGCGCTGAAGGGGCTCTGCGATCGGCTCGGCGCGAAGCCGAAGACCGTCTACCTGCCGATCCGCGTCGCCGTCACCGGCTCACGGATCTCACCCGGGCTGTACGAGAGCCTCGAGCTGCTCGGACGGGACGTCTCGCTCGCCCGCCTGCGCCACGGCGCGGAGATCGCAGCATGAGCTCGCTCCGCGATCTCATCGGGGTGGAGCTGGGTCCGACCGCGTGGCTCGAGGTCTCACAGGAGCGGATCGACACGTTCGCGCAGGCGACCGGCGACCACCAGTGGATCCACGTCGATCCGGTGCGGGCGGCGAAAGGGCCGTTCGGGGCGACCGTCGCACACGGCTACCTGACGCTGTCGTTGTGCGCGCCGCTCCTGGCCGAGGCGCTGGCAGGGCTTGCCGACTCCTCCATGAGCATCAACTACGGCACCAACCGGGTGCGGTTTCCGGCACCCGTGCCCGCGGGGTCCCGCATCAGGGCGCGCGTCACGGTGGCGTCCGTCGACGACGTGCCCGGGGGCGAGCAGGCCGTGGTCGTCACGACGGTCGAGCGCGACGGCGGGGAGAAGCCCGTCTGCGTCGCCGAGATCGTGCTCCGGAGGATGCGATGACGGTTGCCGGGCGCTTCGCCGGCAGGACGGCACTCGTGACCGGGGGTGCGCGCGGGATCGGAGCGGCGACGGCGGCCAGGCTTGCAGCAGAGGGCGCCGACGTCGTGGTCGCGGATTTCGACCTCGCTGGCGCCGAGGAGACCGCCGCGGCGATCGGCGGGCGTGCCGTGCCTTGCGACGTCACGTCGCGCGAGCAGGTGGAGGCCGCGGTTGCGGCCGCCGCCGAGGCGGCCGGAAGGCTCGACATCCTCGTCACCTGCGCGGGAATCCTGCGCGACAACCTGCTGCACAAGATGACCGACGACGACTGGGAAGCCGTGATCGACACCCACCTGCGGGGGACGTTCCTCTCGGTGCAGGCCGCGCAGCGCCACATGGTCGAGCAGAGGAGCGGCGCGATCGTCGTGATCTCGTCGACGTCCGCGCTCGGGAACCGGGGCCAGGCCAATTACTCGGCCGCGAAGGCCGGCATCCAGGGACTCGCGAAGACCCTCGCGATCGAGCTGGGCCCGTTCGGGATCACCGTCAACTGCGTCGCCCCGGGCTTCATCGTGACGGCGATGACGGAGCAGACGGCCGAGCGTCTCGGTGTCTCGTTCGACGACCTCCAGGAGTTCTCTGCCGGTCAGATCCCGGTTCGCCGCGTCGGGCAGCCCGACGACGTCGCCGGCGTGATCGCCTTCCTCTGCTCCGCCGATGCCGCGTTCGTCAGTGGACAGGTCATCTACGTCCGCGGGGGCCCCTGATCTCGCGCAGGGCGCTCGTCACGGGTGCGGCGAGCGGAATCGGTCGCGCGATCGCCGAGCGGCTCGTTGCCGATGGCTGGCGGGTGCTCGCCGTCGATCTCGACCCCGATCAGGACGGGCCGGGCGAGCCCTTTGGGGCCGATCTGGCGACCAGGGAGGGCAACCGGGCTGCCGTCGCCGTGGCCGTCGAGCGGCTCGGCGGGATCGACGCCGTGGTGGCCAACGCCGGCTTCCAGCACGTCTCCCCGGTCGAGGACTTCGACGAAGACCGCTGGGACGCGCTCGTCGCGGTGCTGCTGACGAGCCCGTTCCTCCTTGCCCGCTATGCGTGGCCGCACCTGAAGGCGAGCGGCGAGGGCAGGATCGTCGTCGTCGCGTCCGTGCACGGCCTCGTGGCTTCTCCGTTCAAGGCCGGCTACGTCGCCGCGAAGCACGGGGCCGTCGGGCTCGTGAAGTCGCTCGCGCTCGAGGGCGCTGCCGACGGGATCCGGGCGGTGGCGATCTGCCCCGGGTTCGTCCGCACCCCGCTGGTCGAGCGGCAGGTGACCGCCCTGGCCGAGAGCCGCGCGATCTCCGAGGAGGAGGCGCTGCAGTCCCTGCTCGAGCCGGAGGCGATCAAGGAGCTGATCGAGCCGGACGAGGTGGCGAACGTCGCCGCCTTCCTGCTCGGACCGGGTGGCCGCTCGTTCACGGGCGTCCCCGTCGTGCTCGACAACGGGTGGACGGCACGCTGACCTTCGCCCGGTCGAGTCCGAGCTCAGGCGCCGTAGTCGATCGTGATGCGCTCGCCGGCGCCCGGGAGGCGGTACTCGACCCCGAGCCGGACGCATTCGGCGACGAAACGGGCGGTACCCGCGGTGTCGCACCGGAACATCTCGTGGTGGCAGGGGATCGCGATGCCCGCCCCCGCCTCGTAGGCGAGCCGGCCTGCGTCGGTGCCGTCCATGTTCCCGTTCCGCCCGTTGACCGGCACGAAGGCGACGTCGACCCCGTACGGGACCACCGCCTCGGCCATCCCCTGGATCCTGCGGCTGTCGCCCGCGTGGTAGAAGGTGAAGGCGCCGTTGCGGACGACGTAGCCGACGCCTTCGGGCACGCCGCCCGGGTAGGCGGGAACGGCCTCGATCCAGAAGTCGCCGAACGTCGCCCATTCGCCGACCGCGAGCACGGCGTCCGGCAGGCGGCCGGCGCGATCGGCTGCGACGTCCTCGCTGCCCGCGGCGCAGACGAAGGCGGCCTCGCCGGCGAGCACGTGAGGGAGCGTGCCGGGGTCGAGGTGGTCCTGGCGCGCGTTGGTCGAGATCACGACGTCGACGAAGGAGAGGAGGGCGGGGTCGACGACGAGCCCGGTGATGCGCTCGTACGGCGTGTCGGTGCCGGCATACCGTTCGGTCAGAGAGTCGGAGAGGTACGGGTCGACGAGGGCGTTCTCGCCGTGGATCTGGACGAGGAAGCCGCTCTGCCCGAGCCACCAGATGTGCATGCCCGGCTCGTCGACCGACGCCCGGATCTCGTCGACCAGGTCGGGGCCGGTGAGGAACGGCTGGATCTCGTCGTCGAGCTCCTCGTAGAAGAGATCGTCGTCCGCGGCCTCTGCCGGCCCGGGCACGAGCGCGTCGGGCACTGGGATCGCCTCGGCGGCCCGGCGGCTGAAGGCCGAGAGCAGGCCGCGTCGCGTCGTCGGGCCTGAGGGGAAGAGCGCGTCGGGATCGTCTGCCATGGCTGTTTGGGGGCTCGCGGAGATCCGTCCGGGCGTCGCTGATCGTAGCAACGGTGTCGAGCGGTCGATCGCGGCGGGTCGCGATCGGGCCCGCTCAGCTGACCGCTTCGACGATGTGGAATATGCGCTCCACGGGCGCAGACGTGACGTGATCCTCGATCTGCTCCACGAGCTGCCCCGGGACGGGGCCGGCGCGCCAGCGCTCGTAGTGCTCGCCGCTCGCCCAGGAACCGATGATCACGATCTCGTCATCGTCGTCGACCGAGGCGGCGACCTCGACGCCGAGGAAGCCGGGTTGCTCACGTGCCATCGCGAGCACGCCGAGGCGCTCGAGGACGCGCAGCAACTCGCTGCCGTGACCGGGCCTGGCGTGGAGGAACAACAGGCTTCGTGTCATCGGAGACCTCCTCCGTCGGGTGCACCCGTATCCTTGCCTGCGCCGCCTCGGCCGGCATCGTCGCGATCACGGATCGTGACGACGGTGAACTACCGTCCGGCGAGGCTCCACGACGTCTTTGGATCCGTAGTTACGGCGAGCGGATCGGGGGTTTGGCACGATGCGCGGTGCGAACGGGTCGAGGAGCATGAAGATATGGGAGCGTTGTTTCGCGATCGGCTCGACGCCGGCCGCCATCTCGCGACGGCTCTCGAGCGCACGCAACTCGGGGATGCAGTCGTCGTCGGTCTCGCGCGAGGAGGCGTCACGGTCGCCGCCGAGGTGGCACGCCAGCTCTCGCTGCCTCTCGACGCACTCGCGGTACGCAAGATCGGCTACCCGTGGCAGCCGGAGTACGGAATCGGCGCCGTCACGCCGGGCGCCGGCGGCGTCTACCTTCGCACCGACGAAGGGCTCGCCGAGGCCGATCTCCGCCGCGTGATCGAGCTGGCACGGGAAGAGGCGGACGCGCTCGACCGTCGCCTCCACGAGCGGCATCAACCGCTCGAGCTCCGTGGCAAGACGGCGGTGCTCGTCGACGACGGGCTTGCGACGGGCGCCACGATGGTGGCCGCCGTGCGCTGGGCCCGGAGCCGGGGGGCCGCACGCGTCGTCGTCGCGGTTCCGGTAGGCGCAGCCCAGAGCACGGGTGCGCTCCGCCGTGAGGCTGACGAGGTGGTATGCCCTCACGAGGAGCGGCGCTTCGGTGCCGTCGGGTTCTGGTACGACAGCTTCACACAGGTCGAGAACGCCGAAGTGATCGCACTGCTCGACGAGCTCACGTCTCCGGCCACTACCTCCTGACGAGCGCCCGTCCGCTCAGGCGGCGTCGACGATCTCGACTGCGCCCGGCTGGCTCGACGCGGTGGGGCGCCCGGCGAGATGACCGCCGAGCCAGTCGCCGGCAAGCTCGGAAACGCGCTCGAGCGTCCCCGGCTCCTCGAACAGGTGCCCGGCGCCGCGGACGATCACGAGGCGGGCGTCGCAGGTGAGCGCGGCCAGAGCCCGGCGGTTGAGGTCGAGGACGACCGGGTCGTCTTCGCCGACGATCAGGAGCGTGGGGGATTCGACGCGCGGGAGCTGCGTGCCTGCAAGGTCGGGCCGGCCGCCGCGAGAGACGACGGCGCGTACGGTCGAGCCGAGTTGTGCGGCCGCGACGACGGCCGCGGCGGCCCCGGTGCTGGCGCCGAAGAAGCACGGCGCCAGACCCTCTGCCAGCGGCTGCTCCAGCAGCCACCGTGTCGTCTGCTCGAGCCGGTCGCCGAGCAGCTCGACGTCGAAGACGCTCGTGCGTCGCGGCTCCTCGGCCGGTGTGAGGAGGTCGAAGAGGAACGTCGCGATGCCCCGCCGGTTGAGCGCGTCGGCAACGAGCCGGTTGCGTGGGCTGAAGCGGCTGGAGCCGCTGCCGTGGGCGAAGATCGTGACCCCGGCCGCGTTCGGCGGCACCGCGAGGTCGCCGTAGAGGCCCGGTCCGACCGGAATCGTGGCGTGCTGCCGGATCACCGCAGGGGCGGCGCCCTCGGCGTGGTTCATGCGTCCTGCTCCCCGATTCCGTCGTTCTCTCGCATCGCGTCCCTCAACGATGACGAGCGCGAGGCCCTGCCGCATCGGCAGAACGCCCGCAGGGGGTGCGGGGTTCTACTCACCGCGGTTCGGTGGCGGCGCCGATACGCGGGCGCCCGGAAACGGCTGGAATGAGAGGCACGTCGCCGGAAGGAGATGGGGCACGCCCACCGGGCCCGGCGCGATTCCACCCACGCGTCCGAGAGGTGAGCCGGATGAAGACCGTTCTGATCATGGGAGCAGGGGGCCGGGACTTCCACGACTTCAACGTCGTGTACCGCGGTGACGGGGAAACTCGTGTGGCTGCGTTCACCGCCACGCAGATCCCCGGCATCGACGACCGCGTCTACCCGGCGGCGCTCGCAGGGCCGCTCTACCCGGAGGGGATCCCGATCCGGCCGGAGGAGGAGCTCGAGGAGCTGATTGCCGCGCACGGTGTCGACGAGGTCGTGCTCGCGTACTCCGACCTCTCGCACATGGACGTGATGCACATCGCGTCCCGCGTGCTCGCCGCCGGAGCGAACTTCACCCTGCTCGGCCCGCACGAGACGATGATCGAGTCGATCCGGCCGGTAATCGCCGTCACTGCAGTGCGTACGGGCTGCGGCAAGAGCCAGACGAGCCGCCGGATCGGTCGGCTCCTGCTCGAGGCGGGCCTGAAGGTGGCCCTCGTGCGGCACCCGATGCCCTACGGCGACCTGGAGGCGATGCGCGTGCAGCGCTTCGCGACGCTGGCGGACATCGACGCCGCGGATCCGACGGTCGAGGAGCGCGAGGAGTACGAGTCGCCGGTCGAGCAGGGGATGATCATGTACGCCGGCGTCGACTACGGCGAGATCCTCGCCCGCGCCGAGGCCGAGGCGGACGTGATCGTCTGGGACGGTGGCAACAACGACTTCCCCTTCTACCTGCCCGACCTCTGGATCACGGTCACCGACCCGCTCCGGGCAGGCCATGAGCTCTCCTATCACCCCGGAGAGGTCAACGTGCGCAAGGCAGATGTCGTGGTCGTCAACAAGGTCGACAGCGCCGCGCCCGAGCAGGTGCAGCGCGTGATCGGCGACGTGCGCTCGCTCAATCCCGGGGCGGCGATCATCGAGGCCGAGTCGCCCGTGACCCTCGACCCCGGGCCGCCGCTCGAAGGCCGGCGTGTGCTCGTCGTCGAGGATGGTCCGACACTGACCCACGGCGGGATGACGTTCGGGGCCGGCACCGTCGCGGCGAGGCAAGCCGGTGCTGCGGAGATCGTCGACCCACGACCCTGGGCCGTCGGCACGATCGCCGACACGTTCGTTCGCTACCCCCATATCGGCGCCGTGCTTCCGGCAATGGGCTACGGCGACGAGCAGCTGCGCGAGCTGCAGGAGACGATCGACCGCGTCGAGTGCGACGTCGTCGTCACCGGCACGCCGTTCGATCTCGCTCGCCTCGTCTCCACGCGTCACCCACTCCGCCATGCCCGGTACGAGCTCCGAGAGCTCGGGCAGCCAACGCTGGCGGGGGTGATCGACCCCATCGTCCGACGCGTGCGGCCGAGCCTGACCGTGACAGAAGGAGTGAGGTGATCATGGCGACCTCGACCACGCCGGTGGTGCCGCAGGACTATCTGCGGGTCTCGGATCTCGATCGGGGTGGGATCGATGCGGTGCTCGGCCTTTCCACCCGAATGAAGGAGCGGCCGCACGGGTTCATCGACACACTCCGGGGAGACACGGTGGCGTGCTTCTTCGAGAAACCGTCGACGCGCACGCGCGTCTCGTTCGCGGCGGCCGCGGAGCGGCTCGGCATGTTGGCCCTCCTGCTGCGCCCGGACGAGCTGCAGCTGGGCCGCGGGGAGACGATCGCGGACACCGCACGGACGCTCTCCGGCTACGCAAACGCGATCGTGATCCGCACGTTCGACCAGGCAACCGTCGAGGAGATCGCCGACGCGGCGAGCGCACCCGTGATCAACGCGCTCACCAACGAGCACCACCCCTGCCAGGCACTTGCCGACGTGCTGACTCTGCGCGAGCGGTTCGGAGACCTGAGCGGGCTCAAGCTCGCCTTCGTGGGCGACTTCGACAATGTCGCCACGTCTCTGGCCGAGGCCGCCGTGCTCTGCGGGATCGAGTTCGTCGTCGGCTGCCCCGCGGGCTACGAGCTGGCTGTGCCGGGGGCCGTCGTCGTCCATGATCCGGCGGAGGCGGTGCGCGGCGCCCACGCCGTCTACACGGATGTCTTCGTCTCCATGGGCGACGAGGCCGAGGCGGCGCAGCGGCTGCGTGACCTGGCCCCCTATCAGGTGAACGAGGCGTTGATGGAGCTCGCCGCTCCGGATGCGATCTTCATGCACTGCCTCCCGGCCCACCGGGGCGAGGAGGTGACGGCCGAGGTGATCGACGGCCCGCGCTCGGTCGTGTGGCAGCAGGCCGAGAACCGGCTGCCGACGGAGGAGGCGATCCTCTACACGCTGATCGCCAGAACGTGGGAGCTGCCCCAAAGCTGAGACGCACGACGTGCACACCCGCCGTGACGTTGCGTAGTTGACCGAACGCAGGTCCGGGATGCGCCCGATGCGGCGTCGGCCGTAGGCGGTCATGCTTGTGGTGGAGGACGCAGATGTCAGTTTCGCCGCGCTCGTCGAACCGCCGCCTGGGAGTGCGGCAGCTCGGCGTCGACCGGGGCGAGGCCACCTCCGCCCGCACAGGTCGCGCCGCCGCTGCGCTCGGGGTGGCACGTGAGCTGGCGATCGTCGGGTTCGCCGCTGCCGTCTACGGTGCCGTTCGGGCGGTCACCCAGGGCAGCGCGGCGCAGGCGGTCGCGAACGCCGAGGGGGTCGAGCGCCTCGAGCGCACGCTCGGGATCGGCTGGGAGCAGTCGGTGCAGTCGCTCGTCATCGGCAGCGACGTGCTCGTCCGGCTGGTCAACTGGATCTATATCTGGGGCCACTGGCCCGTGATCATCGCCGCCGCCACATTTCTGTACGTGAGCAGGCCGGCCCACTACCGCGTGCTGCGGAACGCGATCATCACGTCCGGGCTGATCGGATTCGTCTTCTTCTACAAGATCCCGACGGCGCCGCCGCGTCTCGTCGAGATCGGGCTCGTGGACACCGTGCTGCAGCAATCCCACGCCTACCGTGCGCTGCAGCCACCCTCGCTGACCAACCAGTACGCGGCGATGCCCAGCCTCCACTTCGGCTGGAATCTCCTCGTCGGGATCGTGCTCTTCGCGGCCTTCGCGTCGGTGGCCGTGCGCGTGTTCGCCGTTGCGATGCCGCTGGCGATGGGGTTCGCGGTGGTGGCCACGGCGAACCACTTCGTGCTCGACATCGCGGTCGGCGTGGTGGTCGTCACGGTCGGGCTCGCGGTCGCCGTCGTGCTGGAACGGCACCAGGGTGCCCGCTGGGAACGGGAGCGGGCCACTCGAAATCCGAACAAGCGGGTGCTCAGGGTACGGCTACACTGACGCCCAGTGAGTCCGCGCACCGCTAATCGCGGAGTGCGACGGCAGGGGTCTCCTTTCTTCGTCGCGCACCGGGCAGGAAACGACCTTGTGCAGCTCCGTGTTGCGCAGGAGATCGGTCTCGATCTCGTCGAGGCCGATATTCACCTGTTCCGAGGACGGCTCGAGGTGCGCCACCTGAAGACACTCGGCCCGATTCCCGTCCTCTGGGACCGGTGGCGGCTCGCCAACCCGTTCGCGCACCGACTGGAGCTCGATGAGCTGCTGGCTGCGATCGGGCCGCACACCGAGCTGATGCTCGATCTCAAGGGCAGCAACCCGCGGCTCGCAGAGGGCGTCCTGTCGGCATTGCGGCCTCTCCTCGGCCACCGCCGGCTGATCGTCTGTGCGCGCGGCTGGACGCTGCTCGAGCCCTTCGAGGGGCTTCCGGGCGTCCGCACGGTCTACTCCGCGGGAAATGCGCGCCAGCTGCGGGCACTGCTCCTGCGTGGTCGCGGCCGCCGTCTGCAGGGGGTCTCGGTCCACGAGCGGCTCCTGAACCCGGCCACCGTCGCCGAGATCCGAAACGTCGCCGACCTCGTCATGACGTGGCCTGCGAATGCCGCGGGCCGCGCACGCGAGCTCGCCGCGATGGGCGTTGACGGCCTGATTACCGACCGGCTCGATCTCGCCCGCGAGCTCGGTCGGGCAGCCGACGTGATGGAGGCCACCACGTGAGCGGCGTCTCGGCGAGCGCCGTCCTCGAGTCGCTCGAGACGGCCGCGGGCCGGTTCGTGGCGCTCGACCTGCGCTTCGTGGTGGTCGCGCTCGTGTTCCAGCTTGGCAACCTCGCCCTGCGCTCGTTCGCTCTTCGCAACGTGCTCGCGGCCGCCTACCCGGAGAAGCGCATCTCGGCGTGGACGGTAGGGGGCGCGTATGCGTCCGGCGTCGCGCTCAACGCCTTTGCGCCCGCCCGCGGCGGCGAGGCCCTGAAGATCGCGCTGCTCCGCCTGCGGATCCCGGGCTCGTCCGTGCCCACGCTCGTCTCGGCCGGCGTGCTGCTGACCGTGCTGGACGCCCTGATCGGGTCGTCCCTGATCGCCGCGGCTCTGGGTTTCGGCCTCCTGCCCGCGTTGCCGTCGCCGCGGCTCACCTCGTTCGGGGCCGTCACGGGCCACCCGCTCGAGGTCGCAGCGATCGTGCTCGCGCTCGCCGTTGCCGCGGCGCTCGTGTTCGGCCCGCTCTCCCGGCGCGCCCGTGGCCTCTGGCTCCACGTCGAGCAGGGCGGCGCCATCCTGCGCACGCCGACGCGCTATGTGCGGAGTGTCGTCACGCTCCAGCTCGCCGGCTGGGCCTGCCGCACCGGCGTTGCCTTCTCCCTCCTCGCGGCCTTCGGCCTGCCTGCGACCGTGCCGCTCGCCGTGCTGGTCGTCCTCGCCGGAGGCCTCTCGACGCTCGTCCCGACCCCCGGCGGCGCCGGCACCCAGCAGGTGCTGCTCGTCTATGCGCTCCAGCAGACGGCGTCGACCGCCGCAGCCCTCTCGTTCTCGGTCGGGATGCAAGTCGGGATCACGACGGTCAACACCGTCATCGGGCTGACGGCTGTGATGCTCATGTTCCGGACGTTGCGGCCGGTTGCCGCCGTTCGGGCGGCACGGAGAACAGCCGCGATCTGAGCGGGCTAGTCGCTGAGGACCTGATGCCAGTACTTCGCGCCCTCGCGCTCGACGGAGGTGCTCTCGACGGCGACGGCCTTGGCAAGTGCGGCTGCGCTTCTGCCGGCTGCCTTTGTTGACGCGAGGGCCTTTGGCTTGCCGAGCCTGTTCTACGTGCCGCTGGTCCTTGCGGTCATGGCCGGTCGTGGATCGGAGACGGCCAGCGGTGGGCCGAGAACCTCCATCCCGACGTCGCGCCCGAGGCTTGCGAAGACACCCGGGTCGACCGGACCGGGCGGCAGCTCGGCGAAACGGTCGAAGAACGCCTCCATACCCGCCGGGGAGAACAGAACGAGGATGCGTGCCGCGGCGTCACCAACGTTCTGGAAGCAATGCGGTACACCCGGAGGGACGTACACGAACGAGCCGGCCGGAGCTTGGTGAATCTCCCCGTCGAGCTTGAAACGGAGACTCCCCTCGATCACGTACCACGACTCGCCCTCACGCTGATGCGTGTGCAGCGGCGGGCCGTCCCCGGGGGCAATCACATTCTCGAAGGCCGTCAGCGCACCTGCGGTCTGGGTGCCGCGCACCTTGAACGTCAGCGGGCCTCCGGCAGGGCCCTCGATCGTCGTCCCCTCGCCCTTCGCGAGGACAACGGATCCATCGTCATGCGGCATTCGACCTCCTCCGCGATTGAGGTTCAGACTTGAGTTCAGGAGCCTAGTGCATCGCACGTCCGGGGATGAGAAGGGTCCGCGTCACCCGCGCCGACGAGGCCAAGAGAGCGGCGACTGGCCTGCGCCGCGCCTCGATCGACTGATCGCCGGCCTTGAGCAGCCGCGCCACCTCCGCGACCGGCTTCCCTGCCGTGACCAGATCCGACGCCCTGCCGCGGAACTCCGCCGGATACCCTTCCGACCGGACCCGGCGGAATGCGAGGGAGATCACTTCAGTCGTGTCGGATTGGTTCCGATAGCTCGACTGTGAAGAACGCGTTGTTGCGACCAGCGGTGCTGTGGACGGCGACGGCCCTGGCCTGTGCGGCTGCGCTTCTGCCGGCTGCGTTCGTTGACGTGAGGGCCTTCGGCTTGCCGAGCCTGTTCTACGTGCCGTTGGTGCTGGCGGCCATTGCCGGTGGACGTAGGGCCGCCGTCGCGGCGGCACTCGCACTGACCGCCATATTCGTGGTGGCGCTTACAGTCAACCCTGGCGTCACCTCGGTGGTCGAGCTCACGACGACCGCGGTGGTCCGTCTTGCGGTCTCGCTACTGATCGGACTGCTCATTGCTGCCCAGGTCGACCACAGCCGTCAGATGGTGAGTGCGGCGTTGCATCGCGCGGACCGCGACTTCCTCACGGGACTCGGAAACCGGAACGCCTTGGAAGCGGTTTGGGCTGAGCGCGAGCGAGCAGCGAGGCCGATAGGAGTCGTCATGATCGACATGGACAGTCTGAAAGAAGTCAACGATCAGTCCGGGCACGCGGCCGGCGACGCCGCGCTGCGAGCGCTCGCAGCCTCGGTGCAGCGGGGCTCACGCTCGGATGACTTCATGGCCAGGATCGGCGGAGACGAGTTCGTTGTGATCACCGATATCGACAGTCTCTCGGAACTTGAATCGCTCGCTTGTCGCATCGAACGCGATGCGAACAAGCAGAACATTGCCGTAAGCGTCGGTATCGCGGCCTCTCCGCAAGATGGCCGCGAACTCACAGACGTGATACAGGCCGCTGACAGTCGCATGTACGCACGGAAGCGAGCCAGGAAGGCGGGCGTGGTATCCCTCGCAGCAGCACGCTCCGGCTGAACGTGCGGGGATCAGGGGTCGCGCGCACGCATGCGTCAGTGGTCATCAGGCCATAGTCCCCCGAGGTCGCGAGGGCGTGGTGTGGACTTGCGAATGGCAGACGCCCACATCGACAGGTCACGTCTGTCGATCACGGCGAGGTGCGCTGTCGATGACGCTCTCGGGTGGCGTGATCTCGTCGTAGGCGTCATGCCAGGCCATCTCCATCAATGCGAACAGGTCGGACACCACCCCCAGCGTGTCGGCGTCGTCGCCGAAGACCAGGGCAACCCGTGATCTCCGTTCCTCGAATCGCTCCGCACGTCCGACTGCCATCGCGGCATCTTGCCTGGCGGGCGCATCTCGAGTCACTGGGCCGATGCCTGGGCGCGTGCGGGAATGTCTCTCGACCCGGGAAGAGCGAGACACCAAAGAGCGGATTGTCCTGATCGCAGGCGAGGCATATATTGGGGCGATGTTCACGGTCTCCGCCGATAAGTACGACCGCTTTATGGGCAGGTACTCGATCCCGCTTGCCCCCGGGTTCTGTGAGTTTTCGCAGATAGCCGCCGGGCAGCGCGTCCTCGATGTCGGGTGTGGCCCAGGTGCCCTGACCGCCGAGCTCGTCAGACGGCTGGGGCCGGCTGGAGTGTCAGCAGTCGATCCCTCGGAGCCGTTCGTCGAGGCTGCTCGGGAACGCCATCCGGGAGTCGACGTACGACAGGCGGGTGCCGAGCAGCTCCCGTTCCCGGACGACGACTTCGACGCCTCGCTGGCTCAGCTCGTCGTTCACTTCATGGCTTCGCCGATCGAAGGGCTCACCGAGTTGGCCCGGGTGACCCGACCCGGCGGTGTTGTCGCAGCGTGTGTGTGGGATCACGCCGGCAGCGAGGGGGCGCTGAGCCGATTCTGGGAGGCTGCCCGGGAGCTTGACCCGGAGGTCGAGGACGAGTCCGAACTGGCCGGCTCTCGAAGAGGCCACCTCGGCGAACTCCTCCGGGAAGCGGGGCTGGAGGAGGTAGAGGAGACAGTGCTCTCGGTAAGCGTCGAGCATGCCACCTTCGACGAATGGTGGGAGCCCTTCACCTTTGGCGTGGGCACTGTCGGCGCGTACCTGTCACAGCTCAACGACGAGCGACAGACCCGTCTGCGCGAGCACTGCCGGGATGCCTTCCCGGACGGGGGCCTGGTCCTGGCTGCTCGTGCCTGGGCAGCCCGCGGTCGCGCCCGGCATTGAGTTCGCGAATGACGCCTGACGCGAGGAGGTCGGGCTCTCAGTGCATCGGTGGACGGGCCTCCGGAGGCCTCCGATCGGCCTAGCTGCGAAGGGGGCCGAGGGAGAGACCAGTCTCGCCCAAGCGGGCGGCGGAGAATCGTGCGGCACCCTCTCGGATGTCGAGAAGCACCTGCAAAACGGTAAGAAACACGTCTGGGCGAGGTTTGCGCTTCTGGATAGGCCGCGGCGGTGCAGCGAGTCTTGTTCTGTACGGAAGATGTGTGTACGATGGGGCCATGGCGAAGATCAAGGAGCGCTGGGACTTCCGCGTCGCCCCAGAGACGGACCGGCTCGTCAGGCACGCAGCGGAGACGACGGAAACGACCTTGACCGACTTCGTCGTTGACGCGGCTATCGTCGAGGCCGAGCGCGTGCTTGCGGATCGCACAACGTTCGTTCTCGAGCCCGAAGCGTGGGACCGCTTCGTCGAGCTCCTCGACCGTCCGCCGCTGGAGAAGCCGGGGCTCGAGAACCTCTTCGCCAAGCCGAGCGTCTTCGCGGCCGATTAGCGAGTGGCGCACAGGCGCCCCGAGCCGCTCGCCAAGTACCACCGGCTCGACGAGTTCCAGTGCGGCGAGCCGGCGCTCGACGATTGGCTCAAGAGGCATGCCCGCGCTGCCCACGCATCCGACTCCGCCCGCGTGTTCGTCGCGACCCTTGCCGACGGAGAGACCGTCACCGGGTACTACGCACTCGCGGCGGCGCAGATAGCTCCCGAAGAAGCGACCGCGAGGACGCTCAAAGGGCAACCGCGAGCGCGGCCGGTCCCGGCGATCCTGCTTGCCCGTCTAGCGGTCGACCTACAACACCAACGGGTGGGCCTCGGCCGCTCGCTCCTCCAGGATGTCCTCCTGCGGTGCCTGGAGGCCGCCGAAGCAATCGGCGCCCGCGTCCTGCTCGTGCACGCCAAGCACGAGACGGCGAAGGCCTGGTATCTCCAGTTCGGCTTCGAGGAATCACCGACCGATCCGCTGCACCTCGTGATGCTGCTCAAGGACGTGCGGGCGCTTCTGCAGCGTCGCGGGATCGGCTAGGAGCGCAACAGCCCCATGTAGTCGATCTCGTTCTCGTCAACGAGGACGTGTGTGTACGTGTTCGCGGTCACTTGCCAGCGTCGTGTTGTATTCCCAGGCAACGTCTCCGTGTATCACCGGTGTCTGCACCACATGCGAAAGAGGGCACATACGACACACCTGACCCGCCATTTCAAGCCGTTTCTACCTGGTCAACAACCCTGAAAAGGCCCATACGGGATTCGAACCCGTGCCGCCGCCGTGAGAGGGCGGTGTCCTAGGCCACTAGACGAATGGGCCGTGCGGCGAGGGAGTGTAGCGAACCGGGCAGGAACAGCCTCCGGGAGCCGGTCGGCTCGGGCTGCAACGGGCCGCTACGGCGCCGCGACGGTTCTCCTCTCACCGTCGCGACCGTCGATCCGGCTCTCGAGGCCGCGGCGGATGTCCTCGCCGGTCGCGAGCAGCGTGTCGTATCGGGCGCGGCGCGGCGGGAGCTTCACGATCCGCACCGATTCGTCGCGATCGCCGTGGCAGCGTGCGTATGCGGCCGCCTCGTCGAGTGGCCGCAGCCGATCACGCCTCCGTGGGAGCCAGGTCACCCCCGGACACCTACCACGTCAGGGGCGCCCTGGGAACCCGGCCTCACGGCCGGGTTCCGCACTTTGCAGACGAAACGTGGTAGAAGGAGGCCCTTCTGAGGCTAGCTCCAGGGCTTGCAGGACCACGGGCCCCAGTCGCGGCCCGAGGCGACGAAGTACCGGTGAGCGGCGCGGGCCTGCTCGGCCGCCGAATCGCCGTGACCGAAGAGGCGCCGTTCGCTCGACCCCATCTGGAACAAGCCGAGGTACTGGCCGTTCTGCGCGTCCGTGCGGAGGCCCGACTCGCAGCGCGACACCGCGAGAGCCTGCCGGCAGTGGCTGCCGAAGACGCGGCAGATCACGTTCCGGGGCGTTGCCGCCTCGAGAGCCGCGAGCCGGCGGGTCCTGGCCCGTTGCGAGAGCGCGAGCTTCGCTGCTGCGGCCCTCTGCTGGGTGCGGGCGAGGCTCAGTGTGTGGAGACGCAACTGCCGCTTCGCAGAGACCGCGAATCGCGGGTCGCTCAACAGCCAGTCGTGCTTTTCGAGGAACCGCAACACCTGCTGGTCCTTCTTCATCGTGCTCAGGTGGCGCGTCAGCTGCGAGCCCAGGTCTGCCTCGGACTGGGATTGTGCCGCCGCCGGCAGGACTAACAGAATCAGGGCGCACGCACTCGTCGCTAGGGTTCTCAGGTCTGACCTCCATCTCGGGGACAGGGCTCGCGGCGCCGCACGAAAAAGCGGCCCGCTCGTGTCTCTCGCTTCGGCCACGGTAGCGAACGCTGCACAAGCCGCGCCGCAAGTCCTTACAAAACCATTGGATTCGCTGTCACGAGCGTTGCCGGTTCGAACAACGAAAGAGCCCCCTTGCGGGGGCGCGACGTGCGGAGGCTACGAGCTGCGGGACAGGGACTCGAACCCCAACTTCCGGAACCAGAATCCGGCGTCCTACCATTAGACGATCCCGCAGGGCTCGCGCGGGATCGTAGCAACCCCGCTCCCGGGCGGCTTTGCGCGTCGAGCCCGGGCTCAGGGCTCCAGTCGGTAGACCGAGACCAGCCGCTTCTCGCTCTCCGTGTCGATGTGGGCGATCACCTCGACGTACGGCTCGAGGCCGGAGCCGCGGAGCTTTGCCTTCAGGAGGCCGTCCACCTGGAAGAGGCCGGACGAGTTGTTCATCAGGATCCCGATCCTCACGGGCTTGTCGTGGCCGTCCTCGATCGTGACCTCCTCGATCGCCGCGGCGGACAGCGAGTGCATCGACACCGAGCCCGCCTCGAAGGGGATCCGCGAGCGGCCCTTCGCCATGTCGAGCGCGTCGGCGACGCGCAGGATTCCGGCTTCGAGCGCGAGTGGCTCGCCGTCGGAGCGGTGGCTCGTGATCGCCTGCAACACCTCGGAGATGACCACGGTTCGCTCGGGCTCGTCGTAGACGCCGTCGAGCAGCTCTCGCATCTTCGGCTCCGAGAGGAAGAGACTGAAGTCCTCGTGGCCCCGCCGGTGCACCGACATGCCGACACAGTGCATGAGGGCCGAGAGGACCACGATCACCTCGGCATCCTCTTTGCTCAGGCCGTAGTCGCGCACCGCCGACGGCTCGACGCCGTGCTTGGTCAGCTGGCGCAGGAGCTTCAGGGCGATGTTGACCACGATCTGGATGTGAACCCAGGAGTGGTCGTTGATCTGCATCCGCGCGACCGCGTTGACGTTCGAGACATGCCACCAGGCTTTGAGCTGGGCGTCGTCGTTGGCGCGGTCGAGCACGCGCCGTAGCTTCCGGTTGCCGCGCTCGGGCAGGCGGATGCGCATACCGGCGATCGCCTCGGCGGGCGTCAGCCGCGTTTCGCGGACGGCCTCGGCCGACACCGGCCCGTCGATCCGTTGCTCGATCTCGGAATCGAGCGGGCCCGTTGGATGGTCGTGCTTCGTTGCGGGATCGTCGTCCACCCGGGCATCCTCGCACACCACCGGGGTGTCAACCGGGATCGTCGAGCCGGGCAATCTCCCGCCGGGCGTGAAGGCGTGCCTTGCCGAGCCGGGCGCGGTTGACAGGGTCGTTGAGCCAGGCGCTCGCGCCGGAAGGATGCGGCAGCGGGATCACGACGGCGTCGCCGACGAGGTAGCTCTTGCCGACGCATTCCGTGAGCGTTCGGGTGCCGATGATCGCGCGGGCCGCGAGGCCGCCGACCGTGAGCACGAGGGTGGGGTGGAGCAGGCGGAGCTCTTCGGTGCGCCAGGGGGCACAGAGCCGCTGCTCGGCGGCCGTCGGCGTGCGGTCGCCCCGGCCGGCCGTCCGCCCCGGGTAGCACCGCGTCACCGACGCGCAATAGAACGTCGCGTAGAAGGCCTCCTCGTCGAGCTCGAGCCAGCGACGCAGAGCGCGGCCTGCGCGGCCGCGCCACGGCGCGCCTTCTCCTCCTTCCACGACCCCCGGCGCCTGCCCGTAGAGGTAGGCCCGCCGGCCCGCCGTGCCGTGGACGACGGGGGTGGACTCGATCTGGAAGCCCGCCTCCGTGCAGCGCCGGCAGCCGGCGAGGTCGCGCTGGAGGGCGGCGATCGAGGCGTAGCGCTTCGTCGGCTCGCCGGGTAGTGGCGGGACCACGATGAGGACACCATAGGGTAGAGGCGTGGCCCTCCTCGAATCCGTGCCGAACGTCTCCGAGGGGCGCGACCAGGCCGTCATCGATGCGATCGGCGCGGCATTCGCGGCGTACGGGCGCGTCCTGGACGTCCATTCCGACGTCGACCACCATCGCTCCGTCTACACGATCGTCGCAGAGGAGAGCGACCTGGTCGACGGACTGCTGGCCGGGATCGCCCGCGCTGCAGAGCTCATCGACCTGCGCGCGCACGACGGGATCCATCCTCGGATCGGGGCGGCCGACGTCGTCCCGATCGTGCCGCTCCGGGCGGGTGAGATGGAGCTTGCAGTCGAGGCGGCGCGGACACTCGGCCGGCGTGTCGGCGCCGAGCTCGGCCTGCCCGTCTTCCTGTACGGCACGGGAGCAGAGGGGCGGAGGCCGGCGTTCTTCCGCCGCGGCGGACCAGCCGAGCTGCAGCGACGGATCGACGCCGGTGAGGTACGGCCGGCGTTCGGCCCGCCGCTGCTCGATCCTCGGGCCGGAGGCGTCCTGATCGGTGCCCGCCCGCTCCTGATCGCGTTCAACATCGAGCTCGCGACCGGCGAGCTCGTCGACGCGCAGGCGATCGCGACCGGGATCCGGGAATCGGGAGGCGGCATGCAGGGCGTGCAGGCACTCGGCCTGCAGCTGCCGCGAACGGGTCGGGTACAGGTGAGCGTCAACGTGATCGACGTCGAGGCCGCGCCGCTCGCCGATGTCGTCTCGCGCGTGCGGAGCGCCGCTGCCGACCGAGGCGTCGAGCTCGGCCCGAGCGAGCTCGTCGGCTTGCTGCCGGAGAGCGCCGCCGCCGAGCCGGCGCGCCTTGGGCTCGACGTGCTCCCCGACGATCGTGTGCTGGAGCGTCGGCTCGCCCACGAGTAGGCGGATCCGTCCACGCAGGGCTTCGCGAGCACCGCGACCGGGTCACACTCAAGACACAGAGCGGGCGCAGTGTCGTCACGCGTGCTGCGGTAGCGTTCCCGAAGGGGTCGTTGCTCCCCCGTAGGGGGCGTCCGCGGTGGAGCAACCGCCGACGCGCGGTCCGGCGCCACGCCACTGCAGGCGACCCATCCGCAGTGGCTCGATGAGAAGAACGTCCGGCTGCGGCCCTGCACGCTGCGGATCGCGTCCGCCGAGGACGAGAGCGAAGCAACCCGCCTTTCCGACGCCCTCGTCGAACCGCTCCCTGGTGCAGAGCCGCATCCAAACGCACTCCTCATCCACACCAAGCCTCTACACTCGCGATCCGTGACCGCTGCGCTGCTGCTGACCGGCGACGACCTCACCGTCCAGGATGTCTGGGAGGTGGCAGTCGGCCGTCGTACCGTCGCGCTCGCCGAGAGCGCCGTGGAGCGAATGACGCGATCGCGCGGCCTCCTCGACGATCTCCGCGGCGAGCACACGTACGGGGTGAACACCGGTTTCGGCCGCTTCGTTTCGGAGTCGATCCCTGACGACCAGGCGGAGGAGCTCCAGCTGAATCTTCTGCGCAGCCACGCCTGCGGGGTCGGTGAGCCCTATGACGACGACGTCGTCCGCGCAGCGATGCTGCTCCGGGCCAACGCGATCGCCAAGGGGTACTCGGGCGCACGCGTCGAGACGGTCGAGCTGCTGCTCGGCGTCCTGACGAGCGGGATCGTGCCGTACGTGCCGGCCCGCGGCTCGGTGGGGGCGAGCGGCGATCTCGCACCGCTGGCCCACCTCGCGCTTCCGCTCGTCGGCGAGGGCGAGGCGTTCGTCGAGGGAGCTCGATTGCCGGGCGCAGAAGCGCTCGCCGCCGCCGGGCTCACTCCGGTGCGGCTCCAGGCGAAGGAGGGGCTCTCGCTCATCAACGGAACCCAGTTCATGTGCGCGATGGCCTCGCTCGGGCTCCTCCGCGCCCGCCGACTCGCCCGCGTCTCCGACATCGCGTGCTCGATGTCGCTCGAGGCACTTCAGGGATCCCTGACGAGCTTCCACCCTGCGATTCACGCGGCGCGCCCGCACGCGGGCCAGGTTGCATCGGCCGCAAACGTGCGCCATCTTCTCGACGGCTCCGCGATTCTCGAGTCCCACCGGTGGTGCGACAAGGTGCAGGACGCGTATTCCCTTCGCTGCGCGGCCCAGGTGCACGGCGCGAGCCGTGACCTGCTCGACTACGTCGAGCGCACTGTGGCGATCGAGATCAACGCCGCCACGGACAACCCACTCGTCCTCCTCGAGGAACGGGAGATCGTGTCGAACGGCAACTTCCACGGTCAGCCGGTCGCCTTCGCGCTCGACTGCCTCGCGATCGCCGTGGCCGAACTGGGGAGCATCTCCGAGCGCCGCGTCGAGCGGATGGTCAACCCGAGCCTTTCCGACGGCCTGCCCGCGTTCCTCACCCGCGAGGGGGGGATCAACTCGGGAATGATGATCCTCCAGTACGTGTCGGCGGCGCTCGTCTCCGAGAACAAGGTGCTGGCACACCCGGCGAGCGTCGACTCGATCCCGACGAGCGCCGGCCAGGAGGATCACGTCTCGATGGGGAACGCGTCAGGCCTCAAGGCGCTGCAGGTGCTCGCGAACGCCGAGCGCTCGCTCGCGATCGAGCTGCTGGCGGGAGCACAGGCGATCGAGTTCCTCGCCCCCCTCGAGCCCGGCCGCGGGGTCGTGGCGGCCCGGGCTCACATTCGCACCCTGTCGGAGCGGCTGCGCGAGGATCGCTCACTGTCCGCCGACATCGAGCGGGTCGCAGCCTCGATCCGGGACGGCAGCGTGATCGCTGCCGTCGAGAACGTCTGCGGGGAAATCCTCTGATGGCTCGCGACCGCGACGGGCGCGGTGCGGATCGGCCCGTCCCCGCCCACCCGTACCGTGACACCGCGATCGTGTACGGCGTCATGGCGGTGGCCGTGGTCGTGGTGGCGGGCCTGACCGGAGGAGACGTGATCCGTGCCGCGCTGGTGGCCGTCGTGTTCTTCGTCGTCGCGACGGCATGGACGTCCTGGAAGTTCCGAACCCGGATCAGGGAACGCGCCGCCGCCGGGGAGGCGGTATTCGAACGGGAGAGCGGCGGGCTCGAAGGAGACAACGGCGGCGGTAAGGGACAAGGGGGTACGGGCGGATGAGCGACGTCGACGCGACGGTCGAGGCGTTGTGCGGTGACCTCTCGGCGGTGCGGGCGCCGAGGGGCACGACGCTGAACGCGCTCTCGTGGCAGGCCGAGGCGCCGCTGCGGATGCTGCTGAACAACCTCGACCCGGACGTCGCCGAGCATCCGGAGGATCTCGTCGTCTACGGGGGCTCCGGCCGCGCGGCGCGGTCGCACGAGGCTCTGCGGGAGATCGTGCGGACGCTGCTTCGTCTGAAGGAGGACGAGACGCTCCTCGTCCAGTCCGGGAAGCCGGTGGGAGTGTTCCGGACGCATGTGGGCGCTCCCCGGGTGCTGATCGCAAACTCGCTGCTCGTCCCCCGGTGGGCGAACTGGGACGAGTTCCGCCGGCTCGAGGCGGAGGGGCTGACGATGTTCGGGCAGATGACCGCGGGATCGTGGATCTACATCGGGACGCAGGGGATCCTGCAGGGCACGTACCAGACCTTCTGTGCTGCGGGTGAGGTCCACTTCGGCTCCGCCGATCTCTCGGGGCGCACGATTCTGACGGCCGGCCTCGGTGGCATGGGCGGTGCGCAACCCCTCGCCGCGACGATGGCCGGGGCGGCAATCCTCTGTGTCGAGGTGGATCAACGGTCGATCGACCGCAGGCTCGCGACGCGCTACGTCGACGAGCAGGCCGAATCGCTCGACGATGCCGTCGCGCGCGTGCGGGCCGCCGCCGTCGAGGGCAGGGCGCTGTCGGTGGCGCTGCTCGGGAACGCGGCCGATGTCTTCCCCGAGCTCGTCGCGCGTGGTGAGCTCTTCGACCTCGTCACGGATCAGACCGCCGCTCACGATCCGCTCACCGGCTACGTGCCGGCGGAGGTGCCGTTCGAAGAGGCCGCCGGCCTTCGTGCCCGCGATCCGAAGCGCTACCTCGAGCTCGCCTCCCAGTCGATCGTGACCCACGTGCGCGCGATGTGCGAGTTCGTCCGGATGGGGTGCTATGTTTTCGATTATGGCAACAATCTGCGAGGGGAGGCCCATGCGGGTGGCCTGACCGACGCCTTCTCATACCCGGGCTTCGTCCCGGCCTATATCCGGCCGCTGTTCTGCCGCGGCATCGGCCCGTTCAGGTGGGCGGTGCTCTCCGGCGACCCCGCGGACATCGAGGCAATCGATCACGAGCTGCAGGGGCTGTTCCCCGACGACATTCTCTTGCAGCGCTGGCTCGCGATGGCACCCGAGAAGGTCGCCTTCCAGGGCCTGCCGGCCCGGATCTGCTGGCTCGGCTATGGCGACCGTGCCCGTGCGGGCCTGGCGATCAACGAGCTCATCCGCACCGGCCGCGTCTCGGCTCCCGTCGTGATCGGTCGCGATCACCTCGACTCGGGGTCCGTCGCGTCGCCGTATCGGGAGACAGAGGCGATGCGGGACGGCTCCGATGCGATCGCCGACTGGCCGATCCTGAACGCGCTGCTCAACACCGCAGCGGGCGCCACCTGGGTCAGCGTCCACCACGGCGGTGGGGTGGGGATCGGCAACTCGATCCACAGCGGCATGGTCGTCCTCGCGGACGGCACGCCCGAGGCAGCTGCGCGCCTCGAACGGGTCCTGACCGCCGATCCCGGGACGGGCGTGATGCGGCATGCCGACGCCGGCTACACCGAGGCGCTCGACGCCGCGCGCGAGGGAGGGCTCGACCTGCCGAGCGTCGCCGGTGCGTCAGCGCCACCGCAGTCGTCGGCGTCGTGACCGACCTGCTGATCCGTGATCTGGCCCAGGTTGCGACGCCGGGCGGCGATCATGGCCCCCTGCGCGGGCCGGCGCTCCGTGACGTGCGAGTCGTCGAGGACGCCTTCGTCCTCTGCCGCGAAGGTGTCGTCGCGGCGGTCGGCCCGATGCGCGATCTGCCCGCGGACGTCGGCAGTCCGGAGGAGATCGACGGTCGCGGGCTCGCTGCCATCCCCGGCCTCGTCGATTGCCACACGCATGCCTGCTTCGGTGGCGACCGGGTCAACGAGTTCTCGCTGCGCGCCGGCGGCGCGTCCTACGAGGAGCTCCACGCTGCGGGTGGCGGCATCCTCTCGACGGTGCGTGCGACCAGGGCGGCCGGCGAGGACGAGCTGACTGCGATCACGCTGCGCCACCGGTCGTGGCTGCGGGCGCACGGGACGACGACGTTCGAGGCCAAGTCGGGGTACGGGCTCGACCACGACACCGAGCTCGCACAGCTGCGGGCGATCCGTGCGGCCGGCGGCATTCCGACGTGGCTCGGGGCGCACACGGTGCCGCCCGAGTTCGACGACGCCGACGCCTACCTCGACTTCCTCCTCGCGGAGGTGCTGCCCGAGGCGGCCCGGCTCGCCGAGGCCGCCGACGTCTTCCTCGAGCGGGGCTCGTTCGACGCCGGCCAGGCGCGACGCTATCTGGAGGCCTGTCGTGAGGCCGGCCTCGCATTGCGGCTGCACGGTGACCAGTTCACCGAGTCGGGCGCTATCGGCCTGGCGATCGACCTGGGTGCCCGCTCCGTCGATCATCTCGAGGCGACGGGACCCGCCGGTGTCGAGCAGTTGGCCGCAAGCACCGTGACCGGTGTGCTCCTGCCTGCGAGCGCGCTCTTCCTCTCGCGGCCGATGCCCCCGGCCCGTGCGCTCGCCGACGCAGGGGCACTGGTCGCAGTCGCGACCGACTTCAACCCCGGCAGCGCCTTCTGCGACAGCATGCCGCTCGTCCTCTCGCTTGCGTGCACGCAGATGAAGCTCGCACCCGAAGAGGCGCTCGTTGCGGCGACCGCGAACGCCGCTCACGTCCTGGGTCGCGCCGACCGGATCGGCCGACTCCGACCGGGCTTTGCGGCCGACATCGTGCTGCTCGACGCGTCCGACTGGCGCCATGTCGCCTACCACCTGGGCGGCGACGTCGTTCAGACTGTCGTCGTGGGCGGCGCGGTCGCGTTCCGGCGAACGGCATAATCCTCCTGATGGCAACCCAGAAGCAGCGCCGGCGGCGCGCCAAGGAGAAGCGGCACGACTACGACCTCGTGTACATCGACGAGGAGGGGGTCGAGCAGCCGGTCGAGCGGGAAGACGGCCCGCGGAAGCCTCCGGGCCGCGTCGGCAAGGGGACGACGGCTGCGAAGAGCCAGAAGACGCAGGCCGGCGGCAAGGGTGGCCGGCGCGGGCGCGAGGTGCAGCCGCCGTCGTGGAACAAGGTGCTCAAGCGTGGCGCCATCTTCGCGCCGATCTTCTTCGCCACCGTGATGCTCCTCGGTGGCAGCAAGATGACGATCCAGGGTGCGATCGTTCAGACCGTGCTGCTGATCGCCGTCTTTGTCCCGTTCAGCTATCTCATGGATCGGATCGTGTGGCGCCAGCAGCAGAAGCGCCTTCAGAAGGGGTAGCTCGGGCTCAGCCGCGCTTGTGAGAGGTCGTATCCCTTGGTGCCCGTCGGCGATCGCGCGAGCGTCGCCTGCCTGGAGCACGGTCGGTGTCCGGAGACCCCCGGGCGCGTCGATCCAGGGCAGCCCCTCCGACTTCACAGTGTCACCCCCGGTGTCGCCTGTGCCCGGGCACCGAGCCTCTACACTCGGAAGCCATGCCTCTCGCCGTCGACCAGCTCGAACTCGGGCCGATCGGAACCAACACGTACCTCGCCAGGTCGTCCCCCGAGGCGACCGAGGCGGTCGTGGTCGACCCGAGCGGCGATGCCGCCACGATCCTGGAGGCCCTTGCCGGCGTCGGTGCGAGCTGCGTGGCGATTCTCGTCACGCACGGCCACTTCGACCACGTCGTCAGTCTCGCCGATCTCGCCGAGCAGACCGGCGCGCCGGTGTACGCGCCCGAAGGTGAGCGCGTCCTGATCGAGGACCCGGCCGCCTTCACGCCTCCCGGGATCACGGTGCGCGGCGCGCAGCCGGACGTCTGGCTCCGTGGAGGCGAGACCGTCGCTGTCGCCGGGATCTCCTTCGCCGTCACCCTGGTTCCCGGTCACTCACCCGGTCACCTCGCGTACTTCGCGGACGATCACCTGTTCGCGGGCGACGTGCTCTTCGCAGGCTCGGTCGGCCGTACCGATCTCCCCGGCGGCGACTGGGGCACGCTGCAGGCGTCGATCGGCTCGCTCCTCGACGCCTATCCACCGACGACCGTCGTCCACCCGGGACACGGCCCGGAGACCACGCTCGGAGCGGAGCTGGCGCGAAACCCGTTCCTCGCCGACCTCCGGGCCGCCCGGACGCGTTGATGAGCGGCAAGATCGAGCGTCCACGCGGCACACACGACGTCGTCCCCGCCGAGATGCCGCTCTGGCAGCGTGTCACGGGCGAGGTCGAGCGGCTGTGCGCGGTGTACGGGTACCGGAAGATCCTGACTCCGGTCTTCGAGGACACCGCGCTCTTCGCCCGCACGGCCGGGGAGGGGTCCGATGTCGTGCAGAAGGAGATGTACAGCTTCACCGATCGCTCCGACCGGCCGCTGACGCTGCGACCCGAAGGGACGGCGCCGATCTGCCGCGCCTACCTCGAGAACGGGATGCACCGCGAGCCACAACCCGCGAAGCTGTTCACGATCGCGCCGATGTACCGCTACGGCGCGCCCGGCAAGGGCCGCTACCGCGAGCACTGGCAGGCGTCGGTGGAGGCGATCGGCTCAGACGACCCGTCGATCGACGCCGAGCTGATCCAGCTCTACGACACGCTGCTCTTCCGCCTCGGCGTGTCGGCGTACCACCTCGAGCTCAACTCGATCGGCTGCCGGACGTGTCGCCCTGCGTATCTCGCGACGCTACGGGCCTGGCTCGCGACGAACGAGCACCGGCTCGATCCCGACACCCGCGCGAAGGTCGCCACGAGCCCTCTGCGCGTCTTCGACAACTATCTCGCCAAGCCCGAGGCGGTACGCAGCGCGCTCGCCGAAGCGCCCACGATCGGTGAGTCCCTCTGCGAGGAGTGCGTCGTGCACTTCGCCGCCGTGCGGGCCGACCTCGAGGCCACCGGCGTCGCCTACACGCTCGTGCCCACGCTCGTACGTGGGCTCGACTACTACACGCGAACGACGTGGGAGTTCATCGGCCCGATGGACAACGAGAATTCCACGATCTCCGGCGGCGGCCGCTACGACGGGCTCGTGGAGGAGATCGGCGGCCCGCCCACCCCCGGAGTCGGCTTCGGAGCCGGCCTCGAGCGGTTGCTGATCGCGATGGAGGACGCGGGTGTCACCATCGACCCGCCCGGGATCGACGTCTTCTTCGCGCTGGAGGAGGGAGCACCGAGGCAGCTCGTGACGCGGTCGCTGGCCGAGCTGCGCCGGCAGGGTGTGGCGGCCGATACGGACTACGCAGGGCGCTCCCTCAAAGGGCAGCTGACCCAGTCGGGCCGCCTCGGTGCAGCGACGACGGTGGTCGTTCGTCCCGACGGTGCCGTCCTGCGCCGGGCCGGGCAGGCGGACGAACCGCTCGCCCATGCGGACATCGTCGGCAAACTGTCGGCATGAGCTGGCGGACCATCATGTGCGGCGAGCTGCGCGAGGAGCACGTCGGATCGAGCAAGACGGTCGCCGGCTGGGTCGCACGCCGTCGCGACCACGGAGGGCTCGTGTTCGTCGACCTCCGCGACCGCTCCGGGATCACGCAGCTCGTGATCAACCCGGAGCGTGCCGCCGCGGCGGCGGAGCTCGCGAAGGAGATTCGCAACGAGTTCGTCCTCCAGGCGGAGGGAGAGGTCGTCGCCCGCGCAGCCGATGCCGTCAACCCGAACCTGCCGACCGGAGCGGTCGAGATCCAGGTCGAGACGCTGAGCATCGTCTCGCGCTCGACGCCGCTGCCGTTCCAGCTCGACGAGGAGAACGTCGACGAGACGCTGCGCCTGCGCTATCGCTGGCTCGACCTCCGGCGTGACAAGCTGCAGCGCAACATCCGCCTCCGCGCCCAGATGGTCGGGATCATCCGCCGCCAGATGGAAGCGGCGGGATACCTCGACATCCAGACCCCGATCCTGTACAAGTCGACTCCCGAGGGCGCGCGCGACTTCGTCGTCCCGAGCCGGCTGCACAAGGGATCGTTCTTCGCGCTGCCGCAGAGCCCGCAGCTCTTGAAACAGCTGACGATGATCGCCGGCTTCGACCGCTACTACCAGATCGCAATCTGCTTCCGCGACGAGGATCTGCGTGCCGACCGCGTACAGGAGATCACGCAGCTCGATGTGGAGATGTCGTTCCCCGACCGCGACGAGCTGTTCCTCCTGATGGAGGACACCTTCGCTGCCGTGTGGCGCGAGTGCCTCGGGATCGAGATCCCGAGGCCTTTCCCCCACATGACGTTCGCGGAGGCCGATCGCCGGTTCGGCTCGGACAAGCCAGACGTGCGGTTCGCCCTCGAGATCGAGGACGCCACGGAGGCCACCCGGGGCTCCGGGTTCGGAGTCTTTGCGGGCGCCGAGGCGGTGCGCTTCCTCCGGGTGCCCCGGGTGTACTCGCGCTCGGAGGTGGCAACGCTCGAGGAGCGCGCGAAGGAGCTGGGCGCCAAGGGCCTCGCCTACGTGATCCGCGACGAGGCGGGCGAGGTCCGCTCGCCGATCCTGAAGTTCCTCTCCGAGCAGGAGCTCGCGGCGCTTGCGCTCGCGCCGGGAGAGACGCTCCTCTTCGCGGCCGACACGTGGGCGATGACCTCACGGGTGCTCGGCGCCCTACGCCTCCAGCTCGGGAGCGATCTCGGCCTGATCGACGAAGACGCGTTCACGTTCCTCTGGGTGACGGATTTTCCGATGTTCGAGTGGGACGAGGACGAAGGGCGCTGGAGCGCCGTGCACCATCCGTTCACGCGTCCGACCGACGACTGGAAAGACACGTTCGCCGACGATCCGGGCAACGCGCTCGCGTACGCGTATGACCTGATCGTGAACGGCAACGAGCTCGGCGGCGGCTCGTTCCGGATCCACGAGCCCGACCTCCAGGCCAAGGTCTTCGACCTGCTCGCGATGAGCCCCGAGGATCAGCGGGCGAAGTTCGGCTTCCTCCTCGACGCACTCGCAATGGGCGCGCCGCCGCACGGCGGGATCGCCTTCGGGATCGACAGGACGACGATGGTGCTCGCGGGAGAGCCGAATCTCCGTGACGTGATCGCGTTCCCGAAGAACCAGGCTGGCCTCGACCCCATGAGTGGCGCGCCTTCGCCGATCACCGGCGCGCAGCTCGCCGAGCTCGGCCTTCGCGTCGTCGAGCCGCCGCAGGGGCCTGTCGGCTGAGATGCCGGCCGCGGTCGCACAGCGGCTGCTCGGGCTCGCGGCGGTCGCACTGCTCGGCGGGCTGATCGCGCTCGCGGTCATCGAGCAGCGCGGTGACGGCGCGACCGCGACACCGACGCCGACCGGGGCGGTCGCCGCGGGTGGGGGCTGGTACTCCGCGCTCGCCGCATCACGGGGCCCGGTCGGCGACGCCGAGCGGACGACCTGTGGGCTGATCCTCACGAACAGGTCATTCGGGGTCAGTCATCCGGTCCTGCCGTGCGGCGCCAAGCTCGTCCTGCGGTTCGGCGACCAGACCGTGCTCACCGAGGTGATCGACAACAAGCTGAAGAGCGCCGGTCGTCAGTTCGAGCTCACCGAGCGGCTCGCCGTCCAGCTCGGGATCGAGGGGACGCAGGCGATCGACTGGCGGTTCGCGGCGCGGCCGAGCGGCTAGCTGCCGATCCTGCGCGACGATACGCTTCTGCCCGTCGCCGGCTCCTGTCTCACGGGTTCCATTCTCCTCCGGATCGTCTAGAATGACGAGTGCTCGACCCTGTACGTGGCCCGGAGTTTCAACGTGAACCAAGACTCACCCAGGGAGCGTGTGTTCGGCGGAGGCTTTGCCAGAGGCCGGCAGCGCACCCACCTGGCTCGCCAGGTTCTCAATTGGCTCCGGGAACATCGGCAGGGTGGAGCACTTTCCCGACCTCGATCAGGCTGGTAGCAATGGCCGAGCCCGACGCGATACGGTGGCGGCCATGGGATACACGCTGATCAACCGGGACGATCCGTCGATCGACTCGTTCCGCAACGTCTTCTTCAAGATCCGGCTTGCGCTCGGGACCAACGCATTCGGCATCAACGAGGTGCGGCTGCCCGCCGGCAGGGAGGGGATCGAGCACGACGAGGTCGAGACCGGCCACGAGGAGGTCTACATCGTCCTCGAGGGCGGCGGCACCTTCACGGTGGACGGCGAGGCCGTCGCAGTCACGGGCGGCGACTACCTCCGTGTCGATCCCGAGGCGACGCGCCTCGTCGTGGCGGGGCCCGAGGGCCTCACGTACGTCGTCATCGCGGCAAGGCCTCGGCCCGAGTACGACGGCCGCCCGTCACTGTGACGGCCGTTGTCGGGCTGCACCACGTCCAGGTGGCGGCGCCACCCGGGTGCGAGGGCGCAGCGCGTGCGTTCTACGGCGGGCTGCTCGGGCTCCGCGAGATCGAGAAGCCACCGTTGCTGGCCGTCCGCGGGGGCTGCTGGTTCGAGGTGGGGGCCGGAGAGCTGCACATCGGCGTCCAGGATCCGTTTCGGCCGGCGGAGAAAGCGCACCCGGCCTTCGACATCGGCTCGGTGGCCGCGCTCGAGGAGCTTGCGGCCTTGCTGGCGTCGGCCGGCGTCGGGGTGCGATGGGCAGACGACGCCGAGATCCCGGGCCAGCGGCGCCTTCACGTGAGCGATCCGTGGGGCAACCGGCTCGAGCTCATCGCGACGATGACCGCATAGGCCCTCGCACGGCTTGTCGATCGGCGCCGCGGCGCACGCGGTCCGTCGCGCGCCCTGTTCGCGCCACCTATCACGCGGCCTCGCGCCCTTCGCCACTCGGCCGGCGCTGCGCGCCGCTCGCGCCGACACGGTGTCGACACAGACTCGGCTCACTCACGTCACGGAGGTCCCGTTACCGTGTCTTCAGGGCACCGGGGGTGCCCCTGGGGGAGGTTGGGGAGAGGGGGAGGTTGGGGAGACGGACGAGCGGTGGGCACCCGCAGCCCGTGGAGGGCAGGCCGCATGCGCCGCCCGGCCTGCCGCAATGGGCGCGCGGCCGGCCTGCCGGTAGCCTCACGGCATGCCTCCTCTCGAGTTGATCGGCGACTCCGCGCGTGGGGTCGAGTACGCCGCAGTCGGTCTCTCCGTCGTAGGCGACCGGATCGTCGCTGCCGATGCGCCGGGCCTCGAGCGGTCGCTCGTCGGCCTCTCGCTGCTCGAGGCCGCCGCGGTTCCCGGCGAGACGCTCGCCGTCGATGCGCTCGCGAACGCGATCGCACCCGTGTTCGCGGCCGCGCGTCGGCCCGGCCGGATTGCGGTCGCGATGAGCGGCGGGGTCGACAGCGCGGTGGCCATGCTGCGCGCGGCGCCGAACGCGATCGGAGTCACGCTGCGCCTCTGGCTCGACCCGGCCGGCCCGAGCGCGGAGCGCGCCTGCTGCTCGCCCGAGGCCGTCATCGCGGCGCGAGAGGCCTGCCACGGGCTCGGGCTTCCTCACGTCACCCTCGATCTGCGCGAGGAGTTCTTCCAGGAGGTCGTCGAGCCGTTCGTCCAGGGCTACGCGCAGGGCCTGACACCGAACCCGTGCATGCGCTGCAATGGACGGTTCCGGTTCGACGTCCTCGTCGCATTCGCCGCGCGGGCCGGCGCCGACGTGCTCTGGACCGGCCACTACGCACGCATCGTCGAACGAGCCGGGATCAGGTTGGTGGCCCGCGGGAGCGACGCCGCCAAGGATCAGTCGTACATGCTTGCGACGGTCGATCCGGCGCTGCTCGATCGCGTTGCGTTCCCACTCGGCGGGCAGGGAAAGCGCAGCACCCGGGACGAGGCGGTGGCGGCCCGCCTGGCGGTCGCCGAGCGCGCAGAGAGCCAGGAGGCGTGCTTCCTGGCCGGGAGCGACTACCGCACGTTCCTCGAGCGGCAGGGGCTCGTGCCGCAGCCCGGCCCGATCGTCGACGAGCAGGGCATCGAGCTGGGGCGTCACGAGGGCATCTGGCGGTACACGCCGGGGCAGCGGCGCGGGATCGGGCTCTCCACGCCCGAGCCGGTGTACGCACTCCGGGGCGACCCCGCGACGAGCACTCTGACGATCGGCCCGCGGGGCTCGCTCGAGGTGCGGGAGGTGCACGTCCGTGGGCGGCTCTACCTTCCCGTGGAGCGAGCCGAGGCAAAGCTGCGGTACCGATCAGGGGCCGTTCCCTCGCTGGTCGAGCGTACCGCGGACGGATTCGTGCTCCAGCTGCTGGAGCCGGCCTATGCCGTCGCGCCCGGTCAGGTGGCTGTGCTCTACGACGACGACGCGATCGTCGGAGCCGGCGTCATCCTCACGGCGACCGGGTAGGATCTCGAAGATGACGATGCTCGCTTCCACCGCCGGAGACGCCGCCTACTGGGGTCTTGCGATCTTTCTCGTGGCAATCGGGATCGCGTCCGCGTTCATGCTGTTCCGGCTGGCACAGACGTTCGAGCGGCTCTCGTCGTTCATCAAGGGCACCGAGCGCGACCTGCTGCCCGTGATCGTGAAGACGGGCGCCACCGTCGACCGCGTCAACTACCAGCTCGACAAGGCCGACACAGTCACCGACAGCGCCGTATCGATGGCCGACAACGCCGACACGGCCGTGCGGGCGATCTCGACCGCGATCTCGACCCCTGTCGAGAAGGTCACCGGCTTCGCCTCGGGTATCACCCACGGGTTCTCGCAGTTCCGGAAGTCGAAGAGCTTCGGCGAGGCGGCGTCGGCCGGCCGTGAGGCGGCGCGGCAGAGCGAGGCCGACCTTCGAGACGACCTGAGGAACGCCGGCCGGACGCCGATGGAGACGGAGCGCCCGAAGGCACAGCCGCGCCCCGAAGCACAGCCGAAGCCGGATCAGTGGCCGCGGCCCGAGTCCGTGGCGAAACCCGCTCCGGCGCCGGTTCCGCCGGACGAGCCCACGCCTGTGACCGCGACCTCCCCCGCGCCTGCCCCGGCGACCGCGCCCGAGTCGGCCCCGGCGCCTGCGCCCGAGTCGGCCCCCGCACCCGCACCGGAGTCGGCCCCGGCGCCGCCCGACAAGCCGACCGCTGCCTAGCCAGTCCGGCCGGCGGGTCAGGCCCTCGGCCGCCGCTACGATCGCGTGATGCGTACGACCGCCGAGCTGAGGGAAGGCTTTCTCTCGTTCTTCGAGGAGCGTGGCCACATGAGGTTCCCGTCGTGGTCGCTGATACCGCCGCCGGAGGATCCGTCGACGCTCTTCATCTCGGCTGGAATGCAGCCGCTGAAGCCGTATTTCTCGGGTCAGCAAGAGCCTCCGGCGCCGCGCTTCACCACCGTCCAGAAGGTTCTGCGCGCAGGCGGCAAGGACACCGATCTCGACGAGGTCGGCCTCACGGCTCGACACGCCTCGATGTTCGAGATGCTCGGCAACTTCTCGTTCGGCGACTACTTCAAGGACGGGGCGATCGATCTCGCGTGGGAGTTCGCGACAGAGAAGATGGCGCTCGATCCCGATCGGATCTGGCCAACGGTGTTCGCCGGTGATCCCGAACTCGGGCTCGGAGAGGACGAAGTTGCGGTTGCCGGCTGGATGCGGATCGGTGTTCCGCGCGACCGCATCATCGGCCTTCCGCGGTCGGAGAACTTCTGGGGCCCGGCAGGGGCCACCGGTCCGTGCGGCCCGTGCTCCGAGCTCAACTACGACCGCGGCGAGGAATACGGGTGCGGTGAGCCGGACTGCGCACCCGGGTGCGAACGCTGTGAGCGCTTTCTCGAGTTCTGGAACCTCGTCTTCATGGAGTACGACCTCGACGCCGGCGGTCGTCTGACGCCCCTTCCCAAGCAGAACATCGACACGGGGCTCGGGCTCGAACGCGGGGCCATGTTGCTCCAGCAGGCCGAGTCGATCTTCGACACCGACGGATTCCGCATGATCATGGACTGGATCGAGCAGGAGTCGGGAGCCGCGTACGGCAGCTCGATGGCGGCCACCAAGGCGCACCGTGTGCTCAGCGATCACGGACGCGGCATGGCGTTCCTGATCGCCGAAGGCGTGATCCCCGGCAACGAAGGGCGCGGGTACGTCCTCCGGCGGCTGATCCGGCGCGCGGTCGTTCAGGCCCGGCGAATCGGTCTCGAGGGCGTGTACCGCCTGCCGGCGATCGTTGTCGGTCAGGTGGGTGCGTGGTATCCGGAGCTCGTCGAGCACGAGGATCGGATCGAGTCCGTCGTGAGGGCCGAGGAGGAGCGTTTCCGGGAAACCCTCGAGCGCGGGCTGAAGGTGTTCGACGACCTCGCCGGGCAGCCGACGATCTCGGGCGAGGACGCCTTCACCCTCGCAGCCACCTACGGGTTCCCGCTCGAGCTCACGGTCGAGCTCGCCGAGGAGCGCGGCCAGCCGGTCGACGTCGACGACTACCGCGCGCGGATGGCGGAGCACCGCACGATCTCGCGCGCCGGCGGGGGATCCGACACCCAGCGGGCCGCCGACTTCGCGCGCGAAGCCGACCCGGCCACGTTCGTCGGCTACCACAAGACCGATGTGCTCACCGAGCTCCACGCCTACGACGATCTCGGTGACGGCACCTTCCTGGCCAAGCTGCGGGAGTCGCCCTTCTACGCGGCCGGTGGCGGTCAGGTCTCCGATCAGGGGGTGATCGAGCTCGACGGCGACCCCGCGACGCGTGCCGAGCTCGTGCAGGCGCATCGCGTGGGAGAGGACCAGGTACTGGTCTTCCGCGGTGCCGGTTTCGTCGCCGGCAGCCGTGTCCGCGCGGTCGTCCCGTGGAGCGTCCGCTTCCCGACAATGGCGAACCATACGGCCACGCATCTGCTCCAGGAGGCTCTCCGCGAGGTGCTCGGCGACCACGTCAAGCAGGCAGGCTCCGCCGTCCGCCCGGACAAGCTGCGCTTCGACTTCACCCACGCCCAGGCGCTGAGCGCCGAGCAGCGAGACGAGGTCGAGCAGCGCGTCAATCGTGCCATCTTCGAGAACCACCCAGTGCACGTCTTCGAGACGCCGATCGACGAGGCCCGCAAGCTCGGCGCGATGATGCTCTTCGGTGAGAAGTACGGCGACATCGTCCGCGTGGTGGAGATCGAGGGCGTCTCGCGCGAGCTCTGCGGCGGCACGCACGTGCGCTCCTCCGCCGAGATCGGGTCGTTCGCGATTCTCTCGGAGGGCTCCGTCGGCTCCGGCGCCCGCAGGATCGAGGCCGTCACTTCGGGCGAGGCCTGGGCGCTCCTCCACGGCCGCTCGCGCGAGCTCGATGCCGTTCGCACCGCGCTCGAGGAGGCACGCAAGGAGCTGAAGCGCAAGCCGGCTCAGAGCGGCGGCGGGGGAGAGGTGGAGGCGGTTGTGCGGCCCGAGAACGGGTTCAACCTGATCGTCCAGGCGGTCGACGGCCTCGACGGCGACGCGCTGCTGGATCTCTCCGACCGGTTCAAGCAGCGGCACAGCCCGGCTGCGGTCGTTCTCGGCGGCGTCGACGACGGGAAGGTCACGCTGATCGCAAACTTCGACGACGCCGTTGCAGAGCGCGTCAGCGCGTCGGACGTGGTCAAGGGTGCGGCCGCGATCGTGGGCGGCGGAGGCGGCGGTCGCCGCACGATGGCGCGTGCCGGCGGCAAGGACCCCAACCGGCTTCCCGAGGCCCTCGCAGAAGCCGAGCGCCTGATTCTCGCCTCGCTCTAGACGTGCGGGTGCTCGCGCTCGATTACGGCTCCGCGCGTACCGGCGTCGCCGTCTCCGATGCGAGCGGCACGCTCGCCCGGCCGCTCTGCGTCGTCAGGAAAGCGGGTACCGAGGCGGGCCTCACCGAGGTTGCGCGGCTCGTCTCCGAGAACGAGGCGGAGTGCGTCGTCGTCGGGTTGCCGCTGACGCTCCGCGGCGAGCACGGCAGGCAGGCGGCCGAGACGGAGCTGTTCGTGACTGCGCTGCGCGAGCGCGTCGGCGTCCCCGTCGAGACCGCCGACGAGCGGTTCACGACCGCGCTGGCGCAGCGGTTCGGCGGCAGGGCGCCCGAGGATGCCGCTGCGGCGGCCCACCTGCTCCAGAGCTGGCTCGACCGCGAGGGGCGAGGATGAGACGCCTGGCGCCGGCGGTGGTCGCGGCCGTCGTGCTGCTGATGGCGGGCTGCGGTGGCGACTCGCAGCCGCCTGCGACGACGACGGCCGCACCGGCGGTCGAGCGCCTGCGCATCATCTTCCCGGAAGGGCTCAACGTCAGGGAGATGGGAGATCGCGTCGCGGCAGTCCGGAAGATCGCGATCACGAAGCGAGGGGTGACACCGAAGCTGACCCGGGCGCGCTATCGAGCGGCGGTCGCCCGAGCACGCCCGCCGAAGCCGTTCCTGCCCGACTGGAATCGCGGCTCGCTGGAGGGGTTCCTCTTCCCGGCGCTGTACGAGTTCACCCAGTTCACGACCGGCGACGAGCTCGTCGCCGATCAGCTGGCGGCGTTCCGCAAGGCGTTCGCGCGCGTCGACCTCTCCTACGCGAAGTCGAAGAACCTGACCCCGTACGACGTGCTCAAGATCGCCTCCATGATCGAGAAGGAGACGGTCGCCCCGAACGAGCGGAAGCTCGTCGCTGCCGTCATCTACAACCGGCTGCGCAACAAGATGCCGCTCGGGATCGACGCGACGCTCCGTTACGGCCTGAACATCCCGGGGACGGAGTCGCTCACGAAGGCCGCCATCAGGAGCGACAACCCGTACAACAGTCGCCGCTTTCCGGGGCTGCCCCCGACGCCGGTCGCGAACCCCGGCCTCGCGTCGATCCGGGCTGCGGCCCATCCTGCCAAGACGGACTACCTCTACTACGTGCGCATTCCCGGCACGAAGCGGCACTTCTTCACGGCGAGCGAGAGCGAGTTCCTGCGCAAGGTGTGCGAGTTCGGCTACGCCTGCAGCTAGCTGCTGCCACGAACCCCTCGGGCCGGCTTCGACTCGCGCACCGCCGCCGACGTCTCCGCGCCAGCGGGCCGTCGAGCTCCCCAAGGTCCGAGGCGCCGCTCGGCCGGGCGGCGGTACCGTCCCACCCGCGATACTCCGTCGCATGCCGAGCTGGTACCGCGACCCCGATGCGCCTGCGCCGAACCGGCCGCGGCGGTGCGGGGTCACCGCGATCGTCGAGATGAGAGGCGGCGTTCTCGTCGGACGCCGTTCGGACGACGGCGCCTGGGCGTTCCTCGGAGGCGGGATCGAGGACGACGAGACGATCCTCGACGCTCTGCACCGCGAGCTGCTGGAGGAGACCTCCCTCGAGATCGAAGCCGCGCGCCTCGTCGGGGTGTTCTCGGACCCGTCGCGGCTGATCGGTTACGAGCACGGTCACGTGAACCGGGCGCTCAGCTTCGCCTTCGCCGTCGTGCCGCGGCCCGGCGAGCCGAGGCCGAACCACGAGACGCTCGAGCTGAGGGTCGTGCCCCGCAGACAGCTTCGGTCCCTGCCGCTGTGGCCCGTCGCGGCACCGGTCCTCGATGCGTACCTTGCCTTCGACGGGACGGTCGTCGTCGCATGACCGGCATCCTTGGCACGACGACGTTGGTGGGCCTCCTTGGCTGGCCGACGTCGCACTCGCTCTCGCCGCCGATGCAGAACGCCGGTTTCGACGCGCTCGGACTGGACTGGGCCTACGTGCCGTTGCCGACGCCGCCGGAGCTTCTCGGTGATGCGGTACGCGGCCTCCGCGCAATGGGATTTGCCGGCGCGAACGTCACGATTCCCCACAAGCAGGCCGTGCTCGAGCTGTGTGACGAGCTCGACGACGTCGCCCGGGTGGCCGGCTCCGTCAACACGCTCGTCTTCGACGAGGGCCGGATCCTCGGCTCATCGACCGACGGAGACGCCGTGACGGCACAGATCGACGCGGCCGGCCGGCGTGCGCTCGTGCTCGGAACGGGTGGTGCCGCACTCGCGGTCGTCGAGGCGCTCGAGCGGGCAGGAGCCGACGTGACGACGGCGAGCCGCCGCAAGCCGGGGTGGCCGCCGGCCGCTGCCGGCTACGACGTGCTCGTGAACGCGACACCCGTCAAGGAGGAGCTGATCGTGCAGCCGCACGGCGGCATGGAAGTCGTGGATCTCGCCTACCTCCCCGACCGGCGCGAGACGGCGCTCGTGGCCGCGGCGCGGAGTGCAGGCTGCGAGGTCGTCGTCGACGGCCTCGACGTGCTCCTGTTCCAGGGCGCCGCCGCGTTCGAGCGCTGGACCGGCCTGCCCGCACCGCTCGCCGCGATGCGCGATGCCCTCCGCGGTGCGCCGGGGGTCGGAGTATCCTGACCTGTACAGCGACAGCGACGGAGGCCCAGGAGATGAACAAGTACGAGGCGATCGGCATTGTCCTCGGAGTCGTGATCTTCAGCATCATTCTGCTCGCCGGCGTGGTAGTCGGCCGGCGCGAGCACGCATAGGGGAGGCCCCGCGGGGTCGCACCGGCACGATGCCATCGGGCAACTTCCGGTCAGGTGAGAGAACGTTGGCCCATGCGACGGACCCCGCGGACAGGCCGGCACCCGGCGCGGCAGGTCGTCAGGCGGCGTGTGCGAGCGCGGAGGGGCTTTGGCAGCCGACGATGGCCGGGGCCTCGTGGACGAGGTCGTCGTTGGTGAGGGCGTCGACCATGAAGAGGGCAAAGTCGACGCGGCGCGTGAGGTTGCTTTCGAGAATGGGGTCGCCCACGTGGCGGCTCCAGACGGGGAGGCCTTGACTCTCGCCTTCCTCGAGGTCGCTGCCGCGCACGACGGTCCAGCGGGTGTTGCTTGCGAACACGCGTCGGCAGGCTTCGACTTGGTCGTTGAGATCTGCGAAACGAGTGAGCCGCCCGATCGGGCCGAAGACCTTCACGATCATCTTGAGCTTTCGTGAGTAGACGTCCTGGCCGTCCCGGCTGATGTGCCAGCCGCAGGAGAAGACCAGCCGCGCCCCCGGCTGCGCATAGTCGAGCACTGCCTGGGCCGTCCCTGTCGAGTAGCCGTGAACCCCTCTCGGCACGAGAACCACGAGAGCCGCGTCGCACCCCGCTATTGCGCGCTTGATCACCTCGCGGTTGTCGGTCGCTCCCGGAACGATGGTGATCCTCTCCTTGAACGCGTCGAGCTTGGCGACGCTCTGCTCTCTGCACACGGCGACCACCTCGTAGCCTCGGTCGAGGGCGTGTCCCACCATGTACCGGCCAAGCTTTCCCGAGGCGCCGACAATGCACACTCTCACGCGTTTCCGCTCATGGACGTGACCCTAGCCGGCGGCGCCGTTCTCCGGCGTCGCACCGATCCCTGCCTCAAGCGGACAAACGACCCACTATCCGCTCAGTCGCGGCCGCGACCGCCAGCTGAACCGAGCACTGCACACCGAGCCGATCATGACTTGACAGACAGACATGGGAGCATCAATCCCGATCGCTGGCGCAGGCGAGATTCCCGCCACTCGAGCCACGGCAAGCGGGGCGCTCGGGTGCGCCGGGCTTGCGTGCGGCGTTGTCGGAAGCCACCGCGTGATCATCGACCCGGGCCGCGCACTCGGCACCGTGCTGCTGCTACGGAGCCGGTAGCGCCGGTCGCTACAAGCAACGGCTCGATCCCGGCTGGCGTCTAGGCTTGCGTCATGGCTCTCGGCCTCGTCACCGCAGGTGAGTCTCACGGCCCCGCGCTCGTGGCCGTCCTCACCGGCCTGCCCGCAGGGCTGCGTCTCGATCGGGCGGCGATCGACGCCGATCTGCGCCGCCGCCAGCTCGGGTACGGGCGAAGCCCCCGCCAGCAGCTCGAGACCGACACCGTCGAGGTGCTCTCCGGTCTCCGGCAGGCGCGCACGCTCGGCACGCCCCTGACCCTCGTCGTCCGTAATCTCGACCACAAGAACTGGACGTGGGGGATGAATCCGTGGGAGCCGGAGGGAGAGCCGCACGGGAAGGGAGTCAAGCCCGTCACGCTGCCCCGGCCCGGTCACGCCGACCTCGCCGGCGTCCTCAAGTACGGCCACGAGGACGTTCGCAACTCGCTGGAGCGGGCGAGCGCCCGCCACACAGCCACGCACGTGGCTGCAGGTGCCGTTGCCAAGGCCCTGCTCGCGACGATCGGGATCTCGGTCGCCGGCCGGCCGCTCGAGATCGGCGGAGCCCGCGGCGACGACGGCATGCGCGAGGCGACCGACGGCGCCCGAAAGGACCGCGACACGCTCGGCGGCATCGTCGAGGTCGTTGCGGAGGGCCTTCCACCGGGGCTCGGCTCCTACGCGGAGAAGTCCGACCGGCTCGACGCCCGGCTCGCGTTCACGCTCATGGGGATCCAGGCCGTCAAGGGCGTCGAGGTCGGTGACGGATTCGCGCTGGCCCGCGTTCGCGGCTCGGAGGCACACGATGAGATCGATCCGGGCCTCGTCCGGCGCACGAACCACGCGGGCGGGCTCGAGGCGGGGATCACGAACGGGGAGCCGCTCGTCGTCCGCGCCGCGATGAAGCCGCTCCCAACCCTGATGAAGCCGCTCGACTCGGTCGATCTCGAGACCGGCGAAGCGGCCCAGGCGCTCGTCGAGCGCAGCGACGTCCAGGCGGTCGAGGCGCTCGCAGTCGTTGCGGAGGCAGCGGTGGCCTGGGAGCTCGCCTGCAGCGCCAGGGACAAGTTCGGCGGCGACGCGATCGTCGACTTCGTCGGCGCGCACCGCGCCTACCTCGAACGCATCCAGTGGCCGCGCACGCCCTGAGCCGGCACCTCGCGCTCGCCGGCTTCATGGGCGCGGGGAAGACGACGCTCGGCGAAGAGGTCGCGCGCCGGCTGTACCGCCCCTTCGTCGATCTCGATCACGAGATCGAGCGGCAGACGGGCGCCACGGTCGAGGAGCTCTTCGCGCGCGACGGTGAGGTCGGGTTCAGGGCGATCGAGGAATCGGTTGCCGCAGCCGTGCTTGCTGCCGCTGAGCCCACCGTGATCGCTCTCGGCGGCGGCACCGTCCTCTCTGCGGTGACGCGGGACGCGCTATCGCGCTGCGCGTTCACGGTGCTGCTCGAGGTCGACCCGGAGCTCGCGTGGAGGCGGGCCAGCGAAGGGGGGAGGCCGCTGGCAGTCGACGAGCAGGCGTTTCACACCCTCTACCTCTCCCGGCTGCCGGTCTACGAGGAGGCCGCGGACGCCCACGCGCACGATGCCGAGGGAGTCGTGCTCGCGGCCGCCGGGATCGACGTGCGGATCGGCGCCCTCGAGCTGCTCGAAGAGCTCGTTCCCGGCACGGGTTCCGTCGAGATCGTTGCCGACGCGAATGTCGCCGGCATCCACGGCGTCACGGCGCAGCTCGGTCTCGGCGACCGGGACATCGCCTCCCACGACGTGCCGCCGGGCGAGCACGCAAAGACTCTGGCCGTGCTCGAGCGGCTCTGGCGCTCGCTCAGCATCGGCCGCGACGGCACCATCGTCGGGCTCGGCGGTGGGTGCACGACCGACCTCGCAGGCTTCGTGGCCGCTACGTACATGCGCGGCGTGGCGTGGGTGGCGGTGCCGACGACGCTCGTGGGCCAGGTCGACGCCGCCATCGGTGGCAAGACCGCCGTCGACCTTCCCGACGGCAAGAACCTCGTGGGCGCCTTTCACTGGCCGGCGCGGGTCGTGATCGACCCGGGGACGCTGGAGACGCTGCCGGACGCGGAGCTGAAGAACGGGATGGCCGAGGTCGTCAAGACGGGCCTGCTGATGAACCACGCGGTCTGGGAGCTACCGCTCGCGGAGCTCGTCCGCCGCTGCGCGTCGTTCAAGGCCGCCGTCTGTCTGGCCGATCCGCACGACCGCGGGCCGCGGAACCAGCTCAACCTGGGACACACGTTCGGGCATGCGCTCGAGGCAGCGGCGGGCTACGAGCTGCCGCACGGCCAGGCCGTCGCGCTCGGGATGGTCGCGGCATTGCGGCTCTCCGGGAACGACGCCGCCCTCGCAGCGGTCCGCGACGAGCTGGATCCCCAGCCGGTGCGGGTCGATCGCGACGTCGCCTGGAGAGCCCTGGCCCGCGACAAGAAATCGGTCGGCGGGGCGCCGCGGCTCGTCCTGCTCGAGCGGGCGGGCGAGCCGACGTGGGGCAACGAGGTGCCGGTGGCCGACGTACGTGCGGCGCTCGACAGCCTGATCTGCGACTAGAGTCGGCCCGTGCGGATCGACGTCCTCAACGGGGTCAACCTCAGCCTGCTCGGCCGGCGCGACCAGGCGATCTACGGCGACCAGTCGATCCAGGACCTGGAGACGCAGGTCTATGCCTGGGCGCGGGAGCTCGACCTCCAGGTGCGGTGCCGCCAGACGAACCACGAAGGCGAGTACGTCGGCTTCCTCCATCAGGCCCTCGGGACCGCGGATGGGCTGATCGTCAACCCCGGTGCCTGGACGCACTACTCGTGGGCGATCCATGACGCCCTGGAGCCGTTCGAGGTACCGTTCGTCGAAGTGCACCTGTCCAACGTGGACGAACGCGAGGAGTGGCGCCGTCACTCGGTCCTCACCGGGCTCGGTGGGATGCGGATCGTCGGCAAGGGCTTCGAGGGCTACCGCGAGGCACTTCATCTCCTGAACGAGCGACGCCCGTGACCAGGCTCGCTCGTCTGGCAGCGGGCCTGGATATGCCCCTGCTCGTCACCGATGGGGTCAACGTCCAGTACCTGACGGGGTTCAAGAGCTCGAACTGCGCCCTGCTCGTGCACCCCGAGGGCACGACCACGCTGTACACCGACTTTCGCTACCTGGAGAAGGCCCGGTCGGTCGACGGGGTCGAGCTCGTCCAGACCCCCCGGCACGTCGCGGGAGCCCTGGCCGAGCTGCTCGCGGGGCGGCGCATCGGGTTCGAGGCGTCCAAGATCTCGTTCGCCCACTGGGAAACGATTGGATCGGGCGGGGTGGAGCTCGTGCCGACGCGCGGCGTGGTCGAGGAGCTTCGGGTGGTCAAGGACGAAGGCGAGATCGAGGCGACCCGCCGGGCGGCAGCGCTCTCGGACACGGTCTTCGCGGCCCTCGCCCAGGAACGGCTGACAGGGCGCACGGAGGTCGAGGTGGCGTGGTGGATCGAGCGCACGTTCCGCGAGCACGGTGCGGACGCGCTGTCCTTCAGCTCGATCGTGGCCGCCGGCAAGAACGGAGCGAGCCCTCACGCGAGCCCCGGTCAGAGCGTCGTCGAGGAGGGCACCCTCGTCACCGTCGACATTGGCTGCGTCGTCGACGGCTACTGCTCCGACTGCACCCGGACGTTCGCCACGGGGCCGCTCTCGTCGCAGCTCGCCGAGGTCTACGGGCTCGTGGCGCAGGCGCAACTGGACGGGCTCGCCGCCGTCCGGGCCGGTATGACCGGCGTCGACGTCGATGCTGCCTCGCGTACGGCGATCGCCGAGGCGGGGCTTGCGGACGCGTACGGTCACGGGCTCGGCCACGGTGTCGGTCTGGAGATCCACGAGGCCCCGACGCTCCGCCCCGAGTCGACGGACACGCTGGCCGCGGGGAACGTCGTCACGATCGAGCCCGGCCTCTACCTGCCGGGCGTGGGCGGCTGCCGGATCGAGGATCAGGTCCTCGTCACCGAGAACGGCTGCGAGATCCTGACGTCGTTCACGAAGGAGCTGCTGACGCTCCAGTAGCCGTTTACGGTGCCTCGGGCGTGCCTGCGACAGGTATCGTGCGCCGCCGAATGGCCGACGTCGTCAGCACGAACCAGTTCAAGACGGGGATGCACATCGAGCACCGTGGCTCGATGTGGCGGATCGTCGACTTCCAGCACGTCAAGCCCGGCAAGGGCGGCGCCTTCGTGCGCACGAAGCTGAAGAACCTCGAGACCGGGGCCGTGATCGACGACACCTTCCGCGCCGGCGAGAAGTTCGCCCGCGTGCACACCGAGACGAAGAACGTCCAGTTCCTCTACGACGACGGAGCCGAGGCGCACTTCATGGACGAGCAGACGTTCGAGCAGTTCGCTCTCCCGCGCGGTGAGGTCGAGGGAGAGCTCGCGTACATCCTGCCGTCCTCGGTCGTGCAGATCCTGGCCGTCAACGGCAAGCCGTCGGGCATCCAGATGCCCGCCTCGGTGGAGCTGACGGTCAGCGAGACCGAGCCGGGCGTCAAGGGAGACACCGTCTCCAACGTGACGAAGCCGGCCACGCTCGAGACCGGGGCGGTCGTCCAGGTGCCGCTGTTCGTCAACGTGGGAGACCGGATCAAGGTCGATCCTGGCGAAGCCCGCTACATCTCGCGCGCCTGAGCCCGGATGACAGGCTGAAGCCTGTCACCGCCGCCTTCCGGCCACGCTAAGGTCATACCCTCGAGATGCCCAAGATCGTCGACACCACCATCCGCCTGCTGTCGCAGGATCCGCTTGCCGGGAAACTGCCGACCGGCGAGGTCCTGCGGATCGCGGAGATCCTCGACCGGGCCGGCTTCGCGTACCTCGAGGTCTCGGGCGGGGGCGTCTTCGACTCGGCCGTCCGCCGCGCCGTCGAGAGCCCCTGGGAGCGGATCCGCGCGATCGACGCGCGGACGACGACGCCCCTCGGCCTGGCCCTGCGCGGGCGGTTCCTCGTCGGGTCACGTCCCGTGTCCGCCGACATCGTGCGCCGATTCGTCTCGTGCGCAGCAGACAACGGGATCGACGTGTTCCGGCTCCACGACCCCCTGAACGACGTGTCGAACCTGCGCGAGGCAGGTGAGGCGATCGTGGCCGCCGGCAAGGAGTTCCACGTCGGCCTCGTCTACAGCGCCGGGCGGGTCGGCGAGCTGGATGCGCTCGTCGAGCGGGCGAAGCAGATCCCCGAGCTCGGAGCGACGCGCGTGATCCTCAACGACCCGACCGACGCGCTGCTGCCCCACCTCACCGAGGAGCTGGTGCAGCGGATCGGCGAGGAGACGGGCCTGCCCGTCGGGCTGTTCGTCCAGGGGGCCGCCGGCACGGGGCTCCTGAACGCGGTCGTGGCCACGCGCGTCGGTGCCGACCTGGTCGCCACGGCGGTCTATCCGCTGGCTCTCACGCTCCACCGGGTCTCCGGCGAGTCGCTCGTCGACGCGCTCGAAGGGCTCGGCCGCGAGACGGGTGTCGAGACGGCCTCGCTCTGGGAGGCCGCCGACCTGATCGACGAGTACATCGGCGACGAGCCGGTCGCACCCGTGGCACCGAGAATCGCCGTTCGAGCTGCCGAGTACGACCTGCCGGCAGGGCTCGTTGCGGCGCTCGACGTCCACCTCAGGGCCCATGCCGCCGGCGACCGGCTGCTCGACACGCTCGCCGAGGCGGTGCGGATCCGAGCCGAGTCGGGATGGCCGCCACTCGCGGCCCCGATCGGGCAGATCCTGGGCTCGCAGGCGCTGCTCAACATCCTCTCCGCCCGTCGCTACGGCACCGTCCTGGACGAGTTCCGCCTGCTCGTCGAGGGCGCCTACGGCAGCGACCCCGGCTCCGATCGAGGAGTCGGTGTCGCGCGCCGTCGCGCTCGTGACCGGCAGCGGAGGTGGCCTCGACGAGGATCCTCCGAGTGCCGAGGACGTGCGCGAAGCTGCCGAAGGGCTCGCCGCGAGCGAGGAGGATCTCGTGCTCCTCGCCATGTTCGGGAGGGAAGCCGAGCTGCTGCTGCACTCGATCCGCCAACGCCATTCGCGGGAGACGCCGCTCCTGCTCGGGGACGTCGACGCAAACCGTGGCGAGCGGATTCGCGAGCTCGTCAAGATCGTGCAGGAGTCCGGGGTGGGGGAGATCGAGATCGAGGACGACGGCATGCGCGTCTCCGTCAGGAGGGCCGACGAGGTGGGCGTCGTCGCAGCGCCGCTCGCGGCGATCCCCGACGGTGCGGAGGGAGAGCTCCTGCAGCAGGGTGGCCGGCCGGCGATGCGCGTCGAGTCGCCGATGGTCGGCGTCTTCTACCGCTCCTCGTCACCCGGGAGCCCGGCGTTCGTCGAGGTCGGCGACGTCGTCACGGTCGGCCAGACGCTCTGCCTGCTCGAGGCGATGAAACTCTTCAACGAGCTCAAGGCCGAGCAGGAAGGGCAGGTCAAGGCGATCCACGTCGAGAGCGGCCAGCCCGTCGAGTTCGGCCAGCTGCTCTTCGAGCTCGAGCCGGCCGACGCCCAGCCGATCGTCTAGAGGCTTGATGTTCTCCCGTGTCCTCGTCGCGAACCGGGGTGAGGTTGCGGTGCGCGTGATCCGGGCGCTCCACGAGCTCGGGACCGAAGCGGTCGCCGTCTACTCCACGGCCGAGCGCGACGCCCTCCACGTGCGGCTCGCCGACAGGGCCGTGTGCATCGGCCCACCGGCTGCAGCCGACAGCTACCTGCGAATCCCGAACGTGATCGCGGCGGCCGAGACGACGGGCTGCGAAGCCGTCCACCCGGGGTTCGGGTTCCTCTCCGAGAACCCGGCGTTCGTCCGAGCGTGCACGGAGAACAACCTCGTCTTCGTCGGCCCTCCGGCCGAGGTGATGGAGAAGACGGGGGACAAGGCGCGCGCGAAGGCCGAGATGCGCGCGGCCGGCGTGCCTCTCGTCCCCGGTACCGAGGGTGTGGCAAGCCTGGCCGAGATTCGGGTTGCCGCCGCCGAGCTCGGCTTTCCCGTGCTCCTCAAGGCGACCGCCGGGGGCGGCGGCAAGGGCATGCGCGTCGTCACGTCTCCGGACGATCTCGAGGCGGCGTACGGGGCCGCGAGCGCCGAGGCCGAGGCGGCGTTCGGCGACGGCTCGCTGTACCTCGAGCGGGCCCTCGTGCCCGCGCGCCACGTCGAGATCCAGGTGCTCTGCGACGGGCAGGGCGGCGTGCTCACCCTCGGCGAGCGCGAGTGCTCGATTCAGCGCCGCCACCAGAAGCTGATCGAGGAGTCGCCCTCGCTCGCACTCACACCCGAGACGCGCGAGGTGATGGAGGCATCGGTGGAGCGCGCCTGCCGCCAGCTCGGGTACGTGAACGCGGGGACGTTCGAGTTCCTCCTCGGGCCCGAAGGCGCGCCCTCGTTCATCGAGGTGAACTGCCGCCTGCAGGTCGAGCACCCTGTCACCGAGATGACAACAGGTATCGACATCGTGCGTGAGCAGCTCCGGATCGCTGCGGGCGGGAAGCTACCGATCACCGGGCGGGCCCCTCGTTCGGGCCACGCCATCGAGATCAGGATCAACGCCGAGGATCCACGCCGCGACTTCGCGCCGGCAGCCGGGACGATCACGCGCTTCCGGCCGCCACTCGGCCCCGGCGTGCGGGTCGACACGGCCGTGATCGAAGGGGCCGCGATTCCCCCGTTCTACGACTCGATGATCGCGAAGGTGATCGTGCGCGACGACGATCGCGATGCGGCAATCGCCCGTGCGATCCGGGTGCTCGGGGAGTTCGAGATCGAGGGGATCCCGACCACCCGCGACGTTGCGATCGACATCCTGCGCTCGCGGGAGTTCAGGGGAGGCGACTACTCGACCAGCTACCTTGCCGAGATGGAAGGTCGCCTGCCCTCGATGGACGCGGAGATCGCGTGACGGTCGCAAAGGTCGGCCGGCGGCAGTCGCGCCGCACCGCGCTCTTCCTCCTCTACCAGTGGGACCTCACGGGCCAGCCGCTCGCGTCGCTCTATGACGGCACGCCGGACGACTTCGCCCTCGCGCTCGCCGAGGCGATCGCCGAGCGGTCACCCGCGCTCGACGAGCGGATCACCGCCGCTTCGGACGCCTGGAGCGCCGACCGGCTCGGTACGCTCGAGCGAAACGTCCTGCGCATCGGGGTCTACGAGCTGGAGGAGGGAACCGTGCCTGCCGAAGTGGCGATCAACGAAGCGGTGGTGCTCGCGAAGCGGTATGCGACCGAGGACGCGGCGCGCCTCGTCAACGGCATCCTCGGCCGCGTGCAGCGCGAGGAGGCAGCATGAGCGCCAACGAGAGCCTCGGGCGTGCACAGGAGCTCGCCGAACGGCTGCGCTTCAAGCTCGAGAGCCTCGAACGTCTCGCCGAGGCCGGCGATGTCGACGCGGCCGTCGACGATCTTGCCGAGATCGCGGAGCTGGCGAAGCAGATCGAGGCCGAGGTGCAGAGGGCCCGCGCGAGCGCCGATGCAGGCGCCTGACGAGCTCTTCCGGCTCGCGCAGGGCTATCTCGCGGAACTCGAGCTGACGCCCGAGCTCGGTGCCCAGCAGGACTCGATGCGCTATGCGCTCGAGGGCGGCAAGCGGATCCGGGCCGTCATCTGCCTCGCCACGGCGGAGGCCGCTGGAGGCGAGCCGGCGACGGCACTGCCTGCCGCTGCCGCGATCGAGCTCGTGCATGCGTTCTCGCTCGTCCACGACGACCTGCCGGCGCTCGACGACGACGACGAGCGGCGCGGTCGGCCGAGTGCGCACGTCGCTTTCGGCGAGGGCATCGCGCTCCTGGCGGGCGATGCGCTGCTCGCCGAGGCGTTCCGGCTCGCGCTCGCCTATCCGACGACCGGCCCGGCTCGCGAGCTCGCCGCCGCGACGCTGGGGATGATCGGTGGCCAGTACCTCGACATCACGAACGCCGACGTCGAGCTCGCCGAGCTGCACGGGCTCAAGACGGGGCGGCTGTTCGCCGCGTCTGTCGGGCTCGGCCTCCAGGCGGCCGGAGTGCCCGAGACCGAGCAGGCTCCCTGGCGGGAGTTCGGGGAGGAGCTCGGGTTGCTGTTCCAGATCGTCGACGACGTCCTCGACGGTGACGGGTACGCCAAGAGCCTGGGAGTGGGCGCAGCGCGTGACCTCGCGGGCGCGGCGGCCGACCGCGCGTACCTCGCGCTCGACGCGATCCCGGCCGACACGTCGGTCCTGCGCGCGATCGTGGACAACCTCGTCGTTCGTACGGTGTAGGGAGTGCTTCAGCCTCCTCCTGGGGTTGCACGCCGGAGCAGTGTGATTCCCCCGGCGGGCAACTCCGCGACCGCGACGAGCTGCGCTGACCACCCGGCTGCACCCGCGGCGTCGAAGAACGCGGCAGCATGGCGGCGGCCCGGGTCGGCGATCAGCGCCTCGCCGCCGGGGGCCACCGTGCCCTCCAGGAGCGTGAGCAGCGGCTCCGCGTTGCGCTCCTCGTACAGCACGTCCGCTGCAAGCAGGAGATCGTACGGCGGCACGGCGGGCGCTCGTCCCGACGTCCAGTCGAGCACGGCGCCGTCAACGTCGAGACCGTTGGCGGCGGCGTTCTTGGCAACGAGCTCGATCGCCTCGGGTGCCCAGTCCGTAGCGGTCACCAGGGCCCCCGCGAGGGCGGCCGCGAACGACGGCAGGGCGAGCCCACAGCCGAGCTCGAGCACGCGCTTGCCGCCGAGGTCGAGCTCTGCCACGTGCTGCGCAAGGGTGACGCCGCTCGGCCACAGCTCGGCCCAGTAGGGGAGGAACTCGTCCTCGTCGAAGCGGCTCTCGTCGATCAGTGCCTCGGTGTCGTGAGGGCGTCGGAGGAGGACCGAGAATCTCCCGAGCTCGACCCGATCGTCCCGCAGCTCCACGGCGAGGGTTCTATCACGGGCGTGTCTCTCCTCTCGGGCTCGGTCAGCCGTCGCGAGACGCTCCGGCGTGCACTCCGGCTCAGGCGAGCTTGATCCGGGAGCGGGAGACCCCCTTCCCCGGCAGCTCGACCTCGACCTGGAGCGTCCCCGCAGCTCTACCGAGCCGTGCCCGGCCGGCCGCCGAGAGTCTCACGACGGCGGTCACGACGCCGTCCCTGGCCCCGGAGGCGACCCCGCTCCCGAGCAGGCGCGAGCCGGAGAACAGGCGAACCGAGCAACGTCCCGCGGCGGGTAACGCGCACCGGACGGCAAGGCCCGTCGCCCGAAGCGTCGAGCGGGAGATCACCGGCGGCATCCGGATGGCGGCGAGGCCCGGCAGGCGGGCGGTGCGTGCGCGCCCCGGCGCGCCGGTCGCCGATACGAGCCTCACCTGCGCGCTGACACCGGCTCGATGCGGCACCTGGCGCAGCGCGAGCGAGGTCGTACCCGCAGGCTGCCGGACGAGCAGCCGCCGGCCGTCACCGATCTCGACCCTGACGACACTCAGCATGGTTCCCGCGGCTTCGCTCCAGCGCACGCGCACGTTGCGCCCACTCCGCGAAAGCGAGACCCGCGGCGCCGCCAGCACCGACGGCACGCGGAAGGAGGCGACCCGCTCCTCGCGGACGAGCAGGCCGGACTCGTAGACGAGGGCATCGATCGAACGGGCCGCGACCGTCGTGATCGCCGGCCGGAAGCTCACGCGCCCCGCTGCGGCCGTTGTCTCGGCGAGCAGCCTCCGGGTGCGACCCGCCGTCTCGACGAAGGCGACGCGCTGGTCGGGAGCGGTCACGACCCGGAAGCTCAGGTCGAAGCCGGACGAGGAGCGCTTCAGGGAGCCCTTGACGATGCGCGTCGGCAGCGGGCCGGCAACGCCGACGCGGCGGATCGCTACCGACCCAGGCAGCGGCTCCACGCGCCAGAGTCCGGCAGCCGGCCGGACGACGTCGAAATACGTCGTGCGCTCCTTCGGGACGACCGCGACGAGGTAGCTGCGCCGGTCGGTGGCAGGCTGGCCCGCCGCGGGGGTGACGATACGCCGGCCTCCCGGACCGATGAGTGCGACGCGTGGCGCGTCGCCGGCGCCTTCGACCGCGAACAGATAGCCCACCTGCCCGGCAGGGACGCGAACGTCCACCGCGGCCGCCGTCGTCTCACCTCCGAGCGACTGTGTTGCCGGAGCGCCCACGTAGTTCTTGATCTTCTGCTTGGAACATCCCCAGAAGGTGCCCCAACCTCCGTTCCAGTAGTAGACGCCTCCGGCGGCGAGCCCGCCGGGCCCGGGCGTGTCGATGTAGAGGCATCCGGCGGCGCCCTTGTTGGACACTCCGAGCTTCCCGCCGGCGCACAGGTCGACGAACTTGACGCAGACGTCGACAGAGCCCCCGAGGTACCAGTGATCCGGGAGGGGACCGGGGAGGAGAAGTCTCCGAAACTTCCCGAGATCGACCCTTTTGCGGTGAACACGATCATGTCCCAGTTGGCCGAGCCCTCGACGTTGACGAAGGTGTTGCCCGATCCCGTCACGAAGTAGGCCCAGCCGCTCGCGAGCTTGAACTTCTCGAGTAGGTAGAGGTTGCCGGAGATCTCCACGGCTACGCCACAACACGCGACCTTCAGCGTGCCCGCTGCGCTCAGCTTCGCCACGGAGAGCCCGAGGATCTTCGGGCCCGCCGTCAGGTCGGCCTCGACCGTGAAGGCCGACTGGCTTGCGTACTTCGCGTCGGGTCCCTTGTAGGAGCCCTTCAGACGCGTCAGGAAGACACAGCAGCCGACCGGACCGTAGCCCGGGTTCTGCTTCTCGATCGTCACCTCGGCCCGCGACAGGGCGCCGTCGGTGATCTCGAGGGCGCTCGAGACGACGGGCGAGGCGCCGGCGGGAGCGAGGCCGAGCCGGAAGCCGCCGCTCCAGACGTCCTTCAAGCCGACGGTCTTGTACGTGAGCTTGACGTCACTGACGAAGGAGTCGAAGCCGACCGGGATGTCCCCGAAGGACGCAACGAACGAGCTGAGCACCGGCCCCGACGTGTTGTCGGTCTCGAGCTGCACGAGACCGCTCGCGACGCCGTCGAGCGGTTTCGGCAACCCTACCCGCACACCGACGCGGGCCTGCCGGCCGGCTGTGAACGTGATCGGCGCCGCCTGCTCAGGGACGGGCAGGCCGAGGAACGAGTCGTCCGCTCCGGCCCCCAGCTCTCCGACGACTCCGGGGCCGGCGACGTTCCAGAGGAACGGCCCGCTGCCGTCGACGTCGATCTCGGGAAGCTTGAGATACGCGGAGACCTGTGCGCTGCCCTTCGTCAGCCCCACCGTCTTCGTCTTCTGAAACACCCGCAGCATGACCTGCGACGAGGCGTTGGGCCGGACGAAGAGCCCGTTGACGTAAACGGGCTGCCCGGCAGGAGCCTTGAATCTCTCGTCGAGCAATTTCGTGTGTGCGAAGCAGGCCGACGCCGGCGCCCCAGCCGGGATCGTCGCCTCGGCGACCCCGACCACGACGGTGATCGGGCACGTGTACGCCTTGACCACTGCGGCCGCGAGGTCGCTGCCGTTGCAGACCGCCGTGAGGCCCACCTGCCCGAGGCCCCCTCCTGCGCCCTTCGGGGCCGGCACGGCGCCGCCGGCTACGACGATCTCGGCCTTCGCGGTACCGGCCCCGCCGGGCCCGGTCACCTTGACGGCCACGTTCTTCGTCCCTCCCTGCGGGTAGACGACACCGACGGTCGGCTCCTTCCCACATTTCGTCTCGTAGGCGCCGTTGCCGTCGAGGTCGAACTCGTACGCCGTGCCTCCACCCTTCACGGCGGATGCGTCGATCACCGCAAGGGCACCGGGCTGCACCGTCTTCGGCGCCTTGAGACCCCCTACCGGCGCCGGCGGCGGCGGCGGAGGTGGATTGGGAGCCGGAGGCGGTTCAGCCGCCTTGACCGTCCACGTGCGGCTCGCCGACCCGACCTCGGTGGAGCCCGCGTACGCGTGGAGAGCAAAGCTGTAGGTTCCTTCCTGGAGCCCCGAGTAGCCCTGCGGAGAGCGGCAGGGATCGGTGATCGTCCTGCCCAGCGTGCAGACAACCCGCGTCACGCGGCCCGCGTCTGCGCCGCTTAGCGTCCAGGCGAAGCTCGCCGTCGTCTCGGTCGTCGTCCCGGAGGGTCCCGTCGTGATCGTGATCGTGACCGCCTGACGTGCCAGGGCCGCCGTGACCAGGACGAGCGCCACACATGTCACCGCCAGCAGCGGCGGCAGATGCCGCAGAACCTTCAAGGCATCTCTCACGGTCGCCTCTCCCGGATGCGGAGTGTGCGTGCCATGGTACTCCTGCCTTGCGCATCCGACAAGCCCGGCGCCGCGCGGGTCATTCTGCGCCTGTGCCGTCTACTCTCAGGCTGTGAAGAAGCGGCTCGACGTCCTGCTCGTGGAGCGTGGCCTCGCGGAGACACGCAGCCAGGCGCAGGCGCTCGTGATCGCCGGCCTCGTCCCGGGCTACGACAAGCCCGGCACGCAGCTCGAGGAGTCCGTCACGCTCGAGGTGGAGCGGCCGCCGCGATTCGTCTCGCGCGGCGGCGAGAAGCTCGCCCACGCGCTCGAGCTGCTGCCCGTCGACCCGGCCGGGAAGGACTGCCTCGACGTCGGAGCGTCGACCGGCGGCTTCACCGACTGCCTGCTCCAGCAGGGAGCTGCACGAGTGATCGCGCTCGACGTCGGCTACGGCCAGCTCCACCCCCGGCTGCGCTCCGACGACCGGGTCACTGTGCTCGAGCGCGTCAATGCCCGTACCGTCGCGAGCCTGCCGTTTGCGCCCGAGCTCGTCGTGTGCGACGTCTCGTTCATCTCGGTGAAGACCGCGTTGCCGCCGCTCCTGCGCCTCGCCGTGCCGGGATGGGAGGCTCTCGTCCTCGTCAAGCCGCAGTTCGAGGCAGGGCGCGCCGACACGCCGAAGGGGGTCGTCCGCGACCCGGAGGTGCGACGCAGGGTGCTGCGCGACGTGTGCGCCGCCGCGGCGGGGTGGGGCTCGAAGGTCGCCGGCGTCGTAGACTCCGGTCTCCCCGGGCCGAAAGGGAACCGGGAGTTCCTCGTCCACCTGATCGACAGCCCGGAGCCGACTGACCCCGATGAGCTCGAACGCTGGATCGACTATGCCGTCGGGTAGCCGCGTGACGCGGGCTGCCGTCGTGCTCCACGGCCGTCCGGAGGCGCTCGGCTCGGGGCTGGCGCGGCTCGAGTCGGTGGCGAAACAGGAGGGGGTCGAGCTCGTCGTCGTCGGCGACGCACAGGCAGCGCCTCCGGCCGGAGTCGACATCGCGATCGTGCTCGGCGGCGACGGGACGATGCTCAGGGCGCTGCACCGCTTCCTCGGGACCGGGATCCCGGTGATCGGCGTAAACTTCGGGCGCGTCGGGTTCCTCAGCTCGATCCCGCGCGACGAGCTCGAGCGTGGGGTCGCCCGTGTGTTCGCCGGAGAGCTCGAGGTCGTCGAGCTCGCAACGCTCGACGTCGACGCCGGGGGGGAGCGGTTCGTCGCCGTGAACGACGCGGTCGTCGCGAGCGCCGACCTCGGGCGCATGGTCGAGCTCGAATGGTCGATCGGGAGCGAGGATTTCGGTCGCGTCCCGTGCGACGGGCTCATCTGCTCGACCCCGTCGGGCTCGACGGCGTACAACCTCTCGAACGGCGGCCCGGTGCTGATGTGGGGCCTCGATGCCATGGCACTCACCTTCGTCGCTCCTCACGACCTCCGTGCCCGGCCGTTCGTCGTGCCCCGCGGACACGACCTGCACGTCTGGAACCGGACGGCGAACGTCGCCTGCGCCGTCCTCGTCGACGGGCATCGTGTCGCCGACGCAGGGCCAGGGGCGCGCGTGTCGATCCGCCTCGGCGAGAAGCGCTCGCTGCTCGGCACCCTGCCCGAAGCGACGTTCGTCCGCCGCTACCGCCAGAGCTTCGGGAGCGCGTAGGCGCCAGGCGCGCGGGAGGCCCGTCCGGGACGCGTCGGCGCCGGACAGCTGTGCGGCGCGCGCGTCCGGTCTACCATCTGCCGGATGCTGCGTCGCCTCCGGATCGAGAACCTCGTCCTCATTCGTGAGGCCGAGCTCGAGCTGGGAGCCGGGCTGAACGTCCTCAGCGGCGAGACCGGCGCCGGCAAGACGATCTTCGCACAGGCGATCGGGCTCCTCCTCGGCGTCAAGGGTGATGCGGCAGCCGTCGGCCCTGCAGCAACGGAGGCGTACGTCGAGGCCGAGCTGGACGTGCCCGACGGATTCTTCGACGACGGCGAGCTCGAGTCGCTTGCCGACCTGCGGCCGGAGGACGAGCCCGGCCTCGTCCTCGCCCGTCGAGTCTTCGCAGACGGTCGCACGAGGGCGTACGCATGGGGACGGGCGATTGCCCGGGAGGACCTGGCGGGCGCCACGGAACGGCTGATCGCAATGTCCGGTCAGTTCGAGCAGCGACGCCTCGCCCGCCCCGCGTACCAGCTGGACGTGCTCGACGCCTTCGTCGGGGAGGAGCAGGCCGTCAGGCGCCGGCAGGCACGCTCCGACTGGCGCGCGCTCACTGCAGCGCGGCGTCGTCGGGACGAGCTCGTGCGGGACGCCGGCGCTGTCACGGCGCGCATCCAGGCCGCCGGTGAGCTCGTCCAGCGCACCGAAGGGCTCGAGCGGGGTGAAGAGGAAACCCTCCGCGCCGAGCGGGAGCGCATGCGCCACGCGGTCGAGCTCGCCGACGGTGCTGCCCGGGCGACCGCTGCCATCGCCCCGGAGGACGGCGACGGCGCCGCCTCTCTCGCAGCGGCCGCCGAGCGGGCGCTCTCACCACTGACGCGCCTCGCGCCCGAGCTGGAAGGGGCTGCGGGCGAGCTTCGTGAGCTGACCGTGCGGCTGGGCGAGGTCGGCAGCGACCTGCACCGGTTCGTCGCCTCGCTCGACGCCGACGCGGGTCGTGTGGAGACAGTCGAGGCGCGTCTCGACCTGATCGCCGAGCTCCGGCGGCGCTTCGGCGCACAGACGCTCGACGAGCTGCTCGACCGTCGCGCTGCCGCCGTCGCCGAGCTCGACGAGCTCGACGGGGGCCTGGACCCGGTTGCAGCCGCCACCGCAGAACTCGTGCGCGCCGAGGAGCAGTTCACGCTGTCGTGCGACGAGCTGCGGGCGGCCAGACAGGCCGCCACGGAGCGGTTTGCCGCCGCCGTGGCGGAGCACCTGAGAGGCGTCGGCATGGGGGAGGGCGAGTTCCGGATCGAGTTGCGTGACCGCGAGCCCGGCCCGGGTGGCGGCGACGAGGCCGTCTTCCTGATCCGTCCCAACCCCGGCATGCCCTTCGGCCCGGTCACCGAGACCGCGTCGGGGGGCGAGCTGTCGCGCGTTGCGCTTGCGCTCGCCGTGGTGGCGGGCGGCGAGACGCTCGTCTTCGACGAGATCGACGCCGGTATCGGCGGGGTCACCGCGCACCGTGTCGCCGAGACACTGGCGCTGCTCGCCGGGCGCGCCCAGGTGATCACGATCACCCACCTTCCCCAGATCGCGAACGTGGCCGATCGGCACTTCAGGGTCGAGAAGGTGCCGGGGGATCCGACCCATACGCGCATCGAGGCGCTGTCCGCCGACGAGCGGCGAGCGGAGCTCGAGCGCATGCTCGGTGGTGAGGAGTTCCTGGCCGCGATCGCCTCAGAGCCCCGATCGTGACGGAGGTCGCCGGCACCGCGCGGCTGGGGCGACGGACGAAGGATCTCGTCAAGCGGCTCCGGCCGGGCGACCTCGCGATCATCGACCACGTCGATCTCGACCGCGTCTCGGCCGAGGAGCTCGTCGCATCGGGAGTGAGCGCCGTCGTCAACGTGTCTGCGTCCACGTCGGGACGGTTTCCGAATCCTGGCCCTCTCGAGCTCGTTCGGGCAGGTGTCTGCCTCGTGGATGCGCTCGGCTCCGGGCTCTTCGACGAGCTCTCCGACGGCGAGACCGTGACCGTGCGGAACGGGTCGGTCTGGCGGAACGGGACACGACTTGCGGAGGGTGTCGAGCTGACCGAGGCGGCACTCATGGTCGCGCTCGCCGACCAGCAGAGCCGTGTCACGGAGGCGCTCGAGTCGTTCGCCGACAACACCTTGCGTCACCTGCGCGACGAGGGCAAGCTGCTGGCCGACGGGATCGATTTCCCGCCGCTGCGGACGCGGTTCCGGGACAGGCACGCCGTCGTTGTCGCCCGGGGGCCGGGCTACAAGAGCGACCTCCGGATCGTGCGGCCGTACATCAGGAACTTCAAGCCGGTGCTCGTCGCCGTGGACGGCGGCGCGGACGCGCTACTCGAGATCGGGCTGAAGCCGCAGGTCATCGTCGGGGACTTCGACTCGGTCTCGGATGCGGCGCTCCGCTCCGGGGCCGAGCTGCTCGTCCACGCGTACGCGGACGGGCGGGCGCCCGGATCCGACCGCCTCGATGCGCTGGGGCTGCCGTTCGCAACAGTCTCGGCGCCCGGGATCAGCGAGGACATCGCGCTGATGCTCGCCCACGATCGCGGGGCGGAGCTGATCGTGGCGGTGGGAACGCACTTCAACCTCGTGGAATTCATGGAGCGAAACCGCGCCGGCATGGCCTCGACCTTCGTCACGCGCCTCAAGGTCGGCGAGGCACTCGTCGACGCCAAGGGCGTGTCGCGGCTCGTCTCGGCGCGGGTCGGCGTCTGGCCGCTCGTCACGTTCGTGCTGGCGGGGATCAGCGCCGTCGTCGTCGCGGTTCTCGTATCGCCGGCGCTGCGCAACGTGATCCAGTCGCTCGGCCGCTCGATCGGCGACACGCTGGGTCTCTGAGAGGCTCGAAGATCCATGGAGGAGTCGGGCTCAAGCCTGACACCTACACTGCTTCCGATGTTCGACCTTCGCTACCACGTCGCCTCGCTGACGGCCGTCTTCGTCGCGCTCGTGATCGGGATCCTCGTCGGCGTCGGCCTCTCCGGGAAGGGATTCGTGAACGACGCCGAGCGGGCGAACCTGAACCGGGAGATCGAGGACATGCGGCGGCAGCGCGACGGGGCACAGAAGTCCCTCGCCGCGGCGAGCCGCGGCGAGGTGGCTCTGCAGGACTTTGCCGACACCGCGTACCCGGCCGTCGTTCCTGGCCGGCTCGAGGGCCAACGGGTCGCGGTGCTCTTCATCGGCCCGATCGACCGGACGGTTTCCTTTGCCGTCGGCAAGGCAGTGCGTGACGCCGGCGGGATTGTCGTCAGAACCCGTTCGATCGGCGTCCCACTGGATCCCGAGGCGGTCCAGAAGGCGCTCCGGCGCCTGCCCGCGTTCCGGCGGCTCGCCGGAACGGACCGGCTGGATGCCCTCGGTGCCGCGCTCGCCGGCGAGCTCGCGGCAGGCGGCCCGACGCCGCTCTGGGATGCACTCGGCGAGATCCTCGTGCAGGAGCGTGAGGGCTCCGCAACGCCTCCGGTCGATGCCCTCGTCGTCGCTCGCACGGCCGAGCCACAACGTGGCGCGACGAAGGCGTTCCTCTCCGGCGTGTACTCCGGTCTCGCCCGCTCCGGGGCGCCCGCCGTCGGCACGGAGGCCGCGGGCACGGCCCCGAGCGCGATCCCGGCGTTCGCGCTCGCGGGTCTCTCGACCGTGGACTCGGTCGACACCGCGGCCGGTCGACTCGGGCTGATCCTCCTGCTGGAGGGCGCCGAGCCCGGCAGCTACGGCGTCGGCAAAGACGCGACCGACGGCGTCTTGCCCACTATCCCTCCCGCTCCGTCGTCGGGGTGAGCGACCGTCTCAGCGTCCTGGTCGCGGCCCGTGACGAGGAAGACCGGATCGGCGAGACCGTCCGGATCCTGCGGGCGCACTTCCCGGCAGCGGCGGTCGTGGTCGCGGACGACGGCTCGCGCGACCGCACCACGGCCGTTGCCGAGGCAGCCGGCGCCCGGGTGATCAGGCTTGCCCGCCGCGGCAAGGGCCAGGCGATGACGGTGGCCGAGAAGGAGCTGGAGCAGGGGCCGCTGCTCCTCTGTGACGCGGACCTCCGTGGAGACCTGCGCGGGCTCGCCGCGGCGGGCGCGGACGTCGCAGTCGCCGCGTTCAGTGTCAGCGAGGGCGGCGGCTTCGGTCTCGCCAAGCGCGCTGCCCGCTCTCTGATCCGCGCCCGGTGCGGCCGCGACGTGCGCGAGCCCCTCTCGGGTCAGCGCCTGCTCTCACCCCGGGCGCGCGCCACGGTGTTCCCCGTCGCGATGGGCTTCGGGGTCGAGACGCGGATGACCATCGACGCCGTCCGGGCCGGGCTCGCGGTCGCGGAGGTCGAGCTCGAGCTGGAGCATCGGGCTACGGGTCGCGACCTGCGCGGGTTCGCGCATCGCGGCCGCCAGCTCGCCGAGCTCGTGCTCGCCTGTGGGCCGCAGGCCATGAGCTACCGCGGGCTCCGGTTGCCGCTCGTCGGCGGGCTGATCGGGCTCGCAGTGCCGTCCGTCGCACCGGTCGCTGCGATCGGGCTGGCGGACGATCTCTGGAGCGGGCGTGAGCGCGGCTTCCGGGCGCACCTCGGCTCCGGCGTGACGACCGGCACGCTGAAGCTCGTCGGGATCCCGCTGTACGCATTCCTCAGGACGCGATCGCTCTCGGGTGCTCTGCTCGTCGGACTCGCTGCGAACGCGGTCAACCAGCTCGACACGCGGCCCGGGAGGGCGTTGAAGGCGTTCGGCCTGGGCGCGTTGGTCGTCGGCGGCGTGCCGAAGCAGGCGCTCGCCGCAGCCGCCCTTCTTGCCCCCTACGATCTGAGGGAGATGGGGATGCTCGGAGATGGGGGATCGAACACTCTCGGCGCCGTGCTAGGTTTCTCTTCCGTGGAGAGGTTCACGGGATGGAGGCGGTGGAGCGCGATCGGAGCGCTCTCTCTCCTGACCGTGGCGGGTGAGCGCTACTCCCTTGGCGCCGTGATCGAGGCGACGCCCGTCCTGCGCGACGTCGATCGCCTCGGCCGGATCACGTGACGGAGCACCAGACCAAGTACGTCTTCGTGACGGGCGGTGTCGTCTCGGCCCTCGGGAAGGGGATCGTCGCCGCGTCGCTCGGCCGCCTCCTGAAGTCTCGCGGCCTACGCGTGCAGGCGCAGAAGTTCGATCCGTACCTCAACGTCGACCCGGGCACGATGAGCCCGTTCCAGCACGGTGAGGTGTTCGTCACCGAGGACGGTGCCGAGACGGATCTCGATCTCGGTCATTACGAGCGCTTCATCGACGAGAACCTCTCCCGCAACTCGAGCCACAGCGCCGGCGCGATCTGGGAGACGGTGCTCCGCAAGGAACGCAAGGGCGACTTCCTGGGTGCCACCGTCCAGGTGATCCCGCACATCACGAACGAGATCAAGGCCCGGATCCGCCGGGGCGCCGTCGCGCAGCCCACCGACGTCGTGATCTCCGAGATCGGCGGCACCGTAGGTGACATCGAGTCGCTGCCCTTCCTCGAGGCGATCCGCCAGTTCCGCCGTGAGGTCGGCCAGGAGAACGTCCTCTACCTCCACGTGACGCTCGTGCCGTACATCGAGGCGGCAGGCGAGCTGAAGACGAAGCCCACGCAGCATTCCGTCAACGAGCTCCGCCGGATCGGGATCCACCCCGACATCGTCGTCTGCCGCTCCCGCGACGTGCTCTCCGACGAGATCCGGGAGAAGATCGCCCTCTTCGCCGACGTCGACGAGCGGGCCGTGATCGGCTCACCCGACGTGACCGACGTCTACCTGATCCCGGAGCTCCTGCAACGCGAAGGCCTCGACGACCTCGTCTGCGAGCGGCTCGGGCTCGCGGCCCCGCCGGCCGTGCTCGGCGAATGGAAGGATCTCACCGACTTGATCGTCGAGCGGCGCGAGAATGTCGAGATCGCGCTCGTCGGCAAGTACGTGAAACTGCACGACGCCTACCTCTCCGTGCACGAGGCGCTCAAGCACGCCGGCATGCACCAGGGCGCGAAGGTGCACGTGCGCTGGTTCGACTCCGAGAACATGACCTACGAGGAGGCGGTCGAGGAGCTCGAGACGGCCGACGGCGTGCTCGTTCCCGGCGGCTTCGGCTCGCGTGGCTGGGAGGGCAAGATCCTCGCCTGTCGCGTCGCGCGCGAGCAGGGGATCCCGTACCTCGGGATCTGTCTCGGGATGCACGTTGCGGTCTCCGAGTTCGCCCGCCACGTGGCAGGCCTCGAAGGGGCGAACTCGACGGAGATGGATCCGGAGACGCCGTTCCCCGTGATCGACCTGCTCCCCGAGCAGAAGGAGATCGAGGACCTCGGCGGCACGATGCGCCTCGGCGCGCAGGCGGTCGAGCTCGGCGAGGGGACGCGCGCCCGCGAGATCTACGGCGAGGGGACGGTTCAGGAGCGTCATCGCCATCGTTACGAGGTCAACAACCAGTTCCGCGACCAGCTCGTCGCGAGCGGCCTCGTCGTCTCGGGCACGTTCCAGGAGGGCCGGCTCGTCGAGATCGTCGAGCTGCCCGACCATCCGTGGTTCGTCGCGAGCCAGTTCCACCCGGAGTTCAAGTCACGTCCGACGCGGCCGGCACCGCTGTTCCGCGGGTTTGTCGGTGCTGCGCTCGAGCGGGCGCGAGCGCGAACCGCCGTTGCCGTCGAGGCCGCACGCTGACCGAGCTGCTCGGACTCTTCCTCGAGCTTGCAGCGATCGCGAGCCCACCGGGCGAGGAGCGGGCGGTGGCCGACCGCGTCCTCCGCGAGCTGGAGGACATCGGGCTCGAGTGGGACGAGGACGATGTCGGGCCGGCGATCGCCTCGACGATGGGGAACATCCTCTGCCGCCTGCCCGGGCGCGGGGAGGAGGGAACGCCGATCTTCCTCTGCGCGCATCTCGACACGGTCCCTCCCGCCGGGCCGATCGAGCCGGTCGTCGAGGACGGCATCGTCCGGAACGCCGGCGGGACGATCCTCGGCGCAGACGACAAGTCCGCGGTCGCCGTCATGCTCGAGGCCGCACGGCGAATCGTGGCGGAGAACCGCCCTCATGCGGGCGTCGAGCTGCTGTTCACGCCGAAGGAGGAAGTCGGGCTGGTCGGGGCGTACGCGTTCGATCACACCCGGCTCGAGGCGCGGCTCGGCTACGTGTACGACCAGGCCGCGCCGATCGGCGAGATCATCCTCGGAGCACCGACCCAGAAGGCAATCGCCGCCCGGTTCCACGGGCGCGCCTCCCATGCGGGCATGTATCCGGAGGAGGGGCGCTCCGCGATCCTCGCCGCCGCCCGTGCGATCGCGGACATGCGCCTCGGGCGGATCGACCACCAGTCGAGCGCGAACGTCGGCGTGATCAGCGGCGGAAGCGGCCGCAACATCGTGCCCGAGTGGTGCTCCTTCGAAGCGGAGGCACGCTCCCGCGACCCGAAGACGGTCGGGATCCTCGTGCAGGAGATGCTCGACGCGATCGGCTTTGCCGCCAGCACCTCGGATTGCACTGCGGAGACCGAGATCGAGGACACCTACCGCGGCTACAGCTTCGCCATTGACGAGCCGGCCGTACGCCTTGCCGCCGAGGGGCTTCGCCGAGCGGGCTACGAGCCCACGACGGCCTTCTCGGGCGGCGGCGCCGACGCGAACGTATTCAACGAGCGAGGTCTTCCTTGCGTGAACCTGGCGAACGGGATGGCCGACATCCACACGGCGGACGAGCGGATCGCGGTCGCGGATCTCGAAGGCATGGTCGAGGTGACGCTCGCGATCGTCGACGCGGCACGGGAGGCATGACGTGCCGTTGACTCTCCGGTCGGGCACCGTCACCTCAGTCACCCAGCGGCTGGACGAGCTGATCCGCTGCGACGTCGACGGGAATCCCTGCATCGCCTACCCACGACAGACGGGGCCGGTCGAGGTGGGTGACACCGTGCTCGTCAACACCCAGGCGCGCGATCTCGAGCTCGGCTCGGGCGGCTTCGACATCGTCTACGCCAACACGACGCGGGGACTGGGCCTGCAGCCGCCGCCTCGGGCCCACGTGATGGGGCTGCCGTACACACCGGGGCAGGTGGCGACGCAGTGCGTCGAGGAATACGACAGGCTGGCCGACGAGCTCGGCGGGCTCCCGGTCGTGTGCTGCGGTCTGCACAGCCAGCTCGCCCCGGTGGTGGCGGGCATCGGTGCCGGGGTGCGGGTCGCCTACGCGCAGCTCGGCGGCGGCGCCCTGCCCGTGGTGTTGTCGGACACGGTACGGGTCCTGAAGACGCGACGGCTGCTCGAAACCACGATTGCCGTGGCGCCGTGCGTCGATGCCGACGTGCAGGCCGTGAACGTCGCCTCGGGCCTCGCCTGGGCGAAGTCGAGAGGCTTCGACGTCGTCGTGTGCGGGATCGGCCCCGGCATCGTCGGTACCGGCTCCGCTCTCGGCCACGGCGGCCTGGCGGTGGCGGATGCGGCGAACGCTGCGGCGGCCCTCGGCGGTCGCGCGATCGTTGTCGTTCGCTACTCGGCCGCTGACACGCGGGAACGCCATCGCGGCGTCTCGCACCACACCCGATCGGCGTTGGGACTCATGCTCGGCGACCGCGACGTCGTCTGGCCGGCGGGGCTCCACCCGGACGCCGCGCTCGGCGGGGTCGTCGAGGTGGACGTCGAGGGCTGGCGTGACGCGTGCTCGAGCCTTCCGCTCCTGCACATGGGTCGCGGGCCCACTGACGACCCGTGGTTCTTCGCTTCGGCGTTCGCCGCCGGCCGACACGCCAGGGCGCTGCTCGGCTGATGGAGGAGCGGCGCCTCGGCCCGGTCGTCGGTCTCGGCACGTACGGCACCTTCCTCGACGACGTCGAACTGGCGACCGAGGTCGTCGACACAGCGCTCGGGGCGGGCACGATCGTGTTCGACTCGTCGCCGATGTACGGCGCGGCCGAGGCATCGCTCGGCGTGGCGCTCCGCGGCAGGCGTGGTCACGGGGTCGTGGCCACCAAGATCTGGACGGACTCCGTCGAGGAGGGCCGCGCCCAGTACGCCGCCCAGCAGGGCTTCTTCGGCCGCATCGAGATCGAGCAGGTGCACAACCTGGTCGCCTGGCGCGAGCACCTGCCCTGGCTCGAGGAGGAACGGGATGCCGGCCGGATCGACCGCATCGGCGTGACGCACTTCGACGCGGGCAGGGTCGACGACTTCGAGACTGCGATGCGCAGTGGGCGCTTCGACGCGATCCAGATCCCGCTCAACCCCCTCGAGCGCGAGTGCGAGGCGCGGATCCTGCCCCTCTCCGAGGAGCTCGGGCTCGCGGTGATCGTGATGAGGCCGCTCGGCGGCGCGCGTGACAGGGGGCTGCGCCCGGGGCCTGCCACGGAGGCGCTCGCGCCGTTGCGTCCGTTCGGGGTCGAGACCTGGGCGCAGGCCCTCCTCAAGTGGTGTCTCGCGGACGCGAGGATCGACCTCGTGATTCCGGCAACGTCGCGGCCCGCGCGGGCGGCGGAGAACGCAGCCGCGGGAGTTGGCCCGGCATTCGGGCCGGACGAGCGGCGGCTCGTCGAGCAGCTCGCCGGCACCTAGCCGACGGCGCGTCAGAGGCGAGCCGGATCGTGGTCGTTCCTGTATCGTCCCGCCGCGATGCGGATCGGAGTTGCCAGGGAGATCAAGCAGCGCGAGTATCGCGTCGCTCTCACGCCCGCCGGGGCGCTCGAGCTCGTCCAGCACGGCCACGAGGTCGTGGTGGAGGAGGGCGCCGGGATCGGGTCGGGCTTCGCGGACGGTGCCTACGTTGCCGTCGGCGCCAGGATTGCCCCGGTCGAGGACGTCTGGCGTTCCGCCGAGCTGCTGCTCAAGGTGAAAGAGCCCATCGCGGAGGAGTACCCGCGGCTCCGTGAGGGCCTGACGCTGTTCACGTACCTGCACATCGCCGCCGACGAGCCGCTGACGCATGCGCTCGTCGAGTCCGGGATCACAGGGATCGCATACGAGACGGTCGAGAGCGCCGACCGGCAGCTTCCCTTGCTCGCACCGATGAGCGAGGTTGCGGGCCGCCTGGCTCCGCAGATGGGGGCCTGGTCGCTCGAGAAGGCGCACGGGGGCCGTGGCATCCTGCTGGGTGGTGTTCCGGGTGTACCTCCCGGGAGAGTCGTGATTCTCGGCGGCGGCGTCGTGGGGCTGAACTCCGCGATCATCGCGCTCGGGATGCAGGCGGACGTATGGGTGCTCGAGAAGTCGGTCGAGCGGATGCGTGATCTCGAGATCGCGCTCGACGGGCGCGTCACGCTCGCGATGTCGAACCGGCTCCAGATCGAGGAGGTGCTGGCCGATGCGGACATGGTGATCGGCGCGGTGCTCGTCCCGGGGGCGGTAGCGCCGAAGCTCGTGACGCGGGAGATGCTCGGCGTGATGAAGCCGGGCGCGGTGCTCGTCGACGTGGCGATCGACCAGGGCGGGTGTTTCGAGACCTCGCACGCGACCACCCACGACGACCCGGTGTTCGAGATCGACGGAATCGTCCATTACTGCGTCGCGAACATGCCGGGCGCGGTGCCGGTGACGTCGACGAAGGCGTTGACGAACGTGACGCTCCCGTATGTCGAGGCGATCGCCGACAAGGGCGTCGCGCGGGCGATCGCCGACGATGCCGCGCTCGCGAAGGGCGTCAACGTCGTCGGCGGCAAGGTCACCTACGAGGCTGTCGCGGAAGCGCACGGCCTGCCGTACACGCCGCTGGCCGACGCGATCTGACGGCCCTGCGCGCCCGACGTACGAGAGACTGGAAACCCGGCGTCCGGCTGAAGCCGGACATCCTCAGGTCTTGTCGGGCGGGCGCTTCGCCGATTTCGCCGGCGAGATCCTGACCACGGCGTACGTGACGGCCGCCGAGAGCGTGAGGATCGAGATCACGTAGAACGCGAGCTCGAATAGTCCGAGAACGGTTTGCATCTCGCACGTAGACTACCGTCATGCCGCGGGCGTGCGTGATCGTGCTCGATGCCGTCGGCGCAGGTGAGTTGCCGGACGCAGCCGAGTGGGGGGATGAGGGCTCGGACACGCTGGGAAACGTCGCCCGCGCCGTCGGAGGCCTCGACCTGCCCAATCTCGAGGCGCTCGGGCTCGGGAACATCGAGCCGCTGGAAGGCTGCCCGCCGCAGCCCGGCGCGCCCGCCGTTGCCGGGCGGCTGCTCGAGCGGTCGAAAGGGAAGGACACGACGGCGGGGCACTGGGAGCTGATGGGTGTCGTCACGGCAGTCGCGTTCCCGACGTACCCGTACGGGTTTCCCGACGACGTGATCGACCCGTTCATGAACCGCACCGGGCGCGGCGTCCTCTGCAACAAGCCGGCGTCGGGAACCGAAGTGATCCTCGAATACGGCGAGCAGCACCAGAAGACGGGGAAGTGGATCGTCTACACCTCGGCGGACTCGGTCTTCCAGATCGCTGCGCACGAGGAGACGATTCCGCTGGAGGAGCTGTACGACGGGTGCCGGGCGGCGCGCGAGATCCTCACGGGCAAGCACGCCGTCGGGCGTGTCATCGCGCGCCCGTTCACCGGGGCGCCCGGGAAGTACGAGCGCACGACGAACCGGCACGATTTCTCCCTCGAGCCGCGCAGGCCGAACTATCTGACCGCGATCCGCGCCGCCGGGAACACCACGTACGCCGTCGGGAAGATCGGCGACATCTTCGCCGGCTGTGACATCGACGAGTCGTTCCCGACGAAGTCGAACGTCGACGGCATCAACCGAACGATCGACTTGCTCGAGAACATCGACGAGGGCTTCGTGCTCGTCAATCTCGTCGAGACCGACCAGCTCTGGGGCCACCGCAACGATCCCGTCAACTTCCATCGCTGCCTGCAGGACTTCGACCGGCGGCTTCCCGACATCCTCGAGGCGCTCCGCGAGGGCGACCTGCTGATCCTCACCTCCGATCACGGGTGCGACCCGACGACGCCGTCGAGCGACCACTCACGTGAGCACGCGATGCTGCTCGCGTACGCGGCCGGGCGGAACGCGGGGGGGCGCATTCACGAGAACGGTGAGTTCGGTGACGTCGGCGCCACCGTCTGCGCCTGGTTGGGGGCAAAGCACCCGGGCAAGGGTGCTCCCGGCACGCCGATCATCCAGCCGTGAGCCTCGACGACCCGGAGGTCGTGCGGGCCCAGTACGCAACCGAGGACGGGCTCGAGACGCGCCGGTCGATCTACGTCGACGCGGAGGGTGAAGACGCTCGCGAGGTCGCATTCCGGGCGATCGCCGCCGGCCATCCGCGGAGGGTCCTGGAGGTCGGCCCCGGGCCAGGTGAGCTGAGCGCCCGCATCATGACCGAGCTCGCGGCCGAGGTCGTGGCGCTCGACGTGTCCGAGCGGATGGTCGAGCTCGCTCGCGCGCGAGGCGTCGATGCCCACCTGGGCGACGTCCAGTCGCTCCCCTTCGCGAATGCGTCGTTCGACACGGTTGTGGCGGCGTGGATGCTGTACCACGTGACCGACCTCGACGGGGGCCTGGCGGAGATAGCGCGTGTCCTCACGCCTGGTGGACGGCTGGTGGCCGTCACGAACTCCGAGCAGCACCTCGACGAGGCTCGGGCACGTGCCGGGGTGTCCATGGTCGGCCGGATTCCTTTCAACCGCCGCAACGGCCGGGAGATCCTCGAGCAGCATTTCGCGACTGTCGAGCAGATCGACGTCGACGGCTGGGTCACGTTCCCGGACGCCGAGGCGATCCGGCGCTATGTCCGCTCGATGATCATGTTCGCCGTGGCGGCGAATGCCGACCGCGTGCCCGACGACGTCGGCCCGGTACGTGCCGGAACGCGAGTAACCGTGTTCGTCGCGACGAAACATCGGCGCGGTCCCTCCTGCGGCGCGCGTGGCCCTCTGTTAGAACGAGGCCGATGATTCACCCTGTCGACCTGATCGAGCGAAAGCGCAACGGTGAGGAGCTTCCCGCTGCCGAGATCGCCGAGTTCGTGCTCGCGTACGCGCGTGGCGAGGTGCCCGAGTACCAGATGGCCGCGTGGTGCATGGCTGTCTACTTCCGGGGGCTCACGTCGGCAGAGACGTTCGCGCTCACAGACGCGATGATTCGCTCCGGCGAGACGGTCGATCTGGGGGCGGCCCTAGGGCGCAAGGTCGTCGACAAGCATTCGACCGGTGGCGTGGGGGACAAGACGTCGATCGCGGTCGGGCCGATCGTCGCCGCCTGCGGAGTGCCGCTCGGGAAGATGAGCGGCCGAGGGCTCGGACACACGGGCGGGACGCTCGACAAGCTCGAGTCGATCCCGGGGTTTCGGGTCGAGCTGACGACCGAGCAGATGGTCACGCAGCTGCGCGAGGTCGGGGTGGCGATCGTCGGCCAGACCGCCAACCTGGTTCCTGCCGACAAGAAGCTCTACGCCCTTCGCGACGTCACGGCGACCGTCGACATCGTGCCCCTCATTGCCTCGTCGATCATGTCCAAGAAGCTCGCGGCAGGCGGGGACGCGATCGTGCTCGACGTCAAGGTCGGCGACGGCGCCCATATGAAGACCGTCGAGGAGGCACGGGTGGTGGCGGCCGCGATGCTCGAGCTCGGCCACCGTGCCGGGAAGGAGGTCACGTGCCTTCTCACCGACATGGATCAGCCGCTCGGCCGCGCTGTCGGCAACGCGCTCGAGATTCGTGAGGCGATCGACACCGTGCGCGGCGAGGGCCCCGCGGACTTCACCGAGCTCGTGCTCGATGCCTGCGCACGCCTGCTGGCGTACTCGGACCTCGGGATCGAGGTCGAGGAGGGCCGCCGACGTGCCGAGGCCGCCATCGCCGACGGAACCGCGTTTGCCACCTACGAGCGGTGGATCCGGGCGCAGGGAGGCGATCCCGACCCGCGCGCGCTGCCCGAGGCGCCCGTGCGGCTTGCCGTCACGGCCCCGAGGGACGGTGTCGTTGCCCGCCTCGGCGCTCTTGCGGTCGGCGTGGCCGCAGTGGAGCTCGGTGCCGGCCGCTGGACGAAGGCGGACACGATCGACCTCTCGGTGGGCGTCCTCTGCTTCGCCAAGCGCGGTGACGCGGTGCTCGCAGGAGACGATCTTGCCGAGGTGCATGCGCGCGACGGGGCGTCTGCTGCAGCTGCCGCAGATGCGATCCTCGCCGCCTACACGATCGCCGACGAGGCGCCTCCGGAGCGCGGCATCGTTCTCGAAGTCATCTCCTGAGCGAACGTCACCTGCGCCCCTAGACTGGGCACGTGCCGGAGCTGCCCGAGGTCGAGACCGTGCGCCGGGCAATCGCTCCCGTCCTCGAGGGGGCACGCCTCGAGCATGTCGAGATTCGCGATGCACGTCTCGTCCGGCCGTTCGACCCGGTCGTCGTCGCCGGTGAGCTCGTCGGCGAGCGCGTGGCGGAGGTGGGGCGCCGTGGCAAGTATCTGATTGTGGGATTCGAGTCTGGTCGGGCTCTCCTGGTGCACCTCCGGATGACGGGATCGCTTCGTCACGCGAAGCGGGGAGCGTTGGCCGACGATCCCCACACGCGTGCTGTTCTCATACTAGACAACGGCTCGGACGTCGCCTATCGCGATGTCCGTCGCTTCGGCACCTGGGAGCTGTTCGAGCCGGGCGAGCTGGCCGCCTACCTCGCCGCCAGGCTCGGGCCGGAGCCGCTCGGCTCGCTCTCGGCAGCCCGGCTGGGAGGGCGGCTGGACGGACGGCGGGCGCCGCTGAAGTCGGCGCTGCTCGACCAGCGAACGATCGCAGGCCTCGGGAACATCTACGTGGACGAGGCGCTGTGGCAGAGCAGGCTCCACCCGCTGCGGGTGGCCGGGGGCCTCGACGACACGGAGCTCGCGCGGCTGCACCGCGCGATCCGCAGCGTCCTCCGAAAGGGGCTCGAGCGCCAGGGCTCGACACTGCGTGACTATGCCCTGCCCGACGGCGCCTACGGCACGATGCAGGACGAGTTCCGCGCCTACGGACGCGGGGGAGAGCCGTGCGAGCGATGCGGAGCACCCCTCGCCCGCATCGTCGTCGGGGGTAGGACGACGACGTTCTGCGCGCGCTGTCAGGCGCTGCCGGCTTGACCGCACCCGGTGCGGGAGGACGATTAGGCGGCGAGGCGCTCGGCCAGAAGGCCCGAGCGGTCGAGCGCGGCGAGCTCGCGGTAGCCGCCGATCGGCTCGTCGTCGATCGTCACGAGCGGCACGGTCCACTGCTGTCCCAGGTCGTACACCCGCTGGCGAAAGCCCGGATCCTCGTCGAGCGAGATCTCGCGGTAGGCGAGCCCTCGCGCGTCGAGCAGCGCCTTGGCCCGGACGCAGAGCCCGCACCACTCGGTCGTGTAGACGTGGATTCGCCGCACGAGGAGAGTAAACGCCTGCAAACGCAGGTCTATTCCGGATCCGTCCGCCTGGGCCATGCCCGCTCCGGCCATGGCCCCTCGTACACTGGAGCCATGTCCAGATCGACCACGACCGAAGCCGTCGTGCTCCGCTCCTTCCGCCTCGGCGAGGCCGATCGCATTCTGCACGTGTACACCCACGACCGGGGCCGTGTCGGCGCGGTCGCGAAGGGTGTCCGCAAGACGAAGTCGCGCTTCGGTGCCCGCCTGGAGCCGTTCTCTCACGTGGAGCTCGTTCTCCACCAGGGCCGCGGGGAGCTCGAGACGGTGACGGGGGCGTCGCTCGTGCGCTCGCACGACCGCATCCGCACGGATCCATACAGGATTCAGGTCGGGATGGTGGGGCTCGAGGCGATGCTGCGGCTCTTCACCGAGCAGGAGGCCAACGAGAAGGCCTTCATGGCCCTGACGCGCTTCCTGGACGCTCTCGATGAGGCTCCGGCGCGCCCCGGCTCGCGTGCGGGGCTCGACCCCGCGGTGCTTGCGTTCCAGCTGAAGCTGCTCTGGGTCTCGGGATACATGCCCCACCTCGAGGCGTGCGTCGAGTGTGGCTCCACGGAGCCGCTCGTCGGGTTTCTCGCAGCGGCGGGTGGTGGTGCCTGCGCCGCCTGCGACCACGGTGGGATCCCGCTTTCGCCCGAGGGAGTGCACGGCATGCGCGTGCTGCTCCACTCGCCCATTGCCGCCGCGGCGGGTGCGGGGCTCGCGGACCGGGCCCTCCGTGACACCCTCGCCGTCGTGACCGCGTCGTACGAGCACCACGGCGGCTTCCGGCTGAAGACGCTCTCGGCCTGACGCTCTCGGCCTGGCGCTCAGCGGAGCTCGAACGGCTCGGGCGTGCTTCCCGAGACGACGTCGAGCAGCGAGCGCAGCGCGAGGGCGGCATAGCCGCCGACCTCGCCCGCGGCGAAGTCTGCGACGGTGACCGAAACGGTGGTCGCCCTGCTCTGACCGCGTCCGAGCTCGTGAACGACGGTCTCTGCCACACGACCCTCGAACAGCGCAAGGGCGTCGGCCAGCGGGACGGAGACGACCGCCTCGACCTCGTCCGGGTGGAGCCGGTACGCGTCGAGAGGGAGGTCGGAACGAGCGGCGAACACCTCCTGCACCTCGTTGTCGGCTCTCCCGTCGCCGCCCGCGAAGCGGCGACCGAGCCGGGTCAGGTCGGCCAGGCCGATGTCGAGGCCGATCTCCTCGTCGGCCTCGCGGATCGCCTCGGCGAGCGTCTCGCCGGCACGGAGATGCCCGCCGACGGCGACGTCGAGCGCACCGGGCCAGGTGTCCTTGGACGGTGACCGTCGCTGGAAGAGGGCGAACGGCCGTCCGTGCCCGTCGATGCCCCCGACCCAGATGTGGAGCGCACCGTGCCAGTCGCCGTCACGGTGGACGTCGCTGCGGGGCTTGACGGCACCCGTGGGGCTGCCGCTCTCGTCCAGGATGTCGAACAGCTCGTCCTGGGGATCGGTCGTGGCCCGGGGGCCGCTCAGAATCGCTCGAGCACGCCGTCGAGCGCACCCTCGGCGACCAGCTGCTCGGTGAGCTCGTTGCGCCCGGGCCGGACCTCTCGCTGCATGACGCCATCCTCGTCGAGCCGGTACTGCCCGACCCAGTCGAGCCGTGGCGAGTAGACGTGCACCGTGACTGCCGGCCGACCCTCGTGGTGGCTGACGCGATGGATGTAGCCGGGGCCGCCCTGGCGTGTGTCACCCGGCCGCAGCTCTCGGGACTGGTGCTCACGCCCGTAGACCATCAGGTCCTCGCGCACGCACCCGCTCGCGACGCAGAGCCCGACGCCCGAGATGTAGTGGTCGTGGAATCCGGTGCCCTGACCCGGCATCCAGGAGAGAATCCAGGCGTCCATGCGATCGTCCTCGTAGACGAGCTCGTAGCGGCGGTGTCCTGCGTCCGCGTGGACGAGTGGCTGCCAGAGGTCCGTGCGCGCCGCAAGGTCGCGTGCGACGTTCTCCAGCTCGGTCGGCGAGAGGAGGCCCTCGTGCGGAATCTGGCCGTCGAGCGAGGCCAGGGCCGGGACGAACAACGGTGCAGCGCTCAAGACTCCCATCATACCCGATCAAGCACACACTCTGTCAAGGTCTTGTCCAAGTCATGGCCGGTCGTCCTCGAACAGCCGCTTGAATGCCCGTCCCCGCGTCGAGCGGACCTCCTCCGGCGGGGGTATCAGGTCGTGGTTGCGGATCAGCCAGAAGGCGAGCGTGCAGACGAGCAGGAGAATGCCGGTGAGCGCCCAGACATCGGCGAGGTTGAAGGCGATGATCGCATCGTCGCCGCCGAGGATCAGCGGATTCGGAACCTCCATGCCGTTCCAGGCAGCAGACAGGCTGTTGCCGAGCACACCACCGGCGACGACGCCTGCCGCAGGTGCCACGAACGCCGAGGGAATCCGGGCAACCGCGGCCATGCCGGCGAGCAGCGAGATGGAGAGCGCGAGCCAGGCGAGCGAACGCTCGTGGTACGCCCACGGCTCTGTCGGCTCGAGCGCCTTCACGAGGAGGTCTGCCGCAGCAAGCGGCACCGCCACGCAGAACATGATCCCGATCCTTCCCACGCTCCCGACGGTACCGGAGCGGAGATGACAGCCGCCGGGCAGGATAGGCGGCATGGAGGTTCACCTCGACGGGGGATTCGTCCTCGATGACGACCGCGATCGCATCGACGGGGCGGCCGTGCACGCATTCCTCACGACTTCGTACTGGGCCAGGGGTCGCGATCGCGAGCTGAGCGACGAGCTCATCGCAACGGCCGCCCGCGTCGTCGGCCTGTATGCCCCCAACGGGAGCCAGGTGGGCTTCACACGTGCCGTCTCCGACGGTCGCACCGTCTCGTATCTCGCGGACGTCTACGTCCTCGAGGAGTTCCGCGGTCGCGGCCTCGGTGTCGAGCTCGTCCGGTTCACGGTCGACGACGGGCCGCTCGCCCGGACCAAGTGGCTCCTCCATACGCGCGACATGCATCTCCTCTATGCCAAGGTCGGCTTTTCCGCACCGGACGGGCGAGCGATGGAGCGCTGGCCGAAGCGCTGAGCCAGGCCCGCTCCTACGCTTCCGCCTTGGGCGAGCTCCACGGCTCTGCGAGCCGGCCGAGCAGGTGCTCCCGGGCGCGAGCGAGCGAGATCCGCTCCTGCGCGAGCGAGTCCCGCTCGCGGATCGTGATCGTGTCGTCCTCGAGCGTCTGGTCGTCGATCGTGAGTGCGAAGGGCGTCCCGATCTCGTCCTGGCGGCGGTAGCGCCGCCCGATCTGCCCGCCGTCGTCGTACTCGACCGAGATCACCTGACGCAGCTCCTCGTAGAGCTTGCGCGCCCGGCCCGTCATGTCCTCGCTCTTGCCGATCAGCGGCAGGACGGCGGCCTTCACCGGTGCGAGCTGCGGGTGGAGTCGCAGCACCGTGCGCTCCCGCTCTGCGACGACCTCCTCGTCGTAGGCGTCGACGAGGAACGCGAGCATCGACCGGTTCACGCCGAGAGCGGGCTCGATCACGTGCGGGGTATAGCGCGAGCCGTCCTGCTCGACCCACTCGAGCTTCGTCCCGGAGGCGCTCGTGTGGGCGGTGAGGTCGAAGTCGCCGCGGTTTGCGACGCCCTCCAGCTCCGACCAGCCGATCGGGAAGAGGTACTCGATGTCGCTCGTCGCGCGCGAGTAGTGCGAGAGCTCGTCGGCGTCGTGCGGACGGACACGCAGATGGCTCTCCCGGATCCCGTAACGGCAGTGCCAGGCGTAGCGCTCGTCGACCCAGTAGCGATACCACTCGTCGGCCTGGGCGGGGGGGACGAAGAATTCCATCTCCATCTGCTCGAACTCCAGGGTTCGGAAGATGAAGTTGCCCGGTGTGATCTCGTTGCGGAACGACTTGCCCACCTGGGCGATCCCGAACGGCGGCTTGCGGCGCGCGATCCCCGCGACGTTCTTGAAGTTGACGAAGATGCCCTGCGCCGTCTCGGGGCGGAGATAGACCGGCACGCCCGTCTCCTCCATCGGGCCGACGCGGGTCTCGAACATGAGGTTGAAGTGCCGCGCCTCGGTGAGGTCGCAGTCGGACGTCTCGCCCGGGCGCTTGCTCGGGCGCTGGCCGCACTGCGCGTCCTCGAGGTGGTCGGCGCGGAAGCGCTTCTTGCAGAACCTGCAGTCGACCAGTGGATCGGTGAATCCGCCGACGTGGCCCGACGCCTGCCAGACCTGGGGGTGAAGGATGATCGACGAGTCGAGCGCGACGATGTCGTCCCGCTCCTGCACCATCGCCGACAGCCAGCGCTGCTTGATGTTGTCCTTGAGCAGCACTCCGTAGTGGCCGTAGTCGTACGACGAGCCGAGCCCGCCGTAGATCTCCGACGACGGGAACACGAACCCGCGGCGCTTGCACAGCGAGACGATCTTGTCCATCGTGACGGCCTCGGCCATGCCGTGACCCTACCCACCCGGGGCGACCGACGTTCCCGGTAGCGTCCCCGTCGATGACCACTACATTGCCGCGCTCACGCCTCGTCTCGGACGACCTCGAGGCACGTGCAATCGCGTGGCGACGACACCTGCACGCCCATCCCGAGCTCTCGTTCGAGGAGCACGAGACCGCCGCCTTCATCGAGAAGACGCTGCGCTCGTTCGGCGGCCTCGAGATCGAGCGTCCCGCCGGAACGGCCGTCGTGGCACGGCTCCACGGCGCGCGGCCCGGCAAGATCGTCGTGCTCCGCGCTGACATCGATGCGTTGCCGATCCACGAGGAGAACACCCTCCCGCACGTGTCGACCCGTCCCGGCGTCATGCACGCCTGCGGCCACGACGGTCACTCGGCGATGCTGCTCGGTGCGGCCGAGCTGCTCCTCGGGCGCCGCGACGAGCTGGCGGGCGAGGTGCGCTTCGTCTTCCAGCACGCCGAGGAGGTACCGCCCGGGGGCGCCAGGGAGATCGTCGAGGCGGGTGTGCTCGACGGAGCCGACCTCGTCGCCGGCGTGCATCTGCTCTCGACGCTCCACACGGGGCACGTCTCGGCCGCGCCGGGCTCGGTGATGGCTGCAGCCGACCTGTTCACCCTGGAGATCCTCGGGGAGGGAGGTCACGGCGCGAATCCGCACGAGACGGTTGACCCAGTCGTCGTGGCGGCGCAGGTGATCACCGGTCTCCAGCAGATCGTCTCGCGTGAGACCGACCCGTTCGACTCGGTCGTCGTGTCGGTCACGACCCTCTCAGCCGGCACCGCCCGGAACGTGATTCCCGGCTCCGCCCGCATCGGCGGGACGGTACGGACGTTGTCGGTCGCGCGACGGGCCGAGGTGCGCGATGCCATGGAGCGCGTGATCGCGGGGGTGACCTCGGCGCATCGTGCCGGCTACCGCTTCGACTACGAGGTCGGGTACGACCCCGTCGTGAACGACCGCGACGCGTCGGCCGCGGTGCAGCGGGCGATCGTCTCGGAGCTCGGCGAGGAGGCTCTCGTCGAGGTCCACCCGGTGATGGGCGGCGAGGACTTCTCCGCCTACGGTGCGGTTGCGCCGGCTGTCTTCTTCTGGGTGGGAACGGGCAACGACGAGCTCGGGACCTCGTTCCCGCATCATCACCCGCGCTTCGACATCGACGAGGCCGCCCTGCGCGACGGGATCGCCGTGTTCGCGCGCACCGCGCTCGACGCTCTTCGGTAACGCGGCTGTGGCCGGGAAGGGCACGCCCGCGATCGTGGCGGCGGAGCGCGCCGGGGTCTCGTTCACGCTGCACGAGTACGCGCTCGACGTGAACGCTTCCTCCTACGGCCTCGAGGCGGCCGAGAAGCTCGGCATCGACCCGGCGCGGGTGTTCAAGACGCTCGTCGCCGACGTCGACGGCGCGCTGGCGGTCGCGATTGTCCCGGTCGTGGCGCAGCTCGACCTGAAGGCGCTCGGCAAGCGGGTGACGATGGCCGATCCGAAGCTCGCCGAGCGCACGACGGGCTACGTCGCGGGGGGGATCAGCCCACTCGGTCAGCGCAAGCGGCTGCCGACCATTCTGGACGAGTCGGCCCTCGCGTTCGAGACGATCCATGTCAGCGCCGGACGCCGTGGCCTGGAGATCGAGCTGGCTCCGGCCGATCTGCTCGCGCTCACCGGTGGGCGGGCAGGGCGCATCGCCGCCTATCGCTGAGCGGCGGCGACAGGGTTCAGCCTGTCGCCGGTGTCACGTCGCCCCGAGGACTGCCGCGGCCAGCCCGGGATCCACGTTCCCGCCCGACACGACCAGCACCGTCGGCCCGTCGAGGCTCACTGCACCGGTCTGCACCGCCGCGAGCGTAAGCGCCCCGGTCGGTTCCACGACGAGCTTCGCTTCCAGCGCCAACCAGCGCATCGCGTCCAGCACCGCATCCTCCGGCACTGTCACGATCTCGTCGACGAGGGTCGAGATGATCGCGAACGTCAGCTCGCCGAGCGCCTGGGTGCGGACGCCGTCGCAGATCGTGCGCGTCACGTCCGCGGCCGGCCAGGTCACGATCCGACCTTCGCGGACCGACTGCTGCGCATCGGCCGCGAGCTCCGGCTCGACGCCGATCACCCTCGCCGCGGGGCAGAGCGCCTTGACGGCGGTGGCGACGCCCGAGCCGAGGCCGCCGCCGCCGATGCAGACGACGACCGTGGTCGCGGCGGGAAGATCCCTCGCGATCTCGAGGCCGACGGTGCCCTGGCCGGCGATGATCCGCACATCGTCGAAGGGCGGGATGTATTCGAGGGAGCGCGTGTCCCTGATCTCGGCCGCCATGCGCTGGCGCTCGTCGCTCGAGTTGGCACAGCGCACGATCTCGGCGCCCCAGGCTGCCGTGCGCGCCACCTTCACCGCCGCTGCGTTCTCGGGCATCACGATCGTCGCGGGCACGCCGTGGAGTGCCGCGGCGGCCGCGACCCCCTGCGCATGGTTGCCGCTCGAATCGGCGACGACGCCGCGTTCGATCGCCGCGAACGGGGTCGAGGCGAGCGCGTTGAAGGCACCACGGAACTTGAACGAGCCGGTGCGCTGGAGGCTCTCCGGCTTCACGTAGAGCTCGCCGTCGAGCGGGAGTCGCAACAGCGGGGTACGCACTGCGACGCCGTCCAGCCGTCGCGCCGCGGCCTCGATGTCCGCGAGCGAGACGGGGAGTGCCGGGCCGGTCACGCAGCGATCGTACCCGGGCGCCGATACCCTTCCGCATGTGACCATCGACGCGATCCCGGTCGAGCTCCACATCGTCTCGGACTCGACGGGGGAGACCGCGGCCCGCCTCGTGCTTGCGCTCGAGGCCCAGTTCCCGGAGCAGCTGTTCGCCGAGATCCGGCATCCGCGCGTCGAGTCCGTCGACGATCTCCAGATGGCGGTCGCAACGGCCCGTGGCCGTCCGGCCGTCATGGTCTACACGCTCGTCGAGCCGGGCCTGCGTGAGGCCATGCGGCAGCTGTGCCGGCGCGCGCGCGTGCACTACTGCGACCTGCTCGGCCATCCGATCGACTCGATCGCCCGCGTTTCCGGCGTCGCCGCTCGTATGACCCCGGGCGCCAGGCCGCCCCTCGACCAGACGTACTTCAAGCGGATCGAGGCGCTCGAGTTCGCGGTCAAATACGACGACGGCGTCGGCAACGGGCTCGACGAGGCCGACGTCGTTCTCGTCGGCGTCTCGAGGACGTCGAAGACGCCGCTCTCGATCTATCTCGGCTACCTGGGGCACAAGGCGGCGAACGTCCCGATCGTGAAGGGCGTCGAACCGCCGCCGCCGCTGTTCGAGATCGATCCGACGAAGATCGTCGGGCTGACGATCGAGGCCGAGCGGCTGTCCGAGATCAGGACGAACCGTGTCGCCTCGATGGGAGGCCCCAAGAAGCGGTACGCCGGCCTGCTGGACGTCTACGAGGAGCTCGACCTCGCGGCGGGGATTCACCGGCGGCTCGGCTGCCCGGTGCTGGACGTCTCTGACTTCTCCGTCGAGGAGACGGCAATGCGGGTGATCAAGCTCGTCGCCGATCGGCAGCGCGAGCGGCACGTGTCGTCGTGAGCGGACGGAGCCTGTGGCGGGCGGAAGGGCGTACGCGCGAGGAGAAGGGCTGGGCGCCGCTCCGCTACTGGGTGATGTGGGCCTTCGGCATCGTCGTCGCCGACGTGCTGTTCTACGTGATCCTGACGCCGATCTGGATCGGCCTGCGGGTCGCCGCCTGGGTGGCGGAGTTCCGATCCCGCCGCCGCCGCTCGTAGGGCGCCGTCCGGCGCGCTACGCTGCTTGGAAGGAGGCGGAGATGCCTGTCGTCACCCTGCCACGCACCCTGACGACGCTCGTCGGACGAGAGCGCGAGCTTGCGGAGATCCGCCTGCTCCTGCGGCGGCCAGAACTTCGCCTGCTCACCGTCACGGGCCCGGGCGGCTGCGGCAAGTCACGGGTGGCGCTCGCCGTCGCGCAACAGGTGGGAGCGGAGTACGGAGACGGCGTTGTCGTGGTGACCCTGGACGGAGTCGGTGCCGCCGCCGACTTCCCGGGCGCGCTCGCAGAGGCCCTCGAGATTCGCGTGCCCCCACGGGAGCGTGTGATACAGGCCCTGGCTGGGGCACTGGAAGGCCGAGACATGCTCCTCGTACTCGACGGATTCGAGCATGTCATCGATGCCGCGTGCGACGTTGCGGCGCTCATCGACGCCGCCGACGGGCCATGCTGGCTCGTCACGAGTCGTGAGCCTCTGCACCTGAGGGGTGAGAACGAGTACGGGCTGGATCCCATGGAGCTCGAAGAGGCGATCGACCTCTTCGGCGAGCGCGCCCGGGCTGTCCGGCCGTCGTTCGACGCGACGGCCGAGAGCGCCGCCGTGGCCAGGCTCTGTTCTCGTCTGGACGGCCTCCCGCTCGCGATCGAGCTGGCCGCCGCGCGCGTGAAGCTGTTCTCTCCGTCCGCGCTGCTCGAACGGCTCGACCATGGGCTCGACGTCTTGAGCTCGCCGATGCGCGGCGTGCCCGAGCGGCAGCGCACGCTCGAGGGGACGATCGACTGGAGCTACCGCCTCCTCGGGGACGACGAGCGTCTCGTCTTCGAGCGTGCGAGCGTCTTCAGGGACGGCGCCAGGCTCGAGGCCCTCGAGCAGGTCTGCGGAGCGACGATCGACGTGGTCGCTTCACTCGTGGACAAGAGCCTGCTGCGACACTCCGCGGGACCCGACGATACGCGATTCTCCATGCTCGCGACCCTGCGTGATTTCGCAGGGAGGCGCCTCGACACGCGCGCCGATGCCGATCACGTCCGTCGCCGGCACGCCGACTACGTCGCCCGGCTGGTCTCCGACTGCACCATTGACCAGTGGCGTGCCTGCGAGGACGACGGCTGGCGGCGACGGGTCGCCGGCGAGCTCGCGAACGTGCGGACAGCTCTCGACTGGGCGACGACGAACGATCCCGACCTCGCCGCGACGATCGCCGTCTGGATGCAGCACTACTGGACGAGCAGGGGGCTCGGGCTCGAAGGGCGTGCGCGGTTCGCCGCGCTGCTCGCCCGCGAGGAGGTGCTCTCCGACGAGATGTGCACGAACGTGAGGCTGGCAGCGGCGCTCTCGGCCGGATATTCGAACGACCTCGAGCTGGCGGAGCAGATACTCGCGAAGCTCGAGCCGCTCACAAGGGCGCAGCAGCCGACCCCGAGCCAGTCGGTTGCGCTGGCGCTCGCCTCGTGGTGTGCAGCATTCCGCGGTCACGGGCCTGAGGCAGTCGAGCTCGCCGAGCAGGCAGAGCAGGTTGCGGCGGCACTCGGAGACGGGTCGCTACGGGCGGCCGCACTCAACCAGCTCGCCATTGCCGCCTTCCACGACAACCCCGTGCGGGCGCGCTCCGCCGCGCTCGAGGCCGCCGAGCTCCACAGGGCCGAAGGGAATTTCGCGCTCGCACGGGGCGCGCGGGTCAACCTCGCTCTGCTCGACATCGTTGCGGGCCGCGTAAGCGACGGACAGGAGGCGTTCGAGGCTGTCCGGGCAGAGTCCCGCGCGGCCGACGACCGGCTGACGGCGCTCATCGCCGAGATCAACCTCGGCATGTGCCATGTGCTCGCCGACAAGGCCGACGAGGCGGCTGCTTCGCTGCTCTCGTGGCTTTCCGGCACGGCGGAGCTCGGGAACCGCCGCGTCTCGGCGGAGTTGCTGTTCGACGCCGCGGGCGTGGCGGCGCTTCGCGGCGATCGCGAGCTCGCCGCGACGCTGGTCGGCGTTGCAGACGCGATCATCGAGCGAACCGGACAGCCCCTGTCCGGCTGGGAGGCGCGGGTGCGCGAGCACGTGATGGCGACACCTCTCGACGAGAGCCGGGTCGGCGCAGGCCGCTCGCTCGACGAGGAGGAGACTCTCGCGGCCGTCCGCGAGCTGCTCGAGTCGACGCACCGGGTCGAGCGGACGTTCGTGTTCACCGACGTCGTGCGCTCGACCCGGCTCGTGGCGGAGATGGGGGACGAGGCCTGGGCTCGGTTACTCGCCTGGCACGACCGGGCACTTCGGCGGCTCTTCTCCGAGCACGGCGGCTCGGAGCTGGATCACGCGGGTGACGGATTCGCCGTTGCCTTCACGACGCCGGAGGAGGCGATTCGCTGTGCGGTCGCGATCCAGCGTGCCTTGGCCGCGCAGCGGCGCGCTCATGGCTTTGCACCTGCGGTGCGGATCGGTGTGCACCGGTCGGAGGCAGTCGTTCTCGACGGCACCTACCGAGGCGTGGGAGTGCACGTCGCGGCCCGGATCGGCGCGCTCGCTGCCGGAGGCGAGATCGTCGCATCGGCGACCACTGCGGCGGGATTGCCCGTCGAGGTGGTGAGTCGGTCGGTCGTCGAGCTGAAAGGCGTCGACACGCCGGTCGAGATCGTCACCTTCGCGTGGTGAGCAGACGCGTCAGGGGTGGGCGCGGTCGAGGAACGACTCGACCTCGGCCTGCGTGCGCAGCCGCACGACGGGGTACCGCACGAGCTCTGCCGGATAGTGACGCCGGTGCGAGCGGTGCGCTCGCAGCGCGTACGGGATGAGCGCGTCACGGCCCCAGACGGCGCTCCGCAGGCTCTCTCGATTCCCGTTCCAGATCTCCTCGTGGCCGCGGAGGCGGCGAAGGGTGCGCCGGACGAGCCGCGGCAGCCACACGTGCAGCGGAAGATCGAGCCAGACCACGACGTCCGCCTGACCGAGCACGAGGTCCCCGATCTTCCCACGGTAGCCGCCATCGATCACCCATCCGTTTCCGGCGAGCACCGGCTCGAGCAGGCGGCGCAGCTCGTCGTCGGGTGTCTCCGTCCAGTTCGGCCCGTGGACGAGCGCATCGAGCTCGACGAACGGCACGTCGAGCCTCCGGGCGAGCTCGCGGCCGGCCGTCGTCTTGCCGTTGCCGCTCGCGGAGGCGATGACTGCCACTTTCCTCACCGCAGCAGGCGGGTCTCGATCGGCTCGACTCCGGCTGTCGACACGCGGTAGCCGAGCGCCCCCGGCCGGTCGGCCACGACCTCGAGGAGCTCCAGGCCCCGGAAGACGGCGGCGGCACCGTCGTCACAGGCGAGCCCGGCCGGGAAGCCCTCGGCGACGAGGCGCGTGTAGACGGGGCGACGGCGCTCCTCGCCGTCGAAGTGCGGGCAGTAGCTTCCCTCGAGGAGCCCGAGACCGTCGGCGAGGCCGTCGAGCGCGGCGGAGAACGAGTCCGTCACGCACGCCTCGAACCAGCAGTTCGCACCGGCCGACACGCCGCCGAGCGTCGCTCCGCGCTCCCACGCGCTCCGCAACGCGCGGTCGACTCCGTGAAGGCGCCAGATCGCCAGCATGTTCGCCGTGTTGCCGCCGGCGACGACGACGACGTCCGCGCCGGCGACCCGCTCGTCCGGTTGGTCCGGGACACCGAAGGTGTACGCGATGTCGAGCGTGCAGTCGCGCCTGCCCCACGCGGCCGTGAAGGCCTCGACGGCGTGGTCGGAGTCGCCCGTCGCCGTCGGCAGGAAGACGACATGCGGACGCCCGACGCCTGCCACCTCGAGCAGGTGGTCGTCGAGGGGCGAGCGTGTGTCGCCGCCGAGAAAGCCACCACCACCCATCGCCACGATGTGCCCGTGCATCACGGTATCCTCGCACGCCGGTCTGCGGGTAGTCCGCAACGACGTTGTGCCGTATCACCGGCCGCCGCTTTCGCGTCTTGTGCGAGGATCACGCCATGCGCTACGTCTACGACTTTCACGAGGAGGCACCGGGCGGCCGTGAGCTCCTGGGCGGCAAGGGGGTCGGCCTCGCAGAGATGACGGCCCTCGGTATTCCGGTGCCCGCCGGATTCACGATCACGACCGACGCCTGCCGCGCCTACATCGCCGCCGGCAAGCAGGTGCCCGGAGGCCTCGACGACGAGGTCGCTGCACACATAGCCGCGCTCGAAGAGCGTTCCGGGAAGCGCTTCGGCGACCCGTCCGACCCACTGCTGATGTCGGTTCGATCCGGCGCCGCGATCTCGATGCCGGGGATGATGGACACGATCCTGAACCTGGGCCTGAACGACGTCGCGGTCGAGGGCCAGGCGGCGTCGACCGGGAACTCGCGGTTTGCCTACGACTCGTACCGGCGCCTGATCCAGATGTACGGCGAGGTCGTGGACGGTGTCGACGGGCAACGCTTCGAGAGCGCGATCTCGGATCTGAAGGCTGCGCGCGCTGTGTCGAACGACCTCGATCTCGGCGCCGAGGATCTGCGCGAGCTGATCGCGACGTTCCAGCGCATCTACGAGGAAGAGGTCGGCTCCGGGTTCCCCCAGGATCCGCGCGAGCAGCTGCGCCGCGCCTACCGGGCCGTCTTCGACTCGTGGGACGCGCCCCGCGCGCAGGTCTACCGACGCACGTACGAGATTCCTGACGACATCGGCACCGCCGTGAATCTCGTGCAGATGGTGTTCGGTAACAAGGGCGACAGCTCGAGCACCGGCGTGTGCTTCACCCGGGACCCGTCGACGGGCGAGTCGGTTCTCTACGGGGAGTTCCTCGTCAACGCGCAGGGCGAGGACGTCGTCGCAGGCATCCGGACGCCCGAGCCGATCGTGGCGATGCGTGACGAGCTGCCCGAGGCGTACGCGGAGCTGACGGCGACCCTCGACAGGCTCGAGGCCCACTACCGCGACATGCAGGACATCGAGTTCACGGTCGAGGAGGGGACGCTCTACATCCTGCAGACGCGGACCGGCAAGCGCACCGCGACCGCGGCCCTCCGAATCGCCGTCGAGATGGCCGACGAGGGGCTGATCTCGCGGGAGGAGGCGGTCGCTCGGATCGATCCGAGCCAGCTCGACCAGCTCCTCCACCCGATGATCGACCCGAGCTCTCCGGTCGAGGTGGCGGCCCAGGGTCTGAACGCCTCGCCGGGTGCCGCCTCCGGCGAGATCGTGCTCGACGCCGACACGGCCGAGCTGCGTGGCAAGGCGGGCGACGACGTGATCCTGGTGCGCTGGGAGACGACGCCGGACGACATCCACGGCCTGATCCAGGCCCGCGGCGTCCTGACCGCCCACGGTGGGATGACGTCCCATGCCGCGGTCGTTGCGCGGGGCATGGGGAAGCCGTGCGTGGCGGGCTGCGAGGGTCTCTCGATCGACACGAGCGCCGGCACGGTGACGATCGGCGAGCACACGCTGAACGTCGGCGACGTGATCACGATCGACGGTGGCACCGGCCGTGTGATCGTCGGCGCCGTGAGGCTCGTGCCGCCCGCGATCGACGAGAACTTCGGCACGATCCTCGACTGGGCGGACGAGCTGCGCCGACTGCGGGTGCGGGCGAACGCGGACACGCCCGAGGATGCCGCCAAGGCGCGGGAGTTCGGAGCCGAGGGCATCGGCCTCTGCCGCACCGAGCACATGTTCATGGCCCAGGACCGGCTGCCGATCGTGCAGGAGATGATCCTGGCACGCGACGAGGCGGCCCGCCGCGTGGCCCTCGACAAGCTGCTCCCGATGCAGCAGTCGGACTTCGAAGGGATCTTCGAGGCGATGGCCGGCTTCCCGGTCACGATCCGCCTGCTCGACCCGCCGCTGCACGAGTTCCTGCCGACTCTCGAGGAGGCTACCTCGGACGAGATGCGCCGCCGGATCGCGGAGCTGCACGAGGCGAACCCGATGCTCGGCACCCGCGGCTGCCGGCTCGGCCTGCAGTGGCCCGAGATCTACGAGATGCAGGTGCGGGCGATCGTGCGGGCAGCCGCAGCGGTCGGTGCACGCACGGGAGAGCCCCCGCTGGTCGAGATCATGCATCCGCTCGTAGGCTTCCGCGAGGAGCTGGCGCGATTGCGAGAGCTGACGGAGCGCGTCGCAGCGGAGGAGCCGTCGGTCGAGTACCGCTGCGGCACGATGATCGAGTTACCGCGCGCCTGCGTCCGGGCCGACGAGATCGCCGAGGTGGCGGACTTCTGCTCGTTCGGCACAAACGACCTCACCCAGACGGCGATGGGCTTCTCGCGCGACGATGCCGAGGGCAAGTTCCTCACCTACTACCTCGAGCACGGGATCCTCGAGCGCAACCCGTTCGAGGTGCTCGACCAGGAGGGCGTCGGTGACCTGATGCGCATCGCCGTCGAGCGGGCTCGCAGCGTGAAGCCCGACCTGAAGATGGGGATCTGCGGTGAGCACGGTGGCGAGCCGCGCTCGGTTGCCTTCTGTCACGGGCTCGGGCTCGACTACGTCAGCTGTTCGCCCTACCGGGTGCCATTGGCGCGGCTCGCAGCCGCCCAGGCAGCGCTGAAGGACGCGGGCGTCGAAGCGGTAGCGATCGGGGGCTGAGCCGGCGACAGGCTTCAGCCTGTCGCCGCAGCTTCCGTCTAGATCACGTAGCCGCGAACGCGCACGTACGCGAGCGCGAGGCTGGCGACGCCGACTCCGGCTGCGATCGCAACCCCGAGCGCCCGCTGCGGCGGGAACCTGAACTGCATGAGCGCGTAGGTCGCGACGATCCCGCCCACGAGCCCGCCGAGGTGGCCGCCGATCGAGATCCCCGGAACGGCGAAGGTCAACGCCATGTTGACGACGATCAGCACCATCGCCTGGCCCATCAGCGATCCGGTCGAGAGGTACTCGAGGATCAGGAGGGCGCCGATCATGCCGAAGATCGCACCGGAGGCGCCGACCGTGACGGCGAGGGCCGAGCTGAGCCAGAGCGCACCCGCCGAGCCGGCGAGGCCCGAGACGAAGTACACGAGCAGGAACCGCGGCGTCCCGAGCGCCTGCTCGATGATCGTGCCGAGCCAGTAGAGGGCCAGCATGTTGAACATGAGGTGGAGAATGCTGCCGTGGAGGAACATGGCGGTCACCAGCCGCCACCATTGACCGTCCGAGACGGCGAGGCCCTGCAGAGCCCAGTCCGAGAAGAGCTGTCCGCCCGGGAGGTTGATACCGCCTCCCTGAGCGGCGGTGATCATGTAGACGATGGCGTTGATCGCGATCAAGGCCATCGTCGCCGGCGCCGCGACGGCGCGTGTCTGGCGCCGCACGCTCTGGATCGTGCGCGTGGGCGACGGCTTCACCGCGCTTGCGTTCGCGTGATCCGGGCACCGGATCCCGACCGGCGCGAACGTCATGCATTCCTCGCAGATCGGGCGTCCGCACTCCGAGCACGAGACGAGGGTCTCGCGGTCGGGGTGGCGGTAGCAGTGGGGTGTGTCCTCCATCGACGGCTAGCGTAGCGGCGTGCACGTTCACGTCGCTTTCACTCCGAGCGAGTTCGCGGCCGCCCCGACCGGCGTCGTGATCGACGTCATCCGCGCCACGTCCACGATCTGCCAGGCGCTCGCGAGCGGCTACGAGCGAGTGCTGTGCGCGGCCGAGGTCGAGGATGCACGTGCGCTCGCCGCCGACGGTGGCGTGACGCTCGGCGGTGAGCGGCTCGGCGTGCGCATCGACGGCTTCGACCTCGGGAACTCGCCGCGCGAGTATCTGACCGTGCGTACGCCGACTCTGGCCATGTCCACCACGAACGGGACGCGGGCGATCACGACCGCGGCCGAACGGTGCGAGCGGGTGCTGATCGCATCACTGCTCAACCTCGACGCGGTGACCGAGGCGGCGCGTGCTCACGGGGACGGGGTCGCAATCTTCTGCGCCGGGGTGAAGGGCTCGTTCGCGCTCGACGACAGCTACGTGGCCGGCCGGATCGCCGCCCTGCTCGGCGGTGACCGCAGCGACGCGGCCGAGGCGGCAGTACGACTCGCTGCGTCGTATGCCACGGCCGAAGAGGCCCTCCGGGCCTCCCGCAGCGGCCGCAACCTGATCAACCACGGGCCGGAGCTCGAGGCGGATATTCCGTACTGCGTCCGGGAGAGCGTGCTCGACGTCGTCCCGCGTTTCGCGGGGATGCACGGCGTGGCCGCCGAGATCCGACCCTAGGAGCTGCCGGCATGCAGACGGCGGTCGTCCTCTTCACCCGGGACCTGCGCATCCACGACAACCCGGCCCTCGCTGCCGCGGTCGAGGCAGCAGAGACGGTGCTCCCGCTGTTCGTGCTCGACGACGGGATCCGCGGCACGCGGTACGGTGCCGCCGCGAACCGAAGCGCGTTCCTCCTCGAGTCGCTCGCCGATCTCGACGACTCGCTCCGCGGGCTCGGAGCGGCGCTCGACGTGCGCCGCGGCGACGTGGTGGCCGAGACGGTGCGGGCCGCGCGGGAGGTCGGAGCGACCACCGTGTTCGCGAGCGCCGACGTCAGCCCGTACGCCGTCGCGCGCGAACGTCGACTTGCGACTGAGCTCGACCTTCGCCTCGGCGACGGGAACTTCGTGGTCCCTCCGGGCGAGGTCACCCCGACGGGCAACGATCACTACCAGGTGTTCTCGCCCTACCACCGGGCCTGGTCTCAGGTACCGATGGGATCGCCGGAGCCGACGCCGACCGCGATTCGCCTCCCGCCCGACGTCGAACCCAGCCGCGTGCCGACCTCCGCGCTCACTGCGCCCGTGCGTGGCGGTGAGAGCGCGGGCGTCGAACGAGCACGTGCCTGGCTGGGCACGTCTCTCGAGGGCTACGGCTCCGGTGGTCACGACGCGATCGCCGCCGACACGACCTCGCGGCTTTCGCCCTACCTGCACTTCGGCTGCGTCTCGCCCCGCTCGCTCGCCGTGCGCGCCCAGGAGCTGGGTGGCGACGCGTTCGTGCGTCAACTCTGCTGGCGGGACTTCTACGCACAGATTCTGTTTGCCCAGCCCCGGACCCAGCTCGATGACCTGCGCCCGCGCGGTGACCGCTGGCTCGACGACCCCGACGGGCTCGCGGCCTGGAAGGAGGGGGTGACGGGCTTCCCGCTCGTCGACGCCGGGATGCGGCAGCTGCGCGGCGAAGGCTGGATGCACAACCGCGCGCGGATGGTCACCGCGTCGTTTCTCGTGAAGGATCTCGGGATCGACTGGCGCGAGGGCGCACGGCACTTCTTCGACCTGCTGCTCGACGGTGACGTGGCGCAGAACATCGGCAACTGGCAGTGGGTCGCCGGCACAGGCGTGGACACCCGCCCGAACCGCATCTACAACCCGACCGCGCAGCTGAAGAAGCTCGACCCCGAGGGCGAGTACGTCAGGCGATACGTGCCGGAGCTTGCAGACGTGCCGACACGGGCGATCGCCGAGCCGGGGCTGCTGGCGCCGTCGTATCCGGGCCCGATCCTCGACCACGCGACGGCGGTGGAGGCGTTTCGGCGTCGCCGTGGGCTGGGCTAGCCTGCGGGGATGATCGTCAACCGAGACGAGCGGCGCGGCCGGGCCACCTCGTTTGCCGACGTTGCCGACGCCTACGAGCGCGCGCGGCCGGGCTATCCCGAGGAGGCGGTGCGCTGGCTCGTCGGGAAGGAGCCGCGCGACGTGGTCGACCTCGGCGCCGGGACGGGCAAGCTGACACGCTCGCTCGTCGCCCTCGGGCACCGGGTGGCCGCGGTGGAGCCGTTGCCCGAGATGATCGCGCACCTCGTCGCGGCCGTTCCCGGAGCGACCACCGTCGAGGGTGGGGCGGAGGCGATCCCGCTCGCCGACGGGAGCGCCGACGTCGTCGTCGCTGCACAGGCGTTCCACTGGTTCGACCACGGCCCGGCGCTGCGCGAGATCGCGCGGGTGCTGCGGCCCGGCGGCCGGATTGCGCTCGTCTGGAACACCCGCGACGACCGCGAGCCGTGGGTCGCGCAGCTGAGCGAAGAGGTGCTCGGGAGCGAGGGCCTCGAGGAGCGCGATGCCGCTGCCCCGGTGAGGGAGAGCGGGCTGTTCGAGCCGGTGGAGCGCGCGCTGTTTCCGCACGCGCAGCGGCTCGACCGCGAGGGGCTCGTCGATCTCGTGCTCTCGCGCAGCTACATGGCCGTGCGCACGCCGGAAGAGCGGGCGCCGATGCTCGCGCAGGTCGAGCGGCTCTTCGACGAGCACGCGGTGGACGGCCGGGTCGCGCTCCCGTACGTGACCGAGTGCTTCCGCGCGACCAGGCGCTGATGCGCCGTGCGTGACGAGGACAGCCGGCAGCTGGAGCGCGTCGTCGGCATCGTCGAGGATGCGCTGGGCCCGGTCGTTCTCGGTGCGTACCTCTTCGGCTCCTCGGTCCTCGGGAGCCTGAGGCCGGCGAGCGACCTCGATGTGCTCGTCGTCATCGCGCGGCCCGCAACGCTCGTCGAGAAGCAGCGCCTCGTGGCGGGCCTCGTCGAGATCTCCGGCCGCGAGATGCCGGCGGGGTGGTGGCGACGAGCCGAGGTGACAATCGTCGTCGGGTCGGAGATCCGCCCCTGGCGCTATCCGCCGCGGATGGATTTCCAGTACGGCGACTGGTTGCGCAGCGCGTTCGAGAGAGGAGACGCGGCGGCCTGGGCACCGGGTGACAATCCCGATCTCGCGCCGCTTCTCACGATGACCCTGCAGGCAGGCAGGCCGCTCGTCGGTCCCCCGCCCGCGGAGCTCATCGATCCGGTGCCGCACGAGGATCTCCTCTCCGCGACCGTCGCGTACCTCGATAACGTGGACGCCGAGCTCGACGGCGACACGCGAAATGTGATCCTGACCGTCGCCCGCGTCTGGAGCACCGTTGCCACCGGCGTCATCCGCTCGAAGGACGCAGCCGCGGAGTGGGCGCTCGCACGACTCCCGGAGGAGCAGCGGCCGCCTCTCGCACGGGCACGTGCGATCTACCTCGGCGACGAGGAGGAACGGTGGGACGACATCGGGCCGCAGGTCCGGTCGTACGTCGAGACCGTCACGGAAGCGATTCGTCGCTGCGCCACGGGCGCGGGTTAGGCGCAGACACCACTGTCCCGAACGGCCATCTTGACACGTCTTGACATGCGAACATATGTTCGTGTAGAACTAGGTGCTCAGTGATCGCCTGCCTCCTCATCCCGGGATTCACCTTGCGCGCTGCATTGCGCTCCCGGCCGAGGCTGGCGCTCGTGCCGGCTGCGCTCGCGCCGGAGCCGGGCAAGGAGGCGCTCGTCGGGCCGGTCACGGCGGCGGCCGAGGCCGCAGGCGTGCAGGCAGGCATGCGGATGGGGGAGGCGCTCGCGACCTGCCCCGAGCTCGTGCTGATCGAGCAGGATCCGGCCGCGGTCGAGCAGGAGTGGGAGGGGGTGCTGCGTCGGCTGGAGGGTGCAGGCTTCGCAGTCGAGTCGTCCGAGCCGGGTCTCGTCACGTTCCAGACCGACGGCGTCGAGCGGCTCTACGGCGGGGTGGAGGCGGCACTTTCGAAGGCGCTCGCCTCGGTCGGATGCTGCCTGGGACCCGCGTGCGGGCGCGGGTGCGCGTCGCTTCGTCGCACTCGCGGCGGCAAGCGTGGCACGCCCCGGGCAGGCAGTGATCGTCGAGGGGAAGGAGGAGCAGGGCTTCCTGGAGCCGCTCCCCCTCTCGCTCCTGCCGCTTCCGTCGAACCGGTACGCCGAGCTGGAAGGGCTCGGGGTGCGTCGGCTCGGCGAGCTGGCGTCGCTCCCCGGCGGCGCTGTCGAGGAACGGCTGGGGCCGGAGGGGAAGCGGGCGTGGAGCCTCGCAGGCGGGGAGCGAGGTACGACCCGCGCCTCCCGTGTGCGTGGGCGATCGCCTGCGGCAGAGCTGGCGGAGGCCCTCTCCTTCCCCGAGGCGGTCGCAAACGAGCTGACGTTGCGGCGGGCGTTCGGGGCATTGCTCGACCGGCTGCTCGCGCGGCCGGAGCGGGCGGGGCGGCCGTTGCGCAAGGTGGCGGTTTCGGCCCGGCTCGTCGGTGGAGGCTCGTGGCGGCGGTCGACGACGTTACGCGAGGCGACCGCCGAGCGTGGCCGGCTGCGGGCGGCGCTCGGGCCCAAGCTGCTCGAGATCCCGGCTCCGGTGACGGAGCTGCGGCTGGAAGCGGTGGAGCTCGCCGACCACGTCGGCAACCAGCTTGCGCTCGTTCCCCCCGAGGGGGAGGAGATGGACGGACGGCTGCGCGAAGGACTCCGGCAGGTGCGGGCCAGTACCGGCTCGGGCTCGGTGTGCGCGGTGGTGGAGGTGGCTCCATGGTCGCGCATCCCGGAAACGCGCGCGCTCGTCGTGCCCCGCGACGTGTGACGCGTGGTGCCAGGCGACCGGCTTCAGCCGGTCGTCCGGGCTTCGTCCGGGCTTCGGCCCGCAGGAGGCGCTCGTGAACGCCGTCGGCGGCTCCTGGGCCAGCCGCCCACACGCGCTCTCACGCTCGGCCGCCGGACGCCTCAACGCTCCCCGGCCCGCACTCGTCGAGAACAGCGTCGACGGCACCCCCTGTGTCGTCAATCGCCAGCAGGTTGCGTTCGTCCGCGAGGAATGGCGTGTCGTCGACCGCTGGTGGACGGAGGAGCCGATCGACCGCCGCTACTACGAGGTCGTGCTCGAGTCGGGCCAGAACGTGTGCGTCTACCGCGACCGGGAGCGTGGCTGCTGGTTCACGCAGCGGGGCTGATGCAGGCCGGCGACCGGCTCGAGCGCCCGCCGGGTAGCGTGGCGACAGGCTTCAGCCTGTCGCCGGGGTCTCGCCTCCCGGGGCCTACGGCATCACTGCCCGAGCACCTCCGGCGGCACGCCGTGATCCTGGCCGAGCGCCTCGTAGGCGAGCGCCTCCCATTCGCCCGCCTGGGCGGGTGGCACGACGACCCACTGCCGGAACACCTCGCCCCGGCCGGACGGGTCGAAGAGGTGCGCACGGGGCAGCGCCAGTGCGTGGGCATGCACACCCGGGTCGGTCAGCTTGAAGACCATCCCCGTGCGGGAGAAGCCGAACACGACCTTGCCGGCGCGCTTCACGCACGGCATCCCGAATACCCGCGAGGCACGCGCCTCCTCGTGCCAGGTGCAGATCGCGTCGACGATGTCCTCGTAGCGCTCGCGTGCCCGGTCACGATCGCTCACGGGGCAACGATACGCCGCAGCTGCAGCTCCAGGGGACGCAGCAACGCGACGCCCTCGAGAGACAAGTGGCTCAGAGCCACAAAGTCCGCCACGCGGCGGGGATCAGTCGGCGAGCGACAGCCCGGCCAGCTCGACCCACCGGCCGGAATGCGCTGCCGGCACGAGCACCCACTCCTTCATCGTGCGGCCCATGCCGGGATCGAACAGCGCCGCGCCTTCGAGTGCGAGCGCCTGCGTGCGGGCCTCCTCGTCCACGAGCTTGAACACCACGTCGCCCTGCCAGGAGCAGAAGGCGACCTTGCCGGTGTTGCGCTTCACACAGGGGGCACCGAACATCTGGCTCACCTTGACGGCGGGATGAGTCGCGGTGACCGATTCGACGAGGCCGTCCCAGTCCATGTGCGGCAAGCATGACGTACGTCGAGCTCCACTGCCACTCGTCGTACTCGTTCCTCGACGGCGCCTCACTGCCGGAAGAGCTCGCCGCCCGGGCCGCCGAGCTCGGCTACCCGGCGCTCGCGCTCACCGACCACGACGGCGTCTACGGCTCGCTCGAGTTCGCCCACGCCGCCAAGGCCCTCGGCGTGCGGCCGATCACCGGTGCCGAGGTGACGCTCACCGGCGGCTCCCATGTGACGCTGCTCGTCGAGACGAGCCGGGGCTACGCGAACCTCTGCCGCATCCTCACGGAGGCGCACGCGGGCACCCGGCGAGAAGGCCGCGAGGATCGCGAGCCATTCGCCCCATCCGTGAGCCAGGAGTTCGTCGAGGAGCAGACCGCGGGTCTCGTCTGCCTCTCCGGCTGTGCCCGCAACGGTCTCGCCGTACGCGACCCGAACGCCGCCGCCCGGCTCGCGGACGCATTCGGCCGCGAGCGCTTCCTCGTCGAGTTGCAGCGCCCGTACGAGCGCGGCGACGCCCGTCGCAACGCTGCCCTGCGAGATCTCGCCGAGCACCTCGGCGTCGAGACCGTCGCCACCGGCAACGTGCATGCCCACGCGGCGCGGCGCACGCTCCTCCAGGACACACTCGTCGCGATCCGCTGTCGCACCTCCCTCGACGGCTGCGAGCAGGAGCGGCGGGGCAACCGGGAGAGCATCCTGCGCCCCCCCGCGGAGGTCGCCGAGCGCTTCGCGGGTATCGACCCTGCCGCCGCCGCCCGCACCGTCGAGATCGCGGAGCGGCTGCAGTTCGATCTCACCGAGGAGCTCGGCTACCGCTACCCCGACTTCTCGGACGGCGAGGAGCCGGCGATCCGGCAGCTCGCGGAGATCTGCAACGACGCCTTCGCGGACCGCTACCCGCCAAGTGACAAAGTGTTACTTGCCCGGGCTCGCACACGCCTCGAAACCGAGCTCGCGCTGATCGACGAGCTCGGGCTGGCCGGGTTCTTCCTCCTCCACTGGGAGGTGCTCGAGCTGGCGCGGGAGTGCGCCCTGCAGGTGCGGGGCCGCAACTCGCCCCGCCGTTTCCTGCCGCCGGGGCGTGGGCGCGGCAGCTCGGTGGGCTCGATCGTCTGTTACCTGACCGGGCTGTCGCACGTCGATCCGGTCGCGAACGAACTCTCGCTCGGGCGGTTCCTCAACCGTGAGCTGGCCTCGGTCCCGGACATCGACCTCGACTTCCCCCGCGACATTCGCGAGAAGCTGATCGTCGCGGTCACGGAACGGTACGGCAACGAGCACGCCGCGCTCGTCGCGAGCTTCGCTACCTACCGCTCGCGCGGCGCGATCCGCGACGTCGGCAAGGCGCTCGGTCTGCCGCAGGCCGAGCTCGAGCGACTCGCCCGCCACACCGACGGCTGGGATGCCTCGCGCATCGCCGAGGAGATGGCCGGCCTCCCTGACGCGGAGCGCAAGCTGGTCTCGAAGCGGTGGCGCGCCTTCCAGTTCCTCACCGGCGAGATCGCGGGCCTGCCGCGACACATCTCCCAGCATCCGGGGGGCATGGTGATCTCGTCCCGGCCGCTGATCGACCTCGTTCCCGTGCAGCCCGCTGCGATGGCGGGACGCCAGCTCTGCCAGTGGGACAAGGACTCCTGCGCCGACGCCGGCTTCCTCAAGATCGACCTGCTCGGGCTGGGGATGCTGTCCGCCGTCGAGGACTGCGTGGAGAAGATCGCCGAGATCTACGGTGCGCCGATCGACCTCTCGCGGATCCCGCTCGACGACCCGGACGTGTTCGCGGAGATCCAGCGGGCGGACACGGTCGGCACCTTCCAGATCGAGAGCCGGGCCCAGATGCAGAGCCTGCTGCGCACGAAGCCGGAGACCATCGACGACCTCACCGTGCAGGTCGCGCTCGTGCGGCCGGGGCCGATCCAGGGCAAGGCCGTACACCCCTATATCGAGCACCGGCGCCGCCTGCGCGAGGATCCGGCGTTCGTCTACCCGGTCGACCACGAGTCGCTGCGGGAACCACTCCGCTCGACGCTCGGTGTCGTCGTCTTCCAGGATCAGGTGCTCGACGTTGCGATCGCGCTCGCGGGCTTCACCGTGGGAGAGGCGGAAGGGCTGCGCCGTGCGATGAGCCGCAAGCGCAGTCGCGCCGCGCTCGAGTCCCACCGGGTGCGGTTCATCGAGGGCGCCGTGCGAAACAGCGTCGACGAGAAAGTCGCCGATCTGGTCTACGACAAGCTCGTCGGCTTTTCCGGGTTCGGCTTCCCGAAGTCGCATGCCGCCGCCTTCGGGCTGCTCGCCTACCAGTCGCAGTGGCTGCGCCACCACTACCCGGCCGAGTTCCTCTGCTCGCTGCTGAACGCCCAGCCAATGGGCTTCTATCCGCCGGCCAGCCTCGTCCGAGACGCCCAGCGGCGCGGGGTGGAGGTGCGCTCCCCCGACGTGAACCTGAGCGAGGCCTGGTGCTCGCTCGTCGCCGTCGCCGAGCAGTGCGACGAGTCGACACAGACCTCTCAGGCGGTGCGCATCGGCCTCGCGTACGTCCAGTCGGTGGGAGAGGACGATGCTACAGCTCTGGTGGCCGAGCGTGACGCGAACGGGCTCTACCGGGACGTCGCCGACCTTGCACGGCGCGTGCCGCTCTCGCAGGACGGTCTCGTGGCACTCGTCGAGGGTGGGGCGTGCGAGGGGCTCGGGGCGAAGCGCCGCGATCTCCTCTGGGAGATCGGCCTCGCGCACCGGCCGGTCTCCGTCCCGGGGACGCAGGGCGCGTCGAAGCAGCTCACGCTCTCGCTCGGCCCGACCGCGGCAACCCCCGCGCTGCGGGATCTCACGCCCTGGGAGCGGATGGCGGCCGACTATCGCCTCACGGGCCTGTCGGTCGGTACCCACCCGCTCCTGCTGCTGCGCCCGCATCTGCCCGAAGGGACGCTCAGGAGTGACGAGCTGTACCGGTCGTCGCACGGTTCGGCGGTGGCCTACGCCGGGTTGGCGATTGCGAGGCAACGCCCCTCCACGGCGAATGGAATCGTGTTCATGCTGCTCGAGGACGAGGTCGGCCAGGTGAACCTGATCGTCCCGCAGAGCGTGTACGAGCGGCACCGGGCGATCGTCCGCAACGAGCCGCTGCTCCTTGCGCACGGCCGCTACGAGCGGGTGGGGGAGAACCGCAACATCCTCGTCACCTCGCTCGATACCCTGGGGCCGCTCGCCCGACGAGTCGCGGAGCTCGACGTGGGCGCCGCCCTTCCGAGGCCACACCACTTCGGGCGCCGCTGACCCTGCCACCCGTGTTGTTGACCAGGCGGCGGCCAAGGGCTACGATGCCTGGTTCTCGACTCCCAACGAGGCACGGACAGGAGGCGAAGATGGCGAAGTACACCCTGGTGTATCGCGGCGGTCGGGCGCCCGAGACGCCCGAGGAGGGCAAGCAGGTCATGGCGGCCTGGATGGCCTGGTACGGCGCGCTCGGCCCGGCCGTCTCAGATGGTGGTGCCCCGTTCGGGCCCTCGACGACCGTCTCGCCCGGAGGCGGCGCTGCCGAGGGTGCCCCGAGCGCTCTCACCGGCTACACGATCCTGACGGCGGACAGCCTCGCCGCTGCGACCGAGCTGGCAGGCGGTTGTCCCGTGCTCTCGTCGGGCGGCGCGGTGGACGTGTACGAGTGCGTCGACATGGAGATGTAGCTCCCCGATTCGCCGCTGAGCCTCCGGAGGCCGAGTGCCTGCCTCGTGACGAGCGCTCGCCTCCGCGTACGCCGCCACCCTCTCGAACCCCAGCCACGACAGCCATCGGGCATCAGGCTTCGAGAGCCGTGCCGTCACCGCCGTCCTCAGCCGAGAGCGTCGCCTGCGACCCTCTGAACTTCTTCGAGCGTTGTGATGCCGGCCAGCGCGAGGCGTACCCCGTCCTCGCGGAGCGTGAACATGCCCTGGGAGACGGCCATCGCCTCGATCTCGCGTGTCGGGGCGCCCACGAGCAATGCGATCTCGTCGGTCATCGTCAGCACCTCGAACAGCGGCACGCGCCCGCGGTATCCGGTGCCGCTGCACTGTGGGCATCCGACGGCCTTGTAGAGGTCGAGCTCGCCGTGGGTGTCCGGTACGCTCAATGACCGCAGGATCGACGGATCCGGCGTGCCGGGCTCACAGCACGCCTGGCAAACACGACGCGCGAGCCGCTGGCCGACGATGCAGTTGATCGATGTCGCAAGGATGCTGCGCTCGATCTGCATGTCGGTGAGCCGCTGGAGCGCCGATGCGGCCGTCTGGGCGTGGAGCGTCGTAAGGACGAGGTGGCCCGTCATTGCGGCGCGAAACGCGATCTGCGCCGTCTCCTCGTCACGGACCTCGCCGACGAGAAGGACGTCAGGGTCGGATCGCAGGACCGTCCGGAGGCCGCTGGCGAACGTGAGGCCCGCCCGAGGATTGACCTCGATCTGATCCAGGCCCGCGGCGCGATACTCGACCGGATCCTCGATCGTCGTCAGCTGCCGCTCTGGCGTGTTGAGCACCTGCAGGCACGTGTACAGCGTGGTCGTCTTACCCGATCCCGTCGGGCCGACGACGACGACTGCGCCGAACGGCTGCAGGATCGCATGCTCGAGAGCAGCACGGCTTCGGGGCCACATGCCCAGGGCATCGAGCGAGTCGGGTGCTTCGCCCTGCGACAGGACGCGCAGCGTGGCCTTCTCACCGTACGTCGTCGGCAGGATCGCCATCCGGACGTCGAGCAGTTCGGCGCCCCGCTTGATCGAGACCCGGCCGTCCTGCGGGGCTCGCCGCTCGGCGATGTCGAGGCCGGCCATGATCTTGAGCCGGCTCACGACGGCGGACTTCTGCGTGCCGGGAATCGAGGTGAGCTCGCGCATCACCCCGTCGACACGAACCCGTACGAACAGGCGCTTCTCCTGGGGAGTGAAGTGGATGTCCGAGGCGCCGAGGTCGAGGGCCTTCGAGATGGCTCTGTTGATGAAGACCACCGAGGGAGTGTCGTGGTTGAGATCCAGGACGCTTGCGTTGTCCTCGCTTTCCGCAGCTTCCGTGACGACTTCCTCGATGGAGATGGAGGCGTTGTCGTTGAGCTTCGAGATCGCGTCCGCGATCGCATCGGGAGCTGCGACGCAGATGCGCACCGGCATGCCGACCGCGAGCCGGAGCTCGTCCGAGAACATCACGTTGGTCGGGTCGGCGACGACGATGAGCACGCACCCGTCGTCGAGGAAGCGAATCGGGAGCGCCATGTAGCGGCGGGCCAGGCTCTCCGGGAGCATCAATGCTGCCGCGATGTCGATCGAGGGCACGTCGAGCTCGACGAACTCGAGCTCGTGCTGCTCGGCGAGGACACGCGAGATCGCCGCCGAGGTCGTGACGCCCATCTCGAGCAGGACCTCACCGAGTCGGAGCTCCGGCCGCAGGCGTTGCGCAGCCAGAGCGCTCTCGAGCTGCTCGGACGTCACGGCTCCGTCACGAACGAGCAGCGTTCCGAGGGCGGGCCACTGGTTCCTGGGCTTCCTCGCGGCTTCCATCGTTAGGCCTATCGGCAGGGAACACCACTTGGTTGAGGGATTGCCGGCAGCGCATTCCCGAAAATCGAGACACTGTGCTCATGCGGGCCGTCATCCAGCGGGTCAGCAGCGCCCGGGTCACCGTCGGCGGCGCTGTCGTGAGTGCCGTCGGTGCCGGCGTGCTCGTCCTCCTCGGCGTCGGGGTCGAGGACGGCACCGAGGAAGCAGATCGCCTGGCCCGGAAGGTCTCACTGCTGCGCATCTTCGAGTCGAGCGACGGCAAGCTCGACCTCTCGATCCTCGACATCGGGGGCGAGGCGCTGGTCGTGAGCCAGTTCACGCTCCTGGCGGACACCACGAAAGGCAATCGCCCGGGGTTTTCCCGTGCCGCCAGGCCCGAGGTAGCACGTCCACTGTGCGAGCGCTTCTGCGCCACGCTCGCTGCCGCGGGCGTGCCGGTCGCAACAGGTGCTTTCGGCGCGAACATGCAGGTCGAGCTCGTCAACGACGGCCCCGTCACGATCATCCTCGGCTGAAAAGGCCGATCAGCGCCGTCGCCCCCGAGGTCACCCGGTGCTATTCTTGTCGAACCACATTTCACCGGCTTGACGAAATGGGCGCGAGGCGCCCATTTTTGTTGAGAAGACGCGGCTCCGCCGCGAGGAGAGCACCGTTGGCCGACATGATCGCAACCGAACGGACACTCGCCCGGGACATCGTCCCGACGGTCGAGCGCGCCGTCCCGGGTGTCGAGGTGCTTGCCGTCGAGTTGCTGTCCCCGAGCCGGTTCTGCGTCTACGTCGACCATGCCGAGGGCGTCGACCACGCGTTGTGCGCGCGCGTGACGGAGATCCTCGACGGCTACCGCGCGTCGTACACGATCGACGTCTCGTCTCCCGGCCTCGACCGGCCGCTCCGCCGCCCGGAGCACTTCCGCGCGGCCATCGGCCACGACGTCCAGATTCGCACCGCCGACGAGATCGCCGGGAAGAAGAAGTTTCGAGGGCCTGTTGTGGCCGTGTCCGAACGGAGCCTCCGGATCGCCGAGGGCGAGAAGGAGCTCGACATCCCGTACGAGACGATCGTGCGGGGCAACCTGATCGACGAGGGATAGGTGAGGTCATGAGCCAGGAGATCATGGAAGGCATTCGCACGATTGAGCGCGAGAAGGGCATCGAGACGGGCACGCTCGTCGCGGCGCTCGAGGACGCGCTCCTCGCCGCTTACAAGAAGACGCCAGGGGCCTCCCGCCATGCCGAGGTGATCCTCGACGACGAAGGCGAGTTCCGCGTGTTCTCGATCGAGATCCCCGGCGACCTCGAGGAGCGGCTCGTGGAAGAAGCGCGCGAGGCCGCGATCGACGAGCTCGAGCGGATCGAGGAGGAGACGGGCGAGCGCCAGCACACGCTCGTCAACGACGTCGATCTCGAGCTCGACTGGTCTCAGGTCCCCGAGGATCTGATGGTGCGCGCGGACGCCACCCCCGACGGCTTCGGTCGCATAGCCGCCATGACCGCGAAGCAGGTCATCCAGCAACGCATCCGGGAGGCCGAGCGGGCGATGATGTACGACGAGTACATCGATCGCCAGGGCGAGGTCGTGACCGGGATCGTGCAGCAGGCCGGCGACCGCAACAACGTGCTCGTCGACCTCGGCCGCGTCGAGGCGCTGCTGCCGCGCTCCGAGCAGGTCGACGGCGAACGCTACGAGCAGGGCTCGCGGATCAAGGCCGTGATCACCGAGGTCAGGTCGGGCACCAAGGGCCCGCAGGTGATCCTCTCGCGCCGCGATCCGGAGTTGATCAAGACGCTGTTCGAGCTCGAGGTGCCCGAGATCGCCGACGGCCTCGTCGAAATCCGCGGCGTCGCCCGCGAACCGGGCTACCGCTCGAAGATCGCGGTCGAGTCGCACACGCAGGGCGTCGATCCGGTCGGCGCGTGCGTCGGTCCCGCGCGGCTCCCGCGTGCGCATGGTCGTCTCCGAGTTGCGCGGCGAGAAGATCGACATCATCCCGTGGAACACAGAGCCGGCCCGCTTCGTGGCCAAGGCACTGTCGCCGGCCCGCGTACGCGAGGTCTACATCGACGACGACACCCGCGAGGCCACCGTCGTCGTCCCCGATGACCAGCTGGCGCTGGCGATCGGCAAGGACGGCCTCAACGCCCGTCTGGCGGCGCGCCTGACCGGCTGGAAGGTCGACATCCAGTCGGACACGGAGTTCGCCCAGGCCGAGGCCGAGGCCGCATACGCCGGCGAGGACGACACCCAGGAGTTCTCGGGCCGTTGCTCGGCGATGCTCTCCAACGGCAAGCGGTGCCCGAACGCCGCGTTGCCCGGTTCGCACTACTGCGGCGTTCCCGCCCACCAGGCCCTGCACGGCACCGAGCCGCCCACGATGGCGCACGACGATGACGAGGGCGACGAGTCGGCCGAGATCACGCCCGAGGTCGCCGAGGCGCAGGGTTTGCTCGACGCGATCGTCGAGGAGGCCGTCGTGGCGGGCGAGATGTCCGTCACAGAAGCAGCCGAGATCGAGGACGCGATCGAGGAGGCCGCGGTCGAGCTGAGCGATCCCGGCGCCGCCGAGAACGACGGTGCCGTGGTCGAGGAGGACGAGTCACCTGACGCGTGACCGCCTCGCCGGAGAGAACCTGCGCGGGCTGCGGTCGCAGGGCGCCGCAGGCGGAGCTCGTCCGCTTCGGCGCGGTGGAAGGGCGTCTGACAATCGGCAGGACCGTTCCTGGCCGGGGGGTCTACACCTGTCGCCGACTGTCCTGCTTCGAACGAGCCGTGGCATCGCGCGGCTTCAACCGGGTGCTGCGGCGAACCGTGCTCGTCGAGCCGGATCTCGCGCGCCACTACACTGACAGCTGATGGCAGACGAGCCCAACAAGCCGAACCGCCCCATCCGCCCGCGCGGGGGCCCCTCGGGGCGCAAGCGCAGGGTCGTGATCGACGGCGGCAACACCCGCGGTCGCGACGGCCGGCAGGCCCGTGATCGCGGTGCGACCGCGAGCGCGCAGCCGCGGCAGCAGCCCGCCGCGGCACCGACGGGACCGGTCACGGTTCAATCCGGAGTCAGCGTCAAGGATCTCTCCGCCGCACTCGGGATCACCGTCGCGCAGATCATCAAGATCATGATGGGACTCGGCGAGATGGTTACCATCACCCGTTCGCTGAGCGACGAGTCCGTTCTGCTGATCGCAGCCGAGGTCGAGCGCGAGGTCGTGATCAAGCACGCCGCAGACGACGACTCGGAGCCGGAGGTGTTCGAGGACGCCGAGGAGTCCCTCGTCGCCCGCCCGCCCGTCGTGACGATCATGGGTCACGTCGACCACGGCAAGACGACGCTGCTCGACGCCATTCGCGAGACGTCCGTCGTCGATACGGAGGCCGGAGGGATCACACAGCACATCGGCGCCTACCAGGCGATCCTCGGCGGCCGCAAGATCACGTTCCTGGACACACCCGGCCACGAGGCGTTCACCGCCATGCGCGCTCGCGGGGCGAAGGTCACCGACATCGCCATCCTGGTCGTTGCCGCCGACGACGGCGTGATGCCGCAGACACGCGAGTCGATCTCCCACGCCCGTGCGGCGGGCGTTCCGATCGTCGTCGCCGTGAACAAGATCGACGTTCCCAACGCGAACCTCGACCGCGTCCGCTCCGAGCTTGCATCGGAGGGGTTGCAGCCGGAGGAGTGGGGCGGCACGACCCAGTTCGCCGAGGTCTCCGCCAAGCAGAAGCTCAATCTGCCCGAGCTGCTCGAGAAGCTGCTGCTCGTCGCAGATGCCGAGCTCGATCTCCGCGCGAATCCCAGCGCCGACGCATCCGGCCCCATCATTGAATCGCGCCTCGACGTCGGCCGCGGCCCGGTCGCGACGATGCTCGTCCACCGGGGCACGCTGCACGTCGGTGACGCGATCGTCGCGGGCGACGCGTCCGGCAAGGTGCGCGCGCTCTACGACTACAGGGGTGAGAAGGTCAAAGAGGCACGCCCCGGCGAGCCCGTCGAGATCCTCGGCTTCGACCGGCCGCCGCCTGCAGGCGAGCTCGCGCGCGTCGTCGAGCACGAGCGCCAGGCCAAGGATCTCGCCCACAGGCGTGCCGTGCGACTCCGTCGCGAGCAGCTCGCGCAACGCTCGAAGCGAGGCGTCTCGCTCGAGAGCCTGTTCTCCCAGATGCAGGAGGGTGTCGTCCAGGATCTCAACATCGTCCTCAAGGGCGACGTGCAGGGCTCGGTCGAGGCGCTTCTCGGCGAGCTCGGCAAGATCCACCATTCCGAGGTCCGCGTGAACGTGATCCACACCGGCGTCGGCGGCATCACCGAGAACGACGTGAATCTCGCGTCGGCCTCGAACGCACTCGTGATCGGCTTCAACGTCCGACCCAGCTCCGAGGCGCGGGCGCTGGCGGAGCGTGAGGGCGTCGACATCCGCACCTACCGCGTCATCTACCAGCTCACCGACGAGATCCAGCAGGCGCTCGTCGGCATGCTCGCGCCCGTCCAGACCGAGGAGACGCTGGGCGAGGCAGAGGTACGGGCCCTGTTCAGGGTCTCGCGGCTCGGTACGATTGCGGGCTGCATGGTCACGAGTGGCGTCATTCGCCGCAACGCGCAGGTGCGGGTCGTGCGTGACGGCACGGAGATCTACGACACGTCGATCTCCCAGCTGAAGCGGTTCAAGGACGATGCGCGCGAGGTGAGCGAGGGCTTCGAGTGCGGGATCCTGCTCGACGGATACAACGACCTCAAGGAGGGTGACATCCTCGAGGCGTACGAGACGCGGCAGGTCGAGCGTACGGATCTCGACGAGGTCGCTCGGGTCCCGGCACCAGTGGACCCCGCGGACGAGGGCGAAGGCGAGGAGATCTAGCCCGACCGCCCAGGTGGGAGGATCGTGGCGGGCAGTTCGGTGGGCAGGCTAGGGCTCGAGGCTGCGCACGAGGACGAACGGCTCGGCCGCCTCGCAGCCGCAGCTCGCGCCGAAGAACTCCGCGGCGGCCCGGATTGCACGCTCGCTACGCGGATGCGGGTAGGGACGGGCCTCCGTCGCGTAGTGCGCGAACGAGGCCAGCTTGCGATCGAGCGTCTCCGTGACGTCGACGAACCAGTTGGGCACGAACCAGTTGAGCCCGGCCGGCGTCCATTCCGTGCTCGACGTCGGCGCGTAGGTGAGGAGGCGACGGACGGACTGGCCCGGAACCGGCCGCGTGGCGACGGCGACGGAGTCGAACAACGTGCGGTGATCGCGGTTCACGTCCGGATGAACCGTGTAGACGATCTCCGGCCGGAAGTCGCTCACCTGCTCCTCGACGACGCGATTGACGTCGACGTGCGCGAGCGTGTCGAGGCGCATGTCGGGCAGGTCGAGGTGGACGTAGTCGGTCACGCCCAGTTCTGCCGCAGCGCCACGCGCCTCCTCCTCCTTCTGCGCGCGAATCACGGCGTCACCGGGGTACTGCGTCGAGCTCCCGTCGGTGACGCAGACGATGCGCATGACGTCGCCGCGCACCGCCGCGTGGAGTGCAATCGTGCCGCCCATCCCGAGGACCTCGTCGTCAGGGTGCGCGGCGAGCACCAGGATCCGGCTCATCCGAGCACCGTCCCGACCGCGAGCGCTCCGTTCGTCTCGAACTCCTCGAGCACGAGCCCGCCGTCGCCGCACGCGACCACGGGTCCTTCCGGATGGGTGGCAATGACGGTGCCGGCGGGCGCGTCGCTTTCGATCTCGACGGGAGCCGCCCGCCAGACGACGACCTTCTCGTCGTCCAGCCAGGTGAATGCGCCCGGGTAGGGGCGGGTCTGCGCACGGACCCAGTCGTAGAGGTACGGCGCCCTCGTCTCCCAGTCGATGATGCCGTCGAGCGGCGTCCGCTTCTGCCATGAGCTCGCCCGGCGGGGATCCTGCGGGATCCGCGGAGCGGTGCCGGCGACGATCTGCGGCACGCACGCCCGGATCAGGTCGAGGTGCGCGTCGGTGAGCGACTCGTAGAGCGTGGTCGCGGTCTCGTCGGGTGCGATCGGCACCTCCACCTGCCCGACGACGGGCCCCGAGTCGGCCGTCGGGTCGGCGATCTCGAACAGCGTCACGCCGGTGCGCGCGAGGCCGCTGAGGATCGCCCACGGGATCGGCGCACGGCCCCGGTGACGAGGCAGCAGCGTCGGGTGCATGCCGTACACGGCCCGGCTCGCCGTCGCGATGAAGGGGCCGCGGACGAGCTGCGACCAGCCGATCACGAAGATGGCCTGAGGCTCCAGGGCGGACACGGTCTCGACCGTCTCCGCTGCATTGATGTCCGTGGCCTCGACGAGGTCTGCGCCCAGTCTGGCTGCGACGTCGTCGAAGGAGCACTGACCCGAGCGACTCGGGTCGACCGGGCCGGGTAGCGTCACGATCCCGACGATCTCGGCACCGGACGCTGCGGCCGCCTCGAGGCAGTCGCGGCCGATGACGTCGAAGCTGACCCAGACCGTCCGCAAGGCGCCGCGAATACTAGAGCATCCCGCGAAACACCCCGACGGTCGCCGGGACCGCTTCAATGGTGGCCGTGGCAACGGGCTTCATCGGCATCTACTCGTTCGAGCTCCACTTCCCCGAGAGCCACTCTCTGAAGGAGAAGCGCATGCACCTGCGATCGGTGAAGGCACAGCTGACGAACCGGGTCTCCTGCTCGATCGCGGAGGTCGACCACCACGAGGTCTGGCAGCGATCGCGACTGACGCTCGCCTGTGTGGCGCGCGAGGCAGCCGAGGCCGACCGACTACTCGACGATGCCGAGCGGTGGCTCGTAGGACAGGAGTTCGAGCTGCTCACGCGCGAACGCGATCTGGTGTCGCTCGATGACTAGAAGCCCATCGCGCTCGCCGCGGATGCGTCGAGTCGACGAGGCGATCAAGGCGGTCGTGTCCGAGACGATCCCGACGTTGAAAGACCCGCGCATCGGGTTCGTCACGGTCACCGGTGTCGTCACCACGTCGGATCTCGCTCAGGCGACCGTCTGGCTGAGCGTGTACGGCGGCGAGAAGCGACGGCAGGCCACTCTCACTGCCCTCGAGGGTGCGGCCGGCATCCTGCAGGCGCGCGTCAACAGCCAGCTCCATCTCCGCCGCACCCCGCAGCTGCTCTTCGAATACGATCGGTCCGTCGAGTACGGCGTCAGGATGACGAAGCTGATCGACGATCTCGACCCCGGCCCCGCAGAGGTGAGCGATGACGGCGACAACTGATCTTCAGGCGGTCGTCGAGGCGCTCCGGGCGGCCGACAGGTTCCTCGTCACCTCGCACGAGAACCCGGACGGCGACGCGCTCGGCTCGCTGCTCGCGATGCACCTGGCGCTGACGGAGTTGGGCAAGGACAGTGTCATGGTCCTCGTCGGGGACTCGCCGCTGCCGGGAGAGTACGGGTTCCTCGACCTTCACGGCCACGGCCTGCTGCGCGAGCTCCCCGCCGACGGGCAGGAACGGGTTCTCGTCGCCGTCGACTGCGCCCAGGAGACGCGGCTGACCGATGCCCGCCTGCTCGAGGCGCCCGTCGTCGTCAACGTCGATCACCATCACGACAACACCCGCTTCGGCCGTGCGAACCTCGTCGCCGACGGGGCTTCGTCGACGGCCGAGGTCCTGGCGGACGTGTTCGCGGAACTGGGGATCGCTCTCACGCCGGGGATCGCCGAGGCGCTCTACGCGGGTCTCGTCACCGACACCGGCCGGTTCCAGTACTCCAACACGACACCGAAGGCGCTGCGGCTCGCAGCCGACCTGCTCGAGGCCGGTGCCAACATCCAGCGTATCTTCCAGGGTGTATACGAGTCGATGCAGTTCGCGAAAGTGAAGCTGCTCGCGCGGGCGCTCGATCGCGCCACGCTCTACGAAGAGGGCCGGGTCGTCGTCTCGTACCTGCTGCGCGAGGACTTCCGCGAGGTGGAGGCCGCGGAGCCCTACTCGGAAGGCATCATCGACGTGCTCCGCGCGATCGAGGGCGCAGAGCTCGCCGCACTGATTCGCGAGCCGCCCCGTGACGGCGGCCCGCCCAGGAAGATCTCCCTTCGCTCCTCGACCGACCGCGTCGACGTCTCCGCGATCGCGCGCAAGTCGGCCGGCGGCGGGCATCGCCAGGCGGCCGGGTTCTCGAGCGATCGCTCGATCGAGGAGATCACCGCCTTCATCGTGTCCGAGTTCGCCTCCCTCCCGACTGCGCGCGCCTGAGCGGCAGCGGTCTCTGCGATGGCGATCCCCAAGGGCCTCGAGCCGACAGGCGTGATCCTCGTCGACAAGCCGGCCGGACCGTCGTCCTTCGCCGTCCTCGCGGGCGTTCGTGCTCGCACGCGAGCGAAGACCGGGCATGCGGGGACCCTGGACCCTTTCGCCACCGGCCTGTTGCTTCTGTTGTCCGGTAGGGCAACTACAATGGCATCATGCTTTGTGGGGCTGTCCAAGCGCTACCTGACTGCCGTCGATCTCTCGCAGCGGACGACCACGGGCGATCCCGAAGGCGAGCCGCTCGGGCTGCACGAGCCGCCCACGGCGGCAGAGCTCGAGGCCGCGCTCGCGGGCCTCCGCGGCGAGATCGAGCTTCCGATTCCGACGGCGTCGGCCGTCAAGATCGGGGGTGAGCGCGCCTACCGCCTTCACCGCAAGGGAGTCGTCGTCGAGATGCCTCTGCGGCGGTCACAGGTCGACGCGCTCGACGTCATCGCGTATGCAGAGGGCATCGCGACGCTCGACCTGCGTGTCAGCTCCGGCACGTACGTCCGGTCGATAGCCGATGCGCTCGGAGGCCACTGCGTGGCGCTGCGACGAACGGCGGTCGGGCCGTTCACTGTGGCCGAGGCGGATGCCGAGCAGGTGCTGCCGCTCGAGGACGCTCTGGGCCGCATCGGGCTCACCCTCGCCGCGGCCGAGGACGAGCGGCGCCGGAAGTCGCTGCACGACCGCCAGGCCCAGCGGGATCGGCGGGCCGGCGAGATCGCCGGGGACGCCGCGGCAGGCGCGGAAGGGGTCGAACGGTGAAGATCGCCCATCTGCCGGCCCACCTCGAGCGGCAGCCCCGGGCAGTTGCGATCGGCACCTTCGACGGTGTGCACCGGGGTCACCGGAGCGTCGTCCAGGCCGCGATCGACTCTGGCCTGGCGCCGACGGTGATCACGTTCGATCCCCACCCTCGCATCGCGCTCGGGAACCACGTCGAGCTGATCGCCACGCTCGAGCGGCGGCTGGAGCTGCTCGCAGACGCCGGAGTCGAGGCGGCGCTGGTCGCCCCGTTCACGACCGAGCTGATGGCCCTCGAGCCCGAGGTCTTCGCCGAGCGCTACCTGCGCGGGATCGGCGCGGAGGCCGTGGCGGCCGGGGCGGACTTCCGGTTCGGCTCGAGACGTCGAGGCGACCTGGAGCTGCTCGAGCGGCTCGGCTTCGAGATCCTCGAGGTCGAGACCGTGCCGGATGTCTCCTCGTCCGCGATTCGTCACGCGCTACACGCGGGAGACGTCCCCGAGGCCGCTGCGATGCTCGGCCGGCCCTACGAGCTCGACGGCGTCGTCGTTGCGGGCGACCAGCGCGGTGGCACGCTCGGCTATCCGACGGCGAACCTCGCACTCGAGCCGCACCTCGTCTGCCCGCGGTACGGCATCTACGCAGGGGCGGCGCTCGAGCACCGGGCCGCCGTCTCCATCGGGACGAATCCACACTACGGCGGTACCGAGCGCCGGATCGAGCCCTACCTGCTCGACTTCGAGGGCGATCTCTACGGCAAGCGGCTCGTCGTCGAGGTGTGGCAGCGGCTCCGCGACGAGGGGGCGTTCGCCTCCGAGGCCGAGCTCGTCGCCCAGATCGGGCGAGACGTCGAAGCGACCCGTGCGGCCATCCGGCCGATACCGCCCGGCTGAGCCTCAGGGCGCAGCGCGCGCCGGCTGCGAACGGCGCAGCTGGCTCGACCTCGTCGCGCCGGACGGTTCAGGCCGTCAGCGCCTCGGGGTTCACGACGCCGGTCGGAGCCCCGGCAGCGAACGCGTTCACCTGGGCAAAGGCCTGTCCGAAGTAGCTCTCGTAGGTCTCCCAGGTGACGTAGCCGAGATGCGGTGTCGCGATGGCCGCGGGGTTTCGGACGAGCGGGTCGGCCGTGGCGGGCTCCTCGTCGAACACGTCGACCGCAGCGGTGCCCGGCCGGCCCGCCGCCAGCGCGGCGTCGAGCGCACCCCGCTCGACGAGTCCTGCGCGGGCGGTGTTGACGAGCAGCGCATCGGGCTTCATCAAGGCGAGGTGGCGTGCGCTCACGAGCCCGCGGGTCTCGGGCGAGAGCTTCAGGTGCAGGCTTACGACATCGGAGCGGGCGCAGAGGGCATCGAGATCGGCCTCGGCCTCGTGGCCGTCGGCCCGCGCGCGCTCGATCGATCCGGCGCGACCCCATGCGAGCACGTGCATCCCCAGTGCGACGCCGTAGCGTGCGACCAGCGCGCCGATTCCCCCGTAGCCGACGATTCCGAGCACCTTGCCGTGCAACTCGCGGCCGACCGTCGTCTGCCATGCGCCCGACCGGAGCGAAACGACATCCTCGACGAGGCAACGGGCGGACGCAAGCATGAGGGCCAGGGTGAGCTCGGCCGGCGCATACGGTGACCCGGACCCGGTGCAGACGACGACACCGCGGTGCGTGCAGGCCTCGATGTCGATGTGGGGCGTCCCGCGGCCGGTCTGGCAGATAACGCGCAGGTTCGGGAGGAGGGCGAGCAGAGGCTCGTCGATCGGCGTCCGTTCGCGAATCAGGACGAGGGCCTCGGCGTCGCCGACCTGCGCCGCGCGCTCGGCTAGGCCGGATGGCCGCACCGAGCGAATCGCGACGTCGTGCTCCGTCATGACGGCGAAGCACCGGAGCCGCTCGACCGCCCGCTGATAGTCCTCCATCACGACGACGCGCACCCCGTGACCCTATCGGCCCGGACCCGTGAGCCCGCAGAACCCGGAATCCCGCATGGGTGCTACGATTCCGCCTGACCCTCTCTCGGCCGGCCGTGTTCTTCCTTCACGCCGCGCTGGGAGTGCGGAGACGTCGAGCAAGGAGGAGAGATGGCCCTCACGAAGGAAGTCAAGCAGGAGCTGATCGACAAGCACGGTCGCGCGTCGACCGACACGGGCTCGCCCGAGGTGCAGGTCGCGATGTTGACGAAGCGCATCAACGACCTCACCGAGCACCTGCGGACGCATTCGAAGGATCACCACTCGAGGCGGGGCCTGCTGAAGCTCGTCGGGCGCCGGCGCCGCTTCCTCACGTACATGCAGACGAACGACCTCGAGGGCTATCGCGCCCTCATCAAGGAACTGGGCCTGCGCCGCTAGGCGCACGTCCCACCGGCGGAAGGTGGGTGTTTGATCGAGTCGCGGCCGTGGCGCGGCTGGCTCAAACCTCCACCTTCCGAATCAAGAAGAGTGAAGGGAACACACATATGAGCATCGCAACCGGGCGTCACGCCACGGTGTCGGTCGAGATCGGTGGTCGCGAGATCACGTTCGAGACCGGCAAGCTCGCCAAGCAGGCCGACGGCGCTGTCGTCGTCCGCTCGGGCGACACGATGATCCTCGCGACGGCCGTCGGCCGGCAGGAGGCCCGCCCCGACGCGGACTTCTTCCCGCTGACGATCGACGTGGAGGAGCGCATGTACGCCGCCGGGAAGATCCCGGGCGGTTTCTTCAAGCGGGAAGGAAGGGCGTCCGAGCGCGCGACCCTCACTGCCCGGATGATCGACCGGCCGATCCGGCCGCTCTGGCCCAAGGGCTTCCGAAACGAGGTGCAGGTGATCTGCACCGTCCTCTCCGCGGACATGATCCACGGCCACGACGTGCTCTGCATCAACGGGGCTTCCGCCGCGCTCGCCATCTCGCCGTTGCCGTTTCTCGGCCCGGTCGGCGCGGTGCGGATCGCCCGGATCGACGGTGAGCTGGTCGTCAACCCGACGCTCCAGGAAGCCGACGAGGACTCGGATCTCGACCTGATCGTCGTGGGCACGCAGGATGCGTTGACGATGATCGAGGCGGGTGCCGACCAGATCCCGGAGGAGACGATCCTGCAGGCGTTCGAGCTCGCCCACGGCGAGATCAGGCGCATCTGCGACGCGATCGACGACCTACGGGCGCAGGTGGGCAAGCCGAAGTGGGTCGACCCAGCCCTGACGGCCGAGCTCGAGAGCGCCCACGGCGACGCGATCTGGCAGCGGATCCAGGAGCAGGGCCTGAAGGCAGCCGGCTCGATCGTGGACGAGATCGTCGCCGAGGTCTGCCCCGACGTCACGCTCGACTCCACCGAGGACGACATGGTGCGCGAGATGCAGGTCAAGGCCGGGCTCGCCCTGGTGCTCGACAAGCAGCGCCTCGTCGCCGTCGAGGGCCCCGTGCGCGAGCAGTTCGAGAACGAGCTGCGCGAGCTGACCGACGCCGAGCAGGACTCGAAGTACCTGAAGTCGCGCAAGCGCAGCATGCTCTACGACCGGATCGTCGCGAGCGTCGCACTGCCCTTCCCGGCCTCCGACGGCGAGTCGGACGGTAAGGACACGACCACGAAAGCGTGGGTCAAGAAGGCAGCGGACGCGGTCTACAAGGACATCGTCCGGAAGAAGATCGCGGTCGACAAGCGTCGCCCGGACGGCCGTGGAACCGAGGAGATCCGGCCGATCAGCGTCGAGGTCGGGTACTCCCCGCGGACGCACGGCTCCGGCCTGTTCACGCGTGGCGAGACGCAGATCCTGACCCTCTGTACGCTCGGCACGGCCAAGGAAGGCCAGCGGATCGACGACCTCTCGCTCGAGCAGGACCGTCGCTACATGCATCACTACAACTTCCCGCCGTTCTCGGTCGGCGAGACCGGGTTCATGCGGGGGCCGAAGCGCCGTGACATCGGCCACGGTGCGCTCGCGCAGCGGGCGTTGCAGGCCGTGATCCCGAGCGTCGAGGACTTCCCGTACACGATCCGTCTCGTCTCGGAGACGCTCGAGTCGAACGGCTCGTCGTCGATGGGCTCGGTGTGCGGCTCGACGATGTCGATGATGGACGCCGGCGTGCCGATCAAGGCACCCGTTTCCGGGATCGCGATGGGGCTCGTCAAGGAAGGCGACGACTACGTCATCCTCACCGACATCCAGGGTGCGGAGGACCATCTCGGTGACATGGACTTCAAGGTCGCCGGGACCGAGGAGGGCATCACCGCCCTCCAGATGGACATCAAGATCACCGGCGTCACGCAGGGGATCATGCGGGACGCGCTCGAGCAGGCGAAGCGCGCGCGCACGGAGATCCTCGGCAAGATGGCAGAAGCGATCTCCGAGCCTCGCGCCGAGCTCGCAGACCACGCGCCGCGGATCTCGACGGTGCAGATCAACCCCGAGTTCATCGGCATGGTGATCGGCAAGGGCGGCGAGACGATCCGTTCGCTCGAGTCGGACTACGACGTGCAGATCGACATCGAGGAGGACGGCACGATCCTCGTCTACGCGACCGAGGGCACGAAGGGTGAGGCAGCAGTGGCCGCCATCACGGCTCTCACGAAGTCACCGGAGGTGGGGGACACCTACACCGGCAAGGTCGTCAAGACGACCGAGTTCGGCGCCTTCGTCGAGCTGAAGAAGGGCACGGACGGCCTGCTTCACGTCTCGAACGTTGGCCCTGGCCGCGTCGCTCATATCGAGGACGTGATGACCCGTGGCGACATCGTCGACGTGGTCGTGCAGGAGGTCGACAAGGACAGGGGTCGGATCGGCCTCAAGCTGGTCGCCAAGCACGAGGACGGCGGGCTCGTGATGCCCGACGTCCTGATCGAGCGGGCGAAGGACGCTCCGCCGCGTGAGCCGCGCCCGCCGCGCGAGGACCGTGGCGGCCGCGACCGCAACCGCCGCTAGCGGTCACGCGGATCCGGGTGGAACGGGGAGGCAGCTTGCTGCCTCCCCGTTCGTGTTCTCACGGGGTTGTTCCCAGCTGACCGTCAGGCGTGGACGTTCGCGCATGCGGGTTTGCTATCCAGCGACCTGCTCCACGAGTCGCTCGGCGATCATGGGGAGCGCCGTGCGCTGGAACCGTCCACTACCATCGGGCAATCGTGAGCTCGTCGCGTTGGTCACTTCTATCGTCAAGGTCGCTTCTCTCGATCGCGAGCGAGGGTTCTGTGCTCTCGATCGGCTCCGTCGGTTCTGTCCTCTCGATTGGATCGATCGGTTCGGCGTGTTCGGTCAGTTCGATCGGCTCGGCCGGTTCGGCAGCCTCGGCACTCTCGTTCGCCTCGAAGCGATCGGTTCTGTCCGCTCGCTCGTCCGACAGCACCCTGGGGAAACCGAGGGGACCTGGGCAACACCGAGCGGTCGGGATCGTGCTGCTCGCGCTCGGCCTGGCGCTGATCACGAGGCGCTGAAGCGTCTCCCGAGCAGGCGCCCTTTCATCTGACATGCCCGCACTTGCAGTGTGCGGGGATCCCGTCCGGGGTTGTTGCCGGGGTGGCGTCGGTGCCCTTCGATCGTGACTCGATGTCCGAATGACCCGTGTTTGCGGTGTTCTTCCAGTGATGCGTCCGGGCGCAGTGGCCCCCAACGCCGGGCTGAAGGACGAACGGAATGGTTGCAGATCAGCGGGACGACGTGGTCGGTGTCGACCTGCGTTTCGCGGAGTGGGTGCTGAGAGGCTATGGTCGTGCTCGTGTCCGTGCGTCGACGTGTTCTTCCAGCCTGATCGGACGGGGGGCCGCACCGTGATCCGTGTCTGCATAGCCGGCATCACGGGTTGGACAGGTCGGCCGATTGCCGACGCCGTCGAGGCGGCGAGCGACCTCGAGCTCGTCGCCGGCGTCTCACGCTCGGATCCCGAAAGCTTCTCGTCGGTGAGTCAGGCGCTCGATGATGTCCGGGCGGATGTTCTCGTCGACTACACGCACGCGTCCGCGGTCAAGGGCAACGTGCTAGCGGCGCTCGAGCGCCGTGTGCACGTCGTGATCGGCTCGAGCGGCCTCTCGGCGGCCGACTACGACGAGATCGACGAGCGTGCGCACGAGCAGGGCGTGGGGGTTATCGCGGCCGGCAACTTCTCGGTCACCGCCGCGCTCCTCCTTCGCTTCGCGATCGACGCTGCGCGCTATTTGGAGGCCTGGGAGGTGATCGACTATGCGAGCCAGGGCAAGGCGGATGCCCCGAGCGGCACCGCACGGGAGCTCGCGGAGCGGCTCGACGACGTCCGCGCGCCTGCTCTCGGAGTCCCGATCGAAGCTGTACTCGGCGCCCGCGAGGCACGAGGCGCGACGATCGGGGGAACCCAGGTTCACTCGCTTCGGCTGCCCAGCTTCGTCGTCTCGACCGAAGCCGTCTTCGCCGGTGAGGGTGAGCGCTTGTCGATTCGCCATGATGCGGGTGAGACCCCGAAGCCCTACGTCGCAGGTACGCTGCTCGCGATCCGCGCCATCCCGGGTCGAGCCGGCCTGACGCGGGGGCTCGACCAGCTGCTGGGCTGAGGGTCACGCGGTGGACACGGTTCGAGTCGTCCGGGCTCGAGACAGGATCGCACTGCTCGGGGCCTTGCGGCTCGGGCTCGGGATCGTTCTTGCGGTGCTGGCACTGACCAGGGTCGGGCGCGACCAGCTCGTCCTCGGCCTCGTGCTCGGGATCCTCGGCTTCGGCGTCGTCGGAGGGCTGCGGCAACTCGAGCTGGGACGCGGTGCTGCTGTCGACGGGCTGCCGGAGGGCACGGTCGTCGTTCGACCGGTCGGCAGCGCGCTGAGCGGGTTGCTCCCGAGCTCCGTCGGCGTGTTCGTGCTGGGCTGCGGCTCCCTGCTCTTCGATTCACTGCTGACGCCGTTGCTCGCGGGAATGCTGATCGGCATGGCCGTGGCCACCTTCGCGTCATTCGCGCAGATCACGAGCGACGAGCGCCTCCGGCGGCATTGCCTCTACACCTCGCTCGGCGCGCCGCTGCGCACGTTTGTCGTCCCGCTCGAGACGGATGACCCCGGTCTCACGCCAGACGACGGGCGCCGTACGATCTAGGCTGTGCCGCCGGCGTGGCCACGCGGCGCGCCTCACATCGAAGGCCACCCGCAGGCTCAGCTCAGGGGTTCCCGGGCGGAGCACCCGCACCCGCAATTAGGGTGCAGGTGATGGAATCGCACAAGTTGACAGCCCTCCCCGGCGGCGAGCGCATCGTCACCGAGCACATCGACGGCGTCCGCTCGGCCACGCTCGGGCTCTGGATCGGCGCCGGCTCGCGCGACGAGTCGGTCGCCAAGGCAGGCGTCTCGCACTTCATCGAGCACCTGCTCTTCAAGGGCACGGAGCGATACGACGCAGTCCGGATCGCCGAGCTGTTCGACACGATGGGCGGAGAGCTCAACGCCGCCACCTCGCGGGAGACGACCGTCGTCTACACGCGCGTCCCCGACGACCACATCGACGTCGCGCTCGACGTGATGACCGACATGGTCTTCGAGCCGGCCCTCACCGACATCGACTCGGAGCGCGAAGTCGTGCTCGAGGAGATCGCGATGGTGGAGGACAATCCCCAGGACGTGGTGCACGACCTGGCGGCCGAGGCGGTGTTCGGCCAGCACCCGCTGGGCCGGCCGGTGATCGGTCGGGCCGAGGTGATCGCCTCGATCTCCCGCCGCTCGCTGCTCACGTATCACCGCGGGGCGTATGTTGGTCACAACGTCGTGCTGGCCGCCGCAGGCAACGTCGACCACGACCGGATCGCTGCGGCGCTCGCCGAGCGACGCAACGGAGGCGCGGCGGGGGCGATCGCGCGGCTGCGGAAGCCGCTGGGTCGCATGCCTCTTCCCGAGCTCAGGTTTCAACGCAAGACGACCGAGCAGTACCACGTGTGCCTCGCCGGCCCCGGGCTGCGCCGTGACGATCCGCGGCGCTACGCCTCGGCCCTGCTCGATGCCATCCTCGGTGGCTCCGCGTCGTCGCGGCTGTTCCAGGAGATCCGGGAGAAGCGTGGGATGGCGTACTCCGTCTACACCTACGGGGCCCAGTACGTGGATGCCGGGCAGATCGGCATCTACGTCGGCACGCGGGAGGAGAACCTGCGCGAGTGCCTCGACGTGATCGCGGCCGAGCTCCGCGACGTCGGCGCCGGGAACATCCGGGCCGGCGAGCTCGAGCGCGCGAAGGAGAACATGAAGGGGCGCCTCCTGCTCTCCCTCGAGTCGACCTCGTCCCGGATGACGCGACTGGGAAAGGCGACGGTGACCGATACGGAGATCGTGCCGATCGAGGAGACCGAGCGGCGAATCGACGATGTCACCGTCGAGGACGTCGCCTCTCTCGCACGCGACCTCTATGCGCCGGAGCGCCTTTCGGCCGCCGGGATCGGCCCGAGTGAGAAGCGATTTCGCGCCGCCGTCGCACGGATCAACCCCGACGCAGTCGCCCGCGCCGCATGAGAGTCCTGCTCTTCGGCCGGGACGGCAAGGTCGGTGCCGTGTTGATGGGAGCGCTTCGCGGCGCCGGCCACGAGGTCGAAGGGCTCGAGATCGGCGAGGAGATCGATTTCGCCGGCTTCGACGCGGCCGTCGACTTCACGGCGCCCTTGGCGGTCTTCGGGAATGCCGCCGCAGCGCTGTCGGCCGGGGTGCCGTGCGTGATCGGGACAACAGGGCTCCGTGAGGACGACCTCGCCGAGCTCGACCGGTTGGCGCGGGAGCAACGGATTGCCTGCTTCCTGGCGCCGAACTTCGCGCTCGGCGCCGTCCTCATGATGCGCTTCGCCGCCGAGGCGTCCCGGTCGTTTCCGAACGCCGAGATCGTCGAGCTGCACGCCGACACGAAGCTCGACGCACCTTCAGGCACAGCGAAGGCGACCGCGGCCGGCATGCGCGGTGATGTGCCGATCCACTCTGTTCGCCTGCCCGGTCTCGTTGCCCACCAGGAGGTCATCCTGGGCGGACCCGGGGAGATCCTGACGATCCGCCACGACACGACCTCGAGAGAGGCGTTCGTGCCCGGCGTGCTGCTCGCGCTCGACCGCCTCCGCGGTCTCCCGCCGGGGCTCACGGTCGGTCTCGACGCCCTGCTCTAGTCTGGTCGACGAGGGCCCCACCGTGTCCTCGCGGGCGACGGCGGGAGCCCTCGGCGCGCACCCCTGCTAGCTGCGGCCCTTCAGTGCCTCGAGCAGCTCCCGGTGCCGGCGCTCCTCATCGGACTCCACCACTTCTTCCGGCGTCTTGCGGGCATTCATCATCTCGTACGGCTTCACGATGAAGAAGAACACGGCCGCCGCGATCGAGACGAACGTGATCAACGCGGTGATGAAGGAGCCGTAGAGGAACAGCGAGTTGTTGATCGTGAAGGTCAGGCCGCTGAAGTCCGTCTTGCCGAAGATCGCACCGATGATCGGCATCACGATGCTGGCGACGAACGACGTCAGCAGAGCGGCGAAAGCGCCTCCCATGACGAACGCAACTGCAAGGGTGATCAGGTTCCCCTGCATGATGAATTCCTTGAACTCCTTGAGGATCTTTCCCATCCTGCCGCTCCTTCGCTATGCGTAGACTGCACGAAACCGTGCTCGGCTCGATACTGACCGCAATCGTCACCCCTTTCAAGGGGGATGGCTCGCTCGACCTCGGCGCGTTTCGAGCGCTCGCGCGCCATCTCGTGGAGAACGGCTCCGACGGTATCGTCGTGACCGGAACGACGGGTGAGGCACCGACGCTCACCGACGACGAGCGGTTCGCGCTCTACGAGGTGGCGGTCGACGAGGTCGGCCGTAGCCACACCGTGATCGCCGGGACGGGGACCTACGACACGGCCCATTCGATCCACCTCACCACGCGGGCTCACGAGATCGGCGTGGACGGTTTCCTCGTCGTGACGCCCTACTACAACAAGCCTCCTCAGCGAGGCATAGTCGCGCACGTCGCGGCAATTGCCGCCGCCACCGACCGACCGATCGTCTTCTACGACATCCCGAGCCGCGTCGTCGTCGACGCAGAGCCCGCCACGATCTCTGCGCTGGCCGAGATCCCGAACCTCCGCGCCGTCAAGCAGGCGAAGCCGTCGCTCGATGCCGCACGTCACGTCGTCGCCTCGGGGCTCGACCTCTACGCGGGCGACGACGACCTCATCCACCCGTTCCTCGAGGTCGGCGGTGTCGGGGGCGTCTGCGTCCATACCCACATCGTCGGGCCCAAGGTGCGGGAGATGGTCGATCGCTATCGCAACGGGAACCTCGACGGCGCCCGCGCGATCGACGAGGAGCTGCGCCCCGCGATCGACCTTCTGCGCATCCAGACCAACCCGATCCCGATCAAGACGGCGCTGAACCTGCTCGGGCACGACGTCGGTGGCTTCCGGCTGCCCCTGGTGGATGCGACGCCGGACGAGGAGGCTGCCGTGCGCGGCTGTCTCGAACGGCTCGGGTTGCTGCAACCCGCTGCTGCCTGACCGGGTGCTCTGCCCGCAGACCGCGTTTGTGGCTCTGAGCCACGATGTCCGTGCGCGGCCCGCACCGGGCCGAAGGCGGCGGCACGAGTTCGCCACCCTCCCAGGGGCACGGGAGGTGAGCCACGTCCGTACACTGCGCCACGATGACCGACCCGGCCCATAGGCTCGAACGATGAGCGACGCGCTCCGCATCATCCCGCTCGGCGGGCTCGGCGAGGTCGGCAAGAACATGACCCTGTACGAGTTCGACGGGCAGAGGATCCTGATCGACGCCGGGCTCGCCTTCCCCAGGGACGAGCACCTCGGCGTCGACCTCGTGCTACCCGACTTCTCGCACCTCGAGGACCGGCCGCTCCTCGCGATCGTGCTCACGCACGGGCACGAGGATCACGTGGGCGCGCTCCCGTACGTGCTGCGCGAGATCGAGGTCGGCGAGGTGATCGCCACCCGGCTCACGCTCGCGATGGTCAAGTCGAAGCTCGACGAGCACAAGCTCGCCGCCTCGACGACGCTGCGCGAGGCCGAGCCCGACAGCGACGGGATGCAGATCGGCCCGTTCAAGCTCGAGTTCATCCGGATGGCGCACTCGATTCCGGACTGCATGGCGATCGTGATCGAGACCCCTGCCGGGCGGGTGCTCCACACGGGCGACTGGAAGCTCGACCACACGCCGGTCGACGGTCTCAAGACCGACGTCGGTAAGCTCGCGGCGATCGGAAACCGGGGCGTCGACCTGATGCTCGGTGACTCGACGAACGCCGAGCGGCCGGGCATGACGGGCTCCGAGCGACTCGTCGGCGAAGCCTTCCAGCAGCTGATCCCGACCTGCAAGGGGCGGATCCTCGTCGCGAGCTTCGCCTCGAACATCCACCGCATGCAACAGGCGGCGGAGGTGGCGATCGCCAACGACCGCAAGGTCGCGCTCGTCGGCAGGTCGATGCGAAAGAACATGGGGATTGCACGGAACCTCGGCTACGTCAACCTCCCCGAGGACGCGATCATCTCGCCCAAGGAGTCGATGGACCTGCCGCCCGGCAGGGTGATGATCCTCTGCACGGGCAGCCAGGGCGAGCCGATGTCGGCACTCACCCGCATCGCCTACGGCGACCACCAGAACGTCGACGTCCAGCGTGGGGACACCGTGATCATCTCGGCAAAGCCCGTTCCCGGCAACGAGCTACGGGTCCACGACTCGATCAACCGGCTCGCCCAACGCGGCGCCGAGGTCCTGCACGAGGAGATCGCAATGGTGCACGTCTCGGGTCACGCATGCTCCGAGGAGCTGCGCACGCTGCTCTCGCTCGTGAGGCCGAAGGCGCTGATGCCGATTCACGGCGAGTACCGCATGCTCGCGGCGCACGCGAAGCTCGGCCGTGACGCCGGAATTCCGGCGTCCTCGATCGTGATCGCGGAGAACGGCTCCGTCGTCGAGCTGACGCCGCGAGGCGTCAAGATCGTCGACCGGATCGCCGCCGGCGTCACGTTCGTCGACGGCCTCGGCGTGGGCGACGTCCAGGACGTCGCGCTGCGCGACCGCCGGAGGCTCTCCGAGGACGGGGTGCTGATCGTGGTCACGACTGTCGCCATCTCCGACGGAGGCGAGATCGCGCCGCCCGAGCTGATCGCCCGGGGGTTCGGCGACAACGACGAGCTTCTCGACGAGTTGCGTGACGAGGCCGACCGGGTCGCCGAAGACCTCGCCAACGACGGCATCACCGAGATCAAGCTCCTGCAGGAGCACATGCACGACGCGATCGCGAAGCTCGTGTACGACCGCACGCGGCGCCGCCCGATGATCTTGCCCGTGGTGATCGAGGTCTGATGGCCCTGGCGCCACCGCAACCCGGGTGGTGTGACGTGATCCGCGAGTACGCCGCCAGCGAGCGGACGGCGCGGCGTCTGACGGAACAGCTCCGCGCCTGCGAGGCCGCGGCGCTCGCGTTCTGCCGGCTCCTGGAGCGCTGGAACCGGGGCGAGGCGGTCCCCGCCACGGCCGGCGCACGCGAGGCTGCCCTGCGACACGCGGCGGATCGCGTCGAGACTGCGCTCTCAGGTCTCGAGCCGCCGCTCTCGCGCTACCTGCTCGAGCTCGAGCCGGAGCGCGCCGAGGGCCGCTCGTGGTACGGGGGCCCGGGCGCAGGGGAGCTCGTGGAGTGGCGCCCGATTCTCGACCGCGCGGGCGTGCACGCGTGCCCGAACCGGGTTGCAGCCGCGTACCTCGAGCTTGCCGTGCTCGTTCGGGCCCTCGAGGGTCTCGCCGACGCGGCCCGCCTCGACAGCGCTCCCGACCGCTCGTCGCTCTGGGCCGGTCTCTTCGACCTGCGGGACACGCTGCTCGGCTCGACGGTCGACGACCTGCGCGCGCTCGCAGCCTGACCGTCTCTCAGGCGACGCGGAACCGGCGGGACACGTGTACGGCCCTGGTGTCGCGGGACGCCCCGATCGAAGCCCGGAGGGTCTTGCCGGCTGCGGTTGGCGGGACCTTCCACCTGCAGGTGACGAGACCCCTGGAGAGTGCTCGTTTCGTCACGCGCAGTGAGCTGCTTCCGATTCGCGCCGAGCAGAGTGCGGCACCCGAGGCGAGCGGCGCCCCTGTGGCCCCGAGACGCACTCGTAGCTGCAACGTGAACGCCCGTCCCGCGAGAGGGCGAGTGGGCAGTGCCCGTAGCGAAGAGACGAGGAACGTGGTCCGCACCGGCCCGACAAGGAACCGGCGGGACACGTGTACGGCCCTGGTGTCGCGGGACGCCCCGATCGAAGCCCGGAGGGTCTTGCCGGCTGCGGTTGGCGGGACCTTCCACCTGCAGGTGACGAGACCCCTGGAGAGTGCTCGTTTCGTCACGCGCAGTGAACTGCTTCCGATTCGCGCCGAGCAGAGTGCGGCACCCGAGGCGAGCGGCGCCCCTGTGGCCCCGAGACGCACTCGTAGCTGCAACGTGAACGCCCGTCCCGCGAGAGGGCGAGTGGGCAGTGCCCGTAGCGAAGAGACGAGGAACGTGGTCCGCACCGGTCCGGGAGCCGGCGTCGGGAGCGGTGCAGGAGTCGCAACCGTCACCGGCGGCGAGACCGACGGCGTCCCCGGAGAGCCGCCTCCACCGCCTCCGCCGGGCGGCGGTGGAGGCGGGGGCGGAGGCGGGGGCGGAGCGACGCCGACCCTGGCAGCGAACATGGCCTGATCGAATCGCACGCCTGCGACGCGGGCGAGCGGGAACACCGCCACGGCGGCGCCGCCGGCGACGAACGAGGCCGAAATGTAGTCGCCGACCATGCGACCCTGCGACGTGTCGGGGAGCCACGAAAGCGCCATCGGCCCGCTGCTCAGCTCGGCGGGGGCGCTCCATGTCGCACCGCCGTCGTTCGACGACACGAAGCCGACCCGAAGCTGGCATGTCGCGAACGTGCAGGTTGCGTCGGCGAAGGTGTGGTAGGCCAGCGCAAGTCGGGCCGTCGGCCCGGATGTGCCCGGATCGACGGCCAGGCCGGGAATGAAGTGGTCGATGCCACTCGAGATGTCGTCGATCGGGACGCGCGCCGGAGCGCTCCACGTGAGGCCGTCGGCCGACGTGGAGAGCACGATGTCGTTCGCTCCGGTCGTCGACGGCGACGCCGAGCACGAGGGCCGGAAGCGGCAGTCGTCCCATGCGACATAGATGACGCCGTTCTTGTCGGTCTCGACCGACGGAAGCGCCCGACCGCGCATTGCGGTCGGCACGTGGCGCGTGGACGACGCGACGACGAGCACGGAACCGAAGCTGGCGCCGCCATCGGTCGACCTGATTGCTCCGATCGTCGCCTCGGCGTTGCCTGCCAGAAAAACGACGACGAGGGTGCCATCGGGTTGGACGATCGGCTGCGTGCCCAACCCGGTCGCGGCTCCGTCCGGAGACCCGACGGCCGCACTCCAGCTCAGGCCTCCGTCCTGCGAGCTGCGTGTCACGATCCGGCGGCCGGCCGTGAAGTCGCTGTAGGACACGTAGCACGTGCCGTGCCGCGGACTGGCGGCCCCGTTGTCGCAGACGATCCACTCCTTGTCGTGCGCGAATGAGCCCACGACCGGTGCGATCGTGACCGGGGCGCTCCAGGTGATCGCGTCGGAGGACGCGCTGACGACGATCGCGGTCTGGCAGTCGGGCGTGCAGGGGGCCTTCAAGGCCAGGCTCGTGACGAGCCACTTGCCGTGCACCGCGTCATAGCCGACGGTCGGATCAGATGCGCGGTCAAACGTCCCGGCCGGGCTCGAGTTCGTCGTCAGCGAGGGGAGGAGTCCGTTCGTCCACGTCTTGCCGCCGTCCTTCGAGGTCGAGAAGCCGATCCCCGACGCGCCACCCTGGTTGACGTAGCGACCGACCTGGAAGGCGGCGACGACGGTGTCCCCGTACGCGAAGGAGTCCGGCTCCACCTCGGTGGCATGCTGGCTGTCCGGGTTCGAGAAGGTATCGGTCGAGATCTGCTGCACGAGGAGATCAGGAGCGGCCAGGGCGGGCGACGCTCCGACGAGAGCCGTGAGCGCGAGCGGCAGAACCACGACGAGCGCGCGGCGACGGCAGGCGGTCGTAGCCGTTCGCAAGGCCTGCAGCATGCCAGGAGAGAGTAGCGCCGAGCCGGGACGGTCTACCCTGAACGACGTGAAGACTCTCCGGATCACCGTCGTCGGCTCGGTCAACCTCGACCTCGTGGCGCGCTGCGCGGCGCTACCTCGCCCAGGAGAGACGGTGACCGGCGCGACCCTCGAACGCTTCCCGGGCGGCAAGGGGGCGAACCAGGCCGTGGCCTGCGCCCGGCTCGGCGCCGACGTGCGCATGGTCGGCGCCGTCGGCCTCGATGCGTTTGCCGGCGAGGCGCTCGCCGGCCTGCGGGAGGCGGGGGTCGATCTCGACCTCCAGCAATCGGAGCGGCCGACCGGAGTGGCGCTGATCACCGTGGACGCCGAAGGAGAGACGACGATCGTCGTCTCCCCCGGCGCGAATGCCGTCGTCGGTGACTTCGAGCTGCCGCCCTGCGACGCCGTCCTCTGCCAGCAGGAGATTCCGGACGAGGCGGTGCTCGCCGCCTGGGAGCAGGCGACGGGCCTGTTCTGCCTGAATGCCGCACCCGCGCGACGGATCGCGGTCGATCCGGATCTCGCGGTCGTCAACCGCTTCGAGCTCGAGTCGCTCGCGCACACCGACGGTCTCGTCGCCCTCACCCTCGGCGCCGACGGCGCGGTCCTGCTCGAGGACGGGGAGGAGGTGGCCCGTGCGACACCCCCTTCGGTCGAGGTCGTCGACGGTACCGCCGCCGGCGACGCGTTCACCGCGTGCCTGCTCGTCTCCCTCCTCGAGGGACGAGACCACGAGGAGTCGCTGGCGAGGGCCTGTGCAGCAGGCGCCCTCGCCGCGTCGCGCCTCGGCGCCCAGCCGTCGCTGCCCACGGCAGCGGAGATCGACGCGATCCTCGCCAGGTAGGCGCCTTCGCAGGTCAACTCGCGGGTCCGCTGCGCGCAATCGCGATACTTCGGCCATGAGCATTCCCGTCATCCTCGACTGCGACCCCGGGCACGACGACGCGATCGCGTTGCTGCTCGCGCTCGCGAGCCCCGAGCTCGAGGTGCTGGGTGTAACCACCGTGCACGGAAACCAGACGCTGGACAAGACAACGGCGAACGCCCTTCGCGTGCTCGATCTGGCCGGTCGCGCCGACATCCCGGTCGCTGCAGGAGCGGAGCGGCCGTTCACCCGGGAGCTCACCGTCGCGTCACACGTCCACGGCGACAGCGGCCTCGACGGCCCGTCGCTGCCTCCAGCCGGCCGGGCACCGCTCGGCGAGCACGCCGTCGACTTCATGGAACGAACCATCGCGGCGAGCCCGATCCCCGTCACGCTCGTGCCCACCGGGCCGTTGACGAACATCGCCCTGCTCCTCGAGCGCACCGGAGGTGCCAACGTGGAGCGCATCGTTCTCATGGGTGGTGCTATCGGCGAGGGCAACATGACCCCCGCGGCCGAGTTCAACGTCTGGGCCGATCCCGAGGCGGCGCAGGCGGTCTTCCACGCCGGCATCGATACGACGATGATCGGCCTCGACGTCACCCACAGCGCCGTCACGACACCGGCGGTGCAGGATCGGCTCCGGGCGACCGGCACGATCGGCGCGTTCGTCGCCGATCTCGTCGACTTCTTTGCCGTGTACCACCTCGAGACGTACGGATGGGACGGAGCGCCCATTCACGACGCCGTCGCGGTCGCACACGTGATCAGGCCCGGCCTCGTGACGGCGATCGAGAGCAACGTCGAGGTCGAGCTCGAATCGGATCTGTGCCGCGGGCGAACCGTGGTCGACCGCTGGAAGCGAACAGGGAGACCCGTGAACGCCCACGTCGGGATCGACATGGACACCGACGGGTTCTTCGACCTGCTCGTCGAACGCATCGGGCGGCTCGGCTAGGTGAGTGACGTCGTCGTCTTCGTCGAAGTGCCCTCCGGCTCGCGGAACAAGTACGAGCTGGACCCCGAGCTCGGCGGGATCGTCCTCGACCGCAGGCTGTTCACCTCGATGAGCTACCCGGCCGACTATGGCTTCATCGAGGGCACGATGGGAGAGGACGGCGACCCCCTCGATGCGCTCGTGCTCGTCGGCGAGCCGACGTTCCCGGGCTGCCGAATCCGCGTGCGCGTCGTCGGCGTCTTCCACATGACCGACGAGAAGGGGCCCGACGAGAAGGTGATCTGCGTGCCGCTCAAGGACCCTGCCTGGATGCGGGTGAGCGACATCCACGACATCCCGCCGGAGTTCCGTGACGAGATCGAGCACTTCTTCCAGGTCTACAAGGACCTCGAGGAGGGCAAGACCGAGACGCGGGGCTTCGGCAATCGGGCCGATGCCGAGCTGATCATCGAAGAGGCGCGAACCCGCGCCGGTTGATCCTTTGCACCATCTGGGGTACGACGCCTGATGATGTCCGCAAAGCTCGATTCACCGATTTCGCGTCTTCAGCCACGCACGCGGATCCGCGAACGTCTCCTGCTGGCGATCTTCGTGGGCGGCGCGGCGGGAGCGCTTCTCCGGGCCGGGTTGGAAACGGCGTTTCCGGCGTCCGGGCACGAGTGGCCGTGGGCCACGTTCCTCGTCAACGTCCTCGGTGCCGCATTGCTCGCGTACGTCGCAACGCGGCTCCAGGAGCGACTGCCGCCGTCGACGTACCCGCGACCGTTCCTCGGCACGGGCCTGTGTGGGGCGCTCACCACGTTCTCGACGCTGCAGATCGAGGTGATCGAGCTCGTCCGCAACGACCACCCAGTCATGGGCGTCGGCTACCTCGGCGCAAGTGTGATCGCCGGCCTCGTCGTCGTGCAGGTCGCGACGATGCTCGTGCGCAGGGTGCCGTCGAACTGATGGGTGGCGTGCTCATCTGGTGCGGCGTCGCGATGTTCGGTGGCCTCGGAGCCATCGCACGCTTCGAGCTGGACGGGTTCGTGCAAGGGCGTTCGGGCACCGAGTTTCCCTTCGGCACGCTCGTCGTGAACGGACTGGGCTCTCTGCTGCTCGGGGTGTTGATCGGAACGCACCTCACCGAAAGCGATCTGTTGCTGGCCGGCGTCGCGACGCTCGGGTCGTTCACGACCTTCTCCACGTGGATGCTCGAGACGCAGCGGCTCGCCGAGGACGGCGAGGGAGGACGGGCGCTCGGGAACGTGGTCGGCAGCATCGCGCTCGGCCTGGCGGCAGCCGGTCTCGGCTGGGCTATCGGTGCTGCGCTCTGATGCCGGACTGCCTGAAGCTGACGGTCTACTTCGGAGAGCGCGACCGCCTGAACGGCCATCTCACGTCCGATGTGCTGCTCGATCTCTACGGACGGCACGAGCTGAAGGCTGCGATCCTCCTCCGCGCGACGGAGGGCTTCGGGATCAGGCACCAGCTGCACACCCAGCGGATGCTGACTCCGTCAGAGGATCTGCCGCTCGTGTCCGTTGCGGTCGACACCCGTGAGGCGATCGAACGGCTCGTCCCAGAGGTCGAGGCACTCATCGGTGGTGGCCTCGTCACCCTCGAGCGGGCGCGGCTCCTCACCCGGCTCGACGACAGGGACGCGCTCGGGACGGGCGCCGAGGACGAGACGAAGCTGACGCTGTACCTCGGGCGCCAGGAGCGGGTTGGCGATCGGCTCGCGTACGCACATGTGGTGGACGTGCTGAGCCGGCACGGTGTCGACGGCGCAACCGTGCTTCTCGGTGTCGACGGGCTCCTGCACCACTCGCGGAAGCGGGCGCGATTCCTGTCGAGGAATACCGACGTGCCGCTCATGGTCGTCTCGGTGGGATCGAACGGGTCGATTGCGCGCGCACTCGCAGAGCTGGATCAGAAGCTGGATCACCCGCTGGCCACGCTCGAGCGCGTTCGCGTCTGCAAGCGGGACGGCAGCACGATCACGCCACCGCTCCGTCTCCCGGAAACGGATCCGGGGGGGCTCGGTATCTGGCAGAAGCTGATGGTCTACGCGGGCGAACAGGCCCGATACGGGCACCGCCCGCTCTACGTCGAGCTCATTCACAGGCTTCGCCTCGAGGGTGCATCCGGCGCGACGGCGCTGCGTGGCATCTGGGGCTACTCGGGCCGTCACGCGCCGCACGGAGACAGGCTCCTCGCGGTACGGCGCCGGGTGCCGGTGGTCGTGACGATCGTCGACCGGCCCGTACGTACAGAGCAGTGGTGGCGTCTCATCGACGAGACCACGTCCGAGCACGGGCTGGTGACGAGCGAGATGGTGCCGGCTTTCCAGGCCGTCGGGCCGGGCGTCGCCTCGGGTGGCCTGCGGCTCGCGACGCTCGAGCCCTGACCGCTGCGACCGTGATCGCGCAGCGTTTCCTGCAGTCCGATACAACAGGTTCGGAGGAGGTGACGGTCGAGATGCCAAGTCAGCAGATTCCCGTGGCCGTCGACGGCTCGAGGAGCTCGACCAGAGCGCGCTCGAGAAGGCGCTGGAACCGGCCGTCGAGCCAGATCTTGCAGTCGAAGAGATCGTCAAGGTGGCATCCGAGCCCGGTGCCGACCTCGTCGTCCCCGCCTGCCGGGGGCGCTGCGACCGCAACCACCTGCTCGGCTCCACCGCCGACCGGGTCAACGAGCCCGCAGGCCGGCCCGTCGTGATCGTCGAGTAGATGGAATCCAGTCCGCCCGGAAGGCGCCGCTCACGGCTGGCGCGCATCCGCGCGCAGCGGCAGCTCCTGCCTCGGAACGTGCGTGCTCTCGGCTGGGTGTCGTTCGCCAACGACCTCGCGAGCGAGCTCGCCTATCCGGTCGTGCCGCTGTTCCTGACGATCACCCTCGGCGCGCCCGTCGCGGTCGTCGGCCTGATCGAAGGCATCGCCGAGGGCATTGCAGTTGGGCTGCGGGGGCTTTCTGGGCGGCTGTCCGACCGTGCCGCTCACCGGCGGGTGCCCTGGATCTTCAGCGGCTACGCGGTCTCTGCGGCTGCGCGACCGGTGATCGCAGCCGCCCCGACGTGGGGTTGGGTTCTCGGCGGCCGCGTCGCCGATCGGCTCGGCAAAGCAGCGCGGACGGCACCTCGCGACGCGCTGATCAAGGACTCGACTCCAGCCTCGCTGATGGGCGCGTCATTCGGATACCACCGAGCGCTCGACACCGCGGGCGCGGTTGTCGGACCGGTGATCGCCGTCGCGATGCTCGCTTCCGGCGCCTCGCTTCGCAGCGTGCTCTGGCTCGCGGTCATCCCCGGCTTCGTCACGCTGCTGCTGCTGCGACGCGTGCAGGAGACCCCGGCTGCGACTGCGTCGCCTCGTCCGGCTGCGCGCGTGAAGCCCCCGGCCGTGCCGATGCCGCGCTCGTTCTGGTTTGTCCTCGCTGTGTGGGTCGTCTTCTCGCTCGGCAACTCGAGCGACGTCTTCCTGCTCCTGCGCTCGAAAGAGCTCGGTCTCAGCTCGACCCTCGTAATCCTTGCATACGCCCTGTACAACGTCATCTACTCCGGCCTCTCGTGGCCCTTGGGTGCGCTTTCCGACCGCGTCAGCCGACCACTCGTCCTCGCCGGCGGACTCGTGGTCTTCGCCGTCGTCTACCTCGGCTTCGCAGCCGCACCCTCTTCCCGGGCCGTGTGGCCGCTGTTCATCGTCTACGGCGTCTACATCGCCGCCACCGAAGGAGTCGCACGCGCCTGGGTGGCCGATCATGCCCCGCCGGGCGCCTCTGGCACCGCCTACGGCATCTTCGCCGCCGCGACCGGTGCGTCACTGCTCTTCGCGAGTGTTGTCGCCGGCCTGCTGTGGTCGCACATCAGCCCGTCGGCGCCTTTCGTCCTCGGCGCCGCCTCGGCAGGGCTCGCGCTCCTGCTGCTCGGAGGACAGCATGTGATTTCGGGATGGCGCGACCGCACCCACGAGGCAGCGTAGTCGCCCTGCCGCAGCCGGCTTCCCGGCTCGAAGGCCTTCCCGCGCATCGGGCGCCGGGTCGCGGGGGCGGGAACCTCGCCACGGAGGATACGGGACGCCGCCGGAGAAGCTGCAAGCCCTATGGCCGCCACCCGGAAGAAGCCCGTCAAGCGGGCTCCCAAGCCACGCACCCCGGCTCGCGTCAAGAAGCGCCGGACGAAGACCCGATCGCATCACCATCCCGAGTTGTGGGGGCTCGGGATGACCGCGGTCGGCCTCTTCCTCGCGACCGTGCTCTGGCTCGGGTGGGACGGTGGCGCGGTGGGAGTCTCGGTCGTCGACGGCCTGCACAGAGCTTTCGGCGGTGCCGCCTACCTGATTCCGCTCGTTCTCGTCTCCGTCGGCGCGCTCATGCTCGTGCGGAGCGCGATCGTCGACCTGAAGCCCTTCCGCACCGGGCTCGCGGTGGGAGTGTTCGGCCTCATGATCGCCCTCGGCCGCGACCAGGGTGGCGCGATCGGTGGGGCTCTCGGCGGCGGCCTCGCGAGCTTTCTCGGCGAGACCGGTGCGCTGATCGTCGGTGTGGCCCTCCTGGTCGCGGGCGTGCTGCTGTTCACCGGGGCCTCTGCCGGCGCGGTGCTCCGTCGTTCCGGGACTGCGATGCGGCGGGCGGGAAGCGCAGCCCGGCGGTCGTTCGACACGATGGACGTCGACGAGCAGGATCCGTTCCCGGGAGTCGAGGGCGGGCATGGCTCGTCGTCTCGTCGGCGGCCGGTCGACGCGGTCGAGAGCTACCCGGACGTGATCGCCGCGGTTGCCACGTCCGCCGAGCCGCCGCCGCTCGTGCTGCAGGTCGACGAGCACCTTCCCGACGCGGTCACCGCCGGCGACGGCGAGGCGATCGACTTCGAGCAGGTGCCGGCCGGAGAGTACCGCCTACCCGACCGCTCGCTGCTCAAGGCGTCGGCGGCGGTGGCGGGTGACAACGGGGTTGCGAGCGCGCGCATCGCGGAGCAGCTCGTCAAGACGCTCTCGCACTTCGGCGTCGACGCCACCATCGTCGGCCAGATTGCCGGACCGCGGGTCGTGCGCTACGAGCTCCAACTCGCGCCGGGGACGAAGGTCTCCAAGGTCGCAGGGCTCAAGGACGACCTCTCCTACGCGCTCGCGACGACCGAGATCCGGATCCTGGCACCGATCCCCGGGAAGCAGGCAGTGGGGGTGGAGGTCCCGAACCTCTCGCCGAAGCTCGTCACGCTCGGCGACATCTTCGGCGACATGCCCGGGCAGGCGAGCCCACTCTCGGTGTGGCTCGGCAAGGACATCTCCGGCAACTCCGTCTGGACCGACCTCGCCCGCATGCCACATCTGCTGATCGCGGGCACGACGGGCTCGGGCAAGTCCGGTTGCGTGAACACGATGCTCACCTCGATCCTCCTGCGGTCGACCCCTGACGAGGTGCGGATGATCCTGATCGATCCGAAGCGGATCGAGCTGAATTACTACGAGTCGATCCCGCACCTCCTGACACCGGTCGTCTCCAACCCCAAGGAGGCGTCGGCGGTGCTCCAGAACGTCGTCGCCGAGATGGAGCGCCGCTACGAGCGCCTCTCGATCATTCGTGCCCGCAACCTGCCCGAGGCGAACCGGACGTTCAAGGCACGTGGCGAGGATCCGCTCCCGTACCTGCTCGTTGTGATCGACGAGCTCGCCGACCTGATGATGGTCTCGCCGCAGGCGGTCGAGGACGCGATCATCCGGCTCGCCCAGAAGTCACGCGCCGTCGGGATCCACCTGGTTCTCGCGACGCAGCGCCCGTCGGTCGACGTGATCACGGGGATGATCAAGGCGAACGTGCCGTCACGGATCGCGTTCGCCGTCTCGAGCCAGACGGACTCGCGCGTGATCCTCGACACGTCCGGCGCCGAGAGCCTGCTCGGCCAGGGCGACATGCTCTTCAAGCCGCTCGGCACCTCACGCATGCAGCGCGTCCAGGGCGCCTACGTGACCGAGGAGGAGATCGCGATGGTCGTCGAGCAGTGCCGCCGACAACGTGGCCAGGTGCTCGACGAGAGCCTGCTCGAGGCGCCGGAGAGCTACGCCGACGAACTGGCCGACGGCGACAACGGCGAATTCGATCCGGACGAGGATCCGCTGCTCGACAAGGCGATCGAGATCGTCGTACAGACGCAGACGGCGTCGGTGTCGCTGATCCAACGGCGGCTCCGGGTCGGCTACACGCGCGCGGGACGGCTGATCGACATGCTCGAGCGGCGCGGGATCATCTCGGGCTACGAGGGCTCGAAGCCGCGCCGCGTCCTGGTCGAGGAGTCTCAGCTCGCGACGGTGGTCTCACGCGACTGACGCGGGGGACTCGCCTGACGGCACCGTGCGGGGGCGGGTCGGGCCAGCGAAGAATCGGTGTCGGCAGGTAGGTGCTCCATGGAGATCCAAAGCGGGACCTTCCATCTGGGAGGCGATCGACCGGCCCGTCTTCTCCACCGTCTCCGGCCGGACCGCAGTCGACTCCGCCCGTGCAGTCGAGCATTCGTGCACATTCGTGCAAGCGCCGGAACGTAGCCCGGCGCAGCCGCCATCAATAGTTGGAATGATGCGTCTCACCAGGTACGGAACCAACTAAGTCCCACGAACCAACCAAGTCCCAAGGAGGGAACGTGTCAGTAAGGAAATGGATGGCCGGTGCTTCGGTCGCGCTCGTCGCGGTCCTCGCGCTCGCCGTCGTCGCGGGCGGTTCTGCCGCTCCCGCCAAGAAGCAGGCGACGCCGATCAAGGTGGCCGTGATCACCGACATCGGCGGCCTCAACGACAAGGGCTTCAACGCACTGGCGTACAACGGCCTCAAGCTCGCGCAGCGCCAGTTGGGCGCGAAAGGCCGGGTGTTCATCTCGAGGAGCGCTGCGGACTATGTCCCCAACCTCTCGACCGCCGCGAAGCAGGGCTATGACCTCGTCGTCGCGGTCGGCTTCCTGATGGGTGACTCTACCGCTGCCGTGGCGAAGAAGTTCCCGAAGACGAAGTTCGCGATCGTCGACGTGTCGGCTCCCTTCATGAAGGGCAAGCCGAAGAACGTGCGCGGCATCGTGTTCGCCGAGCAGGAGGCAGGGTGCCTCGCCGGCGTCGCCGCGGCCACCGTGACGAAGAACAACGCCATTTCATCGGTTGGCGGCCTCAAGATCCCTCCGGTCGACGCGTACATTGCCGGGTACCAGAAATGCGCCAAGATTGTGAAGCCGGCGATCAAGACGTACAACGGCTACTCGCAGGACTTCGTGGCACAGGACAAGTGCAAGGAAGTCGCGCTGAACCAGATCGACCAGGGCTCTGACGTCGTCTTCCAGGTCGCCGGCCAGTGCGGCCTCGGGGCGATCACGGCCGCGGGCGAGTCGAATGTCTGGGGCATCGGGGTCGACAGCGATCAGGCCTTCCTCGGCAAGCAGGTGCTCACGAGCGCCCAGAAGAAGGTCGACCAGGGCGTCTTGCAGACGATCAAGCTCGTCAAGACAGGCAAGTTCAAGGGTGGCGTCGACGGCCTCTTCAACGTGAAGAACGGCGGCGTCGGCTTCGGCAAGGTGAGCGTCAACGCACCGAACCGCCAGTCGCTGATCGCCAAGCTGAACACGTGGGCGAAACGCATCGCAACGGGCAAGGTGAAGCCCCCTCGCACCGGCATCAAGAACGGCTAGCCGAGCAGGGATCGAACGAACGGAGAGGGCGGGCCAGGTGCCCGCCCTCTCTCGTTCTCGGCCGTTTTCGACCGCTCTGCTACCACGCCGCCGATCGGCACCGTAGAATCTCGGCTCGATGGCTGAAGCGCCCCGCACCGTCCTCGAGATGCGCCACATCACGAAGCGCTTTCCGGGCATCGTCGCGAACGACGACGTCAGCTTCGACCTGCACGAGGGCGAGGTGCACGCGCTCCTCGGCGAGAACGGCGCCGGCAAGTCGACGCTGATGAACATCCTCTACGGGCTCTACCACCCAGACGAGGGCGAGATCGAGATCGCCGGCAAGCCGGTTCAGCTCGGCACTCCGAGGGCCGCCATCGACGCGGGGGTCGGGATGGTGCACCAGCACTTCATGCTCATCCCGGTGATGACCGTGGCCGAGAACATCGTCCTCGCCGAGGAGCCCACCCACGCCGGAGCGTTCCTGGACCTCGGCGAGGCGAACCGGAGCGTGACCGAGATCTCCGAGCGCTTCGGCCTCGCCGTCGACCCGAAGGCGACCGTCCACGACATCACGGTCGGGCAGCAGCAGCGCGTCGAGATCCTGAAGGCGCTCTATCGTAACGCCGACATCCTCATCCTGGACGAGCCGACGGCGGTGCTGACCCCCCAGGAGGCCAAGGAGCTGTTCGCGATCATCCGCGGCCTGACCGAGCAGGGGAAGTCGATCATCTTCATCAGCCACAAGCTCAACGAGGTGACCGAGGTCGCCGACCGCATCACCGTGCTCCGGCGCGGCAAGCTGGTCGAGACACTGCCCGCCGAGGGGGCAACCGAGGAGGGCCTCGCCCGGCTGATGGTAGGTCGCGAGGTGCTGCTCCGGGTCGAGAAGGGCGATTCCGCCCCGGCCGAGACACTGCTCGAGGTCGAGGACCTGCACGTGTTCGACGACCGCGGTCTCGAGAAGGTGCGCGGGCTCTCGTTCCAGGCCCGCGCGGGCGAGATCGTCGGCATCGCCGGCATCGACGGCAACGGCCAGACCGAGCTGATCGACGCGATGACCGGGCTGCGGAGGGTGACCTCGGGCACGGTGAGGGTGGGAGGGAAAGACGTCACCCATGCCAGCGTCTTCGGCCACTTCGAGGCCGGGATCGGCCACATCCCGGAGGACAGGCAGCGGCGCGGCCTCGTGCTCGAGTTCTCGATCGCCGAGAACATCGCCCTCCACGACTTCCGCAAGGCGCCGGACTCGAAGCTCGGCTGGCTGTACCCGCGCCGCCTCGTCGAGCGTGGGGCGCGCCTGATCAAGGAGTTCGACGTTCGCGGCGGTGGCCCCCAGACCCCCGGAGCGGCGCTCTCGGGCGGAAACCAGCAGAAGGTGGTGCTCGCCCGTGAGATCGGCCGCGACCCGGTTGCCCTGATCGCCGCGCAGCCGACGAGGGGCCTCGACGTCGGCGCGATCGAGTTCGTCCACCGCCGTCTGGTCGAGGAGCGCGACGAGGGCAGGGCAGTCCTGCTCGTCTCGCTCGAGCTGGAGGAGATCCTCTCGCTCTCCGACCGGATCCTCGTCATCTACGAGGGCGAGATCGTCGGCGAGTTCCCGCCGTCGGCGACGGAGGAAGAGCTCGGGATCGCGATGACCGGCGGCGGGCGGGGACAGGAGGCGGTCGCGTGAGCGACCTGGAAACACCCACGCCGGCAGATCCCTCCGGCCTCGGGCCGGAGGTGCGCCAGTCGCTGCTCGGGCGCTACGACCTCGCCCAGAAGGCCGGCGGCCTGATCGCGCCCGTGTTGACCGCGGTGCTCGCCTTCTTCGTGGGCGGGCTCGTCGTGTTCGCGACGACGGGCAAGAACCCGCTCACGACCTACCGCGCGATCTTCGACGGCGCCGGGTTCAACTGGTTCTTCCCCTGGGTGGGCGGCGACGAGCGCAGCCTCGCCGCGCTCAACATGCAGCAGACGCTGATCCTGACGACGTCGTTGATCCTCACCGGGCTCGCGGTCGCCTTCGCGTTCCGCTGCGGCCTCTTCAACATCGGGGGGACGGGCCAGTACATCGTGGGCGCGGTGCTCGGCGTCTGGATCGGCTCCTCCTTCGAGGGGATGAACTCGTTCCTCCACATCTTCTTCGCGCTTGTTGCGGGCATGCTCTGCGGGGCCCTCTGGGCCGGGATCGCCGGATTCCTGAAGGCCACGGTCGGGGCCCACGAGGTGATCTCCACGATCATGCTCAACTGGATCGCGATCTGGGTCGGCGTCTTCCTGTTCGGGCTCGGCGGGCCGCTGCAGAACGACACGCAGGAGTTCGTCCCGATCTCGAACGACGTGCTCGAGAGCGCGAAGCTCCCCGTCTTCTGGGGCGACCCGCTCCTCCAGGGCCTCCACGTCGGCTTCTTCATCGCGCTCGGCGCGCTCGTCGTCTACTGGCTGCTCCTCAACCGCACGACGCTCGGCTACGGCGTCAGGGCCGTCGGGTTCAACCCGGAGGCGGCGCGGTACGGCGGGATCAGCGTCCCGCGCAACTACTTTCTGGCGATGGCGATCTCGGGCGCCTTCGCGGGCCTCGCCGGCGCCGTGGACGTCCTCGGCTGGCAGTTCCGGCTCGCGACGGGTGACATCCAGGGCGTCACGCTCGCCTTCGTCGGCATCGCGGTGGCGCTGCTCGGCCGCAACACCGCGATCGGGGTCGCGCTCGCGGCACTGCTCTTCGGCGGCCTGTTGACGGGGACCTCGACGCGCAACCTCGACCCGGAGATCTTCAAGCCGGAGCTCGCCTCGAACCTGACGTTGCTGATCCAGGGACTCGTGGTGCTGTTCGTCGGAGCGGACATCATCATCCTCTGGATGATGGCCCGCTTCCGCAGGAAGAAGCCCGCGTGACCTCGCTCGCGCTTCCCGTCGCCGCCCGCGCGCCGCGCGGGCTTCGCACCGTAGCGTGGATCGGGATCGCGCTCGGCCTCCTCGGTGCCTGGGTGGCCCTACCGCCCATCTCTTCCCGCTCCTGGGTGTGGAGCCTCGTCCTCTGCCTGATCGCCATCATGCTCGGCGGGGGCGTCCTCGTCCGCGGCGAGCGCCGCTTCGGTGGCTTCGCGATCGCGGCCGGCGTGCTCGGCTTCGGCCTCGCGTACCTGGCGACGCTCTCGAGCCTCGGCAAGCTCGAGAACGTCGTCGTCTGGTCGGCGCTGTTCGCCGCGACGCTCCGCTACGCGACGCCCCTGATCTTCGCCGCGCTCGGAGGCATGTTCAGCGAGCGCTCCGGGGTCGTGAACATCGGCCTCGAGGGGATGATGCTGATGGGCGCCTTCTTCGCCATCCTCGGCGCCGACAAGTTCGGCTCGTGGTGGATGGGCCTGATCGTCGGCATCCTCTCGGGTGGGCTGATGGCGCTCCTGCACGCGGTGCTCGCGATCCATCTGCGGGCCGACCAGATCGTCGGCGGCACGGCGATCAACTTCCTCGCGCTCGGGCTGACCGGCTACCTGTTCATCGACATCTACGGCCAGGAAGGCACGCCGACCGACATCTCGAGCATCCCACAGGTGAACATCGGGTTCCTGGACGACATCCACCTCTTCGGGCGCAACTTCGGCTTCTTCGGCGACGTCTTCGGGCACATGAACCTGATGATCTGGGTGGCGATCGTGCTCATCCCGCTCAGCTGGCTGATTCTCTTCAAGACGCCCCTCGGGCTGCGCATCCGGGCCGTCGGCGAGCACCCGCGGGCCGCCGACACGGTCGGGATCTCGGTCTACGGGATCCGCTATGGCGCGGTCGTCTCCTCGGGCATGCTCGCGGCCGCCGGCGGGGCGTTCCTCTCGATCGGATTCGTCAACTCGTTCAACGAGAACATGACGGCCGGGCGCGGGTTCATCGCGCTGGCGGCGATGATCTTCGGGAATTGGCGGCCCTGGGGCGCCGCCGCGGCGTGTCTCCTGTTCGGGTTCTCGAGCGCGCTGGCGCAACGGCTGCCGGAGTACTCGGACTCGGCCGCTGTCCTCTTCCAGGCGCTCCCGTACGTGCTCACCCTGATCGCGGTCGCCGGCGTCATCGGCCGCTCGGTTCCGCCGGCAGCCGACGGTCGCCCGTACAAGAAATCGTGAGCGCGCGGAGGCGCGCAGCATGGTCCGTGGTGCTCGGCTTGCTCGCAGCTCTGACGCTGCCGGTTGCGATCGCAGCGACACGGTACTCGGCCTCGTACGACCTTCTTCACGCCGGTCTTGCGATTCCGGTCGCGGTGGCGTTCGGGATCGCAGCTGTCGTCCTGGCCCGCCGTGCCCGTGCGCTCGATCGGGCAACGGTGTCGCGCACCGGTCAAGCGAGGGCGCCTCGACTGGGTCGCCTCCTCGGCATCCTGGGGCTCTGCATGGCCGCGTCGGCCACGATCGCCGTCGCCGTCTACGAGCTGCTGATCGCGGTGGAGTAGCCCCCACCGGAACGATGCACCGTTGGTGGGGCGCTTCGCGTCTCGTCTACACTGTCCCGGCGTGTTCGACATCGGCTCAAGCCTGCGCGAGGCCCGCACGCGCCAGGGCCTCGACTTCAACGAGATGGAGTTCCGCACGAAGGTGCGGGCCAAGTACCTGCGCGCGCTCGAGGCCGAGCAGTTCGACCAGCTCCCGGGCCACACCTACATCAAGGGCTTCCTGCGGACGTACGCCGACTCGCTCGGGATGGACGGCCAGCTCTACGTCGACGAGTACAACTCCCGCTACGTCGCCGGCGAGGACGAGCAGCCGCTGCGGACGCGCCGTGTCCCGACGCAGGGCCGACGCCAGCGCCCGCATCGCGAATCACGCCTCGTCGCGATCGCGGTCGCCGCGATCGTCCTCCTCACTGCTCTGGTCATCGCCGCCTGGAAGTTCGGTGGCGCGGCCGAGCCGAAGGTGCAGGGCGTCAACGTCCCTGCCGCCGCGACACCAGCGGCCGTCGCCCGCGGCGTCTCGGTCACGGCGACGAAGGGCGCATCCTTCATGGAGGTGCGGGCCGGCACCGCGGCGGGCACTCCGCTCTACCGCGGGACGCTCGAGCGCGGGCAGACGAAGCGGTTCGCGCAACGGAAGCTGACACTCTCGGTGGCCTCGCCGCGGAACGTCGTCGTGCGCATCGCGGGCGTCCGAGTCAAGGTGCCGCCGAGCGGCCTCCTGACGGTCTCGCCGCGCCCTTGAGGCGTCCTCGGGCCTCGATCGTCGTTACTGGCAGCGAGCTCGTGCGCGGTGAGCGAACCGACCTGAACGGCCCGTTCTACGCACGGGAGGCGCTCTTGCTCGGGCTGCAGCCCGTGCGCGTTGCGATCGTCGGAGACGACCCGGACGAGCTCGAGGCCGCCCTGCGCGAGGGGTTCGCGGCCGACGTCTGCCTCGTCTCGGGAGGTCTCGGCCCGACCCACGACGACCGGACGGTCGAGCTCGTGGCGCGGGTCGCCGGGACGGGCCTCAGCGTGGATGCCGCCCTCGAGAGCGAGATCGAGCAGATCTCGCGAAGGTTCGCGGAGCGGATGCGCCGCCCCTACGCCGATTTCGCGGCCGGCGTGCGCAAGCAGGCGACCCTACCCGACGGAGCGATCTCGCTCGGCATTGCGGGAACCGCTCCAGGCATCGTGCTCGACGCCGGTGCGTGCGTGGTCGTCGTGCTCCCGGGGCCGCCGGGCGAGCTGCAGCGGTTGTGGCCGCGTGCCGTGGCCTCCGAGCCGCTGCAGAGGGTCCTGGCCGAGACGACGTCGCCCGACCGCAGGGTGCTCCGGTTCTACGGCGTGAGCGAGTCGGCGGTCGCAAAGGCGCTCGCCGATGCAGGCGGCGACGGCGACGGCGTCGAGGCGACGATCTGCGCGCGGGACTTCGAGATCCACGTCGATCTCATCGTCGAGCCCGGCGCTGCAGGGCGTGCCGAGGCCCTCGAGACCGCCTTCCTGGAACCGCTCGCCGGGTATCTGTTCGGCCGCGACGAGCGCTCGGTGCAGGAGCTCGTGCTCGAGCTGTGCCGCCGGCAGGGTCTCACGCTCGGCACGGCGGAGTCCTGCACGGGCGGGCTCGTCGCGGGCCGGCTCACGTCGGTTCCCGGCTCCAGCGATGTCTTCCACGGCGGTCTCGTCGCCTACGACAACGACGTCAAGGAGGCCGTGCTCGGCGTCCCGGCAGGCCTGATCGGGTTGCACGGCGCGGTCTCGGCCGAGGTCGCGGCTGCCATGGCCCAGGGTGCCCGTGAGCGGCTCGGCGTCGATGTCGCCGTCTCGGTGACCGGGATCGCCGGGCCGGGGGGTGGCACGCCCGAGAAGCCGGTCGGCCTCGTCTTCTTCCACGTCGCCGGGCCCATGGGCGAAAAGTCGCTCCGGATCGAACTTCCCGGCGACCGCGAGGTGATTCGCTCCCGTTGCACGGTGGCGGCCCTCCATCTCGTGCGCCGCCTGCTCGGCGCCTGAGGGCTCCGCCGGAGACCCTTGCGGCACACATCCGGCACGAAGGCGACACGGACCCGGCACACCTGACGCGATAGCGTCGGCTCTGCAGGACATCCCTCGTCGGACGCGAACATATGTTTGCATTACGTCCGACGGATCTGCTTATCTACGCGGACGAAGACCACAGGAAGACGAGGAGGAGTGACGAGATGAATCGTGAGGAAGCGCTCGACGTCGCGCTCGGCCAGATCGAGCGGCAGTTCGGAAAGGGCTCGGTCATGCGCATGAGCGATCAGGCTCAGGTCTCGATCGGGGCGGTGTCGACCGGATCGCTCTCGCTCGACATGGCGCTCGGAATCGGCGGCCTGCCACGCGGCCGCGTGGTGGAGGTGTTCGGCCCCGAGTCGTCGGGCAAGACGACGCTCGTCTACCACGTGATCGCCGAGGCCCAGCGGCGTGGCGGCATCTGTGCGTTCATCGACGCCGAGCACGCGATGGATCCCCAGTACGCGCGGCGGATCGGCGTCAACATCGACGACCTTCTCGTCTCCCAGCCCGACACGGGTGAGCAGGCACTCGAGATCTGCGAACTGCTCGTGCGCTCCGGGGCGGTCGACGTCGTCGCCGTCGACTCCGTCGCAGCACTCGTGCCGAAGGCCGAGATCGAGGGTGAGATGGGCGACTCCCACGTCGGCCTCCAGGCGCGACTGATGAGCCAGGCCCTCCGCAAGCTCGCCGGCACGCTCAACCGCACCGACACGATCTGCCTGTTCACGAACCAGTTGCGCGAGAAGATCGGGGTCATGTTCGGCTCGCCGGAGACTACGCCCGGTGGTCGCGCAATGAAGTTCTACGCTTCCGTGAGGCTCGACATCCGGCGCATCGAGACGCTCAAGGACGGTGCCGAGGCATACGGCAACCGCGTCCGCGTGAAGGTGGTCAAGAACAAGGTGGCGCCGCCCTTCAAGCAGGCGGAGTTCGACATCATCTACGGCACCGGCATCTCCTGGGAGGGCACCGTGCTCGACGTGGGCATCGAGCGAAAGGTGGTTCAGAAGGCGGGCTCGTACTTCAGCTTCGGCGACGAGCGGCTCGGGCAGGGACGCCAGAACGCTACGAACTTCCTGATCGAGCATCCCGACCTCGTCCAGCAGATCCTGGCGCGGATCCAGGCCGAGGCACCGGCCGAGACGATCGTCTCGGCCCGCCTGCTCCCGCAGGCCGAAGGTGTCGGCGACATCGAGGTCACCCCGCTCGAGGACGAAGCACCGGTCGAGGAAGGGGTTCCGGTCGAGGCCTAGGATTCCCGAGAGTCGAGGCTTGTCTCTCCGCCCGCGAGCACGGTGCCGGCTCCGATGACCACAGCCGTCGTCACCGCCCTCCGTGCCCGCGGGCCGGGACGCGTCGCTGTCGAGCTCGACGGTCGCCCCTGGCGCGTCCTCCCACTGGAGGTTGTCTACGCCGGCGGCCTCGCGGTCGGCGCCGGGCTCGACCGGGCCTCGGCACGTGCCCTGCGGCGGGAGTTGCGTCGGATCGAGGCGCGCGACATCGCGCTGCGCGCGCTCCGGACCCGGGATCACACGACCGCGTCGCTGGAGCAGCGGCTGGCCGAACGTGGTACCACGGCCGCCGTGCGCCGCGAGACCGTCGCGGCCGCGCAGCGGGCCGGGCTCGTCGACGACCAGCGGTTCGCCGCCGGCCGCGCTGCGCTCCTCGCGTCCAGGGGAGCGGGCAACCTGCTGATCGGCGACGACCTCGAGCGTCTCGGTGTTCCGGCCGTTGCCATCCGCGCCGCGGTCGACGGTCTCGAGCCGGAGTCGATCCGCGCGGCCGCGATCGTCGCGGTGCGTGGCGCAAGCCCGCGAACGGCCCGCTACCTGGCCGGGAAGGGATTCTCCGAGGCGACGCTGGAACCACTCGTTGCGGACCTGGTGGCGAAGGAGTTAGGATAGGAGAGCTTCATCCGATCATTTCTCCTGCACAGAGCGCATTCCCGAAAACCGGCTCCTGACCATGACGACCCATCCCAACTCGACTCCGCCGTGCCACGGCGCGACTGTTGCTCTCCGGAGGGCACGCCAGCCGAGATAGAGAGCGCAGCACGACCGGTTTACCGGGATGCCGCCGTGCAGGCGGGATCCGGATGTGAGCAACCGCGGCTGACCGCCGCGGGGCAACCCGAAGAAGGGATCGTCCATGCTCACGGCCGTCGCAGGAGTGATCGGAATCGTCATCGGCGCCGCCGTCCTGCTTGTCTGGCTTCGAACTGCCAGCGCCTCGCGGTTGCGCCTGGCCGAGGATCAGCGGCGGGCGATCCTCGCCGACGCAGATCGTGACGCCGAGAGGACGCGGCGTGAGGCGCAGATCGAGGCGCGGGAGCAGGCGGTTGCCCTCCGGGCCGAGGTCGAGGCCGAGATCCGGGACAGCCGCCTGCGGATGGCCAAGACCGAGGAGCGCCTGCAGCAACGCGACAGGGAGCTCGAGACGAAGATGGAGGAGCTGGCACGGCGGGAACAGGGCGTCGCCGATCGGGAGACGCACACGAAGCAACTCCAGGAGGAGCTCAAGGCGGCGAACGAGGAGATGCTGCGTGAGCTCGAGCGGGTCGGCGGCCTGACGCTCGGAGAGGCTCGCAAGCAGCTGCTCGAGCGCTCCGAGGACCTGATCCGGCACGAGCTCGCCCGCACGGTGCGACAGCTCGAGGAGGAGGCCCGGACGGACGCGAAGCGCCGTGCCAGAGCGCTTGTCTCCGATGCGCTGCAGCGCGTCGCCGCGAGCCACACGGCCGAGACGACCGTCAGCGTCGTCGAGCTGGCCTCGGACGACATGAAGGGTCGCATCATCGGCCGGGAGGGCCGCAACATCCGATCTCTGGAGCACCTCACCGGAGTGGACTTCATCATCGACGACACGCCGCACGCGGTCGTTCTCTCGTCGTTCGACGGTCTTCGACGCGAGGTCGCGCGCCTCACGCTCGAGAAGCTGATCGAGGACGGCCGCATCCATCCGGCGCGGATCGAAGAGATGTACTACATCTCGAAGGCCGAGCTCGAGGATCACGTCCGACTGGCGGGGGAGCAGGCGGTCTTCGAGGCGAACTGCGGCGAGTTCCACGAGGAGCTCGTGAAGATCCTGGGCCGGCTGCGGTACCGCACGAGCTACGGTCAGAACGTCCTCAAGCACACGCTAGAGGTCGTCCACCTCGCCGGGATCATGGCCGCAGAGCTCGGTGCATCGGTGAAGACGGCCCGCCGCGCGGCTCTGCTCCACGACATCGGCAAGGCGATGACCCACGAGGTCGAGGGCACGCACGCAGCCGTGTCGGCGCAGCTCGCCCGCCGGTACGGCGAGCCGGAGGGCGTCGTCCACGCGGTGGAAGCACATCACTACGAGATCCAGCCACAGACCGTCGAGGCTGTCCTCCTGATCTCGGCCGACGCGATCTCCGCGTCGCGCCCCGGGGCCAGGGGGGAGAGCCTCGAGCACTACATCAAACGGCTCTCGTCGCTGGAGGACCTGGCCGCCGCGAAGCCCGGAGTCGCGAAGGCCTACGCGCTGCAGGCGGGACGCGAGATCCGCGTCATCGTCGAGCCGACGGAGGTCGACGACGACGCTGCGGCGCTGCTGTCGCACGAGATCGCCAGGGAGATCGAAGACCAGCTCGAGTATCCGGGGCAGGTCAAGGTGATCGTAATCCGCGAGAGCCGCTCGATCGAGATCGCCCACTAGCTGTGGGACCCACGGACCTGTGAGACACGGCTGATCGGTGGTTGGCCGCCGATCGAGCTGTGTGGTCGGTGTCGGTTGTACCAGCGGAGGTAGCCGGGAAGCGCTCGTGCGCGGTGTGCGCTGCTGGGGTATGCGAAGCGGTAGGCCCATTCGCGTAGCAGTGTCTTCACGAGCGCTTCGGCTTTGCCGTTGGTCTGTGGCCTCCGTGGTCGCGTGTAGCGGCGGCTGATCTGGAGTTCTTCGCAGGCGGCTGTCCAGGCGTGGGAGCGGTAGCCGTTGCCGTTATCGCTCAAGACGCGTTCGACGTCGATCCCGTGCTGGCGGTAGAAGGCAGTCGCTGCCCGTAGGAAGGCAACGCAGTCAGCGGGGCGCTCGCTGTCACGGAGCTCCGCGTAGGCCAGGCGTGAGTGGTCGTCGATGGCGAGGTGGAGGTACTGCCAGCCGGCGCGGCGGCTGCGCGTGAGGCCGTCTTGATGGATCCGTTTCCCGACCGTCCAGAAGCGGCCCAGCCGCTTGATGTCGACGTGCACGAGCTCGCCCGGCCGTTTGCGCTCGTAGCGGCGCACCGGCTCGGGGGCCGGCTTGGGCAGCCTCGAGCGGCCGTGCCGGTGAAGCACCTTCCAGACCGTCGAGGCGGGACGACCGAGCAAACCAGCGACGATCAGAGGGCCGGCATGGGCGTACTCGCGTGCCGCCAGAATCTCGGCCTCGGCTGCCGCCGACAGCCTTCGCGGCTGCCGCCTGGGCACCGGCGGCCGATCGGCGAGCGCTGCCCAGCTGCCCTCCCGGTAGCGGCGCCAGAGCCGATAGCCGGTCGCCCGGCTCGCACCGCAGGCGGCCGCGGCCGCCTCCGGACTCATCCCCGCAACGATCAGCGAGACAAGCCGGCAACGCGACTCAAACGAAAAACGCATCCGCCTGGGCGGGCAAACTCGATCATGCATCTGGGCCTCCTGCGCGAGCTGGGTCTTGGTCGACCACAAGGCTCGCCGGAGGCCCGGACGCAATCAGCCGTCTCGCAGGTGTGTAGGCAACAGAACTAGCCGGCCCGCATCGCCCTCGCCCCGGCCCCGGCATTCACTTACCATCAGGCACGATGACCGACCTTCTCAGCGACCCGCCGTCGCCGCTCGACGCCGTCATCGGTCTCGTCGCCGTCGAGCTCATGGACGACGGCGTCGTCCTGCGCCTCGATCCACCCGACGTCGCGCTCGGGGGCGACCAGCCGCGACCCTTCCTCCACGGAGGGACGCTGGCCACGTGCGTCGATACCGCAGGCTGGTACGCGCTCGAGCACGCGAGCCCCGGGGCGTGGATCGCCGTCGACCTTCGCTGCGACTTTCTGCGGCTCGCGGCGCCCGTGCCCCATCGGGTCGTCGGCCGTTGCCTCGTGGCTGGGCGGACCCTGGCAACCGCCGACGTGGAGATCACCCAGTGGGACGATCCCGATCGGCTCGTGGCGGTCGGCCGCGCCCGCTTCATCCGCGGCACCGGCTGACGCTACTCCGCGCACGGCCACGGCCCGGCGGTCAGACTGTGGCGAACGTGAAACGAAGGGAGACCTGTGGACGACGGCGGGATCGGCAAGAGGCACTGGCGGAAGATGGTCGGTATCGTGGTCGCGCTCGGCGCGCTCGCGATGCTGGGGTTCGTGCTTTTCGACCGGCTGGCCTATCGCTTCGGCATCGTCGGGGCGTTCTTGGTCAGCTTCGGGATCCTGATGGCGATCGCCTACCGCCACGACAGGAAGAAGCAGCGCGCGTACACCGAAGACGACGCCTAGCGTCCCGCGAATCCGGCGGGACGAGGCTCAACGGGCGAGATCCGGAACGGAGTCAGAGGTGGCGACGCGTTAGCTGAACGTGCCGCCGGCGAGGCTCGTGTCGCTGTGGGAGGGAGGGCCGCCGTTCTCCTCCACGGAGACGTCGACCGCCGCGTAGTCGCCCGGGCCGGGCAGCGGGAGATCGAGCTCGACGTCGTTCGATGTGGGGGTGAACGAGCCGACCGCCTCCATCTCGCCTCCGGCGTTGCGGCGCAGGACCCAGACCTCGTAGTGGTGACCGCTCGGAGCGGCAGGGACGTCGCGGAGAGAAATATGCACGGTGCCGCCGTCGGCGGTCGATCCGTAGAGCACCGCCTCACCGTTGACTCCGGGGTCGCTCTTGCCGCCGATCGCGGCACGGGCATCCGCTGGGCCCGGGCCGTCACCACCGAACGCGAAAACGGCGATCAGTGCGACAGCTGCCACGGCGGCGAGCGCAGAGGCGACCGGCACGACGGCTCGGCGGTGCGACTTCCGGTGCAGCGGAATCACCGTCGCTTCGGGCCCGACCTCCACCAGGATCCGGTCGAAGAGATCGGCAGGCGGCTTCACTCGGGGCAACACAGCCTCGAGGGCTGCGAGACCCTCGCGCTCGATCTGGGTGGGGAAGTCGGTGTCGTCGCTCATCGGTCCGGTCGCAAGTCGTGGGTCTCGGAGAGGCTCCGTAGCCGCTCGAGCGCAAGCCTTACTCTTCCTTTTACGGTCCCCAGCGGGATTCCGATCACTTCTGCGATCTCGGCGTGTGAGAGCCCGTCGAAGTAGGAGAGCCGGAGCACAGCGAGTTGCTCTTCGGGCAGCTCGGCCATGGCCTCGGCCAACCGCTGCGACTCGTCGGCGACGGCCACGAGATCGGCAGCGTCGGGCGACGAGCCCGCCGGCTCGAGGTCGTCCCGCAGCTCGGGTCGACGGTTCTTCTGCCGACCGAGCTCGATCGCACGATTGCGGGCGACCACGAAGAGCCACGTCGTCAGCTTCGCCCGGGTGGGATCGAAATCCGCCGCGCGCCGCCAGAGGGCCACGAACACGTCCTGGACGCACTCCTCCGACAGCGTCGCGTCACCCGTCAGGCGAAATGCAAAGGAGTAGACCACCCGGCCGTAGCGGTCGTAGAGATCCCGCAGCGCGACCGCGTCGCCACCGGCGACCCGCGCGACGTCAGCGGCATCGAGGGCGGCTTTGTCGTCGCGATCATTCTCGCCCATCGAGCGGGATCATCGCACAACCCGATCAGCCGAACATCCGGCGGCTTCCCTTTGTCGCCGGAGGTGGATAGGCTCTGTCGGTCGTGTGGCGTACCCTGGGGTCATTGGCGGCGGCGATGGTGGCAGCGGCGCTCGCCGCGGGCGGCGCGGCCCCCGGCGTGTCCGTGCCGGGCCAGGGGCCGGAACGAACCCGGGGAGAGGTGGCGATCTTTTACTACCCGTGGTACGGCACCGAGTCGCGCGACGGCGCCTGGCAGCACTGGCAGCAGCACGGCGGCACGCCGCCGTCGCAGATCGCGTCTGGTTGGTTCCCGGCACGTGGCCCGTACTCGTCCTCGGACCCGGCCGTGATCCGCGTGCAGATGAGGGAGATCGCATCGGTCGCTGTCGACACGGTGATCGTGTCGTGGTGGGGACCCGGGTCGGTCGAGGCCGCACGGCTGGGAGAGGTGGCCGCGATCGCCAGGGACGCCGGCCTCCGGGTTGCCCTGCATATCGAGCCCTTCGCCGGTCGGACGCCGGTGGCGCTCGAAGCGGAGATCCAGGAGTTCGCGCGAATGGGTATCACCGACTTCTACGTCTATGACTCCGTCCTGACGCCGGACGCCGACTGGCGCGCTCTCGCTGCTCGCCTGTCGGGCGTGAGGCTGTTCGCGAACACGTCCCTGCCGGGCAAGGCCCTGGCCGGTGGCTTCACGGGCCTCTACACGTATGACGTCTACATCCACGATGGCAGCTCGTTCCCACGTGTCTGCGCCTCGGCACGGAAGCTGGATCTCGTGTGCGCGCCCTCCGTGGGGCCCGGCTATGACGCACAGCGGGCGACCGGGGACACGCGCGTGCGCGACAGGGCGGGGGGCTCTCGGTACGACCGCATGTGGCAAGGAGCGGTGCGCGCCGGCGCCGACATCGTCACGATCACGAGCTACAACGAGTGGCACGAGGGAACGCAGATCGAGCCGGCGAAAGCGGTCGGAGGACCGTATGCGTCCTATGAGGGCGCGTACGGCCGCGTCGGGCGCGCAGCGCAGCGCGCCTACCTCGACCGCACGGCCGAGTGGGCCGGTCGCTATCGCGCGCAGATGGGGCGCTGAGGGCTCTCTATGAAGGGGGTGGCGTTGTCCAGGGGTGACGGTGTGGGTTGTTCAGGGGCCGCGGGTCTGTGTGGGGAGCGAGTGGGCTCAACTCTCTATCGCCTCCTTGTTGGAGGATCAGGTTGTATGGGGGCTTCGCTCCGGTGGCGCATCTCAGTAAGGGCCGTCTATGCGGCCAGAGCCCGCGTGGCGCTTGCCGGGGCGAAGGGTTGGTTACGGGTGAGCATCTGCCAGATCGCCTCGGAGAGCCGGCGGGCGATGTCGACTTGGGCGACCTTGGCGCCGCGCTGTTTGCCGAGGCGGTGCTTGTTGCGCTGGTAGCGGTCGCGGTAGGCCTGTGGCGGCAGGCGTGGACGGCGGCTTCCATCAGCGCCCAGCGCAGGTATTTGGGGCCGGCGTGGGTCAAGGGGCCGCGGCGGTCGCTTTGGCCCGACTGGTAGACGCGCGGGCAGAGGCCGGTGTAGCCGGCCAGTTTGGTGGGGCACGCGAACCGTTCGATGTCGCCGATCTCGGCCGCGATCGTGTAGCCGAGCACCCAGGCGATCCCGGGGACCGTCATCAGCAGCGGGATGTAGTGGTGGTCGGCGCCCAGTGCGCGAAGCTCCCTTTCGATCTCGCTGATCTCGCGGTCGAGGTCGTCGATCATGGACGCGCGGCCAGGACGTTCCGCGCCACGGCTCGGGGAACTCGAGCCGAGCGAGCAGCTGCCGGCCGCGGGCGCCGAACAGGTCGCGACGGGGCAGGCGTGCCCGAACGCGAGCAGCTGCGCATGCACGCGATGCTTGAACGAGGAGCGCTTGCGCACCAGGAACAGCCGCCAGCGGGCACGTTCGCGCTCTTGACGGCCCTGAAACGACGGCAGCCAGATCGCCGGCACCAGCTCCCGCCGCGACAGCTCCGCCAGCACCCAGGCGTCGATCCGGTCCGTCTTGCACGCCAAGTGGCGCCAACCCCTTGACCCTGGCGGCGTCAGCGATCTCGACCTCCCAGCCCAGCCGCTCGAGCGTGTCGTGCACGAAGCGGGCGCCGTTCATCGACTCGATCGCCGCCCGCACCGTCTGCCCGTGACGCTCCCCGACCCGACGGACGAACCCGACCAGACCATCACCGTCGGGCGGCACGGCCCCGACCTCGACGCGCTCACCCCGGCCGTCGAGCAGGCAGAAGTCCAAACGCTTCCGACTCAGATCCAAACCAGCGTGCAACATATGAAAGGGCCTCCTTCGCGGTAGCTCTTCGGTGACACAAGGAGCGTGCCACCGAGGAGGCCCTCCTTCATGGCATTCAGTAGAGCGCGGCGGCAAGGCGGCGCCTGTAGGTGCTGACGAGCGGATCGTCGTGCCCGAGCCGCTCGAACAGCGCCACGGCGACCTCGCGGAGCCGCTCGCGCTCGTCGGCAGTCGCGTGCGGAACCGCATCGACGACGAGTCGCAAGGCGCCCTCGACATCGCCCGCATCGATTGCGGCGACGACCGCGGGGAGCTCCCCGGCCGTGCGAAGCTCCTCGACCAGCGTGTCCGCTCGTGGCGGGGCGAGCAACTCGTCGAGGAAGGTGTCGATCGCGACACGCGATCTCACGCCCGCGAACTCCGCCACGACCCGTCCGTCGCGGAATGCCTTGACCGCAGGGATGCCGCTGACGGAGAACTGCTGCGAGAGGGCGGGGTTGGCATCGACGTCGACCTTCGCGAGCACGACCGCACCCTCCCTTGCCGCGACGGCGGCCTCGAGCACCGGAGCGAGCGCGTGGCACGGGCCGCACCAGTCCGCCCAGAAGTCGACGAGAACGAGCCTCTCGGTCGAGCGCGTGACGACGTCTGTCTCGAAGGTCGCGTCCGTAACGTCCACTCGCTCAGCGCTCCCCGGTTGTGACCACATCGGCGGCGCAGCCGGCGATCAACGCAGCCGACACGTGCTCGGCCGCCACACCGGCGAGCGAGCGATGATCGACGTCGATCTCGATCGCTGCCCACTCCTCCAGGCCAAGTGCGCGGGCTCCCCCACCGGAGCCGATCTCCAGCAGCTCGGCGGTCGACAGGATGCCGCGCCTGCCCGTCTGGCGGCGTGCGATGCCTTCGATCTCGCGGAGCTCCTCGAAGGGATCGATCCGCATGTTCGAGTCCGAGCCGATGCACAGCGGGATCGAGCGCTCACGGATCGCCTCGACGCGCAGGAACCCGTCGCCGAGGTCGGCCTCTGTCGTAGGGCAGGCGCAGATGCGCGCGCCACTCGTGGCCACGAGATCAAGCTCCCCATCGCTGGCATGCGTCGCATGCACGATCGTCGTGCGGGGCGTCAGGCAGCCGATGTCGGCCAGAAGCTCGATCGGCCGGCAGTCGTGCTCCTCCAGGCACTCCTCGATCTCGCGGGGTTGCTCGTCGGCATGGATGTGGAGCGGCAGCCCGTCCTTCTCGGCATAGCGGCCGATCTCCTCGAGCCAGTCTCGTGAGCAGGCGCGGACGGAGTGGGGGGCGAGCCCGACCGCGATTCCCGCCGTGCGAAGCGACTCCACTTCTCCGAGATACGCGGCCACCGACGGCTGGCGCATCCGCTCGAGCCCGCCTCGCTCGTAGGCGACGTGGAGCAGCACGATCGCGATCCCCGCATCTGCTGCCGCCTCCACGGCCGCGAACGCCTCAGGGGCGCCGAGGTAGTGGAACTCGCCCACCGCCGTGTATCCGGCGGCCAGCATCTCGCCGTAGACCTCGGCGTAGCGTGCCCTCACGGATGCCGGTGTCGCCCCATCGGCCTCTTCGAGCATCCCCTCACGCCATGTCCAGAAATCGGTGCCGGCGGCGCGGCCGCGCAGCGCACGCTGGAACGTGTGGCTGTGGCTGTTGACGAAGCCGGGAAGGGGGAACGAGGCGCTCACGACCTACGACGCTACCACCGCGCAGCCCGCACTCGCGTGTCGCGCACTCGATCTCACATCGAGTCTCTAGTCTTGCTGGACGATGGAACCACGGACCGTCTCTGCACCCGTCCGGCAGATCCCGAACGCGCTGACGCTGCTGCGCTTCGCCGCGATCCCTCTCTTCGTCTGGCTCCTCCTCGACGAGCGAACCGGGCCGAGCTGGCCCGCCGGGATCGTCTTCGGCCTCGCTGCGATCACGGACCAGCTCGACGGATACCTGGCGCGGCGCTGGCGGGTCGAATCGCAGTTCGGGAAGGTCGCCGATCCACTCGCCGACCGGCTCATGATCGACACGGCCGTCATCATGCTCGTCGCGTTCGACAGGCTGCCATGGATCGCACTGATCATCCTCCTCCGCGACCTCCTGCTCATCGGCGGCTACAAGCTCGTCGTGCCGCGCGGCTACGAGTTCGAGGTCTCCCGGCTCGGAAAGATCGCGACCTGGGGCCTGTACGCCTCGATCGGCTGCGTGCTGGTCACGGAGCGGGGAACGTGGTGGCCCGTCGCCTGCTTCTGGATCAATCTCGTCCTTGCGGTGATCGCGGCAGGGCAGTACGTCCTCAAGGTGCGGCGGGAGGTGCGACGCTGAGGTCGCCGCGGCGTTGCAGGGAGTGACGCCCGCGAGGCGAAATCGTCTCCTGGGCCACAAAGTCTCAAGCTGAGGTTGACCCCTTCGCTACGCTGCATTCTCGATCACAGCGCCCTACCGACCGGAAAGGCAATCGTGGAAACGCTCCCTGACCTGCAGTCGCTCTCGGACGCCGAGCTCTCCGCGCTGCTCGCGCAGATCGAGGAGAGCGAGGACACGCTGTCCCGCCGCCGCCGCGTCCTCCACGGGCGGATCGACCTCCTCAGAGCCGAGCGGACGGAGCGGCTCAGGGCGCAGGTCGCCGCGGGCAGCTTCGAGGCCCATCCGCTCACGTCGTTCGAGCGACCGCTCTACGAGGGCACCGGCGATCTCCCGAGCGAGGCCGGCCTCGAGCCGCTCCCCGACCTGGGGAGCCTGGACGATGCCGCGCTCTGGGCAGAGGTTCGCCGGCTGGAGCACGAGGAGGACGACATCTCGCTCAATCGACGGGTGATGCACGGGCAGATCGACATCATCAGGGCCGAGCGAGCAAAGCGGGCGCGAAGCGGAGGGCACATCGCCGCGAACGACCTCGGCTCGATCCTCGGCGGAGGCCAGTGAGTCACGTCTACTGCCCCGAGTGCGGATTTCAGAGCCCGGAGGCGGCAACGTACTGCTCGCGCTGCGGCGCGCTCCTCGCGCGGGAGACCGTGGGGGAGACGACCCTGAGCCTCGGGCCCGACGACATCGATGCCGCCCCTGCGCAGGAGAGCATCGACGGCCCCGCGCTCGTCGTGCGGTCCGGCGGCGGACGGGCGGGGGAGAGCTTCGAGGCGATCGGGGAGCGGGCGCTGATCGGCCGGTCGCCGGAGTGCGACGTGTTCCTGGACGATGTCACGGTGTCGCGCAGGCACGCCGAGCTCGTCCGCGACGGCAACGTGTTCACGATCCGGGATCTCGGCAGCCTCAACGGTACTTTTGTCAACAGACGCCGAATCGAGAGCAGCACCCTCGAGGACGATGACGAGGTCCAGGTCGGCAAGTACCGGATGACGTTCCTGCGCCGATGACGACGTTCCCGGAGACGAGCCCGGCAGCAGGACTGCACACCATCGGCGCGGTCTGCGAGCGCCTGCGCGACGAGTTCCCGGACATCTCGATCTCCAAGATCCGCTACCTCGAGGATCAGGGACTGCTGCAGCCCAGCCGAACGCGGGGTGGCTACAGGCTGTTCTCCGAGACAGACGTCGAGCGCCTGATCACGATTCTGCGCCTGCAACGCGACGAGTTCCTGCCGCTGCGGGTGATCCGCGAGGAGCTTCGCGCGCCGACCGCCGACCGCGCCAAGCGCCGCGCGGCGGGCCTCCGCGGGCAGGAGGAAGAGATCGACATGGCGGAACTGTGTGCACGCGCCGGGATCTCCGCCGACTTCGCACGGCAGCTCGAGGACTTCAGCCTGCTCGCCCCGCGAATCCAGGGTGGCGAACGGCTGTACAGCGAGAGCGACGCCGATATCGCACATGCGTGCGCCCAGATCGCGCGACACGGGATCGACGCGCGGCACCTGAGGGCGTTCCGGACCGCTGCCGGCCGGCAGTCGGCACTGCTCGAGCAGGTGGTCGCACCCGCGCTTCGCTCCCGCAGCCTGGAGCGGCGTGCGGCCGCGCTCGAGGATCTCGAGGCCCTGGCTCACGTCGCGCAGGAGCTGGCGCAGCTCCTCCTCATGCGCGACCTCCGGGAGGTGGCTGATCGATGAGCGAGCTCGATCTCGCGACCCTGATCCGCGACGTGCCCGACTTTCCGAGCGAGGGGATCATGTTCAAGGACGTGATGCCGCTCATCGCCGATCCCGTTGCCTTCCGGGAGACAATCGACCGGCTGGCGGCGTGGGCCGGCCCGCGTGCTCCCGACCTGATCCTCGGGGCCGAGGCACGCGGGTTCATCTTCGGCGGGGCGCTCGCCTACGCCCTGGGATGCGGTTTCGTGACCGCCCGGAAGCCCGGAAAGCTCCCCTGGGACACGATCGAGGCCCTGTACGAGCTCGAATACGGGACGGATTCGCTCCAGGTTCACATCGATGCGATCGAGCCCGGCGCCCGCGTGATCGTGCTCGACGACGTGCTTGCCACCGGCGGTACCGCCCGTGCCAAGATCGAGATCGTGGAGCGCCTGGGCGGGGTCGTCGTCGGGGCGCTGTTCGTGATCGAGCTCGCCTTCCTGCACGGGCGCGAACGGATCCCCGGAACCGACGTGCACGCGCTCGTGGCCTACGACTGAGCAGCGTCCCGTTGCTCCCGGGTCGGCCGGCGAGGCCTGCGCCGTCCGGGCGGTCGGATATCACGTTTGAAGGTCTGCGGCACCGTCTCCCTGAATGAAGGGATCATCGAGAGGCAGGTGGACGACCGATGACGAACCACGTGAACGCAGCGTCGACACTCCGAACCCGGCAGGCGGGTACGACCCGGTTGCTTCGCCACTGCCTCCTGCTCGGGACTGCCGAGCATCGAGTCCCTGCCCGACGACGGCTCGACGAGGCGATCGGCCCGGACCTGGCCCGCCGGCTCGTCGGCAGCCTGACCGCTCGCGGTCGCAGATAGCCGGCTTCCGGGCCGGGCGAGCGCCCGTCATCGGCTACGTGCCGCGGGTGCGGACGAACACGAAGATCAGGAAGGCGCTGACGAGCGAGACGAGCAGGGCTGTCCCCTTGCCGATCTCGATCGAGACCATCCCGAAGTAGAGGATGAGAAAGAAGACCAGCGCCCAGAGGAACGCCTGAACGCCATGGTGAATGCTCGGCATGCGCAGGTGCATGGCGCACAGAATACCCGGGGCGCAGGACGGTCGGGCGGACAGGAGCACCGACGCGGGACCAAAGAAATTCACCGAGCCGGTTGCGCTTTCGTCCACCCGGCCCGTTGACCTTCCGCTTCCGCGTACGGCCTCCGTGCTGAGCTTCGACCTACTCGCGCTCCGTGCTCGGTGCAAGGAGGAAACTAGAGACCGGGGGGGACGAGGTCAAGGGGCCGGCCACGCGGCTGCACGCAAATTGCGCGAATTTCGAACTGAGCCACCGTGCGTGGATCCCGGGTACGATCCGCCGGTGCGCCGAACCCTGGTCTACGGGACTGCGGCGTCGCTGCTGACCGTCGCAGCCGTCCTCACGATCTTCCGCTGGGGGGAGGAGGCGACCGCGTTCCCCGACTGGCAGGCGCTCGTCCTGGGGCTCGTGCAGGGATTCACCGAGCTGCTGCCGATCTCGTCGTCCGGCCATCTGATCCTCGTACCATGGCTCGGTGACTGGACGTACCTGAAGGAGCACGAGGCCTTCAACAAGACGTTCGACGTGGCGCTGCACCTCGGCACGCTCGTCGCCGTCGTCGCGTACTTCTGGAGTGACCTGATCGGCTATCTCGTGGCCTGGCTCCGGAGCCTGCGGCGGCGCGCGATCGAGACCGAGGACGAGAAGATCGGCTGGGTCATCGTCGTCGCGACGATCCCGGCCGCGCTCATCGGGGCAGCCTTTCAGAGCGTGATCGAGGAGCGGCTCGGGAAGCCGTGGCAGATCGCGATCCTGTTTGCCGTCTTCGCCCTCGTCCTCTACTGGGCCGACCGGAGGCCGGAGCGCAAGCAGATCGGGGAGCTCAGCCTGCGCCAGGGGCTCCTCGTCGGCCTTGCGCAGAGCGTCGCGCTCGCGCCGGGCGTCTCTCGCTCCGGGATCACGATCAGCGCCGGCCGCTTCCTCGGCCTGACGCGCGACGCCGCGGCCCGCCTGTCGTTCCTGCTGCTCGTCCCGATCGTGCTCGGCGCCGTGCTGCTCAAGGGGTACACCGATGTGATCAAGGGCGACCTGCCGGCTGGGTGGGTGGGACCGTTCGTGGTCGGTACGATCGCGTCGGCCGGCGCCGGTCTGCTCGCGATCAACTGGCTGCTCGGCTACGTCCGCGGCCACAACTACACGGTCTTCGTGATCTACCGGCTCGTGCTCGCAGCGTGCATCCTGTTGCTGATCGTCTCCGGCGTGCGCGAGGCGGCCTTCTGATGCGCGTCTCCGCGGCGAGACCGGCTTCCTCGACCGTCCTGGAGTGGGCGCCTCGGACGCGAAGGGGGAGGCCGTAACCTTGTCGATTCCGCCAACTTGACATAACACTGATTATCGTGTGCCGAAGGATCAGTGGGCGGGAGGGCTGGACAAGCACCCGTCCTGAGTGGGAGAGTGTCTCGAGACGACGAGCGACTCCCGGCAATGACGACGATTGACATCGAAACCCTGCTCGCGCAGGACGAGGTTCGAGCGCTCCTCGAGGCGAGCGAGCACGCGGGCACGATCCAGTTGCAGGCGGTCTCGGAGCTCATCGAGACGCACGAGCTCTCGCCGCTCGAGCACGACGCGCTCGTCCTGGAGCTCGACAAGCGGGGAATCGAGGTCGTCGACTCTCCGGCGACACCCGAGCCTCCCCCGCTCCCCCCTGCGGCCGCGGAGTCGACGACCGACGCGCTGCAGCTCTTCCTGCGCGAGGCCGGGCGCCACACGCTGCTGACCGCGGCGCAGGAGGTGGCGCTCGCGAAGCGGGTCGAGCGGGGCGACCTCGCTGCCAAGCAGACGATGATCCAGTGCAACCTCCGGCTCGTGATCTCGATCGCCAAGCACTACCGCAACCAGGGCCTACCCTTCCTCGATCTGATCCAGGAGGGCACCCTGGGCCTGATCCGGGCCGTGGAGAAGTTCGACTGGCGGCGGGGCTTCAAGTTCTCGACGTACGCCACGTGGTGGATCCGGCAGGCGGTTGCGCGGGCGCTCGCGGACAAGGCTCGAACGATCCGGATGCCGGTGCACATCGTCGAGCGGCTCCAGAAGATGAACCGCGCGGAGCGCTCCCTGTGGACCGTGCTCGGTCGCGAGCCGACGCTCGAGGAGATCGCCGACGAGGCCAACCTGACCCTGCAGCAGGTGCACGAGGTACGGGCGGCGGCGCGCGCGTCGACGAGCCTGGACGCGCCGATCGGCGAGACGGACGATGCGGTGCTCGGTGACTTCGTGGCCGGCGACGGCCTGCTGCCCGAAGAGGAAGTTGAGCTCGAACTGCGCAGCCAGGCGCTGCGGGCCGCGCTCGAGTCGTTGCCCGCCCGGGAGCGCCAGGTGGTGACGCTGCGTTACGGCCTCGGGGGCACCGAGCCGAGGACGCTCGAGGAGATCGGGCGGCAGCTCGGACTGACCCGTGAGCGCGTGCGCCAGATCGAGCTCGAATCGCTACGTCGGCTTGCCGGACAGCGCGAGATGCAGTCGGTCGTGTGACGGGCGCCTGCCCGGCTCGCGCGCCTACGTCCGGAGATACAACTCGAGCGAGGGCGCCGCGGCGCGCAGGTCGCGCAACGCGCGCGTCTCGAGTTGCCGGACGCGCTCTCGTGTGATCCCGAGGATCACGCCGACCTCCTCGAGTGTCTTCGGCCGACCGTCCTCGAGGCCGAAGCGCTCCGTGAGGACCCGCTGCTGCCGGGGATTGAGCCGGAGCATCGCGCCCGCGAGCTCGGAAGAGCGGAACTTCTCCGCCGTCTCCACCTCCGGCTCGGTCGCATTCACATCCTCGATCAGGTCGCTCATCACGCTCTCGCCGTCACCGATCGGTGTGTCGAGCGAGACGTGGTCCTGGACGAGCTCGAGCAGGGTCTCGACCTTCTGGGGCGTGAAGCCCGCCTCGAGCGCGATCTCCTCGACCGACGGGTCCCGGTTGAACTTCTGGCCCAGCGTACGACGCGCGCGGGTGACGCGACGGACCTGGTCGGCGACGTGGACGGGGAGACGGATCGTGCGCCCTTGCTCGGCGAGCGCGCGCGAGATCGACTGCCGAATCCACCAGGTCGCGTACGTCGAGAGCTTGTACCCGAGTGTGTAGTCGAACTTCTCGACGGCCCGGATCAGGCCCAGGTTGCCCTCCTGGATCAGATCGAGGAGCGGCACACCTGCACGGGTGTAGTGCCGGGTGATCGACATCACGAGCCGGAGGTTGCACTCGATCAGCCGGCTCTTGGCCTCCTCGTCGCCCTCGTCCTTGCGGCGTGCCAGCTCGCGTTCCTCGGCGTGTGTCAGCAGGCGGCCGTTCCCGATTTGCCTCACGTACAGCTTCAACGGATCCTGCGTTGCGGCGCCGGCCTCCTCGGGCGCACCCTCGTCTGCGACGGGATCGAAGAGCGGCTCTGCGAGATTACCTTCCACCGCACACGTATCGGCGGTGCGCGTCCCCCACTTGAGGCATTCACAACCCGGGTGGAGGAACTACCGTCCGAAGCATGTATAGATCCATCATCTTGTGTCGCTATTCTCACGCGGTCATGGGCGACCGAGATCATCGAATCCGCTGATGTGCGGCATTGCCGGATTCAGCCTCGACGCTGACTCGACCGTCGACCGGACGCTTGCCGCCCAGGCGCTCCTGGCGGGAATCGCCGAGCGAGGCGCCGACGCGGTCGGCTACGCCCACCGCAGCCCCGGCACCGCGGTCACGATCCACAAGCAACGCTCCGGGGCGACTGCCCTCCTCGACGCCGTCGAGTTGCCGCATGATGCAACGGAGGCGCTCGTTCACGTGCGCGACTACACGAAGGGCCATCCCACCGTCCTTGCGAACAACCATCCGATTCGCCACGGATCCGTGATCGGCGTCCACAACGGGATCATCGTCAACGACGAGGAGATCTTTGCGCGCCACGGCATCGACCGCGCCGAGCCGCTCATGACGGTCGATTCCGAAGCGATCTTCGCCCTCATGCATGCCGCGCAGTCGGATCATGGGGCGCTCGAGGAGCTCCGCGGCTCGATGGCGACGGCCTGGATCGACGAGCGCACGCCGCACCGTGTCCACCTCGCCCGTGGGGTCGCCCGCCCGCTCTGGATCGGGCGCGCACGCCGCGAGCTCTTCTTCGCCTCGACGAAGGCCGCCCTCGAGGTCGTCGAGGGAGCCCTGCGGCGGACCCTGCGCAAGCACGAGGTCTCCGAGGGGCGACTGCTCCACCTCGAGCGAGGTCACATCGCGACCGAGATCCGATTCCGTGCCGATCGAACGTATCGCGACGACAAGCCACTCCCTGCGGTGCGGGCGGCTCACGAAGGCGCTTTGTGCCTTGCCAAGCTCGCCACGCTGATCGCGTAGCCTCGCTTACAGCGAGCCCGCCGGCTTCGCTTACAGCGAGCCGTCGGGTGCGACCTCGACGCCCTCCTCCCGCAGGCGCTCGCGCACGAGGAACTGGAACGCGGCCCACGGCCCCGTCTCGATGTCGACGAGCCGGTAGACCTGCCACTCTGACATCAGCGCCGGGTCGGCCCGGCGTGCGTCCTTCCAGTCGGACATCTTGGGCAGGCGGCCCAGAGTGCGGGCGAGCACCGCACCATGCTGAACGGCGCGCTCCAGCTTCTCGTCGCCCACCGGAACGTCGAACCCGGCCTCCTTGAGCGCCGCGGTCAGGGAGCCGAACGTGTGCCAGATCAGCGACTTGGAGGCTATCCGCTTGCGGTTCGCGTCGAGATCCCTGGCCGTCGGCGTCCGGCCGAGCTCGTCGCCGAGCCGCCGCAGCTGCCCGAGCAGCTCCTCCCTGCTGATGAAGCGGCGCGGCGTCAGCCCCGCGGCGCGCTTGGCGGCGTTCCACGTTCCGAAGTGCTCGATCACTGTCTGCGGATGCATGCCTGCCTCCGGGTCGGCCGCAAACTCGCGCATCGTCGGCGAGCGGCCGAGGCGGGCCGCGCTTGCACGCAGTTGCTCGAGGATCTGCTCGTCGGTGTAACGCCGTCTGATGCCTGCGCGAAACTCCGCAAGAGCTGCCTCGTCGATCCCGGCGAGAGCCGGGTGGCGACGCCGGGGTCTGGCCATCTGCAATTACTGTAGAGCATTCTGCGGAATGTGCAAGTGGCCCAGAGCGAGGCGGCGGCGACAGGCTTCAGCCTGTCGTCCGGGTTTCGCCCGGGTTCGCCGGCGGCGCCGGGTAGGCTCGGGCCGATGGGCGTCCGCCTCGCCACAGAAACGTCCGCCGCTCGGCTGGTCGGGCGCCTCTCCCGCGTCGTCGGGCGCGGAGGGGGCACGACGCTGCCCGGGAAGCTGCTCTGGAAGGTCGATCCCGGTGCGATCGACGCGCTCGCCGCGCGGCTGCCGGCCGGCGTCGCCGTCGTCTCGGCGACGAACGGGAAGACGACGACGAGCGCGATGCTCGCTCGCATTCTTGGCACGCGCTACCGGCTGGCCTGGAACAACTCCGGGGCCAACCTCGCCTCCGGTGTCGCCTCCACCCTGCTCTCGGCCACCGATGCAGACCTGGGCCTGCTCGAGGTGGACGAGTTCGCGCTGCCCGAGGTGATGAGACGCGTCCGCCCACGGGTCGTCTCGCTCGGAAACCTCTTTCGGGATCAGCTCGACCGGTACGGCGAGCTCGAGCACATCGCCGACCGCTGGCGCGCGGCGGTTGCCGCCCTCCCCCACGCCTCGATGCTCGTGGTCAACGCCGACGATCCCCTCGTCGCCGAGCTCTCCGAGGGGCGGCCACACGTCCTGCGGTTCGGCGTCGACGATCCCCGCCTGGCCCGGCCCGCACTGCAGCACGCCGCCGACTCGAAGTACTGCGTTCGCTGCGGCGAACCCTACGTCTACGCCGCCGCGTACGTCGGGCACCTCGGCGACTACCGCTGCCCCGCCTGCGGTCATGCCCGTCCCGCGCTCGACCTCGCGGCCCGGTCGATCGACCTGCAAGCCCTCGATGCGTCGGTCTTCGATCTCGTCACGCCCGCAGGGACGTCGCGGATCAGGCTTCCTCTCCCGGGCCTCTACAACGTCTACAACGCACTTGCCGCCGCTGCCACCGCACTTGCCCTCGACGCCTCGCTCGACGAGATTGTCACGGGGCTCGGCACGTTCACGGCGGCCTTCGGTCGCTTCGAACGGATCGACGCCGGCGACCGGCGGATCCTGATGTTGCTGATCAAGAACCCGGCGGGAGCCAACGAGGCAATCCGCACGCTCGAGGAGGGCGGCGTTCCGACCACACTCGTGATCGCCCTCAACGACCGGATTGCCGACGGCCGCGACGTGTCGTGGATCTGGGACGTCGACTTCGAACCGCTGCTCGAGCGGGCCGAGTGGATCGTGGTCAGCGGCGAGCGGGCCGCGGAGCTGGCACTGCGGTTCACGTACGCGGGGTATCCCGCGTCGCAACTCGAGGTGGTCCCCGATCTCCGTGAGGCACTCGACCGTGGCCTCGCGCTCGTTCCCACCGGCGGAGAGCTTGGCGTTCTCCCGACCTACACGGCGATGCTCGAGCTGCGGCGGATCGCGGTCAGCCGGGGCCTCGTGCGCCCGTTCTGGGAGGAGGCGCAGTGAGGATCCGCGTCGCTCACCTCTACCCGGACTATCTGAACATCTACGCCGACCGGGGCAACATCGCGGTGTTCGCCCGCCGGGCGGCTCTCCGGGGGCATTCGCTCGAGGTGACGGCGGTCGAGCCAGGTGCGGCGCTCGAGCCCTGGGCCTTCGATCTCGTCTACGTCGGCGGCGGCCAGGACCGCGAGCAGGCGCTCGTTGCGCCCGACCTCGCGCAGAGAGGCGATGGCCTGCAACGGGCCGTCCAGACCGGAACGGCGCTCCTGGCCGTGTGTGGCGGCTACCAGCTACTCGGCCGCGGCTACCGTGGCCGGGACGGCTCCTGGCTGCAGGGAGCCGGGGTCTTCCCGCTCGAGACCGTCGCAGGCGAGAAGCGGCTGATCGGCGACGTGCTGCTCGAAGCCGACCTGGGCGATGGTGTCACGACGATGGTGGCGGGGTTCGAGAACCACGCCGGACGAACGCTGCTCGACACCGGCGCAACACCGTTCGGACGCGTCATCGCGGGCCACGGGAACGACGGCGAGTCCGGCTTCGAGGGCTGTCGCGTCGCTGCGGCCGTCGGCACCTACCTCCACGGGCCGTTGTTGCCGCGGAACCCGGAGCTTGCCGATTGGCTGCTGGCTCGTGCCCTCGAGCACGGCGGCGGCAGTGGCCACCTCGAGCCGCTCGGCGACGAGCTGGAGCGGCTCGCGCACGCCGTCTCGACAGGCCGTGCGAAGGCGCGCGGCGGCAAGTAGCCGGCAGCGAACCCGGACGACAGGCTGAAGCCTGACGCCGTGGCGCCCGGCTTTGACCGGTCGTCCGGGCTTCAATCGACCAGCCGCGCGCGCAACGTCTCGAGCTGAGTATTCGAAAGCCCTGCTTCGCGAAGGTACTCGTCGGGGCCGCCCCCGGTCTCGTGCACCCAGGTGAGCACGTCGAGCATGGTGGCGCGCGGCGAGATCGAGACCCTGCGCCGGAGCTTCAGCTCGGTCTCGTCCCGGGCCGACGCGAACCACGGCGTCGAGAGCCTGTCGACGCCGGGATCGCTGGCTGCATAGTCGGCGGCGATCAGCTCGTCCGGCACGCCGACGAGCGAGAGCAGCAAGGCCGACACGATCCCGGTGCGGTCCTTCCCCGCGAAGCAGTGGACGATGACGCCCTCGTCGTCGCCGGCGTCGGCGACCGCTCCCACGGCACCTCCGACCCGCTCGGGCAGGTCCTCGAGGATCCGGATGTAGCTAGAGGCAAACACCGGTGCGAGGTCGTCGGCAGCGAGCAGCGCCTCCTCGAAGGCCAGGGACGCCTCCGGATCATTGCCCTTGCGAAGCGGGATCACGACAACCTCGAAGTCGTCGTGCGCGTCGGGCTCGCCCGGCACCTCGTTCTCGAACCGGAGGTCGACGACCCGGCGCATGCCGTGGTCGAACGCTGCCTGCCAGCCGGCGGCCGTCAGACGCCGCACGTTGTCCGCGCGCACCACCACGCCACGCCGTGTGCGGCCTCCAGACGCCGTTTCCAGCCCTCCCAGGTCTCGCACGTTGAAACACCCGTCCCACGCCAGCGAGCGGCGCAGGGCGTCCTCGTGCGCGCTCGGGTCTACGGCGCCCACATCGCCCCGAGGTAGACGCACGGGTCACCGGGCTGAAAGCGGCGCAAGAAGTGGCCGATCGGCGGATGCAGCGCCAGGCCCTCGAGCTCGTCGAGCTCGAACAGCCGGTGTCCGCGTACGGCGTCGTCCCGGGAGACGATGTCGGCCAGGGATCCATCCAGCTCGCCGGCGAAGACGATGTGGACCACGTGTTTCGACCAGAGGCTCCGCTCGGGCGAGATCGAGTCCACGATCACGACGGGCCCTTCGACCGGCAGCTCGTCACCACCCTCGATCAGCCCCGTCTCCTCCGCGAGCTCGCGCTGCAGTGCCTGCGTGAGCGTTTCGCCGCTCCGCACTCCGCCGCCGGGGAGTAGCCAGTGATCGACTCCGCGCTTCTCGTGGCGGCAGAGGAGGATCCGCCCGTGCCACAGGAGGATGGCCGAGACCCTGACCCGGGGCTCGGGCCTCAACGCAGGCCCGAGGAGCCGAAGCCGTCTTCGCCGCGCACCGTCTCGGTCAGCCCGGCGACCTCGACGACGTCGACCGCGAGCGCGGGGACGACCAGCAGCTGGGCAATCCGCATGCCCGGCTCGACCGTGAAGGGCTGCTCGCGATCGGTGTTGAGCAGGATGACCCGCATCTCGCCGCGGTAGCCGGCGTCGATCACCCCGGGCGTGTTGACGATGGAGATGCCGTGGCGGAGCGCAAGGCCGGATCGCGGCACGACGAGCCCCGCGTGGCCGTCCGGGATCTCGACGGCGATGCCCGTTCCGACGGTGGCCCGCTCACCCGCCCCGATCGTGACCGTCTCGCACGCGGCCAGATCGAGCCCGGCGTCGCCGCTGTGGGCCCTCGCCGGCAGCACCGCGTCGTCGCGGAGTCTCGAGACGCGTAGATCCGTCACGTGGTCGCCGCTGACTCCGGGTCGCCTCCGGCGACGAGATAGCGCGCGAAGCGGCGGGCGTCGCGGTGCGACAGCTTCGCTCGGATCAGCACACCGTCGTCGGTGTCGCTCCGCTCGTCGATCGGCGCGCCGAGCGCGTAGAGCGCAGAGAGCGCGTGCCCCTCGTCGTAAGGGACGAGCAGCCGCACGTCCTCGAAACGGTCGGCGAACAGCGTGGCCACGCGTTCCCGAAGCTCGTCGAGGCCCTCCCCCGTCACGGCAGACGCTTGCTGCGCGTCAGGGAAGCGGTTTGCGAGCCGCCGGCGTCCGAGTGGGTCGAGCCGATCGACCTTGTTGAGCACGAGCACGATCGGCAGGTCGTCGCCGCCGATCTCGGTCAGGACAGCGTCGACGGCGGCGATCTGCTCCCGCAACCGATCCTCGGGAAGCGACGCGTCGACGACGTGCAGGATCAGGTCGGCCACGAGCGTCTCCTCGAGCGTGGAGGCGAAGCCCTGCACGAGCTGGGTCGGCAGACGCCGGATGAAGCCGACGGTGTCGGTGACGAGATAGCGCTTGCCGTCGTGCTCGAAGCTGCGGGTGGTCGGGTCGAGGGTCTCGAAGAGGCGGTTCTCGACCGATACCTCGGCGCCGGTGAGGGCGTTCAGGAGCGTCGACTTGCCGACGTTCGTGTACCCGGCCAGGGCGACCGTCGGCACCTCGGCCCGCTTGCGCTCCTTCCGGCGCACACCGCGCTGCGCCTGGAGGCCCTTCAGCCGGCGGCGCAGCACCGTGATCCGGTGACGGGCCATGCGGCGGTCGCTCTCGAGCTGCGACTCACCCGGGCCGCGCGTGCCGACGCCGCCTCCGAGCCGCTCCAGGTGCTTCCACATCCCGCGCATCCGCGGCAGGTTGTACTCGAGCTGCGCGAGCTCGACCTGGAGCTTGCCCTCGGCGCTGACGGCGTGCTGCGCGAAGATGTCGAGGATCAGCTGTGTGCGGTCGACGACGCGCGTCGAGAGCGCATCCTCGAGCGTCCGCTGCTGGGTCGGGTCGAGCTCGTCGTCGACGATCAGCACGTCGGCGCCGCACACCTCGTAGAGGGATCTTCAGCTCCTCGAGCTTCCCCTTCCCGACATAGGTTCGCTGGTCGGGCCGGTTGCGCTGCTGGATCGAGCTCCTCGACCGGGTCGACGAGCGCCGTCCGCGTCAGCTCGCGCAACTCGCCGAGCTCGTCCTCGGCGTCAGCCCCTTTCGGCAGCACCGCGAGCAGGAGCCCCTTCTCGGGCTCGAGGCCTACCGGGGGTTCGGATCGGCGGGTGATGACGAGAGTATGCCGGTACGCTCGAGTCATGACCGCTCTGGGGCAGCGACTCGCCGAGCGGACGCTCGAGCTCGTGGACATCCCGTCGGAGAGCCTGCACGAGGCAGAGGTGCGATCACACCTGCTCTCACTCGTCCCGGCGGCCTTCGCGCCCGAGTACGTGGCCGAGGACGCGTTCGTGTTCGCGCGGCCGCGCCGGCCCGCGGTGCCGCTCGTGCTCCTGGTCGGCCACTACGACACGGTGCCCGCACAGGGCAATGTGCCCGGCCGCATCGCCGACGGTGCCGTGCACGGCTGCGGCGCCACCGACATGAAGGGAGGCGTCGCCGTCGCCGTCGAACTGGTACGTGCGCTGGCCCTCGGCGAGCCCGGCCCGGTCGACGTGGGATTGCTCCTGTTCGGCAAGGAGGAGCTGCCGGCGCAGTTCAGCCCGTTGCCCGACCTGTTCGAGCGATCTCAGCTCGTCTCGGCTGCCGACCTTGCGATCCTGCTCGAGCCCACGGACCTGACGCTTCAGGCCGGGTGCCTCGGCAACATGAACGCGCGGATCACGTTCTCGGGCGTCAGCGGCCACTCGGCGCGCCCGTGGACGGCCGAGAACGCGATCGAGAAGGCGCTCGAGGGCCTGGCGCCGATCGCCGCGCTCGAGCGGCGCGAGGCGATCGTCGGTGGGCTGCCGTTCTACGAGGTCGCCTCGATCACGCAGATCGAGGGCGGAATCGCCTCGAACGTGATCCCCGACAGCGCCGTTGCGACGGTCAACTTCCGCTACGCGCCCGATCGCTCGTCGGAGAACGCGGCCGCATATCTCCACGCGCTGACACCAGAGGGTGCGGAGCTCGAGATCACCGGCGACTCGCCCCCCGCCGCGGTGGTCACCGACACGCCGCTCGTGCGGGCGCTGCGCGATGCCGGCGACCTCGCGTTCGAGCCCAAGCAGGCGTGGACGAACGTGGCCGACTTCACGACGCGTGGCATCGACGCGATCAACTTCGGCCCGGGCGCCACCCGCTACGCCCACCGCCGTGACGAGCTCGTCGAGATCGACGCCCTCGCGACGGCGTACGAGACCCTCTACCGTTTCCTCACCGCCTGACGCGCGTGCCCGTCTCCCCCGTCCTCACCGGCCAGCCGACGTATCCGTTCGTGCGGCTCAACCAGGCCGCAGCCGCACGACGGGCCGCGGGCCTCGAGGTGATCGACTTCGGGATGGGCGATCCGCGTGAGCCGACCGACCCGCGCATCATCCAGGCGCTGCAGGACGGCGTTCGCGAGCGGATGGGCTATCCGGCGGCGGTCGGGCTCCCCGAGCTGCGGGAGGCGGTGGCCGCCTGGGTTGGGCGGCGATTCGGGGCCACGCTCGACCCGGACACCCACGTGATCCCGACCCTCGGCTCGAAGGAGGCGATCTTCTCGTTCGCCCAGGTCGTGCTCGACCTCGCAGGCGGCCGCGACACCGTCGTCCTGACCGAGCCGGGGTATCCCGTCGGCGTGCGCGGCGCCCAGTTCGCCGGTGCGCGCGTCGTCGAGCTGCCGCTGCTCGAGGGGAACAGCTTCCTTCCCGATCTCGACGCCGTGCCGGCCGAGACCTGGCGCCGCACCGCCCTCTTCTGGGTCAACTACCCGAACAACCCGACCGGCGCCACGGCTTCCCTCCCGTTCTACGAGCGGCTGGCGGAGCTCGCACGGGAGCACGGCTTCGTACTCGCCTCCGATGAGGCCTACACGGAGCTCTGGTTCGACGAGCCGCCGGTCTCGGCGCTTCGGCTCACCGACTGGACGAACCTGGCCGTCTTCAACACGCTCTCGAAGCGCTCCTCGATGACGGGCTACCGCTCGGGATTCGTCGCGGGCGATCCCGAGCTCATCGCGGCGCTGAAGCAGTTCCGTCCGAATACCGGGACCGCACCGCAGGAGTTCGTCCAGCGCGCCTCGGTCGTCGCCTGGGGCGACGAGGAGCACGTCGAGCGCGCCCGCGCGTCGTACGCGGCCAAGCGGGGATTGTTCCTCGATCTCTTCGACCGGACCGGGCTGCGCGACGCCGGTGGGCCCGCGACGATGTACCTGTGGGTCGCGACGCCCGCGGGCGAGACGTCGGAGGGATTCGCGACCCGCCTGCTCGAGCACGGCGTGGTCGTGGCGCCGGGAGCGTTCCTCGGCAGCTCGGGCGAGGGCTACGTCCGCTTCGCGCTGGTGCCCACGATCGACGACTGCCGGCGGGCCGTCGAGATCCTGGAGCAGGCGCTCTGACACCTCCCGCCTCCGCCGCGGGCGCGGTTCCGCCAGAATCAACGCCCATGGAGCTCGCGCAGCAGATCGAGGAGATGTGGGAGTCGGGAGCGCTCGACGCCGGCCCGATCGAGCGGGCGATCGCCCTCCTCGACGCCGGCACGGTTCGCGTCGCAGAACCCGCCGACGGAGGCTGGCTCGTGAACGAGTGGGTGAAGAAGGCGATCCTGCTCTACTTCCGGATCCGCAAGGTCGAGCCGATGGACATCGGAGGCCTCCACTTCCTCGACAAGATCCCCGTCAAGTCCGACTACGCCGACCGCGGCGTGCGGGTCGTGCCGCCGGGAGTGGCGCGCTACGGGTCGTTCCTCTCCGAGGGCTGCGTCCTGATGCCCGGCTACGTCAACATCGGCGCCTGGGTCGGGCCGCGGACGATGGTGGACACCTGGGCCACGGTCGGGTCGTGCGCGCAGGTCGGCGCCGACGTCCACCTCGCCGGCGGCGTCGGCATCGGTGGCGTGCTCGAGCCGCCTCAGGCGGCACCGGTGATCGTCGAGGACGGCGCCTTCATCGGCTCGCGGGCGGTGATCGTCGAGGGGGTGCGGATCGGTGCCGGAGCCGTGATCGCGCCGAACGTCGTACTGTCGGCCTCGATCCCGATCATCGACGTGACGGCTCCGGAGCCGGTCGAGTACCGCGGCGAGGTGCCGGCGCGGGCGGTCGTGCTCCCCGGGGTGCGGCAGAAGGAGTTTGCCGCGGGGTCGTACGGGTTGCAGTGCGCGCTCATCGTCGGGGAGCGCAGCGCCTCGACGGACCTGAAGACGTCCCTGAACGCCGTCCTGCGCGAGTTCGAGATCGCGGTCTGACCCCGGGCGCCGGAGGTTCACCCGCCGGGGCTACAGCGTGGTCGAGCCCCAGGCGACGCGTTCGGCCGGCCCCGTCAGCGACGCCTGCCCGTCAGCGATTCCCACGTGGAGGTCGCCACCCGGAAGGTGCACGGCCACGGGGCTGTCGCACCAGCCGCGCTCGACGGCGACCGCTGCGGCGGCGACGGACGACGACCCCGAGGCGCTCGTCTCCCCCGCCCCACGCTCCCAGACCAGCACCGTCAGATCGTGCCGGCCGTCGACGCGCACGAGCTGAACGTTCGTCCGCTCCGGGAACCTCGCGTGCGTCTCGATGAGCGGGCCGAGGTGCAGCAGCGTGTCCCGGGTGAGATCGTCGAGGCGGATCACGGCATGCGGGTTTCCGACCGAAACCGTCGTCAACTCGATCCCGTCGACGGTCTCGGGCTGCCCGACGGTGACCTCCCCGACGTCGGTCGCGATATCGAGGGTGTTGAGCATCCGGGCGGGTACCCGGCGACCCGCGGTCTCGATCGCGACCTCGGGCGAACCGGTCTCCGCTGCCAGCCACCGCGCCGCAATACGAACCCCGTTGCCGGACATCTCCGCCGTCGAGCCATCGGGGTTCCAGATCGTCACAACGGCATGCGCTCCGTCGCGGTGCGTCACCTCGAGCACGCCGTCCGAGCCGATTCCGGTGGCGACCGAGCACAGGCGCCGCACCCGCGCCGGAGTCAGCGGCCCTGCGTCGGGCTGCTCGACGACGAGGTAGCTATTGCCGAGCGCGTGCCACTTCGAGAACTGCATCAGCCACCTCCTCCGGGCGTCGGGTGCCGTCAACGCTAACGAGGCCGGGGATCCGCCGCATCCACTTCCGCTGGTAGGCGGCGTAGCGGCGGGTGCGGACGACGATGCGCTCGCGCGCTTCCACCTGCGGCAGCGTTGCGATCTCGCTCAGGCCGAGTGCTTTGGCCGCGGTCTGCGAGACGCCCGCGGCGAGCGCTGCCCGTACTTCCTCGACCACGCCCTGCTCGAACATCGCATCGGTGCGCGCGACGATCCGGCGCTCGAGCTCGGCGGTAGGCACGTCGATGCCGGTGATCAGCGTCGGGTGCCGGGTCGCGGACGCCCAGAGGCGGTCGTGGTCGGGCACGAGCGACTCACCCACCTCCGCGAGCTCGAGCGCGCGCACGAGACGGCGCTCGTCGTTCACGTGCACGGCGGCGGCTGCACGTGGATCCAGGGTCGTGAGTCGCTTGTGCGCCGTAGCCGGGTCGTGGGCGACCTCGGTCCGGATTCGTTCACGCGTGCCGGGAGCCGGTCGCGGCGGCACGGCGAGGTTCGCCAGCGCGGCACGCAGGTAGAGCCCGGTCCCGCCGCTGACGATGGCCGTGCCGTGACGCTTCACGAGGTCGTCGATCGCCGCGTGTGCCAGGCCCGTGTAGGCGCCGAGCGACATCTCCTCATCGAGATCCCTGATTGCCACGAGCGCCGTGGGACGGGCCGGCTGGTTCGTCAGGATCGGTAGCCCGCGGTACACCTGCAGGGCATCACAGGAGACGACCCCGGTGCCGAGCCTGTCGGCGACCGTTTCGGCGACTGCGGTCTTGCCCGAGGCGGTCGGGCCGAAGACGGCGATCACGACGACCATCGGAGTCGCCGGTCAGGCGGGCACGGCGGAGGCCACGCGCCCGCGCAGGGTCGTCGAGGTGGAGCCGTCGATGGTCACGTCGACGAGATCACCGGCCTCGACAGTGCCGGTGAAGACCACCGTCGTGTTGCGACGGGTGCGGCCACGCAGCAACGCGTCGTCGGTCCGGCTCGGGCCTTCGACGAGCACCTGCTCGACGCGCCCGACCCGTTCGGCGTTTCGCTCGGCGGCGATCCGCTGTACCACCTCGACGAGCCGCTCGAGCCGCTCGTGCTTGACGGGTTCCGGCACCTGCTCGGCCATCGCGGCGGCGTCGGTTCCGCGCCGGGGCGAGTAGATGAACGTGAAGGCGGTGTCGTAGCGCACCTCCTCGACGACCGCGAGCGTCTCCGCGAAATCGGCCTCGGTCTCACCCGGGAACCCGACGATGATGTCCGTCCCGAGCGCAAGGTCGGGGATCGCCTCGCGCAGCCGTGCTGCCAGCGCGAGATAGCGCTCGCGTGAGTACGTCCTGCGCATCGCCTTGAGGATCCTCGTCGAGCCGGACTGGAGCGGCAGGTGGATGTGCTCGCAGACCGCGTCGCATTCGGCCATCGCGGCGATCACGGGCTCACGGAAGTCCTTGGGGTGCGGGCTCGTGAAGCGGATCCGCTCGATCCCGTCGACGGCGTCGCAGGCGCGCAGCAACTCGCCGAACTCGGTGCGAATGTCGGGCGCCAGGTCGCGGCCCCACGAGTTGACGTTCTGGCCGAGCAGGGTGATCTCACGAACGCCGTCGGCCGCGAGTTGCGTCACCTCGGCGACGATCTCACCGGGGCGGCGGCTCTGCTCGCGGCCGCGCACGGCGGGGACGATGCAGTACGAGCACGTCGAGTTGCAGCCCATCGAGACCTGCACCCAGGCGTGGGCGGCGCGCTCGCGGTGCTGCGGCAGGTGGCCGGCGAAGTGCTCGTGGGTGCCGAAGCGGCCGCGCTCGACGCCCTCGCCCCCCACTCCCACCCAGTCGCCGAGGTGCGGGATCGAACCGGGCCCGAAGGCGACGTCGACCTGTGGGTAGAGGTCGAAGATCCGCTCCTGCTGCGCCTCCGCGAAGCAGCCGCCGACCGCGATCACGAGGTCGGGGTTCTCCCGCTTCTGAGCGCCCGCGTCGCCGAGATACGCGGAGAGCTTCGTGTCGGGCTTCTCGCGGATCGTGCAGGTGTTGAAGACGACGAGGTCGGCCTCCTCCCGGGAGGTCGCCTCGCCGAGCCCGAGCGACTCGAGCATCCCCTTGATGCGCTCGGAGTCGTGGCTGTTCATCTGGCAGCCGAACGTGGTCAGGTGGTAGCGGCGCACCGCCGCAGTGTAGGCCCAGGCGCCGGCTTTGCGGTGAGAAAACGACGCCAGGGCAGATGCCCCGGCGTCGTTCCGCACGTGAACTCGCTGATCTACGCCGAGGCGAGGCCCGCCTGTGCGGCCAGCTCCTCGTTGCCCTCGAGCGGTACGTCGACCATCTTCGCCCGGGTGCTCGCGCCGAGCCAGTAGAAGACGAAGCCTGCGAGCGTGGCGATTCCGAGCGCCACGGCGGCGATCGTCGTGTACTTGGCACGCGAGACGTCCTCCGGCAGGCCCGCGTCGTTGAGCAGCCGACCGTCGGCGAAGCCCGGGAAGATCGCCACGAGCGAGGCGAAGGCGGCCCAGAAGGTGCGTGATCCTCTCGAGTCGGCGGCGCGGGTCACGGGGAGCCGCGAGGGCCGCCATTCAATCCCGCCCACCTGCGGAAGTCAAGCGAGGCCGCGCCCGGCTCAGAGGGTGGTAACGGACTGTGGGCGCATCGCGCGCCCACAGTTCGTTCCTACAGGCGGCTCGAGCCTAGGTCGTGAGCGGGATCTTCTTCGGGACGGCGGCCTCGACCTTCGGTGCGTGCAGTTCGAGCACGCCCTGCTTGAAGGTCGCGGTCAGCTTGTCCGTATCGACCGCCTTGGGGAGCTCGAACCGGCGCTGGAACTCCTGCTCCAGGCGCTCATGCAGACGGTAGGTCTTCTCCTTCGTCTCGGTGGTCGCCTCATGCTCGCCCTTGACGGTCAGCATGTGGTCGAAGACCTCGATCGTGAGCTCCTTCTCTTCGTAGCCGGGCACCTCGAGCTCGACGACGTACTCGTCCGCGGTCTCGTAGATGTCGGCTGCCGGAAGCGCAGGAACCGGGAGCAGCGGCATCTGGAATCGCCGCAGGCCCCGCTCCATCAGGTCGAGCTCACGGAACGGGTCCCATTGCACCAGGGATGTCACGAGGAATCACCTCCTCTCCACCACCATGGTTCCGCCCCGGCGCGCGCAGCGCATCCGGGGCGACACGGATCGTCCGTACGGATTACTCGCGACCCCGTGCCCCGGTGGCGCTGCTGGGCGGCGCAGAGTGCGCCGCCCAGGGCCACCGCGACCGGAGTCGCGCGTCAGTCAGCGATGACGTCCGCGACGATCGCGCCCGTGATCCTGACGAGATCCGCTGTCGCGAGAAGCAGCGAGTCCGAGTGCGAGCCGGCCTCGACGATCACGGACTCGAGGCCCGCGATCCGCCGGTCCACGACGACCCGATCGCCCTCCTGGCCGCCGAAGGGAGGAACGGCGCCCAGCTCGAAGGCGGGATAGACCTCCGCCAGCTCAGCCTCCGTTGCGAACCTGATCTCGTCGATGCCGATCGCGTCGCGGAGCTTGGGAAGCGACAGGCGCTCGGACGCGGGGATCACGACCCGCACCATGCCCTCCGCCGCGTGGACGACGAGCGTCTTCCCCACGCGATCGGGCGCTGCATGGAGTGCCCTCGCCTCGTCCTTGGCGGTCTGCGTTCGCGGGTGCCGACGCGGCTCGAAGCCGATGCCCTGCTCGGTGAGGCTCCGCATGAGCTCCACGGAGGCACCGTGCGGCGCGTAGTGGTGAATGGTCGCATCACCGTCTGCCGGGTGGAAGATGCTCTCGTGCCCGTCCTCCCAGCGGATGCGGTAGCGCTCGTGCTCGGGCTCGCCGCGGATCTCGAGGATCTCGCCCATCGTTCTCTCGCTGCCGACGGTGTGCCCGCCGACGACGATCACGTCGCCGACCGCCGGCCGCTCGGTCTGTTGGATCGCGTTCATGTCGACTCCTTTCGGGACTCGCCTCAACCCTCGCGCGCGGCGGGCGTCCGCACATCGGGCCTGTCGCTGAGCCTCGTCCGGGAATTCACGGACTCGCTCGTCACCGACCGCACGACGACGGCCCCGCGGACGGAGCTCGAGTGGAGCGCCTCGGGTGCCACGCCTCAATGCAGAAGACCCCTCGATGCAGAAAGCCCCGCTGAAGCCGTGAGCGGGGCTTTCTGCGACCGCGACGCGAGGTCGACAGGGCACGCGAACGTCTCTCAGTGCGCCCCGCCCGTGCCGGCGAAGTACCGGTGATAGGCGTTCACCTCCATCGCGAAGACGCCGTCGCTGCCGAGCGGGACCGAACGCCACCAATCCACGTCGATCGCCCGGTAGTCGCCCGCGGCGACGGATGAGCCGGTCGCCTCGCAGTACCCCCAGGGGTTGCGCAACACGATGTAGTCGACCTGCCGGCTGCGTAGCCGGGTGAACGCGGAGTCGGTCACGAGCGACGACAGCGACGGGGAGATCGTGGGGGCGACGGTGGCCGGGGAGTTGCCGACGGTGGCCCGCCGGAACAGCGGGCCGGGGTCGGGGCTCGGGACGGGCCAGTCGAGCGGGATGACGTTGGGGATGATGTCCGACGGGTCGAGGTGGTCGACGAAGTACTCCGTCCGCCTCATCCAGCCGAGCACCGAGTAGGCATGCCCGGCGACCACGTTTGCGTCACGGTATGCGACGTCGGCTGCCTCCCCCGAACCGTGTGTCCACGAGACCATCGGTGTGGTCGTGCGACCGCTGGACGAGTGGTTCTGCACGAGTTGCAGGATGTCGGATGCGGTATACGAGTCGTGCCAGTTGCGGTAGTCGGCCAGTCCAGTGAGCGCCGCGCACGCCATTGACGGATCACCGCCCGCGATGTTCGGGATGGCGGGGAAGTCGCTGGGCTCTCCGAGCCGCCACTTCGCGTAGGCCTTCTCGTAGACGGCCGGCCAGATCTCGCCGTCCTCCTTCGAGCGGCAGAACTGGGTGAAGCCTCCGCCGGTCAGGAGGATGCGATCGGTGACCTCCACACTCTCGACACCACCGCTGCCGTGGAAGTCGATCTGGTGCGTGAACTGTTCGTTGTTCATGCCGGTCGCACGATTACGATCGGCGATCACGAAGGGCATCGCCCACGCGACGGACGACATCGCCGCTATGAAGTAGCAGTCACCGACGAAGCCCTGGATCGGGTCGAGGAATTCGACGCCCTCGCTGTAGAACCGGCCCGCGTCCTGCCACGTGAATCCGTCCGGCTGGTAGCCGGTGAGCGCCGGGAAGATGATCTCGATGAGCGTGCTGTCGAAGATCCTCTCCCAGCGAAGGTCGCGGGCGGCAACGGTTTCGCCCAGCGCCACCTGGAACCCGTTGAGACCGGGAAGCACGTTCCGGACGGGGATCTCGTCGAGTTTCGACACGCCGAGGCGCTCGATCAGCTGCGCAAGGTTGCGCACCCCCTCGAGGTCGTTTGCAGCTTCGAGCGCGTCCTTGCGCCGGGCAAGGTCGGGCCGCTGACGCGTCACCGACCCGTCGCGCTGCAGGGTCTGGCCGATGTAGAGCGGCGAGCCGTTGGCAGGGTCGAACAGATCGCTGTACGGGGTCTGGAAGATCTCCTCCAGCAGTCTCCGACGGTTGCCGACAGCATCCCAGTCGATGTGCCGACGTGTCATCAGTTCGGCCAGCGCGTACGGACTGGGCACGCCGATATCGGCCGGTCTCGCCGATTCGCTGCGCGCCGAACGGGCGGCGGAAACGGGCCGAGCCGCAGTCTTGGTGGTGCGCCTCCGGGTGGTCTGCTTCGTCGTTGCCATCACGCGCTCCTTTGGGGCAGAGGGATCTTGCAAGTCCCTGATCGCGAGCCTGGACGAGGCGATCGGGGGGCCACCGCAGGAACCACCACTTGTACAAGCCCGTGAGACAGCGGTCAATCCCTCGAACGAGGTGAGGGAGGCCATCCGGCGTCCGCGACCGGGCTCCAGAAGGGAGGCGGGCGCCACGTGCAGCCTCGTGCGCCACCTGTCGGGACGTGGACGGCGTATTGGGCCTGTTGCCGGAATCCGTCCTGAACAGTCACGGTCTCACGTGCCACCGACCGCTCACACGGCGTGCCTACGGCTCAACCCGGCTTCTTGACGGAAACCACGACAGCGCCTCGGACGGATCCCGACCGGAGCGTCTCGAGCGCCGTTCCGGCCTCGGCCAGTGGGAACACGGTCACCTCCGTGTGAACCGGGACTGCCGGGGCGGCCAGCATGAATGCGTCGCCGTCGAGCCGCGTCAGGTTCGCCACCGAGCGGATGCTGCGCTCGCCCCACAGCAGCTCGTAGGGGAAGCTCGGGATGGCGCTCATGTGGATTCCCGCGCAGACGACCGAGCCGCCCTTCGCGGACGCAGCGAGCGCCGCGGGCACGAGCTCGCCTGCCGCTGCAAAAACGATGGCGGCGTCGAGCTCCTCCGGCGCGCGCTCGTCCGAGCCGCCCGCCCATTCCGCACCCAGCTCCCGCGCGAACGCCTGGCCGTCGACGTCTCCGGGGCGGGTGAAGGCGAAGACGCGCCGCCCTTCGGCCAGCGCGACCTGGCAGACGATGTGTGCGGCCGCACCGAACCCGTACAGCCCGAGACGCTCCGCAGTACCGGTCAGCGAGTACGCGCGGTAGCCGATCAGCCCTGCACAGAGCAGGGGCGCCGCCTGCACGTCCGGATAGCCGTTGGGGATCGGAAAGCAGTAGCGTTCGTCCGCTACGGCCTCTTCCGCGAAGCCGCCGTCGACGTCGTAGCCGGTGAAGCGCGCTTCGTCGCAGAGGTTCTCACGGCCGGCGAGGCAGAAGCGGCACCGACCGCAGGTCCAGGCGAGCCAGGGGACGCCGACTCGTTGGCCCGGCGCGAAGCGCGTCACGCCCTTTCCGAGGGCGTTGACGGTGCCGACGATCTGATGCCCGAGGACGAGTGGCAACTTCGGGCTCGCCAGCTCACCATCGACGATGTGGAGGTCTGTCCGGCAAACGCCGCAGGCATGGACGTCGAGGCGGACGGACTGTGGACCGGGCTCCGGACGAGGGACGTCGCACTCGACGAGCGGTTGCCCGACCCCGGCGAAGACGACTGCTCTCACTCGCTACCCCGACCCCACGTCAGGAAGGCTGCCGCGAGAGGCGCTCGACTGCCTCCCTGGGCCGCTCCGGACGGCCTGCACTCGGGGCGCGCCGACTCGTCCGGAGCGCCGGCTCCCCGTCGTGCTCGACGCAGGTTCCTTCGCCGAACACGATCGTCATACAGCCGTTGGTGGTACAGATGCTCAGCATGGCGACATGCGCGACCCGAGCTGACGTCCGGTCGGCGTCGTTCATCGCGCCGACCCGGCGGCCGCCGGGTCACGGGGGCGCCTCGTGGCAATCACGAAGATCACCTTACTCCTCCTGCTCCGGAGGTGCTCTCCGTGTGACGTCTCGCTGCGGGGGCGCGGCGGCGGGTCACGAACGGCAGGCGGCGGAACCCGGCGAACGGACCGCGCCTAGCAGGGGGAGGGGTTAGGCGCGGAAAACCGGTCTTGCCGGGCCCGCCACGCGGGCCGGCCCCACAACGCCCCTGACTTGAACCCACCAGAGGAGACCGGCCCGTACCACCAGTATGCGCCGGTCCACGTCGGAAAGCATCGGGGCATCCTCGTACTGGGAGCGCATCCATCGTGATCCCGGGTCAGGGCTCGGATCTGGAGCACGACGACGAACGGCACCGGCGCGGAAGACCACCGTACGGCGAGGGTGCGGCCCGAGCCGGCGCCGGAAGGACTGCACGCCCGGGGCTGCGAGGATCCCCTATCCTGCGTCGAGATGCGCGGCGCCCTCTTGCGTTCTCGTCGCGCCTGCCTAGTGTAAGGGAGGGGGGTGCGAGCCGGCATCAGGGGGAGGCGGCGGCGACGCGCCCCTCCTTTTCGACGTGCCGCAGCCGGGCGGAGCGGGTCGACCGCCGGGGGAGGATAGTAGTCCGCCCCGCTCCGCCTAACGAGCGTACTCCTGTCGGCCGGCTCGCAACAGGCGAGGTTTTTCCTCGGCCGGTCAGCGGCGCAACCGCGCCGCTCTTGCGGGGTAGGTACAACCGCGGTGCTTTCCGTTCCGGTTGATCCCGCCGGGGGTCAGCTGCCGCGCCACAGCGTCCACCGGAGGGCGGGGTGAGGTCAGTTCCTTCGTCGCAGGACCTGTACGAAGCCGACGTTGAGCAGGAGGAAGATGAATAGCGTCTCGCCCGCACGGGCCACCCCGACGATGTCGAGACGAATCATGGCTTCGAAGATCGCCACCTCGACCACGGCCAGACCGACGACGAGCAGTAGCTCACGGCGCTGCACTCACCGCACCTCCACCACCATGCTACGCCAGTCGCGCCCGCCGCGGGGGTTCCGGGTCAGGTGCCTCGCAAAGATCACGTCGCCTCCCGCTCTCCGAAACCGCACTCGAGGCAGACAAACCGCGGCGTCTCGCGCTCGTCGAGCACGAACCCCATCGTCACCCCGCAGGCAGGACAGATCGGCGGCCGATCGTCCCCCGCTGCTCGTCCGGGCTCCTCGATCATGTGCCGGGCGCTGCTAGAGCGCCTCGTCGTCACCGTTGAAGTAGGGCATCACGTACTTCCGGATCAGCCAGAATCCGAGCACGAGGACGATCAGGCGCTTGAACATCGGTCATCTCCTTTGCAATCAACGAAACGAGCTCGCCGCTCAGCCGCTGTGGCACCGAGACCCTAGCGGGCCGCGCGCGCCCGACGTGCCTCCCGCATCAGCGCCCCGCTCAGCTCGGTGAGGCCGACGGGCGGATCCTCCAGTCGAGCGAGTGCGGCCGTCCGTGCACGGGGCCGCGAGGGGCCCACAGCGCGGATCTCGTCTCCTCAGTGGAAACACGAAAGCCCTGTTTCCAGGGCTCTCGTAGGTCGGGGCGCCGAGATTCGAACTCGGGACCTCTAGTCCATTTTTGGGCGATCGTTGGATCGGCCTGGTTGAGCCAAAAATGGCCTCTGAGCAGGGGAAAGCACTCGTGCGATTGTTGGGGTTGTTCGGGGTGATTTGGGGTGATTTGGCGCTGTTCTGTACCCGCGGTGTACCCGCACGCGCGGCGCGCCTTGCCGTGGCCGTTGACCCAAGCGGTCACCCAACTCGAGATCGAACGACCCGTCCGAGTGAGGTGGGTGATTAGCACCTCTCGCGGCAGCCTGATACATATCTGATGCGCTAGAATGGTGGAATGGTGAGTGGCGATCTGTTGCGTGAAGCACGGCTGCGGGCTGGGCTGACCCAGAGCTGAGTTGGCGCAGCGGGCGGATACGGCGCGGTCGCAGCTCAGTCGCTACGAGCGTGGCGAGGTGCTGCCGAGCTTGGAGACGCTACGTCGTCTGATCCGTTCTTGCGGACTCGAGCTAGCTTCCGGCTCTTCAACGCCGACCTCGACGACCATGACGCCTGGCTGCGCGTGTAGGCGAGCCTCTGTACTCGTGTGGCCTCGCGCACGACGACCCGCTCGGGGAAGTGGCGGGCCGGCAGAGGCGGCGCTGCTGTTTCTCGCTTCTGCGCCGGTGCCGGCGACGGGCCATCCGGACAGCATACACCAACTATGAACCGTATTTGCACCAGGGTGCATATGTGTCTCTCTTTCTGCCTGGGTGGCTAGTTGCTGTACGAGCGGGCAGCGAGACGGGGTGCGGGGCTCGTCAGCGTTCGATGCTTCGGCCGCGGCGCGGGACGAGCTGACGCTCGAGTTCCATCACCCGGCGCAGCCGCTGCAAGCGGTCGGCGTCAATGTCCCTATCGCTCTCGCCGAGCATCCGAACGCAGTCGACCATGGATGCGACCGCCGGTCGAACTCCGCGCCCGAGGTTCTCGCGAGAGGCCCGCATGCGCAGGTCGTCGTAGCCGCGCGTCCCCCACGGCGTCGGGACAACTGCGAGTTCGCCTGCCCGGGTTTGAGTGACGGACCGTTGATTGCGGGCGAGCTCATCTGGCTGTATCGCGTTGCCATCCTCACGGGTGGCGTCGAGCTCATTCAGCGCGCGGGCGAGCCGGCGTAGGTTTTCGTCCCGCAGCGAGGGCACGATGTCCAGCCCTCGCGTGGTCTCGGCACTTCCGTGAACGACGCGGGCGAAGCCGCCTACGACGACGTAGCTGACGTTCTCGCGGTCGAGCGTCTGCAGAAGCGTGTAGGGATCAAACGGGGCCTGCTCGCTCACCGAGAGCCTCCCAGCTCGTCGAGAAGGGCCTGCACGCGCTGCTGCGGGGCCTGCAGCAAACTCGTCCCAAGCTGTCCGTCCAGAGCCGCGTCCTGCTCGGGCTCGGCGATCTCCAGCTTCAGTACGAAGCCACAGGCCTCGACCACTGCCCGCACGTTCTCGAAGCTCGGCTCCTGACTGCCCGTCTCCCACCGCGCCACCTGCGCCCGGTCGCGTCCCAGTCGCGCCGCCAGCTCTGCCTGCGTCAACGCCGCCTTCAGGCGTGCCTCCCGGATGATCTGCGCGCTGGTCACCGATGAGATTCTATCCTCGTGTTGACAACGCGTCGCGTGCGTTATACGTTACGGACTTCTGATGGGAAGGACGGACGGTCAGCTCTCGCTCACATTCATCGAGACGACCGACCGCGCCCGATCGACCACCACCCCCACGAGTCCGAAGCAGCGGGTTCTCGCGCAAGCGTCGGCGAGCCCGGACGAGCCACCGGCTCAGCCTCTGCGACCCGCGACGCCCCTGGCCCGAGGGCGACGCGTGACCGAGGCTGGCGAAGTCGTCTTCCTGTCGATGCCGCAGGTCATCGATCGCTACGCGGACGTTTGGAGCAAGTGGACGATCTACGAGTGGGTCCGGACGGGCTGCATCCCGCACGTGAAGTTGCCCGGCCGGCGGGAACTTCTGTTCCGGCTTGACGATCTCGAGGCGTACGAGTCGGGCGAGGTCGAGCTCGAGACGGTGAAGCTGCCGCAGGGCGGGCGCCTCTGCCGCCCACGGCGCCGATAGCACGGATGTCGTGGGGTGACTCAGACGGGGAACGCGGCAGCGCGGTTCGCCTCGGCCTGCATGGCAGCGTCACTCCAGCGGCCGTACACGTTGAGCGTGAGGTCCGGGTCGCTGTGGCCGAGTTGGAATTGCACCCACTGGGGGTCCAGTCCTTGCTCGCGGCAGAGCCGGGCATAGGAGGCGCGGAACGCGTGGAACGGCTTGCGCTTGCGTCCGCCCTCCCCCACGTCCGGGATTCCGGCCTTCTCGCGGGCGTCGTCGACGCGCCGCGATACGTACTGCCCGTTGAGGCGGTCGGGGCTGCGCGGTGCCGGGAAGATTGCCGAGTGGCCTGGCTGGACGCCGACGAGCGCCGTCCACTGCTCGAAGACGTCGACGGCCGGCTGGATCAGGTTCAGGGTGCGCGGCTCGCCGTCTTTCGGGAGCGTCATCCCGTCGACACGATCCCAATGGCGCCTAATCCTCAGCGTCCGGTTGGTGAGGTCGAGGTCGTCCCAGTCGAGCGCGATGAGCTCGCCGAGGCGTGCCCCCGTGACGACGGCTGCCTTCGCGACGTAGACGTAGACCGGCGCGGCGCGCTGCAACGACTCCATCTTCGACCATAGTTTGGCGAGCTCGCCATCGGTGTATGGCTCATCGCCGCGAGGGATCCGGAGCCGAAGGTCCCTGATGAACTTCCGACCGAGCGGATTGTGAGCCATGAAGCCCTCCTCGACCGCCGCGTTCAGGATCGCCCTCAAGTGGCGGAGGTGCTTGTGGACGGTGGCGTCTGCCCCGCCCCTCTTTCCGGCGCGGGTGCTGCGGACGAATAGGCGCAGCTCCGGCTGCCCGATCTCGTCGAGCTCGAGGTGGCCGATGATCGGACGGGCAAAGCCGAGGGTCGACCGGTAGGCGCGGATGGTGCTGCCCTTGTCGCCCTTGTCGCGCTCGAGGTTCACGAGGTACTCGTCGGCCCACTCATCGAACGTGCGTGGATCCCCGGCCGGCTGGGCGATGCCGACGCGCCCTTCGTCCAGGTCGACGAGGAGCTTGCGCAGCGCTCGGTCGGCAACCTGCCGGTTGCGTACACGGGCCCCTTTGACCGGCTTCCCTAGCCGGTCGCGGTAGAGCGTGTAATACGAAGGCGAGGGCTTGCAGCGGCAGCCCGCGAGCGAGTCGAGCGACGTCCGACTCGCGTTCGGACAGCCACGCTGATGCGCCACCCGGAGGCTCGCGGTGCGGGGCTTCGACATCGAGGCGCTCCTCTCGGGCAGTGGTCCAGCGCGTTCGAGTCTATCTCATTTTGTACCCGTGGTGTACCCGCAGCGCGTCTTGCTCAACCGCCCAAATAAAAAAGCCCCGCATAACAGGGCTTTTTTATCGGGGCGCCGAGATTCGAACTCGGGACCTCTAGTCCCCCAGACTAGCGCGCTAACCAGGCTGCGCCACGCCCCGCGACCGCGTCATCCTAGCGGCCATCCCGTTTCCGGGGCGCAGGCCTTCCCTGCTGGCCGTGCTCGAGACGCAGAATGGCAGCAGAGACGACGTTGCGCGCAGCTCACTACGGGCGTGCCGACGCGGTTGAGCCGTCAGAGGGGTCCGCGGTTTCAGCGAGGACGGGAGCGGTGTCTGTTTCAGGTGATTGATGGGTAAGCGTCACCCTTTCTATGCAGGGCCGTCAACTCGCCACGGCTGCCCGGACCAACGCATTTGACTCGACCGTGCGAGATCCTGCATGATCTCCCGATGACGGGGGGCGTGTGAGCGGATCGCACCGGAAGGTGCGTCTCGCCGGTTCGACGCTGGTCGGGCTCGTGCTCGCGACCGTGCTCGCGGCGGCCACCGTCGCGGCGATCAAGGTGACGGCGTCGACGTCGAAGCTCCGCCTGACCACGCCGACGCTCTTCTTGCCAGGTACCAGCACCCGCGTGTATCGCGACTACGACATCGTGGTCGAGCCGTACAAGGACGCGATCCGCACCGGCTACCGGGTCCGGCCGGCGGGAGGACAGACCACCGGGACGATCACCACGGACGACGGCGACTGCTTCCGCAACCCGCTCGTGAACGACGTCATCTGTTCGAAGTTCTCGAACTCGATCGAGATCGACCTGACGAACAGCGGCGACGACGACCGGGTGGCGATCCGCGAGAACCAGCGTGAGTCCGAGCTTCCGACCCCATCGCCGAGCAACCCGGTTGCCGGCGGCCTCAGCTGCCTGGCTGGTCGGACCTCGACGGGGGGGTCGATCGAAGTGGCCGCGGTCGTGCGCCTGGGCGGCGGCGACGACAGCTTCCGCGTCATAACCCACAACGGCACGGTCTGCGCGGACCAGCAGTTCATCGGGCGCCCCTTCGGCATGCAGGTGACCGAACTGGAGATCTACGGTGGTAGCGGCAACGACAACGTCGTTGGGTTCTTCCAGGGTGACACGATCGACGGCGGCACGGGGAACGACACGGTCGACCTCGGCGACGGCAACGATCGAGGCATGGGCGGGCCCGGTAACGACACGGTCAACGGTGGCCGGGGTAACGACATCATCCGCGGCGACCAGGGCAATGACACGCTTTCGGGCTCCTTCGGGAATGACGTCGCCGAGGGTGGCTCCGGCAACGACACGATCTCGGGCGACGCCGGCGACGACCAGCTGCGCGGCGGCGCCGGGTCGGACGCGATAACGGCCGGCGAGGGCAACGACGTGATCTGGACGGACGACGACGCCACACCCGTGCCCACCCCGGACGAGGTGAACTGCGGGCCTGGCCGGGACACGGTCTACGCGGACCCTGTCGACAACGTCATCGGGTGCGAGGTCGTCTTCAGACACGCCTACGCGGACGGTCTCCCGGCGTACGTGACCGGCGGATCCGTCACGATCCCGGCAAACGGCAACACGCAGTTCGAAGTACGGTGCCCCAGCCAGGCGGCAGTGCGCTGCACCGGCACGCTCACAGTCAGGGCCGCAGGCGCCTCGGCGATTCTCGTAAAGCAGAGCTACGACCTGGCGGTCGGCCGGATGATGACATTCATCCTTCCCCTTCCGGGACCCCGTCCCGCGACGGTTGTCGCAACGACGTCGGAGCAGGGTCAAACCCAGGCGCGCTCCGCGACGATCACCCTGCCCGCCGTGTTCTGATCTGGCGCGAAAACCCGGCCAGGTCGCCTCGTCCCACCTGCCCGGGGCCACGTACATCGCGCACCACCTCGAGCTCCGCGGCGAGACGGAGAGCGGGGCGGCGCAACTCCTCCCCCCAGAACCCGGCCCGCTCCGGTCATTTCTCCTTCGGCCCCGCGACGCTTTCTCCTCGCACAGAGCCCGCGTCAGCGCGGGCTTCCATGGCAGGCCATTGCGTTCCCCCAGCCTGCGTACAACTTCGAAGTGCGGGTGGGTTGTGCGGAGGGTCGAGCTCTGGTCAGTGGCGGCAAGCTCCTTTCCAGGCCCACCCGCCATCGCAACCCTGTGGATCCTCGCGCTGTTACGGGTGCGCCTGCGCGGCTGGCACGAGCCGAGGCCGGGTCGGCGTGATGCGCTCGAGCTGCGGGCGGCTGCGCCGGCGTCGAGACGGGCTCGTCCCGGGCCTGATCCGGTGCGGTCGTTCAGCGCGCGGCGGCTCCTCGTCGCCGGCTGACGACAAACGCCGCGGGTGCACACGCCCTCCTCACCGTGGGGCGGCTGAGCCTCCCGCTTTGTGCCTCGTGCTTCATCGTGATCATCGTCAGCTGGGGACTCATCTCGGCCAACGGGACGGCCTCGCCGGTGCGCGACTACGGTTCCGTCGCCGGTGCCGCCCTGGCGCTGGTCGGCATCATGCTGTACACGACGAGGGCGCTCGCTGCTCCACTGGGCGCCGCGGTCGGTGACGGAACAGCTGTGCCGGTCTGCGAGGACGCGGCTCCGTGAAATGGCGCACGGCGATCGGTGCAGCCCCTGATGCGGGCTGCGCTCGCCGGGCGGACGATCGAGATGCGATGAGCACGATTGCCGACGTGTCGACGCCCTCGCCAGCCGTCCAGCCCACGGAGGTGACACGTCGGCACCGGGTCGCGGTCGTGGGAAACCCGACCCGGGCGACCGACGAGCTGGTGGAGGCCTGGCAAGCCGCCGGGATGGACGCCGCCGTCGTCTCCCCCGCCGCGGCGCTCGCAACGCTCGAGGCGGGCGACGTGGCGCTGCTCCGGCTCGACGTGCTTCCCACGCTCGACGGTGTCGAGCCGGGATTGGATGGCGCCGCCGCGCTCGAGGAGCGCGGGGTGCGCGTGCTCAACCGCCCGCAGGCACTGCTCGCCGCCCATGACAAGCTGCGGACGGCCGAAGCGCTGACCGGCGCGGGCCTGCGGCAGCCGTGGACGGTGCACGTCACCCGGGAGCACCGCCCTCCGCAGCTCCCACTGCCGTGCGTCGTCAAGCCGCGGTTCGGCAGCTGGGGTACCGACGTCATGCTCTGCACGACGAGCGAGGAGCTCGACCGGGCTCTCGAACGCGTCTCGTCGAGGGGATGGTGGGCACGTCACGGCGCACTCGTGCAGGAGCTCGTGCCGCCGACGGGCCGGGATCTGCGCCTGCTCGTCGCGGGCGGCGAGGTCGTCGGCAGCGCCGCGCGAGTCGCCGCGGCCGGCGAGTGGCGCACGAACGTCTCGGTTGGCGGTCACCTCGAACGGGCCGAGCCGCCCCCCGAGGCGGTCGCCGAGGCGGAGCGGGCGGCGCGGGCGCTTGCGATCGACCTCGCCGGAGTCGATCTCCTCCCGTGGGACGGCGGCTGGATCGTGCTGGAGGTGAACGGCGCGATCGACTTCGACGAGCGCTACGAGCTCCCCGGGCGCGATATGTACCGCGAGATCGCACAGGCACTCGGGCTGCCGCTCGGGCCGCCGCGGGACTCCGAGAACACCGGGGCGGCGGTTCCCGCGAGCCCCGTCTACGGGCTTCCGGCCGGCGTGGGCGACGTGATCGAGATCAAAGGGCAGGTGGTCGGCGGCACGTCGCGCAGCGCAGAGATCCTCGACGTACGCGGCGAGCCCGGGCACGAGCACTTCCGCGTGCGCTGGGAGGACGACGGCCACGAGTCGGTCTACATCCCGGGCCGAGACGCCGTGATCCGGCGGCCGGACGCCTGAGCGGCGTCGCGCAGACCGAGGCCCGGGTCAGCCGAGCTTCTTGTAGAGCCGGTCGACGAGCTCCGGCATCTGCTCCAGCTTGTCCGTGATCACCCGGATCCGGTACTCGCGGAAATGCTCCGGCTTGACGCCGAAGGCCGCCGCCAGGCGCGCCAGCACGTCATTCGACGGCACGGGCCGGTTGCCGTGCACGATGTGGTTCAGGTACCCGGCGGAGAGCTCCGTCTTTTCGGCGAGCGCCCTGTAGGTCAGGCCGGTCTCGGCCATCAGACGCTCCATCGTCGGGCCGAGTCCATCGTCAGAGTACGTACGGCGTTTCGCCATCAGAGCTCCCCTATCCATTCGAGAACTGTTTCACGCGAGATGCGCTCGTCGGCGCCGGTTGCCCGGATGCGCACGTCGACCGCCCCGTCGTCCAGTGTCTTCTTCCCGACCGTGACCCTGATCGGCACCCCGAGCAGGTCCGCGTCGGCGAACTTCTCGCCCGGCCGCTGAGCCCGGTCGTCCAGCAACACCTCGAGGCCACCGCTCGAGAGCAGCTCCGCCACCTCGACGGCCGGCTCCAGCACCTCGGCGGCGGCACCGTGCAGGGCGAGCACGTGCACGTCGTACGGTGCAATCGGCCGCGGCCACACGATCCCGTGCTCGTCGTGGCGCTGCTCGACCGAAGCGGCCATGATGCGCCCCGGGCCGATCCCGTAGCTGCCCATCAGCACGGGCTGCTCCTCGCCGTTCTCGTCCAGGAACGTCGCACCGAGCGGCCCCGAGTACGTGGTGCCGAGCTTGAAGATGTGACCGACCTCGATCGCCGTCTGGAACCCGAGGCGCCCACCGCAGGCCGGGCACGCGTCGCCCTCGACGGGCTGGCGGATGTCGGCGAACCGGGCCGTGAAGTCGCGGCCGTGTTCGACGCCACGCAGGTGCCAGCCGGTGCGGTTGGCGCCTGCCACGAACTGCCCCTCGCGGAGCGCGTCGTCGGCGACGATCTCCCCCGCGAAGCCGACAGGGCCGAGCGAGCCGGGGTCGGCGCCGAACGCGGCCCGGATCTCCTCCTCCGTGGCAAGCGTGAACCCGGTGCCGAGCGCGGCGGCGAGCTTCGCCTCCTCGAGCCGGTCGTCGCCGCGGACGAGCGCGAGGACGACCGTCCCGTCGTCCTTCGTCACCGGCATCGCCTTCGACGTCGCCGCGGGATCGATGCCGAGGAAACCTGCCAGCTCGTCGATCGTCGCGATCCCGGGTGTGGCGACCTCGACGGGCCTGTCGAGGCGCTCCGGGAACGTCGGCGATCGCGGCACGCCTCGGGCGATCTCGAGGTCGGCGGCGTAGTCGCCGTTCGCGCAGGTGACGAGGGTGTTCTCGCCCGAACCGGACGGTGCCAGGTAGTCGATCGACTCGCTGCCGCCCATCATTCCCGACTCCGCCTGCACGGCGTACACGTCGAGCTCGCAGCGGTCGAAGATCCGGTCGTAGGCGCGCGCGTGCTTCTGGAATCCCACCTCGAGCCCCGCCTCGTCGCGATCGAACGTGTATGCGTCCTTCATCACGAACTCCCGCACGCGCAGGAGCCCGCCGCGGGGGCGCGGCTCGTCGCGGCCCTTCGTCTGGAAGTGGTAGAGGATCTTCGGCAGGTCGCGGTACGAGCCGAGCTCCGAGAAGTGGAATGTCACCGTCTCCTCGTGCGTCATCGCGAGCACGAAGTCGCGGCCGGCGCGGTCGTTGAGCTTGAAGAGCTCGGGGATGCCGGCCCGGCCTGTCTTCTGCCACAGCTCGGCCGGGGTGATCACCGGCATCGACATCTCCTGGCCGCCGATCGCGTCCATCTCCTCGCGCACGATCTGGACGATCTTCTCGTGGGTGCGCCAGCCGGCCGGCAGGAAGCTCCAGAGCCCCGCGCCGACCTGCCGAATCATCCCGGCGCGGACGAGCAGTTTGTGCGAGACCGCCTCGGCATCCGCGGGGTCGTCGCGGAGGGTCGGGAGGAACAGCTCGGACTGACGGCGGACCATGAAACCGCAGGTTACCGGAGTTGGCAACGCACCCTCAGTCGAGCGGGATCAACGAGGCCTCGGCCATCGCGAGTGCCGCCGGCTTGGCCATCTTCAGCCGCTTCGGCCGCTGCATGCCGCCCTCGATCCAGCGGTCGATCTCGTGGAAGAGCTCGTCGATCAGGATGTCGGAGGACACCTTCTTCAGCACCCGGCCGTGCGCGTAGAGAAAGCCGACGTCACGTCCACCGGCGATGCCGAAATCGGCGTCACCCGCCTCCCCCGGCCCGTTCACGGCGCAGCCCATCACGGCTACCTCGAACGCCTCGGGGTAGGCCTTCAGGCGCTCCTCGACGACGACTGCCAGGCTCTCGACCCCGACGTTGTCGCGGCCGCAGGAGGGGCAGGCGATCATCACCGGGCCGCGCTCTCGCAGGCCGAGCGCCTTCAGGATCTCCCAGGCGACCTCGACCTCCTTGACCGGGTCGGCCGTGAGCGAGACGCGGAACGTGTCACCGATGCCGTCTGCGAGCAGGGAGCCGATCCCGACGGCGCTCTTGATCGCGCCCGCAAACGGCGTGCCCGCCTCGGTGACGCCGAGGTGAAGCGGATAGGGCACCCGGTCGGCGAGCATTCGGTAGGCCCGGATCATCGTCGGCACGTGCGTGGCCTTGACCGAGATCTTGAAATCGCGATAGTCGAGCCGCTCCAGGATCGCCACCTCCTCGAGCGCTGCGACGACGAGTGCCTCCGCCTGATCCTGCTGGGCGAGCTCCGTGAGATGCGCCGGCAGCGATCCCGAGTTCGCCCCGATCCGCATCGCCACGCCCGCCTGCTTGGCCGCCTTGACGACGAGCTCGACCTTGTCGGGGCCGCCGATGTTGCCGGGGTTGATGCGCACGGCCGCCACGCCGGCGTCGATCGCCCTGAGGGCGAGGGAGGCGTTGAAGTGGATGTCCGCGATCACGGGAATCGGCGAGAAGCGAACGATCTTCTCGAGCGCGTCGGCATCCTCGATCTTCGGCACGGCACAGCGCACCAGCTCGCAGCCGGCCGACGCCAGAGCGGCGATCTGGGCTGTCGTCGCCTCGACGTCGTGCGTCTTCGTCAGCGTCATCGACTGGACGACGACGGGAGCTCCGCCACCGATGGTGACGTCGCCGACGCGAATCTGCGCAAGACTGCCCATCGCAACCAAGTGTAGAGACATGCCCCTCGATCCCTCACCCACGAGCTGGAGCCTCTCCCGCCCGCCTGACGATCATCCCCACGACGCCTGGGGGCTCGGTGCCGACCTCGAGCCGGGGACGCTGCTCGCCGCCTACCGCACCGGCCTGTTCCCGATGCGGGTCGAGGGCGACCTCGTCTGGTGGTCGCCGGCGCGGCGGGCCGTGATCCCCGTCGCGGGCTTCCGGGCCTCCCGGTCGCTCCGCCGCGCGGCCCGGGGCTTCGAGATCCGGGTGGACACCGCTTTCGCGGACGTGATCAACGGCTGCGCCGATCCGGCACGGCCCCACGGATGGATCGATCCGGGGTTCGTCGGCGCCTACACCCGCCTGCACGAGCTCGGCTGGGCCCATTCCGTCGAAGCGTGGGACGACGCAGGGCTCGCCGGAGGGCTGTACGGCGTCGCGTGCGGCGGGCTCTTCGCGGCCGAGTCGATGTTCCATCGCCGCGACGGCGCCTCCAAGGCGGCGCTCCTGGGCCTCGTCAGGCGGCTTCAGACAGCCGGCGGCGACCGGTTGCTCGACGTCCAGTGGGCGACGCCACACCTCGTCTCGCTCGGCGCGGTCGAGGTCACGCGAAGCGAGTACCACCACCGGCTGGACGAGACCCTACGGCTCTCGGATGCGTTCGAGGAGGGCAGAGTCGCAACCCGGCAGACAGGCTGAAGCCTGTCGCCTCGCCCTACGAGAGCCGGCCGATGTCGTTCGTGAGGCCGATCACGAACAGGAGCAGCACGAGCCCGATCCCCACGATCGAGACGCGCTCGTAGACCGCGCGGGTGACCGCGCGGCCGCGGACGCCCTCGACGAGTGCGAAGACGATGTGCCCGCCGTCGAGGGGCAGGAACGGCAGGAGGTTGAGCAGCGCGATCGAGAGCGAGATCAGGCCCAGCACCCAGAGGAAGCTGTCGGTGCCCTGCTTCGCGGCGTCGGAGGAGCCCTGGACGATCCCGACCGGGCTCGAGATGTCCTGCCGGCCCTCGCCGGTGACGAGCTTGCCCAGCGAGGCGCCGATCTGCTTCGACACCTCCCCGGTCACCCGCACCGACTCCCGTGCGGCCGCCGGCCCTGACAGCCCGGTTCCCCTGAGCACGAAGCCCAGTCGGTAGACGCCCTGGTCGTTCTCGGCGGGATGCGGTCCGAGCGTGATGCGCGAGCCGTCGCGGAGAACGACCACGGTCAGCGGCTTGCCCTTCGACTCCGAGATCGTCCTCGAGATGGTGGCGCCGGTCATCGGTATCCCGTCGATCGAGACGATCCGGTCACCCGCGAGCAGCCCGAGCGCGGCCGCGGCCGACTCTGCGCGAACGGTGTCGACGGTGGTCGTTGCCTTGCCGCCGGATGTCATGAAGAGCCCGGTGAACAGCACGAGTGCGAAGAGGATGTTCGCCGCCGGGCCGGCGAAGATCACGAGCACCCGCTTCCAGGTGCGGGCCCGCCAGTAGGCGTCCGGGCCGAGAGCGTCCCCGAGGTCGGTCACGCCCTTCTCGACCCCGTGAGCGGCGTGCACCGAGAGTGGCCGCTGCGAGGCCACCTCGGCGAACGTGGCGAGCGCGTCGCGCGCCGCGTCGTGGTCGCCGGTGTCGAGCGACTGCCGCAGTCGGTCCGCGGCCGGCGAGAGCACAGGCTGCTCCTCGACAGCCCGCCCGAAGACCGGATCGACGTCGCCCGGCGCGGGCCGGTGCATTCCGGGGATCTTGACGAAGCCGCCGAGTGGGATCATCCCGATGCCGTACTCGATCCCGTTACGCGTGTGCTTGACGACCGCCGGCGGGAACCCGATGTAGAACTTCCGCGGGCGCATCCGGAGGGCCACCGAGGCGAGGAAATGGCCGAGCTCGTGGACGAAGACGAGCAGCCCGAGACCGACGATTGCGATGAAGATGGTCATGCCGGGACGAGCTTCCGCTCGGCAGCGTGGCGCGCCTCGGCGTCGGCCGCGACGAGGTCGTCGAGATCGCGCGCCGCCGCACCGCCGACGTGGTCGAGCGCCTCCGCGACCGTGTCGGCGATCTCGGGGAACCGGATTCGACCGTCCAGGAACGCCGCCACCGCGACCTCGTTCGCGGCGTTGTAGGCACACGGGAATGTCCCACCTCGCTCACCCGCGACCCGTGCCAGGGAAAGCAGCGGGAACGTCTCGTCGTCGGGCGCCTCGAACCGCAGGTCGAGCCCTGCCGCGAGATCGAGCGGCGCGGTCGGAACGGCTGCGCGCTCGGGATAGGTGAGCGCGAACGAGATCGGCACTCGCATGTCCGGCCGGCCGAGGTGCGCGAGCAACGCGCCGTCGCGGAAGCGGACGAGCGAGTGGACGATGGAGCTGGGATGAACGGCGACGTCGATCCGGTCGTAGGGGATGCCGAACAGCCAGTGGGCCTCGATCAGCTCGAGCCCCTTGTTGGCGAGGGTGGCAGAGTCCACCGTGATCTTTCGCCCCATTGCCCAGGTCGGATGATCGAGCGCGTCCGCGATAGTGACGTGCTCGAGCTCGGCGCGCGAGCGGCCACGGAACGGCCCCCCGGAGGCCGTGAGAACGATCTCCGCCACCGTCTCGGGCGCGCGTCCCTCGAGACACTGGAAGATCGCGGAATGCTCGCTGTCGACCGGAAGCAGAAGGCCACCACCGCGGCGGTGCGCCGCGACTGCGAGCTCACCGGCCGCGACGAGGCTCTCCTTGTTCGCGAGCGCAAGCGTGATCCCCCGCTCGAGCGACCACAGGGTCGCTTCCACGCCGGCGAAGCCGACGATTGCGTTGAGGACGATGTCGGGCCTGCTCGCGTCGAGGAGCGCGGCGGCGGAGCCGCCCACCTGGAAATGCTCCACTCCGTGGGCGGCTGCGAGGTCGGCGAGCGGCCGGGCGCCCGACATGAGCGCGCACAGCTCGAGCTCGGGGCTCCGCTCCACGATCTCGACGGCCTGGCGGCCGATCGAGCCGGTGGCACCGAGAAGAGCAACGCGCTGCACGAGGACAGGGTGCCTGAACCCACGGGGGTCAGGCGAGCGCGAGGACGACGTAGAAGGCGGCAGGGCCCGCCCAGAGGATGGAATCGATGCGATCGAGGACGCCTCCGTGCCCGGCCAGGATCCGCCCGGAGTCCTTCACGCCGAGGTCGCGCTTGATCGCGGACTCGAAGAGATCGCCGAGCGTCGACGAGAGGGCGACGGCCGCGCCGAGCGCGATCGCCTCGGCGTTCGTGAGGAAGCCCTGGTCGTACATCGCGAAGAACGCGACCGCGATCGCGGCGACGGTGCCGCCGACGAACCCTTCCCACGACTTGCCCGGGGAGATCGTCGGTGCCATCTTGTGCCGCCCGATCGTGCGGCCGACGAAGTACGCGGCCGTATCGTCCGCGAAGACCGCGATCAGCACCGTGAAGATCGCGAGCTGGCCGTTCTCCGGGATCTCGCGGAGCAGCAGCAACGACGCAAGACCTCCTCCGATCCAGATGACGCCGAGCAGCGTGAGTGAGATGGCGGCCGTCGCCGACGGGCGAGCATCGGAGAACCCGAACACGACGAAGGCGACGAGCACGGTCGCGAAGATCCCGCCGACCATCCAGGAGACCTCCCCCACCTCCGCACCGAGCAGGGTCAGGAGGAGGCCGACGTAGCCGCCGAGCACGAGGGGCCGGAGGCCGCGCCCCATCACGTACAGCTCGTGGAGCGCCATCAGGCCGCCGACGAGAGCGACTGCGAAGAGCCACCAGCCGCCGAGCCAGACGACGCCCAGCACGAGCGGCAACAACACCAGCGCGACCACGATCCGCGACCAGAAGGGGCTCATCGGCCGCCGAACCTCCTGTCGCGGGCGACGAACGCGTCGAGCGCCGCCCGCAGGTCGCCGGCGCCGAAGTCGGGCCAGAGCGTGTCGGTGAAGACGAACTCCGCGTACGCGGTCTCCCAGAGCATGAAGTTCGAGAGCCGGAACTCGCCGGACGTGCGGATCAGGAGGTCGATCTCGGGTATCTCCGGCGCATAGAGCCGTGCCTCGACCGCCGCCTCGTCGATCTCGTCGACGGTCAGGCCGTCAGCCACACAGCGTCGCACTGCCTCGACCAGCTCGGCACGGCCGCCGTAGTCGAACGCGATCCAGAGGGCGAGCGTGTCGAGCGTTGCCGTCGAGTGCTCGAGCCCCTCCATTTGCTCTCGCAGGTGGGTCGGCACCCGGTCACGCCGGCCGACGAACCGCGTCCGCACTCCCTGCAGCGCGAGCTCGGGGAGCTCCTTCTCGATCGTCTCGCCGAGGATCTCGAGCAGCGCAGCCACCTCGCCGGGCGGGCGCGACCAGTTCTCGGTCGAGAACGCGTAGACCGCCAGCGTCGTCACACCGAGGTCGATCGCAGCCTCGACGGTGCGGCGCAGGGCCCGTGTCCCCTCGCGGTGGCCCGCCTCGACGGGCAGCCCCCGTGCCGCGGCCCAGCGACCGTTGCCGTCCATGATGATCGCAACGGTGCGGGCCGCCGGCCCATCCGTCGGCGTCGTCGGGGAGTCGGTCTTCGCTGCCGTGCTCACGGTGAGAAGGGGGCCCGGAGGAACCGCTCCTAGACCTCCATGATCTCCGCTTCCTTGTGCTTGAGGAGGTCCTCGAGGACCCTCACGTTGTCATCGGTGAGCTTCTGCACCTGCGTCTCCGCGCGACGCTCCTCGTCATCGCCGACCTCGCCGTTGCGAACGAGCTCCTCCAGGTGCTTCATCACGTCGCGCCGGACATTGCGGATGGCGACCTTGCCATCCTCGGCGTAGCGGCGCACGACCTTGACGAGCTCCTTCCGCCGCTCCTCCGTCAGGGACGGGATCGGCAACCGGATCAGCTTGCCGTCGCTCGACGGGGTCAGGCCGAGATCGGACTCCTGGATCGCCTTCTCGATCGCCTTGATCTGGCTCGCATCGTAGGGCTGAATCGAGAGGAGACGCGCCTCGGGCGCGGAGATCGTGGCCAAGTTGTTGAGAGGTGTCGGGGTGCCGTAGTAGTCGATCGTGATGCGGTCGAGCAGCGCCGCAGACGCACGCCCCGTGCGCACGCTGTTGAACTCGGTCCGGGTCGCATCGATCGACTTGTGCATCCGCAACTCACAGTCGCTGAGAAAATCCTCGATTGCCGTCAACTCAGGCCTCCTTCGGCGTCGTCACGATCGTGCCGATTCGCTCGCCGGAGACGACGCGGACGATGTTGCCCGCCGCCAGCTCGAAGACGTGGATCGGCACCCGGTTGTCCATGCACAGGGAGAGAGCAGTGGTGTCCATCACCCGCAGTCCCCGCTCGATCGCTTCGAGGTGCGTCAGCTCGGGCAGGAAGCGCGCTGCCGGATCGGTGCGCGGGTCGCCGTCGTACACTCCCCTCACGCCGTTCTTGGCCATCAGGATCGCCTCGGCCCCGATCTCGAGCGCCCGCAGCGCCGCGGCCGTGTCGGTCGTGAAGAACGGGTTTCCGGTACCTGCGGCGAAGATGACGACCCGCTGCTTCTCGAGATGCCGCATCGCGCGTCGCCGGATGTACGGCTCGGCCACCTCCGAGACGGCGATCGCAGACTGAACCCGTGTCTGCACACCCTCCTTCTCGAGAGCGTCCTGCAGCGCCAGCGCGTTGAGCAGGGTCGCGAGCATGCCGGCGTAGTCGGCGGTGGCCCGGTCCATCCCGTCCGCCGCGGCAGCCATGCCGCGGTAGAAGTTGCCGCCCCCGACGACGATCGCGAGCTCGGTGCCGCTCCGTCGCACCTCGGCGACCTCGGCGGCGATCGCCGACACGGTTCTCGGGTCGACACCGTAGTCGCGGTCGCCCATCAGGCTCTCGCCCGAGAGCTTCAGCAGGACGCGGTGGAAGGTCGAAGCGGCGCCGTCCGGCGCCTCACCCACCGTCTCTTCGGTTCGAGCGCTCACGATCCCGCGACCGAGACCCGCTTGAAGCCCTTCAGCGTCGCGCCCGCAGCGGCGAGTGCCGCCCCGACCGACGTCGACTGGTCGTGAATCCACGCCTGGTCGACGAGGACGCCGCCGGGTGACGCCGCGAAGAAGCGCTTGCCGAGCATGCCGTCGACGATCTTCTCACGTGCGGCCTCCGGCTTGGAGAGCACCTCGTCGGAGTTGAGGTAGACCTGTCGCTCGGCTTCGATCGCCTCGGGCGAGACGTCGTCGCGAGTCGCCCACTCCGGAGCCGCGAACGAGATGTGCATCGCGAGCTGGCGCGCGAGCGCCTCGTCGCCGCCGTCGAGCTCGACCAGGACGCCGATCTTGTTCGCCGGCGGATGCACGTAGGCGGCGAGCGTGCCGCCGCCGTCGTAACGCTCGGCTCCGGCGACGACGATGTTCTCGCCGAGCTTGCCCATCAGCTCCATGCGCTCCTCGTCGAACCCGTCGGCCGCCGCGACGCCGCCCTCGTGCACGGCCCGGAGGACGCGCTCCGCGAATGCCTGGAACTCCTCGTTCTTCGACACAGGCTCGGTCTCGCAGCCGACACCGACGATCGTGCCGACTCCCGCCTCGACGATCGTGCCGACGAGCCCTTCCGTGGTCGCGCGGTCGGCCCGCTTGCCGGCCTGCGCCAGGCCCTTCTCGCGCAGCAGGATCCGGGCGGCGTCGAGATCGCCGTCCGTCTCCTGCAGCGTGCGCTTGCAATCCATCATTCCGGCACCCGTGAGGTCACGGAGCTCCTTGACGAGTCCTGCGCTGATCTCGGTCACGTTCTCTCCTCTCAGTGAGCGACGACGCGCGGCAGCGCCTTCGCCTGCTCGATCCAGTCGGCCACCTCGTCCGCGCTGGGCACGCGGCGAACGAGATTGCGCGCCTCGTTCGTCTCGGCGAGCGCCGTGACGAGGTTCTCCACATTTCGCTGTGCGAGCTCGGGCACGGAGTCCACTCCCGCTGCTTCGAGCAACTCGGCGAACTCGGGGCCGACACCCACGATCCGCATCAGATCCGCGTGGTTGACCCAGCGCAGCACCCTCGTGGCGTCGATGCCCGTCTGCTCGACGATCGTGGCACGGCCCGCCACCGAGGCACCCTGCTCGAGCAGCGCATCGGAGGACGGGACGCCGGCCGCCCTGAGCTTCTCGGCGTACGCAGGACCAACTCCCTCGATCTCGTCGATGTCGCCCGTCCTCGAGACTGCCGGCTCCTCGGCGACGGGCTCGACCGGACCGGCTTCCGCAGCCGCCCTGGCCTCGGCCTCGGCGGCGGCGGCCTTCTCCGCTGCGACGGCCTTCGCGGCGAAGTCCTTCTCAGCCACCTTGCTCTGGCCGGCGGCGATGCCGTCGGCAAGCGCCCGCACGATCAGCGAGCAGGAACGGATCGCGTCGTCGTTGCCAGGGATCACGAACTGGGCTTCGTCGGGATCACAGTTCGTGTCGACGAGCGCGATCACCGGCAGGTGCAGGCGCTGCGCCTCACGGACGGCGAGAGCCTCCTTCTTGAGGTCGAGAATGAAGATCGCATCGGGCTGCCGCTTCATGTCCGCGACGCCGCCGAGGTTCGCCTCGAGCTTCTCGAGCTCGGCCTCCATGGTGATGCGCTCCTTCGCCGGCAGGAGGGCGAGCTGCCCGTCGTTCTTGAGGCGCCGGAGGTCGTGGAGGTACGCGATCCGGTCGGAGATGGTGCGCCAGTTCGTGAGCAGGCCGCCGAGCCAGCGGTTCGAGACGAACGGCATGCCGACGCGCGTCGCCTCGCTACGGACGGCATCCTGGGCCTGCTTCTTCGTGCCCACGAACAGGATCGTGCCGCCGCGCTCGGCGATGTTGCGCGCGAACTCGTATGCGTCCTCGATCAGCTGCTGCGTCTGCTGCAGGTCGATGATGTAGATGCCGCCGCGCTCGGTGAAGATGAAACGCTTCATCTTCGGGTTCCAGCGACGTGTCTGGTGGCCGAAGTGAACTCCAGCCTCCAGTAGCTCCTTCATGGAGACGACTGCCAACGGGACCAGCCCCTTTCAGTGTGGTTTCGGATGTCGTGCTCCGGCGGGCCGGGACGGAACCGGGCTCCGATGGCGGGGCCGCGGCACCACCGCCCCAGGCGCTGATCGCCGGGTAGTGGAACAGGTAGATGGAACTCGGCGACCGATGATACCGGACGTCCGCCCCGGATCAGCGGCGGGCGAGGGCGAGCGCGGCGGCCAGGTCGGCCGGGAGCTCGGACGAGACGTCGATCTCGGCGCGCGTCAGCGGATGCGTGAACCGGAGCCGCCGGGCGTGCAGGAACTGGCGCTCCAGCCCGAGGTCGCCTGTCACCCCGTAGACGGGATCGCCACTCACGGGGAGCCCGATCGCCTCCAGGTGCACCCGGATCTGGTGGGTTCGCCCGGTCTCGAGGCGGACGTCGAGCAACGCGTGCTTGGTCATCGTCTCCTCGACCTCGAACCACGTGATCGACTCGCGCGGCGTGGGAGTGTCCAGCGAGTGGCGGGTACGGTCGCGCCGGTCGCGCCCGATCGGCGCCTCGATCCGCCCCGACGCCGACCGGGGCGTACCGCGTACGAGCGCGGCGTAGGTGCGTTCGAGCTCGCGCGAGCGGATCAGCTCCTGCAGGAGCCCGTAGGCCTCGGCAGAGCGCGCCACGACGAGCAGCCCGGACGTGTCGCGGTCGAGCCGGTGGACGATGCCGGGCCGGTCGTCGTCGTCTCCTCCTTCGGCGCCGTGTGCGAGCAGTCCCTGGACCAGGGTGCCCGTCCGCGTCGATCCTGCGGGGTGCACGACAAGGCCGGCAGGCTTGTCGACGACGAGGAGGTGTTCGTCCTCCCACACGATCGGAATGTCCATCGATTCCGCCTGCAGCTGCGTCGGCTCGGGAATCTCGGCGCTGACCTCCTCCCCGCCCTCGAGCCGGAAGCTCTTGGCCCTGTGCTCACCGTCGACGAGGACGGCCCCGGCCGCGATCAGCTTCTCGGTGAGTGCGCGCGAGTCGAGCTCGGGCCGCTCCGCGAGGAGGCGATCGAGCCGCGTGCCCGCCCTGTCCTCAGGAACGCGAAAGAGGAGCAGTGCCAAGATGGGGGCTCGTTCGGTCGGATGCCACGAACGAGGCGAACAACAGCCCGACGCCCACGACGATGAAGGTGTCGGCGAGGTTGAACGCCGGCCAGTAGTCGAAATCGAGGAAGTCCGTGACGTGGCCGAGCCTGACGCGGTCGATCAGGTTCGCGATGCTGCCGCCGATCACGAGTCCGAGCGCGACCGGCAGCAGCGGGTGGCGCTGGGCCGTTCGTCCGAAGAACACGAGCATCGCGACGACAGCGGTCGTGGTCAGGACGATCACGGCGGTCGTCGAGTCGGCGAAGAGGCCGAAGGCGATGCCGGTGTTCTGCACGTGATGGATGCTGAACGGGCCGAGCGTGGCGACCGCAGCGCCGGTCGGCAGCCGCAGCGAGACGATCGACTTCGTCAGCTGATCCGCGACGATCGCGGTCGCCGCGATCACCCCGAGTGCGACCCACTGGGAGAGGCCGGCACCGAGCCGCCGCTCGGCGCTCGAGATCGGCTGGAGGGCGTTCGTCGACGAGCCGACGCGAACGTCGAGCCGAGGGGGCGGATCTGCGCGTACGGGCTCGCTCAACCCGTTTCCTGCCGTCGCTTGTCGTCGAGGCAGAGGGTGGCGTACGGGACTGCCTCGAGCCGCTCCTCCGGGATTGCCGCGCCACAGACCGCGCACAGCCCGTAGGTCCCACCCTCGATGCGCCAGAGAGCGTCGTCGATCTCGACGATGACGTTGTCGGCGTTCTCGACCAACGACTGGTCGACCTCCAGATCGACGAGATCGGATGCGTGGTCGGCGATGTGCTGGTCACCCGCAGCAGAGCTGAGCTCGCCCACGCCCTCGTCGTCCGCTGCGAGGTCTGCAGCAGCGCGCAGGATGCGTTCGCGAAGTCGGAGCAGCTCCGCGCGCCGGAGCGCAAGGTCGATGGTCATGGTGTTCCTTTCTGGGCCGAGGTGAGACGCCGCTCCGCCTCTTCGAGGGTGAGCCCGACGATCTCGACGATCTTGTCACGCGACACGGCGCCGCGCACGATACGCACGTCGGGCGGCTTGAGGGCGAGGGACGTCGCGAGCAGGTCTACGACCGACGCGTTAGCGCGTCCACGCTCGGGGGCTGCAGCGACCCGCAGCTTCCAGGCGTCACCGTGTCGCCCGACGACGACCGAGCGGCCGGCGCCCGGCGAAACGCGAAGGTTGAGACGGATCGTGCGAGGCTCCATGCCCCAAGGATAGACGGACTAGCCGGCGAGCTTCCGGATTCCCTCCGACTCCTGTGCTGCGGGCGGCAAGGCGGCCGGGGAGCTCTGCGATCCGCGGGATGTCACCGACCAGCCCGGCGGCTCGTCCCCGGCGGCTGCCTCGACCGTGTCGGCCGCACTCTCGGCGGACGCGGCGTCCGCGGGCGTCTCGTCGACGACGGCGAGCGCAGAGCGGAGCAACGCCTGTACGCGACGCACGTCGCCCATCAGCTGCTCCTTCTCGGTGATCGCGTCGCGAAGCACCTTGCGGGCCTCCGCGTTCGCCTCGGTCACGATCACGTCGGCCTCGCGGCGGGCGGCCTCCTTCAGGTCCTGCGACGCGCGCTCGGCCGAGACGAGCGTGGAGCGAAGCAGGCCCTCCAGCTCGACGTGGCGCGTGACCTCGGTCTCGAGCTCCTCCACCCGCTCGACGAGCTGCGAGCGCTCGCGCCAGACGGTCTCGAAGCTGTCGGCGATGTCGTCCATCATCCGGTGGACGGCGGCCTTCCGGTAGCCGAACAGGCCTCGCTTGAGCTGGATGTGCCGAACCTCGACGGGTGTGAGTGCCATGGTGACTCCCTTCTCCTAGAACAGGCGCCCGATCAGGTCGACCAGCACGCGCTGGGCGACGACGAGCGTGATGACGGCGACGATCGGGGACAGGTCGAGGGGCCCGAGCGACGGCAGGATACGGCGAAAGATGCGGACGTAGGGCTCACACACGTCATCGAGAAACCGCTGCACCCGGTGGAGCGCATAGGGCATCCGGATCCACGAGGTGAGCACATACGCGAGGATCAGAAGGATATAGACCTGGAAGAACACCGACACGAATCGCTGCACGGACGAGGCCGTGTCGGCGAGCACGAAAAATGCGTCGGCTGAGCCCACAGTCGGGGTTTCGGCGCCTGGAGCAGGAACCCTGCGGTGCTCGGCGGAGCGCCGGCGCCAGGCTTCAGCCTGTCGCCGGCACGGATCTACCCGCCCAGCCGCCTAGGCCTGGTTGAAGAAGCCACCCTTGTCGAGCATGCGGGCGCGCTCCTCGGCCGACACCTCGACGTTCCGCGGGGTGAGAAGGAAGACCTTGTCGGCGACCCGCTGCATGCTGCCGTTGAGCGCGTAGGTGAGGCCGCTCGCGAAGTCGATCAGCCGCTTCGAAAGCTCGTTGTCGGCGCTCTGGAGATTGAGGATCACCGGGACGGAGTCCTTGAACTTGTCGGCGATCTGCTGGGCGTCGTTGAAGCTGCGGGGCAGCACGAGATGCACGCTTGCCTTGCCGGTGTCGGCCGACCGCAGCCGAGTCGGACGGGAGGACGATCGCGACGACGGCGCAACCGCGGCGGGCGCTGCGTCGACGCTGATGCTGTCGTCGGTCCACCCGTCGGGCTCGCGGCGGCGTGGCAGCCGCCGCACATTCTGCCGGGTCGAGCGGGAGCGGTACTCACGCTCGAGCTCCTCCTGGGTCTCGAGGCCGTCCTCGTCCCACTCCTCGTCCTCGGCGATGCCGAAGTAGACGAGCGTGCGGTTCCAGACGTCGGAGAAGCCCATAACGCGAGGATGGTAGCCCAGGTGCCGGACTGACGAGGCTCGATGCGGGCCTCTAGGTTCGGAAGAGCGTGCTGCCGACGCGGATCAGGGTCGCACCCTCCTCGACGGCAACCCTCCAGTCCTGGGAGGTACCCATCGAGAGCTGCGCAAGCCCGTGGTCGCGCGCGAGCCCGGCGAGGCGGCGGAACATCGGTCGGCTGGCCTCCGGATCGTCGGCGAACGGCGGCATCGTCATCAGCCCGCACAGCAGCGGGTAGCGCTCGACGTAGCCCTCGATCTCGCCCTCCGGGACGCCGCTCTTCGACGCCTCGCCGGCGAGGTTCACCTCGAGCAGCCACGGCACGGTGAGCCGGCGCGCCGCGGAGTCGGTGTCGACCGCATGGACGAGCTCGCAGGTCCCGTTCACGATGCGGGCCTTGTTGGACTGGAGCGCTCCGATGAAATGCCAGCGGAAACGATCGCCGAAGCTCTCGTGCTTGCGCTGCAGGTCCTGGGCCCGGTTCTCCCCGACGACGGCGACCCCGGCCTCGGCGAGCACGCCCATCTCCTCGGCTGCGACGTACTTGGTGGCGGCGACCACCGTGACGCCGGCCCCCGCTTCGGCACAGACTGCCTCGTAGGCCTCGCGGACGGCTGCGGCATTCACGGGAGCTCCCGGGACGCGCGCTCGAGCAGCCACGCACGCTCGTTCCGTGCCGGATCGTCGACCACATCGGCAAGGAGCGCCTGTAGGACGCGGCCGAGCTCGGGCCCCTCGTCGAAGCCGATCGCCCGGAGGTCGTCACCCGTGACGGCGAGGTCGGCGATCCGGTGTGGCTGCGTGCTCTCCCGAATGACCATCTCTCGCAGTCTGGCGACCTGCGCGAGCTCCTGCGGAGGAACCCTCTTTGCTGCGAGGTCGGCCGCTTTGAGGCTGATCAGGTCGCGTGCGAGCACGTCACCGTGCTCCGCGAGGAACCGCCGCGCGGCGAGCGGGTCGATCGGCCCGTCGAGCTGGAACGTGTGGCCGGCGACGATGCGGACGACGTCGTGCCGCGCCCGTGTCGGATAGCGGAGCCGCTCCAGGACGCGATCGGCGATCTCCGCCCCGGCGGCGGCGTGGCTGCCACCGTCCGCGGCGGCGGACGGCTTGCCGATGTCGTGCAGCAGGCAGGCGAGCCGTACCTCGAGCGAGTCTCCAGCGTCGGCCGCGTTCTGGACGACCGCGAAGACGTGCTCCTCGAGCGGCAGCGGCTGCCGCTCGGAATCGAGCGAGAGGCCGATCGCCGGCGCGAATTCGGGAATGATCCAGGTGAGGACGCCGGTGTCGCGTGCGAGGCAGAGTGCACGCGCCGGCTCGCGGCCGAGCAGGAGCTTTGTGAGCTCGCCCTGCCCGTCGGCCGTGATGCCGCCGCCGAGCCGCTCGGCCGAGACGTGGGCGAGCCCCGGTGCGCCGGCCTCCATCTGGGCCACGGTTTCCGGTGCAAGGTCGAACCCGAGTTGCGACACGAACCGCAGCGCACGCACGATGCGGAGGGGGTCTTCGTCGAAGCTCGTCGGGCCGACGGTGCGGATCGTGCGTCGCGCGAGGTCATCCTGGCCGCCGAACGGATCGACGATGGCACCACCGTCGAGTGGGAGCGCCATCGCGTTGATCGTGAAGTCACGGCGGGCCATATCCTCGTCGAGCCCGATGCCGGCGCCGCTGACGATCGCGAAGTCGCGGTGGCCGGGCCCCGTCGACCGCTCGGCTCGCGGCGGCGTCAGCTCGATGCCGGCCGGTGCAAGCGCCCGAATTGCCTTGTCGCTCGGAAAGAGGCGCACGCCGACGAGCTGGCCGTGCACCTCCATGTCCTCGACGCGGCCGTGGGGCTCGAGCAGCGCCCTCAACCCCGCCTGGTCGACGCCCGGCACGAGGAAGTCCTCGTCCGCATGGGGAAGCTCGAGCAGCTCGTCGCGCACTGCCCCGCCGACGACGTAGGCGTCGATGCCGAGCGAGCGGATATAGGAGCGGATCTCGGTCGGCATCGTCGGCGAGACTCCCCTCTCAGACGTGCGCGACGGCCTCGATCTCGACGAGGGCGCCGGCGGGAAGCTTTGCGACCTGGAACGTGGAACGCGCCGGTGGGCGCTCGCCGACGTACCGCGCATAGACCTCGTTCATCGCCGCGAAGTCGCCGAGATCCTGGAGGAACACGCTGGTCTTGACGAGGTTGTCGAGGGAGCTGCCGGCCTCCTCGAGGATTGCTGCGAGGTTACGGAGCGCCTGCTCGGTCTGGGCGGCGATGTCGCCCTCGACGGCCGTCTGGCCGGGCACGACACCGACCTGACCGGCGACGAACACGAGCTCCCCGGCGCGGATCGCCTGGTTGTACGGCGCCCCCTGAAACGGGGCGGGTGCCTTGTCGGTGCGAATCACGATCTTCTCCACGGTGTACCTCCTAGCGGTCGAGCGCTTCGGCGAGGGCCACGCCGAGCGCCTTGAAGATGGCCTCGAGCACATGATCGGTGTTCTCGCCCTCGATCAGCCGCACGTGCAGCGAGAGCGCGGCCGCGTCGGCGAGTGCGCCGAGAAACCGTGCCGCGAGATCGGTGCGGAGGCCTCCCGCACCGGTGAGGTCTGCGTTCGACGCGACGAGCGGCGTGCCGGTGGCCTCGACGACCACCATCGCAAGCGCTTCCGCCGAGAGCATGACACCGTTGCCGTGCGCGCCCGCCAGGAGCAGCGGCGTCAGGGCATGCCCGATCGCGGCCCCGGCTGCGTCGACCTCGGCGGCCGGCTCGTCGGGCTCGATCTCCAGCGAGAGGTCGAACCGCCCGGCCAGCGCGAGCTCGGTGAGCAGGTGGTCGAGCACCGGCACGCCCGTGGCGACGTTCACCTGGCCGCTGCCAGGTGTGAGCCGAGCGCCGCTCACATCTCCTCGCGCACGATATCGGCGCCCAGCGCACGGAGACGTTCGTCGATTCGCTCGTAACCACGATCGATCTGCCGGATGTTGCCGATGCTCGATCGGCCCTCGGCGCACAGGGCCGCGATCACCATCGCCATGCCGGCACGGATGTCGGGGCTCTCGAGCCGCTGACCGAAGAGCCGCGCCGGTCCGGTGACGACCGCTCGGTGCGGGTCGCAGAGGATGATCCGCGCCCCCATCGAGACGAGCTTGTCGACGAAGAACAGGCGGCTCTCGAACATCTTCTCGAAGACGAGGACTGTGCCCGTCGCCTGGGTTGCAGCGACGACGGCGATCGAGGTCAGGTCGGCCGGGAAGGCGGGCCAGATACCGCTCTCGATCTTCGGGATCTGCCCGCCGAGGTCGTCCACCACGCCGAGCGCCTGTCCGGGCGGAACCCTGAGGGTCGTCGCCCCCACCTCGAACGCGATCCCGAGCTTCCGGAACGCCGGCACGATCGAGATGAGGTCGTCGGGCTCGACGTCCTCGATCGTCAGATCCCCTCCCGTCACGGCCGCGAGAGCTGCGAAGCTCGCCACCTCGACGTGCTCCGGCCCGATGCGGTACGCACCGCCGCCGAGCCTGTCGACTCCCTGGATCCGGAGGACGTTCGAGCCGATCCCCTCGATCTCGGCGCCGAGGACGACGAGGAAGCGGCAGAGATCCTGGATGTGCGGCTCGCAGGCGGCGTGGCCGACGACGGTCTCCCCCTCGGCGAGCACCGCGGCCATGATCGCGTTCTCCGTCCCCATCACGGACGCCTCGTCGAGGTACATCCGGGTTCCCACGAGCCCCTCCGTGCGCAGGTCGTAGGCGCCGTTGATCTCGACCTCGACGCCGAGCTCGGCGAAGGCGTGGATGTGCGTGTCGAGGCGCCGGCGCCCGATCACGTCCCCTCCGGGCGGCGGCACGACGACGCGGCCGAAGCGGGCGAGCAGAGGCCCTGCAAGCAGGAACGAGGCGCGGATCTCACGGCAGAGGTCGGGGTCGAGCTCGGTCTTCGAGATCCCGGAGCTGTCGACGCGGACCTCGTTCGGGCCGACCCACGTCGCGTCGGCGCCGAGGTCGGCGAGCAACTCGACCATGATCTCGACGTCGCGGATCCGCGGCAGGTTCGACAGCAGCACCTCCTCGGATGCGAGCGCGGTCGCGGCGAGGATCGGCAGGGCGCCGTTCTTGTTCCCGGACGCGCGGATCGTGCCGGAGAGCGGGCGACCACCCTGGATGACGAACGACTGCATGAGGCGGGCGCTATCGTACCCGTGCCGTGGAAGTGACCCGTGAAAGAGCGTGGGAGACGCTGACCCGCTATACGAAGAGCGAGTCGCTGCTCCGTCATGCGCTGGCCGTCGAGGCGTCGACCCGCTGGTACGCGCGTCATTTCGGGGAGGACGAGGAGCTCTGGGGCTGTGCCGCCCTGCTCCACGACTTCGACTACGAGATCCACCCGACGCTCGACAAGCATCCGCAGGACGGTGCCCCGATCCTCCGCGCGGAGGGATATCCGGAGGAGCTGATCGACACGGTGCTGTCGCACGCCGAGCACCTGGCGATCCCGCGCGACACGCTCCTGATGCGGACGCTCTTCGCGTGCGACGAGCTGTCCGGGTTTGTGCACGCCTGCGGCCTCGTGCGGCCGACCGGGCTCGAGGGGCTCGAACCGAAGTCCGTGCGGAAGAAGCTGAAGCAGCCGTCGTTCGCGGCAGGTGTTCACCGCGACGAGGTCTACGCCGGCGCCGAGGGCCTCGGCCTCGACCTCGACGTGCACATCGCGAACGTGGTCGCCGCCCTGCAGCCGATCGCCGGCGAGCTCGGCCTGCCCGTTCCGGGTTGAGCCGTTCGCGTGTGACCGGCCTCAGCCCTTCGCCGCGGCTTCGCCCCGCCAGCGCACGCTGACGGCCTCGGGCATCCCGGCCGGTTCTACCGCGAGCCCCGCGTCTCGGAGCTCCCTGCCCTCGCCCTGTGACACCCAGATGTGGCCCGCCACCTCGAGCGCAGGCCCGTTCACGAGCGTGGCGGCGGCGAACGACCGCGTCTCGCGCCCCGGCGCATCCCAGAACACGACCGTTCCACACGAGCTGCAGCGGCCACGGCTGGCACCGTGCTCGGACACGTTTGCCGCTTCCCAGGTCAGAGCCGTCTCGTCCTCGACCGAGAGATCACGGCGGTACGCGGCCGATGCGGCCCATGGGCCGCCCGTCGCCTCCTGACACGCCGCGCAGTGGCAGACGATCACGTCCCGCACGGGGCCGTCGACCGAGAAGCGGACGGCGCCGCAGGGGCACGAGCCGTGCCACGTCACGCGGGCAGGGCGGCGAGCAGGCGCTCGAGATCGCCGTCGGACGTCCACCAGCCGCAGGAGACCCGGATCAGCCCCGTACCGGGGATGTCTCGCACGTGGACGCCTTCCCGGTGCAGCGACTCGACGAGCTCCGCGGTCTCCCCCGGCACGCGGAAGGCGACGAGCGTCGAGCGCTCAGCGGGGATCACGACGTCGACTCGCGGCGCGAGCAGCGCCCGGCAGCGCTCGGCCACGGCGGCGGCGTGCTCGAAGCCCCACGACGGTCGACCCTCCATCGCTGCGAGGAGCCCTGCGAGCGAGGATCCCGGGAGCCAGTTGAGATCGAACCGAACCGCCCCCGGCCTCGGCTCGAAGCTGCCGTCCGGCTCGTGGTCGACCTTGGAGAAGTAGCTCGGCGCTGCGATTGCGAGCCTCTCGGGGTCGGAGACGACGAGCGCGCCGGTCGAGTCGGGGCCGCAGAGCCACTTCTGACCCGAGACGGTGAGGAAGTCGAGGCCCGTGGCGTCGACCGGGATAGCCCCGACGGACTGTGCTCCGTCCACGAGGACGGGGATCCCCGCCTCCTCGCGCAACTCGCGCACCGGAAGCACCCTGCCCGTGGTCCAGAGCACCTGGGACAGCGCCAGGAGGCGTGTTCGCGACGTCACGGCGGCCAGGATCGCCTCGGGCTCCGGCGCGGCAACGACGACGCGGGCCGCCGAGGTACCGAGCGCTCCGAGGAGCCCGAAATGCTCGTCCGTCGTCGTCACGATCTCGTCGCCGGGGCGAAGGCCGAGCCCTCCGAGGACGATGTTGCAGCCGTCCGTGGTGCTCGATGTCAGGGCGACGTGGAGCGGATCGGCCGAGACGAAAGCGGCGATCGCGGCTCGAACCTCCTCGCGCTGATCCAGCCTGCTCTGGAAGTACGGGTTCCCGCTGCGGCCCTCGTGGAAATCGCGCTCGAACTCCCGCAGCATCGCCTCTTGGGTCGCCGACGAGATCGGCCCGAACGTGCCCGCATTGAGGTACGCGATCCGCTCGAGCGCCGGGAACTGTGCCCGTGCCTCCTCGAACGTCATCCGACGACCCGTTCGACCGGTGCGTGGTCGGAGAGCACGAGACCATTGTGCACACGCCGGTCGCGCTGCCACACGACGAGCGGGCCCGCGGTCACCCCGGCGACGAGGACATGGTCGATGCCGCGGCCGCCGTTCTCGTAGCCGGGCAGTGCAGGCTCGTGATGGTTCAGGTCGCCGGCCAGGATCCGGGGTTCACCGAGCTCGGCCAGGCCGTCCAGGAACCGGCGCGCCCGCTCCAGCTCCGCCGCGGGAACCGAGGGCGTCGACACGGCGTTCGTCGCGTGAAGGTTCGCGACGACGCCCACTCCCTCGACGCGCACGGCGTGCGCGACGCGCCGCTCGCGGCCCGGCTCGCTCACCTGCACGCCGCCGAGGCTGTTGCTCGTCAACGAGGAATCGACGAGGATCGCATTCGCCTGCCCGGCCAGGCCCGAGCGGAAGTACCCGAGATGGAGTCGGGTGAGCCGGGCCGAGAGGGCCGCCGGCCGCCGGGGCCGGCGAGCGACGATTCCGTGACTGCGCATCCCGCTCCAGCACTCGAGCGCTCCGAGCGCCCACACCGGTACCTCCTGGAGACAGAGGGCGGCGGGCCGGTCTCGGGTCACGAGTTCGACCATCTCCCGTAGGTACCCGCGGCGTGACGGCGGGACGCTGTTGCCGTGGAAGACGTTCCAGCTGCGGACGGTGACCGGCAAGCCTCTAGGCTAGCTCCCGATGCGCGTCGTCATCGCCGACCCTCCCGCCTACACGCCGCCGTACGACGCGGCGCTCGCCACGGCACTCGTGCGGCAGGGCGTCGACGTCCGGCTGCTCACATCCCGTTTCCGCTACGGGGCCGTGCCACCAGCGGCCGGATACTCGGTCGACGACAGCCTCTACGGGCTGTCGACGGGCATCGGCTCACGCCACGGCCGTCTCGCCGCCAAGGCGCTCGGCCACCCGCGCGCCCTGCTCCGGCTCGCCGCCTCCGACTGCGATGTCCTCCACCTCCAGTGGGTCGCCGTGCCGGAGGCCGATTCCTGGCTCCTGCACACGCGCCCTCCACTCGCCTTCACCGCGCACGACCTCCTGCCCCGCCGCACCGCCCGGCATACGCGCACCTGGAAGCGGCTCTTCGGACGCTTCGACCGGGTCGTCACCCACAGCGAGCGCGGCTGTCGCATGCTGGCCGGGTTCGGCGTCCCGGCGGCGAAGCTTCGCGTGATCCCGCATCCCGCCTTCCACAGCGATCCGGTCCGGGACGATGACGGCCACACCGTCCTCGCACTCGGGGTGATCCGCCCCTACAAGGGTCTCCCCGATGCCGTCGAGGCGGTCCTCGGGGTTCCGGGCGCCCGGCTCCTCGTCGCGGGTGATCCCCGGATCCCGCTCGACGCACTCCGCGCCGCAGGGGGCGATCGGGTCGAGTGGCGGCTCGGGTACCTCGACGAGAAGGAGCTGCTCCGTGCCCTCGGCGCCGCCACCGTGGCGGTGTTCCCCTACGCTGCGGAGCTCGACCAATCCGGCGCTCTCCTCCAAGTGCTGGGAGCCGGCGTGCCCGCAGTCGTCTACGACGTCGGGGGCCTGGGCGAGACCGTCGACGCGTTCGGCGCGGGCCGCGTCGTTTCGCCCGGGGACGTTGAAGGCCTCAAGCGGGCCCTGCGAGAGCTGCTCGACGATCCCGACGGGCTTGCGGAGGCACGTGCCGGGGCGGCCAGGGCACGGGCCGACCTCACCTGGGACAGGGCTGCCGCCGAGCACCTGGCGCTGTACGAGGAGCTCGTGTGAGATTCGGTCGCCGCGGCCGCTTCCACGACCTCGTCGAACGGCAGCTCGACCTCTTCGCCGCCGACGATGCCGAGCTGCTCGCCGAGGCGGCCGAGGCAGAGGACGCATGGAACGCCGCGGCGGCCGACGAGGCGGAGGAGAAGTACGGCGACTATCAGCTCGTCGTCGACGCGATCGCCGACCGGTTGCTCGACATCCGCGAGTCCTACGCCGGCACGCTCGATGAGGACGCAGCAGCCCGGTACGCGGCCGAGTTCACCCGTGCGGCCACCCGCCGGTATCGCCGCTACGCCACGCTCCTCGCGGATCTCGACGAGCCGTAGCGTCCCGCGGGAGCGTCAGCCGGCGTCGTCGAGCGACGGCTCACCCGGCGGCCTGGGCTGCAGGAAGCGAGCGAGCTTGAGATGGGTGGACGCCTCTGCCCGTCGGCCCTGCTGCAGCAACGAGCGCCCGAGCGCGTAGTGCGCATAGTCGTCGACCGGCGAGAGCTCGAGGACCTTGCGGAACTCGCGCTCTGCGGCGTGCCAGTCGGTGATCCTGAAATATGCGATCCCGAGCGCCTCGCGGATCGACGCCTTGTCGGGCTCGAGACGACGCGCCTTCTCGAGCGGCACGGTTGCCTGGGCCGCCATCCCCTCGCGGAGGCGGGCCCGGCCGAGTTGGTAGAGGTCGTAGGCCTGGCTCACGCTTCTATGGTGCCTCATCCGTCAACCGCTGCGGAGCGAGCGGATCGCCAGGAAGCCACGGATCCTCCTCCCCGGCCCGATGCGGCTCCGGAGGATCGAGATCACCCGCCGCAGTTCCCGCCGCGTGTCGTTCGCGGCCGCCGGCGCGCCGGCGGGCGGCCCGTAGCGGGCGCGCGAGAACGCTGCGGCGAACGCATCACTCCCGACGCCGAGGCGCCGGAGCTCCGCACCGAGCTCGGTCACGGACGCCGTCGCGGCGATGGGTGCTCCCTGATCGCGCAGGAAGGCCGCCAGCTCGGCCCGAGCCGCCGAGGCCCGGCTGCGTGGATCCCGCGTCGCAGAGCGCCGGTGCCGCCGGGAGCCCTTGGCGGCCGCGAGGACGAGGAGGGCTGCTCCGACCGCCGCAACCGGTGCGAGCAGCGACCAGTGGAAGCTCCCCCGGTCGGCTCGGGCTGCGGGCGCGATCCCCCTCCTGGACGTCGTGCCGCCTCTGCCACCGACGCCGAGGAACCGACCGGTGCCGAGCGCGCGGAGCGCGTCTGCCGAGTCGGATGCGTTCGTGTACGTCGCCGTGAGCGTGCCGCGCCCCGGCGTCGGATCGAACGTGAGCCATCCGTAGCCCGCGAACCAGGCCTCGACCCACGCGTGGGCGTCGTGGTCGGTCACGGTCCAGCGGCCGTCCTTCCAGGTTCCGCTTGTGAAGCCGACGGCAACACGGGCCGGGATCCCGAGGTAACGCAGCATCAGAGCCATCGTGCCGGCGAACTGCTGGCAGTACCCGAGCTTCGTCCGCTCCAGGAAATCGGCAAGCGGTGGCGCACCGACCGCGAGCGGCGGCCGCTCGTCATAGGTGAAGCCGCCGTCCGAGCGCAGCCAGCGCTCGATTCCGATCGTCGCTTCGTACGGGGATTTCGACTTCGCGGTGAGGCGCCGGGCCTCGCGCCACACACCCTCATAGGGCCACAGCTGCTGGTACCGGTCGTCGTCGAAGACTCTCGAGACCGCGGTCTCTCGCCCGGGGGCGCCGAACGGCGGCACGATCGCCCGTCCGACGTCGAGGTACCGCGACAGGGATGCCGGGTACACGGCCGGCGAGCGGACGAGCGCTGCAGGAGTCGGCGCCGGGGCGTAACTCCAGACCGTATAGCGGCGCATTCCGCGGAGCCCCCCGACCGCCAGCATGACGCCGCCACTGCGATAGCGGATCACCGCGTCCGATCCGTCGATCTCCATGGGCTGCGCGGCAGCGATCACGTGGTCGTCCACGAGGGCCCGAACGTCCACTTCCTGCTTCACCCACCCTGCCGGCGCCGCCGCGCCGCCGGGAAGCAGGGGGTCCTGCGGGAGACGGCCGGCGGAGCCCGAGGGTCCGCTCGCTTGGAGCGACTCAATCCACCGATCGCCGGCGAAGCTGTCGAGGGTCGTCGCCCGCCAGTACAGGGCACGGCGCGGCGCCGTCACCTGCAGCACCGTCGTCTTCGCGGCCGGGAACTCGATGCCGCCGTAGTCCGAGCTCCAGACCAGCGCCACCGTGCGCCCTGCGCGCGAGTCGCCGAAGAGGTCCCAGCTCTTCCAGTCGACCGCGGCGGCGGAGGGCCGCGCCCCGGCGCCGGCCACCAGTGTCGCGGCCGCGACGACGCCGGCCAGCACTGCGGCGCCGGTTACGAGCCCGCGGCGATCGCGGACGCCGCTGACAGCCACCGGCCACAGTGCGGCGAGCAGCGCGAGCGCGCCCATCGCCACCGTGTTCCCGGAGGGCAGGATCGTCGCCGCCCAGCCGACACCGGCCGCGGTGAGGGTGGCGGCGACGAACGGCCGGCTGCCGGCCGTGACCGCGATGCCGAGCCCGAAGCCCGCGGCGGCCAGCAGGACGAGCGCGTGAAGCTCGGGATGCGCGACGGCGTCGAACGGTGGTGCCACCGCATAGACGTCCTGTGCCCCGCGCCGGACGACCTCGCGGACGGCTCCCGGGGTTGCGCCCGCGATCACTGCGATCAGGCCGAGCAGGACGAGAACGGCGACTGCGACCCTCGAGCGGAGCCGATTCGGCAACGAGGCGAGAAGTGCTGCAGCGGCGACTGCGGCGAACGGAACGACCCGCGTCACGGTCGCGAGCGAGCCCCAGGCGAAGGCAACGGCCGCCACGGGTAGCACCGCCGCCGTCAGCCTCCGCGCGACGCCGTCAGGCACCGGTCATCTCCTCGAGCCGTCCCGCCAGGGTGGCCTCGAGCGGCCGATCTGCCGTGACGACCGCCACCGGCAGCCCGAGCGAACCGGCACGGAGGAGGGCGACGTCGGCGGCGTTGCGGGGCCGGCCCGCGTACGTCTCCGAAGCGATCACGACGAGCGACACGTTGCGCCCGTTGCGCCGTAGCTCGAGCAGCGCGTCGACGACGCGCTCGGGTCGGCCCGTCACGACGACGATCTCACGTGCGCGGGACACCGCAGCGGCAGGGGAGCGCAGCGCCCGCTCGGCGTGGGCGCCGGCCACGGGGGTCACCTCCGCGAGGGCGTCGAGTGCGACTTCCCAGTCGTGGCCGACGGAGTGCACCCGCACGACCTCGGTGGCGGGTGCGGTGCCGACGAGAGCGACGCGCCGGTTCCAGAGGACGTGCGCGCGCGCCAGCGCTCCCGCGGCCCGCACCGCCGCGTCGAAGCTCGAGCGACGGGGCGGGCCGGCGACGCCGTCGAGATCCTGGTCGAGGACGATCGCGATGTCGTCGCGTGGCGCATCGTCGAGCTCCTTCACCATCAGGCGGCCGCGGCGTGCAGTGCTCGGCCAGTGCACGGCCCGCAGCGGCTCGCCCGGGGCGTAGTCCCGCACCGCGTGAATCTCGAAGCCAGTCGGCCGACGGAAGCTCGACCGGGCCGCGCCCACGTCGCGTGCTCCGTGCGTCGAGAAGAGGGACTCCAGCACGGGCACACGCGGCCGAATCAGGATCGACTCCTGCTCCGCGAGCCGCTGCTCGACCCGCTCGAGCCCCAGCGGGTCGGTCAGCACGATCTCGAGCGGCTCGAGCCGATGGCGTCCTCGGGGAACGTCGGAGAAGACGATCTCCGTGCCCGAGCGACACGACGGCACCTCGCGCTCCACCTCACCGAGCCGCTGTCGCAGGACGATCGAGCCGCCGAGGAGGCCGCGGCGCCGCACGTGCACCGCCACGGCGAGGTCGCTCCCCTCGATCCGCTCACCCGGCAGAAGGATCCGCTCGACCACGACCGCCTCGGTGGCGGCTCGGGCCCAGGCGCGGGAGAGCAGGCCGGCGAGCGCCAGGCCCAGCCCCACCACCGCGAGCGGCGTCGACCCGAACGCCCATGCCGCGACGAGGGCTGCGAGCCCGAGCCCGACGGCTCCGGAGCTTCTCCGTCTCACGCCGGGACGGGGGTGCCGTCGAGCGCCGTACGCACGACGTCGGCAGGGCCGAGCCCAGCCGAGCGTGCCTGTGGGGCCAGGAGCAGGCGATGCGAGAGCACGGGCTCCGCCATCTCGCGGATGTCGTCGGGGGTGACGTACTCGCGACGCTCGACGAGGGCACGGGCCTTCGCGAGCCGCAGGAGCGCGATCCCCGAGCGCGGGCTCGCGCCGAGCGCCAGGTGCCTGTTCGCGCGCGTGTGGCGGAGCAGCGCCACGACGTATCGGATCACGCTCTCCTCGACGAAGATGTCGCGGGCAGCCGAGATCGCCGCCATGAGGTCGGCGCGCGCGGCGACGGGAACCAGCTGGTCGAGCGGCGGTTCGCCGGTCTGCTCTGCGAGCATCCGGGCCTCCTCCGAGAGCGGCGGGTAGCCGATCGACATCCTGACCGCGAACCGGTCGAGCTGCGCCTCGGGCAGCGGATAGGTGCCCTCGTACTCGACCGGGTTCTGTGTCGCGATGGCGAGGAACGGCCGTTCGAGCGGATAGGTCTCGCCGTCCACCGTGACCTGCGTCTCCTGCATCGCCTCGAGGAGCGCCGACTGGGTCTTCGGAGAGGCCCGGTTGATCTCGTCGACGAGCAGGACGTTCGCGAACACCGGGCCGGGCCTGAAGCGGAATGCTCCCTCCTGCTGGTCGTAGACGTTCACGCCCGTGACGTCCGACGGCAACAGGTCGGGCGTGAACTGGAGCCGCGAGAACCGCAGGTCGAGCGTGCGGGCGAGCGCCTTCGCGAGGACGGTCTTGCCGACGCCGGGGACGTCCTCGACGAGGACGTGGCCCTCGGCGAGCAGGCAGAGGAGCGGCAGCCGGAGCGTCTCGGCAGGCGCGTGCATGACGGTGGCGAGGCCCGCAACGACCCGGTCCGCAAGATCGGCCGCGGCGGCCGCGGGCGACGGCTCCGGTGCCGTGACGCGCTCCATCAGCGACCCTCGCGGAGACGCTCGATCTCGTCCAGCACGGCTACCGCGATCTCGCGCTTCGGGGCCCGGGGAACGTGACGGTCGCCGTCGGCGGTGACCAGCGTGACCTCGTTCTCCGGGCTGTCGAAGCCGATGTCCGTGCGTCCGACGTCGTTGTAGACGACGAGATCGACGTTCTTCTCGCCGAGCATGGCTCGTTTGCGCTCGAGCCCCGGGGCTCCGTGCTCGGCGCCAAAGGCGACGAGAACCTGGCCCGGACGGCGTCTCTGACCGAGCGCGTGTGCGATGTCCGTCGTCGGCGTGAGCTCGATCCGCCAGGCGGCGTCGTCCTTCGGCCGCTTTCCCGCGACCGCGGCCTCCGCCCGGTAGTCGGCGACGGCCGCCGCCATGAGGATCACGTCCGCATCTGCGCGTGAGAGCGCCTCTCGCTCGAGATCCGCCGCGGTCGGCGTGGACACGACCTCGACGCCGGCGGGCATCGGCGCCGCCACGTTGGCGGCGAGGAGCGTGACGCGGGCGCCGCGCCGGCGGGCCTCCGCGGCGAGCGCGACGCCCATGCGCCCCGACGAGCGGTTGCCGATGTAGCGGACGGAGTCGATCGGCTCACGGGTCCCGCCCGCCGTGACCATCACGTGCAGGCCCGCGAGCGACTCAGACTGCCGCAGGAGCGCCTCCACCCGGGCGACGATCTCGCCCGGCTCGGCCATCCGCCCGACACCGACCTCGCCCTCTGCGAGCTCGCCGCTCTCGGGGCCAACGATCTCGACACCGCGTGCGAGCAGCAGCTCGTGGTTGGCACGGGTCGCCGGGTGCTCCCACATGCGGGTGTTCATGGCGGGCGCCACGACGACGGGGCCGTCGTGCGCGAGGACTGCTTCGGTGAGAATGTCGTCGGCGAGCCCGTGTGCGAGCCGTGCCATCGTGTGGGCTGTGAGCGGCGCGATCACGATCAGATCGGCGCGCTGGAGATGCGGGTACGGATCGCTCGGCGGCGCGACGCGCGCGAGCGCGTAGAACGTCTCCGCCGCGACGAACCTCTCGGCCCCACGCGTGGGAACCGGAAGCACGTCGTGTCCGGCCACGACGAGCAGGCGGATGATCTCGCACGCCTTGTAGGCAGCGATCCCGCCGGTGATGCCGAGGACGATGCGCGCCACGGCCACAGTCTGCCGGTTTACGCGAGTGAGATGCAGAGGCGGGCTGGAACTACGAGGGGTACGCGTAGGCGATCTTGCCCTGCGCGACCTCTTCCATCGCCATCGTCAGGTAATTCTTCGACCGCGACTCGATCAACGGCGGCGGCGCCACGTCGAAGCCCATGCCCTCGCCGAGCTGATGGTGGTAGCTGTTGATCTGGCGTGCCCGCTTGGCGGCAACGATGACGAGCGCGTAGCGCGAGTCGACGTGCTCCAGCAGGTCATCGATGCGAGGCTCGATCATGAGGGGGTCATCGTAGCTGCGAACTCGAGCTCCTGCTCGACGATCGCGCAGAGCGACCCCGTGGCCCGCGTCACGTCATCGTTGCGCACCATGTAACGGAACCTGTGGGCCTGCTCGAGCTGGTTGCGGGCGAGCTCGATCCGGTCGCCGATCTCGCCGGTGGACTCGGTGGCGCGCTCGCGCAGGCGCCGTTCCAGTTCCTCGACCGGCGCCGCAATGAAGAGGGTGACGCTGCCGGTGACCTCCTCCTGGACGTGGAGCGCACCGTCGAGCTCGAGTTCGAGGACGCAGACGCGCCCCTCGTCGGCAACGCGCTGAATCTCCGAGCGGAGCGTTCCGTAACGCTTCCCGGAGACGTATTGCACATGCTCGAGGAAGGCGCCCGCGTCGATCCGCGCCACGAACTCGGCCTCACCGAGGAAGTGGTACTCGACGCCGTCGGTCTCGCCCGGGCGCCGCTGCCGGGTCGTTGCCGAGATCGCGACCTCGAGGACGGGCACGCGCTCCACGAGCGCCTTGATCAGCGTCCCCTTGCCGGCCCCGGACGGGCCGGTGACGACGAACACGGGAGCGCGGGGCACGCGGGCCGGGTGTCCGCTCTACCGGTTGAACAGCGACACGAGCTCCGCGCGCTGCCGCTCGGAGAGGCCGCCGACCGTCTTCGACTGGCTGATCCGGCACTGGTTCAGCAGCCGGGCGGCCTTGACGCGGCCGAACTTCGGCACGGCCATCAGCATGTCGAACACCTTGGCGGTCGAGACGTACTCGGGCGGGTCGAGCAGGATTCCCTCGATCTGCACCGTGCCGTCCTTCAGGTCCTTCTTCAGCTGAGCGCGCCGGACGCGAATGTCGTTGGCCCGCTTGAGTGCCTCCATCCGCTGGTCGAGCGACCGAGCGGGTGCTTGTGCCTGGATCTTGGAGGCGACCATCGATGCACGAGTCTAGCAATCCGGGAGGAACGGTCAAGCTGAACCGTTACCCCGATTTTGCAGGGGTTTTCTTGCCGCTAACTGTTGGCAACACCTCGCGCGTCGGCCGGATCGCTGAAACCACGTGCCGTGGCCTCCTCCAGGAGCTCCTCTCGGATCCGTCCCGGTGCAGCCGGGTCGGCGAAGAGAACGGTGCCGAGCGAGACAACGCTCGCGCCCGCGGCGACGAGCTCGAGAGCATCGAGCCCCGACCGAACGCCCCCCATCCCGACGATCGGAACGTCGACTGCGCGGGCACAGGCCGAGACGCAGGCGAGGGCGATGGGCTTGAGCGCCGGGCCCGAGTAGCCACCGGTGCCGCGGGCCAGCCGGGGTCGGAGGGTGACCGGGTCGAGTGCCATGCCGCGCATCGTGTTGACGAGCGAGAGCCCGTCCGCCCCGGCCGCGACGACGGCCCGGGCCGACTCGGCGATGTCCCAGGTCGCAGGGGACAGCTTCGCGTAGAGCGGCTTCGATGTGCGGGAGCGGCAGTCGGCCACGATCTGGGCCGACGACTCGGGCGCCTCCTCCACGTTCGGGCAGGAGAGATTGAGCTCGATCAGCTCGACGTCGTCCCTCTCGTCCAGGCGCTCGCAGATTCCGGCGTAGTCACCGACCGAGAAGCCGCCGACGGAGACCCAGACCCGCAGCCCCTGCTCGGCAAGCCCTGGCAGCGTGTCGGCGAGCAGCCCCTCGATGCCGGGGCCCTGGAGGCCGATCGAGTTGAGCATGCCCGACTCCGTTTCGGCGATCCGGATCGGCGGGTTGCCCTCGCGCGGCTCGGGAGTGATCGTCTTGGTGACGAAGGCGTCGAGCGCCGCCGCCACGTCGGGGGCCGTGAGGGCGTCGAGGCACCCGCTCGCGTTGACGACGGGGACCGTCACGCCGCCCGCAGAACGGGGCCCGCGACGCAGAGCCGCTGCAGGCGGCCGTCCACCTCGACGACGCACCCGTAACACGCGCCGTAGCCGCACGCCATCGGCGCCTCCCACGCGAGCTGCGCCCGCGGGACGAGACGGCGAACGGCCTCGAGCATCGGCTCCGGGCCGCAGGCGAGCACGTCACCCGGGTCGTCCGGAAGGAGCGCCGTGACGAACGTGGGCTCGATCACGACCTCGGCTCCCGGCAGGAGCGCGGCCGCCTCGGCGTGATGCGTCGTGCGAAAGCCGAGGATCGCGGGCGGCGCCCCGAGCACGTGCGAGGTATACGGAAACGGTGCGACGCCGATCCCGCCGCCGACGAGCAACGGTCGGGGCACCGTCAGGTCGAACCCGTTTCCGAGCGGCCCGAGCACGGGCAGGCTCTCCCCCGCCGCCAGTTCGCAGAGCGCCCGCGTGCCGGGGCCGACCGGATCGATCAGGAAGCCGAGCTCACCCGCCCGGGCGAGGCACAGCGACATCGGGCGCGGCAGCACGTGGCCGGGCGGGTGGAGCATGAAGAACTGGCCGGGTGCGCCGGGCTCGAGCACACCGGCCGCAACCCGGAGCAGCGTGTACGGGCCGACCGGCTCCTTCCCCGTGACCCGCAGCAGCGCGCTCCTGTCGCGCAGCGTGGTCCCGGTCACGCCCCGAGCCCGATGCGTTCCTGGAGCGAGAGCGCCGTCTCGGCGCGCGCGTTCGCGATCGCGTGCACCGCGGCAGCTGCGCCCGCGATGGTGGTGATGCACGGCACCCGGCCGCCGAGAGCGGCCTCGCGGATCCGGTACCCGTCCGCACGGGCTCCGGAGCCCTGCGGTGTGTTGACGATGAGGTCGCAGCGGCCCTCCCGGACGAGGTCGACGACGGTCTGCTCGTCGGTGTCGGCGTCGGCGACCTTCGCCACCCGTCCCACCTCGAGCCCGGCCGCCCGCAGTGTTCGGGCCGTTCCGTCGGTCGCCACGAGCTCGAAGCCGAGCCCGGCCAGAGCGGCGGCGATCGGGACGACGCTCGACTTGTCGCTGTCGTTCACCGAGATGAAGACGGTGCCGGAGGCCGGCAACGGGCGCCCGGCAGCGCGCTCGGCCTTGGCGAAGGCGGTCGGCAGGTCGGACGCGCTCGCCATGACCTCGCCCGTGGAGCGCATCTCCGGCCCGAGCACCGGATCGGCACCGGGGAACCGGGAGAACGGCAGGACAGCGGCCTTCACGCTCACCTGCAGCGGCCGTGGCGTCGGGAGCTCGAGGTCGCGTAGCGTCTCCCCCGCCGCGAGCCTGCAGGCCGCTTCCACCAGGTTGATGCCGATCGCCTTCGAGGCGAAGGGGACGGTGCGGGAAGCCCTTGGGTTCGCCTCGAGGACGTACACCGTCGAGTCGGCGATCGCCAGCTGGATGTTCACGAGCCCGACGACGCCGAGGGCCGGCGCCAGGCGCTTGACGATGTGCTCGACCTCGAGCGCGTTCGCGAGGGTCAGGGACTGGGCCGGCAGGACGCACGAGGAGTCGCCGGAGTGAACCCCCGCCTCCTCGACATGCTGCATCACGGCGGCAATGAACACCTCCTCTCCGTCGCACAGGGCGTCGACGTCGATCTCGACCGCGTTCTCCACGAACCGGTCGACCAGCACCGACCCCGAGACGGCGCTCATCGCCTGGCGCAGCTGCACGTCGTCGTAGCAGACGCGCATCGCCCGGCCACCGAGCACGTAGGACGGCCGCACGAGCACCGGGTACCCGATCTCGGCCGCCGCGGCGAGCGCCTGCTCTGCTCCCTCGACCGTGGCCCAGGGCGGGCAGCGGATCCCGAGCTCGTCGGCCAGGGCGCCGAACAGCTCCCTGTCCTCGGCGAGGTCGATCGCGGCGAGCGGCGTCCCCATGATCTCGTAGCCTGCAGCCTCGATGTGGCGCGCGAGCCGGAGGGGTGTCTGACCGCCGAACTGGGTCACGACGCCCTCGGGCTGCTCGCGATCGAGCACGGCGAGCACCTCCTCGGGGGACAGCGGCTCGAAGTAGAGACGGTCCGAGGTGTCGTAGTCGGTCGAGACCGTCTCCGGGTTGCAGTTGATCATCACGGCCTCGTAGCCGAGGCCGCGGAAGGTCTGCACCGCGTGGACGCAGCAGTAGTCGAACTCGATTCCCTGGCCGATCCGGTTCGGGCCGGAGCCGATGATCACGACGCGCGGCTTCGTCGCCGGCGGCAGCGCCTCGTCCTCCTCGCCCCAGGTCGAGTAGTAGTAGTTCGAGGCCGCCTCGACCTCGCCGGCGCACGAGTCGACACGCCGGTAGGTGGGCCTGATTCCCTTCGCATAGCGCGCGCGGCGCACATCGTCGCCGCTCGTGCCCCAGGCGGCGCCGATCGAGTCGTCGCCCCAGCCCGCCCGCTTGGCGCGCAGGATGTCGAGCGAGGCGAGCTCGCGGCGAGCGTGGGCGAGCTGCTCGTTGAACCACGGATGCACGCCCGCCGGGATGTCGTCGAACGTCGCCCAGGGAGTCGCCGAGCCGGGGTCGAGCTCGCGCGACCCGAAGGCCTTGAGGAACGCCTCGGTGAACGTGCGGCCGATGCCCATCGACTCGCCGACCGACTTCATCTGCGTACCGAGCGTGGCGTCGGCTCCGGGGAACTTCTCGAAGGCGAACCGCGGGAACTTGACGACGACGTAGTCGAGCGTCGGCTCGAAGCTCGCGGGGGTCGTCTTGGTGAGGTCGTTCGGGATCTCGTCCAGCGTGTAGCCGACGGCGAGCTTCGCGGCCACCTTCGCGATCGGGTAGCCGGTCGCCTTGGACGCAAGCGCCGACGATCGCGACACGCGCGGGTTCATCTCGATCACCCGGATCTCGCCCGTCTCGCGGCTGCGGGCGAACTGGATGTTCGAGCCGCCGGTCTCGACGCCGACCGCGCGAATGATCGCCACCGAGGCGTCGCGCAGCTCCTGGTAGGCCTCGTCGGAAAGGGTCATCTGGGGCGCGACGGTGACCGAGTCGCCGGTGTGCACGCCCATCGGGTCGAGGTTTTCGATCGAGCAGACGATCACGACGTTGTCGTTCAGGTCACGGATCACCTCGAGCTCGAACTCGTCCCAGCCACGGACGGACTCCTCCACGAGCACCTGCGTGATCGGGCTCTCGCGCAGGCCCCGCTCGACGATCGCGCGTAGCTCCGCGTCCGTCTCGGCGAAGCCGCCGCCGTGACCGCCGAGCGTGAACGCGGGCCGGACGACGGCGGGGGCCGGGATCTCGCCCAGCTGGTCGATCGAGGTCACGATCTGCGAGCGCGGCGTCCGCAGGCCGCAGCTCTCGACCGCGTCGCGGAAGAGGGAACGGTCCTCCGCGCGGCGGATCACGTCGACGCGCGCACCGATCAGCTCCACGCCGAGCTCCTCGAGAATCCCCGTCTCCGAGAGCTCGATCGCGAGGTTCAGCGCCGTCTGCCCGCCGAGCGTCGGCAGCAACGCGTCCGGCCGTTCGCGCCGGAGCACGCCGGTCACTCCCTCGACATCGAGCGGCTCGAGGTACGTGCGATCGGCGAACCCGGGATCGGTCATGATCGTGGCAGGATTCGAGTTCACGACGATCGTGCGGAATCCGTCCTCGCGGAGCACCTTGAGCGCCTGGCAGCCCGAGTAGTCGAACTCGCAGGCCTGGCCGATCACGATCGGCCCGGAGCCGATCAGGCAGATGGACGAGATGTCGGTGCGGCGTGGCATCAGGCGGCCTCGAGGGGCGGGGTGTCCCGCAACGATCGATGACGAAGTGTCGTGGCGGGACACCCCGCTTCCATGTCAACTTTGGTGCCGCGGCTCACGACGACGCTCCTCTGTCCTGCGTCGTGACCCGCGGCGCCAACTCGGCGACCCAGCTCTCGAGGATCGGCCAGGCATCGTGGGTGCCAGGGCCTGCTTCGGGATGGAACTGCACCGAGCGGGCGTTCAGCTCCGGGTAGTCGAACCCCTCCACCGTGCCGTCGTAGAGCGAGACATAGGTCGCCTCGCGCCCGTCGCTGGGTGCGACCGCGAATCCGTGGTTCTGGCTCGTCACGAGCACGCGGCCCGTCGCCCGCTCGAGCACCGGGTGATTGGCGCCTCGGTGACCGAACGGCAGCTTGTAGGTGGTGTGCCCGGTGGCGAGCCCGAGCAGCTGGTGCCCGAGGCAGATCCCGAGGACGCTCGTCCGCCCGAGCAGGCCGCGGATCGCCTCGACCTCGTCCACGAGCGGCTCCGGGTCGCCGGGGCCGTTCGACAGCAGCACCCCGTCGAAGCCGGCGAGATCGTCGGGATCGACCCAGTGCGGGAACACCGTCACGGCCGCGCCGGCCTGTCGCAGGCGTCGCATGATCGACGTCTTGGCCCCGTAGTCGACAACGGCCACGCGAACGCGTCCATCGTCGTTGAAGACCGCGGGGGCGACGGACGAGACGGCCGACACGAGGGCCTGACCCTCCATCGCGGGCTGCTGCCTGATCAGCTCCAGGGCCGCAGCAGGATCCAGCTCTGCCTCGTCGGCGACGGCCGCTGCCCGCATCGCGCCCGCCGACCGGATCCTCAGTACGAGCTTCCGGGTGTCGAGGTCCTCGAGCGCCACGACGCCGTGCGAGGCGAGCCACTGCGCCCAGGCGGCGCCACCGCACCGGCGCATCAGCACCGCCTTCACCCACGGGTGCGAGGACTCGAGGCGGGTGTCGTCGACGCCGTAGTTGCCGATCATCGGTGCGGTGAACGTGACGAGCTGGCCGGCGAAGCTCGGGTCCGTGACCGTCTCCTGGTAGCCGGTCATCGCCGTCGTGAAGACCGCCTCTCCGAACGCCAGTCCCGGCGCGGCGACCGAGCGGGCGGGGAAGACGGTGCCGTCCTCGAGCGCGAGGTAGCCGATGCTCACGCTGCGTGCACCACGCGGCCGTCGGCGATCGTCTTCACGACCGCGCCCCGCAACGTCTGACCGAGCAGCCACGAGTTTGCGGACTTCGACCTGAAGCCGCTCTCGGTCACCCGCCAGGTGGCGTCGAGGTCGAGCAGGACCAGATTCGCGCGCTCGCCCTCCTCGATCCGGGGCACGGGCAACCCGAAGATCCGGGCGGGCGCCGCGGACATTCGCTCCAGGACCAGGCCGAGCTCGAGCTCGCCGGGCTCGACGAGGAAGGTGTGGAGCGCCGCGAATGCGGTCTCGAGACCGGTGACCCCGAAAGGCGCCTCCTCGAACGGCGTCTCTTTCTCGTGGCGCGCGTGCGGTGCGTGGTCGGTCGCGATGCACGCGATCGTGCCGTCGCGCAGCCCCTCGAGCAGCGCCTGCCGGTCGTTCTCGCTGCGCAGAGGCGGGTTCATCTTCCGGTTGGTGTCGAGGGTGCGCACGGTGTCGTCGGTCAGGCAGAGGTGGTGGGGCGAGACCTCCGCGGTGACGGCGGCGCCGGCTGCCTGCGCGACCCGCACTGTTGCCACGGACTCCCGGGCCGAGACATGCATTATATGCACACTGCGTTGCTCGTATGCAGCAAGGGCGCAGTCGCGGGCGATCATCACCGACTCGGCCACCGACGGCCAGCCGGCGAAGCCGAGCTCCGCCGAGACCGAGCCTTCGTGCATCTGGCCGTCCCGCGAGAGGGTCGGCTCCTCCTCGTGGAGCGCCAGCATCCGCCCCGTCACACCGCTGTACTGGAGCGCGCGCCGCATGAGGCCGGCGGAGACGACCGGGCGCCCGTCGTCCGTGAACCCCGCCGCCCCGAGCCGGGCGAGCTCGACCATCTCGGACAGCTCCTCGCCGGCGAGGCCCTTCGAGATCGTGGCCATGAAGCCGGTCGGGATCGCCGCCTCCTCGCGCGCAAGCTCGATCAGCGCTCCCAGGACCGCGGCCGAGTCGACGACGGGATCGGTGTTCGGCATCGCGAGGATCGCGCAGTAGCCTCCTGCGGCCGCTGCGGCCGTCCCGGAGGCGATCGTCTCCTCGTCCTCACGGCCGGGCACGCGGAGGTGGACATGCGGATCGACGAATGCGGGTGCGAGCACGAGACCCCGTGCCGCCTCGACTGCGGGCTCGATCGCGGTGATGATGCCGTCCTCGATCGTGACGTCGTAGGCACCGTCGAGCCCGCGCGCCGGATCGATCACGCGCGCACCGCGGATTGCGAGGCTGTCGCCGGTACCGTCGGGCCAGAAGAGCGTCATGCCACCTCCAGTGCCGGGACGAGGTCGACCGGGCCGCCGGCGAGCAGGTCGTAGAGCACCGCCATGCGGACGACGAGCCCGGAGCGGACCTGCTCCGTGATCAGCGACACATTCGAGTCGGCGACCCGCGGGTCGATCTCGACCCCGCGGTTCATCGGCCCGGGGTGCATCACGATCTGGCCCGGACGCAGCCTGGCCGGCGTGACCCCCCACTCGGTCGCGTACTCGCGCAGGGAGGGTACGTAGGCGGCACCCGCAAGCATGCGCTCCCGCTGCATCCGCAGCACGTAGACGACGTCCGCGGTACCGATCGCTCCGATCTCCGACGTGACCTCGCAGCCCAGTGCCTCGATCCCGCGTGGCATCAGCGTCGGCGGGCCGACGAGCGTCGTACGGGCACCCACGAGGGCGAGCGCTTCGACCAGCGAGCGGGCCACTCGCGAGTGCAGGACATCGCCGACGATCGCGACGTGAAGGCCCTCGAGGCGCCCGAGGGCCTCGCGCATCGTGTAGAGGTCGAGCAGCGCCTGGGTCGGGTGCTGGTGCTTTCCGTCGCCGGCGTTGACGACGTGAGCACGGGTCACAGCGGCGACGAGCTGCGGAGCGCCGATGTGCGGATGCCGGATCACGATCACGTCCGGGTCGTACTCGGCCAGCGTCAACGCCGTGTCTTTCAGGGACTCGCCCTTGTCGACGGAAGAGCCCGAGGAGCGCAGTGCCATCGTGTCGGCCGAGAGCCGCTTGGCGGCGAGGTCGAAACTGGACAGCGTGCGCGTCGACGACTCGTAGAAGAGGTTGACGACGAGGCGGCCGCGGAGCGCGGGCAGCTTCTTCACCTCGCGGTCGAGCGACCGCGCGATCGTGGCGGCGGTGCCGAGGAGGCGCTCGACGCCGTCGCGGTCGAGGTCGGAGATGCCGAGCAGGTGCCGGCGGGGCGGCAGCAAAGGCGGCTCGCCGTGGTCGGGGGCGGCGTGGAGTCGCGCGGTCTCAGTCATCTCGGACCTCGCCGACGAGCACGACGCGGTCACCGTCGTCCGTCTCGCCGAGCTCCACGCGGACACGCTCCGCGAGTGAGGTGGGCACGTTCTTGCCGACGTAGTCAGGGCGGATCGGGAGCTCGCGGTGCCCGCGGTCGACGAGGACGGCGAGCTGCACGCGGGCGGGCCGGCCGTACTCGAGCAGGGCGTCGATCGCGGCGCGGATCGTGCGCCCGGTAAAGAGCACGTCGTCGACGAGCACGACCGTCTTTCCCTCGAGCGGGAAGTCGAGCTCCGTGCCCCGCACGATCGGCTGCGGATGCAGTGGTGGCCCCCCGCCGCGCACGAGCACGTCGTCGCGGTGGAACGTGATGTCGACGGCTCCGATGTCGACGAGCACGCCCGAGCGATCGGCGACGAGCGCCCGCAGGCGGTTGGCGAGCGGGACGCCACGGGTGTGGATGCCGACGAGTGCGAGCGCGCCGAGATCGGCGTTGCGCTCGATCAGCTCGTGCCCAATCCGGGAGAGCGTCCGTTCCACGGCGGCGGCGTCGAGCAGGATCTTGGCCGTCTCGCGGCCGGGAAGGTTCGTTGTCACCGTGCTCCTTTCCGGCCTCGCTGTGCCGGTTTAAAGGGTGTCGAACGAGTCTAGAGGATCGGCCCGACGGACGTGTCAGGCGGTACTTCCGACGACCACGAGCCGCTCGAGCCGGGCGACGACGAGCTCAGGCAGCTCGCGCTCCGCCCGCGCGGTGCCTTCCTCGAGCTCGTCAGGCGGTAACAGGTCGAACGTGGAGATGTGACGGCCGCGGATGCGCGCGAGGGCGTCGTCGCGCTCGAGCGCGATGTCGGCCGTGAGCCGCCGCTCCTCGTAGCGCGGAAAGCCGGCCTCGCTCAGCTCGCGCCGCAGCGCGTCCGGCGTCGGGAACCTGACCTCGTCGATCGCCCTGATCGAGGGGAAGTACGGGTTGAGCCAGTACGACTCGAAATGGGCCGGGTGGAAGGTGCTGATCGCGACCCGCCCGTCGTCCGGCACGACCCGGCGCGCCTCGGCGAGCGCGGACGGTCGGTCGAGAAGGTGGATCACGAGCGACATCACGACCCGATCGAACCACCCGTCGCGGAAGGGCAGCCGCTCGGCGTCTCCGCGACGCACGCCGACTCCGGCCGGCACCGTGTTGCGCGCAACCTCGACCATCTCGCTGCTCGCATCGATGCCCCACACCCTGGCGCGGGCCTCGTCGGCCAGAGCGGCCGCCAGCCGGCCGGTGCCGCACCCGACGTCGAGCACCCGCCGTCCGCGGAGATCCCCGACGTCGACGAGGGCCGCGAACGCGTCCCACCAGGCTGCGTCGGGTGGCCGCAGGATGTCGTAGACCCTGGCCCGCGCGCCGAAGTCGGGGACGTTCGCCACCGTCACTGCTCGGGCGTGGGGCCACGTCCACGGCGTGCCCCTCGGGGGACGAGAACGGGGTCGCCGCGCTCGGCGAACGGGATCTCGATCACGTCGAAGTCCCGAGGCACGACGGTGGCGGGGAAGAGTTGTCGCGCCTCGTCGGCCGCCTCGCCTCCGAAATAGCGGCTCGAGATGTGTGTGAGGGCGAGCATGCGGGCGCCTGACTCCTGTGCGGCCAGCGCTGCCTCGGCCGCTGTCGAGTGCCGGGTCTCGCGGGCACGCTGCCTCTCGTCGGCGCAGAACGTCGCCTCGTGGATCAGCAGGTCGACGCCGGCTGCTGCGTCCACGACCGACGCGGCCGGTGCCGTGTCGCCCGTGAGCGCGATCGAGCGCCCGGGACGGGCCGGCCCGAGCACTTGCTCCGGCAGGACCGTCTCACCGCTCGTGAGAGTGACCGCCGCTCCACGCTGCAGAGCCCCCCGCTCGCGCGGAGGCACCCCGAGCGCGTCGGAGACCTCGACGTCGAAGCGGCCCGGCCGCGTCGCCTCGGCGATCAGGTAGCCGACCGCCTGGGGGCCGTGATCGACGGCGAAGGGCCGGATCTCGTAGTCGCCGCGAGCGATCACCTCACCCGGTCGCAGCTCGACCGCCTCGACCGGGAAGGTCAGGTTGCCGAACACCCTCCGGAGGACGGCCAGCAGTTCCCGGAGACCTGTGGGGCCGTACAGGGTCAGCGGCACCTCGCGGCCGCGCAGCGCGAACGTCTTCAGCATCCCGGGCAGGCCGAGGTAGTGGTCGGCATGGAAGTGCGTCAGAAAGACGTCCTCGAGGTCGATCAAGCCGACGTCGGAGCGGAGGAGCTGCCGCTGCGTGCCCTCGCCGCAGTCGACAAGGAGCCGGTCGCCGCCGCGGCGGACGAGCGTAGCCGACGTCGCCCGCTGTGCGGTGGGAGCCGAGCCCGACGTCCCGAGGAACACGACGTCGAGATCCACGAGGCGAGTCTACCGGGGGTCAGCGCGGAAGTACGAGATCCGTGTAGACCATCTCGCCCTTGAACAGGCGAGCGGCCGGATCCCACGGGAAGAAGATCGCGTTGCGCCACTCGAGGTGCGCGCCGGTGGGTTCATGATCCAGCCAGCGTCCCTCGTGGGTCGCCGTCACGATCGCCTCCTCGGCTACCCCCTGCGGGCCGATCACGATGGTGGAGAGATCGAACCGGATGTCGGGAAACGCGGTCAGCAACTCGGTGTAGAAGCGCGTTGCGCCCTCGTGCCCCTCCCAGCGGACGCCGGTGCCGGCGACCGTGTAGACGCAGTCGGCGGTGAGCGTCGACATGAGACCGGGCAGGTCGCGGTTGTCCTCCGCGATCGAGTGAACCTTCCAGAGCTCGCGAATCTCGGCGACCTCGTCGGGATCGACGGGCCGGCGGAGAAGGTCGAGAATGCGGTCAGTGGCCATGCCTGCCCCTTCGGTTGGGTGAGCAACAATCCTAGAGGCTGCTGCTCAGTCGCCGGACGGCCCGAACGCCCGCCCGGGGCGGCCGGCCCCACCAGGGTGCGAACCCCAGGGAACGGGACAGGCCCGAGGCTGTCAGCGGCTCCTCTACGGAAGGCGCAGCAGTTGGCCGGGCGCGATCGTCGTGCCGGGAAGGTGGTTGCGCTCACGCAGCTTCCAGACACCTTCGCGCGGGTCACCACTGTAGGACGTCGCGGCGATCGACCAGAGCGTGTCTCCTGCCTGGACACGGTAGGGGCGCTCCCGCCCGCCGGCCCCCGAGTCCCGGGCGAAGAGCGCCCAGGCGGCGACGGCGACGAGTGAGACGAGCAGAAGTCGAGAGAACATATGTTCGTCATCATGCACGAACATATGTTCGTTGTCAAGGTCCGCTCGTCAGGGCCCCGAGGGGGATGCGACGAACGACGCCCCACGGGCCGGGTTCGCCTGCGCCGAGATGCGCGCGGCGACGAGAACCGATCCGCGCAGCGTTGCCGGTACGTCGAGTTTCGCGGTGAGCCCGAACCGTGGGGTCAGCTTCCCGCGCCAACATGGTGCAACCGCGCTGTGGATCAGCGAGCTCACCGACGAGACCTGCCGGCGCGTGTTGGAGCCGGCCCGGACGAGGCAGACGACGGCAGTCGCACCCTCCTTGGCGCCGACGAGCGTCCGAATCGCGCCCGACAGCTGCGTCTTCGGTGCGCTCATGCGGGCGCCGCTGACGGTCGTTGCCGGCGTCCAGCGGACAGGCCGCTTGCACGGGCGGTTCGACGTCTGCCTGATCGCCGCCGCGACGGCTGCGGCCGCGCGCCGCGGCGTTCCGTCGAGGCGATGGAGTGCAGCCTGGAACCCCTGATCACGGGACGCGTCGTCGTAGAAGCCGAAGAAGTTGACCGCTGCGACGTCCGCGTCGCATGCGACGCGTCGCACGAGCCCGGCGTAGACCGCCGCCTGCTTCTTCTCGGTCGTGACCGGGACGTTCTCGACGCCCGTGTAGCCCGGCAGGCCCGACGTCCGCACCTGCCAGCCGACCTCGTCGAGATACAGCTTCAGGCCCTCGACGGTCGTCGGCTGAGCCGTATCGTGGAACGCGTCCCAGAAGCCCTGCTTGATCCGGCGCAGGTCGGCGAAGCCGGCGTTTGGCCAGTTGTAGGTACGGAGCAGAGGATCCGTTGCAAGCCGCGGGTACGGGTGAAAGGAGAGGCCGTCCATCAGCGGCTGCTTCCGACCGCTCGCCCGATACCAGGCGCCGAGCGACGAGAGGAAGCGCACGGGTGACGTGGAGACGTTGCTCCGGGCGAGTGCGTTGTCGTTGCCGCGCGGCGAGAGGCCAACCCCCAGGACGGTGATGTCCGTGTCGACCGCTTTGAGAGCGTCGTAGGCGGAGGCGAGATAGCGACCGAAGGCCGGAGCCGAGAGAACCGTCCCGCGACGCGAGAACTGGGGCCGCCAGAAGGCCGGCTGGTTGGGCTCGTTGCCGATCACGAACTGCTGCACCTGCGGGTAGGTCCGCGCGACGAGAGCCGCGTAGTCCCCGAACGCGTTCGCCTCGGCGGCGGTGCGCGTGAGCGCGCTGGGCGGATACGGGTAGATCGCAAAGACGACCTTCAGTCCGCGCGATCTGGCGACGGGCACGGCCTTGTCGAGGAACTCCTTGCCCTGGATCGTATCGGGTTGGCCCGGGAGGAACCGCACGGTCATCACGGTCTGGCGCAGGCCGAGCCCGCTCATCTGCTCGAAGAACGCGCTACCGCCGTCGGCAGCGAACTTGCCGGTGTCGTCGTTCGCGCCGATGTCTGCGGCCTCGGCGACACCGGGGAGGGCGAGCGCGGCCACCGCAAGGGCGGCCACGACGACGGGATGCGAACGGATGTTCTTCATCAGATTGGGTCGCCGCCTCCCCCGTTCGGGGGCGCAGACCTCGGAACCCTAGCGGTGATCGAGGATGGTGTCGAGCAATGCACCAGGACCGAAACGGACAGGGTCGTCCGCCGGCAGCCCTGTCGACGCCTCCGCAGCCGCGATCGCGGCGCGTGCGTCGTCGTCGTCGAGGCGCGCCGTGTTGAGCGCGATGCACGCCACCACGGGCCGGCGCGCCGGCAGGCCGACGCGCGTGTAGAGCTCGACGAGCTCGGGCAGCGGAAGCAGGGGTTGCCCGGGATATCCCTCGACCTCGGTGTCGCCCGCTCGATGGCAGAGGACGAGCAGGTGGGGGGCGCTCCCGTGCAGCAGTCCGAGAGTGACCCCCGAGTAGGCAGGATGCGTGATCGCTCCCTGCCCCTCGACGAAGAGCAGCTCTCCCCCACGCTCGACTGCCTCCACGACCAGCCGCTCTGCCGCTCCGGCGATGAAGTCCGCCACGACGGCGTCGACGGACAGCCCCCAGCCTGCAATTGCGATCCCCGTCTGCCCCGTCGGGACGAACCGGGACGCGATCCCGCGCGCCTGCGCCTCGCGGTCGAGCTCGAGCGACACGGTCATCTTGCCGATCGCGCAATCCGAGCCGACGGTGAGCACGATCGTGCCCGGCACCTCGAGGTTGGCACCCGTCGGCACGTCGAGCCCGGCAGGTGCGCGCCGGAGATCGGTCAGCGTGACGCCGCGGATCTCCGCGAGCTCGACGAGCTCCGGATCGTCGCCGACGAACTCGTGCAACCCGTTCTCGATCGCGATTCCGTGCCGGATGCACTGTCGGAGCACCTCGCGCCATGCCGGCGGGAACCTGCCACCCTGGGTTGCGACGCCGACGAGCGCCGCCGTCGGGTGCAGCGGCAGCGCCGAGGCGACGTCGGCGACGATCGGGAGTCCCTGTTCGTCCTCGCCGGCGCGGGCCGAGTCGAGGATCGCGACGACGTCGTCGCGGCGGTAGCGCAGCACCCCGCGCATCGTCTTGCCGTAGTGCGGGTCGCCCGAGTAGCCCTCGGCCAGGATCAGGAGTCGCCTGCCCTCAGCCGACACCGAGACCCGGCTCCTCGGAGGGCACCTGCACGCCTTCGACGAAGGTCACGCCGGGACACGGATCCTCGGCGAGCAACAGGTTCCCGTCGAGGTCGACGTGATCACAGAGCGGCGCCACGACACAGCCGGCGGCGATCCCGATCCCGGACTCCACCATGCATCCGAGCATCACCCCGAGCCCGAGAGCGCGGGCGGCGTGAGCCATCCGGATTGCCTCCCGGATCCCTCCCGACTTCGCGAGCTTGATGTTGACCCCGTGGGCGATCTCGGCGCAGCGGGCCACGTCGGCGAGCGTGTGACAATCCTCGTCGACGTAGATCGGGATCACGGATCGGGCCCGGAGCTCCTCCGCGCCGGGATCTCCGGCCGGAAGCGGCTGCTCGACGTACGCCACTCCGAGCTCGGCCAGCTGCGGGATGGCGTCGAGCGCCTCGGCGAGCGACCACCACTCGTTCACGTCCACCTGCAACGGCAGGTCGGTGCGCGAGCGCACGGCGCGGACGCGTTCGACGTCGAGGCCGTCGCCGCCGCCGAGCTTGAGCTTCAGCCGCCTGAAGCGCCCACCGACGGCCTCCGTGCGACGTGCCATGTCGTCGGGATCACCAAGCCAGATCGTCCATGACGTCGGCGGGCCGACCCGGGGTAGCCCGAGCAGGCGCCACACCGGCACGCCGAGCAGCTTGCCCTGGAGGTCGTGCAGCGCCGCGTCGAGCGCGGCCTTGGCGGCATGCTCGCCCGGAATCTCAGTCAGTCGGGCGCCGATCTCCTCCAGCGCGAACGGGTCGTCGCCGAGCAGCAGCCCGTGCTCCTCGATGAACGAGAGCGCGGATTCGGGCGTCTCCTCGTAGCGCTCGATCGGGGCGGCCTCGCCGCGGCCGACGTGCGCACCCCGGCCGACCTCGACCTGGACGACGTCCTCCCAGTCGCGGGCCTCTCGCGCGATCACGAAGGTCTCGGCCAGCCGGAGACGGACGATCCGAGCGTCGATTTCCACGACGTGACCCTATCGCGGCGGCACCGTCCCTGAAAGGAGTGACGAGTCCGGGCGTCGGAGACCCGATACCCGGTGCGTGGGCACGAGCGCCTTCCGGCGAAGGCACGGACAAGACCCAGCCTCGCCCAGCGGGGGCCCGACCCCATGAGCCCGGTTGCCGCCAGGGCGACGGCACGACCGACGATCGGCGACATTCTCCTCTCGCACGGATTCATCGACGCGGAAGCGCTCGCCAGCTCGACCGCGGAGCAGGAGAGGACGGGGAAACCGCTGGGACAGATTCTCGTCGATCGCGGGACGATCACGCGCCTCGAGCTCGCGAGTGCACTGGCTGAGCAGTGGCAGGAGGCGCCTTCAGCCAACCCGCAATCTGCCGAGCCGGCGGGCGAGCCGGTGTTCAGCGTCGCGACATGGAGCCCGACCGAGAGCCAGCCGGCGACCGACGACCATGACTACGTGATCGGCGTGCAGTCGGCGATAACCGACCTCGCACGCCGAATGGGCGCCACCGAGCCGTTGTTGGCCGAGCTCGAGCGGCTCGTGACGGCGGCCGTGACGCCGGACGAGCTTCAGGCACGACTCGCCGAGGTTCGCGATCACATCGACGGTTCTCTCGAGCGCCTCCACGGGCTCGAGTCGGGGCTCGCGGACACGAGCGCCCGCCTCGACGACCTGGCGAACGGGCTCGAGGAGGCGTTCGGCGGGATCCAGGCCGAGACGGGCGAGCTGACCGACACGGTCGCAGCCTTGACCGCGGCCGCGGGCCGGTCGGTCACGCAAGAAGAACTGGAGACGGTGCGACAGGCGACGGACTCGAGACTGGCGGAGATTGCCGCGGCCGTCGAGGAGGAGTCGCGACGGCTGAGCGAGGCCAGGTCGGTGATCGTGGAGCTGACCGATCGCCCTGTCCCGGGCCCTGAGCTCACGGAGCGTCTCGACGAGCTCGCAGCACGCATCGAGAATGTTGCGCCCGCCGCCGATCTCGAACTGCTTCGGACGGAGGTCAGCGAGCTCGCCGGGCGCCTCGCGGCCACCTCCGACGCCGCCTCGGTTGCCGCCCTTCGGCAGGACGTCGACGATCTCGCTGCACGAGCCCCCGTGTCGCCCGAGGTCGAGGCCCGTCTCGACGATCTCGACGCACGACTGGGCGAGGCGCCGGGGAACGACGCTCTCGATGACCTCCGGAGAGCGCTCTCCGAGCTCGAGGCACGGGTCGGCACCGCCGCCGGCGCCGCGTCGCTCGAGGAGCTGAGCGCGCGCGTCGAGGCGATTGCGGCGCCCGACCCGGACGCTCAGGCACGCGTGGACTGCGTGGAGGCTCGCGTCTCGGACCTGGCCGCCCGCGTGGAGAGCCTGGGGGCATTGGCCGCGGGGGGCGGGAGCGCCGAGGCGACCGAAGAGCTGAGAGGTGCGCTCGAGGAGCTCGGCAGGCGCCGCGAGGGCGACGAGAAGATCAGCGCCCGGATCGAGACTCTCGCGATGGCCGTGGACGAGCTCAACGCGAGGCCGCACGTCGATCCGGCGCTCTCCGACCGCGTGGAGGAACTCTCGCAGGCACTCGAACAGATCGCGGCGGATACGACCACCACGGAGCTCCTCGCCGCCGTCGACGCTCTCGCCGAGCGTGACGGCGCCGGCACATCAGCGGTTGCCGAGCTCGCCGTGCGCATCGACGAGCTCAGCTCCGGTCTTGCGGAACTCCGCGACGACGACACGACGGCGGCACTCCGCCAGGACATCGATGCGCTCCGCCTCAAGCTCGAGGAGGACGACGCGTCGCTCGCGGATCTTCGCTCTGCGGCCACCGAGCTGGCTTCACGACCTGCCGGCGACCCCGAGCTTGGTGCGAGGCTGGCGCTGGTGGCTGCTCGCGTGGACGAGCTCGTGGCGGAGAGGGCGTCGGCCGAGACACGCGAAGACGACGCTCTGGAGCAGATGCAGCTCGCAGTCGCCACCGCGCGGAACGATCTGGTGGTGGCGCTGGCAGCGGTTGGGGAACGAGTCAGTGCGCTCGAGAACAGACCCGAGCCCGACGCGGCCGGCGGCTCCGGGCTCTCGGCGCTGCGCGAGGAGCTGGCGGAAGAGCTCCGCGAAGGGCTGGCGGGCATCACCCTCCACACTCCTGCGGACGAGGCCGGGTGGGCGGAGGAGGCAGCACGCCTCGGCGAACGGATCGACGCCCTGTCCGAGCTGGCCACCGGTGCCCTGGCAGCGGTTCCCGGCGATCCGGCACGGCCCGCGGAGCGGCCGATCGCACAGGAGGGCTCCGACGGCGATACGGAGGGTGAGCTCGAGCGTCTCCGCATGGCGATCGAGCGTATGGGCATGCACCTCGGCGCCCAGGAGCGCGCCATCGCAGAGGTGATGCGGTCGCGCGGCGTGGCGCAGCGGTTGGACGAGCTCGAGGCACGCATCGAGGACGTCGCCGCGGGAGCCGCTGCCGGTGATGGCGGCGTCGTCACGACCTCTGACGGCGTCGCGCCGGCGGGAGGCAGCGCCGATGCCCGTGCCCTCGCCCGCCGGCTCGACGCGGCCGAAGCAGCCCTCGAAGCCGAGCGCGAGAAGATGTTCGCGAAGCTCGACCGGATGGGGTCGGCGATCGACTGGCGCCTCCAGCGCCTCGAAGCCGCCGGCACCGAGTAGACAGTCCGGCCGGCGGCGGCCGCGACCATCCCCGGATCGGGCTTCCCGGTGCGCAGACACCTCGGCACGGTGATGTCCGGAGCTCCTATGCGCCCGGGAGGATTCGAACCTCCGACCTCGCGCTCCGGAGGCGCGCGCTCTATCCCCTGAGCTACGGGCGCTCGTGAGCACCCAAGTGTACTGACGCTCGCGTAGCATCGCGACATGGCCCTGCTGCTCTACGACAACCCCGTCTCGTCGAACGCGCTCAAGGCACGGTTCATGCTGTCGGAGCTCGGTCTCGCCTACGAGCGGCGCACGGTCCCGTTCGATCTCCCCCGCCCCGACTGGTACCTGGCGGTGAACTCCGTCGGCGGCATCCCGGCGCTGGTTGACGGAGCTCTCGTGCTGGCCGAGTCGAACGCGATCCTGCGCTATCTCGCGGGCCGCGAGCGGCGCGAAGACCTCTATCCGGCGGAGCTCCGGGCGCGGGCTGCGGTGGACGAGCTCCTCGATCGCTGGTCACTCACCTTCCGACCCGCCTTCTTCCGGTTCGAGGCCCCGGCGCTCGGCTTCGTGCCGGGCCGCGGCATGGGCGGCGGCCCACCCGACCCTGCCGCGCTGCCCGCGATCGCAGGGGCGATCGCGCCGACGCTGCAGCTCCTCGACGGGCTCGTCGACCCGTCCGGCCTGGCGCTCGGAACGTTCACGATCGCCGACATCGCCGCCGCACCGGTTCTCTACCGGACGGCACACACGGGCCTCGACCTGCGTCCGTACCCGAACCTCGAGCGCTGGCGGGACACGCTGGTCGCCCGGCCGGCGTTCACCGCTGCCGGCCCCGTGCTGTAGCCGGCGCGACGGCGAGGCCCCGCTACCCGCCGTACAGTTGGCAGCGTGCGGCTGCCGTTCATCGACACGCGTCTTCCCCGCTCGGTTCAGACGCTGCAGCTCGGAGGGCTCTGCAACGCGTTCGGCAACGGCATCGTGTTGCCGTTCACGCTCATCTACCTCCACAACGTCCGGGGGATGTCGCTCACCGTCGCGGGGCTCGTGATCGCGACGAACGCCTTCGTGGCTCTCGTCTCCGGCCCCGTGTCGGGACCGCTCGTCGACCGACTCGGAGGGCGTCGGGTCCTGGCGGTGGCGCTCGTCCTGCTGGCGCTCGGCTTCGGTGCCTACCCGTTCGTCCACCACCCATGGCAGGCGTTCGTCGTGGCCACGGTGACGGGCGTTGGCAACGGGTTCTTCTGGCCGGCGCAATCGACGCTTCTCGTCGGGCTGACGCCGCAGGACCTCCGTCACATCACGTTCGCCATGCAGCGCGTCGTGATGAACCTGGGCATCGGGCTCGGTGCCCTCGTCGGTGGCCTCATCGCGTCAGCGGAGCATCCGAGGTCGTTCACCCTCCTGTTCGCGCTCGATGCGCTGACGTTCCTCGTCTACCTCGGCATCCTGTACGCGTTCGTGCCCGCCCCCGACCTCGGCCCGGCGCGCCCGCGTGGCGACGGGGGCAGTTACCGCGACGTGCTCCGCAATCGCGCCTTCATGCGCGTCATCGGCCTGAATGCGCTCTTCATCCTCGCCGGGTTCTCGGGCTTCGAACTGCTCCCCGCCTACGCGAAGAACGAGGCGGGGATCAGCGAGCGGGCGATCGGCGTCGTGTTCTTCATCAACACGGTCGTCATCGTGCTCTCCCAGTTGCCGATCTCCCGCCGGACCGAGGGGCGGCGCCGAACGAGGGTCCTCGCCCTGCTCGGGCTCACCTGGGCCACGTCGTGGTTGCTCGTGCCGATTGCCGGAATCTGGCTCGCGGGCCTCGCCGCCACTGCACTCATCGCCACCGCGATGGCGCTCTTCGCGGTCGGCGAATGCCTGCATGGCGCCGTCCAGGGGCCACTCGTCGCCGACCTTGCCGAACCGCGGCTCTACGGTCGCTACATGGCGCTCTCGGCGCTCTCGTGGAGCATCGGCTTCGCCCTCGGTCCCGCGATCGGCGGGCCCGTGCTCGACGTCTGGCCGACAGGCGTGTGGGTCGGTGCCGCCGCCCTCTGCCTGCTCGCCACAGCGCTCAGCTTCGCGCTCGAGCCGGCGTTGCCGACGCAGGCGCGGCGCACGCCGATCGCAGCCGCGTGATCGAGTGCGCACCCCGTGGGGTGGCCGGGGCAGGGCTTGCGAGTACAATCCCGAACATGGAATTCGCGATCGACGAACCCCCCAGTACCGATGCCAAGCCTGCCCCGCATCACGCGCAGGAGCCGCGACCGTGGAACAGCGGAGGTCGTCGCACGCCCCGTACCGGTCCGCGAGCTCGACGCTAGCGGCCTCACCTGGGTCAACGTCGTCGGGCCGGACCTCGAGACGGCGAACATGCTGTCCGAGCGCTTCGGCTGGCATCCGCTCGACGTCGAGGACATCGTCTCGAAGCGCCAACGCCCGAAGGTCGACGACTACGAGGACGACGGCTACCTCTTCATCGTCCTCCACTTCCCCGTCTACGACAAGACGATTCAGCGGTTGAACGCGGCAGAGCTCGACGTGTTCATCGGGCCGGACTACCTCGTCACGATCCCGAACCGAGAGCTGCTGCCCGTGACGCGACTGTTCGCGCGCTGTGAGGACGACGAGGAGCTCCGGGAAGGGTTGTTCGCAAAGGGCACGGGGCGACTGCTCTACGAGGTGCTCGACGACCTCTTCGACTACTGCTTCCCGATCCTCGACAAGATCGGGCACAAGCTCGACTCGATCGAGGACGACATGTTCGAGGGCTACGCCGAGGACGTCGTCCGCGACATCTCCAACGTGAAGCAGGAGATCATCTCGTACCGGAAGGTCGTCAAGCCGGGCCGTTCGACGCTTCGCGCGCTCGAGCGCCGTGTCGACAAGTTCCTGCCGGAGGAGCTCGACCTCTACTTCGACGACATCGTCGACTCCGCCGAGCGGATCTGGGATCAGCTCGACAACTACAAGGAGGTCGTCGACGGGCTGGAGTCGACGAACGAGTCCGTGATCTCGCACCGCCAGAACGACGTCCTCCGGGTGCTGACGATCTTCAGCGTGATCGTGCTGCCGCTGACGTTGATCTCGGGGATCTTCGGGATGAACGTCGACTTCCCCGGTTTCGACACGCACGAGGCGTTCTGGGTGATCGTCGCGCTGATGGTGGTGGTGATCGCCGGCATGGCGGGCTACTTCCGCCACAAGCGCTGGCTCTAGCCGCAACGCCCGCGGGCGCCTGAGCATCACTTCCGAGACGCGTGACGATCCCGCCCTTTGGGGAGGGGCGCATCCTGCCGATAGGTGGTGTCGTTGCTTCGATGCACTCCACCCACGGGGAGAACGGCAATGACTGCGGCACAGTTCGAGACGCTCGAGAGCCCGGAAACCGAGGCCGTCCTTCGCTGGCGCTTCGAGGTGCTCGTGAAGGCGGGCTACGACCCGGGCAGCGCACTCATCCTCGCGAGCCACCTCGAGGTCGACCTGCACGAGGCCGGGCTCCTGCTCGAGCGCGGCTGCCCATCCGACGTGGCGGTACAGATCGTTCTCTGACCGGGATCTTCACTCGATCTGGGGATCAATCTCCCCCCCGTCGGGTGATGGCTCCCTCCCCGCCGTGCGGGAACACTGCGACCCTGACAGGTCAAGCGGAGATGCCCAATCAAGGAGGACCAGGATGACTGCGGCACAGTTCGAGATGCTAGAGGCGTCGGAGGCGGAAGAGCTCCTGCGGGCCCGGTTCGAGAGCCTCACCTGGCACGGGTGTCCACCCGGTAACGCGCTCGTGATCGCGAGCCACCTCGACATCGAGTTGCTCGACGCGATCGTCCTGATGCAGCGCGGCTGCCCGGCTCATCTCATCGTCCCCCTGCTCGGTTGAGCGACTGAACCACCGATGGGGATGGGCGTATCCCCACGAACCGAGGCAAGCACGAAGGCCCCCACTGCGGCAACAGAAGGAGAAGGCCTCATGACTGCGGCACAGTTCGAGACGCTCGTGCGCGTCCCACCCGACGAGCTACTTCGCGCCCGTTTCGAGGCGCTGGCCGAATGGGGAATCACCCTCGCGGATGCACGCGCGATCGCGGCCGATCTCAGCGTGGACATCGTCGAGGCGGTGGGCCTGCTGCGTGACGGCTGCCCCGCACCTCTCGTGCTTCCGATTCTGGCGGACTGATAGAGGGCCTGACAGAGGGATGAGGCGGATACCTCATCCTGCCCGTCACTCGATCACGAGCCCCTCGAGGCCCTCCTCGGGCTCCGGCAGTTGCGGGTCGATGCGCTCCAACTCGGCCACGAGAAGCTCCGCCACCGCCGTCGCCTTGACCCAGTTGCGGTCGGCCGGGACCACGTACCACGGAGCGTGATCGGTCGAGGTCCGCTCGATCACGTCCTCGTAGGCGGCGATGTACTCGTCGAACCTCGTACGCACATCGAGATCGCGCTTGCGGAACTTCCACCGTTTCTCGGGGTCGTCGATCCGCTCCTGGAGCCTGCTGCGCTGCTCGTCCTTCGAGACGTTGAGGAACACCTTCACGATCGTCATGCCCTCGTCGACCAGCATGCGCTCCCACGCCACGATGTGCCCGGGCCTGCGTTTCCAGACCTTCTCGGGCACGAGCTCGAGCATCCGCACCGCGACGACGTCCTCGTAGTGCGAGCGGTTGAAGATCCCGATCTCGCCCCTCGCGGGCAGGGCGGCGTGGACGCGCCAGAGATAGTCGTGCGCGAGCTCGGTCGAGGTCGGCGCCTTGAACGACGCAACCCTGCAGCTCTGCGGGTTCACCCCTTCGAACACCGTCCGGATGACCCCGTCCTTGCCTGAGGCATCGAGCCCCTGGAGGACGAGCAGCAGGCTGCGCTGCGCCTCCGCATAGAGCCGCTGTTGGAGCCTCTCGATCTTCCCGCGCAACTCCTCGAGCCGGGCGTACGCGTGCTCCTTGTCCTTCAGCTCGAGCTCATCAGCGGCGTCGCGCTCTGCGATCCCCGGCTTCGAACCGGGCTTGACCCTGATGCGGTCGATCATCTGCGCATCCTACGCACTCCGGTTGAAATAGACTCGGCCCGTGGCAGACCGTGGCTCGTTCCACCTCGGCAAGATCATCGACCCCGCGACCGGCAAGCCCGGCGCCGACGATCTCGTCGTCGGCTCCGGCGACCTGACGACACACGGCGTCGTCGTCGGGATGACGGGCTCCGGCAAGACCGGCCTTGCAATCGTCTTGCTCGAGGAGGCGCTGCTGGCGGGTATTCCGGCGCTGATCATCGACCCGAAGGGCGACATGGGCAACCTTGCGCTGACGTTCCCCGATCTCGCAGCGGCGAGCTTCCAGCCGTGGGTGAACGCATCCGACGCGCAGGCCGAGGGCATCACCGTGGAGGCGCTCGCAGAGAAGACGGCGACGAGCTGGCGCGAAGGCCTCGCCGCCCAGGGCATCGGCCCGGAGCGGATCCAGCAGCTGAAGGACGCCGCCGACGTCACGCTCTACACACCCGGCTCCTCCGCCGGGGTGCCGTTGAACGTGATCGGCTCGCTACGCGCGCCCGAGCTCTCCTGGGAGACCGAGGCGGAGACGCTGCGGGACGAGATCGAGGGTACCGTGACGAGCCTCCTCGGACTCGTCGGCGTCACGGCCGACCCACTCTCGAGCCGCGAGCACGTCCTCCTCTCGAACCTGATCGAGAACGCCTGGCGCGCAGGCCGCGACCTCGACCTCGGCGCCCTGATCGGCGAGATCCAGTCTCCCCCGCTCCGTAAGCTCGGCGTGTTCGAGATCGACGCGTTCTTCCCCCCGAAGGACCGCACCGAGCTGGCGCTGAAGCTGAACGCGCTGATCGCGTCGCCGGCGTTCGCCGCCTGGGGCGAGGGTGCTCCGCTCGATCCCCAGTCGCTGCTGTTCACGCCAGAAGGCAAGCCCCGTGCCGCGATCGTCTACCTGGCCCACTTGTCCGACGAGGAGCGGATGTTCGTCACAACGCTCGTGTTCGCCAAGCTCGTCACCTGGATGCGCGGCCAGTCGGGCACGTCCGATCTGCGCGCACTCGCATACATGGACGAGGTCGCCGGCTACGTACCGCCAACGGCGGCGCCGCCCGCGAAGAAACCGATCCTGACGATTCTCAAGCAGGGCCGTGCCTTCGGCCTCGGCCTCGTGCTCTCGACCCAGAATCCCGTCGACCTCGACTACAAGGCGATGTCGAACGCCGGCACGTGGCTCGTCGGCCGCCTGCAGACCGAGAACGACAAGGCGCGCGTGCTCGAGGGCCTCCGCTCGGCCGCAGGTGGCACGGACATCGCTACCCTGGACGCCGCGATCGGCGCTCTCCAGAAGCGGCAGTTCATGGTCGTCTCGGCGAAAGACTCTCGCCCGCGGGTGTTCGGCACGCGCTGGGCGATGTCGTACCTGCGCGGGCCGCTGACGAAGGAGCAGGTGCAGCAGCTGATGAGCGAGGCGCCGCGGCCCGTGCAGCCGCCGGCCCCGGCCGGGCCCGCCCCTGCCACCCCACTGGCAGCCGACGAGACGTCGGTCGCCCCGGCGGCGGCGCCCGGCGTCACCGTCTCGTACCTCGACCCTGCCGCGCCGTGGGCGCCCCAGATCGGGGCCACGGCGGGCGTGACCCGCCTGCGCGCCTTCATCGCCACACGCGTTGCGCTCCGGTACGACGACACCGCCGCCGGCATCGACGAGCAGCAGGAGTTCGAGGCGCTCTACGGCCCACTGGACCGAGGGCTCGACCTCGATGCAGAGACGGTGGTCGACTTCGACGACCGCGACTTCCGGCCGGAGGCACCGGCAGGGGCGGCCTACGTGCTGCCGTCTGCACCGCTCGGTGAGTCGAAGTTCTTCGCCCAGGCGGCAAGGGACGTTCAGGCGCGGCTCGTCGCCAACCGTGCCCTCGAGGTGTTCCGGAACAAGCAGCTGAAGCTGACTTCCCGTCCCGGCGAGACCGAGGAGGCCTTCCTCGCGCGCTGCGACGAGGCAGGGCAGGCGCGCGCGGACGAAGAGACGGTGAAGCTGACCAAACGGTTGGAGGCGAAGAAGGACCGGCTCGAGAACGCGCTCGAGCTCGCGCAGCGCCGGGTCGAGGAGCTCGACACCCAGACGAAGTCGCGGCAGACGAACGAGCTGATCACCGGCGCCGGGGCGGTGCTCGGAGCGCTCTTCAGCGGCAGGCGGAGCGCCAGGTCGATCACCACGGCCGTCGGCTCGGTGGCCTCGAAGCACGGCCAGTCGGCGACGTCGTCGCAGCGGCGGGACACCGCCGAGGCAAAGGTGCAGCAGACGACCGACAATCTCGCACAGCTCGAGCAGGAGATCATCGACGAGGTGACCGCGATCGACGACAAGTGGAGGACGATCGGCGAGGCGATCGAGACCGTCTCGATCCGGCTCGAGGCGACGGACGTGCGCGTGACCGACGTGAGGCTCGTCTGGGTCCCGGTCGACTGACCGGGGTCGGCGCGGCGCTTGCCCTCGCGCTCGTCCCTGCCGGGTGCGGGGAGGGATCTTCGACCTCCACGCCCACCGCGGCAGACACGCCACAGGGTGAGGTCGCCACCGTCGCGTCCGTGAGCGACGGTGACACGCTGCGCACGACGGCCGGCCGCAAGATCCGTCTCGTCCAGATCGACGCGCCCGAGCTGCACGGCGACTGCTACGGCAAAGCGGCGCTCTCGGCTCTGCGCCGTCTGGCGCCGAAGGGTGCGCACATCACCCTCGTCCGGGATCCAAAACTGGACAACGTCGACCGCTACGGCCGGCTGTTGCGCTACGTGCTCGTCTCCGGCACGAACGTCAACGTCGCGCTCGTCCGGGAGGGCGCCGCGTCTCCGTACTTCTACCGCGGCGACCGCGGCCGCTATGCGGGCGCCCTGCTCGCCGCCGTCGACGAAGCGCGCAGCGCCAACCGCGGCTACTGGGGCACCTGTCCGCGGGCGCAGCTGAACACCGGGGTCGGCTCGATCACCGGACCGGCGTAGCACCTAGGATGACCGTGTGACGCGCTTCTGGCATCCCGTCTCCGACATGCACGCCGTGCAGGAGTCCGGTGAGCTGATCCTCGACCGCGGTGAGGGCTGCCATCTCTGGGACGACGAGGGCAATCGCTACGTGGACGCGACCGCCGCCCTCTGGTACGCCAACGTCGGCTACGGCCGGGCCGAGATCGCCGACGCGGCGGCCGCACAGATGCGCAAGCTCCACGCGTACTCGCACTACGGGGACGTCTCGAGCCGGCCCACCACGGACCTCGCCGAGCGCATCTCCGGCTTCGCGCCGATGGACGACGCGGCCGTGTTCTTCACGAGCGGCGGCGGCGAGTCGATCGAGAGCGTTGTCAAGCTCGTCCGGCGCTACTGGAGCCTGCTCGACAAGCCCGAGCGCGCGGTGATCATCTCGCGTGAGCGCGCCTATCACGGGCTCGCAGGCTACGGCACGAGCATCGTCGGCACCGAGGCGTTCAAGGTTGGCGTCGGCCCCCTCGCCGGAGGGACGGCTCGGGTGGCGTGGGATTCCGCCGAGGCGCTCGAGGCCACCATTCTCGAGATCGGCCCGGAGCGGGTGGCGGCGTTCTTCTGCGAGCCGATCATCGGGGCGGGCGGGATCCTGCTCCCACCCGACGGGTATCTCCACGACGTGCGCGAGATCTGCCGCGCCCACGGCGTCCTGTTCGTCGCCGACGAGGTGATCTGCGGCTACGGGCGGGTCGGCGACTGGTTCGCGTGCAGCCGCATCGGGCTCGATCCCGATGCGGTCACGTTCGCGAAGGGAATCACCTCCGGGTACGCCCCGCTCGGCGGTGTCATCGTCGGCCGGGCGATCCAGGAGCCGTTCTGGAACACGGCCGCCGCAGGCGTCTGGCGTCACGGGTACACGTACTCGGGGCATGCGAGTGCCGCTGCCGCCGCGCACGCCAACCTCGACATCATCGAGCGCGAGGGCCTCGTGGCCCGCGCGCTCTCGCTGGAGACCGAGATCCCGGCCGCGCTGGCGCCTCTGCTCGCTCACGAGCTCGTGAGCGAGATCCGAGGCGGCTTCGGTGCCGTCGCCGCGGTGCAGATCGACCCAGTCCTCCTAGCGGACGATCCGGGGCTCACCGACCGCGTCACGTTCAGGGCCCGCCACCACGGCGTGCTCACCCGCACCCTTGTCGGCGGCGGCCTCCAGATCTCGCCGCCGCTCGTGATCACGCGGGCCGAGCTCGACGAGATCGCGTCGGGCCTCGCCGGCGCGCTCGACGACGTCGCTGCCGCGCGCTGAGCCCAGGAGGCGCACCCACGGGAAGTCGGGGCCTGGATCCCAGTGGTCGCTCCTGCGGAAGGCGGCGCTGACGTCGGCGTGCCCCGTGACGCCGCGCCTTCCGGCCACGAGATCGGACGCGCGCAGACGGCGGATCGGGATCCCGTACCGCCCGCAGACGTCCGCTGTCAGCCTGGCCGCCCGCTCGACGACCGCGCGGCTGTAGGCGTCGCTCCAGCCGAGGGACCGCTTCCCTGCGAAGCCGGCAAGCTCGATCCCGACCGAATTCGCGTTTCCGCCGCGCGCGTGCCACGCGACGTCTTGCTCACGCACGCACTGGATGGTCGTCTCGGCATCGACGCAATAGTGAGCCGAGACCTCCGAGTCCGGGTTCTGGAACCAGCGCGCGCAGAGCTCCGCGGCGCCCTCGGGCCCGGGGATCTCCATCGTGTGGATCACCACGACGCTGATCACCCGCCCGCTCGTCTCCGTCCTGTGCGGGCTCTCGATGAATGCGTACGGCACGTGCCCTCCCGGGAATCGGCGCCGCAGCCGCAGCGAGCATACTGGTACAAGAGGCCCGATGAGACAGCTCTGGGCGCCGTGGCGCCTCGCATACGTGCAGGAGGCGGGCGTCGCGCAGGGGTGTGTCTTCTGCCAGGAGTCGGCCGGGGAGCTCGGTTCGAACAGCCTCGTCATCCACCGCGGCGAGCGTGCGCTCGTCCTGCTGAACAAGTTCCCCTACTCATCAGGGCATTTGCTGGTGGCGCCGCTGCGGCATATCCCGGCTCTTGCGGATCTCACACGCGACGAGGCCGCGGAGATCCACGGCCTGACCGTGCAGGGGATCGCCGCGCTGAGCGCGATCTACGCGCCCGACGGCTTCAACGTCGGCTGGAATCTCGGCGCAGTAGCCGGCGGCTCGATCGCCGCCCACCTGCACGAGCACGTCGTGCCACGGTGGAGCGGCGACACGAACTTCATGCCCGTGCTCGCAGACGTCAAGGTGCTACCCGAGCATCTCGAGTCGACGCGGCTCAGCCTGATCGAGGCGTGGGCGTGATCCGGGAGCTCGCCGAGAACCCGAACCTCCATCAGCCCCTGTCTGCCGGCCGTGAGCTCCTCACCGACCCGGACGGGCGATTCGCGATCTACCTCCACTCGGGTACGGGGCCGCACAGCGCCACCGTGCAACGGGTGCGGCTCGCGGCCGACGAGGTCGGGCCCGCTGTCGAGGAGATCCGAGCGATCCTCCGGGCGCGCGGCCGCGGCGGTACCGAGTGGGAGCTCGGCGAGTCGTGCACGCCTCCCGATCTGGTTCAGCGGCTGGCGGCGCTCGGCATCCTTCCCGACGAGGACGAGCCGGTGGCGGCCGGGATGGTTCTCCCCCCGGGTCGCGAGATCGCGGTGCCCGCCGGGACAACCGCCCGCCCGGTCGCGTCGGTCGACGAGCTCGTCACGGCGCGCCGGATCCAGCACGAGGCCTTCGGCGGCAAGGCCGAAGAGGCCGAGTTCGTGCAGGCGGAGGCCGACTTCGCCACCGAGGGACGCGACGGATCGACCTTCCTCGCATTCGTTGACGGCGAGCCCGTTGGAGCCGCCTATGCCGCGTACACGCCGTTCGGCATCCTGCTCTTCGGCGGCGCGACGCTCCCCTCCGAGCGGGGACGTGGCGCCTACCGGGCGCTCGTCGCCGCCCGGGCGCGCGAGGGGGTCGCGCAGGGCCTGCCGGCAGTCGTGCCGGGCGCGGGACAGATGTCGAGGCCGATCCTGGAGCGGCTCGGGTTCACAACCGTGACCCGAATCGACCGGCTCCTGGACGTCTTTCCAGCGTAGGCTCAGCGATACTCAGGGCGTGCCGCGGGACCTGCCGACGGGAACGGTGACGTTCCTCTTCACCGACATCGAGGGCTCCACACGCCTCTTGCGCCAGCTGGGGACGGAGCGCTACGCCGAGGCGCTCGCCGAGCACCGCCGCGTCCTGCGAGACGCCTTCGCCGTAGAGGGCGGCGTCGAGGTCGACACCCAGGGGGACGCGTTCTTCGTCGCGTTCCCGACCGCCACGGGGGCCGCCGCGGCCTCGATCGCGGGCCAGCGGGCGCTCGCATCCGGGCCTATCGCCGTGCGGATGGGCCTGCACACCGGCACCCCGATGGTGGCCGCGGAGGGTTACGTCGGGATCGACGTCCACCGGGGCGCACGGGTTGCCGCCCTCGCGCACGGCGACCAGGTGGTCGTCTCGGCCACGACCGCTGCGCTCGTCGAGGATCAGCCGCTCCGTGATCTCGGCCGCCACCGGCTCAAGGACTTCGATGCTGCGGTCCAGCTCTTCCAGCTCGGAATCGGGGAGTTCCCACCGCTGCGCACCCCTGGAGCGCTCGACCTGCCCACTCCCGCCACGCACTTCCTCGGCCGCGAGCACGAGCTCTTCGAAGCGGCAACCCTCTGGCTGGACCGAGAGCCGCGCATCCTCACGATCGTCGGCCCGGGCGGGACCGGCAAGACGCGCTTCTCGATCGAGCTGGCACGGTTCCTCGCCGAGGAGGCGGAGGGAGGCACCGTCTTCGTGCCGCTCGCCCCCGTTCGTGATCCCGAGCTCATCGTGCCGATGATCGCCGCGCACCTGGGCGCCCCCGGCGACAGTCCGACCGCGATCGCCGCCCGGATCGGCGAGAAGCCGGCGCACGTCGTCCTCGACAACCTCGAGCAGCTCCTTCCCGCCGCAGCCAGGACACTCGCCGACCTGCTCGCCACCGCTCCGGCCCTCCGGATCGTGGCGACGAGCAGGGAGCCACTCAGGATCGCGGGGGAGGCCGAGTTCGACCTGCCGCCGATGGACGAGACCGACGCCGTGACGCTGTTCCTCGAACGCGCGCAGGCGATCCGCGCCGATGTCGGCGACTCTCCGGCCGTACACGAGCTGATCCGCCGGCTCGACGGGCTCCCGCTTGCGATCGAGCTCGCAGCCGCGCGGGTCAAGCTCCTCGGTCCCGACCAGCTCCTGGAGCGCATCGCGCAGCGGCTCGACCTGCTCAAGGGCGGCAGGGACGCCGACGAGCGTCACGCGACCCTCCGCGCGACGATCTCCTGGAGCTACGACCTGCTCGATCACGACGAGCAGCGGCTCTTCGCCCGGCTCGCCGTCTTTCGCGGCGGCTGCAACCTCGACGACGCCGAGGCGGTCTGCTCGGCCGATCTCGACACGCTCGCGTCGCTGCTCGACAAGAGCCTCGTCCGGCGGCGCACCGATCCCGATGGACGGGAGCGCTTCTGGATGCTCGAGACGATCCGCGAGTTCGCGACGGAGTGCCTCAGGGCCTCGGATGAGGAGGGCATCTTGCGGCGGGCGCAGGCCGACCGGCTGATCGAGCTCGCGGATCGCGCCGGCACGCGGGCGGTCATCGACGAGCCGCGCCCCTGGAACTTCGACCTCGTCGCTCCCGAGATCGACAACGCACGAGCAGTGCTGGAGTGGGCGTTGCGCCATGACCCGAATCGCGGCCTTCGCCTCGCTACCTGGCTGGAGGCGTTCTGGGTCGTTCGTGACCCGGTCGAGGGTGCATCGTGGCTCGAGCGCCTCCTTGCCGCGGCGCCCGATGCCGAGCCGGAGCTCCGTGGTCGCGCCTGGCGCGCGCTCGGCGGCGCGCTCGACATCTTCGGCGAGAACGAGCGTGCAGCACCCTGCTACACGCGGAGCCTCGAGCTCGCCACGGAGGTGGGCAATGAGCTCGAGGCCGCCCACATGCGCTTCCGGATCGCCGCGAACATGGTCTTCAGGGGCGAGGGGGACGCTGCGTGGCCGCTGCTCGAGGAGACGCTTCGCGAGGCGCGGAGGCTCGGCAGCCTCCTTGGCGAGAGCCAGGCACTGGGGTTTCTCGTTCAGCGGGCCCAGGGGGACGGTGACCTCGACCTGGCAGTCGAGCTGGCACGCGAGAGCGCCAGGCTGGCACGCGAGGTCGGCTGGACGTGGTGGGAAGCAGGCCAGCTGGAAAGCCTGACCGAGCTGGAGCGGGAACGCGGGAATCTGGATCTCGCCGAAGGGTATGGTCGCGAGGCGCTCGAGCTCTCCCTCGGTCTCGGCGACCGTCAGTACGTGGTGTTCTCGTCTGCCCAGCTTGCGGCGATCGCCGCTCTCAACGGAAACGCCGAGCAGGCCGGCCGCATCTGGGGTGCCGTCGAGACCGAGGAGGCCACCGGGGCAGTGGGCCAGTGGGAGAGCAACCGTCAGCAGTTCGAGGCAGTCGTACTGCACGTGGACGGCCCTGTCTTCGCGGCGGCGCGAGCGGAGGGCGCCCTGCTCTCACTTGCCGAGGCCGTCGGCCTCGAGCCCCGCGCGGGCTCCTAGCCCCTGCCGAGCGGCGCCAGCGCGGCCCAACCATTCGGGCCGGTCGTCTGGAAGTCGTACAGGCTCCAGCCCGTCACGGAGCCCTCGTCCGTGACAGCGTCGGCGAAGGCCTTCAGCTCGTCGGGCGTCATCCGGTTCGCTACCCCGCCGGCGGCGTGGATCGGAACATCCGGTCCGACGGCTGTCCGAAGCAGGCGCAGCGAGCGCGCCACGTACCCGTAGGTCGCCTCGTAGCCGGGAAAGCTCTTCCCCGTATACGTCATCGGGATCCAGGTATCGACGAGGCCGGTCAGCTCCTGCCACGGGAACCCCGGCCACCAGGTCGGGTGGCGCTCGAACCCCCGTGACGGGTAGGTGATCGCGGCGACCGGCGTCTCCCCCGCCTCGGCCCGCAGGATCCGGCTCAGCGCCAGCAGCCGCTTCGTTCGCAGCCCCACGCTCTTCAGGGTCAGCGACTCGATGTCGAGCGCGACGCCGTCGAACGCCGCACCGCTCGGGCTCCGGAAGGAGAGCATCGCGCGGGTGCGGCGGACGTCGAGCGGCGGCTTCACGAAGCCCGGCAGGTACCAGGCGACGACGCGGATTCCCTTGGCCTTGAGCGCATCTACGAAGAGCCCGAGCTCCTTCGGCTTGACGACGTCGACGGTGCTACGGTCGTTCGCCGTCTCCACGTACACCGTGCGCACCCCCCGCGCCGCGATCTTCGCCGCCGTGGAGCCGGGGCTCCTGTACGCAGGCGCGTCGTAGATGTCGACCCAGGTGCCGAGTCCCGCGAACACGTCGGGGCCGGCTCTCGGAGCCGCCTGCGCACCGATCGGCGCGAGCACGAGGGTGGTGGCGACGGCGGCGACTGCGAGGCGGCGCATTTCCCCGAGTCTACGAACGACGTGTGAGGGAACGATGAAGCGACGGCTCCCTGGTTCGATGGCTCGCCGAACGCGCCCCGTCGCGATCGCCGCTGTGGCGACCCCCAGCCGCCGTCTGCCGGCGGCCGGTGGGCTCGTCAGGCGGTGGTACCGTGCGCAAAGAAGTAGAGCCCCGACATGAACACGAGCCAGACCGCGAACGCGACCGCGTAGCGGGCGAGGAGCGGTTGGCGATACGTCCATGAGGCCAGGCGTCTCGCGCCGGGCGTTGCGTAGCGAGGCTGGGCAGCGAGGCAGTAGCCGTACAGCAGCGCCAGCGTCAGCATGTCGATGCCGAGTATCACCTTCACGCGGGGAGTCTCTCACGATCGCAATCGTCGGGGCAAGGGCCCGCGGCGCGATCGGTGGCGCGGAGATCCGCATCCGCGTTGCTCGTTCCCCGGGCCGCGTCCGGATCCGCGCCCGAACGAGACGCTCTGCGGTCGATCGTCCACCTGGATCTGGCACTGCCGTTTCCTGCCCGTGGGGCCTCGACCGAAACCGGCTAAGCTTCGCGCCGCGCGGGCGTAGCTCAGTTGGTAGAGCGTCGGCTTCCCAAGCCGTAGGTCGAGGGTTCGAGTCCCTTCGCCCGCTTCAGGAACATCCCGCTCTCAACCGCTTGCGTTGCCTTGACTTGCAGCACGCACGCCCAACCGGCCGTAAGCCCCTCTCCCCACGGAGGTCGTCGCGCGCATCCGCCGGCGGCACGCGGTCGGCAGCAGCCTGCCCGAGATCGCCCGCCCGCTCCGCACCGACGGCGTCGAAACCTCGCAGGGTGCTGTGGCTGCTGCGATCGCAGGCGGAAGCTCGCGAAAGACACGCGACCGCGGCCGCCACGCCCGGGCGACGATGCCCCGCATCCCCTGGGCGAGTGAGAAAGATCCCCCGTCACGGGGGCAGATGCGGGAACGCGGCAACAGCACGATGAGCGTGTCTCGAGATGTTGGGACTGCGGCTTCATCACCAGCAGAGGCGCCGGGCGGGCGCCGGAAGACACGGAGGTTCCAAATGAAGAATCGCATGCTCACCCGACGAGTCTCGGCGCGCCACTGGCCGACGCCGATGTCGTTCCGGGGAGTCCTGCTGGGGATGCTGGTGGTCGCGCTGGCGCTCGTGAGCGCGGGCGTGACCTGGGGCGCGACGGGGTATGACCCGGCGGCGGACGCGTACTCGATGAACAACATGACCGCCAACACGGGCGCGACCGCGTGGTGGAACGCCGGCTACACCGGCGCCGGCGTGGATGTGGCCCTGATCGACACGGGCGTAGCGCCCGTTCGAGGGGCTCGCCACCTCGGGCAAGGTCGTCTACGGGCCGGACCTCTCGCTCGAGTCGCAGAACCCGGCGTTCCGTAATCTGGACACGAACGGGCACGGCACCTTCATGGCCGGCCTGATCGCCGGCAAGGACTCGACCCTGACCGCTGCCCTATGCGAACGCCCCCGCCTCCGCCTACCGAGGCATGGCGCCGGATGCGAAGATCGTGAGCGTCAAGGTCGGCACCGCCGACGGCGGCGTGGACGTCACCCAGGTGATCGCGGCGATCGACTGGGTCGTTCAGCACCGCAACGACAACGGCCTCAACATCCGCGTGATCAACCTCTCCTACGGGACGAACTCGCTCCAGGCTGCGCCGCCGACCCGCTCTCCTATCTCCGTCGAGCAGGCCTGGAAGAAGGGGATCGTCGTCGTGGTGGCGGCCGGCAACAGCGGCTACCAGCGCGGCAAGGGCGCACCCGGCCTCGCCAACCCGGCGTACAACCCGTTCGTGATCGGCGTCGGCGGCTACGACACGATGGGCACCAGCGCGCCGAACGACGACTACGATGGGTGTCTACTCGGCGAGCTCGTCCGGCTGCGGCTCGAAGTGCAAGAACCCGGACTTCGTGGCAGTCGGCTCGCACCTCCAGGGGCTACGCGTCCCGAACGGCTTCCTCGACGCTACCCACCCGGAAGGGCTGCATCGACAGCCGCTACTTCCGCGGCAGCGGCACCAGCCAGGCGGCTGCGATCGCCTCCGGCACGATCGCCCTGATCCTTCAGAAGTACCCGAACCTCACCCCCGACCAGGTGAAGCGCTTCATCGCCGACAACGGGAAGAAGGTTCCGGGCGCCGACAGCCAGGCGCAGGGCGGTGGCGAGATCGACCTGAACCGGCTCGCGACCAAGACCCCCGCCAGCTACACGCAGAACTTCAGCCCCGCCAAGGGCGGCGGCACGCTCGAGGCCGCCCGCGGCTCCGATCACCTGAGCCGAGACGGTGTCGTGCTGAGCGGTGAGGTCGACATCTTCGGAAATCCCCTCAAGACCAAGGAGTTGGCACTCGCCGAAGCGGCCGGCAACACCTGGTCGGGCGGCTCCTGGAACGGCAACACCTGGTCCGGCAACACCTGGAGCGGCAACACCTGGTCGCGGCAACACCTGGAGCGGCAACACCTGGTCCGGCAACACCTGGAGCGGCAACACCTGGAGCGGCAACACCTGGAGCGGCAACACCTGGTCGGGCAACACCTGGAGCGGCACCTCGCTGGAGCGGCAACACGTGGAGCGGCGGCTCCTGGTCGAGCGGCTCCTGGAGCTAGCGAGAAGCGAGCTACCGGCCGATAAGCAACCCATGACCGTTGAGACGACAGCACCGCCGAGGCGCATCCCCGGGATCCGCCTCGGCGGTGCCGCGCCGATCTGGCTCTACACCGCAACGCTGCTCGCGGCAGGAGCCGCGGTCTGGGGCCTGATGCTCGAGCGGACGGCCCCGACGCATCCGGCCGGGGTCTCGGTGCACTGGTGGGTGCTCGCGCTCGTGTTCTACCTCGCCGAGGCCTACGCCGTGCACGTCCAGTTCCGGCGCGAGGCGCACACGATCTCGCTCAGCGAGCTCGGCCTCGTCCTGGGCCTGTACCTGCTCTCGCCGGGATCGCTCTTGCTCGCTCAGGTCGTCGGCGGCGGGGCGGCGCTTGCGTTTCACCGACGACAGCGGCCCGTCAAGCTCGCCTTCAATCTGGCGCAGTACCTGCTCACGACAGCGGCGGCGGTGCTCGTCTTCCGCGCCGTCTGCCGCCTCGGCGACCCATTCGGCTTCGCCGGCTGGGGGGGCGCGATCGCAGGAGCGGTGGCCGCCTCGCTGCTCGGGATCGTGCTCGTGACGATCGCGATCGCGATCGCCCAACGCGAATGGGAGATCGGGCAGCTTCCGGTGACCGCGGCGATCTCCGTCGTCGCGACGGTGGCAACGGCGTCTCTCGCGCTCGTCGCGATCGAGCTCGCTCGAGAAGACGCACGCTCCTTCGTCGTCCTACTCGCCCCGGGTGCGATCGTGGTGGCCGGCTTCCGGGCCCTCATGGTGCAGCGTCGCCGGCACGAGCATCTCGAGTTCCTCTACCAGTCGATGCAGAAGACGCAGGGCGCCCCCGAGTTCGGCCTTGCGGTCGGACAGCTCCTGATTGCCGCCCGCCACCTCGCGCGGGCCGAGTTCGCCGAGATCTTCCTCTTCCCGACCGACTCCGAGCACGGCCTACGGAGCACCCTCGGCGCGAACGGTGAGATGTTGATGCAGCCGAGCCAACTCACACCCTCCGACCGGCTGGTACTCACTCTGGCAGAGAACGCGACGAAACCGCTGGTTGTGCAGAGCAACCGGCCAGAGCATCCGCTCGACGAGTACCTGGGTGATCGCAACCTGCCCGACGCGATGATCGCGGTGCTGTACGTTGAGAGCGGGCCGATCGGCATCCTCGCCGTCGGAGACCGCTCGGGCGACGTCGTCACGTTCGAGCCCGAAGACGCCGGCCTCCTCGAGACCTTCGCCCGGCATGCGAGCGTGCTGATCCAGAACGGGCGTCTCGAGCGGTCGCTCGCCGAGGTGACGGAGCTGAAGGACGAGCTCCGGCATCAGGCGTTCCACGACGCCCTCACCGGCCTGCCCAACAGAGCCCATTTCGCGGAGCAGGTCGAGGCGGCCACCACCCGGGCGCACGCCGGCGAGATGGCGCCGGCCGTACTCTTCCTCGACCTCGACGACTTCAAGGCGATCAACGACAGCAGAGGCCACTCGCTCGGCGACGACCTGCTCGTCGAGGTCGGCAAGCGAATCCGAAGCTGCCTGCGGCCCGGCGACACACCCGCCCGGCTCGGCGGCGACGAGTTCGCGATCCTGCTCGAGCAGACCACACTCGAGGGAGCCGAGGCCGTTGTCGGGAGAATCCTCGAGTCACTCTCGAAGCCGTTCGACCTCGACGGCCGCGAAACCTACACCCACGCGAGCATCGGGATTGCGCTTGCGAGCCCCGGACAGTCGACCGAGACGCTCCTGCTGAATGCCGACGTCGCCATGTACGCGGCAAAGACAGACGGGAAGGCCCGATTCGCGCACTACGAGCCCGCCCTTCACGCCGTCGTCAAGAGACGTCACGACCTCGCGCTCGAGCTCGAGCACGCCGTGGAGCGCGGGGAGATCGAGGCGGTCTTCCAGCCGATCGTGTCGCTGCGAACCGGCCGCGTCGCATCGTTCGAGGCTCTGGCGCGCTGGCATCACCGCGCTGAGGGAGTCGTGTCGCCCGAGGACTTCATCCCGATCGCCGAGGAGGTCGGGATCATGCCCAAGATCGGCCACGAGATCCTCCGCCAGGCCTGCCTCGCAGCGAAGGCCTGGCAGGAAGCCCATCCGGATCAGGCCGAGATCGGCGTCTGCGTCAACCTGTCGCCGGCAGAGCTGAGCAACACCCACCTCGCGGACCAAATCGCCCGGACGCTGGTCGAAGCACGCCTGGAAAGCAGGCACCTGACACTCGAGATCACCGAGAGCGACGCGATGCGCGACGCCGACGTCGCACTCGAACGGATGCACGAACTGAGCAACCTCGGCGTCCGACTGGCCCTCGACGACTTCGGGACAGGACACTCGTCGCTCGACCGGCTCAACACGCTGCCTCTGAACATGCTCAAGATCGCGAAGCCGTTCGTCGACAGACTCCTCGACGAACGACCCGACACCAGTTTCGTCGACGCATTCGTCCGGCTCGCCTACTCACTCGACATGGAATGCATCGCGGAGGGAATAGAGCACGAAATCCAGATACCGAGACTGCTCGACCGCGGCTGCGCCCTCGGTCAGGGGTTCCACTTCGCACGCCCGATGAACCGCGACAGCATCCTCGACTACCTCGACTCCGGGCGCCTCGCCGGCACCGGCACCTGACGTTCGCCGACTCCGAGCCGATCGTCGCTCCTCCCCCGCCTGACGCCCGTAGGTCGAGGGTTCGAGGTCATTCGCCCGCGGCGGTTTCAACCCGCTCTCAGGCCTCCGGATCCCGATTGACCGGAGGGTCGAGTATCCGGCTGCGACCGAGATGCCCCCGAGCCCATCCCGACGCCCGCCCGGGGAGCACGGGCTCGACTACGAGTGCAGGGAGAAGAACGGGGCGGGCCGGCGCAACTCCTCCCCCCACGAACCCGGCCCGCTCCGATCCTGTTTCTTCGACGTGGCGCTGCCTTCTCCTCCCGGAGAGTGCGATGGTCGTGCCCGGCCTACGCCCCGGCGGCCGGCGACTCGTCCGCCAGCTCCGCCAGCATCGCCCCGACCGCACCGGTCAGCACGGCTGCCGCACCGGGCGCGAACGGAGACGTCTCGACCTCGTACCCCTTCAGCGGGTACGCATCGGGTGTCGGGATGTAGCCCTCCCACCCGCCCACGTAGCCGCCGAACCACGTGTGCTCGAACGGCGACGCCGCCTTGATCTCGAGCCCGAGCTCGGCAAACGGCTCACCCTCGACACCCGCCAGGACGACGGGGCCGATCCGGAGCACGTGCACGTGCACCTCGGACTCCTCCCGGTCGCCGTACGCACGGACACGCGTCACCGTCATGTTGGCGCGCTTGGTCAGGGACGTCGCCGACTCGATGTCCGCCGACGGCGCGGCGGCTGCCTTCAGCGCGTCGAGCTGCTCCTGGGCAGCCGCAAGGCGTGCCTCCGCCACGTCGAGCGGCGGCTGCTCGCTCAGTGGCAGGGCGACCGACCGCGCAACGACCCCGACAGCCGGCGCCGGCTCCGCCCGCCGCACCGTCTTCCACACGCCGAGCGGCGCACCCGACTCCTGGACACGATCGTGGACGTGCTCCACCGCTGGCAGCTCGAGGGACAGGTAGACGCGGGCGGCCTCGCAGCCGACCTGCGCGCCGAGCCGCCTCACGACGCCCACGTCGTCCGTGAATCCCTGGGGGCCGGGCCCGACGTCGCCGGTCGCCCCTTGCGCGAAGAAGCACATCGCCCCGGTCAGCGACTCGACGGTTCGCTTCAGGTGCCCGGGCCAGTCGGGACTGATCAGCCGGTTCGGTGGCCCGAGCGTCGTCGGGTGCATCGTGTACCCCACGATCGCTGCAATCGGGCCGCCGTCCAGATCGTCGATCCGGCCCACCAGCACCTCGGGATCGATCAGGCCGCCCGGGTTGCAGCCCGTTACCATCCGCCCGCCGGGAGCCGTCTCGCGACGGTTCATTGCCACCCGACTCTCTCCCGAGCCCGCACCGACGCGGGCCGGACGCAGCGAGCCGAGGGCGGCCCGCGCCGCACCAGCCGCATACTCGGGGAGCATCGCGAAGTACCCGTCGAGCGCCGCCTGACCCTGATTCGTCCAGTTCCAGACGCTCGGGGAGGACCGGCGTGGTTGTGCGTAACGCTCGCCCGCACGTGCGAGGCCGGGATACCCAGGGCAGCACCGACGGCTTCGCGGATCGCATCGCTCTCGGCCCGCGTGATGATCACGACGTCCAGATCGATCCAGGCCGCCATGGTCGTGCCGTCGTCGACCACGAGCGCTGACGCCCACAGCGGCGCCTCCACGCCGTCCGGCAGCACGTGAACCTGGGCACCCCAGCTCGCGTGTGGTGCCGTCAGCGGCGGCGTCGCATCGACGCGGCCGACCCCTGCCCGAAACCGTGAATCGCCCATCCGAAGACCTCCCGTACCCGTGGTGTCGGCCGCTCTGCGCCGCCGGCCGGGCAGCGCCCGGCTAACGGTACTCCGGATTCGGGAAGTCGAAGCGGCAGCCCGCGTCCCAGGACGAGCGCTGGTTGCCGTGCGCCGGGAACCCTCCCGCATCTCTCAGCAGCCGCGCTGCATGCAGGAGGTTCCAGGTCATGAACGTCGTGTTCCGGTTCGTGAAGTCGTTCTCCGGGCCGCCTGAGCCCGGGTCGAGGTACGACGGGCCCGGGCCGGCCTCGCCGATCCAGCCCGCGTCGGCCTGGGGCGGGATCACGTACCCGAGGTGCTGGAGCGAGTAGAGCACGTTCATCGCGCAGTGCTTGACGCCGTCCTCGTTGCCGGTCACGAGGCAACCGCCGACCTTGCCGTAGTAGGCGTACTGGCCCTGTTCGTTCAGCTCGCTCGAGTTGCCGTACAGTCGCTCGATCACCCTCGTGCACACCGACGACTTCTCGCCGAGCCAGATCGGGGTGCCGAGAACGAGGATGTCCGCCGCCTCGACGCGCTCGTAGAGCGCCGGCCAGTCGTCCCTCTCGGCGCCGTGCTCGGTCATGTCCGCGTAGACACCGGGGGCGAGCTCGTGGTCGACGGCGCGGACCTGGTCGACGGCGACGCCGTTTGCCTCCAGGATCGCGATCGAGATGTCCATCAGCCCCTGGGTGTTGGAGACCCCCGGTGACGGCTTGAGGGTGCAGTTCACGAACAGGGCGCGAAGATCGGTGAAATCCCATCTGCTGCTCGTGCAGAGCTCCTGCTGAAAGTCGTTGAGCGGCATGCGTGCCTCCGAGTCGGGTGTCCTGCGTTCCGTCTTCCGTGTCAGGGAAACGTGACAGCTCAGCGGAGAATGCGCACGGCGAGCGCTGCCTCGCACCCGCGTGCGACGAGCGACCGCAGCGCGGCGACGTCGAACCCGGGCTGGAGCGCGAGCCGGATCGCGTCGAGCCCGTCGAGTCCCGCCCGCTCGAGCTCGTCGAAGCGCCACTCGACGACCGCGTCCGGAACTGGACGATCGAATCGCGCCACGATGCGCGGGAGAGCGGCTGCCGCAGGAACCACGGCCTTGCCATCGGCAGCCGGGGCGTGCGGCTTGAGCGCCGGTCGCTACGCGCTGTCGAGCTCGAGCGGAATCCGCGTCCCGCTCTCGCCGAGCCGGATCAGGTCCTGATCGGCGATCCAGCGGCCCGCCACCGCGTGCCCGCCGGCCCGGCGCACCGCCTCGCGCACGGGAATCGCCCAGCGGTGCTCCACCAGCGCGACGATCGCGCCCTGTCCGGGCTGCATCGCGTCCGCGACGCGCCACTTGTCCTCGTCGTCGAAGACGTGACCGTCTGCCAGCTCGCGCAGGCCCCAGACCGCTCCGAGCTCCAGGCCTTCCTCCCCTGCGGCGCCGAAGCCGATCAGGGCTCCCACCGCGGCGCCGAAGGCGAGCGCCTCGTCTGCATCGAGGTCGCTGCGCTGGATCGCCTCGATCACGCCGTCCTCGGTCTTGCGCACGGCGAGCAGGTCGACGAGACGGATGATCTCACCGTCGCGCAACCGCTCGAGCTCGGCGCGAATCTCGCCGTGGAACTCGGGGTCGTCGAATGCGATGACGAAGATCTCGACCGGGCCGACGCTCATGTCCAGAACCTACCGCAAAGGCAGCGGCGACAGGCTTCAGCCTGTCGTCCGGGCTTCAAGCCTCTGGCGCCTCGACGCCGGGCGTCGTACCGCCCACGGGCTGCGGCCGCGTTGCAGCGGGCGCGATGGAGGAACACGGCCTGGGCAGCGCCCACGTTGGCCTCGAGCCCACCCCAGGCCCTCAGTGCCGATGCCTGCAGTGCCCGGCCGTACGAGAACGAGAGTGGCCAGACGCGCCCGTCGAGCCGGTTGATCGCATCGAGATTGACGGTCGCCTCGAGCTCGGACTGCCCGCCGGAGAGGAAGACGATCCCTGGCACGACCGCGGGCACGTGACGCCGGAAGCAGTCGAGCGTCGCCGCTGCGATCCGCGCGGGGCTCGCCTGGTCGGCGTTCCCCTTGCCGGGGATCACCATGTTCGGCTTCAACAGTGTCCCCTCGAGGTCGACCCGCTGGACGGCGAGCTCCGCATAGAGGGCCTGCAACGTCCGCGCGGTGGCGTCGTAGCAGGCGTCGATCGAATGGTCGGTCTCCATCAGCACCTCGGGCTCCACGACCGGGACGATCCCCGCCTCCTGACAGAGCGCGGCGTAGCGCGCGAGCGCCTGGGCGTTGACCCGGACGCAGTAGCGGCTCGGCAGCCGGTCGCCGACGGACAGGGTGGCCCGCCACTTGGCGAAGCGGGCGCCCAGCTCGTAGTACTCGGCGAGCCGCTTCCGGAGGCCGTCCAGCCCCTCCGTGACCGTCTCCCCGGGCGCGCCGGCCAGTGGATGCACACCGGTGTCGACCTTGATCCCCGGCACGACACCCTTGGCGGCGAGGAGCTCCGCGAACGGCGTCCCGTCGTCGGCCCGCTGGCGAATCGTCTCGTCGAACAGGATGACACCGCCGATGTACTCCTCCATCCCCTCGGTGGTGAACAGGAGATTGCGGTAGGCGCGCCGGTTCGGCTCGGTCGACTCGACCGCGATCGCGTCGAAGCGCTTCGCGATCGTGCCCGTCGACTCGTCGGCGGCGAGGATGCCCCGGCCGTCGGCCACGATCGACCGCGCGATTGCGGTCAGCTCTGACGTTGTCATCACCCCTCCATTCGCAGGTTCGCAAGCTTGTCGTTGGGGTGGAACGCCGCGATCCGCCTGACGGTGCCAGACCGAGACCGCATCACGAGCGACTCGGTCTCGACGCCCGTGGCGCTCGCGCGCACACCCTTGAGCAACGAGCCACCCGTGACGCCGGTGGCCGAGACGAAGACGTCGTCACCGGCGACGAGATCGTCGGCCGAGAGCACGCGGTCGAGATCGAAGCCGGCCTCGAGCAGCGCCGTCCGCTCGCCGTCGTTGCGCGGCCAGAGTCTCCCCTGGATCGCGCCGCCCATGCACTTGATCGCGGCCGCGGAGATGACGCCCTCCGGGGTGCCCCCGATGCCCATCAGCATGTCGACGCCGGTCCACGGCCGGCACGCGGCAATCGAGGGCGCAACGTCACCGTCGCGAATGAGGTTCACCCGGGCCCCGGAGGCGCGGAGCTCGGCAATCAGCTCGTCGTGGCGTTCGCGCTCGAGCACCACGACCGTGAGGTCGCTCGCCCGCATCGACTTGGCCGCCGCCACCGCCTGCACGTTCTCGGTCGGCGAGAGGCGCAGGTCGATCGCATGCGCAGCCTCCGGCCCCACGGCGATCTTCTCCATGTACAGCGCCGCCCCGGGAGAGAACATGGAGCCGCGCTCGGCAACTGCGATGACCGTGATCGCCCCGGGAATCCCGAGCGCGGTGAGCCGGGTGCCCTCGAGCGGGTCGACGGCGACGTCGACCTCGGGCCCGAAGCCTGCGCCGACGCGCTCGTTGTTGAACAGCATCGGCGCCTGGTCCTTCTCACCCTCTCCGATCACGACGACGCCCTGCATGGTCACGGTGTTGATCATTCGCCGCATCAGGTCGACGGCCGCTGCGTCGGCTGCGTTCTTGTCGCCCCTCCCGATCCAGTGGGCGGCGCCCATCGCAGCCGCCTCCGTCACCCGGACGAGCTCGAGCGCCAGGTTCCGGTCGGGCACGGTGGGGTCACGGACGGGACTCACTGCTCTATCGATCCTACTCCGGCGACGGCTTCGCTGATGCGCTTGTCGGTCGGTTCCAGCACGACGACCGCGACTCCTGCGAGAAGGACGAACGCGCCGCCGAGGAGTGCCTGCGGCGAGAGTGACTCGTCGAGCAGCGCCCAGGCGAGGAAGACGGCCGAGACGGGCTCGAGGAACGTGAGGATGCCCGCCGCCTGGGCCGTGACGTGCCTCAGGAGCTCGGCGTAAGCGAGCGTTGCGAAGCCGGTGAACACGACGCCGAGCAGGAGCACGGCGCCCCACTCGGCTGCGTCGGCAGGCACGGCGCCACCGGCGAAGAGCAGCGCTGGAGCGAGCACGAGAGAGCCCACGAGACAGTCCCAGAACGCCACGGTGAGCGGGGCCGCGCGCGCGTGCAGCAGCCGTTTCGAGAGGACGAGAAGCACCGCGAAGGTCAGCGCCGATGCGATCCCGCAGGAGACCGCAACCAACCCGAATGCATTGCCGTCCTCCCCGGCCAGCGCCACGAGGGCGATGCCGATGCCGCCCGGCACGAGCGCACCGAGCGCCACGTTCGAGAGCTGCTCCGGAAGAAAGAGCGGAGCGAGCACCGCGAGGAAGATCGGCGCCGTGTAGAACGTGAGCACCGCGAGCGCGACGGAGCCGCGCTTGACCGTCTCGAAGAAGAGCCACCAGTGCACCGCCTGGACGACGCCGAGCGCGACGAGCGGCATCAGGTGAGGGCCCGGCCGCAGGACGTGAGCCCGGCGACCGGCCAGCGCGACAACGGCCAGTGTGGCTGCGGCGAGCCCGAGGCGGAGAAACGCAAGGGGCGCGGCACCGGCCGACACGGCCCCGGCGAGCACGGCGATCAGCCCCCAGGCGGTGGCCAGACCGGCGAGACCGAGGTTCCAGCGCATCAGGCGCCGCCGGCGCTCACATGCTGTCCGGCGCCTCGACCCCGACGAGGTCGAGGCAGCGGGCGACGACCGACTTCGTGGCGGCGCAGAGCCCGAGCCGAAGGCTCTCCTGCGGAGAGCCGAGCACCTTGTGGTGGTGGTAGAAGCGGTGAAAGTCGTCGGCAAGCCGGATCGCGTACGTCGGGATCGCGTGCGGCGCGCGCCGGGTTGCCGCCTCCGCGGCGACGCCGGGGAATTCGGCGATGCGCTTCACGAGGTCGCGCTCCTCTGTTGCGAGCGGGCCCTCGAGGGCGACGTCGTGGCTCTGCGCGACCAAGTCCCCGGGCGCGTTGCGGAGGATGCCGGCGATGCGGGCGTGGGCGTACTGGACGTAGAAGACCGGGTTCTTTGCGGTCTTCTCCGCCGCGAGGTCGATGTCGATCTCGATCGTCTGGTCGTGGCCGCGCGACACGAGATACCAGCGGGCCGCGTCGACCCCGATCTCGTCGATGAAGTCGTCGAGGAAGACCACGTCGCCGCGGCGCTTCGACATCTTCGTCGCCTCGCCGCCCTTGGTCAGGTGGACGAGCTGGTAGATCAGCACCTCCAGCGAGTCGCGCGGATGACCCAGCATCTCCGCGAGCGCCTGCAGACGGCCAACGTAGCCGTGATGGTCGGCACCGAGCACGTAGACGAGTCGGTCGAAGCCCCTCGCGTACTTGCGCCGCACGTAGGCCGCATCGGCCGCGAAGTACGTCGGCGTCCCGTCGGAGCGCACGAGGACGCGGTCCTTCTCGTCGCCGTGGGCCGACGTGCGGGCCCACAACGCCCCCTCCTCGTCGTAGGTGTCGAGGAGCGCGATCGCCTCGGGGATCTCCAGCTCGACGGCGCTCTGCCGTTCGAACGAGTCGAAGCGGATCCGGAAACGCTCGAGCGCCGCTTCGATCTGCGCGAGCATCCGAGGGACCGGATCACCGTCTTCCCGGGCCAGGACGGCGACGTAGTCGCCGTGGTAGCCGTCCTCGGGCGGTTCGTCGCCGCGGCGCACGGCCTCGACCGACTCGCGAAATCGATCCATCTGCCCACCGGCGTCGTTGTAGTAGTACTCGCGCTCGACCATGTGGCCGGCGAACCCGAGGAGGCGGGCGACGCAGTCGCCGTACGCTCCGTTCCGCGCCGACGCGACCGTCATCGGTCCCGTCGGGTTGGCCGACACCATCTCGACCTGCACCCGCTCGGGCGTCGTGGCCGAGCCGCCACCGTATTCGTCGCCGGCCGCAAGCACCTCGGCGACGACGCCCAGGAACCAGTCGTCGGGGAGAAAGATGTTGACGAACCCCGGCCCGGCGACCTCGGCGCGATCGACTCCGGGGAGTGCGGCGAAGCGTCCGGCAAGCTCTTCCGCGACATCGCGCGGCGGACGCCTCAGCTGCCCGCCGAGGCGCAGCGCGACGTTGGTCGCGAAGTCCCCGTGCGACGGGTCGGACGGGCGCTCGATCTCGACGGGAACCCCGGCGACCTCGGAGAGCGCACCGGACAGGCGACTGACGGTGTCGCTCACGCGTACGCCCGGGGCGCGTCGTTGCGAAGGGTCATCCTTCGGATTCGGCAATGAATCGCAGGACGAGGTCGCGCAGGGTGACGAGGCCGACCAGATCGCCGTCCTCGATCACGATCGCGCGCGAAAGCCCGAACCGGTAGAGCAGCCGGGCTGCGTACTTGATGTTCATCTCCGCGTCGAGCGAGACCACCGGCTTGGACATGACCTCGTACACGTTCGTCCGGTCCGGTGAGCGATTGTGGCTGATCACGTGTTCCGCGACGTCGTGGATGACGACGAGGCCGTACTCGTCCCCGCGCTCCCTCCGGTCGACGACGACCGAGCTGACGCCATGTTCCCGCATCAGGTCGATCGCCTCACGGACGGTCGCCAACCCGTCGACGACCTGTGGCGCGGTCGACATGACCTCGCGGACGGACACGAACGGTGGTGTGCTCATATCTGATCCTCGATCTCGCTCTTGATCCTGGGAAGTTGGGACGTGAATCCCACGGCATCCTCCACGTCGACCTGGATCGCGATGCCACTCCCGAGCTCCTGGTCGAATCGCCCGGCGGTGGCTATCGCCTCGAGGATGTGACGGCTCAGATGCTCTTCGACGACGAAGAGGATGACGTCACGCTGCGTCTCGAGCCCGAGGCCGAAGAAGGTCTTCGGGGGCACGAGCCCCTCCCCGCGAGCGCTCGTGATCACGGTGCACCCGGTTGCTCCTTCCGCGCGCGCGACGTCGATGATCGCGTCGGTGCGTTCCTCGGTCACGAGGGCGAGGATCATCTTGAACTTCACCGGGCAGCCCCCGCGGCGCGCCGCCGTGGCCGGACGGAAGGGCGACTGCGCCGCCCCAGGATCTCCGAGGCCTGGGCATAGCCCATCACGGCGATCATCGGAAAGAGGCTTGCGACAGCGATCAGGCCGAAGCCGTCGACGAGCTCGCTCCGCCCGGGAACCGTTGCCGCGAGACCGAGCCCGAGGGCCGTCACGAGGGGGACTGTCACTGTCGATGTGGTCACGCCGCCGGAATCGTACGCGAGCGGAACGATGGCCCTCGGTGCGAACGCGGTCTGGAAGACGACGATCGCGTAGCCGACGATCATGAAGACGTAGAGCGGTGCGCCCGTGACGATCCTGAGCGTGCCGACGGCAATGCTCAGCGCAACCCCGATCGCGACCGCGATTCGCAGCGGCCAGGCCCGCACGGTTCCACCGGAGACCTCCTCGGCCTTGATCGCGACCGCGATGAGCGCGGGCTCGGCGATGGTCGTGGCGAACCCGATGCTAGCCCCGAAGACGTAGACCCAGTAGTAGCGCCACCACGGAATCGAGTCGGGGCTCCCCGCTCCCGCCACGAAGGACGGATCGGTGAGCTGCTCGGCCATGCTACGCCCGACCGGGAACAACGCCTCCTCGAGCCCGACGACGAAGAGTGTCAGGCCGACGAGAACGAGTAGGAGGCCTGCGGCGACCCGGGCCGGCCGCGCGACCGGCCGCCGCAGGATGACGAACTGGAACACCGCCAGGATGACCATGATCGGGAGGACGTCCCGGATCGTGTCCGTGAGCGGCGTCACGACTGACGCTCCGACGGGCGGGATCACCCGGTTACCATCCCGAAGACGAGCACGAACACGATCGGCATCAGGCTCGCAAGGGCGATCAGGCCGAAGCCGTCGATCATCGGATTCCGGCCCTTGACGGACATCGAGAGGCCGATCCCGAGAGCCGCGACGAGCGGAACGGTAACGGTGGACGTCGTCACCCCACCCGAGTCGTAGGCAATGCCGACGATCCCCTTGGGCGCAAACGGCGTCAACGCGACGATCAGCAGGTAGCCGCCGATGATGAAGCGGTGGATCCGCCAGCCGCGGACGATCCGCACCACGCCGACCATGATCGACAGGCCGACCGAGACGGCGACCGTATAGCGCAGCGCGAGCGCATAGTCGGCGCTCGTAGCGCTTCCCCGTGACTCCGCCCGGACGCGGGCCGCCTCGTCGGCCACGGCGAGCAGCGCCGGCTCGGCGATCGTCGTCCCGAACCCGAGCGCGAAGGCAAACGTGAGCAGGAGCGGGACACTTCCCCGCCGCGCGAACGAAGCCGCCAGCTCTTCGCCGATCGGGAAGAGGGCCATCTGCAGACCCTGAATGAAGAGGGCCAGCCCGAGCAGGACGGCGCCCAGCCCGAGAAGGGTCACACCCAGGTTCGGGAACGGCTCCCGGAGGACGAGGAGTTGGAACACGACGACGACGACGACGAGCGGCCCGAGATCACGGGCGCCGCCGGCGAGCGCCCCGCCCCAGGCCCTCAACGTCGTCGAGTGAAGCGCACGCCTGCCATCGAAGTCGGGCACCCGATCGCAGACGGTACCAGCGTCTCAGGCGGTCGGAACCCGCGCTACGCGGGCGGCGGAGCAGAGGAGTCGCCGGACTCCCGAGGCGAGCCGTGCCCGTTCCCGTCGGACTCCGGCTCGGCGGAATCGGGCTGCGCCTCTCCGGAACCGGCGGCGTCCTCTCCGTGCTCCGGGCCCTCCCGGCTCGTGGAATCGCCTGCGGCCTCCGCCGGATCCGGGTCGGTGCCCGACCCGGCGCCGGCTCCATCCTCCCGATCTCGACCCGAACCGCCCGAGTGCGGCTTCCCGGCTGCCAGGACGTTCTCCCGCGACCCGGAGCCGTCCGAGCCTTCACCCCCGTGCGAGCCGACGGAGCCGTTCCGGCGCTCACCCTCGCCCGAGTGACCCGAGTGACCCGAGTGCCCCGAGGCTCCGGCATCGTCGCCGGCGACCGAATGCGCAGCCCCCGCGCCTACGTTGTCGGCTCCGTCACGGACCGCCGGTCTCTTGTCCTCCGATCCCTTCCGGCTCTGCCGACCGGAACGCACGTCCGGTATGGCGTCATCAGGTCTGCCGACCCCTCCCCGGGCCGCGATGCCGACGCGCGACACTGCTGCACGGCCCCCGACCACGTGTACGGCTCCTGCGGCGGCCACCTGCGACTCCACAGCCTGCCGGACGTGGCTCGGATGCCGCCTCTCGGCGTGCTCCACACCGGCAACCGCCATCGAGCCGACCGCAACGGCCGCAGCGACGCCGGCGACGGCCTTGACTGCGACCGGGCCGCCCGCGAACTTCGCCAGCAGGCCGAGCCCTATTGCCCCGGACGCCGCCCCACCTCCGGCTGCCCGGGCCGTCGCGAACGTCGGCAGCGCCTGAGCAATCCCCTCACGCACCGCGATGGGAACGGTGAGCGCCCCGCTCGCGAGCGGCTTCAGGCTGATCCGCAGGCTGCGCCGGGCCCGGAACAGCAGCGACTCGACCGAGGCGACCGACATGCCGAGCGCCGCCCCGACCTCCGCATACTGGAGCCCGTAGAGGTCGCGGAGGACGACGGCTTCCCTCTGCCGTTCGGGCAATTCCGCGATCGCCTGCTGCAGCTGCTCGACGGCGGCCCTGCGCTCGTGCTCGGCTTCCGGGCCTTGCTCGTGGCCGAGATCGGCGTCGAGGAGCGGCAGTGGCTCTCGCATACGGGCCTGGGCCCGCGCCGTGCACTCGTTCCGTGCGATCGTGGCGAGCCACGCGGCGGGCTGGTGCACATGGTTGCCTGCGAGCAGCGACGTGTAGGCCGAGATGAACGTCGCCTGGGTGGCGTCGTCGGCATCATCCGGATCCCGCAGCAGGGACCGACAGAGCCCGTACACCATCCGCGCGTGCTGTTCGAAGAACGCATGTGTCTGCGCGCCGGCGACCCGTGCTTGCGGGTCGCCGGCACCACGAAGTGGATCAACGGCCATCGGGGACGCTCCTAGTCGTCGCCCTCGTCGTCGCCACTGTCATCGTCGTTGTGATCACCGTTTTGACCATCGTGGGCGTTGCCGCCCTGCTGCGCGGCGTTGCCGCCGCCTCTCTTCTCGATCTCCTTGAGCGTCGGCGTATCGCCGACCGTGACGCACTCCATCTTGACGATATCCCCGGCGGTGAACTGCGCCGTCACCTTCGCCAGCACCCGGCTGGGGATCGCGCAGGTCACGGGAAGACCCGGAGCGGACGGCGTCACGATCGCATTGAGCCCGTCCAGGGAGAACGAGAGGACGCCACGCACCGTGACCTCGGACGAGTGGTCGTCGCCGCTGCCGGAGCGCCCATGCTCGCCGTGAGCGACACGGACCGTCCACGCTCCTCCGATGAGGTCGCACTTGAGCTCGATCATGGCGCCGAGGGCCACGCCCGGGGTGACACCGGGAGGAACGACGCAGGAGATGGAGACGGGAGGCGTTCCCGCTTCCACGGTGAGCGGAGAAAGCACGGTGACCTTGCCGCGAACCTCCATCTCGCCGGCCGAGCCGACCCGCGAGGCCGCCGGATCGGTTGCCACGGGAAGCGTGCCGGCGTCGAGCGAGCCGTCGTCGCCGATCTCGACCTCGACCTTCACGGTGTCACCGGCCCTGGGAGCATCCAGCACCGATGCGAGGGCACGCTGTCGCTTCGGCGCCTTCAGCGTCACGTCGAGCAGGCTGCCGCCCGCATTGATGACCGCGCGCCGTTTGGCGAGCCGCACGATCGTTCCCTGCACGAGTGCGCGGTGGGCCTTGCCCTCCAGCGCGACGGTGAGCGCCACCGGGAGCTTGCCGGCGACACTGGAGTAGCGGATCGCGACGGTGCGGCCGACGCGCGTGCGGCTGAAGGCCGTCGGAGCGGCCAGCATCTGCACCGTGCCGCCCGGGCGTGCGACGACGAGGGCGCGGTGGGCACGATCCTTCGCGACAACCGTGCCCCGGAGCGTGCCTGTGGCCGCCGGCGCTGCGGTCGCGGTGGGAACGAGCACGACAACGGCGAGCGCTCCGAGGAGGAGAAGTCGATTCATGAGGTCGAGTCCTTTCGGCAGGGGAGATTGGGCTCTCACCTACGGAGAGTCAATCGGCCGGAAAAACTTGCGCCTGAACCCCAGATCCCCCGAAAAGGGGCGGCTACTCGGTGATCGTGGAGAGCGCGCCGGCCGAGGACGTCGCGACGCCGACGCCGTCGCGCACGAGCGCGGCCTGGACTTCCTCACGCGCCTTGTAGATCCGCCACTTCACGGTGGCGAGCGTGATCTCGAGCGAGTCCGCGATCTCGGTGTACGAGAAGCCGACGATGTCGCGGAGGAGCAGCGCCATCTTGAGGTCGACGTTGAGCGTCGCGACGGCCCGCCAGAGCGCGTCGATCGTCTCCGCGCGCTCGAACGGTGCGTCGAGTGACTCGAGGGGAGCGATGTCGTCGATGTTGACGACGCTGCGCGGTCGCCGCTCGAGTGCCCTCAACTCGTCGAGGACGCGATTCTTCGTGACCTGGAACATCCAGGTCGTGAAGCGCGAGCGGAGTGAGAATCCAGGCAGGCCCTGGTAGATGCGGAGGAAGACCTCCTGGGTGAGATCCTCGGCCAGTGCCCGGTCGCCGACGAGACGCAGGATGTAGTTGTAGATTGGCCGCTCGTAGGCGCGAACGATGATCGAGAATGCCCGCTCGTCGCCGCGCTGGGCCTTTCGCAGGATCCCGGGATCAGGTTGTTCGAGCGCCAACTCGAGGCGAGCATACAGCCGTTCTCAGCTTGCAAACCAACTTTTTACGACTTACTGAAATGTCACCGATTCTCGTTGCCCGCGGACGACGAGAGCGCGTCCCGTCATCGCCCCGGGAACCGCGTGGCCCAGGAGCTCGAGAACGGTCGGGGCGAGGTCTGCGAGGGTGCCGCCGTCGCGCAGCCTGGCGTCCGGCACGGTGACCACGAGCGGCACGGGATTCGTAGTGTGGGCCGTGTGAGGACTGACGCCGTCAGCCTCCAGCATCTGCTCGGCGTTGCCGTGATCGGCCGTGATGAGACAGACGCCGCCGAGTTCGTGGGTGGCCTCGACGACACGCCCGAGGGCCGTGTCAGCCGCCTCGACGGCACGCACGACGGCGGGAATCACCCCGGTGTGGCCGACCATGTCGGGGTTTGCGAAATTCACGACGCAGAAGCCGTAGCCGGCGGGCAGCGCTCGCACGACCTCGTCGGCGACACCGGCGGCAGACATCTCCGGCTTCAGGTCGTAGCTCGCAACATCGCGCGGCGACGCCACCAGAACGCGCGTCTCCCCCGCCCACTCGGCCTCCTCGCCGCCGTTGAAGAAGTAGGTGACGTGCGCGTATTTCTCGGTCTCGGCGGCGTGGAGCTGCCGGATGCCTGCCCCGCTGAGCGTCTCGGCGAGCGTCTCCCCCACGTGTTGCTCGGGGAAGGCGACCGGTGTCGCGATGTCCTCGGCGTACCGTGTCATCGTCGTCAGGTCGACGCCGCGCTCGAGGAGCCGCCGTGACAGCTGGCGGCCCCGGTCGGGCCGGAAGTTGAAGAAGATGGCGCTGTCGGTGGCCGGTTCGAGGCGTGGCGCGGCCGGGAAGACGATCGGCTCGACGAACTCGTCGGTCGTCCCACGCTCGTAGCTTGCGGCGACGGCGGCGACCGGGTCGGAGGCGCGCTCTCCCTCTCCGTCGAGGATCGCAGCGACGGCGCGCTCGGTGCGCTCGGACCGGTTGTCGCGGTCCATGGCGTAGTAGCGGCCGACGACCGTGGCGATGGCTCGTGCGGGAAGTCGCGCCAGATCCGAGACCGCCGCGTGGGGCGAGACGTCCCGGCCGTCGGTGAACGCGTGGATCCACGTCCTCGCGCCCATCCCCTCGCGTTCGGCGAGCGCGAGCAGAGCGAGCAGGTGATCGATGTGCGAGTGGACGCCACCCTCCGAGACGAGGCCCATCAGGTGCACGTCGCCGCCGCGCTCCTTTGCCCTCGTGAACGCGGCACAGAGGACGGCGTTCTCGATCAGCGAGCCGTCGCGCACCGCGACGTTGACGCGCATCAGGTCCTGGAACAGCACCCGGCCGGAGCCGATCGTGAGGTGACCGACCTCCGAGTTGCCCATCTGACCCTCGGGCAGCCCGACAGCCTCACCCGACGCCGCGAGCGTGGTGTGCGGGAAAGAGGCGCAGAGCCCGTCGAAGACCGGCGTCTCGGCGAGCTCGACCGCGTTCCCCGGCCCGGCCGGAGCGAGGCCCCAGCCGTCGAGGATCACGAGCGTTACGAGAGGGAAGCCGCGATCCGGCACAGGCTCGAAAAGGAAGCAGCGTCGAGTGAGGCGCCACCGACCAGTGCGCCGTCGACGCCGGGCCGGCCGAGGAGCTCGGCAGCGTTGTCGGGCTTGACCGAGCCGCCGTAGAGCACCCGCGTCTCGTGGAGCGACTTGATCAGAGCGTGCGCCTCCTGGGCCATCTCGGGGGTCGCGGTCTTGCCTGTGCCGATCGCCCAGACGGGCTCGTAGGCGATCACGAGCGCCTCGTGGTGCGGCAGGACTGCCACCTGCCGGGTCAGGACCGCCTCGGTCTCGCCTGCCTCCCGCTCGGCCTCCGTCTCGCCGACACACGCGATCACGCCGAGCCCGACGGCGAGCGCCGCCTCGGCCCGAAGGCGCACCGTCCCGTCCGTCTCCCCGAAGTAGAGCCGCCGTTCCGAGTGACCGACCAGGGTTCCTTCGACACCGAGCTCCACGAGCATTCGGGCCGAGATCTCGCCGGTGAAGGCGCCCTCGTCGGCCCAGTGGACGTTCTGAGCGTAGATCGGCCACTCCTCGCCGACCGCGGCCTCGAGTGAGACGTACGGAGGGCAGAGCACCACGTCGACGCCGTCGGGCGCCTCGAAGCCGTCGAAGAACGCGAGCGTCTCGACCGGGCCCTTGAACATCTTCCAGTTACCGGCTATCAGCTTGGTCATCTCACCCTTCCGGGATTGCAGCGACGCCGGGGAGGTCCCGGCCCTCGAGCAGCTCGAGCGACGCGCCACCGCCTGTCGACACCCACGAGATGCGGTCCGCCAGGCCGAGCTCCTGGATCGCACGCACCGAGTCGCCACCACCGACGACCGAGTACGCCTCGGCCTCGGCAACCGCCTCGGCGACGGCACGCGTGCCCGCGCCGAACCGGCTCCATTCGAACACGCCCATCGGGCCGTTCCAGAAGATCGTTCCCGCCCCGAGGATGATCGTCCCGAACGCCTCGGCCGTGGCCGGACCGATGTCGAGGCCGAGCCAGCCTGGAGGAACGGCGTCAACGGTTGTGACCTTCGCCTCTGCGTGCTCCTCGAAGCCACTCGCGGCGACGACGTCGACGGGCAGCTCGACGGGGAACGGGAGCGGGTTGTGCTCGCGCACCTGCTCCGCCATCTTGCCGCCGATGAGGACGCTGTCGGCCCGGCCGCCGAGGTGTTCGAGCACGGCGAGCTTGTCGTCGACCTTGGCGCCGCCGGCGACGAGCACGAACGGCCGCTCGACGTCGCCCAGCAGGCGTCCCAGGTGCTGGAGCTCCGCGAGCAGCAGCAGCCCCGCATACGCGGGGAGCAGGTGCGCCACGGCCTCCGTCGAGCTGTGGGCGCGGTGCGCCGACCCGAACGCGTCGTTGACGTAGACGTCGTTCTCGGCGGCCAGTTCGCGGGCGTACTCCTCGTCGTTCTTCGTCTCACCCGCGTGGAAGCGGGTGTTCTCGAGCACCTGCAGCCGCTCGTCGGGCTCGAGCTCGCGCAGTCGCCGTTCGACTGGTGCGATGGCGTACTTCGCCCGGTCCTCGGCGGTCTTCGGCCGTCCGAGGTGAGAGCACACGGTCACCGCCGCCGCGCCGCGGTCGAGGAGCAGCCGAAGCGTCGGGATCGCCGCCCGGATGCGCGTGTCGTCAGCGACCCGGCCGCCGTCCAGCGGCACGTTGAGGTCGGCCCGAACGAGGACGCGCTTGCCCTCGACGTGGGCGGTCTCGACGGAGCGCGGCAGCCTCATCTCAGAGGAGCTTCCCGACCAGGTCCACGAGCCGGCAGCTGTAGCCCCACTCGTTGTCGTACCAGCCGAAGAGCTTCACGTGTCGCCCGTGCACCATCGTCAGCTTCGCGTCGTAGATGCACGAGTACGACGAGCCCTGGACGTCGGTCGAGACGATCGGGTCGGGCTGGTACTGGAGGATGCCTGCGAGCGGCCCGGCGGCAGCGGCCCGGTAGGCGGCGTCGACCTCCTCCAACGTCACCTCGCGGCCCAGCGTGAGCACGACGTCCGTGAGTGAGCCGGTCGGCACCGGAGCACGCACCGCCACGCCGTCGAGCTTGCCCTTGAGGTGCGGGAGCACCAGGCCGATCGCCTTCGCAGCGCCGGTCGACGTCGGGATGAGGTTGACCGCGGCCGCGCGGGCGCGACGTAGGTCCTTGTGCGGCATGTCGAGGATGACCTGGTCGTTCGTGTACGCGTGGATCGTGGTCATGAAGCCCGATTCGATCCCGGCCAGATCGTCGATCACCTTGGCGAGAGGCGCGATGCAGTTGGTCGTGCACGAGGCGTTCGAGACGATGTTGTGCCTGGCAGGGTCGTATCCGTCGTCGTTGACCCCGATCACGACGGTGTAGTCCGGATCGGTCGCCGGGGCGGAGATGATGACCTTCTTCGCTCCGGCGTCCAGGTGCTTCTGCGCCCCCTCACGGTTGGTGAAGAACCCGGTCGACTCGATCACGACGTCGACGCCGAGGTCGCCCCACGGCAGTGCGGCCGGGTCGCGCTCCGAGAGCATCTTCATCTGCTCGCCGCCCGCGTTGATGACGCCGTCGCCGAGCGATACCTCGCCGGCGAACGGCCCCAGGACCGAGTCGTACTTCAGCAGATGCGCCATCGTGGCGGCATCACCGAGATCGTTGACAGCGACGATCTCCACGTCGGCTCCGAGCGACTGCTGCGCCCGGAAGAAGTTGCGCCCGATGCGCCCGAACCCGTTGATGCCAACGCGAACCGCCATGATGCCTCGCTCTCGTCGTAAGGTGACTGTGCTTCGAGTCTAGCCCCGCGACCCAGGTGGATCCCGCACCTACTGACGGCGTCCGCTTGAGGAATTGCGCTGCGCCCCTCATACTCGTCTCGGTGGGCTCGCGCTCCCGGGCGGTGAATCCAGACCCCGTTCGCCGCCTGGTCTCGGAGCGCGCTAGTGGGGGAGGAGGTCGTCCTCGGAGCTCCTCCCCCAGCCCGCCTCGATCTCTCCGCCCAGGGCTCCGGAACCAGCGGGCCGCGACACGCGGTGTCCGGCTTCAGCCGGACGTCGGGGTTGCACCCGGCCCGGAACGATCGGCTAGCGCTCCCCGATCTCCACCAGCTTCGCAAGTCGGCGTTGCATGCCGGCCTTCGTGGCCGGTGGGCTCGCCCTCTCGGCGAGCTCACGCAACGACATCGCTGGATGGCGGAGCCGCAGCGCCGCAGCCTGCCGGATCGGCTCCGGCAGCAGCTCGAGCTCTCCGGATGCACGGAGGCGTCGCGCGGAGTCGAGCTGCCTCTGGGCGGCGCGCGCCGTGCGGACGAGATTCGCATGGTCGGCATTCGCCAGCCGGTTTGCTTCAGAGCGCATCTCTGCGATCACGCTCCGCTCCTCGAGCGCGAGGACAGCGTCGACGACCCCGGCTGCCAGAAGGTATCCCTCGATCTCCTCCCAGCCCTTCGCATAGGCCCGCGCATGCGAATCCCGCTCGCTCACCCGCAACCGCACCTCCTCCGCGGAGCCGACGCTGCGCAGGAACGACGCGCCTGCGGGCGTCGGCGTTCGCACCTCGAGGTGCGGCGATCGAGGTCCGGTAAGCGAGCCGCCGCCGAGGAACGCGCCGCGCAGGTACGCACCACGGCAGCAGGCACGCGCGACGACGCGGCCGGGCGGCCGATCGAGCGGCCGATGCTCGCTGTCCAGCACCCCCGCTTCGGCGAGCGTGGCAAGGGCGTGCTCGGAGCCCTCGACGTGCAGCTGATAGCGGGTCGCCCGGTCGAAGGACCGCGACGTGTAGGTGCGGACCTCGGCCGGCACGCGAAGCTCGGCGAGGAGGGAAAATGCGCGTCGCACGACTGCGGAGGAGGCGAGGTCGAGGTGGAGCGCCACCGTCCCCCGCCCCCGGAGATGCAATGCCCCCGCGGTGTGGAACAACGCCGAGATCTCGGCCAGACGGTCGCAGCGGCGGCTCGGCGCAATGGCGGCGAGCTCCGCCCGCACGTCGTCCGCGAGCGAGCCCGAGCTCACAGGAGCACGCCCTCGAGCGCGAGCAGGCGTCGCTTCAGCTCCGGGCCGGCGTCGCCGTACCCGCCGATGCCGTTCGCCGCGACGACCCGGTGGCAGGGAATGATCAGCGAGAACCGGTTCTCGGCGCAGAATGACCCCGCCGCCCGCGCCGCTCCCGGCCGGCCCGCGAGCGCGGCGAGCTCGCCGTACGAGACGACCTCGCCCCACGGGATCGCTCGGGCCGCGGTCGCGAAGTCCCGCTGGAGAGGTGTCGCCCAGTCGAGATCGATCGCGATCTCGGCGTACGCCGTCGGAGAGCCTGCGAGGTGCGCGGCGATCCGCCGGCACAGATCCGACACGAAGGCGGCAGGCGCCGCGGCCCCGGCCGCTGCCGACCTCGAACCGCCCGCCGCACCCGTCTGCACGTGGCGCAGGTCCTCGCATGCAAGCTCGTGCTGGATCACGACACCGTCACGCACCCACACCTCACCGACACCCCAACCGGGGACCTCGTAGGGGTGTCGCTCCACGCGCACGCCAACGACAATACAATCGCTCTCGTGAGCGCCCCCGGCATCTTCCGTCCGCCTGCCGCCGTCAACGAGCCGATCAACAGCTACGCGCCCGGCACGCCGGAGCGCGCCGCGTTGCGCGCGCGGCTCGCGGAGATGTCCGCCGAGCGCGTCCACATCCCAATGGTGATCGGCGGCGAGCGGGTCGAGACGGGTACGACGTTCGAGGCAGTGATGCCCCATCGCCGCGCCCACGTGCTCGCGGACGTCGAGAAGGGCGGCGCCGCCGAGGTCGAACGCGCGGTCGCCGCGGCGCGCACTGCGCACGCTGCCTGGTCGCGAACGCCCTGGCACGAGCGGGCCGCGATCTTCCTCCGTGCAGCGGAGCTGGTCTCGGGCCCGTGGCGCCCCACGATCAATGCCGCCACGATGCTCAACCAGTCGAAGACCGCCTACCAGGCCGAGATCGACGCCGCCTGCGAGACGATCGATTTCCTCCGCTACAACGCCGAGTACCTGGTGCGCATCTACGAGGAGCAGCCCGTCTCCTCGGCCGGGGTCTGGAACAGGATGGAGTACCGCCCGCTCGAAGGCTTCGTACTCGCGATCAGCCCCTTCAACTTCACTGCGATCGGTGCCAACCTGACGACGTCGCCGGCGCTGATGGGCAACACGGTCGTCTGGAAGCCGGCCTCGACCCAGGCTCTCTCGGCCTGGATCACGATGCGGATTCTCGAAGAGGCGGGCCTGCCGCCCGGAGTGATCAACCTCGTCTTCGGCCCCGGCGCCGAGATCGGCGCCACCGCGCTCGCAAGCCCCGAGCTGGCAGGCGTCCACTTCACCGGCTCGACGGGCGTCTTCCACTCGATCTGGCGTGCCATCGGCACCGACGTCGGCCGCTACCGCAACTACCCGCGCATCGTCGGCGAGACGGGCGGCAAGGACTTCATCCTCGCGCACCCTTCGGCCGATCCCGAAGCGGTCGCGGCGGCGATCGTGCGTGGCTCGTTCGAGTACCAGGGCCAGAAGTGCTCCGCGTCGTCGCGGCTCTACATCCCGTCGAACCTCTGGGGTGACGTGCGCGAGACGCTCGAGCGCGAGGTCGGCAGCATCGGGATGGGTGACGTCAGCGACTTCACGAACTTCATGGGCGCCGTCATCGACGCACCGGCGTTCGCCGGCCACCGCGACGCGATCGCCGAGGCGAAGGAGGCGGGCGCCGAGATCGTCACCGGCGGTGGCACCGACGACAGCGAGGGGTGGTTCGTCGAGCCCACGGTGATCAAGACCGAGGATCCCGGGTTCCGGCTCCTGCGCGACGAGCTCTTCGGCCCCGTCGTCACGGCGTTCGTCTACGACGAGTCGAAATGGGCCGACACCCTCGACCTCGTCGACTCGACGAGCCCGTACGCGTTGACCGGCGCCGTCTTCTCCAACGATCGCTACGCGCTGGGCGAGGCACACGAGGCGCTCCGCTACGCCGCCGGCAACTTCTACGTCAACGACAAGCCGACGGGCGCCGTGGTCGGGCAGCAGCCCTTCGGCGGCGCCCGCGCCTCGGGGACGAACGACAAGGCAGGCTCGATGTGGAACCTGATCCGGTGGGTCAGCCCCCGCACGATCAAGGAGACCCTCGTGCCTCCGACGGACTACCGCTACCCGTTCCTGCAGCCGGACGAATGACCCGCGCAGCGCCGGGCCTCGCTCTCGCGGGGGTCGGGGTTGCGGTATCGCTCGCGGCCCATTCCGCCCTCCCGGAGCTGCCGCCGCTCGTGCTCTGTGTCGCACTCGGCGTGGTGCTCGCGAATCTCGCACGCGTGCCCGCTGCGGCCGCGCCCGGCCTGCAGGTCGCCGCCGGCCCAGTGCTCAAGCTCGGCGTCGTCCTGCTCGGGCTCGATCTCGTCTTCCCCGACATCCTTGCGCTCGGATTCCGAGCGCTGGTCGTCGTCGTCGTGGTCGTGGCGATCACGTTCTTCGGCACACGCTGGGCAGGCCGTCGCCTCGGTATCTCCGACGACCTCGCGCTCCTCGTCGCCACGGGCTTCTCGATCTGCGGTGTCTCCGCGATCGCGGCTGCGAACGGCGTCATCGACGCGGACGAGGACGAGGTCGCGTTCTCGGTCGCGCTCGTGACCCTGTGTGGGACGCTCGCGATCGTCACGCTCCCTCCGCTCCAAGGTCCCCTCGGCCTCGACGACGAGCAGTTCGGCGCGTGGATCGGCGCGAGCGTCCACGACGTCGCCCAGGTCGTAGCGACGTCCTCCACGGCCGGCGCCGCCGCGCTCGCTACGGCGATCGTCGTGAAGCTCACGCGCGTGATCCTGCTCGCCCCGCTGATCGCAGGCATCGCGATTCGCCACCGGTCGACGGGGCGCTCGCCGGAGGCGCGGCCCCCGATCGTGCCGCCGTTCATCATCGCGTTCGTCGCGATGGTGGTCGTCGCAAGCGTCGGCGTGATCCCGGACCGCCTGATCGCCCGGATCGACGATCTGCGCACTGTCCTGCTCGGCATGGCGCTCTTCGCGCTCGGGACGCGGGTCGATGTCGGCCGATTGAGACAGATCGGCGCGCGGCCCCTCGCGCTGGGGCTGGTCTCCTGGGCGCTCATCGCGGTCGTCGCGTACGCGGGCGTGCGCCTCGTCGGCATCTGACGGGAGGGCATGCCATCGAGAACGCCCGTGCTCTCAACGAGCCACGCCTGACCGCGCGGTCAAACACGTTAGGCTACGGCCATCGGCCGCGATCCCCGCCACGACATCCTCTTCGAGCCCGTCCGGATCGGGCCTGTCACCGCGCGCAACCGCTTCTTCCAGGTACCCCACTGCAACGGCATGGGGCACCGCGATCCGACCCCGCTCGCCTTCATGCGCGGCGTCAAGGCCGAGGGCGGTTGGTCGGTCGTCTGCACCGAGGAGGTCGAGATCCACCCGTCGTCGGAGGTTTCCCCGTACGCCGAAGGGCGCCTGTGGGACGACGCAGACATCCCTGCGCTCGCGCGGATGGTGGAGAAGGTGCACGAGCACGGGTCTCTCGCGGGGATTCAGCTCTGTCATAACGGGAGCCACGGCGCGAATCTGTACGGAAGGCTGGCGCCGATGTCGGTCGGCCACATGCCGGTCGTGGGCCACGATCCCGTCCAGGCCAGGATGATGGCGCTCGAGGACATCGAGGACCTGCGTCGCCGGCATCGTGCCGCCGTGCGTCGCGCCCTTGCTGCCGGCTTCGATCTCGTGTACGTGTACGCCGGCCACGGTCTCAACACGATCGGCCAGTTCCTCGACCCACGCCTGAATCACCGCGCCGACGCCTACGGCGGCACGCTCGAGAATCGCGTGCGCCTGCTCCGCGAGGTGCTCGAGGACACTCTGGCGGAGGTCGACGGCCGCGCCGCCGTCGGCTGCAGGATCATGGTGGACGCTCTCATGGGAGACGAAGGATTCGGCCGGGCCGACATGGAAGGTGTGCTCGGCCTCGTCGGCGAGCTGCCGGACTTATGGGATTTCCAGGCGGGCGAGTGGGAGAACGACTCGACGACGTCGCGCTTTGGTGAGGAGGGCGGGCAGGAGCAGTACGTGCGCGGCCTGAAGCAGCTCACGAGCAAGCCTGTCGTCGGCGTCGGGCGGTTCACCTCGCCCGACACGATGGCGCGGATGGTGCGCGACGGAGTTCTCGACCTGATCGGGGCGGCGCGCCCCTCGATCGCCGACCCCTTCCTGCCGGTCAAGATCGAGGAGGGGCGCTACGAGGACATCTGCGAGTGCATCGGCTGCAACATCTGCGTCTCCGGAGATGCCACCATGACCCCCATCCGCTGCACCCAGAACCCGACGATGGGCGAGGAATGGCGGCGTGGCTGGCACCCCGAGCGGATCCGGCCGAGGACGTCCGATTCCAGGGTGCTCGTCGTCGGTGCAGGGCCGGCAGGCCTGGAAGCCGCTCGGGCTCTCGGGAAGCGCGGGTACGACGTCGTGCTCGCCGAGGCAACGCGCTCGCTCGGCGGCCGCGTCGCGCTCGAGGCACGCCTCCCCGGCCTCGCCGCCTGGATCCGCGTGCTCGACTACCGCCGCTCTCAGATCGAGAGGCTCCCGAACGTGGAACTCGCGCTGGAGAGCCGCGTCACCGCGGCCGAGATCCTCTCGTACGAGTTCGAGCATGTGGCGATCGCGACCGGCGCGCGCTGGCGCCGCGATGGAATCGGCCGCTGGCACACGAAGGCGCTCCCGGTCGCGGGCGACCCCGAGGTGCTGACGCCCGACGACCTGCTCGCCGGAGCACGGCCGTCCGGCGCTCGCGTGGTCCTCTTCGACGACGACCACTACTACCTGGGTGGGGTCCTGGCGGAGCTGCTCGTCGGCGAGTCGTTCGCCGTCACGCTGGTCACCCCGGCTGCGCGCGTCTCCGAATGGTCTGTCAACACCATGGAGCAGGAGCGGATCCAGCGTCGGCTGCTCGAGCTCGGCGTTACCGTCGTCACCTCCGAGGCGCTCGTTGCCGTGGAGCCGGGGCTCGTGCGGACGTCCTGCGTCTACACCGAGCGAGAGCGCGCGCTCGACTGCGACTCGGTCGTGCTCGTCACCTCCCGGTTGCCCGAGGACGGGCTCCTCACGGGGCTGACCAGCCGCACCGATGCCCTCGCGGAGGCGGGGATCCTCTCGGTTCGTGCCGTCGGTGACGCGTGGAGCCCGGGCACGATCGCCGCGGCGGTGTGGGAAGGACGGCGCTATGCAGAGGAGCTCGACGGGCCGGATCCCGGGGACGGGGTTCCGTTCCTTCGCGAGGTCGTCTCGCTCGCAGAAGTCGGGCCCTGACGCCGGTCCGCCCTTCCCGACCGCGGGCCTGATCGGCTCCTGCACACGCTGAGACCGAACGGGCTACCGTGGCCGCATGCGCACCGTCATCGATGCCAGCGAGGTGTTCTGGGACTACCTCGCCTCGGTTCACCGGACGGCCCTCGCAATCGCGATCGCCTGCCACGTCGCGAAAACGATGTGCACGAGCCGTGCCTGGCGCAACGTCCTCGCGGCCGCCTACCCCTCCGCGCGCGTCCGCTGGCTGTCGATCTACGCGGCGTATCTCGCAGGGGTCGGTGTCAACGCGATCTTCCCCGCCCGGGCCGGCGACGTGGTACGCCTGACGATGGCCCACCGCGCCGTGAAGGGGTCGACCTACACGACACTCGTCAGCTCGAGCCTGGTGCTCGCCATCGTCGACGCCGCATGCGCGATCAGCCTGTTCGCCTGGGCCGTGATGCAAGGCGTCCTCCCCAACCTCGACGTGCTCCCCACGCTGCCGAGCTTCGACTTCGCCTGGTTCCTCGCACACGAGCAGGTCTCCGAGGCGCTGCTGGTGGCCGTCGTGATCGGCGTCATAGCCCTCGCAGTCTGGATTCACGGGCACGTGGCCGAGTTTCGCCAGCGCGTCAGCCAGGCGTTCACGGTCGTCCGTACCCCGACGCGCTGGCTCCGCACCGTGGTCGCCTGGCAGCTCGCCGACTGGGCTCTGCGGCTCGCGACGGTGTGGTTCATGCTCGGCGCCTTTGGGATCGAGCAGTCTCCGCGCAACGTGTTGCTCGTCCAGGCGGCGGAGAGCCTCGCGACGCTCGTGCCGATCAGCCCGGGTGGCCTCGGGACACAGCAGGCGCTCCTCGTCTACACGCTCCGCGGCAAGGCCTCCCGCTCGGCGCTGCTCGCGTTCAGCGTGGGGATGAAACTAACGCTCACCGTCGTCAACATCCTGCTCGGGTTCACCGCGATCCTGCTCACGCTGCGTACTCTGCGTTTCCGCGGCATGTCCGCCCCGGGTGCGGAGGCGGACACGCGCTGAGCGGGAGGCGCGTGCGCCCGGCCCCTACGAGGCCGCAGGCCCACCCGTGCGGTGGAGCTGCCCGAAGACAGAGCGCGCCGTCTTCGCGGGCAGGCCGGGAACGGCCTCCAGCTCCTCCTGCGACGCTGCGAGAAACCGATCGGCCGACCCGAAGTGGCGCAGGATCGCGCGCCGCCGAGCAGGCCCGATGCCCTCGAGCGTGTCGAAGATCGACGCGAACGCACGCGTGTCGCGCTTCTGCCGGTGGAACGTGATCGCAAACCGGTGCGCCTCGTCGCGGATGCGCTGGAGCAGCTGCAGCCCGGGATCGTGCCGCTCGAGCAGGATCGGTTGCGCGTGGCCCGGAACGAACACCTCCTCCTCGCGCTTCGCGAGGGCGATGACGGCGACGCGCGGCAACCCGGAGGTCGCCTGAATCGCCTCGAGCGCCACCGCCAGCTGCCCCTTGCCGCCGTCGATCACGACGAGATTCGGGACCGCAGCGAAGCTCTCGTCATAGCGGCCGGCGTCCGCGCTGTCACGCAGGCGGGCGAAGCGACGGGCGATGACCTGCCCCATCGACGCGAAGTCGTCCTGCCCGTCGAGGCCGCGCACGGTGAACGAGCGGTAGTGCGCCTTCCTCGGCTGCGCATCCACGAACACGGTCATCGAGGCGACGATGTCACGCCCCTGCAGGTTCGAGATGTCGAAGCACTCGACCCGCACCGGCAGGCTCTCGAGGTTCAGGCTCTCGCGCAGGCTCTCGAGCGCCGCGATGCGCCGCAGCCGCTTCTGCTCTGCCGCGGTCGCCTCGTGGGCAAGCGCCAGCTCCGCGTTCTCGGCGGCGAGCTCGGCAAGCCTCCGCTTCTCGCCCCGCGCCGGCGCGCGAACCTCGACTGCGGCTCCCCGGAGCCCGGAGAGGAAACCCTGAAGCGCCTCGGTGTCCGTCAGGTCGGGTGGAACGATCAGCTGGGGCGGCACGCTCGGAGCGGCAGTGTAGTACTCGAGGCAGAACCCCTCCAGGATTGTCGCTCGATCCTGGCCCTCGACGTTTTCGAGGTGGAACGCATACCGGTCGATCAGCTTGCCGTCACGGAGCGGGAACAGCTGTACAGCCGCCCGGCTGCCGTTCACTGCCAGGCCGATCACGTCGATCGTCCCCACTGCCCTTCGGTCGGCGCCCTGGCGCTCCGCGAGGCTCTCGATCGCGAAGAGCCGGTTGCGGTACCGGGTCGCGTCCTCGAACCGCTCCTCCCGGGCCGCCTCGCGCATTCGCTGCTCCAGCGACCGGACGATCGACCGGGTATCGCCGGAGAGAAAGTCGATCACACCATCGATCTGATTGCGGTACTCCTCCTTCGAGATCGCCCCGATGCAGGGCGCCGTACACCGCTCGATGTGGAAGTCGAGGCACGGGATGCCGGAGTGGCGGCCAGGCTTCGGCCCCTCACACGGCCTGAACTGGAAGACGCGGTTGAGCACGTCCAGCGTCTCACGCACCTTCTTCGCGTTTGCATAGGGCCCGAAGTAGACCGTCCCGCGGCGATGCCGCTCGCGCGTGAACATGACCCGCGGATACTCGTCGGCCACCGTGACCGCGATGTACGGGAACGACTTGTCGTCGCGCAACCGCACGTTGAACGGCGGGCGGTGACGCTTGACGAGGTTCTGCTCGAGGTGCAGTGCCTCCGCCTCGGATGAGGTTACGATCACCTCGATCCTGCTGATTCGCCCTACCAACCGCTCGATCCCGAGCCGACCGTCGCCACGGTTGAAGTAGCTCCGCACCCGGGCGCGGAGCGACTTGGCCTTGCCGACGTAGAGGACGTCGTCACTCCCGTCGCGAAAGAGGTACACGCCCGGGTTGCGCGGGAGCCCGGCCAACTGCTCGCGTATCGACTCGACCACGCAGCTAGCGTATCCGCCGCATGATTCCACGCCTGCTTCCCTTCATCGCCGCACTCGTCCTCGCTCCTGCCGCCCTCGCGGGCGGGCCGGCGATGCAGTTCGGCGCGGCCGAGGACGTCGTACGCGCGCCCGACCTACCCTCCGCCAAGGCCAAGATGACGATGTTACGCCTCGCGGGCTTCTCGTCCGTGCGGGTCACCTCCCAGTGGCAGGGCACGGAGGCCGCGCCGAGCCCGGCCGAAATCGCAACCCTCCGCAACGTCGTCGGCGCGGCTCAGCTCTCCGCGGTCAGGGTCTACCTCGCGGTCTACCCGACGGGCTCCCGCGTGACGCCGCTGACGCCCGAAGCCCGGGAGCTGTTCGCCGCCTATCTGACGGCGCTCAAACAGCAGTTGCCGTCCGTCAAGGACGTCGTGGTCGGCAACGAGCCGAACCTCAACCGCTTCTGGCTGCCACAGTTCAACCCGGACGGCAGCGACGCAGCGGCACCGGCGTACCTGGCGCTCCTGGCACGCTCCTACGACGCCGTCAAGGCGGCCGACCCGGCAACCCGCGTGTGGGGCGGCGCCCTGGCGCCGCGTGGCATCGACCGGCCCGGGACCGGACGCGACACCCATTCGCCCGTTGCGTTCCTGAAAGACATGGGCGTCGCCTACCGTGCCGGCGGCCGCACGTTGCCGGTGATGGACGGCCTCGCGTTCCACCCCTACGCCGATTCGTCCGGTCAGTCTCCCGACACGCCACACCCGAACTCGACGACGATCGGCCTCGGCGACTACGACCGCCTGATCAGGACGCTCGGCACCGCCTTCGACGGCAGCGCGCAGACCGGCACGTTCCTCCCGATCCTCTACGACGAGTTCGGCGTCGAGTCGCAGATCCCCGCCGGCAAGGCGAAGGCGTACACCGGCGCAGAGCCGGCAACGACGAAGCCGGTGGACGAGATCACGCAGGGCGCGTACTACCAGCGGGCGCTGCAGCTCGCGTTCTGCCAGCCGAATGTCACCGGCATCCTCTTCTTCCATTCGCAGGACGAGCCCGCGCTCGCGAGCTGGCAGTCGGGCGTCTACTACGCGGACGGGACGCCGAAGTCGAGCCTCTACGGCGTCCGCGACGCGCTCGCGCGCGCCCGCGGCGGCTCGATCGCCCGCTGCGACGGGCTCGGCCTCGACGTCACGGCGACGAAGGTACGGTTCCCGACCCAGGCGGAGCTCCGACGTGGCTCCCGCAACATACGCTTCACGTGTCGGCTCGACTGTGCCTGGGTGCTGCGCGCGGCGACCGCGGCGACCGGTACCGGGCGCGCGCGCCTGACCGGGTACGGACGGGCAGGAGCACCGGTCGTCGTCTCGCTGAAGGGCCGCAAGCTCGGCACCGGGCCGATCCGGTTCTCTATCACGCTCAACCACCCCGTCAACCCAGGCGTGCCGCAGACCCGCGAGAGCACCACGCTCAGCCTGCGCTAGCGCGCACCGCGTACGATGACGCCGTGAGCGAAGCGAAGCCCGCCTACGAGCGCATCGAGGGTGTCCAGGTCGGGCAGTACGTCGCGTACCGGTTCTTCAAGGTCGATCCGGCCTGGCGTCGTCTGCCCGTCGAGGAGCGCGAGGCCGGCAAGGACGCGTTCGCCGAGGTCGTCGAGGAATGGGCGGGCCGGATGGAAGGGCTCCGCGCCTACAACGTGTCGGGCATCCGCCCCGAGGCCGACTTCTTCCTCTGGCAGATCACCGAGCGCTACGACGACCTGCTCGAGCTCGGGGCGGCCCTCAACGGCACCTCGCTCGCCGGCTGGCTGACGACGCCGTACTCGTATCTCGCAACCACGAAGCCCTCGGTCTACACCGACAAGAAACGCGTCCGCCAGGGCAAGGTGATCCCCCGGGAGGCGCCGTATCTCGTCGTCTACCCGTTCGTGAAGAGGCGGCCGTGGTACTTCCTCACGTTCGAGGAGCGGGCCGACGCGATGCGGGAGCACGCGGTGGTGGGCGGCAAGTTCGTCACGGTCACGAACCACACGACCTATTCGTTCGGGATCGACGACCAGGAGTTCATGCCGGCGTTCGAGTGCGAGGAGCCGGCCGACTTCATGCACCTGATGATGACCCTACGCGAGACCGAGGCGTCGCGCTGGACGGAGCGGGACACCCCGATCTTCGTAGGCGCCCTGGGCCCCGTGCGCTCCGTGTTGGCGGCGCTCGACGGCGCTGCCGTGCACGCTCCGGCGGGCTGAGTCAGCCGTAGGTGTGCTCGGTTCGCCACGTGCGCACGATCGCCCACGCGCAGCAGCCGAGCACGGCGAAGAACGCGAGCACGTCGGCGCCGGCCGGCCGGAGGCCGAGCGCAGCTCCGATGTCGACGACGGCCAGGGCGATGGCGCCGTAGAACACCCGGCGGGAGCGATCCGACCATGCTTCCAGGTCACCACGGCGCTCCCGCCAGACGAGGAAGAGGAAGAACGCGATCGCGAGCAGGAACGCGATCCGGAGCAGACCGCCGATCGACGCGAGCACGGGCTCGAGCGAGAGGACGACGACGGCGAGCGAGATCAGCGCGACGATCGCGAGGCCGCGTACCATCCTGTTCTCGTACCAGCGTCTCACGATCCGGTCATGGTGCCACGAACCCCGAGTGCCGCGGCGACGAGTGCCGAGACCGCGAACCAGAGCAAGCGCTTGCGCGGGTCAGCCGGCGCGTAGAACCACGGTGAGAGCACGACCCCGAGCGCAACGGCCCCGTAGACGTAGTGGAGCTCGTCGGCAGCCCGGTAGTCCCCGGAGAGCAACAGCAACCCGAACGCCGCCTGCGCCACGAGCAGCGTCTGCGGCAGCGCGAGGAGGTGGATCATCGCACCGCCCACCTGGCTGCCGCGGTGGTACGCGACCAGCCCAACCACGCCGGCGAGCAGGCAGCCGGCGACGACGACGTACGCGAGATAGTGGTGGATCTCGACCACCTCGCGAGCCTACCCGGCCGTCCGGCCCCGCGAGTCGGCGGTCAGCCCGTCGGCGCCGGGCGCCCATTCCTCGAAGCCGCGCACGCGAACGCGCTTCCCCGTCCCTCCTGGGCCCGTGTCACGAAACCTCGGATAGATAGCCTGGAGACAACGCCCGAGAAACGGAGGAACCGTTGACAGTCGAACCAGGAATGCCGGCGCCCGACTTCTCGCTCACGAGCGACTCCGGCGAGAAGGTTTCGCTCGCGGCGCAGCGCGGGAAACCCGTCGTCCTCTATTTCTACCCCAAGGACAACACAACCGGGTGCACGACGCAGGCGTGTGGCATCCGCGACTCCTGGAGCGAATTCGAGCAGCGCGGCGCCGTCGTGCTGGGCGTCAGCCCTGACAGTGAAGCCTCGCACTTCGGGTTCAAGCAGAAGCACGACCTGCCGTTCACCCTGCTTGCCGATCCCGACCACGCGACGGCCGAGGCCTACGGAGTCTGGGTCGAGAAGTCCATGTACGGAAAGACGTACATGGGCGTCGAGCGCTCCACGTTCGTGATCGATGCCGCCGGGGTCGTAACGCGGGTACTGCGGGCAGTAAAGCCGGAGCGACACGTCGACGACGTCCTCGCCGTGTTGCCTGCCTAGCCAGACGTCGAGGCGGTGCGTTCGTTGCGTTCGAATTTGTACCAGCCCTTGTCGCCCCGGAGGAAGCGCCATGTCCCTTTCAGCCGGGCCCACACGAGCACTGGTCGGTAGGCGATCAGATCGAGTGGAGCAAGCAAGAGCAGTCTGACGAGCTCCGCAGGCGCGTACAGGCGGGACTGCAGGTCGTCGGCGAGGATCGCGACCGCGGTCAGGCCGGCGTTGACGAACGAGATCAACGCGATCGACAGCGCGAACGTCTTCCAATCGAAGACGCCGAGCCAGAGCGCGAGCGGAAGTGAGATGAACGCCAGGATCTCGAAGAAGGGCGCTGCTACCTCGGAGAGGACGTAGTACGGCATCCCGAGCATGCCGACGCGCTTGTAGCGCGGATTGAAGAGCATGCGCCGGTAGTGCCAGACCGTCTCGTTGATCACGCGCTGCCAGCGCTCGCGCTGGGCAACGAGCTTACGGACACTATCCGGTCCCTCCGTGGTGCCGACGTTGTCGGGCAGGCAGAGGATCTTGTACCGCCGTCCACGCCGGAGGTACCGCTCGTGGATCCGAAATGTCAGCTCGATGTCCTCGCACGTGAAGCCACGGGCGAACCCACCCACTTCCTCGATCACGTCGCGACGCCAGATCTGGAAGGCCCCGACGGCGCAGAGCATGAAGTCGAGCCGCGACCAGCCCAGCCGGTTGTTGAAGAACGCACGTAGGTAGTCGAGGTGCTGGTAGGCGAGGAGCGGCTTGTGCGCCAGCCGCCGTCGTCCGATTGGATCAGCCATGGTTTTCGAGGGGTCGAGCGAGATCGAGAGGTGGCTCGTGACTCCGATCACGCGGGCGGGATCGGTCATCACGAGACGCATGCCCTTGAGCAGGGCGTCCTGTGAGAAGACGGTGTCCGCGTCGACGCCACAGATGTAGCGGTAGCGCGCGAGGTTGAGCCCCGCATTGAGAGCGTCGGCCTTGCCGCCGTTGTCCTTGTCCACGACGATGAGGTTCGGGTAGGCAGCGCTGCGATAGACAGCGCGGACCGGTTCGGACTCGACGAACCGCTTGGCGAACACCTCGTAGGGGTCGAGGCCGAACTCGTTCCTCAGGAGCGCGAGCGTCCCGTCCTTGGACCCGTCGTTCACGACGATCACCTCGAACTCGGGGTACGTCTGCGCGAGGAGAGATCGAACGGTCGCGACGATCGCCGACTCCTCGTTGTACGCGGCGAGCACGATCGTGACAGGGATCGTAAACCGCGACGTGGCAATCGTCTCGTAGTCCTCGGCAGCGCTCTCACGCCTTCGGGTGGTGTTTTCGAGTAGGCCCACGACGGCGAGCACCATGTAGGAGACGTTGACCAGTGCGAGATAGGAGAAGCAGACGACAACGACCCAGCGCAGAATCGCCTCGGGTGTCATGCGGACGCATCTCCCGCGGCGGCGCGCGCCGGCACGGGGTCGTGGACCTCGCTCTCCGCACGGAGTCGCGCGGCATCCCGCATGCCTGAACCGCCCGCAGCGAAGATGCGTTGCAGCAGTCGGCCGTCCGACCCGGTCGTCGCGAGGGAGTCGATGAAGCCGACATCCTGAAGCACTTCGGCGGCGCCGTTTCTGGCGAAGTCGTCGTCGTCGTCGAGATAAGGAATCACCGCGCCCGCGACCGTCGGGCCGAACCCTCGGAGTGCGCCCTTGGCGGCCGAGCGCACCCACCACCAGGGGTCACGCAGCGACCGGGCGAGCCTCGGCGCCTCGTCTATCGTGCCCAACTCGCCCACCGCACGGCAGGCATGCACCCTGACGAACCAGCGCTCGTCGTACATGCGTTCACGCACCGGTCGAAGGGCGGCTACCTCACGGCGTGCGCTGAGCGCCTCGATGGCAGCGCAGCGCACGTTTGCGTCTGCATCATGGGTGAGGGCGATGAGGGGTTCGAGCGCATGGCCCGGGCACCGCCCCAGGAGGGTTGCGCCCCAGAAGCGCACTGCAGGCTCCCCGTCGTGGAGCAGAGGAACGAGCGAGTCCGCGAGCGACGGCGTGAACCGCTCGAGCTGCGCCGCGATACGGGAACGCTGGTAGCGATCGTGCCGAAGTGCTCCGATTAGCTGCTCGCCGGCCCAGGGCGTGCCGAGGTCTCCGAGCGCCTTGATCGCCGCCGCGACGACGTCCCGGTCGTGGTCGGCGAGGGCGCGGCGTAGAAGTGCACGGCCACGCGGGTGACCCGAGGTGACGAGAGCCCGCAATGCGATGATGCGCCGCCACTTCCCTGACTGGGTGCGATGCCGCAACGCCCGTCGCACCATTCTCCGGCTTCCGTGGGCGAGCTGCGGCGCGTCGGCCGCCTCCTCGGCGAGGTTCCGGCGGCGTTCGTACAGAAGCCGTCCTGCAACCGTGGCCACGGCGAGGCCAAGCCACACGGCAACCGCCGCGAGCAGCGCGAGGCCCAGGATCGACGAGGTTCCCTCCACTGAGGGATGTATCGGTCTCCAGCTGCCGCGCTCGACACCCCCCGGAGGGATCAACCAGGCACGGCGCAAGAGCCAGCACTACCGCCGATCCGGACGTCGTCGTCCCGGACGCTTCACGCCCGGCACAACGATGCGGATGAGAGGACTTGAACCTCCACGCCCCGAAAGGCACACGGACCTGAACCGTGCGCGTCTACCAATTCCGCCACATCCGCGCGCCCTGAATTCTAGCCGCCGCCACCGGTACTGGCATGCTGCACGGAAACCGTCGTCCCCGAATGGCGTCACAACCACCATGATTCGCGTTTCCGGACTCCTCTGCGCCCTCGCCCTCTGCTGCCTTCCCGCCGCCCGTGGGACGGCCGACGTGCTCCCGGCGGGTGGGTCGACGAGTGAGGTCGTGGTCACGCTGGCGTCTCCCCCGCTCGCCGGCCGCACAGGCGCCGCCGCCCGCGCCGCGCGAGCCGCCGTCGAACGTGACCAGGCGCAGTTCGCGGCCGCCCTCCGGGAGACCGTTCCCGGCGCCCGGATCCGCTGGCGTTACCGGATCGTTCTCAACGGAGTGGCCGTCGTCGTCCCGAATGCCGCGATGCGACGGCTGAGCACGCTTCCCGGAGTCACGGCGGTCGACGCGGGCGCGACCTACGCAGTCGCGTCGGCCACGACGGCGCAGATCGCACGTGCCGCAGCCACCTGGCAGACGGGCCTCCCCAACCGCGGCGACGGCCTGAAGATCGCGATCATCGACGACGGCGTCGATCAGCGGCACCCGTACTTCTCGCCGGCCGGATACGCGATGCCGCCCGGGTACCCCAGGGGGCAGGCCGCGTACACGACGGCGAAGGTGATCGTCGCGCGCGCTTTCGCACCCGCAGGCACGACCTGGAAGAACGCCCGCCTTCCCTTCGACCCCACCCAGTCCGCGCACGGGACGCACGTGGCGGGCATCGCCGCCGGCAACGCGAACACGACGGCGAACGGCAACGTCAAGATCTCCGGCATCGCCCCACGCGCCTACATCGGAAACTACAAGGCGCTCAGCGTCCCCACCGACGCCGACGTCGGTCTCGACGGAAACGCGCCCGAGATCGTCGCCGCGATCGAAGCCGCGGTCGCAGACGGCATGGACGTGATCAACCTCTCGATCGGAGAGCCCGAGGTCGAGCCGTCACGTGACCTCGTCGCACTTGCCCTCGACGCCGCTGCCGCCGCCGGCGTCGTCCCGGTCGTCGCAGCCGGGAACGACTTCGACGAGTTCGGCCGGGGCTCACTGTCCTCACCGGGCACGTCGGAGAAGGCGATCACCGTCGCGGCCGTCACGAGCTCGAGCGGCTCCGTGAGCGGCCTTGCCGACTTCAGCTCCTCCGGGCCGACGCCGCTGTCGCTCAGGTTGAAGCCCGACGTCAGCGCGCCCGGCGTCTCGATCCTCTCGTCGGTGCCGAACGCCCGCTGGGAGACGATGTCGGGCACGTCGATGGCAAGCCCGCAGATCGCCGGCGCCGCCGCGTTGCTGATCGAACGTCATCCGTCATGGTCCGTCGCGATGCTCAAGGCCGCGCTGATCGGAACCGGCAGCGACGTCGCGATCGACGGTCAGGTCGCTCCCCCGACGCGAGGCGGCGGCGGTCTTGCGAACCCGCTCACGGCCGACCTCCCACTCGTTCTGGCAGAACCGGCCGCCGTCTCCTTCGGGCTCGTCCGCCCCGGCGTCACCGTGCCGGCCCGCATCGACCTGACCGATGCAGGTGGCGGCGCCGGCGACTGGAACGTCACGGTCGACACCGTCACGGCCACGGCCGGTGCCGGCCTCGTGGCTCCGCTCACCGTCACGGCTCCCGGCACGCTCGACCTCTCGGCCATCGTCGCCGCGACCGCAGCCGAGGGCGACCTGACGGGGTTCGTACGGTTGACGCGTGGCACGGACGTCCGACGCGTACCGTTCTGGCTTCGCGTCGCCCGGGCCGGGCTCGCCGCCGCGGTCACCGTCCCGCTTCGCACGCCGGGCCTGTACGACGGAGACACGCGCGGCAAACCCTCGCTCGCCTCGCGCTACCGGTATCCGGAGGTGCCGGCCGACGGCGCCGTCTCCGCGGTGCTCCAGGGCCCCGAGCAGGTCTTCCGGCTCACGCTGACGAGGCCGGTCGCGAACTTCGGGGTCGTCATCGTCCGCCGCGACGGTGGAGCACGGGTCGAGCCCCGCGTCGTCTCCGCGGGTGACGAGAACCGCCTCACCGGCTACGCAGCCCTGCCCCTCAATCTCAACCCCTACCTGGCCCAGTTCGGTACGCCCGTCCTTGCGGCGGGCGCCGTGCGGCCGCGCTCGGGCACCTACGACGTCGTCTTCGACAGCCCAACGGACGCAGGCGCCGGCAGCTTCGGGTTCCGCTTCTGGGTCGACGATACGAAGCCACCGACGGTCTCGCTCGAGCGCAACCGGGTACGGCGAGGCATCCCGCTGGTCGTTCGGGTCGGCGACGCCGGCTCGGGCGTCGATCCGACCACCCTGAAGGTGACGGTCGACGGAGCGGCGCGCTCCGCGAGGGTCGAGTCCGGCACCGTCAGAATCGCGACCAAAGCGCTACGCCGCGGAACGCACCGGCTCCGGTTGCAGGTGTCCGACTACCAGGAGTCCCGCAACATGGAGAACGTCCCGCCGATCCTGCCCAACACCCGCGTGCTCACGACCACGGTCGTGATCCGCTAGCGAAACCCTGGGACGGGCTGTGAAGCCGGTCGCCGGCCCCCGCCCCTCAGCGAGGCGTCTCCCGCTCCTCGGTCGTCGGCAGCGCCTCGAGATCGGCCTGGACGCTCCGCACGAACTCGTCGTCGTCCGTGGAGACGACCCGCAGCTTGGCCTTCCGCTTCTCGCGATCGCGCAGGCGCCGTGCTTCCGCGCCGGCGAGACGCTCGAACCTGGGCCACTCCGAAGCCACGACGATCCCGACGGCGATCGCGAGCAGCACGATCCAGGGCCAACTCACGCGCTCAAGTGTACCCCCGCAGCCCACATCTCGGGGCTGCGTCCCGTTGCCCGCGCGAAACGGATCGCCGGAGCTCTCAGCCGCCGGCGGCGGCCGCTTTCGCCTCGGCGACCTTCACCTCGAGCGCGGTGAGCACGTTCCCCACCTGCTGCTGGACGATCGGCTGCAGGACCCGCTGCCCCATCGAGCCGACCGGCCCCGCGATCTTCACCTCCGCCGACCACGCCATCGACGTGTGCTCACCCTCACCCGTGAGCGTGAACGACGTCGTCATGTTCATCATCGCACCGACACCCTTCCCCTTCGCGCTCATCGACGCGAACTCCAGCGGACGCTCCTCGACCTTCTCGAAGTCGATCGTCATCTTCAAACCACCGATCCCGAGCGGAACCTTCACCTTCGCCTGCCAATGGCGCTCGTCCTTGATGTCGAGGCTCTCGACGCCCGGCATCAGCCCCGCCATCTGCACCGGATCGTCGATCACACTCCAGACGACCTCCCTCGAAGCGTCCAACTCCTTCGTCCCGTGCACGTTCACCGAAACCTCCTGGATGGGGATCGACCTGCCGGCACACCTGCTCGTCGACCCGGACGATACCCGGAGAGGCGCGCTCAGATCGAGCCGTGCAGCTTCAGGATCAACGCGACGTAGCGCTTCGTGTCGTCGAAGAGGCCGCGATCGCGAACGGCTTGCGCGCCCTGATAGTAGCCGGCGAGCGCCAGGCGCGTGTCGCCCCGGAACTGGTCGTGCAACCAGCGGAGATAGCGGACGCCGGCGCGGATGTTGCCGTCGTACGTGCGTGGCGTCGTCGTGCCGAGGAGCACCTCGTCGACCCACTTCCAGGTGCCGGGCAGGAGCTGCATGACGCCGAGCGCCCCCACGTCGGAGACGACATCCGGCTGAAAGCCGGACTCCATCCACGCGGTCGCACGAGCGAGCCGTGGGTCGACGCCGTAGACCGCAGACCAGTGGTCGATCGAAGCGCGCACCGCGTCGCGGGAGACCGGAGACCCCGCTGCGGCCGGCGGCGGTGAGGCCGCCGGCGATCTCCGTGTGCCTGTGGGAAGCGTGAGGCGCTGACCGGGGACGATCACGGCGGCGAGGTCAAGCCCGCTCGCCCGCGCGAGCAGCAGCGGGCTGGTCCCGTAGCGCTCGGCGATCGAGAAGAAGCTCTCGCCGGCCGCCACGACATGGGTCGCACGAACGGGTGGCGTGAAGGCCGCAGCGGCACCAGTTGCGTCGCTGAGCGCCTTGAACGTCTGCTTTCCGGCAATCCCATCCTGCCGTAGCCCTCGCCTCGCCTGGAAGCGTGCGAGAGCCCTGGCCGTCTCGGCCGTGAACCGCCCGTCGACCGCCTTCGGACTGAGACCGAAGGGGACGAGCCGGAACTCGAGAGCCGACACGTCCCACCCGACCGCACCAATACCGAGTTCGCGCTGGCCGAGGAGAGGCCGTCCGAGCGAGCCGAGGGCGAGGCGGGTGGCGGGCGCGATCGTGCCTCTGGGAAACAGCCCGAGACGCTGCTGGAAGGCGGTCAGGCCAGCGCGCGTGAGGGGCCCGTCGACGCCGTCAACCGATGCCGGATAGTGGCCGTTCGCCCGCAGGGCGACCTGAAGGGCGGCGATGCTCGCGCTCCCCGCGGCCGCAGCGGGACCCGCGACAGCGAGTGCCACGGCAAGCGCAGCGGACAGCACGAGGACGCGGTGCATACCTCCTCTGTCGGCAAGAGTGGGTCACGGCTCAAGCGCGATTGACGGACGCCTTACACAGGACGTGTCAGCAGGTCGCACGCGGTGCCCCTCGGTGCCGTGCTACAGGAGGGCGAGGAGGCCGGCGATGACCGCTGACCAGAACAGCAGCCCCAGCGTCCCGAGTACTGCGAGCAGCACGATCAGGCCCTTGTCGCGGACCACGGGGCGACGGCTCCCGACGCGGGTCACATCCCGCGAAGTGACTCCCTGCTTGGCGACAGTCACGGTGTCCATGGCAGCAGTGTTCGACGAGGACGGACGGCGCCCTGCCCGCGCGTGAACGTGGGGCGACGGGGAGGGCCTCCGACGGGCCCTCGCCTGACACCACCGGGTTGTCCTTAGCTCCCCGGGTTGGATACACCGGTGAGAGCCGAGTATCCCCCGCGTGCCGCAACACCAGTAAACAAGCCATATTCGACAGGTGAGAGACGCCCCTTCCGGGGCGTTCTTTCGTTCAGGTAAGCCGTGGGTAAGGATCGTTCTGCCGGTCGTGAGCACCGTCACAGTTCGCCCTTACGATTCCCACGGTGTTCGACCAGGAACTAAGCAACCGGTATTGGACGACCGTCCGACGAACCTCCTACCATCCTGCATGTTCTCTGACGACGCCCTAGAGACTCTGGCGACCCTGCTTGCCCCGGTGCTTGCGCCGAAGGTGGCAAAGCAGCTTGAGCAACCAGCCGCTACTACCCGATGGCTCGACGCGAAGCATGCGGCCGACCACCTTTGCAACTACTTCAGCCCGCTTGGCGGTGTCATTTGAGACCGTCGCAACGAGCAAAGCCTCTTGCGGGAAGGCGTTGATCCCGGGCCTCACCGCACGTTGTGATCTGTGTGGAGACGAACTCCAAGCGACCTGCGGACGCGCCGCACGGCAACAGCAGCACTAAGCGAACGACTGGAACGGGCGCCACGCTGTCTTCTTACTCACCCGCGCTGGCGGGAAGGTCATCTGGCCGCCCGCGTTCTCAGGCGTAACGTAGCGCTCCCGACCGAGGGCAACCCGGGAGTCCTCCTGAGGTTGCCGATCGGGGGCGCTACAGGGCGCGCGGGACGACAAGCGCCACGCGCGCCCTGTGTTGGTTCGCCTAGAGCGGCTCTCCGGTCTCGAGCAGCGTCTTCAGCGATGAGAGGACACCCATCCATCCCGTCCCGTAGACGCCCACGGCCGTCTTCGGCGCCCTTTCGAGCTGGTCGTGCGTGACCGTCAGGAGCGCCGTCCCATCGTCCCGTGCTTCGATCTCCCACGTGACTCGGCTCGGCTCCTCCACCGCCATCTCGGGGTCGTACAGGGACGTCCATGTGTGCGAGAGGCGTCTCGGCGGATCGGCCTCGAGCACCTCCCCCTGCGTCGCGAGCTGATCCGTGTCGCCCATCGTCTGCCGGTAGTGGCCGCCCGGGCGCAGGTCGAAGTCGGAGCGCACGCCGTGGAAGTAGCGCTCAGTGAATTCCGGCTTCGTGATCGCGTCCCAGATCTGCTCAGGGGTCGCCTTGATGAACACCTGGTAGACCTGGACGGTCAGATTTTGCATCTCGGTCGTCGTCATCCTGTCTCCTCCAGCTTGGTCTTGAGGTCTGCGAGCGCCGAAACCTGGCGCTCCGTGTACTTGTCGATCCACCGGTCGTGGATCAGCCGGATGGGGACCGGGTTCAGGAAATGCAGTTTCTCCCGGCCTTGCCGGCGCGTGACCACGAGCCCTGCGTCCTCGAGGACTCGCAGGTGCTTCATGACGCCGAAGCGCGTCATCTCCAGCTCAGACTCAAGCTCGGTCAGCGTGCGGCCGTCACCCTGAAAGAGCAGGTCGAGCAGGAAGCGACGCGTCGGGTCACCGAGCGCCTTAAACACATGGTCCTCGTCCTTGCTCATGCGTCCACTATAGGTGACCATACGGTCACATGTCAAGCCCTCCTGCGAGCTTGAAGACAACCCCTAAGTGCCAGTCGTCGTCGGGGGTTTCGCCGGGGCGAGGCGGGCCGCCCCCGGATCACGTTTGTTCGTACCTAGTTGAGAGAGAGCAGGTGCGGCGGTGGAGCCGCACTCGTGTCATCTGCTGCAGGTTGTCGAGGCACCAGACTGGAAGCCAGCGCGCATGAGGTCATCGGTGCGAATCGCCTCCAGCGAACGAGCTGAACCGCTCCGGGTTTCATGCAGGCTGGTGTAGCCCCGGTTTCGTAGGGTCTGGTTTCTAGACTCGGGCTTCCTCGATGATGAGCGAGGAGGTCGTTCATGGCACGGAAGGGGTATCCGGCGGAGTTCCGCCGAAGGGCGCTCGATCTGGTCGCGGCGGGAAAGCCTGTGGCGGAGGTGGCGCGGCTGCTCGAGGTCAGCGACCAGTCGATCTACATGTGGCGGCGCCAGGAGCTGATCGACCGCGGCCAGCTGCCGGGGCTGAGTTCAGAGGAGCGCGAGGAGCTTCGGGTGGCTCGGCGGCGGATCCGCGAGCTCGAGACCGAGCTGGCTGTGCATCGGCGGGCCGCGGAGTTGTTGAAGGAGTCGGTGCGCCCAAAAGGCGGTTCGAGGCGATCGCCGTGATGGCCAGTGAGGGCCTGCCGGTCGAGGTCGCCTGTCGGGTGCTGAGCGTCTCCTGGGCAGGCTTCTACGCCTGGCGGTCGCGGCCGCCGTCGGCGCGCTCGGTACGGCATGCGTGGCTGACCGACGTGATCCGCGAGGTCCACGCCGCCTCCTACGGCAACTACGGCGCCAAGCGGGTGCACGCGGAGCTCGTGCTTGGCCGCGGGATCCGGGTCGGCCACAACGCGGTCGCGATGCTGATGCAGCGCGCCTGCATAGCTGGCCGCAGCGGAGCCCGGAAACGCTGGGGCCTGTCGGGGGCCGCCAGGGCTGATGACCTCGTCGACCGCATGTTCGTCCGCGAGCGGCCCAACCAGCTCTGGGTGACCGACATCACCGAGCACCCGACCCGCGAGGGGAAGGTGTACTGCGCGGTCGTGCTCGACGCGTTCAGCCGTCGCGTGGTCGGCTGGTCGATCAGCCACAACCCGACCGCGGCGTTGACCTGCAACGCGCTCGGGATGGCGATCGAGCAGCGCGCCGCGCAGCGCGGCGAGACAGTAATCCACTCGGATCACGGGACGCAATTCACGTCATGGGCCTTCACCGAACGGGCAAGGCAATCGGGGCTCGTGCCGTCGATGGGATCCGTCGGAGACTGCTACGACAACGCGATGATCGAAGCGTTCTGGTCGCGGATGCAGGTCGAACTTCTCGACACCCGTCGCTGGAGGACCCGCGTCGAGCTCGCCAACGCGATCTTCGAATACATCGAGATCTTCCACAGCCGCCGGCGGCGCCACTCCAGCCTCGGCATGCTCACACCGATCGAATATGAATTGAAGAACTTCAACACCACAACCCAGGCGGCCTGAGCCAAGAAACGCGACTCCACGAAACTCGGGGTACTGCGGAGCCTGCAACTTTCCCGGAGCGGTTCACCAGCGATGCCAACCCCAACAGTGACCGCGAGCGTGACGCCCACCGCCCGAACTACCCGACGCCGTCGCAGCCCCTTGCGTCGGTAGTCGTAGTCGATCCAGTAGTCAGGCCGCACCCCACGAGGGTACGAGTCCCGGCGGACGGCTTCCCCGCTCCTAGCTTCACCACGGGATCAGCGGGCAGTCCCCCGGGTCATAATCGGGTAAGGATCACCTGACCCACGGTGCCCTCGCATGCCCTAAGCACCTGTCCTCCGTATACGGAATCAAGCCGTTTGACGGCTCCTGACCACTGATGCCGCACCGTCCTAAGACTCCCCGGGTTGGACTCGAACCAACAACCCTTCGGTTAACAGCCGAATGCTCTGCCAATTGAGCTACCGGGGAAGGAAGCGGCCGGAAGTGTACCCAGCGCAGCGCCTGCTGTCCCGGGAGGGTGCCTAGACTTGTGTGATGGACGAGGCGACCACCGCGCGCGACCCGACGCCGTGGCCGCTTCGGCTCGTGCGCTGGCCCCTCGACCTCGTGCGGACGCTGATCCGCGTGATCCCCCAGGCGATCGACGGCTACTTCGCCGATCGCTGCGGCCAGCATGCAGCCGGGATCGCCTATCGGGTGCTGTTCTCCCTCGTCCCGCTCTCGATCATCCTCGTCGCGATCTTCGGCATCGTTCTCCGCAACGAAAGCCTCAAGACCCAGGTGATCGAGGAGATCGTGGCCGCGTTCCCGCTCTCCGAGAGCGGGAGCGCCGACGTGACGCGGCAGATCGAGAAGCTCGCGTCGCCCGCAACGGCGCTCGGGCTCGCCAGCCTCCTCGTGTTCACATGGGCGGCCACCGGGATGATGGCGGCGCTCCGCGCCGGCCTCGAGGTAGCGATGCAGGTGCAACGCGGTCGCCCCGCCGTCCGCGGCAAGCTCGTCGATCTGATCCTGATCGTCGGTGCCGCCGCGCTCGTGCTCGTCGTTGTCTTCCTGAACCTGGCTCAGGCCGTCGTGTTCAGCCGGATCCAGCGGCCGCTCGACGCCCTCGGCCTCGACGGAGGCCTCATCGAGCAGAGCATTCGCGCCGGAGCCCCGCTGGTCGTGACGACCGGGATCGTCCTGCTGCTGTACCGCTTCGTCCCGGCCCGCCGCCTCCGCGTCGGTGACGCCCTCGCCGGTGCGATCGTCACCGCGTTGCTGCTGCTCGCGATCTCCCTGGTCTCCGGGATGATCTTCGAGCGGGTCAAGGGTCTCAGCATCAGCGTCGTCTACGCATCGCTGACCTCGGCCCTCGTGTTCCTCTACTCGGTCTACCTGGCAGCGTCCGCACTCCTCCTCGGGGCCGAGGTCGCCGCGGCGTGGTCGCACCCGGGAGAGCCGACCGGCGAGACGCTCTCGCAGCAGATCCGGCGGGTCGCACTGGGGCTCTTCGTCCATCAGGAGTTGCCGGCGCGACCGCAGCGGCGGCCCCGGGTTCCGACGGACCCAGCACCCTAGGAGAGCTCCGTCAGCGCCTGGCGCACCTTCGCAAGGTGTGCCTGCAACTCGGTCGCGCGCGCGAGGTCGGACTCGCCCTGGAGGTCACGCCGGAGCTTCTTCTCCCGCAGGCGGAGCAGCATCTCCGTCCCGGTCTGCCTCGTGATCCCCTCGTTCGAAGCTATCGCATCCAGCTCTGCGAGGAGCGGCACGAGGTCCGCTTCCGGAGGCACGCGGGAGACGAGCGACGCCCGCATCCGCCGGTGCTCCTCGAGGTCGAAGTGCTCCTCCGCCAGCCCCGCCAGGGCCTCGCTCAGATCCGGGTGCGCGACGACCGCAGCGAGTGCCTCGCGCTCGAGCCGGATGCCGGCGTCGAGGAGCTTCTGCGGCCGGCTCGCCGGGGCTGCGGAGCCACTGCTCGCCGCCCCTCGCGCAGGCGCGATCCCGGAAAGCGTCTCCCGCGGGAGGTCGAGCCGGTCGGCCACGAGACGCAAGGCCTCCTGGCGCTCCGGCGAGTCCTCAGCCTTCGCAAGGATCTCCCGGGCGCGGACGAACGCCTCCTGCCGGTCGGCGGCGCGCTCGAGCTCGAGCCGCACGCGATAGTGCAGATAGCTCTCCGCCTGCCCGAGCCGCGGCTCGAAGCCGTCGGGTGCATCGGCGGGATCCTGTCCGGGCGGGAGCACGACGACGCGAATCTCGAAGCCCTGGCCGTTGGCACGCTCCATCCCACGGAGCGTCGCGTCCTCGCCGGCGGCGTCCGCGTCGAAGCAGAGGTACAGCCGCTTGGTCAGGCGTGCGAGCTCGCGGAGATGCTGCTCGGTCAGCGCGGTGCCCATCGAGGCGACGACCGGCTCGAACCCCGCCTGCCGCAGCGCGATCACATCGGTGTTGCCCTCGACCACCACGGCACGGTCCTGCTTCGCTATCGTCGGGCGGGCGAGATGGAGCCCGTAGAGGACGCTGCTCTTCTTGAACAGTTCGCTTTCGGGCGAGTTGACGTACTTGCCCTTGAGAGGGTCGTCATCGTGGAGCTTCCGCGCCTGGAAGCCGATCACCCTGCCCCGCGCATCTGCCAGCGGGAACATCAGTCGCGGCGGGAAGTAGTCGTTGCCGCGCTGATTGGTGAGCCCCGCAGCACGCAGCTCGTCTGCCGTGAAGCCCTTCTCCCGGGCCTTGGCGGCGAGACCGTGCCCCGGTGAGAGGCCGAGCCGGAACTCCTTCGAGATCTCCTCGCCGAGCCCCCGGCCCGCCAGGTAGGCCCGCACGGGCGCTCCGTCCGCCCCTTCCCACAGGTGACGCTCGAAGAACGCTGCTGCCTGGTCGAGAACGGCGAAGAGACGCTCGCGCCGGCGACGCGCCTCGTCCAGGTGCGGCGAGCTCTCCTCGTACTGGAGCGGGACTCGAAACCGCTCGGCAAGCCACTCGATCGCACCGACGAAGTCCAGACCCTCCGTCTCGCGCACGAACGTGACCACGTCGCCGCCCTTGCCGCAACCGAAGCAGTGGTACAGGTTCAGGTCGGCGTTGACGGAGAAGCTCGGCGACCGCTCCTCGTGAAACGGGCAGCGTCCCATGTAGCGGGTACCCGAGCTCTTGCGCAGCGACGTGCGCAGGCTGACGACATCCACGATATTGGCGGCGGCGACCACGTCGCGCACGCTCTGATCCTTGATCCGGGCCATCAGCTAGAGCTCTGCAGCGTACGTCAGCGCGAAGCGGTCGGTCATCCCCGAGATGTAGTCGGTGATCCGCTCGGCGATCTCACCTTCTCCCTCGGGCAGCCGCGCCGGATCGTGAACGAGACGCGAGAAGATCGTCCTCACGACGTCGTGCGCCCGACGGTGCTCGGGCAGCACCTGCGGGCCCAGGTAGACGCGGTCGAACATGAAGGCGCGAAGCGACAGCATCGCCTCCCCGATCTCCTCGCTCTGCCGGATGTCTCCCGCCTGCTCCGACGTGTCGACGAGGTCGTGCACCAGCCGGTCGATCCGATCTGAGCCCGTGGCACCGAGCAGCTCGATCTCCGCGCGGGGCAGGTCGGCATCCGAGAGGATCCCGTAGCGGATTGCATCGTCGATGTCGTGATTGATGTAGGCGACGCGATCGACCACGCGTACGATCTTCCCCTCCAGCGTCTCCGGCTCCTGAGCACCGGTATGCGTGAGAATGCCGTCGCAGACCTCGTGGGTGAGGTTGAGACGTACGGCAATGCGCCACGACTGCACGTTGTGGCGAAAGCGTTTCCCGAACGCGCCGCTGAGCGCGTCGTCGAGCGCCTGCTCACCCGCGTGACCGAACGGCGTATGGCCCGTGTCGTGCCCGAGGCCGATCGCCTCGACGAGATCTTCGTTCAACCGCAACGCCCGTGCGACGACACGCGAGATCGCGGTCGTCTCGAGCGTGTGGGTCATCCTCGTGCGGTAGTGGTCGCCCTCCGGGTCGATGAAGACCTGCGTCTTCCCCTTCAGGCGCCGGAACGGCTTCGAGTGCACGAGGCGGTCGCGATCGCGCTGAAACGGCGTTCGGACGGCGCACGGCTCCTCGGGCTCGGCTCTGCCGCGGGTTTCGAAGGAGCGCACGGCTCGAGACGAGAGCGACCGTTCCTCGAGCTCCCGTGTCCTCCTCTCGAACGACTGTCCGAGTGTGCCAGCGGTCTCCATGGGCCTCAGCGTAGTCGCCGTTTCGGATCGCCCGAGCTCCCGGCTACCCTTGACGCATGCGGAAGTCGCGGCTGGCCTGTCGACGACACGTTCCCATGGTGGCGGCGGCGCTGCTGATGGCCACGGCGGTGGCAGCCTGTGGCGGAACTGAAGCCGTCGACGAGGGGCCGTTCGGCTACGACGCGAGCCGGCCGCTCGAGACCGCCGATCGGGGTGTCGTCGACGACGACTACCCGATCGCCGTTCACGATCTCTCGTACACCGCGGGTGACGACACGGTCGACGCCTTCCTGTCGGTGCCGCCCGGCACGGAACGCCGTCCGGCCGTCGTGTACGTCCACGGCGCCGGCAGTACGAGGGACTCCATGATCGGCCCGGCGCTCTGGCTCGCCGCCCGAGGTGCCGTGACGCTCGCGATCACGGCGCCGTCGAGCGGCGCGGAGCCTCCTGCGGCCACGGGCGGGATCGACCGGCTGCGCTGGCAGAGAGCGCTCGAGATCCGGGACGTGGTCGCCGTGCGGCGCGCGGTCGACCTCCTCACCGAGCGCGCGGACGTCGATCCGGATCGCATCGGCTTCGTCGGCTGGAGCGCGGGTGCGAGAGCCGGCGCGATCCTCTCCGGCGTGGAGCCGCGAATCCACTCGCTCGTGTTGGTCTCCGGCGGCTCCGCTCCCGTGTCCGAGTTCGTCGCCGCGGCTCCGGCGGAGCTCCGGCCCCAGGTCGAGGAGACGATGTCCTCGATCGACCCCCTGCGCTACATCGCGAAGGCGAGGCCCGGTTCCCTGCTGCTCCAGGACGGTCGCCGCGACTCGATCATCCCGCGCACCGCGCTGCAGGCGCTGATCGATGCCGCTCCGAAAGGCACGAAGGTGCTCTGGTACGACGCGGAGCATGCGCTTGGCCCGGTGGCCTACCGCGAGCACATGGACTGGCTCGAGGAGCAGTTGGGTCTCGACGGCCCTCGTGTCCCCGGCGCGAAGTCGGAGCCGTAGCTCACACCACGCGGACTAGAAGGACCGCGATTGGCCGCCGTCGACGGTGATGCAGGTCCCGGCCACCCACGACGCGCGTGACGAGGCGAGGAACGTCACGACGTCGGCCACCTCGTCGACCGTCCCGAGCCGCCCGAAGGGCAGCTCGCGCGCGACGAATTCCGCCATGCCGTCGGGATCCTCGCGCAGGCGCCGCTCCCAGCTTCCGCCGGGGAACAGTGTCGAGCCGGGCGCGACGCTGAAGACACGGATTCCGGCCGATGCGAGGTCGCGGGACATCGCCTTGGCGAGGCTGATCTCCGCTGCCTTGGCGACGTTGTAGCTCGGTCCGCCTCCGCCCTCCCGCCCCCAGATCGACGCGACAAGGGCGATCACCCCGCCGCCGCGCTCGCGCAGGACCGGCAGCGCGGCCCGTGAGACGTTCAGGGCCGGGAAGAGGTTCTTGCCGAGTACGGCCTGGAGATCGTCCGCGTCCATGTCGTCGAAGGACGTTGCGCCCGACCCGCCGACGTTGTTGACGACGATGTCGAGGCCGCCGAGCTGCTCGACCGCTGCGGCGACGACCGCCGCCGCGCCCTCCGCCGTGGTGACGTCCGCGACGACGCCGACGGCACGTCCTGGCCCCGGCATCGAGCGCACGGCGGCGTCGAGCTCGTCGGCACCTCTCGCGCAGAGGACGACGTGCGCGCCCTCCTCCGCCAGGCGGGTCACGATCCCACGGCCGATGCCACGACTCGAGCCGGTGACGAGAGCGATCTTGCCGGCAAGCCCGAGATCCATCCGCTGATCCTACGTGCCGGGCATGCCGCCGCCGGTGTGGAGTCGCCCGGCCCGCAGCTCGTCCCAGACGACGAAGGCGTTGCCCGGCTCGAGCCCGAGCTCGCGGACGAGCGTGCCGGCGACGGCGGAGAGAACCCGGGCCACGACGTCGGGATCACGTCCCTCGAAGGCATTGATGCGCACGATCGGCGGGTGCGTCGACGGCGGCTGCTCGGAGGGTGCGTCGTGCTCACCCTCCCGATACCCGCCGGGCGGGAGAGTCTCCCAGGTCACCCAGGTGCCTGACGGATCCTCGGCGAGCTCTCTGGACACGGCGAGTACCAGTGCGCGGGAGACGGCATCGAGGTCGACACCTACGCGCTGGCGGAGCGCGGTGACCTGCACGATCGGCATCCGGGCACGGTAGACCATCCAGGCTTCCCCGCACGTGCTCACCCGTCCGCCGCAACCGAGTCAGACGGGACTGACGACCTGCTCGTGTTCTGCCCGGAGTGCTGGCAGCAGGGAGTTCCGGGGGCCGGGAGTAGCAAGGCCCGCCGGGTGGCGGGCCTTCGCCTGCGGGATCCTTTGGCCTGGCCTTGCGGAGTTAGCCCAGCTCCGAGGCGCTGGCGAGGAACCGTCCCATCGAGGAGTCGATCCGGGCACCCGTGGCCGCCCCGACGACACCGATCCGGTCGACAACCATCCCAGCCCGCAAGATCACGTCGTCCATCTCCTCGCTCACGCGGATCTGTGCCAGCTTGTCGCGATCGCCGTGGAGCAGGAAGAACCCGGCAAGGTCACCCCCGTGTGCTTCAAGGAAGTACGCCGCCCAGCTCTCGATCACACCCTCGTCCTGGAGCTTTGTCCACATCGCCGCGGCCTCTCCGAAGACCGTCGCCGAACTCGCCTCACGGCCACGGACGTTCTCACCCCAGCCGATGAAGAGCGCGGAATCAGCCATCGCTCCTCCTTTCATGTCGGTTACTCCAAGCATTACACGGCAGCTCCGCCAGGACGACGATCATTGAGCCGGTCGAGCGCCGCAACCGGCGGCGAAGAACACGAGAGACCTCGCGCCCCTGCGGGTCAAGAGCGGCTCCCAGACCGCCCCACGCCCCCCTCTGGACGCTGCGGCGTGGCACCTGACCCCCGGTCTGGCGCGGTCCCTGTCCACTGGACGCGGTGTTTCTACGGCTCGACCGTGAGTTCGGCGAGCTGGACGCCGCTTTGCTCCAGTTCCGCCTCGAACCGGCCGGGGACGGACGCAACGAACGTGATCTTGGCCGTGCCACCCGCTTCCACGTCCTGCATCAGGTTGTAGCCGTGGAGATGGATCTCGTCTGCCACGTCGGAGCGGACGACAAGGACGACGTTGTCGCCCTGTTTCACGGTGGCCCGTTTGATCCCACCTTCGGGCTGTGCGTCCTTGACGACGATGTCCACCGTCGTCGGGCCTGCGGCGGTCGTCTCTGTGGCGGCAGCCGGGCCGCTCTCGCTGCTGCCACACGCTGAGGTCGACAACAAGACGGCCGCACCGACCACCAGCGTGAGCGTCCGAAGTCTGAGAACACGCGCCGCCACTGGTTACGGATGCTATCCATCTCGCTCGGACACCGAGCGCGTCCAGGCTGCCCGGTGCGCAGAGCACGCGAGCGATGGCCGCTGATCCTCGTCCTTGCCGTCGCATCGCCCGAGGTCATTCCCACCGTTTCGTACCAGCTCATGCATCCGAATGCGAAAGACCCAAGACAGCTTGCGCGATTTCGGGGTCTGGCGAGGTACTCTTCCAAACACGAAAGCACGCATTAGCAGGGCTTTCGTGACGCCACCTGGCGGCCCCGAGCCGAAACGCATCCGGGTACGGTAATCGGATGACCGAGATCCTGCTGGTGCGCCACGGGCAGACCGACTGGAACCTCGCCCATCGCGTCCAGGGACATACCGACACGCCGCTGAACGGCGTTGGCCGGGCCCAGGCACGCGACCTGGCGGCACGCCTCGCGGCTACCGCGTTGGTCGCCGTCTACTCCAGCGATCTCGCGCGCGCGTACGAGACGGCGGCTGCCGTCGCCCGTGTCCACGGCCTTGCCGTCACGGTCGACCGTGACCTGCGCGAGAAGAACTTCGGCAGCTGGGAAGGCCTGACCGACACGGAGATCGCGGAGCTGTTCCCCGATGCCGTCCGGGGCAGGTGGGGTGACGGCGAGACCACCGAGGAGGTAGCGAAACGGGCGGTCGCAGCAATCGAGCGGATCCGGCAAAGGCATCCCGGGGGCCGCGTGCTCGTCGTCTCGCACGGGGGAGCGTTACGGGCGATCCTGGATCACCTCGGCGTCGAGCACGGCCCGATCCGCAACGGCGAGGTGTTCCGCGTCGACTACTGAGCGAGCCGCTCGCCGCCGAGACGGCGGAGTGCGCGCTCGAGCTCAGGCACGCGCGACCGCACCCGCTGGAAGTCGCTGTCGAAGAGCGAGAGCAGGCGCATCGGGGTGCACGCCACCACGGTCGCCGTCCGCCGGCCGGTGACGAGCAGCGCGATCTCCCCGAAGAGCTCGCCGGGCCCGAGCGTCCGTGGCTCCTCGGCACCGTCGACCTGCACGTCGGCCTCGCCCTCCTCGATCGCGTAGAGGACGTAGCCGAAGTCGCCATGGGTGACGATCGGCGCGCCCGCCTCGACCTCGACCTCGGTCATCGTTGCGGCGAGCTCGTCGAGCTCGTCTGCGGGCAGGTCGGCGAAGGGCGCGAACGCGGTGATGCGACTCTGCTCCACAAGCGACCAGTCTGCCGACGACTGGGGCAGGCCGCCTGCGCCCTCACCACACTCCAACCACATCGTCACACGCTGGAGACTCGTGCGCCATCGCCCGGCCACTCGCCGCCGGGAGATAGACTTGGCGGGCCGTGGAGGGCAGTCGGATCGTGGTTCATTGCCCTCGCGGCGCTCGGGCTCGGCCACTGATCGACGCGCGTCCTCTGGACTTTGCGGCGCGGCCTGGGGCGCGTGGCCGGGCCAGGTCCGTCAGACAGTTCCGTCAGAGGGACAGTCTCTCCCGCCACTGCGCTCCAGGCGAAATCGCGTCACGCCGGCTTCCCGTGTTCAGCCGGAGTGCTGGGCGCAGCAAGACGCTGCTCCAGCGAGGAACGAGGGGCTTGACGTCGCAAAGGCCACAACCGTGTGGCTGCCTCAGGAGGGCGTACGGGCACGACTCAACTCGCTGTGAGGTGACCTTACGCACGAACGCGAACGAAAGTCAATGCCGCCGCTCCAGTGGACGCTGCGGCACGGCACCTGACCGCTGGCGTGTTCTACCCGGGGTGCTGGCAGCGTGGGTTCGGGAGAGCGTTGCCCGAAACTGAGCACCGCGATAGGATCGCTGTTCCCTACCAAGGAGGAGTTCGAATGAGCGTCGAATTGGTACGAGGCTTGTACGGAGCGTTTGCCCAGGGCGATGTTGGAACGGTCGTCGGGGGCATGGACGCGAACATCCAGTGGCGTGAGGCCGAGGGGAACCCGTACCAGCCGAGCGGTGCCGCCTGGGTCGGGCCGGACGCAATCGTGGAGAACCTGTTCATGAAGCTCGGGTCGGAGTGGGATGGCTTCGCCGTCCATCCCGAGCAGTACCACGACGCGGGAGAAACGGTTGTCGTCGAGGGCCGCTATTCGGGGAAGTACCTGGCGACGGGGGACGACGTCGATTCCCAATTCTGCCATGTCTTCAAGTTCAAGGACGGCAAGGTGACGAGCTTCCAACAGTTCACCGATACGGCACAGTTCCAGAAGGCGATGGGGGTCTCGTAGGGGGCCGTTAACGACTCTCGTGGTCTGCACGTTCTCGTGGTCGCAGGGACGCTGCGGCACGGCGCCTGCCCCTCCTGCCCGGAGTGCTGGCAGCGGGAGTATGGGGATTCTTAGGCCCCCAGGCGAACGGAGTTGCGCGGGCTGCTGATGCGGCAGGCACAGGGGCGGTAATGAGGAAGGCCCGCCGGAGCGGGCCTTCCTCCACTCAGGTCTGCGAGACCGCGAGGCGAAACCGATTCTCTTAGCGATTGATGATGCTGTGTACCTGAACTACTTCCGGCTCGCCAGGGTTGATCCCCAGGTCGGCGAGGATAGGCATGAGGCGTGCGCCGAAAGCGTCGGCCTGCTGCTGTGAATCCCAGACCTGGCTGACCTTCATCTTGTCCCCCGAGCCGAAACAGATTTCGTAGTCAAGGCCGTCGGCGGGAAGAACAGCTTCCTCTGTAAGGCGACGCACATGACGACCCGCGAGCCAACGTGTACGGGGTCGCCATCCTCGGCGTGGGCGCTGACGACGGTGTTTTGCCATTCCGTGAACGTCGTCGGGTCGGTCACATACGCGAACACGTCCTCGGGGGTGCGATCGATCTCAACAGTGTCGAAGAGAGGCTTGGCGTCGCAACGGCCACAACAGGTGCGGCTGCCTCAGGAGGCGTATGGGCACGACTCAACCCGCTGTGACGCTCAAAGTACAGCCTCCGACGCCGGATTGGACAACTCACACGCGAACTCTCGGGAAACTCTCAGGTTGATCGGAGCCGTGCTCGTTCGTCCTGTGGACGCCGCGTCGCGGCACCTGACCTGTCGAGCTCCTTCGCAAGGTCTCCCCAGCTGGGTCGGAACCCACAGCCTCTACGTTCGCCTGATCCGTGAAGCAGAACGTGCAGCCGAGTAGTTGTTGTCGCGTCCCGCCGCGGCGAAGCGCGGCGGCCGTCCCGTCGGGTCGCATTCCGCTGCCGAACGGAGCCAACGCCTGAAACCGGTGTAGCCCCTAGGAGAGCGTGCCTAGTCTGGCATTGTCACCGTTGATGACGCGGCGATGAGCCCAGCGTTCAGTTCCTTCGCGCCTACGACTTGGCGACCGAACGGGACGAGGGCGGCGCCGGCCATCTTGATGTCAGCGATCCCGAGGGGAATCCCGATGATCGTCAGGCAGAGGACGACCCCCGTGAGTAGGTGACCGAATGCGAGCCACCATCCGGCCAGAACGAACCAGAGGATGTTCCCGATCGTGCTGAGGCCCTTGTGGCGCGTCGGGCTCTGAATGAGTGCGCGGCCGAAGGGCCAGAGCGCGTAACCACCGAGCTTCAGCGACTGTTTCGCGAACGGCAGCCCGATGATCGTGATCGCAAGCAGCACGGCTGCGAACGCGTAGCCGATCGCCATCCAGAACCCGGCGAGAACAAGCCAGAGGATGTTCAGGAGCGTCTTCACGCCTCCACCCTACTTCCCTGTGCCTAGATGATCCCGTCCGCCTCGTCGCGGTTGGCCGCCGGGAAGCAGCGGTCGATCCCAGCGCCTGAACAAGGCATCCACTCGAGGTTCGTCGCGAGCTCATCGCTGAGGCCGCTGCCCCGCCACGCTGAAGGGGTGCTCGAGGCGCCCGGCCGGGAGGGGGGCGGCTTCACGCCCATGCGAGACCACACCGAGACCACACAGCAGCGCACGTGACAGCGTATACGGCACTGGCAACCGCTGGGAAATGCGGAAACCGCTAGGCTGCGGCCGATGGAGGACTACACGAACAAGTACAAGGGTGAGCAGGTCGACCTGGCGCTCTTCGGCGGCGAGTACCAGGAGGGTGTGCTCACCGCCTATTGCTCGATCGAGGATGTCCCCCACATCGAGCTGAACGGCCATATCCTCGTGCCACTCCAGAACGTGGCGTCGTTGCACTGCTCGAGCCGCTGCGATGCGCCGGAGCCGGACTGGCCGCCACGCGGTCTCGACGGCGACCCAGACGACCGCGACGACGAAGGGTAGTGCGCCGCCGGATCACGGCGAACTTCCTCAAAGCCCTCGTCCTGGTCGGGTTCCTCACGTTGCTCGCCGGCGGAGCGGGTTGGCTGATCGGCAGTCAACGAAGCGCGGCGTTGTTCGCGTTCTGCTCCCTCGGCGCCGCGATCGCGGTCTACTGGCTCGGCGACCGGGCGCTGCTCGGGATGCTCGATGCACGGCCGTTCGCGCTCGCCGAGGACCCGTTGCTACGCTCGGCAACGGATCGCGTGGCGGCACAGCTGCACGTCGCTCCGCCGAAGCTCTGCCTCATCGACGACGGGTTCCCGCGGGCGTTCGTCGTCGGACGGGGACCCGGCGGTGCCACGCTGGCAGTGTCGACCGGCCTCCTGCGGGTCGTCCGCCGCGAGGAGCTCGATGCGGTGATAGCTCACGAGCTCGCACACGTCCGGAGCCTCGACGTTCTCACCCAGACGTTCGCGGTCCTCCTCGCGACGACGCTCGTGGAGGCGAGCAGGCTCGGCGGGTTTCTCTCGAAGGCCCTCCTGTTCGTGCTGGGCCCGATCGCCGCCGCCTTCACCCATGCCCTTCTCTCACCCCGGCGCGAGTACGCGGCCGATCGCGACGCCGCGAGCGTCTGCGACCCGCACGATCTCGCCGACGCGCTCCTGCGCCTCGACAAGGCGGCGGAGCTCGTGTCGTTTGCCGCGTCACCTGCGACCGAACCGCTCTACCTCGTCGACCCGTTCGAGCCGGATCGGCTCTCCCGCATGTTCCACACGCACCCGCCGCTGACCGAGCGGGTGCGGCGGCTGCGGGCGCTCGGCGGAGCGCCCGAGGGCCGGGCGGCGGATGCCGGGCTGCCACCCGGCGCTTGACCCGGGCGGGGCCTCGGCACCGGCCTGAAGACGAGCGAGGGGCACACCTCCGTGTACCCCTCGAAACGGAGAAAGGACACCCTTCGGTGTCCTTCGCTCCAGGCTAATTCGGCGGCGTCCTACTCTCCCAGGGGCTCGCGCCCCAAGTACCATTGGCGCCGGCGGGCTTAACTTCTCTGTTCGGAATGGGAAGAGGTGTACCCCCGCTGCTATGACCGCCGAAAGTGTCAAAGGTGGGACGCGACCGCCGGCACGCTCTGCCGATCGAACAGCTCCGCTGATCGAACAGCTCTGCGTCGGAGAGACACAGGGGCGTGGGCGGTACGAGCGCCGCTCGTACCTTCAAAACTCCATAGCGACCCAGACATGTTCAAAATCAAGACCTCGGGCAATTAGTACGGGTCAGCTGAACACATTGCTGTGCTTACACCGCCCGCCTATCAACGTGGTGGTCTTCCACGGCCCTTACTCACTCGAAGTGATGGGGAACCTCATCTTGAGGTGGGCTTCCCGCTTAGATGCTTTCAGCGGTTATCCCGTCCAGACGTAGCTAGTCAGCAGTGCCGTTGGCACGACAACTGATACACCAGAGGTCTGTTCATCTCGGTCCTCTCGTACTAGAGACGACTCCTCTCAAGTTCCCAGCGCCCATGGCGGATAGGGACCGAACTGTCTCACGACGTTCTGAACCCAGCTCGCGTACCGCTTTAATGGGCGAACAGCCCAACCCTTGGGACCTGCTTCAGCCCCAGGATGCGACGAGCCGACATCGAGGTGCCAAACCCTCCCGTCGATGTGGACTCTTGGGGAGGATAAGCCTGTTATCCCCGGCGTACCTTTTATCCGTTGAGCGACGGCGATTCCACTCTCCACCGCCGGATCACTATGGCCGACTTTCGTCCCTGCTCGACTTGTCAGTCTCGCAGTCAAGCTCCCTTATGCCATTACGCTCTACGCACGATTTCCAACCGTGCTGAGGGAACCTTTGCGCGCCTCCGTTACATTTTAGGAGGCGACCGCCCCAGTCAAACTACCCACCTCACGCTGTTCCCGACCCGGATCACGGCATCGGGTTAGAAGCCCAGAATCCATAGGGTGGTATCCCAAGGTTGACTCCACGAGGGCTGACGCCCCCGCTTCAAAGTCTCCCACCTATCCTGGACAACAAACACCAAACTTCAACGCAAAGCTATAGTAAAGGTGCACGGGGTCTTTCCGTCCAGCCACGGGTACTCGGCATCTTCACCGAGACTACAATTTCACCGGATCCCTCGTTGAGACAGCGCCCAAGTCGTTACGCCATTCGTGCAGGTCGGAACTTACCCGACAAGGAATTTCGCTACCTTAGGACGGTTATAGTTACCGCCGCCGTTTACTGGGGCTTGGATTCAAAGCTTCGCCCGAAGGCTAACCTCTCCTCGTGACCTTCCAGCACCGGGCAGGCGTCAGCCCCTATACGTCGTCTTACGACTTCGCAGAGACCTGTGTTTTTGGTAAACAGTCGCTTGGGCCGTTTCACTGCGGCCCCCTCGAGCTCGATTCCGCGAAGGAATGTCACTCTACTGGGGCGCCCCTTCTCCCGAAGTTACGGGGCCATTTTGCCGAGTTCCTTAACGAGGGTTCTTCCGATCGCCTTGGTATTCTCTACCTGCCTACCTGTGTCGGTTTTGGTACGGGCACGCGCAACCTCCCTAGACGCTTTTCTAGGAGGCATGGCTTCAAGGACTTCGTCCATGCGGACTCGGCATCCCGTCTCAGGCTGTATGGGTGACGGATTTCCCTATCACCCGCCCTACGCGGTTACCCCAGGACGACCATCGCCTGGGTTCCCCTAGCCTACCCCGTCCCGCCATTGGTGGTAACGGTCGCTACGTGGTACAGGAATATCAACCTGTTGTCCATCGCCTACGCCTTGCGGCCTCGGCTTAGGTCCCGACTAACCCTGAGTAGATTAGCTTTACTCAGGAACCCTTAGGCATTCGGCGGAGGAGTTTCTCACTCCTCTTTCGTTACTCATGCCAGCATTCTCACTTCCCACCGCTCCACGACTGGCTTCCGCCGCCGCTTCACCGCAATGGGAACGCTCCCCTACCACTCCGTGTAAACACGAAGTCCGTGGCTTCGGCTCCATGCTTGAGCCCCGTTACATTGTCCGCGCCCGATCACTTGACCAGTGAGCTGTTACGCACTCTTTTAATGGTGGCTGCTTCTAAGCCAACATCCTGGTTGTCTCTGCAATCGGACATCGTTTCCCACTTAGCATGGAATTAGGGGCCTTAGCCGACGGTCTGGGCTGTTTCCCTTTCGAGCACGAAGCTTATCCCCCGCACTCTGACTGCCACACTCTGGATTTCCGGCATTCGGAGTTTGCCTGATTTCAGTAAGCTGGTAGGCCCCCTAGACCAAACAGTGCTCTACAACCGGAAATGAACATGTGACGCTATACCTAAATATATTTCGGGGAGAACCAGATATCTCTGAGTTTGATTAGCCTTTCACTCCGACCCACAGGTCATCACCGCCGTTTTCAACCGACGTGTGTTCGGTCCTCCACGGGGTCTTACCCCCGCTTCAACCTGCCCATGGGTAGATCACTCAGTTTCGGGTCTACCTCCAACGACTAAAGCGCCCTATTAAGACTCGCTTTCGCTACGGCTCCGTTTCCTTAACCTTGCCGTTGAAGAGTAACTCGCTGGCTCATTATGCAAAAGGCACGCCGTCACAGGACAAAGCCTGCTCCGACCGCTTGTAAGCACACGGTTTCAGGTGCTATTTCACTCCCCTTCCGGGGTACTTTTCACCTTTCCCTCACGGTACTAGTTCACTATCGGTCGCCAAGGAGTACTTAGCCTTGCGGGGTGGTCCCCGCGGGTTCCGACCGGGTTTCCCGTGCCCGGCCGTACTCAGGTACCTGTCAAGGAAGGCTGCGCAATTTCGTGTACGGGGCTGTTACCCGCTGTGGCCCGACTTTCCATTCGGTTCCACTATCACGCAACTTTGTAACTTCCCGACCCGCCGGCAGGCGGATCAAGCCAGGCCCTACAACCCCCGAACGACAACGACTGCCGTCTATCACATCGCCCGGGTTTGGGCTCTTCCCTTTTCGCTCGCCACTACTCAGGGAGTCGAGGTTTCTTTCCTTTCCTCTGGGTACTTAGATGTTTCAGTTCCCCAGCTTGCCTCCTCGTGCCCTATGTATTCAGGCACGGGTACGCGCGCATTACCACGCGTGAGTTTCCTCATTCGGAAATCCCCGGATCAAAGGTTGGTCAGCACCTCCCCGAGGCTTATCGCAGCCGCCCACGTCCTTCATCGGCTCTTGGCGCCAAGGCATCCACCGTGTGCTCTTATTCTCTTGATCGAAAAGAACATGTGTTGATGTCGCTATGGAGTTTTCAAGGTGCGCGCGGGCTCTACGGGTCTGAATCGACACCGAGCCCACCTGCAGAGAACACCGCTGTGACCGCTTCCTAGCCGGCCGCACCGATCCCTCAAAACTCAACAGCGCACTGGCGGTGAGCCCCACCGAGGTGGAGCGAGCCGCGTGCTTCGACGAGGTCAACATTGATCTAGGCGAGCTGTGACATCGGACGAGCCACCGGCGAACCGGAGGCACATCGACGAGCACAGCGCCTATCGGAGCAAGCTCCGACTCCCTAGAAAGGAGGTGATCCAGCCGCAGCTTCCGCTACGGCTACCTTGTTACGACTTCACCCCAATCATCGACCCTACCTTCGACGGCTGCCTCCCCGAGGGGTTAGCCCACCGGCTTCGGGTATTGCCAACTTTCGTGGTGTGACGGGCGGTGTGTACAAGGCCCGGGAACGTATTCACCGCGACGTTGCTGATTCGCGATTACTAGCAACTCCGCCTTCATGGAGGCGAGTTTCAGCCTCCAATCCGAACCGGGACCGGCTTTTTGGGATTCGCTCACTCTCGCGAGTTTGCAGCCCTTTGTACCGGCCAATGTAGCACGTGTGTAGCCCAAGACATAAGGGGCATGATGACTTGACGTCATCCCCACCTTCCTCCGATTTGTCACCGGCAGTCTCCTATGAGTCCCCGACATTACTCGCTGGCAACATAGGACAGGGGTTGCGCTCGTTGCGGGACTTAACCCAACATCTCACGACACGAGCTGACGACAGCCATGCACCACCTGTGCATTTGCTCCGAAGAGGGAACGTGTTTCCACGTTTTTCAAATGCATGTCAAGCCTTGGTAAGGTTCTTCGCGTTGCGTCGAATTAAACCACATGCTCCGCTGCTTGTGCGGGCCCCCGTCAATTCCTTTGAGTTTTAGCCTTGCGGCCGTACTCCCCAGGCGGGGTGCTTAATGCGTTAGCTTCGGCACGGAGGGAGTTGACACCCCCCACACCTAGCACCCATCGTTTACGGCGTGGACTACCAGGGTATCTAATCCTGTTCGCTCCCCACGCTTTCGCGTCTCAGCGTCAGTACCGTCCCAGAGAGCCGCCTTCGCCACGGGTGTTCTTCCTGATATCTGCGCATTTCACCGCTACACCAGGAATTCCACTCTCCTCTTCCGGACTCTAGCCAGGGGGTTTGGGTCGACGTCTGAAGGTTGAGCCTCCAGTTTTCACAACCCACCTACCTGGCCGCCTACACGCTCTTTACGCCCAATAAATCCGGACAACGCTTGCCCCCTACGTATTACCGCGGCTGCTGGCACGTAGTTAGCCGGGGCTTCTTCTGGCGGTACCGTCACCCTCTGGGCTATTAACCCGAGTGGCTTCGTCCCACCTGAAAGAGGTTTACAACCCTAAGGCCTTCTTCCCCCACGCGGCGTCGCTGCGTCAGGCTTTCGCCCATTGCGCAAGATTCCCCACTGCTGCCTCCCGTAGGAGTCTGGGCCGTGTCTCAGTCCCAGTGTGGCTGATCGTCCTCTCAGACCAGCTATGGATCGTCGCCTTGGTGGGCCGTTACCCCGCCAACAAGCTAATCCACCGCGGGCTCATCCTCGATCGGAGGCCGAAGCTACCTTTTCTTCCAAGCCCGAAAGCTCGAAAGGCTATCCGGTATTAATCCGGGTTTCCCCGGGCTATCCCAGAATCGAGGGCAGATTACCCACGTGTTACTCACCCGTTCGCCGCTGTCCCCAGGACCGAAGTCCTGGTTCTCGCTCGACTTGCATGTGTTAAGCGCGCCGCCAGCGTTCGTCCTGAGCCAGGATCAAACTCTCCGTGAAGAACTTGTCGCCGGCTGCAATAGCCGACAAACGTTTGTCTTCCCTAGAGCTTGAGCTCAAATGTCTATCCGCACGTCACCGTCACCCAGCCCGAAGGCCGAGCAACGCTTTCGCACGGCATCGACGGGAAAACCGCCTCGTCCGCGAACGGACGGACGGTGTAACCCCACGGCCACGCCGAAACGTGGACGAGGGGCCTCGTCGTTTTACGTACGCTGTTGAGTTTTCAAAGATCGATGCCGGTCAAGTCGGGCAACAAAAAGACCTCTGCCAACTCGCGCCAGAGGCCCACGGAGATTCGGTACAAGGTCGTATCCGATTCGCTCGAGGGCCGCTCCGGTGTCGAATGACAGGGAACTTCTGCTGCCTCCCTCACGGGCGGCTCGTCAAGAGTAGCAGGATCTGGGGTGTGCGTGTCAAGCAGAGGCGGTTGTGCGCACGAAACGGCGCTTCCCGGCCTGCACGAGCGCTCCGGCGACGTCGTCACGAGGGAGGTCGAGCTCCGTGACGACGTCACCGTTCAGCTTCACGCCGCCCTGGCCGATCATCCGCCGCACCTCGCTCGTCGAGAGGCCGAAGGCCGCGGCGAGCAGGGCCGGCAGGTGGATCGGGTCGCCGGCCGGAAGGGCGATCTCGGGCACCTCCTCGGGCGCCCCACCCTCCCGCACGACGCGGGTGAAGTGCGCCTCCGCTGCGATCGCTGCCTCGTCGCCGTGGGAGCGGGTGACGATGAAGCGCGCGAGCGCGAGCTTTGCGTCCATCGGCTCGCCCTCGGGCACCGGTGCCTCGACGACGAGCCGGTACCAGTCGGCGAGCATCGTGTCCGGAAGCCGCATCGTGCGGCCGAACTGCTCCTCGGGCGCAGCGGTCAGTGGGATGTTGTTGCCGACCGAGGAGCTCATCTTCGTTTCGTCCCAGGAGAGGAGCAGCGGGGTCGTGAGCACGACCTGGGGCTCGAGGCCGTAGGCCTCCATCACGGTACGACCGGCGAGGAGGTTGTAGAGCTGGTCCGTGCCTCCGAGCTCGACGTCGGCCTCGACGGCGACGGAGTCGTAGGCCTGCATCAACGGGTAGAGGAGCTCGGACACCGAGACGGGGTGCCCTGCGGCGACGCGCTTCGAGAAGTCGTCGCGCTCGAGCAGCTGGGCCACCGTGAGCGTCCTCGTCAGTCGGACGACATCCGCGAAGGAGAGCTTCGAGAGCCACTCCCCGTTGAAGCGCACCTCGGTGCGTTCCGGGTCGAGGATCTGCATCGCCTGTTCGACGTACGTCTGCGCGTTGGCGTCGATCTCGGCGTCGGAGAGGATCGGTCGCTCCGCGGAGCGACCCGAGGGATCCCCGATCCGCGTCGTGTAGTCGCCGACGATGAGGACGCCCGTGTGGCCCGCGTCCTGGAAGGCGCGCATCCGCTGGAGGGGGATCGCGCGGCCGACGTGGATGTCGGGCGAGGTGACGTCGATGCCGAGCTTGACCCGCAGGGGCCGCCCGAGCCGCAGCTTTGCCTCGAGCCCACCCACGGGAAGCAGGTCGACGTGGTTCCGGGCGAGGAGAGAGATGTCGTCCACAGGCGCTGATTCTACGGACGAACCGCGCGGGCGACGTGCTCGGCGGAGAGCTCTGCGACCGAGCCGCAGCCCATCAGGTGCAGCGCGATCCCGAGCTCCTCGCGCAGCAGCTCGAGTACCTGCCGTGCGCCGTCCTCACCGCGCGCCGCGAGCCCCCAGACCGGCAGCCGGCCCGCGAGCACCGCCTGCGCGCCGAGCGCGAGCGCCGTCGCCACGTCCGAGCCGCGACGGACCCCGCCGTCGAACAGCACCTCGAGCCGGTCACCCACGGCCTCGACGATCTCCGGCAACGCCTCGAGCGACGGCATCGCCCCGTCGAGCTGGCGCCCGCCGTGGTTCGAGACGACGATGCCGGCGGCGCCGTGCTCCGCCGCCAGCACCGCATCCTCCGGCTCGAGGACGCCCTTGACGACGACGGGCACCGGGACGGACGAGACGAGCCGTGCCAGGTAGGCCCAGTCGAGCGCCGGGTCGAGCATCCCCAGGCTTCCCCCTGTGACCCCGCGCTCGATTGCGTATCGGACGGCCGGGAGCGCCTCGTCCGAGAACGTCCAGTGGATCCGCCGCTCCCGGTCGCGGGCGCCGACCACGGGCAGGTCGACCGTCAGGAAGATCGCCGAGAATCCCGCCTCGAGCGCCTGGGCGATCAGCTCGTCGGTGACCCCGTGGTCGCGAAAGACGTAGACCTGGAGGAAGCGCACCGCGTCGGGCGCAGCCGCGGCCACCTCGGCCGTGCTCGCGTTCGAGAAGGTCGACAGGCAGATCGCCGAGCCGACCGCCGCGGCCGCCCGGGCCATCCCCTCCTCCCCGTCCGCGTGCGCCATCGCCTGATACGCAACCGGGGCGACGACGACGGGCGACTCGACTCGCCGGCCGAGCACCGTTGTCTCGGTCGAGACCTCCTCGATCCCGCAGAGGACACGTTGGCGCAGGCGCCAGGAGGCGAACGCCGCGACGTTCTCGGCGAGCGACCGCTCCACGCCCGCACCCCCGGCAACGTACGCGGCCCAGTGCGGATCCATCCGCCCGATTGCGAGCGCCTCGACGTCGGTGAGCGTCAGTGGCGTCTCCACGGCGTCAGACTACAGCGGGTAGGCGACGAGTTCAGACGGCGGCCCGGGAACCACAGACCGCCGCCGTCACAGAGTCGTTCCGATTCGGCACGTACACTCGTTCGCATGATCGATCTGCGGCCACGACTTCGCGAGCTCTTCGGATTCGCGGACTTCCGGCCGGGCCAGGAAGAGGTCGTTCGCGCGGCCGTCGAGGGCCGCGACACGCTCGCGCTGATGCCGACCGGCTCGGGCAAGTCGCTCACCTACCAGCTGGCGGCGATGCTGCGGCCCGAGCCAACACTCGTCCTCTCCCCCCTCATCGCGCTGATGAAGGATCAGGTCGACAAGCTGCCCGCCGAGATCGCGGCCACCGCGACGTTCGTCAACTCCTCGCTCGACCCGGAAGAGACGAAGACGCGCATCCGGGACGTCGCTGCCGGACGCACGCGGATCCTCTATGCGGCACCCGAGCGGCTCCGCAACGCGTCGTTCGTCGAGACGCTCCGGACCATCGGCGTCGGCCTCGTCGTGATCGACGAGGTGCACTGCGTGAGCATGTGGGGGCACGATTTCCGGCCGGACTATCTGTTCATCCGCCGTGCGCTCGAGACGCTCGGCGACCCGGCAATACTCGGGATGACGGCGACCGCGACCCCGGCTGCGGCCCGGGAGATCGCCGCCGCACTCGGCCGTGACCTTGCCGTCGTCCGCACCAGCGTCGTGCGGCCGAACCTGCGCTACGACGTCGCCGAGGTGGGGGGCAACGAGGATCGTCTCCGCATCCTCGTCGAGCGCCTGAGCACCGTCGAGGACGGCAGCGCGATCGTCTACGCCCGCTCCCGCGACTCCTGCGAGCGCGTTGCCCGGACGCTGCGCGGGCACGGGCTGCACATGGAGCACTATCACGCCGGGCTCGAGGCCGCCGAGCGTTCGCGCGTGCAAGAGGACTTCGTCACCGGCCGGATCCGGGGTGTCGTGGCGACCACGGCGTTCGGCATGGGCATCGACAAGCCCGACGTTCGGCTCGTCTGCCTCTTCAACTACCCCGACTCGCTCGAGAGCTACGTGCAGATGGTCGGGCGCGGCGGCCGCGACGGGGCACCGAGCGCGACGCTGCTGCTCGCGAGCCCCTCGGATGCCACCGCCGTGCGGCGGTTCGCCGTCGGGGACATCCCCCGGCCGGACGACCTGCGCCGGGTCTACCGGGTGATCAGGGAGCTCGGCGGCACCGTCGACCCGGCGGAGATCCCCGCCGGCGACCACGACCCGCGCGTGCTCGTCGGAATGCTCGAGCAGGCCGGCATCGTGCGTCGCGGGTATGACGCCGGGCGCTCGATGCGCATCGAGCTCCTCCCCGTCGATCCCGGTGCGGGAGCGATCGTCGACGACCTGCTCGAGCGCTACGCCACCGAGGCCAAGGCCCGCGTCGAGCGGATCGTGCGGTTCGCCGAGAGCAGCCGCTGCCGCCACGCCCAGGTCGCCGAGCACTTCGGCGAGACGCTCGACGCACCGTGCGGCGCCTGCGACGTCTGCGACCCTCCGCTTCGGACAGGCGCACGCCGGGCCGCGACGCCGCTTCCTACCGACGTGGCCGGCTCGATCGTCCGAGCCGTCGAGCGCCTCACCTGGCCGCTCGGGCGTCGCTCACTCGTCGCGATGCTGCGTGGCTCCGTGTCCGCCCCACCCTCCGCGCGCGCCTCGCTCGCCTTCGGGATCCTCGAGGCGGCCTCCGATGCCGAGGTGAAGCGGTGGCTCAGGGCGCTCGAAGCCGCGGACGCGCTCGTCGAAGTCGAGACGGACGACGGCTTCCGGGTGCTCCACGCAACACCGGGCGCCACCCTCCCCGCACTCGGGCCGAAGCAGGTGGGCCCCGTCGACGATTCGCTCGTCGAGCGACTGCGTTCCTGGCGGCGCGAGCGCTCCCGCGACGACGGCGTGCCCGCCTACGTGGTGCTCCACGATGCGACTCTGCGCGATCTCGCGTCGTCGCGCCCCACAACGCTCCACGAGCTGGCCGCCGTCAAGGGCCTCGGCCCGGCAAAGATCGAACGGTACGGCGACGAGCTCATCGCCGTCGTCGCAGCGCCGTAGGCCGTCGAGCCACGCTCCTGCTCAGCCACCACGTTCGAGCTGCCTTCGTTGCCCGTCCGTTAACGTCTCCCCGAAATCCTTGCGTTCGAGCGGGGCTTCGCGCAACGCGAGCTAGAATGACGTCTTGCGGCTTCGTCGAGGCACGAAGGCGCCGCGCAAGCGGGGCCGGATTCGTAAGCTGCGTCTCCTCGCCGTTGTCACCGTGCTGGTGCTGCTCGCGGGGATGGCGTTCACGTTCGGTCTGGTTCGCGCAGTCGCGAGCGAGATCCCCCGACTCGACCCCGCGGCGCAGCACGCGCAGGTGGACGGAGTCGTCTACGCATCGAACGGCCGCTCCGTGCTCACCGTGCTCCGTGGCGACGAGAGCCGTGTCCTTCTGAAGGACATCGGCGACGTTTCGCCGATCATGCGTCAGGCGATCGTCTCGGTCGAGGATCGCCGCTTCTACGAGCACAACGGCATCGACACGCGCGGCATCGGCCGGGCGCTCCTGCAGGACATCCGCGCCCAGGCCGTCGTCGAGGGCGGATCCACGATCACGCAGCAGTTCGTCAAGAACGCCTACGTCCGCAACCAGAAGACCCTCGCGCGGAAGGTCCGCGAGGCCGCCCTCGCCTGGCAACTCGAGCAGCGGTGGTCGAAGGACCGGATCCTGCTGGCCTATCTCAACACGATCTACTTCGGCAACGGCGCCTACGGGATCCAGCAGGCAGCCCGCACGTATTTCGCCAAGGGCGCAGGCCGTCTCACGCTCGCTGAGTCCGCGCTTCTGTCCGGCCTGCCGGCCGACCCGTCGTTGTACGACCCCACCCAGCATCCGCGGGCGGCGAAGCTCCGGCGGCGCTACGTGCTCCAGACCATGTTCGACCAGGGCAAGATCACTGCCCGCCAGCTCCAGAACGCGTCGCGGGCGCCACTACCGAAGGCCGCCGACGTGCGTCTCCCCGGAACCCAGGGCCCCGCCCAGTACTTCGTCAACTACGTCAAGGATCAGCTGATCGCCCAGTACGGCGCAGGTCGCGTCTTCGGCGGTGGTCTCAAGGTCACGTCCACGATCGACCTCGCGCTCCAGGAGACGGCGAGAAAGGCGATCGACAGCGTCCTGAAGACGCCAGACGGTCCGGCGGCCGCGCTCGTGGCGATCGACCCCCGGACGGGTGCGGTTCGAGCGATGGTGGGCGGGTCGAACTTCCGCGAGAGCCAGTTCAACCTCGCCACGCAGGCCGAGCGGCAGCCGGGCTCCTCGTTCAAGCCGATCGTGCTCGCAACCGCGCTCCGGCAGGGCATCTCCCCGGTGACGTCGCTCGAGTCCAAGCCCGTCGAGATCGACGCGGGCGACCGGGTCTGGCGCGTCACGAACTACGAGGACACCTACCTCGGGCGGGTCGACCTGGCCCGAGCGATGGTGTCGTCCGACAACGCCGTCTACGCGCAGCTCACGAAGCTCGTCGGCCCGAAGGCCATCGTCAAGACCGCGCACGCGCTCGGCATCCGCAGCGAGCTCGCCCCCTACTTCTCGATCGGTCTCGGCGCGGTTGCCGTCAACCCGCTCGACATGACCCGCGCCTACGCGACGTTCGCCAACCGTGGCGTCAGGGTCGACGGCTCGCTGTCGAAGATAGGAAACCGCCCGCGGGTGATCGAGCGGGTCGAATTCGCCCGCACAGGTCGCGTTTCCGAGAATCGACCGATCGGGAAGGCCACGATGACCACCGGTGAAGCCGACCTCCTCACGTCGATTCTGGCGCGAGTCGTCACCTCGGGGACGGGACGACGGGCTGTGCTCGTCGACAGGCCGGCTGCCGGGAAGACCGGGACGACCGACAACTACGGCGACGCGTGGTTCGTCGGCTACACGCCGCAGCTCGCAGTCGCGGTCTGGGTCGGATATCCCGACGCGCTCAGACCAATGCTGACCGAGTTCGGCGGCAAGCCCGTGACCGGAGGAACGCTCCCGGCTCTGATCTGGAAGTCCTTCATGACGAGCGCCGACACGCAACTCACGCTCGATCCACAGCAGTTCCCCTCGACGCCGTACATCCCCGCGGCGGAGAAGCGCATCGTCTGGCGCGGCGGCTCCTACAAGCTCGACAACGGCTACTGCCCGGGTACCCGTGTCGTCGCGTACTTCCTCGGCCGGGGGCCGACGGCAGAGGCGGAGTGCTACGCGAACGAGGTCGCCGTACCGCTCGTCGTCGGAAAGACGATCGCGGCGGCGAACGACACTCTCGCCGCGAAGCCGTTGGGCAGCGAGCTGATCGGCGTTCCGGCCAAGCCCGGCAAGCGGCCCGGCTACGTGATCAAGCAGGAGCCGCGAAAGGGATTCCTCTCGGCGAGGGACACGGTGCGCCTCTATGTGACGCGGCCCGATCCACGCTTCGGACTGCTGCCGAACCTCGTCGGCACGAGCGTCGCGACCGCGAAATCCCGTCTCCGGAACCTCAAGGCGACAACCAGGATCGTCTACGAGAAAGGGCCGGAGGGGTCGGTGCTCGAGCAGACGCCCGAGCCGGGTGTCGCCGCCGGCCGTGACCTCAAGGTCGTGTTGGTCGTGGGCCGCGGGAAGTGACGGTCGCGGCGGCCCGCGAGGCCCAGCCCGATCCTCTGACGACGTAGCGCCAGGGAAGGCCGGTCGCCTTCGTGATCCCGATGCGCGGCGTCGCATCGATCTCGACGCGGCCGGTTGGTGGCTCGAGCATGAACGGTGGCTCGAAGATCGAGGCGCCGTCGTCGAGCCCGCTGAGACCGAGCGCCTGTGTCAGCTTTCCCGGGCCTGAGCAGAGCTCCCTGTCGGCAGCTACACCACGACGCGCGCGCATCGCGTCGTGGCCGTGGGTGGGCTCGAGCGCGCGGAGCAGGACTGCGGCGCCGGTTCCTGCGGGCTCACAGGCGATATTCGCGCACCAGTGGACGCCGTACGAGCGATAGACGTACAACGTCCCCGGGACGGCGAACATCGAGGCGTTCCGCGGCGTCCGGCCACGAAAGGCGTGGCTGGCGGGGTCGTCCGCGGCGTACGCCTCGACCTCCACGATTCGTCCGCCGGTGCCGTCCCGAAGGAACGTCCAGCCGAGCAGGCCGCGCGCAACCTCGTGGACGTTTCCCGCCAGCAGATTCCGCAGGGTCACGCGCCGTCGGGGAACAGCTGCGGATGCTCCGGCCTCCGCCCGCGTGGCCGCGGCGCACGGGGATCGGACGAGACGGCACCCATCTCCTCGAGGATCGTCTCCTGGGTGCGCGAGGCGACCATCGCCGCCGCCATCCCCTCGACCCAGACCAGCGTGCGTCGCCCGTTACCACGCTCCTCGCCGACGATCGGCTCGAGCGCGTAGATCCGGTCGGCTCGCACGTACTTGCCGAAGCCGAGGAAGACCATGCGCGGAGGCGTGCTCATCGTCCACACAGTATTGCCGTCGGCGCAGCCCGGCTCCAGTGGAGCCCACGGCTCGAGCATCTGACGAGCCGAAACGCCCCCGGGCAACGGTTCACGCCGCCCGGGGGCACCTTGCCTCAGTGTGTGACTGCAGTCCTGCCAGGCCCGCCTGTCTTGCCCGACCCACCATGGCGATGGTGAACGATGCCGTAGGCGCCCGCCATCGCGGCTACCGCCAGGAGGGCGGTGAGCCCGGCGAGCACGAGCGGATCGGCCCAGTCGATGCCGGTCGTCGATGCCACCGGCGCCGCCTCGACGACGACCGGGGCCGGCGACCCGGCGCCAACGCCGATCGGACCGGCACGATCGTCAGGCCGAACGACGACGGTCGCGGCCGGCGACCCGGCGCCAACACCGATCGGACCGGCACGATCGTCAGGCCGAACGACGACGGTCGCGGCCGGCGACCCGGCGCCAACGCCGATCGGACCGGCACGATCGTCAGGTCGGACCACAGCGATGGGGGCAACCGCCCCGACGCCGAGAGGACCGGCACGGTCGTCCGGACGATCTGCGCCCAGAGCGGCTGGCACGAACGCTGCCACCACGGACAGCACGACTGCTCCGGTGAAGAGCCTCGGAACTGTCACGGTGACCACTTCCTCTACTCCGACCACCGATCCCGGCGGCCGGCGGCAGGGACGAACCCTGCTCTGTCCCTGCTCTGTCGTCATCTCCACCCTACAGCCCGCCGCCCTCGCGACACATCGGGGATTTGCCCGACAGGCATCCGGGATTGCCCCGATCGAGCCCGCGACGCGTCGCCGGCTCGATCCCGTCGCCCTGCACGGACTCGCCGTGGGCACACTGTGGCAATGGAATCCGTCTGGGACTATCCCCGCCCGCCGCGGCTCGAAGCCGTAGCGAAAAGGCTCGTCGTCGTCCTCGGCGGTATGACGATCGCCGACACGACCCACGGGCACCGGGTCCTCGAGACGAGCCACCCTCCCGTGTACTACTTCCCGCACGACGACGTCGCCGAGGGCGCACTCATGGCCGCGCCCGGGCGGGAGTCGCATTGCGAGTGGAAAGGCGTCGCCTCCTACTACGACGTTGTCGGAGGCGGCGGCCGGAAGATCGCCCGGGGCGCCTGGGCGTACGCATCGCCAACGCGCGGCTTCGAGCGGATTCGCGGGGCCGTAGCGTTCTACCCGGCGGCGATGGACTCGTGCACCGTCGACGGCGAGCGCGTTACGCCACAACCGGGTGGTTTCTACGGCGGCTGGATCACCACGGACATCGCAGGGCCGTTCAAGGGTGACCCGGGAACGATGGGCTGGTAGGAGCTTCAACCGCGCGGTGGATCACCGTCGCCCGCTCGCGCGGCCCGCTCGCGCGTCAGCAGCCAGGCCGCCACACCCGCAAGCAGGAGCGTCACAAGCGTCACCGGCTTCATCCCGGGATAGATGGCACTCGGGATCTGCCGGTCAACGGTGCCGCGCTTGACGAGCTGCTCATGCCACACGTCCTGAGCAAAGTTGACACCACCGTACGCCCCCAGGGTGGCGATCCCCGCCAGCAGCCAGCCGCGGAGCCGACCGTCCGACTGCACACGCGAGAGGAGCAGCGCCGAGAGCAGCATCAGGGCCCCGTGAAACCCGTGGTGCTCCCCCAGATGGACCGCCGCTTCGAGCTTGCCGTCCTCGGTACGCAGGAGCTCCTCGCCCATGAACAGGTCGCCGGGCAGCTGGAAGCCGAATTCGGCGGCGATCCAGGGGAGTGACAGCACCAACACGACGGCCGCGATGCCGAGCCGCAGAGCGTCGCCGGGGAGCCGCGGCTCGCACGCCGGGCCGGCCGCCCGGACTGCAGCGACGGTCAGCCCGAGCGCGAGTGCCACGCCCAACCCCGGGACGACGTTACCCCAGCGCGCGTTCAGGTGGGCCTGGCTGACGAACAGGGGCATCGTTACGCAGAGTGCGATCGCCGGCCCGGCGAACCACCAGGCGCGGCGGGGCAGCGCGCTCATGGCGACGAGCACGAGCACGATTGCAACAAGCGCGAGAGGCCAGTTCGTGTGCACGGCGGCACGACTGAGCCCGAGCCCGAGCCCGTGCCCTTCCACGTTGTACAGCTCGGCGGCGTCGACCCGCGAGTACGTGAAGAGCACACCGACCAGGGAAACGCCCCACGCGGCCCAGACGGCCAGAGCCTCGCCCTGTCCACCCTTCGCTCTCATCACGACTCAATGTACTCCGCCCGGTTCGCCGAGGGCACGGTCAGCAGCCGAGGGCACGCCTCAGCGCATCCGCGACGAAGGCCTGGTCCTCCGCCGGCAGGCGCGCATGGAACGGGAGAGCGAGCGTGCGGCGGCTCTTGTCCTCCGCGATCGGGCAGAGCCCCTCGCTGAAGCCGAAGCGCTCCCGCATGTAGCTCTGCAGGTGGATGCACGGCAGGTAGCGCGCGGTGCCGATGCCGCGTTCCTCGAGCACCCTGATCACCGCCTCGCGGTCGGCTCCCTCCGGCAGCTCCATCACGTACACGAACCACGACCGCTCGTGGTCGTCGTCGTCGGAGCACGGGAGGACGAGACCGTCGATGTCGGCGAGGAGCTCGTTGTACCGCGCAGCAACCTCGCTGCGGCCCACGAGGATGCGGTCGAGCTTCTCGAGCTGGCCGATCCCGATCGCCGCCCTGATGTCGTCGATGCGGTAGTTGAACCCGAGCCGCGCATGGTCGAGCCAGCCGCCGCCGTCCGCGCGCCCCTGGTTGCGCAGGCTCTTGAGCAGCTTCCACGTCTCCTCCGACGACGTCGTCACGACGCCGCCCTCGCCGGTGGTGATCTGCTTGTTCGGATAGAAGGCCCAGACCGCATCCTGCCCCTGCGCACCCAGCGGTCGGCCCTTGTAGCGAGCCCCGAGCGCCTCGCACGAGTCGTCGATCAGCGCCAGCCCATGCCGGTTCGCGAGCGCTTGCAATTCGTCTATTTCGCTCGGATATCCGAAGATGTCGACTACCACGATCGCCTTCGTCCGCGAGGTGATGGCCGCCTCGACCGCAGCCGGATCGAGGTTGAGCGTCCGCGGGTCGATATCCGCGAACACGGGCACGGCACCCTCGTAGATCGCGCAGTTGGCGGAGGCGACGAACGAGTACGGCGACGTGATCACCTCGTCGCCCGGCGCGATGCCGGCGGCGACGCACAGCAGGTGCAGGCCGGCAGTGCCGCTCGAGACGGCGGCAGCGTACGGTGCGCCGACGGTGGCGGCGAGCTCCTCCTCGAACCGGTCGATCGACGGCCCGAGCGACAGCCGCCCCGACCGCAGCACCTCGACGACGAGCTCTTCCTCCCGCTCGTCGAGCCAGGGGGCGGAGAGCCCGATCTGACGCGGTGCGAGACTCACGCTTGTGCGGCCACGACGTCGACGACGTCGAGCCAGTGCGACCAGCGGTCGCTGCGGCCGTTGACCGTGTCCAGATAGTGACCCTGGATCTCCCTTGTGACCGGGCCGACGCCGAGCTCCTGGTCGTCCACCGCACGCACGGGTGTCACTTCGGCCGCGGTACCGGTCATGAAGAACTCGTCCGCCAGATAGAGGTCGGAGCGGATCAGCGGCGTCTCCTCGACGATGTAGCCGAGATCCTGGGCGATCGTGATCACCGCCCCGCGCGTGAGGCCGGGCAGGATCGAGGTCGAGAGCGGCGGCGTACGGATGATGCCGTTCTTCACCAGGAAGATGTTCTCGCCGGGACCGTCGGCGACGAAGCCGTCGTCCGTGAGCAGGATCCCCTCGTCATAGCCGGCGCGGCGCGCCTCTGTCGTCGCGAGCATCGAGTTGAGGTAGACGCCGCTGGCCTTCGACGCGTGCGGGATCGTGTTCGGGCCCACGCGCTTCCAGGACGAGATACAGGCGGTGATGCCGTTCTCGAGCGCGCCCTCCCCGAGGTAGGCGCCCCAGGGCCAGCTCATGATCACGGTCTCGACGGGATTGCCCAGCGTCGAGACGCCCAGCTGGCCGTAGCCGTAGAACGAGATCGGGCGGATGTAGCAGGCGGGCAGCCCGTTTGCGCGAATCAGGTCGTGGGTGGCCGTCCGGAGCTCCTCGACCGAGTACGGGATCTCCATGTAGAGGAGGCGCGCCGAGTCGTGGAGGCGCTGCATGTGGTCTGCGAGCCTGAAGACCGCAGGGCCCTTCGGCGTCTCGTAGCAACGGATGCCCTCGAACACGCCGGAGCCGTAGTGGAGGCCGTGCACGCCGACGTGCACCTTGGCGTCGGCCCAGTCGACGAGCGTGCCGTTCATCCAGATCTTGTCGGTCTCGTCCATCGGGCCCTCCGTGTTCGTGGTGTCGTCACTACTCGTGCCGGGAACGACTCGAGTCTATCCCGCACACTTCTACCTACTCCTGAACGATGTCCACCGTCAAAGCGCGCGTCAGTCGCACGAGCTCGAGCGGCGACACCATCGCCAGGTGGCGCTCAGACCCGGCTCCGACCCAGACGACAGCGCTCGAGAGAATCGTCCGCTCGATGAGAACTGGCACACCGGCAGGGGGCGGCAACGGGGCCACGGCCCCCGGTGCGAACCCCGTCGCTGCCAGGACCTCGGGTGGACGCGCGACGCGCGTTTCTGCGGCCCCGACCGCGAGCCCGATCTTCGCCGGGTCGGCACGGCGGTCTCCCGGCAGGAGCGCGAGCACGGGACGCGTGCCACAGACGAACACGAGCGACTTGACGATCTGGTCGAGGGCGCATCCGACGGCCTCCGCCGCCGACTGCGCGGAGGACGCGTCGGTCGCCAGCTCCTCGAGCCGCGACTCGGCTCCCGCAGCCCGGAGGAACACGGCGACACGTTCGACGGGCTCGGGCCACGGCACCAGCCGATTGTAGGTCGGATCAGTACACGAACGGGACGAGCCGCCGCCGTACGCGCGCCTCGTAGGCGGGATACCCGTCGTACACGTCTGCGAGGAGCCGCTCCTCGACCCTGATCTTTCCCGCCCAGAGGATCGCCAGCGCGCCCGTGAGGACGAGCGCCGGGACACTCGCGAAGAGCGAGTACCCGACGAACAGGCCGAGGCCGCCCGTGTAGATCGGATGCCGGACGATCGCGAACGGGCCGCGCGTGACGAGACCCGCCTCGACCGGCTTCGGGAACGGCGACAGGGAGCGGCCGAGCGTTCGCGCCGCCCAGACGGCGAAGACGCAGCCGGTGATCGCGAGAGCTGCGCCCACGACGGAGAGGGCACCGTGCGCACCTGCAGGCCAGTCCGGAGGGACGAAGCCGGCCACGATCACGGCGCCCATCAGCACGAACTGCGCCACCACCCAGACCGTCCCCCTCCCGGTCATCTTCGTGCCCCCCGCGCTATCCGAGCTCGACGAAGACTGCGTCGCCGAAGCCGACGTTGTGCATCTCCTGGATCAGCGCCTCCGACGGCCTCGTGTCGACCGACAGCGCCATCAGCACCCGCCGGCCGTCATGGGTCCGCGAGACCGCCATGTTCGCGATGTTGGCCCCGTTCCTGCCGAACAGCGTCCCGACCCTGCCGATCACGCCGGGAATGTCCTCGTAGCGGAAGAAGACCATGTCCAGTGCGAGCTCGATGTCGATCGCGAACCCGTAGGCGCTCGCGAGGAACAGGCGCGGCTCCGGCCCGATCGTCGTCCCCGAGACCTCCACTTCCTCCCCACCCTCGGCGGTGACCCGGACCTCGAGCACGTTCATGTAGTCGCGTGAGGCCCGCAGCCTCTCCTCCGAGACCGTGATCCCACGTTCGGCCGCGAGTAGCGACGCGTTGACGTAGTTCACCGTCTGCTCCACCCGCCCCCGGAAGATGCCGTCCAGCGCGGCGACCGTCAGCAGGCGGGTGTCGTAGTCGGAGAGCGGGCCGTGCGCCGCCACCACGACCCGGCACGGTCGCCCACCGGCGAGCTCGACCGCGAGCCGACCGAGCTTGGCGGCAAGCGGGACGAACGGGCCGAGCACTTCGAGCGACGCCTTGTCGACCACCGGGATGTTGACGGCGTTCGAGACCAGCCCTCCCTCCAGCGCGGCCACGACCTGCTCGGCGATGATCACGCCCGCGCGATCCTGCGCCTCGTCGGTCGAGGCGGCGAGGTGCGGCGTCACGACGACGTCGTCGAGCCCGAGCAGTGGCCCGTCGTACGGCTCCCTCGAGAACACGTCGAGGGCCGCGCCGGCGAGCTTGCCGGACGTCAGTGCCTCCGCCAGCGCCTCCTCGTCGATCAACGCGCCGCGCGCCGCATTCACGATCCGCGCGCCGTCCTTCATCTTCGCGATCGCATCGCGGTTGATCATGCCCCGCGTCTCGTCGGTCAGAGGCGAGTGCAGCGTGAGGAAGTCGGCGGCGGCGAGAACGTCGTCCTCGGCCGGAGCATGCTCGATGCCGAGCTCGCGGAAGCGGTCGTCCGCGACGAACGGGTCATAGGCGATCACCCGCATCCCGAGGCCGACGGCCCGGCGGGCGACCTGCTGGCCGATTCGGCCGAACCCGAGCACGCCGAGCGTCTTTCCTTCGAGCTCGACTCCACCCCACTTCGACCGCTCCCAACGTCCCTGCTTGAGCGCGGCGTGCGCCTGCGGGATGTTGCGCGCGAGCGCGACCAGCAGCCCGACGGTCTGCTCGGCCGCAGAGACCACAGTCGACTCGGGCGCGTTGGCGACCACGATGCCGCGCCTCGTCGCGGCCGCGACGTCGACGTTGTCGACGCCGACGCCGGCACGCCCGATCATCGTCAGGTTCGTGGCGCGCTCGATCAGGTCGGCCGTGAGCTTCGTTGCCGAGCGGATCACGATCGCGTCATACCGGTCGATGATCTCCTCGAGCGGTGTCACCTGGTCCTCGTCGACCTCGAACTTCGACCGAAGCAGCTCGACCCCGGCCTCGGCGATCGGCTCGCGGACGAGCACCCGCATCGTCACGCGGCCGTCTCGCACGCCGCCAGGGCAGCGGCACCGGCCGCGCCGCGCTCGACCGTCGCTCCCATCTCGACGAGCTGGAGCTCGATCGCTCCGAGCACCGTCGTGATGTCGAACACGTCGACGTAGCCGATGTGGCCGATCCGGAACAGCCGGTCGACGACGTCGCCGTGGCCGCCCGCGATCGTGATGCCGTACCGATCGCGAAGCGCGAGCCTCAGCTCGACGGCGTCGATCCCGGGCGGCGTCAGGATTCCCGTCAGCACCGCAGCGGTGTCGTCGTCCGGCGAGTACAGGTCGAGGCCCATCGCCTTTGCCCCGGCGCGGCAGGCGCGGCCGAGAGCGACGTGGCGGGCGAAGACGTGCGCCAGACCCTCGTCGAGAATCAGCTCGAGGGCGGCGTTCAGCGCCACGACCGTCGATGTGGCGGGCGTGAACGGCGTGCTGCCCTTCGCCTGGGCCGACCGGGCCCGCGCCCAGTCCCAGTAGAAGCGGGGCAGCGTCGCCTGCTCCGCCTTCGCCCAGGCGCGCTCGGAGATCGAGACGAACGCAAGGCCGGGAGGCGTCATCAGGGCCTTCTGCGAGCCCGTGACGACCACGTCGATTCCCCAGGCATCGGTTTCGAGCGGGACGGCACCGAGGCTCGAGATGGCGTCGACGACCGAGATCGCCCCCGCGTCGTTGCAGGCGGTCGTGAGGGAGCGGATGTCGGAGACGACCCCGGTCGAGGTCTCCGAGTGCACGAGGAACGCGACCCCGGCGCCGCTCGCGGCAAGCAGGCGCGAGACGTCCTCGGCCCGAGGGGTCTGGCCCCAGTCGTAGGTGAGGGCGACGACCTCGCAGCCGAACGCGGCAGCCATCTTCTGCCAGCGCGAGCCGAACTCGCCGTGCGAGACGACGAGCACCTTCTCGCCGGGCGAGAGGAGGTTCGTGAACGCCGACTCGAAGGCTCCGGTGCCGGAGGCAGTGAACACGAGCACCTCGTTCTCGGTGCGGAACACCTGGCGCAGGCCGGCGAGCGCATCGTTGAAGACCGTCTTGAAGTCGGGCGAGCGATGATGGATGACGGGCTCGGCGAGCGCGGCGAGCACCTCGGGAGGCACGGGCGTCGGCCCGGGAGTGAGGAGGTAGCGCTTCGGCGGCATCTTCCCGAGAGACTAGCGGCGTGGCAATTCCGCCCATCCGGTGACCGCACGGCGCCGGTGTACCACTGCGGCGTCCCGCTCGCCTCCCCTGCCGCCCACTACGCTCTGCGGCGATGGAAGCGCTTCTCGCCTTCGCCGCAACCCTCGTCTCGCTCCGCCTCAGCGCCGACCTCGTCCGCCGCTATCGGGCACGGCCGGCGCCCGGGCTCCTGATCTGGGCCGGGGCGCTCGCAGCGTTCGCCGCCGGGTCGGGAGCGCTCGCGTGGGGTGCGGCGGCCGGCTGGAGCGACCCGGCGTTCCGGGTCTACTACCTCTTCGGCGGCCTCCTCGCCGCCGCGCTCCTCGGTGCCGGCTCGCTGGAGCGCGCCGGCGTCCGCTGGGTCGGCCCGCTCACGCTCGTCTACGTCGGGCTCGCCGTGGGGATCGCGATCGCCGTACCACTGACCGTGCCGGTCGGTGGGAGCTCGATTCCCGAGGCGCAGGCACACCTGGCCCTCTTCCCCGCCCGCGTGCTCGCGATCGCCGCGAACTCGCTCGGCACGCTCGCAGCGGTCACCGTGGCCCTGTTGGGCCTGCGACGCAGGCCACTCGGAAATGCTCTCGTCCTCGCCGGACTCCTCGTGGCAGCGCTCGGAAGCGCGCTCGCCGGCCTCGGAGAAGCCGAGTCGTCGGTGTTCTCCGCGGTGGCCGCCGTGCTGCTGTACGCCGGCTTCGTCGTTCCTAGTCGCGCATCGGAGCCTGCGCCGGGCGCTCACCCCGGGCCCGCCGGCGCCGCTCCCTGAACCAGACGACCGCGAGCAGGCCGCCGACGAGCAGTCCGATCGAGACCTCTGCGATCAGGCCGGGGGTGCCGCCGTGCGCGAGCAGACTCAGCCGCGAGAGAGCAGCCACAAGCCGCCGACCGTGTAGACGACCATCAGCGCCAGCATCGCGTACTGGCTGCGGAGCGCATCGTGGCGGTCGCGGAAGATCGAAACGGCCCTGTCGTGGGCGACCGCCAGCCCCGCCACGTGCCCGAGGACGAGCGAGGCCGCCTGCACGTACCAGATCGTATTCGGCCCGAGGACGCCGAGGTTGGGCTGAACGCCGGCCGTACCGAAGATGTCCCACCCCTTCCCGAACGGGTCGGAGAGGAGCGGCGCCACGAACTGCCCCTGAATCACGAAGAGCGAGAAGTAATGCGCCACCGCATACACGAGCGCGATCGGGACGAGGGAGAGGACGAATTCGGGCGCGAGCGGCCGCGGTGCGCTCACCGTCGAGCGCGCGATCGCACAGGCTGCGAGAAACGCGACGAGAACCAGAGCGATGGCGAGCAGGAGGCCGGCGAGATTGAGTCCCGTCACGAGCAGCTCCCCGGTTCCCGGCCGGTCGAGGATGTACGGCGATTCGACGCGCGCGACCAGGTTCTGCCACGTGGTCGTGCGGCTGTAGCCGTCGAACCCGACCGAGCCAAGGGCGACGGCGATGAACACGACGGAGCCCGGCGTCGGCTCGGCCCCGGCGAGCCCCGTCAGCGGCAGCCGAAACCTGATCCGGCCCCCGACCGAGGCAAACGGCGCAATCCGCGCGAAGTAGGCAAACAGGATGGCGAAACCCTCACCCCGTGTCGTCCACGTCTCGCGTCCGAAGGCGAGCATCCCGAAGAGGGCGACATACGAATAGAGCGCGATCGCGAACGCGAGCGCCCGTGGGTTCGACGGGTTCGAGTAGCAGAGCTCGAGCGAGACGAACGCCAGGAGCGCCACCGCGCCCGGGTAGCGCCCGAAGCGCGCCGGAAACACCGCAAGCGGCCGCGCCTCACGGCCGAACCGCTCCCAGGTCCAGACGAAAGCGTCCGCGATCGCCCGCCACGGGCTCAGAGCCCGCCAGACGTCGCCGAAGAGAACCGAGAGCAGCGGCAGCCCGAGCCAGAAGACGACGTAGACCCACGTCGGGGCAAGGTTCTCGAACGGATCCGTGCTGCCGACGAGAGCAGCGGCGAGCACGACCACGAACATGAAGACCGAGACCACCTGCACGGCGATCCGCACCGGTCCGAGCACGAGCCGGCTGAATCCCGCGCCGAGCGCCCGGCCGGCCGATCGGCGCTCCAGCTGCGGGGTCTGCCACAGCGCCCCGAGAGCGACGAACGACACGACCAGCACGATGGCGCCGCCCCAGTAGAACAGCCACGTGGGAACGGGGAGATCCTGGACCCCCCCGATCCCGTGGCCGAGAACGCGTGGCCAGAGCGCTGTGATCAGGGCGTGACCTTCAACCGGGCCAGCATGGCATCCGGGCCGTGGAGCTCGAGGTCGAACCGGCCGGTCAGCTTCGCGACGAACTGGATCACCGTCGGCACGCCCTTCCGCGGCGTCTTCTCGATGTCGTAGCCATGCAGGTGGATCTCCTTGCCGACGTTCGTGCGCACGACGAAGCGGACGAGCCGGCCCTTCTTCACCGTCGGCTGCTTGATGCCGCCGACGGGACGGCCGTTGACGGCGGTGATCGGAATGATGACGGGCTTGACGGCCGCCGCGTCGGCGGTTGCTGCTGTGGGGACTGCGACCGCGGCCACGGCGATCGCAACGACGAGTGCCTTCCGCATGAAATCTCCTGTGTTTGGGGGTGCCGCTCCGTGCAGATGCACGGGCGGTGCCGGCTGGGTCAGGAGGAGACGGGAGGGCCCCGGCCCGGGTGCGACGCCGCCACTGCACGGGCGACTGGCTGCCGGACGACGGCGATGACGCCAAGGGCGAGCGGGGTGACACGGGGAACGGTGCGGCGCACGGGTGCTGCGATCTCCTCCGCAAGCCGGCTCGCAACGAGCCAGATCGCGACGGTGACGGGCACCTGGAGGGCGATCCCGACCCACAGCGCCGGGCTCGTGAGCAGGAACGGCAGCTGGCCGGTGTGGATCAGGCGCTCGAGGTGCTCCTGCGCGACGAAGGCCAGAATCGCCAGGGAGGCGAGCGGAAGAGGCGAGCGGCGGCGCGCGCGGGCGTCCGTGGCCAGGCCGAGGAGAGCCAGCGTCGCGAGTACGAGCACGATCTGCGGCGCATGCGCGAGGTAGCCGTGCAGGTCGCCGGCGGGCGTGCCGGTGGCCCCATAGGCGATCGCATGCCCGAGCAGGACGCTCGCGGCCGCGAACGGCAGGATGACGAGCCAGGTCAGGATCCGGCGCATCACTGGATGATGCCTGTCGGCGCGGTCAGCCGAGCAGCTTTGCGCGCACGAGCTCGCTGACGACGCGCGGATTCGCCGCGCCGCCGGTCTCCTTCATCACCTGACCGACGAAGAAGCCGAGGAGGCCGTCCTTGCCGCCCCGGAAGGCGGCCACCTGGCCGGGATTGGCGCCGATGATCGCGTCGATCACGGGATCGAGCTCCGAGGCGTCGGAGACGGCCTCCTGCGCGAGGTACGGCGCAGCCGTGAACCCGGGCTCGCCGGCCTTCGAGATCGCCTCGTCGAACACCTGGCGCGGGATCCGGTCGCGCGCCTCCACCAGCTGCGCGAGCTCCGCCGCCGACACCGTCGACGGGTCGACGCCGGCGCCGACGAGGTTGTTCGCGATCACGTTCGCTGCTGCGACCCGATCCGCCCCCGCCGCCACCGTCGCCTCGTAGAGACCGTCGAGCCCGCCCGTCACGAGCACGAGAGCCCGCTCGAGGTCGAGCTCGGCGCCGAGCCGCGCGATGCGCTCGGCCGGCGGCTCGGAGAGCTCGGCCCGCACCCGGTCTACCATCTCGGAGGGCGGCTCGACCGGCACGAGGTCGGGCTCGGGGAAGTAGCGGTAGTCGTCCGCCTCCTCCTTGGAACGGCGCGGCGTCAGCGTTCCCGACCCGGCGTCGAAGTCGAACGTCTCCTGCTTCAGCTCGGCGCCGGACTCCCAGACCGCGATCTGCCGGGCGACCTCCGCGTCGATCCCGCGCGCGATGTAGTTGAACGAGTTCAGGTTCTTGATCTCGCACCGGGTTCTCAGCTCGTCGGACCCCTTGGGGCGCACGGAGACGTTCGCATCGACGCGCAGCGTGCCCTTCTCCATCTCGGCGTCGGAGATGCCGAGCTCGACGACCGTCTGCCGGAGGAGCTGCAGGAACCGCTTCGCCTCCTCGGAGGAGCGAATATCGGGCTCGGTCACGATCTCGAGCAGGGGCGTGCCACCGCGGTTGTAGTCGACGAGGGAGTACTCGGCACCGCCGATGCGACCGGTGTGCCCGCCCATATGCACCGTCTTCGCCGCATCCTCCTCCAGGTGCGCGCGGACGATTCCGACCTCGAGCTCGCCCTCGGGCATCGGGACTAGCATTTTGCCATTTTCGCAAGAAGGCATATCGTATTGCGAGATCTGATAGCCCTTGGGGAGATCAGGGTAGAAGTAGTTCTTGCGCGCGAACTCGGCGCGCGGCGCGATCTCGCAGCCGAGCGCGAGGCCGAGCTTCACCGTCCACTCGATCGCGGTCCGGTTCATCACGGGCAGCGCCCCCGGGAACCCGAGGCAGACCGGGCACGTCTGGGTGTTCTCTCCCGCCCCGTAGCCTGCGGCACAGCGGCAGAACATCTTCGTGCGCGTCTTCAGCTGCACGTGGATCTCGAGCCCGACGACGGTTTCCCAGGTGGCGACGGGCTTCGGCCTGTCGTCCGGGTTCCCGCTCATCTCAACCGCTCCGGGACGCCGTCGAACCCGATTGCGCGCTCGAGCGCGTGCCCTGTCCGGAACAGGGTGTTCTCGCCGAACTGCCGGCCGATCAGCTGGAGGCCGACCGGAAGCCCCTCGGAGAGGCCGGACGGGATGTTGAGCCCCGGCAGGCCGGCGAGGCACGAGGGAATCGTCATCACGTCGCACGCGTACATTGCGAGCGGGTCCGAGGCCTTGTCGCCGATCGGGAACGCCACCGTCGGGGACGTCGGCGTCGCGATCACGTCGAACTGCTCGAGCGCCGCTCGGTGCTCGCGGATGAGGAGCGTCCGCACCCGCTGGGCCTGACCGTAGTAGGCGTCGTAGTAGCCGGCCGACAGCGCGTACGTGCCGAGCATGATCCTGCGCTTGGGCTCGTCGCCGAAGCCCGCGTCGCGGGTCTGCTCGACCATCTCGCGGTACGTCGGTGCGTCGACCCGGGGGCCGTAGCGCACGCCGTCGTAGCGCGCGAGGTTCGAGGACGCCTCGGCGGGGGCGATCAGGTAGTAGCAGGGCAGCCCGTAGTCGAAGGAGAGCGGCAGGTCGCACTCGCCCACTTCGGCGCCGAGTGAGCGCGCGGTCTCGAGCGCGGCCTCGAACGAGGCGCGGACTCCGGGCTCGATCCCCGCCAGGTCCCAGATCTGCTTCGGAACGCCGATGCGGAGCCCGTCCAGCGTCTCGTTCGTCGGTAGTTCGACCGCCTCGGGGAGCTGCACGGTGGTGGAGTCGTTCTCGTCACGCCCGGCGATGATCGAGTAGAGCAGCGCGACGTCGCGCACCGTCTTTCCGACAGGACCGATCTGGTCGAGGCTCGAGGCGAAGGCGACGATCCCGAAGCGGGAGACGGTGCCGTAGGTCGGGCGCAGGCCGACGTTGCCGCAGAGTGCGGACGGCTGCTTGACCGAGCCGCCGGTGTCGGAGCCGAGCCCCCACGGCGCAAGGCCGCCGGAGACCGCCGCCGCGGTACCGCCGCCGGAGCCTCCCGGGACGCGGCTCGGATCCCACGGGTTCCGGGAGGGACCGTACGCGGAGTTCTCTGTCGACGACCCCATCGCGAACTCGTCGGTGTTCGTCTTGCCGATCAACGGCATGCCCGCCGCCTTGCAACGGGCGGCAACGGTCGAGTCGAACACCGGCACGTAGCCGGCGAGGATCTTCGAGCCGGCTGTCGTTTCGACGCCCTTCGTCGAGATCACGTCCTTGAGCGCGATCGGCACGCCCGTACCCTCGGCGCCCTCGACGAGCCGCAGGTACGCGTGGAGCTCACCGTCACGCTCCCCCGCCGCTGCGACATAGGCAGCGTGGAGCTCGGCGGACGAGACCTCGCGGCGGCCGATCAGGCTCAGCGCTTCTTCGGCCGTGAGGCGCAGGGTGTCGATCATGCCGAGACCTCGGGCCCGTGGGAGGGCGGCACCCGGAAGAGGTCGCCCTCGCGGGCGGGCGCGTTCGCGAGCGCCTCGTCGAGCGTCAGCGACGGCCTCGGAACGTCGTCGCCCCAGACGTTGACGAGGTCGAGCGGATGCGAGGTGGGCGGCACGTCGGCGAGGTCGAGCTCCGCTACCTTCGAGACAGCAGCAAGGATCGCGTCGAGCTCGGTCGTGAGGCGATCGACCTCGTCCGGTCGCAGGTCGAGGCGCGCGAGGCGCGCGACGTGCATCACCGTGTCCCGGTCGATCCCCATTCCCGCTGCCTTTCACTCTGCTCGGTGGTAGCACCATTGTTGCTGCACCGACACTGAAGGTGCTTCGACAGGCGTCTGTGGAACGAAGAAGCCCCGGCCCGGCTCGCACGTTCGCCGCCGTTAGTTCGATGCTCGGCGCCCGCGGGCGGTGTTATGCGGTTGCGTCTCTGATCGCTCCGACCGCGCACGCGAGGTCGAAGTCGCTGTAGTTGCCGGTTCGGTTCGTGTCCGGGTCGATCCGGAGCTCGCGCGCGTGGTTCCGGGCGCGCAGGTCGTCGACGCGGCCCGGCGGCGGGCGGGGCGGTGCGAGCGGCCACACGACACCGTAGCGATTCCGGAAACGAAGACCGCTCTCGGGATCGCCCTCGACGGTATAGCCGCCCTCGTGCACCAGACGATGGTGGCGGCAACAGAGAAGGACGAGGTTCTCGAGGCTCGTCTCGCCCCCATGAGCCCAATGCGTGCGGTGGTGCGCCTGCAGCTGGCGGCGGCGCTCACACCCCGGGAAACAACACGTGCTGTTGTCGCGTGCCTCGAGGAGCCGCCGCAACGCCCAAGGAACCGTGCGGCGACTTCGACCGACACTCACCGGCAGACCATCACGCTCGACCTGCGCCACCACCTCAGCATCACAGCCAAGCCTGCGAGCCGTCTCCGTCGAGATCAACGGGCCATCCTCCAGCTCGGAACGACCCCGACCATCAACACACAACGCCGCAGCATCGACATGAACCACGACGCGCGCCCGCTCGCGGCGAGGCTCACCCGTCACAGGAAGCGATGCCTCCGCGAGATCGAGCAACGCCTCCACCCGGACTGGACGCGGAGCATCGGCAGCATGACAAGCAGCCTCGCGGCCGGGCTCCGCGTCTGGCCCATCGTCGGCTTCGACCGCGGCCTCCGCCTGCGCCGGCGGGTCGTTGGCCGCCGCGGCCCGCTCCGCGCGGCGACGCTCGAGCACCCGCTCACGCGCCGTCTCGAGCGCCCTGATCAGCAGCGTGCCGTCCTCGGCCGCAAGCCGTGCCCGCAGAAACAGCGTGCCGTCGTCATCGAAGAAGTAGTCGACGTACTCCAGCTCGTGCGCAACCACAGCGTCCTCCGCAGCGACCCGACGATAGGCGCGAAGCGCCCGCTCCAACTGCGACGCCGTCAGAGCCCCCGCAAGATCGAGCAACCCCTCCTCCGACGAAGCCGTCGCAACCCTCGTCAACGCCCGCACCTCCGTGAACGTCAACTCGCCCCGACCGAACGCAGCCCGGATCGCAGGCAGCTCCTGCAACGCCGCCGCCACCCGCAGGAACTCGCGCGCCTCACGCCCCGTGATCCCACAACGCCAAGCCACGAACGCCTGCAGGTCGCTGCTGTCGCCCTGCTCGTTCATCTCCCACACGAGCTCGAGCCAGCGCGCCGTCGCCGCGCTCACATGCGCAGACAACGACGCCAGCTCATCCACCCGTGCCGCCGTCGCAGCCTCACGCGCGGTCACACCCTCACACACCCGCTCTATCAACGTTGCCTCCATGGAGAACAGTGTAGAGACTGGGTCGGACGGAGCGGGGCACGCCCGCCCGAGCTCCTCACTTCCGGCAGCGTCTACGTCCGGTCGCGGCGTCAGGCGTCGAGCGGGTGCTTGACACGGAGGTCGGGGAAGCGCGTGAAGTCCCGGTCGTCGGTGATCCATTCGCTCCCCGACTCGATCGCCAGCGCGGCGAAGTACGCGTCGGGCACGAGGTTCCCAGTCGCGTTCGCCGACGTGCAGAGCTTCCGGAACAGGTCGAAGTGACGTTCTCCGGGAGCGATCACGATGCTGTTGTGATGCCCACGGAGGGCTTCGACGTATGCGAGAGCAGCGTCGAGCGGAGTCGGCTCGACGAAGATCCGGGGATGGGTGACGATCCGGACGACCCCGCTCAGAACGAGTTCCGAGACCCCGAACGGTGACGCCGACCCGATGCTCGTCTCGAGCCACTCCCGGTACTCGGCGTGACGGGCTGCGTCGGCGCGGAATGCGTAGACGAGAACGTTGACGTCCGAAAGGATCAGTGCCGGGTACCGTCCATCAGTTCGAGCAGGGCGGCGCTGTCGGAGAGGTCGACCCCCGGTTGCAGCCCTGCATGTCGGACGGGCTGGAAGACGGGAATCGGGCGCTCGGGCCGCTGAATCGAGCGGTGGAGCGACGCGCGCAACGCGTCCTCGATCACCGCGGTCAGCGTGCGTCCCGTCTGCGCGGCGTGCGTCTTCGCCTCGCGAAGCAGGGCATCATCAAGCCGAATCGTCGTCCGCATACATCAAAATGTAAGGTGCTGACATCAATATGTCAAGATCTGTGAATGACGCGGGCCAGCGGGTCATACGATGGGCGGCCGTCGCCACCTGAGACGAAGTTCGTCTTCGCGCTCGCCGCAGTCCCCGTCGACGTTTGCTGGCGCACACCGTCCCCGTCGTAGGCGTAGGTGGTCGTGCCAGAAGCGGTAGTCGTCTTCAACCGGTTCGCGAGATCGTAGGTGAACGATCGCGTCCCAGCGGTGAGCTGGTTGCCGTTCGCGTCATACGTGTAGGCGGTCGCGGTCAGCTGATCCGCCGCGTTGAACGTCGACGTGACGGTCGGCACCGTCAGGACGGAAGGAAGAAGACCTGCCCCCGAGTCACTTACACAAACCCGGTCGGTCGACGTCAATCACCCATGAGTGGTGAAAACGGCGCAACGCCAGAGCACGCTCGCCCCCACCCCAGAAAAGACGACGGGCCCCTTCCGGGGCCCGTCGCACGAAGCTCGAATCCGGAAAGCCTAGGCTGCCGTGACGTTCGCCGCCTGGGCACCCTTGGGCCCCTGGACGACCTCGAACTCCACCTTCTGTCCCTCCGTGAGGGACTTGTAGCCGTCCATCGTGATTGCCGAGAAGTGGACGAACACGTCCTCTCCGCCTTCGCGCTCGATGAACCCGAAGCCCTTCTCGTTCGAAAACCACTTGACGGTGCCAATCTCTGACAACGAACGTCCTCCTGAAACATGTACAGCCCCAGCGATGAAGCCATACGACTTAACGAAGCGGCGAGAACGGTACCGTCAGGAGCCGGGGAAAGCAAGCAGGCCGCGACGGTAGCGTGCGGCCTTCAGCGCGCTCTGCAGGAGCATCGCGATCGTCATCGGCCCGGTGCCGCCCGGCATCGGCGTCAGGAAGCCCGCAACGTCAGCCACGGAGGCGTCGATGTCGCCCCGGATCCCCTCGTCGGTACGCGTCAGGCCGACGTCGAGGCACGCTGCCCCGGGCTTGACCATGTCCGGGGTGACGATCCCGGGGCGCCCGACCGCGGCGACTACGATGTCGGCACGACGGACGTGGGAGGCGAGGTCGGCCGTTCGCGAATGACAGACCGTGACGGTGGCGTTCGCGTGCATCAGCAGCATCGCCATCGGCCGCCCGACGATCTCACTGCGGCCGATCACGACGGCCTCCTTGCCCGACGGGTCGATGCCGTACTCGCGCAGCAGCTCCATGCAGCCGGAGGGTGTCGCAGGCACGTGGATCGGGGTACCGAGGTAGAGGTTGCCGGCATTGAGCGGGTGGAACCCGTCGACATCCTTCGTGGGTGAGACGGCGTAGGTCACCTTCGTCTCGTTCATGTGCGAGGGCAGAGGCAGCTGCACGAGGATCCCGTCGATCTCGTCGTCGTGGTTGAGCCGGTCGACGAGCTCGAGGACGGCGTCCTCGGTCGTGTCGGCCGGCAGGCGCGCGTCGCGGGCGTGGATGCCGGCCTCGGTCGCCGCCTTGTGTTTGGCGGCGATGTACACGTGGGAGGCCTCGTCGTCGCCCACGAGGACCGTCGCGAGGCCGACGTGGCCGAGCTCGGCGACCTCGTGCGCGACGCTCTTCCGCACCTTCGCGGCGAGCTCCTTCCCGTCCATGCGCACAGCGGTCATGGCGGCGACTCTAACCAATCGGGGAACGACACGCAGAAGGGGGAAACACCTCAACCCGACGCCGCATCGTGCCGATAACCCCGGTTGGAGCCCGCCGCACCGGGCTCCCTGCATCCACCGAATCGAGTCCGCCGTGATTCTCATCAAGATCGCCATGGTCGGCGCCACCATCGCACTGTTGATGGCCGTCGCGCGCGATCAGCACTGGGCTCAGCGGGCCGGGGTGGTCGGCAGATGCGCCGCAACCCCGCCGGCGAGGTCGAGCCCCGGCGGAAGCTGGTACGTGTGCGAGCAGGGGATCCTGAACGGCTTTCCCAACCTCGAGGAGGATGCGTGCCAGAGTGTCGGCATCGTCCAGCACCGCGAGGTCTGGAGTTGCATCAAGCCGCTCGAATCACTCCCCGGCTCGTGAGCGCCCGAGAGCGATGCCGGTCAATGCCTCGCGGACGGTCCGCTCGGCGACAAGCGCCGTGACGTCGGTCGACGCGACGCCGGTCGGGATCACCTCGACCACGTCCATCCCCACGATCCGAAGGCGGGACGCCAGCTCGCGGCAGGCCCAGAGGAGGTCGGCGCTCGTCATCCCACCGGGCTCGGGCGTGCCCGTTCCCGGGGCGAAGGCCGGGTCGAGGACGTCGACGTCAACGGTCAGAAACACCGCTCCGCCGCCGACGATCCTGACCGTCTCCTCGACGATCGCGCGAATCCCACGGTCGCGGACGTCGTGCATGAAGAAGCTCGTGATCCCTTGCCCGTCCTGCCAGCCGAACTCCTTTTCGCCCGGCCAGTAGCCACGCAGGCCGATCTGCACGTAGCGTGGGCCGTCGACGTGCCCGTCGCGGACGAGACGGTACATCGGAGTTCCGTGTGAGACCTCGACCCCGAAGACCTCTTCTCCCGTGTCGGTGTGAGTGTCGAAATGGACGAGCGCAACCGGGCCGTGTGCTGCCGCCACGGCCTTTACGTCCGGCTCCGTGATCGAGTGATCGCCACCAAGGACGATGGGGATCGCCCCCGCCGCAACGACCTGGCCGACCGTTCGTTCGATCGCAGCATGGCTCCCGGCCGGATCCGAGGGGACGACGGGCGCATCGCCGAAGTCGATCACCCGGAGCTCACCCATCGCGTCGAGCCTGGCCTCGAGGTGCGGCCCCGGCGGGCAGCCGGCGGCACGGATCGCACGTGGGCCGAACCGGGTTCCCGGCCGGTCCGAGGTGAGGTCGTCCATGGGCGCGCCGACGATCGCGGCGTCCACTCCCTCGAGGTCCGCGGGATCCTGCGTGTACGGCAGACCGGCGTATGTCAGCAGCCCCGCATAGTCGGGCTTGTCCGGGAGGCCGAGCTCCCGCCAGCGCTCGAGGGGGTCGATCACAGTCGAGATCCTACGCTCCCTCTACTCTGGACAGGATGTCAAGCTACTCGCGGGACCGCGCGCAGACGGCGGTCCGGGTCGGAGGGCTCTGCTTCGTCGTCCTGTGGCTGCTCTCTGGCCGGCTGCAGGCGACGGTTCCGTTCTGGCTCCCGTTCGCGATCCTCGCCGCCACGGAGATCGAGTTCGTCATCCGCGGACTGCGCGAGCGCCGGCATGGGGTCGTCCCACGACCCGCGTCGCGCCGGCTGCCCGGCGCCGACGACGCCGATCTCGGCTGGGTCGAGACGGTCGACGAGGAGGGCGAGCTCGTGCTCCTCCCGGCGGCGCCACGCGAGCGGCGCCGCGTACGCGTGCCTCTTCTCGTCGTGCTGCTCGTCGGCATCGGGATGTTCGCCTACGCCTACCGCGTCGATCGCGACGCCGGCTGGCCGTCGGTGCCGGCAGCGGAGCGGGCACGAGCGGAGCGGCGGTACACGGCGGAGGCCGCGCGGATCGCAGGTCGTCCGGTAACCGTGCGCTGCGACGACTCCTACGCCTTCACGGGCGTGGGCTCGGACGCCGCCGGCGTCGCGTTCATCCCGCGAGCGCTCGCCTTCCTCCAGCCCGGCGTCTGCCGGTCGCTCTACCGGATCGCGTTCGAGAAGCGCGTCGGCGCCCGCGACGATGCCGCATTTGCGCTCACGGTGCTCGCCCACGAGGCGACCCACCTCAGGGGAATCCGCGACGAAGCCGAGACCGAGTGCTACGCCCTCCAGGAGGGGGTCACGCTGGCGGAGCGGCTTGGACTCGATGCCGAGACGGCGCGGGCTCTGATGCGCGCTCAGCGTGACCGGGACCTCTCGGACGCGAGCATCGCGCGACTCGACTACCGCCTGCCGCCGGGGTGCCGCAACGGCGGATCGCTCGACCTGCGGCCGAACGATCCCACGTTCCCGTAGGGCGCGGTGGTGCCGGCTTCAGCCGGACGCCGGGGTGCCTCCGCCGAGCGACTCCTCGAGCCTCTTGCGCACGAGCGCGACACTCGATCCACCCACCTGCTCGCCGAGCACGGCAGTTGCCAGTGTGTTCGCCTCGAGCACGATCCGCTCGCGCTCGGTCTCCAGGCCGCCGCGGACGACGAAGAGCGCCGCGTGCGCCCGTGCCCCCCACTCCTCGATCTCGGCCAGTGAGCCCCCCGGGCCGGATCGACCGGACTCGGAGACGCGCGGGGTGGCGGTGACCTCGGCTGCAACGTGGCGCGCCTCGACAGCCAGCCCTTCGCCTTCGGCCTGAAGGGCTGCCTCGTCACTCACGAGCGCTTCGAGCCGCTCCCGCATGGCCGCCACCGAGGCGGCAGCATCCTCTGCGGCCACGGCGGCCCGCCGCACCGCGCGCTCCGCCGCCACCCTGGCGTCGTCCCCGGCCCGCCGGGAACGACCGACCTCCTCGAGACGGTGCTCGGCGTCGGCAAGGTCCCGCCGCGCCTCCGCCTCGCGGGACCGCGCATCGCGCTCCGCCCGCTCGGCCTGCTGGATCTCTGCAGGGATCGCCTGAAGCGCGCCGCGCACCCGGCGCGCCCGCCCTCCGACGTCGTCGACCCGGCGCAGCAGGCCCACCACATCGTCGAGCACCGTTGCAACGGCCAGGTCGCGCCGCTCGAGCTCACGCGCGTACGCGACGAGGTCATTGGAGCGGTCGTCGGTCATGCGCCAAGTATCGCCGAGGACGGGGCACAGCACGAATGCCGTCTCGTGCCGAACGTCCATACTCCCCGGATGGACGGTTCAGATCCGAGCGATCCGAGCGCGCTGCAGCTGACCGCCGACGAGATGCGCGAGGCGGGCTACCGCACGGTCGACATGCTCGTCCGCCACCTCACAGACGAGGAGGCGCCACCTCTCCGCCGAGCGACCCCCGGGCAGATGCGCGACCTGCTCGGCCTGGCGGCGCCGGAAGACCCGATGCCGTTCGCCGAGGTTCTCGCCGGCCTCGAGCGCGACGTCCTCCCGTATCGGGCCCGTGGCGACCACCCCGGCTTCTTCGCCTTCATCTCCTACTGCGGCACCTGGCCCGGCGCGCTCGGCGATTTCGTCGCCAGCGCCGCGAACGTCTACGCGTCGACCTGGCTCGAGGCCCCGGGCCCGACCCAGGTGGAGCTCGAGGTGCTCGGCTGGTTCAAGGAGTGGATCGGCTATCCCGGGACGGCCGCGGGGATCCTCGCCAGCGGCGGCTCCGCCGCCAACATGACCGCTCTTGCCTGCGCCCGGGAGTCTCTCGTCGGCCCCATGTCCGACGACCTGGTCGCCTACGTGCCCGACCAGGCCCATTCCTCCGTCGCACGCGCCGCCCGCGCGCTCGGCTTTCGGCCTTCCCAGGTTCGCGTCCTTCCCGTCGGCGACGGCTTCAGGCTCGAGCCGCGCACACTCCGCGGAGCCATCGACGCCGATCGTGCCGCGGGGCGGCGGCCTCTCTTCGTGTCGGTCAGCGGCGGCAGCACGAACACCGGCTCGATCGACCCTCTGCCGGAGATCGCCGAGATCTGTCGCGAGGCCGGTGCGTGGCTGCACGTCGACGCAGCCTACGGTGGCTTCGCGGCACTCACCGACCGTGGCCGCCGGGCACTTGCCGGGATCGAGCTGGCCGACTCCGTCACGCTGGATCCCCACAAGTGGCTCTACCAGTCGTACGAGTGCGGCTGCGTCCTCGTTCGCGACGGCACCCTGCTGCGCCGCGCCTTCGAGATCGCGCCCGACTATCTGCTCGACGCTGTCCCCGGCGAGGAGGAGGTCAACTTCTCCGATCTCGGCCTGCAGCTGTCGCGCACGAGCCATGCCCTGAAGGTGTGGACGTCGGTGCGGACGTTCGGCGTGGCTGCCTTCCGCACCGCGATCGACCGGTCGCTCGACCAGGCGCTTCTCGCGCAGCGGCTGATCGAGGAGAGCGAGACGCTCGAGCTCGTCTCGCCTGCCCAGCTCGGCGTCGTGTGCTTCCGGCGTCGCTTCGACGAGGCCGCGGACGAGTACGAGTCGGACGTCATGCACGAGGCGCTGATCGCAGCGCTCGAGCGCTCGGGAATCGCGTTCATCTCGTCCACCCGCCTCCGTGGAAGGTTCGCGATGCGCATGTGCATCATGAACTACACGACGCGGGACGAGGACGTCGCCGCGACGATCTCGTTCCTCGCGAGCGAGCCGGTCGCGCGTCATCCGTCGCCGCCGGCAGCGGTGTTCGAGCCGCACCTCCCGCTCGACCGCGGCTGGCTGGGCCGGCCTCTGCTCACGCCTGCCGCGCTGACGGCGCTCCCGCTCTTCGCCGGCCTCGACGAGGCTCAGGCCACGCGCGTTCTGGCCGCGGCAGGCGAGCGCGCCTTCGCGGCGGGCGAGCAGTTCGTCGGCCAGTGGGAAGGCTCGCGCGAGCTCTACGTCGTGCTCGAGGGAGAGGCCGAGATCACCCTGGACGGAGAAGCGATGACCACCGTCCGGGCCGGAGAGACGATCGGCGAGATCGCGGCGCTCGAGTGGGGTGCCGGGTTCGGCTATGCCCGTACAGCGGCGGCGACCGCATCCACGACACTGCGTGCCCTCGTGTTCGCCGCGGGCGACGTCGGTGAGCTCGTCCGCGCGATCCCCGTACTCGGGGAGCGCCTGACCGCGATCGCTCGCTCCCGGCTGTACCGCCCGTGACCGCGCATCTCCGCCAGGTCGGCCGCGTCGTCGCGGTCGTCCTTCGCAATCCCGACCTGCGGCGCGAGGAGATCGCCTTCTTCCTCTTCAACGCCGCCGAGTGGGCCGTCTGGATCGCGATGCTCGTGTACGCCTACGGACGCGGCGGAGCGTCGATGGCAGGGCTCGTGGCTCTGATCCAGCTCGTGCCCGCGGCGCTCTTCGCGCCGTTCGCCTCGATGCTCGCAGACCGCTACCGTCCCGCGCTCGTGATCACGCTGAGCTACGTGGCACAGGGAGTGGCGCTGGGTGCTACGGCCGCCGTGCTGCTGCTCGACGGGCCTCCGTGGCTCGCGTACGCGACGGCGGCGGTCGCGGCGACCGCGGTCACCGTGACCCGACCGACGCTCGCCGCCTTGACACCGGCACTCGCTCGCACACCGGCGGAGCTGACGGCGACGAACGTCGTCTCGGGCTGGAACGAGAGCGTCAGCGTCCTGATCGCACCCGCTCTTGCCGGCCTTCTCATCGCAACATGGGGCCCCGGCTGGGTGTTTCTGCTCATGGCACTGCTCGTCCTCGTCGGAGCAGTCCTGGTGGCTCGGGTCAGGGGCCCGGCTGCCGCCGGAGCCGGCGCGGGACAGAGCACCGTATCCGAGCTGCTCGAGGGTTTCAGGGTGCTCCGCCGCGAGCCGGCGGCCCGGCTGCTCGTCGGACTGCTCGGATCGCAGTACGTTGCGATCGGCATGCTCGACGTCCTCTACGTCGTGCTGGCGATCGACACGCTCGGCATCGGCGAAGGCGGAGCCGGCTACCTCAACGCGGCCTTCGGCGCGGGCGGCGCGCTCGGGATCGGCGTCACGGCGTCGCTCGTCGGCCGCGCCCGCCTGATGCCTGCCGTTGTCACGTCGCTCGGTGTCTGGGCCGTCGCATTCGGACTGATGACCGTGTGGTCGCAGGCGGCAGGAGCGCTCCTTCTGCTCGCGGTCGCCGGGACCGCGCGCAGCCTCTTCGACGTCGCCGGGCGCACGCTCCTGCAGCGGACGGCGCCCGCGGACGTGCTCGCCCGCGTCTTCGGGATCCTCGAGGCGCTGATCATGGCGGGCACCGCGGTCGGCGCGCTCATCGCCCCCGTGCTCGTGAACCTGGGCGGTGCGACGACGGCAATCGTCGGCGTCGGCGCCATGCTGCCCCTGCTGGCCCTGCTCGGCGGCCGAGGCCTGCTGGCACTCGACGCGTCGGCGCACGTTCCGGTGGTCGAGATCGGCCTGCTCCGCTCGCTGCGGCTCTTCGCGGCGCTGCCGCCGCCCGAGCTCGAGGGGCTCGCCCACAACCTCGAGGCGACGTCGGTGGCCGCCGGCGAGGCGGTCGTGACCCAGGGCGAGGAGGGCGACCGCTACTACGCGATCGCCGAGGGCGAGCTCGAGGTGCTCGTCGACGGCGTGAGGGTCAACACGCTCGGCCGGGGCGACGGCTTCGGCGAGATCGCACTGCTCCACGACTGCACGCGGACCGCCACGGTCGCCGCCCTGACCTCGGTGAAGCTCTACTCGCTCGAGAAGGAGCCGTTCCTCGAGGTGCTCACGGGGCATCCGGTGGCGCACGCGACGGCGCGCGCGGTGGCGGCGGAGCTGCTGGCGCCTGCCGAGAGCTGAGCCACGGCATCCTCACACACCCCGTTGGAAACGCGACTACTGCACCGACGCCGACGCTAGGACAGCAGGTATTCGCAGTTCTTCACGGAGTTGTTCCCCGCGCCTGCGTTGCAGCCGTCATAGCCGTTGCCACCGTCGACCTTGTCGTTGCCGGAGCCCGTCCTGATGCGGTCGTTGCCGTCGCTCCCGTTCACGGTGTTGTTCCCGTTGCCGGCGTCGATCGTGTCGTCCTGGGCGCCGCCCTCGATCGCGTCGTTGCCCGTCCCGGTGGTGACCGTGTCCCTGCCGCCGCCGACGTCGACGGAGTTGTTCCCCCCGGAGTCGCTGACGATGTCGTTACCGCCGCCCGTCGTGATCGTGTCGTTGCCCGTCCCGCTCGTCACCCGGTTGTCGCCGGCGCCCGCTTCGATCGCGTTGTTGCCTCCCGTGTCGGTCACCGTGTCGTTGCCGGGACCCGTCGTGATCTTGTCGTTGCCCGTCCCGCTCGTCACCCGGTTGTCGCCGGCGCCCGCATCGATCGTGTTATTGCCTCCCGTGTCGCTCACCGTGTCGTTGCCGGGGCCCGTCGTGACCTTGTCGTTGCCCGTTCGGGTCATGACCTCGTTGTCGCCGGCGCCTGCGTCGATCGTGTTGTTACCGCCGGTATCGATGACGATGTCGTTGCCGCCGCCCGCGGTGATCTTGTCGTTGCCGGAGCCGGTGCAGATCGTGTCGTCACCGCCCTTGCCGTCGATCTTGTTGTTGCCGCGGAGGTCGTAGATGACGTCATTGCCCGGGGTGCCGTTGATCGTGTCGTTGCCGGAGCCGCCGACGATCGCTCCGGGTGGCGCGGGACCCACGCAGGGGTCTGTGACCGTGTAGGTGACGGTCTTCGTCGCCGTCCGCGCGACGTTGTCAGTCGCGCTGACGGTGAACGTCCTCGTACCGGTCGTCGCGGTCGAGATCGCTGCTCCCGACGCAACGGTGCCCGCGCACGAAGCGATCCCCGAGCCGGCGTCCGCGCACGTGAAGTCCGCGGTGACCGAGCTTCCCTTCCGGTAGCTGGCCCCGGAGGCAGGGGTAGCGATCGTGATCTCGGGCGCACTGCCGTCGATCGCGACGATCGTCGAAGCACTGCCGCCGTTCGAGCCGCGGGCCTCGATCGTGTGAATACCGTCGCCCGAGACCGTCGGCCCGGATCCCGGCTGGACGTCGACGAAGGCACCGCCGTCGACGCTCACCTGCAGGGTGACGCCGCCGGGGCCGCTCACGACGACTCCGGTCGAGCCCGAGAACCACCCGGACGGGGGCACGGCCGACGCAGGCTCGACCGTGACGTCGCCGCTCGGGGCAGCGGGCGCGGCGGCGGCGAAGTAGAAGCCCTTGTTGGTGCTCACGCCGACGGTGCCGGCGGCGTCGACCGCCTGCACGAAGTACTCGAACTGGTCGCTCGCGCTCGTGAGCGGGACACCGCCTGTCCAGGTCGACGACGTGCCGACCTGCCCCAGATCGGAGAACTTCCACGTCGTGTCGTTGCCGCTGCGGAGGGCGACGAGCACTCGCTTGACGACGCCGGCACCACCTGTCTGCGTGAGGTCGGTGACGTCGACCGAGAACGCCGCAGTCCCCCCCACCTTCGTCGCGTCGATCCGGGTGAAGGCGGGAGGTACGTAGTCGTTGCTCGTCGACCGCAGCACCCGGGCACCGATCCGGGTGTACAGCCGCTGAACGCCCTCGCCCGTGCTACCCGGCGTCGCGCCGGTGAAGAACTGGCCGGTCATGAGCACGACGCGCTGGACGGCCGTGCCGTCCTTCTGGAACGTGCGCAGCGCCTGGAGACGGGCGGGGAAGGCGACGTCGCCGAACGAGAGCTCCGGCTCTGTGACCGTCGTGTCGACGATCGGGCGCGCAAAGGCGGGATCCACGTTCGGCGTGTCGGCCTGCTGGATCAGCTCGGTGACCAGCGCACCGTGGCCCGAGGTCCCGGCCACGTCGACGAACGCCTTCGGCTGCAGTGGACGGAAATGGGTTGCCTGGACGCCGTCCGGGCCACTCCAGTACCGGCCGATCGGCGTCGTGTGCGCGGTGTTCTGGATGCTCGCAAGCGTGAACGTCTCCGCCTGCAGGCCCGTCGAAGCGTCCGTGACGACTGCGGTCGTGGTCGGGGTCGCTGCGGCCGCCTGCAGGGAGAGAACCTGCACGCCGCCGGCGGGCGCGGCAGGAGCAGGCGCAACCGAGGCCGGAGCGGCACCGCCGTCCGGTGTCGTCACCGACCACATCGGGAGGCCGTAGAGCGTGAACTCGGCCATCGCCTTCTCGTCGTAGACGCCGAACACACCGAGACTGCCGAAGTACTCCTGCTTTGCGGCGGCGAGCGCGTTGCCGACGGTGGAGCCCGCGGCGATCTTCTCGGCGAAGAGCGAGTCGAGCTGCTCGGAGTACGCGACGATGAGACTGTCGCCGTAGCCGAAGCCGGAGTTGCCGAGGTAGGCGCCGACGCCGTTGCGCGAATACGCCTGCGGCCAGTCGTAGGTGCTTGCCGTCACGACGGCGTCGCCGACGGACAAGCCCGAGTGGCAGCCCATGCTGAACACGAGGCGGTTGACGAGCGGCCCCGTGCTCGCTGCCGGGGTGCTCGTCGGGCCGAGCGGCAGGTCGCCGGAGGTGAAGAACGGCGGCGTGACGGACGGCGGGGCGAACTCGTAGTGATCCGCGTGCCCGTTCAGTGACGTGATCGCGGGCGCGCCGCCGGCGGGCAGGAACGCGGTGAGCAGATCCGACTTCAACCACGAGTCGGAGATCAGCGTCTTGGCAGCGGTAGCTCCGAATCGGCTCGCAAACGACGCGTTGATGGCAGTGGCGCCGTCCTGCATGAAGTCGTACCCGGTCGTCAGAGACGTGGTGGGGTCGAGCCGGCCGTTGAAGGCGCCGAACCGGGTGAGCGTCGCGTCGATCTCGGCCGGGGTCTCGACGAGGCGCCCGACGGCCAGTCGCGGGATGTAGAGCTGCCGGTTCAGGTACGGCACGGGCTCGGTGGTGCCGTACGGGTCGTCGGACAGCATCTGGCCGGCGTGCAGCGCCGCGTAGAGGTCGCTCGAGCGATCGAACGTGTCCGCGTAGCCGGTCTCGTTGGCGGCGGTCGTGAAGTCGCCCAGGCGGCCCTGCGGGATGACACGGTCGCCGCCGACGATGACGAGGTACTTGAGCCCGGATCCGTTCGCCTGCGCGCGTACCGTGTCGACGCTGGCGTTGATCGCCGCCACGACCCTGTTGGCGAGGTCGGGGTTGCCCGGGTCGGCGTCCCACGCTGCATAGGCCGACTGCACTGCGGGATACGCGTCCACCGAGAGCACCGCGTTCGGGAAGCCGAGCGCCTCGAACGATGCCTGGGTACTCGCGAGGCTGGCGAGGAGCCCTGCGCCCGTGCCCGGCCCCGTGCCCGGATAGAAGCTCTGGAGCCGCTGCCGGTTGACGAGGAACAGGGTGTTGAAGCCTGCCGGCAGGGCCCCGAGCGCGGTTCCGGTCGCTCCCGCGACGGTCCGCGACGGCACCGTGGCGGGTGCCCGCGGCGCCTCGGTCGTCACGCGGAGCATGTACGGGTCGGAGCTCGTGGCGCCGTTGTAGCTGGTCACCTGCACGGTGTAGAAGCTTCCGATTCCATCCGAGAGAACGGTGATGTCTTCGGGGTCGGTGCCGCGGCTGGCGGACACTCCGACGATCGGCAGCGTCTGCAGGCGAAGGTCGTCGAGGGTCTGTGACGGCAGCGCGTCGGTGACGTGCGTGAGCTCGGCGCCGGTATCGGTGAGCGGCGCGCCGTCGAGCGGCGGCGTGGAGGCGGATGCGGGACGAAGCGCCGTCTGCTGCGGCCCGTAGACGACGAGGTCGTAGTCGGTCGGCAGGTGGCTGAGGTGCAACGTGACCCGGGCGCCGGCCTGCGGCACGGGGATGCGGTAGTAGTCGACGTCGGAGGCGCTCGTCAGGTAGGAGAGGTAGAGGTTGCTCGTCGAGAGGGTCGGCGCTGTCGCCGGAACGTTGCTGGAGGCCTCGGTGCCGTCGACGACGGTGACGGGCTCGGGTGCATCCGCGGTGACGAGGGCGCCGCCGCCGGGCTTCGCCGTCGCGGTCGCGCTCTGCGGGCCGAGAACGATGCCGGGCGCGGCCGAGAAGCAGAGCGTGTAGGAGCTGCCGACGTTGCCGGTGATGTTCCAGATCGCCTTCGTCACTCCGGGATTCCCGGCTGTCTGCGCGAGTGACGGATCATCGACGGGGGTGCCGGAGCCACAGGTGCCGGGGCCCTGCACGAGCTTCGAGGTTCCCGCCGCGTACGCGAACGTCCGCGGCAGCGTCGCCGATACGGCCACCGCTGACGGAATGCCCGTCGGCCCGCCGTCGGGGGTCAGCGTGAAGTCCACCGTGTACGGCGCTGCACCGAGCGGGTCGGCGTAGAGCGACAGGCTCGTGTCGAAGATGTTGAGCGTCTCGAAGGCGAAGCTCTCGGGGTTGTTGGCGAAGAGGGCGAGCGCGAGTACGTCGGCGAGCGTCAGATCGTTCGGCTGCGGCAGGCTCTTGAGGAGGTCGCCGACGATCAGGGCGCCGAACTCCTCAAGGTTCGCGATCGTCCAGTCGTCGGGCACGTCGCTCGGGAGAGCCGCACGCAGGTCGCCGAGCGTCGCCCCCGGCACCACCTTGCCGACGTAGTTGCCGAGCGTGCCCGTGCACTGGACGCCGCCGCAGACGAGGACAGACTGATTCACGGGCAGCTGGTTCACCGGTAGCTGGTTGACGGGCGACTGATTGACAGGGACGTTCGCCAGCAGAATGGCGTTCAAGGAGAGCTGGTTCACGGGCGACTGGTTCACGGGCAGCTGGTTGACGGGGAACGAGAGGATGCGGGACTGGTTGACCGGAAGCTGATTGACGGGCAGCTGATTCACCGGCAGCTGGTTCACCGGCAGCTGGTTCACCGGTGCCTCGGAGGCGGCGAGCGCGTCGATCAGCGACTGGTTGACGGGGCTCTGGTTCACGGGCGACTGGTTGACGGGCGCCCCCTCGAGCGCGGCGGAGAGGAGCGACGTGCTCGGAGGCAGCGAGCCCGTGCAGTTGAGCGGCGGGCCGCTGAAGAGCGCGCACCAGTCGACTTCGGGAATTCCGGAGAGCGGCAGCTGCCCGAGCGCCAGCGTCATCGCCGGCAAGGAGCCGAGCGGGCTGTTCGAGAAGTCGATGTCGGCGAAGAGGAGCGGGTTCGGAGAGCCCGGCCGCAGCGGCTCGGGAAGGGGGCTGAGGCCGAACACCCGGCGGAGCGTCACGCTCTGGAGCGGCGTGCCGGCGAGCTCAGTACCGGCGAGGAGCGCGCCCCAGCCGCCCTCGCGCAGCAGCGGGATCGTGGCGAGGGCGGTGTCGCCGAGCGGCCCGGGCCCGACCGCGAGCGACTTGAAGTCGAGGCCCGACTGGTTCACGGGCGACTGGTTGACGGGCAGCTGGTTCACGGGCGACTGGTTCACGGGCGACTGGTTCACCGGCAGCTGGTTCACCGGCAGCTGATTGACCGGCGACTGGTTCACCGGCGACTGGTTCACGGGGGCAGCCTGCGTGCCGCTCGTCTGCGGGGTCACGAGCGCGGCGGGCGGGATGCCCGCCAGCGGGACGGTGCTCGCGCCGGCGTCGGCCGTCGCGGGGCCGTCGATCGTGAGGCCGGTGACGAGCGGCGGGACTGCGGCGCTTTCTGCAGTCTGGTCGAACGAGAACTCCGAGGTGTTGCCGCCGGCATCGGTCGCCGTCGCGCTGATCGCCGCACCCGCCACCACCGGTGTGGACGGCGTCAGCGTGACGCTCGCCGACTTGAGGAGATCGGTCGGCCCGAGCGTGATCGAATCCGACCCGAGGTACCGTGCGCCCTCGCCATAACCAGACGGGTCAGGGGCGCCGCTGACAAAGAACTCGACAGTGTACGTCCCGCCGGGTGTCGTCTCCAGCGAGTAGTCGATCGTCACCTCCGCCCCGGCCACGGTCGCAGCCGAGATCTCGGGGAAGTTCTGCAGTCCGTTGGGACCGGTGTCCTGGTCTGCGGGATACGACGGTCCGTCGTTATGGTCGTTCGAGGTCACGCCGTCGCCGCCGAGGTCGATGCCGAGGCCGACGTTGTCGTGAATCGAGTTGCCCGAGATCGTCATTGCACCGTCGGCGTCCATCACGATGCCTGCCGAGCCGTTGTACGCAATCACATTGCGCTCGCCTGGGCCTGATCCACCGACTACGCCGTCATTGCCACAGCAGCTCTCGGCAAGGACACCCGCGCCGTCATTGCCGAGCGGCGTCGTGCCGTCTGCGCCGACACCGATGAGGTTGCCTTTGATCGTGAAGTTGGGGCCCGGCGGGAGCTCGATGCCGTGCCCACCGTTGCCCGAGATCACGTTGCCCGCCGCAGGTGTCGGCCCGCCGATCACCGTGTCGTCGGTGTCGTTCACGTAGACGCCGCCCAAGCCGTTCGGGTGCGCGACCGTGCCGGAAGCGTCGGTTCCGATGTAGTTGCCGCTCAGCTCAACGCCCGAGCCGTCGACGCGGACGCCATAGCCGTCGAAACCTCCGATGGCGAGCCCGCGAACCATTCCTCCCCCGCCGACCGTCAAGCCGTTCGTCTCCGCGGTCCCAGAACCGTCGATCTCGATCAGCGGCGGCCCGGCGTAGGCTGCCCCTCCCTGCGACCAGCCGTCGAGAAGGCCCCCGTAGAAGGAGGGAAGCCCCTGCAAAGGAAGGATCGTGTGAACGCCTCCCCCCGGGAGGTCGAACGCGACCGTATCGCCCGTCCCTGCGGCGTTCAGCGCTTCGCGCAGCGTGCACTCGGCCACCGTGCACGTGCCGTCGCCCGGGTCTGCGGCCGAGTTGACGGTGAACGTCGGGCCGGGCTGCGCCGTATCGCCACCGCCCGGCATCGCTGTTCCCCACGAGACGTCGAATGCGTTGCCGCCGAGTTCGGCGTTCGAGGTGCCCGGCACCAGGGTCGGGGACGACCCGTCGGCGTTCGCGACGTAGATACCCGGCGAGCCCGTGCCGTAGGCGAGCTTCGTCCCGTCCGGGGAGGGGGCCGGGTCCCAGGAGTTCGGCGGGACGACGGTCGCCTGGCCGGTCCCGGCCGGAGTGATCGACTCGATCTGCCACTGTGAGCCGTTGTTGAAACGCCAGTAGATCCGCGAGCCGTCCGGCGCCCAGGCCGCCAGGTAGCTGAGCCCTCCGCTCGCGAGGTCGGTGGTCGTGCCGCCGGCGTAGTCGTAGAGCTTGATCGTGCTGGCCCGGTCGAAGGCGAGCTTCGTCCCGTCGGGCGACTCGACGGGGTTCTGTCCGCTCTGCCCGCCCGCGAGCGCCGTCACCAGGCCGCCTCCCGCCGGGATCTGCGCGAGAGTGAGCGGTCTCGAGAAGAGAATCCGCGTTCCGTCCGCCGAAAAGCTCGGACCGAGTTCCTGCACGTCCACTGTACTGGTGAGATTCGTCTTGCTCGAACCGTCCGCGGCCATCACCCAGATGTCGTTTCCCGACACGTAGGTGATCTTGGTGCCGTCGGGCGACCAGGCGGGATCGGTGCCGCCGGTGGTGGTGAGTTGCGTCCGGTTCGTCCCGTCGGCCATGATCGTCCAGATCTGCCCGTTGGCGTCGAACGCGATCAGCCCATTACTCCCTAACGGGCCACCGCCGCTGCCCGAGATCGGCGTGCACGCGCCGAGCTCCGACGTCCCCTCCGGTCCGGTCGCCGTCGCGATCACCGTCTGCGGCTCGCCCGCATCCGACGTGTAGCTCAGACCGGGAAACTCGACGAACCCGTCGGGGTTCGTGGTTACCTCGGTCGTGCCGATCCAGGTGCGGGCGTCGCAACTCGACGAGCCGACGTAGACGTCGACGGTGAACGTCGTGCCCGGAGTACTCTGGAGCGTCACGTCGACCGACACGCTGCCGCCGGACTGCACCGCGTTCGCGACGACCGGGAAGTTCTGGAGGCCGTTCGGCCCGGTGTCCGGATCAGGGTTTCCTCCGGTGTCGTTCGGCGTAGGCCCGTCGCTACCGAGGTCGATCCCGATGCCGCCGTTGCCGTAGATCGCGTTGCCGCGGATGACGATGCCGGTGGGCGCCGACGAGAGCACGGCTATACCGGCGCCGGCATTGTTCGCGATCGTGTTCCCGTCACCGTCGGCGATGCTGCCGACCGTCGCGCTCGGAGCCGGCGACGTACCGGTCACGAGGATGCCGTCGGCACCGTTCGGGATCGCGATGAGCCCGTCGAGGCTCGTCCCGATGCGGTTGCTCTTGATCACCACGCCTGTCGATTGCTGGATCCGGATGCCGTCGCCGGCCTTCCCCGAGATCACGTTGCCGTCTCCGTCCGTCGCCCCGATCGTGGTATCCGGCGCGGCGAGCAGTTGGATCCCGTTCGGGGATGGGGCGCCCGTGAGGGCAGCGGTACCGGCTGCATTCGTCCCGATCCTGTTGCGACGGATGTTGGTGCCGGAGGCGCTCTGCACGTCGATCGACGCGACGACGTTGTCGAAAATCGCAGTTCCCGGGGCCTGATCGACGATCAGGGCCGCCGTCTCGAGCGCCGCGGTGCCGGTGGCGTCGACGCCGATCCTGTTGTTGCGCACGACGGTCCCACTGGCCGCGGCGCCGAAGATCGAGAGCCCACCCGCGATCACGTTTCCGTCCGCGGCGGCTGGCCCGCCGATCGTGTTGCCGCTGCCGCCCTGGACGGTGACCGATGCAAACGCAGGGGCTCCGACCGCTGCGGTGCCGCTCGCGCTCGTGCCGATGAAGCTCTGGCTGAGCGTGTTCCCCGGCGCCGTGATCCACACGTTTCGGTTGCTGAACCCGTTGATCACGAGACCCTTGATCACGTTCCCGGCGCTGTTGACCTCGAAGCCGTTGTTCCCTGCGCCCGCGCTCGACCCGTCCACCACCACGCGCCCACCCGAGGCGTAGCCCGGCTGGGTCGTCCCGTCGATCGTCAGCTGGCCCGCGAGCGGGGGGAGCGCCGGGGGGTTGGGGCTGATCGTGGTCGAGCCGAGCGGCAGGTCGAAGACGATCTGGTCGGCACCGGCGTTCGCATTGGCCGCCGTGACCGCCTCCCGCAGCGTGCAGCTGATCGCATCACAGATGCCGTCCGAGTCGTCTCCGGACACGTTCACGGTGAACGTGGCTGCCAGCGCCTGCGGCACCGCGACCACGGCAAGCCCGGCCACGACTGCGAGCACGCCGAAGCGCCTCCCCCAGCGCGACCGACAACCCCTGAGTCGGTTTCCCCTGTCCACGTGCCGTACCACCATAAGTAGTACGCACCGACAATGCAATAGATGGCGGTGGTTTTGCCGCAATCAAGCCGTAATCAATCCGTGGCGATCACCACTTCGACTCCCCGGGGCCACCGCTTGGCGTCGCCCGCCCGAACAGCGATGCTGCGGGGGTGAGCGACGACGCCCTCCCCGCCCTCGGTCCTGGCGCCGTACCTACCGCGGCTCGTCCGCGCCTGGAGCGAGCAGCCCGAGGCTCCGCGGCAGCAGGTCGTCGACGGCACGCTGGTCTCGATCGACATCTCCGGCTTCACGGCCCTGGCGGAGCGGCTCGCGGTGCACGGCAAGGCGGGCGCCGAGGAGCTCGTGCAGCGCATCTCGTCGGTGTTCGACGACCTGATCGCCGTCGCCGAACGCCACGGCGGCGACGTGCTCAAGTTCCGTGGCGACGCCCTCCTCCTGCTCTTCGCCGGCGACCGCCACGCCGAGCGCGCTGCGGGCGCCGCCTCGGACATGCAGTGGACGATCGAGGAGATCGGCGGCGCCGAGAGCTCCGTCGGCCCCGTCGAGCTGCGCATGTCGGTCGGCGTCCATTCCGGTCCGTGCCACTTCTTCCTCACGGCCGAGCCGCACCGGGAGCTGCTCGTCGCGGGACCCGCGGCAACGCGCGTGTTCGAGCTGGAGGACCTCGCCACGGCGGGCGAGATCGTCGTCAGTTCGGAAACCGCGGCCCAGCTCGACGAGGGGTGGCTCACGGAGGAGCGCGAGGGCGCCCGCCTGATGACGCGACTCGCTCCCGGGTCGAGCACGATCCCGCCGCCGCCGGACGTCCCGGGCTCGAACCTCGAGGAGTACGTTCCCCGGCCGCTTCGCGACCATCTGGCCGTCGCAAGCGGCGAGGCCGAGCACCGCCAGGTGACGGTCTCCTTCCTCAAGCTCTCCGGCACCGATGCCGCAATCGAGGACGGGACCCTGCTCTCGATGCTCGACGAGCTGTCCGTCGCCGTCGGGCGGGCCTGCGAGACCTACGGCCTCACCTGGCTCGAGTCGGACATCGACGTCGGCGCCGTCAAGCTCTACCTGACCGGAGGCGCCCCCTCGAGCTCGGGTGACGACGAGGAGGGCATGGTGCGCGCGCTCCGCGACGTGATCGCCGCCTGCCCCGGGCTGCCGCTCCGCGCGGGCGCCAACCGCGGCCACGTCTTCACGGGCGACATCGGCAACCCGCACCGCCGCACCTACGCCGTGATGGGCGACGCCGTCAACCTCGCGGCCCGCCTCACCGCCCGCGCGAAGCCCGGTGGGATCCTCGCGACTGCCGACGTGCTCGACCGCGCCCGCACGATCTACGCCACCGAGACGGAGCCACTGCTCGTGAAGGGCAAGGAGCAGGCGGTGATGGCGCATGCGGTCGGCGACGTGATCGGCCAGCGGCCGAAGCAGCAACCCGATCTGACGCCGATCGTGGGCCGCGAGGCCGAGGTCGAGCGGCTGCAGCAGGCGGTCGACCTCGCGCGTATGAGGCAGCTGCAGGTGATCGAGCTCGTCGGCGAGCCGGGCATCGGCAAGTCGCGTCTCGTCCAGGAGCTGCGGACGCTCGCCATCGGCTTCCAGCAGCTCGACGGCGCGGCGGAGCAGTACTCCTCGACGGAGCCGTTCGCCGCGGTCCGCACGCCGCTGCGCCAGCTCGTAGGCATCACACCCGACCGGTCGGCGGCCGAGGCCGGGCTGATGCTGCAGCCGTTCGTGACGGGGATGATGCCCGACCTGGCGCCGTGGCTCCCTCTCCTCGCCGTCCCCTTCGACGCCGAGGTCGACGCCACGACCGAGGCGTCCGCGCTCGATCCGGCCGCAAGCCGCGACAAGCTCCACTGGGCCGTCGAGACGTTCCTCGAGCGGATCCTGATGATGCCGACCCTGCTCGTGATCGAGGACGGTCACTGGCTCGACGACGCATCCCGCTATCTGCTCTCGCACCTGCTCGCGAAGTCGGCGATGCGGCCCTGGCTCGTCTGCGTGACAACCCGCCCCGGGGCGGAGCCGATCGCACCGGCGGGTGACCACCACGCCCGGATCGAGCTCGAGCCGCTCGCGGGCGCGGCCGCCGAGCAGCTCGCGATCGCGGTCGCCTCGGAGTTCGCCCTCTCGGTCGACGCCGTCGAAGCACTGGCGGAGCGCTCGGGCGGTAACCCGCTGTTCGTCCGCGAGCTCGTCTTCGCGGCCCAGCACGGCACCTCCCTCGACGAGCTGCCGGAGACGGTCGAGAGCCTCCTGACGACGCGGATCGACACGCTCGGGCCGGCCGACCGGATGCTGTTGCGCTACGCGTCCGTCGTCGGGCCGACCTTCGAGCTCGACCTCCTCGGGGAGATCCTCGCCGACGAGATCCCGGAGGCCGGCCATCCCGAGCGGTGGGCGTACCTCGGCGAGTTCATCGTTCCGGCGGAGGGAGAGGCCCTCGCGTTCAGGCACGACCTCGTCCGCGAAACCGCCTACGAAGGGCTTTCGTTCCGGCGGCGGCGTCAGATCCACGGCCGCGTCGGCGAGGCGCTCGAGCATCGCGCCGGCAGTCATGCCGACGAGCACGCGGCGCTCCTCTCGCTGCACTTCTACGAGGCCGGTGACCACGCCCGCGCCTGGCGCTACGGCGTGCTCGCCGGCGAGCGGGCCGAGGCAGGCTTCGCGAACGTGGTCGCGGCGGAGCTGTTCGAGCGGGCACTCGCGGCGGCAGAGCACCTCGACGAGGTGACCGCAGCCGAGCGTGTCCACGTCCTCGAGGCGCTCGGCGACGTGTACGAGAGGTTCGCTGCCTACGACCGGGCATTCGCAGCGCTCGAGACCGCCCGACTGGCAGCCGACGCCCAGGATGCGGTGCTCGAGGCGCGCCTGCTCGGGAAGCAGGCGGCCGTGCTGGAGCTGATGGGGAAGTACGACGAGGCGCTCGACGCATGCGATCGCGGGCTCGCCCGGCTGGAGAAGGCCTCGCCGACGGCGGCCGGCACGCTGAGCGTGCGAGCGTCGCTCCAGCTCAGCGCGGGAGGCATCAATTACCGGCGGACGAACACCGACGCGGCGGTCGGCTGGCTGGAGCGTGCGGCCGCAGACGCAGAGGCCGCAGGCGACCGCGGCACGCTTGCCCACTCGTACTACCTCCTGGACGCGGCGCTCACGGATCTCGGGCGCCCGGACGGCCTGCAGTACCTCGAGCTGGCACGGCCGATCTACGAGGAGCTCGGCGATCTTCGGGGGTTGGGTGTCGTGCTCAGCAACCTCGGAATCCACGCGTACTACGAGGGTCGCTGGGACGAGTCGGCCGCGCTGTACGAGGCGAGCCGCGCCGCCAAAGAGCGCGCCGGCGACGTCATCGGCGGCGCCATCCAGGTCAACAACGAGGGCGAGATCCTCTCGGATCAGGGTCACCTCGAACGTGCGGAGGCGTCGTTCGACGTCATGCTGCGCGCCTGCCGTGCCGCGGGCTGGCCGTTTGGCGAAGGTGCGGCGCTCTCGAATCTGGGACGCGCTGCCGCGCGCGCGGGTCGCTTCGGGGACGCACACGCGTTCTTCGACCAGGCGATGCCGCTGTTCGAGGAGCTCGGGGCCGAGCGCTTCATCAGCGAGGCGCGCGCACGTCGTGCCGAGTGCCTGCTCCTCGAGGGGCGGTATGTGGAGGCGCTCGGACTCGCCTCCGAGGTCCGAGAGGCGGCCCGCAAGTCGCCCGTCGGGGGACTCGAGGCGCTCCTCGAGCGCGTCATCGGACTCGCTCACGCCCAGGCACGGCGTCCCGAGGCGACGCCCGCGCACCTCGAGGAGAGCCTGCGCCTGGCCCGCGAGCAGAAGGCCGAGTTCGAGGCCGCGCTCACACTCCGGGCGATGGCCGACGTGCGCCTCCCGAACGCCGAGACGCTCCGCTCGGAGAGCGATGCGATCCTCGAGCGGCTCGGTGTCGTCTCGGTCCCCAGGGTGCCGCTCCCGTGAGCCGTCAGTAGCCGGGGATCGTCCCCCCGCCCCCGCCGTCGTCGGGTGTCGTCGTCGTCGTGCCGGTCGCCGGCGCCGCGGGACCGGCACCGCCGCTGACGAGCTTCGCCTGCCCGCGGATCTCGCCCGCTGCGTTCTTGCCCGTGTGGACGTTCACGTACGCGAGACCCCGCTCGAGCACGTCCGCCGCATCTTTCGAGATCGTCGCCCGTCCGGTCTGGCCCGGCCTGCAGGGGCCGCAGAGCGGCAGCAGGACGCCTCCGGCAACGCCGGCCCTGCCGCGGTGGACGTGCGCCGCCACGACCTTGCCGCTGAGGCCGCCGAAGGTGAGCTTCCAGCGGATCGTGCGAACGGTGCCGCTGTCCGTCACGGTCGCGGTGAAGAGGCCCTTCGCGCCCTTGGGCGCCCTCGGCTTCGGTACTTCGCCGGCGGGCGAGAGGACGGCCTTGTACGTGCTGACCGACTTGGCGGAGCCCGCGAGCGCGACTCCGACCGCGACTCCAGCGGCAGCAAGCGCGGCTGCCGTAGCGACGGACGCGATGACCTTCGGCATGCGGACCTCCTGTTCGATTGCTCTCCACCGTCACTACGCGTCGTCGTCGTGACCGGATTGCGACCCTCACAGGCCCGGCGGTTACCGCGCGTCGATGTAGTCGGTCAGGTACTGGATCTGAAACGTCTGGCGTCTCGAGGTGAACTTCACCAGATCCCCGATCGAGACCATCCCGACGAGAGCGCCGTCCGCCACCACCGGCGCGTGGCGGATGCGGCGGTCGCTCATCAGGGCCATGCTCTCGTCGACGCCGGTCTCGGGGGTGACACAGATCACGGGCGCGGACATCACGTCGCGCACCAGGGTGTCACGCGACGTGCGGCCCTCGACGGCGATCCGGCGCAGGTAGTCGCGCTCGGTGAAGATCCCCGAGATCTCCTCGCCGTCGGTCACGAGCAGCGCACCGACATTCGCGTCGACCATCGCCTTGACGGCCTCGAAGACGGTGGCACCGCCGTCGATCCTGATCACGGCATCGCCCTTTTCGCTCAGGATCTCGGCCACCGTGTGCATCCCGAGATCGTGTCACCACGCACATTAGGAGTCAAGTACGCCGCGCAGGTCGTCTCGCCGGCGCGGCTAGGATGCGCCCGTCCGGCGACGTGGCCGAGTGGTTAGGCAGAGGCCTGCAAAGCCTCGTACACCAGTTCGAATCTGGTCGTCGCCTTGCGCGGGGCAAGCGCCGTTGATCCCGGCAGCCGCTTGACGCCGGCGAGCGCCTCCGCCATCGTCGTCCGCTCCTGCTTCCTGGCCGCGGAGGGCGCGTAGGTCGGCACGGCGCGCAGCGACGAGGCGTCGAGCCCGGAGAGAGCCGCGAGCACGCTGGCCCTCCCCCGCGCGGCGCCGTCAGGGGGCTTCTCTATGCTCCCGCGCTCGTGATCGACGAGAGTGCACGCCCATTTCCCGCCGCCGCTCGCGCGTCGCAGGCGGAGCCCTGCTGGCGCTGTGGCACAGCGATGGAGTGGAGGCACGCCACCCTCCAGTGCCCGCGCTGCCAGTTCAAAGTCGGCTGTTGCGAAGGGCCGACGGCCGAGTGCTCCCCTCACGATCGCTAGCACGGCCCCACACGACCCGCCCGAACACCGTTCCGTTCCCGCGCCGCCCTCGACCTGGACCGTATTTCCCCGCGGTTTGCAGCGCGTTTCCCACGATGACAGCACGGGCACCGGAAGAGATGCTGGGAGCAGGCGAAAACGCCGACAGTCGACGTCGAGGAGGAGCCCCGGTGTTCAGGAGTGCGTACGCAGAAGAGCTGATGACCCACGTGCGGGTCAAGAACCCGGGCGAGACGGAGTTCCACCAGGCGGTCAGCGAGGTCGTGGAGTCGCTTGCTCCCGTGCTCGAGCGCCACCCCGAGTACGTCGACAACAAGATCCTGGAGCGGCTCGTCGAGCCGGAGCGCGTGATCGTCTTCCGCGTCCCCTGGGTCGACGACGCAGGCGAGATCCGGATCAACCGCGGCTACCGCGTCGAGATGTCGAGCGCGATCGGCCCGTTCAAGGGCGGGCTGCGGTTCCACCCGAGCGTCTACGTCGGCATGCTCAAGTTCCTCGCGTTCGAGCAGGTGCTGAAGAACGCCCTCACGACGCTCCCCATGGGCGGCGGCAAGGGCGGCGCCGACTTCGACCCCAAGGACAAGAGCGAGGGTGAGGTGATGCGGTTCTGCCAGTCGTTCATGACGGAGTTGCAGCGCCACATCGGGCAGTTCACCGACGTCCCGGCCGGCGACATCGGCGTCGGCAGTCGCGAGATCGGCTACCTCTTCGGGCAGTACAAGCGGATCCGCAACGAGTTCACCGGTGTGCTCACCGGCAAGGCGCTCGAATGGGGCGGCTCCCTGATCCGGCCGGAGGCGACCGGCTACGGCGCCGTCTACTTCGCCGCCGAGATGCTCGCCACCCGCGGCGAGGCGCTCGAGGGCAAGACCTGCCTCGTCTCAGGCAGCGGCAACGTCGCCCAGTACACGGTGGAGAAGCTGATCGAGCTCGGCGCGAAGCCCGTCACCCTCTCCGACTCCGGCGGGTTCGTCTACGACCCGGACGGGATCGACCGGGAGAAGCTCGAGTTCGTGATGAATCTGAAGAACGTCGAGCGCGGTCGCATCCACCGCTATGCCGAACGGTATCCGTCCGCCACCTTCACACCGGCCAACCCGATCGCCTCCAGCAACCCTCTCTGGGCGATCCCGGCCGACTGCGCGTTCCCGAGCGCGACCCAGAACGAGATCGGGGACACCGACGCGGCGAGCCTGCTCGCCGGCGGAGTCCAGGTCGTCAGCGAGGGCGCCAACATGCCGACCCGGCCCGAGGGCGTCGACCGCTTCATCGCCGCGAAGGTTCTCTACGGGCCCGGTAAGGCGGCGAACGCAGGCGGCGTAGCGGTGTCCGGCCTCGAGCTCTCCCAGGACGCGCTGCGGCTCAACTGGACGCGTGAAGAGGTCGACACGCGGCTGAGGGGAATCATGACCGAGATCCACCGGCAGTGCTACGAGACGGCGGAGGACTACGGCACGCCGGGCAACTACGTCAACGGCGCCAACATCGCCGGTTTCGTCAAGGTGGCGAACGCGATGCTCGACCAGGGTCTCGTCTGACCGGGGAGCGGCCGAACGGCGACTGCGCGTCGCAGGATCGTTAGCCTCAGCGGCATGACCGATCTTGCGACGCTGCTCGCCGGCAGCCGACTCGTCGACCTGACCCAGCCGCTCGGGCCGGGAACCGCGCTCTGGCCGGGCTCCCGCCCGTTCGCCGCGACGACGATCGCCGACTACGACGCCGACGGCTGCTACGCCCGCGAGCTCGAGGTGCCCGAGCACGCCGGCACCCATTTCGACGCCCCGGCCCACTTCGCCCGTGACGGCGCCCCCGTCGACGCGATCCCGATCGCCGCACTCGTCCGCCCGGCGGTCAAGCTCGACGTCCGCCCGTGGGTGAACGGTGCGGCATCGACCGCGATCGCGGCCGCCGCGATCCGCAAGCTCGAGCGGTGCGACGGGACAATCGAGCAGGGCGCCGCCGTGCTCGTCCACACCGGCTGGGATGCCTACTGGCACGACCGCGCCCGCTACGTCGGCGATCCCGGCCCCGCCTTCCCCGGGCTCGCGCGCGACGCGGCAGAACTGCTCGTCGAGCGCGGGATCGCGGGCCTCGGCATCGACACACTCAGCGTCGACCCGGGCCACTCGGCCGACCTGCCCGTCCACCACGCCACGCTCTCCGCGGGGATCTGGCAGCTCGAAGGCCTCGTCGGGCTGGAACGGGTTCCGGCGCGAGGCGCCTGGCTCGTCGCCGCCCCGCTCCGCCTCGTCGACGGCTCGGGAGCCCCGGCCCGCGTCTTCGCGATCCTGCCGCCGGATGCCTGAGCAGCGGGGCACAGTCGCGATCCGGCCCGTCCGGGCCGACGAGTGGCGCCGCTGGCGGGAGACGCGCCTACGGATGCTGCGCGACGACGCCGACTTCTTCGCCACCCGCTACGAGGACATGGTGCGGGAGCCCGACGCGACCTGGCGCGACTGGGTCGCAGACGCTGCCGACGGCGACCAGAAGACCCTCCTCGTCGCCGAGGAGGACGGCCGCTGGCTCGGCGTCGTCGGAGCGTTCGCCCGCGTCACGCCGCTCGAGGTGCAGCTGATCTCGATGTGGGTCGACCCGAAGGCCCGCGGGCGCGGCGTCGCCGGCGACCTGATCCGGGCCGTCGCGCGCTGGGCCCTCGGACGCGGTTCGAGCCGGGTCGTCCTCTTCGTCCAGGAGGCGAACGCGCCGGCGCGGGCACTCTACGAACGGGCCGGCTTCACCTCCACCGGCGACCGCGCACCCGGCGGCGGCCGCAGCGCCTTCAAGCTCGTCCTTGCCGCCTCCGTCCGTGACCTGCTCGCCGACGTGCCAGACTGAGCGGGAGATGTCGTCGACACCGCCAGCGCCCGCCGAGGAAGGCCGCCGCGGCCCGCGGCCGCTCACCGTTCTCGTCGTGCTCGTGCTCGCGCTCGCCGTGTTGCTCGGTGCGTCCGCGTTCCTGCCGCGCTGGTGGTCGCACCGGGTCGCCGACCAGGCGAATGGCAGCTTTACGAGCGGGATCGGGCTGGGCCTGTTCTACGGCTTCTCGTTCACGTTCCTGGCCCTCTTCGTGCTGTGGCTCGGCCTGCGCAGGATCGGGAGCTGGAAGGGCCGCCTCATCGTGCTCGGGGTCGCGCTGGTCGTGGCCGCACCGAACCTGCTCACGCTCGGGATCGTGCTCGGCCCGGGGGGAGCAGCCCACGCCGGCGAGCGCACCCTCGACGTGGAAGCGCCGGGCTTTCGCGCCAGTAGCCTGATCGGGGCGATCGTCGCGGCGCTCGTCGTCGTCATCAGCGGCCTGTTGCTCCGTTCACGCCGACGATCGAAGGAGGACGCGGCCGCGCTGCGGCGAGAGCTCGACGAGGCACGTCGTCCGACTCCGGGCGAGTGAGCGCCACGGCCGCCGCCGACACGGGAGCGCTACTCCACGAGCGAGCCGCCGAGTAGCACCTGCTTCACGGCGAAGTCGTCGTCGAGCACGACCAGGTCGGCACGCGCTCCCGGCCGCAACACCGCGATGTCGTCCCGGCCGACCACGCGTGCGGGTGTCCGCGTGACCGCGTCGACCGCCTCGACGATGGGGACGCCGAGCTCGACCAGCATCCGCAGGCCCCAGGCGAGCGGGCGCACGGCGCCCGCCAGCGTCCCGTCGGCCAGGCGAGAGACGCCGTGCTCGACCGTGACGTCGACGGTGCCGACGCGAAACGCCCCGTCGCCGAGACCCGCTGCCGCGATCGCGTCCGAGACCAGCACGATCCGCCCGCGAGCCGCGCGCCAGGCGGCGAGGATCGCCTCGGGGGCCAGATGGACGCCGTCGGCGATGAGCTGCACGACGACGTCGCCCCGGGTCAACGCCGCACCCACGACCCCGGGGTCACGGGGGCCGAAGGGCCGCATCGCATTGAAAAGGTGGGTGACGGTCCGCGCACCCTGGTCGAACGCGGCATGCGCGACGGCGGCGGTCGCATCGGTGTGGCCGAGAGAGACGGTGATCCCCCGCCCCACGAGGGTGTCGACGAGCTCGCCGGCCCGGGGCAGCTCCGGCGCGAGCGTGACGGTGCTGACGGCGCACCCGGCAACCAGGTAGGAGGCGAGGAGGTCGAGATCGGGCGTGCGGAGCAGCGTGGCGGGATGCGCCCCGGCGCGCTCCGGGCTGAGGAACGGGCCCTCCAGATGGGCGCCGAGGATGCGGGCGCCGGGGCCGCCGTCCGACGCGCCGACCGTGGCGAGCGCAAGCCGCGTCAGCTCCGCGGGTGCGGTGACGAGCGTCGGCTGGTACCACAGCACCCCGGTGCGGGCGAGCTCGACACCGAGCTCGAGAATCTCGTCGGAGGTGGCCTGGAGGACGTCGATCCCGCTGAACCCGTTGACCTGCAGGTCGACGAGACCGGGCACGGCAATCCCCGAGCGCCCGCCGGGAAGCCCGACCGCAACGATGCGGCCATCGTCGACGTCGACGTCGCCTCGCACGAGCGACCCGTCCACGACCGCGGCAGCCACACCCAGTTTCACGCGCGTAGCGTACGTCTTCCCGATCCTGTTGAATGGCGGTCCCGACGACGACTCGCAGCCAGCCTTGACCTCACCCTTCGACCTCACCGGCCGTACCGCCGTCATCACCGGAGCCTCGAGCGGCATAGGGCAGGCCGTCGCGCTCGCGCTCGCCGGCGCCGGCGCGAACATCGTCGGGCTCTCCCTCGACGACGGCGCCGCAACCGCGGCGGCCGTCGCCGGCCGCGGCACGGAGTCGGTGCAGCTCATCGGCGACACGAGCGTGCCGGCCGACCACGAGCGGGCCGCCGACGCCGCGATCGAGACCTTCGGGCGGCTCGACATCTGGGTCAACAACGCGGCGCGGCCCCTCGTGAAGCCGTTCCTGGAGACGACGGAGGACGAGTGGCACGATCTGCTCGCCGTCAACCTCTTCGGCTACGTCTGGGGATGCCGGACGGCAGCCGGCCGGATGGCCGCTGCCGGCGGAGGCCGCATCGTCAACGTCAGCTCGGCCGCCGACGTGCAGCCGCTCGCGGACCTGTCGGCATACATCACCGCCAAGGGCGGCATCGTCGGGCTGACGAGGACGCTGGCGGTCGAGCTCGCCCCACACGGGATCACGGTCAACGCCCTCGCGCCCGGGGCGACCGACACGCCGCTGAACGCGAAGTCCTATACGCCTGAAGTGCGCGCGGCGTACGAGCGGCGAATCTCACTCGGCCACATCGCCGACCCGTCCGAGATCGGAGATGCGGCCGTCTTCCTCGCCTCGGATGCGTCCCGGTACATGACCGGCCACGAGCTCCTCGTCGACGGTGGCCTCACGATCAACGGCTCCGTGGGGCATGCGAGAACGTGAGCTCCGCATGATCTCGGCCCCCAAGCTGGCCAACCTCGACCAGCTGGCAACTGCCGTGGAGTCGGTCGTCGGCAGCGGCGCCGCCGCCGGCGCCCGCGCCGTTGAGGTGCGCGTGTGGGACGGCATCGACCTGCGCCTGCTTCCCGACCGTGGCCTCGACATCGGCGCAGCGTGGTTTCGCGGCACACCGCTCGCGTGGATCTCGCCGGCGGGCGAGCAGGGCCCGGTCCTCCCCGACGAGCTCGTCGAGAACGCCTGGGGGGACGCCTGGGGCGGCGGCCTCGTGACGACGTGCGGCCTCTCCAACGTCGGCGCGGCATCGGACGGGCACGGGCTGCACGGGACGTACACCGCCCGCTCCGCTGACGCGCTCCAGATCGAGCGAACCGGCTCCGACGTGACCGTGCAGGCAACCGTCGTCGACCCACCGTTCACCCTCTCGCGCCGGATCGTCACCGCCGTCGGCCGGGGCCACGTCCGCCTCGACGACGTCGTCGTGAACGACTCGGACTGGACTGCGGCCGCGCCGCTCCTCTACCACGTGAACATCGGCGTGCCCCTCTGGGACGACGACGCCTACCTGGAGACCGACGCCCACGAGGTCGTGCCGCGGGACGCGGCCGCGGCCGCCGGACTCCCGACGTGGGACGAGCCGCCGGATCCCTCGGCGGGCGCGCCCGAGCGCGTCTTCGAGCATGTCGGTGCGACGTGGGCGCGGCTGACGAGCCCGCGAGCGGGCATCGAACTGACGGTGCGCTCGTCGTTGCCGCGCCTCTGGCAGTGGGTCGATCCGGCGGCCGGCAGGTACGCCCTCGCGATCGAACCTGCGAACTGCTCGGTGCTCGGCCGGGCGCACGACACGGCGGCGGGCCGGATGCCGTTCCTCGATCCGGGCGAGGCGCGAAGCTCCTGGCTGACGATCGGAGCGAGGCTGCTCGGCACATGAGTCCGGCCGGGACGGCGGTCGCGAGCACGGTCGGGTCGGCCGTGCTGCTCGTCGCCTCGCTCGCGCTCGTTGCGCTGGTCGCGGCGGTCGGCGGTGCGGCTACGGCCAGGAGCGTGGGCGACTGGTACGAGGGCCTCGAGCGGGCACCTTGGAACCCGCCGGCCTGGCTGTTCGGCCCGGCCTGGACGATCCTCTACGTGCTCATGGCCGTCGCGGCGTGGCTCGTCGCCCGCGATGGGCTCGCCGACCCTGCGGTTCGCGTGGCGCTCACGCTCTACGCGGTGCAGCTTGCGCTCAACCTCTGCTGGTCGCTCGTGTTCTTCGGGCTGCGGCGCCCGGGGGCAGCGCTGATCGTGATCGGCGCCCTCTTCCTGGCCATTGCGGCGACGGCGGTCGCCTTTCACGCAATCTCGCCCGCCGCTGCCTGGCTGCTCGTGCCGTACCTCGCCTGGGTGGCATTCGCCGCATCGCTCAACGCCTGGATCGCGTTCGCGAATTGAGCCCCCGTCGCGCCGCTCGGCGCGGTCAGTGCTTCCGGTGCCGAAGCTGGGCCCGGCGGTTCTGCTCCTGCGGTGCCGGGCGAAGCATGAAGTACAGAACGGACCCGATGATCGGAACAGCCAGGATCCCGATCAGCCACAGCACCTTCGCGCCGATCCCGAGATCGCGCCGCCCGATCAGGCTGAAGATGGCATAGCCCCAGAGGATCAGGACGGGAATGATGAACACGATCAGCAGGATCCACTGGGCTCCGCTGAAGGCGAGCACGGAAAAGGCCGAGGCAGTCATGGAAACGACCCTATCTCATCGGGGGTCGAGGACGAACTTGATCCCGCCGCCCGTCCGCGTCGCAGCGAACGCCCGCTCCCACTCGTCCAGCGGAACGATCTCCGAGACCAGCGACTGCAGGTCCACGGCACCCGCCTCGATCAGCAGCAGGGCACGCCGCCAGGACGCCGGCGTCGACGCATTTCCGCCGGTGACCGTCAGCTCGCGGAAGCACACCTCGTCGAGCGGCACCGCCACCGGCTTGCCGGCGAGCCCGACCTGGACGTAGCGGCCTCCGCGCAACGCGTGCTCGAAGCACGTTGCCATCCCGCCGGCGTGCCCCGAGCACTCGACGACGACATCGAAGAACCGACCCAGTGGCTCCCCGTCGGTGCTCGTCTCGAAGCCGAGCTGCCGTGCTCGCTCGAGCCGGACCACGTCGCGCGGAATCCCACGAACGTGAACGACGCCACCGGCGACCCGTGCAACCTGCGCGGCCATGAGACCGATCGGGCCGGGGCCGACGACGAGCACTTCGTCTCCGGCGGCGACGACCGGCGGATCGAGAAGGCAGTGGCACACGCAGGCGAGTGGCTCCGTCAGCGCCGCCGCCTCGCTCGAGAGCCGTTCGGGGACGCGATGCAGGCCGTGGGCGGGGACGAGCACCTGCCGGGCGAAGGCACCGTCCCTGGCCGAGCCGATCGAGCGGCGCTCGAGGCAGAGGTTCTGTCGGCCACCGCGGCAGTGCCTGCACGTGCCACATGTCGAGAAGTAGGTCTCGGAGACGACGCGGGCCCCGAGCCAGCTCACAGCGACGCCCTCCCCCACCTCCGCCACGATCCCGCACACCTCGTGTCCCATCGTCACGGGCGGCCACGAGCGGAACTCGTCGTCGACGATGTGGATGTCGGTGCCGCAGATCCCCGCCGCCTGGACGTCGAGCACGACGTGACCCGGGAGGGCAGCCGGCACGTCGCGCTCGGTCAGCCCGACGTTGTCCGATCCCGCGGCGATCTTCGTCAGCCCCCTCACGCTCTCCATTCGATCAGATCCCGAGCCGGAAGGCTCGATTCGATGTCATATCTTGAAATCTTATAAGATTATGTGAATGCCGTTCGCAGCGACTCCGCTGTACGTCACCAAGGCGACGCTCTTCCGTACGCTCGGGCATCCGGCGCGCGTCCGGATCCTCGAGCTGCTGCGGGACGGCGAGCACTCCGTCGGAGCCCTCCAGGAGGCGCTCGGCCTCGACTCGGGCGGCACCTCCCAGCATCTCGCCGCACTGCGACGGATCGGCCTCGTCGAATCGCGCAAAGAAGGCACGAGCGTGTTCTACCGTGCCTCCGACCCCAGGGTCTTCGGGCTGCTCGACGTGGGCCGGGCGCTGATCGCGCGCTCGCTCCAGGAGCAGCAGGTGCTGCTCGAGGAGCTCACCGGCGAATGACGGCGCTCGTCGTCGCAGGTCTCGCCGGAATCGTGCTCGGCGGCGTGCTGAGTGCCCTGCCGGACGGGATCGCCGCCGGGCTCTGGCTCCAGGCCGCCGGAGTGCTCGCGCTCGGGCTGGCGGGAGCCTGGGTGCTCTACGGCGGCGACGACTGGGGCGCCCCGTTCACGAGCGAGCTGACGCCGCAGGCCGGCATCGACGGGTTGACGGGCTTCTTTCTCGCCATGCTCGCCCTCGTCGCGTGCCCCGCGCTCGTGTTCGCGTCTTCGTACCTCCCGGCGACGCGGGTTGGACGGGTCACGGGCGCGCTCGGCGCCGCGTTTCTGCTCGCGCTGATCGGCGTGCTGTGCGCGCGTGATGCGCTCTCGTTCCTCTTCTTCTGGGAGCTGATGACGCTCGTCCCCGCTGCGATCATCCTCACCGGCGCCTCGACCGAGGCCGCCAGGCACACCGTCTTCACCTACGTCGCAATCACGCACCTCGGCGGCGCCGGAACCTGGATCGCGCTGCTCCTCCTCGCGCACGAAGGAGCGATTGGCGACACGACGGCGCTGAGCGAGGGGTCGGGCGTCCAGGCGGTGATCGCGGTCGCCGCGATCATCGGCTTCGGAACCAAGGCGGGCCTGATGCCGATGCACGTCTGGCTGCCGCGCGCTCACCCAATCGCGCCCGCCTCCATCTCGGCGTTGATGAGCGGGGTCATGGTCGCCGTCGCTGCGTACGGCCTGATCCGGGTGCTGGTCGACTGGCTCGGCCCGCCGCCCTCCTGGGTCGGTGCAGTCATGCTCGTCCTCGGCGGGCTCTCGGCTCTCGGCGGCATCACCTACGCGCTCTTCCAGCGGGACCTCAAACGGCTGCTCGCCTACTCCACCGTCGAGCACCTCGGCGTCGTCGCCCTGGCGCTCGGCGCCTGCCTGCTGCTCCGCCGGCACGGCGCCGACCCGTGGGCCTCGTTCGCGCTCGGAGCCGCGCTCCTGCACACGCTCAACCACGCGACCTTCAAGGCCCTCCTCTTCCTCGGTGCCGGCACCTTCGAGCGGGCGACGGGGGCGCTCGAGCTCGACCGCCTCGGCGGCCTTCTGCGACGGATGCCGTGGAGCGGCGGCGCCTTCCTCGTGGGTGCGCTCGCGATCGCGGGGATGCCCCTGCTCAACGGCTTCGCGTCGGAGTGGTTGACCCTGCAGGCGCTCCTCCACGTGCCGGCGTACGCCGGTGTCTGGGACGGGACGCTCGGGGCGCTCGCGCTGGCAGCGCTCGCGGGGACGATGGCGCTGGCGGTGCTCTGCTTCGTGAAGGTGATCGGGCTCGTGCTCCTCGGCCCGCCGCGACGATCGGCCTGCGCCGAGGCAATCGATCCGCCCGCTCCGATGCGGTGGGCGCTCGTCGCGCTCGCCGGTGCCTGCGTCGTCCTCGGCACGGTCCCGGGGCTGATCCTCCCTCGCCTCACCGGTCTCGCACCCTGGGCCGACGCCGCCGACGTCCCGATGCGCCCCGGCCTCGAGCTGCCGGGCACCGGCAACCTGCCCACCCCCGGCTTCCTCGTGGTCGTCTGCGGCCTGACGGGGCTCCTCTGGCTGGTCCGTGGCAGCCGCCGCGCCGCCGCCAGCCCCACGTGGGCGAGCGGCCAGCTGGTCGAGCCCCCGCTGCTGTGGAGCAGCGCGGGCTTCAGCAAGCCGCTCCGGCTCGTGCTCGAGGCGGTGCTCCGCCCCCAACGCGAGATCGAGACGACGACGAGCGACGGCGTCGTGCGGGAGGTCTCGTATGCGGGCCGCGTGCCACATCTGATCGACAACCACCTCTATCGCCCCGTCGCGAGCGGCGCCCTGCTCGCCGCCTCGTGGGCCCGGCGCCTGCAGAGTGGCCGGCTCGGAACCTACGTGCTGTACCTGATCGGGCTCGTCGTCGCACTGCTCCTCGCGGTCCGGATCGGAGCGATCGGATGACCTCTCAGTCCCTCACGGCCGGGGTGGTTCAGGTCGTCGGCGGCGTCGCGCTGTCCCCGGTGCTCGTCGGGCTCACGCAACAGGCCAAGGCGCGCCTCCAGGGGCGCCGGGGCGCCGGCCCTCTGCAGCCGTATCGCGAGCTGCGCCGCCTCTGGGGCAAGAGCGGCGTCGACGTGGAGGGCACGACGCTCGTGTACCGGCTCGCCCCGCTGCTCGTGGCGGCCGCGATGGGTGCGGCGATCCTGCTCGTCCCGGCCTCCTCGGCTGCGCCGGGCCTGGGCGTGGGCCACGATGCGCTCGCGCTCGCCGGCCTCCTCGCGCTCGCCCGGCTCGCGGTCTGCGCGGCCGCCTGGGACACCTCGAACGGTTTTGCGCTGCAGGGGGCGAGCCGCGACCTGACGCTCTCCGTCTTCGTCGAAGCCGCCCTCGTGCTCTCGCTCGCCGTGGCAGCGCTGGTCGCCGGGACGACCGACCTGCCGGGTGTCGTCGCGGGTACCGCCGGCGGCCACCCCTGGACGACGCCGGCGCTCGGGCTCGCGGCCGTGGCGTTCGCGCTCGTCGTGATCGCGGAGACGGGCAGGCAACCGGTGGACAACCCGGACACCCACCTCGAGCTGACCATGATCCACGAGGGCCCGGTCATCGAGTTCGCGGGCCGCGACCAGGCGCTCCTGCAGTGGGCGCTGGCGGCGCGGCACTGGCTGGTTCTTCTGCTGGCAGCGAGCATCTTCCTGCCGCACCCGCGGGGCACCTGGTGGCAACTCGCTCTCCTCCCCGTCTCGCTCGTGCTTCTCTGCCTCGCCCTCGCCGTCACCGAGACGCTCGTTGCGAAGATGCGCATCCTCCTCGTCCCCCGCCTGATCGGTGTGGGTGCAGGGGTGGCATTGCTCGGCATCGTGACCTGGCTGGTCGATGCCGCATGAACGGCATCGCCTTTTCCCTCGTTGCGCTCGGGATCGGCGTCGCGGTCGTCCGCCGGCGCTCGATCGCGGTCGGCCTCGTCACGGCGCAGGCGCTGCTCCTCGCTGCGGCGGCCCTCGGCGAGGAGAGCTCCCTCAACGCCGCCGTTGCTGCAGCGGCGCTCGCCCTCCGGGGTGTGGTGCTCGCCACCCTCTTTCTCTTCCTCGTCCGCCGCACCCGCGAGACGAGGCCCGTGCTGGCCGGCGTCGCACCGCTCGCCCGTGCCGCCGCCGCGGTGGCCCTGGCCCTGACGCTCATCTGGCTGATGCCGCCTCTCGGCCTCGACTCGGAGGCAGCGGAGCGGGCGACGCTGACGCTTCTCGCAATCGGCCTCGTGACGGCGGCCACGCGGCGGGCGACGCTCTTTCAGGTGCTCGGGATCGTGCTCGTCGAGAACGGCCTGGCGCTGGCGGCGCTCTCGCTGCCGGGGACGTCGTCGCTCGCGATCGAGATCGGCGTCGCCGTCGACCTGCTGCTGATCGCCCTGGTCGCAGGCGTCTTCCACGAGCGGATCTTCGCCGAGTTCGGTGCGGGCGACACCGCCGCCCTGAGGAGCCTGCGTGACAACTAGGGAATGGCTCGCAACTGCCGCCCTCGTGACACCGCTCGCGGGGATCGTGGCCGCGGCAGTGGCACCTCACGCCCTTCTGGGCCGGGTGGAAGTCGTGATCGCCTGCCTCTCCGCGATCACGGCCGTGGCACTCGCCGTCGTCGCGCTGGCGGAACCGGCCCACCGTGAGCTCGGACGCTGGATCGTCGTCGACCCCGCGGGGGGCCTCCTGATCGGCGTGATCGGAGCCGTCGGCCTCTCCAGCGCGCTCGTCTCGCCGCAGTTCCTGAGCGCGCGCCGCGGGTCGCTGTTCCGGGCCGACCGGGCCGATCGCATCTACTGGGCGACCCTCTTCGCCTTCTGGGCGGTGCTGCTCGCGGTGCCCCTCGCCGGAAACCTCGGCACCGCCTGGCTCGCTGTCGAGGCGACGACGGCGGCCTCGGCGCTGCTCGTCGGGTTCAGCGGCCGCCCCCGCGCGCTCGAAGCCGGCTGGAAGTACCTCATCCTCACGTCGCTCGGGCTCGGCGTGGCGCTCCTCGGGATCCTCGTCCTTCAGGCTGCCGCCGGTGGCGGAGGGCTCGAGACCCTCACCTGGCGGGGGCTCCCCCACGCCTCGCTCGACCGGGAGACGACGGTCGTCGCGTACGTCCTGCTCCTCGCGGGCCTCGCGGCCAAGATCGGTTGGGCGCCCGTCCACAACTGGCTGCCCGACGCTCACTCCGAGGCGCCCGCTCCCGTCTCCGCGCTCCTCTCCGCGGCGTTGCTCCCGGCGGTCCTGCTCGTGGCCTGGCGCTCCCAGCAGGCGCTCGCACCGACGATCGGCGAGGGAACGACCGGTGAGGTGCTCGTCGGCTTCGGCCTCGTGTCGCTCGGCGTGGCGGTGCCGTTCCTTTGGCGGGCGCAGGCCTGGAAGCGGCTGCTCGCCTACTCGAGCCTCGAGCACATGGGCGTGATCGCGCTCGGGATCGGCTTCGGCGGCACGCTCGCGCTCGCAGGCGTGGCGATCCACATCGTGGGACATGCAGTCGCCAAGGCACTCGGCTTCTACGCGGCGACGCCGCTCCTCGCACACGACCCGCGAGCAGCAGGCCACTCCGTCGGCGGCATCGGCAGGACCGAGCCCACGCTGGGGGCGTCTCTCGGCATCTCGCTCGGAGCGCTCGCGGGGCTCCCACCATCGCCCCTGTTCGTGAGCGAGGTCCTGATCGTCGCCGGAGGGTTCCAGGCCGGGCGGCCCTGGGCTGCGTCGGCGGCCGCGATCCTCCTCGCGCTCGGCTTCCTCGGCCTCGCTCACGCGCTGATCGACACGGTGATCGGAAGGCCGCGAGGACGCGATCGCCATCCCGCCCTCGGCCTCCGGCCGGTCACGGCGCTGACGGCGGTCGCCGTGCCACTACTGCTCGCCCTCACCGCGGCTGCGCTGTGGCTTCCGGATTCCGCGATCGTTCAGGGCCTCGTGCGAGGGCTCGGGTGAGCGGGCCGCTTCTCAGCGGCGAGGCGTACCGCGAGGCCGTCGCCGAGGCCGTCGCCGACGGCTGGCGCTTCGGGAGCCTCCACGCCACGACCGCCCACGGCGGGCAGGCCGTGCGGACGCTGCTCACCTCGCCGGAGGGTGACACCCGCCTCGAGAGCGCCGGCGCCCGCACGGTACCCACGATCGTCGATATCGCCCCCGCCGCAGGCTGGGACGAACGGGAGGCGCACGACCTCTACGGCATCCAATTCGACGGCCACGAGCCGTTGCGGCCGCTCGTCGACCACGACGTCCCTCTGGCCCGGTTCGTAACCCCGGTGCACGGCCCTGATCCGTACCAGATCGCCGTCGGCCCGATCCATGCCGGCGTGATCGAGTCGGGGCACTTCCGTTTTCACGTCGTCGGCGACCTGATCCTGCACGTGGATGCCCGCCTTTTCTACAAGCACCGTGGCCTCGAGCGTGCGGCAGAAGGCCGTGCGCTCGAGGACGGCCTGGCGGTCGTCGCACGCTCGTGCGCCGGTTGCTGGGTGACGAACGCGGTTGCGTACGCGCAGGCGTGCGAGGAGGCGCTCGGCCTTTCGCCCACCCCGGAGCTCGCCCGCGCGCGGACGATCCTGCTCGAGCTCGAGCGCGTCTGGAACACCCTCAACGACATCGGCGCGATCTGCGCCGGGGTCGGCCTCGCAGCCGGCACGAGCCGCTTCGCCGCCCTCGTCGACGACGCGCGCCGGTTGAACGCACGCCTCACGGGCCATCGGTTCCTGTTCGGGTCGGTCGCCGTCAGGGGCAGCGCGCTCGATCTCGACGACGACGCCGTCGCCGACGCCCGCAAGACGTTGGCACAGATCCGGCGGGAGTCGTCGCGCGCCTGGCACGCGCTTCTCTTCAACGGCTCCTTCATGAACCGGATGCCCGACATCGGCATCGTCGACGCCGACGCGGTGAACGAACTCGGAGTCCTCGGTGTCGCCGCTCGCGCGGCCGGCGTGGCCGAGGACGTTCGCTCGGTGAGCCCGCGGCTCTCCTACGAGGGCTTCGAGCCGGCGACGCTCCGCCGCCCGGCCGGCGACGTGCAAGCCCGCCTCGAGCAGCGAGCGCTCGAGCTGTTGCCGTGCCTCGATGTCCTCGACCGGCTGCTCGTCGGGCCGGTGCGTCCTGCCGGGACGATCGCGGGGGGTGTCGAGGCTTCCGTCGGCGTCGGCCGGGTCGAGAGCCCACGGGGTGCGACCTCGTGCGTGGTCGAGCGCGGCGGCAACCGGGTCTCCCGCGTCCGGCTCCGCACGGGCTCGTACGCCAACTGGCCGGCGGTCGCCTTCGCCGCGGCAGGGAACCTCCTGCCCGACTTTCCGCTCATCAACAAGAGCTTCGAGCTCTGCTACGCCTGCGTGGACCGGTGATGCTGGCGCTGCTGCGAGATCTGAGGAACCTCCGCCGGGCGATCGGGCTGGCGGCCGCCGGGCGCCCGGCCTCGCTGGCGCTGCGGCATGTCGACTGCGGCTCGTGCAACGGATGCGAGCACGAGCTCACGCTCGTCTCCGGGCCGACGGTCGACATGGCCCGCTACGGTCTCGGCATCGTCGCCTCGCCTCGTCATGCGGACGTCCTGCTCGTCACCGGGCCTGTGACGACGCGGATGCGCGCGGCGCTCCTGACCGCGTACGAGGCCATGCCCGAGCCGCGCCGCGTGGCGGCGTTGGGGAACTGCGCACTCGGCTGCGAGGTTCACGGCACCGCGTCCGAGCTCGCCGGCCGCGTCGAGGACGTGCTCCCGGTCGACCTCCGCATCCCGGGCTGTCCGCCCACGCCCGACGCAATAGCTGCCGCCCTGATCGGTCTGATCGACCGGAAGACCGGCGCGTGAGCGAGCCCCGGCGCACCCGGCGGCGGCGCACCCGGCTCTGGTTCGTCTTCTACACGGCCCTGCTGCTCGTGATCGCCGGCACCGCTATCGCGACCGGGCAGTGGTCGGTCGCCCTCACGACGCTCGGGATCGCGGCCGTGTTCGGCCTCTATACGAAGAGGTTGTGGCGCAGACGCTGAGCGGGCTCCGTGCCAATCCTGGCGGGCCCGGTGGCGCCTACGGCGAAGCCGGTTGCCGGTAGGAGTGGTTCGCGTCGAGTTTCGCGAGCAGGTAGTCCCCGTAGGTCACCGGCTCGAAGAGCGGTCTCTCGCCCGGCGCGACGCAGCACGGGAGCGGTTCCACCACGGCGGCCGCGCCGGGATCGAAGAAGTAGGGAATCGAGAATCGGTCGCGCCCTGTCCGGTTCAGCACCCGATGAGGCGTCGACCGCAGCCTGCCGTTCGACCAGCGCTCGCCGATGTCTCCCACGTTGAGGACGAACGCGCCGGGCCGCGGTGGCACGTCGAGCCACGTCTCTCCGTCGGGCCCGCGCACCTGGAGGCCGCCGCTCGAGTCCTGCGCCAGGATCGTGACGAAGCCGTAATCCGTGTGCGGGTTCGAGCCGAACTCGTCGTCGGGTCCCGTCGGATCCTGCGGCGGATAGTGCAGGAGGCGGAGAAAGGTCGTCGGCCTTCGAAACGACGGCGCCAGCGCACCGGGTTCGGCTCCGAGCGACTCCTCGAAGACCGCGACGAGCCGGCGGGCAAGGCCTTGCAACGCCCGTTCGTAAGCCGTGACCGCCTCGCGGAAGCCCGGCAGGTCGGGCCACTGGTTCGGGCCGGCGAGCGGGTCGTCGTCGCGGCCGGGCTGGCCCCGGTCGACCTCGTGCATCACCATCAACGACTCGCTCAGGTTGGGCTTGGTCGCCTTCTGGATCGAGGACGAGACGATCTTCGACTCCGCAAACGGCATGTAGCCGCGATGCTGGTCGTTGACCGAGAGGCGCAGCTTCTCCTCCAGCGGCAGAGCGTGAAAACGCTCCGACTCCGCGAACGCCGCTGCCACGAGACCGGCATGAACGCCGTGGCCCTCGAGGTAGGCGAACCCGACGTCACCGTAGGCGCGGCGGAACCGGGCGGCGACGTCCTCGGCACCGAGGTCGAGGACGGGTATCGCAGCGCTCATCGGACGAGATCCCCGGCCGCTCCACGGACGGCCGCCAGCGTCGCCTCGATCTCGCCGGGGCCGTGGGCGCGGGAGACGAACCAGCGCCCGAGGGCATACCGGTGGACGTAGACGCCGCGCGCCTCGAGCGCGTCGCAGAATGCCAGATAGCGCTCGGCCCGCTGCAGCGCGGCGGCCTCGTTGACGTCGCGTGGCTCCTCCAGCGGCCGGCCCGCCAGGAACGGCTGCAGCATCGAGCCCACCCTACGGACATGGCCGTCGATCCCGGCATCCGCGAAGGCGCTCTCGATCCCATCGGCGAGCAGCGCCGAGCTCTCCTCGAGCGCGGTGTAGAGGTCGGGCTCGGCCGCGAGCCGGCGGAGCACGGCCGCCGCCGCAGCCAGGCCGAGCGGCGAGCCGGTGTAGGTGCCGCCATGGACGACGCGATTGTCGGCCTCCCAGCGCATGAGCTCGCGCGACCCGCCGAACGCCGCAACCGCCGTCCCGCCGCCGATCACCTTCCCGAGCGTGGTGATGTCCGGCGTGACCCCGTACCGCTCCTGCGCTCCGCCGGCGGCGAGCCTGAAGCCCGTCATCACCTCGTCGAAGATGACGAGCGCGCCCGCCGCCCGTGCGGTCGAGACGAGGTGCTCGAGATAGCCGGGACGGGGCTCGAGCACGCCGCCCGAGCCGGGCACGACCTCACAGATCACCGCGGCGAGCCTCCCCCCGGCGGCGTCGATCGCCTCGACGAGCGCCGCCGGGTCGTTCCAGGGCACGTTCCAGAGCGAGTCCATCACACCGGCGGGGATCCCGGCAGAATCGGGTCGCGCCGGCCGGGCCGCCGAGCCCGGCCCGATCCCTGCGGCGACGTGGTCAGCCCAGCCGTGGTAGTGCCCTTCGAACTTGATCACGAGCTCGCGCCCCGTGGCGGCGCGGGCGAGCCGGACGGCCGCCTGGGTCGCCTCGGTGCCGGAGTTCGCAAACCGAAGCTGCTCGATCCCGGGCACGAGGTGGGCCACGAGCTCGGCAACCTCGCCGGCGAGACGGTGCGGGAACGCGATGTGCCAACCCACGCGGGCCACTGTCTCCTCGACCGCCTCCCAGACGAAGGTGGGTGCGTGCCCGAAGAGATTGACGCCGTAGCCCATGCAATAGTCGATGTACGCGTTGCCGTCGAGATCTCGGATTGTCGCTCCCCGCGCCTCCTCGATCACGAGCTCCTGGCCGGTGCGCAGGCGCGCGTAGCTCGACTCCCCGCCCGCGACGTGGCGGGCGATCTGGGCGAAGGCCGCGCGCGAGCGCGAGCGGTCGAGGAACGGGGCGGGCACGGGGCCAGCCTACGCTCCCCGCGTGCCGCACGCCGCCCCGGGGTCCCCGAGGCCCCGGTCGAGAGAAACGTTTCCCAAAGTGCGGGGAGGTCTCTTGAAAGCGTTGGAAATCTGGTGCCGTGGTGCACTAGTGTGGGCTGATGGTCGGCCGCCTGGACGAGGAGAGGCTCGAGATCCTGAGGGGGTGGGGAGCCGGGCTCGCCTCGGACGATCGCGAGGAGCTCCGCGCAGCGGGCAAGGCGATCACCGTCCTGATCGAGGAGATCGACCGGCTCCAGGTCGACCTCTGGAACGCGAGGGTCGCGGAGCGCGACGCACACGAGCCTCGCGTGGCCTCGAGTCAAGGGACGGCGCTGCGCGACCGGCTGCTGAGGGCGAACCCGCAGGTCTAGCCGACGAGCGGGTCAGTGCGTGTGGCCGTGCTCGTGGTCGTGGGCCCACTGGTGCGCGATGCCGGCGGCGCGCTCGGCGATCTCCGCCTCGGAGACGATCTTCTGCTCGACGAGAAGCTGCTGTAGCGCTTCGAGCCAGCGCAGGTAGTAGTCGCCTCCGTCCTCCCCTGCTCCGTGTTCTTCGGCGTGGCCGGCGATCTCGGCGATCAGCCGCTCGCGGAAGACCTCGTAGTCGATCGCGCCCGCGTCGTGCAGGGCGATTGCGACGCCGAACGCACGGCTCTCCCAGGGGGCCTTGAAGACGAGCTCGCCGTTGAGCCGAGGCAGCGCCTCGAGCCCGTCCGCGGCGGTGACCACGTGCAGTGCGTCCGACGTCACGCCGCGCCCTCGCCCGGAGTCGTCGCCACGGCGGTGCCCACCATGCTGTCGCGGGTCACGAGCCCCGCGAGCTCTTCCTCGGAGAGCGACTCCGTCCCCGGCGGCCGCTGCGGCAGCACGAGATAGCGAACCTCGGCCGTCGAGTCCCAGACACGGATCTCGACGTCCGGATCGAGCGTCAGGCCGAACTCCGCCAGGACGGCGCGCGGCTCAGCCACGACGCGGGAGCGGTAGGCCGAGCTCTTGTACCAGGCGGGTGGGAGCCCGAGCACGGGCCACGGATAGCAGGAACAGAGCGTGCAGACGATCACGTTGTGGACGGCGGGTGTGTTCTCGACGACGATCATCGTGTCGCCCTCGAAGCCGCCGTAGCCGAGCTCGGCGATCGCGGCGGTGCCGTTCGCGCGAAGACGCTCGCGATACGCATCGTCGACCCAGGCACGGGCGACCACGCGGGCGCCGTTCTGCGGACCGACGTCGTTCTCGTAGAGATCGACGACGGCGTCGATCGCGTCGGTCGAGATCAGCCCTTTCTCGACGAGGAGCGCCTCGAGGGCGGCGGCGCGCACCGCGACGTCGTCGTGCCCGTGGCTCACGCCGGCTCCAGGTACGTCTCGGTGAGGTCGAGGAGCACGGTCCAGCGGCGCTCGTCGCTCTCGCCGAACAGGTCGTCGGAAGAGAACGAGACGCTGTAGACGGGCTCGAGCGGGCCCTGATAGGGGCCGATGTCCGGCAGATTGTCGGTGCCGCGGACGGCCGTGACGACTCCCTCGGCGCCCCTCACGTAGCGGGGGCAGCGGGTGTGGCCCGCGTGCCGCCATCGGGTCACCCTGACACGGTCGCCGGGAGCGAATCGGGACGTCTCCGCGGCTCCCAGCGGGCTCATCTCGGAGATCGCGGCGCGGTCGCGCGCAGTCTGGTCGGGATCGAGGCGCTGCGGGACGGGCTCACCCGCGAGCAGGCGCTCGACCCAGGCGTCGACCTCGCCGGGCGAGATCGTGCCCTTGCGCAGGAGCCGCTGCTCGGTGCTCCACAGCCACCGCTCGTAGTAGGAGGCGTGCAGGTAGTGCTCCGGCTCCATTTCCTCGCGGATCGCGCGTCCGCTGCCGCTGCCGAGGCCCTCGATCCCGACGATCGTCGACATCGCGAAGGCGCGCGCCTCCCACTGCTCCTCGTAGGCCTCGTCACAGCCCGGCACGACAACCGGTCCGAAGCCGTGCATTCCGCCCATGTCGTGGATCCCGTCGATGCCGGCCACGATAACGCGGTCGCGCACGCGATGGAAGGGGCTTGGTACTTCAGGGCAACCGTGATCGGGGAGCGCCCCGATGCACCGGTCGAAGTCCTGCGTCATCGTTGGAGTGCCAGAGAGGAGTGTGATGCCTGCGACGCTTGCCGGTACGGGTCGTGCGAGCTCGGGTCACGAGGGCTCCGCTCGCCACCGGCTCCTCGGGCTCCCGACGTCGGGGCTCGGGCAGCTCTCGCTCTGGCTCCTCGGGCTCTCCGTCGCGTTCCTCGCGATCCCGGTGGTATCGGTGACTGCCGGAGTCGACGACGGCTCGGCCTTGATCCTCGAGGTCGTCGTGCTCGGGGCACCCCTCGTCCTCGCCTTTGCCTGCGCGGTCTCGGCAGGTTCGGCGGCGGCCATCTCGATACTCAGCCGCGGCGAGCGGTCGCTGCTTCTCGCGCTGCCGCTCCTCGTCGGAGCGCTGGCGTTGATCTTCGCGGTCGGCGAGTTCACGACGACGCACTGAGCAGCCCCGCGCGGTGCACGATGCAACGGCTGGACGTAGCCTGACGTAATGCGCCGCTTCGCCTTTCCAACGGTGCCGCCGCGGGCCGCCGCGGCGACCGACGGACTGGCAATTCTCGGCTTCACGATCGCGGGGGTCGTCTCGCACCGAGGAGCGCTGCCTCCTTCCGCGCTGGCCGAGGACGCGCTGCCCCTGCTCGGCGGCTGGTTCGCGGCTGCGGCCGTCTTCCGGCTCTACGAGCGCCGGGCCTGGCGCGCCCTCCTGCTGACGTGGGCGGTCGGGATCCCGGTCGGCGTCCTCGTGCGTGCCGCCCTGCTCGGCCGGCTCGACGAGCCGAGGCAGCTCGCGTTTCTCCTCACCACGCTCGTCCTCTCGCTCCTGTTCGTGCTCGCCGCGCGGGCACTCGTTGCGCTCGCGCATCGCGGCGGATGACACGGGGCGGAGCTACGTGACCGCTTTCGACCCACCCGTCGACCGAGGCGGGCTCACCGCCAGCCGGTGCAGCCTCTGGTGGACACGGTACGCAGTGCCCGAGGCGAGACGTTGCCGACGGCGTCGATCGCTTCGATGCCGATCTGGTACGAGGTGCCGCAGGTGAGCCCGGTGAAGCTGATGCTGGTGGAGGTGGTCGTGCCGAGGAACGTTCCCCCGCGCCAGACGCGGTAGCCGGTCACGCCGATGTTGTCGGTGGAAGCGCTCCAACGGACGGCGACGGAGGTGCGCGTGGTCGACGTCACCATCAGGGCGCCCGGTGTCGTCGGCGCGACGGTGTCGGCGCCCCCCGCTCCGCTGCAGGCCGCCGTCGCGACCGTGACCGAGGCGATCCCGGAGCGGTTCCCGGCGGCGTCTCGTGCGTCGACGCCGACCACGTAGCTGCGACCGCACTGGAAGCCCGACACCGAGGCCGAGGTTCCGGAGACGGAGCCGATCAGTGTGCCGTCTGCGTAGATCCCGTACCCCGTCACGCCGACGTTGTCGCTCGAGGCGTTCCACCGCAGTTGCGCGGACGTCTGCGAGAACGACGCCACCGCGAGCCCGGTGGGCGTGGTTGGCTTCTGCGTGTCGCTCCCTGCGGGTGGGGGCGGCGGCGGGGTCGTGCCGGCCGCATCGTTGCCGAAGCTCTGCGTCCAGTAGATCCGACCGCTCGAGTCGGCAGCGACGCCCACGCCGGTGGTCCTGAAGCTGCCGTTCTCGATGTTGGCCCTGTGGCCGGCGGAGCCGAGCCAGCCGTTCACCACCGCCTGCGCGGTCGTGTAGCCGTAGGCGATGTTCTCGCCCCACGTCGTGCCGCTGAAGCCACAGTCCTTCGCACGCTGGTAGGCACCGCGCGCGACAGGCGGGGCAGGATCGTCGTGGGCGAAGTAACCGTAGCCGGCCATGTGCAGCGACTTCCACTCGGACGATGCGGTGAGGCTCGACGAGAGCGCGAGCTGGGAGAGACCCTTGCTCGCCCGGTACTGATTGACCAGGTTGACGACCTGAGCCGCGAGGTCGGCACGGTTCGTGCCCCACGACGAGGACGGGGTGCAGTTCGTGACCGCACCGGCGGTCGGTGTCGCGACCGCGGCGAACAGGGCGAGCGCCAGCACCGCGACGACGGCGAGACTACGGCGGCTGTTTCGGAAATGCGGGCGCATGGTGAGACGACGAGCGGAGGCGGTACAGACTGATGTCGGCCGGACACCGCAGGCACCGCACCCCTCCCCCGAGGGATCGCATGGTACCCCGGATGAACCGAGGTCGAACGGGCGGCGGATCGCACCGAACAGCGGTTCCTCCTGCACAAGGAAGACCTCGTGAAGGCGCTCGCGGTCGACCGCGACGAGCTGCACGGCATGCCCAACGACATGCGCCAGCTGGTCGGCAGCGTGCTCGTTCCCGCGGTGCCGAAGCTGAGCTGAGCCGCCGGGACGCGAACTCCTGGCAGGGCCCGTACCTGGGAGCCCCGGGGATACCGGCGGACGGGACGATCCACTACATCCGGCGCTGAACACCGGGTAGGCGGTCGTGCAGCGTGCGACTACCGCACGTCGATCGCCGACCGCCGTCCCAGCACGTCCGTGGTTGCGGTGAAGACGGCCCGGGCGCGCTCCTGCGGGGACAACGCTGCCTGTGCGGCTCCCAGTGGCACCTCGCACGCGAGCAGCGCGTCCGGCGGCATCGCGGCCAATAGCGCCTCGAGCGGGAGCTCGCCCTGGCCCGGAAGCAGGCGCCCCTCACGTGCCTCGTCGGCGAGCGATTGCCGGGGAGGCGCCACGAGTGGCGCGTCGCAGAGCTGAAGGACGGCCAACCGGCGGGGATCGGCTGCGGCGACGTCTGCCGGCACTCCTCCGGACCGGACGAGGTGCAGTGCATCGACCATCACGGTGACGTTGTCGCGGCCCGCAGCCGAGACGGCAGCGAGCGCCTGGCCGAGCGTGGCCAGTGCCCTGAACGGCATGAATTCGAGGTCGACGGTCAGCCGGTACTCCCTTGCCAGATCGGCGACCTCCGCCAGCTTTGCCGCGACGACGGAGAGGTCGCGATCGTCGCCCGTGACGACGAGGCGCGTTGCGCCGAGGGCGGCTCCCGCCTCGAGCATCGGGCGGTGGGCACGAACGTCCGTCGCCCGGTCGAGGGCGATCAACTCGACCTGCAGGATGCCCACACCCGTCTCGCGCGCTCGCGCCAGCGTCTGCAGGAGCTCAGGGCTGTCGGGAGCGAGCGGGTGGTGCGCGCCTCCCGGCACCGCCGGCGCCAGCCGGAGTGTCACGGCGGCGAATCCCGCCCCACCGGCGACGGAGAGCAGGGTCGGAGGGTCGAGCTCGAGGAAGCCGAGCGGCGCCAGCGTGAGGGCGGAGCGCGCCACGTCCGGTTAGCCGAACATCTCGGTGACGCGAACGAGCCGTCCCTCGGCGGCGGCCCTGTCGATCGCCAGTGTGACGGCGAGAGACATGGTCGCATCGCGTGCTGTCACGACGGGCTCCTGCTCGCCCCTGATCACCGCCACGAAGTTGTCGAGCTGGTTGGCGTAGCAGCGCGAGGCCTCGACGGCGAGCCGCGTGGAGGTGATCTCGTCGCGCCAGTCGCCACCGGGCGCGTGGGCCCAGAGGCGGAGGCTCGGGATTGCGAGCGAACCGCGCCGGCCGCCGATCACGTAGCTGTCGACCGGCTCCGGCTGATCCGGGAAGTAGAGCGCCTGGCCGGAGGCCGTGTCCCAGAAGTACGGCGAGGGAACGGCGTCGCTCAGCAGGTACGTGCCGAGAGCGCCGCTCTCGAAGCGCATCGTCACCGCGACGGTGTCCTCTACGTCGAGACCGCGCGCGTGGGACGACGCGATCGCCTGCACCGTCTCGATCTCACCGCAGAGGAACCGGAAGCAGTCGACGTCGTGGATTGCGTTGATCAGGAGCGGCCCGCCTCCCGGCCGCCGGCGCCATCCAGCCTCGAAGTAGGCGTCGTGCTTGCTGACGAGGCACATCCCGTTGACGGCGACGATCTCGCCCAGCTCGCCCTCCCGGATCGCCCGCCGGGCCTCTCGTATGTCGGGGCTGTGGCGCCGGTGATGGCCGACCAGCACGGGAACGCCGCTCGCCTCGCCGGCGTCGACGAGCATCAGCGCGGCGGCGACGGTGTGTGCGACCGGCTTCTCGACGAGGACGGGGATACCACGCGCGATGCAGGCAAGACCCGCCTCGAGATGGAGCTCGTTCGGCAGCGCGACGATCGCGCCGTCGGGCTTCACCTCGTCGAGCATGCGCGTGTAGTCGGCGAAGAACGCGGCGCCCTGACCGGCCGTGAGCATCTCGGCCTCGTGCGTCACGTCCGCGATCGCCGCAGGCGTGGCGTCCGGATGCGCCGCAACGAGCCCTAGATGCTCGCGACCGATCCATCCCGCGCCCATCAGGGCAATGCGAACCCGGTGCATGTGCGTCTCCTCGAACGTCCGGGGATCAGGCGAGGGCGGTGATCGTGATCCCGCCACGCGCCTTCTGGCGCAGCGAGACCTCGACGGCGCCGACGTCGAGCTCGAGCGCGGCAGCGACCTCGTCGCGGATCTGGACCGCCAGCGCCTCGCAGAACACGCCCTGGTCGTGGAAGCGTGAGAGGTAGATCTTCAGCGATTTCGACTCGAGGCAGCGGCCGACGGGGCGGTACGCGATCGTGGCCGTGTAGAAGTCCGGCTGGTTCGTGATCGGGCAGACGGCCGTGAGCTCGTCGCTCACCAGCTCGACCCGGGCGACCCCGGGATTCGGGAAGGTCTCGAGGCCGACGTATGCATCACTACCGGCCCGGCCGAGTGCGACGAACTCGTGTGCCATGCCGGTTACCTTACCGCGCACGCTGTCAGCAAGCTCCCGTTTCCGGGGGCTTTCGTGAAGCGGATGAAGGGACTCGACTCCCGACCTACTGCCTGCCCGGCAAGGACGTAGGGTTGGGCGCCCCCGAGCTGACGGCAGCCGACAAGCCGCGGTCCAGAGCCGAATCCGTCCACCGTTCCGAGCCGCCGATGGCGACCAGCTTCCGGTCGTACTCGCGTCCAACACCTGAACCGTCTCGCCGGGGCGAGGGGGGCTCGGTGCCGGCGTGCTCAAGGTTGTTCCTGTCGTTGCCGATCAGGGGGGAGCCGTGAAGACACCGATCCTTCTGAGCGTGATGACCGTCGTGCTCGTCAGTTCGGCAACGGCCGGCGGAATCAAACTGATCACGGGCGCCAACATCAAGGACGGAACGATCCAGACGGCCGACCTCAGCAAGAACGCGCGAGCGACCCTGAAGGGTCGATCCGGGGCGCCAGGGGCGCCAGGCGCTCAGGGGGCGCCAGGCGCTCAGGGCGCGCCGGGTTCTGACGGCACCCCCGGAAAGCAGGGCCCCACCGGCGCCCAGGGCGCGAAGGGCGATTCCGGTCAGGCCGGCCCCAAGGGTGACCAGGGCCTGCAGGGGCCCGCCGGACCGGCCGGTCCTGCCAGCGGGATCGAACGGGTCCGCTTTGACTTCACGGCACCGGCCGGAAACCTCCCCGGGATGACGAACTCCTACACGGGCTTCGAGACGAATGCCATCGTGACCGGGCTCTCGGGCACGGTAACCCTCGCGGACATTCCCGCCAACTGTGGCTTCGCCGACGTCTACGCCCGCATCATCTATGCGGGACAGGTTGTCCAGTGGCACATCGACACCACGGGGAACGTCACCAACCTCGCGCCGACCTCCCTGACCTCAACCACCGTCACTGCCACTGTGCACCCGTCGAACGGGAAGATCGAAATGAGCGCCTTCTGCTCGAATCTGCAACCACACGAGACCCCCGCCTTCACCGGGAGCATCGTGCTCGAGATCAACCACGCACCCCGGGTGATCCAGGAGCTTCTCCCGTAGCTCGCAGGATCCCGGCGCCCCGCCACGCTTCTCGAGCTTGCCCGAGAAGGGGGATGGGGAAAGCGCGAAGCGTTGCCGACACATGACGAATGCTCGCCTTGCTCGTATCAGCTCGGTGCCGACTCGCCCGTTTCCTCGAGTCCCCGCCCGCTCAGGGCACAAACGGACGGTTGGGGTCGCAGGGGCTGGCGCAATTCTCCGCCCTGACGCGGCCGTAGGCCGTCCAGAAGACACCGCGCCGGCGCGAGGGTCGGCGACTCGCACGCGTCCGACCTGAGGTGCTCGTGTTCTACCCGGAAGCTGGCAACGGACGCTCGGGGCCTCCGCGGCAGTCCGTTGGTCTGACGGGACGTGTCCCGGTACCGCTTCGACCCTGCGATCCCTCGTTTGGGTACTGGCGCTGAGCCTGCGCCCGTCCTACGTTTCGTCGGTCGACGCGGGAGCGACACGGGGAGTGACTGGTGGTGCTTGGCGGAGGGAGTGCCAAGCACCCCGGCTCCAACCCGGCACCGGCTCTGCCGCCGGAACTTCCTCTGGGCGCTCGCCCTCCGTCCAAACCGCTCGCCTGGCGGGTGAATCGCGATTCGAGGGCGGGGGCGCCGGATTTCGAGACCGGGCCCCGGGATCGCTCGTTCCGGCGGCCAGGTGTTCGATAATCTCCGGGGTTGCGGATGGAGCGGTCGATCTCTGTCGGTTCCGGGCGGGGATCAGCGGTGGCGCGCCGACTGGGTTGTAAAGTGCCTGCAAAGAGCGTACTATCCCTGGCTGCGGTGTGGTGGTTTGCGGTCCTCACGGCGGTTCCGGTCACGTTCAGCGTGGGGTTCTGTGCTGGCACCGCTTGGCGGAGTCGCGCCTACACCTATTCGCTGGAGGCGATTCTCACCGACGAGGCTCTGCGCGCAGGCTTCCACGTGGTGCCTCGAAACGCCGTGGCAGATGAGACGGGTGCCGATCCGGTGCCGCACGTTCTGTCCCTCAACTAGCTGCAAGCACGCTGGCGGCCAGCGTCACCGGCACGGAGCCGCGGCCGATCGTGAGCCTGTCAGCGCGTCCTGCGAGATGGTCAGCGAGTCTTCCGGGATGACCACAAGGCGATCGACGGGCCCCCAAACGAGCCGGTTGGGGCGGGCACCAAACGGACAGACCCCTCCATCGAGCGATGATGAGGGTGTGACCACTGTCGTCCTCTTCGGTGGAATCGTCAGTCTGCTCGGCGTGACGATCTGGCTCGGGCTGCTGATCTGGGCCGCGAAGGGCGACGGGCGTGCGCAGCGAGATCACGACCGTGACGCGCAGCGGGGTCAGGAAGACGACCTGGTGCGCTGCACCAACTGCGGCCGCGCCCCTCGCCCCGGCGAGAGCCCCGACGACGACTGGCGCGCCGAGTCAGACGGGACGGGCGAGCTGCGTGTGGTCTGCCCGGAGTGCCGGCAACGAGAGTTCGGTCGTTTCGGGCAGGAGGGATAGCAGCGGCGCGGATGCGCCCTGGCCGACCTGCGTGGGGCGTTCTTGACGGTGACGTTGTCCGCGGGCCACCAGGCGGATCACAGCGGGGGCACAGGTGCTTCCGCTTGACTGCGGCCATGCATCCAACCGACAACCCAGATAGCGGCCCAAACGGCACGGGCAACCCGTCGTCCAGCGGAACGGCACCGAGTGGGCGCCGCCGGTCGCGGAGACTCTCTCGGCCGATGAGGAACCTGGGGCTCACGACGACGGCGGTGCTCGCGGTCGCCACAGCAACGCTCACGATCGCCGCCCCGGGCGCCGGATCCGCCGGCCCCCAGGGCCCGAGTTGCGGCACGTTCAAGGTGCGCAAGGACGAGAAGATCGACAACCGCCTCTTCCCCAAAGGCACCTACCGGCTGAACGCGTTCGGCATCTCCTGCGCGAAGGTGAGCGGCAAGTACGGACTGTTCGACCAGTTCCTCAGCCAGGACGACTCGACGCCGCTGCCGAAGCCGTGGAAGCCCCTCACCGGCGCGGTCGGAGCCCCGAAGTTCTCGGCTGCGCCCGGCGTCGGCTTCCGCGCCCAGCGGATCTCGGGCTGACCCGGATCCAGGCCTCGCGTTGGTCTCGCGTCTCGGCCAGTTCAGAGAACGATCGAGAACGCGACCTTCGCATGTCTGTTGACGGCCGTGGCGGACGAGATGACTAGTGGGGCCGTGGCCGAAGCCGACACGACGAACGCTCGCGCAGGCGAGCGCCGCCTTGATCGACTGGTTCGCCTGATCGTTCCGGGCGGCCGTGCATGATGCGTTGATGCGGCAGGACCTGCCCAGGGGAACGGTGACGTTCCTGTTCACGGATATCGAGGGGTCTACGCGCCTGTTGCGGCAGCTCGGGCCGGAGCGCTATGCCGAGGCGCTGGCCGGTCACCGTCGCTTGCTGCGGAACGCGTTCGTCGCCCAGGGGGGTGTGGAGGTCGATACTCAGGGGGACGCGTTCTTCGTCGCTTTCCCGACCGCTGCTGGGGCCGCCGCCTCGGCGAGGGTGGGGCAGCGGGCGCTCGCGTCGGGGCCGATCGCGGTGCGGATGGGCCTGCATACGGGAACCCCGACCGTGGCCGCTGAGGGTTACGTCGGGATCGACGTTCATCGCGGTGCCCGGGTCGCCGCGCTCGCCCACGGCGGTCAGGTGATCGTCTCAGCCTCGACGGCGGCGCTCCTCGAGGATGAGCTGCTCCGGGATCTTGGACCGCACAAACTCAAGGACTTCGACGCCTCGGTGCGGCTGTTCCAGCTCGGCGTCGCCGAGTTTCCCCCGCTGAGGACACCGGGTGCCGTCGACCTTCCCATTCCGGCGACGCACTTCCTCGGGCGCGAGCGCGAGCTCTTCGATGCGGCCGCCGTCTGGCTCGACCGCGACCCGCGCGTGCTGACGATCATCGGGCCAGGCGGCGCGGGCAAGACGCGGTTCGCGATCGAGCTTGCCCGGTTCCTAGCCGAAGACGCGGACGGTGGCACGGTGTTCGTCCCGCTCGCACCCGTTCGCGACGCAGCCCTGGTCGTGCCCCTCATCGCCGAGCGCCTGGGAGCCTCGGGTGCAAGTCCGGCTGCGATTGCGACGCGGATCGGTGAGAAGCGTGCCCACGTCGTCCTTGACAATCTCGAGCAGCTGCTCCCTGACGCAGCGCACCCGGTTGCAGAGCTCCTCGCGGCCGCACCTCCTCTTCGCCTACTGGTGACGAGCCGCGAGCCGCTGCGGATCGCGGGCGAGTCGGAGTTCGACCTCCCGCCGATGGACGAGGGTGACGCTGTCACGCTGTTCGTGGAGCGCGCGCAGGCTGTCCGGCCCGACGTCGGGGACTCGCCCGCGGTGCACGCGCTGATCGGCCGTCTTGATGGGCTCCCGCTCGCGGTCGAGCTGGCCGCGGCACGCGTCAAGCTCCTCGGCCCCGAGCAGCTGCTCGAGCGGATCGGACAGCGGCTCGATCTGCTCAAGGGTGTACGCGACGCGGACGAGCGCCACGCCACGCTGCGCACGACGATCGCGTGGAGCTACGACCTTCTCGACGACGACGAACGCCGGCTGTTCGCCCGGCTCGCGGTCTTTCGCGGAGGGTGTACTCTCGACGCGGCCGAAGCGGTGTGTGGCTCGAACCTCGACACGCTTGCGTCGCTCCTCGACAAGAGCCTCGTCCGCCGCCGCACGGGTGCGAACGGCGACGAGCGCTTCTGGATGCTGGAGACGATCCACGAGTTCGCGCGGGAACGGCTCGCGGCCTCGGGTGAGGAAGGTGCCCTGCGGCGACTCCAGACCGACTGGTTGATCGAGCTGGCCGATCGTGCGGGCATGCGCGCCACAGTCGGTGTTCCCGGAAAGTGGGATGTCGACCTCGTCGCGCCCGAGATCGACAACCTCCGCGCCGTGTTCGATTGGGCGCTGGAGCACGACCCCGAGCGTGGCCTCGCTCTGGCCGCGGCGCTCGAGGGATTCTGGCTCGTTCGTGAGCACGCCGAGGGCGTGTCACGCCTCGAGCCGTTGCTCGCGCGAGCCCCGGACGCCGAGCCGGAGCTTCGCGCCCACGCGCTGCGGGCACTCGGCGGTGCGCTCCAGCGCTCCCTCGAGCCCGAACGTGCGGCGCCCTATTACCAGCAGAGCCTCGAGCTCTTCATCGCGAGTGGAGACGAGGTCCAGACGGCGAACCTCCGCTATCGCGTCGCCGGAAACATGGTGGACAGAGGCGAGACGGCCGCCGCCTGGCCGGTGCTGGAGGAGTCACTCCGTACGTTTCGGCGGCTGAGCCTCCCTCGTGGTGAGGCCCAGGTACTCGGGTACCTGGCGGTCAAGTCCGAGGAAGAGGGCGATCTTGCGCGCGCGCTCGAGCTCACGCTCGAGAGCGCCGCGATCGCCCACGAGATTGGCTGGACCTGGTGGGAGAGCGGAGAGCTCGCCGGTGCCGCCGAGCTCGAGCGCAAACGCGGAGATCTCGATGCCGCCGAAGATCATGCGCTCCGCTGCCTCGAGCTCGCCTTGGGCCTCGGTGACCGGCGACGCGTCCTGTTCACCGCAGCCCGGCTTGCCGTTATCGCCGCAGAACGCGGCGACGCCGAGCGGGCCGGACGTCTCTGGGGGGCGATCGAGAGCGAACAGACCTCCGGGCCCGCACCACTGTGGGAGAGCATCCGCGACGAGTACGAAGCCCTGGTTCTTCGCGTGGACGGACCCGCGTTCGCGTCAGCACGCGCGGAGGGCAACCTACTGTCAATCGCCGAGGCGGCCGGATGACTCCCTCGCGAACCCAGGGCCAGATCGAGGGCGAAACGACGCAGATCTAGCGTCTCGTGTCTGGCGGCTGCGGCACGGCACCTGACCCGTCCGACATCCGTGTCAAGTCGCGCCGAGATCGCGCCGATCTCCTGCTTATGGTGGAGACTCGTGCGTGTCGGCTTTGCGGCTCGGTCTGGCCGTATCCGAGCCACTACTGGATCACCGAGGGTGGCGGCTGCAAGACCTGCGGCGGCAGTCCTCTCTGCGACCACTGCGGCCACCCCCGCTCAACTCACGTGGCGGTCTTCAAGAAGGGGCGACGGTCGTGTCGGTTCAAGGCGCTCGACCGCCAGTCTCTCAGTCACCTCTCCTGTGACTGCTCCGGGTATGTCCCGGTTGAGGGCGCGCTCGCCGACGCGGGCTTCGCCCAGCCTGAGACGGGGCCGCTACCAGCGCTGCGCGAGCCTCGGTCTCGGACTGCAAACGGCTAACCGTCGCGCCACCGTCACACCGGCCCGACCAGGCTCAGGAACGCCTGATACTCGGCTTCCTCCTCGGGCGACACCGCGTCCCGCGTCGTCATCAGCGACACACGAGAAGCTCACCCTTCACGACGACCACCTCCTCCCCACACCGTAGCGCGGACGGGGCCAACCAACGCCGCGCCCCGCCGCGTTTCCAAACCGTTTCCAAACGGGCCATTCGCGGCACCAAACCGCTCGCCCCGAGAACGAGAAAGCCCTGATCTCCAGGGCTTTTCGCGAAGCGGATGAAGGGACTCGAACCCTCGACCTTCTGCATGGCAAGCAGACGCTCTAGCCAACTGAGCTACATCCGCGTGAGGCGGGAGTATAGCGATGGTCGAGAGCGCCTGAGCTCGGCTGCCCGCACGGGTGGCGGGAAAGCCGCCACAACGCTGCAGCAAACCCCGATGCGTCACGGGCAGAAGCGTGGCTTGATGAAGGTGAGGAAGGCTCGAGCGCAGGAGGTGCTCCGATGACCGCCACCACGTCCCCGGCAGGTAACGGCAGCCCCTCGCACCTCGATCTGACGCCGGGTGAGTTCGAGCGCCGGCTCGCCGCGCACGGTCACGATCCACACGAGATCCACAACCTCTGGGACGAGCTCGCCGAGCGAGAGCCGGGCGCTCCGGCGGACGCGCGACCGCGCCTGCTCGGCCTCGGGCCGGTCATCGCCGTCTACCTCGGTCTCCTGCTCGTCGTGGCGGCATCGGCGTCGCTCCTCGCTATCTACTGGGATGGGCTCGGTCCCTGGGGCATCCTCGCTGTCGCCGTCACGTTTCTCGCCGGCTACCTCCTCGCGAGCGAGATCCTGCGCCGCCGCGATCTGCCGCAGCCCGCCGACGTCCTCGAAGCGGTTGCGGTCACCTGGGTCGGCGTTGCCACGTACGCGGTTCAGGAGGCCCTGGGCCTCTGGCCGAAGAACCCGGACAGCCTCCATCGAGGGATCACGGCGATCGCGATCGCCGGCCTCGTTGCAGCAGGCCTGCTGCTGGCGCTGCGCCCCGATCCGCTGCTCCTCGTGCCGATTGCCGCCGCCACGACCGTGCTCGCGGTCGACCTGGCGGAGCTTGCGTTCGGGCGCGGGCTCAATCTCAACGAGGATATCGGAACGGCCGGCAACCTCACCGCACGACAGGGAATGGCCTTCGTGCTCCCGCTCGGCATCGCCTGGATCGCGGCAGGACTGTGGCTGGACGTGATGCGCCGGCGCCCCTACGCGACCTGGGCCCACTGGTGCGGCCTGCTGCTGGCAGGCGGCGCGATCATGGCGCTCATCCCGAAGACCGTCCCCGGCTTCACGCTCGTCGGCGTCCTCGGCGCCATCGCCCTCTTCTTCTCGGCCTTCGTGCGCCACTGGAGCTTCACGGTCGTCGGCGCCGCCGGGGTGCTCGTTGCCACCGTCGCCTCTTTCGGCGAGTTCGGTCGGCTTGCCCCGCTCGCCGCTGCGGTGGTCGGGCTCGCACTGATCTTCGTCGGGCTGCGCTGGTCGAGATGGCGGGACTCGATCCGCCTCAGGGCCCTGGCCCGGATGCCCGCGACGGCCCGCGACTTCGTCACGCGCCTCGCGCCCTGAAGCGGGTCTCGCGCGCCGGGGTCAGTCGGGCGTCGGCTCGGGCACCGGAGCCTGGATCCCCGGGTCGAAGGTCACCTCGCGCTCGTGCGGCGTGATCCGGCCCGCCTTGATCTCCTCGACGAAGTGGCACGCGACCGTATGGCCGTCGACCTCTCTGAGGAGGGGCTCCTCGTCGGCGCAACGTGACTCCTGGATGAACGGACACCGCGTGTGGAAGCGGCAGCCGCTCGGCGGATTGGCCGGGCTCGGCAGATCGCCCTGCACGCGGATGGGCCGCCGGGTGCGCTCGACGACCGGATCCGGGATCGGGATCGCCGACAGCAGCGTGATCGTGTACGGGTGCAGGGGGTTGTCGTAGAGCCCGTCCGCCGGCGCCACCTCGACGACCTTCCCCAGGTACATGACGACGATCCGGTCGGAGATGTGGCGCACGACCGCGAGGTCATGTGCGATGAACAGGAAGGTCAGGTCGAGCTTGTCCTGCAGCTCTTCGAGCAGGTTCACGATCTGCGCCTGAATCGAGACGTCCAGAGCCGACACCGGCTCGTCGCAGACGAGGAACTGCGGGTTCAGGGCCAGCGCTCGAGCGAGCCCTATCCGCTGTCGCTGCCCACCCGAGAACTCGTGCGGGTAGCGGTCGGCTGCATCGCCGGGGAGCCCGACGACGCCGAGCAGCTCCTGCACGCGCCGATCGGCCTCACGTCCCTTCGCAACGTGGTGGGTGCGCAGCGGCTCGCCCACGATTCGCCCGATCGAATGCCTGGGGTTGAGCGACGAGTACGGATCCTGGAAGACCATCTGCATCCGCTTCCGGACCGGGCGCAGGTCGTTGTCGTTCATGGTCGTGATGTCGACCCCGTCGAACGAGATGCGGCCCGAGGTCGGCTCGTAGAGCCGCAGGATCGCGCGGCCGAGCGTCGACTTGCCACAGCCGGATTCCCCCACGAGACCGAGCGTCTCGCCCCGCTCGATCGCGAGCGAGACACCGTCGACGGCCTTGACGTCACCGACGTGACGATCGAGCAGGATCCCGCTCGTGAGGGGGAACCACACCCGAACGTCGTCCAGCTCGACGAGCGGCCCGCCGCTCGACTCCGTCACGCCGTTGCCCTCAGACGCGTTTGCTGCCACTTGTCCGATTCCGGTGGATTGAAGCAGGCGGCCTCGTGCTCGTCCTCCATCACCTCGAGCACCGGCAGCGCCGCGTCACAGGGCGCCGTGCGATACGTGCAGCGCGGAGCGAAGGGGCAGGACGCTGGAGGGCTGAGCATGTTGCGGGGCTGCCCCGCGATCGGATGCAACGCCTGTAGGCGCCCCACGTCGAGGCGCGGAACGCTCTGGAGGAGCCCCAGCGTGTACGGGTGCCGGGGGCGTGCGAAGATCGGGTCCGCGGCGCCCGTCTCGACGAACGTTCCGGCGTACATCACGTTCACGCGCTCGCACATGCCGGCGACGACGCCCAGGTCGTGCGTGATCATGATCAGCGCGGTGCCCTGCTCGCGGACGAGCGTCCGCAGCAGGTCCAGGATCTGCGCCTGGATCGTGACGTCGAGCGCCGTCGTCGGCTCGTCGGCGATCAGGAGCTTCGGCTCGCACGCGAGGGCCATGGCGATCATCGCCCGCTGGCGCATCCCGCCCGAGAACTGGTGTGGATAGTCCTTCAGCCGCGCCTTGGCGCTCGGGATGCCGACCTGATCGAGCAGTTCGGTCGCCCGGATGTTCGCCGCCTTGCGATCCAGGTCGAAGTGCTCCACGAGCACCTCTCGGATCTGCTTGCCGATCGTGAGCACCGGGTTCAGGCTCGACATCGGGTCCTGGAAGATCATCGCAATGTCCTTGCCACGGATCCGGCGCATCTCGCGGTCGGAGAGCTCGACCAGGTTCCTGCCTTCGAAGTGGGCCGTGCCGCCCGCCACCCTTCCTGCGCGCGGCAGGATGCCGAGGAGCGCGAGCGACGTGACGCTCTTGCCGCAGCCGGACTCGCCGACGATCCCGAGCGTCTGGCCTGCGGAGATCTCGAACGAGACGCCGTTCACGGCGTAGATCGTGCCGCGGTCGGTCCAGAACTCCACCCGGAGGTCGTCGACCGCGAGGAGAGGGTTGGAACCCGGGCTCTCAGACACGGCCGCGCAGCTTCGGGTCGAGTGCCTCGCGCAACCCGTCGCCGATCAGGTTGAAGCCGAGCACGATCATCACGATCGCGAGGCCCGGGAACAGGGCGAGGAATGGTGCCGTGGAGACGTACAGGTTCGCGTTCGTGAGCATGGTCCCCCACTCCGGCGTCGCGGGGTCCTGGGGCCCGAGCCCGAGGAAGCCGAGCCCGGCGACGTCGATGATCGCCGTTGCCATGGCCAGCGTGCCGGCCACGATGACCGGCGAGATGGAGTTCGGAATCACGTGCCCGGTGAGGATCTTGCGGCGCCCCACACCGACCGAGCGAGCGGCCAGTGCGTAATCGCTGTCCCGTTGCCCGAGGATCGTCCCCCGGAAGAGGCGCGCGAAGATGGGGACGTTCGCGATCCCCACGGCGATCATCACCGGGAAGAGGCCCGGGCCCATCAGGGAGACGATGCCGAGCGCAAGCAGGAAGCCGGGAATCGCGAGCATGATGTCCATTCCGCGCATCGCGGCGGAGTCGGTGAAGCCTCCGAAGCCGCCCGCGATCGCGCCGAGGAGCATGCCGAGCGAGAGGCCGACCGCGACGGCAACGACTCCGATCACCAGGGAGTAGCGCGCTCCGTACATGACGCGCGACAGCTCGTCGCGCCCGAGCTCGTCGACGCCCATCGGATGCGCCCACGACGGCCCCGGGCAGCAGCCGTTGACGAGGAGCCCGAGGTTCTGCTCGTTCGAGGGGTAGGGCGCGAGGAGAGGCGCGAAGATCGCCACGATCACGAAGATCGCCACGAACGATGCGCCGATGATCGCCACCGGGTTGCGACGCAGGCGCCGCCAGGCCTCCCGCCAGAGCCCGCTCGGCAGGTGCTCCTCGAGAACCTCGACCTCGTGGACCTCGGCGATCGACATCAGCTGACCCTGATCTGCGGGTTGATCAGCCCGTAGCTGATGTCGACGAGCAGGTTGACGAGCACGAAGACGAACGCGAGGAAGAGGATCCCACCCTGCAGCGCCGGGTAGTCCTGGTTGAAGATCGCCTCCTTCAGCCAGGATCCCATCCCCGGAATTGCGAACACCGTCTCGGTGAGCACGGCGCCGCCGAGCAGGATCCCGACCTGCAGGCCGATGATCGTCGTCACCGGCAGCAGCGCGTTCCGCAGGACGTGGCGACGGTCGATCGTGCCCGGTGCGAGGCCCTTGGCACGCGCGGTCCGCACGTAATCCTCGTTCTGGACGTCGAGCGTCGAGGCACGGGTGACACGCGCGATGATCGCGAGCGGGATCGAGCCGAGCGCGATCGCGGGCAGGATCAGGTGCTGGAACGCGTCCCACGCTGCATTCCAGTTGCGGGTGATGATCCCGTCGAGGACGTAGAAGCCGGTCGGATGCTCGGCGTCGATCAGCACGTCCTGACGCCCGATGCTCGGCAGCCACCCCAGGCGAACCGAGAAGATGTACTTGAGGATGATCGCGAGGAAGAAGACCGGGATCGAGACCCCGATCAGGGATAAGAAGAGGCTCGAGTGGTCGAATGCCTGCCCGTACTTCTTCGCGGCGAAGAAGCCGAGCGGCAACCCGATCACGAGCGCGAACGCCATGGCGGCGAACGCCAGCTCGACCGTGGCGGGAAACCGCTCCCTGATCTCGGTGGTCACCGGCCGCCGGCTCGCGACGCTCGTGCCCAGATCCCCCCGGACAGTCGTCTTCAGGTACGACCAGTACTGGGTCGTGATCGGGCGGTCGAGCCCGTACTGGCTGTTGAAGCGGGCGATCGCCGCGGGCGTGGCCCGCTCCCCGAGCAGCGCCTGCGCGGTGCTTCCCGGCAGGGCACGCACCCAGACGAAGAGCAGGATCGAGAGCCCGAGCAGAATCGGGACGAGAAGCAGCAGCCGGCGGACGACGAAACGTGCCATGTTCGTCGTCCGCCGACTGCCGGCCGTTATCCGATCGAGACCGGAGTGAAGAGCTCGACCTCGACGGGGCTCGGGACGTAGCCCTTGACGGTCTTCTTGAATCCGAGCGCCGGGCTCGCATTCGCGTACGGCACCATCGGCAGGAACTTCATCACCTGGATGCTGGCTGCCTGGTACATCTTCGTCCGCTTCTCCAGGTTCGGCTCCGCATCGGCGGCCGCGAGTGCCTTGAACAGCGCCGGGTTGTTGAAGCCGAACAGGTCGCCGGCGGCACCGAAGTGCACGTTGAGGAAGTTCGCCGGGTCACCGAAGTCACCCGTCCAGCCGAGCAGGTAGAGAGCGGCCTTGCCGGACTGGACGCCCGACAGGTAGCCACCGCGCCACGGGCCCGGCTTGGGGACGATCTTGAAGCCCGACTTCTCGAGGCTCGCTGCGAACGCCTGGAAGTTACGCGGCGGATCCGGCATGTAGCCGCGAGGCCGGTCGGTCGGGTACCAGAACTCCAGCGTCACCGGCAGCGTGAGGCCGGCTTCCTGGAGCAGCGCCTTGGCCTTCGTCGGGTTGTAGGAGTAGTCCGGCACGCCCTTCTTCGCGTACCCCTCGACGAGCGGCGGCAGGAACTGGTTCGCCACCTGGCCGCGGCCGCCGTAGAACGCGCCGACCACCGCCTTCTTGTCGAGCCCGTAGGCCACCGCCTGCCGCACCTTGAGGTTGCTCAGCGGCCCCTGCTTCTGGTTGATGCCGACGTACCCGATGTTGAACGCCGGCCGGCTCAGCACCTTCAGGCTGGAGCTGCTCTGGACCGACGGGACGTCCTGCGGCGCGAGCAGGTTGGCACCGTCGAGCTCGCCCGACTGGAGCGCCTGCAGGCGGGCCGTCGAGTCGGTGATCGGGCGGAAGATCAGCTTCTTGAGCTTCGCCTTGGTGCCCCAGTAGCCGTCGTTGCGAACCATGACCAGCTTGTCGCCGATGCGCCATGACTCGAACTTGAACGGCCCTGTCCCGACGGGGTTCGAGGTGCCGAAGGTGCCGGTCGGCCGGAACGAGCCGTCCGAGCCGACGCTGCCGGCATCCGCCTGGTACTTGACGAGAGCCGCCGGGCTCGCGATCGCAAACGACGGAAGCGCGAGCGCGGCCAGGAACGAGGACGAGGGGCGGGTGAGGATGATGCGGGCAGTCGACGCGTTCACGACCTTGCACCCGCGGTACAGGCTCTTGTCCGGGCCGGGGTTGCCCGTCGCCGGCTTTGCGTAGCCGCCGAAGACCGTGACCCAGTAGTAGTTCGTCGACTCGCCCTGGAGGTAGCCGGGCAGGTTGTAGTTGCGGTTGAAGTTGAAGCAGACGGACCTGGCATCGAGCTTCGTGCCGTCGTGGAATTTCACACCCTGGCGGAGCTTGAACGTCCACGCAAGACCGTTCTTGGAGGTCGTCCAGCTCGTCGCGAGCGACGGAACGACCTTCGTCGTGCCGGGCTTCAGACCGACCAGCCCTTCGAACATCTGGTTGACGGCGCGAAGCGAGGGGCCGTCCGAGACGAGCGCCCCGTCCACGAGGACGGGATCGCCCTCCGTCCCGAAGACGAACGTGTCGCTCGCGTGCGATCGGCTGGTGGCAGCAAACGCAGCGGCTGCGGCGAACAGCGCCACTGCGCCGAGCGCGAGCGTGAGTCGTAGTGTCCTACTCATTGTGCTCCTTTCGAGGGATCCGGGCACCGCCGGCGCGGATGACGGCTGCTCAGTATGACCCAAGCAGGATGAAAAGGTTTGTGGCGTGATCGCAATACTGCCATCGCGGCGAGACGGTGTCACCCCACGGTGAACGCGTCGGCGGCCGTCTCTGCGGCAAGCCGGGCGCCCTCGGCCCGGTTGACCGCGTTGACGATCGCGCGCAGCGAGGCCGTGAGGATCGATCCGTGGACGCCGACGCCCCACACGACGTCGTCTCCCACGTCCGCCTCGACGTACGCCGCCGCCTTGGCGTCGACGCTCGCCGCCATCGCGTGCTCGTGGTAGTCGCGGATCGAGATCGAGATGCCGAACGCCTTCGCCAGCGCGTCGACGAGCGCCGCGAGCGGCCCGCTGCCCTCGCCCTCGATCACTCGCTCCTCGCCGTTCACCCGCACGCGCGCCGCGATCTGATCCGAGTCCTCCTCGCTCGAGTGTGTGTAGGCGACGAGCTCGTACGGCTGCGTGTGATCGAGGTAGTGCGCCGTGAACGCCTCCATCAGCTCGTCGCCCGTGAGCTCTCCCCCGCGCGCGTCCGTGATCTGCTGCACGCGGCGGGCGAAGTCGACCTGCAGGCCGCGCGGTAGCTCGAGATGGTGGTCGGCTGCCATCAGGTAGGCGACGCCGCCCTTGCCGGACTGCGAGTTGACACGGATGATCGCCTCGTAGCTCCGCCCCACGTCCTTCGGGTCGATCGACAGGTAGGGGACGTCCCAGACCTCCGATCCCGACCGCACCTGTGCGTCCATCCCCTTCTTGATCGCATCCTGGTGCGAACCGGAGAACGCCGTGTAGACGAGATCACCGGCGTACGGGTGCCGTGGATGAACGGGAAGCTCGTTGCACTCCTCCACGATCGCGCGCGTCGCGTCGATCTGCGACAGGTCGAGTGCGGGGTCAACGCCCTGCGTGAGCAGGTTCAGAGCGATCGTGACGATGTCGACGTTGCCGGTGCGCTCACCGTTTCCGAACAGCGTCCCTTCGACGCGCTCGGCGCCGGCCATCAGCCCGAGCTCGGCCGTCGCCACCGCGGTGCCGCGGTCGTTGTGGGGGTGGACGGAGAGGATGGCCGAGTCCCGGAACGAGAAGTGCCGCCCGAACCACTCCATCCGGTCGGCGTAGACGTTCGGCGGAAACTGCTCGACCGTGGTCGGCAGGTTCACGATCATCTTCTCGGCCGGCGTCGGCCCCCACTCGGCCGCGACACGCTCGCAGATCTCGACCGCGTAGTCGAGCTCGGTGTGGTGGAAGCTCTCGGGCGAGTACTGGAACACGATCTCCGTCGCCGTCTCGGCCGCGAGCCGCTTGCAGAGCCTGGTCCCGTTCACCGCGAGGGCGGTGATGCCGTCCCGGTCGAGCCGGAAGACGACGCGCCGCTGGGTCACCGAGGTCGAGTTGTAGAGGTGCACGATCGCCCGCCTGGCACCGTCGATCGACTCGTAGGTGCGCTCGATCAGCTCCGGCCGCGCCTGGGTGAGCACGGCGATGGTGACGTCCTCGGGGATGAGATCCTGCTCGACGAGGGAGCGCACGAAGTCGAAGTCGGTCTTCGACGCCGACGGGAAGCCGACCTCGATCTCCTTGATCCCGAGCGAGACGAGGAGGTCGAAGAACCGCCGCTTGCGCGCCGCATCCATGGGGTTGACGAGCGCCTGGTTTCCGTCGCGAAGGTCGGTCGAGCACCAGATCGGCGCGCGCGCGAGCACGACGTCCGGCCAGGTGCGATCGGGCAGCGAGACGGTCTCGTAGGGACGGTACTTCTGGAACGGCATCGGCATTTTGCTCAGCTCCTCTCGAGGACGGACTGCTCCCGTTGGATGCGGGCGCACGGGCATGGGTATGTCGTCACTCGCATCCCCTAGCGGGGAAGGAGGAGGGCAAGCGTGAGCAGGCCGAGGGCGGCGGGCCGGTCGAAGCGCAGCTCAAGGGACATCTCCGCCCACGATACCGGAGACTCGTGGGCTGGACAACGCCGTGGAGATACTCCCTGGTGCCCGCACCCACGGTGGCGATCAACCGCTTGACCGGATGCGGGTGCAGCGCCGGGCCGGCTCGAGACCGTGAAGCCCGCAGGCGCGGCGGCCTAGACTTGCGCCATGGCCCGCGACCCCCGCCACGACGTTCTCTTCGAGCAGGTGCAGGTCGGCCCGAAGACGCTGCCGAACCGCTTCTACCAGGTGCCGCACTGCACCGGATTCGGGACGGCGAAGCCCGGCTCACAGGCGTTCCACCGGGCGGTGAAGGCCGAAGGTGGTTGGGGTGCTGTCTGCACGGAGTACGCGCCCGTGTCGGCTGATTCCGACGAAACGCCGTACGTGTCCGCGCAGCTTCTCGACGAAGGCGACCTCCGGAGCCTCGCTGTGATGGTCTCCGCGGCCCACGCGCACGGCGCTCTGGCGGGCATCGAGCTGACGCACACGGGTGCCCACGCGGAGCGCCGAGGCACCCGCTGGCCCGCGATCGGACCTTCCCAGCTCGCGAGCGAGCAAACGCCGTTCAACGTTCCGAAGGCCATGGAGCTCGACGACATCCGGCGTGTCCAGAGGGATTGGGTCGAGGCCGCGAAGAAGGCGTGCTCGGTCGGATTCGACCTGATCTACGTCTACGGCGGTCACAGCTACCTGCTGACGCAGTTCCTGTCACCGTTCACGAACAGGCGCACCGACGCCTACGGTGGATCGCTCGAGAATCGTGCCCGCATGTGGACCGAGACGCTCGAGCTCGTGCGGGAGGCGGTCGGAGACATGGCAGCCGTCGTCGTGCGCATTGGCGTCGACCTCACGCCGGGCCTGGCACTCGACGAGGCTCTCGCCTTCGTGCGGCTCGCCGATCCCCTCGTCGATCTCTGGGACGTCAACGTCGGCTCGATCGCCCTCTGGTCGCACGACTCGGGCCCGTCACGCTTCTTTGCCGAGGGCTACCAGCTCCAGTGGACGAGTCGCGTTCGCGAGGCCACGAACAAGCCGATCGTGGCCGTCGGGCGCTTCACGAGCCCCGATCTGATGGCAGACGTGATTCGCGGCGGAACGGTCGATCTGATCGGTGCCGCGCGGCCCTCGATTGCCGACCCCTTCCTGCCGCGCAAGATCGAGGAAGGACGGTACGACGACATCCGGGAGTGCATCGGCTGCAACGTCTGCATCTCGAGAGCGGAATCCGGTAACCACCTCGGCTGCACGCAGAACGCGACCGCGGGAGAGGAGTATCGTCGGGGCTGGCACCCCGAGCGGTTCGAGCCGGTGACGAACCCCGAGCGCGATGTCCTCGTCGTCGGCGCGGGCCCCGCCGGCATGGAGTGCGCAATCGTGCTCGCGAGGCGTGGCTTTCGGCGCGTCCACCTCGTCGACGGGGAGAGCGAGATCGGCGGCATCATGCGTTGGGTTCCGCGACTGCCCGGGCTCGGCGAATGGGCGCGTGTCCTCAACTGGCGTCGCATCCAGCTCGAGAACCTGAAGAACGTCGAAGTCCTCACCGGCTTGCGGCTCGACGCGGAATCCGTGCTCACGTACGGCGCCGAGCTCGTCGTCTTCGCGACGGGCTCCCACTGGGCGGGCGACGGCCTGAACGCCACCACGCACGCGCCGATTCCGGGCGCCGATGCGATGCACCCCTGGGTGCTCACGCCGGAGCAGGTGATGATCGACGGCAAGCGCCCGCCAGGCAATCACGTCGTCGTCTACGACGCGGAAGGCTACTTCGTCGCCTCGGGAGTGGCGGAGCTTCTGGCGCTCGAGGGCTATCGCGTCGAGCTCGTGACCCCGTTCGACGTGATCGCTCCTGTCACCGATGAGACGCTCGAGGGCTCACTGCTTCGTCGCAGGCTCCATGACGCCGGGATCGCAATGAGGCGAAATCTCACAGTCACCCGGATCGGGCCCGGGCACCTCTCCTGCGAGACCGAGTTCGAGGAGCCGGTCGAGATGGACGCCGACGGCATCGTTCTCGTCACGCAGCGGCGATCGGACGACGCGTTGTACCACGCTCTCCGCGCGGATGAGCGCTCGGCTTCCGAGGGTATCGAGACGGTCGCACCGGATCGGGGACTGCGTTGCGCCACGCATGATCGCCGAGTGCATCTTCGACGGTCATCGCCTGGCACGAGAGATCGACTCGGCCCACCCGGCGGTGCCGCTGCCGTTCAAGCGCGAGCGGATGCTGGTCACCGGCTCGAAGCTCCCCTGAAGCAGCGCCGGGACGACGGGCTCTCTCGCCCCTAGCCGACTGCGTCGAGCGCGTCGTTGACGAGCCGGTCGGCCAGCTCGTTGTGCTCGCGGCGCACCGCGGTGTAGCGGACGGTGCCGACGGCGCGGGCGAGCCGTGCGGCCTCGATGCTGAGCTCGCGGAGCGCCGCGTTCTTGATCTTGTACTCGCCGCGCATCTGCTTCACCATCAGCTCGGAGTCCGAGACGACCTCGACCTCGGTCACCCCGAGCTCGGCAGCACGGCGCAGGCCGTTCAGGAGCGCCGTGTACTCGGCGACGTTGTTCGTCTGGATCCCGATCGCATCGCCCCGGGCGTCGAGCACGGTGCCGTCCTCCTGCTCGAGGACGAACGCGGCGGCTGCGGGGCCGGGATTCCCGCGGGCGCCGCCGTCGGTGAAGAGGCGCACGCTCACCTTCGGCTCACGACGGGACGTCGAAGACGATGCCCTGGGCGAGCGGGAGCTCGCTCGTGAAGTTGACCGTCGCGGTCTGCCGGCGCATGTAGGCCTTCCACGCGTCGGAGCCGGACTCGCGGCCGCCGCCCGTCTCCTTCTCGCCGCCGAACGCGCCGCCGATCTCGGCGCCGCTCGGGCCGATGTTGACGTTCGCGATGCCGCAGTCGGAGCCCGAGCTCGCGAGGAAGCGCTCGGCCTCGCGCAGGTCGGTCGTGAAGATCGACGACGCGAGGCCCTGCGGGACGCCGTTCTGGAGCGCGATCGCCTCCTCCGGCTCGGCGTAGGTGAGCACGTAGAGGATCGGCGCGAACGTCTCGCGCGCGGACGACCGCGGTCTGCGACGGCATCCGGACGAGGGTCGGGCTCGCGTACCACGCGTCGGGCAGCTCGTCCGCGAGCACGCGCTCGCCGCCGGCGATGACCTCGCCGCCGTCGGCACGCGCCTCCGCCAGTGCTTCCTCCAGACGCGCGAACGACTCGCCGCTGACGAGCGGGCCGACGAGCGTGCCCGGCTCGCGCGGATCGCCGATCGGCACGCTCCGGTATGCGGCTGCGAGCCGCTCCACGACCTCGTCGGCGATCGACTCGTGCACGATCAGCCGGCGCAGGCTCGTGCATCGCTGCCCGGCCGTGCCGACGGCGGAGAAGAGCACGCCGCGGACGACGAGGTCGAGGTCGGCGCTCGGCGCCACGATGGCGGCGTTGTTGCCGCCGAGCTCGAGCAGTGAGCGGCCGAGGCGCGAGGCGATCCGCGGGGCGAGCTCCTTGCCCATCTGGGTCGAGCCCGGTCGCCGAGACCAGCGGCGACGCGCGGGTCGTCGGCGAGCTGCACCGCCCGATCGGCGCCGCCGATCACGAGCTCTGCGAGCCCTTCCGGCACGCCGCCGAACCGCTCCGCCGCCCGCTCGAACAGCGACATGCAGGCGATCGCCGTCAGCGGCGTCCGCTCGGACGGCTTCCAGATCACCGGGTCGCCGCAGACGAGGGCGAGCGCCGCGTTCCAGCTCCAGACGGCGACCGGGAAGTTGAAGGCGCTGATCACGGCGACGGGACCGAGCGGGTGCCAGGTCTCCGTCAGCCGATGGCCGGGGCGCTCGGAGGCGATCGAGCGGCCGTAGAGCTGGCGCGAGAGCCCGACGGCGAAGTCGCAGATGTCGATCATCTCCTGCACCTCGCCGAGCCCCTCCTGCGTGATCTTCCCGACCTCGAGCGTCACGAGTGCGCCGAGAGCGTCCTTCTCGCGCCGGAGCTCCTCACCGAGCAGGCGCACGAGCTCTCCCCGGTGCGGCCCCGGCAGGTCACGCCACGCCGCGAACGCGGTGGCCGCACGGGCGACCGCGGCGTCGGTGGCGGCGGCATCCGTGCGGGCCACGCGGGCGATCTCCTCGCCGGTGATCGGCGTGCGGACGACGAGGTCGCCGGCTTCGACCCGGGCCCGGTCGACGCCGAGTTGCTCGAGGAGCGTCGCTGCAACGGTCTGAACGGTCATGGGCCGGACGGTCACGGGCTCTAGATGCGTTCGATGCTCGGGATCAGCCGGCCGTCCTCGGTCACGACGGCGTTCCAGTGCTGATAGGCGGGCTCGAGGTCGCCGATGTCCTGCCCACGCTCGGCGACCCGCACCGGCTGTGAGGACTCCGGGGAGACGCGGTACTGGTACCACGAGATGTCCCAGGCGAACGTCAGCACCATCTCGGCGTTGACGCCCGAGAGCGGCGTGATCGAGGCCCGCGGCTCGCCGAGCGCCTTCGCGACCCCGGCGATCGTACGGCGGAACTGCGTCGCGTTGAAGAGCTCGGCGGCCTCGACGAGGGCGATCTCGTCGTCACCCAGGCGGCGCAGGATCGGCTCGCTGACGACCGGCTCGACCTCGTCTTCGCGCGCTCCGAGGAGCGACTGCCAGAGCGACCGCTGCCGGCGCCGGCGCACCGGTTGCTGCAGTACGGGCGAGAGCGAGACGCCCTCCTTGACCCAGCCCTGGTCGACCGCCGTGTTGGTGCAGAGCGGGCACACGTCGACGTACCTGGTGCCGTCGGGCGAGTACCGGAGCGCGTGCTCACCCTGAAGCAGGGTTCGCTCGCAGACGACGCAGGTTCGCGTCGCAGTGGTCTTGATCACGCGCATGGACCGACCACTATAGCCCGGATGCAGGGAATTCTCCCGGATCTACCGTCAGGCGTGGACGAGATCGCGGGCCTTCTGCGTCTCCTCGATCACCTTCTGCGCGACGTGGGCCGGGACTTCCTCGTACCGCAGGAAGTGCATCGCGTACTCGCCGCGTCCGCCCGTCATCGAGGTCAGCGACTGTGCGTACGTCAGGAGCTCCGCCATCGGCACCTCGGCCTTGATCGTCGTCATCCCGGCGGCGGGCTCCATACCGTGCAGCCTGCCGCGCCTCGAGTTGAGATCGCCGTTGACCGAGCCGACCGCCTCGTCGGGCACGGTCACCTCGAGCTCCATGATCGGCTCGAGCAACGCCGGCGTCGCTCTGGCGTACGCGTCCTTCCACGCCATCGAGCCGGCGACCTTGAATGCCATCTCGGACGAGTCGACGTTGTGGTACGAGCCGTCGACGAGCCGTACGCGGACGCCCTGCACGGGTGCGCCCGCGAGCTCGCCGTGCGCCATCGCCTCCTGGATCCCCTTGTCGACGGCAGGCCGGTAGCTCTGGGGGATCACGCCGCCGACGATCTGGTCGACGAACTCGTAGCCGACGCCGCCGTCGAGCGGCTCGATCACGATGTGGCAGTCGCCGAACTGGCCGCGGCCGCCGGTCTGCTTGCGGTAGCGGCCGTGGGCGCGGGCCTCGGAGCGGATCGTCTCGAGGTACGGCACGCGCGGTGGGTGCAGCTCGATTTCGACGCCGAAGCGCCGCTTCGCGCGCTCGAGCGCGACCTCGACGTGCATCTGGCTCATCCCGGAGAGGATCTCCTCACCGGTCTGCTGGTCGCGGCGCAGGCGCAGCGTCGGATCCTCCTCCGCGAGCCGGCGAATGGCCGAGGCGACCTTCTCCTCTTCTCCCTTGATCCGAGGCGTCACGGCGAAGCTCATCACCGGATCCGGGAATGCGATCTCGGGCAGCTCGACGCCGATCTCGCGGTCGGTGAGCAGATCGCCGGTGCGAACGTCCTTGAGCTTCGCGACGGCGCCGATGTCGCCCTCGCCGAACTCCTTGACGCCGACGTTGCCCTTGCCCTGGAGCTGCAGCAGCGTCCCCATCCGCTCCTTGGCATGGCCCCGAGCGTCGACGAGGGTCGAGTCGGCCGAGACGGCCCCCTTGAGGACCCGGAACAGGTTGATCCGGCCGGCGAACGGGTCGGCAAGCGTCTTGAAGACGAACGCCGCGGTGTCGGCGCCCTCGATCTCGATCGGCGCGCCCTTCCTGGCCGGGGACGGAACGCCCTCGACGATCAGGTCGAGCAGCGCGTGGGTGCCGAGGTTCTTTGTCGCCACGCCACAGGCGACGGGGAACACCTCGCCGCGCGTGATCGCAAGCTTCAGGGCGGCCGCGACCGCGTGCGAGTCGAGCTCCTCGCCGCCGAGGTACTGCTCCATCAAGGTCTCGTCGGTCTGGACGACCTCGTCGAGCAGCTTCTCGCGGTACTCCTGCGGCGATCTCGAGCATCTCGTCGGGAATCGCGCTCGGCTCGGCCTCCTTGCCGCCGTTCGGCGTCGTGTACGCGCACATGTGGAGCACGTCGACGATCCCCGAGAGCTCGTGCTCGGCCCCGATCGGCAGGTGCACGGCGACACAGCGGGACGAGAACTGCTCCTGGATCTGAGCCAGCGTGCGGTAGAAGTCGGCGCGCTCGCGGTCGAGCATGTTGACGAAGAGGACGCGGGCGAGGCCGAGGTCGTCGGCCAGGTGCTTGACGCGCGCGGTGCCGACCTCGAGCCCCATCACTCCGTTGACCACGACGAGCGCACCCTCGACGACCCGCAGCGCGCAGCGCGCCTCGCCCTGGAAGCTCGGGTCGCCCGGCACGTCGATGAGGTTGATCTTCCGCCCCTGCCAGTCCGTGTGCATCAGCGTGAGCGAGATCGACATCCTGCGCTTCTGCTCGTCCTCGTCCCAGTCGCCGACCGTGGTGCCGGCTTCGACCGTGCCGAGCCGGTTGATCTCCTCGGTCTGGTAGAGCAGCGCCTCGACGAGGGACGTCTTACCGGTGCCGCGATGGCCGACGACAGCGACGTTGCGGATCTTTCCGGGCTCGATTGCGGCCATTGGCGTCCGTCTCCTCCTCGGGGTGTCTGGGCCCTCCGAGTCTAAAGGGACACCGCCGAGCCGTGCAGCGCCAAGCGGCGGGGCGGCGACAGGCTTCAGCCTGTCGTCCGGGCTTCGCCCGGGGTCTCCCTACGTCTCGGCCGTCTCGCGCACGCCGCCCGAGAGCCGGGCCTTGAGGCGGAGCACGGCCTTCGTGTGGAGCTGTGAGACGCGTGACTCGGTGACGCCGATCACCTCGCCGATCTCGCGCAGCGTCAACTCCTCGTAGTAGTAGAGGGTGACGACGAGCTTCTCGCGCTCCGGAAGCCGGGCGATCGCCTCGCCGAGCGCCTCGCGCATCTCGGTCTGCTCGAGCGAGAACTCGGGGTCGGGCGCGTCCTCGTCCTCGATCGTGTCCAGGAGGGCGATCTGGTCGCCGCCACCCGATGGTGACCAGAGCTCGTCGAGGGCCGCCATCGAGGAGCGGGAGATCTCGGAGAGGCTGTTCTCGAGCTCGTCGGTCGTGATCCCGACCTTGGCCGCGATCTCCTCGTCTGTCGGCGCACGGTGGAGGCGGCGCTCCAGCTCGGCAATCGCGCGCTCGATCTCCCGGGCGCGCGTGCGCACCGAGCGGGGCACCCAGTCGAGCGAGCGGAGCTCGTCGATGATCGCGCCCTTGATGCGGCTGATCGCGTAGGTCTCGAACTTGATCTCGCGATCCGGGTCGAACCGCTCGATCGCGCCGATCAGGCCCAGCAGGCCGTACGAGACGAGGTCCTGCTCGTCGACGTGCGCGGGCAGGGAGGCACCCAGGCGGCCGGCGACGAACTTGACGAGCGGGGCGTACGTCAGGATCAGCCGGTCACGCAACGCCTGGTCGCGCGTTCTCCGGTAATCCTGCCACAGCGCCTGCGTCTCGCTTCCAGGCTTTACGGACATCGCGAACAGAATACGCCGTGGGCTCGGAAAACCTTCTTTCAACCGTCGTCGGCCTACGGCCAGGCTTTCCGGGAGAGGTCGCCCATCCAGAGCGCGAGCCCCGCCGCGGCCAGGCCGATCACGATCGCGCGGCCGCCCGACAGCACCGCGTACGCCGCCAGGGCCGCGAGCGCGATTGCGATCGTGAGGAAGAGGAGCGAGAGCGCGCGACGCTGCACGCCGCCGAGGCTACACTGCTGCGTGCAACCCAGGGGCGTGGCTCAATTGGTAGAGCACCGGTCTCCAAAACCGGGGGTTGCAGGTTCGAGTCCTGCCGCCCCTGTTGGCTAGAACAGGCGCAATCCGGCATGGTGACCAGGATTGCGCCTGTTTCGCGTGGGCGTCGTTCGTCCGCTGGAATCCGCTGGAATCCGCTCGACAGTGTGCGGCTCTTGCGTCTGTCACTCGCCGCCGCCCGAAGGCGGTTCGGTGACAGAGAACGTGCCACCTCGGAGAGCGAAGATCAGACAGCCGACAAGCCTGTTGAACTGCGTGCCGGGGGTCGGCTGGAGAGATCGCCAACCACCCCGCAGGCACTTGGCCGCGTTGGTCACGTTGTCGGGCGGCGCGGCCGCTGCACTCGTGCTGCCGACAAGGCCGACGACAAGAACCAGAACGGTGACGAGACCGAGCCGGGCACGGCCTCCGTTGCGCTGCAATTGCATCTGAACCCCCTTTGTAGTCAGGAACCGATGGGATCTTCATCGGAGATCCGGGTCGCCGGGCGGTGACCAGGTCGAGGGAACTCGACGGTGCCGGCACAGAACCCCACGTTGAACGTGCTGCCAGCACCCGGGTCGGAGCACACCGGCGGACGGTGCCGTTACGGCCTCTGCCGGGCGGCGAGGGCGGCGAGGGCGGTGCTTGACTCATCTGCCACGAGCCTCTACTGTCGGACGTTTACCGGATCGAGTCGCGCCAACGCGCCCTCTCAGGCAACCGCATCTGGTGTGGCCTCTGCGACGCCAAGCGCCTTCTCGAGAAACGGAGGAACAGATGAAGGCTCTGATCGGCTCTGCGTCGCTGGTGGCAGTCGCAGCCGTCGTGGTCGTGCTGGTCGGTTTCGGTCGTGCCTCGAGCCCGCTCGCTGTCGCGGTCGCCAATGCTGCAACGCGGTGCCCGGACGGGTTCACGGTCACCGTGCATGGCCTCGCAGCCGGGTCGCAGCCGACGAGTTCGCTGTCGGCCAGCTGCGTGCTCGATCTCGGGATTCCCGCCGGGGCCGCGGGTGCGACAGGGGCCGCGGGTGCGACAGGTGCCCCGGGGACGGCGGGACCCGCGGGCCCCCCCGGCTCGATGCTGAAGGCAACCACGGTGAAGAGCGCGAAGTCCAACGGCAGCGAGCGCAGAACGCGGCCGCTCGATCATCTGCTGGCCCGGGTGACGTGTCCGGCAGGGAAGACGGCCATCGGCGGCGGCGCAAGGACCACCGTGAAGAGCGGCAAGTCCAACTCGAGCGATCGATTCGCGATCACCACGAGCGAGCCAACCCCGGACGGTCACGGTTGGATCGCGATGACAAGCAACCTCAACCTCTCGAAGTCCAACATCAACCGATCGAGCAACCCCACCGTGACGCTCACCGTCACCGCCGTCTGCGTCGCGATGTCGTGACCCGGCACAACCCCCGAGAGCCAGGGCCCGACACGTAACGCTCGAGACGCCGACGGTCGGGGTGGCCCAGGGTGCCCCCGCCCCGACCGCCGGGCTCGAATCGGTCAGTCGTTCACTCGTACGGTGTCCGCGTCGCGCGGAGCCTCGCCGCCGCCCCTGGCGTCCCGATCCTTTCGGGCCGGCAGTCCGAGCCTTGCGCGAACGCATCCCCCTTTATCGGGGAAGACGGGATGGTTTCGCCCCGAGCTCGCGGGGGCAGCGTTGGCGTGTCGCGAGCTCGCCGTGGACTGCGCAGTGGACTCCGTCGATGTACAGGCGACCGCCACAGTCATGGCAGCTGTAGGCGGCGCGCGAGCCGACGCCACAACCGCCGGGCCGGTGGCCGAGCGCGATGGCCTGCTCCAGCCTCTCTGCAAACAGGGGACGCCAGCGACTGCCCCAGTCGCCGGTCGGAGAGCAGGGGTCGCCGTATTCGGGGAGGTAGGTGTAGTGGCCGTACCTGGGGTCGAATCCCTGCCGTACGCCGACTCCGACGGCTTCGCAGCGGCCGAGGAGGGCTACGGCCCGGTCGTAATGGTCAACGCCGAAACAGACAAAGCCCAGCTCGAGAAGCTCTCCCAGTGCGTCTCCGCGCAGCAACGCCTGATATACCTGAACCCAGGCTTCCGGGGCGGCTGCTTGCGCACCGGGCTGCTCGCGCCGGACTGTCCGTGCATCGTCCACATTCTTCCGGGCATGTCGTTCGAGGGGAATCACCCCACCGGGTGACCACGAGGGCCGGAGTGCCCGAGGAGGCACCCGGCCGCCTCAGACAAGACGGGAGGCCGACGACGCAGACGTCGGTAATGCTGGAAGGAGCGACCGATCCGCCACCTCGTCCCCTCGTCGCTCCCTCCACGCTGTGCCGCAGCGTCCTGAGGTTGTACTCCTTTCGGGGCTGATTGTCCAGCCTCACCTCGCTCAGGCGTCGCGTCGGTGGTCGCCGACGTCCCCGCGGCGGCGGAAGCTACGCGGCAGGCTGGCAACCGGCGATTCCGCCTTTCGGGTACGAACGACACAGGTTGAGGCGGGCTCGCGGACCCCACCAGCGCGCGAGATCGAGGCCGACGAGCACCCCCGCCGTCCGCTGGCCGAGGACGTCCTCCGAGCCGAGTCCGATCTGCAGGATGCCCACAACCCGGCCCGTATCGTCAACGAGGGGTGCGCCGCTCGCGCCCTCGGCCCCCAGCATCCTGACCGCGAGCAGAGGAGCCCCAGCGACCCTTCCGCGCTCGATGATCCTGCCCTGGTTGAGACTGAGCCGGTTCCCGAGCGGATACCCCACCATGGCGAGGTTCGCGCCGGCCCGCGGCCCCGACGACCTGACCCGGAAGAGATGGCCACCGACAGCCGCACGATCGAGCTTGACCGTCCCCAGATCCGCAGCCTCCTCGGACGCGCGGCCCCCTGACCAGTACACCCATCGTTTCCCGGTGAACGTCTCGCCGTTGACCCGCACGCGCACCCTGCAAGCCCCCTGGAGCACATGCCGGGCCGTCATCACCACCGAGTCGCCGACCAGGAACCCCGTACCCTGCCCGACGGCGCGGCCACCGCAACCGTACGTCTTGATCAGGGCGACGCCGGTCGATATTTCCTCGAAGCGCGTTGGGCTCAACGCGGTCGACGCTCGAGACGCCGACGCGAAGGAACCGACGGCGGCCACCAGCACGCAGGAGACACAGACCGCAGCCCAGCGGCGCGCGTCTGCGGCAAGGAGCCCGCGACGTGTCACCGCTCCGTCGCCGTTCGTGCGGTCGTCACAGGGCCGAGAACACCGTGCGGCGTCTCTTCACCTCGACTCGTCGATCGCTGTCCACTGCTCCCCCGAGTGTCGTCGCACGGTGCCGCGCGCACATCGGGGAACCCACTGAACTGCTCTCGGTGAGCCACCATGCTGCGGAACGCCGTGGAGTTCGAGGCCGGCGGAGCCCCCTAAGAGCACCGCCGGCCTCAGCGAGTGCTATCGGCAGCTCGGGCAACGGCCATGAGGTGCTCCGATCGTCGTATGCTTGGCTCGGGCCGGGTCTTGTGTTCGGCGTCTGCACCTTCCTCCCCCTAAGAGGTGCGGTCGCTCGGGCCCGGCCTCTCAGCGCCCCCGCCCGACCCGTGCGGCGTTCGCGTTGTGTGTCCCGACTGCTGACAGCGGACGGTCGGGCTTTCCGCGGCCCGCTCGCCCGATCATGTGCCGGTAACGACGGAATCCGGATTCGCTCGATCGCCGCTGCCGCCGCCGCTTTCGTCGTAGTCGCCGTCTCCGGTGCAGCCAGCGGATCGGAGGGGAGGCAGCCCGTCTGCCCCGGAGCGAGAGTGGCTGCGAGCCTGGTCAGTGGCGACGTCCCGACTCGCCGAATGCCGAGGGCTCGTGTCGAGGCCGTGCGGAGCAGCTCAGAGGCTGCAGCGGCCGGCCTCCGACCCGGCACCGTTGTCCTACGACGCTCCCCGACCGCTCTGACCCGCCCCGACGCGCCGATCACGACCGAGCCCTGCTGAGGTTCGCACTCCAGAACGCAGCCGGACTCCCAAGGGACGGCTACGCCGGTCACGGGTCGCGATACCGATGTGACGGCTCGGTCGACGGCTCACCCGCTACCCCGGCCGGCCTCGCACCGACCGGTGCGGCGCGCTCGGCCTCGTTGCCCGGTCGACCGCGAACTCGACAGCCGGGTCGAGAGCTACCCCATCTTCTCGATGACCCCCCTCATCTCGCCTTCGTCGAAGGCGCGCATCGTGGTCGAGCGGAGGTTGCCGGTCGAGGCAAGTTGAAGCGCGACAGCCGTCCCGGTCTCGTCGTCGGGAAAATCCGCAACCGTGACGAGGTCGTAGGGGCCGACCGTCCAGAGAATCGCCTCGATCTTGCCGCCCTTGGCCTCGACGAGCTGTTTGGCGGCCTGGTAGCGGTTGACCGTGTCCTTGGCGTTGACGACACCCTGATCCGTCCAGTTGTAGAGAGTCACATACTTGGGCACGAAGCCACCTCCTTGTCGTCGCCCGGCGCGCGCTGCAGACGCAGGCGCACGGCCATGGCGGTTCCCCTCGATGCTACAACCCGGCGAAGGGAGCTTCAACCGATCGTCCTCGAGGCCCGAGCTCTCCGAGGTGCGGGTCGGCCCGATCGTGTCGCTGACGGTCGGCTCGCGCAGCGGTCTTGCTTCGACCCGCGCCTCGAATCTCGTGGCCGGCCGGGTCGAGGCGTACTCTCGAGGAGCCCCCACAGAGGAGTTCCCGCATGAAAAGGCTTCCGCTCGTCCCGTTTGCCACCGCCCTCCCGATCTCCGACCTCGGCTCCGCCTCCCTCGGATGACGGTACTGACGAGCAGGGTCGATCGCGCTTCCGAGGCATTCGCGACGCGGGCGGCCCACATGGAGGGCCTCCTCGCGGAGCTGCGCGAGCGGACGGCACTCGTCGCCGCAGGCGGCGGGGAGCAGGCCACCGCGCGTCACCGCGCCCGCGGCAAGCTCACCGCCCGCGAGCGCATCGACCTGCTCCTCGACCCCGGCACCGCCTTGCTCGAGCTGAACGCCCTGGCGGCCTGGGACGTCTACGACCGCCAGGCGCCGGCCGCAGGGATCGTGACCGGCATCGGCGTGATCGAGGGGCGCTGCTGCGTCGTCGTCGCGAACGACGCCACCGTGAAGGGTGGCTCGTACTTCCCGCTCACGGTCAAGAAGCACCTCCGCGCCCAGGAGGTGGCCGAGCAGAACTGCCTCCCGTGCGTCTACCTCGTCGACTCGGGCGGGGCGTTCCTCCCGCTCCAGGCCGACGTGTTCCCGGACCGCGACCACTTCGGGCGGATCTTCTACAACCAGGCCCGGATGTCGGCGCAGAACATCCCCCAGATCGCCGTCGTGATGGGCTCGTGCACCGCCGGGGGCGCCTACGTCCCGGCGATGAGCGACGAGACGGTGATCGTCGAGGGCACCGGCACGATCTTCATCGGCGGCCCGCCGCTCGTGAAGGCCGCCACCGGCGAGGACGTGACGGCCGAGGAGCTCGGAGGCGCCACCCTGCACACGCGGCGCTCCGGTGTCGCCGACCACTACGCGGTGTCCGACGAGCACGCACTCGCGCTCGCCCGCCAGATCGTCCGCCACCTCGGCGACCCCGCCCCACCGCCGTGGGAGGTGGCGGAGCCCGAGCCGCCCGCCGTCGACCCGGCCGACCTGTACGGGATCGTGCCCGAGCACTACCGGCACGAGCTCGACCCGCTCGAGATCGTCGCCCGCGTCGTCGACGGCAGCCGCTTCCACGAGTTCAAGGCGCTCTACGGCGACACCCTCGTCTGCGGCTTCGCGCGGATCGAGGGGCACCCGGTGGGGATCCTCGCGAACCGAGGAGTGCTCTTCGCCGAATCGGCGCAGAAGGGCGCGCACTTCGTCGAGCTCGCCTGCAGACGCGGGATCCCGCTCGTCTTCCTCCAGAACATCACCGGCTTCATGGTCGGCAAGGATGCCGAGGAGGGCGGCATTGCCCGCGACGGCGCCAAGCTCGTCACCGCAGTCGCCTGCGCGAACGTCCCGAAGTTCACCGTCGTCACCGGCGGCTCGTTCGGCGCCGGCAACTATGCGATGTGCGGCCGCGCATACGGGCCGCGGCAGCTGTGGATGTGGCCGAACGCCCGCATCTCGGTGATGGGGGGCGAGCAGGCGGCAATCGTGCTCTCGATGGTGGGAGACGCCGATCCGGACGCGATCCGCGCCGCCTACGAGCACGAGGGATCGCCCTACTTCTCGACGGCACGCCTCTGGGACGACGGGATCATCGACCCGCTCGACACGCGTCGCGTCCTCGCCCTCGGGCTCGCGGCGGCGGCAAACGCACCCGTGCCGGAGACGACGTTCGGCGTCTTCCGGATGTAGACGCGGGCGCGCCTATCCGTCAATCTGTAGCGCGTATCGAAAACCGGGCAAGGAGGACTCATGGCGTACAAGGCGCTCGACGCGGACGAGATCAAGCTGACCTGGGGCACGTTCCGGATGGTGCGCCACGAGCTCGGCGGCACGGCGTTCGGCCTCAACCAGATCGACTTCCCGCCGGGCAAGGCCGGCCCGGAGCACGACGAGCTCCAGTCCGGGCAGGAGGAGATCTACTACTGCATCTCCGGCTCCGGCACGCTCACGATCGACGGCGACCCGGTCGAGCTGCGTCCCGGCCGCTACGTCCTCGTCTCGGCCGACGCGAAACGACACCCCGAGGCCGGGCCCGACGGGATGTCGTTCCTCTGCGTCGGGGGCGTCCCCGGCGGCGTCTACGAGCCCTGGGCGCCGCCCGAGGAGTGAATCAGGCCGCAGCGGCCCGAGCAGCTGCTTCGTCCACGAGCAGGTCGATCGCCGCGCGCAGTTGCCCGGCGAGCTCCCCGTCGGGCTCCGCAAGCCGCTCGTGCGCCTTGCCGAGCGAGAGCTCTGCCCCGACGACGCGGGAGCCCATCAGGCCGAGCACCTTGCGGGTCTCGGCCTGCGCCCACACGCCGCCGAAGGAGCCGGGGCTCGCCCCGATCACGGCCACGGGCTTGCCGCGGAACGCGGCCAACTCGCGTGGACGCGAGCCCCAGTCGAGCGCGTTCTTGAGGGCGCCCGGAATCGAACCGTTGTACTCGGGAGTTGCGATCAGGACGGCGTCGGCGTCGGCCACCGCTGCGCGGAAGCCCGCGACTGCGAGCGACGGCGTGCCCTCCGCGTCCTCGTCGAACGCCGGCAGGTCGCGGAGCCCCTCCCAGACGGCGAGCTCGACGCCGTCGGGGAGGTCATCCGCGGCGAGCTGCAGGAGCTGCCGGTTGTACGAGCCCGAGCGGAGGCTGCCTGCGATGCCCAGGATCTTCATCTACGCCTCCTCGGCGAGCACGAGCTCGAGCTCGGCCTGGAGCTTGACGTCGTTGCCGACAGCGAAGCCGCCGGTCGGGAGCGGCGCGTTCCAGGCGAGGCCGAATGCCGTGCGGTCGATGACCGTCTTCAGCTCGAGGCCGAGGCGGGAGCTGCCGTCGAACGCATGCGCGACCGGGCCGCTGACCGTGCCGGCGATCGTGACGGGGCGGGTCACGCCCCTGAGCGTCAGCTCGCCCTCGATGTCGAGCGCCTCGCCCGAGACGCGGATCGCCGTCGAGCGAAACGTCAACTGCGGGTTGCGCTCGGCGTCGAAGAAGTCGGGCGAGAGCAGGTGACCGTTGAGGTTGGGCTCGGAGACGCTCACCGAGGCGACGTCGACCGTGCCGCGAAGGCCGTCCTCGTCGAGGGTCACGTCGAACGTGCCGAAGCTGCCGCGGAAGTTGGCGACGACCATGTGCCTGACGGAGAAGCCGACCGTCGAGTGCAGCGGATCGAGGTGCCAGGTTCCCGTCGGAAGTGCGGTGCGGATCTCGGAAATGGTGCTCACAGGAGCGTTCCTTTCTCGCTACTATTTGATGACTCAACAACCTTAGCGGAGAATTCGTTGTCTCGTCAAGTATTGATCCCACAAGTTTCAGCGCAGACCGTCTTCGTCCGGCTGCTGCACGCCCATGGCTCGCTGATGCGAGAGATCGAGGCTCGGTTGCTCGCGGAGCACGGCCTCAGCGCGAACGACTTCGAGACCCTTCTCCACCTCTCGCACGCCGAGCGGGGCGAGCTGCGGCGGATCGACCTCGCCGAGCGCCTCCGCCTCACTCCTTCAGGAGTCACGCGCCTGCTGGACGGGCTCGAGCAGGCCGGCGTCACCGCCCGCGGCGGCTGTCCAACGGACGCGCGGGTGACCTACGCGGTGATCACAGACGAGGGCCGGCACCTGCTCGCCCGCGCCGCCCGCACGCACGCTGCTGCCTGCGACGAGCTGATCGGCGCTCACCTCTCCCCCGGCGAGCTCGACGATCTCGCCGGCCTGCTCGGCCGCCTGCCGGGCGTGGACGACGTCGACGCGCGCGCCTGCTCCGGCGGCTGACCTAGAGAGACGAGAGCCAGGCCGCGAGCTCGTGCGCCTCGGCCGGCGAGAGATCGCGCAGCGGCGCCCTCACATCCGATCGGACCGGGATCCCCTGGGCGGCCAGGATCCGCTTCATCGCCGCCTGACGCGGGAACCGCTCGACTGCGATACGGAGCGTCGCGAGCGACTCCGCACCCGCCGCGGTCGGATCGCCGACGACCGCAGCCACCTGCTCCGGGAACGCCGACGCGAGCGCGGACACGGCACCCACGGCACCGCCCTCGATTCCCCGGTGGATGAGCGACTCGGGGCCGACGAAGACGTCCAGGCCCAGCGACAGGTACGGCTCGAACGCCTCCCAGGGAGCATCGCTCACCTTCAGCCCCACGAAGTTCGGCGCCTCGTCGCGCAGCCGGCGGAGCACGTCGAGCGCAACGGCGTACCCGCTCGTCCGGGCGAACTCGTAGACGTAGAAGGGCAGCGGCGCGCATGCGTGCGCGGCCGCCCTGAAGTGCGCCAGCTGCGCAGGCTCGTCGAGCGGGAAGTACGGCGGACCGATAACGGCGACCGCGATCGCACCTGCCTCAGCCGCGTCGGCAGCGAGAGCGACGGTGTCCGCCGTCGTCTGCGCCCCGCAGTGAGCGGCAACGTCGAGCCGACCGGCAGCCGCCTCGACGAAGAGCCGCAGCCCCCGCCGGCGCTCGTCGACCGAAAAGAGTACTCCCTCTCCGTTCGTGCCAAAGGCGAGTACGCCGTCGAGACCGGCGGTGACGTACCGCTCGAGCAGGACTCCGAAGGCGTCCTCGTCGAGACGCTCGCCGCCCGCGAGGAGCGGGGTCACCGAGGCTGCGAGGGTTCCGTGCAGACGACCGTCCCTGGACATCCTGCGACTCTAGACTGCCGGGCAATGGACGCGCTACGGATCGAACGGGACGACGACGTGCTCCGCGTCACACTGGCCCGCCCCGAGACCCGCAACGCCTTCGATGCGACGCTGATCGAGGAGCTCGCCGAGGCGTTCGTGGACGTCGGCAAGGCGCGCGCCGTCGTGCTGGCGGGCGCAGGGCCGAGCTTCTGCGCGGGGGCCGACATCGAGTGGATGCGCAGTTCGGTGGCCCTCTCGCACGACGAGAACGTCGCCGAGGCAAACGCGCTCCGGCGGATGCTTGACGCGATCGACACCTGCCCGGCGCCGGTGATCGCGCTCGTGCAGGGGCATGCACTCGGCGGCGGCGCCGGACTCGTAGCCACCGCCGACATCGCGCTCGCCCACGAGCGGGCCGTCTTCGCCTTCTCGGAGGTCAAGCTCGGGATCATCCCTGCCGTGATCTCGCCGTTTGCAGTCCGCAAGATCGGCGAGAGCGCAGCCCGCCGGTACTTCGTCACGGGCGAGCGCTTCGACGCCGCGACCGCCCTCAGGATCGGCCTCGTGCACGAGGTCGCCGCCGACCTCGAAGGCGCCCTCGCGTCCATCCTCGCGGAGCTCCGCACCGCCGGCCCGCGGGCCGCGAGGCATGCCAAGCGGCTCGTGCTCGACCGGCCGGACGGGCCGGAGACGGGCCGCCGGATCGCCGAGCGGCGCACGAGCACCGAAGGTCAGGAGGGCCTGCGGTCGTTCTCCGAGGGCCGCCTCCCGGGCCGTCCGGGGTTCGCTTCGTGGTGTCCCCCCGATCCTGACGGGGCGTAGAGAACCTCTACGTGTCGCCGGCCCCGAGCCGCGCACCCCCGCGGCCGCTGCCGGCACGAGCCCGGGGGTCGATCACACCCACGAGCAGATCGGCGGCGAGATTCGCCAGGATCACGACCGCACCGGTCACGAGCACGACGCCCACGATCACGGGCCGGTCGAAGCCGGCAAAGCCCTGGAGCGCGATGATCAGCAGCCGGCCGAGGCCGGGCAGCCCGTACACCACCTCGATGAAGAGAGCGACGCCGAGCGCCGTCCCGACGTCCATGGCCACCATCACCACGACGACGGCGAGTACGCTCGGAACCACGTGTCTGCTCAGCACCTGGCGCTCGCTCGCGCCCTTTGCCCGTGCCACGTTGATGAAGGGCTCGCGAAGAACCGACGACGACTGCGTCCGGATCTGCCGCAGGTAGAGCGCCAGGAAGAGCAGGCTGAACGAGAGCCAGGGCAACAGGAGGTGCGTCGCCCAGTCGACCGGACCGCCACACTCGGCCACGCCGCTCGCGATGCTGTTCGCGCCGATGTCGCCGAAGAAGGGGCAGTACCCCTGATCCGGAAGCCAGCCGAGCTTCCGCCCGACGAGCAGCTGCAGGAGCAACGCCGCGACCAGCGGATGCGTCGAGACGAATGCCAGGGTGACGAGGAGAATCGTCCGGTCGAGCGCCGAGCCCGACCGCGAGGCGAGGAATGGGCCCAGCGGGAGGACGAGCGCCACGAGCAGGAGCACGCCGCCAAGGACGAGCGACCCGGTCACTGCTGCTGCACGCAGAACGATCCCGGCGACCGGCTCGCCCACGACGCCCTCGTCGGTCGTGTACACGGCCGTTGTCCAGGAGATCCCGAGGTCTCCGCGCGCCAGGCCACCGACGAAGTCGCCGTACTGCACGAGCGCGGGCCGATCGACGCCGAGGCGGTGATTCGCCTCCTGGATCTGCTCGCGGGTCGGGTTCTGCACATTGCCGAGAATGAAGATGCCCGAGTCCTGCGGAATGGCGTAGTTGACCCAGAACGTCAACGAGGCGAGCCCGAACAGCAACACGGCGCCGATCGCCAGCTTCCTACCGCCGAACGAGAGCATGCCGCTCATCGCGGCCGCTCCGTTCCGAACACGCGCTGCAGCGCCTCGCCCATCTCGTGGAGCGCGACGACGGCGACGAAGATCGCGAGGCTCGCGAAGATCGTCGGCCACAGCGAGACCGCTGCCGGGTTGTAGCGCGACGGCGACAGCGGCGATCCCCACGTGTCCGCGAGGATCCGCCCCCAGCTCGCCGTGGGCAGCCGCACCCCGGCGTTCAGGAAGGTGACGCCGATCTCGAGCAGGATGCCCGTGGCGACGGCGAGCGTGCCCCAGGTGACGAGCGACGGCCCGAGATGCGGCAGGAGATGCTTGCGAAAGATCCACGCCCGACCCGCGCCTGTGAGCAGCGAGGCGTCGACGAATTCGCTGCGCCGCAGCGACAGGAGCTGCGTCCGCACGAGGCGGGCCGGGTAGAACCACGTGAAGAGCCCGATCAGAAGCGCGACGGAGAACACGCCCTCGTTGAGCACCCCGAAGGTGATGTCCTGGAGGTGCGAGCCGAACGAGCTCGCCCCGACCAGCACGAGGAGGAAGAGGATCGGGAACGCCATCACGATCTCGCTGAGCCTCGAGACGCCGGCGTCCACGAGCCCTCCCAGCATGCCTGCCAGCGCACCCAGGGAGACGCCCAGGAGAAGGGCGATCAACGCGGCGAGAACGCCGACCTCGATCGAGACCTGCCCTCCGTAGAGAAGCCGCAAGAAGAGGTCCCGGCCGAGTGCGCCGTCGGCTCCGAGGATGAGCAGTGTCTCCCCCGTGCCGGCGGCCGGCGGCACGATCTCCCCGTAGTCGTCGACGAGCGCAGCATGCGTGTCGGGCACGAGCGAGAGCGGGCCGACCGGCCTCAGGTTGTCGTCGACCGCATAGGGGAACAGGTCGTTCGGGCCGTGGCCGAGAATGTGCGAGAGCACCGGCCCGCCCACGAAGCAGGCGAGCAGGACCGCGGCGGCGAGGTAGAACGCAATGACGGCGGCGCGGTCGCGGCGGAGCCGCGCGAACGCGATCGCGCGCGGAGACCGAACAGGCGGAGCGCTGCCCGCTCCGGACGCGCTCTCGTCGTGGTGCATCGCCGGCATGCTCATCCCCGACACCTTCTCAGCTCCGGAGCCCACCTGATCTCCGAGCCACCGGCGGTTGTCTCGCTGTGCGCACCACTCCCTCACGGAATCATCGACGTCCATCTCGCGGCAACGCCAAGAAGAGCCCTCCTCCCAGTCTAGGGGCTCGGCACACGGGCCCCGTCACGGCGCCGGAGCGCGGCGAGCACGTCGTCCGTGCGCCACACCTGGCCGAAGACGCGTGCGAAGCCCGAGAGCGCGGCACGGTGATGCTGTTCGAAGAAGGTCGCAGTGGCGTCCTCGACGACGATCACGCCGAAGCCCCTGTCCGCGGCGTCCCGCGCGGTCGTCTCCACGCACATGTCCGTCGCCATCCCGACCACGACGAGCGCCTCGATTCCCATGTTGCGCAGCAGCCACTCGATCCCGGTCGAGTTGAAGGCGCTGGAGGTGTTCTTGTCCACCACGAGGTCGCCAGGGGCCGGTCGCAGCTGCTCGATCAGCTCGTGCTCGAACGTGCCGCGATGCCACAGCGCCGGCATGTGCGTCGCCACCCGTGCGTCGACGTCCCGGCGCCTGCGGCGCTCGATCATGTCCCTCCCGTCGGCGAGGAGCGGGCCGTGGCGCGTGAAGACGACCTCCCCTCCCGCTCGCCGAAAGGCCGTGACCAGCCGCTCGACGTTGGGGATCACGGTCTCGGCGAGGCGCGGCAGGTAGTAGCCGGCCGTATCGGGGTACCGCTGCGACAGCAACAGCCCGATCCCCGCGTCGGGATTGCACCCGTAGTTCTGCATGTCGACGACGAGGAGCGCCGCCCTGCTCCAGTCCACCTCGAAGGCGGGCCAGGGGAAGTGCCATGCTCCGAGCGTCGTCGGGGAATCGATCGGCGGCAGCTCAGTCACGCCCGCAGAATACGCGCCACCGCGACAGGTCACCGGCGCGGATGCGAGAGTGCACCCATGACGGAGCGATCGGGCCGCTGCGGCCGGCATCTGCCCTCCCTGGGCTGCAATCGGGACGAGCTCGACACGCCCGCGCTGTGCATCGACCTCGACCTGATGGAGGAGAACATCCGCCGGGTCGCGGCGTCCTGTAGAGCGTCAGGCGTCTCGTGGCGGCCGCACGTGAAGGGCCACCGCTCCGGCGCGATCGGCGCGCGCCAGGTGGCGGCGGGCGCCATCGGGCTGACCTGCGCCAAGCTCGGCGAGGCCGAGCTGATGGCAGCCGCCGGGGTCCGCGATCTGCTCGTCGCCAATGCGATCGTCGGCCCGCACAAGCTTGCACGCCTGGTCGAGCTGCGCCGTCACGCCGATCCCATCGTCGTCGTCGACCACGTCGACCAGATGCGACCCCTCGCGGCTGCGTTCACCGTGGCCGACAGCCGCGTGCGCATCGTGATCGAGGTCGACATCGGCCTCGCCCGCGCCGGCACCGCGCCCGGCGAGGCAGCCCTGCGGCTCGCGCGGGAGGCGGCGGCGCTGGACGGTGTCGAGCTCGTCGGGGTGATGGGCTGGGAGGGTCACCTCGTGACGATCGGCGACCGAAACGAGAAAGAGGCACGTGTCCACGAGGCGCTCGACCTCCTGGTCGGTACGAAGCAGCTCCTCGAGGACGCAGGCATTCAGTGCCCCATCGTCTCGTGCTCGGGCACCGGCTCGTTCCAGATCTCGCTCGGCCATCCCGGCGTGACCGAGGTGCAGGCGGGCGGGGCGATCCTGATGGACGTGTTCTACCGCGACGACTGCGGCGTGGTCGGACTCGACGACGCTCTGACCCTCCTGACGACCGTCGTCGGGCGGCCGACGCCCGAGCGGGCGATCGTCGACGCGGGCCGCAAGGTGCTGAACGTCGAGATTGCGATGCCGCGCGTCGTCGGGCGTCCCGGCGTCGCGTTCGAGCGGATGTCCGCGGAGCACGGGCAGCTACGGGTCGCGCCGGAGGCAGCGCCGCTCGCAATCGGCGACCGGCTCGAGGTCGTGCCCGGATACGCGGACCTGACGGTGTTCCTCCACGACCGGTTCTACGGCTTCCGTGGCGGGCGGCTCGCAGAGATCCTGCCGATCGCCGGCAGCGACGCGTCGCTGTGACCGCATTCCTCGCGCTCGTCTCCGCCGTCTTCATCGGCAGCGCCGACTTCGTCGGCGGCATGACGTCACGCACCGCGAACGGCATCCGGGTCGCGGCGTTCGTCGCCGTCGTGGGCCTCCCGCTGACCCTCGCCGTGTCGATCGTCTACGGGTCGGAGCACGTCGGTCGCCCCGACGTGATCTGGTCGGCGCTCGCCGGCATCACCGTCGCCGTCGGGATCGGGTGCTTCTACATCGGGATGGGGCGGGGCCTGATCAGTGTGGTCGCGCCCGTGGCCGCGGTCACCGGCGCCGTGATCCCGGTCGTGTACGCTCTCGTCCGCGGAGAGCGGCCGGGTGTGACGGCGGTAATCGGTCTCGTGATCGCCTTCTTCGCCGTCGCGGTCGTCTCTCTCGCGCCCTCCGAGCAGCATCCCGACACGCACGTGGTCGTCGACCACAACGTGATCGCGCTGGCGCTGGCGAGTGGCCTGTTCTTCGGGCTCTTCTACATTACGTTCTCCCGCGTCTCCGAGGACGCGGGGATGTGGCCGATCACGATCGAGCGCGCGGCCGCCACGGTCGTCATCGTCGTGCTTGCGCTCGTGCTGACCCGGGGACCGGTCGTCGGGGTCCGGCGCCTCCTGCCCTACGTGCTCCTCATCGCGGCCCTCGAGGTGGCGGCGGTGGTACCGCTTCTCGTGGCACTGCAGCGGGGACCGGTTGCGATCGCATCGGTGGTTGCGTCCCTCTACCCGGTCACGACCGTTCTGCTCGCCGGCTTCGTCCTCCACGAGCGGCTCTCCCGCCTCCAGTACGTGGGCGTCGCCTGCGCCCTCGTCGCCGTCGCCCTCGTCTCGACCGGGTAGGCGTCGCGCCCCCGAATAGAGTGCGCCGGTGAGGATCAACAGGCTTCTCGTCGCGAACCGTGGAGAGATCGCGCTCCGCGTCTTCCGTACCTGCGCGCGGCTCGGAGTCGAGACGGTCGCGGTCGTCGCGCCGGACGACCGCGGGTCGCTTCACGCCAGGTCGGCCGATCGGACCGTGGAGATCACCTCGTACCTCGACGCGTCCGAGCACGTCCGGGCCGCGGTCGAGTGCAGAGCCGATGCGATCCATCCGGGGTACGGCTTCCTCGCCGAGAGCGCCGCGTTCGCCGACGCGGTCGTCGCAGCCAGGATCACCTGGGTGGGGCCGTCGCCCGAGACGCTGAGGCTCGGCGGCGACAAGCTCGCCGCGAAGCGAATCGCCGACGAGGCGGGTGTTCCCACCCTCCCCCAGGGGTCACCTGCGGAGATCGGCTTCCCGCTGGTCGTCAAGGCAGCCGCCGGAGGCGGAGGCCGCGGCATGCGCATCGTCCGGTCCGCCGCCGGCCTCGACGAGGCACTCGCGGCGGCGCAGCGTGAGGCCGAGGCGGCATTCGGCGACGGCACCGTCTTCTGCGAGCGCTACCTCGAGCGTCCCCGCCACGTCGAAGCTCAGATCCTCGGGCACAGCCGCGGCGTGGCCGTGCTCGGCGAACGAGACTGCTCGATCCAGCGGCGTCACCAGAAGCTCGTCGAGGAGTCCCCCGCTCCCGGTCTCGACCCGCGCGCGGCCGCGCGAGTCGCTGCAGGGGCGATTGCTCTCGCAGAGGCGATCGACTACCGGAGCGCCGGCACGGCGGAGTTCCTCGTCGAAGGCACCGACGTATTCTTCCTCGAGCTGAACGGGCGGATCCAGGTCGAGCATCCCGTCACCGAGGAGCTGACCGGGCTCGACATCGTCGAGCTGCAGCTGCGGGTGGCCGCGGGCGAGGACGTCGGCGTCGAGCCGGCGCCGGCCGGCCACGCGATCGAAGCGCGGCTCTACGCGGAGGATCCACGGACGTTCCTGCCCCAGGCGGGGCGGCTCGATCGGCTCGTGCTCCCGTCCGGGATCCGCGTCGATGCCGGCGCCGAGGAGGGGGACGAGATCGGCACGCGCTACGACCCCCTCGTCGCCAAGCTGATCTCCCGGGGGGCCGACCGCGAGGAGGCGATCGCGAGGCTCGCGCGCGCCCTGGACGAGACGGCGGTGGCCGGAGTCGTCACGAACCTGCCGTTTCTCCGCTGGCTCGTGCGCCACCCCGCATTCAGGGCAGGGGCGGTGTCGACCGCGTTCCTGACCGAGCACGCGCCGTTGTCGGCGCCTCCGCTCCGCGCCACCCCGGGCGCATTCGGACGGCCGTGGCGCCTCAACCTGCCCGCCCCGCCCCCGGTGGCGGCGCCGGACGTCGAGGCGGCCCTTCCGACCGCCACCGCGCACGGGCACGGCACCGTCTCGGCGCCGATGCCGGGAACGGTGATCAGCGTCCCGGTCCGGGTCGGCGACTCCGTCGTCCCGCACGAGCCGCTCGTCGTGCTCGAGGCGATGAAGATGGAGATGCCCGTCCTGGCGCCGTTCGCCGCCACCGTCACCGCCGTTCACGTCGCACCCGGCGACCAGGTCGCCGCCGGGGCACTGCTGGTCGAGCTCGGCTAGGAGTAGAGGCTCGGGGGTGCGGTGTCGCCCTCGATCGCCTGCAGGAGACGTCGAACCAGGACGTTGACGAGCCACATCACGATCACTGCTCCGACGTACGTCCAGAACCCGTCGATCGAGAAGTTCGGGACGACCCACTCCGTGAACGCCAGGATCGCGACGTTGACGAAGAAGTAGGCGATCCCGAAGGTGAGGATGATCAGCGGAATCGCGATGAACGTGAGCAGCGGCTTGAGGAAGACGTTCGCGAGGCCGAACACCGCACCGGCGAGCAGCAGCGACCCCCAGCGTTCGATCGTGAACCCCGAGAAGACCCAGTCGGCCACCATCAGCGCGAGGACATTCGCGCCCCAGGCGACCAGCAGTCGGACGGCCAGGTACACGGCGAAGGTCCCTCTACTCCCCGCGTCGCTCTAGAAGAGCTTCTGCAGCTTCAGAGCTGCGCCCATGTCGCCCTTGATCTTGAGCTTGCCGGTCATGTACGCGGTGGTCGCGTTCGCCTCGCCGCTCGCGATCTTCATCAGCGTCTCCTCGCTCGAGGAGAGGGTGCAGTCGGCCTCGTGCTCGCCCTCGGCGACCGAGACGGCGCCGTCCGTGACGGAGACCGTCCAGGCACCGACGTCGGCGATGTCGAACACGTAGCTGTTGTTCATGCCTGCGGTCTTCGCCGGGTCGACCTTCGAGGGGAGCGCGTCGAAGAACTCCTGCACGGTCATGTTGGTCTCCTTGTGGTTGGTCGAAGGTCAGTCGAGCAGAGGGTATGCAGCGGAAGGGGCGGTCGCAACCGGAACCGCAGGCGCCGGAGCGGGAAGGAAGAAGCAGAGAACCACCCCGAGCAGCGGGGCGAACGCGCTGCAGACGAGGGCGGTACGCAGATCGACGGCGTCGGCGAGGCCGCCGAGCGCGACCGCGGCGAGGCCGCCGAGGCCCATTGCGAGGCCGACCGACAGCCCCGACGCCATGCCGACGTGACGGGGCAGGTACATCTGGCTCAGCACCATCGTGAGCCCGAACGTCCCGACGACGCAGACGCCGACGACCATCAGCGCGAGTGCGCCGGCGAGGCCGCCGGCGAGCACGAAGACGAGGATCATCGGCGCGAGCAGCGCCTGGGCGACGAGCAGGGTGCGCCGGAGCCCGAACCGGTCGGCGATCGGACCGAGCAGGAGGGTTCCCACCGCCCCGGAGAGGAGCATCAGCGAGAGGAGGCGGTTGCCGTCGGCCTCCGAGTCGCCGAGGGACACGACCCAGAGCGGCACGAATGTGATCAGCCCGAACCAGGCGACGCTGCGCAACCCGATGACGCCGCCGAGCACCACCATCGCGCGGACATTGTCCTCCCCCACCGACGCCTGATCGTGCCCCGCCGGCGCCGGGCGCAGGCCCGAGAGGTACGGGAGCGCCGCGAGCACGACGAGCGAGCCGAGGATGACCGGAATCGAGGCGAGCAACCCCCCTGGCCCGAGGCCGAGCCACAGCACGAGCGGGGTGACGATGATCGGGCCGAGCGCGTAGCCGGTGTTGCCGCCGATGTTGAACAACGACATGCCGCTCGCCCGCCTGCGCCCGCTCGCGAACACCGCGAACTTCGCGCCCTCGGGGTGATAGGCGGCGATGCCGAGACCGGAGAGGAAGACGAGGACGACGAGGATCCCGTAGCTCGGGGCGATCGCCGCGAGCCCGATCCCTGCCCCACCGAGCGCCAGTCCTGCCGGCAGCAGCCACAGCGCCCCACGCCGATCCGACCAGAGCCCGAACAGCGGCTGGGTGAGGGAAGACGAGGCGAGGACGGCCAGCATCAGGACCGCGGTGAGCGTGTAGCTGAGATCGAACTTCGCGGTGAAGAACGGTAGGAGCGCCGGCACGCTCCCGGACGCGAAGTCGGTGGCGAGATGCCCACCGGAAAGCGTGGCCATGCCCCTCCGGTCGATCGACTCGCGCATGAGACCAGTCTAGGTAACCCGGGGCGTGGTGCCGCGGCTAGCGTAGGGCGCGTGGCCGTGATCGAGGCAGAAGGGCTCGTCAAGATCTTCCGCACGCGGGGCGGGCAGGTGCGGGCGCTCGACGGTGTCGATCTCGAAGTGCGTGAAGGCACGGTGCTCGGGCTGTTGGGCCCGAACGGCGCGGGCAAGACCACGGCCGTGCGCATTCTCGCGACGCTGCTCCGTGCCGACGCCGGCCGGGCGAGCATCGCCGGGCTCGACGTGGCCCGTGATGCCCAGGCGGTGCGGCGCCTGATCGGTCTGTCCGGACAGTACGCCGCCGTCGACGAGAACCTCACGGGACGCGAGAACCTCTGGATGTTCGGGCGCCTCTACCAGCTCGGCTCGGCCGACGCGAAGCAGCGGACAGGCGAGCTCCTGGAGCGGTTCGACCTCGAGGACGCCGCCGACCGGGTCGCGAAGACCTACTCCGGCGGCATGCGCCGGCGCCTCGACCTCGCCGCCGCGCTCATCGGCCGGCCGCGACTCCTCTTCCTCGACGAGCCCACCACCGGCCTCGACCCCCGCAGCCGTCTCGGGATGTGGGACGTGATCCGTGACCAGGTGCGCGAGGGGACGACGCTGCTCCTGACGACGCAGTACCTCGAGGAGGCGGACGAGCTCGCCGACGAGATCGCCGTCGTCGACCACGGCCGCATCATCGCGCGCGGTACTGCCGACGAGCTCAAGTCGCAGGTGGGCGGCGAACGGATCGAGGTCGTCGTCCATGACCGCACCCTCCTCGATCACGCCGCAGAGCTCCTGGCGCCCGACGGCTCCGCGTCGATCGACGAGCACACGAGGAGGCTCACGATCGCCGCCGGAGGAGGCGCCCAGCAGCTCGTCGACGTCGTCCGAAAGCTCGGGGACGAGCACATCGCGGTGGACGACGTCGGACTGCGCCGGCCGACCCTGGACGACGTCTTCCTCGCGCTCACGGGGCACGCCGCCGAGGTGGAGGCCACCGAGGACGACGAGCCGCAGGCGACGAAGGGGAAGACCCGTTGAGCGCTCTGCGGCTCGCCGTCGCCGACGGCCTTGTGATCAGCTGGCGCAACCTGAAGCGGGTGCCGCGTATTCCGGAGCTCGCGATCTTCGCGATCCTCCAGTCGATCATGTTCGTGCTGCTGTTCGCGTTCGTCTTCGGCGGCGCGATCCCGATTCCGGGCGGCGGCTCCTACCGCGAGTTCCTGATGCCGGGGATCTTCGTCCAGACCCTGGCATTTGCCTCGATCACGACGGCGATCGCGGTCGCGGACGACATGACGAAGGGCCTGATCGACCGGTTCCGGTCGTTGCCCATGGCGCGTTCGGCAGTGCTCAGCGGTCGCACGTTCGCCGACATCCTCTACAACACCGGCATCCTGATCGTGCTGATGCTGACGGGACTCGTCGTCGGGTGGCGTGTGAACAGCGGCGTGGGCGACTTCCTCGCGGGTGTCGCACTCCTCCTCTTCTTCACCTACGCCATGGCCTGGATCGGTGTCTTCCTCGGCCTCGTCGTCCCGACGGTCGAGGTCGCACAGCAACTCGGCTTCCTGATCATCTTCCCGATCACGTTCGTCTCCAATGCCTTCGTCCCGACGGAGACCCTGCCGTCCTGGTTGCAGCCGTTCGCCGAGTGGAACCCCGTCAGCGCCCTGACCGGCGCCACCCGCGAGCTGTTCGGCAACCCGAACCCGTTCGGCTCCGACTCATGGCCCGGCGAGCACGCCGTGTTGCTCTCCGTGGTCTGGACGCTCGTGCTGCTCGCGATCTTCATGCCGCTCGCGATTCGCAGGTACCGCGCGATCGACCGCTGACGCGGCAGTGCGCGGCGCCGACGCCGGGTACGATCGCCTCGCGTGGACTTCGACCTCTCCTCCGAGCACGAGCTGTTCCGGGACACGGTCCGAGCGTTCGCACTCGAGCGCGTCGCGCCCGTCGCCGAGGAGCTCGACCGCGAGTCACGGTTCCCCTACGAGCTCGTCGCCGAGCTGGCCGGGCTCGGGCTGATGGGCATCCCGTTCCCCGAGGAGCTCGGGGGAGCGGGAGGCGACACGCTCGCGTATGCGCTCGCGGTCGAGGAGCTCGCCCGGATCGACTCGTCGGTCGCCATCACGCTCGCGGCCCACACCTCGCTCGGCACGATGCCGATCTACCTGTTCGGGACCGACGAGCAGAAGCAGCGGTGGATCCCGCGGCTCGCCCGCGGCGAGCGGCTCGCCGCCTTCGGCCTGACCGAGCCGGAGGCCGGCTCCGACGCGGGCGCGACCCGGACGACGGCGACCCTCCACGAGGACACGTGGATCGTGAACGGCTCGAAGGCCTTCATCACGAACGCGGGCACCGACATCACCGGGTGCGTGACGATCACGGCAGTCACCGACGAGGGCGAGATCTCGAACCTCGTGATCGACAACGGCACACCGGGCTACGAGATCTCCGAACCGCTCCACAAGATGGGCTGGAAGGCATCGGACACACGATCGCTGTCGTTCACCGACTGCGCAGTGCCCGCGGGGAATCTCCTCGGCGTGCGGGGCCAGGGCTTCACCCAGTTCCTCCAGATCCTCGACGGCGGCCGGATCTCGGTCGCCGCGATGAGCGTCGGCGTCGCGCAGGGCGCGTACGACCTGGCGTACGCGTACGCGCGCGAACGGCACCAGTTCGGCCGGCCGATCTCGTCGTTCCAGGCGATCCAGTTCAAGCTCGCGGACCTGGCGACCGAGCTCGAGGCGGCGCGGGGTCTCGTGTGGAAGGCCGCCTGGCTCAAGGATCGTGGCCGCCCGTTCGCACGGGAGGCCGCGATGGCGAAGCTCTACACCGGCGAGCTCTCGAATCGTGCCGTCAACACGTCCCTGCAGATCCACGGAGGCTACGGCTTCACCGACGAGTTCGCGATCTCACGCCTCTACCGCGACCAGAAGATCCTCGAGATCGGCGAAGGGACGAACGAGGTACAGCGGATGGTGATCGCCCGCCACCTCGGCCTGCCATGAGGCTCGTTCTCCTGGGCGCTGTTCTGGCCCTGCTGCTCCCTGTCGTCGCTCACGCGCACGTGACCATCGCGCCGCCGTTCGTCGAGGACGGCGCCACGACCGAGATCGTCTTCGAGACGCCGAACGAGCGCCCGCCCCACGCCACGACCACGCTCTCGGTGACGGCGCCGGACGGCATCGCCGTCGTCTCGGCCACGGCTCCCGCGGGCTGGCTGGCGGCGGTGGACGGTTCCACGGTGACGTGGTCGGGTGGCCGCATCGAAGAGCTCGCGGCGGTGAAGTTCCCGATGCGGGTCGTCGCTCACGTCCGGGCCGGTACCTATCGCTTCGGGGCCGTCCAGACCTACGACGACGGCGCCACGGTGGACTGGAAGGCCGACCTGGCCGTGCTGCCGGCAACGGGCTCGGCTGCCCCGAAGCAACGCCCCTGGGCGGCAGTCGCAGCGGCGCTCGTCGGGATCGTCGTGATCGCCGCCAGCCTCGTCGGCGTGCGCGTGCTGCGCCGGAGATCACTTCAGGATCGATAGCGGGCCCGGGTGCTACCGTCGCACCGTGATCTTCCACCAGTTCCTCAACGACGACCTGGGCTGCGCGTGTTACCTCGTGGGGGACGAGGAGGCCGGTATCGCCGTGGTCGTCGATCCGCCGTACGTGATCGAGCCTGTGCTGGGGGAGGCAGAGCGCCGCGGCCTCCGGATCGTGCGCACGATCGAGACGCACACGCACGCCGACCACGTCTCCGGCCACGGCCGACTCGCCCTCGAGCATGGGATCCCGGTCAGCATCCACGCCGACGCCGCGGTCGCCTATCCACACGACCCGATGCGCGACGGCGACTCGATCGAGGTCGGCGCCGTCGCCCTGCACGTCCTCCACACGCCGGGCCACCGGCCGGAGCACTGCTGCCTCGCGGTCGTCGACCGCTCTCGCGGTGACGAGCCCTGGCTCGTCCTCACGGGCGACTCCCTCTTCGTCGGCGACGCCGCCCGGCCCGACCTCGCCGTCGGAGCCGTCGAGGGCGCCGAAGGGCTGTATTACTCCCTCCGTCGGCTGCTCGAGCTCGGGGACGGCGTCGAGGTGTTCCCGGGCCACGTGGCGGGCTCGCTGTGCGGCAAGGCGATGAGCTCCAAGCCGTCCACCACGATCGGGTTCGAGCGCCGCTTCAACCCCTCGCTGCAGTTCTCCCGGGTCGACGAGTTCATCGCCGAGTCGGCCGCGATCAGTGCTCCCAAGCCGCCGAACCTCGCGCGGATCGTCGAAACCAACCGTGGCCCGTTCGTCGGAGAACCGGCGCTCGTCCAGGAGATCGCGGTGCCACCCGAGGCGGCGCAGCTTCTCGACGTCCGACCCGTCGCCTCCCATCTGGGAGGTCACCGTCCCGGCGCCGTCAACGTTCCCGTGTCCGGCACGAGCTTTGCCACCAAAGCAGGCTTCGTGCTCGACGCCGCCCAGCCCGTGTGCGTGCTCGCTGAGACCTTCGACGAGGTCCAACGGGCGATAAACGGCCTCCACACGGTCGCCTTCTTCGACATTGCGGGCTACGTGCTCGGGGGCGGCGACGAGCAGACCGAGGCGGTTCCCGTCAACGAGCTCGTGGAGTTGCTCGCGACGGGCGTCGAGGTGATCGACGTGCGCGAGCAGGACGATCGGGACGCCGGCTTCATCCCCGGCAGCCTCAGCGTGCCGTACCACCTGATCGCGACCGGTTGCCCCGAGCTTCCCACCGATCGGCTCCTCGTCACGATCTGCGATACGGGCCCGCGCGCCGCGATCGCCGCAAGCATTCTACGAGCGCGCGGATACGATGCGCAGCCCGTGGTCGACGGCGGCATGGCCGACCTGCGCGCACGGGGCGTCCCAGTCGTCGAGCTCGGGCGCTCCGACACCGCGTAGGCGAAACACGCATGCGCTTCCCGTCCCGTCCCCGGCGTCCTCTCGGGGCTCACGTCAGCCGACGTTGCGAAGAAGCGCCTCGGCGCGTTCGAGGTACGCGGTAGCACCGACGCGCTCGTAGAACGCGACCGCTTCACGCAGCCCCGGTGTCTCTCGCCCAGCGAGCTCGGCCGCCAGCAGCCGCACCATCGCGGCGTGCGCATAGGCCTCGTGCCTGTGCAGCGTCTCACCCGCCTCGTCGAGGCGACCCTCGGCGATCTGGGCAGCCGCGTCGACCCACGGGCTGCCGAACGCCGCCTTTTCGAGGTGCTCGCCGAGCTCTTGGCCGAGGCCGAGCGCTGTTGCTGCGACGAAGCCGTCGAGCTCGTGCACTTCGACCTGGAAGGAATCGGCGGCAGATTGCGCGACCGAGAGCTCATGGACCAGGGACTGCGCCTCGTCGTGCTCGCCGCTCTCGACTCGTAGCCGAGCGCATATGCCGAGAGCCCCCCAGAGTGCCTGCGGATCGCCGATCTCGCGGGCACGCGCGAGAAGTGCCTCAGCGTGCACGCCCGCCCGACGACGGTCGCCGCGAGCGGCGGACGTGGCCGCGAGCACGGCGCGCGCAACGACCTCCATGTATTCGGCGGCCTCCATGCCTTCGAGGTACGACAACCCCAAGGCTGCTGCAGCGTCCCACGCGCCGGCGACGTAGTCGTCCAGGACACACTCGGCCATGAGCCAGCGCTCGTGGTGCGAATTGAGACGGCGCGCGGCCTCGAGGCCTTCCCGATGCAGTTCGGCGGAGCGCCGGAGGTCGCCGGCGGTGCCAACGAGCGACGCGAGATTCAGGTACGCACGAGAGGCAAGGTGTGAGTTGGCCCGCAAACACTGCTCGAGCGCGACCTCCAGGTCGATGATCCCCGCCTGGGGGTCGCCGCTGAAGAGATGGCCAAGGCCGAGGTTCATGCGCGCGTTGAGGATGTCCTCGGTCGTGCCGAACTCTTCCTCGAGCGCCAGGATGCGCCGCCCCTCTTCGAGCGAAGGGTGCTCGTTCGCGAGAAGCAGGGCGCGCCATCGCAGGGCGCGAATGCGTGCCGTCGCACGCGTGTCCGGAAGTCCGGCGATGAGCTCCATTGCCCGCTCGTACTTCTCCCGCGCGATCCGCTGCGATCCGCTGACCCAGTGCACGCTGCCGAGCTGAGCCCAGGCCTCTGCCGCATTCTCGATCTCGCCTGCGGCAAGGAACCGAACAGCTGCCTCCTCCAACTCCGGCCCACCCTCGTTCCTCATCCACGCGAGAGCGATCCCGAGATCGAGCAACAGCTGCGGATAGGCGGGGTCGTCCTTCGACCAGAGCTCGAGCGCCTTCGTGTAGAAACGTACCGCCGACTCCAGCGCGCTCAACGCGTAGGCGCGGTTCCCCGCCTCGCGCAGCGCCTGACGCGCCGGCTCCTCGATCGGAGCGGTGTCTCCGCCGGCGGCCCGGACCAACTCCAGCGCGGCGACGTAATGATGGGCCAGCATCTCGGCGCGGTCCTCCGAGCGGTCGTGCCCCAACGACGCGATCCACTCTGCTGCGCGGACGTGCAGGTCGGCACGACGCATGCGCGGGATCTGGCCGTAGGCGACATCGCGCACGAGTACGTGGCGCACCGCGTACTCGGTCTCCCCCGCAACCGAGGCGCGGCGGTCACGGCGGACGAACTCCTTGCGCTCGAGCGCGTGCAGCCTCTCCTCTGCCTCCCAGGCGGAGATGTCTCCGATCGCTGCGACCGAGCCGAGCCAGAAGATCTTCCCCACCACTGACGCGGTCTGCAACACCGCCTTTTCGTCCTGCTCGAGGGCATCAAGCCGAGCGGCAATGATCCCTTGGACGGTCTCGGGGACATCGACGTCGGTCTCGTCGAGCCGCCACGAGCCACCGTCGCGGCGCAGCAGGCCGCGGTCGCGGAGCATGCGGATGTACTCCTCGGCGAAGAGAGGGTTCCCGTCGGCGCGCCGGAGGAGCGCCTGCTGCATCTCCGCCGGCAGGACGGCCTGCGCGAGGTGCTCCGCGATCAGCCGCGCGGTGTCCTCGTCCGAGAGTGCCGAGAGCGACAGCGTCACCGCGTTCGCCTTGCCACCGCCCCACCCCGGGCGCCGGACGAGCAGCTCCGGGCGTGCGCTGCAGAGCACGAGCAGAGGCACGCCCGTGGCGCGGTCGACGAGGCCGTCCACGAAGTCGAGCAGCCCCTCGTCCGCCCAGTGCAAGTCCTCGAACACGAGCACGGTCGGCCGCTGCTCGCCGAGCGACTCGAAGAAGCGCCGCCACGCTGCGAAGGTCTCGCCGCGGCTGTCTCCTCCGGCACCCAGTTCGGAGCCGAGCCCTACGAGCGGCTTCAGGTGCGCGGTGACCCACTCCGCGTCCGCTGCCGCGTGGACGAGCGCCGCCACCGCCTCGGTGAGCTTCCGTTCCGCCTCTGCCGCGGTGTCACTCTCGAGGATGCCGGCCTGCGACTTCGCCATCTCGCCGAGCGCCCAGTAGCTGATCCCTTCCCCGTAGGGCAGGCATCGGCCCTGGCGCCAGAGGATGATGTCGGGGTCGGAGTCCACGATCGAGAACAGCTCGGCAACGATCCGGCTCTTGCCGATCCCGGGGACGCCGACGAGCGTGACCAGCTCGGGTTCCCGCTCCTGGCGCGCACGCGTGAGCGCGCCGCGCAGCACGTCGACCTCGCGCTCGCGGCCGACGAGCGCGGCGAGCGGCACCTCCTCGACGTCGCTGCCGAACCGCGACCGGGGCGCCACGGCCTCCCACACCGGCACCGGCTCGCTCTTCCCCTTCGCCTCGATCGGCTCCGCGGCCCGGTACTCGATCACGTGCGCAGTCGCCCGCTGCGTCGACTCGCCGACGAGGACGCCGTTCTCCGGCGCCGCCGACTGGATCCGGGCCGCCGTGTTGATCACGTCGCCGGCGACCATCCCCTCGCCCTGGGCCGGATGGGCATCGAGCGAAACGAGCGCCTCGCCCGTGTTGACCGCGACGCGGAGCGCCAGGCCACCCTCCGTGGCGCCGTCGCGGATCGCGAGCGCAGCGCGTACCGCGCGCTCCGGATCGTCCTCATGGGCCACGGGAGCGCCGAACACGGCAACCACCGCGTCTCCGATGAACTTCTCGACCGTCCCGCCGAACCGCTCCAGTTCGGCCCGGACGCGCGCGTGGTGCGCTCCGAGCATCGCCCGCACGTCCTCCGGGTCGCTCCGCTCGGCCAGGGCGGTGGAGCCGACGAGGTCGGCGAACACCACCGTAACGACCTTGCGCTCCTCTCGCGACGCCACCGGGGCGCCGAGCGCGCTGCCACAGCCGGCGCAGAAGCGCACGTCGTGGGTGCTCTCCCTCCCGCAGGTCGCACAGGTCAGCATGAGCAAGAGTCTAGGCCCGTTCGCGCCAGTTACGTCAAACGACGGACGGCAAAGCCCTCGGCCGCCAGCGAGGCGACGAGCGCCTGCGAGTGCTCCTCGTCGCGGGTCTCGAGCGTCAGCTCCGCCTCGGTCTCGAGCACGCCGATGTTCCGCCCTTCGCGGTGATGGGTGACCGAGAGCACGTTTGCCTTGTGCGCTGCGACGGCGGCGACGATGCGGGCCAGCTGACCCGGCCGGTCGGGGATGAGGATCGCGACCACGAGGTAACGGCCGGACGACGTGAGGCCGAAGCGCGTCACGGAGATGAGCGTCGTCGCGTCGATGTTGCCCCCGGCGAGGACGGCGCAGACCGGACCGTCGCCGGGCACGAGGCCCTGGAGCAGCGCCGCCACAGGCGCTGCCCCCGCCCCTTCGACGACGAGCTTCGAGCGCTCCAGCAGCAGCACGAGCGCCTCTGAGATGGCCTCGTCGTCGACGACCACGACGTCGTCGAGCAGGTCGCGCAGGATCGCCGAGGTGAGCTCGGCGGGATGCTTGACGGCAATCCCGTCCGCGATCGTCGGGCCGATCGGCGCGAGCCCGGCGAACGGCGCGCACGCGGCGGCCTGAACTCCGACGAGCGAAAGCTCCGGTCGCAGGGCCCGCAGGGCGATCGCGACGCCCGCCGCGAGGCCCCCGCCGCCGATCGGGATCACGACGGTTCCCGCGCCCGGTGGAAGCTGCTCCGCCAGCTCGAGGCCGAGGGTTCCCTGGCCCGCGACCACGCGAGGGTCGTCGAAGGCGTGGACGAACGTCGCTCCCGTCGCCTCGACGTGAAGGCGGGCGGCGGCGACGGCATCGTCGAACCCCTCGCCCGCCAGGACGACCGCCGCTCCGTATCCCCGCGCTGCGTCCACCTTGGCCATCGGGGCACCCTCCGGAACGAAGATCGTGGCGCTGATGCCCGCCTGGCGGGCGGCCCAGGCGACCGCCTGCCCGTGGTTGCCGGCGCTCGCGGTGACGACACCCGTCTGCCGCTCTCCCTCCGTCAGCTGCGCGACCGTGTTGTACGCGCCGCGGATCTTGAACGAGCCCGTGAGCTGGAGGTTCTCGGCCTTGAGAGACACGCTGCGCCCGGCGAGAGCGCCGAGCGTGCCTGACGAGTGCACGGGCGTGACCTGCGCGATGCCCGCCAGACGCTCCTGTGCCGCCAGGATGTCCGGGAGCGCCGGGGGTGTCACGACGAGCCGTCCTTCAGGACGGCCGAGACGATCCGGTCGACAGCGGTGAGCGGGTCGACCCGCCGAGACTGCACCGACGCCACCAGCTCGGCCAGCTCCGGATCGCCCGCGATCACCCTCTCGATCGCAGTTCGGGCCCGGGCGGTGGCGGCCGATACGACTTCTCCGGCGAGATTCCGGCGACGCCGCTCCTCGAGCTCCCCCGCGGCCGCCAGCTTCTCGCGCCGCCCGACGAGCGCGCTCCAGAGCGCGTCGACGCCCTCTTCGCGGATCGCCTCGGTGAGGACGATCGCGGGACGGCGCTCCGCCTCGGGATCGAGCGAGATCACCGAGCGGATGTCTCCCAGCATCACCTGCGCCCCCGGCTGATCCATCTTGTTGATCGCGATCACGTCCGGGATCTCCATGATCCCCGCCTTCAGCGCCTGCACCGAATCGCCGGAGCCGGGCATCAGAACGAGCACCACCTCGTCCGCGATGCTCACCACCTCGACCTCGCCCTGGCCCGTACCGACCGTCTCGAGAAAGACGACGTCGCGGCCGGCAGCGTCGAGCAGCAGCAGGGACTGGAGCGTCGCCTCCGCCAGCCCTCCGGGGTGCCCGCGGGTACCCATCGAGCGGATGAACACGCCGGGATCGAGGAAGTGATCGACGAGCCGGATGCGGTCGCCGAGCAGCGCACCCTTCGTGAACGGACTCGAGGGGTCGACCGAGACGACCCCCACGGTCAGGTCGAGGGCCCGCACGTGCCGCACGAGCGCCCCGATCAGCGATGACTTGCCGACGCCCGGCGGGCCGGTGATCCCGATCGCAAAGGCCGATCCCGTGTGCGGATAGAGCTCCTGGACGATGGCGAGGGCACCGGGATCGCGGTTCTCGACGAGCGAGATCGACCGCGCCAGGGCGCGGTGGTCACCCGACAGCACGCCGGTGACGAGCTGCTCGTGGGTCCAGAGACGACGCGCCATCGGCGCCACTCTACGGTACGCACACGTCCGTTTCGGACAGCAGACGCCGGGACGCCGACGTTGTAGTCTCGTCAAGGATGCTGGGGCAGTTCACCGCGCAATTCGCGATCATTCGCGTGCCCGAGCACCGCGGATACCGCAACCTCCTGCTCGCCCGGCTGATCTCGGCCCTCGGCACGTGGACGGCGTTCTTCGCGGTCCGCATCGCCCTCTACAACCAGACGAACTCCGCCTGGTGGGTGAGCATCCTGCTCTTCGCCGAGCTCGTGCCGGGCGTGATCCTGGGAATCGCCGTGGGGCCGCTGATCGACCGCTGGCCACGCAAGCGGATGATGATCCTCTCGGATCTCGGCGGCGCAGCCTGCTTCGGTGTGCTTCCGTTCGTCCACTCCCCGGCCGGTATCTGCGCAGTCTCCGCACTGGCAGGTTTCGCGGCTGCCTTCTTCCGCCCCGGCTGCTACGCGTCGGTCCCGAATCTCGTCGAAGAGGACTCCGTCGTCGCCGCCAACGCCCTCCTGCAGGGAGCCGAGAACCTCGCCACGCTGATGGGCCCCGTCATTGCCGGGATCGGGATCGCGTTGGTCGGTTCGAGCACGGTCTACACGATCAACGCGATCAGCTTCCTCGTCTCGGCGCTCCTGCTCGTCCGGATCGCCGGCAGACTCCAGTCGAGCATCGTGGCCCGGATCGGCCGCACGCACTGGCGTGAGGTTCGAGCCGGGCTCTCTCTCGTGCGCAACGACCAGCACCTGTCGTCGATCTTCCTGATCTGGAGCTGGGCGACCCTCGCCTACACCGGCATCAACGTGGCCGAGATCGTGCTCACGTCCGACGCGTACGGCGCCGGCGACGTCGGCTTCGGCGTGTTCGTGGCCTTCTCGGCCGGTGGCATCCTGCTCGGGAACGTCGTCGCGTTCTGGTTCATCGAGCGGCTGACCGTGTACGGGGGCTACCGTGCCTCGTTCCTGGTCACCGCCGCGGGCGTGGCGATCTGCGCGGTCAGTCCCAACCTCGCGATCGGGTGTATCGGCGCCGTCGTCTTCGGCATCGGGAACGGGATCGGCCTCGTCTGCAACGTGACCCTGATCCAGCGGGTCGTCTCGGACGAGCGCCGGGGGCAGATCTTCGCCGTGCTCGGCAGCCTCGTGCAGACGTTCACGCTGCTCGGCACGCTCGCCGCAGGCCCGATCACCGAGGCCGTCGGCCCACGGCTGATGTGGGGCATCAGTGCGGCACTCCTCGTCTTCGGGTACCTCAACGCGGTGGTCGTGTCGAGCCTGCGACGACCCCGCGGCCCGATCATGCCCGAGGGGCCCGTCGATCTGCTGCCACTCGAGGTGGGAAGCGAGATCCCCGGCAGCGGGTTCTCGCGGATCGCGACGCTGCTCGACGAGGTGGAGCGAACGCGGGCAGCGGAGGCAGAGCCGAAACCGAGCCGCTACCGGAGCGACGACTCGAGCGGGACGACGCCCCGTCCCCGGTGAGCGGGCAGAAGGGGGGTCAGCCGGTCGTGCGGCCGGAAACGGTGAGCTGGTTCTCGGCGTGGCGAACGCGCTGCTCGAGCTGCCACCGGTCGCCCGATCCGATCCCGGCCTCGAGCTTCTCGAGCTCGGCCTTTGCGGCCTCGAGCTGCGCCGTCGCGCGGACGTCGTCGATCTCCTTCACGTTGACCGCATCGTCGACGAGGGCAAGGGCCTTGTCGGTCTCGACCTTGAAGAACCCGGGGCCGGTCGCGAACTCGAGCACCTCGTTGCCACCGAGATGGACGCGGGTCGAGCCGGCCTTCAGCGTCGCGACGAGCGGCGCGTGGCGGGCGAGCACGCCGATCTCGCCGGCCTGGCCCGGGACGATCAGCATCTCCGCCTCACCCTGGTACACCGCCCCGTCGGGCGTGACGACCGAAACGTCGAACTTGGGGTGCGCGTCGGCCACGAGCGCCTTCTACGCGGCGACCTGCTCGAGCTGGCGCGCCTTCTCGACGGCCTCCTCGATCGGTCCCACCATGTAGAACGCGGCCTCCGGTAGATCGTCGTGCATCCCCGCGATGATCTCCTGAAAGCCCTTGATCGTGTCCTCCAGCTTGACGTACTTCCCGGGTGTGCCGGTGAACTGCTCGGCCACGAAGTTCGGCTGCGAGAGGAACCGCTCGATCTTGCGGGCCCGCGAGACGACGAGCTTGTCCTCGTCGGTGAGCTCGTCCATGCCGAGGATTGCGATGATGTCCTGCAGATCCTTGTAGCGCTGGAGGATCTGCTGCACCGCGGTCGCCGTGGCGTAGTGCTCGTCCGAGACGACGCCGGGCGCGAGCGCGCGCGAGGTCGAATCGAGCGGGTCGACGGCAGGGTAGATTCCCTTCTCCACGATCGCCCGCGACAGCACCGTGGTGGCGTCGAGGTGCGCGAAGGTATTCGCGGGGGCCGGGTCGGTAAGGTCGTCGGCGGGCACGTAGATCGCCTGCACGGAAGTGACAGAGCCGGTGCGCGTCGACGTGATGCGCTCCTGCAGCTGCCCCATCTCGGTCGCCAGCGTCGGCTGGTAGCCGACGGCGCTCGGCATGCGCCCGAGCAGCGCGGAGACCTCCGAGCCTGCCTGGACGAAACGGAAGATGTTGTCGATGAACAGGAGCACGTCCTGGCCCTGCTCACGGAAGTACTCGGCCATCGTCAGGCCCGAGAGCGCAACCCGGAGACGTGCGCCGGGCGGCTCGTTCATCTGGCCGTAGACGAGCGCGACCTTGTCGAGCACGCCCGACTCCTCCATCTCGAGGTAGAGGTCGTTGCCCTCGCGCGTGCGCTCGCCGACGCCGGCGAAGACCGAGACGCCCGCGTGTGCGTTCGCGACGTTGTGGATCAGCTCCATGATCGTGACGGTCTTGCCCACGCCGGCTCCGCCGAAGAGGCCGACCTTGCCGCCCTTGATGTACGGCGCGATCAGGTCGATGACCTTGATCCCCGTCTCGAAGACCTCGACGGACGGCTTCAGATCGCGGAAGGCAGGCGGCTCACGATGGATCGACCACCGCTCCACACCCGGGATCGCTGGCTTCTCGTCGACCGGCTGGCCGATCACGTTCCAGATGCGCCCGAGCGTGGTATCGCCGACGGGAACCGAGATCGGGCCGCCGGTGTCGACGACGTCGGTACCGCGTGCAAGACCGTCGGTGGAGTCCATTGCGACCGCGCGCACACGGTCGTCACCGAGGTGCTGCTGCACCTCCGCGACGAGCGTCGCGGTCGTGCCGTCGGGCTTGTGAATCTCGATCTCGACGGCGTGGAGGATCTGGGGCAGGCGGTCGGGGAAGACCGCGTCGATCACGACGCCTTTGATCTCGATGATCTGGCCGGTGTTGACATCGCTCTCGCTGGGCATGGGTCTCCTGGTCGAGGAATCTCGTGGTGTGAACGCGGCAGACCGAGCAGACAGAGCAGGTGCCGCGCGAGCGTTGCCATCCTACCGGAGCGCGCCTCGTCATGACCCCCTCCAACCGCAGTGCGATGACGCTCCAGCGCAGACGCCACACGGGCGTCGTGATCGAGCCGTCAGCAGTGTGCCGTGACCGGGTTCGCCAGCATGCTTCTAGCGTACCGCGGAGCCGAGTATCGTTACAGCGGCTGCGGCCCGGAATGTCTCACGGGCGGCCGCGGCGAAGCCTGCTCGCCGAGGAGCAGCGCATGGCGGTACACGCGCATCTCGGTGGGCTCGGCGTCGACGGAGGCAAGGCTGGTCTCGTCGATGATGATCGGACGGACGCGAGCGGGGCTCTCGATCCTGTCGGACGACGCCCAGGAGCCCGCCGTCACGGCGATGATTGCGCCGACCGCGACCGAGGCGATCTGGCTCGCGACGCCGTACCTCGGAATACGATCGCGGAAGCTCGTGCGCCGTCGGGCCGGGAGGGCGATCCCAGCGGGGGGCTCCTCGAGGGGCGCGGCGCGAAGAGCGCAGGTGATCGCCTCGATGTCGGCGGCGACGCGTGCGCAGGACGCGCAACGCCCGAGGTGCGCCCGCAGCGACCGCAGCTCGAGCATCGACAGCTCTCCGTCAGGGGCGAGTGCCGCCCGGGAGCGGGCGCGCTCGCAGGCGCGCGGGATTCCGGTGGAGGGAGGTACGTCGAGAGCCATCAAACACTGAGACGACGACCCACGCTACTCGTTAGTAGCTCAGATCAGTTTCAATCGACTATCGATGATCGCTCCGATCGCGAGCAGCAGCAGACCCAGCACGCTGAGGAGGACGGCCATGTTGATCGACTCGCGACTGTCCTCGGGCGTGGCACGCCTCAGGCTCCTTCCGAAGGACTCGCCGCTGCCCCGGTACGGGCCGCGGTTGCCGAGGAGAAAGCCGCCGATCACGAGGAACGATCCCACGCCGTAGAACCCGAGCGAGATGGTCCGGTTCAGCGAGGCGGTCCCGAGCGCGGCGAGCGCGAGACCTGCGACGACGATCACGGCGCTGATCCCGCCGAGCAGGACGAGAAAGCGGCGCCCGGCCGCGACGAGAACGTCAGGACGCAACGACGGCGCCCGACGGACGGCGAACATCCTCCACCGTCATCGGCCAGCGCTCGAGCGGGAAGTGGCAGGCTGCCTCGTGGCCGCCGCCGAAGCTGCGGAGAACCGGCTCTTCGACGTCGCAGGTACCCTCGCGGTGACGTGGGCAGCGCGGGTGGAAGCGGCAGCCCGACGGGGGGTTCATCGGGCTCGGCACGTCGCCCTCCAGGACGATCGCCTTGCGGCTTCGCCCGAGCTGGGGATTCGGGATGGGCACCGCCGACAGGAGCGCACCGGTGTACGGGTGCTTCGGCTCGTCGTAGAGCGCCCGTCCCTTGCCGACCTCGGCCACCTTGCCGAGGTACATCACGAGCACCCGGTCGGAGATGTGCCGCACGACGTTGAGGTCGTGCGCGATGAACAGGTACGTGAGGCCGAACTCCCGCTGCAGGTCCTTCAGCAGGTTCAGGATCTGCGCCTGCACGGAGACGTCGAGCGCCGAGACCGGCTCGTCGCAGATGATCAGCTTGGGGTTCGCAGCGAGCGCACGGGCGACGCCGATCCGCTGGCGCTGGCCGCCCGAGAACTCGTGCGGGAAGCGGTTGTAGTGCTCCGGGTTGAGCCCTACGATCTCCAGCAGCTCCTGCACCCGGCGCTTGCGCTCGGCGTCCGTGCCGATGCCGTGCACCTCGAGCGGCTCCCCGACGATGAAGCCGACACGCTTGCGCGCGTTCAGCGAGGCGTACGGATCCTGGAAGACCATCATCATCTCGCGGCGCACGGGGCGCATCTCGGCACGTGAGAGATTGGTGATGTCGACGCCGTCGAAGATGATCTTGCCGCCGGTCGGGTCGAGGAGGCGCGCGATGCAGCGTGCCATGGTCGACTTGCCGCAGCCCGACTCACCGACGACGCCGAGCGTCTCCCCACGGCCGATCGAGAAGCTCACATCGTCGACGGCCTGCACGGCCGCGACCTGCTTCTGGAAGATGATCCCCTCGGTGATGGGGAAGAACTTCTGCAGGTGCTCGACAACGAGCAGGTCGTCGCTCATGCCGCCCCCGTGCCCGCAAGCAGGCGCCCCGGCTCGCGTGACTTGGTGGCCTCGTCGAGAAAGCAGGCGTCCCTGTGGCCGGGCGACGCGGGCGACGCAACCAGCTCCGGCATCTCGACGCGGCAGCGATCCATCGTGTAGGTGCAGCGCGGGTTGAAGCGACAACCGGCCGGCGGGTTCAGCAGGGACGGCGGCTGGCCCGGGACCTGGACGAGACGTTCGGTGTCGACGTCCATTCGCGGCAGCGAGCCGAGCAGCCCCCAGGTGTACGGGTGGCGCGGCGCCGTGTAGATCTGATCCACGGGTGCCTCCTCGATCGCCCTGCCGGCATACATGACGACCACGTCGTCGGCGACCTCTGCAACGACCCCGAGGTCATGCGTGATCATGATGATTGCCGTGCCGTGCTCGGCCTGCAGCTGGCGCATCAGCTCGAGAATCTGCGCCTGCGTGGTCACGTCGAGCGCGGTCGTCGGCTCGTCCGCGATCAGCAGGTCGGGATCGTTGATCAGCGCCATCGCGATCATCACCCGTTGCCGCATCCCGCCGGAGAACTGGTGCGGATAGTCGTCGACCCGCTTGCCGGGCTTCGGGATCCCCACCTCGCCGAGCGCCGTCACGGCGCGGTCGCGCGCTTCCTTCTTGGAGACGTCATTGTGGAGCAGGACCGCCTCACTGAGCTGCCAGCCGAGCGACTTGACCGGGTTCAGCGAGGTCATCGGATCCTGGAAGATCATCGCGATCTTCTGACCCCGGAGCTGGCGTAGACGATCCGGGCTCGCGGCGAGCAGGTCCTCGCCGTCGAACACCGCCTCGCCGCTCGAGGTGGCGTTGCGTGGGTTGTTCAGGCCCATGATCGTGAGCGACGTGACGCTCTTGCCGCACCCGGACTCGCCGACGATCCCGAGCGTCTGGTTTCGGTCGACCGTGAACGAGATGCCGTCCACCGCCTGGACGATGCCGTCGTCGGTCTTGAAGCTCGTACGCAGGTCGCGGACCTCGAGGAGTGCCATCAGCTGAGCCGGATCCTCGGGTCGAACCAGGCGTAGACGATGTCTACGATCAGGTTGAAGACGATGATGCAGACCGTCGAGAACACGGTGATCCCGAGGATCACCGGCAGGTCGAAGTTCTCGTAGCTGACGAGGAGCTGCCTGCCGAGGCCCGGCAGGCTGTAGATCGACTCGGTGAAGATCGCACCACCGAGCGCGAGACCGATGTCCATGCCCAGGATCGTGATCACGGGGAGCAGGCTGTTGCGCAGAATGTGAGACCGCATGACCTGTCCCTCGGGCGCACCCTTCGCACGCGCCGTGCGCACGTAGTCCTCGTTCATCGTCTCCATCACGTTCGCGCGAATCAACCGCACGTAGAGGGCCGCGAAGAGGATCATGAAGGTCAGCCACGGGAGGATCATGTGATACGCCCATTGCACGGGCCCGCCGCACTCTGCGCCGAGTGCGGGGTTGATGAAGTCGCAGTAGCCCGTAATCGGCGTGAGGCCCCACTTGTAGCCGAAGAAGTAGGCGAAGATGAGCCCGATCCAGACCGGGTGCGCCGAGACGCCGACGAGCACGAACACCATGCCCGCCCGATCGATCAGCGAGCGGGGCCTGATCGCCGAGATGATGCCGACCGGCAACGAGAGCAGCAGCCAGAAGATCGCACCACCGAACACGAGTGACGCGGTCACGGGAGCCGCGGCGAGGACGATGTCGTTCACGTCACGGCGGTTGACGAACGACTCGCCGAGCGACTGCTCGACGACGAGTTGCTTGAGGAAGAGCCCGTACTGTTTCCACAGCGGGTCGTTCAGGTGCAGCTTGTTCGCGACCTCCTGCACCTGCTCCGGTGTGGCTCCCTGTCCTGCGGCGAGGCGTGCCGGATCGGCCGGGGTGACGAAGAAGATGACGTAGGTGACGACCGTTACCGCGAGGAAGAGGAAGAGCGCCCAGAGGACGCGCCTGACGAGGTAGCGGGCCATTAGCGGTCGCAGTCTATAGCGAGGGAGCGAAGTGTGAAGGGCATACCGAGGAACCGACGTGGGACGGGTGAAGCAACCGACAGCGGGACGGGCCGATGGCCCGTCCCGCTGTTTGCACTATGCGCTGATCGCGCTCTCGCTACTTCTTGATCGCGAAAGCGTTGATGATCGGATGGCCGTACACGGGGTGGTAGATGTAGTTCTCCGTGTTGGCGCTGATGAAGTCCCGTGACGTGTAGTTGAAGACCGGCGCCCAGGGGGCGTCGTTCTTCATGATGTCCACGTCGAGCTTCCCGTATGCCTGGAAGCGGGCCCGGCCCGTCAGCTTCGACGCAGCAGCCATCGCCTTGTTGTACTTGGGGCTGTTGTAGTACGAGTAGTTGTTGTTGTTCGCGTCCTGGATGTTGTTGCCGTCCAGAAGCACGTTGATGAAGTCGAACGGATCGAAGTAGTCCGCGATCCAGCCGGCCGTGTAGATGTCGATGTCGTTACCACGCGTGCCCATCGTCTTGATGGCCACGCCGAACGGCTGCGGCTTCAGGGTGACCTTGAAGCCCGCCTGCTCGAGGTTGTACTTGGCGATCTGCGCGTAGTTGACCGCAGCCGCCGAGGTCGTGTGCATCAGGGTGACGTCGCCGCCGCCGCTGAAGATCGACTTCGCCTTGGTCGGGTTCGCACCCTTGAGCGGATAGAGGTCCGCGTTCTTGAAGCCCGGGAGCGAAGGCGGCAGGATCTGGTCGGTGCGCTGGCCGCCGAACTTGCCGCGCGTGCGCAGCAGGGCCGGCCTGTCGATCGCCCAGTTGACCGCCTTGCGGGCAGCCACGTTCTTGAAGGTCGGCCGCTCGGTGTTCATCACGAGGTAGCCGGTGCCGACGAGCGGGTTCACGAAGTAGCGGCTCTTGTTGACGCCGAACTCCTCGGAGAGCGGGCCGTTCTGCACGGCCGGCACGCCGCCGAGGTCGTGGTTGACCTGACCCGCCTTGACCTGCAGCAGGCTCTGGTTCTGGTCCGTGTTCGTGGTGATCACGATCCGGTCCGGGTTCGCCGGCCGGTTGCCCTTGTAGTACTGGTTGCGCTCGAGCACGAGCGAGCGCCCGGACTCACGCGAGACGATCTTGTACGGGCCGCCCGAGGGGTAGACGCTGATTCCCTTGGGGTCGATCGCCATGTTCGGCTTCACGGCCGCGAAGAACGGCATCGAGAGCTGGGAGATGAACGTCGGATCGGCCTGGTTCAGCTTGACGGTCAGCTTCTGGCCCTTGGCCGTGATCCCCGTCAGGCTGCTGGCCTTCTTCTCGTTGAACGCCGTGCAGTTGCCGAAGTTGCCGGCGAATGCGACTGCAGGCGAGCCCTGATCGGGATGGCAGGCGCGGAAGATCGCGCGCTGGAACGCGGCCGCCGTGATCGGCGAGCCGTCGCTGAACTTGAGGCCCTGCCTCACGGTGAACGTGTACGTCTTGCCGTCCCTCGAGACGGTCGGGAACCCGGTCGCCGCCTCCGGAACGAGCTGGTTTCCGCCTGCGGAAGCCGGCTTGTCCGGGTAGTTCAGGAGCTGCATGTTGACGGCGTAGATCGTCGCCCACCCGATCGAGTCGTAGGCGAGCGCGGGATCCAGGTACTCGTAGTCGGTGTTCGACACGTTGAGGCGGAGCGTGCCGCCCTTCGTGAAGCCTGACTTCGAGGCGCTGGACGAGCTCGTGGTGCCGGCGAGCGCCGCCGCCACCATGAGGCTCGCCCCGAGAGCCGTGAGGCCCAGGGCGAGCAAGAGCTTCTTGTACATCGGACTCCTTCCGTTGTTCCATGAGGCCGGTGTCACCGGCTGCTCACGTATTGGCTTCCACCTGTTGCGTAGGACGCACCGATGGCCGAATTGTTAGAGGGACGGGGGAGGACGTCAGGACAGGGGAGAACGTCAGGTCGTATGCCGCGGGTCGAACGCATCCCGCATGCCGTCGCCGAGCAGGTTGAAGGCCAGCGTGGTCAGCAGGATCATGAGCCCCGGCCAGACCATCAACCACGGCTGCGTGAGGTAGTAGTCGGGCCCTGCCGAGAGCAGGTTGCCCCAGCTCGCCGTCGGCGCCTGGATGCCGAGGCCGAGGAACGACAGACCGGCCTCTGCGGTGATGGTTCCCGCCACGATCAGCGTCGAGTAGACGATGATCGGCGCGACGAGGTGCGGCAGCAGGTGGGAGCGCATGATTCGCCAGTCGCCTGCTCCCGTCATCCGGGCCGCCTCGATGAACTCCTTCTCGCGCAGCGACAGCACCTGCCCCCGGATGATGCGGGCGGGATAGAACCAGCCGAAGATCCCGAAGATCAGCGTCAGCGTGAAGACACCCGGTGCGAGGAAGCCGAAGGTGACGCCGTTCAACTGCGGGCCGACGGTGGCCGACACGGCGATGATGAACAGCAGCACCGGAAAGGCCATCGCGATCTCGGTCAGGCGCGAGACGACGGTGTCGACCGCCCCGCGGAAGAACCCGGCGAGAAGGCCGAGCAGCACGCCGACCGAGACGGAGAAGAGCGTCGCGAAGACCGCCACCTCGAGCGACGTCTGGGCGCCGTAGAGGATCCGCAGGAACATGTCGCGGCCGAGCTGGCCGTCGGCGCCGAGGATCAGCATGGTATCGTCGAAGCCCTTCGTGCCGACCGGGGCCGGGAACGGCGCCGTGGAGATCTTGGTGAACGGGCCGACCGGCTGCAGCGTGTCGGCGTCGATGCCGTTGGCGAAGATGTCGTCCGGACCGTGGCCGAGGATCCTCGCGGCGATGGGGCCGCCGAAGAACGCCGAGAACAGGAGGACGATGATGAAAACACCCGCGAAGATGGCGACCCTGTCCTGCCTGAACCGCCGCCAGACCTGCTCCCAGTAGCCGCGTGCCTTGACCTCGACGCCGGACTCGCTGCCGGCAATGACCGCACTGCCGCTCCCACCTGACTCGAAGGTCTCGTGCTGAATGCTCATCGAGTCGGGAGAGTAGCGTAGGGGTTGGTGGCTGTCACGATGCTGGTGAGACGTCCGGGGCGCCGTATTGTTAGCAGGTCGAGCGGGCGGATGTGACGGGGCTTCTACGAGAGAGCCTCGGCACCTCCCACGACTTCGAGGATCTCCTGGGTGATCTCCGCCTGGCGCGCGCGGTTCATCTGCAGCGTGACCCGATCGATCAGCTCGCCCGCGTTCTTCGAAGCGTTGCGCATCGCGGTCATCTGGGCTCCCTGGAACGACGCCGCCGACTCGAGCAGAGCCCGGTAGATGAGCGTCTCGAGATAGACCGGCAACAGGCGCGCGAGGATCTCCTCCGGCTCGGGCTCGAAGATGAAGTCACCTCGCATCGCGTCGTCGCGGCGCTCCTCGTCGTCGGTCTCGAGGACCTCCGGCGAGATCGGGAGTATGTCGCGATCGGTGACGCTCTGGGTGAGCGCCGAGACGAAGGTGTTGTAGACGAGAACGACGCGGTCGACCTCCTGCTCGGTGTAGAGCTCTGCCACCCGGTGGGCGATCGTCTGGGCGTCGGCGTACGACGGGCCGTCGGAGAACCCGACGAACGCGTCGCTCGCGTCACGGCCGCGGAATGCGAGCGTCGAGCGCCCCTTCTTGCCCACCGCGACCCAGCGCACCTTCTTGCCCTCCGCCTCGAGGGCCCGCTCGAGGCTGAACGCCCGGCGGATGACCTGCCCGTTGAACGCGCCCGCCAGGCCGCGATCTCCGGTCAGTGGCACGATCAGGACGGTCTCGATGCTCTCCCGCTGCTGCAGCAAGGGCAGGCTCCGGACGGACGAGGCAGCCCGGCCGACACCGGAGATGAGGTCGCTCATCGTGTCGGCGTACGGGCGCATTGCCTCGATGCGCGTCTGCGCCCGCCGCAGCTTCGCCGCGGCGACGAGCTCGAGCGCGCGTGTGATCTTCCGCGTGTTGGTGACGGACCGGATCCGCCGCTTGAGGTCCTGAACGGAGGCCATCTAGCCTGCGAGCCCCTTCTCCTCGGCGATGTTGAAGCCCTCGGCGAACTTCCTCAGCGCCTCGTCGAGCGCGGCAACGGTCTCGTCGCCGAGATCTCTCGTCTCGCGGATCGCCTCGTAGACGCCGCCGCCTGACCGGAGGGTCTCCCGGAGCTCCTCCTGGAACCGGGGCACCTGACCCACCGGCACCCTGTCGAGGTAGCCGTTGTTTCCCGCGTAGATCGCGACGACCTGCTCCTCGAACGGCCACGGCTGGTACTGCGGCTGGTTCAGGGTCGCCACCATCCGCTCGCCCCGGCCGAGCGCCTGCTGCGTCGCAGGGTCGAGCTCGGAGCCGAACTGGGCGAAAGCCTCGAGCTCGCGGAACTGCGCCAGGTCGAGGCGCAGGCGGCCGGCGACCTTCTTCATCGCCTTCGTCTGCGCGTTGCCGCCGACCCGTGAGACCGAGATGCCGACGTTGATCGCCGGACGGACGCCCGAGAAGAAGAGATCCGACTCGAGGAAGATCTGACCGTCGGTGATCGAGATCACGTTCGTCGGGATGTATGCCGAAACGTCGCCGGCCTGGGTCTCGATGATCGGCAGCGCCGTCAGGGAGCCGCCGCCGAGGTTGTCGTTGAGGCGGCAGGAGCGCTCGAGCAGGCGGGAGTGCAGGTAGAAGACGTCACCGGGGAACGCCTCGCGGCCCGGCGGGCGCCGCAGAAGCAGGGACAGCTGCCGGTACGAGTCGGCGTGCTTCGAGAGGTCGTCGTAGATCACGAGCGCGTGCTTGCCGTTGTAGAGGAAGTACTCGCCCATCGCGGCACCCGCGAACGGCGCCATCCACTTGATCGGTGCAGCCTCCTGGGCGGGCGCCGAGATGATGATCGTGTACTCCATCGCTCCCTCGTCGCGGAGCTTCTCGTAGACCTGCGCCACTGTCGATGCCTTCTGGCCGACGGCGACGTAGATGCAGATGACGTCGCCACCCTTCTGGTTGATGATCGTGTCGATACCCACGGCGGTCTTGCCGGTACCGCGGTCGCCGATGATCAGCTCGCGCTGACCACGGCCGATCGGGATCATCGAGTCGATCGACTTGAGGCCGGTCTGCAGCGGCTGGGTCACCGGCTGGCGCTGGATCACGCCGGGCGCCTTGAACTCGAGCGGACGCATCCCGGCGGCCTCGATCGGCCCCTGGCCGTCGAGCGGGTTCCCGAGTGGATCGACGACGCGGCCGAGCATCCCCTCGCCGACCGGGACGCTCATCACCTGTCCGGTACGTCGCACCGGCTGGCCCTCCTTGACGAGCTGCCACTGGCCGAAGAGCGCCACCCCGACGTTGTCCTCCTCGAGGTTGAAGGCGATGCCGACGACGCCGTGCTCGAACTCGAGGCGCTCGAGCGAGACGCAGTTCTCGAGTCCGTGGACGCGCGCGATGCCGTCGCCGACCTGCAGCACCGTGCCGACCTCCGACAGGTCTGTCTCGACGTCGTACTGCTCGATTCGCTGCTTCAGAATCGAGGTGATCTCTTCGGGCCGTAGCTTCACATCAGCTCCTCTTGTCGCTCTACCGTCAGTGTCGGAATCCTCTGCACCCGCTCACGTCACCGTGAGCCGGACGCACTTGCGGTTGCTCGCGTTGCCTGCGCGATCGAATGCGGCAGCGCAGATCAGCACCTTGCCCTTCGCGGATCGCGGCACGCGCCAGGAGATCACCTTTGCTGCGCCGTTCGGGCGCATTGCGACACCGTTCATCCGCGTCAGCGCCTTCGCGCCCTTGAGGATGCTGATGTCGACGCTCGCCGCGCGACTGTCGTCCCTCGCTGCGACTCTCAGTCGCACCGGAAGCCCCACCTTCGCCCTTGCGGGCGCGCCGAAGCGCAGGGTTGGCGCGATGATGTCCACGGGGCCGCCGCCGGCCGAGGAGAACTCGAGTCGCTGTTTGAGGGTGCCGCACCACTTCGTCGTGATGCCACCGTCCTCGTCGTACCTCCCGAAGAAGAAGCCGGACGTCAACATCTTCACGACGAAGCTGCCCGAGCGGAAGTCCTCGCGCCCGTCGAAGCGGCCGACGAGCTCCTTGGTGTCCTCGCCGCGCGTGCAGGCGATCAGGTCACCACCCTCCATGTAATGACCCCGGAAGAATCGCGAGCGACCGTCGTCCGGGCAGCCCGTGAACGGCTGGCCACCGAAGTTCTTGCCCATCACCGCGGCACCGTCCTCGTAGCGGATCGGCTTCCAGGTCAAGGTGCCGAGAGGGGTGGCGCCCCCACCGTCGTCCATCAGCTGTGCGGGCCAGATGCCGCTCCAGAGGTCGGGGAGCCCTGAGTCGCCCGCCTTCGCGGCGTTCGCGCCGGTGGCGGCAGGCACAATGACGCCCATGAGCGCCACTGCCAGCAGCGCGAGGAGCGCGCGAGGTCGTTTCGCGACCCTCGCCACGGCTGCGGCCCTTGCGGCGCTCGCCGCCGGCTGCGGTGGGAGCGACTCGGGTGCCGGGGACAGCACGGCCGCCGAGGCGTCGGTCGCAACAGCTGTCGAGAAGGCGCTGTACGAGAAGGGCGACACGCAGGAGATCTCCTGCGAGAGCCTCGGCACCGTCGAGGTCGCCGGCGTCTCGCGTGAGGTCGCGCGCTGCTCGTTCTCGGAGGAGAAGGACGGAGCGGGCGAGATGCGCGCACGCGGCGGCTGCTTCGTGCTGGAGGACGGAGTGGCGCGCGACGTCACCATGGACGTCCCCGCTGACGTGACCTGCTTCACGAAGACCTGACCAGCCCCTGGCGCAGCCGCTCGATCCGGCCGCGCACGCTGGCGTCGACACGCAGCGAGCCTGCCTGCAGGATCATGCCGCCGACCAGTTCGGGGTCGACCCTGCGGGTTGCCTCGACCGTCCGGCCGGAGGCCTGTTCGATCTGGGCCACGATGGAGGCGGCCTCGTCGTCGGACAGCTCGAACGCGGTGGTCAGTTCGACCGAGACGCGCCCCTGCGCACGGTCGACGAGGGCCTGGAATTCGTCGCGGATCCCGGGTATCTGCCCGGAGCGACCCTTCCCCGCGATCAGGCGGAGGAAGTTGTACACGAGTGCGTCGGCACCCTCGGACAGCTCGCCGAGGACTCCGACCTTGGCGGCCGGATCGACCTGCGGGTTCTGCAGGAACGCCGTCAGCTCGGGCGACGCCACGACGGCGTCGGCGAACTCGCCGAGGTCACGCTGGACCGCGTCGACGCGACCCTGCTCCTCGGCAGCTTCGAACAGCGCACGCGCGTACAGGCGCTCGGCCACGGCCACGGTGGTCTAGCCTCTCCCGCGCTCGAGGACGGAGAAGTCGAGCCCCTCGATTGCCTCGTCGATCAGGCGGCGCTGATCGGCCGAGTCGAGCACCTTGCCGACCACGCGCTGGGTCGCCTCGAGCGTGAGGTCGGCGACCTCGCCGCGGATCTGGTCGATCGCCCGCGACGTCTCTGCGTCGATCTGCTTGCGGGTGTCCTCGAGCCGGCGCAGCCGCTCGATCTCGGCCTCGTCCTTCGCCCGCTGGATCTGGGCATCGGCGACCTTGCGGGCCTCCGCCAGGATCTGGGCCGACTCGGACCGCGCCTCGGCGAGGATGGCACGGTTCTGCTCGAGCAGGTCGCGTGCCTCGTTGCGGGCGTTGTCTGCCTCGTCGACCGCCTCTCGGATCCGATCGCGACGGGCGTCGATCGTCTTCTGGATGGGGCCGAAGGCGAACTTCTTGAGCACGAAGAACGTGATCCCGAACGCGATCAGCGTCCAGATCATGAGCCCGGGCACGACCTTGATCAGGTCGTTGCTCGACTCGGCTGCGAGGACGTTCAGCATCGGCTCAGACGAGGACGTAGGCGAGGAGGCCGCCGATGAGGCCGTAGAAGACGACCGCCTCGGTAAGGGCGAAGCCGAGCCACTGGATGCCCTGCAGCTCGCCGCGCAACTCGGGCTGGCGGGCGACTGCCTGGATCATCGAGCCGAAGATGTTGCCGATGCCGACGCCGGCACCGAGCGCGCCGAGACCGATGCCGAGAGCAAGTGCGATGGCCTTGCCGGCGTCGGCAACGTCACCGGTGGTCTCCGCGAGGAAGAAGAACGAGGACAGCATTGGGGTGATTCCTCCTTAGTGCTCCGGCTCGATGGCCGAGCCGATGTAGATGGCAGACAGGGCGGCGAAGATGTAGGCCTGGATCGAAACCACGATCACGACCTCGAACAGGTAGAAGACCGACGAGAGCAGGACGGAGAAGGGGAAGATCCACGGAGTGACCAGGAAGATCAGGCCGATGAAGGTGAGGATCAGCATGTGCCCCGCGAGCATGTTCGCGTAGAGACGGACGGAGAGGCTGATCAGTCGCATGAACTGGCCGAGGATCTCGAGCGGGATGATCAGCGGGTAGAGCGCCTTGGGCACGTCGGGGATCCAGCTCTGCAGGTACTTCATGACCCCGTTCGCCCGAATGCCCTCGACGTGGGTGAAGACCCACGTCATCAGCGCGAGCGCGAGCGTGACGGAGAGGGTCGAGGTCGCAGCGAAGATGGCGAGCGTCGGAACCTCGACCCCGCCGATCTTCCACTTCTCGTCCGAGAGCGGCAGCGGGATGAAGCCCAGCATGTTGACGACCCAGATGAACACCATCAGCGAGGCGACGTACGGGAACCAGCGACCGATCGCCTTCGTCGGCAGCCCCTGCTCCGCGATCTGCACCTGGGCGACCTCGTAGATCGTCTCGCCGAGCGCCTGCCGCTTGGTGGGCTCGGACCCGACCTTGACCCGCATCAGGACGATCCCGATCGCGCACGAGACGAGCGTCCCGAGCAGCAGGTAGGCGACAGGCTTGTTGATGGACATGTCGATCGGCCCGAGATGGATCGGCACCCACTCGTGCAGCGTCCACTCGGAGGCGGGGTTGAACTTCTCCTCCTCCCCCCCGGCCGTCTCGGACGCCAGCGCCACCGCAGGCAGCGCGAGGAAGAGCGTCGTGCCGAGCGCCAGCAGCCGTCTCATCAAGCCTCCTCAGCCTGCACAGCGAAGAAGGCGAGCAGCGAGACGGCGAGCTCGAGGGTGTAGGCGGCCGCGTAGAGGAGCACGGCGGCAATCCCGACCCGCGAATCCGCGACCGTGACCGCCACCAACGGTATGCCCACGACGAATGCTCTCATGCCCATGCCGATGCCCCTCACTCCCGCCGCGGCGAGGTTACCCTCATCGAGCGGAAGGCGCGTCAGTAGGTAGGCAAGCGCCTGCGCGCCGACCCAGAGAACCGCGGCCAGCCCCCAGCCCTTGAGGGGCCAGCCCGCGACCGCGAAGACCGGGAGCGCGAGCAGGATCAGGCCGCTGCCCGCGAGCATCGGGGCGAGGCGCCCCGGCACGCGGCGCGGCCTGGTGTAGAGGTCGGCGATCACGAGTAGACCCTGTAGACGACCAGCACCGCGAGCGGGATCCCGAGCACGGCCCCGACGAGCAGCCCGAGGCCACCCGAGCCGAGTAGCCACCCCACGACAGCCCCCACGGCCATCGTCGCGCCGAGCGTGCCGAGCAGCAGTCCAGAGGCGGTCGCGAGCGAATGCGGTTCGGTTGGCGTCGAGGCGACCATTCCGGCCGGAGCATATCAGGCTGCTTGTGACAGTCGATCTCCGCTGTTTCAGCCAAAAAAGACTAGATTCGTCACATGCGGGAGGAGCGCCCCCGGATCGTGCTCGTCCACGGCAGCGTCATGGGCGGACGCCCCACGTGGAGCGGCCAGAGAGCGCTCGGCGACGACTTCGAGCTGGAGATCGTGGAACGGCCGGGCTTCCCCCCGAACCCGCCGGTCGAGCGGGTCGACTTCGACGAGCACGCCCTTCTCGTCGCGGATCGCATCGAGGGCGGGGCCCACCTTGTCGGCCACTCGTACGGCGGGGTGATCGCGCTGCTGGCAGCGGCGGCCGCACCCCACCACGTGAGGTCGTTGACCGTGATCGAGCCGCCTGCGACGGCCGTGGCCCGAGGCAATCCGGCGGCCGACGCATTCGCACGTGAGGGCGCCGAGTGGTGGCGCACCGGCCCCACCCACGATCCGGACGCGTTCCTCCGTGGCTTTCTCGACTACGTGGGCTCTGACTACGTACCGCCGTCGCCGCTCCCGGCGTCGCTCGAGCAGGGCGCACGGACGCTGATCGTCGAGCGCGGGCCGTGGGAGGCGAAGATCCCTCTCGACCTCCTCGCGGAGGCGCCGTTCCCGACGCTCGTCGTCTCGGGAGGCCACCACGCCGGCTTCGACGCGGTGTGCGACGTGATCGCCGAGTGGCTCGCCGCCGAGCGGCTCGTCCTGCCGGGCTACGGTCACACGGCCCAGCGCCACCCGGACTTCAACGAGGCGCTGGCGGACTTCGTCGTGCGGGCCGAAACCCCGGGAAGAGGCTGAAGCTCTGTCGCCCTGACGCGTGCTCCCGGTCTACGCGGAGCGGCGCACCTCGCGCTCCCGAGCGGCGACCCGTCGACGCACGCGTGGGTTCCCGAGCTTGACGATCTCGAGCAGGTAGACGATGTAGACGGAGAACGTGAGCGCGGCGAGCGCGATGGCGACGACCGCGACCGTCTGCCACGGATGCCACACGCCCCCCTCGCGAAACGGGATGAAGCGGGTCGCGAGCGCCGCAACTCCGAGCGACGCCGTCCAGGCCCACATCGTCAGGGCGGCCCGCCGCTGGCTGAAGCCGATGTTGATGAAGCGGTGGTGGAGATGGGAGCGATCGGCCGCCGAGATCGGCTGGCGGTACTTCAGCCGCTTCAGCACCACGAACGAGGTGTCGATGATCGGCACCGCGAGCACGAGCAGCGGCAGGAACAGCACCACGGTCGACGCAGTCTTCAGGAGCCCCGCCACCGAGACGGACGCGAGCGTGAACCCGAGCACGAGCGCGCCCGAGTCGCCCATGAAGATCCGCGCCGGGAAGAAGTTGTGGCGCAGGAAGCCGACGCAGGCGCCGGCGACGACCGCGGACAGGACGGCGGCGTCGACCTTCCCGAGCGACAGCGCGATCACTGCGAAGGTGATACCCGAGATGGCGCAGACGCCGGCCGCGAGCCCGTCCATCCCGTCGAGGAAGTTGACCATGTTCATCACGGCCACGATCCAGACGATCGTGAGCGGGATGCCGATCCACGGCGGCAGGTCGACGGCGCCGACGAACGGGAGCGTGAAATGGTCGATCCAGACTCCGAACGCGGTCGGGATCGCCGCAGCGAGCACCTGGCCGGCAAGCTTCGGCACCGGTGCGAGGCCGCGGAAGTCGTCGACCGCACCGACGACGCAGGCAACGGCTGCCCCGAGCAGGATCCCGCGCATCTCACCCGACAGGTCGAGGAACGCGAGCGACGGCACGAGGATCCCGAGGAAGATTGCGAGCCCACCCAACCGGGGGATCGGCCGCCGGTTCAGGCGGCGCGCGTCCGGGTTGTCGACGACACCCAGGAGACGGGCCATGCCGCCGACCGCGGGCGTCAACAGGACGACGATCAGGAGAGCGATCGCTGCGCCGTACAGAACCTCCGGGTTGTCCCGAAGCTCGTCCATCGCCGCCTACTTCGTGCCGTAGAGCCTGTCGCCTGCGTCACCGAGACCCGGGACGATGTAGCCCTTCTCGTTCAACCCACGGTCGACCGAGGCAACGATGATCGAGACTTCGGGATGCTCGCGATGAATCCGGGTGATGCCCTCGGGCGTCGCTATCAGGGCGATCAGCCTGATCGAGGTGGCGCCCGCCCCCTTCACCGTCTCGACGGCGGCGGCCGTCGAGTTGCCCGTCGCGAGCATCGGGTCGAGGAGGATCACGTCGCGCTCGGCGATGTCGTGCGGCAGCTTCACGTAGTACTCGACGGGCTGGAGCGTCTCCTCGTTGCGGTAGAGGCCGATGAAGCCGACCCGCGCACCCGGAATCAGGGAGAGAACGCCGTCGAGCATGCCCACGCCGGCGCGTAGGATCGGGCACACCGCGACCTTCTTGCCGCTGATCCGGCGCGCGCTCATCCGCTCGAGCGGCGTTTCGATCTCGACTTGCTCGTCCGCCAACTCCTTCGTCGCCTCGTAGGTCAGGAGCAGCGTCAGCTCGTTCACGAGCGCACGGAACATGTGGGTCGTCGTCGTGACGTCGCGCAGCAGGCCGAGCTTGTGCTGGACGAGCGGATGGTCGACCTCGACGACCATGTCCGTCACGACTCGTACCTCGGATACCCGTCGAAGCCCGGATAGAGGGGGTGTTGCGCGCAGAGAGCCTCGCTCCGGGCCGCAAGGGCCGTGACGTCGGCGCCGTCGGCGAGGGCCTCGACGATGATCCTGCCGACCTCCCGGAAGTCGTCCTCCTCGAATCCCCGCATCGTCGCCGCCGGGGTGCCGATCCGCACACCCGAGGCCACCGTCGGCGGTCGTTCGTCGAACGGGACGGTGTTGCGGTTCGTCGTCAGCCTGACCGCATGCAGGCGCTCCTCGGCGTCCTTCCCGGTCCACGCCGTGCTGCGCAGGTCGAGCTGCAACAGGTGGGTGTCGGTTCCTCCCGTCAGGACGTCGAGGCCGCCGGCCATGATCTCGGCCGCGAGGATGTCGGCGTTTGCACGCACGCGCGTCTGATACTCGCGGAACGCATCGGAGGCGGCGATCCTGAAGCAGGTCGCCTTCGCCGCGATCACGTGCTCGAGCGGACCGCCCTGGAGCCCCGGGAACACGGCACGGTCGATTGCGGACGCATGCTCCTTGCGGCAGAGGATGAATCCTGAGCGCGGCCCGGCCAGCGTCTTGTGCGTCGTCGAGGTGACGACGTCGCAGTCGACCATCGGGTTCGGGTGCAGCCCCGCGGCAACGAGGCCGGAGAAGTGCGCCATATCGCACCACAGCAGAGCGCCGACCTCGTCGGCGATCTTCCGGAACTCCCACGTTTCCACCGTCCGCGGATACGCCGAACCGCCACAGATGATGATCTTCGGCCGGTGCTCCTTCGCGAGCGCCATGACCTCGTCGTAGTCGACCATGTTCGTCTCGCGGGAGACGCCGTAGTGCGCAATCGTGTAGAGCCGGCCCGAGAAGTTGACCTTGAGGCCGTGCGTCAGGTGGCCGCCGTGGTCGAGGCGGAGCGACAGCACCGTGTCACCGGACTGCATCAGACCGAGGTACACGGCCATGTTGGCCTGGGCGCCGGCGTGGGGCTGGACGTTCGCGTGCTCCGCGTGGAACAGCGACGTGGCCCGGTCGATCGCGAGCTGCTCGATCTGGTCGACGATCTCGCACCCTTCGTAGTACCGCCTGCCGGGATATCCCTCCGCGTACTTGTTGGTGGGCACCGACCCGACCGCCTCGAGGATCGAGGGCCAGGTGAAGTTCTCCGACGCGATCAGCTCGATCTGGTCGCGCTGCCGCTCGAGCTCCTCGCCGATGAGCGCGGCGATCTCGGGGTCGATCTCCGCGAGACCTGCGGTGCGCAGTTGATCGAGCGTCGCCGCGGCAAGAGCCATACTGCGATGCTACTCGACTCGCCTCGCTCGCTCAGCGGAAGCGGCGGCGCTCGACCGACGTGAGTCGGTCGCGATCACGGTCCACGATCGCGGTGTCGACCCCGCGCCCGCCGTTGACGACGTCACGCCACCCGTCGCGGGCCAGAATGAGGTCGCTCCATGCGCCTCCGAGCATCGTGTCCCGTCCGGTGCCGCCGATGAGATTGTCGTGGCCGTCGCCACCCTCGAGCCGGTCGTTGCCGGAGCGTCCGATCAGTCGGTCGTTTCCCGGGCCGCCGCGCAGCAGGTCGTTGCCGGCGCCGCCGTCGAGGGTGTCGGCACCGGGGCCGCCGTAGACGACGTCTGCGCCGCCTCCTCCGATGATCCGGTCGTTCCCGCCGAGCCCACAGATGACGTCACGTGCGCCCGTCCCCCGAAGCACGTCGGCTGCCTGCGTGCCGACGATCGTGCAGCGGACAAGGCGTCCCGACGGGTCCCGAGGTCGCTGCGGCGTCGCGAAGGACGCGTCGCCGCCGAAGCTCGTACCCGCCGCGCTTCGCGCCACGAGTCGATAGTGCCAGCGAACGCCGGGCGGTGTGAGGCCCTCGAGCAGAGCGCTCACGCCAACAGCCGCAGAGCCGAACGATGTCGTCTCGGCCGTGCGGCGCCCATACGAACGCGTGCGCCCGTACTCGAACCACCAGTTCGTCGCTGCGCCTTGCGGGCTCACGGTCCCGTTGACCCGCACGCTCGTCAACGTCAGCGTCGTGAAGGTCAGTGCACCGGTGACCGGGAGCGGCGCGCCGGTCGTCATGAACGTGACATCTCCACCGCGCGTCGTCCCGAGGGAGCTCGTCGCGACGAGCCGGAAGTGATACACCACGCCGGGCCTGAGGTTCGAGACCTTGGCCGCGACCACGACCGCCGCTCTTCCCGACCCGACTCCGCGAGACGACGTCCTCGACCCGTACCGCGTGCTCGTGCCGTACTCGACGAACCATGAGGTCGAGCGTCCATTCGGGTTGACGGATCCTCCGAGGGACGCCGAGGTGAGGTCGACGTCGGATGCCTGACCGGTGCTGACGGTGGGTGCGCTCTGTGTCGTGAATACCTGGTCTGCCCCGCTCGCCGTGCCGGCGTCACTCGAGGCGACGAGGCGGAAGTGATAGGTCGTACCCTGCCGGAGACCGGTCACGCTCTTCGAGACCTTCGTCGAGCTCGTCCCCGAGCCGACGCTCGAGGAGGAGGTCTTCGTCCCGTACGCCGTGGAGGTTCCGTACTCGAACCAGTAGCTGGTGGAGCGGCCGTTCGGATCGACCCTTCCGTTTAGCCTTGCACTTCTCGATCCGACAGAGCTCGCCGCCGACGTCGTGACCGCCGGCGCCTGGGCAGTCAGGAACGTCTTGTCTGCGCCGAACGCCGTTCCCGCCGAGCTCGTGGCGACGAGCCGGAAGTGGTATGTCCTGCGCGCCGCCAACCCCGTGACGACCGTCGAGACGGTCCTGGACGAGGTGCCGGAGCCCGCGTCGACGGTCTGCGTCTTCGTGCCGTATCCGGTGGACGTGCCGTATTCGACGTACCACGTCGTGGCCAGCCCGTTCGGGTTCACTGTCCCGCCCAGCGTCGCACTTGCCGGTCCGACGCCGGTGGCCGTCGAGGTCACGGCAACGGGAGGCGATGCAGTCTTGAAGAGGCCGTCCCCCCCGGTCGATGTACCCGAGGCGTTCTTCGCAACCAGCCGATAGTGGTAGGTCGTGGACGGCGCCAACCCGCTGATCGTCCTGGAGACGGCGACATTCGCCGAGCCCGACCCCGCGGAGGTCTTGGTCGTCTCGGATCCGTAGGCCACGGACGTGCCGTACTCGAACCACCAGTCGGTCGCCTCGCCGGCAGGGTCGACCGTGCCGTTGAGCGTCGCAGAGGTGCCGTTCACCGCGCTCACAGTGCCGGTGATCGCGTTCGGGCTGGCCGCCGCGGCGCCCTGCACCAGGATCACGAGGAGCAGACAGGCAACGCCGGCCGTGATCACGCGACCGCCCATATGACGACCTTAGGCCTCCGGGGTTAGGACCCCATCGTCAGGAGGTAAGAATTGTGTGTGCGCCGCCGAGACCTCGGCCAGCGTGATCGTCGGGTCGACAGAACCGAGACGGAGGATCACCGGCTCGGGGCCTGTCAGATCGACGACGGTCGAGGGCACGCCCGGCAAGTCCCCGCCGTCCACGACCGCCGCGACCCCGTCGCGAATGTGCGCGGGCACGTCGTCGAGCCGACGAGGGTCAGGTCCACCGGGCAGGTTTGCGCTCGTGGCGACGATCGCCCCCAGGTGAGCGACGATCTCGTCGGTCGGGCGCGGGAGGACGGGCACACGCACGCCGATCGTGTCGGGCCGGCCCACCGTGAGCCAGCTGAACCGCCCCGCCGGGTTCGGGACGACGAGCGTGTAAGGGTCCCGGGAGTAGGATCCGCACAACCGCGGCCGCCAGTCCGTCGATCTCGGGGATCCACTCGAGCAACGCGTCCACGCGGGCGAACAGCACGGCGGTGGGTTGGATCGCATCCCGTCCCTTGAGCCGGTACAGATCGGCCGCCGGCCCCTCCCGGGAGGCATCGCAGGCAAGGCCGTACACCGTGTCGGTTGGGAGAACGGCGAGCTTCCCGTCGCGAAGCGCCGTGACGATGCTCGCGACGTCGCTCACGGACGACGGCCCTCGACGACGCGGTCGAGCCCGCGCAAGTCCTTCGTGACGCGCACGTCGACGAGGCCGAGCTCGGCGAACAGGGCAGCCGCTGCGTCCGTCTGCCCGGCCCCGACCTCCACCGCAAGGGCTCCGCCCGGCCCGAGCACGGCGACAGCACCTCGGGCAACGGCTTCGACCGCCCCCTCGGCGCTGAGGGCCGCGAGTGGTTCCCAGTCGCGAACCTCGGGCTGGAGCGACGGTACGTCCGCGGGGTCGACGTAGGGAGGATTCGAGACGACCAGGTCCCACGGGCCGTCGGGGAGGCCCTCGAACAGGTCACAGCACGCGAGCCGGACCGCGAGCCCCGTCCGCTCGACGTTTTCGGCCGCGAGCGCAAGCGCTTCCAGAGAGCTGTCGACCCCGGTGACGGCCGCCCCCGGATGCTCGTCCACGATCGCAAGTGCGATCGCCCCGGAACCGGTGCCGACGTCGAGGATCCGCGGCGACTCGACGGCCGCCACCAGCGCCAGGGCGCGCTCGACGAGGATCTCCGTCTCGGGCCGGGGAATCAGCGCCCGCCGGTCGACCGTCAGCGTGAGACGACGGAATCCCCACTCACCGAGCACGTACTGGAGCGGCTCGCGCCTCGCACGGCGCACGACGAGCTCGCGTGCAGTCTCGAGCTCCGCCGGCGTCAACGGTCGGTCGAACGCCATGTACAGCTCGATCCGCTCCAGGCCGGTCGCCTTCGCGAGCAGGCGCTCGGCGTCGAGACGCGGTGACTCAGATCCCCTGGCGGCGAGGTGCTCGGTCGCGAGGCGCAGCACACGGGAAACCGTGTCGATGCCGGACTCGAGCCCGGCATCGACGCCGCCTCCTTCGCTCATGCGCCGGCGGCCTCGAGCGAGAGCCGCCGATCCTCGGACTGAATCGCCCCTGTGAACTCCTCGAGGTCGCCGGCCAGGATCTGATCGAGCCGGTGCACCGTGAGCTTGATCCGGTGGTCGGTGACACGGCTCTCGGCGAAGTTGTACGTGCGGATCTTCTCGGCGCGTTCGCCCGAGCCGATCTGCAGTTTGCGCGCCTCCGAGAGCCGGGCCTGCTCCTTCTCGCGTTCGAGCTCGTACAGCCTTGCGCGAAGCACGCGCATCGCCTTCTGCCGGTTCTGGAGCTGAGACTTCTCGTCCTGCATCGCCACCACCACGCCGGTCGGAAGGTGGGTGATGCGCACGGCGGAGTCGGTTGTGTTGACGCTCTGGCCGCCAGGGCCTGTCGATCGATAGACGTCGATCTTGAGGTCGTTCTCGGCGATGTCGATCTCCACCTCCTCCGCCTCCGGCATCACGGCGACCGTGGCGGTCGAGGTGTGGATCCGGCCCTGCGACTCGGTCTCGGGCACCCGCTGCACGCGGTGGGTGCCGCCCTCGTACTTGAAGACCGAGAACGCACCGTCGCCCTTGACCGCGAACACGACCTCTTTGAAGCCGCCGGTCTCACTCTCGTTCGCGGACAGGATCTCGGTCTTGAAGCCGCGCCGTTCCGCGTAGCGGCTCAGCATCCGGAAGACGTCGCCTGCCCAGAGGGCCGCCTCGTCCCCTCCCACGCCCTGGCGCACCTCGACGATCACGTCCTTCGCGTCGGCCGGATCGCGCTCGACGAGAGCTGCCTTGAGCTCCTCCTCGAGCCGGGCCAGGTCGCTCTCCAGATCCGCGGCCATCGAGGCGAGCTCGGCGTCGTTTCTGACGTCGATGAGGTCGGCGCGCGCGGCCTGCCATGCCACAGCGAGCTTGTAGGGGGCCTCCAGCTCCTTGAGCCGTCGCCCGACGTCGGCGGCCTCACGGTGATCGTTGTAGACAGCAGGGTCGGACAGCCGCGCCTGCAGATCGGCGTACGAGCGCTCGAGCTCCTCGACGAGTGGTTCGATCCCGGCCATGGCGACGATGGTACCCGGGCCCGTCGACGCGCCTTGGCCCGTCTCATGGGTCGCTCTATGCTTCGGGCAATGGCGGTTCCGGTCACGACTGTCCACGCGGGGACGCTCGGCGAGTGCTGGCTGCAAACGTCAGCGGTGATTCTCGAGCGCGGCCAGGACGCCGCGTACGACGGCCTGCCGATCCGCGAAATCGCGCAGGTCGTGCTCTCCGTCGACGACCCCGATCCCGAGGATCCACTCATCGGGAGCCTTGGCGATCCGGCCTGGTCGGCGTGGATGCACGAGAACTTCTTCACGCCGAAGAGCGTTGCCGAGCTCGGGGATGCCCGGAGCTACGCGTCACGCCTGTTCGACTACGAAGGCAGCGGACGCGACCAGCTGGCCTGGGTCGTCGACCGCCTCCGGAGCGACCCGGGCTCCCGGTCGGCGACGATCACGACGTTCGAGCCGCTCACCGACACGACGTACATCCCCTGCGTCAGCATGCTCGACTTCTGGGCGCCGGCCGGTCTCCTCGAGCTCGTTGTCTACGCCCACAGCCTCGATTTCGGTAAGAAGGCGTACGGCAACCTGGTCGAGCTCGCCCGGCTCCAGCTCGCGGTCGCCGACGCCCTCGGGCTACCCGTCGGCCGGCTGACCGTGCACGTGAAGTCCGCGCACGTGTACGAGCCCGAATGGGCGTTGATGGCCGGGCTCGTCTCGGAGATCGCCTCCGCCCCCGGGAGAGGCTGAAGCCTTCTCCCACATCGTCAGGCGAGCGCGGCGTCCAGGGTGATCTCCGGCACGCCGGCGAGCGCCTTCGAGACCGGGCAGCCAGTCTTCGCGTCCTCGGCCGCCGCGACGAACGCCTCCTCGGCGAGACCGGGCACGCTGCCGCGCACCGAGAGGGCGACCTTCGTGATCCCCTCGCCGGGCACGAACGTGACGGTGGCCGTCGTATCGAGCCGCTCGGCGGGCGTGCCACCCCGGGCGAGCCCCGCGGACAGCGCCATCGAGAAGCAGGCCGAATGCGCGGCGGCGATCAGCTCTTCGGGGCTCGTCCTGCCGTCGGGGGCCTCGGCCCTCGAGGGCCAACTGACGTCGAGGGGACCGAACGCTCCGCTCGGCGCCTCGTGGATCGTGCCGGCGCCTTCCATCAACGTACCGTGCCAGGTCGTGCTCATCGTGCGCTCGGTTGCCATCGGGTCGCCCCTTCCTTGGTTTCGTGAACGTCCGTGCCCTACGACAGTGTGGCCGACACCGTGACGGTCGCGCTCGCTCGGATGAGCGCCGAGAACGGGCAGGTTGCGTCGGCCAGCTCCGCCGCCTGCGCGAAGGCAGCTTCGTCGCAGTCCGGCACGATGCCATGCGCCACGATCTCCGAATGAACGATCTGGTGCCCTTTTCCACGTATCTCGTCCATCGTCACGACACAGCGCACGTCGAGCCGTTCCGGCGGGGTGCCCGCCTTCGACAACTCGCTGGCGAGGGACATGGTGAAACAACCGCCATGGGCTGCAGCGAGTAGCTCCTCCGGGCTCGTCTTCCCCTCCGGGACGCCGATGCGCGACGCCACGGTGAAGCCGAGGCCCTCGAAGCTCGTCGACGATACGGCAGTCATCTCGCCGGTGCCGCGGGCCACATTGCCCTCCCAGCTGACCGCGGCTTCACGAACGATTCTCGGCATCGATCCCTCCCGGGACTACTCGTTGGGGCGTGAGGAGCACGAGCTCCTACGCCATCACCTCTACGCGGGACTCCAGGCGCAGCTCGTCCTCGCTCTCTGCCTGCTCGACCCTCATGACCTCCTGCAGGGCGCGGATCGAGACCTCGATCTGGTCGAGCGACGGCTCCCTCGTCGTCAGCCGCTGCAGCCACAGGCCGGGCGCCAGCAGGGTCATGAGGACGCGGTTTCCCTGATGCTTGCCTGCGTAGCGGATCAGCTCGTAGGCCAGCCCGGCGATCACCGGCAGGAGCAGGATCCGGCTGATCACAAGCCAGTACCAGACAGGCCTGCCGACGAACGCGAAGACGAAGATACCGATCACCATAACCCAGAGCAAAAACGCAGTTCCGCAACGCGGATGGATCAAACTAAACTTCTGCACCTTGTCCGGCGTGAGCTCCGAGCCGCCCTCGAGCGCGTTGATCGCCTTGTGCTCGGCGCCGTGATACTGGAAGACGCGCTTCAGGTCCGGCAGGAGCCCGATCAGCACGATGTAGAGGATGAACACGGTCACTCGGATCAGGCCCTCGACGACCACGAACGAGTAGGTGCCGTCGATCGGCAGCCAGTTCGTGAGGAGCGCCGGGCCGACCTTGAAGAGCATCAGCGCAAATCCGATCGCGAGGACGAACGAGAAGATGATCTGCCCGCGGGAGATCTCCGTCGAGACCTCTTCGGGCGGCGTGTCGTCGCCCTCCTCCCGCTCCTCCTGCATGGCGTAGTTCGCGGAGATCGCGAGCGCGCGAAAGCCGATCGCAAGCGACTCGCCGAGCGCCACGACACCGCGGATCACGGGCAGGCGCCAGATCCGGTGGCGCTGCATCGGCGAGTTGACGGACTTCGTCACCTCGACGACCTCGCCGGACGGGGTGCGCACCGCAACCGACCACACGGCGGGGCCGCGCATCATCACACCTTCGAGCACGGCCTGGCCGCCGTACGAGACGCTCACAGGTCCTCTTTACCCGCGGCGGGTTCCGCCGGCCTTCTCGAGGCGGCGCTGGAAGCGCTCGACCCGGCCACCGGCGTCCATGAGCTTCTGCTTGCCCGTATAGAACGGGTGGCAGTGGGAGCAGACCTCGACGTGCAGTTCCTGGCTCGTGGAACGGGTCATGAACTCGTTGCCGCAGGAGCAGGAGACGTGCGCGAGGGCGTACTCCGGATGAATCTCAGCCTTCATGGTCGAGCAAGGATAGCAGAGGCGATATCGCTGCTGACGTTGCCTCCGGAGGCGACGGAGACCACGCACTCCCCCTCCACCTTGCCGGCCAGTACGGCGGCGACGGCGGCAGCTCCGCCCGGCTCCACGGCGAGCTTGGCCCGTTCGTAGAGGAACCGGAATGCCGTTCGAATCTCGTCGTCACTGACGAGCACGACCTCGACACCGAGCCGGCCACAGAGATCGATCGCGACCGATCCCGCGAACGGGGCCGTGAGCGCGTCGGCGACGGTCTCCGGCGTCACCGTCACGGGCTCGCCGGCGGCGAGGCCCCGCGCGAGCGCGTTCGAATGCTCCGGCTCGACCGCGATCACCCGCACTCCGCGAGGCACGCACGCCGCCGCAATCCCCGACACCAGCCCGCCACCGCCGCAGGCGACGACGATCGTCTCGACGGCGGGCACGTCGTCGAGGATCTCGAGCCCCACCGTGCCCGCCCCGGCGATCACGACCGGGTCGTCGAAGGGATGCACGAGCACGCGTCCCGTCTGCTCCTGCAGCTCGTGGAGGCGCGCGAACGCCTCCCCCGGACTGGCGGCCTCGAGGTCGATCGTGGCTCCATACCCGCGCGTGGCGGCGATCTTCGCGTTGCTCGCCCCCTGCCACATCACGAGGAGCGCACCGACATCCTCGGTCGCCGCGGCCCACGCCAGCGCCTGCGCGTGGTTCCCGGCGGAGACGCTGATCACGCCACTTCGGCGCTCGTCCGACGTGAGGGCGAGCACCCGGTTCAGCGCGCCGCGAGCCTTGAAGGACCCGGTTCGCTGGAACAGCTCCGCCTTGAGATGCTGCCCGGTGCCGAGGCTCCGAGAGCTGAAGGTCGGGGTCCGGTGGGCTCTGCCCCGGATCACCACTGCCGCGCGGCCGACGTCGTCGGGTGTGATCGCGAGCTCGGACACTGCGAAAGCGTAGAGGCTAGAACCGGTCGACCGCCGGAGCAGCGAGAATGGGCGCGTGACCGGGGAGCGCCCACTTCCGATCAGCGTCGTCGTGACCGACGACCTCGAGCGGTCGCGACTGACCGTCTTCTTCCGCTTGCTGCTTGCCATCCCCCATCTGGTCGTCGTCATCCTCTGGGGCGTTGCGGCATTCGCGGTTGCGGTGATCCTCTGGCTCGCGCTCCTCGTCGAAGGGAAGGCACCGGGAACGCTGCAGAGGTTCGTCGCCTCGTACATCAGGTACTCGACGCAGGTGAGCGCGTACATCAACCTCGCGGCCGATCCGTATCCCGCGTTCGGCGGCGCAGACGGGTACCCGGTCGACCTCGAGATCGAGCTCGCGACCCGTCAGTCGCGCGGCCGAGTGGCCGCCCGGCTCGTACTGGCGTTTCCCGCCCTGCTTCTGCTCGCGGTCCTCGGGGGAGGGTTCTCGGGCGCACGGTTCACCACCTTCTCCTCCGGCACCTCGGGCAACGGGGGCGACCTGTGGGCGCTCGGCTGGAGCTCGGGCGGCGTCGCCATGACTGCAGCGCTGCTGGCGTGGTTCGCCACGCTCGCGCGGGGGCGGATGCCGCTCGGGCTGAGGGATCTGATCGCCTACTGCGTCGGCTACACCGCTCAGGCCATGGGCTACCTGCTGCTGGTCACCGATCGCTACCCGACGACAGACCCCGCACGCGTCGTCCCGTTCACCGTCCTCCCGCCCCACGCCGTGCGGCTCGAGCTCAGCGACCGGGTACGGCGATCACGCCTGACGGTCTTCTTCCGGTTCCCGCTCGCGGTCCCCCATCTCATCTGGCTCACCCTGTGGAGCATGCTCGTCCTCATCGTCGTCACGCCGGCCTGGCTCGTCGCCCTCGTGATCGGGCGGCTGCCCGCGGTGCTGCACCGATTCTTCGCGGCATGGATTCGCTACACGACGCACGTGCTCGCTTTCCTCTACGTGATCGGGGGTCCGTTCCCCGGATTCACGGGCGCGGCCGGAAGCTACCCCGTCGATATCGCCTTCGATCCTCCCGGGCGGCAGCGTCGGGCCGTCACGGCGTTCAGGCTCTTCCTCGGGTTCCCGGCCCTCGTTCTCGCGGGCGCATACGGCACGGCCGCGTTGGTCGTCGCTGTCCTCGGCTGGTGGGCCGCGCTCTTCACGGGGCGCATGCCCGAAGGGCTGCGCAACCTCGGCGCGGTCAGCCTGCGGTACTCGGCCCAGGCGACGGCGTACCTGTTCCTCGTGACCGAGTCCTACGCCTACGCAGCGCCGGCGGTTCGGGATCGGCCGCGCGACGTGCAGCTCGAGCTTCCGTTCGACGCTCCCGGCGTCGATCCCGCCGCGATCGAGGCGGCCTGACCTGCGTCTGGGCCGGGGACTCCGCGTCGCCCTCGTCGTGGTCGCAGGCATCGGCTGGGTGTGGTGCGCCCTCCTGCTCCTGCGCAGCGCGGTGCCGTCCGACCTCCAGGCGGTACGCCTCGACACCGCGACCATCTTCGGCAAGGCGCTCGTCCGCCGCGCCGAGCACGTCGAGCGCTTCTTCCTGATCGTCTGGGTGCTCTCGCAGATCGCCCTCTTCGTGACGCTCTGGGTCTACGCGCGCCGCGGGCCACGCTTCGCGCGCGAGTCGGCTGCCGGCCCGATCGGCACCGGGATGCTCCTCGGGATGCTCGGGCTCGGAATCGTCTGGCTCGTGCAGCTGCCCTTCGGAGCGCTCGGCCTGTGGTGGGCCCGGCGGTACGACCTGAGCCACATCGGGTACCTGGAGTGGGCGTTCGGCGACTGGTTCGAGCTTGCGGCAGCCTTCACGTCGATCTGTGTGGCTCTCCTCATCGTCATGTTCCTCGCTCGACGGCTCGGTGAGGCGTGGTGGATCCCCGGCGCAGCCGTCTTCGTGGCCATCGGTGCGTGCTTTGCGTTCGCCCAGCCCTATCTTCTCACCGGGACGACACCGCTCGAGGATCCTTCCCTGCAGCGGGCCGCGACCACGTTCGAGAAGAAGCAGGGGGTCGGCGGAATCCCCGTGTCCGTGGAGGACGTGAGCGGCACGACGAGCCAGGCGAACGCCTACGCGGTCGGCTTCGGTGGCTCCCGGAAGATCGTCCTGTGGAGCACGATGGTCGACGGCACGTTCACGGACGGGGAGGTGCGGGCGGTGCTCGCCCACGAGATCGGCCACCACTCGAGCGATCACATTCCGAAGGGCCTCGCCTGGTTCGGTCTCTTCGCACTCCCCGGTGCCTGGGTGCTGATGCGCGCGACGCGGCGACGCGGAGGGATGGGAGAGGCGGCCGCGGTTCCGTTGGCGCTGCTCGTCGTTGCCGCGCTCCAACTCGCGTTGTCGCCCGCCCAGGCCTGGATCAGCCGTGGGATGGAGTCCGAGGCCGACTGGAAGGCGCTCCAGACGACCAGGGATCCGGCAGCGGTGCGCGGGTTGTTCGTCGGCTTCGCGCGGACGTCCCTCGGCGACCCAGACCCACCCGCCTGGGCCCACATCCTCCTCGACAGCCATCCGACGCTGGCGCAGCGTGTCGCAATGGCGGAAGCGTGGAAGCGTCGACAGGCGGTGCCAACGCGCTGACCCTCCGGAGACCGCCCGCTACAGACCGAACGCCTCCTCGGCCAGGTCGGTGATCGCCTCACCGATCATGAGCGACGACGTCGCCCCGGGGGACGGTGCGTTGCGGACGTAGACGATCCCCGGACGCCGCTCCAGCACGAAGTCGTCCACGAGCGTCCCGTCCCTCAGGAGCGCCTGAGCGCGGATCCCTGCATCGCCGGGAAGCACATCGCCCGCCTCGAGCTCCGGCAGCAGCTTCCTGGCCGCTGCCACGAAGAGGTGCCGGCTGTAGTCCCGAGCCAGCTCGCCGAGGCCCATCCGGAGGTGCCTACGTGCGAGGCGACGGAAGCCGGGTGTTCGGACGGTCTCGACGAGGTCGCCCGGGCGCACCTGGTAGCGCCGATAGCTCTCGCGCCCGAGGGCGAGCACGGCATTGGGGCCGAGCCACATGGAGCCGTCCATGCGCAGCGTGGTGTGGATGCCGAGGAACGGGAAGCTCGGGTCCGGCACCGGGTACACGAGCGCGTTCGCGAGGTGTCGGGCCTCGGGCCGGAGCACGTAGTAGTCACCGCGGAAGGGCACGATCTGCGGGTCGACGGCACCGCCCCCGAGCCGCGCCAGCCGGTCGGAGTAGACGCCCGCGCAGAACACCGCGTTCCGCGCCGCCACCTCGCCTGCAGAGCACGAGAGACGCACGCCGGTGCCCTCGCGCTCGACGATCTCTTCCACCTCGTAGCCGAGCAGGAGCTCACCCCCGGCGGCCGCGACGTCGTCGGCGAGTCCCTGTGCCACCAGGCCGTAGTCGACGATGCCCGTGCCCGGAACGTGCAGCGCACGCACGCCCGCCGCATGAGGTTCCAGCTCACGCAGGCGCTCAGGGCCGATCAGCTCGAGCCCGGGCGCACCGTTTTCCGTCCCGCGGCGATGCAGCTCCTCGAGGCGCGGCACCTCGGTCGCCTCGGTCGCGACGATCACCTTGCCGCAGATGTCGTACGGAATCGCCCGCTCGTCGCAGTAGGTGCGGAGCGCTGCGGCGCCCTGGACGCAGAGGCGGGCCTTCAACGAGCCGGGTGCGTAGTAGACGCCCGAGTGGATGACGCCGCTCGAGCGCCCGGTCTGGTGCCGCGCGATCCCGGGCTCCTTGTCGAGTACGACGACCCGGAGACGCGGGTGGCGCATCGAGAGCTCGCGCGCAACGGCGAGACCGACGATGCCGGCGCCGACCACCGCGACATCCGCGCCACGATCGCCCACGGACGGCGGCAAGAGCGAGCTCACGCCTACGTCAGCGTGTACTCGGGGCCGGAGCCGCCCTCGGGCGGCGTCAGGCGGCCGCCCTTCGCGGTGATCGCCCCACACTGGACACAGTTGGAGGGCGTCAGCTTCACCTCGACGGTGCCGTCACCGTCGTCGTCCCCGACCTCATACACCTGGGCGGGGCACATCCAGGCCCACAGCTCCGCGACGTCGCGCGGCACCTTGCGCTCGATCCGCACGTGGTTCGGCTGATCGTCGCGGGTGCGATTGCCGGAGGCGAAGACCGACGAGAGCTTGTCGAACGTCAGCACGCCGTCGGGTGCCGGGTACCTCGCAGCCCGGTCCGTACGCAGCAGCGGGGCCGCGGCATCCGGCTCGTTGTGGAACTCCTTCGGGGGAAACCTGCCCTTCGAAACGGTCATGGCGCTCGCGAGCGCACCCCCGACGAAGAACCCCTTCTCGAACGCCTGGCGCATGTTGCGCACCTCGCGCAGGCTCTTACCGAGATAGCCGTTGCGCACCTCGGCGTCGTAGCCGTCGAAGGCACCGATCCGGCCCGGATTCTCGCCGCGCTGGAGCGACCGGAAGGCCGCCTCCGCGGCAAGCCTCCCCGACTCGATCGCGTAGTGCACTCCCTTGAGACGCGCGAGGTCGACGAGCCCCGCGCTCTCTCCCGCGAGCAGCAGCCCCGGTGTGCCGAGGCTCCGCGGCATCGCGTGCCAGCCGCCGCTCGTGATCGTCTTCGCGCCCCAGGCCACCCGCTCGCCGCCGTCGAGGATCGCCCGGACGAAGGAGTGCGTCTTGAACTCCTGCAGCAGGTCGTGCGCAGAGAGCTCGAGGTCGCGGTAGTCGAGGCCGACGACGAAGCCGAGCGAGATCATGTCGTCGCCCATCGGATAGAGCCACGACCCACCGAACTCCCGGAATCTGGCCGGCTTGCGAAGCGGCCAGCCCATGGTGTGCACGATCCTGCGGAGCGGCTTCGGAACCCGCCAGACCTCCTTGACGCCGAGCTCCCAGATCTGAGGTTCACGGCCGTTGAGGCCGAAGTGGTCGAGCGCCGCACCCGTCAGATGACCGGCCGTGCCCTCGGCCAGAACCGTCACCTTGGCGACGATGTCCGACCCCGGCTCGAAGTTGCCGAGTGGCTCGCCTTCCTTCCCTCGCCCCTTGTCGCCGCTGCGGATACCGACGACCCGGCCGTGATCGACGAGCAGCCGCTCGGCTGCCGTCTCGGGCAGCACGAACGTGCCACCGGCCTCGGCCTGTTCGGCGAGATACCGGCACATCTGTGAGATCGAGATGATCCAGTTGCCGTGGTTCCGGAGCGTCGGTGGTGGCGGGATTCGCAGCGCTCGCTTGCGCGTCAGCAGGTAGACGCCCTCACCCGGCACCTCGCCGTACGTCGGCACGCCCTCGAGCTGCTCCGGGCGACCGCGGAACAGACGGCGGACGGCGCGAGGGTTCATCACCGCACCGGAGAGCAGATGCGAGCCCGGCTGCTTGCCCTTGTCGACGAGCGCCACCGGCACCTCGCCCAGGCGCTCGGCGGTCGCCGGATCCTCCTCGATCAGCTGGCCGAGCCGGATCGCGCACGCGAGCCCGGCCGGACCTCCTCCGACGATGAGGACGCCGACCTCGATGCGCTCGTCGGGCGCATCGGTCGGTGCTGTGATGACCTCGGCGCTCGAGAACGGCGGTGGATAGTCCGCGGCACGAATGTCCGCCCCGAAGACCTGGTGCGGGAACGGAGCGCCGGTGGGCTCGGTCTCGGTCAAAGCCTCTAGGCCGTGCGGGCCCGCACGAGCTCGGCGAGCTTCGGAGCGACCTGGTTCAGGTCACCGACGACGCCGAAGTCGGCGAAGTCGAAGATCGGGGCGTTCGGATCCTTGTTGATCGCAACGATCACGCCGGAGTTCTGCATGCCCACCTTGTGCTGGATCGCGCCGGAGATCCCGAGCGCGATGTAGAGCTTGGGCGAGACCGACTTGCCGGTCTGACCGACCTGGGTGGCGTACGGGTACCAGCCGGCATCGACCACGGCCCGCGTTGCCGCGACCGCCCCACCGAGCGCAGCGGCGAGCTCCTCGGCGAGCCTGAAGCCGTCGGCGCTGCCGAGCCCGCGGCCGCCCGCAACGATCACGTCCGCGTCCTCGATCGACGGACCGCTCGCCTGCTCGTGCGCCTGCTCGACGACCTGCGCCGCGGTCGAGAAGTCCTGCGGCGTGACAGGGACATCGTGCAGGGTCGCGCTGCCGCCGGTCTCGACCGGCTCGAAGGCGCCCGACCGCACGAGGGCGATCCTCGGCGTGCTCGTCCAGCCGACGTCGACGAGCACCGTGTCGCCGAGCGCGGGACGTTTGCCGATCAGCCGGCCGTCCTCGATCCTGACGTCCGTGACATCCCAGTTGAGACCTGCGTCGAGCCGGGCCGACAGCCCCGCCGCGACGTCCGCAGAGAGGACCGACGACGCAAACAGGATGTTCTCCGCCCCTGAGGCGGCGACGACGGCCTCGAGCGCGTCGACGCGCGGCTGCGGCAGGGGCGTCTCAAAGGCAGGAGCATCGACGACGTAGACCGTGGCGGCGCCGAACGCACCCGCCGAGGCGGCCACGTCGGCAACCCCGTGGCCGACGACGACACCCGCGACGTTACCGCCGAGCGCACGTGCCCGCGCGAGCACGCCGAGCGCGCCCTTCTGGATCACGCCGCCATGGTGCTCGAGGAAGACGAGTGTGTCGGTTCCGGGCTTCACAGTGTCTCCCGGGCTTGCTGACGTTCCGCTCAAATCAACTTCCTCCCCACGAGCCAGTCGACGACCTGCTCGGCCGCGGAGCCGTCGTCTTCGATCTTGACCTGATCGCCCTTCGGCGGCGGCGGCGCCAGGGCGAGCACTGTGGTTCGGGAGCCGGTGGTGCCCGCCCTCTCGGGCTCGACGCCGATGTCGGCGAGCGAGACCGTCTCGGCCGGCTTCGACTTCGCGCCCATGATCCCCTTGAGCGACGGGTAGCGCGGCTCGTTGATCGCGTCGGAGACCGCCACGATCGCCGGCAAGGGGGCGGTGATCACGTCGTAGCCGAACTCGGTCTGGCGTTTTCCGGTCACCGTCGCTCCGTCGATCCCGAGGTCGGCGACCTGCGAGACCAGCGGGCGGCGCAGCCGGTCGGCGACGGCGCTCCAGAGCACGGCACCGTCGGAATCGGACGACTGCTGGCCGAAGAGCACGAGGTCGGCGCTCTCGCGCTCGAGCGCCTTCGCAAGCGCGTAGCTCGTGGCCACGAGATCGGATCCCGCGGCCGCTTCGTCGGAGACGAGCAGTGCGCGATCGGCGCCCATCGCGAGGGCCTTGCGCAGCGAGTCGAGCGCCTTGGCCGGGCCGAGCGAGACGACGACGACCTCGCCGCCGTGGGCCTCCTTGATCCGCAGCGCCTCCTCGACGGCGTTGATGTCGGTGGCGTTGATCGCACCCTCCCCCGACCGGTCGAGCCGGTTCGACGCGGGGTCGAGGCGTCTCGGAGACGTGGTGTCGGGCACCTGCTTCACACAGACGGCGATCTTCACGACGAGAGCCTATCGCCTGGGCCTTTCTCGCGGTCGGCTGAAGCGTCGCTGGGAGGTGCCGCGCGAGCGTCTGGTAGGGTCGACTCCTTCGAGCGCGAACCGGACATGGGTGGGATCTCTCTCACCCGACCCAGGATGAGACAGCACCGGACGACAGCCCGAGGAGCGTGCCTCCTCCTTCTGCTCACGACCCTGAGCCTTGCTGCCGCGTCGGCATCGCCGGCGCTCAACGATCCGGGCAAGTCCCCCACGAGCGGAGCGAAGCCCATCATCTTCCCGATCGTGGGCCAGGCGAAGTACACGGACGACTACGGGGACCCACGCGGCCAGGGGCGCCATGCAGGCAACGACATCGTGACGACGTGGCGCTCCCCCGCCGTTGCGGCGGAGGACGGCAAGATCAAGTTCTGGACGACGTCGTCCCGCGCCGGCTGCATGTTGTACCTGTACGGCAAGAGCGGCACGACCTACCTCTACATCCACCTCAACAACGACCTCACGGCGAAGCGCGACAACCGGGGCAGGTGCGTGCCGGGTGTCGCCTACGCGGACGGGCTCAAGGACGGGGCCCGGGTCAAGGCCGGCCAGCAGATCGCCTACAACGGCGACTCCGGCGATGCCGAGGGCATCTACCACCTCCACTTCGAGGTGCACCCGAAGGACGGCGCCGACGTCAACCCGTTCGCCTACCTGAACGACGCGACCCGGCTGCTGTTCGCGCTGCCTTCCGGTCCGGGGAAGGCCGTCACACTCGGTCTGAAGGGCGTCCCGGTGTCGGCCGGCGCCGGCATGCTCGAGCTCTCGGTGACCGCCGTTCGCGTCTGGCCGGGCGGAGCCTGGACGACGATCCCGGCCCGCTCCGTGGAGCTCGCGGTACCGGAGGACGCACTCCTCGACCAGTCGGTCGCCGCACAGATCGTCGCGCCGACCCGGCGCGCCCTCAGCACCCGCTCGGCGAGCCGGCTGACCGTCTTCACGCGGCCCTCGAAGGCAACCGTCGAGGTTGTGACCGGTGCAGCCGGCGCACTGATCGTCGATCGCATCAAGCCCGGCTGAGCCGTCCGGCCACGAACGGTCGAGACGGCGCTGACGCACCTGCACGGAGGTCGGCCTGCTCGGCTAGAGGGAGCGCGAGTCGAGCCGCCGGCGCATGCGCCGCGTGATCCGCCGCTCGCGGACGAGGAAGACGACCGGGATGACGAACACGAGGCAGATCAGAACGACGGGAACGAGCAGCCAGAGGACGCTCGCCGTGGGCGAGATCCGCTCGACGTCCTGCGCGGCGACGCCCCCGGAAGCCGGGCCTACGATCGCAGACGGACTTCCGGCCTTCGGCGCCCAGCTGCTCACCAGCCAGCGGATGTCGTCTCCGACCCGGACTGGCACGACACTCATCGAGAACACGGTCGGCTTGAGCTGGGCGCCCTTCGTCGGATAGACCTTCACGACCAGGCCGACGGCGTCGGTGTTGGAGTATTCGACCTTCCAGAGGGCCCTTTCGACCGGGTAGGGCACGACGGGGATGTCGCCCTCCGCCCACTGCTTCCGCGTCAGGCCCCCGCGCAGGTCGGCGTGGACGACTGGCGTAGACCCGTTCCGGATGGTCGCGCGCGACAGCCGACTCGACGAACTGCTTCGCGACGGAGACGATTTCGGCCCACTCGGCCTTCGTCAGCGTGTGAGGCTCCGGTGCGACGAAGATGTCCGCCTGACCGCCCGAGAAGGTTTCGATGTTGTCGGCGGTGTTCCAGAAGAACGCAGCGCCCACCGCAAGCAACGCCGTGACCGCGACCACTGCGGCGATCCGTAACCGACGGCGTCGGGCACGGTGTGACATCTAGATGGGTGATTCCGCTGTGGCGTTCTTGCGGGGAGGGCGTGAACCGAGCAGCGTGGTCGGCTCGATCTGCGTCAAGGCCGGTGCCCTTGGTGCTGAACGAGACGGCCGCGATGCGATGCGTTCAGGCCCCCATCCGTGAGTGCGGCGATGTGGAATCAATCAGCTAGCCCGGGTCGGGGAGTGCTGCCTGGAAGTTGGGCGCCCAGTAGTTCACCTTCCACGGCGCCTTCTCGTCCGTGCGCTTGAGACCGACAAAGAATCTGGCGGGCTTCAGGCCGGATCCGGGCTTCGGAACGATGTAGACCTCCCAGACGACCTCGTTCGCGTACGACTGGTCGACCTTGAAAGCGGCGACCTCGATCTTCCCGGCCGGGTAGTAGACGACGGGGATGTTCCCGCTCGCCCACTCCTTGCGGGTCATGCCCTGCCGGAGCTCGGGGGTCACGAGGTCGTAGGAGGAGGCAAGATTCTTGCGCGCCACCGCGGTCTTGATGAACGTGCCTGCAACGCGGCGAGCTTCCGGGTCGATCTTGGTGGTCTTCTGCGGCTTGAAGACGTCCGCGGGCTCGTTCGAGAACGTCTCGGTCGGATCGCCGGTGTTCCGGAAGAACACGAACGTGACCGCGGCCACACCGATCGCGAACACGACGAGCGCAGCCACCAGCATCCGACGTTGATTGCGCGGTGAGCTGAGGAACGAGCGGTCCGAGGCGTCCTCCATTACTGCAAGAGTAGACGAGCCGTGGCGCCACCGGTTAGGCGGCCAGCCGCTCTGGCACGTTAGCGGCGCGTTAACGCCCGCGTGCCGGGATCACGCTCTTCTCCGCTACGGAACCGTGACGGCCGAGCGGAGGAACTCGACGATCTCGGCCGTGGTGGCACCCGGTGTGAAGATCGCCGCGACACCCCCGGCGATCAGCTCCGCGGCGTCGTCGGCCGGGATCGTCCCACCCACGATGACGAGCACGTCGTCGGCCTCGTGCGCGCGCAGGCCCCCGATGATGCGCGGCACGAGCGTCATGTGCGCGCCGGAGAGGATCGAGATCCCGATCGCATCGGCATCCTCCTGGATCGCGGTCTCGACGATCTGCTCCGGGGTCTGATGGAGCCCGGTGTAGATCACCTCCATACCGGCGTCGCGCAGGGCGCGAGCGATGATCTTGGCGCCCCGGTCGTGGCCGTCGAGGCCGGGCTTGGCGATCACCACACGCGTCTTCCGCTCCACCTGGGCAGTATACGGCGGTGAAATTCACCGTCATCGGCTGCTCCCCGGCCTGGCCCAACCCCGGCGGCGCCCACTCCGGGTACGTCGTCGAGCACGGTGCCGGCCGTCTCCTCGTCGACTGTGGCCCGGGTGTCCTGGCGCGCCTCCGCGAGCGGGAGGGCTGGCCCCACGTGGACGCGATCGCGATCACGCACTTCCACCTCGACCACTGGGGTGACCTCGTCCCGTGGGTGTGGGGCGCGATGTACCGCGCCGGCGGAGTCGCGATCGAGGAGCGCCCCGAGCTGTGGGTTCACACCGGAGGACGCGATGTGCTGGAGCGGTTCGGTGAGCGGTTCGGCTTCCGGGACATGTTCGACCGCGTGTTCACGGTGCGGGAATACGAGCCCGAACAGCGCTTCACGGCTGCCGGAATCGACGTCATTCCTCTCCGGCTGCCTCACTACACCCTCGAGACCTACGGGTTCAGGCTCTCGGCGAACGGGAAGACGATCGCCTACTCGGGCGACAGCGGCCCGAGCGAGCGACTCGCCGAGCTCGCGCGCGACACCGATCTCTTCGTCTGCGAGGCGACGCTCGATCGCGGAGAGGACGACGGCCGGCCCCGCGGTCACCTCAGCGTCGACGAGGCGCTCGCAGCCGCCGCGGGGAGCGGCACCCGGCGCGTGCTGATCACCCACCGCCCTGCCGAGCTCGTCGTCCCTCCTGGAGTCGAGCGGGCCCACGACGGCCTCGAGCTTGATCTGTAGAGCGCTGCGGCCCACCATCCGAGGGACGCCGCTACCGCTTTCGCGCGACTCGAACGAGGGACTCCCCCCGCGCCTGCTCCCCTGGACGGGTGGGGTCGTCGCTGAACCGAGGGATGGACGAATGGTGCTGCTGGTGCCGATCGGTACTGCGTGCGGCGATTCCTCTCTCGGCCTCCTCGCAGCGACAGCCCTGGTCGCTGCCGCGCTGACCGGCCTCGGGAGCGACACCGCCCAGGCGACCGGTCCGGCGTGCGGCGCCGGTGCGAACGGCCCGCAGGGATACGCGTACGCAGGGCATCAGGCCACAAAGGTCGCCCACGGCATCCGCGCCACGATCACGCCGACGGCGGTATCGAACGTCGCGGCCGGGCACGTCGCGGGCTGGGTCGGAGTGGGAGGCCCGGGACAGGGCGCCGGCGGTCAGACGCTCTGGCTGCAGATCGGAGTCGCCTCGATGCCGGCCACGCCGGCGATGGTGTACGCCGAGATCACCCGCGGCGGCCGGGAGCCGGTGTTCGTTCCCCTGGTCCAGAACGTCCGGGTCGGCGAGAGCCACAGGGTCGCAGTTCTCGAACTGGCGGGCCGGCCGAACTGGTGGCGCGTCTGGCTCGACGGCAAGGCGGTGCTCGAGCCCGTGCTGCTCGAGAACTCGAGCAACCGCTGGCGACCGATCGCGACGGCCGAGTCGTGGAACGGCGGTCGCGCCGTGTGCAACACGTTCGCCTTTCGCTTCGACGGCGTCGGCGTCGCGTCTACGACGGGTGGCTCGTGGCAGGCGTTCGCGCCCGGATTCAAGTTCCAGGATCGGGGCCTAGGGGTACGACGCCTCAGCGCAGCTCCTGGTGCGCAGCGCACGCTCTCGGGAGAGGTGCCGGCGCCGTATGCGTTCGAAGCCTCGAGCGCCTAGCCCGGTCGTCAGCGCGGAAGCGGGCGAAGCCCGGGTGACGCGCTGAAGCCCGTCACCGCGCTCAGCTCGCGAGCACGCGGATCGGCGTGCCGAGCGGGATGCGATCGCGGAGGAAGTTCGCCGTCTCGTTCGAGATCCGGATGCACCCGTGGGACACGGCCTGCCCGAGCAGCTGGGGAGCGGTGGTGCCATGGAGGCCGACCACCCCGCCGCCGGGCCACTCCGAGAGCTTCGAGTAGGCGCTCGTCTCGAAGGCAAACGTCCCGAGGAAGGGTTGCGTCACGGGACGGAAGCGAACCGTGACGTAGTACAGCCCGATCGGCGTCTCCATTCCGGATGCTCCGACCGCGACCTTGCTCGTACGCACGAGTCGGTCCTTCTTCCAGAGCTGGATCACACGGGAGCCACGGAACACGACGACCTGCCACGGGACGCTGCGGATCGCGACCTGCTTCGCAGGCACCCAGCCGGTGCGGCCGTTCGGACGGCCGGGCACCGTGATCCGGTACCAGGCCGGCTTGCCCTTCTTCCCTCGCTTCACGTCGACGGCGAGCACGTAGCGCGGCCTGTAGTCCTGGGGCCGGAACTCGCTCAGCCTGGCGATCACCCGCGCTCCGCCGCTCGGCGCACTGCGAACCGAGAGCAGCGGCACCCTGATCGTTCCTGAACCGATGGGCTGTTTCGGAGGAGACTGGCTGACCGCAAGAGCCGCGGCCGGGAACGCGAGTGCCACAAGGGCGATGACGAGAAGTCCGCGCAAGCTATGAGCATATCGACTCATGGGAATGATCCGTTCTTCGGCGAACGCCGTTCTCCTAGGGGCCCCGACCTCGGTCGGCGTCCCGCGGGTAAGCCCTGCGAGCCGAGTGAAACGCGTCACACACTCACCGTAACCCCGTCGGGGTGACGGTACATCGCTCGATCGAGTGAGTCCGATGCGGTGCGCGTACCCCTTCCGGGGCCGAGCAGGATCTCGTGGAAGGGGCGGGGCCCGAAGGCCCCGCCCCCTGAGGTGATCCCCGCCACCCGTGCCGGATCAGCCCGTGACGGGGGGCTCGAAGACGCCGACGACACCGACGCGGGCGGTGTTGCAGCCCCTCTTGCCGGCGATCGAGACGACCACGATGCCTGACCTCGGAGCCGAGATCTTGGCGGTCACGAGGCCGTTCTTGCCGGTCTTCACGACCCGGTTCACGCCCGCGCCCTTGATCCGGATCCTGGCTCCGGCAACCGGCTTGCCGCCTGCTCTCACGCGCAACTTGAGCTTGCCTGCCTTGCCCACGGTCACCGTCTTCGGTCCGACGGTGAGGATCGCGCAGATCGTCGACTTGGGCTTCGGCTTGGGCTTCGACGTCGGTGGCGTGATCGGTGCCACGACGACGGTGGACGCCGAGGCCTCGTTGTTCGAGGGCTTCGAGTCACCGGGTGTCGAGACGGTGACAGTGTTCGTCAGCGTCCCCGTCCGTGTCGCCTTGCCGACGACCGTGACGACGAACGACTGCCCCGGGCTGAACGTTCCCGGCCGGCTGCAGCTGACGAGCGCCCCACCCTGTTCAACGGCGCACTTCACCGCCGCATCCTGCGAACTGGCCGACAGGTAGCCGATCCCGCCCGGAGCCGGGTCCTTGACCTCCACGCCGCTCGCCGGATCCGGGCCGAGACTCGAGACGACGATCGTGTAGGTGACGTTCCCGTTCAGCCTCGTCGGGGTGGTGGCCGACTTGGTGACGCCGATGTCGACCACCGGCGTCGGCGGCACGACCTTGGGCGGCGTCGTGGAGCAGGTGACGGTCACGGTCGCCGTCGAGGTGCTCAGAATAGCCCCCTGGTCGCCGATCACGCGGACCGTGTTGGAGTAGGTCATGTCCTTGCACGGGAGCGCCCCGGTCGCATACGAGCGGGTGAAGCCCTCCGTCTGGTCGTTCCATGTCATGCCGTTCGTGTCGACGACGTCGACGTTGTCGTTCACGGTGCTCGTCGGCTCGCCGAACGCGTACTCCGCAGAGCCCGAGCCCGAACCGACGCCCGGGGTCGTCGTCGTCGCGACTGCCGTGTTGGTGCCGCCGGCACCGCCCTCCAGGCCGACCGAATACGAGCAGGTCATCGAGGACGTCGCCGCGATCGAGCTCGAGGGGCACGTGACCGTGCCACCGAGGCCGTCGCTGACCGAGACGCCGCTCACCGCGAACCCGTTCGGGTTGGTGACCCTGATCGTGCCCGCCAGGCGCCAGCCGGAGTCGACCGGCTCGCCCCGCTCGAGCTTGACCGTCCAGGTCGACGATCCGGTGCCGCCGTCCTTGAGGCTGATCTGTGACGGGTCGGCCGTCTTCGTCACCTTCCAGTCGTACGTGCGGGTGAACGACGGTATGGCCGTCTTCGAGACCGTCAGCGCCTTCGGCGCGGTGCAGGTGACGTCGACGCTCGCGCCGTCCTCGTCGAGCACATCACCCTTCGGGTCGGTCACGGACGCCGTGTTCCGGTAGGTGTGGGTCGTTCCGCAGGTGAGCGTGCGGTCGTAGGTCAGCACCTTGTTGCCGCTCTGGTCGAGGTCGGCCGGCGTGAGGCCGGTGCCGCCCGCGACCGGGATGCCTGCCGTGCCGTCGAACGCGTCGATCACGTCGACCGTGTCGTTGACCACGGTCGGCGAGCCGAAGGTGATCGGCACTGCGCTCGAGGTGTTGCTCAGCGCGCTGTTGCCGCTGACCGAGACCGACGCCGTGTTCGAAGCCGGCTTCGTGCTGGCGCTGGTCGCCGTGTAGGCGCACTTGAGCTCGGCCTTGCCGGCGATCGTCGTGGCCGGGCACGTGACGACCGCACCGGGGAGGACGTCCGTGACGCTGACGCCCGAGATTGTCGAGGAGTTCGGGTTCGTCACCGTGATGGTTCCGGTGACGGCGTAGTCGCTTTCCACCCACGACCCATGCACCGTCAGCTTGTAGTGGGCGGCACCGCTCGCTCCCGGATCGAGCGTGAGCGACGCGGAGTCGGCGTAGGCGCCCGTCGTCTTGACCTGCTTGTCGATCGTCCAGCTCCAGGTCTTCTTGGACGAGGTGGTGTCGACCGTCTTCGAGATCTGCAGCTTCTGCACCGGGGCGCAGGTGATGTCGAGCTGGGCGACGTCGCTGCCGAGCGGGTCCTTGGCATCGCCGAACAGGTTGACGGTGTTCTTCACCTGGCGGCTCTGACCACACTCGTTCGTGGTTCGGTACTCGGTCGTGGTGTCGACCGTGATGCCGCCCTTGGACTGACCGTTCGAGTCCTGCCAGTTCACCGTCTTGTTGAGCTCACTCGTCGGGGCGCCGAACGCGTAGTCCCGGGAGGCGGTCGTGCGCTCCATCCAGCTGGGCGTGGTCGGATCGGCCACGACGGTGTTCGTTCCGCTTGCCGTCGTTGCGAGGGGCGCGGAGTACGAGCACGAGATCGTCTTCCCCTTTCCGACCGAGAACGTCGCCTGATCCGTCGTCGCACCCTTCGGCTTACAGGAGCCGGAGAAAGCGACGTTCGACAGGGACTCGTCCAAAATGCCGTCGACGTCGAACGGCGAGCTGTTCAGCACGGTGATGACGCCCGCGAGCTTCATCTGGCTGTCCTTGCTGCCGGTCCGAGCGACGGTGATGCGCCAATCGGCGGGGCCGGCGCTTCCGACCTCGAGAGCCAGGGCTGCGCTGTCGCCAAAGGCGCCGTTCGTCTTCACCTGCTTGTCGATCGTCCACGTGTGCTCGCGGGTGAAGGAGGGGACGGCCGTCTTCTCGACCCTCAGCTTCTTGATCGAGCAGAAGAGGATGTGCGAAATCGAATCCTTGGGACTCACGAGCCCGGTGTCGCTCCAGGGGCCCGTGGCCGGCTTGCCGCCCCAGCCGAAGGCGCTGTAGTCGTACTTGTTGGCGCCGTTTCCCGCCTTGACGAAGACGTAGTCGACGGGCATGTTGGCCGACCAGTCGAACGTGGCGAAACCGTTGCTCACCTTGGCGTTCGAGATCGTTACCCGGAGCGGGTTGCTCGACCCGTGCGTCGCGGACGTATTCGACTGGTCGAACGTCCCGTTGTAGTTCGAGACGGCACCCGTCTTCTCGACCTTGAGACCGAAGACGTGCTCCTGCCCGGTCGGGGCGGTTGTGCAGTCTGCATAGACATTGCTGCCCTGTGCGAACGTCGGCGCGAAGCCGCTGCCGCTGGACGGCGGCGGGGTCGTTGCCCCCGCAAACGCGACCACGGCCACGAGGCCGACCGCGACCGTTCCCGTGGCGAGCAGAGCCCGCCGGAATCTCTTCCGCATGGTGTGTCTCCCTTGTGCCGCGTCTGTTCGAGAAGGCTGGCTCGCGACGCCCCGTCAGGTGCCCCCGTCTGGGGTCGCCGCGAATAGTCCAGCTTTGCCGCTGTCTGATCCAACTATCGCCTCAAAGGGGGATGACGCCATCCTCCTTTCGAGGGATCTTGCCCCCCTTTCGGGGCGCGCGGAGCCTGTCAGCGAGAAGCGCGATACGCGCGTGCCTCGGTCACGAGCGCCTCGAAGAGACGCTTGTCGTCCTCCTCCATCTCCGGGTGCCAGAGCACTCCGAGCGCGAACCGCTTCGACGGATCCTCGATCGCCTCGAGCGAGCCGTCCTCGGCGAAGGCGCTCTCGACGAGCCCGTCCCCCACCCGGCCGACGCCCTGGTGGTGGCTCGAGCGCACCGAGCCGTGCCGTGACCCGAGGATCGCCTCCAGGCGCGTCCCCTCCTTCACGTCGACAGGGTGCTGGGAGAAGACGCCGAGCGTCTCCCGATGCCCCTCGTGGCCGACCTCCTCCGGCAGGTGCTGGATCAGGTCGCCACCGCGGAGGACGTTCAGCAACTGAAAGCCCCGGCAGATCGCAAGCGTCGGCAGGTCGCGCGAGAGCGCCGCCTCGAGGAGCCGCAGCTCGCCGGCGTCGCGATGCGCCTGCGCCGGGTCCGTCGCCGGGTGCCGCTCGGCGCCGTAGTGCGCAGGGTCGATGTCGATGCCGCCCGAGAACACGATCCCGTCGAGCACGTCGAGCGTCTCCTCGACGGCGTGATCGCTCGGCGGCACGAGCAGGGCGCGGCCGCCGGCCCGATCGACGGAGTCGACGTAGTAGAGGGGCACGAGCGCGGCGGGCAGATCCCACGCACCCCAGCGCGCCGGCTGGGCGTACGAGGTGATGCCGATCATCGGACGCTGACCTCTGCTCATGCCGCCAAGCTAGCGAAGAGCAGCCCGGACGACGGGCTGAAGCCTGTCGCCGCGTCCGATGGCGAACCGCTTCAGCGGTCACCGGGCTCCGTCCACTACCCTCGCTCGTAGTAGCGCTTGCGTTCCCAGTCGGTGACGAACGCGTCGTACAGACCCTGTTCGGTGCGCGCGTAGTTGAGGTAGTGGTCGACGACCTGGTCGCCGAACGCACCTCGCGCCATCGTGCCACCCTCGAGCGCGGCGATCGCCGCGCCCATCGTGGACGGGAACCGATCCGCATCGGACTCGTACGCGTTCCCCTCGAGGCCCGGCGCCAGCTCCAGCTCGTGCTCGATCCCGTGCAGGCCCGCCGCGATCACGGCTGCGAACGCCAGGTACGGGTTCGCGTCGCCGCCCGGGATCCGCGTCTCCGCCCGCCGTGCCGCACCCTGCCCCACGACGCGGAAACCGCAGGTCCGGTTGTCGTTCCCCCATGCGAGCGTCGTCGGAGCCCACGACCCCGCGGCGAAGCGCTTGTACGAGTTGATCGTCGGCGCCAGGAAGATCGCGAGCTCCTTGAAGCACGCGATCTGCCCCGCAAGCCAACGCGAGAACAGCGTCTCGTCGGTCGCGAAGCACGGCGTGCCGTCGCGCCAGAGCGACGAGTGGATGTGACACGAGTTGCCGATCCAGTCCTGGAAGGGCTTCGCCATGAACGTGATCGAACAGCCGTTGAGGAACGCGATCTCCTTCGCCCCGTTCTTGTAGATGACGTGGTTGTCGGCCATGGTCAGGGCATCCGAGAAGCGGAAGTTGATCTCCTGTTGCCCCGGCCAGGCCTCGCCCTTCGACGTCTCCACCCGCATCCCCGCGGCGTGCATCCCGTTCCTGATCTGACGCAGGAACGCCTCGTCGTAGGTGGTCGCGAGGATGTGGTAGTCGAGGATGTACGGCACCGACGGCGTCAGGCCGGAGTACTCCTTGGCGTGCGCCTCCTCGAAGGTCTCGCGAAGGAGGTAGAACTCGAGCTCGCTGCCCATCATCGGCGTCAGCCCGAGCGCGGTCGCCCGCTCCATCTGCGCCTTCAGCACCTGCCGGGGGGACGGGGCAACGGGCGACCCGTCGTGGAAGTGCACGTCGCCGAGCACGAGCGCAGTCGCCTCGAGCCAGGGGATCCGGCGCAGCGTCGCCAGGTCGGGCCGAACGTCGAAATCGCCGTACCCCTGCTCCCAGCTCGCAAGCGCATAGCCGGGCACGGGATCCATCTCCATCTCCAGGGCGAGCAGGTAGTTGCACCCCTCCACCCCGTGCCCGGCGTCCATCTCGTCGACGAAGAACTCGCCGTGCAGGCGCTTGCCCATCAGACGCCCCTGCATGTCGGTGAAGGCGACGACGACGGTGTCGATCGCACCGCTCTCGACCTCGGCGCGCAGCTGCTCGAAGTTCAGCATGGACGCGATCCTAGTCCGTCCGGATGCCGAAGGATACTGCGGCGCATCACGGCGCTCTCCTCCTTCCTTGGCGGCATGTCTTGACAACGCCCTCACAGGTAGGTGTGAATACGCCACCGGCCCGAACGCCTCGGGGGCGATGGCCGGCCCGGTCACCAACGAGGGAGGCGGCATGAGCGAGACCCCAGCACCCGCACCTGGTGCGATCCACACGACGGAGGACGAGAAGCTTCTCCACAAGCTCGGCTACGCCCAGGAGCTCTTCCGGGCGATGGGTGGGTTCCAGAACTTCGCGATCAGCTTCACGATCATCTCGATCCTCGCCGGCTGCCTGACGTCGTACTACATCGCCTTCCAGTGGGGCGGGCCGGTAGCCGTCTCGTGGGGCTGGCTGCTCGTCGGCACGATGTCGACGATCGTCGCGCTGGCGATGGCCGAGATCGCATCGGCCTACCCGACGGCCGGCGGCCTCTACTACTGGGCCTCCAAGCTCGGGAGCCCCGCGTGGGGCTGGTTCACGGGCTGGTTCAACCTCGTCGGCCAGATCGCCGTGACGGCTGCAATCGGGTACGGCCTCGCGATCTTCGCCACGGCCTTGCTCAACCTGTGGTTCGACTACCCGAACTCCTCGAACTGGATCTTCGTTACCTACTCCGCCGTAATGCTGATCTCCCTGGTCCTGAACATGCTCAACGTCAGGATCACGTCGCTGCTGAACACCTTCTCCGCCTACTGGCACATGGTGGGCGTGGCGATCATCGTCCTCGTCCTGATCATCGTTCCCGACACGCATCAGTCGATCGGCTACGTGTTCGGCGAGACCGTCAACAACTCGGGCTTCTCCGGCAGCGGCTTCAGCAGCATCGTCTTCTGGTACGTGTTCGGGATCGGGTTGCTGATGTCGCAGTACACGATGACGGGCTACGACGCATCGGCTCACATGGCCGAGGAGACCCATCAGGCCTCACGGACCGCAGCCGTCGGGATGTGGATGTCGGTGTTCGTGTCGATGGTCTTCGGGTGGATCCTGCTGCTTGCCGTCACCTTCGCGATCCCGGACACCCAGGGCGTCATCGATGCCGGGGGCAACGCGGTCGTGTACATCTGGACCGAGTCGACGAGCCAGGCGTGGGCCGAGTTCATGCTCCTGATCGCCGTCGTCGCCCAGACCTTCTGCCTCACCGCGTCCACGACGTCCGCATCGCGGATGTTGTTCGCGTTCTCGCGTGACCGTGCCGTCCCGGGTCATAACCTGTGGAGGAAGGTCGGCCGCAACCGCGTGCCGCAGATGGCCGTGCTCGCGATCGCCGTGCTGTCGTGGCTGCTGATGGTGCCGACACTCTGGAACGCCGTCGTCGGGTACCTCGTCGGCACGTCCATCGCGGTGATCGGGCTCTACATTGCGTTCATCCTGCCCGTGATCCTGCGGCTTCGGCTTGGCACCCGGTTCGAGCACGGCGCCTGGTCGCTGGGCAACTGGCACAAGCTGATCGACTGGATCGCGATCATCTGGGTGACGCTGATCTGCCTGCTGTTCATCGCGCCCATCGCCCCCGCGGGGATCCCGTGGAACGCCGACTTCGACTGGAACGTCCTCAACTACGCGCCGCTCACGGTCGGAGGAGCGTTCCTGCTCTTCGGCGGCTGGTGGGTGCTCTCGGCAAAGAACTGGTTCAAGGGCCCGGTCCGCATGGGTACCGACGCAGAGCTCGAGTTGCTGGAGGAAGAGGAGGCGAAGGACTTCGACCTTCCTGCCGACACCCAGTACGAGACGACCTAGGACGGACTCAACCGGCTCGTCGCGAAGGGGCGCCGCAAGGCGCCCCTCGTGCGTCCTACCCCATCCAGGCGCCGCCGTTCTGGTCGATCGCCTGCCCGGTCACGCCGCGGGCGTCGGGCGAGAGCAGCCAGGCCACGGTACCGGCGATGTCGTCCGGCTGGGACATCCGCCCGAGCGGCACGACGCTCATCGCGTCGCGGTAGGCGTCCTCGCGCGACCCTCCCGTGGCCTCGGCGATTCCGTCGAGGCCCTGCCAAGCCATCTCCGTGTCGACCCAGCCGGGGCAGATCGCGTTGACCAGGACGTTCTCACCACCGAGCTCTGCCGCGAGCGAGCGAACCAGCCCGAGCAGCCCGGCTTTGGAGGCGCTGTAGCCGGTGTACGCCGGCACGGCGATCCGCGCCAGGATCGACGAGATGACGACGAGGTGCCGCGCCTCCGGGCCCGGAGCGAGGTGATCGAGCGCCGCCCGGCAGCAGTAGTAGGTGCCGTTCAGGTTCGTCGCCACGAGGTCGTCGAAGCGATCCGTCTTCGCATCGCCCCCGTTCGCGCCCCCGAGACCGCTGCACGCCACGAGCGCGCCGATCGGGCCGAGCCGATCGGCCGCGTCGGCGAATGCCTTCTCGACCTTGCCGCGGTCACGAATGTCGCAGGCGGCGACGTGGACGGGTTGCTCGAGCAGGGCCGCCGTCGCCTCGAGCCGGCCACGGCCTCGCGCCAGTAACGTCAGCGACGCCCCGTCACGGTCGAGGCGCCGTGCGATCGCCAGACCGATCCCCGTCCCTGCTCCCGTCACCACGATGTGTGTTCCGGTCATGTGTTCTCCAGACGGTCGCAATTTGCGGGAAAGTCGCGGGCCTCTGGTCTTGATCCGCGTGCCTGCTGCAGCATAGATTCCCCTCTGCGCCGGGCACGGGGCGTCCGAGGACGAAGCCTGACCGGCGGCGGTGCGCGCACGCGGAACGTCGGCCGTGAAGTGGACGAGGCGCACCGGCTCGGCGAGTTCCTGAACCGGCCTCTGTGGAGCATACTGCGATGATCGCAATCTTGCCCTGCTCCCGTTGGAATTTCCGCAATTTGCGACAAATTCGATCTCGCACGACTTGACCTGCGATCGACTGATCCCTATCTTGGTGATTGCACCGAGGTAGGAGCACCCGAGGTTGATGGTCTCCTGATCGGCAGTCGCTTCGGCGGAGGTCAGTCAGGAAACCGGACGAAGGCGCCACCGCCCCGGTGCATTTTTTTGTGCGCCGATATTGTCACGGTAATGTGCGCTCCCTCGGGACGTCGCGCTCCGCGCTCGCGACATGGGAATTGAGATGAAATACTGTCCCGTGCGTAAATTGCGGTAATTCCTGCGACGTACCCCTTGACACCGCCCTTTCCAGACCCTACATTCGCGTGTGCATCGGGAACGGAGCACCGGAGGTCGATGGCTCCCCGATCGGCACCCGCTTCGGCGGAGGTCAATCGGGAGGCCGGACGAAGGCGCAACCGGCCCGGTGCATTTTCTCTGGTCCAGAACTCCCCGCAGCCGGGTGTCCGGTGCCCACGTAGGCTCTCCGGGTGAGACGGCTCCTCATCCTCGTCAGCGTGGTCGTGTTCGCGGACACGATGATGTTCGCCGCGATCATCCCGCTCGTCCCCGTCTTTGCCGACGACTACGGCCTCTCGAAGCTCCAGGCAGGATTGCTCGTCGGTGCGTACGGTGCGGGCGCCATGGTCGGCGGCATTCCGGCCGGCCTGCTCGCGGCCCGCATCGGCCCGAAGCGCACGGTCGTGCTCGGCCTCGCGGTCCTCGCGCTCGCAAGTCTCGCGTTCGCGTTCGGCGGCTCGCCGACCGTGCTCGGGGTGACGCGGTTCACCCAGGGCGTCGCGAGCGCCGTCACGTGGTCGGGCGCCCTTGCCTGGCTGACGCTGGGCACGCCGCGCGACCGGCGTGGCCAGACTCTCGGCACGGCGTTCGGGTTCGCCGTGCTCGGCTTCATCGTCGGCCCGGCGATCGGTGCCGCCGCCGAGCTGACCTCGGTCGTGGCCGTGTTCGCTGGGATCGCGGTGCTCCTGGGCCTTGTCGCTCTCGCCGCGGCATCGTTCCCCGCAGGCCGCCTCGAGGTGCAGCACCCGGAGGCCCTCGGCCGCGCCCTTCGCGACATCGGCTTTCTCGCGGCGGTCTGGCTCACGCTCGTGCCCGCGGTCTTCTTCGGGGTCCTGGACGTGCTCGTACCGCTCTCGCTCGACTCCTCCGGCTGGGGGGCCGTCGCGATCGCCGCCACGTTCATCGGCGCGGGCCTGGTGGAGGTCGCACTTGCCCCGAGGGTTGGGGGGATCAGCGACCGGCGCGGGCGCCTCTACCCGATCCGCATCGGGCTCGTCCTGGTCGCGCTCGTCGCGCTCGGGTTCGCGACCGTGACAGCGGCCCCGGCGATCGTGATCCTCGTCGCCGGCGCATCCCTTGGGGCCAGTGCCATCTACACCCCCGGGATCGCGCTCGTCTCGGACAGGGCCGAGGCGAACGGGATGGCCCAGACGCTTGCCTTCGGCCTGATGAACACGGCCTGGGCGATCGGGGCCATGACCGGCCCGGCCGCAGGTGGCGCGCTCGCCGATGCCGTCGGCGATCCGGCGCCGTACGTGATCTGCGCGGTCATCGCGCTCCTGACGTTGCTCCTGCTCAACCGCAGCGTGCTCGAACCGGGGCCGGCCCACGGGGAGAGCCCCGTCAGCGTGCGGTAGCTGCGGCGAGGTCGGCCGGAAACAGCTCGAGCGCCCAGGCTGCGTCGAGGGGGCGGCGGCGGTAGTCCTGCCCGGCCACGAGCACGAACGTGCGCGTGCGCGGATCCATGGGGAGCCCCGACTCCGCGGGGTAGTACCGGTTGTGCCGGTCGATCAGGTCGTTGACCTCGTCGAACGACCACCTCTCGACTTCCGCTCGCCACGCTGCGGCAAAGGCGCCTGGATCGGTGCCGGTCGCCGCCAGCACCCTCCACGCGTCCTCGAGCCGTCGCTCGTGGGCGGCGGTCTGGTCCGTGATCTCGCGCAGCCGGATCATGAACGGGAGCGGTCCGCCGAGCGCGGACAGATAGCCGGCACCGTCAGGGCGGAAGTTCCGCAGGCGCAGCCGCAACGGCCGGCCGCGCAGCGGGGACTGGCGCACGTCCTCGGCCAGCGCGTCGTGCTCGCGCCGGTCGCGGGGCGTCTTCGGGGCGACGACGCCCTGTTTGAGGATCAACTCGCGTTCCTCACGCTTCATGCCGCAAGTACAGCAGAGCTCGGCGCGTTCGTGGGGCGCCGGCGCCCACATCGCTCCGGACCCGGAGCCGGAGGAAGAGCACCGGCGCGAAGCCTGCGACGCTACCGGCGTTGCGTCAGCTGAGCCCGCGAAAGCGGTCGAGCCAGGAGCGCCGGGCCGGCTCGGTCACGGGTGGCGCGGAAACGGTCACCGGAGCCTCCTCGCGCCCGGGATCCGGCCCGGGCGTACCGGCCACGGCCTCGCTCACCCCGGACTGACGCCGGGCCTGCAGCCGCTCGAAATCGCCCTGCAGGGCGGCACGCATCTCGCTCTTGTGGCTCTGCTCCTCCACGCGGGCCTCGTTCCCCGTTTCCGCCACGTCTCCTTCCGGCGGTCAGTCGGCTGCCACGGGGTTCCGTTGCGATCGCAACGTGAGCACGGCCAGGCCCCCGAACACGAGGGTCGGGACGACGGTGAGGAAGCGGTAGATGAGCACGGCTGCGACGACGTCGGCGTTGGCGCCACCGAATGCGACGAGGGTGGTCGTCAATCCGAGCTCGACGATCCCGAAACCACCCGGGGTGATCGGCACGGCACCGATGATGCGGACGAGCGACCACGCCGCGAAGGCCTCCACGACGGTGATCCTGGCCGCCGGCACACCGACCGCGCGCAGGCTGAGAACGAGCAGCAGGAAGACGGTCAGGCTGCCCGCGAACGTCGCGACGGTCAGCACGTGCCAGCGGCGCGCGAGCAGGTCGACCGCCTCGCTGCGGAAACGGGCGAAGCTCGGCCCACCCCAGGCAACAGGGCCGCGACGGATCCGCGCACGCGCCCAGGAGACGAACCGCGCCACGGCGTCTCCGACCTCGTGAGCGAGCCCGTCCGAGTAGAGGACGAGCACGAGCAGGGCCACGACGACGCCGAGCACGCCGACCCCGACGAACGCTGCCGTGCCGAGGAGCGCCGTCTCGCCACCGTTCACCTTGAGCAGGAACAGCGCCACGACGGGAAAGACCAGGTTCGCGAGCTGGTTCCAGACTCCGGTCAGCGTGATCGCGCGCGTAACATCCGCCGGCCGGAAGCCCCAGGCCCGCAGCATCCCCCAGGATCCTGCCATGCCGATCGCCGCGCCTCCCGGCGCGACGATCGAAAGCGCCGTCGACGCTTGCGTCATCGACAGGGACTGCAGGAAGCGGAGGCCCGGCAGCGACACCATCCACGGCGGCGCGAACGTCGAAAGGTTGAGCGCGGTCGCGCCGATGAGCACCGCGACCCACTGCCACGTGAGGGTGCGGATCACGTCCCACACGTCGCGGTAGCCCGCAATCTTCGGCAGGGCGAACGCGAACGTGACGACGACGATCGCAACGCCGGCCCCGGCGAACGCATAGCGACGCCAGCCTGCCCGCTTCTTCTTGCGGAACTCCGGTGCGCCGTCAGGCGTGTCGACGCTGCTCACGCTGCCACGCTACCCGCTCCGGGCGGCCGGATCCGCCTGCGACCGCTGGTATCGTCGCGCCCGTGGAGATGATGGGCAACGAGACGATGATCTGGGAAGGCCATCCGACCTGGCGGGCGATGCTGTCGTTCCACATCAGGTGGTTCGCAGCCACGCTCGTGCTCTTCGTCCTGCTCATCCTGCTCAGATCGGTCGGCGTCGACCTGTCCTACGCCTTGATCGTCACGATCCTGTTGGCAGGGCTCGCGATCACGATCGCAGTCGGCTGGGTCCAGCGCTTCTTCACCCAGTACACGATCACGACGAAGCGGCTCAACATCCGGAGCGGTATCCTGTCAAAGACGGAGAGCTCCACGAACGTCGACCGGATCCAGAACATCACGGTCAACCAGTCCCCCGTCGACCGGATCATGAAGGTCGGCTCGATCGACTTCGATACCGCGGGCGACAATGCCAGTGACCGATTCAGCTTCATCGGCGTCAACAACCCACAGGACCTCCGCGAGCGCATCATGCGTGCACGGGACGACGAGAAGGCAGCCGGTCGGCGCGATGGCCAGGGCGGCCTGGCATGACCTGCGTGTGCTCCGCTCGTCCCTGATCTTGCTGCTCGTGGCCGCCGCGGTCGGGGCCACGGCCGGAGAGGCCAAAGAGGTCGCCGCGCCACCGACCCGCGTGACGGTGATCGGCGACTCGATCGCCTCCGCCATCGTCCTCGACGCGGCCCCGAGACGGGTCCTCGCCCGCGGGATCGACCTCGACCTCCAGGTCGCCGTCTGCCGGCGCCTCGTCGGTGAGAGTTGCCCGTATCGGGGAGTGCGCCCACCCAGTCTCGTCGAACTGCTCCCGACGCTCCGGCTCGGATCGACCGTCGTGGTCGCGACCGGGTACAACGACCTCGAGAGCACGTTCGCCGACGCGATCGAGACCTCGTTGCAGGCTCTCCGTCAGGAAGGCGTCGAGCACGTTCTCTGGGTCACGCTTCGCGCCGAGAGAGAGTCGTACCTGCGCATGAACGACGACGTCCGCGAGGCCGCAGACCGTCATCCCGAGGTAACGGTCGTCGACTGGAACCTCTATTCGCGGAGCCACCCCGACTGGTTCCAGGACGACGGTCTCCACCTCAACAGTGACGGCGCCCTCGCGCTGGCGACGCTCATGCACCGCTCGCTCGACAGGCTCGGGTTGGTCACGGCGCCGGCGGCGAGCAGACCGAAAATCACCACGAAGACGTTGCCGCGGGCCGGCGTCGGCCGGCCCTACCGCGCCCGTCTGCGTGCTTCGGGCGGCTCCCGGCCGCTCACCTGGAGACGGACAGCCGGTGTGCTGCCGGCCGGCGTCCGCCTCCGGCGAGACGGTACGCTGGTCGGAACGCCGCGGGCCGCCGGCCGATTGACAGCGACGCTGCGCGCCACCGATGTGCTGGGGCGGTCCTCCTCCCGGCGATTCGTGCTCCTCGTCCGCTGACGGGCTCACGCGTGTCACCCCGGTTTCCCCTGCCGCGGCGCCGTCCGCGCCGCTAGCATGCCCGCGATGCCGCTCGGAATCAGCACCCTGTACTTCGTGCCGTTCATCATCATGGGCGTTGCCCTGCTCCTGATGCTGGTGCTCTTCCTGCTCGCGCGGATCCAGAACGGACGCTTCCTGCGCCCGCTCGTGACCCAGCTTTCGAAGATCCCGTTCATGCGGCGCTGGTTCCAGAAGATGTCGGTCGCCGCCTACGAGCGCTCGAACCCGGAGCTCGCGGGCGCGATCAAGAAGATGCAGAGCTTCGGCGACATCAAGACCCCCGAGCAGGCGCAGCGCGCCCTCGCCGTGATGACACCGGCCGAGCGAAAGGCCTACATGGAGCTCGTCGGCGAGCAGGGGCAGATGCCCGAGCCCGTGAACCGCGACCAGCGGCGGCGCGTGGAGCGAGGGGCCCAGGGAATGATCGTGCAGCAGCGACCCGGCTCGGCCGGCCGCAAGGGCAAGAAGAAGTAACGCGCAGGGGGGACAGGCTTCAGCCTGTCCTCCGGGCTACCCGACCTACCGATACCGGTAGACGATCCGCCCGCGGTTGAGGTCGTACGGGGAGAGCTCGACCTTGATCCGGTCGCCCGGGTTGACGCGGATCCGGTACCGGCGCATCTTGCCGGCCGTGTAGGCGATCAGCTCGTGGCCGTTGTCGAGCCCGACGCGGAACATGCCGCTCGGAAATGCCTCGAGCACCTCGCCCTCCATCTCGATCTTCTCCTCGCCGCCGATGGCCGCTCTCCCTCTCGATCGCTCTCGGAAAACCGTGGAGGCGCCTCCCCCGACCCCGCGTGGAATCGGGGGCGCGCTCCGACCTAGATCGTGACGACGTTCGTCGCCTCGGGGCCCTTCGAGCCCTCGCGGGCCTCGTACTCGACCTTCGCGTTCTCGGCGAGGGTCTTGAACCCGTCGCCGGCGATGTTGCTGTGGTGGACGAAGAGGTCCTTGCCTCCTTCGTCGGGCGCGATGAAGCCGTAGCCCTTCGCGTCGTTGAACCACTTCACTGTTCCGGTTGCCATCAATCAAACACCTCCTCTCACCCTTCGTCGAACGGGCGAGGGAAGCGCCGTGCCTCCGGGACCACGCTCTGAATGCGCAGCAGATCGTACCTGCCCGCGGAATGCCTGCGGCGCGTCCCGGGGCACGCCGCTCGTATGATCGGGCTCCTCCGGTCGAAGGGAACGAGGCCCGTGCAGCCCCAGATGGATCAGAGCTGGCTCGAGGCGGTCGGCGACGAGCTCGAGACGCCCGCGATGCAGAGTCTGCGCGCGTTTCTGGTCGCCGAGCTGGCCGCCGGACGCGGCTTCTTCCCGCCCGGCCGACGCGTGTTCAACGCGCTGCGGCTGACCCCGCTCGACGACGTGCGGGTGGTGATCCTGGGGCAGGATCCCTACCACGGGCGGGGCCAGGCGATGGGGCTCGCGTTCTCCGTCCCCGCCGGTGTGCCACCGCCCCCGTCGCTGCGCAACATCTTCGTGGAGCTCGGAACCGATCTCGGCCTCCCCGCTCCCGGGACGGGTGATCTGACCCCCTGGGCGGAGCGGGGCGTCCTCCTGCTCAACAGCGTGCTCACCGTCGCACCCGGCTCGCCCGCCTCGCATGCCGGGAAGGGATGGGAGGCGTTCACCGACCGGGTCATCGCCGAGCTCTCCGCCCGTCGCGAGGGCATCGTCTTCCTCCTCTGGGGCCGCTACGCGCAGCAGAAGGGGGCAATCGTGGACGCGACGCGTCATCACATGCTGACAGCCGCGCACCCCTCGCCGTACTCGGCGAGCAGCGGCTTCTTCGGCTGCCGCCACTTCTCGCGTGCGAACGCGCTGCTCGAGGACGGGGGCCGGCCCCCGGTCGACTGGCGCCTCCCGTAGCTCAGCTCCAGGGAAGCGCCCGCCCGTCGAACAGCGGCAGAGCGGCGCCACGCCCGAGCCTGTCCCGGACGACCTGGAACGCGCCGTCGAGAACCGGCGGACGGGAGGCCCGGTGGGAGTCGGAGGCGACGAGGGAGACGACACCGGCCTCGAGCAACGCCCAGGCTGCGCGCTCGGCGGCGTCGCCGTGCCCGCCGACGAGCGACGGAGCGTTGAGGCAGAGGAGCCAGCCGCGCTCGGCGAACGGGCCGACGACCGTCGGGTCTGCTGCCACCGCACGGCAGCGCTCCGGGTGGGCGAGCACCGGCACGAGACCGGCCGCTTCGACCTCGGCGGCTGCCTCGGTGACGATCGCGATCGGGTCGTCGATGTCGAGCCACGCGCCCGGAAACTCGATCAACACTCCCCGCGTCCCCTCGAGCACGAGGTCGGCGGGATGACTGCCGGCGATCTCGGTCGGGTACACCTCCCAGCCGCGCCGGAGGTCGAGCCCCCAGCGCGCAACCTCGTCGCGCATTTCGGGGAGGGACACGTCGTAGAGCCGGTCGCGCTCCGGCGTGCGGGGATACGAGTCCCAGGGCGCGTGTGCGTGTGGCGTGGCGAACAGGATCCGGGTGCCTGCCTCGTAGGCCAGGCGACAGAGCGCAAGGCCTTCCTCGAGCGAGCGGGCGCCGTCGTCGCCGGAAGGAACGACGTGGGAGTGGACGTCGACGAATCCGGGCATCCCTCGACACTAGCGCGAGGGCCGTCCGGTCGCCTACAAGGCCGCGATGAACGAGCCGATGCGGTCGAGCGCGCGCTCGAGGTTCGCAAGCGACGACGCATACGAGATGCGCAGGTGGTCGGTGCCGTGGCTGCCGAATGCGCTCCCGGCCAGCACGGCAACCCCTGCCTCCTCCAGGAGCCTGTCGGCGAGCTCGTCGCCGGCGAGCGGCAGGGCCGAGACGTTCGGGAACGCGTAGAACGCTCCACCGGGCTCGACGCAGCGCAGGCCCGGGATCGCGTTGAGGGCCGGAACCAGGTAGTCGCGGCGCCGACGGAACTCGGCCACCATCTCGACCACCGCGTCCTGTGGCCCCTCGAGGGCAGCGACACCGGCCAGCTGGGCGAACGGCGGCACGCACGACGTCGAGTTGACGATCAGGCGCGTCAGCGGGTCGACGAGCTCGGCCGGCACGGCGGCGTAGCCCAGCCGCCACCCGGTCATCGCGAAGGTCTTCGAGAACCCGTCGAGGAGGATCGTACGGTCGAGCAGGCCCGGGAGCGACGCGATCGACGGCGCCTCGACGTCGTACGTGATCCGCGAGTAGACCTCGTCGGTGAGGATCCACGCGGGCGTCCGCTCGATCGCCACTGCCGCGCGCTCCAGATCCGCCTGTGGAATCACGCCGCCGGTGGGATTCTGCGGCGCGTTGAGGATCACCAGGCGCGTGCGGGCGCTCAGCAGCTGCTCGAGCTCCTCCGGGTCGAAGCTGAAGCCACGCTCCTCACGGAGGGGCAGCGGCACGGGCGTGGCGCCGGAGAATCGCACGGCGGACTCGTAGATCGGGAAGCCGGGATCAGGGTAGATCACCTCGTCACCCGGCCCGCAGGTCGCGAGCACGGTGAAGAAGAGGAACGGCTTGGCGCCGTTCGCAACGAGCACGTGCCCGGGGTCGACTGCGACGCGGCGCGAGGCGGAGAGCGACACCGCGGCGGCCTCGCGGAGGACGGGCAGCCCCGCCGTCTGGCAGTAATGCGTCTCGCCGGCCCGGATCGCGACAATCCCCGCCTCGGCCACGTGGGCAGGCGTCTCGAAGTCGGGCTCGCCGATCTCGAGGTGGATCACGTCGCGGCCTGCGGCCTCGAGCGCGCGGGCGCGGGCGAGCACCGCGAACGCGCCCTCGGTGCCGAGGCGGCCCACCGCCTCGTTGACGCTCGGTCTCATCGCAGCCATCCCATCGCTGCGACCCTACATCGTGGTTGACTGCCCGGAATGGACGTCCCACCCTCCCGGCATACGACGAGGAACGGTCGCGTCGCGATCCTCGTGGCTGCGGTCGCCTGGTCGCTCGCCGGACTCGGTCAGCGCGGGCTCGATGCCACGCCTGCAACGCAGGTGATGGGGAGGGCACTCTTCGCGTTTCTCGCCCTGCTCGTGGTCGTGGCCGTGACGGAGCGGTCCGGGATCATCGGGTCGTTTCGCTCGCTGGGCCGGGATGGCCTCGCGGTCGCCGTCTTCCTGGCAATCTCCTCGGGGACGTTCCTGCTCGCGCTCAACTACACGACGGTCGCGAACGTGCTGTTTCTGCAGGCGGCATCGCCGATGATGGCCGCGCTCCTCGGCTGGGTTCTGCTGTCGGAGCGCATCTCCCGGCGCACGTGGCTCGCGATGTTGATGGCGGCGGTCGGTGTGGCGGCGATGGTGGCGGGCTCGTTCGACGCGGGCGCTCTGGCCGTCGTGCTGCCGATCGTGATGACCGCCTCGTTCGCGATCGTGATCGTGATCGCCCGGCACCGGCGCGACGTCTCGATGATGCCGGCGACGTGCGCCTCGCAGGCGCTCGTCCTCGTGGTGGTGGCGCCGTTCGCGTCCTTCGCGTCGGCCACCACCAGGGATTGGGAGATTCTCTTTGCGCTCGGGGTCTTCCAGATGGGCTTCGGCCTCGCGCTCCTCATGCTCGGGGCGCGCCTGCTCCCCCCGGCCGAGGTCGCGCTTCTGTCGCTGCTCGAGGTCGTGCTCGGGCCGCTGTGGGTGTGGCTCGCGTACTCCGAGCGTCCCAGCACGGCGACCCTCGTCGGCGGCGCCGTCGTCACGGCCGCGGTCGTCGTTCAGGCGACAGCCGGCGGCGAGCCGGCGTCCTCGGCAGAGATCCTCGCGATCCCCGCCCACGATTGAGGCGTGCTCAGCCGCCTGCGAGCTTGACCCGATAGCCCGAGGCCCGCAGGCGCTCGGCGACCTTCTCGCGGTGGTCGCCCTGGATCTCGACCGCGTCTCCCTTGACCGAGCCCCCTGCGCCGCAGTGACGCTTCAGATCGCTCGCGACGGCGGCCAGTTCGCCGTCGAGGCCCCTCACGACTGTGACCGTCTTGCCGCCGCGGCCGCCTTTGTCCCGGAAGACACGGACGATGCCGTCCTTCGGCAACGCCGGGCCCTTCGCAGCCGGGGCGTGCCGGTTGCTCCGTTCCCGCCGGTGGTCTCCGTCGTCGGTCGAGTAGACGAGCCGGTGGTTCGACATGGCGCGATGGTAGCCACGCGCGCCGGGGCTGACGCCAACCCACAGGGCAGAGCAGCTGTAAGGAATCGCTAAGCCGCGGGTCAGACCACGGTCAGCTTTCGGCCGTACCGTCATCGGGGTCAGGGGAAGGCGCATCCGCCCTGCCCCACAACCGTCACCAGGAGGCACCTTCATGCGCATTACTCGTTCCACCGGCCGTCTGCTCACGCTCCTTGCGGTCGCAGTCGCGGCCATCACGACGCTTGCCGGCAGCGCTGCTGCAGGCCCGTCCCGCGGGTCGGCGGTGTACACCCAGAGCAACGCAGCCGCCGGAAACGCGATCATCGCCTACGACCGCGCGAAGGACGGCTCCCTCACTCCCGTCGGGAGTTTCACCACCGGTGGTACCGGCACCGGTGCGGGTCTCGGCAACCAGGGCGCCGTCGTGCTCTCGGACAACGGACGCTTCGTCTTCGTCGTCAACGCCGGCAGCAACGACGTCTCGGTGCTCGAGGTCGGCAAGGACGGGCTCTCGCTCGGCGACCGGGAGCCCTCCGGTGGAACGACGCCGATCAGCCTCAGCGTCCACGGCAAGCTCCTGTACGTCCTGAACGCCGGCTCGCCGGCGAACATCACCGGATTCCGGGTTCGGCCCGACGGGACGCTTATGCCGCTCGCTGGCTCGACACAGGCGCTCTCGGCGCCGGTCGTCGGCCCCGCCCAGGTCTCCTTCTCGCCCGATGGCGACAGGCTCGTCGTGACGGAGAAGGGCACCGACCAGATCGACGTCTTCAGGGTCGGCAAGAAGGGCCTCGCGGAAGCGCCGACGACCGTCGCCTCCTCGGGTCAGACGCCGTTCGGGTTCGACTTCGACAAGCGCGGACACCTGATCGTCTCTGAAGCGTTCGGCGGCACTGCAAGCGCGCTCTCCTCGTACGAGCTCACGCCCACAGGCCTCACCACGATCAGCCCCTCGGTGGACGCCACCGGCCAGAAGGCCGCGTGCTGGGTCGTGGTCTCGAAGAACGGCCGCTATGCCTATACGACCAACACCGCGACGGGAACGGTCTCGGCGTATGCGATCGACAGAAGCGGCGCCCTGACGCTCCTGAACGCGGTGGCGGCGCCCGTCGGCGGCTCGCCGATCGACGCCTCGATCAGCGGCGACGGACGGTTCCTCTACGTCCTCAACAGCGTCAATCACACCATCGACGCCTTCGCGATCAGCCCTGACGGCACGCTCACGGCGGTCACCGGTGGCGCCTCCGACCTCGTGGCGGGCACGAACGGCCTCGCCGCCTCGTAGAGGATCTCGCACCGGAGGGTTTGAGCCCGGTCCGGAGCTCCGCCTCGACATCGAGGCGGGGCTCCAACTCGCGGAGCAAGCGTGTGCGCCGCCGCGGTACGGTCACGGAATGCCCGACGGCAGTGAACACCCGCTCGACGTGCTCGCCGAGATGCTCGGCGCAGCCCGCCAGGCGCTCGTCCTCACCGGGGCCGGCGTCTCGACCGAGAGCGGCCTCCCCGACTACCGCAGCAGCGGCGGCCTCTGGGCGAACAGGCAGTTCGAGGAGCTCGCGCACATCGAGATGTGGCGCCGCGAGCCCGAGGAGTTCTGGCGCTTCTACGCCGAGCGCCTGTCCAGCGTGTCAGAGGCGCAACCGAACGACGGCCACTTCGCGATCGCCGAGCTCGAGCGTCGCGGGCTCGTGCGCCGCGTTCTCACCCAGAACGTCGACGGGCTGCACCGGGCGGCCGGCAGCCGCGAGCCGCTGGAATTGCACGGGACGCTGTCCGAGGTCGAGTGTCTCGCGTGCGGCTTCCGCGGGCCGAAGGCGGTCGCGGAGGCGCAGCTCGGGACCGGCGCCCCGGTCCCCCTCTGCCCCGCGTGTGGCGCCAACCTCAAGCCCGCCGTCGTCCTCTTCGGAGAGCTGCTTCCGCCCGCGCTCGGCGAGGCGCACGCCGAGCTGAGCCGCTGTGACCTCCTGATCTGCTGCGGCTCGAGCCTGCAGGTCTACCCGGTCGCCTTCTTCCCCGAGCGCGTCCTCGGAAACGGCGGCGAGATCGCCGTGATCAACGTGGGACCGACCGGTGCCGACAGGGTGGCACGGGTCAGGCTCGCGCTGCGCACCGGGGAGGCGCTGCCGGCTCTCGTTCGCCTCCTCGCGGAGTAGGCGGACAGAACGGGCGCCGGCCGATCTCGCAGGTCTCCCACAACCCCGCCGCGAGCCGTACCATTCGACTGTGACCGCGCGGTCGGATCGTCCGAGCAGAAGGATGGTGGGACGGATGAGTCTCAAGCGCTCGCCGCGGCCCGAAGAGCCCGCGTTGCCACCTTTCCCCGACACGGCGCTCGTCCTCTCGGGCGGCAGCGTCAACGGCATCTTCCTCCAGCTCGGCTTCCTGCAGGTGATCCGCACGAGCGAGCTCTGGCCGGCGGTGGGCTGGGTCTACGGCACCTCGGCGGGTGCGTTCTCCGGCTGGGCGGCCGCCCGCGACGCGATCGACGAGCACGAGCAATTCCTGATGGAGATACAGCCCGACGACGTCTTCAAGGCGCACGACCTCTGGCGCACCCCGTTCGTGGGGCTGCATCGCTACGCGCTTCCCGACACGGTCGCCGAGCGGCTCGGCGACCCGCTCGAGCTGGCCCGGGCGCTGCGGGAGGGCCCACGCGAGCTGACCGTGGTGACGATCGACATCGGTCTCAGCCCGGAGTCGGCACGGAGCGAGGATCCGTACGAGCGCGCCTTCAACTCGAGACGCGATTCGCCGGAGGCGTTCGCCGCGGCGCTGTTCGCGTCCGGCGCGATCAGCACCTTCGTCCTGCCGCTGCGGATCGAGGAGAGCGTCTACGGCGACGGAGGCTGGGTGCGGAACTTCCCGCTCGCCTATGCGTACCGCGAGCCGGCGGTGCACCGCATCGTCGGGGCCCGCTACCGCTCGTCCGCCGTCGGCTTCACCGGTACAGCCCTCCACTCCTGGCACCACAGGATGAGCCGGCTCTCCCGCGTGAAGATGGCCCGGGGCGTGGCGGCCGAGCTCCGGGAGGCGATCGAGCGCCAATCGCGGGGAGAGCCGATGCACCTGATCGACACGATCTCGAGACTCAGCCACATTGCCGTCTCCCGCAACAGCGACCTCGAGTTGCAGCTCGCCGACGAGCGCGACCGTTCGCTGCAGGCGCTCCACGACGTGCGCGAGCAGATGCAGGAGGCGATCACGACCGTCGCCCGCGGCCGCCAGCGCACCGAGTTACTGGCTGCCCTGGACGAGTCGTTTGCCGCCGCTGACTTCCCCTTCCGCCGCAGCCGCGTCGTGCCGCGCCTCGTCGTCGACCTGACGACGCCGGAAGGCGTCCGGCTCGACGTTACCCGCAGCCGGGCGATCTGGAGCGACGAGGACAAGCTCGCGCTCGTCAGGCACGGCCGCCGGCTGACGGAGGAGGCGCTGGAAGGCTGGTCCGAGCTCGAGGCTGCGAACGGTAGCGACAGGGCGGCGCCTGGCGCGGGCGAGGTCGAGACGGGCGCGCAGCCCGACTCCAGTGCCGCCTCTGCGGGCCGTCGCCGGCGCAGCCCCCGCCGCGCCGGCTCTCGTGTCCCACATTGAGCGAGAGGCCGGATCCGGCTCGGTGACGCGCACAGAAGACTGGATCGACCGGGCGACGAGCGACCTCGTACGCCGGCTCGAGTCGTCGGCGGACGGACGGAGGCGCACGCACTGGGAGCGCTACATGAAAGGGACCGCGTCCTTTCGCGGCGTCCCGATGGCCGGCATCCGCCGGGCGATGCGGGGCGTCTGGGCGGATCACGGCCTCGCCGGCCACCCGACGACCGATCTCCTCTCGCTGGCCGGGCGCTGGTTCGCGAACGCGATGAGCGAGGACAAGCTCGCCGCGGTGCTGCTCCTCGCCGAGCCCGCGGCCGACCGACTCGACCTCGATCACGTGGCGTCCCTCGCAGCGCCGCTCTCGAGCGGGGCCGGACGCCTACCCGTGATCGGCGCGCGCGTAGCGGCGACCGCGCCACACGACGCCGCCGCGCAGCCGGTCAGTGGAGCTGACCAGGGAGAGCAGCGAGAGGACGAGGGCGCCGGCCGGGAAGAGGAGCCAGTGACGCCGGGGCGTCGGGCTGACCTCGTCCGACGACGCCCGCGCCGCGACTTGCAGTGCCACCCCCGCGAGGCCGGCCCAGCGAGGGCCGCGAGCGAGTGCAACGGCGGGAGCGACGGCCGAGACGATGCCGGCCGCCGCCAGCACGGAGGCCGCCGCCAGCGATCCCTCACCCAGCCCGGCCGAGGTGTTCTTGCGCCAGCCGCGCAGCGTCTCCCGCGCTCCGAGGTACATGCGCACCCGCACCCGGCCTCCCGAGGAGGCGAGCAGAAGGGGCGTTCCGGCGGCCTTGAGCCGCACGGCGAGCATCTGGTCGTCGACGAGCTCGTGCCGCATCGCGTCGTGCCCGCCGACGGCCTCGTACGCGGCGCGGGAGACCAGGATGAAGCCGCCCGCGGCGATGGCGACCGGCGTTCGGGGCGAGCGGACGAAGGGGCCCGGCGCGACGAAGGATCGGATCAGCACCGCCGCAGCCGGTTGCACCGTCCGCTCGACCAGCCCGTCCGTCTCGAGCACCGGGAGGAGCGTCAGGCCCTCGGCCCCGTGGCCCTGCGTCAGTGCAAGAGCCCGCCCGACGGTGTCGGGCGCGTGACGCACGTCGGCGTCGGTGAAGAGCAGCCACTCCCCGCGCGCCCGCTCGAACCCCTGCTGACACGCCCACGACTTGCCCACCCACCCGGCGGGCACCGGCTCTCCCCTCAGCACCTGCACCCGATCGGTCGCGGCGGCCCGCGCCTCGATCGCCGTTGCGTCCGACGACTCGTCGTCGACGACGATCACCTCGAGTGGGCCGTAGTCCTGTGCCGCGACGGACGCAAGCGCCGTCCGGATCCCCCGCTCCTCGTCGCGGGCCGGTACCACGACCGAGACGAGCGGGCCTACGGACAACGGCTCGACGTCGTCGAGCGACAGCCGATGCCGCCGGTCGAGGAAGGCGACGAGCACGCTCCACGCCCAGGGCAGGACCGCGAACAGCGCCAGCACGCGGCTCAATTCGCGAAGGAGGCCGCGGCTACCTCACGCTCATCGGCCGCGATCGCATCGACGATGCGGCGTGCGACTGCTGCCGGCTCGAGGCCGGCCGGCATCCGGGGCGCGGTTCCGTGGAGCGGCCGCCCTGCGAGACCGGTTTCGGTGTGCGGCGGGCGCAGGTCGATCACGCTGATCTTGCGCGGCCGTACCTCGCGGGCGAGCGCGCGAAAGCCGGCCGAGACGCCCGCCTTCGCGGCCGAGTAGGCGACGATCCCGGCGGTCGGCATCTCGGCCACGATGCCGCTCGCATTCGCGACGAACCCACCGGGCTCGAGCACCGGGATCGCGGCCTGGGCGAGCAGGAGCGGCAGCGTCAGGTCGAGGGCGACGATCTCCTCGACCACCGACCGCGGGGTCTCGGTGAGCGGACCGAACGCGACGGCCCCCGCCAGGCAGACGACGCCGTCGAGCCCGCCGAGCCGCTCCCGGGCCGCGCCCACGACGGCTGCGGGAGCATCGGGCGCCAGGAGGTCGCACTCGAGTTGCACAACGTTCAAGATGCTCTGCTCCGTGAGCCTCTCCCGTGATCGCGCTGCGAGCGCGAGGACGGCACCGCGGGACACGAGCTCGAGCGACACCGCCCGGCCGAGGCCGCCTGTGGCGCCGATGACGAGAATGCGTGCACCGTCGAGCTCGCGGTTCATGTGAACATGTTACCTGGACACAACATGGACAAGACGGATTGACACCGCGTCTCCGGGGACGAGGTTCGATCCAGCCTCCTGCCGGTGCCTACGCGAGCGACTCCAGCTGGGTGAGCAGCTCCCAGCGAGCGTCGACGTGGGTCTGAATCGTCTCGATCTCCGCGGCGGAGAGGTGGTTGAAGCGTCCCTGCCTGCGGAGGAACTCGCCCACGGGCACCGTCTGCTTCGGGTGGAACGTGATCTTCCACGCTCCCTCGTCGTACGCGAGCAGCGGGAACGTCCGGGTCTCGACTGCCAGGCGGGCGACCTCGACGGACTGATCCGTCGGGTACCGCCAGCCCGGAGGGCACGGCCCCAGGATGTGGAGGAAGCGGAAGCCCTCGAGCTCTGCGGCCCGGGTCACCTTGGCGCGGAAGTCCTTCAGCATCGGCACCGATCCCAGCGCGAGCGTGGCGACGTAGGGAATCCCGTGCGCCGCCATGATCCGCGCGATGTCCTTTTTCTGTCCGTGCCTCGGCGCGGAGGTCGGCGTCGTCGTCGTCCAGGCTCCCTCGGGGGTGGCGCCGGACTTCTGCACGCCGGTGTTCATGTACGCCTCGTTGTCGTTGAGGACGTAGACGATGTCCTCGTTGCGCTCCGCTGCGGCGGAGACGCCGGAGAAGCCGATGTCACACGTGCCGCCGTCGCCGGCCCAGACGACGACCTGCGTGTCCCCGTGCCCGCGCAGGCGCAGCGCGGCCTTGATCCCCGATGCCTCGGCCGCCGCCGAGGCGAACGGCGTCAGGTGAACCGTGACCCCGAAGGTGCTCACGGGCCAGACGCCCGCGATGATCGTCCAGCAGGACGCCGGGATCACGAGCACGATCTTCGACTCCGGCTTCGCCGCCGCCAGTCCGGCGAGCACGTGCCGCACGTTGATCGCGGGCGCGCACCCTGCGCAGGCTGCATGGCCGCAGTGCAGGAGCCTCTCCTCGACGACCATCTCGTCCAGCCAGGCAGGCATTACTGCACCCCCTCCGGGATGTAGACGGGCGCCGGGCTCAAGCCGTCCGAGCGCCCGCGTGTCTGCGCCAGCGCCCAACGCAGCGTCAGCGGCGTCACGTCCTGGCCACCCAGCCCGCCGACGAAGTTGACCGCCGCCGTGAGGTGCTTCAGGTCGAGCGACAGGACGTCGGCCCCCATCGGCCCGAGCGAGCCAAAGGCGGGTGCGCGGTCGACCACCGAGACGTAGGACACGCCGCTGAGGGCGTCCGCGAGCTCCGCGGCCGGGAACGGCCTGAACGCGTGGACACGGACGAGCAGCAGGTTGTCGTCGTCCTCGAGCAGCTCGAGCGCGGTGTCGCCGATCGTCCCGATCGTGACCAGAGCCTCGTCGGCGGCCGGGTTGCCGGCCACGTCGAGCGCGGCCGTCTTGTGGCGGCCGAAGTGGGAGCCGAACTCGGCCGCGACCGCCTCGATCAGCCCGCGCGCGCTGTCCATCGCATCCGAGACGTGGCGCTGGAAGGCGACGTAGTCGTCGGGCTCCGGCAGCGCAGAGTAGGTCCGTGGCCGCTCCGGGTCGAGCACCCAGTCGTCGGGGGCGCTGAACGCGGGCAGGAACGCGTCCACCGCGCTCTGCTCCGGCACCTCGACGACCTCCGAGGTATGCGAGAGCAGGAAGCCCTCCGCGCACACCATCACCGGCAGCATCGCCCACTCGGCGATCCGGTACGCGCAGAGCACGCTGTCCAGCACCTCCTGCGCCGAGGAGCAGTAGAGCTGGATCCAGCCGGTGTCGCGCTGGCTCATGCTGTCGGAGAGGTCGGGCTGGATGCTCCAGGGGGCGAAGACCGCCCGGTTGATGTTGACGGCGACCAGGGGCACGCGCTCGCGCGACGCTCGGTGGAGCTGCTCGTGCGCGTACAGCAGCCCCTGCGACGACGTCGCGGTGAAGGTCCTGACACCCACGCGCGACGCCGCGATCACGTAGCCGAACATCGCATGCTCGCTCTCGACGTTCGCGAACTCGACGTCGTCTCGCTCCGCGACGAGCTCGGCGAGGCGCTCCACGATCACCGTCTGGGGTGTGATCGGATAGCATCCGATCGCGCGGGCGCGCGCGAGCATGACCGCGTACGCCGCCGCCTCGTCGGCCGTCAGGACCATGCGCCCGTGCGGCAGCACCTTGCTCATGCCGAGACCTCCTCCATCCTGAGCGCGTTGCGGACGGGGCAGACGAGCTCGCAGATGCCGCAACCCTTGCAGTAGAGCTCGTCGATCACCATCGTGCCGTCGTGCCGCGTGATCGCCCCCTCCGGGCAGAAGAGCGCGCACACGGCGCACGCGGTGCACTCGTCACCCAGCACCGGCCGGTCGAGCGACCACGAGCCGGTGTGACTGGCGAGCGAGTCGGACGTGCTGGCCGGGTAGAGCGGCGTGCTCGGCCGGGGCTGCGGCGCGCGGCCGTTGCCGCCCGCGGTCTCGACCGGCACATCACCGGGGCGGGTCCGCTGCCTCGTGCAGCGCGCATAGCCTTGCCGTGCTGCAACGACGTTCAGCTGCGCACCCGTGCCCATCCTCGCCGCAATTGCCTGCTCGAGGAGGCCGAGCCCCTCCGGCAGAAGCAGTTTCACACAGGCGCCGAGGAGGGCCACGTTGCCCATCGGCCGGCCCTCGGACGAGAGCACGTCGTGGTCCCGCGCGATCCGCGAGGCCGGGACGCGTGCGATGTCGAACGGGCCGCGGTACGGGTACCGCTCCTCGCAGTTGAGGACGACCAGCCCGCCCGGCCTGACGGTTCGCAGGGTGGCCGGCGTCGGCGCCGAGGGAGAGACGCCGACGAGCACGTCGCAGTCGCGCACCCGGTAGCGGCGCCGAATCGGCGACTCGTCCCAGCGCAGGAAGGCCGAGATCGGCGCACCCCGCCGCTCCGCCTTGAACTCCGGGAAGCACTGCGCCCAGAACCCGGCGCGCGAGAACGTGTCGGCCAGGAGCTGGGACGCGAGCACGACCCCCTCGCCACCGCGGCCGACGATCAGCATCTCCTGCACCCAGTCGCTCCTTTCGCGGGCACAATCGAGCGACCTCATCATCCTGCGGGCCACCCGACCCGGCATCGGTGGTTCCCCGCATACCGATGGAGGCAACCCGCAGACGCGAAATCGGCCTCGGCGGCTCCGCCTCGGCGTGCGCCCCGCCGGAGGGCCGTCAGCCCTCCCGCGCCAGCCGCCCGGCGATCACGGGCGCGGCCCGGGTGAGGAGCGACCCGCCGATCGCGAGGACGAGCACGTAGGCGGCTGCGAGGGGCCCGAGGCCGGGCTCGATCCCGGCCGCAACGCCGAGGCCGGCGATCACGATCGAGAACTCCCCCCGCGCCACGAGGGCCGTCCCCGCTCGCACGCGCCCCGGGACGCCGACGCCGGCACGCCGCGCGGCCCACCAGCCGGTGCCGATCTTCGTCGCGGCTGTCACGACTGCCAGGACGACAGCCGCCACCGCCGCGCCCGGCAGGGCATCGGCATCGATCTGGAGGCCGAAGAAGACGAAGAAGACGGCGGCGAAGAGATCGCGGAGCGGCAACACGAGCTCGCCCGACCGCTCGGCGACCTGGCCAGAGAGCGCAATGCCGACGAGGAACGCCCCGACCGCTGCGGACACCTTCAGCGCCTCGGCGGCACCGGCGACGAGCAGGACGATGCCGAGGACGGAGAGAAGCAGCACCTCGCTGGAGCGATGGAAGATGATGCGCGACAGCTGCTGACCGAGGAGCAGTGCAACCAACAACGTGCCCGTGGCGGCGACGAGTGCGATCCCCACGGAGGCGAGACCGGCGATCACCCCGGCACCGACCAGGAGCACGCCGACGAGGGGGAGGTAGAACGCCATCACGAGGTCCTCGATCACGAGAAGCGAGAGCACCGTGGGGGTCTCGCGGTTCCCGAGGCGGCCGAGGTCGGCAAGGAGCTTCGCCACGATCCCCGACGACGTCATGTACGTGACGCCGGCGAGGAGCAGGGCGGCGAGCGGGCCCCAGCCGAGCAGCAGCCCCGCGAGGAAGCCGGGCGTCGCGTTGAGCACGAGGTCGACGAGACCGGAGGGCACACCCGCCCGCAGGCTTCCGGTGAGCTCCTCGGCCGTGTACTCGAGCCCCAGCGTGAAGAGGAGGAGGACGACGCCGATCGACGCCCCGACCTCGATGAACTCGGCGGAGACGTCGGGCGGCCGGGCGGCACCGATCGCGAGCCCGACCACCAGGTAGACCGGGATCGGGGAGATGTCCACGAGCGCGACCAGCCGGGCGAGCACCGCCAGCGTCAGGAGCAGAAGGCCGAGCTCGAGCAGGACGGTCGCGACCTCGCCGCCGCCGGCGGCGGCGAGGGGCGCGAGCTCACGCACCGCGGAGCATCTTCGCTGCTTCGCCCACCGCCGTGCCCGAGCCCACGAGGACGGCGACGTCACCGCCCTGCAGCGTGAAGTGCGAGCGCGGGGAGATGACCTTCTCGTCGCCCCGGATGATCGCCACGATCGAGGCCCCGGTGCGGGATCGCAGCCCGAGCTCGGAGATCGGGTGTCCCACCCCGGGCGCCCGGGCGTCGAGCTCCACCCACTCGAGCTCCAGGCCGTCGAGCGACTGCCGGATCGCCGAGCCGATGCGCTCGGTCACCTCGGATCCGCCGAGGAGGTCGACCAGTGTGCGCGTGTCGTCCTCGCCGAGCCCGATCACAGCGTCGCAGGCGTCGGGGTCGCCACGGTCGTAGACGAGCAGCTCCCGCTTGCCGCTCCGGTGGGCGATCACCCCCAGCCGCTCGCCGCCCGCGGTCGTGAACGCGAAGCGGACGCCGACACCCGGCAGCCTGGTCTCCTCCACGTCGGGCACGCCCACGATTGTCGCAGATGCGCTCCCGGCGAGGCTCCCAAGCCCGGCGTCGTCAGCCGGCGAGGTTCCGCGGTGGTGTCACCTCGCCGTCTGCGATCTTCTTCTCCCACGTATTCAGCTTGGCGATGAGCGCGGCGCGGTTCGGTGCCAACGTGCTCACCTTGCCGTAGCCGACGCCGTTGTTCTTCACGTTGAATAGACCGTCGACGCCACCCTCGAACTTGTCGTCCTGCACGAGTCCGATCGTCTGCGTCACGCCCACATCGACCTTCTTCTGGGCGCTCGTCAGCACCTGCGGGCCGAGGAACGACTGGTCGTTGTCGACTCCGATCCCCCACAGGCCCGATTCACTTGCCGCCGTGATCGCGCCGAGGCCGCACTGGCCGGCGACCTGGAAGACCACGTCAGCGCCCTGCTGGATCTGGTTCAGCGCGACTTCCTTGCACTTGTCCTGCGCCACGAAGTCCTGCGAGTAGGCATTGAGCGTCTTGATGGCCGGCTTCACCTGCTTGGCGCAGTACTGGTAGCCCGCGATGAACGCGTCGACAGGCGGGATCTTGAGACCACCGACCGACGCGATCGTGTTGGTCGTCGATACCGTCGATGCGGCCACACCGGCGAGGCAGCCTGCCTCCTGCTCGGCGAAGACGATGCCGCGGACGTTCTTCGGCTCGCCCTTGAGGCCGGGGGCCGAGACGTCGACGATGGCAAACTTCGTGTCAGGGAACTGCTTCGCGACAGCAGCGGTCGGGTCGCCCATCAGGAAGCCGACGGCGACCACGAGGTCATAGCCCTGCCGGGCGGCGCTCGAGAGGTTCGGGACGTAGTCCGCGGCGCTCTTCGAGATGAGGACCCGTCCTTCGACGCCGTACTGGCTCTTGGCAGCCTGGAGGCCCTTGAACGCCAGAGCGTTGAAGCCCTTGTCGTTCAGGCCGCCGATGTCGGTGATCACGGCCACCTTGATCGGCGTTGCCTCCTTGTTTCCGGAAGAGCCGCAGCCTGTGGCGACGAGAGCGAGCGCGACCACCAGGAACACGACCCCGCCCACCCATCGTCTCGCAGAGGTGCTTCCTCCTTCAGGTCCTCCGATCGCTCCCTTGGTTCGCCGTTCGTACCCTCGGACTCGAGACCCGTGCTCCTTGAACGTACGAGACATGATCTTCCTTTCGCTCGCGATTCCCCTGCACGTCTCCGTCACTGGTGTGCTAGGTCGGCGAGAAGCCGTACCACCCGGTCGTCGAGGATGAAGCGCGACGGAGCCGATCGGTGTGGCACACGCTCAATCCGTGCGGCGCCGGTGCTTCAGGTTCATCATACTTGATGACCGACCCCGTCGTGTGAAGCCCGCGTGACCGCGGATGGCGGCACCGCTCACCGACCCGCCCACATACCGATTGATGCGCGCCACTGCTCCTCGGAGACAAACAGCGCCTTGAAGTCGTCGGCTGCCGCCCCGGTCACCGAATACGTGCCGACCACGAGAACGAGATTTGCGTCTTCCATCAGTCGCCTCCTCTTGCTTGGGCGTGTACGTGTTCCATGCCCCTCCAGTCTCCACCCGGTGCGACAGGGCAAAGTGACGCCGGACACCTTTCACCCAGGTGAAACGCCGCGACGGACTGCCGCGCCTCCCCGGAACGGCGTAGCTTCGCAATATCCACAGAGTGAACCGAGACGCGCCGGATCTCGCAGGGATCCACTACAAGGCGGTTTCGGCGCCGATAGGGTGTTCGAACTACCGAAGCGGGGGGAGTGCGAGATGAGCAAGTCCGACACGAAGAAGAAGGACAAGGACGAGAAGGATCACCACGACGTCGATGCCGCGCTGGATCCGTCGGCGGCGCCGGACGAGGCCGCGAGTTCTTCCGGGAAGATGAAGCGGAAGGAGTACGAGCGGGAGATGAGGATTCTCCAGGGCGAGCTGGTGGCGATGCAGGAGTGGGTCAAGGCCAGCGGCGCCCGGGTCTGCATCGTGTTCGAGGGTGTCGACTCTGCCGGGAAGGGTGGCACGATCCGGCGGATCACGGAGCGGACGAGCCCTCGCGTGTTCAAGCACATCGCGCTGCCCGCTCCCGACGACCGGGTCAGGTCACAGATGTACATCCAGCGCTACGTCGCCCACTTCCCGTCGGCCGGCGAGGTCGTGATCTTCGACCGCAGCTGGTACAACCGCGCCGGGGTCGAGCCGGTTATGGGCTATTGCACGCCCGAGCAGACCAGCCACTTCCTTGCGATGGTCCCGCAGGTCGAGAAGGCGATGGTCGACGACGGGATCATCCTGATCAAGTACTTCCTCAACGTCAGCCGCGAGGAGCAGACGCGGCGGCTCGAGAGCCGGATCGACGACCCGCGCAAGGTCTGGAAGCTCTCGCCCACGGATCTGAAGTCCTACAGGCACCGGTACGACTATCTCCGGGCCCGCGACGCGATGTTCGCCGCAACAAACTCGGCGTGGGCGCCGTGGCACATCGTCGGCAACGACGACAAGAAGCGCGGCCGGCTCAACATCATCTCCCACCTGCTGAGCCAGATCCCGTACGAGCCACTCGGGCCGCCGGAAGAGAAGATGCCCGATCCGCCGAAGCACCACGGCTACGTGGAGCCCGATTCCTCGAAGCCCAACATCCCGACGCCGTTCTAGAGACCACTCCCGGAACTGAAGGAAAGGATCTGGCGATGAGCGAGACCCCCGCCGCCCCGAGCAAGAGCGATGCTCCTGCGACAGGCTGGTATGCCCTGACAGTGGAGGACGTGGCGAAGAAGGTCGACGTCGACCCGGCCCAGGGCCTTTCTGCGGCGAGGGCGGCCGCGCTCTTGGAGAAGAACGGGCCCAATGCGCTTCCGGCCGAGGCGACCGTGCCGGGGTGGCGGCAGTTCCTCGCCCAGTATCAGAGTTACATGCAGATCATCCTGGTCGCGGCGGCGGTCGGCTCGATGGTGATCGGTGAGATCTCTACGGGCATCGTCGTTCTTCTGATCACGGCGCTCAACGCCGTCGGGGGCATGCGCCAGCAGGGCAAGGCCGAGAGCGCCATGAACGCGTTGCAGTCGATGTTGAAGTCGTCCGCCCGGGTTCGTCGTGACGGGACCGAGGTCAAGGTCGCAGCCGACCAGGTGGTCGTCGGTGACGTCGTCCTGCTCACGGCGGGTGACGATGTGTGCGCCGACGGTCGGATCATCCAGGCCTCGTCCTTGCAGATCGACGAGTCCGGCTTGACCGGCGAGAGCGTTCCCGCGTCGAAGGACGCGGAGGTTATCGCCGGCGACCCGAGGCCGGGCGCTGGAGATCAGTCGAATATGGCGTTCATGAACTCGCCCGTCACGCACGGAAGCGGCGTGATGATCGTCACCGGGACGGGCGCGGACACCGAGGTTGGGAACATTTCCGGGATGCTGAAGTCGACACCAACGTTGAAGACGCCGTTGAGCGCGCAGCTGGACACGTTGACGCTGTGGATCGCGGGCGCCGCGGGCCTGACGATCGCGATCATGTTCGCCCTCGGGGCCTCGCGTGGCGATTCGACCAAGGTCATCTTCACGACCGCGATCGCGTTGGCACTGGCAGCAGTGCCGATGGCGATGCCCACCGTCCTCCAGGTGATCCTCTCGAACGGGTCGACGACGCTCGCCGCGGAGGGCGCCGTCGTCAAGAGCCTCGCCTCCGTCGAGACCCTCGGGTCGACGTCGGCGATCAACTCGGACAAGACTGGCACTCTGACCTTGAACCAGGTAACCGTCGTCGAGGTGATCGACCCGACCGATCGCTACGCGATCTCCGGGATGGGCTACGGCCTCGACGGCGACGTCAAGCACGCTGTCGGCAACACGAACACGATCGAGCAGGCGATCCTGCCGTTCCTCGTCTGCAACGATGCCAAGCTCGTCGACGGCAAGGTCGTCGGCGATCCCACCGAAGGTGCGCTCTTGGTACTGGGACACAAGGCGAAACTCGACGTCGAGGGCACCCAGGCTGCCTACCCCAGGCTCGCGACCCTGCCGTTCGACCCCACCTACAAACTGATGGCCGTCTTCGCCGATGCCAAGGACGCGTCCGGGAAGGCAGTCGTGCGCGCGTTCGTGAAAGGCGCCGGGCCGGCAGTGATCGGACGGGCAGGATCCGCCCTCGCGGGCGGCGAGACCGTGCCCTGGGGCGATGAGCAGAACGCGCGCTCCTCGCAGGAGATGGATCGCCTCGGAGGCAAGGGGTTGCGGATCATGGTCGCGGGCACCCGGGACATCGACCCCTCGGAGTTCGACCCCGACGGCGATCTGTTGTCGCTGATGACGGGCCTGCAGATGACTGCGATGGTCGGGATGATCGATCCGCCCCGGGCCGAGTCCAAGGACGCCGTCCGGGACGCCCAGAGCGCCAACATCCGGGTGCGGATGGTCACCGGCGACGACGTCGTCACGGGCGAGGCGATCGCCAGGCAACTCGGCATTCCGGGAGAGGCGATCCTCGGCGCGGACTTCGCAGCCCTGTCCGAGGAAGAGCGGCTGGCGCGTATCGACAACATCGGCGTGGTCGGCCGGGTGGCGCCCGAGCACAAGGTGCTGATGGTGGAGACCCTGCAGAAGAAGGGCGACGTCGTCGCAATGACCGGCGACGGCGTCAACGACGCCCCGGCGATCAAGGCCGCCGACATCGGCATTGCGATGGGAACCGGCACCGAGGTCGCCAAGAACGCCGGCAAGATGATCCTCACCGACGACAACTTCGCGACGATCGTGAAGGCCGTCTCCGAGGGTCGCAAGCTCTACGACAACATGCTCAAGTACATCCGCTTCATGATGGTGGCGCTCGTCACCTACATCGTGACGTTCCTGCTCGCGAGCCTGCTCAACATCGCCGGCGGGCAGCCGTTCTCCGCCGTCCAGATCCTGTGGATCAACTTCCTGATCACGGCCCCCATCGGGATCGCGCTCGGGCTGGACAAGGAGACGCCAGGGCTGATGAAGCGCCGGCCACGCCCCCGCACGGAGTCGATCATGTCCCGGCCCGTCGTCCTCACCGTGGGGCTTACCGGCCTGTTCATGTCCGTCGCTATCGACCTGCTGATCGTGTACGGGAAGGACCACTACGACAACGTCGCGATCGGCAGCACGATCGGCCTGGTCGCGTTCTCCCTCATGCTCGTCGTCGCAGCCCTCGAATGCCGCGACCAGACCGCCACGATCCTGCGCATGGAGACGCTCAACAACAACATCGTGAACATCACCATCCTGGTCGAGATCGCGCTCGCGCTCCTGATCGCCCGAGGCGGCGTCCTGACATCGCTGCTCGGCACCCAGGCACTCACCGGCCGGCAATGGCTGACCGGCGCCGTTCCCGCCCTGGCGCTGCTCGTCCTCTGGGAGCTCGGCAAGCTGGTCGCCCGCCGCCAAGAACAAGGCGTGCAGGTTGGGATACCCGCCGAGCCGACATCTGCCGAAGCAGCCGCGTGACAAGAGGACGCGATCGGATGCCGAACCACCATTCGCGCCGGGGGAAGGCCGCGGGAAAGGCCAACGATGCGGAAGAGGTGATGCCCTCGAGCCGCGCCTGCCCAACCCGGAAGGAGGCATGCTCGCTGGCCCGCGAGATGCTCGCAGACGACGGCACGCGGTGGCCGCACGTTCGCACCGCCGGACATGTGGCTGCCCGGCTGGAGGCGTTGTTCATGGTGGCCTCCTCGGGTGACCTAACAACTAGTTCGCGTGCTTCAGCACCGGCCTCGGAATCGTCCACCCCCCACTCGTGATCTCCGGCTTCGGAAGGTAGTAACGCGCAACGATGTCGAACGGCCCGGCGGGAACCTCCAGGCAGTTCTGGTCGCCGTCTTCGCACTTCACCTTGAACCGGAAGGTGTAGGTGCCGTCCTCGTTGCTGACGGCGGTCGTGTTGTTGATGTGGTAGCGGTCGTCGGCGTTGGGGTGCAACCGACCGGTGGTGGAGTCGTACACGGTGACCGACCAGAAGGTGGAGTTGCCCCGCTTCCGTTGACACCTGAGGGTAAGGCCGCGATGGCCTCCTGTTGGTGTCGTTGTTCGTAGTCGGTGGGGCTGAGGTAGTCGAGGCTGGAGTGTCGCCTCCGGGTGTTGTAGAGGCATTCGATGTACCAACAGATCCTGATGCGGGCCTGCTCGCGGGTCGCGAATCGTTCACGTCGGAGGAGCTCTTTCTCGATTGAGGCGAAGAACGTCTCGGCGAGGGCGTTGTCCCAGGGGTCGCCGACAGATCCTCGGCGGTACGGCCAGAGGGCAACCCGACCAGCATCGCGAACCGGGTCTTCCGCTCGACCAGCGTCGCGATCGCTGAGCGGCCGGCTCTACCGATGATCAGGTCGCCTTCCCAATGGCCGGGCACGGCCCGGTCGTCGATCTCTGCTGGTCGCCACCACGCCCTCCGATCAGTCGACACCACGACCGACCAGCAGCATCGGTGCGACCACGGATCGAGACCACCCACAAACCCGCAGCGCTGCGCGGATTTCCACGCTCACGATCCGCTCTCCGCGGTGCGAAACTGGACTTCCAATGGCCATCCGGGTTCGCGATCTCATGAGCAGCCCAGCCATCACCGTCTCGCCCGAGACGACCCTGGAGGAGGCTGCCGCGCTGATGCTGCAAGGGAAGATTGGATCGCTGGTCGTCGTCGACGCCTCTGATCGGAGTCGGCCAGTTGGGATCGTCACCGAGTCGGACTTCGATCTTCAGGACGAGAACGTGCCCGGGATCGGCTACTCCTGGTTCAAGCTCCCCATCCTCCTCGACACGACGGTGTGGAGCGAGCAAGCGCTCGAGGAGGTCTACGAGCGGTCACGGCAACTGCCCGTGAAGCAGGTGATGAGCAGTCCGTGCGTGACGATCGACGAGGACGACGAGCCCATGCAGGCCGCTCAACAGATGATCCGGAAGGACATCCGGCATCTGCCTGTGCTGCGGGACGGCAGCCTGGTCGGGATCGTCACCGGCCTCGATTTCCTCCGGCTCCTCGCTGGAGAGCCTCTCGCCAGCGGAGCCTCCGATCGGGCCTCTGGCTGACAGCGCCCAGACGAGCCCAGCCGACACGAGCAGTGGCTCCGGCGTCTCGCGGGATTGGCATGCGCTCGATGCAGCAGCGGTGCTCGACACGTTGGGCGGCTGCGATCTCGGGTTGAGCGCCGAGGCGGCGCGGCTCGCGCTCGAGCGGTATGGCCCGAACGAGATCCCGCGGGGCGAGTCAGAGGGGCTTGTCGCATTGTTCCTGCGGCAGCTGATGCAGCCCTTGATCTATGTCCTGCTCGCTGCCGCGGCAGTAACGGCCGCGCTTTCCCACTGGATCGATGCTGCGGTGATTCTCGGGGTCGTGATCGCGAACGCGGTGGTCGGGGTGGTGCAGGAGTATCGGGCGGGGCGGGCGATCGAGGCGCTGCTGGATCTCGTGGCGCAGGAGTCGACGGTCGTCCGCGACGGCGTCGCCGAGCGGATCGACGCCCGCGAGTTGGTGCCGGGGGATGTGGTCGTGCTCGAAGCGGGCGACAAGGTGCCGGCCGACTGTCGGCTGCTCGGGGCACGTGGGCTGTTCATCGACGAGGCGTTGCTGACGGGTGAGTCGGTGCCGGTGGAGAAACTCGAGGCCGGTGCGCTGCCCGTGGAGACACCGCTGCCCGAGCGGCGCAATATGGCCTACGCGGGGACGCTCGTCACAAGCGGTCAGGGACGGGCGGCCGTCGCCGAGACCGGCGGAGCGACCGAGCTGGGGCGCATCTCAGAGCTCGTCGGCGCGGCCGAGCCGCTGGCGACGCCGCTGACGCGCAAGATCGCGGCGTTCAGCCGCACGCTCACCTTCGCGATCCTCGTCCTCGCAGGTGTGACGTTCGTGATGGCCTGGTTGCGCGGCTACGAACTGCTGGATGGGTTCCTGGCAGCGGTGGCACTCGCGGTCTCGGCGATCCCGGAGGGGCTGCCGGCAATCATGACGATCGCGCTCGCGACCGGGGTGCGTCGGATGGCGACCCGGAACGCCGTCGTGCGGCGGCTGCCGGCGGTGGAGACGCTCGGGTCGACGACGGTGATCTGCTCGGACAAGACGGGGACGCTGACCCGGAGCGAGATGGTCGCGGTGGAGGCGTTCGCCGGCGGCCGCGTCGAGATCACCGGCACCGGCTACGAGCCGGACGGCACGTTCCTCGCCGACGGCAGGACGCTGGCCACGCCGCCACCGGAGGTCAGCACGCTGCTCGAGGCGGCGCTTCTCTGCAGCGATGCCCGTGTCGTGCGCGCCGACGGCGCCTGGCGGGTCGAGGGCGACCCGACCGAGGGTGCGCTCGTGGCCGCGGCCGCGAAGGCCGGGATCGACCGCGAACGGGCCGAGATCCACCGCCCTCGGCTCGACGAGCTGCCGTTCGAGTCTGAGCGCCGGTTCATGGCAACCCTGCACGCCGCGGAGGACGCCGGCCCATGGGTCGTGATCAAGGGAGCACCCGAGGAGGTGATCGCACGCTCGCAGGCCGTCGCGTGGCCAGGCGCATGGTCACCGGACGCGTTGCTGACGCAGGCCGACGAGATGGCCGGCCGCGGGCAGCGGGTGCTGGCCGTGGCCACGAAGCTCGAGGAGGGCGCGCCGCATCTGCTCGAGCACGTCGACCTGGAGGGCGGCCTCACGCTGCTCGGGCTCGTGGGGCTGTTCGATCCGCCGCGCGAGGAGGCCGTGCGTGCGGTCGCGGCCTGCCACAGCGCAGGGATCCGGGTCGCGATGATGACGGGCGACCATCCCCGCACCGCCGCCGAGATCGCACGGGCGGTCGGGATCACCGAGATCGGCGGCCGTGTGCTCACCGGCGCCGACCTCGACCGGCTCACAGACGACGAGTTCGCCGCCCAGGCGGCGCAGGCGTCGGTGTTCGCACGCGTGGCGCCCGAGCACAAGCTGCGGCTCGTGATGGCGCTGCAGCGGCAGGGAGAGGTCGTCGCGATGACGGGCGACGGCGTCAACGACGCCCCTGCCCTGAAACAGGCCGACATCGGGATCGCGATGGGGATCAGCGGCACCGACGTGAGCAAGGAAGCCGCCGACATGGTGCTGCGCGACGACAACTTCGCCACCATCGAGGCCGCTGTCGAGGACGGACGGCGCGTCTACGACAACCTGCTGAAGAGCATCGTCTTCATCCTCCCGACGAGCGCCGGTGAGTCGCTGCTCGTCCTGCTCGCGATCACGTTCGGGCTGACGCTGCCGATCCTGCCCGTGCAGATCCTCTGGATCAACCTCGTCACAACCGTCGCACTCGCCCTGCCACTCGCGCTCGAGGCGCTCGAGCCCGACACGATGCGCCGGCCGCCGCGGCGCATGGACGAGCCCGTGCTGGGGCGGCTCGCGATCCAACGGATAACACTCGTCGCCCTGTTCATGTTCGCCGCCGGCATCGCCGTCTTCGAATGGGAGCAGGCGCGGGGGGCGACGATCGAGGAGACGCGGACGACCGTGATCGCCACGATCGTCCTGATCGAAGCCTTCTACCTGCTCAACTGCCGCTCGCTGCAGCGTTCGATGCTCGCAGTCGGGCTGTTCACGAACCTTGCCGTCTACTGGGGCATCCTGCTCGTGATCGGGCTGCAGCTCGCGTTCACCTACCTCCCCGTGCTCAATACCCTGTTTGAGACCGCGCCGATCGGCGCCACCCAGTGGCTCGTCGCCACCGCAGTCGCTACGCTCGTTCTCCCACTGATCGCCGTCGAGAAACGGCTCCGCAGGGCAATCGCATAGTGGCCGCGAGCAAGGCCTGCTGACCGCTGATGGTGTCCAACCTCCTCATCCTCCTGCTCGGTCTCGGCTGTGCGGCTGCGGGAGGCGAGCTGTTCATCCGCGCCGCCGTCGGCCTTGCCACCTGGGCGCGTGTGCCGGCCGGAATCGTCGGCGCGACCGTCGTCGCCTTCGCGACCTCGAGCCCCGAGCTCGCGGTCGGCCTCGGATCGGTAGCCGCGGGGACACCGGGTCTGGCGCTCGGCGACGCACTCGGGAGCAACGTCGTCAACCTCGGGCTCGTCCTCGGCACGATGCTGCTGCTCGGCGGCACCTCGAGTGCGCCCGAGGGTATCCGCCGTGACGGGCTCGCGGCACTCGCGCTGCCCCTGACCCTGGGCTTGCTCGCGCTCGACGGCCGCCTCTCCCGCTTCGACGGCACCGTCCTGGTCGTCATCTTCCTGGCGTGGCTCGTTCTCACGACCGCCGAGGCCCGTCGCGAGCGGAGCGCCACCCCCGCCGTACTCGGCGAGCGCAACCACACACGACTCGCCATCGCGGGAGTCGCAGGCGTGGCGCTGTTGATCCTGGCCGGCCGCCTGATCGTCGCAGGCGCGAAACCGATTGGCATCGAGATCGGGCTCGACCCCTTCGTCGTCGGCGTCGTGATCGTGGCCGTCGGGACATCGGCTCCGGAGCTCGCAACCGCGATCATCTCCCGGCTGCGCGGTCACGGCGAGATCGGGCTCGGAACCGTGCTGGGCAGCAACATCTTCAACGGCGGACTCATCATCGGCCTCGTCGCCGTTCTCTCGCCCTTCACGGTTTCCGTGACCGAGATCGCCACCAGCCTCGCGTTCGGCATCGGCCTCATGCTCGTGCTCGCGGTCGCCGGAGCCACCCGTCTCGATCGGCGCACCGGGGCCGTCCTCGTCGCCGGCTACATCCTGTCCATCCTCACGCTGCTTGCGACAGCCGGAGGCCACTGAAGCGCTGCTTGCTCAGATCGCGGCGAGCACAACTCCGGGAGCGGTACCGTGCCGTGGGTCGGCCCATCGGTCGCGCGAGGCGGCAGGGCATCGATCTCGAGGCCGTTCAGCGGATCGTGCGCGAGGCTGACTCGCCTTCGCGCGCTGAATGCCCTCGACGCGGCTGGGCTCCCCCAACCGGCAGCCTCTCCGTGGAGGACGCCGACCACAGGCTGACGCCAGCCGCAGCACCGTCAGCTCGGTCGGCTCTTTCGTCGGCGCGAGTTCGCGCTGGTGCTGAGGGCTTCGAGGAGTGCTCCAATCTCGCGGTGCTCCTCGAGGGGGTGCCTCAGAGGGAGGCGACCGTTGACCGTGTAGCTCGTCCGCCGTCCTACGCGGGCCTTCTCGATGTAGCCCTCTCTGGCGAGATCGGCGACGATCCGCTGGGCCGCGCGTTCGGTGATCCCGATCCGCGCTGCGATCTCGCGCACGCGGATGCCGGGATCATGGGTGATGCAGACCAGAGCGTGGGCGTGGTTCGTCAGGAACGTCCAGCCTTTCGACGCGTCCGCTTCGCTCATCGGAGCGACCCGGAAGAGTCAGCCACGGCGAGGGCGGCGGCGTCTTGTCCAACATGCCCGCTCATGCCTTCTCGGCTCGGTGCACGACGAGCACCGGGCGCTTCGAGTACTGAAGGACCTCGTGCGAAACGCTCCCCAGCACGATCGACCTCAGCTTCGAGAGGCCACGAGCACCGACCACGATCGCCGACGCCTCGTACTCGTCTGCAACCCGGGCGATCCGCAGCGCCGTCGCTTCCGGTGTGACATCGACGAGCGGCGTCGCGTCGAACCCGGCCGCCCGGGCTGCCTCGACACCTTCGGAGACGAGTCGTCGAGCTGCTTCGACCGAGTCCACATGCAGGGGCACCTCGCCTGCGGGTGGTCTGGTGGCGGCGCCGCCAGCGCCGTAGAAGACGGCCGGGGAGAGCGATTCGACGACGGTGAGGACGACGGCATCACGGCACGCGAGCAGCTGCCCGGCCACCGCGATCGCCTCACGCGCACCGTCGGAGCCGTCATCGCACAGCAGGACCGGATGCCGACGCTCTGCGCTCACGTCACACCTCCTCTATCGGGGACGCCCGCGCTCGAGGTGGCGGCCGGGCGGATAACGAGCACGGAGCAGCGGGCTCTGTGAGCGACACGCTCGCTGACGCTGCCGAGGGCGCTCACGCCGTGCAGACCGCGCGGCCCGAGGATCAGCCGCGCAGAACGCGGGCCACGCAGAATGCCTGGCCTCCGAGCGACGCTTCGGCGCGCCGGCGCGTCTGCTCCCGCCTCGTCGGCCGTGTCCGCCGGAACCCGGCGAGCGTCGAAGCCGGCCCTGGCAGCCAGATGATCCTCGAGCACCTTGACCGCACCAACCGTGCCGTTGCCAGGCCGCAGGACGAGCGCCTGCTGAAGCGCCTCGAACCCGTAGTCGCTCGCGTCCACCCCGACAATGATGTGGTCGAAGGCCACCACTCAAAGAGGTAGCGCGCATGCGTTCGCCCCACATCGGGGGAGACCCGCCTCGGACTTGCGGCAAAGTACTGACATCTTAGTCATGCTTTCGATGTCGTGCTTTACGAAGGTGTCAGGGTTTCGGGCTCGGGGGCGGGTTTGACAGGCATCGCGGTGGACGTCGAGGGGCCTCCTTCCGTCGAGCTCGTATTGAAGGAGCCGAAGGCGCGTTCGAGGACGCCGTTTTGGCCCAGCTCCGGGTGCTCGCCGATGAAGCGGGCGAAGCGCCCGGATCTGAAGCAGCCATCCGACGCGCATCGCCTCCGGCACGATGCGCCGGGCGGAACCTGGTGGTCGACAGCCGCACGCATGGTCGGTTCTCGTGACGTCCAGCCGGGCCGAGCGCCACTGCCCATCAATCGGTATCGGCCCCCGCAATCCGCTCCCGCAACCAGCTCGGTCAGCCCGTTCGTCTGAGTGACATTCGACGGGTCTCGTCGATCCTGTCGAGCTGCTCGAAACGGGGGGCGGGCCGACGCGTGAGCGCCGGCCCGCCCCTTCTTTCCGGCGCTGCTGGAGGTGGCTGCGCTTGGCGCGGTGTCGGCGGTCCGCTGAGCCAATCGGTGATCGTGCCCGACCGCAACTCGTGGAGCACCAGCGGGTCTCCCTCGTAGCCGGCTACACCCCCGGCCCGCCGATCGGCGCGGAACTGGTTCGCGGCGGCCGGCGAGCCGTCACCTCGGCGGCAGAGGACTCTCGATCGGTCTTCAGGCGATGGAATGGCTCCTCCAGGCTTGTCCAGATCGAATAACTGGACTGAAACCTGGAGGAGCCCTTAGTGGAGGCGGCGGGAATCGAACCCGCGTCCGCGGACGCACCGACTGAGGATCTACGAGCGTAGTTCGCCTTGGATCTCACCCGACGGCCGGTGGCGAACGACCTACCGGCGGGCCAGCCCTCCTTTGGATGTCGCGCTTCGGGCGAGTGGCTCTCCCTTGGCGCCGAGCCCGATGGTTAGCGCCCTGCCGTGACCTCGGGCCCAGTCACGGGGGGCGTGGCCTATCTAGTCAGTGCTGACTAGGCAGCCATTGCGAGATCACGTGGATTCGCATTTGTGTGTTTCCCGGTGGATTTACGAGGCCAACCGGGGACCTCGGCTCGCAACTCAACCGGAGAACCGACCACGTCGAAACCAGGTCGCCCCCGTATGTCATTTCTACTCCCGTGATGGTAGCCGTCGGCGCGGGTACCGCAAGTCCGGACGACCGGCTGAAGCCTGTCGCCGGTCTGGGCGTGTGATCACGGCATGGGTCAGCGAGCCAAGTCGGAGGCGCTCCGCGCGCTCCACGGCCCCGGGCGACGCCCTCTGCGCCTCGTGAGCGCCTGTACCCGGCGCGAGCCCTGCAGTGCTGCGCCGCGACGGCGCCCACGCGATCGCAACGAGGAGCGCCGGCCCGGGCAGGGGAAAGCGAGCCCCCGCCCGGACCGGCGTACCTCAGGCGAGCGCCTCGGCAAGCGCCCGCTGTGTGAGGACGCGGGCGAGGTGCCTCCGAAACTCCGCGGATGCGGCTGTGTCGCTCGACGGCGCCGTGCCCTCCGCCGCGTGACCCGCCGCCTCGGCTGCCGAGGCGCCGCCTGCAACCGCGTCTTCCACGGCCGTCGCACGAAGCGGCGTCCCGCCCATGTTGGTCAGCGCCACCGACGCCGCGACCGGAGTGCCGTTGTCGCGGTGCACGAGCGCCGCGACGCCGACCGTCGCCCAGTCCTGCGCGCGCCGGTGGTACTTCAGGTACGACCAGCCCGTCGAGTCGCCGAGCTTCGGGACCCTGATCTCGGTCAGCAGCTCGCCCTGGCCGACCGCGGTCCGGAACACGCCCGTGAAGAAGTCGGCGGCCCCGACGGTCCGCTCTCCGCTGTCGCCGACGATCACGAGCTCGGCGGCGAGGGCCAGGATCACCGCCGGCAGGTCCGAGGCCGGGTCGCCGTGGGCGAGCGAGCCACCGATCGTCCCCCGGTGCCGCACCTGCGGATCGCCGACCTTGCCCGCCGTCGTCGAGACGATTGGGCAGTGCTCCTGCACCAGCGGGTTGCGGTGCACCGCGGAGTGCGTCGCCAGCGCACCGATCGCAATGTGGGAGCCGGCATCCCGGATCGAGGCGAGACTCGAGAGCCGCCCGATGTCGACGAGCTTGGAGGGCCGTGCGATCCTCAGCTTGAGGGCCGGTACGAGCGAGTGCCCGCCGGCCAGCGCCTTCGCGTCGGGATCGCCCGCGAGCAGCCCGAGAGCATGCTCCACCGATTCGGCCACCTCGTAGTCGAACGCTGCCGGAATCACTGCTTCGCCTCCTCGATCGCGCGCCACACCCGCTCGGGGGTCGCTGGTATCTGGATGTCGGTGACGCCGAGGTGCGCGAGCGCATCGATCACCGCGTTGGTCACGGCGGCGGCCGCCGCGATCGTGCCGGTCTCCCCCACGCCCTTTGCGCCGAACGGCTGGTCGGTCGCCTTGCTCTCGGTCCGGTCGAGCTCGTACGAGGGCAGCTCGGCCGCGGACGGCACCAGGTACGTCGCGAGCGTGCCGTTCGCGAGGTTCCCGTCCCCGTCGTAGATTGCCTCCTCGTAGAGAGCCGTCGCGATGCCCTGCGTGATCCCGCCGTGAACCTGACCGTCGACGATCAGCGGGTTGACGACGGTTCCGACGTCGTCGACCGCCACGTACCGCACGAGCCGGGCGTCGCCGGTCTCGGTGTCGACCTCGACCACCGCGGCATGGGCACCCCCCGGCCACGAGAAGTTCGGCGGGTCGAAGGCCGCCGTGGCCTCGAGCGTCGGTTCCATCCCGTCGGGGAGGTTGTGGGCCGCGAACGCCGCCCACGCCGCCCCCTTCACGGTCATCTCCTTGTCGGGCGAGCCCTTCACGGTGAAGGTGCCCGCCTCGTAGTCGAGGTCGTCGGCCGACACCTCGAGCTGGTGTGCGACGATCTCGCGCGCCTTCTCGATGATCTTCTCCCCCGCCTTCCAGAGCGCCCCGCCGCCGACGTGAAGGCTCCGGCTGCCGTAGGTGTCGAGACCGTAGGGAGAGATGCTCGTGTCTCCGTGTAACACCTCGACCTCGGACGGGTCACAGCCGAGCTGGTCGGCGACGATCTGCGACCACGAGGTCTCGTGGCTCTGTCCATGAGGCGAGGTGCCCGTGACCACCTGGAACGTCCCGGTCGGGAGGCAGCGAATCGTTGCCGACTCCCAGCCGCCCGCCGCGTACCGGATCGCTCCCAGGATCCGCGACGGCGCCAGGCCGCACATCTCGTTGTAGGTCGAGAATCCGATCCCGATCTGCTTCACGTCGCCGCGCTCCCGCCGCGCCTGCTGCTCTGCCTGCAGCGCGTCGAGCCCGAGGTGCTCGAGCAGCTTGTCGAGCGAGGCGTGGTAGTCGCCGCTGTCGATCGTCAGCCCCGAGGAGATCGTGGCCGGGAACTCCGTGATGAAGTTCCGGCGCCGCAGCTCGACCCGGTCGATCCCGAGCTCCTTCGCGAGGAGGTCCATCGTCCGTTCGAGCACGTAGGTCGCCTCGGGCCGGCCCGCCCCGCGGTAGGCGTCGGTCGGCGTCGTGTTCGTGAAGACGCCCGTGAACGTGACGCTGTAGTTCGGGATCGCGTACGGGCCCGCGTAGATCCAGGCTCCGAGCAGCGGGATTCCCGGGGTAACGAGCTGCAGGTACGCGCCCATCGAGGCGAGCACGTTCGCGCGGAGCGACGTGATCTTCCCCTCCTTCGTCGCCGCCAGCTCGAGGGTCGTGACGAAGTCCCGCCCGTGGATCGTCGCAAGCGCGTTCTCCGAGCGCTCCTCGACCCACTTCACCGGCGTGCCGAGGCGGCGCGCGAGCGCGACCGCCAGCAACTCCTCTGCGTAGACGTCGAGCTTGGAGCCGAAGCCGCCGCCCACGTCCGGTGCGATCACGCGCAGCTTGGTCTCGGACATCCCGAGCGTGGCCGCGGTGAGGAGCCGCAGGATGTGCGGCACCTGCGTGGCCGACCAGAGCGTGACGTCGCCGCCGGGCTCCGGCCGTGCGACGACGCCGCGGGGCTCGATCGCGTTCGGGATCAGCGGCGGCTGGACGTAGCGGTGCTTCACGATCACGTCCGCCCCGTCGTCGAACGTCCCCGTCTCGAGAGGCCAGACGTAGCAGACGTTCGTACCGAGCTCCTCGTGGACGAGCGTTGCCCCCTCCTGCGCTGCCGCCTCGACGTCGACGATCACGTCGAGCGGCTCGTACTCGACGTCGACGAGCTCCGCCGCGTCGGCGGCATGTGCCCGCGTATCTGCAATCACGACGGCGACACCGTCGCCCTGGTAGTTCACAACGTCCACCGCGAGCGGGAAGTGCTCCGGGCTCTTCATGTCTTCCGTGACCGGCCAGGCACACGGCATCGGCGCCTTCCAGTCGTCGCGAAGATCGGCTCCGGTGAAGACGCCCACCACGCCGTTCGACGCCTCCGCCGCGGCCGTGTCGATCGCGGTGATCCGCGCGTGCGCATAGGGACTGCGCACGACCGCCATCACGACGGCCCCGGGAAGGACGATGTTGTCGACGTACGTGCCCCGGCCGCGGAGCAGAGGATCGTCTTCCTTGCGCCTGAGCGGAGCCCCGATGCCCCAGGTCTCGGTTGCGCTCATGACGTGCTCCCGGCGGCCTCGGCGATTGCCTCGACGATGTTGTGGTAGCCGGTGCAGCGGCAGAGGTTCCCCTCGAGGCCGGCCCGGATCGCGTCGCGGTCGGTCGCCTCGCCGCTCTCGATCAGCGAGACGGCTGCCATCACCATGCCCGGCGTGCAATACCCGCACTGGAGCGCGTGGTGGTCGTGGAACGCCTGCTGCAACGGGTGTAGGGCACCGTTCGGCGCAAGCCCTTCGATCGTGGTGATCACGGCGCCGTCGGCCTGAACGCCGAGGACGGTGCAGGACTTCACCGACTCGCCGTCCAGCAGCACGGTGCAGGCGCCGCAGGACGACGTGTCGCAACCGACGTTGGTGCCGGTGAGCGAGAGCTGCTCACGCAGGACGTGGACGAGCAGGTCGCGCGGCTCGACCTCGAGCTCGTAACGCTTGCCGTTGACGGTCAGGGCTAGCGGGTACACGGGAGCGGCCTCCTTCGATCGACGACGTGCCGCCGAGCCTACTCCTCCCTGTGCGACAGGCCAAGTGGACGCGTATCGTTGAGGCGATGATCGAGATCCGGGAGATCGGTGCGGAGGAGCTCGAGCGCTGGCTGGCTCTGGCGGCCGCCGTGCGACCGGATCGGGCCGGGAGCGCGGGCGACTACCTCGATTGGAAGCGCCAGGCAGAGGACATGGCCTGGTTCGTGGCCTCCGTGGACGGCGAGGACGCCGGCTGCGCGTTCGCCTACGTCGGCTGGCACTCGGCGCCCGGTACGGGCACGGGCGAGGCGTTCGTGCTGCCCGAGCACCGCGGTGTCGGCGTCGGCTTCGAGCTCTACCGTGAGCTCGCAGGCTGGGTGCAGGAGCGCGGCTGCGTCACGCTCGAGACGACTGTCGCGGAGGACGACGCCGCGAGCCTCGCGTGGGCCGACCGCCGCGGCTTCCGCGAGGTCGGGCGCACCTCACGCCTCGTGCTCGACCTGACGACGATCGAAGCTCCCGCCATCGATCCGCCCGAGGGCGTCGAGATCGTGACCTGGGCCGAGCGGCCCGACCTGACCCACGCGATCTACGAGGTGGCCTGTGAGGCGTATCCCGATGAGCCAGGCCAGGAGGGCGCATTGATCGACTCCTTCGACGCGTGGCTCTCGAGGGACATGCGCGGCGACAGCGACCGCCCCGACGCGACTTTCCTCGCGCTCGCCGACGAGGAGGTCGCCGGGTACGCGAAGTTGTCGCTCTCGAGCTCGCGCACGAACGTCGTCATGCACGACATGACCGGCGTGAAGCGCGCCTTCCGCGGGCGCGGGATCGCCGGGGCGCTGAAGCGGGCCGAGATCGCCTGGGCGAAGCAGGCGGGCTACGAGAAGCTGGAGACGAGCAACGAAGTGCGGAACGAGCCGATCCGGCGCCTGAACGAGCGCCACGGCTACACGGTGCAGCCCGGGGTGGTCGTCCTGCACGAGTCGCTCGCCGGCATCGAGTAGCGGTCAGCGTGACCGCGGTGGGGGTTCAGCCTCGCCCGCCTCCACCGGTGAGCTACCGCCGCGCCTTCAGCTCCCTGTCCATCTGCCGCTTCGCTTCACGGTCGGCGATCGTGCGCCGTTTGTCGCCCTTGTCCTTGCCGCGCCCGAGCGCGACCTCGACCTTCACCTTGCCGTCCTTGAAGTAGAGCTTCGTGGGGACGAGCGTCAGCCCCTTCTCACGCACCTTGGCGTAGAGGCCGTCGATCTCGCTCCGCTTGAGCAGCAGCTTGCGGTCGCGATCCGTGATGTGGTTCGAGACGTTCCCCTGGGCGTACTCGGAGATCGAGGCGCCGATCAGCCACATCTCGCCGTTGCGCACGTCCGCAAAGGCCTGGCCGATCTGGGCGTGGCCCGCACGCAGCGCCTTCACCTCCGTGCCGCTGAGCACGATGCCCGCCTCGACGCGCTCGAGCAGCTCGTAGTCGTGCCGCGAGCGGCGGTTCTCCGCGATCAGCTTGGTCGTCCCGGTTGTCTCCCTGGCCACGGGCGGATTGTACGGGCGACCACCCGATCACCGGCTAAGCTCGACCGGCCTGCCAAGGAGACCTCAATGACGACGACTACCGCGCTGGCCATCCTCGCCTCGTTCTGGGGCATCCTGATGGCCCTCTCTCCCACCCTCCAGATCCGCCACATGATCGCCCTCCGCTCGTCCTCCGGGATCTCGATCCCGTATCTCTGCGTCCTCGTGATCGGGTTCGCACTCTGGTTCGCCTACGGGCTCGCGCTCGGGAACCTGGCGATCATCATCCCCAACACGATCGCGTTCGTCGTCGGGGCGACGACGATCGCCGTCGCGCGGCACTATCGCTCCTAGGAACCCCGCGCCCCTGACCCGAGGGAGGGGTCACCGGGGAACCGCAGGTTCCCGGCTTCAGGATCCGCGCGCAGCGCGGCAACAAGCATGGCGAAGGCCGAGCGGGCGGGAAGCCGCGATACGCTCTTTCATCGCGGCTTCCCGCCCGCTCGGCCGAAACACCGGTCGCAGAGCGGGAACCACGGTGCGCACGTCTGGCCGCAGGTGCGGCAGCGGCCGAGCGACGGCCTGTTCACCTCCAGCCGCAGGCGCGCCACGACCCGGGCCGCGGCCGTCTCCTCGAGCTCGGCGGCGCGCTCGATCGTGACGCCGCCGACGCCGGGGTACTGGAGCGCGAACCAGCGGAGGATACTTGCGGTTCTTCCAGCTTGCTCTGCTTCTGCGAGCGTCGCGTCGCGGAGCCGCGCCGGATCGAGCAGGAACGTGAGCAGCGACCGCTGGGCCGTGTCACCCGAGACGGCGAGCGCGAGCGTGGCGAGCAACTCGGCGTTGTCCTCGTCCACGGGGGCGTTGATCAGCTTCCACGTGTCGTCGATCGACAGCTTCCGATTCCGCTCGGCGAGGCGGCGCTGGATGGCCGCCAGCCGGCCGCGAATCGGGCTCAGGGACTCGACCGCGAGCCAGCTCTCGTAGGCCCAGGCGCGCGTCGCGACGCGGTGCCAGGCGGCGAGAGCAGCGTCGAGACGCCGCGGGTCATCGGTGCCGAGATCGGAGAGCCGCGGCCGGATCCGCGCCTCGTCGACGATCCGGTAGCCGAGGTGCCCGGAGGGAAGCACGACGTGGGGCTGCAGCGCCTCCTCGACGATCGCCGGATCCGCGCTCGCCCACGGCACGCCGACCAGCACGCCCACGTGCCCGCGCTCGACGAGGCCGAAGCGCCCGGCCCGTCCCGCTATCTGCGCGAGCTCCCACGGCAGCAGGTTGCGGCGCGACTCGCCGTCGAACTTCGTCGTCTCGGCGAACAACAGCGTCTCGCACGGCAGGTTGACGCCGTGCCCGAGCACGTCGGTGGCCACCGTGACGTCGGACGTGCCTCCGAGGAAACGATCGATCTCCTCTCGCCGCGAGCTGAGCGGCATCGCACCGTAGAGCACCGAGACCCGGTCCGGGTGCAGGCGATTGATCTCGCCGGCGAGCGCGAGCACGGCCTTGCGGCTGAAGGCGACGACGACGGTGCCGGGCGTGAGCCCGCGCAGCGAGCGCTCGCCCACGAACTCGAGCGGCAGGATGCGCTCGAAGACCTTGATCTCGGCCTCGGGGAAGGCGTGCAGGACGAGCGGCTCGGCGTCGAGCGCGCCGAGCACGAGGATGTCGCGATAGTCGCCTGCGAGCAGGAGGCGTGTCCAGGCGGAGCCGCGCTCCGGATCGTCCGCCCACTGGACCTCGTCCAGGACCAGAACCTCGCCGGAGCCCGGCGCCATCTCGACCGTGCAGCAGATGATCGGTGCCTCGTCGTTGATTCGCTCCTCACCCGTGACGAGGCCGACCGCGTCCGGGCCGAGCTCCGCCGAGAGGCGCCGGTGCGCCTCCTGGGCCAGCATTCGCAGCGGCCCGGCGTAGACACCGCAACCGCGCTCCTTCAGCACCTCGAGCGCGTGGTAGGTCTTGCCGGAGTTCGTGGGGCCGAGGTGAGCGACGACGGATTCCGGTGCGACGCGTCGCTGCGGGAGCGAGATCTCGATCGCGCTCTCTGCGCGCTTCGCGGCCGCCTGCCCGCCTGCGGCTCGAGCGCGTCGGTGCCGCTCCGAACGGCTCGGGCGCTTCGCCCGGCCGCGTCCCTGTCTGCGTCCGCCGGGCATGGAATGAGGGTAGCGGCGTGAACCCGGACGACAGGCTGAAGCCTGTCGCCGCCCTCGAGCGGCTCGGGCGCTTCCCCCCGGCCGCGTCCCGGTTCAGGCCAGGCTGAAGCCGGTCGCCGCTAGACCTTCAGGAAGCGGCGCAGCGTCATGCCGGAGCCGAGCGCTCCGACACCGAGCCCGACGGCCATCAGCGCGAGCGCGGTGACGCCGAACGAGAGCGCCTTCACGTCGTCGGTCGTGTCGATGTGGCCGAGGATCGCCGGCAACGCGATCTGCTTGCCGAGAAAGAGCAGCACGATTGCCGCGACCGATCCCGCAAGGCCCTGGAGCAGCCCCTCGAGCATGAACGGGCCGCGCACGAACCAGTTCGTCGCGCCGACCAGCTTCATCACCTCGATCTCGCGGCGGCGCGAGAAGATCGAGAGCCGGATCGTGTTCGCGATCAGGAGCACCGAGGCGATCAGGAGCACGATCACCATCACGAGGAAGACGATCCAGATCCACTTCCCGACCTGGAGGATGCGCTCCGACGTCTGCTGCCCGTCCTTCACCTTCTCGACGCCGGCGAACTTCTTGGCCCGGAGGTCGGCCGCGATCACCTTGACCTCCTCGGCGTTCCGCGGGGTCACCTCGAACGAGGCGGGGAGGGGATTCGAGGGCAGGTTCGCCGTCAGCTGCGGGTACCTCTTCTCCATCCGCTTCAGCGCCTCCGTCTTCGAGACGAACTGGTACCCCTTGATCGTGTCCTGGCTCCCCAGATAGGTCCCCACGGTGTTGACCTGCTTCGGCGTCACGCCCTCGACGAAGAAGACCTTCACCTCGAGCTGCGATTTCACATGATCCGACCAGGAGACGACCCAGCTGCCGAGCGCGATCGAGAGCCCGAGCAGGAACATGCCGATCAGCACGGTCATCGTCGCTGCGACCGACGTGGAGAGGTTCGCTCCGATCGAGCGCACGGCCTCGGAGAAGACGAGCTTGAAGCGGGTCATTCGGTCTCGTACCCCCCGCGCCGCTCGTCGCGCATCAGCTTGCCCCGATCGAGCGCGATCACGCGCTTGCGCATCTTGTCCACCATCTCGCGGTCGTGGGTGACCATCAGGATCGTCGTGCCGGCCGTGTTGATGCGGTGGAGGAGCTGCATGATCCCGACGGACGTATCGGGATCGAGGTTGCCTGTCGGCTCGTCGCAGATCAGCAGCGGCGGATGGTTGACGACGGCGCGCGCAATCGAGACCCGCTGCTGCTCGCCGCCGGAGAGCTCCTCGGGCCTGGAGCCCATCTTGTGGGCGAGGCCGACGAGATTGAGGACCTCGGGCACCTTGCGCCTGATCGAGGCCGTCGGCTCGCCCTGTACCCGCAGGGCGTACGCGACGTTCTCCGATGCGGTGCGGTTCGGCAGCAGCTTGAAGTCCTGGAACACGCAGCCGAGGTTGCGGCGCAGCATCGGCACCTTCGAATGCTTGAGCCGGCCGAGGTCACGGCCTCCGACCAGGATGCGCCCAGAGGTCGGCTCGAGCTCCTTGAGAAGCAGCCGGATGATCGTCGACTTGCCGGAGCCCGAGGCACCCACGACGAACACGAACTCGCCCTTGTCGATCACGAACGAGACGCCGTCGAGCGCCGTCACATTCGGCTCGTAGACCTTGCGGACGTCCTCCAGCACGATCATCGAAGCACCACTCACGCCGGCCGCTCCGTCGATCCCGTCCGCGTAGGCGGGAGAGGGCTCGGCAAGGGCCGTCGAAGGGGCTGTCAGCTGAAGATCGTCGTCCTGCACCGGATCGAGTGAAGCAGAGGGCCGCGGAGGCCGCTCCGGGTCGGATTGTCGGCCCAGTGTAGCGGACACCGTCTAGACGACCTTTCCGGCGGCCTTCGCCAGAAGGTACGCGCGCACGAAGCCGTCGAGCGCGCCGTCGAGCACACCCTGGGCGTTTCCCGCCTCGAAGTCGGTACGGTGATCTTTCACCATCTGATACGGATGCAGCACGTAGGAGCGGATTTGACTTCCGAAGCCGATGTCCTGCGTCGCTCCCCGCTCGCGGGCGAGCTCGGCCTCCCGCTCCTCCTCCTGCACCTCGACGAGTCGCGACTTGAGGATCCGCATCGCGGTCGCCTTGTTGGAGGTCTGCGAGCGCTCGTTCTGGCACTGCACGACGATCCCGGTGGGAAGATGCGTCAGCCTGACGGCCGAGTCGGTCTTGTTGACGTGCTGGCCGCCGGCGCCGCTCGCCCGATAGGTGTCGACGCGCAGGTCGCTCTCGTCGATCTCGACATCCTCGTCGTCGGGGAGAAGCGGTGCCACGACGACCTGGGCAAACGCGGTGTGGCGCCGGTGGGCCGAGTCGAACGGTGACTGGCGCACGAGCCGGTGGACGCCTCTCTCGGCCTTGTAGGCGCCATACGCGTTCTCGCCCTTCACCGTCATCGTGACCGACTTGAGACCCGCCTCCTCCCCGGCGCTCGCCTCGACGAGCTCGGTCTGGTAGCCGCGGTCGGACGACCAGCGCAGGTACATCCGGAGCATCATCTCGGCCCAGTCCTGCGCGTCGGTACCGCCAGTGCCGGCGTTGATCGAGACGACGGCGTTCCCTCCGTCGTACTTGCCGTCGAAGAGCGCGTCCTCCTGAAGGCGCGAGAGCTCGTCGGAGACGGGGGCGAGCTGGGCCTGCAGCTCGTCCTCGAGCGACGGGTCGAGCTCGAACAGCTCGCTGGCCTCGTCGACCTCGCCGGTCAGGCGCTCGTAGCGATCGAGCCGCCGCGTGACGCGGGAATGCTCGGTCGAGATGCGGGCGGCCTGTTGCTGGTCGTCCCAGAACCCGGGCGCACCCATGGCTGCTTCGAGCTCATCCCGGCGGGCCGTCAGCTGAACGGGGTCAAAGGTACTCACGAACCCAGTCGAGCTGGGCTCCGAGCTCCTCGAGCAGCTGCGAGAGAGGTTGGTTCTCCTGGTCGGCCACGGGTCGATGGTAGCTGCGCACCGAAGGCCCCGGCGACGGGCTGAGGCCCGTCGCCGACGGTCACCGGCTCGTCACCACGTCCCTCACGATCGCGCAACAACACAGCCACGCGAGGCCGACTGCGAACCCGGCGGCAACGTCGCTGACGAAGTGGACGTTGAGCACGATGCGGCTCGCCCCGATCGCGAGCGCGAGCACGGACGCGGCGACGAGCCACGCGGCCGCGCCCAGCCGCGAGCGCGCGCACTCGGCGAGGAGCAGCCCGAGCGCGCCGTAGAGGACGACCGCCGTCGCGGCATGGCCGCTCGGGAACGAGTACGACTGCGGCAGGCGAATCGGGCTGCCGAGATCCGGCCGCGCGCGCTCGTACACCGCTTTCAGGACGGCCACGAGCACCGTGATCCCGATCACGGAGAGCCCCACGAACGCTGCATCGGCGCGACGAGACGCGCGCCAGAGGGCGACCACGGCCACCCCGGTGACGACCGCCGTCCCGACGCCGCCGCCGAGCCACGTGAAGAGGCGCGCCACCCACTCGACACCGCCGGGGACGCTGTCGGCAACCCAGCGGGAGACGTGGTCGTCGACGGCGACGACACGGCCGTCGCGCCCGACCGCCTGCGCGAGCAGGGCGAAGACGAGGGCGCCGAGAACGGCCAACGCCGCCTCGACGGCGAACGACCATCGCCGCGCTACAGGTCTACGCCCCGTGGCAGCGCTTGAACTTCTTGCCGGAGCCGCACCAGCAGGGATCGTTACGGCCGACGTCACGTTCCTCGTCCTTGACGACCTGACGCTGCGCCGGAGCCTCCGCGACGGCCGTCACCCCACCCGCGAGCCCGCCCGCGGCGGCGATCACGTCGGCACCGGACGCGGTCTCGTGCTCGTAGGAGAGCGCCTGCGGCGCCTCGATGGGCTGCAGCGCCTGTTGGGCCTCTTCCCGCTGCACCTCGACGTGGAACAGCGTCGCCACGACCTCTTCGCGGATGATCTTGCCGAGATCCTCGAACATGGCATGGCCTTCGCCCCGGTACTCGACGAGTGGGTCCTTCTGTGCCATGGCCCGGAGGTGGACGCCCTCGCGCAGGTAGTCCATCGACTCGAGATGCTCTCGCCAGCGCAGATCGACGACCTGGAGGATCACCCACCGCTCGATCTCGCGCATCAATTCGGACCCGAAACCGGCCTCACGGTCGTTGTAGGCGTCGAGTGCGTCCTCGCTGAACTCGACCACGAGCGACTCACGCGAGAGATCGACCTCCTCGCGAAGCTCCTCGACCGTGATGTCGCTGCCGTAGAGCGCGGTCATCTGGAGCACGAGACCGTCGAGATCCCAGTCCTCGGGGGCTTCTGCCTCGGTCATGAGGACGACGTTCTGACGCACGACGTCCTCGATCCACTGGCGGATCTCGTCGGACGTGTCGTCGCCGTTGAGCACGCTGCGGCGCTGTTCGTAGATCACCATCCGCTGGGTGTTCATGACGTCGTCGTACTTGAGGACGTTCTTCCGGGCGACGAAGTTCTGCTCCTCGACCTTCTTCTGGGCGCCCTCGATCTGGCGCGAGAGGATCGACGCCTCCATCGGCTGATCGTCGGGGATCTTGAAGCGCTCCATGATCCCGTGGATCCGGTCGCCTGCGAAGAGCCGCACGAGGTCGTCCTGCGCCGAGAGGTAGAATCGCGTCTCGCCGGGGTCGCCCTGGCGGCCGGAGCGGCCGCGGAGCTGGTTGTCGATGCGCCGCGACTCATGACGCTCCGTCCCGAGCACGTAGAGGCCGCCGAGGTCGCGCACCTCGTCGTCGATCTTGATGTCGACGCCGCGGCCCGCCATGTTCGTCGCGATCGTGACGGCACCCTTCAGCCCGGCGTCGACGATGATCTCGCTCTCGCGCTCGTGCTCCTTGGCGTTCAGCACGTTGTGCGGGATGCCGCGACGTGTCAGGAGCTCGGACAGGTACTCGGAGGTCTCCACCGCGATCGTGCCGACGAGCACGGGCTGCCCCTTCTCGTGGCGCTCGACCAGGTCTTCGGCAACGGCGTGCCACTTCGCTTCCTTCGCCTTGAAGATGTAGTCGTTCTCGTCCTTGCGAACCACGGGGACGTTCGTGGGGATCTCGACCACGTGCAGGTTGTAGATCTCGACGAACTCCTTTTCCTCCGTCTTCGCGGTGCCGGTCATGCCGCCGAGCTTCTCGTAGAGGCGGAAGTAGTTCTGGAGGGTGATCGTCGCGAGCGTGACGTTCTCCTCGCGGATCTGAACGCCCTCCTTCGCCTCGATCGCCTGGTGCAGGCCCTCGCTCCAGCGGCGTCCCTCCATGATCCGGCCGGTGTACTCGTCGACGATCTTCACCTCGCCGTCCTCGATCACGTAGTCGACGTCGCGCTTGTAGAGCGACTCGGCCTTCAGCGCCTGGCTGAGGTGGTTGACGAGCTGCACGTGGCGGGGGTCGTAGAGGTTCTCGATCCCGAGCACGCGCTCGACCGCGTCCAGGGCGGTCTGCGCAGGGGACACGGTCTTGTGCTTCTCGTCGTAGAGGTAGTCCGCGCCGGAGAGCTCGGTCTCGTCCTCGCCCTTCGCAGTCTTCCGGGTCGCCGGCTCGCCGTGGAGGTCACGCGCGATCCGGGCGAAGTCGTGGTAGGTGCTCGCCGCAGTCTCCGGCTCGCCGGAGATGATCAGGGGTGTGCGGGCCTCGTCGATCAGGATGGAGTCGACCTCGTCCACGATCGCGTACGCGTGGCTGCGCTGCACGATGTTGTCCAGCGACACCGCCATGTTGTCGCGGAGGTAGTCGAAGCCGAACTCGGAGTTGGTGCCGTAGGTGACATCCGCCTCGTACGCCTCCTTGCGGACGTCGAAGGACATCATGTTCTGGATGAAGCCGACCGTCATCCCGAGCCGCTCAAAGACGCCGCGGTTCCACTCGGCATCGCGCTTGGCGAGGTAGTCGTTGACCGTCACGAGGTGGACGCCTGTCGCCGGGAGCGCGTTCAGGTAGAGCGCCGTCGAGGCGACGAACGTCTTGCCCTCACCGGTCTTCATCTCGGCGATATCACCCTCGTGCAGGACGACGCCGCCCATCATCTGGACGTCGAACATCCGCTGCTGCGACTCCCGCCAGCGCGCCTCGCGCACTGCGGCGAACGCCTCGAATAGCAGCTCGTCGAGCGACTCGCCGTTCGCCAGGCGCTCGCGGAACTCGGCCGTCTTGTCCCGCAGCTTCTCGTCCGAGAGCTCCTGGAAATCGGGCTCGAGTGTGGCGATGTACGCGGCCTGCTGCTTGAGCCGCTTCAGGCGCCGCCCCTCGCCGAAGCGAAGGACCTTCTCGAACTTGCCGAAATCGGTGGTGGACATGTGTGAGAGAGCGTACCGGGAGGGCCGCAGCTCTTGACTGGTTCTTCACACACGCCGGCTCCCCTGCGGCGCAGGCGAACGCGTTCGGGCTACGCGCTCTCGTCGCGCGGGATCTCGGCCAGATCCTCGGGAGGAACAGGAAGGCCACCGTTCGCTGGCCGTCGACGGGTCTCGACGGTGCGCTTTTCCCGATACTTCGCGACCTGGCGCTGGAGCTTGTCCAGGAGATTGTCGATTGCCGCCTCGTAGGTTGCCGCGGACTCGCTCGCGACGAGGTTCGGGCCCTTCGTGTGGACGACCGCTTCGACGCTGTGATCGTCGGCGATCGAGGGATTCCGCTCACGTGAGAACGTGACCTCGACCAGCGTCAGATCGTGGAGCCGCCGATCGAGCTTCGAGAACTTGGCCTCCGCGTACTTGCGGGTGGCGTCGCTCGGGTTGTCATGACGGGCGGTCAGCTTGAGCTGCATGGCGTTCCTCCGTCTCCCTCCGTCGGATGAGCTGAACCTCATTCTACTATCGCACGGCTCTCGCTAGGCATACGACCTCGACCCTTCGCGCTCCTGCTCGACGGAGGGCCGTTGCGCACGCCGTCGCCGTGGAGCCCGTCGTGTAGACGTCGTCGACGAGGCACACGCGGGCCGGGGGCACGCCGCGGGCGGAGAAGGCGCGGGCAACGTTCTGCCTCCGCTCGGCCCGCGGGAGGCCGCGCTGGCGCTCGACACCCGGACGGCGCCGCAGCAGAGCAGCCACGGGGATCGACCAGGCAGCCGAGAGCTCCGAGGCCAGAGCTGCCGCGGGGGTATGCCCGCGCGCAAGCCCACGGTCGCGGTCGCCGGGGACGAACGCGAGCACGTCTACCGGTGGCCTCGGAAGCGCGTCGACGACGAGTGAGGCGGCCACACCGGCAAGGTCACGTCGCCCCCGCTCCTTCCACGAGGTCACGAACGCCCGTGCCCGGCCCTCGTAGACGATCGCCGCGCGGGCGCTCGCAAAGGCGAGCCGGCGGCCACTGCACTCGGCGCAGCGACGAACGGGCCACGGTCCGGGCGCGCCGCAGCGCTCACACCACGGAGGCCCGCACGGGACGAGGCCTGCGAAACAGGGCGCGCAGACGGACTCGCCGACACGGCCGCAGACGCCGCACCGGAGCGGGAACACGAGGTCGAGGAGCTGCACTCGACCGAGCCTAGAGCCCGACCCGTGTCCGGATCGTGTCGGCTTCGTGCCGGCTTCGTGCCGGCTCCTCGCGCGCTCTGCTCCGACTACCGGGTCTCGCGCAGGCCTTGGGCGCCTTTATGCCACCGCCGGCGGCACGGCCAGGAGCCGGCGTAGCTGCGGCTCGATCTCCGCGAGATCCGTGGGCTCCTTGACAGGGAGAAACCGCCCCCTTGCGCCGGAACGAGGAACGACGAGGAACGTCGTTGCCACGTGCGCGGAAAGCTCGTGGTAGAGCCGCTCGAACTGGATCACCGGCTCACCGGCGACGGTCTTCTCGGCGACGAGCCACGTGAGCTCGCCCGGCTCGGCGAGCGCCTCGACGGTGATCAATGACGTGTTGGTGTTGAAGACGGGCACGAGCTCCTGGTCGAACTCCGGTGGGAACTGCATCGTCTCCAGGAGCCGCGGCCGACCGTCGACCCGGACCGGAGCCCCACCCGTATCCTGCTCTTTCGCAACGACCTCGACGGTCAGCGGCGTTCCGGCGAGAACGTGCATCCCGACGATGGCGGGCTCGACGCGGGCGGCCAGATTGTCGACGTTCGAGACGATCACCGAGCGCACGCCGGCCGCAACGAGGGCGTCGAGCGTGCCCGAGCGGCGGATCGCGGAGAACAGGTCACCGTGACCCTGGCCGTACAGCGACGGCGCCCCGTCGGCATCCAGGAAGAGCGTCCCGTCGGGCCGGAGGCGCGGCGCCGCCGGTTGCACGAACCGGAGTGGGCTTCCGAGCCCCCGGTCGACGAGGTGGCGGGCAACCACGTCGTCCGTGGCGAAGCTCGTCATCAGCGCCTCGGGGATCTCGCAGCCGAGCTCCTCGGCGAGGCGCCGCGTCTCCCGAAGCTTGACCTCGAGGAAGCTCAGTCCGTCGATCGCCTCCGCAACGGCCTTGACACCGCCACCGAACCGAGTTGCCATCCCACCGGCAAGGACGACGATCGCGATCGAGCCCGCGCGGAGCGCCGCGATCCCCGCCGCGACGGCCTCCTCGAAGCCCGGCTCTCCGGGGCCTGGCATGACGGTGAGGTCGCCAGGCTGTGGGGGCTCGACGGCTCCTCCGACCACGTTGACCCCGAGCGCGAGCGTCCCGGCGCCGAGGGCTGCCCGGAGCCGATCGAACGTGGCGGCGTCGAAGCCGTGTTGCTCGAGCGCCGCACGGGTTCCCGGATCGACCTCGTCCAGGATCATCGCGACCGCACCGGAACAGGGAGCGAGGCGGAATACGGTGCGCGATGAATCCCCTCTTCCGTCACGATCGCGGCGATCAGATCGGCCGGCGTCACGTCGAAGGCGGGATTGCGGGCCGCGAAGCGTGGGGTGACCTCCGCGCCGTCCCGCTCCTCGATCGGGATCGCCGCACCGTCAACCACGCCGGGATCGATCGTCGACGTCGGGGCGACGATCATGAACGGAATGTTGTGGTACCGCGCGAGCACCGCGAGCCCGTAGGTGCCGATCTTGTTCGCGCTGTCGCCGTTGGCGGCGATGCGATCCGCGCCGGTGATCACGATGTCGACCTCACCGGCGGCCATGCGCGACGCCGCCGCCCCGTCGACGATCACCGCGTAGGGAATCGAGAGGGCCTCCAGCTCGAACGCCGTCAGGCGGGCCCCCTGGAGCAGAGGCCGGGTCTCGTCCACCCAGACCTGCTCGACGCTCCCCCGCTCCCAGGCGGCCCGGATCGCGCCGACGGCAGACCCGTAACCGCCCGTCGCAAGCCCGCCCGCGTTGCAGTGCGTGAGGATCCGGGCGGCAGGCGGGACGAGCTCCGCAGCGTGCTCGCCCATGCGCCGGCAGCGCTCGACCTCGTCGTGGTGAATCCGCCCCGCCCGCTCTCGCGTCGGGTCGGGCCGCATCTCGTCGAGAGCCCAGCGGAGATTGATCGCAGTCGGTCGCGAAGCGGCCAGCGTCACGTACGCAGCGTCGACGTCCTGGCCTCTGGCGGCCGCGAGCGCCATGCCGTACGCGGCGGCAACGCCGATCGCCGGTGCGCCTCGCACCGCCAGCGCCCTGATCGCGTCGGCGAGCTCGGCTGCATCGTGGCAGCGGAGCTCCACCATCTCGTCCGGGAGGCGCCGCTGATCCAGCACGACGACGGCGTCGTCCTCGAGCCTGATAATGCGCTCCGGCTCGAGGTCGCGGGGGACGGGGTGAGACACGTCAGGCGTCGCGCTCGGGGCGGCCGTAGCGGTCGTCGATCCGGACGACGTCGTCGAGGTGCGGTGTCGAGACCTCCAGGATCGTCGTGTCCTCGATCGCGGTGACCCGATGAACCGTCCGCGGCCGGTAGCGGAAGGCGTCACCGGCTGCGATCTCGACGGTCGTCAGCTCGCCGCCGACGAGGCCGAGCTCGAGCGACGCTCGCCCCGACTGCACGAGCCACGACTCGTCCTTCTGTTCGTGGTACTGCAAGCTCAACGCCTGCCCGGCGCGCACGAACAGCACCTTGCCGACGTAGTCCTCCGCCTCGGCCCAGATCAGCTCGTACCCCCACGGCTTGTCGATGTGTCGTGGGCTGAAGGCGTACGGCGTCGTCACGAGAAGCACACCGCCCCCGCCGGAAGCTGCACGTCGGCCGCAAGGCGCAGTCCGTGGTCGAGCGTGTTCCGGGAGGCGACCCGCGCACCCGGGCCGACGACCGACAGCCCGAGCGCACCGCACTCCTCGCCGAGCTCGGCGTCCTCGCCGAGGATCGAGCCGACGACGGTCGACCCGTCTCCGACGATCGCCCCCGCACCCACGACGGACGACTCCACGGTGCTGCCCGCGCCGACCACGGCGCCGGCGCCGATCACCGCCAGGCTGCCGACGCAGGCTCCCGCACCGATCCGGGCGTTCTCGCCGACGTAGACCGGAGGCACAAGCCGTGCCTCGGGGTGAATCTCCGCGGACGAGGAGATGAGCATGAAATCGTGACCGAGCTCGTCGCCGACCTCCGTTCGAAACCGTCGCTCGAGCACGTCGTGCTGCGCCTGCAGGTAGGAGTCGGGAGTGCCCACGTCGAGCCAGTACCCCGGAAGCGAGAGCCCGTAGACGGAGCCCTCGGCGCAGAGCTGCGGGAATACCTCACGCTCGATCGAGACGGCGCGACCCGGCGGGATCAGGTCGAGCACACTCGGTTCGAGGACGTAGAGGCCCGCGTTGATCAGGTTGGTGTCGATCTCCTCGGGCCGCGGCTTCTCGAGGAACGACGAAACCCTGCCGTCCGCTCCGAGGCGGACGAGGCCGTAACGGCTCGGGTCGGAGACGGGCGCGAGCAGGATCGTGGCCTTCGCCCCGGTCGCCCGGTGGAAGGCGAGCAATGCGTCGAGGTCGGCCTCGCGCAACGAGTCGCCGTTGAGGGCGAAGAACGTCTCACCCAGGTCACGTGCGGCAAACCCGATTGCGCCGCCGGTGCCGAGGGGCGCGTCCTCGACCTCGTACTCGAGCGCGAGCTCGCCGTAGGCATCGCCGAAGTGCTCGCGGATCTGGGTCGGCAGGTAGCCGCACGAAACGATGCCGCGCCGCACGCCGTGCCGGCGCAGGTGCTCGAACGTGTACGCGAGCAGCGGCCGGTCGACGAGCGGCAGCATGTCCTTGCGGGTGCGCGCCGTCAACGGCAGCAGTCGGGTTCCCTGCCCGCCCACGAGGATGACGGCCGGAAGGCTCACCCGGCTGCGCGCCCGATGCCCTCGACGGTGAAACCCGCTTCACGCAACGCCGCCAGGTCGAGCAGGTTGCGGCCGTCGATCAGGACCGGCGTGCGCATCGTCCGGCCGACCGCGGCCCAGTCGACATCGGCGAGTTGGGGCCACTCCGTCACGATCACGACCGCGTCGGCGCCGGCAGCCGCCGCTTCCGGAGTGTCCACGATCTCGACTCCGTGCAGGTCGTGCCCGTCGACGACCGGGTCCCACGCGCACACGTCGGCACCCTCGGCGAGGAGCCGGCCCGCGAGGACGAGGCTCGGCGCCTCGCGCATGTCGTCGGTGTTCGGCTTGAACGCGAGGCCGAGCAGCGCCACGCGCTTGCCCCGCAACGGTCCGAGGTGGCTGTGCAGCTTGCCGATCACGCGACGCTTCTGGAGCTCGTTGACCTCGATCACGGCGTTCAGGAGCTGGAAGTGGTAGCCGGAGTTGGCGGCCAGCTGCTTCAGCGCCAGCGAGTCCTTGGGGAAACAGGAGCCCCCGAAGCCAATCCCGGCACGCAGGAAGCTCGGGCCGATGCGGCGGTCGAGGCCGATCCCCTCCGCGACGCGCACCACGTCGGCACCCGTCGCCTCACAGACGTTGGCGATCTCGTTGATGAACGAGATACGCGTCATCAGGGCGGCATTGGCGGCGAGCTTGATCATCTCCGCCGACGCGACGTCGCACCGGACGACGGGGCCTTCGATACCGTCGTGCAAGGCCGCGACCGCGTCCCCGTCCTCCTCGCGGAACGCGCCCACGACGATCCGGTCGGGATGCAGGAAATCGGCGATGGCGGTGCCCTCGGCGGTGAACTCCGGATTCGACGCGTATCCGACCTGCTCGAGGCCGCGCTCATCGAGGCGGTGGCGCACCCTCAGACCGGTTCCGACCGGCACGGTGCTCTTCATCACGACGATGCAGTGCCGCTCGATCGCCGGCAGCTCGTCGACCACCGTCCAGACCGCGGAGAGATCGGCGTCGCCGGAGTAGGTCGGGGGCGTGCCGACTGCGATGTAGACGAACTCGGCTCCGTCGATCGCCTCGGCCACGTCCAGGGTGAAGCTGAGCCGGTCGGCGTTCCGCGCGATCAGCTCGGCGAGCCCGGGCTCGTAGATCGGCACCTCACCGCGCTGGAGGGCAGCAATCCGATCGGGGAGGACGTCGCGGACGACGACCGAGTGACCTCGGTCTGCGAGACAGGCACCCGTGACGAGGCCGACGTACCCGGCACCGAAAACCGCGATGCGTGAAGGAGAGTCGCCCACGACCGTCGGAGGGTACCGGCCTCGGGCAGCGCGGGTCGCCGCTATCTCTTGGCTCGAATCGCGTCGACCGGCCGTAGCCCCTTGGCGATCGCGAGCATCGTCTCGTTCGAGAGCCGGTCGAGCAGGGTGTTGACGACCCAGTAGCTGGCGTCGCCCTTCTTGAGGACGACCATGTGGAGGTGCGGGCCGTTGTAGAACAGCTCGTAGCGCCGGCCCCCGATGTTGCGGACGAAGTTCCGGCTCCCGAGCACCGGTGCGTCCTTCCAGTCGGTCTGCTGCACGGCCCAGTAGTCGTTCGAGCCCATCTTGTACGTGAGCCGCACGGTCTTGTGCCTGCCCTTGTCGTCGAACCGGTACAGGCGCACCGGTCGCTCGCGATCGATCCACGACGACCGCTCGAGCACCGTCGGCACCATCAGTGGAAAGTCGACCCGGGGCTGACGCTCACGGAGGAGATCCAGCGACGCCTCGGCGCCGGGCACGACGTTCGCCGGCTCGCGCTTCGGCGTCTGGTCGACCGGGGCCGAGGCGAGGGTGCCGTGGAACGTCTGCCCCACGACCGTGGTCAGCATCGCGTCGTTCGCGAGCGCCCGAATCGGGGGCGTCGCCTTCGTGACGTCGGCCGAGCCGAACAGGTTCGCGACCTTCCGCGCGGCCTCCTTCGCTCCCTTCTGCTTCGGATCGAAGTAGACGGTCGTGCGGAAGTACGTGAAGCTCGGTGCGTTGGCGGGAATGCCGTTCGGCGGCGTCAGGATCGGGTAGCCGCGCTGCCCCAGCAGATAGCTCGCATTCGACGCGGAGCCCGTGACGCCGTTGCCGTTCAGGACCGTCACCGTGGTCTCCTTCGAAGGAGGAGCCTTCGCCTTGATCTTCTCTCCGAGCGCTACCGCGGTGGCCTTCTTCGGCGACTCGACGTCGGGATTGGCCCACTGGCGAACCGCCGCCGAGATGTTCTCGGGGGACGTCGTGAGATCCGAGAAGCCCTCGAGCCCCTCGATCCTGGACTGGAACACGTGGCCCGGCGGCAGCGAATACGCGAGGACGGCGTACGAGAGCACCGTCTTGGCGCTGACGTTACTGCCGCCCCCCTGGGCTACCTCGATGTTGCTCGTCAGCACCTTGATCATCTTCGGGAGCTTCGTCAGCGAGAAGTCGGTGCGAACCTGGTCCTTGAGCGCGCGGACGAAGAGTTGCTGCCGGGCGTTCCGGTAGAGGTCGCTGTCCGTGTGCCGGAACCGCACGAAGTCGAGCGCCTGATACCCGTTCAGCCGCTGGTAGCCGGGCTGCAGGTTGATCGTCGCGTAGCCGTACTGGCCGCTCCGCGTGTTGAGGTAGCGGCGGTCGACGTCCATCCACATCCCGCCGAGCTTGTCGACGACCTGGGTGAAGCCGCGGAAGTTGAGGGTGACCAGGTAGTTGATGGGCACACCGGTGAGCTTGCGGACGGTCTCGAGCGTGCCGCGCGAGCCACACGCCGCGTAGGCGGCGTTGATCTTCGTGGTGTAGGTCGCCTTGCCCGGGCAGACGATCTCGGCCCGGAGGTCGCGCGGGAACGACAGCAGCGAGATCGTCTCGTTCTTGGGATTCGCACGCACCAACATGAGCGTGTCCGAGCGCGAGGGTGCGTTCTTGGCCTCGTCGGATCGCCGGTCGTAGCCGATCACGAGCGCCGTGGCCGGCTGCCCGGCGATCGGGAGGTCGAGCCTCTTGGCCGTCGCCTTGACGTCGACGCTCTCCGGAGCGACCGCCGCTACCGACTCGTGGAGGTAGAGGTACGCGCCTCCGGCGACGCCGGTGGCAAAGACGACGACCACGGTGGCGGCCCAGCCAAGGACGCTCAGCGCCAGGGAGCGGCGGCTCCGGGGCGGCGGCTCCGGCTGGCGGTAGATGGTGACGGGGCCGAGGGGTCCCGGCGGCAACTGCATCTTCCCGTTGCCGTTACCGGTATGACCACGACCTACGCCTCTCTTGAGTGTCGTCCGCATACGGAAACGGGCGCCGTGCGCCCGACGACCCAGAATAGCGGAGGGCTCGGTTGGGCCTGCGCGGACTTACAGGGTGTTAACGGACGCTGAACCCGACGCCGGCAAGTGCGGCGTCGAGACGCGCGAGGTCCTCCGCGGAGCCGGTGCCGATCCGCACTGCGTTCGGGGCCCCGAACGGCACCCCCGACTGCACCGCGACGCCGTGCGAAAGGAGCGTCGCGGCGAACCCGTCCGCGTCGGTGCCGACGTCGACGAGCACGAAGTTCGAGGCACTCCCGGAGAGCGGTTCGAGCCCTCGCGCGACGAGCAGGCCGGCCAGAGCCGTCAGCGCGGCCCGGTTCGCCGTCCGCCGCCTCTCGACCTCCGCCTCGTCCCGGAGACTGGCCAGCGCCGCCGCCTGGGCGAGGGCGCCCACGTCGTAGCCCCGCTGGACCTTCCGGATCGCAGAGACGACGGCAGCGGGCCCGACGCCGTAGCCGACCCGGAGGCCGGCCAGGCCGTAGAGCTTCGAGAAGGTCCTCAGGGCCAGCACGTCGTCGCCGGCGAACACGAGGTCGGCGATGGAGTCGAGCCGGCCCGTGGGCTCGAGGTAGTCGAAGTAGGCCTCGTCGATTACCGGAAGAACGTGCTCCGGGAGACGCCGCACGAAAGCGATCAGGGCGTCGCGGTCGATCGCACGCCCCGTGGGGTTGTTCGGGGTGGCGACGAAGAGCAGCCGGGTACGGGGCGTGACCGCCGCTTCGAGGGCATCGAGATCGACATGGCCGTCCTCGAGCGGGACGAGCACCGGGACGGCGTCGCGCTTCTGGGGATCGCGGACGAAGCTCGGGAAGGACGGCCAGGGCACGAGGACCTCGTCTCCGGCCTGCAGGACGGCCTGGCACACGTAGCCGATCAGGGCGTCCGCACCCGCGGCCACCGCCACCTGCGCGGGCGGCACCCCGTGCCGTGCCGCGAGAGCCGCCGTGAGCTCGTACGAGCCGCGCCCCGGGTAGCGGTTCAGTCGCGGGACGGCCGCCTCGATCGCCTGCAAGGCCGCAGGAAACGGGCCGCTCAGACCCTCGTTCAGCCCCAGCAATGCCACGCCGGCGGCAAGCTGCGGAATCGGTTCAGCCGGAGGGATCTGCTCGAGCGACGGCCGGACGAACCGCGCGCCGTCACTCACGTCGCGACGGGCTCCGGCACCGGCTCGGGCTCCGGAGCGGGCTCGGCCGGCAGCGGCGCGACGGGCGCCGCCGGATCCCAGTCGCCCCAGTCGTCTCCTCCACCCTGCTGCCGCCTCCACCAGAAGACACCGGCGCCGGCCACGAGGCCGGCGAAGAGGAGCCAGCGGAAAGGATGCCGCCGACGCGGCCGGCGCGCGAAGGACACGCCTTCCCCGGCGAGGAACCCGGCAACCGCGGCGGTGCCGCGCCTGCGGATCAGCCGCCTCAGGTACCACCAGGCGATCGACATCGCGATGGCGTTGCGGCGCGAGCTCTCGGAACCGAACATCAGCGGCGCTTCGGCGGGAGGTGGATGGCACGGCCGAGGGCGACGAGCCCCGCTTCCTTGATCGCCTCCGACAGCGTCGGGTGCGGTGCGATCCCGTCGGCCACCGTCTCGACCGTCGACTCCGCATCGATTGCGACGACGCCGACCTCGATCAGGTCGGTGGCGTGCGGCCCGACGATGACGAGGCCGAGCAACTCACCGTAGGTCGTCTCGTGAATCGACTTCACCCAGCCGGTGGAGGCACCCGACATCACCGCGCGGGCGTTCGCGACCCACGGGAAGACCCCGACGGCGACGTCGTCGCCGTAACGCTCGCGCGCCTGTGCCTCGGTCATCCCGACGCCGGCGATCTCGGGATCGGTGTAGATCGGGCGCGGCACCGCCGGGCTGCCGAGCGAGGCCTCGTGACCCATCGCGTTCTCGGCCGCGATCTCGCCCTCGCGAAACGCAGTGTGAGCGAGCTGCCAGCGGCCTGCCACGTCGCCGGCGGCGAAGATCGTCGGAACCGCGGTGCGCATGTGGTCGTCGGTCGCGATGCCCGCCCGTGGATCGGTCGGCACACCGATCTCGTCGAGCCCGAGCCCCTGCACGAGCGGCGCCCGGCCGACCGAGACCAGCATCAGGTCAGCCTCGACCGACTCGCCGTCGCCGTACCGCACGACGAGCTGCTCACCGGTGTCCTCGACACCGGTGCACTGCTTCTCGAGGTGCACGGTGATGCCACGGCGCTTGAAGGCCTTCTGGAGCTCCTTCGCAGCGTCGGCGTCTTCCTGCGGGATCAACGTCGGCAGCATCTCGACGATCGTCACTTCGCTGCCGAAGTGGGCGAAGATCGACGCGAACTCGCAGCCGATGATGCCGCCGCCGAGGACGACGAGCCGGCGCGGCACCTCGGTTCGAGAGAGGAGGCCGGTGGAGTCGACGCAACGCGGCGAGTCGAGGCCGGGGATCGGCGGTCGCATCGGATACGAGCCGGTGGCTACGATGGCGCTCCTGAAGGCCACGTCCTCCGCGCCCTCGACGGCGATCGTGGTCGGGCTCGTGAACCGCCCCGTGCCCCGGATCCACTCGACGCCGTTCGCCTTCAGCAGACCGGCGACGCCGCTCGTCATCTGCTTGACGACGCCGTCCTTCCAGGCCGCCGCCTGGCCGAAGTCGAGCTGAGGCTCGGAGACGCCCACCCCGAGCTTGGCGAACGTCTCGCGGGCGTCGTGAAGCGCGTGCGCGGTCTGCACCCACGCCTTGGTCGGAATGCACCCGACGCGAAGGCACGTGCCGCCGAGCGCGGGCTCCTGCTCGATGCACACGACCTTGCCACCGAGCTGTGCCGCACGAATTGCGGCGGTGTAGCCGGCAGGCCCTCCTCCGAGGACGGCAACGTCACAGTCCATTCCGGTGCAACCTTTCGTCGAGAACGTCGCTCCCGATCGTACTCAAGTGAGCGCGACCCGCAGCGTGAAGGAGTCCGGCGTCTCCGCGAGCCGGCGGAAGCCGGCCTGCTCGTAGAGGGCGATCGCTCCCTCGTTGTGGCGGTCGACGCTGAGGCTCAGGGCCTCGTGGCCGTCGGCTCTGGCGCGCTCGAGCAGCGCAGCGAGCAACGCGCTGCCGGCGCCCTTGCCTCGCGCATTCGGGACGACCGCGACGGCGAGCTCCGGGGTCTGCTCGTCGACGAACCCGTATCCGGGCGCCGTCTCCCGGAAAAGACGGAACCAGGCTGCACCGACCGGAAAGCCGTCGAGGAGGGCGATCATGGCCGTATCTCCCGGACGCCCCCAGGCCTTGACGTACAGCTGCACCGGGCCGGGGCCGGCATCAGGGGCGCGCTCCTTCCAGTAGTACGCGTGATGGAGCATGTCGCGTAGGAAGCGAACGTCCTGCGCTCCGCCTCTCCGTACGACGACGCCCACGCCTTCCCCTAGAGCGCGAGCGCCGGCTGCTCGACGAGCGCCACGAGCGTGCGCAGGAACTCGGCGCCGTCGGCGCCGTCGATAGCGCGGTGGTCACAGGTGAGCGTCACCTGCATGAGCGGCGCAACGTCGACCTCGCCGTCCACGACGACCGGCGTCTCCTTCACGGCTCCGACCGCGAGAATCGCCACCTGCGGCGGATTGAGCACTGCGACGAACTGCTCGACCCCGAACATGCCGAGGTTCGAGATCGTGAACGTGCCGCCCTCCAGGTCCTGCAACGTCAGCTTGCCGTCCCGGGCGCGACCCACGAGATCCGCGCGGGTGCGGGCGATCTCCTGCACGCTGCGCCGGTCTGCGTCACGGATCACGGGAACCATGAGGCCGTTCGGGGCGGCAACGGCAATGCCGACGTGAGCCCCCGGGTGCCGGTGGATCTCGTCGCCGGTGAACGTCGCATTGACGGCGCGGTGCCGCACGAGCGCGACGGCGACGATACGCGTCAGGAGGTCGTTGACCGTCGGCTTCACGTCGCCCTCTGCGAGCCGTGCGACCAGCCCGTCGCGGAGGTGCAACGCCTCGGTCATGTCGATCGAGACGCCCAGCTGGAACACCGGCGCGGTCCACGCTTCGGTGAGCCGGCGCGCGATCGTCTTCCGGGTCGTGGTCATGGCCACGACCTCGACCTCACCCGGCGGGGCCGGAATCGTCACGGGCGCCGGGGCGCCGCCGACGGGGGCACGCTCGACGTCCTGGGCGACGATGCGGCCGTCCGGGCCGGTGCCCGCCAATGCCGCCAGGTCGACTCCCCGCTCCCGCGCGATCCGCCGCGCCAGCGGGGATGCCTTGATCCGCGCGCTTGCAGCCGGCCCGACCGGGCCTGCCGCGCCACCGTTGCCACCAGCAGGCAACGCTTGTGTGCCACCCGCAGGCAACGCTTGTGGCTCTGAGCCACTTGCGGCAGCGGCGAGTCGGACGGGGTCGGCAGGTACGACCGCAGGCTCGGGCCCTCGGTTCTGCCCGGCGCGCTCCGCGACAGGAGGCGGGCCGGCGGCCGGCGAGCCGCCATCGTCGCTGCCGATCATCGCGATCGTGGAGCCGACCTCCACCTCTCCCTCCGCGACGACGATCTTCAGCAGCACGCCGTCGAAATCCGATTCGACTTCCTGGGTGACCTTGTCGGTGTCGAGCTCATACAGGGGCTCGCGCTTCTTGACGGCGTCGCCTTCGGCCTTCAGCCAGCGCACGATCGTGCCGGATTCCATGCCCTGCCCGAGCCGCGGCAGCTTGACCTCGGTGGCCATCAGCGCTGCCCCGTCCAGCGCACGCCCGCCGCGACGCGCGGCTCTCCAACGACGAGGTCCATGGTCGCCATTATGCTGACGCAGCATGAAGCTCGTCGATCAGTGGCGCACGATCGAAGCCGGCCTGCCCTCGGGGTGGGAGGACGTCCGGCTCTCACTGACGACCGAGCAGCCCGGTGACCTGCCCCGCGCGACGCGGGTACTCGGCTCGATCAACGCCGGCAAGGTCGGCTCGACGGTCGTCTTTCACGTCAGCAGCGCCGCCGGGCCGCACGGCGTCCAGAGGGCGCGACGAGCCTTCGAGCACCTCGACCGCGGTCGCATCTGGTGCAATCTGACGCAGTCCGCCGTCCTGGTGGCCGCGGAGCCCGCAACGCACGACCCAGACGCCGCGACGGCACCCGCGCCCGCCGGCGTCGCCGAGAGCTGGGACGAGGCGCTCGCCCCGCTGCCCTCCGACTGGACCGATCTGCTCTGCGAGCTCGAGATCGACTCGAGCGCGCTGCTGGATCGAACCGCGCTTCTCTGCGCGCCGCTGAACCCGGCCCGCTCCGGCTCGCGCGTCGTCTTCACGTTCCGCTGCTCCGGCCGGTCGGGCTACGGCGTCTCGAGGTCGATGGCCAGGCGCTGCTTCGAGCGGCTCGACGACGAGGGGATCACCGGCAGGACCCGCGTCCTCCGCGTCCTCTCCGACACCGACAACGTCGACACCCAGGGGCCGGTCTGGCTCGTGGGCGGCAAGACGCTCTAGGAACGGCGCCCGCTCAGGAAACGGGGACGCGGCCGCCCCTGAGCACGGGCTTGCGCGCGTCGCTGCGGTAGACGAGCGTTCCCGCGGACAGCTTGACCTTCCAGGTGACCGTGCCGACGAACGTCACCGTCGACGAGCGGCTCACGCCGGCGCCGGCGAGCCTGACGCCGCGCGCAGCCGAGCGGTCGCGCACGGTGATCACGGCAGGCCCGGGCGCGAGGGCCTTGACCGGCTTGCCGGTGGGCGTCGAGAGAGTGACGGCCGTGCCCGTGACGGTCAGCACGAGGCGGGTCGGCGCGGCCGTGACCGGCGGCGCCGCCGGGGGCGTTCCGACGGTGAACGTGCCGACCATCCTGGTCGGGTGAGGATCGCAGAGGAACGTGTACTTGCCGTCGACGAGGGTGACCGAGAACGTCTTCACGCCGATCGCCTCGACCTCGGTGCTGACGTCGACCCCACCCGGGCCCTGGAGATGGAAGTTGTGCTCGTCCGACCTGTCGTCGACGGTAAGCGAGTAGGTGCCCGGATCGAGTTGCCGCACCGCTGCTCCCGATGCGTCCCGGAGGGAGATCGTGAACCCGGGCCCGACGGTGCCGCTGAGCGGCGTCCCATCGGCGCCGGCGACCCCCGCAAGCACGAGGCCGGCGAGACAGATCGTGACGAGCAGGCGCGGAAAGGTCATCGTCTCCCTCCTACGCCCGTCTCCCGGAATCGGTTTTCTCACCCGCGGAGCTCTGCGCCGAAGCCTGCGACCAGCACCGCGACCACGCGCTCCCTGACCACTGCAGCGTCGTCGTCCGACAGCGTCCGGTCGGGCACCTGGAGCGAGAGGTGGATCGCGACCGACTTGCGGCCCTCGCCCGCCTGATCGCCGCGGTAGACGTCGAAGACGCGGGCTTGCCGCAGCTCCGGCGCCCCCGCCGCCAGCGCGGCGTCGACGAGCGCGGCCGCCTCGACGTCCTCCGCCACGAGCACGGCGATGTCCTGTCGCAGCGGCGGGAACGTGATCACGTCGTCGTAGAGGATCCGCTCGGGGATCGGCGCCGTCAGCTCCACGAGATCCAGCTCGAAAACCCCCCACGCGCCGTCGAGCAGGGCCGGATGAAGCTCGCCGACCCAGCCGGCTCCCGTCACGGCCGCCTTGCCGGGATGGAGGAACGGCATCGTCGTTCGCGTCGGCCTGAGCTCGAGGTGCAGCGTCTCGTAGACGACCTCGACCGCGCCGCGGGCGGCAGCGAAGCCTCCTGCCACGATGCCGCCGACGCGCCAGCGCTCCTCCGGGAGCCCCGCGCCGTTCGGGAGGTAGACACGCGCGAGCTCGAACAGCGCAATGTCGTCGTTGCCCGCGTCCACGTTGACCGCTGCGGCGGCGACGAGCCCGTCCAGGAGCGTCGTCCGCAGGATCGCCTGATCGCCGCTCATCGGATCCGGCAGCCGGATCGCTTCGGGGTGCGGGTCCTCCGCAACGAGGCTCCACGTGTACGCCTCGCTGAACCCGGCGCCGACGAGCACGTCCTCGACGAGGCGCCGCAGCCGCTGCTCCCGGGTCAGGTGACCCGCGACCGACCGCCGCCGGGGCATCGTGCGTGGGACACGGTCGAGCACGATCCGCGCGACCTCTTCCACGAGATCGATCTCGCGGGTCACGTCGCGCGCGCGCCAGGTCGGGACCGTGACGTCCCAGTTGTCGCTCACGTCGAATCCGAGCCGCTCGAGGATCCGACGCTGTTCGGCGGGCGCGACCTCGAGACCGACGATCCGATCCGTCCGCTCCGGCCGAAGCCGGACGACAGGGCGCGCAGGCAGGCCGGGGTGCACGTCGGCACTTCCGGTGAGCTCCCCGCCCGCGAGATCGACGAGGAGACGGCTCGCCAGGACCGCGGCGGGCTCCGCCGAATATGGATCGACGCCCTTCTCCCAGCGATTCGACCCCTCGGTGCGCAGGCCGAGGCGCTCGGACGTGCGGAGGATCCCGATCGGCTCGAAGTTGGCGGCCTCGAGCAGCACCTCGGTCGTCCCGTCCGAGATCTCGCTCTCCTGACCCCCCATGATCGCCGCGAGCGCGACCGGTTTGTTCCCGTCCGTGATCAGCAGGTCTCGCCCGTCCAGCTTTCGCAGCGTGCCGTCGAGAGTAGTCAGCTCCTCGCCGGCCGTGGCCCGGCGCACGAGGATGCGCCCCCCGTCGAGCTTCGCGCGGTCGAACGCGTGCAAAGGGCTTCCGTGGACGTGCATGACGTAGTTCGTCACGTCGACGACGTTCGAGATCGGACGCATGCCTGCCGCGTGCAGGCGGGCGCGGAGCCACATCGGCGACGGCCCGACCGTGACGTTCTTGAACACCCGCCCGATGTACCGCGGACAGCCTCCGGGATCGTCGATCGTGACGTCGACCCATTCGGGATGCAGGATCGCGGGGTCGTCGACGACGACCGGAAGCAGCTCCCCGTCGAACAGCGTCGCGACCTCGCGGGCGAGCCCCACCATCGAGAGCAGGTCAACCCGGTTCATCGTCGTCGTGCAATCGAGAACCTGCTCACGCACGGGCAGGACGTCGGCGAGCGGCGTGCCCGGCTCGATGCCGTCGGGCAGCACCATGATCCCGGCGTGATCGGAGCCGAGGCCGATCTCGTCCTCCGCGAGGATCATCCCGCGCGAGACTTCGCCGCGCAGCGGCCGCTCGTCGAGGGGTGCCGGGAAGCCCGGCAGCAGCACGCCGGGCAGGCCGACGGCGACGGTGGCACCGACGCCGAAGTTCCAGGCGCCGCAGACGATCTGCCGCGACTCCCCCTCCCCCACGTCGACCTGGCAGAGCTGCAGCTTGTCGGCATTCGGGTGCTTGTCGGCGGCGACCACCTTGCCGACGCGCAGGTACGCGAGGTTGTCGCCCACGTCGGCGACACCGACGTCGATCACGCGCTCGACCTCGAGCGCCGAGACGTTGAGCCGGCGGGCGATCTCGTGCGCTGTCGCGTCCACGCTGACGTACTCGCGCAACCAGGAGAGCGGCGCACGCATTCTAGAACTGCCTCGAGAAGCGGAGGTCGTTCCGCCAGAGCTCGCGCAGGTCGGGGAACTCGTGTCGCAGCATGGCGATGCGCTCGAGGCCCCAGCCGAAGGCGAAGCCGCTGTAGCGCTCCGGGTCGTAGCCGACCGCCGCGAAGACCGTCGGGTCGACCATTCCCGCGCCCCCGACCTCGATCCAGCCGGAGTGGCGGCAGACGTGACAGCCGTCCCCGTCACAGACGTGGCAGGACACGTACGCCTCGATCGACGGCTCGGTGAACGGGAAGTAGTGGGTACGGAACTCGGTGCGCCGCTTCTCGCCGAACAGCTTGCGCAGCAGGAGATCGAGCGTGCCGGTCAGGTCGGCGAGGGTGATGCCCTCGTCGACGGCGAGCCCCTCGACCTGGTGGAAGATCGGCGAATGCGTCGCGTCGGGTGTGTCGCGACGGTAGGTACGCCCCAGGGAGACGACGTAGACGGGCGGCTCCTGCGCCTCCATCGTCCGGATCTGAGACGGCGAGGTCTCCGTTCGGAGCACCGTCGTCTCGTCGACGAAGAGCGTGGCAAGCGGCGAGCGCGCCGGGTGACCGGCCGGGAAGTTGAGCGCGTCGAAGTTGTAGTGGGTCGTCTCGACCTCGCGGCCGTCGACGACGCTGTACCCGAGGCCGAGGAAGACGTCCTCCACCTCCCGCCTGATCTGGGTGATCAGGTGCAGCCGCCCGCGCGCGTAGCCACCGGCCGGCAGGGTCACGTCGGCGCGCTCGGTCGTCAGCCGGGAGTCGAGCTCCGCCCGCGCGAGCTCCTGCTCGCGACTGTCGATGGTCGCCTCGAGCCGCTCGCGCACCGCGTTCAGCGCGATTCCGGTCTCGCGGTCGCGCACCTCGCGCAGGGCCTGCTTGATCGCGCTCTTCCGCCCCAGGTACTCGACGCGAACCGCCTCGATCGCGTCCGTCGAGGACGCGGCCGCTGCGGCCGCGAGCCCTTCGCGCTCGAGTGCGTCGGCATCCATGAGGGGTCGAGCGTACCAATGCGCCCGCCCCGGATCGCCTCCCTACACTGCCGCTGTGGCGCTCTACGACTCCATCGCAGGGATCTACGACCCGTGGAGCGCCTCGGTCGTCGAGGACATCGCGTTCTACGTCGACGAGGCGAAGGCGTGCGACGGGCCGGTCGTCGAGCTGGCCGTCGGGTCGGGGCGGATCGCCGTCCCGATTGCACAGGCAGGCCGAACCGTGATCGGGGTCGACCTCTCGCCGGGGATGCTGGCCGTCGCGCGCGCCCTCGCCGAGGAGCACGGCGTCGGCTCCGGCGTCGACCTCCGGGTCGGCGACCTGCGCGAGCCTCCCGTCGAGGAGCGCGTTCAGCTCGTCATCTGCCCCTTCCGCTCGCTGCTGCACATGCCCGACGAGGCCGAGAAGCTCCGCGCCCTGCGGGCCGCACACGGGCTGCTCGAGCCGGGCGGCCGGCTCGTGTTCGACGTGTTCGCACCGAGCCCCGACGACATCGCCGAGACCGACGGCCTCTGGCTCGAGCGTGAGCAGGGCATCTTCGAGCGCGCCGACTGGGACGAATCGACGCGGACGCTGCGGCTGTCGGTGCGATCGGGGGACTCCGCCGCCGCGATGGAGCTGCACTGGCTCTCGCCGATCGAGTGGCGGCGCCTCATCGACGAGGCGGGCTTCGACGTCGCCGCACTGTACGGCTGGTTCGACCGGCGGCCGTTCACAGGCGGCGAGGACATGATCTGGGTCTGCCGGAAGCGCGAGCGGTGACAGGCGTCAGCCTGTCACCCGGGTTTACGAGCGTGTAGAGTCCTGCCCGTGATCGCCGTCTGGGTCATCCTCGCGCTCGTCGTCATCCTCGCGATCTACCTGATCGCGCTCTACAACGGCCTCGTCACGAAGCGCAACCGGGTCGACAACGCCTGGGCGCAGATCGAGGTGCAGCTCAAGCGGCGCCGCGACCTGATCCCGAACCTCGTCGAGACCGTCAAGGGCTACGCGGCCCACGAGCGCGGCACCTTCGAGGCCGTCACGCAGGCGCGGGCCGCCGCGGCGGGTGCGCAGGGCCCGGCCGCGACGGCAGCGGCCGAGGGCATGCTGACCCAGGCGCTCGGCCGGCTGTTCGCCGTCGCCGAGGCCTACCCCGATCTGAAGGCGAGCACCAACTTCCTCGACCTCCAGGCGCAACTCCAGGACACCGAGAACAAGATCGCGATCTCGCGCCAGGTCTACAACGACACGGTGCTGACGTTCAACAACGCGATCCAGGTGTTCCCGGCCGTGTTGATAGCGGGCCCGTTCGGCTTCACCCGCCGCGAGTTCTTCGAGGTCGAGGATGCCGCCGACCGCGAGGTCCCGGTGGTCAGCTTCCAGCCGGACGCTCCGGCAGCCCCGGCAGCTCCCCCCGCCGGCGATGCGCCCGCGCCGCCGAGCGCCTAGCCTCCTCCTCGCTGCGGCGCTCGTCGCGCTCGCGATCGCAGGGGCCGCCGACGCGAAGTCCTTCTCGCTGCCGCAGGCCGCCGTCTCGGTGCAGGTCACCCCGGACGGCAGCCTTGTCGTCGACGAGGCGATCACCTACGCGTTCAGCGGGCCGTTCAGTGGCGGCTACCGCGAGATCCCGCTCCGCGCAGGCGAGACGATCGACGACGTGCGAGTGACCGAGAACGGTCGCGCCTACCGTCCGGGCGGCTGCACCGCGCTCGGCTGCGACGACGCCCCGGACACGTTCGGGACCGCCGTCGTGGGGAGCTCGGTGCGCATCGTATGGCACTACCAGGCCTCCGACGAGCTCCGCACCTTCGTCGTCCACTACCGTCTCCGTGGCCTCGCCGTCGCCTACGACGACGTCGTCGACGTCAACCTTCAGGTCTGGGGCTCCGAGTGGAAGGAGCCGCTCGGCCGACTCACCGTGACCGAGACGGCACCCGGCAAGATCCTCCGCGCCTGGGGTCACCCCGTGTACGTGCGCGGCGATGTCCAGCTCGCCGGCCGGAAGGCCCTCCTGCGGGCGCTGAACGTGCCCGCCGGACAGTACGTGGAACTCCGCGCCGTGATCCCGCGCGCGGCGTTCCGCTCGACCCTGGGCATGAAGACCGGTGCCGGTAACGGCCTCCCGAAGATCGTCGCCGAGGAAACGGCCGACGCCGCCCGGTTCGAGAAGGACAGCGAGCGCATCGAGCATGCGAAGCGCCACCCGTGGCGGTACGCGGTGTACCTGCTCCTGCTCGGCACGATCCCGGCCTTCCTCACGGTCGGGGGCGTCTTCTGGTTCTACGGGCGCGAGCTCGAGACCGGCTACGACCGCGAGTACGAGCAGGAGCCGCCGACGCAGACCGAGCCCGCGCTCGTCCCGACACTGCTCCGGCAGGGAGGCGAGGCCGGCTCGTTCGAGTTCACCGCGACGCTGTTCGACCTGATCCGCCGGGGCATCTTCACGTCGACCCAGGTCACGACGGAGCGCGCAATCTGGGGCGGCCTGCGCCACGAGACCGTCTCGGACCTCGAGCTGGCGGCCGGAAACAGGGCCGGGGCCCTGACACCGTGGGAGAACTCCGTCGCCCTCGTCGTCGACGGCGTGCTCGAGAATGGCCCCGAGCGCCTGTCGCGCTTCCGGGAGCGGATCGAGGCCGACCGGGAGTCGATGAGCAAGCACTTCACGTCCTTCAAGGCAAACGTGGGCACCGAGGCCGGAAACCGGAAGTGGTTCAGCTCACGCGGAGCATTGCCGCTCGCGCTCGCCCTGCTCGGGTTCGCCGCGATCGGGGCGCTGCTCTTCTACGCCGCCGTCCATGGCTGGCGCTCGGTGTATCCGCGGTGGAACGACGTCGTGCTCCTCGGCCTCGCAGTGGCGGCGTTCGTGAACGCCGCGATCGTGCTCGGGGCGCTGACGCAGCGGAGGCTCTGGCGCCGCCGCTCGCGGGCCGGGAACGTCGAGGCCGAGCGCTGGGAGGCGTTCCGTCGCTACCTCACCGACTTCCCGCGCCTGCAGGAGGCACCGCCTGCGACGCTCGCCCTCTGGGAGCGGTTCCTCGTCTACGGGATCGCCTTCGGGATCGCCGACCGTGTCTTGCAAGCTGCCCATCTTGCTATGCCAGAGGAGCTCGCGCAGGCGTCGTCGATCTACTGGATCTCGAACGGTGGCGACCTCGGCAGCGGCGCCACGTCGATGGGCATCGGCGACCTCGCCTCTGGCTTCGGCTCGGCCCTCGCCCCGCCGTCGTCCGGCTCAGGTGGTGGCGGGGGCGGATTCTCGGGAGGCGGCGGAGGCGGCGGCGGAGGCGGAGGCGGAGGCGCCTGGTAGTAACGTGTCCCGGACTGGCGCGGCTGGGCGCCAGACGCCCTAGGGCGACGAGGCGAGCACGAGTCGGGGAAGCGCGTCGCACATCCAGTCCGTCACGCGCTCGGCGGGCCACCCGCAGTCGTTGCGCAGCTGGTGCCAGACGGCGTCCCCGAAGACGGTGAGAAGCACGTCGGTGGCCCCGTCGAGATCGCCGGCGCGCAGGGGCCCTTTCGTCGCGAGGACGCAGACGACCTGACGAAAGGCCTCGCGCTGGAGCGCCACGTGATGCTCGTGCGTGCGGCGAACCTCGGGGTCGGTGAGGGCGGCGGCCCGCAGGACCTCCGAGATCGCCGCGGCACGCTCGTAGAGCGGTGCCGCCCCTCGAACGAAGCGGCGGAGCGCCTCCGTCGCGGTAGCTGCGCTCTGCATCGCCGCCCACCACTCGGTCTGCTCGGGAGGCGTCGGATCGTCCTCCCCGAGCACGGCAACGTCGATGACGGCGCTGATCAGGTCGGCCTTCGTGTGGAACACGAAGTAGACGGTCTGCACCGCCACCCCCGCGCGCTTCGCGATCGCGGCCACGGTCGCCCCGTGGTAGCCAGCCTCGAGGAACTCGGCGTGGGCCGCGCGGAGGATCCGGCGTCGCGTCGCCTCTGCGCGCCGGCGGCGTGAGCCCCCCTTGACGTCCGTGTCCACGACTGCGACGATAGCGCCGGATTTCATTAGAGTTTCACTCTAGTTCGATACTCTAGCTAAAGGAGCTCGATGACCAGTACGGCGTTCGGCCACGGCGCGCTCCAACCGGAGACGACCGTGCGGCGCGCGGGACGGCTGTGCCTGTTGGCAGGTGTGCTCGGCGCCGCATCCGGGGTGTTCCTCGCGGTCGTCCCGCCCGCGGTGGAGAGCGACCGCTACAGCTACCCGCTGACCGCCGCGGGGTTCGTCGCGATCCAGGTCTGGTTCGCGGCCCAGCACCTCGGCCTGCTCGCCGGGATCGTCGCCCTCGGGCGCTCCGGCGCCGCCGGCGCTCGCCCGCTCGGAGTGCGCACTGCCGCCGCCGGGATGGGGTTGCTCACGCTGACCGAGATCGCGGCGATCGCCGCGGCGGGGTCGTCGTACCCCGGCCCCGGGACGGGCATCCTCGACGCGCTCTACGCAATCTCCGTCGTCGCGGTCGGCGCCGGCCTCGTCGCGGCGGGCGTCGCCGTGGTTCGGGCCCGCGTCTGGGAGGGGAACACGAGGTGGCTCCCGCTCGCGACGGGCGTCTACGCCTTCGTGCCGATGATGCCACTCATGGTCATGGGCTACCTCGGCGCCCGGCTGGCCATCACGGGGTGGATGCTGCTCTTCGCCGCGCTCGGCCGGGCTCTCGCCCGGGAGGGTTCGCGGTGACTTCGAAGACACGGACGTCGGACGCTCGTGACGGGGGCACCCGGGATGATGCGACACGGACGAGCAGCACCATGCAGCTCCGAGTGGCCGCCGGGCTGCTCGTCTTCTCAGGGCTTGGCTTCGGCCTGCCGGGTGTGGGGGCCATCAGGCACCTGCACGCGACTGCCGAGGTCTGGACGTTCCTCGGGTACCCGACCTACGGCGGCGGCCCCTTCGAAGACCACGGGGTCGCGACCACCGTCCCGCTGCTGATCGCGTTCTGCCTCGTCTGCGGGCTCCAGGTCGTCGCCGGCGTCCGCCTGTGGAACGCCCACCGCGACGGCGCGATCCTCGCGCTCGCGCTCGTCCCGGCCGGCGCGCTCTTCTGGTGGGGCTTCGCCCTGCCCGTCGGCCCCCTCCTCGCGGCCGTCAGCGCCGTGCTCGTCCTCCGCGCCTGGAAGGACCTCTCGTGACCGGCGTCGACCCCGAGAGCCCCTCCCGTGCGGCCGAGCCCGGGAGCGAGCACGCCCGCGCCGTCGGGCCCGTGAACACGGCCGCACCGCAGGCGGGTCCTCACCGCGCACGCAAGGTCTTCCTGTGGATCTTCACCCTGAGCGCGCTCGTCGTCGCGGTCGGTGTGCTCTGGCAGGCGTTCACCATCGTCTCGTACGTCCGCGGCGCAGGCGACGAGGCGCGAGAGCTGCATGTGATCGGCGCCTACGTCACGCACAACCTCGAGATCGTCGTCTTCGTCGCCGCGCTCGTCGCGTTCTGGGGCGACTGGCGGCGCGTCGGGTTCGCGCTCCTGCTGCCGCTCTACGGGACGTTCCAGGTCTTCGTGATCGGCGACACCGACGAGCCCGGGGGCTGGGTGAACGGCCTGCACGGACTGCTCGCACTCGTCGTCCTGCTCCAGGCGACGGCGCTCGCCGCCGACGGCGCCAGACACCTGTACCCGCACGGTGGCTCCAGGCCGGTGTAGGGCTACCGCACCCCGCCACCACGTGACGCCTCGTAGAGCGCGATCGCGCCGGCGGCTGCGACGTTGAGCGACTCCGCCTCTCCCGGCAGCCCGATCGTGACCTTGTGGCTCTGAGCCACGAGCTTGTCCGGCAGCCCCTCGCGCTCCGCGCCGAGAACGAACGTCACCGGCCCGGCGAGGTCGAGCTCTGTGAACGACGCGCCGCCGTGCGCGACGAGCGCGACGCGCGGCTCGGGCACCTCGTCCCAGCCCACGAGCGGCACCCTGAAGATCGCGCCGACGGACGCGCGCAGCGCCTTGGGCGAGAGCGGGTCGGCACAGCCCTCCGACAGCGCGACGGAGGCGCCGAAGGCGTCGGCCGTGCGCAGCAGCGTCCCGACGTTCCCCGGGTCGGCGAGCCGCCAGAGCGCGAGGCACCTCGTTCGCTCGCCGACCGGGAGGTCTGCGCGGCGGAAGACGCCGATCGCGCGGGGCGGGTGCGGCAGCGTCGACACGCCGGCGAGCAGCTCGGGCTCGACGTTCTCCCCGGCGACCAGCAGCTCGACAGGCTCGATCCCCGCGGCGAGCGCGGCGTCGCAGAGATCCTCGCCCTCGCAGGCGAAGAGGCCTGTCTCCACACGCTCCTTCTTGCGCTGCAGGGAGCGGACGAGCTTCAGCTTCGCATTGTCCTTCGACGTGATCATGGGCTCTGTGCAGCCGCTCGAGCCGGTTTCCGTGGCGGTCGCGGCCTCGACAAGGCGGTCGTGCCTCACCGGGCGACGTCGCCGAGGATCACGCGCGCACCGCACGGATCCTCGGCTCGGTCAGGTCAGGCTGCCTCGGCCGGCTGCTCGAGCGCGGCCTTCGCCTGCTCGGCGACCGCCGCGAATGCCTGTGGATCGGAGACCGCGATGTCGGCAAGCGACTTGCGGTCGAGCTCGATCCCGGCCTTGTGCACACCCGAGATGAACTGGTTGTAGGAAAGGCCGTGCTGTCTCGCCGCCGCGTTGATCCTGACGATCCAGAGCCGCCGGAACGTGCGCTTCTTGTTCTTCCGGTCACGGTAGGCGTAGGTGAGCGAGTGCTCGACCTGCTCCTTCGCGTACGTGTAGTGCGAGTTCTTGAGGCCCCAGTAGCCCTTCGCCTGCTCCAGGACCTTGCGACGCTTCTTGCGCGCGGCGACGGATCGCTTCACCCTGGGCATCGGTTACCTCATCCCCAGCAGTCGCTTGACGCGCGGCGCGTCGTTCGCCGCCACCGGCTGATCCTTACGGAAGCCGCGCTTACGCTTCGAGCTCTTGTGCTCGAGGTTGTGGCTCTTCATCGCGTGGCGACGGATCAACTTCCCCGTTCCGCTCACCTTGAAGCGCTTCTTCGCTCCGCTTCCCGTCTTGACTTTCGGCATCTGGCTTCACTCCTGCGTTCTTCGTCGGCCCGAAGACCATGATCATGTTCCGGCCATCGATCAGAGGGGGCTGCTCGATCTGCCCGACCTCTTTGATGTCCTCCGCGAGCCGCATCAGGAGGTCGCGACCACGCTCGGGGTGCAGGTTCTCCCTGCCCCGGAACATGATCGTGACCTTGACCTTCGCCCGCCCGTTGAGAAAGCGAACGACATGGCCCTTCTTCGTCTCGTAGTCGTGGATTCCGATCTTCGGTCTGAGCTTGATCTCCTTGACGTTGATCTGCGACTGATGCTTGCGCGCGATCTTTGCCTTCTGTTCCTGCTCGTAGCGGTACTTCCCGTAGTCCATCACCCGCGCAACGGGCGGGTCTGCCTGCGCTGCCACCTCGACGAGGTCGAGGTTGCGGCTGTAGGCGTACTCGCGCGCCTCGTCGGTCGACTTGATCCCGATCTGCTCTCCGTCCTCGCCCACGAGCCTCACGTTCGGTACGCGAATCTGGTCGTTGATCCGCTCCGTGTGGACGACGGGCCGGGTCCTGTCCTCAGGACGCCGCCGGGGTCTCAAAGGCTTCTCACCAAGCTGTGTCTCTCCTCAAAGCTGTGCTGTTCCTTCCGTGAGACGTCAAGAACTTCCTGAAACGCGAAGCGCCGCTGGCAAGCAGCGGCACCGTTTCCCTCGTCGTTCGACTCGGTTGAACCCGCGTAGCTCGTGGCTCCGGAGGTGAGGGTAACGGCCCCTACTTTTCAGGCAGAAAGCGTAGCAGGGCGCGACGCACTCCGTGCGGCTATTCCCGCGACGGCGCGACGGCGGCCGAGAGATCTGCCAGCAGCTCCTCGAGCGAGCGCGTCGACTGCCCCTCACCCCGCGTCCTCACCGCGAGCGCTGCCTCCGACTCGCGCTCGCCGAAGACGACCACGACCGGGATCTTCTCGAGCTCGCTGTCGCGAATCCGCTTCCCGAGCGTCTCGTCGCGGTCGTCGACGTCGACGCGGTAGCCGGCCCCCCGGATCCGCCCCGCGATCGCATGCGCGCCCTCGCGGTGCTGCTCGCTCACCGCCAGCAGCCGCACCTGCACCGGCGCCAGCCACAGTGGCAGCGCTCCCGCGTAGTGCTCGATGATGATCCCGATGAATCGCTCCAGCGAGCCGAACAGCGCCCGGTGGATGACGAACACCGGATGCTCGCGGTTGTCCGGCCCCATGAACGTGAGCCCGAAGCGGGCGGGCATCTGCGCGTCGAGCTGGATCGTGCCGAGCTGCCAGGAGCGCCCGAGCGCGTCGGTGATGTGGAGGTCGATCTTCGGCCCGTAGAACGAGCCCTCCCCTGCGCCGACGAAATACTCGATTCCGTGGCGCTCGAGTGCCTCGACGAGCTTTCCCTCGGTGAAGTCCCACTCGTCGTCGGTGCCGAGCTTGTTGTCGGGCCGTGTCGAGAGCTCGGCGCGGGGCTCGATTCCGAACAGCCCGTAGAGGTAGCGGAGGTACTCGAGGCTGCCGTCGAGCTCGGTGTCGATCTGCTCGCGCCCGCAGAAGATGTGCGCGTCGTCCTGTGTCACGTACCTGACCCGGGTGAGCCCGTGCAGCGCCCCGGCCAGCTCGTTCCGGTGGAGCGGGGCGGCCTCGGCGAACCGCAGCGGCAGATCGCGGTAGCTGCGAAGCTGGCTCCCGAACAGCAGCATGTGGCCGGGGCAGTTCATCGGCTTGACGGCGTACGTGTGCTCGTCGTCGATCGGGATCAGGAACATGTTCTCCCGGAACTTCTCCCAGTGGCCCGATGTCACCCACAGCGCCTTGTCGTAGATCAGCGGCGTCCGCACCTCGGAGTAGCCACGGCGGGCGTTCTCCCGCCGCCGCAGGTCCTCGAGCGCGTTGAAGATCGCCATGCCCTTGGGGTGCCAGAACGGCGATCCCGGCGAGTGCTCGTCGAAGTGGAAGAGATCCAGCTGCTGCCCGAGCTTGCGATGGTCTCTGGCGCGCGCCTGCTCCAGGCGCTCGAGGTGCTGATCGAGATCCTTCTGGCTGAAGAACGCTGTCCCGTAGATCCGCGTCAGCTGGGTGTTCTTCTCGTCGCCGCGCCAGTAGGCGCCGGCGAGCGAGGTGAGCTTGAAGGCCTTGATCGGCGCCGAGGTCTGCAGGTGGGGGCCGCGGCAGAGGTCGGTGAAGTTCCCCTGCGTATAGAGCGAGATAGCGCCCTCGGCAGTCTCGACCAGTTCGACCTTGTACTGCTCGCCCTCGGCAGTGAAGCGCGCCCGCGCCTCGTCGGCGGAGATCTCCTCGCGTTCCCAGGCCCGCCCCTCGTCGAGCTCGCGCTGCACCTCGGCCTCGATCGCCTCGAGGTCGGTGTCGCTGATCGGCGCCGGGAAGTCGAAGTCGTAGTAGAAGCCGTTGTCGACCGGCGGGCCGATCGCCACCTTGACGCCCGGATGGAGCCTCCGCACTGCCTCGGCGAGCAGATGGGCGGCCGAGTGGCGGAGGACGGCGAGCGCATCGGGATCCTGCGTGTCGCGCGTCGTCAGGATCTGCAGCTTCGCCCCGTCGGGGAGGGGCAGCCGCAGGTCCTGTGGCACCCCGTCGGCTCTCACGAGCACGGCCTGCTCGGCGAGCTTCGGCCCGATCGCGCGGGCGGCCTCGAGGCCGGTGGCGCCGTCGGCGAGCTCGAGCTCGGTCGCATCGGGGAGGATCACCTTCACGCTCCCCAGGATAGACGCGGCCGCCCGATCTCACTCGTCCAAGCGATCGAGCGCGTCCCACCCGGCTGCCGACGAGTCGTGAATGCCGCTGCCCGTCTACACGGGTCCCTTCGGGCCCGCCCAGGCCGAGAGACTTCTCTGGCGGGCCGGCTTCGGCCCTCGCCCCGGGGAAGAGCGGTCGCTCGCCTCTCGAGGGCTCGACGGTGCCGTCGCCAGCCTCCTCCAGACCGGGCCCGACCGGCTCGTCGGCAAGCCGCCCAAGGTCAACGGGCGCCGCCTCTTCCCGCTCGACAAGTTCGGTCACGATCATCTCTGGTGGCTCGACCGCATGGTGCGCACGAGCCGCCCGCTCACAGAGCGCATGACCCTCGTCTGGCACGATTGGTTCGCCACCTCGAACGAGACCGTCGGCTCGCAACGCCTGATGATCCGGCAGAACAACATGTTCCGCCGCTCGGGGCTCGGCTCGTTCCCCGGCCTCGTGCTGCGGGTGACCGAGAACCCCGCGATGCTGCTCTACCTGAACGGGCTCGAAAGCGAGAAGGGCGCGCCGAACGAGAACTATGCCCGCGAGCTGATGGAGCTGTTCACCCTCGGCCACGGCTCGGGCTACACGGAGCGCGACGTGCGCGAGCAGGCACGCGCCCTGACCGGATTCACTGCGCGCTACAAGAACGGGTACGGCTGGGTCAAGTTCCGCTTCGACCGCAACCGCCACGACGATGCGATGAAGGTCGTGTTCGACAAGCCCGGGCCCTACGGCTGGAAGCAGGCGGTCAACCTGACGGTCACGCATCCGGCTCACAAGACCTTCTTCACCCGCAAGCTCTGGGGGTACTTCATCCCGGAGCCCGCCGACGACGAGACCCAGGCCGCCCTGGAGGCACTCTACGTCCAGTCGGGCTTCTCCACGAGGCAGGTGCTGAGCGCAATCCTCAAGCACCCACGCCTCTACGAGGGGCCGCGGATGGTGAAGCCTCCCGCTGTCTACCTGGCCGGCATGCTGCGGACGCTCGGCGACCGCATCTCGACGGAGGACTGGGTCTGGCTTTCGATTCAGGCCGGTCAGCTGCTCTTCTACCCGCCGAACGTGTCGGGCTGGAACGACGATCGCTGGCTCGACACGTCGACGTTCCATGCGCGCTGGGAGATGGCCGGGCGGGTGCTGAGGAGACACGCCTACCACCCCGATCACACGAAGCGCGGGGTGGTGCCCTCCGACCCCGGGAAGCTCGTCGACCGGGCTGTCTCGTTCTGGGGTATCCAGGTCTCCGACACGACCCGCAGCTCGCTTCTGACCTATGCCCGGAAGGCAATGGGCGCCGCAGTCGCCGACGACGACCGACAAAGGAAGTTCCCTCCCATGACGCTGAACGCTCTTCGCCACCTCGTCGCCGCCTCGCCCGAGATGCAGACCGCATGAACTGCTGCAACGAGTTCTCCCGGTCCACCCTTCTCCGACGAGCCGTCGCGGAGGCCGGCAAGGGGCTCCCCCCGATCGAGCCCGGGATGCCGGCTCCTGCCGGCACCGGCCTCGACCGCCGGACGTTCCTCTCCCGCACGGTCGGGGCCGCACTGACGGTGTACGGCGCTTCGGCGCTTGGCCCACGGCTGCTCGACGACGGTATCGCCCGCGCCGCCGCCACCGGAGGCGCGGGACGCCACGTGCTCGTCTCGATCTTCGCGCCCGGTGGCTGGGACGCGCTCTCGCTCCTCTACCCGACCGGCGACCCGCGGTATCGCAAGCTGCGCAACTCGCTGGCCCTGAAGCCCGGCGACGGGCCGGGCTTTCGCTCCGACGCCCGGCTGCACTGGCATCCGTCCCTGAAGCCTCTCGCACAACTTCACGCGCGCGGCCGGCTGACCGTGTTCCCGGCGATCGGATACGCCCACCCCGACCAGTCGCACTTCACCTCGCGGCACTTCTGGGAGGTCGGCGCGCTCGACCCGCAGGCAGGCACGGGCTGGCTCGGCCGCCTGCTCGACGTGATCGGCGACGAGGAGAACGCGATGCAGGGCCTGTCGCTCGACGGCGCCCTCCTCCCCTCTCTCGCAACGGCCCGCGTACCCGTGGCGACGCTCTCGAACCCGGCCGATTACGGATTCGACTCGCACAACGTCTGGGACGTGCCGGGCGAGCTGTTGAACGACGCGATCGGCTCGCTCGGCGCTCTCTCGGCCGATCCCGATCCCGTGCTCGCCCAGGCAGGCCGAACCGTGAAGCAGGCCGATGCCCTGCGTCACCAGCTCGGCCGGTTCGTGGGCAAGGACGGTCAGGTGCACATCAACCCGAAGGCGAAGTACCCCGAGACCGACTTCGGCCGGCGCCTCTCCGGCCTCGCCGCGCTGCTCGACGCGAACTTCCCGATCCGGACCGCTGCGCTCACCGGCCCGGGCTCCTACGACACCCACGCCGACCAGCAGGGGCCTTTGCAGGACGGGGCGACGCAGATGGCCGAGGGCCTCGCCGCATTCCAGCACGACCTCGAGCGCCGCGGCATTGCCGGGCGCGTGCTCACGCTCGTCTGGAGCGAGTTCGGGCGTCGCGCGCAGCAGAACGACTCGAACGGAACCGATCACGGCGCCGCGGGCGTGGCGTTCCTGATGGGAACGAAGGTCCGGCAGCGCATGGTCGGCGAGTTCCCGGGACTGACGAAGGGCCTCGACGGCGACGGCAACCTGCGGGCCACGTCCGACTTCCGCGCCGTTTACTCCTCGCTTGCGGAGCAGTGGTTCGACGTGGACGCTGCCCGGATCATCCCGGATGCGGCGAAGATGCCGAGGATGAGGCTCGTCGCGTGAAGCGCCTGACGATCCTCCTGGCGGCGGCGGTTGCAGGCCTCGCGGCCCTGCCTGCGAGTGCCGGCACCGAACGCCTCTCCTTCGTCCAGGTCGTCGAGAAGGAGTTCACGCTGACCCTCTCTCGACCGAGCGTCCGCTCCGGCAGCGTCAGCGTCGAGCTCGTCAACTGGGGGATGGACACCCACGATCTGGTCGTGAAGAGCGTCAAAGCGGGATCGCAGCCGGTCAGGTTCAAGCAGCTCGACCCTCGCGGACGCACCGAGCGCACGCTGCGGCTGAAGCCCGGCCGCTATTCGCTCTGGTGCTCGCTCTCGAATCACAGGGCGCGCGGCATGCGCGCGACGCTCGTCGTCACGAAATAGGGGTCAAGGATCACCCGTCTCCGGGCGATACAAAGGAACCGATGGCAACGATTTCCCGCTACAGAGGGCCTTTCCGGACTGCGGAGGCCGAGCGTCTGCTCTGGCGCGCCGGCTTCGGCCCGCGCCGCGGCCAGGCCGCGAGCCTCGCCCGGCTCGGGCTCGACGGGGCCGTGCACTCGCTCACCCACCCTCCGGGCGAGCGCTGGCTCGGCCCTCGCCCCCACGATGACAAGGGCAGGCCGCTCGCTCCCGCCGACGCGTGGGGCCACGATCACCTCTGGTGGCTCGATCGCATGGTCCGCACGCGGCGGCCGCTCGTCGAGCGGATGACGCTGGTCTGGCACGACTGGTTCGCGACCTCGAACGCAGGCGTGGGCTCGCAGAAGCTGATGCTCGCCCAGAACCGGCTTCTGCGCCGCCAGGCGCTCGGCAGGTTCGACCGCCTGCTGGTCTCGATCACAGCGAACCCGGCGATGCTCATCTGGTTGTCCGGTACAGACAACCGCAAGGGCGAGCCGAACGAGAACTACGGCCGCGAGCTGATGGAGCTCTTCACGCTCGGCGAGGGCAACGGCTACACGGAGCGCGACGTCCGCGAGCAGGCCCGTGCGCTCACGGGCTGGACGAGCACGTGGAAGCGAGGCAAGGGGCAGACGGACTTCCGCTTCGACCCACAACGCCACGACGCCGGGATGAAGACCGTCTTCGGCAAGCGAGGTGCGTACTCGTGGCGCGACTCGGTCTCGCTGTGCCTTCATCACCCGAAGCACGCACCGTTCTTCGTGGAGAAGCTGTGGAGCTACTTCATCCCCGTGCCGCCGGACGCAAAGACCCGCGCTGCCTTGGAGGAGGTCTATCGCAACGGATTCGAGGTACGTCCCGTCCTCGAGGCGATCCTCCGCCATCCCGCCCTCTACACGGGCCCACGGATGGTGAAGCCGCCGGTCGTCTACATCGCCGGCCTCCTGCGCGGCCTCAACCGCGGCATCGACACGTCGGCCTGGGTCTGGCTGGCCGAAGGCGCCGGCCAGCGCCTGTTCAACCCGCCGAACGTCGCCGGCTGGGACGACTCCCGCTGGCTCGACACCAACGCCTTCCGGGGTCGCTGGTACATCGCCAACACCGCGCTCGAGAAGGTGTCGCTCGGCGATCGGAAGGGCAGGAAGGGGCCCAAGGTGCCGAATGATCCAGAGGCGATCGTCAAGGGTGCGCTGGCCGTCCTCGGCAACCCGACGATCCGCCCCGAGACGCGCCGGGAGCTGCTCGCGTTTGCCCGCGGCTCCCTGAAGGGCGCAACCGGCTGGAAGGCCGAGTCCTACCCGCCGCTCGTCGCGAACGCGGTTCGCCAGCTGCTCGCCGTCTCCCCCGACCTCCAGACCTGCTGATGGCGTGCTGCAACGAACACTCACGAGCGGAGCTCCTCCGCCGGGGACTTGCCGAAGCGGGCCGCGGCCTCCCGGCGATCGAGCCTGGAATGCCGCTGCCTGCGGGAACGGGGCTCGACCGGCGTACCTTCATCGCGCGCGGCGCCGGGCTCGCGCTCGCCGTCTACGGCGGTGCGGCATTGCGTCCACAGGTGTTCGACGAGGGCATTGCCGCAGCAGCGGCAGCGAGCCCCCAGCAGAAGGTGCTCGTGTCCGTGTTCCTCGACGGTGGCGCCGATGCCCTCTCGCTGCTCGCACCGACGGGCGATCCGCTCTACCGCCAGCTCCGACCCCGGCTCGCGCTCGCTGAAGGCTCGGGGCCGGCGTTCGCCGAGGACCCGAGCCTCACCTGGCACCCGTCGCTCGCCCCGCTCGCACAGCTGCACGGCGAGGGGAAGGTGAGCGTCATGCCGGGGATCGGCTACGACCACCCGAACCAGTCGCACTTCACCTCGCGGCACTTCTGGGAGGTCGGTGCGGCCGACGAGCGACTCGCGACCGGTTGGCTCGGGCGCTACCTCGACCGGGTCGGGAAGCCCGACAACCCGCTGCAGGGGCTCTCGCTCGACTGGAGCCTGCAGCCGTCGCTCGCCACGGCCAGGATGCCGGTGGCCGCCGTGGATGCACCCGACCGCTACGACTTCTGGGCCCGCGGCGTCTGGGGCGAGGTGTCCGACCGGATGGTCGACGCGATCGGCCGGCTCGGCGCCCTTCCCACCCACGGCGATCCCGGTCTCGCGGCAGCGAGCGATGCTGCGCGCCAGTCGGCGAGGCTCTACGACCAGCTGACGCCGTTCCGGCCGAAGGACGACCGCAAGACCCTCGTCAGCCCGGTCCCGTACCCGCCGGGCGACGACGCGTTCCCCCGGCGCCTCGCCGGGCTCGCCGCGATGCTGGCGGCTGGGCTGCCGCTACGCGTCGTGGCGCTGTCCGCTCCCGGCGGCTACGACACCCACGACAACCAGGCCCAGGACCTCGCCGACGACCTCGAGCTCACGGCAGCGTCTCTCCTCGCCTTCCAGCGCGACCTCGAGGCACGCGGGCTCGCGGACCGCGTGCTCGTGCACGTGTGGACGGAGTTCGGCCGCCGGGCCAAGGAGAACGGCTCGGGAGGAACCGATCACGGTGCCGCAGGGACGGGCTTCCTGATCGGGTCCCGCGTTGCCGGGAAGATGATCGGCGAGTTTCCCGGCCTCGCGAAGCTCGACGAAGACGGCAATCTCCGCGCGACCGCCGACTTCCGGGGCCTCTACGGGGCGATCCTCGAGGACTGGCTCGGAACCGACGCCGCGGCGATCATCCCCGGCGTCCGGAAGTTCGCGCGACCGACGATCCTGCGATGAGACGCGTCGCGGCGGCGCTGCTGCTCGCGTCGGCGATCGTGCCGCTCACGGCGGCCGCTGCGCCGGCCCCGGCCCGGTTGCAGGTGTCTGCAGACGAGTTCTCGCTCGCTCTCTCACGCACCTCGCTGAAGAGCGGGCCGGCGATCGTGGAGCTCGTCAACTACGGCGAGGACGACCACGACCTGGCGGTGCGCCGGATTGCGCGTGGTGCGAAGACCTATCGGATCGGCATCGTCCACCCCGGCGAGACGGGTGATCTCGAGGCGCGGTTGCGCCCGGGCTCGTACAGGTTGTGGTGCACGCTCGCCGGCCACCGCGCCCGCGGGATGAGTGCGACCCTGAGGGTGCGCGCGCCTGTGCGGTAGAGAAGACGGTCAGGTACGGGCGAGGCAGTCGCCGGGCGCGATCCCGGCGCGCGCGGCCTCGCCGGCTGCGAGCTCGAGCGTCGCCTTCGCCCCCCGCTGCCTGACGGTACGCCACGCCGGCACGGCCTCGCGCACCGAAAGGACGCACATCTTCGCATCGAGGAAGACGACGTCGATCGGAAACCGCATGAACATCGTGTGCACGGAGCCTGTCCGAGGGAACAGCATCCCCTCGCCCGCCTCCAGACCGGAGCGCCCGAGCAGGCCGCGCATTCGCGTCCAGGGCCTGGTTGCCACGGCGCAACGATCGCAGGCAACCGTGCCGTCACCGAGCCGGAGTGTGACCGTGTCCACGAACCCCGGTTCGCCCCGGGAAGCCTCCACCCTGCCCGGAAGGGTGACGAAATCCCTGGAACGAGGGATACCCAGGCCGGCTGCGATCACCTTCACTGAGTGGCAACGAGGGACGGAGGAACTGTGCGCTGCGGCAACCGAGGCAAGGTGAGGGACGAGTCCGGGCAGGTGCTCGTGCTCGCGACGATCATGATGGTCGTCCTGATCGCCATCGCAGGCTTCGCCATCGACGTCGGCCACGCGTACCTCGTGCAGCGGCAACTCCAGGCCTCGACGGACGCCGCTGCGCTGGCAGGCGCACTGGACCTCCCCGACAGCGCTGTCGCAATCCAGACCGCCAGGGACTATGGTCCCGAGCCCGGCAAGCGCAACGCCCCCAACTCGAACGACAACGCGGTGATCACCGTTCAAACGAAGTGCGTGACGGCGATCGTCACCGGCTGCACGCCGGCAAACGGGCAGGTCAACTCGATCAGCGTCAAATCGACCTCCGTTGTGAAGACCGTGTTCGCGAAGGTGATCGGGTTCGATTCGATCACGGTGAACGCCACGGCCACCGCCTGCTCGCCGTGCTCGGTCAAGCCGCTCGACATCATGCTCGTGCTCGACCGAACGGGATCCATGTGCCAGAAGTCGAACGGCGCCGACGACCACCCGGCCTGCACCGATCTCGCGAATGCACGCGAAGGCATGAAGACCTTCCTCGGCTTGATGAATCCGACGTTTCATCACGTCGGGCTCACCGTGCTGCCGCCGGCGGCAAGCGTCGGCCAGGCCTGTAGCGCCGTGCCGAGCAGCAACAACTACAACTACAACCTGGCGAGCGCCGCGTATACGGTCGTACCGCTGACCTCCAACTACGCGTCGCTCGTTACGACGATCGACTGTATCCAGGCCGGCGGCCGAACGGCGTACGCAAAGGCGATCGACCAGGCCCAGGCGGCGCTCGAAAGTGGCGGCCGCCCGGGTGCCCAGCGAGTGATCGTCTTCCTCTCGGACGGCGCCGCCAACACGGGTGACACGACACTGCCCAACAGCTCGCCCTACAAGGCCCAGCCTTGTCATCAGGGGATCACGTCATCGCGGACGGCGCAGGCCAAGGGAACGACGGTGTACGCGATCGGCTATGACCTCAACGGTGCCGGAACCGACTACGAGCAATGCCATCCATGGTCGTGGACAGGCCCCGGTCAGCTTCCGCTCGAGAGCCCTCCGATCACCTCCTGGGCGGCGATGGGAGGGGACAGCGGCCCCCCGTTGAACTTCCAGGGCATCGCGTCCTCGTACGACACGTTCTACAACAAGCCCGACCCCGGGCAGCTCAACACGATATTTTCGCGAATTGCCGCGGATATCTTCCGCACGGCGCAGCTCATCGACGACTCGCTCACGTAAGAGCCGAATAGCCGCGCTGTTTGAGCCCTTCTGGAGTGAAGTCTGCTCCTTAATTCGCGTGCTCTTTACTGCGTTTGTGAGTCTTTCTGGACGCACCCCTTGTCACGTCTTTCTTTGCGTACGATGATGACATCACCGCAGCTAATCCCTCTGGATTTGCCTTTTCGAGCTCTCATTCACGTTGAGTATCTCACCGGCTGCAAGCTCTCGGGGGCTCCGGTAACGCGCCGTTTGACGTATCCCTCGTCCGAGTGATCGTCGTTCCGAATCCCTCATTCGAGGCATCCCAGGCTATTGATTTATGCCCCTTTTGCGCCATGCTCTGTTCAAGTTCATTCACGTCCGTCTGCGGACTTCACGAATGGAAGGGAGGTGAAATCACATGAATACATTTCTTGCGAATCTCTACCTCAAGGCCATCACGTTGCGTGATCGCCAGGAGGGTCAGACGATGGCGGAGTACGGCATCATCCTCGCGCTCATCGCCGTGTTCTGCATCGTGGCTGTCGGCCTCCTCGGCGGCCGCATCAGCGACGCACTCGACAAGGTGAAGTTCGTCTAGAGCAGCGACAGAGGATGGTGGTGGGATTGGCACATGGCTGATCCCACCACCATCTTCCGGAATACCAGAAATCGAATCGAGATGAACGGAAGGAACGAAGGCATGATCTCAAGCGACAACATCCGAAAGCGAGAAGACGGTCAGGCAATGGTCGAGTTTGCCATTGTCATCCCCGTTCTGCTGATGCTTGTGCTGGGGATCATCCAGTTCGGGATCCTGTTCAACCACTCCCTGACCGTCGCCGACGCTGTGCGGGCCGGCGCGAGGCAGGGAGCTGTGAGCAGGACGCTCCCGGGAGGCCCGGCGGCGGCAAAGGCCGCGGCCGAAGCTCGGGTTCGTTCCGCGGCCGCCGGCACCCTGAGCGATGCCGGCGATCCGACTGCCCTGGTCGTCACCGTGACCTCGACGTTCGCGCAGGGCAGCGACGTCACCGTGAAGGCGACCTATCCATACACGATCAACATATTCGGCGTCCCTGTGAAATCCGGACGATTTTCAAGCGAGACAACGGAGCGTGTGGAATGACGATCGACTATCGCATCAGGAACATCGTGATTGCCGCGGCGCTCGCGGCAGCGGCTGTCCTCCTGACCGTCGTCTACGTGACGTCGGCCCAGAATGACGCCGCAACCGGCAAGGAGAGCGTGACGGTGTACGTCCCGTCCAAGGACTTTGCCATCGGAACGGCCGGGAGCTCGATCGCCGGCAACCTCGACAAGCAGACGATCGCGCGGAAGTACGCTGCCCCGGAAGCTGTGACGAATCCCGCGCAGGTGAAGGGCCTCTACCTCACCCAGCCCGTCTACGTTGGTGAGCAGCTGACTCTCAATCGCTTCGCGTTGCCGAAGCAGCAGGGCATCAGGGCGTCTCTCAAGGGTGACCAGCGAGCCCTGCAGGTGCCCGGCACCGCAGACCAGGTGCTGGCGGGCAGCCTGATCTCCGGAGACCGCGTCGACGTCGTCGCGAGCCTCAAGGATCCCCAGAACAACTCGGTCGTGAAGAGCTCGGTGGTCCTTCGGAACCTGCGCGTCCTCGAGACCAAGGATGAATCCGGCACGAAGCTGCAGACCGAGAGCGACAACGGTCATGCGGTCATCCTCGCCGTCACCGACACCCAGGCCCAGCGCCTCTACTACGTGATGAAGAACGGCGACTGGACGCTGCAGCTGCGGCCCGTCAAGAAGCCGAAGGACAGCAGCCGCTCGGCGGACTCGTTCACCACGGTGCTCGCCGGAGGCGCCAGGTGACCACCTTCGCCACCGGCAGCCGCAAGGAGACGCTCCGGGTCGTCGTGACCGGCACGTTCGACGGCGAGCCCGACCTGCACGAGGCGCTCGGCGCCTCGGGCAGCGGGCTCGAGGTCATCTCCTGGACGCCAGAGGTACGGGATGCGATCCCGTACCTCGGCGTCGAGGGCGTCGATGCGATCCTCCTCGGAGCGGGCAGTAGCGACAAACCCGACACGGGCATGTTCGAGACCGAGGTGGCCGTGATCCGGCTGCATACGCAGGCTCCGATCATCCTGCTCGTGCCGGAGGTACATCCCGGTCTTGTCGAGACCGCCTTCAGCGCGGGTGTCGACGACGTCCTCATTCTCCCACAGCCCGCCGAGACGATCTCGTTCTCGATCCGCAAGGCCCACGAGACCGGTAGGCGCGGGGGGTTGTACGGCCCCACCGATGCGAGCGTGCCGCGAGGGCGCGTTGTGACGGTGTTCTCCCCGAAGGGCGGCACGGGCAAGACGGTTCTTTCGACCAACCTGGCTGCGTTCATCGCCGAGAAGACCGACAAGCGCGTCCTGCTGATCGACCTCGACCTACAGTTCGGCGACGCGGCGATCATGCTCGGAATCGATCCGGCGCGGACGATGCACGAGCTCGTGCAGGCGCCGGGCGGCCTCGACGAAGGGAAGCTTTCCGGCTATACGACGCGCCATCGATCTGGGCTCGACGTACTCGCTGCGCCGATGCGCCCCGAGGACGCCGAGCTCGTCAGCGAGGCGAAGGTGCTGCAGCTCCTCGAGGTGGCACGCGCTGCCTACGACATCGTCGTCGTCGACACATCGCCTTTCTTCTACGGACCGATGCTCGCGGTGCTGCGACAGACCGACCAGATGCTGATGCTCTGCGGGCTCGACGTGCCGACGCTGAAGAACGTCAAGCTGAGTCTCCACACGCTCGACCTGCTCGACTTCCCGGCATCGCGCACGAGCCTGGTGCTCAACCGCGTCACTCCGAAGGTCGGGCTCAAGAAGGAAGACGTCGAGGGCGTGCTGGGACTCCCGGTCAGCTTCGAGATTCCGAACGACCCCGTCGTCGCACCCGCGGTCAACAGCGGCGCTGTCGCGTCACTCGCCGAGAGCGACTCGGAATTCGCAAAGGCCATCACTGTCATCGCTCACTCGATCGACCAGTCCGGCGTGCCGGCTGCCGTGCGAGCAACTGAGACCCCGAAGCGGCGCTGGCTCGCGCCTCGCCGCGTCCTCGAAGGGAGGGCATCATGAACCTCGAAGACCAGCTCCGGGGCGACCAGAGTGGCGCAGGTAGCGCCCGCCTCACCGAGCGCATCCAGGTGGAAGAAGCCGAGCCAGTCTCGCTCCTCGAGGACGGGCGCCGCGCGTCGGGCGTCTCGGACCCGTACGGACAGCTCAAGACCGACGTCCAGCGTGCCGTGATCCCGAAGCTCGGGCCGTGGCTCTTCTCGAACCAGGAGTCTCCCGACCTGCGTCGCGAGGTGACCGAGTCGGTCGCCGCGGCACTCGACGCGTCGGGCACGCCGCTCGCAGCCGTCGATCGCGAGCGCCTGATCCAGGAGATCGCGGCCGACATTCTCGGCTACGGGCCCCTCGAGCGGTTCCTCGCCGACGACACGGTCACCGAGGTGATGGTGAACGGGTTCGACCGGGTCTTCGTCGAGCGCGGAGGCAAGATCGAGCCGACAGATGCCAGCTTTGTCGACGACGACCACCTCCAGCGCATCATCGACAAGATCGTCTCTCGCGTCGGCCGGCGCATCGACGAGAGCTCGCCGATGGTCGATGCCCGCCTGCCCGACGGCAGCCGGGTCAACGCGATCATCCCACCGCTCTCGCTCGGCGGCCCCACGCTGACGATCCGCAAGTTCGCAGCCGACCCGTACACGATCGAGAACCTGATCGAGTTCGGCTCGCTGACGCCGAAGGCGGCGCACTTCCTCCAGGCCTGCGTTCAGGGCAAGCTCAACGTCCTCATCTCGGGAGGGACCGGCACCGGCAAGACGACGCTCCTGAACGCGCTCTCGGCGTCGATTCCGGACGAGGAGCGCATCGTCACGATCGAGGATGCGGCCGAGCTGCAGCTGCAGCAGGGCCATGTGATCCGGCTCGAGTCGCGCCCCGCCAACATCGAGGGCGAGGGCGAGGTGCGCATCCGCGAGCTCGTCCGCAATGCCCTCCGGATGCGGCCCGACCGGATCGTCGTCGGCGAGGTCCGCGGTGCGGAGACGCTCGACATGTTGCAGGCGATGAATACCGGCCACGAAGGCTCGCTGACGACGATCCACGCGAACTCGCCACGCGACGCTCTCAACCGGCTCGAGACCCTGGTTCTGATGTCGGGCCTCGAGATCCCCCTGCACGCGATTCGCGAGCAGATCTCGAGCGCGCTCGACGTGATCATCCACATCTCGCGGCTCGTGGACGGCTCGCGGCGCATCTCGCACGTGACCGAGGTGCTCGGAATGGAGTCCGAGGTGATCACGCTGCAGGACGTCTTCGCAGCGCGCCCGGTGAGTGACCGCGCGGCGGCACACGGCTCGATGTCGTTCCTGCGGCCGCTCGAGTGCACGGGCCTCCAGCCCCACTTCCAGCACAAGCTGGCCGGGCACGGCGTCATCCTGCCGGAGGACTTCTATCAGCCCGAGATGCAGCTCCAGGCCGTGTCGTCGAATGGAGGCTCGCAATGAGGACGCTCATCTTCGACTCGGCGGTCGGCCCCCTCGTAGTCGGGCTCGCAGTCGGATGCCTCATGCTCGTTGCGGCCCTGGTCGCGCTTGCGAAGCCGCGCGGTGCGTGGCTCAAGAGCCGGCTCGAGCCGTACGGAGCGACGGGCGGTGTCGCCGTCGGCGGAGGTTCGCGGAACGCGAGACCGAGGCCGGGATGGCGTCCACAGGTCGATCGCCTCTACGGGGCGACCGAGCGCGCGCTTGACAACACGAGCGCGTGGGGATCGCTCGAGCGACTCATCGAGCGTGCCGACATGAAGGTGCATCCGGCACAGCTCGTCTTCTGGGCTGCTGCGTCCGGGGTCGCCGCCGCCGTGCTCGGTAGCCTGTTCGTGAGCTCGGCGCTGCTCGTCATTGCAGCGTTCCTCGCGGGATCCGTCGCACCGCTCGCGTGGGTCTCCTCGAAGGGAGCCCACCGATTGCGGGCGTTCGACGCCCAGCTTCCGGACGTCCTCATGACCATGGCAGGTTCGTTGAAGGTGGGACACAGCTTCGACAACAGCATGCGCGCGATCGTTGACGAGGGGCTGGCTCCCGCGAGCGACGAGTTCGGTCGGGTCCTCAACGAGACGCGTCTCGGCCGGCCCGTTGACGAGGCCCTCGCCGCGATGGCAGACCGGATCGACTCGGACGACTTTCGCTTCGTGATCATGTCGGTGACCATCCAGCGCGAGATCGGCGGAAGCCTTGCCGACCTCTTCCAGACGGTCTCCGACACCGTCCGATCGCGACAGCAGTTCCGTCGAAAGGTTCGCGCGCTGACCGCGATGGGCAGGGCCTCTGCGTACGTGCTCGTCGCCCTGCCGATCATCACGGCAGTTCTCATCGGACTCTTCAACCCCGGCTATTTCCAGCCGCTCCTTCACAAGCCTGCTGGACAGGTCATGCTCGCGGCAGCGTTGGTGATGATGGTCATCGGTGCCCTAATCCTCAAGAAGCTCGTCTCGATCAAGGGGTGATGAACATGCTGCTGCTGCTTGCGTTCGTCTGCTTTGCCGGCGCTCTCGTCATCGTCGGCCAGCTCGTCACGAAGTCCGCGCGGGACCGTCAGGCGTCTCTTCGCCGCGCGGGAGCGTACGCGGAGACGCAGCACGTCACGGGCGATCCACTCCTCGAGCGGCTCAATGACCGCTATTCGGGGAAGCTCGCGCACTTCGCAGGCCGACTCGACCCGCGGGCGACCGAGGATCGGATCGGGTTCAAGCTCGTCTCGGCAGGGCTCGCCCGGAGCATCTCCCCGGTCGGATTCCTTGCGACGAAGGTGGTTCTCAGTGCTGCCGGCGTCGCGATCGGCATCGTGCTCGGCGCGGTGACAGGCGGGCCGACACAGGCTCTGCTCTTCTGCCTCGCCGGCGGTGCATTCGGCTTCTTCGGCCCGGATGTCCTCGTCACGAGCCGGACCCGGAAGCGTCGTGACGAGATGCGCCGCGAGCTGCCGGACTCACTCGACGTCCTCGCGGTCAGCGTCGAGGCCGGCCTTGGTTTCAGCGCCGCCCTTGCGCGACTCGGGGAGTATCTCGAGGGACCGTTGGTCGAGGAGTTCCTTCTCGTCCTCGCCGAGCTCCGGGTCGGCGAAAGCCGCTCGAAAGCTCTCCGTAACATGGCGGATCGCGTTGACATCCCCGAGCTGACGGCTGTCGTCAACTCGTTGATCCAGGCCGAACAGCTCGGCAGCCCGCTCGGGCGGATGCTGCGGATCCAGGCCCAGGAATCCCGTGCCCGGCGTCAGGTCGCAGCGGAGGAGAAAGCGATGAAGGCACCGGTCAAGATGCTCGTCCCGACCGCAATCTTCATCTTCCCCGCGATGTTCGTCGTGATTCTCGGGCCCGCGATCCTCCAGATCAGCAAGGGCTTCTAGGTGGAGCTCCCGGGAGCTTCGAGCCGCAGGCCCGGACGGCGTCCGGGCCCGCGGCTCGAGATCGAATCCTCCGCACGCGTCGCGACGATCGTCACCACGCCGCCCGAGCCGCCGAGCCAGGCCCGCTCGAAGGCTGCGCGCGGGTAGGTGCGCTTCACCCCGCCGTTCGTCGCCGCGGCAGGATCGTTGACGATCGGCTCGCCCAGCTCGGTGACACCCCGGACGACGACGAGATGCCCGGCCGTCCCCTCGACGAGCGCGAAGCCCGGAAGCTCGCCCGGCCCGGCCGCGATCGACGCGATCACGGGGACACCAACGTCGAGAAGCTCCTCGACCTCGCGGAGGGATTCGAGCTTCGTGACGACCGCATCGAGCCCGAAACCGGCGGCATACGCTGCGCCGAACGACCAGTTGCCACACCCGCCGTAGGCAGCGTCGTACGTGTGACGAGCCGCGTGATCGACCTGCGGATCGTCGTGCCCCTCACCCACCCAGGCGAGATCGGCCACGGAGGGGCCGGCACCCCAGTACGCGAGCACCATGGCAAGGGACGCGGGACTGCACCAGGAGGCACCGCCCCCGTCGTAGGCGGGGAAGTGGCCGTGGTGGGGCATCTGCGCGAAGGCCGGCACATCGAGGTCGATCGCACGGCCGAGTGGCTCACTGATCGTGGGGGGCGCCGAAGGGAGCGCCTTCCCGGAGAACACGGCGAGCGCGTGCAGCCGCGCGGCGCCGGGCCGGCGACGCGGATGCGATACGCCTCGAGCGGCGCTCGGTGGCACGCAGCACGTCGACGTCGACCGTTGCGAGGACGTCGGTCTGCCCGGGTACCGAGGTGCGGCAGAAGTGCTCGTCGCCGGCCGCCCAGCGCCCGAGGCAGAGCCAACGGCTCAGGTTTGCGCCGCTTCTGACCTGTGCCTCGACTTCGACGTGCGCGTCGCCGGGGGTGTCGGCAGCCCAGGAGCACATCAGCTCGGTGAACGCCCCCGGCGTCACCCAGGGAGTCGTCGAGACGCGGTCGACTACCTCGAGCGCCGCCGGCTGGAACCGCGTCAGCACACGCGCGGCTGCGCCGCTAGCTGCGGCCGCCGCCGAGGAGCGACAGCAGGAGCATGAAGACGTTGAAGACGTCGAGGAAGATCGATGCGGCCAGCAGAGGTGCGGCCTGGATCGAGTCGGCCCGGCGAAGCCGCTGGAAGTCGTACATCGTGTAGCCCGCGAAGATCACGAGGCCGAGCACGGCGTAGATGACACTGCCGCCGGGGATCGAGACGAACATCAGCACGATCCCGAACACGATCAGCCCGAGCAGCGCGAAGAAGGCAAGCCTCGCGATCTTCGAGAGATCGCGGCGGGTCGCGTAGCCGTAGGTACCGCAGCCGCCGATGAACAGGCCGGTCAGCGCCGCTGCCTGCCAGAGCGCCTGCGGCTGCACGTCGGCGTAGTAGGCGAGCGTCGGTGCGACCGCGATCCCGAGGAAGGCGCCGAGGCCGAAGAGCAGTCCGATCGCGAGCTGCTCCGAGCGGCGGATCGCGACGTTGAGGCCGATGATGCATCCGATCGCGCCGATGAAGGCGACGATGCCCCAGCCACGGGAGATATCGCGGCCGAGGTAGGCGCCGAGACCTGCGACGAGACAGGTGAGGGCGACGAGGCCCATGGTCTGGCCGAAGATCGCACGGGCGCGGTCGCGGCTGACGGCGACGGGCTGCTGGGAGACCTGCTCGAGGCTGCTCATGACGGCATCGTACTCATCGGGACGGGGGTCGCGGGGCGCCGGTCGGCGTCCGGGCAGGATCGCCGGCAGAGGCGGACGGGATTCCCTCGTTCGGGATACGCCGGACGGGGGATACGTCGACTTCGAGAGTTGCCGATACCTCGACCGTGGCGCGGTTCACGGAGGAGACGGCATGAGCTCACTGGCCGACATCGGCAATGTCTCGGCGCTCTCCGATGCCGAGCTCGGCATGCACGTGGAGCGCCTCGAGCGCGAGGAGCGAGCGACCTCGAGCCGCCGCACCAGACTGCACGACCGGATCGACTTCGTCCAGGCAGGCGGCTATGCCAACGCCGAACGGGCGGACGAGCAGCTGGCATCGCTACGTGCCGCCGAGCAAGAGCTCTCGGACCGGCGGCAGCGCCTTCATCGGGAGCTCGACGAGCTCCGCGCGGAGCGCAGCCGGCGGCGCCTGGAGGTGTAGGGCCCTCGGGTCTCGGGCCGTCCAGGCCGCAACAAATCGCCCCGGCGGCCGTGCGGCAACGTCACGCGCCCGCGGTTGCATCTATGCTCGAGGTGATGCCACGCCTGTACGGAGACCGGATCAGCGACGCAGAAAGCGCCGAGCTGATCGCAAAGCTTCGCGCGCGGGGCACCTCGGACGCGCTCGTCGCGGCAAACACCGTCGGCAAGGGCCCGAGCCGCGACGCAACCGTGGCGACCTCGCTCCAGGCGCGGGACGCGATCCTGCTCGAGCTTCGCGACTGGAAGAACCTCGACGAGGAAGCCCCGAGCCTCGCTGCGCTCCGCGATCGTCTCGCGACGCCACAGCAGGGGCTCAAGATCATCTAGCGCCGCGGCGCTGTGTGCCCGGCGTGACGCCGGAAGCACACCGTGCCGTCACGGGGTCGAGATCCCACGGCCGCCGCCGACCGTTGACGTATCCGATCGCCTTCATATGATCAGGGGTAGGGGGATCAGGGGCACGGCGAAGCGTGGACGCAGAGGGCGGACGACGCTTCGAATGCTTTCTGGTCGAATGAGAGACACGGGGGGGACTGACGTTCGCATGGGCATCGCAGAGCGGGGGATCTGGATCGACAACGGCGAAGACAGCAGGGTGCTCACGACGCAGGACGGGAACGGCCGCGGGCGGGCGCAGCTTGTGCGCGTCGCACCGGGGCCACGCGCACCTGGCGTGCGGCAGCGGCGTAGCGGGCCGGGCGGGCTCACGCGCCGCGAGGTAGAGGTGCTCCAGCTCATCTCGAGCGGGATGACGAACCGCGCGGCCGCCCGCACGCTCTGGGTGACGAGTGAGACGGTGAAGTTCCATCTCACCAACGTCTACCGCAAGCTCGGCGTCTCGAACCGCGTCGAGGCGTCCCGGTGGGCGCACGAGAACGGGGTCGCCGACGGCGCGTAGAACGATCTCGGCGCCGTCCGCTCGGCCCGGATCAGCAGCTGCGACTCTCCTGGCTAGGGTGCCGTCTGCGGTTTCGCAAGGACGCTGACGGGGGCCTTACCGGGCTTTGCGGCTTTGCGGGGCTGTGCCCTGAAGCGGATCTCGTAGTCCGTCCAGAGACCGTCGCGCGACTTGGCCTCTCCCCGAATGACGTACGTCTTCGCGAGCACAAGGCCTCGGGCCGGGAGGACGACGCGCACCCGCAGCGCGCCCGCCTTTGTGGTCTTCGTGGCGAGGACGCTGGCACCCTTCTTGGGCGCCACGCCGCCGAGGCGGCTGCCCTTGAGAAGGGCGAGCTTCTTCGAGCTGGTGAGGCGCGTCACCCATGCCCGCACCGTCGTGCCCTTCCCGGTCCCGACCGCGAGCGCCGACGTCGCGACCCACGTCTTGCCGACCGGCTTGGCGGTGGTCTTCTTCTTGACGAGCGCCGCACCCTTGAAGCCGATGTTGAGTGTCGACGAGCCTCCGGTGGCGGTCGCCGTGATGCGGATCACGTACACGGCCTTTCGAGAGAATCCCCGTGCCGGCAGGACGACCTTGACGAAGAAGACGGCGGACGTGCCGGCGGCGGCGGCGATCTGGGTTGCGCTCGCTTTCGTCTTCACCGAGCCGAGCCTGCTGCCCTTCAGCAGCGTGAGAGGCTTCGTGCTGCCGTTCTCGGTCACCACGAGCTTCAGTTTCGCCTTGCCGGAGAAGAGCGTGAACCTCGTCGCCGCAACCCAGGTCGTGCCGGAGCGGCGGGCCTTCAGGCTCACCTTGCCGAGTGGAACGGTGAGCTGCGTCGAACCGGCGCCGGTCACGCCACCCGTCACGCCACCCCTCACGCCGCCGACAGTGGAAACCCCCGACTTCGGTGCCGCGCCGACCGACGTCAGTTGCGAGGAGGACGAGACGCTGTTGTTCGACGGGTTCACGTCGGGTGTCGTCGAGGTGACCGTCGCCGTGAAGGCAAAACTGCCCGACTGGGAGGAGCCGAACGCAATGTCGATCGTGATGAACTCGCCTGCTTTGACCTGGCCGATATCGCAGGTGACGCGACCGGTGCACGTTCCGCGGGTGGACGTGGCCGACACGAGCTTGAGACCGTCCGGCATCGTCGCCGTCACAACGACGCCGTCGGCGTCCGACGAGCCGATGTTCCCGACACGCAATCGATAGGTCACGTCGCTGCCGGAGGTCGACGTGCTCAGCTGAATGATCAGGTCGGCGCCCGGTCCGCCGCCTCCGCCGGCCCCGGTGACCCTGGCCGTCGGAGCCGAGGACGCGATCCCGTTGGGCAGCACGCCGTTTGTCGCGGTGACGCGGACGCGCATCTGCGCACCGACGTCGGCGGCGCCGAGCAAGTAGTAGCCGGTCGTGGCGCCGCTGACGGCGGTGCAGCTGTCGAGCGTGGCTCCGCCGCAGCGGAGCCACTCGTACGTGAAGGTGAGGGCGTCGTCGCGCGGATACGCCGACCAGGAGCCGGTGGACGCGACGAGCGTCAGGCCCTGCGCGGCCGTGCCCGTCAGGAGCGGCAGGGCGGCTGGGTCGGGGTTGCCGTCCAGGAGCTTGATGATCGGCGCACCGACGACGACCTCCGTAAGCGCGGTCGCCACCTGCACGCTCCCGACGGGATTCGATACGGTGACCACGACCCGCAGCCTCGAGCCCAGGTCGGCGTCGGTGAGCAGGTACTGGCTCGAGCCCCCGCACGGCGCGAGCGAGGAGCACGCCTGTGCCCCGGCCGGCGCCAGGTTCACGACGAGAGGCGGGTCGGCGTTGACCGGGACGCAGTTGTCCAGGTTCCCGTCAAGGGGGCAACGCTGCCACTGGTGGGTGATCGCGAGCGGCGGCTGGGTCCCCGCGAAGCCGCTCCAGAGCCCGGAGGTCGCGGTCAGGGTCTGACCGCGCACCGCCGTGCCGGCGAGCGCCGGCAGGCCGTTCGGCGCGCCGGCGAGATTGACGGGCCCGCCGCGGGCGGGCTGTGTGAGGACGCTCTCTTGCTGCGTGGCAACGGGTGCGGCATTGTTGGCTGCGAAGACGACGAGCTTGAGCGTGGAGCCGAGATCGGCATCGGTGACCACATACCGCCAGGAGTTGGCGCCGTTCGTGTGCCGGTACGGCTCCGGCCCCGTCGTCACGGCCGGCGCGACGGGAGGCTGCGGGTCGATGACGACGCAGTTGCCGCCGGTGAGGCTGCATCGCTGCCATTGCGGCGTCAGGGTCGGGGCGGGGAACGCGAACCAGGCTCCGGCCGACCCCGTCAGGGTCTCGCCCCGATTCGGAATGCCGTCGTTGGGCTCCAGGATCGTGGGCTTCATGGGGTCGGTGCCGCTCTGGAACGGCGCCTGCCGGATCTGCGCTGTCGTGAGAGCAGAGAACGCGGCACCGGGTGCCCCGACGCCGTTCGTCGCCGTCACCTTCACCCGGAGGAACGCACCGACGTCGGCCTGCTGCACCGTGTATGACGTGGCGGCCGCGCCCCCGATGGCCGCGCAGGAGGCGATGTCCGTCGAGGGGCAACGCTGCCACTCGTACGCAAACGACGACACGGCAGGCGTGGCGGCCCACGCGCCGGTGTCGGCCGCGATCGTCACGGCGGGGCCGGCCGTCGAGAAGACGAGGTTGGCATTGCTGGGTGTCAGCCCGGGCGCCGCCGTGTTGACCGGCGCCTGGCGCACGGCCTGCGCCGTCTGCACCCACGCCGACTGAGCCTGCGTCGTGCCGTTCGTCGCGGTGACCTGCACGCGGATCCACTTGCCCGCGTCGGCGGCGACGACCGCATACGCGTTGGCGTTCGAGCCGATCGCGACGCAGCCGCTGCCTGCGGCGTCGCTGCACCGCTGCCAGGCGTACGAGAAGCCGGTCGGCTGCGGGAAGCCGGTCCACGTCCCCGTGCCGGTGGCAGTGATGATCTGGCCGACGAGCGGTGCCGTCGTGTCGATCACCGGCGGGTTTGCGGGCGCCAGCGGCTGGGTCACGGGCCCGAGCACGTTGGAGAAGGCCTGGCCGTCGGGCTGGACGCCGTTCGTCGCCGCCTCGCGCACGCGCATGAACTTGCTCACGTCCGCGGCAACGAGCGCGTAGCTCGCGGCGCCAGAACCCACGTCCTGGCAGCCGTTCCCCTGCGCATCGTCGCACCGCTGCCAGGCGACGGTCACCGTCGGGGTGGGGTTGCCACTCCAGGTGCCCGCGGTTCGCGTCAGCGACTTTGTGACGTTGAGATCGGAGCCGGAGATCGTCGGAGCCGCCGTGGCCTGTGGCGCTTGCGGGGCGGGAGCGATCGGCCCGATCGAGTTGGTCGTGAACGTATAGGGCACGTCAATGCCGTCGCTGACGGACTCGACGGCGCTGACGTACTTGCCGAGGTCAGGCGCAGCGACCGTGTACGTCGTGCCGGTTCCCACAGGGGTGCAATTCACAGAATGGGCAGCGTCGTCGCAACGTTGCCAGGCATCGGTCGGGGGCTCGAGCGTGCCCCCCTCGGCAGGCGTATAGCTGCCGTGCGTGACCGTGAGAACGGAACCGACCTGCGCCGAGCCGGCGATGGATGCGGTCGTATTCGCTGTCGGCGTCGCACCGGCGACAACGACGATCGCGAACGTCACGCACGCGGCGCCGGCTGCCAGCAACAGTTTCAGCAACGTCCCCCCCAAAGCAATCCCGTTCCCCCGACGGTCGATTCCTGCCCTCTTTTCATCATGCCCGCAGCGAGCCGTCAGTACTAGGCCAGTTTTTGTAAAGATTCCCGTCTCGACCGTCGGGCGCCACGAGCCTCACCCTGTACTTCAGCTCGAGGGTTAGCTTGCGCGCTTCGCGGTTCCTGCGCGCGTCGCGGGTACCGCGGGCTTGACGCCTGGCTCGACGCCGGAGATCTCGAGCGTGAACTTCCTCCGCCGGTTGAAGTCGCAGTCGACCGCGATCCGGTGCTTGCCGGCCCGGGTGACCGTGTCCGACAGGCTCAGGAGCTCCGGATCGCCGGGTGGCAACGCGGTGACGAGCAGGTCGCCGTTCGGCGACGTGACGGAGATCTGGCATTCACCGGCGCGGGCGGCCAGCAGGAAGACGTCGAGGCGCCCCTTGCCGAGCCGGACGTCCTGCGACATCCGGAAACGAAGCGTGCCGTTGCGGAGACTGACCTTGCGAACGACCTGTGGCGCTTTGGGAGAGGGGACGGCCGCACCGCCACCGCCACCGGCACCGGCACCCGCCGGCTGGCTCGCGGCGGGGGGCGCGACGCGGTCCAGCGCCGCGACCGGGTCGACCCTGCCGCCGTTGATGCCGGTCACCGGCACCGACGTCGCCACGAGGGCGTCCACGATCTCGTCCGGACGGAGGGACGGGTTCAACGACAGCATCAGGCCCGCGATCCCGGCCACCACCGCCGGGGTGAACGACGTACCGCACAACGTGCCGACACCGGCCACACGGTCGATGACGAGCTGACAGCCGGGCGCGGAGAGCCTGACCCACGACCCGCGGGTCGACCAGAAGTAGAGGAGGTCGGAGTCGTTCGTCGCCGCGACCGGCACCACGCCCTGGTCGCTCGCCGGGTATCGCAACGCGGCGGTACCGGTGTTCCCGGCGGACGCAATCACGAGGACGCCCTTGTCGTGTGCATATTGCACGGCGGAACTCTGGTCGAAGTCGGGCTCGCCCGAGTTGAGTCCGATCGTGATGATCCGTGCCCCGTGGTCGACAGCCCAGTAGACGCCCTGCGCGATCTGCTTTCCGGTCGCGTTGCCGTCGCTCGTGATCCGCACGGGCATGATCCGGCAGCCCCAGCAATAGCCCGCCGTTCCGATGCCGTTGTTGCCTCGAGCCGCGAGCACCGAGGCGACGTGCGTGCCGTGGCCGACCGTATCGCGGGGAGTCGAGTCGTTGGCGATGAAATCCCAGCCCGGGACCAGCTGGCCCTTCAGGTCGTCGATCGACGGATCGACGCCCGTGTCGACGGTCGCGATGACGATGTCGGTGCTCCCGACGGTCCGCTGCCACACCTCGGGCATGCGGAGAAGGACCTGCGACCACGACTGGCGCCAGTACGGATCGTTCGGTTCGAGGCCCTGCGCCTGCGACGGCGAGGCGAGCAGCAAGGAGAGGAGCAGGGCGAGGAGCAAGGCCGCCCGAAAGAGGTACCCCGAACGCGTCATACTCTTCACGGTACACGACGGAATCCACCACGAACAGGTCAGGAAGCCGTTCATACGGGGCGCGGAGCGAAAGACTACCCGCGCCGTGCGTTCGGGCAAACCTACCCGCCGATCCCTTGATTATGTTACCCCTAAGGGGCACAATGGTGATGGGTGCAGTAGGTCCCTGGCACTCAACGACAAGGGGAGGTGCGACTGAGCAACGGCCAGATGACGAGCGCTACCGGGGAAGGTGGCGCAGATTCAACGTTGCGGCCGATGTCGGTCGCGGAGTCAGTATTCGTTCTACGATGAATGGGGGAGGAAGCAAAGATGCGACTTCGCAAGTTTGGACTTGTGCTGACCGTCGCGGTGGGAGCGTTTCTAGCTCTTACAGCGTCGGCCTTCGCAGGCCCCAGCGCAGGAAACGGTGACCCGCAGGCGACGAACGCACCATACGTCGCGTGGGTCGGCGAGCAGGTTCGCCTGGCCAAGTGCTTCTGGTCAGCGGACGTGCAGGACCCGAAGGCCACGGAAGACGGCCTCGCGGGACTGCTCGCGGTGCACGCAGCAGTCACGCAGGGCACCTTCTCGACCATGGACTGGTCGGGAGACGTCAACCAGAAGCCCCAGTTCCTGAACGGGAACCAGGGCTCGAACTCCGTCAACGGGACAATCGAGCTCCAGGGTCACGAGGGCGCGTACCGCGTCGGGCTCTGCTACTCGATCCATGTGGCCTCGGACAAGCCGGGCATGCAGGTCATCAAGCTGGCGATCTCGCCGGCCTTCGGCCCGCTCCTCGGCGCCTTCCTCGGCCATGACGTGGCGATCAAGCACGACTTCTATGCCATCTGGCTCACGTCGACGACCCCGCAGATCGTGGAAGTCGACAGCAAGTCACCCGGTGGCTACATGGTCGGCGATCCCGCCGGCGACGGCACGTTCCAGCCGCCGTACGAGGGTGGCCTCAGGGGCGTCAAGGGCCTCGTGAACATCAGGGTCAAGGGGACGTTCCCGCTCGGCAACAACTGGGCCCCCCTCGGACTGGGCACGGTCACGCTGCCGGACGACTGGGCGACGCTTGCGAACGCGATCGCGTTCGACAAGGGGGGCCCGAACCCGATGGCATGGGACATCCACGACGGCCTGTCGTGGACTCAGACACCCCACGCCCTCGTCGGCCCGTTCCCGCCGCACCCGGTGACTCCGGGCTCGTTCCTGGCCGGTAAGGACGAGCACTTCAAGGGCAACGGCTGTGCAGGTGCCAGCAACACGTCGACGGATGCCGTGGACAACTGCCTCGGCATCTTCGGGCTGCTGTACAGGGACGGCCAGGTCTCGGCTGACGCCGACGTGAGCCTCTTCAGCGAGCTGTACGGCTACGGCCCGTTCTCGTCCCTGTTCGGCATTCACCCGGCGGTCGGCCCGTTCGATCAGCTGCGTGAGTACTCGAGCCTGTTCTCGGACGGGATCCTGGACGCGGGCGACGCCCCGATGCCTGCTCTCCGTGTCGACGTGAAGCTCGGCGCCGGCAGCATCGGCTCGCTCGAGAAGGCGAACAAGGAAGACATCTACATCAACGACGAGACCGTCCCGGGCGGATTCCCGCACAACCTGTACGCCCCGTTCTACAAGGCGTACATCCCGGCTGTCGGAATCGGCGGCAGCGAGAACCCGCACAATGTTCTGGGTCAGAACCTGCTCGGTGCCCGGTCGGGCGTTGCTGGCGCGTTTGCCAACAACTTCCCCGGCTTCATCGACTCGGGTCAGTACGACTTCTGGAACATCTACCCGTGGGCAACCCGCGAGGGCACGAACGCCTGTAAGGACCCGCTCGGCAACCTGTACCGAAAGCCGACCGGGAACTCGCACGTGTCCGTCTACACGGACGAGCACGGCGAGGCGTACGTCGCCTTCTACCCCTACACCGGCCTCGACCTGACGCCGGACTCGAACAACCGCTGCGACCTCTCGCCTGGCGTCTACGGCACGGCGAAGATCACGGCAACCGGGATCTATCCGGATGAGCCGATCACCTACGAGCCCAACCAGGGCCAGAAGGTGTCGAACGAGCTCACGAAGACGGCGAACCACCTCGCCAGCAAGGTGCTCAAGTGCGTCCCGAAGACGGTCGCCACGGGCACCACGCCCGGTGAGGCACTCTGCGTCGAGACGATCACCGACTTCAACGGTGACCCGATCAAGGGCGCCTACGTGCAGTTCTCGAAGGACCCGTCGGGCGGCAAGCTCGACGCGGACTCTGTCAAGGGGACATTCGGCGGCCTCGCCGTCGACACCCGCGATCAGGGCGTCGTCTCTGACGACAACTACGAGGACTCTGTCGTCCTGAAGACCGGTGCAGCCGGTCAGGTCAGCGCGCTCGTGACCTTCACGGGTGGCTGCGTCAACGTGATCACGGAGAACCTCGGCACGAGGTACGCCAACAACATGCCTGGTGTGAAGCGGTTCTTCGAGATCAACCCGCAGACCGGGCTTCCGTGCAACGCTGGCGGCGGCTCGACCGGCGGCGGCTCGACCGGCGGCGGCTCGACCGGCGGCGGCTCGACCTCCGGCGGCTCGACCTCCGGCGGCTCGACCTCCGGCGGCTCGACCTCCGCGACCGTCAGCCTCGGCGGGCCCGTCATCACGGCCCAGCCGGTGCTGCAGGCCGGTTCCAAGTCCGTCGTCATCACCACCGCATCGGCGAAGCTCTTCTCCGTGAAGGTGCTGCAGACGACGACCGGTCGGTTCCTCGTGGTCAACGTGAAGAGCAAGGCCGCCAACAAGGCCAAGGTGCTCTTCCTGATCAAGAACCAGAAGACCGGCAAGCTCGTGAAGACGTGGAAGCTGGTCCCGGCAGCCAAGGTGCGCTTCCAGATCCTTGGCAAGAACGGGAAGGTCATCCGCACGGTCACGCGCACAGTGCCCGTGAACAAGTCGTTCAAGATCGCCAACCTGAAGCTCGCCAAGACGGCTGTGTCCGTCAGGGCAAGCGTCGTGGCGTAACCGAACACCACACGTAGGAACGATTCGGGGCCCGCATTGCGGGCCCCGAATCGTTCCCGGCACGCGAAACGAGATGAGGCGCCTTCCGGGGCCTCTCTCATTTCACGGATCCCGTGTCGTTCCTCGTCCTGCCTCGGCACCTCGTCGTCCGCGCTGCCGCTGATCCCGCTCGGAGCTACCGAGCTCCCGCTGCCCGAACTCCGGGCAGAACACCGCGAATCAGCCGAACAGCGCCCCGAGCAGAGGACCGAGCACGAACCAGACGGCGATCACCGCGTTCGCCGCGACTCCGATCGCTCCCAGGCGGCGCTCGCCCAGTCGACGGGCCTCGACGCCGAGCACGATCCCGACGGTCGGCGGCACGGCGGCAAGGGCGATCATGGCCACGAACGCGGCCACACCCCACGACCCGGACTCGTAGAGCAGCTGGGTGTCGTCCAGGCCGAGCGCACTCTGGAGCGCCCACCCGACAGGCATGAGAAGGATCATCCAGCCGAGCAGCGCCGGAACCATCAGCAACGACGCGACGGCCGACCGGTGCGAATCGCGCCAGAAGTGACCACGATCACGATGGATGCCAGGAACACTCATCAACGCCCTCCTTCCTCACCTCGATCGTGTCACCCAGACGCATCCGGCGCATCCGCGCCGCCGCTGACCCCGCCTTCCCGGAATTACCGAGCTCCCGCTGCCGGCAGCGACGGTGCCGGGCCGTGGCACATGGCGTCGTTCACGTGTTCGCAGGAGGTACCGAGGAGCAGTACCGGGCATCGATCGCTGCTGCCCGCCCCGAGGACGGCATTGAGACCCAGGACGCCTGCTCGTCCGCCTCGGCGACTGGGACTCAAGACGCGGAGCGCATCCCCAGCCGCAATGACGCTTCACGGCTCCCGACCGGCGGCGAGGTAACGCATCTACAACGCACGAAGGAGAGGAGGCCCCTTCCGGGGCCTCTCTCATCTCGCGGATCTGGCGTGGTTCCTGGTGCTGCGGTGATGGGCGCTACTGGGCTCGAACCAGTGACCCCCAGCTTGTCGAGCTGGTGCTAACCAGTCGATTTGCAGTCCTTTTCTCCGCTGTGGGGAAGTATTTGGGGAAGTCCCACACCGGAAGGAGCGGATTCAGGCGGTCGTTGGCGGCGCTTCCAGTGGCCTCGGCGTCGCCCCCGAGAATCGAACAAACGTAGTGCCTGATCAGGACTTGCCCAAGCGACGCCACCGGGCGCCCCGCCCCGCGCCGGTGACCTCGAGGACGCCGGCGTCGCGAAGCTCGCGGAGCACCTGGCGGATGTATTCATCGCTGACGCCGGGTGCGGCACGCTTGACCTCGGCGAAGGTGAACGAGTCGCTGAGGCTCGAGCGGACGAATGCTTTCACGAGCTCGGCCTTCGACCCGCGTCCGGCGGTGACTGCCTCGGCGCGCGGCTCGAACTCGCGGTAGGCGGCAGTGAGGATGCCGAGGGAGTACGAGAGCCACGGTTGCAGGTCGTGCGTGCCTTCGTGCCAGCCGGCGGTGGAGTGGCCGAGTGCGTCGTAGTAGGTCTCCTTGCTCTGCTCGATCAGCTTCTCGAGGCTGACGAAGCGCCCGACCTCGTAGCCGCCCTTGTAGAACAGCAGGAGAGAGAGCAACCGTGACATCCGTCCGTTGCCGTCGGTGAAGGGGTGGATGACGAGGAAGTCGAGCGTGTAGGCGGCGGCGAGCAGGAGGCAGTGATGCTGATTCGTGGCCCACGCCTCGCCGAAGCGCCGGTGCAGCTCGTCCATCGCCGCGGGCGTCGCGAGCGCCGACACCGGCCTGAAGCGGACAGCCACGTTTCCGTCCGGCAGTTCCTCTCTGACGAGGTTGTCCGAGCGCTTCCAGTCGCCGCCGGGCTGTGCAGCGTACTGGTAGAGATCGCGGTGGAGCTGGCGGACGACGTTCGGCGTGAACACGATCTCCGGTGCGCTCGCGTGGATCGTGCCCAGCACCGCCCGGTAGCCGGCTATCTCCGCCTCCGACCGATCACGGGGCGCTGTTCGCTCGGCTACGAGCTCCTCGATCCGCCTCCTCGGCGCTGTGATGTTCTCGATCGCGTTCGACGCTTCCACGCTCTGGATCAACGCCGCCTGCTTCAGCGACTCGAGCGCCGCCGGGTGCTGCAGCGCAAACGCCTCCTGACGACCGCGCGCGATGTCGATCTCGCTCAGGTGGCGGTTGATCGCCGCCGGGATCAGGTCGAAGTGATCGCTCAAGCGCCGAAACGTCTGCATGCCCGGAAACTACAGGTTCCGGATGACGAACTATGGGTTTTGGGTTCGATAACCCATAGTTCTCGGACGGGAATCCCTACTTGGGCACCACTCGCTCCCCCCGTGGCGCGGCGGACGCGAGCGGACTGGAGCGGTCGAGAACGGCCTTGACCGTCGACGGCCACCATTTGCGTCCGCCCTGGGAGGTCGGTACCTGGTCGCGGTTCAGTCCATTCGCGATGTCGGCGAGGCTGGATCCGGCGGCGTGCTCCACGCAGATCCGCTGCCGGACGTCCGGTGGGATGCCCGGGCGTCGGCCTGCCGGTTGGGGACGCTCTGTCAGCTTCGGCCGTCGGCCTTCGGTGACGAGCCGCTCGAGCTCGTCGACGGGGATCATGCGGGCGCCCCAGGGCATCTCGACGGTGTCGATGTGACCAAGGACTCGCCGCGCGAGAGTCGCCGTACTGATCCCGAGTGCCTCGGCGGCCTGCGCTCGGGTGTAGACGAGGCGGACGGCCGTCTCGGCTCTACGAAGAACGAAGGGCGGCTCGTTGACCGGTGAACCCGGGACGCCGTTCTGCTGCTTGTTGCGACGCGCTCCACCGCGAGACATCCGTACAACATACAACTAAATAGGTTGCCTTGCACTATGAGTGCATCTGTGTCTCGCTTCCTACCTGGCTGGGTAGTTGCTGTACGTGCGGGCGTGAGACAGTGCGCGGGACGCCTCAGCGCTCGATACTGCGGCCGCGTCGGCGGGTGCGCTGGCGCTCGAGCTCCATGAGACGGCGGAGTCGCTGGAGGCGTTCGCGGTCTTCGCCGAGTGAGCTAGCTTCGAGCATGCGGGTCAGGTCGACGAGCGAGGCGATGTGCGGACGGATCCCCCGGCCGATGTTCTCGCGGTTGCCGCGGATGCGGATATCGTCGTAGCCGCGCGTACCCCACGGCTCGGGGACGACGGTGAGGCTGCCGTCGCGTGTGTCGACTCTGAACGTCGCCTCCTGCACGAGATCATCCGGTTGGATCGGCACGCCGTCTGCGCCAGTGGCGCCGAGCCCTTGGAGCGCCCGGGCGAGCCGGCGTAGATTTTCGGGCCGCAGCGACGGGACGATGTCGAGGCCGCGGGTGGTCTCCCCGCTCCCGTGCACCACTCGAGCAAAACCGCCGACGACCACATAGCTGACCCGCTCACGGTCCAGCGCCTCGAACAGGGCATAGGGGTCAAACAGGGCCTGGTCGCTCACCGAGCGCCGCCCAACTCGTCGAGGAGCGCCTGCACGCGCTGCTGCGGCGCCTGCAGCAGACTCGTCTCGAGCTCGGTGTCCAGGGTCACGTCCTGCTCGGGCTCGGCGATCTCCAGCTTGAGAACGAAGCCGCAGGCCTCGACGACAGCGCGTACGTTCTCGAAGCTCGGCTCCTGGCCGCCGGTCTCCCAGCGAGCGATCTGAGCGCGATCGCGTCCGAGGCGCTTTCCGAGAGCTGCCTGCGTCAGCCCGGCTCTCAGCCGTGCCTCCTGGATAATCCACGCGCTCGTCACCCGCGATATTCTAGCCGCGTGTTGACAACTCTACGCGTGGGTTATAAGTTACGTAGCTCTCATGCCACGCAGCGAGAACCAGCTTTCACTCCAGCTTCTCGAGCAAACCGAAGGCCCGGCGGCCTCGCGATCACCGAAGGAGCGCAAGCGAGGCCTCCCCCGCCTCTCGGTCAGCCCGGACGAGGCAGCCGAGATGCTCGGCGTCAGCCGCGACTACCTCGACGAACACGTCCTCTGCGAGCTCCGCACCGTTCGCCGCGGACGCCGCGTCCTCATCGCCCTCGCCGAGCTCGAGCGCTGGTTGGACCAGAGTGCAGCACGCGTTAGAGTCGGTCGAGCCTGATGGCCGAGGGAATCGAAGTCCGCCACACCCGCTCATGCGCCTCACGGGCCGGCCGGCGCTGCAACTGCGAGGCGGGCTACCGCGTGGCAGCGTACGACGCGCTCAGCAAGCGCAAGGTCTCCAAGACGTTCAGGACGCTCGGGGAGGCCCGCCGCTGGCGCGCGGCGGCTCAGACGCAGACGGCGAAGGGCGTTCGACTCGCCGGCACACCGCAGACGCTCCGAGAGGCCGCAGAGGCATTCGTCGACGGGATGACGAGCGGCGCGATCCGCACGAGGGCAGGCGAACGGTACAAGCCCTCCGTCGTGCGCGAATACGAACGCTCTCTCCGACTCCACATCCTCCCCACCCTCGGCGGCGCCAAGCTCTCGAAGATCCAGCGGCGCGATCTCCAGAAGCTCGCAGACGAGCTGCTCGCCTCGGGCGCCGACCCGAGCACGATCCGGAACGCGCTCAAACCGCTCCAGGTGATCTTCAGACGGACGATCGAGGACGGCGACATCGCCGTCAACCCGTGCGAGCGGCTCCGCCTCCCAGCCGCACGCGGTCGACGCGAAAGGATCGCCGCCCCGGCCGAGGCCGCGGGACTCATCGCCGCCGTCCGGCTCGACGATCGCGCCCTGTGGGGCTGTGCGTTCTACGCAGGCCTGCGCCGCGGCGAGCTCCGCGCGCTCCTCTGGGAGAACGTCGACCTCGCAAGCGGGCTCGTCCGCGTCGAGCGCAGCATGAACAGCTACGGCGAAGCCGGCGAGCCGAAGAGCCGCGCCGGCCGGCGCAGTGTTCCGATCGTCGCCGCGCTCCGCGATCTCCTCGTCGAACACAAGCTCATCATCCGCAGTGACGTAGGCCTGGTCTTCGGCTCGAACCCAGCCCGGCCATTCACGCCCACCGCAGTCCGGAAGCGAGCCCTGACGGCGTGGCGACGAGCCGGTCTCGAGCCGATCGGCCTGCACGAGTGCCGGCACACCTTCGCCAGCCTCCTGATCGCGGCCGGCGTTAACGCCAAGGCGATCACCGCCTACCTCGGCCACGCCTCGATCCAGACCACGTTCGACCTCTACGGACATCTCATGCCAGGCAACGAGGGCGAGGCCGTTGCACTCGTCGACGCGTACCTGGAGCGGGCGAACACCCACGAGCGCATCGCTCAGATCGACTGAAGGTCGCCACCGGGTCTGTGGTGTCGATACCAACCAGGCAACGGTCACTGACAGACCAGCCCGCCGAGTCTCACAGTCCCTTCAGGCTAGGTCGTATGCAGCCACGGCGAGGTCATCGCGCGATTGTTCCGAGCGCCCGGCAACTTCCTAGGGCATGATCCATTCGTGGCCGAGATGTCAGGGACAGGTCGAGGAGCTTCTGGGCAGCGCTTCGGAGATTGCTGAGACCAGGGGCCACATGTTCGTGGGGACAGAGCACGTGCTTCTCGCCATGACCCGTCAGACCGACGACAGCGTCGCGAGACGCTTGCTTGATGAGGCGGGTGCGACGAGGCGGGTCGATCCCGAATCGAATCGATCATCGGCGGCGACTAACGACCAAGACCGTTGCCTGCGCCAGGGTTCGGCAAAGCGACCCGACCGCCGGTACGTTGCAGCCATGGGAGCTGCGGGCGGCGCGTCTGCGTCGGGCGCTCGATGAGGGTGTCACCGTCGTGTCGCGCGTTAAGCAATCGGTCGCCCAACGAATCGCCTCCGGCGAGCGGTGTGCGTCGTCGCCGGGTTGTCCTGTGCGGGCTTCTACGCCTGGCGGTCACGGCCGCCGTCGGCGAGGGCGGTGCGGCACGCGTGGCTGACCGACGTGATCCGCGAGGTCCACGCAGCCTCGTACGGCAGCTATGGCGCCAAGCGTGTCTATGCCGAGCTCGTGCATCGGACGCGGGATCCGGGTCGGCCACAATGCGGTCGCGATGTTGATGCAGCGCGCCGGGATCGCCGGCCGCAACGGGGCGCGAAGTGGCGGGGCGTGCCCGGCCCGACAGCCCGACTGCCGAGGACCTCGTCGACCGGCAGTTCCGTCGCCGCGGTCCGAACGAGCTCTGGCTGACCGACATCACCGAGCATCCGACGCGCGAGGGCAAGGTCTACTGCGCGGTCGTGTTGGACGCGTTCAGCCGGCGCGTGGTCGGCTGGTCGATTGCTCACAACCCGACCGCCGCGCTGACCTGCAACGCACTCGGGATGGCGATCGAGCAACGAGACGCTACCCGTGGCACCGTGATCCACTCCGATCACGGCACCCAGTTCACCGCTTGGGCGTTCACCGACCGCGCCAGAAAGTCGGGACTGCTGCCGTCAATGGGATCGGTCGGCGACTGCTATGACAACGCGATGATCGAGGCGTTCTGGTCACGGATGCAGGTCGAGCTCCTCAATACGCGCCGCTGGAAGACCCGGGTCGAACTCGCAAACGCGATCTTCGAGTACCTCGAGGTCTTCCACAACCGCCGCCGACGCCACTCGAGTCTCGGCATGCTGACACCGATCGAATTTGAATTGAAGAACTTCAACACCACAACCCAGGCGGCCTGAGCCAAGAAACGCGACTCCACCGAACCCGGGGTACTGCGCGGTGTCAACGAGACCGGGTCAACTCCAGAGCGGTTCACAGTCCCCATTGGGGTGACTTCTTATTGGTGGCTGTCCTGCTTCACGATCAGACGAATCCGCGCATAGACACCGGCACGAACAGGCACGGAAATCATTCAGGGACATACACGAACACTCGCATGCGCCAGCCTCTCACCAGACGGCGAGTACGCGGCGCTCCGAGTCTTGAGCGAGATACCTCCGACCGAGCGCGGCAGAGGTCTCGAGGTTCTCCTCATCGACCGACCCGTGTGGGGAAGTCTGTGGGGAAGTCTTACACCGAAAGGGCCGATTTCGGCGGTCTTGAGCGGACAACTGGCATCAACAAGAAATAGCCAAAGCCCCCGATTAGCAGGGCTTTTGGCTCTCTTTCGTAGTGGGCGCTACTGGGCTCGAACCAGTGACCCCCAGCTTGTCGAGCTGGTGCTCTCCCAACTGAGCTAAGCGCCCGGGACGTGCGTGAGGGAGCGAGTCTAGCGGTTTCCGCGCCGGCCCGAACCCGTGTCGGATGGGATGCCATCTATGTGGTATACCGACTATCGTAGTATCTCTCTTTCGACCCGGCCCGAGAGGAGGAGCCGCAGTGGCGATAGGAGCCCTTCCCTGGCCGCCGCTCGGAGACGAGCAGCACGAGCTGCTGTCGCTCGTGCGCACGATCGCGGCCGAGCGCGTCGCACCGCGGGCGGCGGAGATCGACGAGACGCACGCATTCCCCTGGGACATCGTCGAGCTCTTCCGCGAGCAGGGCCTGTTCGGGCTCTTCTTCGAGGAGCGCCACGGCGGCACGGGAACGGGGCCACTGCTCGCGCTCGCGGCGATCGAGGAGGTCTCGAAGGCCTGCGCGACCTCCGGCCTCATCCTCGCAGCACAGGAGCTGGGCTCGCTCGCGCTCAAGCTCACCGGCTCGGAGGAGCAGCAGACCCGCTACCTGCCACGGCTCGCCTCCGGGGAGTGGCTGTGCGCGTACGCGCTGACCGAATCCGGCGCGGGCTCCGACTCGGCGGCGATGCGCACGTCCGCGCGCCGGGACGGCGACCACTACGTGCTCGACGGCGACAAGCGGTTCATCACGAACGCCGGCGTTGCGAGCCTCTACACCGTCTTCGCCCGTACCGACCCGGAGTCGAAGCATCGTGGGATCAGCGCCTTCCTCGTGGAGGCGGACACGCCCGGCTTCGAGGTCGCCCGCCTGGAGCCGAAGCTGGGCATCGCCGGCTCGACGACGGGCGAGCTCGTGTTCGACGGCTGCCGCATCCCGGCGGCGAACCTGCTGGGAGCCGAGGGAGACGGGTTCACCATCGCGATGCGCGTGCTCGACCGCTCGCGTGGCGGTATCGCCGCCCAGGCGGCGGGGATCGCCGAGGCTGCGACCGCCTACGCGCTCGCCTACGCCGCAGAGCGCGAGACGATGGGAAAGCCGATCGCCCAGCACCAGCTGGTCGCCGGGAAGCTCGCGGACATGGACACCCAGTGCCAGGCGGCCCGCGGACTGCTCTACCGGTTGGGGCAGATGCTGGAGGCAGGCGTCGACGGCCCGGAGCTGACGAAGGCGTCGGCCCAGGCCAAGCTCTTCTGCAGCGACGTCGCCATGGCCGTGACGACGGAGGCCGTCCAGATCCTCGGCGGGTACGGCTACATCAGGGAGTACCCCGTCGAGCGCATGATGCGCGATGCAAAGATCACCCAGATCTACGAGGGCACGAACGAGATCCAGCGCCTCGTGATCGCCCGCGAGCTCGTCCGCCTCTCCTCCTGAGCCGCCGGGCCGCCTACATGTTCCGCCGGTACTCGCCCCCGACCGCGTAGAGCGCGTCGCTCGTCTCGCCGAGCGACGCGACCTTGACGGTCTCCATCAGCTCGCCGAAGACGTTGCCCCCGCCACGGGCGACCTCCTGTAGCCGCGCCAACGCAGCGGGTCGCTCGGCGGCGTTGCGCTCCTGGAAGGCCTCGAGTGACGCGATCTGCTCGTTCTTCTCCGCCGCACCCGCGCGGATCAGCTCCACCGCCTCGTTGTCCGCCAAGCCTTCCCGGCCGAGGAACGTGTTCACACCGACGATCGGCAGCCGGCCGTCGTGCTTCAGGGTCTCGTAGAGGAGGCTCTCGTCCTGGATCTTGCTGCGCTGGTACATCGTGTCCATCGCTCCGAGGACGCCGCCGCGCTCGGAGAGGCGCTCGAACTCCGCGTAGACGGCCTCCTCGACGAGGTCGGTCAACTCCTCGACGACGAAGGATCCCTGCCACGGGTTCTCGCACCCGTTCAGCCCGAGCTCGCGGTTGATGATCAGCTGGATCGCGACCGCCCTACGCACGGACTCCTCGGTCGGCGTCGTCACCGCCTCGTCGTAGGCGTTCGTGTGGAGACTGTTGCAGTTGTCGAAGATCGCGTACAGGGCCTGGAGCGTCGTGCGGATGTCGTTGAAGCTGATCTCCTGCGCGTGCAGGCTCCGGCCCGAGGTCTGGATGTGGTACTTCAGCATCTGGCTTCGCGGCGAGGCACCGTAGCGCTCCCGCATCGCGCGCGCCCAGATCCGCCGGGCGACCCGGCCGATCACGGCGTACTCGGCATCCATCCCGTTGCTGAAGAAGAAGCTGAGATTGGGCGCGAAGTCGTCGATCGCCATCCCACGCCCGAGGTAGTACTCGACAATCGTGAACCCGTTTGCCAGCGTGAACGCGAGCTGGGAGATGGGGTTGGCCCCCGCCTCGGCGATGTGGTAGCCGCTGATCGAGACGCTGTAGAAGTTGCGCACGTCGTTCGCGACGAAGAACTCCTGCACGTCGCCCATCGCCCGCATCGCGAAGTCGGTCGAGAAGATGCAGGTGTTCTGCGCCTGATCCTCCTTGAGGATGTCCGCCTGCACCGTTCCGCGCACGCTGCGGAGCGTGGCGGCCCTGATCCGCTCGTACGTCTCACGGTCGACCACCTGATCGCCGGAGACGCCGAGCAGGCCGAGGCCGAGCCGGTCGTGCCCGTCGGGCAGCTCGCCGCGGTAGAGCGGGCGCTGCCCGGCCGGAAACAGCTCGCCCAGGCGCCGCTCCGCAGCCTCCCACTCGCCGGCGGCGCGAAGGTGCTTCTCGACCTGCTGGTCGATCGCCGCGTTCATGAAGAACGCGAGGATGATGGGCGCCGGCCCGTTGATCGTCATCGACACCGAGGTCGACGGAGCGCAGAGGTCGAAGCCGGAGTAGAGGCGCTTCGCGTCGTCGACGGTCGCGATCGAGACGCCCGAGTTGCCGACCTTCCCGTAGATGTCCGGCCGCGTGTGCGGGTCCTCGCCGTAGAGCGTGACCGAGTCGAAGGCGGTCGACAGCCTCACGGCCGGCTGGCCGGCCGAGAGATAGTGGAAACGCCGATTCGTCTGCTCCGGCGTTCCCTCGCCTGCGAACATGCGGATCGGGTCCTCACCGGCCCGCCGGTACGGGTAGACGCCCGCCGTGTACGGGTAGGCCCCGGGCAGGTTCTCGGCCTGCAGGAAGCGGATCCGGTCGCCCCAGCCCGAGAAGCGCGGAGCGGCGATCTTCGGAACGCGCAGGCCGCTCAGCGTCTCGCGGTAGTTGTCGCCCGTGACCTCACGGCCGCGGACGTCGTACGAATACGTCTCCGAGGTGATCGCGTCGAGTCGCCGGGGCAGGCTCTGCAGGGCCTCGACCGCCTCGGCACCCAGCTCGTCGAGCGACGAGTTGTACGCGGCCCGGAGCGCAGCCAGCTCGCTCCCGTCGGCCGCATCTCCCGCACACTTCTCGAGGGGCGCCGGCAGCGCGGGGTCGCCCAGGATCTCGAGGGCCTCGTAACAGTGATGGGCCCGGTCGGCGAGCGCCTGCGCCCGCTCGATCCGCGCGCCGGCCTCGCGTCCCTCCTTTGCGATCTCACCGAGGTACCCCGTGCGCTCGGCGGGGATCAGCCCGCCTCGCGGAGGGGCCGGGGCGTCGAGCGCCGGAAGCTGCGGCTCGAACCGGCGGCTGCCCGCGGCCGCCCGCTCGCCGAGTGACCGGCAGAGGGCCGCGAAGAGCCGCGTCACCCCCGGGTCGGCGAACTGGCTCGCGATCGTCGGGAACACCGGGATCTCGTCGTCGGCAGCGGAGAACGCGAGGTGATTGCGCTTCCACTGCTTGCGCACGTCACGGAGGGCGTCCTCGCTGCCGCGCTTGTCGAACTTGTTCAGCACCAGCAGGCTCGCGAGATCGAGCATGTCGATCTTCTCGAGCTGGGTCGCGGCGCCGTACTCGGCGGTCATCACGTAGACGGAGAGATCGACGAGGTCGACGATCTCGGAATCGCTCTGACCGATGCCGGCCGTCTCGACGACGACGAGGTCGAAGCCCTGCGTTCGCGTGAACGCGACGGCGTCCTCGAGCACCGACGCTCGTCGCGGCGTTGCGCCGGCGCGTCGCCATCGAGCGCATGAAGACCCGCCCGTCGCGAAGGCTGTTCATCCTGATCCGGTCACCGAGCAGCGCGCCACCCGTCCGGCGACGCGTCGGGTCGACGGCCAGCACGGCGATCCGGGCGTCCGGGAAGTACTGCAGGAACCGGGAGACGAGCTCGTCGGTGACGGTGCTCTTGCCGGCCCCGCCGGTGCCGGTGATGCCCACGACCGGGACCGCGGTGCCGGCCGCTGCCCACTCGTCGCGGAGCCGGTCGCGGTCGCCTGCCGGGACGACGTCGTCCTCGAGGGCCGAGAGCGTGCGGGCGATCGTCAGGTCCGGCGCGACAGCCGTCACCTCCGGCAGCCCGGACGGGAGCCGGGCGCGCGAGGTCCGCTCGACCAGGTCGGCGATCATCCCCTCGAGCCCGAGCCGCAATCCGTCGGCGGGCAGGTAGACGCGCTCGACCCCGTAGGCCTCGAGCTGCGCGACCTCGGCCGCGGTGATCGTACCGCCGCCGCCGCCGAAGACCCGGATGTGGCCCGCGCCCTGGTCGCGAAGCATGTCGACGGCGTACGTGAAGTACTCGAGATGGCCACCCTGATACGAGCTCACGGCGATCGCGTCGGCATCCTCCTGGATCGCGGCGCGGACGACGTCGGCCACGCTCCGGTTGTGCCCGAGGTGCACGACCTCCGCCCCCGTTCCCTGGATCAGCCGCCGCATGACGTTGATCGCTGCGTCGTGGCCGTCGAACAGCGAGGCGGCCGTCACGAAGCGCAGCGGCGGCGTGCGGCGCGCAACGGCGTCCTGCTCGTCCCGTGCTTCGCTGATGGGTGTGCTCACGATCGACGCAGCTCCTTCGCCTTCGCGCCCTCCGGATTACGAGGATAGCCGATAGTAGGAAGGTATCGTATCTAGGGGAGCGAGAAGCCGTCGGCGTCGGCCCGCAGCTTCCGCAGGATGGCCGTGATCGCGACGAGATCCCCCTGCGTCAGGGGCGCCGTCGCGAACCGTGCCGCGTTCAGCGCCTTCGTCGACTCCTCCGCGACCGACCGGCCCCTGAAGGTGACGGCCGCGAGCGTCATCCGCCGGTCCGACTCGTGCGGCACACGCTCGGCGTATCCCGACCGCTCCAGGCCGTCGACGAGGTTGGTCACGCTCGTGCGGTGAACCTGGAGCCGCTCGCCGATCTTTCCGAGAGGGAGGGAGCCCCGCCTGCTGAGATAGAGGAGCATCAGCGCCTCGTACCGCGGGAAGGTGAGGCCGAACCCGTCGAGGATCTCGTTCAGGCGTGCCATCAGGATCTGCTGGGCCCGCATGATCGAGGTCGTGGCGACCATCGACGGCACGGCATCGGCGCCCCACCTCTCGACCCACTGCCGGCCGGCCTCGGCGATCAGGTCTGCCGCAGCAGTACCGGCGATCGGGGCGCCGCCGGTATTCCGAGCCGCGCTCACGAGCCGAAGACTGCCACACGCACCCGACAGGCGCCCGCTCTCACCGAGGATCCTGCGCCGAGCCGGGCCCGAGCTTCGCAGCGAGCCCGTCGAGCGCGTGGCGGGCGAGCTTCTTGAACGTCCCGCCGAGGAACGGTTCCGCTACGCGCAAGAAGCCCTTGAGCTTGAAGTCGGCGCTGTAGGTGATGCGGGCTCCCCCGCTGGCGGTCGCCTCGAACGCGATCGTGTCGAGCGAGGTCGCCCTCTCCCCCACGCCGTCGAGCACGATGCGCCGGTTCGGCTCGAACGCGGTCACGGTGTACGTGAACGGCATCACCCTGCCGCGGAACTCCGCCTGCACCTCGTAGGCCGTGCCGACGCCGCCGTCGCCGACGACCCTGCGCGAGGAGTGGATGCCGGGATCCCATTCCGCAACGGTCGTGAAGTCGGCGACGTACGCAAACGACTCGTCCAACGAGCGGGGTACCTCGATCACCTCGGTCACGACCATGGAAGGATGCTACCCGGCTAGAAGATCTCGGGGCACCACGGCTTCGTGTCCACGCGGTAGAGGGCGTCGGCCCGCGCGATGCCGCCGCGCGCGACCTCCTCGGCGCGGCCGGCGCGAGCAAGCTCCGCGAACGTAAAGCCTCCGAGGTACGCCGAGGCGAGCGCCTGCACGTCGAGCCGGAGGTCCGCCCGGCGGCGCGAGCGGCGGGCCAGGCCGTCCTCCACCGTCCAGGTGCCGACGTTGTCCGGGAAGACGGGGTCGGCGACCACGTCGAAGGTGACACGGCCGTCGCGTGGGACCTCGCGAGCGGAGAGCGCCGCGCCGACGTCGACGAGCCGCAGCCAGAGGCCGTCGAAGACCTTCCAGCGGAGCCGGTTCGGCCGCTGCACGAGCAGGAACAGGGGGTGATCGGCCGAGAGGAGCTCGCAGCGGATCTCCTCCACCCAGTCGATCGCGAGCAGAAAGCGCCAGAGCTCCCGCACCGCCGCGGGGGAGTCCGCGATCGCCTCGGCGACCTGCACGCAGCTCTTGTTCGTCGCGTCCTCGAACTCGAGCTTGATGCGGTACAGCGCGTACCCCGCGGGCCGTCCGTCGAGCTCGAGCAGGACCCGGTTCAGCACGCCCGCCCCGCGCCGGCGCTCGGGCCGGTCGTCGAGTTGCCGGAGCTCCCACCAGTCGCGCGACCGTGAGACGAAACCCGGCGTCCGCCTCGCGACGCGGTCGTAGATCCGCGGAAACACCGTGAGCGCCTCGTCGTGATCCGACGAGGCGCATGGTGCCCGTCCGGCCCGGGTAGGTCTGGACGCAGCGCGGCGTGCACGCGCGAGGCCCTGATCATCACGTCCTGGGCAGAGAGGCCGTAGCCGAAGCGCCCGTAGATCGTCTCCTCGGAGGCCCAGAGAGCCGCGAGGGGCTCGCCGCGCTCCCGGACGTCGGCGAGCTGGGCCCGCATCATGCGATCGAGAATGCCGCGTCTGCGATGCGTGGGCAGGACGCCGACGACCGTTACGCCCGCGCAGGGGACCTGCGCGCCCGGAACGGCGAGCTCGAACGGGAACGCCCCCGCACCACCGACGATCGCGTCGCCGTCGAAGGCAGCGTGCATCCGCTCGGCCGGCAGCAGGCGCCCGAACCGCTCGGCGGCCTCGGCCGACCAGTCCCCACCGAAGTAGTGGCTGATCGCTCCGATCGCCTCTTCGAACTCTGCCGGGTTGCGGGCCGGTCTGATCCTGAGTGCCATCAGGAGATCTTCTCGAGTGGCGCGTACTCGAGCATCAGCTTCCGCTCACTCTGGTCTTTCGCGAAGCGGACGGTGACGAGGCCACCGGGCTCGATCCGGGTCACGACGCCCTCGCCGAGCGACCCGTGCCGGACCGAGTCGCCCGTCTGCAGCGACGGGATCTCGCCGGGCGCCCGGGTCTGCGCCGACGACGACCCGGTCTGCCGCGCAGAGCCGTAGCCCGACCACGAGGACGGCCGCAGCCGCTCGCGCTCGACCTCGGCCGGAAGCTCGTCCAGGAAGCGCGACGGCTGGTTGTAGTCGCGGCGCCCGTAGAGTGCGCGTGCCATCGCGTGGGTCAGGGTCAGCTTCTCCATCGCCCGCGTCATGCCGACGTAGGCGAGGCGCCGCTCCTCCTCGATCTCGTTGTCCTCGATCGAGCGGGAGTGCGGAAAGATGCCCTCCTCCATCCCGATCAGGAACACGGCGCGAAACTCGAGGCCCTTTGCGTTGTGGATCGTCATCAGCGTCACGAGCGACTCCTCGCCGGCGAGCCCGTCCTGGTCGGAGACGAGCGAGATCTCCTGCAGGAACGCCGACAGCGTCGGCTCCTCACGCTCTGCCCTGAACTCACGCGCGACGCCGACGAGCTCCTCCAGGTTCTCGATCCGGCCGCGCGCCTCGATCGTGCGCTCGGCCTCGAGGGCCTCCAGGGTGCCGCTGCGCGCCAGGACGGCTTCGAGCAGCTCGTCGACCTCGAGCTCCTGCGCGGCCGACTGCAGCGACTGCATGAGCGTGTGGAAGCCGCGCACCGCCTTGATCGCGGCCGTGCCGAGGCCCGCCGCCTCGGGGTCGGCCATCGCCTCGAACAGCGTCACCCCCAGCACGTCGGCATGGGTCACGAGCCGCTGCAGCGACGTGTCGCCGATCGCGCGGCGCGGCCGGTTCGCGATCCGCATCAGCGACACCGCATCCGACGGGTTGTCGAGCACGGACAGGTACGCAACGGCGTCCTTGATCTCGGCGCGCTCGTAGAAGCGCGGGCCGCCGATCACCTGATACGGGATCTGCTGGCGCACGAGCACGTCCTCGAGCACGCGGCTCTGGGCATTCGTGCGATAGAAGACCGCGATCTCGGCCGCCGACCAGCCGCCGTCGACGAGGCGGGCGATCTCGGCTGCCACGAAGCGCGCCTCGGTGTGCTCGTCCTCGACCTCGACGACCTGGACGGGATCGCCCTGCCCGAGCTCCGAGAAGAGGCGCTTGGGCTTGCGGTCGCGGTTGTTCTCGATCACGGCGTTGGCGGCGCCGAGGATCGCGTTCGTCGAGCGGTAGTTCTGCTCGAGGGCGATCGAGCCGGCTCCCGGGAAGTCGCGCTCGAAGTCGAGGATGTTGTTGATGTCGGCACCGCGGAAGCCGTAGACCGACTGGTCCGGATCTCCAACGGCAAAGACGTTTCCGTGCTCCGCAGCCAGCAACTGCAGCAACCGGTACTGCGCGTGGTTCGTGTCCTGGTACTCGTCGACGAGGATGTGGCGGAACGTGTGCTGCCAGTGGGCGAGCGCGTCGGGGAACCGCTCCAGCGCCTCGACCGTGAGCATCAGCATGTCGTCGAAGTCGACCGCGTTCGAGGAGAGCAGCCGCCGCTGGTAGCGCTCGTACACCTCCGCGACCGTCTTGTCGTAGAAGGAGGCGACGCGGCTCATGTACTCGTCGGGCCCGATCAGCTGGTTCTTCGCGTTCGAGATCTGGCTGTGGATGCCGCGGGGCGTGAAGCGCTTGGGATCGACGCCGAGGTCCTCGAGGCACGCCCTCACGACCCGCACCTGATCGGCCTGGTCGTAGATGGTGAAGGTCGACCTGTAGCCGAGCCTCTCTGCCTCGCGCCGCAGCATGCGCCCACAGGCGGCGTGGAAGGTGAGGATCCAGGCAGCACGCGCCTGCCGGCCGAGCATCCGCTCGAGGCGCTCGCGCATCTCGCCGGCCGCCTTGTTCGTGAACGTGATCGCAAGGATCTCGTTCGGCCTGACGCCGTGGGCCCGGATCAGGTGCGCCACTCTGTGCGTGAGCACCCGGGTCTTGCCCGAGCCGGCACCGGCGACGACGAGCAGCGGGCCGTCGACGTGGAGAACGGCCTCGCGCTGGGCGGGGTTCAGACCGGAAAGAAGATCCTCGTGCGGTGCAACGGCCACGAGTCGATGCTAGCGGCCTTCCTGCGCAAGATCGCGAAGCCGCGCGTGCCGGCCTGTCAGATTGCTGGCGAGCCAGCTTGTCCCCCTACCGGGGGGTAGACGCTCCAGGCCGGCCGATGATGATCCGATCGTACGAATCGACGTCAATCTCCAAGAGGAGGCCTCAGATGATTCGCTGGAAGGTTCGCGCCATGCGCGCTGGCATCGTTCTCGGCGCACTCGCCTCGCTGGCCATCGCGAGCGGTGCCGGAGCTCGCTGGAACGGGTAGCCAGGTGCTCGTAGAAGCAGTGTTGGGTCGGCGTTTCCGGCGCGCGGGGCGCGCCGGAAACGCCTACCCACCCCCGCTGTTCGCTCTCGTGACGGTCACGACGCTCGTGGCCGTTCCGGTCGTGCTGGTGGCGCTGCTCGGTGTCCTCCGATCAGCTCCATCCTCGACGACGCTCGCGGGCGTCGCCGTCCTCTACGGTCTCGCGCTTCTCGCCGAGCTCCGCCCGGTGCCGGTCGACGTCGAGGGTGAGCGCCTCGTCTCACTCGCGTTCGTCTTCGTGATCTCGACCCAGATGCTGTTCTCGTGGGAATGGTCTGTCCTCGTCGGCGCCGCCGCGATCGGGGTGGCAATGGTCGCCGAGAGGGCGCCTCTTCCGAAACTGCTCTTCAACAGCGCCGTCTATGCAATCGCAGCCGTTCTGGCGGCCGCGCCGATCATCTCCCCCCTGCCCGACACGACCTCCCTCGGCTATGCGGAGCTCACTGCTCTCATCTTCGTGGCCGGAGCGGTCTTCGTTCTCGTCAACGTCGCTCTCGTCTGTGCTGCCATCTCACTTGCGAGCTCGACGCCGTTCCCCTCCGTTCTCGGCGACCACCTCCGCCACTCCGGACTTGCCTTCCTGATCATGGGCTTCATCGCCGCTCAGACGGTCATCTTCTGGAACGTTTCGCCCTTCCTCGTCGTCCTCGTCAGCGCTCCGCTGTTCACGCTGAACCTGTATCAACGCTCCGTGGTTCGGGGCCGGGCAGCTCAGATGGCGGCGACGACGGACAGCCTCACGGGGCTGAAGAATCACCGCGCCTTTCAGGACGAGCTCGTGGAAGCCGTCGACGAGGCGGCCGGCGGCGGAGAGCCGGTGGCGCTTTGCCTGATCGACATCGACCGTTTCAAGCAGGTCAACGACCGATGCGGGCACCCGGCGGGGGACATCGCACTCAAAGCACTTGCGGCTCTCCTGAGCTCCGAAGTAGCCGGGGCCTATCGACTCGGCGGGGACGAGTTCGCGCTCGTGCTCCGCTGCTCCGCCGTCGAGGCGGAGTCGGTCGTCGGCCGGATCAAGGAGGCATATGCGGCCGGAGTCGAAGGCGTCTCCGAGCCTTGCACGATCAGTGGTGGGATCGCCGTCTTTCCCGGCCATGCCGACGACGTCGCAGGCCTGAAGGCCCATGCGGACCTCGCGCTCTATCTCAGCAAGCGAACCGGGAAGAACAGGGTCAACGTCTATCACCTCGAGAGCGACGGGGGAATCCCGCTTCCGGATCTCGGCCACCTGTTCGCCAGGGACGTACGGCTCCGCCTGGCCGAGAAGCTGATCGGTGTCGTCGATGCGCGCGACTCGTACGTCGGCGAGCACTCGACTGCCGTGGCCGAACTCGTCACCGCCATCGGTACGAATCTCGGCGTCGACGAGGGAGATCTCCGCCACCTCTACGTGGCTGCCCTTCTCCATGATCTCGGCAAGATCGGGATCCCGGACGAGGTGCTCCGGAAGCCCGGGCTGCTGAGCGCATCCGAGCAGGCGCTGATGCGAACCCACCCCCAGATCGGCTTCGACCTTCTCGACGGGCTCGACCTCTCCCCCGTCGACACGTGGATCCTGCACCACCACGAGCATTTCGACGGCAGCGGGTATCCCTTCGGGCTCGCAGGCGAGGACATCCCGCTCGGCTCACGGATCATTCTCGTTGCCGATGCCTTCAACGCGATGACGACCAGAAGAAGCTATCGCCGACCGATGTCTCCGGCCGGCGCGCTCGCCGAGCTCCGGAAGCACGCAGGAACCCAGTTCGATCCAGCGGCGGTCGCCGCGATCGAAACGCACCTCGAGCAGCTGTCGCCCGCGACAGCGGTTCAGGCCGCCTGAGGGTAGGGATGGTCTTCCTCGATTCGGTGTTGCTCGCGCTCGTGCTGGGCGTCCTCCTGGGCGGGAGCCCCGCAGCGCTCGGCGAGCTTGGGATCCGGCGGCTCTGGCTGGCGTACGCGGCGATAGCGCTCCAGGTTGCGGCGTTCCCCTCGGGGATCTTGCCCTGGACGACGCCCGACGGCCTCGCACGCGGCCTCTGGCTCGCGTCGTACGCCCTGCTGATCGCAATGATCCTTCAGAACCGTCATATTCGAGGGATCGCGATCGTAGGAGCCGGCCTCGCCTGCAACCTGGTCGCGATCGTCGCCAACGGAGGCTTGATGCCGGTCACGGAGAACGCCCTTCGTGGCGCAGGGCTCAGCTACGACGAGCGGAACAACAGCATCTCGCTGGCAAACCCCCACCTCGCCTTGCTCGTGGATCGGTTTGCGGTACCCGACTGGCTGCCGCTCGGCAACGTCTTCTCCATCGGTGACGTCCTCATCGGCGTCGGCATCGTGGTCGTGATCGTGATCGCAATGAAGCCCCGGTACCTTCGGCGGGCAGCCCAGCTGCCCGAGACTGTCGAGCCGCGCGCGGACGGGCAAGAGGCGGGCCGCTTCGAGGTTGCGCTCCGGCGCTCGCGTGAGCAGGTCGAGGCACTCGGGGCCGCTGCACTCGAACTCGAGACGGCGTTGCCGGAGCGGATCGGAGAAGCCGTGCAGGAGGGCATGCGCCGCGAGGTGCTCCCCGTGGCACGAAACCTCGGTGAGATCAAGGGCCTCCTGAACAACGCGATCGGCCGCCTCGAGCGGCTCGAGCAGGAGCTCGTCGTCGAGCGGAACGCCCGTTTCGACGACCTCCGCGTCCTCGTCGACCTCGTCTCGTCGGGCCGGGAGGGTGTCGACGGCCGACTCGAGCGCCTGGAACAGGAATCCACCACCAACGTCGTGCCGCTGCACGACCCGGGGCGATACCGACCACTGGGTGGGCTCACGCCGTACGACGACGGAATCAGCTCAAAGGAAACGGGCGCCCTGCGATGGCCGGCAACACCTGGGCCGTGACCCAGACCGCCGTCGCACCGTATCTGGCGGAATAGCGGTAGCTGCCGTCGGGGCGCCGGAGGCGCGACAGATAGCGGAACGGCTTCTTTCCGGGGATCGCGCCGGCGCTGAGCATGGCCTGAACCGCCCAGGCGGTCGATTGCGCGTCCGATTCCCGGCCCCTCGTGAGCGAGAAGCCACCGTCCTTGTTCTGGTAGACACGGAGGGCCGCCACGGCGCGGCGGATCGGCGCACCGCCGACGCCGGCGGCTCGGAGCGCCTGGATCGCAGCGGCCGTGTCGTTCGAGTCGGGGCTACCTCCGCGGGACCACGGAAACCCACCTCCTCTGGCCTGCGCCGAGAGAATCGCGCGGACGAGCCCCGGCAAAGGCTGCTCCCCGGCGGCGCGGAGCGCGAGCACCGTCCAGATCGTCTCGTTGACGAGCACCCCGGGCCGATGCCGGCGGAGCCGAGCGAGCAGCCCGTCGTCGATCGTCTCTCCGAGCGCTGCGAGAGCGACCACCCGCAAGGCCAGGTCGGCATCCGTCGAGATGTCCGCGGTACGGGAGCGCAGGAACTCGAGCGCCCGCGCCCGCTCGGCCGGGAATCCACCGGCCGCGACCAGCCCGAGCGCAGCCCAGGCGGTCAGCGTTCCGTCGGGCGCGCGACCCTGCTCGGCGAAGCCACCGCTCGCACTCTGACGGCCCGCGAGGAACGCGGCCGACCGCGCAGCGGGGCTCGTGGCGCCGGCGGCGGCGCCCGCGAGCACGGCCGCTCCGAGCATGGCGGCGAGCCACTTCATGCCCACACGACCTCGGTGTGCGCGCTGCGCCCGTGTCGGTCGAGGACACGCCGTAGCTCCGGTCCAGCCACGAGCGCGAGCGCGAGGTTCCCGAGAGCGTGCGCAACATTGAATGCGAGCCCGGCGGCGAGCACGGTGACGAGCGCGGCCCAGGTGTGCGGATAGAACGCGAACCAGAGCCAGAGATCCATCACGGTTCCGAACGCCATCCCGAGCACTGCGCAGAAGACCGCGAACGGCACCCGCCGCCGCAACACGAGCCGGAAGAAACCGGCGAGCAGGCCACAGCCGCCCCAGGCGAGCATCTGCCAGGGGGTGTGCGCCCCCTGCCCGAGGAACATGTTCGAGGCGATCGCGGCCAGCGCCCCGACCGCGAACCCGCGGCGCGGCCCGAGCGCAACCCCGGCCGCCGCCACGATCACCGTCACTGGCTGCACGCCCGGGATCGGCACGAACAGCACCCGTCCTGCCGCGGCGATACCCCCAAGCGTCGCGACCAGCGTCAGGTCGCGAGCCGTGTCACCCCCCTGTTCGAGCCAGGCGAACCCACCGGCAACGAGTGCGAACGCGGCGAGCAACGTGGCGAGGCCGCCGTTTGCGGGATCGAGGATCGCCCAGAGGACACCAGCGAGGCCGAGTGCTACGAAGAACGCGAGCGCGAGCCTAGACCTCAACGGGCACCCCTACTTCGGCGTCGAGCCGCACGCGCCGGTGCGCCGGCAGGAGCGGATCGTGCGTCGCGACGAGGACGCCCCGACCGGCCTCCGCCTGCTCGACGAGCCACTCCGCCAGAGCGGCCTTGCGGTCCGGGTCGATGCCACGCGTCGGCTCGTCCAGAACGAGCAGATCCGGCTCCGGCACGGCGACGGCGGCGATCCCGAGGCGCTCACGCTCTCCACTCGAGAGGTCGCGAGGGTGACGACACGTCGCGAACGCGAGCCCGAAGCGCTCGAGCGCGGCGGCGGCGCGCATCTCGTCGCCGCCGACACCCAGCGCCACCTCCTCGATCGCCGTCTCCCGCACGAGATAGCGGCCGGGATCCTGTGAGAGATAGGTCGCGCGACCGGTCCGGGTGACCGTCCCGCTCGCGGTCTCGAGCAGGCCCGCGGCGACCTTCGCCAACGTGGTCTTGCCACTGCCGTTCTGCCCTTCGAGAGCCACGATCTCACCCCGGTGCACCGTGAGCGTCCGCCCGCCGAGCACCTCCGGGCCGCTGCCGTACGAGAAGTGCACCTCGTCGAGCGAGACGAGCGGCGCCCCGGTCGGCGTCGTCGACGCAGGGTCGTGGCCCGTGAGCCCACCTGCGTACCGCGGCCTCCAGTGCGCCAGCCACTCGCGTGCCTCGTCGATCGGCGCATCGAGCACGATCCGTCCCTCCTCCATCATGATCACGCGATCCGCGATCGCCAGCGCTCTGTCGACGCGCTGCTCGGAGAGCACGACGGCGCAGCGGGCCCGCTCGACGAGCGAGAGGAAGCCTGCCGCCCCGGCCGCATCGAGTTGCGAGGTCGGCTCGTCCAGGAGGAGCAACCGTGGCCCGAGCGCGAGGGCCGAGGCGAGGCAGACACGCTGCAGCTCGCCACCGGAGAGCTCAACGGTGCGCCTCCCCGCGAGATGCGCCGCACCGACCTCCGCGAGCGCCGCGTGCGTCCGCGGCCAGATCTGACTCGGGGCGACACCGAGATTCTCGAGGCCAAACGCCACCTCGTTCTCGACTCTCGTCATCACGACCTGATCCTCCGGATCCTGGAAGACCGAGGCGACGACCTCTGCCAGCTCCGCCGGGCCGTGCGAGCGCGTATCGAGACCCGCCACCTCGACCCGGCCCGAGAAACGGCCGCCGTGGAAGTGCGGTACGAGCCCTGCGAGCGCACGCAACAAGGTCGACTTGCCACTTCCGGACGGCCCGAGCAGGGCCACGACCTCGCCCGCCTCGAGCTCGAACGAGACGTCGCGGACGCCCGGGCCCCCGCCCGGATACGCGAACGAGAGGCCGTCGACCAGGGCTAGAGCCACGCGACCGCCACTCCGACGAGCACGGCCGCTCCGACGAGCGCGATCCGGTCCGTCCACGTCCAGGCCGGCCGCGGGGCGCGGGTCGCCCCGCTGCGCCCGAATCCGCGCGCTTCCATCGCCTCGGCGAGGCCCGTCGCGCGCTCGAGCGACCCGGCGACGAGCGGCGAGAGCAGCGTCGCGTAGCCCCGTGCGCCGTGCAACTCGACCCCCCGGCCCCGCACGGACTCCGAGAGCCCCGCCGCATCCCGCTCGAGGCTTGGAACGAGACGGGTGGCGAGCGCCACGGCCAGCGCCGACCGTCGGGCGAAGCCGGCCGCCGAGACAAGCCGATCGTGATCGACGAGCAAGGTGTACGCGCTGAACGCGAGGCCCACGACCGCTAGCCGCAGCCCATTCACGACGGCGATCAGGATCTCGTCCGTCGAGAGGTCGACGGGGCCGATCACGGGAAGCGTCGGGCCCTCCCAGATCAGTACTCCCCCGCCCGACGACCACATCAGCGGCGAGATCACGATCACCGTGACGGCACTGAACAACACCCCGCCGATGTACAGCCAGCGGCGCTCCACGGGCGCCCGCAGGCAGAGCGCGAGCAGGATCACCGTCAGTGCGGCAAGCGCCCAGATCCGGTCGATCAGGAACGCGGCGGTCGCGACCGCCGCGAGCAGCGCCGTTGCAGGCCCCGGGCTCACGGGCTCGAGAACCTCCGAGCGAAGTCGCCTGCGAGCAGCGCGGCGACCGGGCCGGCGTACGAGAACCTGACCGCACCCGACGGCCCGGTACCGGGCGAGCGGAGATGCGCGGTCAGGTGCTGCGCTCCCGGAACGAGCTCGAAGAGGTTGGCCTCGTCGTTCGTAGGCGTGCCGAGCGGTGCGACGTCGTCGGTGGCGAGCGCCCCGGCGACCTGCTCCGCCCCCGCACGCAGCCCCGGTCCGTACCTGACGGCCGCGGACCGCGTCGCACCGGCGTACCCGTGCAGGAACGGCTCGGGGAACGCTCCGGCGACGACCTCGAACCTGTCGGCGTCGCCCGACCAGTCCCGGTAGTCCCACCAGGCGAGGTCGCCGTCGTGGAGGCGGTACGACGCGGCCGAGCGGTCACCGGCGAGACCGTTGACGTACCAGAACCAGTCCTCGTGGCGGCGCGCACTCCCCTCGACACCCTCGATCGACTGGACGAACCCACCGCCGTAGCGCGTCGAGACATCCGCCTTCGACCTGAGCGCGCGCAGCAGGGTCTGTCCGGCCGGCACGGCGGCGTCGACGAGCACCTCGCTGCCGCGGTCGCGGGTCACCCAGAGGCGGGCGGTGCCGTCGTCGGCCGTGGGGCCCGCCCCGCCGCAGCCCGCGAGGGCGAGGGCGGAGAGCAGGAGAACGATCAAGCGCACGAGAGTCACCTCACGGCGTTCGACCGCACGGCACCGGTGGCATAGGCGCGCACGAGGCCCACGTGCCGACCGACGCAGGCCTTGCCGGCTGCGTCGGCCTTGATCCGGCGTCCATCGACCTTCACCAGCGCACCGGCAGCGGCGGACGCCTTCCCGGCGTCGTCGGACGTGGTGGCGAGATAGCAGTTGCCGCCGGTCGTCCTCAGGGACAGCGTGCGGGGCCCCCCCGTGGCGCCGAACGTGGCGTAGTACCAGAGCACCTTGTCTCCGTCCCTGAGCACGACCTGATCCGCACCGACCGGCGGCGAGACGCCGTTGACCTTGAACACCCAGCCGGAGTCACCGGAACCGGGGTAGCGACCGATCTGGCTCACGTACTGCCCGAACGAGGCCTGGGTCACCTGGACGTAGAACTCACCGAGGGTGCTCGCCGCGTCGAGTGCGACGAGGGCGTTCGGCGCGCTCACCTTGACAGGCACCGATCCGAAGAGCGGCCGGGTCTTTCCTTCGACGCGCACCGTGACGGACGCACCGAGAGCCGTAGCTGCGAGCGTGAGAGCGAGACCGAGAACGGCCACGAGAACGATCGAACGTCGTGCCACGAATCCTCCTTCCACGAGGGGTTCGGTATGGAGGAGGCGGCAGGTCTTCTGACTCGGGGCTCCCTCTCCCACCGCCTTCCCGGCTGCCGGTCTCCCGGTGCGCCAGTGGCGTTTCGGCGGGCGAGCAACTCCCCTCACAGCGGCGGGACCGTCCCGGATTTGCACCGGATTCCCTCACCGCGCTCCCTTGTGACGGCTGAGCCTATCATCGGACGGTGTCGGCAGCAGCAATCCGCGCGTGGGCTCCGGTCGTTCTCTGGGCGGCGGTGATCTTCGCCTTCTCCTCGATCCCGAACCTGGGCACGGGTCTCGGAACCTGGGATCTCGTCCTCAGGAAGCTCGCCCATACGGCCGAGTACGCCGTGCTCGGAGCGCTCCTCGTCCGTGCGCTCGGGCGGCCCCAGCTCGCGATCCTCGCCGGCGGCCTGTACGCGGCGGGCGACGAGATTCACCAGAGCTTCGTCCGCGGCCGGCACGGCGCCTGGTACGACGTCGTGATCGACACGGTCGGCGTCACGATCGGCGTGATCGTGTGGAAACGGTCACGATGGAGCCGATGACGCGCGATCCTGATCGATCTCGACGGCGCCCTCGGCGACACGCGGCCGCTCTGGGACGACTGGCTGGCCGGCGTCGGCAGCGTCCTCGGCGTCGATCCGGCACGGGTACCCACCGACCGCGGGGAAGCGGCAGCCGAGCTCGACGCTGCGGGCGCGGGCAACTGGCGCGTCCTGCTGGAGCGCTTCGCCGCCGACCGGGCCCCCGTCTACCTGCGGCCGAGTGCCGAGGCGAGCGCGGCGCTGCGACGGATTGCGGCCGCGGATCGACGCGTCGGCGTCTTCACCGACGCTCCTGCCGAGCTCGCCCGGGTCGCCGCAGCACAACTGGGCGTCGCCCGCCGGATGGCGGCGCTCGAGGCCGGCAGCGGTGCGCTGGAGCGCCTCAGAGCCGGGCTCGGGGCGGATGCGGCGGTCGTCCGGACGCGCGACGAGCTCGTCGCCGCCGCGGGTGTGGAGCGATAGAACCCGGGTGACAGGCTGAAGAGCCTGTCACCGGGCCAGGCGGTAGAGCACGCCGTTGCCGGAGACCGCGTAGAGCTCCCCGGTACCGTCTTCGCCGAACGACGTCAGATTGGCGACCGTGAACGGCTCCACTCGAATCTGACGAGCAGCACCCCTCACGAGCTTCAGCGACCAGACCGTGCCGCTGCAGTAGTCGCCGTAGAAGTACCGCCCGGCCGCGGCCGGCACCGCCGAGCCACGGTAGACGTAGCCGCCCGTGATCGAGCAACCGCGCGCGTGGCTGTACTGTGCGACCGGCTTGACGAGCCGCCCGGGCCCGAGCGCCTTGCTCTCGAACGACGCGCGCCCCTCGTAGACGTCCCAGCCGAAGTTCAGCAGCCCTCGCCACGGCCAGGCGACGTGGTCGACCTCCTCGATCGAGCCCTGGCCGACGTCGCCGATCCAGAGGTCACCGGTTCTCCGGTCGAACGAGAACCGCCACGGGTTCCGCACCCCGAGGGCCACGGTCACCGGCTTCGCCCCGGGGCGCGCCGGATCGAGGCGGAGGATCTTGCCGAGTAGCGAGCCCGGGCTCTGCGCCCGGTTCTCCGGATCGCCGCCCGAGCCACCGTCTCCCATGCCGACGTACACGAGTCCGTCCTTCCCGTACGCCACCATGCCGCCGTTGTGATTCGAGTACGGCTGCTTCACGATCAGTAGCTGCCTGGCGCTCCCGGGCAGCGCCTTCGCGCCGTCCGAGCGGTAGCGCACGACGCGCGTGTCGCCGTTTCGATCCGTGTAGTTGACGACGAACTGCCGGCTCGTCGCATAGTCCGGGGCGAACGCGAGGCCGAGCAGGCCCTGCTCCCCGCCGGCCCGGGTGCGAGCGCGCACGTCCAAGAACGGTTGCTCCCGGATCTTCCCCGCCTCCACGACGCGGACGAGCCCACCCTGCTCGACGACGTAGAGCGCGTTGCCTGCTCCGGGAGGCGCGGTGACGTGCACGGGTGCCTGCAGGCCGTCGGTGACCTGGACGAGCCGGAGCGCGGCGTCGCGCTGCCCGCCGGCCGACGCGTTCACGACGGCGACCAGCACGGCGGCGAGAGCCACGGCTGCTGCGGTGAAGGGACGCATGAGTACCACGGTAGCGATCACGGCCGTCGCCGCGTCTGCCACACCGTGTACCCTGCGCCAGCCGTGAAGATCTTCGTAATCGGCGCCGGACAGGTGGGCTCGACGATCGTGGAGGCACTCCACGGCGAGCACAACATCACCGTGATCGACCTCGATCCCGGTCGTCTGACGCCGCTTGCGTACCGCTACGACGTCGCCACCGTCGAGGCCAACGGCGCCAGCCGCCGGTCGCTCGCCGACGCCGGCGTGCGCGATGCCGATCTCGTCATCGCCTGCACCTCGCGAGACGAGGCGAACCTCGTCGCCGCCACCTTTGCCCGGATCGAGGCGCCACGGGCAACGACCGTGATCCGGACCTCGAACGTCGAGTACATCGAGCTCTGGCGGGAGGGCCGGCTCGACGTCGACTTCGTCGTCTCGTCCGAGATCGAGACCGCCCACGCGATCACGCGGGTGATCGGTGTGCCCGCGGCCGTGCAGACCGACGTCTTCGCGGACGGCCAGGTGCAGATGGTCGAGTACGACGTCTCCGAGCACTCCAACCCGGACGTGCTCGGAAAGCCGCTACGGGAGTGCGGGCTTGTTCCCCGCGACTCACGGCTCGTGAGCATCATCCGCGGCGACTCGATGACCATCCCACGCGGCGACACGGTCATCACCGCCGGAGACCGGCTCGTCGTCGTCGGCTCGCCCGCGGCGGCGCAGGCCTGGGGCCAGCTGCTCGCCCCGGGCGAAGGCGCGGTCGAGGACGTCGTGGTCTTCGGCGGCGGCCAGGTCGGCGTCGCGATCGCCCGGCAGCTGCTCGAGCAGCGGATCGGCGTTCGCATCATCGAGCCGGATCGCGAGCGGGCCCGCCGGATCGCAGAGGATCTCCCGGGAGCGCGCGTTTACCAGGCGACCGGCCTCGACCCCGACTTTCTCGAGCGGGAGCGCATCGGCCAGGCCCAGGCTGCGGTGTTCGCGATGCGCGAGGACGCGAAGAACCACTATGCGGCCACGCTGGCGCGGGTGCACGGTGTCAACTTCACGGTCGCAATCGTCCATGACGCGATCGCCCAGGAGGTCTACGAGCACTCCGGAATCGACGTCACGGTGAACCCCCGGCAGGTGACCGCGGAGGAGATCGTCCGCTTCGCGCACGATCCCCGCACGCAGCAGGTCGCGATGATCGAGGGCGACCGTTTCGAGGTGCTCGACATCACGACGAGCCCGTCGAGCGAATACGTCGGCCTGCGGTTCCGCGAGATGCCGATCCGGGGAGCGGTGATCGGCGCCGTCGTGCGCGACGGCAACGCGGTCTTCCCGCACAGCGACGACGTCCTCCAGGCGGGCGACCGGGTGATCGTCTTCACCGAGTCCTCCAGGGTCGCAGACGTCGAGCGCGTGCTGTGACGGCAGGCACGGCGACGCGGCGCCCGTCCCGGCCCCCGCACCTTGCGGTCGAGCTTCGTGGCACCCTCGGCCTGATCGGCACGCTGACGAAGTACCTCTCCGTCGCGCCGCTGTTCCCGGCCGTGCTCGCAATCGGTTACGGAGAGTCGTCCTTACCGTTTCTCGCCGCAGCGGCGATCGTAGGGGTCGCCGGGCTCGGGCTGGAGCGCTTGGGTCGCGGAGCCGCGCCGATCGGATTTCGAGAGGGCTTTCTCGTCGTCGCAGCGACCTGGCTCGCGGCGGCGGCGCTGGGAGCGCTCCCGTACCTCCTCTCGGGCGATCCGCAGCTCGATCGACCGGTCGACGCCCTGTTCGAGGGGATGTCCGGCTTCACGACGACCGGCGCGTCGGTGCTCACCGACATCGGCGCAGTCGACCGTTCCCTCCTCATGTGGCGTCAGTTCACCCAGTGGCTGGGCGGCATGGGGATCATCGTGCTCGCGCTCGCGGTCCTGCCGCGGCTGCGCGTCGGGGGTCGCCAGCTGCTCGAATCCGAGATGCCTGGCCCGGAGGTCGACCAGCTCGCCGACCGGATCCGATCCACGGCCCAGCGGCTCTGGCTGCTGTACGTCGCCCTGACCGCTGCGGAGGCTCTGATCCTCGCGACGTTCGGCTGGACCGGGATCGACGAAAGGATGAGCCCGTTCAACGCCGTCGCCCACGCCTTCACGACGCTGCCGACCGGGGGGTTCTCGCCCGAGGCCCGGTCGATGGAGCCCTTCACCGCCGCAAGCCAGTGGGTGATCGTCGTCTTCATGATTCTCGCCGGCACGAGCTTCGCCCTCCTCTACCGGGTCTTCGTCCGCCGGCGACCCCGGGCGCTGCTCCGTGACGAGGAGGCCCGCCTCTTCGTCGCGATCCTCGTGGCAGTGTCGGCCCTGCTCACGATCGAGCTCTGGCGGGAAGGCATCTTCCGCGGCGAGGGTGCGATTCGCGTCGCGGTCTTCCAGGTGGTGTCGATGACGACGACGACCGGCTATGCCAGCGTCGACTTCATCGGCTGGCCGGCGCTCGCACTGATGATCCTCGTCGCCGTCATGTTCGTCGGCGGCTCGGCGGGATCGACCGGCGGGTCGATCAAGGTGGTGCGCCACCTGATGCTCGCGAAGGCGATTCGGCGCGAGTTGCGCCAGACCGTTCATCCCGAAGCAGTGATGCCGCTTCGCCTGAACGGGGCAGTCGTCGACGAGCGTACGATTCGCGCGGTCACGACGTTCGTCCTCCTCTACGTCGGGTTCTTCGCCGTGGGTGCTGCGGTGATCGCGCTCGACGCGGCCTTCGAGGGACCGCGGATCTCCGCACTCGACGCAATCGCCCTGTCGGCGACGACACTCGGAAACGTCGGCCCCGGGCTCGGCGTCGCAGGGCCGATGGGCTCGTTCGCGCCGTTCAGCGATCTCGCGAAGATCGTGATGACCCTGCTCATGTGGCTCGGCCGGCTCGAGGTGATCCCGGTTGTCGTTCTCCTGACCCGCGGCTACTGGCGCGTGTAGCGAGACGATGCCCCACCCCGCAGCCGAGATCGCCTCATGAGCCCGTCGCGGGGAACGGAGAGAGGCGCGTCGGCCCCCCGCCGCCGGATCGGCGTCGACGTCCGCGGGGCCCTCGGCCTCGTCGGCCTCCTCTCGCGCTATCTCGCACTGGCAACGATCGTCCCGATCGTCGTCGCGCTCTACTACGGCGAGTCGATCTGGCCCTTCGCGGCCGCCGGCATCGGGCTCGCGGCGTTCGGCTACGGCCTCCGCCTCTGGGGGGGCGACATCTCGCGCGTGGGCGCCCGCGAGGGCTTTCTCGTCGTCGCCCTGACCTGGCTCGTCGCTGCGGTCTACGGCGCAGCGCCCTACCTTCTCTCGGGCGAGCCAGAGTTCTCCCGCCCGACAGACGCCCTCTTCGAAGGGATGGCCGGCTTCACGACGACCGGGGCGACCGTCCTCACCGACATCGAGTCGCTCCCCTACTCGCTCCTGATGTGGCGGCAACTGACCCAGTGGCTCGGCGGGATCGGCATCATCGTGCTCGCCCTCGCCGTCCTTCCGCGCCTGCGGATCGGCGGACGACAGCTGCTCGAGTCCGAGCTCCCGGGACCCGAGGTCGACCAGCTGGCGACCCGGATCCGCGAGGCGACTCTGCGATTCTCGGCGCTCTACGTCGCGCTCACCGCGCTCGAAGCCGGCGTCCTTGCAGTGCTCGGCTGGACCGGGATCGATCCCGAGATGAACTTCTTCAACGCCGTCGCCCACGCGCTGACGACCATCCCGACCGGTGGCTTCTCCCCGCAGAACCGTTCGATCGAGCCGTTCGCCGCCGTGACCCAGTGGGTGATCGTCGTCTTCATGGTCGCCGGCGGCGTCAACTTCGCGCTGCTCTTCCAGGCGCTCGTCCGCCGGCGACCCCGCGTGGCGCTGAGGGACGAGGAGCTCCGCGCCTACATCGTCGCGCTCGCAGCCGGCGCGTTGATCCTCTCCCTGGAGATCTGGACGAAGCGGCCCGAGGTGGGCGAGGAGGCGATCCGGCAGGGGGTCTTCCAGGCCGCCTCGATCATGACGACGACCGGGTACGCGACCGTCGACACGACGCTCTGGCCGACGCTGGCGCTCGTCACGATCGTCGGTCTCATGTTCGCGGGCGCCTCGGCCGGGTCGACGAGCGGATCGGTGAAGGTGCTACGGCACCTCCTGATGGCGAAGATCCTCGGCCGCGAGCTGCGACAGACGGTTCACCCGGAGCTCGTCTCCCCGATCAGCCTGAACCGGGTCGTCGTCGACGAGCGGACGCTTCGGGCGATCATGAGCTTCATCCTGCTCTACGTCGGGATCTTCATCGTCGGAGTCCTCGTGCTCACGATCGACTCCGCCTACAACGGTCCGGGAGTGACACCGTTCGAGGCGATCGGTGCCGCGGCCGCGACGCTCGGGAACGTCGGTCCCGCCGTCGGCTTCGCCGGCCCGTTCGGCTCCTACGCCCCGTTCAGCGACGTCTCGACCGTCGCGCTCACTGCACTCATGTGGATCGGCCGGATCGAGGTCATCCCCATCGTCGTCCTCCTGACCCGGAGCTACTGGCGCGTCTGACCGTTTAGCCGACGAGCGCCCGGCGCAGGCTGTTCTCGAGACCGGGCTTCAGGATCGCGATCACCTGGTCTCCGGGGCGAATCACCGATTCGCCGACGGCGATCTCGCCCACACCATTGCGTGTGATCGAGACGAGGCGCGCGCCGTCGGGAAGCGACAGCCCCGCGACTCGCTTGCCGGCCGCCGGAGACTTACCGGTGATCTGCATCTCCACGACCTCGAGGCCCTCTTGCCGGAGCTCGAGCAGCCTGACGAGACCGTGCTCCGGCACCTCGTGCTCGACGAGGCCGAGGATGCCGGACGTGGCCGAGACGGTCAGCGTGATCCCGAGGAGGTCGAAATGCTGCTGGTTCCTCGGGTCGTTGACTCGTGCGATCGCCTTCGGCACGCCATACCCCTCCTTGGCGATCTGGGCGATCACGAGGTTGTCCTCGTCGTCACCGGTCAGCGCCAGGACGATATCGGGAGGCCGGTCGATCCCGGCGCGCTCGAGCACGTGGATCTCGGTCGCGTCGCCGCGCAGGACGACCGGGCCGAACCGCTCCTCCAGCAGCTCGAAGCGGTCGCGTCGCTGCTCGATCAGCGTCACCTCGTGCCCCATCTCCAGAAGCGAGGACGCGACGTTGGCACCGACCTTGCCACCACCGGCAACGACGAGGTACATCAGGCCTCGAGCCGGACCGTCGACGGAGGGGGTGCCGCATCGCAGGCGCGCACGGCGTCGACGAGGAAGGAGATCGCGGTCTGCGTCGGGCACACGGTCCGCAGTCCGAGCTTCGCGTAGAACTCGGCGCGGCGCGGGTCGAGCACCCGGACGACCACACACGGGATCCCGTAGCGCTTCTGCGCGACCTGGCCGATCACGATGTTCGTGTTGTCACCCGAGGTCGCGACGACGGCTGCGTCCGCGCCCTCGATCCCGGCTCGGACGAGGACCTCCGACTCCATGGCGTGACCGACGACGAACCCGCCCTTCCAGTCCCGGCCGAGCCGAGCAAGCACCTCCTCGTCCTCGTCCACCGCCGTAACGTCCCAGCCGTCCCCGGACAGCTGCAACGCGACCGCCGAGCCGACGCGGCCGCACCCGATCACGACTGCCCTCATGCGCGGAGCGTAGCCAACGCCGAAGCGCTCATGACGTCTCCTCGAAGACGCCCTCGGGAAAGGCGACGACGAGAACCTCGCAGGGGGCGTTCCGGAGGACGTGATCGACCGTCGGTGAGAAGAAGCGGGACTGTCGGCGCCAGCGGGGCGACGAGCCGACCACGATCAGGTCGGCGCCCCGGTCGCGGGCCTCCTCGACGATCGCGTGCCCGATCGAGCGGGCGTTGACGGTACGAGTGACGATCTCGATCCCGTTGTCCTCACCGAGGGCCCGCGCTTCCGCGAGGGAGCTCTCTGCCCGGCGGTAGACGTCCTCCGGGGGTGCTCCCTCGAGCGCGAAGGCGCGCGGAACGCGGATCACGAACACGACTTCGATCGTGGCGCCGCGCTCCTTCGCGAGTGCGATGGCCGTCGCCACCATCTCCTCGCCGATGTCGCCCAGCTTCATGGGCACGAGAATCCGGTGGTAGGTCGCCCCCGGCGGCAGGACCGCTACGGGCTCGATGTCGTCGAGCACTCCGAGGTCGCGCCGGCGCCTGACGACGACGTACACGACCAGCCCGATCAGCAGCCAGGCCGGGCCTGCATACCGGGCCCCGGGGTGCGTGACCATTGCAAGCACCCAGACGCCGACCGTGATCGGCGCTCCGATCAGGGCCGGCAGGGGCACGAGTACCCCTCGAATCCGGAGCTCCGGACGGGCCCGGAACGGCCGCTCGAGCCCGGGCTCCTTCTGACGGAGGCGGATCACCGCGAGCTGGGCCGCAGTGAACGCCAGCAACACGCCGAACGAGTACGCGCTCGCGAGGAATGCAGCGTTGTCGCCGGCGAAGATCCCTGTCCCGAGGACGATCGCGATCGCGAGCAGGCCGATCGCCACGAGCGCCTCGCGGGAGACGAGCGAGCGCCGGTCGAGCCTGCCGAGCTCCCGCGGGAGCATGCCGTGCTCGGCCATCGAGCGTGCGAGCCTGGTACAGCCGGTGATCGCGGTCGTCGCCGCGGCGAACAGGATCACCGCTCCCGAGAGCCCGACGACGACCCGCAGCACGTCGACGAGCGCGTCGGGAAGCTGCCCGTCGAACGCCGTCACGATCCCGACGATCGGAGCCTGCAACCACCGGTCGGCGAGATCCGTCGACCCATCCTCGGCCGGAAACGCGCTCACTCCCACGACGGCGATCAGCACCGTCATGATCACGACGAGGCCGATTGAGGAGAACAACGAGCGTGGCAGGGTCGTCCCCGGTTCGCGCGTCTCCTCGGCGAGGTTGGCGACCGTCTCGAGGCCCGTGTATGCAAGCATCGCGAGCGGGAGGGCGAAGACGAGATCGTGCCAGCCCTGGTTCGGCGCGAGGTTGAAACCGTTCGTCAGTACCTGGGGGGAGAAGACGACGGCGAAGCCGAGGACGACGACGAGCAACTGCACCGAGAGGTCGAGGAGGGCGAGCACGAGCGCCATCCGGTGAATCCGGCTGTGGCGGGCCAGCCGTGCGACGACGATCACGATGATCGTGACGACCGCGATCACCACGTCCCAAGGGCTCTCTCTCAACGAAGGCGCCGAGAGCGATGCCGCCAGGTAGTGCGGTAGGAACAGCGTCGAGAGCGCGATCACGATCAGGTAGTCGAGCAGCAGGACCCACCCCGTCACGAATCCCGCGAGGTCGTTGAACGCCCGCCGTGTGAAGGTCGCGGCGCCACCCGTCTCGGGGATGGCGGCAGTGCCCTCTGCGTACGAGAGCGAGACGACGAGAAACAGCAGCCCGCTCGCGGCGAGGACGACCGGCGTCAGGCCGAGCGCCTGCGCCGCGACGATCCCGAGCGCGAAGTAGATCGAGGAGCCGATCTCGTCGTAGGCGACGGCGAACAGGGCGGGCGCGTCGAGAACGCGCTCGAGCCCACGAACCTTACGCGCCACGCTTGCGCTCCAGCTGGATGCGGCCGACACCGAGGGCGACGAACAGCCCGCCGAGAACGAACCCGACGAGACCGCCGCCGTTGACGGCCGTGACGACGAGCAGGGCGACGCCGATGACGACGAAGCTGGCCGAGAAGACGAAGATTGCCCGTCGATACCAGATCACGTGGGAACCTCCTCGCGCGTCGCCGTCACCATCACGCGGCAGGGAGCGTTCCGGAGCACGTAGTCGACGGTTCGCCCGAAGACGGCACGCTGCTGCCGGGTCAGCGACTTCCGGGGCGAGCCGATCACGATGATCTCGCTCCCGCGCTGCTCGGCCTCCTCGACGATCGCGGGGCCGGCGCTCCGGGCGCGCACGAGCCGGTCGAGCACCCGGACGCCGTATGAGTGTCCGATCGCGATCGCCTCGTCGAGCTCGTCGTTTGCCTCGTCCTCGAGCTCCTCCATGTCGGTGTCGAGCGGCCTGTCGAGCGGGACTTCGAGCACGTTGAGCGCCACGATCCGGGCACCTCGCTCGGCGGCGAGGCTGCAGGCCATGTCGAGCGCCTCGTCGGATGGGTGCCCGGCGACGACGGGAACGAGCAGGCGCCGGTACTCGAGTGCGAGCGCAGGCCCGAAAGCAGGTGGCGCCTTCACGCTCTCGCCGAGCGTGGCGTGGACGAAGCGACGACGGTAGACGACGTAGAAGGCGAGCCCGAAGAGGATCCACCCGAGCCCCACCCACCTCGTCGTCGGGTTCTGGACGACGATGACGAGGAACGACGCACCGGTCGCAAGCCCCCCGATGATCGCGAAGACGGGCCAGTCCACCCCACGCAGACTCACGTTGGGTCGCCCCCGGTAGAAGGTGTCGGGCGACCCCTTCTGCTTCATCCTCAGCCTGACGAGAGAGAAGTGCGCAACGGTGAACGAGAGGGTCGCTCCGAACGAGTAGAGCGTCCCGACGAAGTTCACGTCGCCGGGCAGAATGATCAGTGTCGGCATGATGCCCGCGAAGATCACGAGAGAGAGCACGGGCGTCTTGAAGGTCGGGTGAAGCCTGCGAAACACCTCGGGGATCTGCCGGTAGCTCGCCATCGAGTAGGTCACCCGCGAGGCGCCGATCACCCCGGCGTTCGTGGCAATGAAGAGGATCGTGGCGGCGAGGACGCCGACATAGACCTCGAGCACGCGCAGCAGTGACCCTTCCACGCCCAGGTTCTGGACGAGACCGAGGATCGGGTCGTTGGCGTACCCACCGTCTTCGGGGGGAAGCGCGAGCAGGGTCGTGAGCTGCCCGTCGACCAGCTCGACGGGCAGAGCCGAGAGGGCGACGAGCGGTAGTGTCAGGTAGATCGCGAACACGGCACCGGCCACGAGCTTGTACGCCTCCGGCACGCTGCGCGCCGGCTCACGTGTCTCCTCCGCCAGGTTCGAGACGGTCTCGACTCCCGTGTAGGCGAGCATCGCCACCGGCACCGCGATTGCAAGGTTCGACCACGTCGGCGCAACGCCCCAGTGGATGTTGTCGACGAGGATCGACGGGCTGAAGACGAGGAAGAACCCGAGCAGGACGAGCAGCACCTGTGTCGCGAAGTCGAGCACGGCGAGCACGATCGACAGCTTCGCCGCCTCCTGCACCCCCACGATGTTCAGGGCCACGAGGATCAGGATCACGACCGCACCGCCGACGATGTCCCAGGGGTTGGACTTCAGCGGCTGCCAGAAGACCGAGAGATAGTGCGGCACGAAGAAAGCCGACGTGGCAACGGTGACGACGTACACGAGCATCTGGGACCAGGCAGCGCCGAAGCTGATCAGCTCGTTGAAGGCGTGACGTGCGAAGCTCGACGAGCCGCCCGCCTCCGGGTAGAGGACGGTTCCCTCGGCATACGTCGTCGCCGTCATCGCGAACACGATCCCCGCGACGAGGAAGACGAGCGGCGTCAGCCCGAGCGCGTAGACCGCGGTGAGGCCGAGCGCATAGTAGATAGACGAGCCGACGTTCCCGTAGGCGGTCGCGAAGAGGGCCGGCGTGCCGAGCACCCGCTCGAGCTCGACCTCGCGTCTCCGGCGGCTGGGCACCCGAGCGAGTCTACGTTGGCAGTGACCGCGAGGAGCCGGTTGCCCGGCCCCTCGCGGTCAGCATGTCCTGCGGCTCTACCTGCCGCTGGGAGGCGGCACGTACTCGCCGCCCGGGGCCGGCGGCTCGTCCGGCGGCGACGCCGGCGCGGGCGTTACCGTCGGAGCGGCTCCGATCACAGGAGCGAAGCCCCCGATCGCAGGCAACGTCCTCGGTGCGGCGGTCGTGCCTGCGCTGCCCGGCGTGTCGACGCGGACAACGCTGCCCCCGACGGTGTTCGAGCCGTCGGAGAAGGCGAGCGTACCGAGGTAGCGGCTCCCGGCCGTGAGGCCCGACCAGCCGAGCGTCAGGTTCACCGTCCCGCCGACGGTGGCGGTCGCGGGACTCGGCGTCACGGTCATGTTGCCCGAGTCGGTCGAACCGACCGTCCACACGAACAGCTTGAACGCCCCCGAGGGTGCCGGAACCGAGAAACCGTCGACGACGGCCGTGTACGAGCCGGCGGTCGGGTTCGAGAGGTTGACCTCCTCTTCGGTGGTGCCGCCGCCGCTCGAGCCGACGACTGTTGAGCCCTTGAGCACGACCAGATCGAGGTCGGTGCCGGCCGGGCTGACGGAGTCGTCGAACAGCGCGATCCGGGCCAGCGTGGTGCCGGCCGGAATCGTGAACGCGAACGGCTTCTGCTGACCCGTCGCGATCGTGCTGACGAACGTCGTCGCAGGCACGAGTCCACGCTTCGCCGTGATGAGCTGACCGGCGTAGCCGGTCTTCACGGCGACGATCGTCGATCCGGACGTGCCCGTGCCGACGACCTGCGACGGCGCTGCGGCCGCGACCGGCTTGATCGCGATCGGCACGCGCACAACGTGCCCCTTGTTGCCCGTCCATGTTGCGAACCCGGTCGCGTACGCGTTCAGTGAAGCGGCGCCACGCGTGAACGTCATCGCCGCTGTCGTGCTCTGCCCGGGCGCCAGCGTGAAGCTGCACCCGACGCAGGACGTGTTGATGCCGCCGAGCGAGAACGTGCCGGTGTAGCTCTCCGTCACAGGACTCACGTTCGTGAACGTCCGCTTGACGGTCTGGCTTCCGGCGAGGTCACCGATCGCAATCGACGCCTGGTTGAGATCGCTCGGGTCGATCTTGAGCGAACTGCACGACGACGTCACGAGTTGGCCGGTTCCGCAGAGGAAGCCGAACCAGTTGGCGAAGCCGGCGTCGAGGACGAGCCCCGGGTCGAGTGCCTTCGTCGGATCGACATGGCCGGCGCCCGCGTTGAACGGGCTGTAGTCGAGCGTGTTGTACGCCGTCGTCATCACCGCCGACCGCATCGCCGCCGGCGACCAGTCGGGATGGGCCTGCGTGAGCAGAGCCATGACGCCCGCCATGTGCGGGCTCGACATCGACGTGCCGCTGTAGAGGTCCTGCAGGCGACCGTGATTCCCGGGCGGAGCCACGGTGGCGAGGATGTCCTGCCCCGGTGCCGTGATGTCCGGCTTCAACTGGTCGCCGCCGCCGGCGAGGAGTGGGCCGCGGGACGAGAACGTCGCCTGGAACGGCGCGGCGGCGTTCAAGACGAGCAGGCCCTTGGAGATCGTGCCGACCTGGCCGATCTTCCCCATCACCGACGCCCGGTCCGTGTCCGGCAGGTGGATCGTGGGCACGAAGTGCAGGTCGGCGTTGACCGAGTTCGGGCTCGTGTTGACGAGAATCATCCCGATCCCGCCGGCGAACTGCACTGCCAGGCTCTTTTCGGTGCGGGCGTTGACGCCACGGTCGCAGACGACGATCTTGCCCGCGACGGCAGCCGGGTTGAGGGCGCCCAGGAAGCAGAGTCCCGCCTCGGTACCGTCCGGGCCGGCATCGACGATGGTTCCCGTCGCCGCCGTGGGTGCGAACGACTTGCCGTTGTACGTGGTGGCGCCCACCTTGAGCGTGCCGAGGCCGTCACGGTTGTGCGTGCTCGCGCCGACCGTGGTGACCCACGGGCTGGGGTGCGCGACGGTCGACGCGGTCGGGCCGCTGTTGCCCGCCGATGTCGCGACAGCGACACCTGCGTCGGCGGCGAACAGGAACGCGACCTCGACCGGGTCGAGGAAGTTCGTCCGCGAGCCGCTGATCGAATAGTTGATCACGTCCACGCCGTCCGCGATCGCGTCGTCAATGGCGGCAACGCTGTCCGCGGTCGCGCAGGATCCACCCTGCGTGCCGTTCGTGACGACCTCCCAGCAGATCTTGTACACGGCGATTCGCGCCCGCGGAGCAACGCCGCTGGTGGACGCACCGACGCCCATCGCCTCGCCACTCGTCACCGCATTCGCGTTGCCGGCAGCGGTCGAGGCAGTGTGCGAGCCGTGCCCGCCCTGGTCGCGCGGCGAGAAGAAGTTGATCGCCGGATCGACCGAGTCGACACCGCCGAAGCCGTCGATGTACCAGCGGGCACCGACGATCTTGTTGGAGCAGTCGCCCTTGTCGAACTCCTGCCCGTAGGTGCAGATTCCCTTCCACTGGTCGTACGGCAGCTTCGAATACGCCGGGAAGCCGGAGCCGACCTGGTTCCCGACGTTGTCGGAGAACGCCGGGGCCTCGGGCCAGATGCCGCCGTCGAGGATCCCGACGACAACGTTCTCGCCCGCGCTCCCGACACCACCCAGCTTCTGCCAGGCGCCGCCGGCCTTGTCGAGGCCGAGGAACGACGGCGTGGACGAGGTGTCGACCTGGCGGATCTCGTTCTCGGATACGGCCACGACGCCCTTCACGGTTTTCAGCGCTGCGGCCTGCCGCTCGGTCAGCTTCGCAGCGAAGCCGTTGAACGCGATGTTGTAGTCATAAATCCTCTCTGCGCCGCCCACCTTGGCGAGCATTGCGGCGTGCTGGGCATCGAGGTACGCCGTGTAGGCCCTCACGGCGTCGGCTTGCCGGTCGATGTCCCGACCGGGAGCCGGCTTGGTCGCCGGGTACCCCGCGATCCCGCCCTCGTAGGCGATTGCGGGCAGCTGAATGGCCTGAACGATGTACGTCTTCGTCCCCTGCGCGCCCGGTGCTCCCGAGGCCGGGACGGCGAAGAGCGCCACCGTCGCCAGAGCGGCCAGGGCACAAAGCCCCAGCCTGGCGTTGCGTCTCATCGTGTCTCCCCTCCCCTTTCGTTTGGCTGCCGAATCGGCAAACGTCGCAGCCCCGTGTTTCGGAACATCTCCGAAATCCATACTACTCCTCCTGCGAGCCGCCCTCAAACGGGAGGGCGGCCCCCGCCGGCCGCCCTCCCGCCCTTCGTTCGTGCCTGTGGCCGGCTCAGCCGTGAATCGACGCGAGCAGCGGGATGATCAGGATCGCGACGATGTTCGTGATCTTGATCATCGGGTTGATCGCCGGTCCCGCCGTATCCTTGTACGGGTCGCCGACGGTGTCGCCCGTGATGCCTGCGGCGTGCGCCTCGGAGCCCTTGCCGCCGTAGGCGCCGTCCTCGATCAGCTTCTTCGCGTTGTCCCAGGCGCCGCCGCCCGAGGTCATCGAGATCGCGAGGAAGAGGCCGGTCACGATCGTGCCGATCAGCAGGCCGCCGAGCATCTCGGCGCTGATGATGCCGACCACGATCGGGAAGACGATCGGGATCGCGGCGGGGAGCATCATCCCTTTGATCGCCGATGTGGTGACGATGCCGACCGCCTGCGAGTAGTCGGGCCTCGAGGTGCCTTCCATGATGCCCGGATCCTCCCGGAACTGGCGGCGGACCTCCTCGACGACCTCGCCGCCGACGCGGCCGACCGCGGTCATCGCGAGTGCCGCGAACAGGAACGGCATCAGGCCGCCGATGAAGAGGCCCGCGATCACATAGGGGTCGTCGAGCGAGAACACCGTGTCGATGCCCGCATCGACGAGGCCACGGGTGTACTCGTTGAACAGGATCAGGGCGGCGAGACCCGCGGAGCCGATCGCGTACCCCTTCGTGACAGCCTTGGTCGTGTTGCCGACCGCGTCGAGTGGGTCGGTGACGCCACGAACCGACTCGGGCATGTTCGCCATCTCGGCGATTCCACCCGCGTTGTCCGTGACGGGCCCGTAGGCATCCAGAGCGACGATGAGGCCGCACATCGAGAGCTGGGCCATGACGGCGACGCCGATTCCGTAGATGTCGCCGCCGGCAATCTCCCACGAGGCGATCACGCCGGCTGCGATCACGATGACCGGGAGCGAGGTCGCCTCCATGCCCTTTGCGAGGCCGGCAATGATGTTCGTCGCGTGACCGGTGGTCGACGCCTCCGCGATCTTCTTCACGGGGCTCCAGCGGCTGCCCGTGTAGTACTCCGTGATCGCGACGAGCAGGAACGTGATCGCGAGGCCGACGAGCGCCGAACCGTACAGCTGCCAGAACGAGAACTTGCCGCCGTCGAACGCCATCGTGACGGGGATGAAACCGATCGCCGAGAGCACCGTGGCGACGACCACGCTCATGTAGAGCGCGTTGATGATCGCGTTCTCGCCCTTGCCCACCCGGGCGAAGAACGTGCCGACGATCGAGGCCAGGATCGAGATGCCGCCGAGGGAGAGCGGATAGAGCCACAGGTCGCCGCTCGGGTAGGCGGTACCGAGCAACATCACCGCGACCGCGGTGACCGCGTACGTCTCGAACAGGTCCGCCGCCATGCCGGCGCAGTCGCCGACATTGTCACCGACGTTGTCGGCGATCACGGCCGGGTTGCGTGGATCGTCCTCGGGAATGCCCGCCTCGATCTTGCCGACGAGGTCGGCGCCGACGTCGGCGGCCTTCGTGAAGATGCCGCCGCCGAGCCGGGCGAACACGGAGATCAGCGAGCCGCCGAAGGCGAGGCCGAGGAGATCGTCCACCGCCGACCTTGGGTCGTTGCCGAGCGCCCCCGTGAGGAACCAGTAGTAGCCGGCCACCCCGAACAGGCCGAGGCCGACGACGAGCAGTCCGGTGACAGAGCCGGCGCGGAACGCAACCTTGAAGGCGGGCGCGATGCCGTCGCGGGCAGCCTCCGCCGTCCGCGCGTTCGACCGGACGGCGACGTTCATGCCGATGAAGCCGGCGGCCGCCGACAGAACGGCACCGATCACGAAGCCGAAGGCGGTTCCCCACCCGAGCTTGTTGTAGAAGCCGATCAGCAGGATCGGCGCGATCGCAACGACCGCGATCGTCGTGTACTGCTTGCGCAGGTAGGCGGCGGCGCCCTCCTGCACGGCGCCCGAGATCTCCCGCATGCGCTCGTTGCCCGCCGGCTGGCTGAGCAGCCAGTAGGTCAGGTAGAGCCCGTACAGCACTGCCGCCGCCGCACAGATGAGCGCGAACGCCACAGCATGGTCATTGAAGAAGTCCATCAACCCTCCGGAGGCACGTCACAAAGAAAGAGCCGAAACGGGATCGGCGCGCCCGATTATGCAGCACAAACCCCGGTCCTGCCCGGCGAACCGACCGCGATCGACTCTGCTTGCCTGGTCTTCAGCCCACCCGCGAAGGGCGCACGGTGAGGTCACCGTAGATCTCGGCCAGGTCACCGCACTCGGCGAAGTGCGCAATCTGACGCTCGGCCGCGTTCTGCTCCGGGAGCCGTAGCCAGTCGGCGGCGCCGATCTCGGCTGCGACCGGCTGCACCCACTCGATCAGCCGCTCGAGCCGGGCCCGCGCCGGCAGCACGTCGCCCCGTCCGAGGTCGATCAGGTCGCCGGAGAGCCCGTAGCGGATCGCGCGCCACATGTTCTCCTCGATCAGGCGGTGTGGCTGCTGCACGATCGGCTCGCCCTCATCGACGGCGCGCGCGATCCGGGCCGTGAGCGCGACGCAGAGCGCCGCGAGTGCCTGCGATTCGGCAAGGTCGGGCTGGCCGTCGCAGATGCGGATCTCGACCGTGGGGAACGCGAGGTGCGGCCGGACACTCCACCACAGCTGGGTGTGCTCGGTCACGGAGCCGGTGTCGTAGAGGAACCGGACGTAGCGCTCGTAGTCCGCCCAGGTGTCGAACGCATCGGGGACGCCGCAGCGCGGGAAGAACCGCGTGAAGATCTGGGTGCGGGCCGAATGGAGGCCCGTGTCGACCCCCTCCGCGAACGGCGAGCTCGCCGAGAGGGCGAGCAACTCGGGAAGCCAGTTGCGTAACGCCGAGGTGACCTGGAGCGCGCGATCCGCGCCCCTGATCCCGACGTGGACGTGGAAGCCGAAGGTGTTGTTCTTCCAGACGACGTAGCGGAGGAGCTCATCGTTCCGACGGTAGTGCGGGGTGTCGATGATCCGCTGATCCTTCCAGTTCGCCCAGGGGTGCGTTCCGGTGGCACCCAGCGTGAGACCCATCGGCTCGACGAGGCCCACGAGCTGGAGGCGGCGATCGGCCATCGCCTGAGGGACCGCGGCGAACGTCTCCAGGCGCCCCGTCTTGATCTCGACCTCGGAGGCGATCAGCTCGCCCGCGAGGTTGTGCTCGATCTCGGTTCCCGCCGCGGCCGCTTGCACGTCCTCGAACCGGTTGATCAGGTCGAGCGAAACCGGGTCGAGCAGCGCGAATTCCTCCTCGGCGGCAACGGTGAAGTCGGTGCCCTCGTCGAAGCGCTCGCGCGCATCCCGGAGGAGCTTGTCTGTCGGAACGCGCTGCTCGTCGCCCATTTCTCGAAAAAGCGTAGTCGATACTGCACTTTCGATAGCGGCCAGGTGTCTCCCGAAAAGGCAGGCGAGACGCCCCTCGCTGCTTTACCTGAATGGCGCGAGCAGTCGGTGCGAGACGCCCGCCCAGCTCCAGCGCTCGACCACGGCTGCACGAGCGGCCGCCCGGATCGCAGCGCGATCGGGGGGCGGCAGCGCCAGCAGCTCACCGAGGCGGCGGGCCAGATCACCGACGTCGCCGGAGTCGAAGGCCGCGAGATGGCGGAGCGCCGGCGGATACGCCTCCTCGAGCCCCGCCGCCACCTCGGCCAGGCCAGAGTGGCGGGCGACGAGCGGGGGGCAGCCGGCAGCAGCCGCCTCGGCCGCGACCATCCCGAAGGCCTCGGGGAAGATGGACGGCACGACGCAGGCGTCCGCCAGCGCGAGCAGGTGCCGCAGGTGCCGGTGCTCGAGCGGGCCGGTGAAGAGCGCCTCGATGCCACGCTCCGCGGCGCGGTGCTCGAGCGCCCCCCGCTCCGGGCCGAACCCGACGACGATCAGGCAGGCGGCGGTTCCCGCGAGCGCGTCGACGAGGACGTGCACCCCCTTCTGCTCGATCAGCTTGCCGAAGTACACGACGACCGGGCGGCCGCCCGCGAGAGAACGCGCCAGGCGATCGGCGTTGTCCGCGTCGGGCAGGCGCTCCTCGGCGTTGCCCGGGTTCGGCGCGTCACGTTGCGCTTCCTCGATCAGCGCAGCGAGGGCCGCATCGCGGGCCTCGGGTACCCACTCGTCGATATCGACGCCCGGCGGCACCTCGATCACGTTCGCCGTGTGACGACACACCTCGGCGAGGACGGCGCGGATGTGCTCGGACCCGACGAACGTGGCGCGCGCCGCTGCCAGCGCAGCGGCACCCCAGGCCGAGAGCTCGGCATTCCCGCGCATCGAGTACTCGAGCTCGGAGCCGTGTGCCTTGACGGCGAACGGCGCACCCACGGCGGCGCCGACCGGCCCTCCCAGCAGCACGTGGTTCGTGAACACCACGTCGGCGGGCAGGAGCGCGCGGATCGCCGAGGCGTTTGCCTCGACCCAGCGGTCGAGCTCTACGCGCGTGCAGTCCTGCACGCGTCGCACGTCGTACCCGTCGTAGCGGTCGAGCACGAAGACGGGTAGGAGGCCGCCGACGTCGGGTCGCACCGTCGCCGCGGCGCCGAGGTCATAGCGCTCCGGGTGAGGTTCCTGCGAGAGAACGGTGACGTCGTGCCCGGCGCCGCTCCACTCCCGCGCGAGCATACGGGTGTACACGTTCGAGCCGGTGCCGCCGAGGAGATAGCCGTGCCAGAGCAGGATGCGCATCGCTGCATCGTGCCTGCCGCCGCGGCGCGGCTGCGGGTGACCCGGGAGACGGCCACCCCGGGAGACGGGCCGAAGCCTGTCACCGAGGGCCCTCTCCGGCTCAGGTCAGGTGGAAGTAGAGCGCGTAGAGCAGCTCGACGGCCGGGTTCGACGCGTGCACCTGGACGTCAGCCGGTGTCGTCGAGGAGCGCCTGCGAGTAGTTGAAGATGATCTTGACGCCGGCGCCGACGAGCGCATCGGCAGCGCCCTGGGCGGCGTCGGCAGGCACGGCGAGGACTCCGACGATGATGTTGCGCTCGCGGACGAACTCGTCGAGCGTCTCGAGCGATGTCACGGTGACGCCGCCGAGCTCGCGGCCCGCCTTCGCCGGATCGCTGTCGAACACTGCCGCGATCGTGATCCCGTGCTCCGCGAAGATCGGCGAGCTCGCGATCGCGCTGCCGAGCCGGCCGGCGCCGACGAGCGCGATGTTGTGCTGGCCCTGCGTCCGCAGGATCTTGCGGATCTCGCCGAGCAGCGAGTCGATGTTGTATCCGACACCGCGTTTGCCGAAACGGCCGAAGCCCGAGAGGTCGCGGCGGATCTGGGTGGCGTTGATGTTCGTGTACTCGGAGATCTCCTGCGAGGAGATCCTGTCCTTGCCCATCTTCTTCGCCTGCGTCAGCACCTGCAGGTAGCGGCTGAGCCGTGCAGCCACGCCCACCGTCAGTCTGTCCGCCACTTTCATCTCCTCGTGGATCGCGCTTGCTTGTGACAACTTGTCACATATTGCCTGCCCTCCCGCTCAGCGCGCGGGAGAACCATCGCCGCCGAGGCGATCGAGCAGGCTGTCGACCGTGACGAAGTACGTGAACGTTCGCACTCCGTCGATCTCGATCACGGGGAGATACTCGCGGTACGCCGCTTCGAGCTCGTCGACACCGTCGATGTCGACGAGCTCGAGCGCGAACTGCGCCCGGCCCTGCGCTTCGCGGACGACCTCGATGGCGCGGTCGCAGAGATGACAGCCTTCGGCGTGGTAGAGCGTGACCCGGCGCACGCGCGAAACGGAAGCTACGGGTAGAGGCCGCGGATCGTGGTCGCCTCGGCGACACGCTGAACCGCGATCCCGTACGCAGCGATTCGCATGCTCGTGGCGAACCGCTCCCGGGTCGACCAGGTCTCCTCGAACGCACGCACGACGATGTCGTTCAGCTTCGCGTTCACCTCGTACTCCTTCCAGAAGTACTCCTGCAACCCCTGCACCCATTCGAAGTAGGAGACGACGACGCCGCCCGCGTTCGCCAGCACGTCGGGCAGGACGAGGATGCCGCGGTCCTCGAGGATCTGGTCGGCCGCCGGCGTGGTCGGCCCGTTTGCTCCTTCGCAGATGATCTTCGCCCGGACGCGGGACGCGTTCTCGACCGTGATCACCTGCTCGAGAGCACAGGGAGTGAGCACGTCGCAGTCGATCTCGATCAGCTCCTCGTTCGTGATCGCATCTGCACCCGGGAACCCCTGGAGCACGCCGTGCTCGGCCTTGTAGGCGATCGCGGCCCGCACGTCGAGACCGTACGGGTTGTGGATCCCGCCACCCGAGTCGGAGACCGCGATCACCCGCACGCCCTCGTCGGTGAGAAGCCGGGCGAGGTTCGAGCCGACGTTGCCGAATCCCTGGATCGCGACCCTCGTGTCGTGCAGGCGGCGGCCCTGCTTCTGCAGGGCGGTCCTGATGCAGTAGAGGGAGCCGCGCGCCGTCGCGCCGTCGCGTCCCACCGAGCCGCCGATCGAGAGCGGCTTGCCGGTGACGACGCCCAGCACAGAGTGGCCCACGTTCATCGAATACGTGTCGAAGATCCACGCCATCACCTGCGCGTCGGTGCCGACGTCGGGGGCAGGGATGTCCTTCTCGGGGCCGATCTCGTTGATGATCTCGCTCGTGTAGCGGCGCGTGAGCCGCTCCTTCTCGCCCAGGGAGAGGAGCTTCGGGTCGCAGATGACCCCGCCCTTGGCGCCGCCGAACGGCAACCCCATCAGCGCGCACTTCCACGTCATCCACATCGCGAGGGCCTTGACCTCGTCCTGGGTGACCGCCGGGTGATAGCGAATGCCCCCCTTTGCGGGGCCGCGCGTCATGTTGTGGACGACGCGGTAGCCCTGGAACGCCCGCACCGAGCCGTCGTCCATCTGCACGGGTACCGAAACCTCGACGCCCTTCTTGCAGTACGAGAGGATCTGGATCAGGTTCGGGTCGACGGCGAACGTCTCGCCAACGCGCCGCAACTGGGCCTGGGCGAGCTCGAAGGGGTTCTCGCGGAGATGCGTCGGCAAAGCGGCAGCAGGAGTCATGCGGATGCGCCTTCGCTCACGACGACGCGACTATACCGCGGCCGTCTACCCGTGGAGCCGGCTGTTCGACGCCTGCCCTACGAGATCTCGAACGGGACGAGCTGCTCGTCGGTCGCGCCGCCGCCGACGGGCGTCGCCGTGAGGCGTAGGGCGTACGCGCCGGGCGGCAGGCGGCCGCCCTTGACCCCGCGTCCCGTGATCCCGAACGAGTAGCGTCCGGGGAGCACGTCCCGCACGAGCGCGAGCCGGCCCAGGAGCCGATCGCCCCGGTAGAGATCGATCGCCAACTCCGCGAGCGGCTGGAGTTGTGGCCGTTCTGCGCTGCCGTCGATCCGGCCGGCGACGACGGTGAGCACCGCCGGATCGCTGTCAGAGGGCTTGAACACCCGGCTCGAGAGCCGGGCGCTCGGGATCAGGTCACGGTTCGTGACCGGCACCGCGATCGTCCAGGGCACCTGCAGCATGCGACCGCCCCGTACCTTGACGCGCAGCGCACCACGCAGCGCCGCAGGTGGGCGGGGCAGGAGTGGCGCCCCGGCAACGAGGGTGACGCGTACGGATGCTCCAGGCTTGAGCCTCGCAACCCGGGGACGGGTCTCGACGACGATGTCCGCCGCGTCCGCGGTTCCCGGCTCGATCGTGATGTCGAGCGAGCGGCTGCTCACGTTGCGGAGCGTGACGACCCGCCTGACGATCGCGTCCTCGCCGAGCGCGACGCCGAGGCCGACCGAGGGAGGGTCGGCGACGAGCTCGACAGCGACAGCTCCCGAAGGGTCGAGAAGGCCGGCTGCCACCCCGCCCCTACGCCGCGCCGAGGCGACGAGCGCCTGCTTGAGGCCCGCCGCGTCGAGATCGGGCCGGGCCTGGGCGAGCAGGGCGGCCGAGCCCGCGGTCAGTGCTGCCGCCGCGCTCGTGCCGCTGAGCGTCCCGTAGCGGGCGGCGCCGTCCTCGTTCCGGCCCGGGTCCGACGTCGCGAGCCCGATCCCTGCGGCACTCACGTCCGGCTTCGGACCGCCGTCGAAGGCCAGGCCCTCCGACGAGAACGGTGCGCCCGCTCCCTGACCCTCGTTCGTGTCGAACGCCGTGGCGCCGACGTCGAGCGTCACCGGGATCGCATTCCGGAGCGCCGCTCGGACAGCGTCGGCGTCGGCAGCGGAGAGTCCCAGGATCGGCACTTCGACCGGGCCGTCCGTGCCGAGCGACCCGGCCGGCAAGGGCCCATCGACGAGCACCGCCCGCGCGCCTGCCGCGACGACCTCACGGACGGCCTCGGGCGACGAGGTGCCGCGCGGGAGAAGCACGGCCGAGCCGCCGACGCGGCTGTACCCGGAGCTGTCGAACAGCCGTGTGAGGCCGCCGACCGCACCGACGACCGCTATCGAGGTGCGTGGGAGCGCAACGACGGGCGCGGACAGGGAGAGCGACGGAGCGACGACGCCGCCGAGCGGCTGGACGCCCGAGACGAGAGACCGGAGCCCGGCAAGCAGCAGGACATGACCGGTCGGGCTCCGGCGCCTCGTGTCGATCGCGCCGGCAGTGAGGGCGGCGGGCGCCCCGCCGGGACCACCGATGCTGCCGTACGCCGGCCCCGCCGGCCCGTCGTTGCCGGCGGCCGCGACGACGAGCGAGTCGAGTCTCACGGCTCCGGCCGCCGCGGTGGCGAGGGGGCCGTCGGCAAAGGCGGCAAACGGCTCCACCACGCCGACGAGCGTGATGCGCGCGGCGTCGTGTGCATCGCCGTCCTCGTTCGGGTCGACGGCCAGCTCGATTCCGGCCAGCACCTGATCGGTCCTGCCGTAGACGGAGACTCCACCGGAGGTGTCCGGTTGCCAGCCCGCAACGCGGATCGGCAGCAACGCCACTCCCGGTGCCACACCGTGCAGGCCCGCGGGGCCGTTCGACCCGGCGACGAGCCCCGCCATCTCGGTGCCGTGGCGCTCCGGCCTCCCGGGAACCGTCGGGTTCTGACGAGCACTCGCATCACCGCCCGGGTCGAGAACGTCGAGGCCACGCCCGAGCGCTGCCCGAATGTACGGGTGAACGAGATCGACACCGGTGTCGAGGAGCGCGACGGTGACACCCTCGCCCGAGAATCCGGGGATGCCGACGCCCGGGCGCCCCCCGCCGGTGACGTCGAAGACGGCGTCGACGGAGTCCTGGTCGACTTCGGCCGGGATCGCAGCTCGCACCGAGAATACGCCCCGCACGTCGGGATCGCGCGCGACGATCGCAAGAGCACGCGCGTCGAGCGGGGCCGCAAACCCGTTGAGTACGCGGTAGTACGCATGCTCGGGCTCGATCGGTGCCCCACGGAAGGCGAGCCGTGCGATCACCTCCTTCTGGGCGTCGCGGGCCGCCCTGGTCCAGGCGCGCTCCTGCTCCTCCGTCGCCACGCCACCTGCTGCGGCAACGCGCGTCGCAAGGGACGGTTTCGCGAGAACGACGATCCAGCGACCGCCGAGCTGGGCCGAGGGTCGCTCACCGAGCAGGCTCTCCCAGCCGGCGGCATCCGCGATCGGCTGCTCGGCGCCGCCCGCCCCCGCAACCAGGAGGAGCGCGGCCGCCAGGAGGAGCGCCGCACCGGCCGCCCGCGCACGGCTGCGTTCAGGCAGCCGATGCATACGCATCCACGGTCAGCGCCTCGAGGACGGGGAGCGGATCGCCGAAACGGGCTGCTGAGGCGATCATCGCGGCGTTGTCGGTGCACAGCCAGAGCGGTGCGAGGGCCGCGTCGGGGAGGGCTGCGCGCAGCTCGGAATTCGCGGCCACACCCCCGACGACCGCGATCCGGTCGATGCCGACGAGCTCCGCAGCCCGCCGCAGGCGCCGGGTCAGGGCGAGAACGATCGCCCGCTGGTAGGACGCGGCGAGATCCGCCCGCCGCTCGGCGAGACCCGTCTGCCCGAGGTCGCGAACGGCGTAGAGAAGCGAGGTCTTGACGCCGGAGAAGGAGAAGTCGAGCCCCGGCACCCGCGCGATCGGAAACCGGAACGCCTCGGGGTCGCCCGCGCCGGCCAGCTCGTCGATCGCGGCGCCCCCCGGGTACGGGAGGCCGAGGAGCCTAGCGCCCTTGTCGAACGCCTCACCGGCGGCGTCGTCGAGCGTCGTTCCGAGCCGTTCGAACGACCCGTGGCGGCGTACGGCGAGGAGCAGCGTGTGACCGCCGCTCGCAAGCAGGCAGACGAAGGGCGGCTCGACGGGGGCCGGGCCGAGGTACAGCGAGGCAACGTGCCCCTGCAGATGGTCGACGGCCACGAGCGGGATGTTGCGCGACCAGGCGATCGCCTTCGCGGTGGAGAGCCCGACGAGCAGCGCGCCGATGAGGCCCGGCCCGCGCGTGACGCCGACCCGCGTGATCTCGCCGAGCCCGACGTCCGCCTCTGCAAGTGCTTCCCGGATGACCGGGCCGATGAGCTCGAGGTGGCGTCGCGAGGCGATCTCGGGCACGACGCCGCCGTACCTCGCGTGGAGCTCGACCTGCGACGCGACAATCGAAGCGAGCACGCGGCCGTCGGCTGTGACCACTGCCGCAGCCGTCTCGTCGCACGATGTCTCGATCCCGAGAATCACAGGGCCACTCCCGGTCTCACGTTGTCCCCGGCTTCTGCACTGCGGTCTGCTCCTTCGGATCGGGGTCTTTCCACATGATCACTGCATCTTCTCTGTTGTCAGTGTAGTAACCGGGTCGGATGCCACGAGACACGAAGCCAAACCCCTCGTAGAGCCCGATCGCGGAGACGTTCGAGACGCGCACCTCGAGGGTGTAGCCGCGCTCGGCATCGTCGCGCGTGACCTCGAACAGGTGTTGCAGCATTGCCGAGGCGATCCCGCGACGCCGGTGCTCCGGATCGACGGCCACGTTCATCACATGCCAGGCGTCGACGTATCGTGACAGCACCAGGTAGCCGACCAGCTGCCCATCGGGGGCGACAGCTGCGATCGAGAGGGAGCTCTGCTTCGCGAGCTCGCTCGCGAACATCGATCGTGACCACGGCGTCGGGTACGAGGCGCGCTCGATCTTCTCGATCGCATCGAGGTCGCCGAGCTCGAGCCGGCGGAGGCTGAAGCTCATCGGGCCCACTTGACCGCGTCGGGCTCGCGTACGTACACCGGCTCGACCGCGTCGCCCGGCCCGAACGTGGTCGCGAGTGAGACGTGGAGCGAGGCCCGGGGCACGTGGAGGAGGGAGTCGTCAGGGGGCACGTCCGCGCCGCGCCGCGTGAGAAGCTCGCGGTAACGACGGGCGCCGTCTCCGATGCAGATGCTCCCCGGAGGGAGCACGACGTCCTCCGGCCGGATCGCGAGCGGCCCGGGCACGAAGACCTCGCCGCGCCTCGCGTCGATGATCGGAAAGGATCGCTCCGTGCTCGCGGCGAGCGCGTCGAGCGTGGAGACGCCGGCGACGGGAAGGTCGAGCGACAGGGCGAGCCCGCGGGCGACCGCGAGCCCGATCCGCGTGGCTGTAAAGCTCCCGGGCCCGGTCCCCACCACGATCGCGGTGAGATCGGCCGGGACGCGCTGCGTCGCGGCGAAGAGGCCGGCGACGTCGGCGAGGAGCGACTGGGGCCGCGTCGTCCGCTCGCCGAGCGTCACGCCGTCGGCCACGAGCGCACTCGCGGCGAGGTCAGTTGCGGTGTCGAACGCCAGGATCAGCACGCGCCAGATCTTCTAGCAGCGTTCCGTCGGCGCTGTCGGTCGTGATCCGCCGCTCGTCGGGAGCGACGTGCTCGAGCATGACGGTGGCGCGAGCCCGAGGGAGAGCCGCCAGCCCCGCCTCCGGCCACTCGACGAACGCGACCGTGTCGTCGAAGTACGGCTCGAGATCCCCCCACTCGGCCGCGCTGAGGCCCACGAAACGGTAGAGATCGAGGTGCGCGACGGTCACCGCTCCCCGGTAGAGGTGCCCGATCGTGAAGGTGGGGCTCGTCACCGGCACGTCGATCCCGAGCGATCGACAGGCACCTCGGACGAGGGTCGTCTTCCCGGCCCCGAGCTCGCCGCGGACGAGGATCACGTCTCCCGGCCGCAGCAGGCCGGCGAGTAGGCCTCCGAACGCCTCCGTCTCGTCCGCCGAATGCGTTACGCGCACGATCACGGAATCAGAAGAGGCCGAGCTGCATCGCCACGTCCGCACGGACGTCGTCCTCGACCTCAGGCGGCGGCACGGCGGACGGGCCGGCCGTAGGCACCAGGCTCGTGGCCCGGCCGAGCAGGGCGGGCAGTCGTGCGAAGTCGTCCTCGAGAGCCTTCAGCATCGACGGCGTGTAGAGGGCGGCCGCGGGGTGGTAGAGCGGATAGAGGAGGACGCTCGTCGCGCCGAGCGCAACCTCGTGTTCCTGCCCGTGCACGCGGGTGATTCCCAGCGACCTGCCGGAGAGGAGCCTGGTGGCGAAGTTCCCGAGCGTGGCGACGACCCGCGGGCGGACGAGGCCGACCTGCCGGAACAGATGTGGCTCACATGCGGCCGCCTCTTCCTCGAGTGGATCACGATTCTGCGGCGGCCTGCACTTGAGCACGGTTGCGAGGTAGACATCGTCGCGGTCGAGGCCGATCGCCGTGAGCAGCCGGCCGAGCAGCTCTCCCGCCTGACCTGCGAAGGGCTGGCCGCCCCGGTCTTCGTGGAACCCGGGAGCCTCGCCGACGAGCATCAGGTCGGCATCGGGATCACCCGAGCCGAAGACGACCTGGGTGCGGGTCTCGGCGAGCGGGCAGCGCACACAGCCGGCGGTGTCGGCAGCGTAGGCGGCGAGTGCCTCGGCGCGGGCTGGGGCATCCATCGAGCGGCCAGTCTAGGCGCCGAGGCGGATGGGCGGCGCGCCCGCGGGAACCCGGCGACAGGCTGAAGCCTGTCGCCGCGGCTCGGATCAGCCGCAGCCGCAGCCGCCGCCGCAGCAGCCGCCACCGCCGCCGCCGGAGCCGCCGCCGAACGAGGATTTCGCGGGAGCACCGTGGATGGCGAACGCCGAGATCTGCTTCAGCACGTCGCTCGCATTGCACGACGGGCAAGAGACCAGCTGGTCGTCGCTGCGGACGAGCTCGTCGAAGTGGTTCTCGCATTCCATGCACGCGTATTCGTAGATGGGCATCGCCCGAGTGTAACGTCCGGCAGGCATGGAGCGATGGGAGACACCGACGCTCGAAGGCCGGATCGTGCGGTTGGAGCCCCTCGCAGCGCGACACGCCGACGACCTCTACGCTGCCTCGCGGGATCCGCGAGTCTGGCGTTGGCTCCCGATCGTCCAGCCACGGACGCACGCCGAGTGGCAGGAGTGGATCGAGACGGCGCTGGAGCGCACCGCCGCCGGGCTCGAGCTCGCATTCGCGACGGTCCTGCAGCAGACCGGCACGGCCGTCGGCTCGACCCGCTTCCTGGCGCTGCGCCCCGAGCACCGGAGCGTCGAAATCGGGTGGACATGGCTGCGGCCGTCGGCCTGGGGCACCGGCGCGAACACCGAGGCCAAGCTCCTCCAGCTCGGGCACGCCTTCGAGGCGCTGGGCTGCCGGCGCGTCGAATTCAAGACCGATGCCTTGAACGAGCGGGCCAACCCGGCGCTCGCAGCGCTCCCCGCGCGGTTCGAGGGCATCCACCGCAAGCACATGCTCGTACGCGACGGCGAGAGCCGCGATTCGGCGTGGTATTCCATCCTGGACGACGAGTGGCCGGCCGTCCGCGCAGCGCTCCGGGAACGCCTCGGCGTCGCCTGACCGGAAGCGCATGCCGGCGGCGAGCCGTCCGGCTTCGGCGCCGGGTTGTATCGTCCGTCCATGTCGACGCGAGTTGCCTTCAGGACCTGCCCGCTCTGCGAGGCGACCTGTGGCCTCCGGATCGAGACCGAGAACGGGGGCGTGACCGGAATCCGTGGGGATGCCGACGACCCGTTCTCGAAGGGGTTCATCTGCCCCAAGGGATCGACGCTCGGAGCGCTCCACGACGACCCGGACCGGCTTCGGCAGCCGCTCGTCCGTCGCAACGGCGTGCATGAGGAGGTGAGCTGGGAGGAGGCGTTTGCCGAGGTCGCGCGGCGTCTCACGGCTGTTCTGGCGACGCACGGCCGTGACGCGGTCGCCGTCTACGCCGGGAACCCGAACGCGCACAACTTCGCCAACACGTTCGCGATCCGACCGCTCGTGAAGGCGCTCGGGACGAAGAACGTCTACTCGGCCTCGACCGTCGACCAGATGCCGAAGCACGTCTCCTGCGGCCTCGTCTTCGGCCACCCCCTCGCGATCCCGGTTCCGGACATCGACCGCACCGATCTACTCCTCATCCTCGGCGCCAATCCCCTGGAGTCGAACGGCAGCCTCGCGACGGCGCCCGACTGGCCGGGTCGCCTGGCTGCGCTTCGGGCCCGCGGCGGCCGAGTCGTCGTCGTCGACCCGCGACGAACGCGCACGGCAGAACGCGCAGACCTGCACGTGCCGATCCGCCCGGGAACCGACGCGGCTCTGCTGGCCGGCATCGCGCAGACGCTGTTTGCGGAGGGCCTCGTCGCACCTGGGCGGCTGTCCGAGCTGACGAAGGGGATCGACGAGGTCGGGCAGGCCGTGGCCGGCTTCAACCCGGAGCGCGTCTCGTCTCTCACGGGCGTTCCGGCCGAACGCGTGGTCTCGCTCGCCCGCGAGCTCGCGGCGGCGCCGACGGCATCCGTCTACGGTCGTGTGGGAACCCACACGACCGTCTACGGCACGCTCGCAGCGTGGCTCGTCGACGTGCTGAACGTCCTGACGGGGAACCTCGACCGGCCCGGCGGCGCGATGTTCCCACACGCGGCGCACGAGCGGCCCGCCCGCCCGACGCGGGCCTTCCGCACGGGCCGCTGGCACAGCCGCGTGCGCGAACTGCCCGAGATGATGGGCGAGCTCCCCGTGGCGACACTCGCGGACGAGATCGACACGACCGGCACGGGCCAGGTGAGGGCGCTGGTCACGATAGCCGGCAATCCGGCGCTGACGACTCCCGACTCCGGGCGCCTCGAGAGCCTGCTGGCCGGGCTCGAGCTGATGATCTCGGTCGATCCGTACCTGAACGCGACCACGCGGCACGCTCACGTGATCCTGCCGCCGCCGTCGGTGCTGGAGAAGTCCCACTACGACCTCGCGTTCACGGCCCTCTCGGTGCGGGACGTCGCACACTTCTCGCCACCGGTCTTCGAGCGCGCGACCGGTGCACCGTCCGAGTTCGAGATCCTCGTCCGGCTTGCAGCAATCGCCGCTGGTCTCGGCGCGGACACCGACACCGACGCACTTGCCGAAGCCACCCTCGGGACGCGGATAGCCGAAGCGGTCGCCGACCCCGCCTCGCCCATTCACGGCCGCGCGCCCGCCGAGATCGCCGAGGCCCTCGGCGACCGGCCTCTCGAGGAGCGCCTGCTCGATCTCCTGCTCCGTACAGGCCATCGCGGCGATGCCTTCGGCGCCCGCCCCGGCGGGCTCTCCCTCGCGGTGCTCGACGATCACCCCCACGGGATCGACTTCGGCCCCCTGGGCCCCCGTCTCCCGGACGCCCTGGCGACCCTGTCCGGCAAGATCGAGCTGGCACCACCACAGCTCGTCTCCGATCTCGCCCGTCTCGAACGTGCCCTGGATGCGGCAGCTGTCGGTGGCATGGTGCTGGTCGGCCGCCGTCAGCTTCGGACGGCCAACTCGTGGACCCACAACGTGCCGGTGCTCGTGCGGGGGAAGGACACGTGCGTCGCGCAGCTCCATCCGCAGGACGGCTCGAGGCTCGGCCTGGCAGACGGCTCCGTCGCAACGGTCAGCTCTGCGGCCGGCTCGATCGACATACCCGTCGAGCTGACCGACGCCGTGATGCCCGGCGTCGTCTGCATCCCCTACGGATGGGGCCACGGGCTCCCCGGCACCCGGCAGGCCGTTGCCGCCGGCCGGGGCGGCGTCAACGTGAACATCCTCACGGACGCCTCGGTGCTCGACGCCGTGTCGGGAAACGCCGTCCTCAACGGCATCCCGGTCACCGTCACCCCGGCCTGAGAGGCGCGAACCGGGGTCGCGCGGGACGAAATCGGCACTCTTCGTCGTTACACTGCAGCGAAGCCCGGTATCCCGTCGGAACTGGAGCACTCGGAAAAACATGATCGGAAGCGTCAACGTGATCGGTAGCGGCCGGGTGGGCTCGGCAGTCTCGGCTCGTCTCGAGGAACGGGGTCTCACGGTCGGCAGCGGAGACCCGGAGCTCGTGCTCCTCTGCGTTCCCGACCGGGCGATCAGCGACGTTGCGAGCTCCGTCACACCCGGCCCGTGGGTCGCACACGTCAGCGGGGCGACCCCGCTCGCGGCACTCACCCCCCACGTGCGGCGCTTCAGCGTCCACCCCCTGCAGACCTTCACGAAGCGGCGCGGGCCCGAGCAGCTCGACGGCGCCTGGGGGGCGGTGACCGCCGAGAGCGACGACGCACGCGCCGTCGCCACCTGGCTCGCGGAGACGCTCGGCCTCCGGCCCTTCCCTCTGCTCGACGAGCATCGGGCGGCGTACCACGCAGGCGCGGCAATCGCCTCCGGCTACCTCGTCACACTCCGTCACGCGGCCGGGTCGCTGCTCGAAGCGGCGGGCGCGCCCCCCGAGGCGCTCGATCCGCTGATGAAGAGGACGATCGAGAACGACTTCGAGCTCACCGGCCCGATCCAGCGAGGCGACTGGGGAACCGTCGAGCGCCACCTGGCGGCAATCCGGGCGACTCGACCCGGGCTCGAGGCGCTCTACCGCGTGCTCGCAGACGCCACGGTGGCCGTCGCGTGAGAACCTGCCGTACGATCTCCGACATCAGGACGGCGCTCGAGCCGCTCCGCGGCAACACCGTCGGCCTGGTTCCCACGATGGGGGCCCTGCACGCCGGCCACCTCTCGCTCCTGGCGGCCGCGCGGGCGGAGTGCAGCACCGTCGTGATGAGCCTGTTCGTCAACCCTGCGCAGTTCGGTGAGACCGCTGACCTCGACCGGTATCCGCGCGACGAGGAGCACGACCTGCTCGCCGCCGCCGAGGCCGGCGTCGACCTCGTCTTCGCCCCGTCGGTCGAGGTGATGTACCCACCGGGGTTCCAGACCTGGGTCGACGTGACGGAGCTCGGGTCGATGCTCGAAGGAGAGCACCGGCCGGGGCACTTCCGCGGGGTCGCCACCGTCTGCCTGAAGCTGTTCACGATCGTGCATCCGGATGTCGTGTACTTCGGCCAGAAGGACGCGCAGCAGGTTGCGGTCCTACGGCAGATGATCGCCGACCTCGCGCTCGAGCTCGAGCTGCGTGCCCTCCCGACCGTACGGGACGCCGACGGCCTCGCACTCTCCTCGCGGAACGGGAATCTCTCGGCGGCGGAGCGTCGACGCGCCCTGGCGCTGCCCCGCGCCCTCGCGTCGCGTGACCCCGTGCGAGCCCGCGCGCTGCTCGACGGGCTGGAGGTCGACTACGTCGAGATCGCTCCCTTCGACCCCCCCGTCCTCGCCGCCGCAGTCCGCGTCGGCTCCACCCGCCTGATCGACAACGTCCCTCTCGAGGAGGCCTCATGAGCACCCGTCCACGCACCCCCGGTCACGGCGCCCCCGCGCCCGGCAAGCTCCCCATCACCGAGCTCCTCGAGATGAAGGAGAGCCACTCTCCGATCGCCATGATCACAGCCTACGACGCCCCGTCCGGCCGGCTCGCAGACGCTGCCGGCGCCGACGTGATCCTCGTCGGAGACTCCGCCGCGATGACGATGCTCGGTCACGACTCGACCGTGCCGGCGACGATGGAGGAGATGCTCGTGCTGACGCGCGCGGTGACCCGAGGCGCACGCAGGCCGCTCGTCGTCGCGGACATGCCGTTCGGCTCCTTCCAGGTCTCGGACGAGATCGCCGTCACGAACGCGATCCGGTTCGTCAAGGAGTCGGGCGCCGACGCGGTGAAGCTGGAGGGAGCGGGCACGATGCTCTCGCGCGTGCATGCGATCGTCGGCGCCGGCGTGCCGGTGATGGGGCACATCGGCCTGACGCCACAGTCGGCGACCGCGCTCGGCGGCTTCAAGGCGCAGGGTCGCACCGCTGCGAAGGCGGTGCAGCTCGTACGAGATGCGCTCGCGCTCGAGGCGGCAGGATGCTTCTCGCTCGTGCTCGAGGCCGTGCCGTCCCCGGTGGCCGCGAAGATCGCGGAGCTGCTCGAGATTCCCACGATCGGGATCGGCGCAGGCGGAGCGGTCGACGGGCAGGTGCTCGTCTGGCACGACCTGCTCGGCCTCTACGACGGCCACGCACCGCGGTTCGTGAAGCAGTACGCGCAGCTCGCGACCGAGATCCAGCGGGCGGTCGAGGAGTACGTCGGCGACGTGCGCGAGCACCGCTTCCCCGAGGAGGTTCACACCTATGGGATGCCGGCCGACGAGCTCGCCGCCTTCGAGGCCGAGCTCGGGAGCGTGCTGGTGAAGTAGCCGCCACTCAGAACGCGGTCGGCAGGACCGCGATCGTCGCCACGATGACGGCCGCCAGCGCAAGCGCGCCGGCCACACCGCGCCACGGCAGCTCGAACGTCGTCCGCAGGCCCAGCGCGAGCAGCCCGAGCGACCACAGTGCCAGGCCGAGCCCTACCGAGAGCACGACGATCCGGCCGCTGCCGTCGTCCGAGCCGCCCGTCCGGAACCAGTCGTTGCCGAAGACGAGCAGGATCGCGGGCAGGGTGACCACGATCGAGAGCGCGAACGGGAGGGCGGCGAACCCGACGAGCTGGCGCGCCTTGCGGCTGCGCGTCTCGAGGCCGACCGCGCGGGCACCGGCCCAGACGACCAAGCCGAGCAGGAAGTATCCCGCGGCTCCGTAGAAGAGCCCGCCGATGAAGGTGACGACGGCGAGGACGATCCAGTCGAGCGACTCCTCGTCGAGCAGCGTGCCCCACGCAGGCGTCAGGAGGATGCCGGCCATCCCGGCGACGATGACGATCGCGAGAATCGGCTCGGAGCGCGCATCGACGTCGACCTCGTCGTCGTCGCGGAGCGCGACGAAGACGTCGACGGGTCGCGTCAGCACACCGGGGACGCGACGCCACCAGGCACGAACGCGGGCCTGGGCGGCGTCCGACCCTTCGAGCGCATCGGCGTCGGCCCGCTCACCGGGCTTGGAAGGCGACTCGCTCATCCGGCGAGCCTACCGCCCTACGTCTCCGCCGGCACGAGCGCCTCGATCCCGATCGGGGCGGACGAGGCGCGTACCAACTCGCGGTGATCCGTGGCGACGATCTTCTCGCCTTCTTCACCTTCTCCGACTACGTCCCTCTCCGTCGCGAGAAAGTAGAGTCAGCCTGATGCTCTGCCAGGCCTGCTCGACCGAGAACGCCGCTGGGGCGAAGTTCTGCGCCGAGTGCGGCACGCCGCTCGCCCGGGTCTGCCCTTCGTGCTCGACCCCGGCCGCCGCCGGGGCGAAGTTCTGCGCCGAATGTGGTGTTGAGCTCGAGCACGCGGCTTCGGAGAGAGCCTCCACAACCACGCCGACAGCGGAGCGTCGTCTGGTCTCGGTCCTGTTCGCCGACCTCGTCGGCTTCACCACAGCCTCCGAAAGTAGAGACAGCGAGGACACCCGCGAGCTGCTGACCCGCTACTTCGACACCTCCCGCGCGATCATCGAGCGCTACGGCGGCACCGTCGAGAAGTTCATCGGCGACGCCGTCATGGCCGTCTGGGGCGCGCCCGTCGCGAACGAGGACGACGCGGAACGAGCCGTCCGGGCCGCCCTCGAGCTCGTCGACGCAGTCCTCGGTCTCGACCCCGCCCTGCAGGCCCGGGCAGGCGTCCTCACCGGCGAAGCGGCCGTCACCATCGGCGCCACGGATCAGGGCATGGTCGCAGGCGACCTCGTCAACACGGCCAGCCGCATCCAGTCCGCCGCAGAGCCCGGCACCGTCCTCGTCGGCGAAACGACGCGACGCGCCTCCGAGGCCGCGATCGCCTTCGCAGACGCGGGCGCTCACGAGCTCAAGGGGAAGTCCGAGCCGATGCTCCTCTCCCGCGCGATCCGGGTCGCAGCCCAGCGTCGCGGCGAGAGCCGCGCCGTCGGGCTCGAGGCACCGTTCGTCGGCCGCGACGCGGAGTTGCGCCTCGTCAAGGACCTCTTCAACGCATCGGCCGACCAGTCCAGGGCGAGGCTCGTGTCCGTCGTCGGCGTGGCGGGAATCGGGAAGTCGCGCCTCGCCTGGGAGTTCGAGAAGTACATCGACGGCGTGGCGGCCGACGTCTGGTGGCACCGCGGCCGCTGCCTCTCCTACGGCGAGGGCGTGGCGTACTGGGCCCTCGGCGAGATGGTGCGCGGCCGGGCGAAGATCCTCGAGGACGAGGATCCCGAATCGTCGATCGTGAAATTGCAGGCAATGCTCGAGGAGCAGGTCGCCGATCCCGACGAGCGCGCCTGGATCGAACCACGTCTCCTGCACCTCCTCGGCCTGGCCGAGCGGGTGGCGTCCGACCGTGAAGACCTCTTCGCCGCCTGGCGGCGATTCTTCGAGCTCCTGGCCGAGCGGGGTACGCTCGTGCTCGTGTTCGAGGACATCCACTGGGCCGACGAGGGCCTCGTGGCGTTCATCGAGTATCTCCTCGACTGGGGACGCCACCATCCGATGTTCGTCCTCACGCTCGCGAGGCCGGAGGTCGCCGACCGGCATCCCCGCTTCCCCGGCTCGACCCGGAGCGCCGCGACCCTTCCACTCGATCCGCTCGGCGACGACGCAATGGACGAGCTCCTCACCGGCCTCGTGCCGGGGCTTCCGGAGGGCCTTCGCGTCAGGCTGCGGGGTGCCGCCGACGGGATCCCGCTGTACGCGGTCGAGACGGTGCGGATGCTGCGCGACCGTGGGGTGCTCGAACAGGTCGCCGACGGCGTCATCGTCACCGGCGATCTGAGCACGTTCGAGGTTCCCGAGACGTTGCACGCGCTCATCGCGTCGAGGCTCGACGGCGTCCCCGAGAACGAGCGACGGCTGCTGCAGGACGCGTCGGTTCTCGGCAAGACGTTCACGCCCCGCGGGCTCGCCGAACTCTCAGGGCTCCCGCAAGAAGAGATCGACGGTCTGGTCGCGAGTCTCGTGCGAAAGGAGCTCCTGGCCTTCGAGACGGATCCGTTCTCACCCGAACGGGGCCAGCTCGGGTTTCTCCAGGCCCTCGTGCAGCGCGTCACGTACGAGACGATCGCGCGCCGCGACAGGAGGGCTCGGCACCTCGCTGTCGCTCACTACCTCGCGACGGATGCCGGCATCGACGCCGACGAGATCGCAGAGGTCATAGCCACGCACTACCTCGACGCGCACGAAGCCGATCCGGACGCTGCCGACGCCGCCGAGGTCAAAGCCGCGGCGCGTTCGTGGTTCACGCGCGCAGCCGAGCGGGCCGCATCGCTCGCGGCATCACTCGAGGCCCAGAAAGCCTTCGAGCGTGCGGCAGGTCTTACGGACGAGGGGTTCGAGCGTGGCCGCTCCCTGGCCCGGGCCGGAGAGCTCGCGATGATGGGCGGCCGGGTCGAGGAGGCCGAGTCCCTGCTCGAGGAGGCGATCGCCATTCTCGAGTCCTGTGACCACCGCGGAGAGGCGGCGCGCGCCCACGCGCAACTCGGTGAGCTCCTCTTCGTGACCGGACGCATCGAGGGCGGTGTTGCGCAACTCGAGCGGGCGCTCGACGCGAACGAGACCGCCGGCGACGAGCAGGGGATCGCCACCGTCTCGGCGCAGCTCGGCCGGCTTCTGTTCTTCGAGACTCGTCCCGAGGAGGCGCTCCCGCACATCGAGAGAGCGCTCGAGCTGGGGGAGCGCCTCCACCTCTATGACGTGGTGGTCGAGGCACTCAACACCAAGGGCCTGCTGCTCCAGCGCCGCCCCAACGAGAGCCTCGGTCTGATGCGGCAGGCGCTCGCCCTGGCGGAGGAGGCCAACATCGCTCGCGGAGCGATGCGTGCGCATATGAACCTCAGCTACCTCCTCTTCCTCGCCGGGAAGCGGGACGAGGCGGAACGCGTGATCGAGCGGGGAATCGCCCTCGCGCGGCGTCGCGGTGATCGGGTCTGGGAGCTTGCGCTGACGACGAACCTCGTCAGCTCCTACTTCACGACCGGCCGCTGGGAGGAGGTCGAGCAGATCGTCGCCGAGATGCCGGAGGAGGGACGTCTCACCGATGATCCGGTCCAGGCGGCGATGATGCTCGTTGTGGCAGAGATGGCGCTCCACCGCGGAGAGCTCGAGCGCATCCCCGAGCTGGCGGCCGGATATGCGGCCTGGGATGAGACCGAGTACACCGCTGCGGCAGGCATCCGTACCTGGGCCAGGGTGCTCATCGCGCAGGCGGAGGGCCGACACGATGACGCGTCATCCGAATGCGCGAGCGTCCTTCGAGACGACACCCACCGGGACGATCCTGAGGCGGTTGCCGTCTTGCTCCAGCGGGGCTGCGAGTCGGCCACACACGACGGCGATACCGAGACACTTGCGAAGCTCATCGATCTCGCGACCTCCGTATCGACAACGGGGTCGCCGCCGTTCGAAGCCGACGTGCTGTTGCAGCGTGCTCGGCTGGCCGCACTCCAAGGCGAGGCCGAACCACCGTTTGGCCAGGCCGTCGCCGCGCTGCGCGATGCCGGAGTGCCGTTCCGAGTCGCGACCGCCTTGCTCGAGCAGGCCGAGTGGCTCGACGAACAGGGACGGAAGGACGAGGCTGCGCCTCTGCTCACCGAGGCGCGCGAGGTGTTCGAGCGCCTCCGAGCACGACCGAGCCTGGAGCGGCTGGACGCGCTTCAGGCGACGACCTCGACGTCCGCGTCGACGAGCGCGTAGGTCAGCCAAACCCGTACCGACATGATCTCGTTCACGTCCGCGCTCCGAAACCAGCTCGCCGGCAACCTTGCACGACATGCGCGACGCGAGCACGCCCTCGACGGGCGACGTCGTGCCGCCGTTGCGATCGTCATCGTCGACAGCGATGCCGAGCGTGACGGCCACGATCCCTTTCCTATCGAGCCAGACTACTTCTCCGATCTCGAGTCCGACGTTTCGGGCCTCGACGGGCGCATGTCTGGCGTCGCCGGGGGTGCGGCCTTCTTGCTGTGTCGTCGCGCAGCCAAGCTCAGCGCACACGCAGGGCAGTGGGCGCTACCGGGCGGGCGTTGCGACGACGGCGAGACCGCGCCGCAGGCTGCGCTGCGCGAGCTCCATGAAGAGCTCGGGCTTCTCCTCGGCGAAGACGCGATCCTCGGCCTCCTCGACGACTACCCCACACGCTCCGGCTACGTGATCACGCCGGTCGTCGCCTGGGGCGGGGGTGACGTCCACCTCACCCCCGACCCGGCCGAGGTCGCTCACGCCTATCGCATCGGGCTGCACGAGCTCTGTCGGGCCGATTCGCCTCGCTTCGTGACGATCGCCGAGAGTGATCGACCGGTGGTGGAGGTTCCGCTGGGCGGCGACCTGATCTACGCGCCGACTGCCGCCATGCTCGTTCAGCTGCGCTGGGTGGCGATCGATGGTCGGATCGACGAGCGCGTGGACACGCTCGAGCAACCCGTGTTCGCCTGGAGGTAGGCGCCTCTACGCTGCGGCGATGGCGATGCGGCCCCCGACGAGCACGCCGCGCAGGAACTGCCCCGTGTACGACCCCTCGACCGCTGCGACCTCCTCCGGCGTGCCCGACGCGATCAGCTCGCCGCCCTCCTCCCCGCCCTCCGGCCCGAGGTCGACGACCCAGTCGGCCTGCTTGATCACGTCGAGGTTGTGCTCGATCACGAGCACGGTGTTACCGGTGTCGACGAGTCGTTGTAGCACCTCGAGCAGCTTCTCGATGTCGGCGAAATGGAGTCCGGTCGTGGGCTCGTCGAGGATGTAGAGCGTCCTTCCGGTTGCGACCTTCGAGAGCTCGGAGGCGAGCTTGACGCGCTGCGCCTCGCCGCCCGAGAGCGTCGTCGCCGGCTGGCCGAGGCGGATGTAGTCGAGCCCGACGTCGTGCAGGGTCTGGAGCCGCCGGCGGATCTTGGGGATCCGGGCGAAGAACTCGAGCGCCTCCTCGACCGACATCTCGAGCACGTCCGAGATCGACTTGCCCTTGAAGCGCACCTCGAGCGTCTCCTTGTTGTAGCGCTTGCCGTGGCACGTCTCGCACGGCACGTAGACGTCAGGCAGGAAGTGCATCTCGATCTTGATCTGGCCGTCGCCCTTGCACGTCTCGCAGCGGCCACCGCGCACGTTGAAGGAGAAGCGGCCGGGCTTGTACCCGCGCACCTTCGCCTCGGGCGTGAGCGAGTAGAGGTCGCGGACGTGCGTGAAGAGGTCGGTGTACGTGGCCGGGTTCGAGCGCGGCGTGCGGCCGATCGGCGTCTGGTCGATGTCGATCACCTTGTCGAAGACCTCGATTCCCTCCACGTCCTCGTGTGCCCCCGGCTTCACGCGCAGCTTGTTGAGCTGGTTCGCGAGCGCCTTGTAGACGATCTCGTTGACGAGCGTCGACTTGCCCGAGCCGGAGACGCCCGTAACGCAGACGAACTTGCCGACAGGGAAGTCGACGTCGATGCCCTTGAGGTTGTGCTGGGTGGCCCCACGGATCGTGAAGACGCCGCGATCGTCCTCACGTCGCGGCGGAACCGCGATCGTGCGCCGGCCGGAAAGGAACTCGCCCGTGACCGAGCCCTTCGCGCGCATCACCTGCTTCGCCGTTCCCTCGGCGACGACGTATCCGCCGTGCTCCCCTGCGCCGGGGCCCATGTCGACGACCCAGTCGGCGACACGCATCATCTGCTCGTCGTGCTCGACGACGAGCACCGTGTTGCCGAGAGCCTTCAGGCGTTGCAGCGTCTGGATGAGCCGGTCGTTGTCACGCTGGTGCAACCCGATCGACGGTTCGTCGAGGATGTAGAGGACGCCGACGAGCTGCGAGCCGATCTGGGTCGCGAGGCGCAGGCGTTGCGCCTCGCCGCCGGACAGCGTCTTCGCGGCGCGGTCGAGCTGGAGATAGCCGACCCCGACGTCCGAGAGGAAGGTGAGGCGCTCGCGGATCTCCTTCACGATCCGGTGCCCGATCAGCTCCTCGGTGGGCGTCAGGCCGAGATCGTCCAGGAAGCGCAGCGCGCCCGTGACCGAGAGACGGGCGAACTCGTTGATCGAGCGCTCGCCGACGGTCACCGCCAGGACGGCCGGCTTGAGCCGGGCACCGTTGCAGTCCGGGCACGGCCGGAAGCTCATGTACTCCTCGATCCGCTCACGCTGCTGCGTCGACTCCGTCTCGCGGTAGCGTCGCTCCAGGTTCCGCAGGATGCCCTCGAATGCCATCGCGTACTGCCGTTTGCGGCCCATCCGGTTCTTGTACTGGACGAGGATGCGATCCCCGTTCGTGCCGTAGAGGAACCAGCTCCTCTGCTCGTCGGTGAGGTCGCGCCAGGGGAGATCGACGTCGACCTCGTAGCGGTCTGCGATCGCCTGGATGACGCCCTCGTAGAAGCTCGAGCTCCCGACCGACCACGGCACGAGCGCGCCGTCGGCGATCGAGACCGACGTGTCGGGAACGAGCATGTCCGGATCGATCTCGAGCTGGGCCCCGAGCCCGGTACAGCGTGGGCAGGCACCGTGCGGCGCGTTGAAGGAGAAGATCCGCGGCTCGAGCTCCGGCAGCGAGACGCCGTGCTCGGGACAGGCGAAGTTCTCGGAATACAGGAAGCTCTCGCCGTCGACGACGTCGATCCCGACGAGGCCTTCCGCGAGCGAGGTCGCGGTCTCGACCGACTGGGTCAGGCGCTGGCGCAGGTCAGGCTTGAGCACGAGCCGGTCGACGACGACCTCGATCGTGTGCTTGAACTTCTTGTCGAGGACGATCTCCTCCTCGAGCAGCCGCTGCTCCCCGTCGACCTTGACCCGGGTGAAGCCGTCGCGGCGGAGCTCCTCCAGCACGTCGCGAAACTCGCCCTTGCGGTCGCGCACGATCGGCGCGTTGACGGTGAAGCGGGTGCCCTCCGGAAGCGCGAGGATCTGCTCCACGATCTGGTCGAGGCTCTGGCCGGCGATCGGGCGCCCGCAGACCGGGCAGTGCGGCCGCCCCACCCGCGCGTAGAGGAGACGGAGGTAGTCGTAGATCTCGGTCACGGTGCCGACCGTCGAGCGCGGGTTGCGCGAGGTCGTCTTCTGGTCGATCGAGATCGCCGGCGAGAGGCCGTCGATCGAGTCGACGTCGGGCTTCTCCATCATCTGCAGGAACTGCCGCGCGTAGGCGGAGAGCGACTCGACGTAGCGGCGCTGCCCCTCGGCGTAGATCGTGTCGAAGGCGAGCGACGACTTGCCCGAACCGGACAGGCCGGTGATGCAGATGAGCGCATTGCGCGGCAGCCGCACCGTGACGTCCTTGAGGTTGTGCTCCCGGGCGCCGTGGACGACGAGCTCTTCGATCGGCATGAAGGCCAGCTTACCGCGTCCGTCTCGATCGAACAAGTGTTCGTGAAACGATCACGTCGGCCACTCCGGCGGGCTACGCCTTCGCGCGCCGGCGGCCGAAGATGAGGCCGCCGAGGGTGAAGCCGAGGCCGAACGTCCCGAGCGCGAAGGCGCCGATCGCGACGACCTTGCGCCACACCGAGAGCCGCTGCCAGCGGCCGAGCGCCGCTGCCTCCTGCTCGGTCAACTCCTCTCCACGCCGCTGCTTGCGCAGCGCGCCCCCGGCCTGGAGGCCGAGGTAGAGGTCGTCGAAGATCTCGGGGGACTGTTCCGACATGATTCGAGTGTATAGCCTCATTCGGCGGTGACGGCCTGCGCGATCCACATCTCCGATCTCCACCGCGGCACCCGCGAGGCGCCCGCGCTCGACGACGCCCTCGTGAGGCTCTGTGCCGAGCTGTCGCCGGAGCTCGTCGTCGCGAGCGGCGATCTCTCGAACCGCGGCCGGATCGCCGAGCTCGAGCAGGCGAGGGCGCTGCTCGAGCGGTTGCCGGTGCCGGTGCTCGCCGTCCCAGGCAACCACGACATCCCGTACACGCTGCCGGCCCGCGTGGCCCGACCGTGGGAGCCGTTCGTCTCGGTCTTCGGCACGACCGATCCGATCCTGCGCACCGCGAGCGCAGTCGCGTGCGGGCTCAACTCGGTGCGCCCGTGGCGGCACCAGGGCGGCCGGCTCGACGCCGGCCGGCTCGCAGCGGTCGAGACGACGCTGCGAGACGCACCGCCGGGCGTGCTGCGCGTCGTCGTCTGCCATCACCACCTCGCCGGTGCGCCCTGGCGCGCCTCGCGCAAGTTCCCGCTCAAGCACAGGGACGCAGCGCTGCGCGCGCTCGCCGGAGCGGGAGCCGAGCTCGTCCTCGGCGGCCACATCCACCAGAGCACCGCGGTCGAGCGCCACGCGTTCGAGGCCCTCGACGACGATACGGGCGGCTCGCTCGTTCTTGCGACCGCGCCGGGCTTCGGCCGGCCCCGCCCCCACCGGCTCGGTGAGGCGAACGGCCTCCACGTCGTGCGCTGGACGGCAGACGAGATCCAGGTCGAGACCCGCATCTGGCAGGGCGGCGTGTTCGCGCCGACCTCTGCCGTCCGGGCTCCACGCCGGTGATTCACGCGGCTAAGCTCCTGGTCGTGCGTCGCCGAGAGGAGCAGTGATGGAGGAGCCGATCGCCGAGCTCAAACGCCGGCTCGGAGAGGTATCCGATCTCCGCTCCGCGTCGGCCGTGCTCGACTGGGATCAGATGGTGATGATGCCGCCGACCGGCGCCGCCGTGCGCGCCGAGCGCCTGGCCACGCTCGAGCGGGTCGCGCACGAGCGGTTCGTCGACGACCGGATCGGCGAGCTCGTGGACGAGCTCCGGGAGCTGGAAGCATCGCTGCCGTACGACTCGGACGACGCCAGCCTGATCCGCGTCACCCGTCGTGACTGGGAGAAGGCACGCCGAGTGCCGGCCGATCTCGCCGCCGGGCTGACGAAAGCGGCGTCGGAGGGTATGGAGGCCTGGGTCGCCGCCCGCGCCGACAACGACTACACCGCATTCAGGCCCTGGCTCGACCGCCAGCTCGCGCTGAAGCACGAGTACATCGCGTGCTTCCAGCCGGCCGACGACCCGTACGACGTCCTCCTCGACGACTTCGAGCCGGGCACGACGACGGCCGAGGTGCGGACCGTCTTCGACCGGCTCAGAGGCGAGCTGGGGCCGCTGATCGCGGAGGCGGTCGACGACGCGGGCGGCGACCTCGGCACGGGGCCGTTCCCCGAAGACGGGCAGCGGGCGCTGGGGCTCGCCGTGATGACCGCGTTCGGCTTCGACCCGGCCTCGTTCCGCCTCGACACCACGGTGCACCCCTTCTGCTCGTCGTTCGCGACGACCGACATCCGGGTCACGACGCGCTACAACGAGAGCGATCTCGAGTCGCTCTTCAGCTGCATGCACGAGATCGGCCATGGACTCTACGAGCGTGGCATCAGCCCCAAGCTCGAACGCACCACGCTCGCCTCCGGCTGCTCGTCGGGGTTACACGAGAGCCAGAGCAGGCTGTGGGAGAACGTCGTCGGCCGCTCGCTGCCCTTCTGCCGGTGGCTCCACCCCCAGCTCGTGGCGACGTTTCCGGATGCCCTCGCCGGGATGACGCTCGAGCGCTTCCATCGCGCGATCAACCGCGTCCAGCCCTCGTTCGTCCGTGTCGACGCCGACGAGGTCACCTACGGGATGCACGTCATCCTCCGCTTCGAGCTCGAGCAGGAGCTGCTCGCCGGGAGGCTCTCGACTGCCGACCTGCCCGACGCGTGGAACACCCGCTTCGAGGAGTACCTCGGCCTCTCCGTCCCCGACGACCGCCTCGGCGTCCTCCAGGACGTCCACTGGTCGTGCGGCATGTTCGGCTATTTCCCCACCTACCAGCTGGGCAACGTGATGAGCGTGCAGATCTGGGAGGCGGCGCAGGCGGCACTTCCGGATCTCGACGAGTCGTTCGAGCGCGGTGACTTCTCGGCGCTCGGGACCTGGCTGCGCGAGAACCTCTACGCGCTCGGACGCAAGCTGACCCCGAAGGAGACGCTCGAGCGGGTCGTCGGTGGCCCCATCGACCCGGAGCCGTACCTCCGCTACCTGCAGAGCAAGCACGGCGCCGGCGTCAGAGGCTGAACGCGCCGGTCGCTCGAGACCGCACGTCCGGCAGGCGCAGGCGGAGAACAGGTGCAACTCCGGCGTCCGGCTGAAGCCGGACACCACCGCCGCCCGGCGCCGCTCTCAGGCGGCGCTGCCGAAGCGCTTTGCGGCCCGCGCCCTGGCGCGGGCCGCCTCGACTTCGCGGTCGCGCGGCGGCGCCGTCGTGACGAGGTCGTCGAGCAGGTGACGCGAGACGTGGGCGATCTCGCGCACCGCCCGCTCGAAGGCTGCCTCGTTCGCCTGCGACGGCTTCGTCGCGCCGCTGATCTTGCGCACGTACTGGAGCGCGGCCGCGTGCACCTCGTCGTCGGTGGCGGGCGGGTCGAAGTTGTGGAGCTGCCTGATGTTGCGACACATGCTTTCTCCTCTCGTCAGCGGCAGCCGGTCGCGTGATCGAGCGCCCGGCAGACGTGCGCCATGCGCTCCGGCCCGAGTGTGCAGATCGGCTCGCGGAAGAAGCTCTTGGGGAGCAGCGTCACGTTGTCGACGCTCAGGACGCAGTCCTGCGGCATCCCGTCCTCGGGGCCGAGCGCCACCTCGGTCGGGATGCCCCGGATCGAGGTCGTCGCGGGAACGGCGAGCACGTTGTGCAGCACCGGGATCGCAGCGTCACGTGTGAGAACGAGATGCGGCCGGCGGCCGGCACCAGGATCCTCGACCCACCAGACCTCTCCTCTCGTCACCATGGCTCCTCTGCGATGGACCGCCGGCCTGCTTCCTCGGCCCACCGCTGCTCGTCCTCGGTCTGCGGCAAGCGGGTGTATCCCGCGACGATCTGGCGGTCGATCTCGCGCTCCTCGAGCTCCTCGACGAGACGGTTGATCGCCTCGACGATGAAGCTCGCCCGGCTCTCGTAGGACTCCGCTCGCACGAGCTCGTCGATCCGCGCCACGCGCTCATCCGGCATCCGAACGGTGATCATCTTCGACATACGGAAAGTATGTCTGGACGACATACACGGGTCAAGCCTCGGCAAGCGCCGCCAGCTCCCGCCGCAACTCCTTGATCTCGTCGCGCAGCTTGGCGGCGTACTCGAACCGGAGCTCCTCGGCCGCGGCGAACATCTCCTCCTCGAGTGTGATCGCGAGCTTCTCGAGCTCGGCCTGGTCGAGGCCCTCGACCTTCGCCTTCCCGCGCCGGCGGCGCCCCGGCACGGTCGGCGACTCGAGCGAGAGGAACTCGGCGATGTCCGAGACGCCCTTCGTGATGTTCTCGGGCGTGATCCCGTGCTCCTCGTTGTAGGCAAGCTGCGTCGCCCGGCGGCGGTCGGTCTCGTCGACTGCGAACTGGATCGCCTCGGTCACCTTGTCGCCGTAGAGCAGCACCCGGCCGTTGACGTTGCGGGCGGCGCGGCCGATCGTCTGCACGAGCGCCGTCTTGCCACGCAGGAACCCCTCCTTGTCCGCGTCCAGCACGGCGACGAGCGACACCTCCGGCAGGTCGAGCCCTTCTCGGAGCAGGTTCACGCCGACGAGCACGTCGTACTCGCCGAGCCGGAGCTCGCGGATGATCTGGATTCGCTCCAGGGTGTCGATCTCGGAGTGGAGGTAGCGGGCCTTCACGCCCGCCTCGAGCAGATAGTCGGTCAGGTCCTCCGACATCTTCTTGGTCAGGGTCGTGACGAGCACGCGCTCGCCCACGTCGGAGCGGCGGCGGATCTCGCCGAGGAGGTCGTCGATCTGGTTCTTCGTCGCGCGCAGCTCGACCACGGGATCGACGATCCCCGTCGGGCGGATCAGCTGCTCCGAGACGACGGCCGAGTTGCGCAGCTCGTACGAGCCGGGTGTCGCCGACACGAACACCGTCTGCCCGATGCGCTGCAGGAACTCGTCGAAGCGCAACGGCCGGTTGTCGAGGGCCGACGGCAGCCGGAAGCCGAAGTCGACGAGCGTCTGCTTGCGAGAGCGGTCGCCCTCGTACATGCCGCCGATCTGCGGCACGGTCTGGTGCGACTCGTCGATGAAGCAGAGGAAGTCCGACGGGAAGTAGTCGATCAGCGTGTGCGGCGGTGACCCGGGCGGCCGCCCCTCGAGCACGCGCGAGTAGTTCTCGATCCCGTTGCAGAAGCCCAGCTCCTTCATCATCTCCATGTCGTACTCCGTACGCTGGCGGATCCGGTGCGCCTCGAGCAGCTTCCCCTCCGCCTCGAACTGGCGGATCTGGCCCTCGAGCTCGGCCCGCAGGCCGCCCATCGCCGCCTCGATCGTCGGCTTCGACGTGACGTACTGCGTGGCGGGGAAGATCGTCAGGTTGTCGAGCTTCGCGTAGACCTCCCCCGTGAGCGGGTCGAAGTGGGTGATCTGCTCGACCTCGTCCCCGAACAGGGAGATCCGGTACGCCGTCTCCGCCGACGCCGGCTGCACCTCGATCACGTCGCCCTTGACGCGGAAGCGGCCCCGGCCGAGCAGCGTGTCGTTGCGGACGTACTGGGTGTCGATCAGCTTGCGGAGCAGCTCGTCGCGGTCGTGCTCCTCCCCCACGCTCAGGTTGACGAGGCGCTTCTCGTACTCCTCCGGCGAGCCGAGGCCGTAGATGCACGAGACGGACGCGATGATCACCGAGTCCCGCCGCGAGAGGAGCGACGCCGTCGCGGCGTGCCGGAGACGGTCGATGTCGTCGTTGCGGGACGAGTCCTTCTCGATGTAGAGGTCGGCCTGCGGAACGTACGCCTCGGGCTGGTAGTAGTCGTAGTAGGAGACGAAGTACTCGACCGCGTTCGCGGGGAAGAACTCGCGGAACTCGTTGCAGAGCTGAGCCGCCAGCGTCTTGTTGTGGGCGATCACGAGTGCGGGCCGCTGCAGCTTCTCGATCAGCCACGCCATCGTCGCGGTCTTGCCGGTGCCGGTGGCGCCGAGCAGGGTCTGGAAACGGTTGCCCGCCTCGAGCGACGCGGTCAACTCGGCGATCGCCTTGGGCTGGTCACCGGTCGGGGTGTAGGCGGCGGTGACGCTGAGCGCGGGCACCGAGACAGACTAGCGAAGGCCCCGGAACGCCTGTTCGCCCGTCGAGCTCAGAGCCCGTACCGCTCCCGCTCCTCGTCGGTCGCCTCCCTCCCGGTGCCCGCCAGCCGTGCGTCGGCGAGTGCGACGAGCTCGTCGATGTCGCCGCAGATCGGGCACGACCAGGTCCGGACGGTGCCGTCGACCCCACCCGTCGCAATCTGCCGCCCGTCCGGCGAGAAGGCGACCGAGAGCAGCTTTCCCTCGTGGTCGCGGAGGTAGTAGATCAGCCGTCCGCTCGACGCGCTCCAGAGGCCGGCCGTCCCCGGCCCCGCAGTGACGACCCACTGGCCGTCGGGGCTGAAGCGTGCATCGGAGACGATCGCGAAGTGGCCCCGGAGTGTGCGGAGCGTCACACCAGTGCGGGTGTCCCAGATCCGGCCGTCGTGATCTGCGCTCGCCGTGACCGCCTGCGTCCCGTCGGGCGAGAACGCGATCGACGTGATCGGCGCCTTGTGACCCTCCAGCTCGACGGTGGTTCCGTCCTGCCTCGTGACCGTCGCGTTCCTGCCGTGGAGCGTCGCCCGGAGCCCGCGGGGGCCTACCACGACCGAGGCGGACGGTGGGGTCGCCCCGGTGACGACCGCCGGCCCCCTGGGGAGCCCGATTTCGTAGGTGTGCCGGCCCCCCGTCGCAGCCAGAGCGCGCCCGTCGCGGGCGAAAGCGACGCGCGTGACCGGAGCTCCGAGCTGCGCCACGAAGGACAGCTGCGGCTGGACCACAGTGTCGAAGATCCGGGCGCTGCCGTCGAGGCTCGCGGTAACGATCGCGGTTCCCGCGGGCGCGAACTGCGCGGAGCTGACCGCCTCCGAGCTGCCGGTCAGGGTTGCGAGCGCTCCACCCGTCGCGGCCTTCCAGGTCATCGCAGTTCGGTCCGAGCTCGCCGTCACCACCTCGGTGCCGTTCGGGCTGAAAGCGATGTCCGTGAGGAAGTTCGTGTGCCCGGAAAGAACCGACACCGATGCCCCGTCCGCGACGTTCCAGACACGCCCGAGGCCGTCGGTCGCCGCCGTCGCGAGCAGTGTCCCCCGGGTGCTGAAGGCAACCGCCGTGATGGAGCCGCTGTGGCCCTTCACCACACGCAGCTGACGCCCGTTCGCGACCCGCCAGAGACGGACGACGTGGTCACTTCCTCCAGTCGCGAGCAGCGCGCTGCCGCCGCTCAACGCAGCAGCGGTGACCGGCGCGCCGTGATCGACTTCGAGCAGGGGCTTGCCCGACCGCAGCTCCATGAGCCGAACGACCGGCGAGGGGTTGCCCTTCGCGCCGTCGAACCGGACGACCGCGACCCGACCGCCCTTCGAGATCTCGGCTCCGCGCACGCCGGTGACGTCCGGCACGAGGAGCACCCGCCCCCCGGAAACGAGGCGCAGGCGCCCGTCCCGCCCGGTGAGCAGGACGTCGCCCGCCGGGTCGATCGACGCACTCTTCGCCGGGTGGCCGGTGGTCACCGCTGTCCTCGCTCCCGTGCCCGTGACGAGCACGCTCCCGTCCTCCGCGGCGGTGACGACGTCACCCGCCACGACCAGGGCGGCAAGGAGCGGCGTACCGACGTCGACCGCAGCGCGGATCCGCGATGACGTCAACGCCTGACGGAGGACGTCCTCCGCCGTCGGCGTCGGCGAGAGCACAGCCGAGCTGCGCGCCAGGAGCAGCGACAGCTCCGGGTCCGTCGGGAGCACCGAAACGGCCACCGCGTCGAGCTCGCGCGCATGGGCGGCGGTGGCGTCTGCACGCGCGTTGCTGCGCTGCACGAGCGCGAACACCGCGATCAGCGCCGTCACAGCGAGTGCCGCGAGTGCGGCGGTGGCGAGCAAGGCGAGCCTGCGGCTGCGCCGGTGTGCCTCGACGAGCTCCTGCGCGTGGACGAACCGGGCGCGCCAGGCCAGGATCGGAGCCGCGAGAACGTCGTGATAGATCTCGTAGCGCGCGTCGTCACCCGGGCGCAGGATGCGCCGCACGGCGAGCGCATCGAGGACGTCCCGCGCCTCCTCCTCGGGCACGTTCGCATAGCCCGCGAGGTCGGAGGCTGCATGCGCGATCTTGGCTCCGGAGGGTGTGACGAGCTGGCGCAGCAGCTCCGAGGCGATCTCCCGTTGCCGGGGCGTCAGCGCCTCCATCGCCCGCTCGAGGTGGGCTGCGACGATCTGCGCTGCGCCGCCCAGCTGCTCGAGTGTCGTGAGGCGCAAGGTTGGCGACCCCTGGGCCTGCTCGACCTCCCAGACCCGCTCCATCACGAGCTGGAGGTAGGGCGCCTCGATCGTCTCCTCGCGCCGTTCCTCGGCAACCTCCCCGGCTCCGCCGAGGCCGGCGCCGATCCGGCCTACAGCGACCTGATCGAGCACCGTCTCGGTCAGGTCAGGGTCGATCTCGACTTCCTCGCCGCCGAGCTCGTGCCAGCGGGCGAGCGGTTGCACGACAGCGGCCCGGCCGGCTTCGCGCGAGAGACGGTCGAGGCGGAGATAGTTGTCCAGAATTCCCGGAATCAGTGCCTTGAAGCGGTCGAGCTTCGCAAGCGCATCCTCACGCAGCGAGAAGAGGAGATTCGCCCGCGTCGCTCCTCGAAGCAGGACGGCGAGCTCCTGCTCGAGAGGGCCGCTCGCCGGGTGGTAGAGGAAGTACTCCTCCACCTGATCGAACAGGAGGTAGACCGCGCTCCGCACCTCGCACGCGCGCTCGACCACCTCGGCGAGCGTTCCGTGGGCCTCGATGCCCGCTTCCGCGGAAACCGCCTGGGCGATCGCCGCAGCCGGGCTCTCCGACCACGCCGAGAACACCACCACCACCGGTTGCTCCGGCAGCTCGCGCAACCACCGCGCGACCGCGGCGGCGAGAAGCGAGGACTTGCCGACGCCGCTCGGCCCGTAAAGAACGGTGAGCCTCGAGGCGACGACGTTGGCGCAGACGATCTCGATGTCTCGCTCTCGTCCGAAGAACAGCATCGCGTCGATCGCGGTGTCTGCGAACGGAGCCAGCCCCTTGTACGGCGAGCGTGGCAGCTCCCCCGTCACGTGATCGCCATCCCTTCGAGCCGTCCGTCGAGCAGGATCGCAAAGGCGTTCTCGTCGACCTCGACGGCCTGGACGTCGAGGCGGCGCCAGAACGCCAGCTCGAGCGCCGAGGGCGAGGCCGATACGGCCCAGGAGGCGTACGCCGCTGCATGATCGCCGCGCAGCCGGGCCGCCATGAGCCGGAGGTTCCAGTCGGCGAGGTCGTAACCGAGGAAGAGGAAGTGGCTTCGTCGCAGCCGGGCGTTGAGGGTGACCGGGATCATGGCCTCGAGGTCGCCGGGGCCCGGATAGTCGATGTGGTCGTCCTCGGTGACGACGAGGCTCTCCCACCTCCGGTCGGCGCCCGCGTCGGCCAGGCCACGGAGGCGGAGGAGGACCGTCCGCCGCTCCAGCGCGAGGCCCGCATAGGCGTTCGGAACGTCCACCATGCGGGGCTCGACACCCGGCGGAGCGTGGAGGAACCTGCCGCGCAGCGGCCCCTCGGCGATGTACGTGACCACGTCCAGCTCCTCACCTGCGTCGGCGAAAGCGCGCTCGACGCAGCGGTCGAAGGCCGTCGTCACGATGACCTGGTATGGAGCACCGCGCTCGCGAAGGAGACCGGGAAGGCGGGCCAGCAGCCGATGAACCGGGTGCGGCTCCTCGTCGGCCCCGCACATGGCGTGGAGCTCGTCGTGCAACGGTCCGAGCCCCTGCATTGCAGCCACGTACTGCGTCACACGCCCGAGGGATCCCTGCACGCTCGCCGGCACATCGAACGACTCTCCGAGGCGCTGCGCGAGCTCCTGGGCGGCAGCGAGCCCGAGCACGGGAACGACCCGCCCGCTCAGCAGGGCCCGGAGGATCTCGCTCTCGACCTCCGCCGCTACCTTCCCGTTCCCGGCGGCGGCGAGCCCCGCCTCCTGACGCAGGATCCGAGCGTGCAGCTCCTGGAGCTCCGCGCCCGGTTCGATCCCGAGCTCGTCGACGAACGCGTTGCGCGTCTCGCGAAACGCCTGCAACGCCTCCGCCTGCCGGCCGCTCCGGTACAGCGCAAGCATGCGCAGCGCGCAGACCCGCTCCCGCAGCGGGGTCGCGGCGGCGAGGGTCTCGAGCTCGCCGATCACCTCGCGATGGAGGCCGAGCTCGATGTCGGCGGCGATGCGCTCCTCGAGCGCGTCGAGCCGCAGCTCCTCCAGCCGCCTGATCTCACCCTGGGTGAACTCCTCGCCCGCCAGGTCGGCGAGTGGAGAACCGCGCCAGAGCGCGAGCGCCGCGCGAAAGAGCTGTGCACGCTCGGCGGCGGGCACGCCACGCGCCTGCCCGAGGAGCGTCTCGAAGCGGACGGCGTCGATGGCCGCGGGGTCGGCGGCGAAGATGTAGCCCGGGGCGCGCGTCTCGACGACATCGTGTCCGAGTGCACGCCGGAGCTGGGAGACGGCGTTCTGGAGCGACGTCGTCGCGGTCTTCGGCGCCTGTTCGCCCCAGAGCAGGTCGACGAGACGGCCGGTCGAGACGACCTGCCCGTGGTGCACGAGCAGCGCCGCGAGGAGTGCGCGCTGCCGCTGGCCTCCGAGGTCGATCGGGCTGCCGTCGAGGAGAGCCTCGAGCGGGCCGAGGATCCTGAACTCACGCATGCACCCTCACCTTGACCGCGCCGGGGTGTGGCGACAACGGTGGAAACGCTGATCCGAGCTTCGGAGATCCCTGATCACGAGCCGATCCAGCCGGGGCGGTTGTGCACCGTGATCCGGAGGGACTCGGTGGTCGAGTTGCCCCGGATGTCGGTCGCGGTCACGACGAGGTCGTAGACGCCGTCCTTCAGCCTCGTCGTGTCGAACGGCGAGCGCGTGAGCCGGTAGAGGTAGCGGCCGGGCTGCATGTAGGAGTAGTGCTTCCCGAAGACGGACATGTTCTGGAAGCTGCCCCGTGCGTAGTAGCTCCAGAAGGCCGAGTTCTGTGGCTGGTGGACGCGGAAGTCGACGGCGACCGAGGGGCCGAGCGCCGTCTTGCCGGTCATGCTCTCGAGGCGCCAGGTGATGAGGGCGGGTGACACGGGCATGTTGCGCCAGATCCCGGGAACCGGGCGGTTCGGCCTGTCGGTGACCTCGGCGACGAAGTCCACGGAGCCCCGGAGGAAGTTCGGGAGCTCGAGTGCCGCCACCGAGCTCCGTATCGAGATCGATTGGATCCGAGGAGCCTGCCGGTCGGTGTACGGAGTCAGGTGACCTGCCTGCAGCGGGTTGACGGGTCTATCGTCCCGGAGCTCCGTGAGATGGACATGCTTGGCACCTCGAACGATCGCTCCGAGCACCGTCCTCGAAGCAGTGACGTGGTCGCCCACTCGAACCGCTGAGCCGATGTGCCAGTACTCGAACGATCGTCCGTCGCCGCAGGAGACGGTCACCGCATGGTCGACCGTGTCGAGCCGGCTGACAGTGCCGGAGACGACCGGATAGACCTTCGCTCCGTCGGGTGCCGAGACGTCGACGCCGAAGTGGAACTGGAAGCTCCCTCCGCCGGTGAGCAAGCCTTCGATCGTGGGAGGAGCGCTGAACAGCGTGCGCGGGTCACCGAAGTTGCCGCGGATGGGATGCTCGCGGGTGAACGGCTTGACGGGCCAGCTGTAGCCGGCCGAGAACGCGGGCGAGGGCGCTACGGCAAACGCTCCTGCGACCAGCGCCCCGACCAGCAGGACGAGGAAGAGTCTGACGTACCGGGCCGTACGGTTGATATGTCGGGTGAACTCGAACATTGCACCCTGAAGGTCGCCGCGCCCCCAAACGGGCCCCACACCGCCGGGCAACGGCCTGCTAACGATGGGACTCCGGTCGAGGCACACGTCGGATGGCTCGACGAACGAGCGCAACCGGGTGCTCCGATGGCTGGGGGCGGTCTCTCACCGGATCGCTTGAAGACCCCGACTGGCCCGGATGCCCGTGAGTGGGCCGTTGGCGCACGGTGGGAACTCGGTGAGCGGTCGGATCGACCGTGGGGTCATGAGAGCACAGACCCCACATATCAAGAGCTTCTGGCGCCTCGTATCACTCGCATTCTCGCTCGTTACCGTTCCGCTCGTGACGGTTGCGCTGCTCGCAGCCACCGCTCCCGGTCCCTCCCGCTTCGACACCGTCATCGACGATCCGTGGGGCCTCGCCGAGGGCTCAGCCACGGCGGGACTCAATGCCCTCCGGAACGACCCGCTCGCGATCGAGGCGTATTTCGCGCGTGAGAGCTACCGGCCCGGCACCACCGCGCAGTTGCGCTTCGCGAGCGCCCTCGAGAATATCCGGCTCCAGGTCTTCCATGTCGGCCCCGAATGGCAGAAGACCATCGGCGACAACCAGATGCAGGGCATCGCTGTCACCCGGCCGGTGCGGATCCGCCGGATCGCTCCGAGCGCGAACCTCACGGTGAAGATCGGCAACTGGCCGACCGGGCTCTACTTCGCCCGGCTGAACGGCCCAGCAGGCCGCGTCGGCTACGCACCATTCGTCGTCCCGCCGAAGCGGCTCGGGCAGAGCAGGGTCGCGGTCGTCATGCCGACGCGTACCTGGCAGGCGTACAACTTCCGGGACGACGATCACGACGGCCACGGCGACACCTGGTACGCGACCGTCGGCCATTCCACAGCCCGCCTCTACCGGCCCTTCCTGAACCGCGGCGTGCCGCCGCACTTCCGGAGTTATGACCTCCACTTCATCCACTGGCTGAGCCGGACGGGGAAGAATGTCGACTTCCTCTCGCAGGCTGAGCTCGACGGGATCAGCCCGACGACACTCCGCGACGGCTACGACGTTCTCGTGTTCCCCGGCCACCACGAGTACGTGACGACCGGCGAGTACGACGCGATCGAGGGCTTCCGAGACCTCGGCGGCAGCCTCGTCATGCTCTCCGCCGACAACTTCTTCTGGCGCATCGACCTCGAGAATGGTGTGATGACGCGGATCGCCAAGTGGCGCGAGCTCGACCGCCCCGAGGCCGCTCTCCTGGGCGTCCAGTACATCGGGAACGACGAGGGCGAACACCGTGGCGCCTGGCTCCTGCGTAAGGCGCCCGCGACCAACTGGCTGTTCGCGAGGACGGGCGTGACAGTGGGGCAGCGTTTCTCGAACGCGGGCATCGAGATCGACCACACCAGCTCCCACTCACCTCGCGGCACGCAGGTGCTCGGCGAGCTGCCGAATCTCCTCGGCCCCGGGATGACCGGTCAGATGACCTACTACTCGACGAGTCGCGGCGCCCAGGTCTTCTCGGCAGGCGCCTTCACGCTCGCAGGCTCGATCCGCCAGAAGCCGGTTGCACAGCTGCTGGAGAACATCTGGGACAGGTTCGTCGGCACCCGATCGGCGCCCCTCACCCTCGCCAACTCGCACTGAGGTCTACGCCCGGCCGGCCCCGGGGACGCCGTTCCGCCCCCGGGGCCCAACCGCGACCACGGCTACCATGGCACGTGCATGCGCTGGCCGACAGCAACGCTCTCGGGGGCGCTTCTCGTTCTCCTCGCGACTCTCTCGGTGCCGGCGGGACAGGCCCGACCGGCCGCCAAGCCACTAAGCGTCGACCGAACAGCCCCCCGTCTTCTCGGCCTGCGCGCCTACACGCGTTCGCCCCAGAAGTACGCCGGCGATCGACGACTGTTCGTCACCATCTCGCCGAACGGCGATCACCTGCGCGACGTGGCAAAGATCGGCTTCACGCTGACCGAGCGCGCGACCGTGCACCTTCGCATCGCGCGCACCGTGAGCGGACCGGTGACGGTGTACGAGAAGACAGCGACGCTCGGCCCCGGCAGGCACGCGTTCACGTGGTTCCCGGAACCGACGATCGCACCGCGGACGTACCTCACGCTGCTGGACGTCACCGACGCGTCGAACAACCGACGCACCTACGGCGCGGGCAACGCCGAAACCGGCCGGCGGCCGACGGCACCGGTGATCCGCGTACTGGGTGTGGATGCCGGTTTCACGCGCGAGAGCTACGTTCCCGGTGAGACGGCCATCCTCCGGGTCGAGACCGACGCGCACGCGCTCTCCCTGCAGGTGTTTCGTGCCGGGCCGGAGGACGTCCCGACCTACAACGACACGCTGATGAACGGCGTGCCGATGACCGAGCCTGTCGACGTCGGCTGGTCGAGCCTCGATCGCCCGGGGGCGATCTCCGTCCCGATCGGCGCGTGGGCGTCCGGTGTCTACTTCGCCAAGCTCACCGCCGACGACGGCCGGATCGGCTTTGCCCCCTTCGTGATCCGCCCTGCCCAGCTCGGCGTGACGCGCGTTGCGGTGATCATTCCCACGAACACGTGGCAGGCCTATAACTTCCGGGACGAGGACGGCAACGGCTGGGGGAACACCTGGTATGCCAAGGGTGCGGGAAGCACCGTGAAGCTGGGACGCCCGTTCCTGCGCCGTGGCGTCCCTCCGCAGTATCGCAAGTACGACCTCGGTTTCCTCCGCTGGCTCGCCCAGCGCGGCAAGCAGCCCGACTACCTCACCGAGACCGACCTCGAATTGCTGAACGGCGACACGCTCGCCGGCCGCTACGACCTCGTGATCTTCGGCGGGCACACCGAGTACGTGACGCCGAGGGAGTTCGACGCGGTCGAGCGCTACCGCGATCTCGGCGGCAACCTCATGTTTCTCTCCGCGGACAACTTCTTCTGGCAGGTACAGCGCCGCGGCAGCGTGCTCTCGCGGACCCGCAAGTGGCGTGACCTCGGGCGCCCGGAATCGGCGCTGATCGGCGTCCAGTACCGGGCCAACGACAACGGCCGTCGACAGCAACCGTTCATCGTTCGGGCCGCCGACACGGTGCCGTGGCTCTTCGCGGGCACCGATCTCTCCAACGGCGCGCCCCTGGGCCAGGAGCTCGGCGGCTACGGGATCGAGATCGACATGACGACCCCGGCAAGCCCGCCGGGGACGACCGTACTGGCGGAGGTACCCGACCTCTTCGGGCCCGGATTCACGGCGCAGATGACGTACTACGAGACCCCGGCAGGGGCGAAGGTCTTCGCCGCCGGTGCGATCGACTTCGGCGGCACCGCGCTGCTGCCCGCCGTCTCGCGCATGCTCGAGAACCTCTGGGCCCGCCTCACGGTGCCCTAGCCCTCTGACAACAGTTCCATCATGATCCTCGTCTACCGTTTGCCCCGTGGCAGCTCGGATCAAGCGCTCCCGCTTCCTGCTCTCGGCGGGCGGCGCCCTGCTCGGTCTGGCACTCGCTCGCGGCTCTGCGCTCGCAAGCGGCCAGCACTCTCTGGCTGCACTCGCCCTGACGACCAGGAACATCGGACGCCGCTACGCAGGCGACCGGAGCCTCTTCGCGACGGTCTCACCCGGCGTCCCGGGGCGAGACGCCGCCGCCGTTCGGTTCACGCTCAACCGGACGGCAACGGTGAAGCTCGAAGCCGTTCGCACGGCAAAGCGACTGACGAGCATCGCCTGGGAGACAGAGGCCCGGCTCGGCCCGGGGCAGCACGAGTTGCGTTGGGCGCCGGATGCGGCGGCCGCGGTCGGCTCGTACGTGATGCGGCTCACGCTCGTCCGTCCCGGTGCGAAGCCGACGGTGCTCGGAGGGCGGCGCCCGGCCTCGGTCGACCGGCAGCAGGCCCCGGTCGTCCGGCTACTCGGCGTCGAGGCGGCGTTCCTCCGTCCCTCCTACGCGCCGGGGGAGCCAATGGAGCTCCGCATCTTCGCGGACGCCCCCGGGCTGACACTGCAATTCCTCCGCTGCGGTGCCGAAACCGAGAGCAGCGAGCGAAACGACGAGCTGAGCGGGGCGCCCCGCGGCGAGCCCGTTCCGATCGACTGGACCGGAAAACGGTCGGCCCCCGTCACGATCACCGTCCAGACCGGCGCCTGGCCGTCAGGCGTCTACGCCGCCCGGCTGACGACGGCAGACGGCCGCGTCGGCTTCGCCCCCTTCGTACTGCGAGCGCCCGTCCCCGGGGCGCAGCGGCAACTCGTCGTCCAGCCGACCAACACGTGGCAGGCCTACAACCTCTACGACCGCGACGGCGACGGCTGGGGTGACACGTGGTATGCGGGTGGGAACGCACCGGTCGAGCTCGACCGCCCCTACCGCGACCGGGGCGTGCCGCCGCGCTTCAAGGCATACGACCGCGCGTTCCTGCGGTGGTTATGGCGCACGGGAAGGACGCCGGACATGGTCGCCGACGACGACCTCGAGGCGTTCGCCTCCGGCGACGACCTGCGTGCCCTCTACGACCTCGTGGTCTTCCCCGGCCACCACGAGTACGTGACCGAGCACACCTACGACGTGATCGAGCGCTATCGCGACCTCGGCGGCCGGCTCATCTTTCTCTCGGCGAACAACTTCTTCTGGAGAGTCGACAAGCAGGGCTCCTCGATGCGGCGGGTCAGGCTCTGGCGTGACGAGGGACGGCCCGAGGCTCGCCTCGCCGGGGTGCAGTACCGCGCCAACGACGACGGCGCCCGCCAGGGCCCGTTCACCGTCGTGGCGGCCGAGGCGGCGCCGTGGCTGTTCGACAAGACCGGCCTCGAGAACGGGTCGACGTTCGGCGAGACGATCGGCGGCTACGGGATCGAAATCGACATGGCGACGGCGGACTCCCCGCCCGGAACGACAGTTCTCGCTCGGGTCGTCGATCTCTTCGGGCCGGGGCTGAGCGGCGAGATGACGTACTACGAGACCCCCGCGGGGGCGCGCGTCTTCTCCGCGGGAGTGCTCGACTTCGGTGGCTCGGTGACCACCTGGCCGACCACCAGGATGCTCGCAAATCTCTGGAGCCACATGCTCGAGGATGTCACCCCACCGCCGGCGCCGACGCCCACGAGCGGCTCGGGCAACTAGCTCGGCTCGTCACGCGACGAGCCAGGCCCCCTCGCGCTGCACGACGACACCGTCGAGCTCGAGCCGTGAGCCGGGCAGGCGCAGGTCCTTGACGAGGTCCCAGTGGATGGCCGACCGGTTCACGCCACCGAGGTCGGTGTAGCTGTTGCCGAGCGCGAGATGCACCGTCCCGTTCATCTTCTCGTCGAACAGCGTGTTCTTCATGTACCGGGTGATGCCGGGGTTGCAGCCGATCCCGAGCTCGCCGAGGCGGCGGGCGCCCTCGTCCGTGTCGAGGGTCTCGATCAGGTAGGCCTCGTTCGAGTCGGCAGCGGCGTCGACGACGAGCCCTCCGGCGAACCGCAGCCGGATCCCCGTGATCTCACGTCCGCGATAGACAGCCGGGAAGTCGCCGAACGAGATCTCGCCGTCGGCCGAGTCCTCGATCGGGCAGCCGAAGAACTCACCGCCGGGCAGGTTCGCACCGAGGGCGTCGACCTTGACGGATCGCCCCGCGAGCGACAGCCGGAGGTCGGTGCCCTCCCCCACGATTCGCACCTCGGAGGCCGCGTCGAAGTGCATCGCGATCCCGCGCATGCGCTCCCCTTCCGCGGCCCAGTCGCGCAGGACGGCGCCGTAGAGCAGCTCGGCGAAGTCCCGGCTGCCGAGGCCGGCCTCCTGGGCGAGCGCAGCCGTCGGGTACTGGCAGACGACCCAGGGTATGTCATGGTTCATCAGGCGCATGGTGGCGGGCCTGTACGCCGCCTGCAGCGTGGCCATCCTGTCGCTCTCGACGGCGGCTGCCGCGCGCGTGTTGTCCGGTGCGGATACGAAGAGCATCGCGTCAGCCGTCTCGATCTCGTGGGTGACGATCGTCGACGGCTGCGCGAGCAGCTCGAGCGGGGCGTTCGCGACCCAGCCGAGCGACGGGGCCCGGAAGCTCTCGAACGAGACGCGCAGCAACGCGTACGCCCCGCGACGGGCGACAGCTACGCACACTTCCTCGAGCAGCGGATGGGCCTGGGGGTTGCCGCCGACGAGCACCTGCCAGCCGGGCTGCACGCCGAGGCAGTCGTCGACGATCAACTCCGCGTACTGGCGGTCGCGCGGGTCAGGCATTCGGGTTCACGCTAACGCAGGCCGAGCTCGCTTGCATAGGTGTCGGCGTAGATCCCCTTGACACGCTCGACCTTCGCCACGTAGCTCCGGGTCTCGGGGAACTGGATGCCTACCCCCTGCTTCCGCCAGCTGTCGACGTTGCCCTGCCCGGCGTGGTAGGCGGCGAGCGCGGTTCGCTCGTCGCCGTAACGGCTGAGCAGGTTGCGGAGGTACCACGCGCCGTAGCGGACGTTCAACTCGGGCACGTAGAGGTCGTCGACGACAAAGGCGTTGCCGCCGGTCCGCACCGCGATGCCTCGTGCCGTGTCCGGCAGGAGCTGCATCAGGCCTATGGCTCCGGCGTTGGATCGAGCTCTGGCGTCGAAGCGGCTCTCCGTGTAGATCACGGCCGCGAGGAGGGCCGGGTCGAGGTCGTAGTTCTCCGCGTGCCCGCGCACGATCGCCTCGTAGCGCAACGGGTAGCGGATGCGCTGCACGAAATCCGGCTGCTGGCGCACGATCACGACCGCGGCAGCGGCAATCAGCGCAACACCCGCGATGAGGATGACGAGGCGCTTCACGATTCGGCGTTCGTCAGCTCTTCCATGACGCCCGCAACCCACGCGTCGAGATCCTCGAGGGTGCCGGTGTTGACGTAGTGGAAGTCGGCGCGCTTCACCTTCTCGCGGTCGTCGAGCAGTCGCGTGTCCCGGTTGTCGAGCGGCACGCTGCGCCGCTGCTCGCGGAGCTGACGCGGTGCAGTGATCACGACGACGCGGTCGAAGCGGCTCTCACCCCCCGATTCGTAGAGCAAGGGTACCTCGGTGACGCAGACGCGTGGGGGGTCGTCGAGTGCGGCGAGCTGATCGCGCCAGGTCAGATACTCACGCGAGACGAGCGGATGGAGAAGCGCCTCGAGGAACGCCAACGACTCGGCGTCCTCGAACACGACCGCTGCGATGCGCGCCCTGTCGGGGATCCCATCCTCGTCGAGGACAACGTCACCGAAGCGCTCGACGAGCGCCGACCGAACGTCGAGATCCGCGCGGAGCAGGTGGTGGACTATCTCGTCGCTCGACACCGTGGCTGCGCCGTGCGCGCGAAACGATGCAAGCGCGGCGCTCTTCCCCGCCCCGATCCCACCCGTGATCGCGACCGCGATCGGGCGCGGCAATGGTCTAGGAGGTGCTGTCTTCGTCGGAGGCTCTGGCGAGGGCCCCTTCGGCCAACTCCTCGGCGACGGCCTCTTCGACGACGGCCTCTGCGGCGAGCTCTTCCGCCACGGCCTCCTCGACGACGGCCTCCTCGAGTAGCTCGGCCGCCCCTGCGTCGGCAACGACGGCCCCCTCGGCCAGCTCGACGGCGACCTCTTCGGCGGCAACCGCCTCGGCGGCGAGGTCGACTGCCAGCTCGTCGGCGGCCAGTGCCTCGCTCGCCAGCTCCGCGGCGGCTTCACCGTCACCCGCCGCGTCGGCCTCGAGCGCCTCTTCGGCGAGCTCCTCTGCGATCGTCTCGGCGACCACTGCCTCCTCGGCCAGCTCGATCGCGACCTCGTCCGCGATCACGGCCTCCTCGGCGAGCTCGACCGCAATCTCTTCCGCGGCAACGGCCCCGGCAGCGACCTCGATCGCGTCGGCGTCGAGCGCAAGCGCCTCCCCGGCCAGCTCGACCGCGTCGGCGTCGAGCGCAAGCGCCTCCTCTGCGAGCTCGCCGGCGGGGAACGCCTCCTCGGACAGCCGCAGGTTCGGCGTCAGGTGCACGGACTCGCCACCGTCGGCCCGGGGGAGCGGCTCGGCGCCTTCCTCGACGCGCTTCAGCGACAGCGACAGCCGGCGGCGGTCGCCGTCGATCTCGAGGATCAGGACGTTGACCGGATCACCCTGCGAGACGACCTCCCGTGGGTTCTCGACGTGGTGCTGGGCGAGCTCCGAGATGTGGACGAGGCCCTCGACGCCCGGCAGGATCTCGACGAAGGCGCCGAAGGTGACGACCTTCGTGACGCGGCCTTCGACGACGTCCTCCTCGTGGTAATGCTCGAGCACCTGCTGCCACGGGTCGGACTGTGTCTGCTTGAGGCCGAGCGAGATCCGCTGGCGCTCGCGGTCGATGTCGAGCACCTTGACCTTGACGGTCTGGCCGATCTCGAGCACCTCGGAAGGATGGTTGACGTGGCTCCAGGAGAGCTCGGAGATGTGGATCAGGCCGTCCATGCCGTCGAGGTCGACGAAAGCGCCGAAGTCGACGATGTTCGAGATCTGGCCGTCGACGACGTCGCCCGGGTTGAGACGGTCGAGGATCGCCTGGCGCATCTCCTTGCGCTCGTCCTCGAGGACGGCGCGGCGGGAGAGCACGACGTTGTTGCGCGAGCGATTGAGCTCGATCACCTTGCAGCGGAGCTCCTTGCCCGTGAATTCCTCGAGATCCTGAACCCGCCGGATGTCGACGAGCGACGCCGGCAGGAAGCCGCGCACGCCGAGGTCGAGGATGAGGCCGCCCTTGACGACCTCGATCACACGACCGTTGACGGCCTCGCCGCTCTCGGCTGCCGCCTCGATCGCCTTCCAGGCGAGCTCGAAGCGGGCGCGCTTCTTGGACAGGATGAGACGCCCTTCGGCGTCCTCCTTCTGCATCACGAGCGCGTCGATCTCCTCGCCCAGCGAGACCTCGTCGGCGGGGTTGACCGAGCGCCTGATCGACAGCTCGGAGACCGGGATCACGCCTTCGGACTTGTAGCCGATGTCGACGAGCACCTCGTCCTTGTCGACGCGCACGACGGTGCCGTGCACGACCTCGCCCTCGTTGATCGTGGGGAAGGTTGCGTCGTAGTCGGGAATCAGCTCCCCGTCGGGGCCGGTGATCCAGACGCCGTCTTCGAGGACGGGAACTTCCATAGTGGACATAGGGGTGCTCTCGGTCGGAGGGTTGGCCATGGGCGAGCCGCGGAGTATAGCGGCCAATCACCGATATTCCGACCCTCGTCCGTCGAGGGCAGCTCTCGCTACTTCGCGTCGGCCCAGTTATCGCCGACGCCGACGTCGACCGCCAGCGGTGGGTCGAGCGGGTAGGCGCCGACCATCTCCTCCCGGACGAGCTCCCGGACGCCGCTGACCTCGGTGTCGGGCACCTCGAGCAGCAGCTCGTCGTGCACCTGGAGCACCAGTCGGGCGTTGCGTCCCTCGGTGCGCAACCGGTCGTGGGAGCGGATCATCGCGACCTTGATCACGTCGGCGGCGGTGCCCTGCATCACCGTGTTGACGGCGAGCCGCTCGCCGAGCGACCGCGTCTGCCGGTTCGAGGCGCGGAGCTCGGGAATCGGACGCCGCCGGCCGAGGAGCGTCGTTACGTAGCCGTCGGCCGCAGCCTGCGCGATCGTGCGGGCGATGAACTCCTGCACGCGGGGGAACCGCGCGAGGTAGGTGTCGATGTACGCCTGCGCCTCGTCACGGGGAATCTCGAGGTTCTCGGCGAGGCCGAACGACGAGATCCCGTAGATGATCCCGAAGTTGACCATCTTCGCCACGTCACGCTCCGAGCGCGTGAGCGACGCGGGCTCCTTGCCGAGCACCTCCGCTGCGGTGCGCGTGTGGATGTCCTCCCCGTGCTCGAACGCCTCGCGGAGTACGGGCTCGCCCGACACGTGGGCCAGGATGCGCAACTCGACCTGGCTGTAGTCGGCCGAGAGCAGCCGGTGCCCCTCCTCTGCGATGAAGGCGGAGCGAATCTGGCGGCCGAGGTCGGTGCGGATGGGGATCGACTGCAGGTTCGGGTTGGAGGTCGACAGGCGCCCGGTCGCGGCGACGGCCTGGTTGAATGTGGTGTGCAGGCGTCCGTCACGCTCCGAGATCAGCGACGGCAGCGGCAACAGGTAGGTGTTGAGCAGCTTCGAGTACTCGCGCCATTCCTCGATCACCGGCACGATCTCGTGCGCGTCGCGCAGGCCACGCAGGACCCGGCTGTCGGTCGAATAGCCGGTCTTCCCTTTCCGTCCGGGCTCGAGGCCGAGCTTCTCGAACAGGATTCGCGCCACCTGCTGGGTCGAGCCCAGCATGAACTCCTCGCCCGCGAGGTCGGTCGCCCGCGCCTCGAGCTCCTCGACCCGGTCGCGGAGCCGCGCGGTGATCTCGCCCATGCGATAGGTGTCGATCTTGACGCCGGCGTCCTCCATCGCTGCCAGGACGGCCGTGAGCGGGAGCTCGATGCGCTCGTAGAGGTCGAGCGAGCCGCGCTCGACGAGCCGCTCACGCATCGGGGCGGCGAGCCGCCGGGTCGCCTCGGCGTGCCGCACGAGCGTGGCGGTCTTCTCCTCCGCCGGCGGCTCTGGCTCGAGCTCGAGCCCGTACTCGGCGGCGAGGTCGTCGATCAGATAGGCCGAGCGGCCGGGCTCGATCAGATACGCGGCGATCATCGTGTCGTCGACGGGGGCAAACGGCAGGTGGAGCGCCTTCGCGTCGTGGGCGACGAGATCGACGTCACCGAGCAGGGAGGCCTGCGCGGGATCCCAGTCGGCGACGAGCACTCCGTCGTCGGAGGCGACCGCGATGCGGCCGTCCTCGATCGCGACACCAACCCGGCCGCGCGTCGCCGCAAGCGGCGCCGCGTGCCAGCCGACGCCCTGGCCCTCGAGCTTCGGACGCTCCTGCGCGGGGAGCGCAGCGTCGAGCTCGTCGACCCGGTTGAGCAGGGCGCGGAACTCGAAGCGGCGGAACATCTCCTTCAGCTGCGAGCGGTCGGGCGCGCTGGAGACGAGCGCCCTCGGGTCGACGCCGAGCGGGAGATCGCGGCGCATCGTCGCAAGCTCCTTCGATGCCCGTGCCTGGTCGGCGTGCTCACGCACCGCCTTCCCCCGCGCCGGGGAGAGCTCGTCCGCGTGCGCGATCACCTCCTCCAGGGAGCCGTACTGGGCGATCAGCTGGCCCGCCGTCTTGTCCCCGATCCCGGGGATGCCCGGGATGTTGTCGGACGTATCGCCCTTGAGGCCGATGAAGTCGGGTACCTGGTCGGGCCGCACGCCGTAGCGGAGCTCGACGCGCTCGGGCGTGTAGACGTTCACGTCCGAGACGCCGCGCGGCGTCATCATCAGGGTGACGTTCTCGGAGCAGAGCTGGAAGGCGTCGCGGTCGGTCGAGACCACGCACGTCTTCACGCCCGCCTCGTCGGCGAGGGTCGCGATCGTGGCGATCACGTCGTCCGCCTCCCATCCTTCGAACTCGAGGTTGCGGTAGCCGAAGGCCTCGACGACCGGCCGGAAGTAGGGGAACTGCTCGCGGAGCAGGTCGGGCATCGGCCTGCGGCCCTGCTTGTAGACGACATCGACCGCCTCGGCCACGGCCGTACGGTGCACCGGCCGCGTGTCCCACGCCACCGCGACGCCTCGCGGACCGTAGTCGGCGAGCAGCTTGAAGAGCATGTTGCCGAAGCCGAGCAGGGCGTTCGTCGGCAGGCCGTCGCTCGTCGCGAGCTCCTCCGGCAGCGCGAAGAAGGCACGGTAGGCGAGGTTGTTGCCGTCGACGAGAAACAACTCGGAGCCTCGCGCGGGGCCGTCGTCGAGCTCGAGCTCCGCGCCCGTGATCGTCTTAGGGGCCATGGGCGCGAGTCTATGCGGAGAAGTCTCGATAGGTTTCGGTCCGTGGCACGTCTCGAGCTCCACCCGTTCGTGCCCGATTTCCTCGACGACGCCGCGGGCCTGCTGGCGCGCCGCCACGCGGCTCAACGCGCGGTCGAGCCGGGCCTGCCCGCCGCGTACGAGCGGCCGGAGATCGCCAGCGCCGCAATCGCCGAGCTCGTGACCGGCGACGCCTCCGGAGCGGTGGCAACCCGCGGCGGCACCGTTGTCGGCTACCTCCTCGGGACGCCACGTGAGAGCCCGCTCTGGGGGCCGAACGTCTGGGCCGAGCCCGCCGGCCAGGCCGTCACCGAGGCGGAGGTGGTGCGTGACCTCTACGCCTTCGCGGCGGCCCGCTGGGTCGACGAGGGCCGCACCTCGCACTACGCCGTCGTCCCCGCGAGCGATGCGGCGCTCGTCGACGCCTGGTTCCGGCTCGGCTTCGGGCAGCAGCACGTCCACGCAATTCGAGACGCGCCGGTGACGCCGCTCGGCGAGAGCCTGTCCGGCGTCGAGATCCGGCGGGCGACCCGCGCTGACATCGACGCACTCGCCGAGCTCGACCTCGTGCTCCCGGCGCACCAGTGCCACGCGCCGGTGTTCTCGACCCTGGCGCCGCCGACGCTCGACGAGGCACGGGCCGAATGGGACGAGGACTTCGACAACCCGGCGTTCGCCAACTTCGTCGCCGTCAGGGACGGGCGTGTCGTCGGATCCGCGGTCGGCTGCTCGGTGACCGAGTCGAGCCTCCACACCGGGATCGCCCGGCCCGACGACGCTGCCCACCTCGGGTTCGCCGCAGTGCGCGAGGACGCCCGCGGCGCCGGCGTCGGCAGAGCCCTCGGCACGACGGTGCTCGACTGGGCGGCGGCGGAGGGGTATTGCCGGGTCGTCAACGACTGGCGGGCGACGAACCTGCTCGCCTCGCGCACCTGGCCGCAGCTCGGGTGGCGGCCGACGTTCTTCCGGCTCCACCGCGCGATCGCCTGAGCCCACGCGCAGCGTCGCACGCTCCTGGTTGGATGTGGGCATGGCGCGCCTTCCGCTGCTCTCGGGCTCACGAATCCCGCTCGTCGGTGTCGACGACGATGCCGTCCTTCTCGCGCCACCGCCGCCGCTCGATCCACTGCGCGACGTCACCGCAGCGGTGGGAGAGGCGCTGCGGTATCCGCTGTCCGGGCCACGGCTCGACGACCTCGTCACCCGCGGCGGCCGCGTGGCGATCGTCGTCGAGCCGCGCTCCCTTCCGCTTCCCGGCGCGCCCAGCGACCCTCGTCAGGAGGCGGTCGCCGCGGTCATCGACGACCTCGAGCGACTCGGGATGCCGGCTGAGAGGCACACGATCGTGGTTGCCGGCGGCCTCGAGCAACGGGCCGGGCGCCGCGAGCTGGAAGCGGTGCTCCGCCCCACCCCGGCGCGTGATTTCCGTGGGACAGTCGTCGTCCACGATGCAACGAGCACCGAACTGCGGTCGCTCGAGCTCCCCGACGCTCCGACCCTTCGCATTCACGGCGCGCTCCTCGACGCCGACCTGATCGTCTGTGTCACCGCGGCCGAAACCTCCGAGCGCGGCGGGCCGTGCACCCTCCTCGGTGCCTGCGCGGCCGAGGCGATCGGGTCGATTGCTCCGGCGCCGTCGCTCCTGGCGCCGTCTCTCTCCCCCACGGGCGTCCTCGCCGGCAAGGTCGCCACCGCGCTCGCGCGTCACACCGCCGTCATCGGCGTCTCGATCGTCCTGGATCACCCGCGCCTCCTCGGCCGCTACCGCGGCTACCCCTCGTCGCCGCAGACGTGCGAGGCGCTGGCCCGCTCCCGGGCCCGGCGGCTCCTCAATGCGTTTCCCGGAACGCTGCGGCACCGAGCGCTTCAGAGCCTCGCGAGGGAGCTCAACGCTGTTGCCGTCCTCGCCGGGCCGCCCGCCGTCTCGCACGCGGAGGCGCTCCTTCGCGGGATCTCCCTCCGCGGCGCTCAGCTCGAGGGCCAGCTCGACACCATCGTCGTGCCGGTTCCCTGGAAGTCGTTGCACGAGCCGCGGGAGCCGCTGAACCCGCTCACCACGGCCACGATCGGCCTCGGTCACGCCCTTCGGCTCTGGCGCGACACCTCACCGCTGCGCGAGGGCGGCACGGTCGTGCTCCTGCACGATCTGCGGCGCACGTTCGGGCACGGCCCCCAGACGCCGTACCGCAACCTCTTCCACGAGCTGCGTGAAGGCGCGACGGAGGAGCAGTTCGCCGCCGCGCGGGACACGGCCGCCGCCGACGCGCAGGCCCTCGACGCCTACCGCCGGGGCCGGGCGCCTCACCCACTGCTGCCCTACGTCGACTGGGCGTCGTGCGCGCCTGTCCTCGAGCGCTCCGGTAGCGTGCTCGTCGCAGGCTGCCGCGATGCCGGGGCGGCGAGGGCTCTCGGGCTCGTGCCGACGCACAACGTCGCCGCCGCGCTCGAGATGGCCCGCGGCGTCGCAGGCGGCAGCCACCGGCTCGGCGTGCTGCTCGGCCCGCCGTATGCCCCGCTCGTGGTCGGGTAGATCCGTGTCGGTGGCCGGCTGAACCCGGGCGCCGACGGCGCGCCTAGCCTTCGCCGAGATACGCCTTGCGGACCTGCTCGTTCACCTTCAGCTCGGCGGCAGGCCCCTCGAGCGCCACCCGCCCGGTCTCGAGCACGTAGCCGCGGCTGGCGACGTCGAGGGCCATCAGCGCGTTCTGCTCCACGAGCAGCACCGGCGTCCCCTGCTGGTTGATCTCGATCACGATCTCGAAGATCTTCTCGACGAAGATCGGCGCCAGGCCCATGGACGGCTCGTCGAGGAGCAACAGCTTGGGCCGCGCCATCAGCGCCCGGCCCATCGCGCACATCTGCTGCTCGCCGCCCGACATCGTCCCCGCCTTCTGGGAGCGTCGCTCGAACAGGCGCGGGAAGAACTCGAAGACGCGGTCCATGTCCTCTTTGAAGTTCTCGCGGTCGGTGCGCTGGAACGCCCCCATCTCGAGGTTCTCGGTCACCGACATGCGGGGGAACAGCCGCCGCCCCTCCGGGCTCTGGGCGATCCCGTTCTTGACGATCGTGTGCGGCGACGCGTTCGTGATGTCCTCGCCCTGGAACGAGATCGTGCCCTGGCGCGGGTGGTTGAGGCCGTTGATCGACCGCAGCGTCGTCGACTTGCCGGCGCCGTTGGCGCCGATCAGCGTCACGATCTCGCCCGCGCCGACCTTGAGCGACACCCCCTTCAGCGCATGGATGGCGCCGTAGTAGGTGTGGATGTCGTCGATCTCGAGGATGAACCCGTTGGCGCTCATCCAGTCGCTCCCTTGCCGAGGTAGGCCTCGATCACGCGCTCGTTCGACTGGATCTCCGCCGGCGTCCCCTCGGCGATCTTCTCGCCGTACTCGAGCACGGTGCAGCGCTCGGAGACGCCCATCACGATCTTCATGTCGTGCTCGATCAGGAGCACCGTCAGGCCCTTCTCGTCACGCACGCGGTGGACGAAGGCGGTGAAGTCCGCCGTCTCCTGCGGGTTCATGCCTGCGGTCGGCTCGTCGAGCAGGAGGAGCTTCGGGTCGGTGGCGAGCGCACGGGCGACCTCGAGCCGGCGCTGGTCGCCGTAGGGAAGCGCCCCGGCCTGCTCCTCGTGGCGCTTCGGGAGGCCGCTGTAGGTGAGCAGCTCGCGCGCCTTGTCGCGCGCGGCCGCCTCCTCGCGCCGCACCCCCCGGGTGCGCACGATCGACCCCACGATGCCGCCGTGAAGGCGGCTGTGCATGCCGACGAGCACGTTCTCGACCGCGGTCATCTGCGCGAAGAGGCGAATGTTCTGGAACGTACGCCCGATCCCGAGCGCGGTGATGGCGTGCGGCGGCTTGTCGGTGACGTCGACGCCATCGAAGGTGATCGAGCCCGAGGTCGGCTTGTAGACCCCCGTCATCTGGTTGAAGAACGTCGTCTTGCCCGCGCCGTTCGGCCCGATCAGCGAGACGATCGAGCCACGGGGAATGGTGAAGTCGACGTCGTTCGTGGCAACGAGGCCGCCGAACTCCTTGCGCAGCTTCACCACCTCTACGAGGTTGTCAGTCATCCGACGCGTCCCTGTCGGTGAGGGTGCCCTCGAGCTGGACGTCGTAGAACGGCGTGTCGTGCACGCCTTCCTCCATCTCGATCTTGTGCCGACGTTCGGGGATCAACCCGGTCGGCCGGAAGAGCATCATCAGGACGATGATGATCCCGTAGATCCCGAACTGGTACTTCGTCGGGTCGAAGTTCTCGAACGTGGGGATCCCGGAGGTCTGGATCTTCGAGCCGATCGTGGCCAGGCCCTCGACGTTGAGGTAGCCGAGGATCATGCCACCCAGGATCACCCCCCACACGCTGCCCATGCCGCCGAGGATGACCATGCAGAGCAGGAACACCGAGATGTTGAAGTAGAAGTCGGCCGGGAACGCACCGCCCTTGAAGCTGGCGTAGAAGGCCCCGGCGACACCGCCGAAGAACGCGCCGATCGCATAGGCCCAGGTCTTCGTGCGCATCAGCGGGATCCCCATCGCGGCTGCGGCGGTCTCGTCCTCGCGGATCGCGACCCAGGCGCGGCCGAGCCGCGAGTCGCGCAGCCGGACGCTGCAGAACACCGTCACCAGCAGGATCACGACCGCCGTCCAGAAGTACCACTGCGCGCGTTCGGACGACTGGCGGAAGCTCTCGGGCAGGCCGAGCGCAGCCCCGACGGCGCCGAACCCGAGCGAGTCGATCGGCGCGATCCCGAAGGTGCCGTGGGTCAGGTCGAAGCCGCCGAGGCTGTCGGCGTTCCGCACGAACTGTGGCACGATCTCGCCGAACCCGAGGGTGACGATCGCGAGATAGTCGCCGCGCAACCGCAGCGTCGGCAGTCCGATGGCGATGCCGGCGAGCATGGTCAGCAGGCCTGCCACGGGGAGCACGAGCCACATCGAGATGTGGATGCCGGGAACCCCGTCCGGGAATCCTGCCGGGAGGCCGACGGCGCCGAACTCGATCGAGACCTGGTCGAACTGCTGGGACGCGAACCACCCTGCCGTGTAGGCGCCGACCGCGTAGAAGGCGACGTAGCCGAGGTCGAGTAGGCCCGCGTAGCCGACGACCATGTTGAGGCCGATCGCCATGGTCGTGAAGACGATCATCACGACCATCGAGTCCGTCTTCGGCACGAAGTCGCCGATGAGGGGCAGCGACACGAGCGAGTCGACGATCAGGGGATAGATCAGGGCGAGGACGAGGAGCACCGCAACCGCGACGGTGTTGCGGTTGGCGGCGGCCGAGCGCGCACGGGTGCCCAGGTCGGTCACGCTCCCTCCGGCGTCTGCTCGCCGAGGATGCCCTCGGGACGGAAGACGAGGATCAGGATCAGGATCCCGAAGACCATCGAGCGCGTCCAGTCGCTCCCCGGGGCGAGCCAGGCGAGGCCCTCGTTGAACGCCTGGATGAACCCGATCAGGAGCGCCCCGAGGACGGCACCGGTGAGGTTTCCGATCCCACCCAGCACCGCCGCGGTGAAGGCGATCAGGCCGAGCTCGAACCCGGTGTCGTAGCGCATGTTGAACTGGAGCAGGTAGATGATCCCGGCTGCGCCGGCGAGCGCGCCGGCGAGCAGGAACGTGACGGAGATCGTCCGGTTCACGTCGATGCCCATCATCGCCGATGCCTCGGTGTCCTGGGCGACGGCCCTCATCGCCTTGCCCTGCTTCGTGGAGCGGACGAACCAGGAGAGGACGACGAGCAGCGGGACGACGATGATGATCACCGAGGCCTTGCTCCAGGAGTACGTGACGTCGCCGATGTGGATCGCGTTCGTGCGCGGGATGAAGTTCGGCACGGTCTGGTAGTTGACGCCGTAGAAGGCGAGCCCGATGTTCTGGACGATGAACGACATGCCGATCGCGGTGATCAGCGGCGCGAGCCGGGGGGCGTTCCGGAGCGGCTTGTAGGCGACGCGCTCGATCGAGGCGTTGAAGAGCGCGAATCCGGTCATGATCACGACGAGCGTGACGGCGAGGCCGCCGATCACGACGAGCGTGCTCGAGCCCGCGTCGAGCCCGAGGACGCTGACGATGACGGTGCTCGCGACGAGGCCGGAAAGGGCGAACACGTCACCGTGGGCGAAGTTGATCAGCTGCAGGATGCCGTAGACGAGCGTGTAGCCGAGCGCTACGACGCCGTAGATCGTGCCGTTCGTGAGGCCGATCAGGCCGATGTTGATGAACTCCGTCGGGGCCTTGACGAAGTTGACGACGAGCCAGAAGACGACGAGCCCGACGAGCGCCAGGCCGATCAGGTCGGAGGTGCTCGCACCGCGAAGCTTGGCGAGTGAGTCGCTCATCGTCCGGTGACTAAAACAGATATGGGGCGGGAGGGCAATGCCCTCCCGCCCCACAGAAGCGACATGCGTTGGGGTCGGCCATCAGCCGGCCCCAACGCGACGTCGGTTCAGCCGCCGTTTGCCGCGTCGATCGTCGCCTGCTTCGGGGAGATGACCGCGGCCGACTCGAACGTGGCCCCCGCCTTGCCGATGTTGATGGCGACGACGGCACCGCTCGCCCCCGACGGGTCTCCGTTCGGGCTGAACGAGAAGGAGCCGAGGAGGCCGTTATCGACTTTCGCGGCGAACATCTTCGAGATCACGTCCGCGCGCGACGCGTCGGAGTCACCGATCGCGCCGAGCAGCACCTCCGCCGCCTGGGCGGCGTAGATCGAGTACGGGTCGGGCGTCTTGCCGCTCAGGTACTCCTTCGAGAAGTTGTCGGCGAACTCCTTTGCAACGCCCACGAACTTCTCGATCGGCTGGCCTGCGACCGATGCGTACATGTCCTTCGAGGCAGGGCCCGCATCGTCGATCGTTGCCTGTGTGAAGAACCCGTCCGGCGTCATCAGCTTGACAGCACCGTTGTTCGGCCCGAGCACGGCGACCTTGTCCTTGATCAGCTGGGCGCCGTTCTCGTCGATCAGGGCGCCGATGAACACCGCGTCGGCTCCCGTTGCCTGGATCTTCTTGTAGAGCGCCTCGTACGAGGACGCCTTCGGGTCGAACGCGTCGAAGCCGGCGATATCGATCCCGAGCGACTCTGCCGCGTTCCTGAAGTTCGTCGCGACGCCGAGGCCGTAGGCCTCCTTGTCGTTGAGGACGTAGACCTTCTTGACGCCGAGCGACTGTGCGAACTCGGCGTTGGCAGCGCCCTGGTAGGCGTCATGCGCAACAACGCGGACGTAGTTCCTCGTGCCGGACGGGTAGTACTTGTCCGGCTCGGTCTTGTCGCACGCCAGGCTCGCCTGCGTCAGGCAGACGAGGGTGTTCGCGGGCGAGATCATCGCGATGCCGCCGTCCGGCGCCTGGTTCAGCACGGGGATCTCGATCGCGGCGCAACCCGAGTTGAACGTGCCGATGACGCCGAGCACCTTGTCATTGGCTGCGTACGAGTTGGCGTTCTGGCTGCACTTGCCCGAGTCCCACTTGCCGGCCTGCGCCGTGGCGTCGTCACAGGACTGGAAGCCGATGTTGTAGTCGCCGGCCTTGAAGCCCGCCTGCTTCAGCACGTAGCGGACAGCGTCCACCATCTGCACCGTCTGGGTACGCGAGGCACCCTGCAGCGGCAGGTCGGAGACGATCAGGTAGTCGGGGTTCCCGTCACCCTCGTACTCGATCGCCGTGCACGACGATGACGGCAGCGCTTCCGGTGCGCTGCCCCCGCCGCTCCCGCCGCAGCCGGCCGCGACGAGCGCGACGAGCGCGATCAGCAGGCCGACGAGCGTAAGGCTCTTCGTCTTGAGAGACAAGCTCTTCCTCCTCGAATTGGTTTGACCGACCACCGGCCCGCTACCGAAGCGCAGGCCGATCTCTCCGTCACTGAGTCGGGCAAGTCTAGGACAATCCGGGGCGAATTCAAACTCCACTGGCAATCTGCCCGGAGTCGACCCGCCCGAAAACGCTTTGCCGCGTCCCGGCCATCGCCCGCGGGCAAGGCCGGGCAAGCCCATGCCGAAGGGGGGAATCGAACCCCCACGCCCTCTCAGGCGCCGGATTTTGAGTCCGGTGCGTCTACCAGTTCCGCCACTTCGGCCTGGCCGGGATCGTACCCCGGCGCCGCCGAACGCGCACACGGCGCCAGCCGCACCACGGGTACGACGCGGTCCTCTGCCTCGCCGATTAGCATCGGCATCGAACAAAGCGACGAGGAGGCGTGGATGCGGATCGGGATCCTGACGGGAGGCGGCGACGTGCCGGGGCTGAACCCCTGCATCAAGGCCGTCGTGAACCGCGTTGCGCGCGAGGGGCACGAGGTGATCGGCCTGCGCCGTGGCTGGGCGGCGCTGCTCGAGCACGACCCCGACGACCCGGCTTCCGCCGAGAAGTGGTTCCTTCCGCTCGGCCCGAACGTCGTCCGCACGATCGACCGCACCGGCGGCACGTTCCTGCACACGTCGCGCACGAATCCGAGCCGCGTCAAGCCGCAGGGCGTGCCGTCCCACCTCCGGCACCGCAGCGACGGAGAGGGGCCCTTCGACTTCACGGATCATGCCCTCCGCGTGATCGAGTCGCTGGGCATCGACGTTCTGATCCCGATCGGGGGCGACGACACGCTCTCGTACGGGCTCCGCATGCACGACGAGGGCGTGCCCGTGATCGCGATCCCGAAGACGATGGACAACGACGTCCACGGCACCGACTACTGCATCGGGTTCTCGACCGCGATCACCCGCGGCGTGCAGTTCATCCACAACCTGCGCACGAGCACGGGGTCGCACGAGCGGATTGCGGTGGTCGAGCTCTTCGGGCGCTACAGCGGCGAGACGTGCCTGATCACGGCCTACCTCGCCGGGGTCGATCGCGCCGTGATCTCCGAGGTACCGTTCGACATCGACAAGCTCGGGAGGTTCCTCGTCGAGGACAAGCATTCGAATCCCTCGAACTACTCGATGGTGACGGTGTCGGAGGGAGCGACGCTCGCGGGCGGCGAGATGGTGCTGTCGGGTGAGGAGGACGCCTACGGACACCGCAAGCTCGGCGGGATAGGCGAGCTCACGAGTGCGCTCATCAAGGAGCGCACGGGAGAGGACATCATCTACCAGCAGCTCGGCTACCTGATGCGCTCGGGCAGCCCGGACTCCCTCGACCTGATGGTCGCGACGAACTACGCGGTGATGGCAGCCGACCTGGCCCTCGAAGGGGCGACAGGCCGGATGGTTGCGCTCCGCAGCGGCACCTACACGTCCGTCCCGATCAGCGCCACGCGCGAGGGTGTCCGGCGCGTCGACATCGACGAGCTCTACGACGTGAACGAGTACCAGCCGAAGGTGCGCCACGTGGCCGGCAAGCCGATGTTCCTGTATTGAGTCGTTCATGGTCATAGGCGTCCTCACTGCCGGCGGCGACTGCCCCGGGCTCAATGCCGTCATCCGCGCGGTCGTCAGCCGCGCGACCGTCACGCACGACATGGAGGTCGTCGGCATCCAGAACGGCTGGGACGGCCTCATGGACGGCCACGTGCGCCCGCTCGACCGGAATGACGTGCGCGGCATCCTGCAGCGCGGCGGCACGATCCTCGGCACCTCGCGCCGCGACCCGTACGTCCACGGAGACGGCTACGCCAGCGTGCGCCGCACGATCGAGTCGAACGGCATCGACGCCGTGATCGTGATCGGCGGCGACGGGACGCTGCGAACTGCGCTCGCGCTCCAGGAGGAAGGCCTCTCGGTCGTCGGCGTGCCGAAGACGATCGACAACGACATCGCCGGCACCGACATGACATTCGGCTTCGACACCGCCGTCTCGATCGCGACCGAGGCGCTCGACCGCATCTCGACGACGGCCGAGTCGCACAACCGGATCATGGTCGTCGAGGTGATGGGCCGCACCAAGGGCTGGATCGCGACGTACGCCGGCATCGCGGCGGGGGCCGACGCGATCCTGGTGCCGGAGCTCGCGACCGACCTGGATCAGGTCGCTGCGACGATCCGCACCCGCCACCGGCACGGTCACACCTACTCGATCGTCGTCGTCGCGGAGGGCTGCGAGTCGCCGGCAGGACGAACCATCAACGCCGGGATCGACGCCTTCGGCTTCGAGCGGCTCGGGGGCGTCGCCTACGCCTTCGGCGCCGAGCTCGAGCGTCTGACCGGGTTCGAGACACGGGTGACCGTGCTCGGGCACCTGCAGCGCGGCGGCACCCCGACCGCGTTCGACCGCGTGCTCGCGACGCGCTTCGGCGTCGCCGCCGTCGACCTCGCGGCCGCGGGGCGGTTCGGCGAGATGGCTGCGCTACGCGGCAGCCAGGTGGTCGGCGTCCCGCTCGCGGAGGCCTGCGCCGACGTGCGCGGCGTCGACCCGGCGCTGCTCGACGTGGCCCAGACGTTCTTCGGATAGCTCCCTGGTGGCTTCTCCCCGGCTCGTCGCGATCGACCTCGACGGCACGCTGCTGCGCTCCGACCAGACCGTGTCGGAGCGATCGAAGGCGGCGATCGCCGCTACGCAGTCGGCCGGTATCGCCGTCGTCGTGGCGACCGCGCGCTCGCCCCGCAGCACGCGGGCCCTGGCCGCCGAGGCAGGCATCGGCGGCCACGCGATCTGTGCCAACGGGGCGATCGTCTACGACCTCGACGACGAGCGGGTGGTGACGCACACGCCGCTGCCGGCGGCGACAGCCCATCGCCTCGTGCTCGGGCTGCGCGCGCGGTTCCCGGGAATCGTCTTCGGCTGGGAGTACGAGCTCCGCTTCGGCAGCGAGCCGGCCTACGAGGCCCAGCGGAACCAGGACTGGTGGCCACGGCCGGAGGGCTCGTACGAGCCCTGCGACCCCCTCGAGTGGGCTCTGCCGATGACGAAGCTGCTCGCACGGCTGACGTCGGCCGATCTCGAGCGGCTGCTGGTCGTGGCCGCGGAGCTTGCCGGGCCGGATGCGTCGACGACGCTCGCCGGCAACGCGTTCGTCGAGCTGGCGGCACCGGGCGTCGGCAAGGAGGTCGCGCTCGAGCAGCTGGCGGCCGGCCTCGGCGTCGGCGCCCCCGACGTCGTCGCCTTCGGCGACCACCGCACCGACGCGGGCATGATCGCCTGGGCCGGTCACGGCGTGGCGGTCGCGAATGCCCATCCCTGCGGCGCTCGCGGCGGCCGACGAGGTGACCGCGTCGAACGACGACGACGGCGTCGCGATCGTGCTCGAGCGGCTATTCCGTCAGTAGCGCGTCGGTCGGTGCGTAGTCGTCGGTCAGCACCGGCACGTCGTCCACGCGCACGGGGTGCCTCCAGCGGTCGGCGATCGCCTGGTCGAGGCTCGGCGCCCGAGGCGCGGCCTTCCTGATCTCCTGCCAGCGTGCTCGCGCAGGAACGACGTCGACGGGGCAGCAGCGTCGGTGGCGACGAGAATCACGTTCCGGGTGTACGTCGGGTTACGGTCCCCGGCGCCGTCGTACACGGGGTAGAGCAGCACGGTCGAGAACGACGACCCGTACGTCTTCGTCAGCGACCGCAGGAGCTTCGACTCGCTTCCCGTGACCGAGCCGATCACGTTGACGACGACGACGCCGTCCGGCGCGAGGCGTTGGCGCACGAGCTGCAGGAACTCGCGAGTCGCCAGGTGGAACGGGATCGCGTCGGCGTAGAACGCATCGATCACGATCACGTCCCACCGTTTCTCGTGACGCGTCAGCCAACGTCGGCCGTCGTCGACGTCCACCGCCAGGCGAGGATCGCGCGGGAGCTCGAACCAGCGATAGGCAGCTTCGACGACCTCGGGATCGAGCTCGACGGCCTGGAGCCGGAGCCGTGGGAAGTCGCGCCACATTCGCTTCGGCGAGGAGCCGCCGCCGAGGCCGATGAAGAGAACGTCCCTGGAGGCAGGACGGTGGGCGAGGCCGAGATTCGAGATAATCGGTGTACCGGAACCGCGTGCGGTACGGGTCGTCGAGCCACATGCCGCTCTGGAAAGAGCTGTCGAAGCGGAGGTAGCGCGAGTCGCTGTCGTCTGCGACGACCATTCGGTGGTATTGCGTGTCGCGGGCGGCGCGCACCGTGAACTGCTCTCCGAGCGCCCCGATTGCCGCCGGATCGAGCGGGCCCGGCGTGCGCTGCTCCCGGAGGCGGTAGAGCGGCGACCAGTTCTGCGCCGCGACGCCTCCGAGCTCCCCCTGCCCCGATGGCGCGAGCGAGACGACGAGCATCGACGGCGCCCGCGAGAGCTCCTGCGAGGACGAACGAGGCCGAGCGAAGGCGTAGGGCGAGCGTGACGACCAGCGCCGCCGCCACGAGCGTGGCGGCCCCGATTGCGAGCACCTGATCCGTGCCGATGCTCGGGGACGAGCCAGAAGGCGGTGACGAACGTGCCGAAAATGCTCCCCGCGGTCGAGATCGAGAACAGGCGGCCCGCGGTGCGGCCGAGGCGCTGGAGCGAGCTGGCAGCGAGCCGGACCGCGATCGGCGAGGCCGACGCGAGCACGATGCTGAGGGGCCCGAAGAGGATCGCGGCCGCGAGCAACGGATCGAGGCGTGGCCCGGGATCCCACTCGACGATCCCGGTGAGCACCGCCTCGTCGAGCACCGGCACGAGCGCCACGAGCACCGCACCGACGGCGAGTACCGAGACGAGGAGATACGGGCTCGGCATCCGGTCGGCAGCGACACCACCGACCCAGTACCCGACGGCGAGACCGGTCAGGACGATGCCGATCAGGGAGCCCCAGACGTAGAGCGAGCTGCCGAAGGTCGGAGCGAGCACCCTGCTCGCGGCGATCTCCACGCCGAGCAGCACCGCGCCGGACAGGAAGACCGCGACCCCGATCGAGAGAGTCGTTCGGCGCTCTTGGCTCATCCCGGCAGGCTACTGAAGGCGGTAGACACGGACCCATGGGCCGGCGAGGCCGGGCTCGTCCGGGAAGACGCCAAAGGCGGGCTCCAGCGTGTGGCCGAGTCTTGCGTAGAACAACGCCTCGCGCGGGTAGGTGTCCGGGACGGCAAGCACGCGATCCGTGACGGCACCCGAGACGATCACCCACTTGACGCCCTGTCGGCGAAGTCGTACGAGATCCCGCTCGGGATCGGAGGGGCGCCCCGGGCCGGGGAGCTCGAGCCCGACGACCGGTCTCCCGGGCAGGGGCAACGTCGACGGGTCGGCCGCGATCCGATCGCCACGGGGGATGTTCACGGCCACCCAGGCGTCCGCCCGCACACGGGTGTCGGTACGGGTGAGCTCGCGGGCGTCATTGGCGCTCCAGGCGAGCGGCAGCAGCAATGCGACGAGGGCGACCGGAACGGCGGCCCGGACGCTCCCGGCAAGCACGGCGAGCACCGGCACGAGCGGCAGGACGTAGCGGTCGAAATGGGCCTGCTGCGGCATCAGCGTCAGCCAGTAGACAACCGCGAACGAGAGCAGCACGAGATCCGCCCGCGTGCGGCGCACGACCGCCACGACGACGCCGACAACCGCGACGAGCAGAAGCGGCCCGACCGCCTCCCAGAGACGGTCGAGGTAGGCCACCGGGGTGACCGGGTCGTTCTCGAACCCGAGCCACCCTGCCCGGGCCAGTCGCTGCACGCGGGAGACGTCGTCCCAGGCGGCCCCGGCGTGGATCAGCACGAACGGGCTCGTCAGGGCGAACCCGGCGACCGCGAGCGCAGCGGCCCGACCCAACGCCCGCCACCTCCCCCACCCCGCCACGACGACGGGCACTGCCGCGATCGCACCCGGGTACTTCGCCGAAGCCGCGAGGCCGACTGCGAGCCCGGCCCACTCGATCCGTCCCGCGACGGCGAGCGCCAGCACGCAGGTGATCGCGAGCGTCAGCAGCACATCGGTGACCGCCGTCCGCGAATACGCGACATGTGTCGTCGCAACCGCGACGGCCGCAGCTCCGACGATCGCGGCGCCGGTGCCGTACGCACGACGCCCGAGCCACCACGTGGCACCGACCCCGCCGAGCCCGATGGCGACTGCGACGAGACGCGCCGCCCCGAACGACGGGGCTCCGAAGGCGGCCTGCACCGGTGCGAGGACCGCCATCAGCAGCGACGGATAGTCGTACCAGCCCGGGTCGAGATGACCGTGGCCCATCCTCCAGGCCCGCGGGACGATGCTCGTCTCGTCCGGGTTGAGGACGGAGAGCGGCAGCCCGTAGCGGCTGCCGACAAGGCGAAGCGCGGCTGCAAGTGCGAGGATCGCCACGAGGGCGATCCGCGGGTCAAACGTCCGGAAGCGCGTCACCGACGAGCGACCCCACGTCGCTGCCGGAGACGATGACCGCGTCGACTCCGGCGCGCTCCAGCTCGAGGACGTCGTAGCGGCTCGCCCCCGCGAGCTCGGCGATCGCGAGCTTGCCGGCCGGAATGTCGGGAAGCAGCTCGAGGAGGCGCTCCAGGTGATCCTGGCCGTCGTCTGCCTCCTCGGCCGAGAGCAGCAGGATCTCCGGGTCGACGAGCTCCAGTACCTCTTCCAGCTCGTCCTCGTCCCGCACCCGGATCACACACTCGAGACCGCTCGCGTGCGCCGCATCGACGACCTCGCCGAGCGAGTCACCGTGCTCGGCGACGTCGACCACCAGCGCGTCGACGTCTCCGGCCTCGCTCTGGCGGCCGAACGCGAGCAGCGGCAGGTGGCTGCTGTCCCGCAGGCCGTCGGTTTGCCGGCGCACCACGAGGCCCTCGGCACCCTGCTCCTGCGCCGTCCGTGCACCGGCGCCGTCGGCAACCTCGACGAGCACCGAGATGCCGTCGCCCTCCGCTATCGCCTGGCTCAGCCGCCGTGGACCCGTCACTGATCGTGATGCTACTCGGATCGGCGTCGGCGCGGTGATCGGGCGTGCATTCAGTAGGTTGCGGCCGTGGCCGCCGACGTCAAGCGCATCTGCCTGCTCGGCGCCGAGTCGACCGGGAAGACCACGCTCGCCCGCTCCCTGGCCGCCGCCTACGGAACCGTCTGGAACCCCGAGTACGGCCGCCCCTATACCGAGCTCGGCCGCGACCCGGGGGCGCCGTGGACGAGTGCCGAGTTCACCCACATCGCGCGGATCCAGTGCTGGTACGAGGATTGCCTCGCCGGATCCGCGCGCAGCCTCCTCTTCTGCGACACGGACGCCTTCACCACGGCGCTCTTCCACGAGGTCTACCTCGGCGAGCCGACCCATGCGTTCGACGATCTCGTCGACCGCAGCTACGACCTCTTCCTGGTCTGCGGTCTCGACGTGCCGTGGCGGCATGACGGGATCAGGGAGTTCGAGGAGCAGCGCCACTGGATGCACGACCGCTATCTGGAGCGGGCGCACAGGAGCGGGTCGCCGTGGCTGCTCGTCGAAGGGCCGCAGGACGCGCGGCTGGGTGAGGCCGGGCTCGCCGTCGATCGCCTGTTCGCGGGTTAGAGCCCGAGGGGCGTGCGGGTCGCGGAGGGCAGCCGCGCCGAGCGGCCGACGCCGGTCACCGTGCGCGACTTGCCGCACACGCGTCGGCATGGAAGCCGAGGTAGAGGGGATCGAGATCCTGGAGCTCGAACCCGGCGATGCGCACGGCCGCCTCGATCGGCAAGTCGGGGTCGGCGGCCACGGCGTCGAGGTAATCGCTGTTGCGCTCGAGGAGCGCGGGCTCCGTCGTGTCGCCGTGACAGGGGAGGACGTGAAGTGGATCGAGCCGCTGCAGACGCGCGAGCGAGGCGCGGGCCTGCACGATCCCTGCGGGGGTTTCGACATGTGGCCACGGATGCTCGGCGGCGTCACCGGCCAGCACGACCCGCAGCTCGGGAATCCAGATCGAGAAGTGATCCTCCGTGTGGCCGGGCGTATGGACGAGGATCAGGGTCAGGTCGCCGCCGTCGATCGCGAGTCCCTCGTCGCCGACGGTGATGGTCGGGGGTGTGAGGACGAGTTCGTCGAAGCGGCCCGGCTGCGTCTCTTCGAGCTTCGCCAGCGACGCGAGGGCGTCGTCACCGGCAAGCCGTTCGGCGCAGAGCAGGTGGCCGATGATCGGTGCCGGGTAGAGCGCCTCCGGCCCGCCGAAGATCTGATTCCCCCAGGCGTGGTCGTAGTCGGCGTGCGTGTTGATCACGAGGAGCCGACCGGCGTCACCCGGCCCGACGCATTGCTCTGCGAGTTGGCGCGCGAGCGCCGGGGTGCTGTGCGTGTCCACGATCACGAGCCAGCGCTCGGTCACGACGACGAACGTGTCGACCTCATCCGAGCAGCGGAACCGGCGGATCCGCGGATCGACGTCGCAGTGCGTTTCGAAGACGCGGTCGGGGTAGTGCGGCGCCTCCATACGCGAGGAGGTCGCTCAGGTGCCGATCGGGTGCCAGACGGTCTTCAGCTCGAGGAAGGCCGAGATCTCCCAGGGGCTCTGGTCGCTCCCGGCGTGCACCACGCGCTTGACGTTGTCGGCGGCGAGGATCTCGAGCTCGACGCCCTCCTCCCCGGCGCCCGTGACGTCGATCGCGTTCACGTCCATGTGCGCGGCGAGCACCGGCGCCAGCTCGGCGCGCTGTCCCGTGAGGATGTTGAGGGTGCCACCGGGAAGGTCGGAGGTGGCGATCGCCTCCGCGAGCTCGATCGCCGCGAGCGGGTGCGTCTCCGAGGCGATCGCGACGACGGCGTTCCCGCCGGCGAGCGCAGGGGCGATCCGGGACACGAGCCCGAGCAGGGCCGGCTCGTCGGGGGCGACGATCGCGACGACCCCCGTCGGCTCGGGGATCGTGAAGTTGAAGTACGGCCCGGCGACGGCGTTCGAGCCGCCGAGCACCTGGGAGAGCTTGTCCGACCAGCCCGCGTACCAGACGACCCGGTCGATCGCGGCATCGACCTCCGCCTGACCCGAGCACGTCGCCACGAGATCGCCGCCTGCGCGCCTCCATCATCTCGGCGAGCCGGTACAGCACCTGACCACGGTTGTAGGCGGTTGCCGACGACCACTTCGGGAACGCGCCGCGGGCCGCCTTGACGGCGTCCCGCGCGTCCTTGCGTGAGGCGCGGGCGACGTTCTGCCCTTCCGCCTCGAACGTCCGGCCCGACTCGGAGCGCGGAAACGCTCCGCCGATGAAGAGCTTGTACGTCTTGCGGACGGGGAGGCGGTCGCTCATTCGAACCTCAGGTAGGCCTCGAGCCCGTGCCGCCCACCCTCGCGGCCGAAGCCGGACTCCTTGTAGCCGCCGAACGGCGAGGCCGGGTCGAAACGGTTGAACGTGTTCCCCCAGACGACGCCCGCCCGCAGCCGCTCGGCCATCCAGAGGATGCGCGAGCCCTTCTCCGTCCACACACCGGCCGAGAGGCCGTAGGCCGTGTTGTTCGCCTTCTCCACTGCCTCCTCCGGCGTGCGGAAGGTCAGGACCGAGAGCACCGGCCCGAAGATCTCCTCCTGCGCGATGCGGTAGCTCTGCGCCACGTTGGTGAAGACCGTCGGCGGGAACCAGTAGCCGCGATCGGGCAGCACGCACTCGGTCTGGAAGATCTCGGCCCCTTCGTCGCGGCCGCTCTGAACCAGCTCCTCGATCCGCTCCAGCTGCTCGCGGGAGTTGATCGCACCGACGTCGGTGTTCTTGTCGAGCGGGTCGCCGACGCGCAACGTCGACATGCGCCGCTTCAGCTTCGAGAGGGTCTGCTCGTAGATCGACTCCTGCACGAGCAGGCGCGAGCCGGCGCAGCAGACCTCACCCTGGTTGAAGTAGATCCCGTTGATGATCCCCTCGACGGCCTGGTCGAGCGCGCAGTCGTCGAAGACGATGTTCGCCGCCTTGCCGCCCAGCTCGAGCGTCAGCTTCTTGCCGGTGCCGGCGACGGCGCGCTGGATGTCCTTGCCGACGCCGGTCGAGCCGGTGAAGGCGATCTTGTCGATCCCCGGATGCCTGACCATCGCGGCGCCCGTGCGACCGTCGCCCGGTGACGATGTTGACGACGCCGGGCGGTAGCCCCGCCTGCCGGCATACGTCGGCGAAGAGGAGCGCGGTGAGTGGCGTCGTGTGGGACGGCTTCAGCACGACCGTGTTGCCGCACGCGATGGCGGGCGCGATCTTCCACGCGAGCATCAGCAGCGGGAAGTTCCACGGGATGATCTGCCCCGCGACACCGAGCGGCCGCGGGCGGCGGTTCGGGAACGCGTACTCGAGCTTGTCGGCCCAACCCGCGTAGTAGAAGAAGTGCGCTGCCGCGATCGGCACGTCGACGTCGCGAGACTCGCGAATCGGCTTGCCGCTGTTCAGCGACTCGGCGACGGCGAACTCGCGCGAGCGCTCGAGCAGGATGCGCGCGATGCGGAAGATGTACTTCGCCCGCTCGGAGCCCGGCAGCCTCGACCAGCCGCTTTCGAAGGCGTCTCCGCGCCGAGCCGACGGCGAGGTCGATGTCCTCCTCGCGCGCCTGCGCGATCTCGGCGAGGTGCGCCTCGTTCGCGGGCTCGATCGTCGAGTACCACTCGCCGGACAGCGGCTCGACCTGCTCTCCGCCCACGAAGAGCCCGTACCGCTCCTGGAAGCGGACGACATCGCGCGACTCGGGCGCGGGCGCGTACTCCCATTCGAGCGGGGCCGGTGCGGGAACGCGGGTCTTCTCGAGGTCGGCCATCAGTCGACCGTAGGGTAGTTCGCCGGCATCTCAGTCAATGGTGAAGTAGTCGCCGGACTGGTAGGCGCCCGTCTTCTGCTTGCGGATCTGCATCAGCACGTCGTTGAGGAGCGACGAGGCGCCGAAGCGAAAGAGATCCGGGGTCATCCAGACGGAGCCGAGGGTCTCGTTGAGAACGCAGAGGTACTGGATCGCCTGCTTCGCGGTGCGGATCCCGCCCGCGGGCTTCATGCCGATGATGCGCCCCGTCTCGTCGTGGACGTCGCGGATCACCTCCAGCATGCAGAGCGTGACCGGGAGCGTTGCGGCCGGGCTCACCTTCCCCGTCGAGGTCTTGATGAAGTCGGCGCCGGCGGCGATCGCGAGCAGTGAGGCGCGGCGGACGTTGTCGTAGGTGCCGAGCTCGCCCGTCTCGAGGATCACCTTCAGGTGTGCGGCTCCACAGGCCTCCTTGACCCGAACGATCTCGTCCACGACCTTCGCGTAGCGGCCGGAGAGGAACGCGCCGCGGTCGATCACCATGTCGATCTCGTCCGCGCCGAGCTCGACCGCATCCCGGACGTCTGCCAGCTTGACGTCGATCGGCGACTGCCCGGAGGGGAACGACGTTGCGACCGACGCGACCTTCACCGTCGATCCGGCGAGCTTCGCCTTGGCCACGGCGACGAGATTCGGGTACACGCAGACCGCCGCGACAGCCGGGATGCTGCTGTCGGCGGGGTCCGGGCGCATCGCCTTCGCGCACAACGCCGCCACCTTGCCGGGAGTGTCGGCGCCCTCGAGCGTCGTCAGATCCATCATCCGGACCGCGAGGTCGAGCGCGGCGAGCTTCGAGGCCTTCTTGATCGAGCGTTTCGCCAATTCCGCAGCCCGGGCCTCGAGCGCGACGGCGTCGACGGCGCCGACACGCGGCAACCGAAGGTCGAGCGGGAGCTCGAGGTCGCGTGGGAGCAGCTGGGCCTGTGCCATCAAGGGACCAAGTCTAGCCCTGCCGGATCCAGGAGGTTGCACGCGCCCACCCGCGCCGATATACAGTGCCGACATGGCTCTGGGCGCAAACGCGAAGCTCGACCTGATCAAACGGATCCCCCTGTTCGAGCACTGCTCCAAGAAGGATCTGCAGCACATCGCCGGGATTGCCGACGAGCTCGACCTCCGGGCCGGCAAGGTGCTGATCCGGGAGGGCGAGCGGGGCCGCGAGTTCTTCGTCCTCGTCAGCGGCGAGGCCGAGGTGCGACGCAGGGGCCGGAAGATCGCGACGGTCGGTCCGGGCGACTTCGTCGGCGAGATGGCACTGCTCTCGAAGGCCCCGCGGAACGCCACGGTGACGGCGGTGACGCCCGTCGACGTGCTGGTGATCACCGATCGTGCCTTCCTCGACCTGATGGACAAGACGCCGGACCTGTGGCACAAGGTCGCGAGAGCGCTGGCCGATCGGCTCGGCGACACCGAGCTCGGCAACCCCCGCTAGATCGCTCGTGGCAGCCGTCGAACCGGGCGTGCGGAAGCTCGCACAGGGAGCGAACTTCGCCGCGCTCACCGTCAACCTGGGCTCCGGCGCCGCGATGACGCACGTGATGTGGGTCGATGCCGACGACGACCATGTCCTGATCAACACCGAGGTGCACCGCGCGAAGTTCAAGGCGGTCGAGCGCGACCCCCGGGTGACGGTCATGATCTGGGTCAGAGACGACCCGTACGCCTATGCCGAGGTGCGCGGCCGGGTCGTCGAGACGGTACGCGGCCCCGAGGCACGGGCCCATATCGATGCGCTCGCGCAGAAGTACCTGGGGCGCGACTACGACCCCGCCAGCATCCAGTCCGAGCGCGTGATCCTGAAGATCGCCCCCGACGTGCAGCGCAGCCGCTGAGCGCTACATCCCGAGGCGCTCGATCATCCGCGGGTCGCGGCGCCACTTCGAGCGCACCTTGACGACGAGCTCGAGAAAGACAGGGTGCCCGACGAGCCGCTCCACCTCGGGTCGCGCGCGTGAGCCGATCTCACGCACCATCGCGCCCTTCTTGCCCACGAGGATCCCCTTCTGCGACTCCGTCTCGACCAGCAGGACGGCGCGGACGACCTTGTCGCCGATCTCCTCGACGACGACCATGATCGCGTGGGGCACCTCGTCGCGGGTCAGGTGGAGCGCCTTCTCGCGGATCACCTCGGCGACACGGTTCTCGGTCGTCATGTCGGTGGACTGGTCGAGCGGGAAGTAGAGCGGCCCCTCCGGCAGCAGGTGCACGAGGTCGTCTCGCAACGCCCCCACCCCGTCCTTGGTCACGGCGCTGACCGGATGGAGCGCGTGGAAGTCGCCGAGCGTGGCCGCCGTCTTCATCTGGGTCGCGACGTGGCCGTGCTTGAGCCGGTCGATCTTGTTGAGCGCGATGATCACCGGGATGCCGAGCGAGAAGACGCGCCGCGCGACGAACCGGTCGCCCGCACCGATCCGATCTCGGGCCGAGACGACGAGCAGCACGACGTCGATGTCCTCGAACGACGAGTCGACGGTGCTCTGCATCGCCTGGGTCAATGCGTCCATCGGCCGCTGGAACCCCGGCAGGTCGGCGAGCACCAGTTGCCAGTCCGGCCCGTTCGCGACGCCGAAGATGCGGCGACGCGTCGTGTTCGGGACATTCGAGGTGATCGCGACCTTGTCGCCGCAGAGCGCGTTGACGAGCGTCGACTTGCCGACGTTCGGACGGCCCGCGACCGCGACGATGCCCGATCTCATGTGAGGTCGCCGGCAGCGAACTGCTCGGGCAGCAGCTCGTCGACCGTCATGTTGACGAGCCGGCCGCCGTTGCGGAAGACGACGCGCTCGACCTGCATCTCGGCGAGCCACTGGCGGCAGCCACCACAGGGCGAGGCGGTGATTGCGGCGACCGTGAAGTCACCCGGCTTGTAGCCCTGGACGATGGCGCGCGCGAAGGTCGTCCGCTCGGCACAGACGCCGAGGGGGTAGGCGGCATTCTCGACGTTGACTCCCTCGACCACCGCACCGTCTCGCGTGAGCACCGCACAGCCGACGTGGAAGTTCGAGTACGGCGCGTAGGCGCGCGCGGCGATGGCGTCGGCCCGCGCGAGAAGCTCCTCGTCGGTCATGCCGAGAACGCCTGGAAGATCACGAGTGCCACGATGGCGCCGAGGGTACCGCCGGTGACGACCTCGAGGGTGGAATGGACGCCGGCCTCGACCCGGGTCTGGGCGACGAGCAACGCCATGATGAAGGCGAGGGAGGAGACGAGGAAGCGGTGGTCGGACCCGTCGAGCGTCAGCGTGACGGCCATCCAGCCGGCGAACGCAACCGCGGCGTGGCCGGAGGGCCAGCCGCCGCGGAGCGGCGTCCCGCGCCCCGACATCGCCTTCATTGAGATCACGAGCACGACGACGATGACGAACGCGACGAGGGTCAGCTCGGCGGGGGTCTTCGAAAGGCGGTCGAGGAACCGGTTCGACCGGTCGGCGACCTGACCCGAGAAGACGAGGTAGCCGACCGCGACGGCGTTGACTGCGGCGATCAGCACGGCGCCCGCGGCGATGTCCTTCGCCAGCTTCGCCATCGGATCGAACGAGGTCGAGGCAATGTCGACCGCCGCCTCGATCGCGGTGTTGACCATCTCCGTGATCAGCACGAAGGCGATCGAGAGCAGCAGCACGATCAGCTCGATCTTCGACACATCGACTACGAGGGCCGCGATCAGGACTGCCACGGCGATCAGGAAGTGGATCCGCATGTTCCGCTGCGTGCGCAGCACGTGGATGATCCCCTCGAAGGCGACGTTGAAGCTCTCGATGATCGAGGGCGGTCGCTGGCCCGGGATCGGGCTCATCCCGGAGCCTCCAGGATCTCCTGCTCGCGACGCTCCATCGCGTCGCCGTGCTCGAAGCCGAGCAGGTGGAGGATCCCGTGCACGAGGGGCCAGCGCCAGTCTCCGGCGACGACCTGCGGGCAGATGACGACATCGCCGAGTGCGCGCGGGACGCCGTCGGGCAGCTCGTCGAGCCCGTCGATCGGGAAGGAGAGGACGTCGGTCGCCTGGTCGATCCCGAGGTGCTCTGCCTTCAGGGCCCGGATCTCGTCCGGTGCGACGAAGGCGATCCCGAGCTCGGCCGCAACGACCCCTTCCAGCGCGAGCGCATGCCGCGCGAGGGCGGCCGCGCCGGCGGCATCGACCTCGGTGCCGCTGCGGTTCTCGACTTCGACGTCGATCACTTCTTGCGGGTCGTGCCGGTCTCTTCGGCGTGGCGCTTGTACGCCTCCACGATCCGCTGCACGAGCTTGTGTCGGACGACGTCCTCGTGCCCGAACTCGACGACGCCGATCCCGTCGACGTCACGGAGGATGTCGCGCACCTGGATCAGCCCCGAGGCCTGCTCGCGCGGAAGGTCGATCTGGGTGATGTCGCCCGTGACGACCATCTTCGAGCCGAAGCCGAGCCGCGTCAGGAACATCTGCATCTGCTCGGGCGTCGTGTTCTGCGCCTCGTCGAGGATGATGAACGAGTCGTTCAGAGTGCGGCCGCGCATGAACGCGAGCGGCGCCACCTCGATCGTGCCGCGCTCCATGTAGGCAGTCAGACGGTCGGGATCCATGGTGTCGTAGAGGGCGTCGAAGAGCGGCCGCATGTAGGGATCGACCTTCGCGAGCATGTCGCCGGGCAGGAAGCCGAGGCGCTCTCCTGCCTCGACGGCGGGCCGGGTGAGGATCAGCCGGCCGACCTGCTTCTCGCTCAGGGCGGCGACGGCGAGGGCGATCGCGAGGTAGGTCTTGCCGGTGCCGGCCGGACCGACGCCGAAGGTGACGGTGCTCTGGCGGATCGCGTCGACGTAGCGCTTCTGGACGACGGTCTTGGGCGCGATCTTCTTGCCGCGGTGGCGCCAGACGACGTCCTCGAAGATGTCGCGGATGTCGGCCGCCTGGTCGAGCGCCGCGGCGACGGCGCCGACCGTGTCGGGCCCGATCGCGTGGCCGCCCTCGACGAGCTCGACCAGCTCGTCGAGGACGGCGCGCGCCTCGGCAACGCGGTCGCCCTCCCCGTCCAACGTGAGCATGTTGCCACGCAGGGAGATCGAGCACCCGAGCCGCGCTCGCAACGAGTCGAGCACACCGTCGGTGACGCCGGCGAGCTCGGCCGCCACGTCGTTCGGAACGACGATCACGTCTTGCATGCCGCCCAGTGTAAGGGTCGGCCTGGCCCGTTGGGAGCTCGCGAGGCTCCCGCACGCACGTCCAGCATGGCCGCAACGCGTGGCGCGAGTGCCGCAGTCGGAGAGCCAGGTTGCGGAGCAGCCACACGGTCGTAATACTGCGCCGGACAACACGGAAGGGAGGCGCGCAGTGCGCTTCTGGCTTCGGAGTCTTGCGATCGGTGCAGGTGTCGGGCTCGTCGTCGGGCTTGCGGTGGGCGGCACGCTGGGACGTATCTTCATGCGTCTCGTCTTCCTCGCGAAGGAAGACACGCTCGGATTCGAGACGGCGATGGGAGCGATCGTCGGCGACTTCACGGCGGGCGGCACGCTCTTCATCGGGATCTTCGGCGCATTCATGGGGATCGTGCTCGGGATCGGCTATGTCGTCCTCCGCGCCCTGCTCCCCCCACGGATGTGGTGGCGCGAGCTCGTGTTCGTCGTCGGCTCGAGCGCCCTGATGGTCGGGGTGATCGTCCGAGACAACCGGGAGGACTTCACCTTCCTCCCGGCCACGCTCAGCCTGCTTCTGGTCTCAGGCGCGGTAGCCCTCACGGCTCTGCCGGTGCCGATCCTGATCGAGCGGTTCGCCCCATCGCACGGCGGGCAACCGCGCCGAGGGGCCTATGCCGTGGTCTTCGTCGGCGCCGCTGCGATTGCGGTCTATTCGGCAACCGCGGTCGCGGCTGTCTACGGCGCCTAGCGCGATCAGTCGACGGACAGCAGATCCACCACGAACACGAGCGGCTCGTGCGGCGCGATCACGCCGCCGGCGCCTCGCGCGCCATATGCCATCGCGGAAGGGATCGTCAGCTTACGACGGCCCCCGACCCGCATGCCCTCCACGCCGGCGTCCCAGCCGGGGATCACCTGCCCCTTGCCGAGCTTGAACTCGAACGTCTGCCCGCGATTCCACGACGCGTCGAACTCCTCGCCGGTCGAGAACGCGACACCCACGTAGTGCACCGCCACCTTGTGGCCGGCGGTGGCCTCGTCGCCGTCACCGACGACGATGTCCTCGATCCCGAGATCGAACGGGATGTCGCCTTCCGGCTTCTCGATCTGCGGGCGTTCGAGCTGCATCTGCTGCGGCCTCCGGTTCGATGATCTACGCGGAGCGTACCCCGGGAGAAGGAACCACGTCGGTCCAGGATGGAGGGGTCACAGGGAACCGTGGGTTCCCGGCTTCAGGATCCGCGCGAAGCGCGGCAGCAAACATGCAGTTGAGATGCTGCGGTGCGGCCGGCCTTCCTCCGCAGCATCCTCAACTGCCCTCACGCGAGCTTTTCGCGGACGATCTGGCTGACGGCGGAGCCGTCGGCCTTGCCCGAGACGCGAGGCATCACGTCGGCCATGACCCGGCCGATGTCGCGCAGCGACGTTGCGCCGACCTCGGCGATCACGTCGTCGACGATCTCGTCGAGCTCGTCCTCGGAGAGCGGCTCGGGCATGAACTCCTCGAGGACGTCGAGCTCGAAGTCCTCCTTGTCGGCCTGCTCCTCGCGACCGGCGGCCTCGAACGCCTCGAACGCCTCGACCCGCTTCTTCCGTTCCCGCTGCAGCACCTGCAGCTCCTCGTCCTCCGAGAGCGGGCGCTGAAGCTCCTTCTCGGCCGAGCGCAGGCTCGAGAGGATGAGGACGAGCGCGTCGCGGCGGTCGTCGTCGTGTGCGAGGCGCGCCTGCTTGAGCTCGTGTTCGATTGTCGTGATCAGGTCCACAGATACAGTCTGCCCGCAATTGAGGTTCAGTGGAACCCTGGTAGCGCTTTTCCACCGAGTACGTGCCAGTGAAGGTGGAACACGGTCTGCCCTCCACCAGGACCGACGTTGACGATCACGCGGTAGTCGTCGAGGCCCTCGGCAGCCGCGACCTCCGCTACGAATCGCAGCATCCGGCCCGCTTCCTCGTCCGGAAACGCGCCCACGTCGCGGAACGTGTCGACGTGTCGCTCGGGCAGCACGAGGAGATGCGTCTCCGCCGCGGGGGCGATGTCCCGGACCGCGACGAAGCCGTCACGGGCGTGGACGTGGTCGCCACCGGCGACGAGCCGGCAGAAGAGGCAGTCAGGCTGCGACAACGGCGACCACCCCCCGCTTCGAGACACCGACGGCCCGTGCCGGCACCATGGCCCCGACCGGCGCCGCGACGAGCCACGGCGTGTAGTCGTCCGCGTAGCCGAGCCCCGGCCGGTCGACGAGAACGAGGTCGTCGCTCCCGATCCGGCTTGTCCAACGGGCGACACAGGCCGCGTCCGAGGCCGAACGCAGGCGCGCGCTGCGCTCCTTCTTGACCTCCGGAGAGACGGGATCGTCCGCGGCAGTCCGCGTGCCCGGCCGCGGCGAGTACGGGAAGACGTGCACCTTCGTGATCCCGACCGCCGCCACGGTCGTCAGGGTGCTCTCGAACGCTCGGTCATCCTCGGCCGGAAAGCCGACGATCACGTCGGAGGTGAGGTTGAAGTCCTCGAGCGGCTCGATCCGCGAGCGGTACTGCCCGATCGTGTAGCGGCGGCCCATCGCGCGCAGGACTCCGTCGTCGCCGGACTGAAGCGGGACGTGCAAGTGGCGCGACACGACCGGCGTCTCCCGCATCGCGTCGATCAGGTCCGGGGTGACGTGGTTGACCTCGATCGACGAGAGGCGGAGGCGCGCGAGGCCGTCGATTGCGCCCGCCGCCCGGATCAGCCCGGCCAGGGTGAGCGCCGCGTCACGATCGCGGAAGCAACCGAGGTTGACGCCGGTGAGCACGACCTCTCGGTGGCCCTGCGCCACACGGCGCCGGATCTCCGTCAGGACTGCGTCTGCCGAGCGGCTGCGCGTCGCGCCGCGGACAAGGGGGATGACGCAGAACGCGCACGAGAACGAGCAGCCGTCCTGGATCTTGACGAACGCGCGAACGCGCTCGAGGCGGTGCTCCGCCCGGACGCAACCGATCGCCCCCACGTCTCCTGCGACGGCGTCTGCGACCTCCTCGCTGCGACGGGCGACGACGCGCACGTTATCCGGCAGGCCCGCGAAGGGCGGGGTCGCGAGGTTGGCAGCGCATCCCGTCACGTAGACGCGACCGTGACGGCGCGCCGCCTGCACCGCAGCCTGCCGGGACTTCGAGACGGCCTCGTTGGTGACGCAGCATGTGTTGATCACCGCGACGTCCGCGGTTGCACTCGCTTCCGCATGCCCGTCGGCGAGCAGGCGTTCCCGGATCGCCTGCTCGTCGGCGAACGAGACCTTGCAGCCGAGGAACCTCGTCGTGAAAGTGGCCATCGGCCCCGGAGCGTAGACGCTCGGCCCCGGCCACGGCTGAGACAGCGTTTGCCGGTGGCCTACGGCGCCCGCGCGTAGCGGTCTGCGGCCCAGCCGTCGAGCTCCAAGCGGTCGACGTGCCGCCAGCCGGGCGCGGCAGGGAGATCCGTCGTCAGGTAGCCCGAGGTGATCGCGGCCCCGGCGTCCAGGCGGGCCAGGATCTTCTCCACCGGGGCGAGCAGCACGTTCGCGACCGCGACGTCCGCGCGTGGCAGGGCGCCCGATTCGCCATCGAGAAGCGCCGCCTCGAGCGCGACGCCGTTGATCGCGGCATTGGCAACCGTCGTCTCGACGGCGATCGGGTCGTTGTCGACTGCCCGGATCGGTCCGTACCCGAGGCGCGCCGCCGCGATCGAGAGCACGCCGGAGCCACAGCCGACGTCGAGCAGCGAGCCACGATCGGTGCGGGCGAGCTGCTCGAGGCAGAGGCGTGTGGTCGGGTGAGCGCCGGTACCGAAGGCACGACCCGGGTCGATCACGACCGCTAGCTCGTCGGGCCCGGGCTGCTCCCATGGCGGCCCGATCCAGAGGCCGCCGATCCGGGCCGCCCGGTGGAACGCACGCCAGCCGTCCTCCCAGCCCGGCGCCACCGGCGCGACCTCGGCTCCCGGAAAGACGGCGCGAATCGCCGCCACGGCGGTCTCCTCGACGTAGAACGACAACGTCAGCTGGTCGCGCGTCTGCGTCTCCTCGAACCCCGCAGGGACGAGCTCGAGCGCGGCTGCGCGCGCCTCCTCGGCGCCGGCCAGCGGGACATCGGCCGAGATCCGGACCAGCGCGGTCATGCGAGCTCGAACCTCGCCCGCTCGTGCCAGAGCCCGTCGGCCCCCTCTTCGAGCCGTGAGACGGCGGCGACCACGAATCGGAACGGCAGCAACGGCTCGAGCTCCACGTGGGCGAGCGAGGCGAGCTGCTGGACGCTCTCTCCCCGCCGGACCTCGCCGATCGTGAGGTGCGGCAGGGGCTCGCGGTGCGCCTCCTCGCCGGCAAGCCGGTCCTGGAACCGCTCCCGGGTCTTGTGCATCAGCTCGACGAAGCGGTCGCGTGGCTCCGGAGCGAGCCACACGTGCCGCGCGAAGGTGCCTACGCCCGTCAATTCGGCCTCGAAGGACGAAAGCCCGGAGAAATGACGGGTGAGCTCGGCTTCAAGCGCGTCGTCGACGTCCGCGACGCGCCGGAACGGGAACCAGATCGTGACATGCGGTGGAAGACGCCGCGCGACCGATGCGGCGTGATGACGGCTGCGGAACTCGCCGACGAGGTCATCGGCGGGGACGACGACGAACAGGCCGGTTCTGCGCTCGCGCGCTGCAGGGCCGGCCACGTTCACCGGCCCGCATTTCTCGCGCGCATCCCGACGAATCGGCCCGTCATCCGAGTCGAAACCGCACCGGCTCCTTGAAGGTGCCGTCGGCCTGCTCCTCGAAGAGCGAGACGCAGGCCACGGTGAAGCCGAACGGGAGCAGCGGTGCGAGCTCGGATCGGGCAACCGTCACGACCGGCTCGGCGTCGTCGCCGTCGCCGACCGCGGCGATCGTGAGGTGGGGCTCGGGCTCGCCCCCTGCGCCCTCGTACGGGGGAAATGCCGGATACCGCTCGCAGGTGGCGGCGATCAGGTCGGCGAAGCGCTCGCGCGGCTCCGGAGCGAGCCAGACGTACCTCTCGAACGATCCCACATGGGTGAGCTCGGCCTCGAACGGCTCGAAGGCCGCAAAGTGCTCGCGCAGATCGTCGTGAATGGCGCCGTCAAGGGCCGACACGCGAGCGAACGGGAAGAGGACGGTGATGTGGGGCGGAAGACGACGGGCGACCGTGGCAGCGTTGAAACGTCGGCGGAAGCCCGCGACCAGCTCGTCGGCCGCGACCGGGATGAGGAGCCCTGTTCGGCGCTCGTGCGGGGGGATGTCCGGCATCGTTCAGCGGAACGCGTTCCTGATGCGCCCGAAGAAGCCGCCGTCGTCCTCGTCGTCGTGGTACGGCTCCTTGCCGAGCGCCTCGCCGAGCTGCTCGACGAGCGCGCGTTGCGCGTCGTCGAGCTTCCGCGGAATATGGACGCGGACATGCACGTGGAAGCTTCCGTGTCGTCTCCCCTCGACCGAGGGCATGCCCTGACCGCGCAGGACCTGCACGTCGCCCGGCTGGGTGCCGGCCGGGATCTCGACCTCGATCGCGCCGCCCGGGCCGGGAACCGTGACTGACGTGCCGAGCGCCGCCTGCGTCATCGTCAGCTCGACGGCGGTGTGGAGATCGTCATCGTCGCGCTCGATACCCGCCTGCGGCTGGACGCGAACCTGGACGAAGAGGTCGCCGGGCGGGCCGTCGAGCTCTCCGGCGTGCCCCTCACCCCGGATGCGGATTCGCTGCCCGTCGGCGATACCGGCGGGGATGTCGACGTCGAGATCCCGATCGTGCAACGTGCGCCCGAGGCCGTCACACGTGACGCATGGTGTCTCGACGACGCGGCCGAGCCCCTCGCAGCGCGGACAGGAGCCGGTGCGAACGAACTGTCCGAAGACGCTCTGGGAGACCTGCTGCACGCGACCGGCGCCGCCGCACACATCGCACGTGGCCGGGGACGTTCCGGGTGCGGCACCGGTGCCACCGCACGTGTCGCACGTCTGCGCGACGCGCGTCGGCACGCTGACGGAGATCCCGGTGAATGCGTCCGCGAGCGAGATCTCGGTGGTCGCCGCCACGTCGCCGCCGCGGCTCGGCCCGCCCGGGCGGGCCGCCCGCCCGAACAGCGACTCGCCGAAGAACGCGCCGAAGATGTCGGAGAGATGACCGAGGTCGAAGTCGGCCGGCGTGAACCCGCGCCCGCGGAGCCCTTCACGCCCGTAACGGTCGTAGGTTGCACGCCGCTCCGGGTCCGAGAGCACCTCGTAGGCCTCGGCCGCCTCGCGGAACTTCTCTTGCGCGTCAGGCGCGTCGGAGACGTCGGGGTGAAGCTCACGGGCAAGGGCACGGAAGGCACGCTTGATGTCGGCGTCCGGGGCCCCGCGGTCGACGCCGAGGATCTCGTAGTAGTCGCGCTCGGCCGTCGCCATCAGATGGTCGAGGGTACCGGCACACAGGTGGTTGGCGGCCCGGATGCGCCTGGTGCGGAGCTTGCTACCCGCGACCCTGCGGTGTCGACCCGCACGACGAGCGATGCCTCTTCCCGTACTTGAACCCCGCCGAGCTGAATCCCGCTCCGACTGCCACGTTCCTGTGCGGACGAGTCATGGGACACGATCGGCTTGCTTCGGGGTCGGTGCGGATACGTCCCGAGCCTCCCCGAGCATGAGAGCAACCCGCCACCCGGGAGCGCCGCTCGCATCCGGTGCGGTCACCGGCCCGCGCCCGGATTGCGCCTCACGGCGTCACTCGTCCTCGTAGACGTCCTCGACGAGCCGGGAGAGCTCGAACGCGGCCGCCCGAACGGCGCGGATCGCCTTGTCATAGTCCATCCTGAGCGGGCCGAGCAGCGCGACCGAGCCGAGCGAGCGGCTTGCGATCCCGTAGGTCGCGCCGACGTACGAGACGTCGTGGAGCTGCCCGCCGTCGACCTCGGGGCCGACCCGGACGACGGTGCGGCGGGGATCGAGTGCGTCGGAGAGAAGCTCGAGCACCGCCGCCCGGCGTTCGAGCACGTCGAGCAGGTGCTGGCAGGCCTCCAGCTCGGCGCCGCGCGCGTCGCCGAGCAGGCCGGCCGCCCCGCCGACGTACAGCTGGGGCCCGTCGTCTGCCACCGCATCGACGAACGCCGTTCGGAGCCGGCCGAGAAACGCCCGCTCGCTCGCGGGCAGCAGGGGATCCTCGAGCCGGCGCCGCAACGTCGCCGAGCCGAGGCGCAGGCCGATCACCTGCTCCTCGAGGTAGGTCCGGGCCCAGTCGACGAGGCCGGGGTCGACCGGCTGCTCGAGCTCGAGCACGCGCTTCGTGACGCCTCCCGTCGAGGTGATCACGACGACGATCACGGCACGCGGCTGCAGCTGCAGGACATCGACATGGCGCACCGAGGCGGCCCCGAGCGCCGGCGCGGAGACGAGAGCGAGGAGGCGCGTCGCCTGCGAGAGCGTCTCGGTCGTCGAGCGCAGCGCACCCTCGAGCTCGCTGCGCACGGCGGCGACGTCCAGTGTGACAGGGTCGGGGCGTCCGTCGATCGCCTCCACGAGCTGCTCCGCGTAGACCCGGTAGCCGTGCTCGGTTGGAATGCGCCCCGCCGACGTGTGCGGATGCGTGAGCAGGCCGAGCGCCTCGAGCTCTGCAAGTTCGCTCCTCACGGTCGACGAGGACACGTCCATGCCGGCACGCTCGACGAGCGATTTCGACCCGACGGGCTGGCCGGTGGCGACGTGCTCTTCGACCACCCGCCGCAGGATCTCGCGCCTGCGGGAGGAGAGCTGTTCCATGAAGCGAGGATTCTACCGGGCACGCCGTCCATCCCCGGCTGCGCGATCGGTCTGTCGCTCAGGGCCGTGGTGCGTAGGCGATGCGCTCGAACGGCCATTCTGTCCGCAGCCACTCCGTCACCGCCGCCCAGAGCGGTCGATCGAGAGGTGCGTGTGCAGCCGACACCCAGGAGCGAACGGAGGCGTCGTGCTCGACGAGGCTTGGAGCTCGATCGGCGCCCTTGGTCCCAACCGGATAGATGTAGACGCAGCCAAGCACGCCTCCTGTGGCGCGTTCGAGAACGGTGTACGTGAATCCGCGACGCTCTGCGAAGTGGCGAGCGTGCATCTCGAGGTCGGCCAGGTTCTCGGCGAGCGTCATCGCGTGCGGCCACGATTGATCCACGAACCCCGGCGTCGCGAGGATGTGCTCCATGGACGACGTCCAGGCGGCGTAGTCGGCCTCGTTGTGCTGCGGGCCGAGTGGCTCCAAAACGAACTCCGGCGTTTCGAGCCGTCGCGGTGGCTCGAAGTGAGCAGGGACGAATGGTCGGTCGGCCTCGATGCCCGGACGCTACCGAAGCTCGGCGCCCGCAGGCAACGTCTCTCAGGCAAGCAGTTCGGCCGTGACGCCACCACCCAGGAAGCGGCCGCGGTGCGTGAGAGACAGCGAGCGCCCGCCCTCCGGATCGGACTCGGCGTGAACGACTGCAAGGTCGCCCGCCACCATGCGTTCGAGGCCAGCTCGATCGATCGCGTGCTCGAGGCCGCCGAGCGAGAGCGGCTCGTCGAGGCGGAGACCCAGCATGAGCCGTTCCTGTGCCTTCGTCAGCGGATCGAGCTGCTCCAGCTCGCGTGGCGGCTCTCCGTCGACCGCGTCCTCACGGAGCGCACCGATGTAGCGGGCGATCGAGGCGCCGTTCCGTCGACGTTGCTCACCGAGGGTCGACACCGCCCCGATCCCGACGCCGAGGTAGTCGCGCCCCTGCCAGTAGCCTAGGTTGTGGTGTGCGCGGAGGTCACGACCCGCCACCCGCTCGCCGGAGAGGCAGAAGTTCGCAGTCTCGTACCAGCGATAGCCGGCACCGGTGAGTGTCTCGACGACGCGCTCGAAGTACCCCTCCATCGCCTCCGACTGGCGCACGAGCTCGTCGCCCCAGGCGTGGGTGAACCGCGTGCCTGCCTTCGCCTCGAGCTCGTAGACGGAGAGGTGCTCCGGCGCGAGCGCAAGAGCCTCCGCGAGGTCGTTGTCGAGATCGGAGGGCTCCTGGCCCGGGATCCCGTAGATGAGGTCGAGAGAAATGTTGTCGAACGAGGCATCACGAAGAGTATGAACAGCACGTCGGACGTCGTCTGGACCGGCAACACGTTCGAGCACGGCGAGGAGTCGCGGAGCGAACGTCTGCGCTCCGAGGGAGATTCTGTTCACCCCACCCTCACGGAGCAGCACGGCCAACTCCGGGGTCACCGTCTCGGGGTTCGCCTCGACAGTCATCTCGGCTGCGCGTGGCAGCGCTGCGAGGATCCTGCGCAACGCGTCGGGCTCGGTGAACGTCGGTGTCCCACCACCGATGAAGACGGTGTCGACTACCTCGGCAAGCGAGTCACTCTCGCGCGCGAGTTCGGCGAGCAGCGCATCGACGTACGGCTCGTGCTGATCCTCCCGGCCGACAACGGTGACGAAGTCGCAGTAGCCGCACCGGTGGACGCAGAACGGCAGATGGACATAGAGATGCCGTGCGCCCGCGTGGCCCGTCATCGAGCCGAACCCCCGTCGGCGCGATACGTCTCGAGCACCTTCCCGGGTGCTCGGTCGGCCCAGGCGTGCTCGAGCAGCTCGCGAACGAGCGCGGCGTCTGCGCGGGGTAGGGCGACCAGCACCATCGGTGAGTTGTCGTAGTGGGGCGTCAGGGCGCGGATCGCCGGCGTCCCGTATGCCGTTCCGACGTCGACTGCCGGAAGCCCGGCGGCGGGTGCGACGACGTCGTCCCAGGTCACGGACTCCCCTCAACCGCGATGGGGACGAGCTCGAGAGCCACCGGCGTCTTCCCGACCCCGAAAGCGCCGTTGATCCAGACGACGAGCGGCTCTGAGCCGGCCTCCACGCGCTACTTCTTCTTGTCCCCGTCGAGGTTGAGCACGGCGAGGAACGCCTCCTGCGGCACCTCGACCCCGCCGACCTGCTTCATCCGCTTCTTGCCCTTCTTCTGCTTCTCGAGCAGCTTGCGCTTGCGGGAGATGTCACCGCCGTAGCACTTCGCGAGCACGTCCTTGCGGCGCGCCTTGACGGTCTCGCGCGCGATCACACGCGACCCGATCGCGGCCTGGATCGGGACGTCGAACATCTGCCGTGGAATCTCCTCCCGCAGCTTCTCGACGAGTAGCCGACCGCGGTCGTAGGCGAACTCGCGGTGGATGATCAGCGAGAGCGCGTCGACGGGCTCGCCCCCGACGAGGACGTCGACCCGGACGAGCTTGCCGCTCCTGAAACCGGAGAGGTCGTAGTCGAAGCTTGCGTAGCCGCGCGTGCGAGACTTGAGCTGGTCGTAGTAGTCGAGCACGACCTCGGCGAGCGGCAACTCGTAGATGAGGTGCACGCGTTCGGGCGAGAGATATTCGAGGTGGTCGAAGGTGCCACGGCGCTCGTTGTTCAGCTCCATGATCGTCCCGACGTACTCCTTCGGGACGATGATCGAGGCACGGATATACGGCTCCTCGACTTCCTCGAGCTCCGCCGGCATCTCCGACGGGTTGTGCACCTCGCGCCACTGGCCGTTCCGCTCGAGCACGCGGTACGCGACGTTCGGCGCCGTGACGATCAGATCGAGATCGAACTCGCGTTCGAGCCGCTCACGCACGATCTCCATGTGCAGGAGACCAAGGAAGCCGCAACGGAAGCCGAAGCCGAGCGCCTGGGACGTCTCGGGCTCGTAGAAGAGCGCCGCGTCGTTGAGCTTGAGACGCTCGAGCGCGTCCCGCAGCTCGGGGTACTCGTCGGAGTCGCTCGGGAAGAGGCCGGCGAAGACCATCGGCTTGACTTCCTTGTAGCCGGGCAGCGGTTCCTCGGCAGCTGCGCCCTTGCGGGTCGTCAGGGTGTCCCCGACACGGAGCGCGGAAACGTCCTTCAATCCCGTGATCACGTAGCCCACCTCGCCAGCGACGAGTGCCTTGACCGGCACGCGCGAGGGCGACATGAACCCGAGCTCCTCGGCGTCGAACTGGGTGCCAAGTGCCATCGCGCGGAGCGGCGCTCCTGTCTCGAAGCTGCCGTCGACAACGCGGATGAATGCGATCACACCCCGGTACTGGTCGTACGACGAATCGAAGATGAGGGCGCGCGCCGGCGCCTCGAGATCGCCCTCCGGGGCAGCGATCCGATCCACGATCGCGTCGAGCACCTGGTCGACGTTGATACCCGTCTTGGCGGAGATACGGACGACGCCGTCGGGATCGCCGCCGAGCAGCTGCGTCACCTCGAGCGCCGCCCCGTCAGGGTCGGCCGACGGCAAGTCGATCTTGTTGACGACCGGGACGATCTCGAGCTCGTTCTCGATCGCGAGGTACGCATTGGCCAGCGTCTGCGCCTCAATTCCCTGCGCCGCGTCGACGACCAGCACGGCCCCCTCGCAGGCCTGGAGCGAGCGCGACACCTCGTACGTGAAGTCGACGTGCCCGGGCGTATCGATCAGGTTCAGCTGATGGCCCTTCCAGGTGACGCGCACCGCCTGGGCCTTGATCGTGATCCCCCGCTCGCGCTCGAGATCCATCGAATCGAGCAGCTGCTCGCGCATGTCGCGGTCCGCGACCGTGTCCGTGAGCTGGAGAATACGGTCGGCCAGGGTCGATTTCCCGTGGTCGATGTGCGCGATGATGGAGAAGTTGCGGATCCGGCTCTGGTCCATGGGAATCAGGCCCGGATGCTAGCTGTGATGCGGTTTTGCCTGGATTCGGACGATTCCGGCGGAAGGCCGACGAGGCTGCTTACGCCGTGTTCACCCGGCTAGCGGGAGTTCCCGGCGTCCGACCCCGGAGGCCGGCTCCAGCGCCAGACCCGCGGCCCCCAGAGGGCCTTTGGCTGGTGATCCGGATCGAAGGCCCCGTACCCCCACGTCCGCGGCACGTCGGCCCCAGGCCGATCCGGGGGCAGCCTGCGCGCGGGCTTGGTGAGGAGCAACCGGAGCGTCGCGTAGGCGCCAAAGAGCACGGCAAAGGCCAGCACCATGATTCCGACGACCCCGAAGACGGTCGAGCCGCCGTCGACGAAGATGACGAGGATCGTCGCCCCAACCCCGGCGAGGACGAGTACGGCGGCCCCGAGCGGTATGCGCACGGCCCGAGTGTAGCTCCACCCGATGCGGCGGCTCGCGTCGCGCGACGGCCTCGCGGAGCGGCTCGTCAGCGCTCGAGCACCCAGGCGTGCCCGACGGCGAACGGCTCGTAGCCGAGCCTGGCGTTGATCGCCAGCATCGGCGCGTTCGTCGAATCGTTCTGCGTGATCACCCGCGTGATCCCGGCGGCGGCGGCCCACGAGAGCGAGTGCTGCTTCATCGCGAGCCCGATGCCTCGGCCCCGGAAGGCAGGGATCACTCCGGTGCCCCCGTTTCCCCCTCGTCCCGTCTTCCGGTCCGCGTAGAGGAACGACGTCCCGACGACAATCTCGTCCGCGAGGGCGGCGACGCTGAGCTCGAGGTCGCAATCCGGGACATCCCAGATCAGGCGCCGCCAGGTCTCGTATGTCATCCCGGAGAGATCCGAGGGGCCCGGCTCGTCCAGCGCGCTCAGGTGATCGGCTGCGAAGAGAGGCTCCGGATCGTCGACGAAGCGGCTCATCGGGACGATCTCGATTCCCTCCGGTGATCCCGCAGGCGGAACGATCGTCCGTGGGTCGACGGCGGACGCCGTCTCGGTCGCCTCGACGGTGAATCCCCGCCCGGCGGCGAAGGCCTTCGAGTCGGCGTCTCCCCGGCTGAACGCGACGATGCGACGGGCGCCGATCCGGTCGAGGTGCGCCGAGGCGAGATCCCAGAGGGCTGAGCCGATCCCGCGACGGCGATGGGCCGCGTGGACCGTGATGCCAACGAAAGCCGCTGTCCGCGCGGGAGCGAACGCATCGAGACCCCCGACCGCCCAGCCCACGAGCTCACCCTCGTGCTCGGCGCGCCAGTAGTGCTTCCGATCCTCTTGACGTACGCTCTCGAAGCCGTGAAGGACTCCGGCGACCGTGATCAGGCGGTCGTCGTAGGTGGCGCCGAGGAGCGCAGCCGCACGCGGCGCATCGTCGACGGAAGCCGGCGAGATCATCGGGCGAGCGTAGCGCCTGCCTGCGCCGGCGAAACGCAGCTACGCCGACCGGCGCGACACGGTCTGGCGGAGCGCGTAGAGCTCACGCACCCGCAGCACCCGGCAGCTGCCGAGATAGACGGCGCCGCCGAGAACGAGAGCGATGCCGAGCGAGACGATCTGGGCGCCGATGGAGCGCCCGAACGCGCTGTCGAGCGCGTACCAGGCGCCGAACGCGGCGGCACCGAGGGCAGCGGACGCGACCGTGATGCGCACCACCGCATTCGAGATGCGGACAAGGTCGATCCCGCCGACCCGCCTGCGCAGGAAGAAGACGAGAGCGGCGACGCCGGCGACGTTGACGAGCGACGTCGCGAGCGGGATCCCCCAGACCCCGAGAGGGTAGAGAGCGACGTCGAGAACGGCGTTCAGGACGAGCGTGCCGACCGCGATCGTGGTCGGCAGCCAGTTCGACTGCAACCCGTAGAAGCCGCGCGTCAGCATCAGCATCCAGCCGTTGAAGACGAGGCCGAGCGAGAACGCCGCCAGACAGCGTGCGACCACCGTCACATTCGACTCCGTGAACGCACCCCGCTCGTAGACGAGGCGTACGATCGGCTCCGCGAGCACCACCGAGACGATCGCGGCCGGGATCAGGAGGAATGCGATCTGGCGCAGCCCGGTGCTGATCGTGGCCCGGAATCCATCCAGGTCGTCCCGTGCCGCGAGCCGCGCGAGGGCCGGGAACAGCACCGTTGCGACGGCCACGGAGAACATCCCCTGCGGGAGCATGTAGAGGCGGAAGGCCGAGTTGATCGCGGTCGGCCCGAGCTCGGGGTAGAACCGCGACGCGAACACGGTGTCGATGACGCCGTTCACGTTGATCAGCCCGAGCGTCAGCGTCACCGGCAGCATCAGGATGAAGAATCGCCGTACGGCGGGGTCGCGCCAGTCGAGCACGAGCTGCAGGCGGCCGTCGAGCCCTCGGAGCCACGGCACCGGCAGGAGCAGCTGGATCAAGGTGGCGACGAGAATCGCGCCGGCGTAGACGTACAGCTGTGCGTCCTCGCCGCTCACCCGGGGGACGCCCAGCCAGAGCCCGACGATGATCGCGAGGTTCCAGAAGACGGGCGTGAGGGCGGGCACCGTGAAGTGGTCGTAGGTGTTGAGGATCCCGACGATGACGCCGCTAAGCCCGAGCAGAACGACGATCGGGAAGAGGACGCGCGAGAGGCCCACCGCCAGGTCGAAGTTGCCGCCCGGGTCGCCGAAGGGCCTGAGCAGGAGGGGCGCGATGAGGATGAACAGCGCCGTGAGCCCACCGAGGACGAGGAGGACGAGCCAGAAGATCGTCGACGCGACCCGCCAGGCGCGCTTGCGCTCACCCTTCTCGAGCAGATCGCTGAAGACCGGGACGAAGGCGCCCGAGAGCGCCGCGTCGGCGAGCAGTGCGCGCACGAGGTTCGGGATCTGGAACGCGACCGTGAACGCGTTGATCGCGCCGCTGATCCCGAAGTAGTAGGCCGCGACCATCTCGCGTACGAGCCCGAGGATGCGGGAGAGGCCCGTTGCGATCGAGAAGAGTAGCGTCGAACGGGCGAGCCGCCGGTGCTGGGCGGCGCCCGGCACGGGCGCTCCGGCGGCATCGGCAGCGTCACTCATGCCGGTCGAGTTCGGCGCGGACACGCTCTCCACCTTCGCACGAACCGTCGGCGCTCGCGTCGTCGGCCGAGCCTCGACGGCGCTCTGCTACGATCGACTCCGCCCGCGAGCTGCGGGCATTCCTACGCTCGAGGGTACATGCCGAACATCCAGCAACAGAAAAAGCGGGTTTTGATCGCCTCACGGCAGCGGGACGAGAACCTCCGCTATCGCTCGACGATCAAGACGCTGACGAAGCGGCTCGAGTCCGCGGTCGCCGACGGCGACACTGCCGCGATCGCGGCCGAGCACCTTGCCCTCGTGCGCCTGATCGACAAGGCGGCGTCGAAGGGCGCGATCCACAAGAACACCGCCGGGCGCAAGAAGTCCCAGGCGGATCGCCTCGTCGCCGCACCTGTCGCGTAGCGCCCCGCGCGCTGCGACTAGCGACCTGGGTCGGCGCTGACGTCGATGAGCGCGCGGAGGAGCTCGACGTCGGGCGCGAGCCTGCTGCCGCCCTTCAACGCCAGGTCGAGCTCGGAGAACCTGATGGTTGCGCTCGCGAGCTCCTCGTCCGAGAACGCCTCGGCCTGGCGGTAGACCTTCTCGCCGTAGTACGGATTCATCTTCAGCGTCGTCGCAGCCTCGCGTGCCGATACGCCCTCGGCTGCAAGCCGCTTGAGCTGGCGCATCCGCCCCAGGTGGGCATTGAGGGTCGCCGCAAGTCGCGGCGCCGTATCGCGGCGCGGCTTGTCAGCCCGGTCGAAGATCGTCTCCGACAGGTCGAGCAGGCGACCCGGATGGCGTCCCGCCCAGGCGTCCGTGAGTGCGAACGGAGGCACGTCGGCAAGGGGCGAGACGAGCTGCTCGATCTCGGTCACCCCGACGGGCTCACCCTGAGCCCACGTCGCGATCTTGTCTATCTCGTTCGCGAGCCCGTGGAGGTCGTCTTCGCCGACGTACTCGATCAGCAGGGCGCAGGCGTCAGCCTCGGCCTTCACGCCCGCCCGGCGGAAGCGCTCGGCAACCCAGGCGACACGGGCTCCCCTCTTGCCCACGTCGTAGAGCAGGACGTCGCCCGACTTCGCACACGCCTTCGCGAGGGCGGCATCCTTCTTCACCTCCACGCCGACCAGCGCGAGCACGCTGTCGGGCGCGGGCGCCGCGAGATAGGATGCGATCGCCTCCACGTCGGCTGCCTTCCACCCTCCCGTAGGCGGGCGAGTTGGCTCCTTCTTCTGGCCGTCGACGTCGGTGACGACGACCAGGCGCGCGTCCCCGAAGAGGCTGCCCGAGTTGCAGAGGTTGACGACGTCCGCGCCACCGAGCTCGAGTGCGGAGACGACCTCGACCGCCTCGGGTACGAACCGGGCGCGTAACCGCTGCACCGCAGTCTCGACCTTGGGACGGTCGCTGCCCGAGATCAGGTATGCGGACTTCAGTGCGGGCCGGTCGCTCATGGGCTCTACCGTACTCCACCGCGCTCCGTGCGAACCGTCAACGAGCGGCCGTCGGATTCGAGCACCACTCGTCCGTGCTCGTCGGTGCGGTAGACCGCGAGGCCCGGTCGTCCACGCAGAGCCGCGAGGGTATCGGCCCGAGGATGGTCGTAGTCGTTGTGCGCGCCGACCGAGATCACGGCGACCCGCGGGCGAAGCACTCCGAGCTCGTCTGCAAGCCCCGGGTCCGAGGAGCCGTGATGGGCGACCTTGAGAATCTCGACCCGACGGAGCGGGAGCGCGCGCGTGACCTCGGACTCGGAGTCGCCCGTGAGAAGCAGGTCGATCGTGCCGTAGCTCGCGAGCAGGACCGTGCCGTGGAGATGGGGGTTCTCGCCCGGCGAGCCGGCATGGTCGGGCCAGAGGACGTGAATCCGCAAGCGTCCGAGCGAATAGATCCTCCCCATGCGCGCGGGGGTGAGCGGCACGTGGAGGCGGCGGGCCGCCTCGCGCATCGCTGTCTCGTCCGGTCCCTGGCCGGGCTGGAGCGGGTCGATCACCTCCCCGACCCGCAGCGAGCGCAGCACTGCGGACACGCCACCGACGTGGTCACGATGCGCGTGCGTGACCACGATCGCAGCGAGCGCGTGCAGCCCCATGCGGCGCAGCTGGCGGTCGACTCGCGCCTCCGGCGGCCCGGCGTCGACGAGGACGGCGCCCTCCGGCGTCTCGAGCAGGATTCCGTCCCCCTGGCCGACGTCCAGGAACGACGCCCTCAGCCCCGCCGGCGGCGACCAGGCCGGCGGCGGATGCAGGGCCCACCAGCCGAGCGTGACGAGCGGCACCAATGCGACCGCCGTGAGCACGACTGCGCTTCGGCGGTACTTCGGTAGCGCCCTGAGGCCGACCAGCGCCAGGATCACCATCAGGAGCGCGAGCACGAGCGGTCGCGACGACGTCTGTGCGTAGGGCAGCGACGCGATCAGGCGGGCCGAGAACGCAATCCAGGCGGCCGCGGCACCCGCGAGCCACGAGAGCGTGACGGCCGCTGGAGGAAAGACCGGGGCGAGCAGCGCCGCTGCCAGCCCGCAGCCGAGCAGCACCGGCATGGCCGGCTCGGCGAGCGCGTTCGCGGGGACGGTCCAGAGCGGGATCGTGCCGAACTGCAGCCAGAGGATCGGAGCCGTCACGATGCCGCACGCAGCGGAGATGCCGACCACCTCGACGACGGCCCTCGGCACCGGATATCCCTCCTGGAGGCGACGCAGGCGCGGCAGGGTGAGGAAGATCGCCGCAACCGCTGCAAACGAGAGCTGGAACCCGGGCTCGAGCAACGACCGTGGCGTCCACGCCAGAAGGACGACTGCACCCACCGCCATCGTGTGCCAGCGGTCGCTCGGGCGTGAGAGCAACCACGCCACCGACGCGAGACACCCCGCGACGGCGGCCCGCACGACCGAGGGCTGCCAGCCGACCGCGAGCGCATACGCGAGGATCGCACCGATCGCGAGCGCGTGCCCGACCGGCCGCCCCAGCCCGGCCACGTAGGCGAGGCCGAGGACACCGAACCCGATGAACACGATGTTCTGCCCCGATACCGCAAGCAGGTGGTAGAGCCCGGAGGCCTTGAACGCAGCGCGAAGCTCAGGGTCGATCCCCTCGTCGGCTCCGAGCACGACCCCGACCACGAGCGACCGGCGTTCGCCGGTCGTGCCGAGCGCAAGTGCGTTCCCGATCGCCGTGCGCAGCCGGTCGCCGACGCCTCCGATCCCGCCCCGCCGGCCGACGACCTGCCAGGAGCTGCCTGCGTGGAGAACGACATGGATCCCCCGCCGCGCGAGCCAACCTCGCTCGTCGAAGCCGGTCTCGGGCCCTCGCGGGGCGACCGGGCGCGCTCGGAGCTCGAGCACGGCACCCTGGGGCGGGGCGCGCCCGGCGGGCAGCTCGAGCAGGACGCGCTCGCGCAACTCGACACCGTCGAAACGGCGCACTTCGGCGGTGGCACGCACCGCAAACGGCGACCGGCTCGCCGGGCCGGTGACAACGGCCTCCGCCCCGGCCGGCCGTCCGATCCGGGAGGACGAGATAGCTGCGGTCGAGCTCTTGGAGCCTGAGCCCGCCCCACCAGAGCCCGGCAGCTGCGAGCGCGACGATCGTGAGCGCGAGCCGCACCGGCCCCGGCAGCCGGAGGCTCGCGGCGGCCCCCGCAAGGCCGGCGACGGCGCCGGCGGGCCAGGGCAGAGAGAGCCAGTTCGAGGCAGCGAGGCCGGCAGCCAGAGCAGCCAGCGCGACCGACGGCCACCCGCGGTCGAGCGCCTGCCGGACGTGGATCACGGCGTCACCAGGTCGCGAAGCTGCTCGACGCGCGCGGGCCCGATACCCGGGATCGCGTCGAGGTCGTCGACCGAGCGGAGAGGGCCGTGCGCCTGGCGCCAGTCGAGGATCTTCTGCGCCGTGACGGGGCCGATTCCGGGAAGCCCGTCGAGCTGTTCCAGCGTGGCGCTGGCGAGGCTCACACGGGTAGGGGCGCCCGTTGCCGCTCCCGCCGCTCCCGAGACGCGCAACGGGACGACGATCTGCTGCCCGTCGGCGACGGGTGCCGCGAGATTGACCGCCGTCAGGTCGGCACGGCGAGTCGGTCCACCGGCGCGATCGAGCGCATCGGCGACTCTGGCACCCTCGCTCACCCGGACGAGGCCCGCACGTCGAACGGCGCCGACGACGTAGACGACGAGCCTCGGCGCGTTCCCGCCGGAACCGACCGGGCGATCCTCGGTCAGCGATACCGCCTGCGGCGCGGGTGCCCGTGCGGTTCCAGCAGCTGCGAGTCGCTTTCCGACGAGACCGAGCACGACGACACAGACGACGAGCAGGATCGCGGTGTGGCGCCGAGGAAGCCGCTCGAAGATCATGTCGCCAATCATGACAACAGAGGTGTGACGTCTCGGCGTCATGTTCGTGCCGTCTCTGTGCCGAGCACGTCGCAGGGTTGGCCGCCGACGGGGAACGCCGCAGCGTCACATCGACAGATGACCGCCGCTCCCTCTGCGTGGCCGCGAGGTCGCGCGGAACGAGGGCTAGACGACGAGCGAGACGAGCTTGCCGGGTACGACGATGGTCTTCCGGAGCTGCTTCCCCTCGACGTACGCCCGCACACGCTCCGAGGCGAGCGCGAGCGCCAGGAGCTCGTCGTCCGTGATCGCCGCCGCCACGCGGAGGCGGTCGCGCACCTTGCCGTTCACCTGCACCACGACCTCGACCTCGTCGTCGACGAGAAGCGCCGGATCGGCCTGCGGCCAGGGCTGCTCCCACAGCCTCACCGTCGCCGAGCACGCCCCACAGCTCCTCGGCCACGTGCGGCACGTAGGGCTGGATCAGCGAGACCGCCGTCTCCGTCGCGAAGCGGGCCGCCGGGTCGTCGGGATGTCGCTGGATCTCGTTCACGAGCTCCATCACGGCAGCGATCGGCGGTGTGGAACGAGAAGCGGCGGTCGATGTCGTCGGTGACCTTGGCGATCGTCTGGTGGGTCTTGCGCGCCAGCGCGCCCGTGCCGGGATCGCCCGGACGGAACGCCCGCCTGCTCGTGCGCGATCCGCCAGATCCGGTTCAGGAAGCGCCAGATCCCCTCGAGGCCATTGTCCTGCCAGTCCATGTCCTCGTCGGCCGGGCCCATGAAGAGCGTGTACATCCGCACCGTGTCCGCGCCGTAGCGGTCGGCATAGTCGAGCGGGTTGACGACGTTGCCCTTCGACTTCGACATCTTGGCGCCGCCCGCGCCGATCATGCCCTGGTTGAACAGCCGAGCGAACGGCTCGCGGAACGCGCAGAGCCCGAGCTCGTTCATCACCTTCGTGAAGAACCGCGCGTAGAGGAGATGGAGCACGGCGTGCTCGATGCCGCCGATGTACTGGTTGACCGGTAGCCAGTAGTTCGCGAACGCCGGGTCGAACGGCTGCTCGACGTTCGCCGGGTCGGTGTAGCGGATGAAGTACCAGGACGAATCGACGAACGTGTCCATCGTGTCGGTCTCGCGCATCGCCGCCCCACCGCAGGTGGGGCAGGTCGTCGTTGACCCAGTCCTCGGCCGCAGCGAGCGGCGAGCGCCCCTTCGGGGCGACCTCGGTGATCTCCGGCAGGACGACCGGTAGCTGATCGTCGGGTACGCCCACCTCGCCGCAGGCCGGGCAGTGGACGATCGGGATCGGGCAGCCCCAGTACCGCTGCCGCGAGAACAGCCAGTCGCGCAGTCGGTAGCCGATCGTCTCCTCGCCGAGGCCCTGGTCGGCGAGCCAGGCGACGATCTTCTCCTTCGCCTCGGGGCTCGGCAGGCCGTCGAACTGCCCGGAGTTGATCAGAACCTCGTTGGCCGTGTGGGCGGAGTACGCGGCGCCCTCGGGGATCTCCTCGCCTTCGGGCACGACGACCGGCCGGATCTCGATCCCGTAACGCTCCGCGAAGGCGTGGTCTCGCTCGTCGTGAGCGGGCACCGCCATGATCGCCCCCGTGCCGTACCCCATCAGCACGTAGTCGGCGACCCAGATCGGGATCGACTCGCCGTTGACGGGGTTGACGGCGAACCGCCCCGTGAAGACGCCGTCCTTCTCCTTCTCCTCGCGCTCGACCTCGGAGCGTGCGGCCGTGCGACGGACGTAGTCGAGGGTCTCCGCTTCGTGCTCGGAGCCGGCGACGAGTGCCGCCACGTCGGGATGCTCCGGCGCCAGGACGAAGAAGGTCGCTCCGAAGAGCGTGTCGGGCCGGGTCGTGAAGACGGGCAACTGCTCCCCGCTCCCCTCGACGCTGAACACGACGCGCGCGCCCTGCGAGCGGCCGATCCAGTTGCGCTGCATCGTCAGCACGCGCTCCGGCCAGTCCTCCAGCAGGCCCATCTCGTCCAGCAATGCGTCTGCATAGTCGGTGATCCGGAAGAACCACTGCGTCAGGCTCTTCGCCTCGACCTCGGCCCCGCAGCGCTCACAGCGGCCGTCGACGACCTGCTCGTTCGCGAGCACGGTCTGGTCGACCGGGCACCACTTGACCGGCGCCTCCTTCCGGTAGGCGAGGCCGCGCTCGTAGAAGCGCAGGAACAGCCACTGGGTCCAGCGGTAGTACGAGGGATCGTGCGTGGAGATCTCGCGACCCCAGTCGATCGCCCACCCCATCCGGTGCATCTGCTCGCGGATCGAGGCGATGTTGCGCTCGGTGACGGTGCGCGGATGCCCGCCCTCCTTGATGGCGGCGTTCTCGGCGGGGAGGCCGAACGCGTCGTAGCCCATCGGCCGCAGCACCTGCATGCCCTTGCGGCGGCGCAGGTGCGTGATCACGTCGCCGATCGTGTAGTTCAGCGTATGCCCCATGTGGAGATCGCCCGACGGGTACGGCAGCATCTCGACCACGTACGACTTGCTCCGATCCCCGCTCAACTCGGAGGGATCGGGATTCGGGACGTGGAACGTCTGCTCGTCGGCCCAGACCTGCTGCCATTTCGCCTCGATCGATTGTGGGTCGTAGCGTTCCATCGTCTCCGTCGTCGTTCGTCTCGGGGTACAAAAAAGCCTCTCACTGGAGAGGCTCAGGGGAGATCGCCGCGGCTGCCGCCGCACTCTCCCTCGGTTACGTAAGAAGCAGAACCATCCGTCGGATCCTACCAGCGCAACGGCCGGCCCACCACCGCCTCCCGTCTCCCGCTCAGGCGGCGGTGAGTACGCTGGCAGCACGATCAAACGCGAAGAGGGAGAACGGAAAATGCCGCTCGTTTCGATGCGCCAGCTCCTCGACGAAGCCGCCCGTGGCGGTTACGGCGTCGGAGCGTTCAACGTCAACAACATGGAGCAGATCCAGGCGATCATGGAGGCCGCCCGCGAGACCGCCTCGCCGGTGATCATCCAGGCCTCACGCGGCGCCCGGTCGTACACGAACGACCGCTTCCTCTGGCATCTAATGCAGGCAGCCGTCGAGCTGTATCCCGAGATCCCGGTCTCGCTCCACCTCGACCACGGCAACGAGCCGGCGACGTGCATCTCGGCGATCGACCTCGGCTTCACGAGCGTGATGATGGACGGCTCGCTCGAGGCCGACGGCAAGACGCCGGCCTCCTTCGAGTACAACGTCGCCGTCACCAAGGAGGTCGTCGAGTACGCGCACGCCCGCGGCGTCACGGTCGAGGGCGAGATCGGAACGCTCGGCGGCATCGAGGACGGCCATGGCTCAGGCGAGGTACACCTGACCGACCCGGACGAGGCTGTCGAGTTCGTGCACCAGACCGGAGTCGACGCCCTCGCGGTTGCCTTCGGGACATCTCACGGCGCCTACAAGTTCGCGCAGGAGCCCGACGGCGAGGTGCTGAAGATGGACCTGATCGAGGAGATCCACCGGCGTCTGCCCGACACGCATCTCGTCATGCACGGCTCGTCGAGCGTCCCGCCCGAGCTCGTGGCGCAGGTCAACCGGTACGGCGGCGCGCTCAAGCCCGCCTGGGGCGTGCCTGTCAAGGAGATCCAGCTCGGGATCCGGCACGGCGTCCGCAAGATCAACGTCGACACGGACTCGCGCCTCGCCGTGACCGGCGCGATTCGCAAGGTCTTCGCCGAGTCGCCCGAGAAGTTCGACCCGCGCGATTACCTCAAGCCCGCCCGTGCGGCGATGCAGGAGCTGATCGCCGGCCGGATGCGTGACTTCGGCCAGGCCGGCCACGCCGGCGACTACGAGGCGCTGTCGCTCGAGGCGATGCGAGAGGGGTACGCCGCGGCCGCCGCGGCGGCCGCGGCGGCGTAGATGACAGGCGAAGCCGGAGACGGGAGCGTGCTCGACCTGTTCCCCGACTCGGCTGTGGTCGACGGCGCCGACCTGATCCTCGGCGACGTTCGCGCGGCGGCGCTCGCCGAGGAGTACGGCACACCGCTCGTCGTCTACTGCGAGCAGACACTGCGGGCTCGTGCCCGTTCGCTGCAGTCGGCGGTCGGGGGCGGGCACGTCGCTTTCGGAACGAAGGCGTTCGCGAACGTGGCTGTCCTCCGCCTCCTGCGCGAGGAGGGCATCGGCGCCGATGTCGCCTCGGCCGGCGAGCTCGCTTTCGCCCGCGCAGCGGGCCTCCACGGGAACGAGATCGTCGTGCACGGGAACAACAAGGACGGCGCCTTCCTTCGGGACGCTGCCGCCGAAGGGGCAACCGTCGTCCTCGACGCACCCGACGAGGCAGCGGTCGCGGCCGAAGCCGGAGTCCGCCATGTGCTCGTGCGTGTCACGCTCGGGGTCGACGCCGACACGCACGAGGCGATCCGCACCGGCCACCACGGCTCGAAGTTCGGGCTCCCACCGGCGCAAGCGCGCCTGCTGATCGAGGATGCCCTCGGCCGCGGCCTCGACGTGCTCGGCCTCCACGTCCACGTGGGCTCGCAACTCGCGGACTTCGACGCCCAGGCGGAGACGATCGTCCGTCTCGCATCGTTCGCCGCCTCGTGTCGCGACACGCTGGGCTGGACGCCGAGGGTCGCCGATCTCGGCGGCGGTTTCGGGATCCGCCACAATCCGGACGAGCATGCGCCCGACGCCGCGGTGCTCGCCGCGAGTGCCGCCGAGACGGCGCGTACGGCATTTGCCGAAGCGGGCCTTCCGGTGCCCGACGTGTGGCTCGAGCCCGGTCGCTCGCTCGTGGGAATCGCGGGTGTCACCCTCTACCGGGTCGGCGCGGTCAAGCGGCTGCCCGAGCGCACCTGGGTGGCGGTCGACGGGGGCATGTCCGACAACCCCCGCCCCCAGCTCTACGATGCCGTGTACACGGCGATCTCGGCCGGTCGGGCCGACGAGCCGGCGGACGAGCGGGTCAGCATCGCGGGGATGCACTGCGAGTCCGGCGACGTGCTGATCGACGACGTCGTCCTCCCGGCTCCCTGCCGTGGCGATCTCCTCGCGGTGCCCGCGACCGGCGCCTACACGCTGGCCATGGCGTCGAACTACAACGGTGTCGTCCGCCCGGCCGCGGTGCTCGTGGGCGACGGAGAGGCACGGCTGATTCGCCGTCGCGAGACGATCGACGACCTGTTGCGCTCCGAGGCCTGACCACGGCTGTGCCCCTCCGGGATGCAGCGGTTCTGGCGCCGGTGTTCCGCGACGCCGGGGGTGTGCTGCGGATCCTGCTCCTCCTACGTACCGACCGGGGCGTTCACGGAGGACAGCTCGGGCTGCCGGGAGGGCGACCGGAGCCCGGCGACGACGGGTTCCTCGCGACGGCGCTCCGGGAGGCGGAGGAGGAGGTTGGCCTGATGCCGGCCCGGGTGGACGTGCTTGCGGCGCTCGATCCGCTCGAAACCCTGGCGACCGGATGGCGGGTGCATCCGTTCCTGGGGGTGATTCCCGCCGACGTCGAGTGGAGGCTGCAACCCGCAGAGGTCGTCCGGGTGCTGACCCCGTCGGTCGAGTCGCTCGGCGACCCGGCGGAGCGGCAGCGCCTGCCGTTTACCTCCAGTCACTTCCGGGAGCCGCTCGAGGTGGAGGGGATCGACGTCGAGGGGCATGTGCTGTGGGGAATGACGCTCCGCCTCCTGGACGACCTCGTGCCGCGGCTGCTCGCCGGGGAGTGGCAGGTGTAGGAGGGCTGCCCCCGAGGGCTAGCATCTCTGGATGCCGCCCGAGCCATGGGAACAGCTGGGCTCCGAGCCGGCGTTCGACGATCCCCACTTCAGGGTGCGGCGCGACACGCTGCGCCTGCCGAACGGTCGAATCGTGGACGACTACCTCGTAGGCGACCTCACGGACTACGCGCTCGTCGTCGCCGTCACCCCGGCGCGACAGGTCGTCCTCGTGCGCCAATGGAAGCAGGGCGTGCGCCGGATCACCCTCGAGCTCCCGGGCGGCATGATCGACGAGGGCGAGAGGGCCACCGAGGCGGCCTCACGCGAGCTGCGCGAGGAGACCGGCTTCGAGGCACCGGGCCTGGAGCACCTCGGCTCGTTCGACGTCGACGCCTCGAAGGCCGCCAACCAGGGGCACGTGTTCCTCGCAGTCGGGGCCGAGCAACTCCACGAGCCCGAGGCGCATGAGATGGAGGCTCCCGAGCTCGTCCTCGCGCCGCTCTCGAGCATTCCGGGGCTGATCGACACCGGGGAAATCTGCGGCGGGGCCTCGGTCGCCGGGTTGCTCCAGGCGCTTCGCCGGCTCGCGTAGAAGCCGCGCTACCCGGGGCTGGCGTGCCGGCGCCGGAGCTCCTCCTCGACGCGCTCCGGATCGAGGCCCCGCGCAGCGAGCAGGACGTAGCTGTGGAACCAGAGGTCGGCGAGCTCCTCGACGAGCCGCTCGTCGGAGTCGGCGACCGCTGCGAGTGCGACCTCGACGCCCTCCTCCCCCACCTTCTGTGCGGCCGCCGCGGTGCCCTGCTCGAGGAGCCCCACGACGTACGAGCCTTCGGGGCGCGTCGCTGCCCGCTCGGCGACCACGCGCCAGAGCCAGGGCGCGAAGCACGACTCGGCACCGGTGTGGCAGGCGGGGCCGGCGGGGCCGACGCGAACGAGGATCGCGTCGCCGTCGCAGTCGTCACGCACCTCGACCACCGCCAGGGTGTTCCCCGACGTCGCTCCCTTGTGCCAGTACTCCTGCCGCGAGCGGCTCCAGAACCACGCCTCACCGCTCTCACGGGTACGCCGGAGGGCCTCGTCGTCCATCCAGGCGAGCATCAGCACGCGGCCGCTCGCCGCATCCTGAACGATCGCCGGCATCAGCTCGGCCGGGCTCAGATCCGGACGTTCCATCCTGCCTCCCTCAGCTCGGCTTTCAGCTCGGGCAGCCGCTCGGGCCGCTCGTGCACGATCGACGCGATGATCGCGGCCTCCGCCCCGACCGCGAACGCATCTGCGATATGGCCCGCGTTGCCTGCTCCACCGGAGGCGATCACGGGCACCTCCACCGCCTCGGCGAACGCGCGGGTGAGCGGGAGGTCGAAGCCGGCTCGCGTGCCGTCGGCGTCGATCGACGTCACGAGCAGCTCCCCGGCCCCCCGCGCGACGGCCTCGACGCCCCAGTCCACGGCATCACGGCCGCGCGCCGTCTTGCCCGCGTGGGTGAACACCTCCCCCGCCCTCGCGTCGATTGCGCAGACGACGGCCTGAGAGCCGAACTCGTCGGCGAGCGCGGTGAGGATCGAGGGGTCGTCAAAGGCGGCGCGGTTGACCGAGACCTTGTCCGCGCCGGCACGCAGGAGCGAGCGGGCGTCCTCGAGGTCGGTGATGCCCCCTCCGACGGTGAAGGGGATCGTCAGCTCGGCGGCTGCGCGCTCGATCAGCTCGAGGATCGGCCCGCGCCCCTCCAGCGTGGCGGTGATGTCGAGGAACACGAGCTCGTCGGCGCCGAGCTCCGAGTAGCGCGTCGCGAGCTCGATCGGCTCGCCCATCTCGCGCAGATCGACGAAGTTGACGCCCTTGACGACCCGCCCGCCGGCGACGTCGAGGCATGGGATCACGCGCTTCTTGACCATGCCAATGCGTTCTCGAGGAGCCGCGCGCCGGCACGGGCGCTGCGCTCCGGATGGAACTGGACTCCGGCCACGCTTTCGTGCTCGACGGCCGCAACGATCCGACCGTCGTGGTCGGCCACGGCGGCGACGTCGTCGTCGTTCACGGGCTCGACGGCAAAGCTGTGGGCGAAGTAGACATCTGCCCCTTCGAGACCGTCGAGGAGGAGCGACGTCCGCGACAGCGAGAGCGCGTTCCAGCCCATGTGCGGCACGCGCCTCGCTCGAATGCGACGGACCGGGCCCGGGAGGAGCCCGAGGCCGCTGCCGCCCTCGTCGCTCGCGCCGAACAGGAGCTGCATGCCGACGCAGATGCCGAGCACGGGCCTTCCGGCTGCAACGCGATCACGAATTGCCTCGTCCAGCCCGTTGCCCGCAAGCCCACGCGCTGCGCTCTCCACGTGGCCGACCCCGGCGATCACGGCGAGCGGCGCGTCGCGAACGGTCTCGGGGTCGGTGGTGATCGCCGCCTCGGCACCCGCACGCGCGAAGGCCGAAGTGACCGAGCGCAGGTTGCCGGCGCCGTAGTCCGCGAGCACGACCCTCACGCGACACCCTTGGTCGAGCGAATGCCACCATCGCCCGGCGCAACGGCCTGCCGCAGCGCCTGACCCAGCGCCTTGAAGGCCGCCTCGGCGACGTGATGGTCGTCGGCGCCGGCCGACTCGACGTGAACGGTGCAGCCGGCCTCCATCGTGAACCGCTCGAGCGCGTGCGGCAGCAGTGAGAGCGCCAGGCCACCGACGCGCTCGCCCGTGAACGCGAGCGAGATCTCGGCGTGCGCGCGGCGCACCAGATCGACGGCTGCCGTGGCCCGCGCCTCGTCCATCGGCACGACGGCCGAGCCGTAACGCGTAATTCCCTCCCGGGTCGCGAGCGCCTGCTGCACGGCGCCGCCGAACGCGGCGAGCACGTCTTCGACGGTGTGGTGCTCGTCGACATCGACGTCGCCCCCTGCCACGCAGTCGAGGTCGAAGCCGGCATGGAAGGCGAGCAGCGTCAGCAGATGGTCGAGGAACCCGATTCCCGTCGCCACGTGCGAGCGGCCGCTGCCCTCCAATGAGAGCGTGATCCGGAGGGCGGTCTCGGTGCTGGTGCGGATCAGCGTCGCCTCTCGCCCCGGCAGCGGGCCCGGCTCGGCGCCGAGCGCCCGCAGGAAGACGTCGTTCTCGGTCGGTCGCCGCAACGTCACCCGGATGCCCTCGGGGAAGCGGCGGACGATGATGCCCCGGGCCTCGAGCCGCGCGCCGAGATCGTCGTCGGTCCGGAGCCAGACGAAGTTGCCCGCGACCGGGGGGACGTCGAAGCCGGCGGCCGCCAGCGAGGCGCGCACCCGCTCTCGCTCTGCGATCTCGGCGGCGACGTCGTAGCGGGGGTCGCGGAGCGCGGCCGCGGCGATCCGCGCTGCAGGAGCGGAGACGGGGGCGGGCGCACGCCGCGCCTCGAGCACGGCCGCGGTCGCCGGCGCGGCAACCGCGAACCCGACTCGGAGGGCCGCGTACCCGAAGGCCTTCGACATCGTGCGCAGGACGATCAGGTTGGGGCACTCGTCGAGCCATGGGACGACCGTCTCGCCGCCGTACTCGACGTAGGCCTCGTCGACGACGACCGCCGCCTCCGGGTGGCGACGGGCGAGCTCGACGAGCTCGGTCGCCGGGGTGACGACGCCCGTCGGGTTGCCGGGGTTGCAGCGCCAGAGAAGGCTCGAACCCTCGGTCTCGGTGGACGCCACCGCCCCGGCCAAGAGCGTCGCGATGCGGTAGAGGGAGTAGGTCGGCGGGATGATCGACGCCGACCGGCCGGGCGCGAGGAAGGTGCGGGCGCAGAGCAGGATGAGGTCGTCGGCGCCCGCCCCGATCACCACCTGCTCCCAGCGCACCTGGCCGCCGGACGCACGGCCGACGTACCCCGCCGCGGCCTCGCGCAGGTCACGATAGGCGCCCGAGGGGTACTGGTTCAACGTGGCGAAGCTTTCCGCCAGCGGCACCTGGGCGACACCCGGCAGCGGCGGCACGTTCTGGTCGAACTTCAGCACCTGCACGGGGTCGAGGCCGTGGCGCGCTGCCACCTCCGCCACCGTTGCGGCCCACGTGTAGGGCGTGAACGCGTCGGGGAGCGGGATGGCACGCGGTCCGGCGCCGGCGCTCACGACGGGCGCCCCAGTGCGCGTTCCGCAGCCGCAGCGTGGAGCGGCAGCCCTTCGGCCCGGGCGATCGGCCCCACGACACGGGCCGCGGCGACTGCCCCCGCGGGAGTTGCTCTCACGACCTGGAGCGGCTTCATGAACATCTCGAGGCCGAGGCCACCGGAGGAGCGCGCGAGGCCGCCGGTCGGCAGGACATGGGTGGCGCCGGCGGCGTAGTCGCCGACGACGGCAGAGCCGCCGATGAAGACCGAACCTGCGTTCCGCACCTGGCGGAGCAGCGCCTCGGGGTCGCGGACGTGCAGCTCGAGGTGCTCGGGCGCGAACGCCTCAGAGCGCACCAGCGCAGCAGCGAGCGAAGCGACCGTCTCAACCGTGACGTTGTCATATCGAGCAACAAGTGTCGTGACGGCGTCGGACAGCGCGGGGTCCGTGCTCAGCAACAGCGCCTCGCTGTCTGCTCCGTGCTCGGCCTGGGCGAGCAGGTCGGCGGCACACGCCTGCGCGTCGGCTGTCTCGTCGGCGATCACGATCACCTCGCTCGGGCCTGCAGGCAGGTCGATCCCGACGCGACTCGAGACGAGGAGCTTCGCGGCAGTGACGTAGGCGTTGCCCGGCCCGACGATGCGATCGACCGGAGCGACCGTCGCGGTCCCGTAGGCGAGCGCGGCAACCGCCTGGGCTCCGCCGATCGCGTACACCTCGTCGAGCCCCAGTTCACGGGCGACGACGAGCGTCGCGTCGACCGGACGCGGCGTTACGACGGCGATGCGCCGCACTCCGGCGACGAGCGCCGGCACGGCGGCCATCACGAGCGACGAGGGCAGGGGAAATCGGCCACTCGGGACGCAGATCCCGACCGAGTCGAGCGGCAGCCAGCGCCGTTCCGAGACGATGCCGGGTGCAGCCTCGACAGCGGTATCGGCGGGGCGCTGCGCCTCGTTGAAGGCACGCACGGCCCGGATCATCGAGCGCAGCGCCTCGAGGACGTCGTCCTCGACTGCAGCCGCCTCGATCGACGCCGCCGGGACGCGCAACCCGTCCGGCCGGGGCCCGTCGAAGCGCTCGGTCCACTCGATCAGTGCCTCGTCGCCGCGGTCGCGGACGTCGGCGACGATCGGCGCCACCACGGTCAGCGCCTCGTCGAGGCCTGTCCCCCTCACGGGACGAGCCGCTCGATCGGCAGGACGAGAATGGACGTGGCGCCGGCATCCCGCAGCGCCGGAAGCAGGGCCCAGACGTCGTCGGCTGCGACGGCGGCGTGCACCGCGATGTCCCCCTCGCTTGCGAGCGCGAGCACCGTCGGCGCACCCATGCTCGGAAGGACGGCTCTGATCGCGGACAGGGTCTCGGAGGTGGCGTTCATCATCACGTAGCGGCGGCGCCGTGCCGCGACGACGCCCGAGAGCATGAGCTCGAGCCGCTCGACGAGCTCGTGCTGCTCCTCCACCGCAACCCGGCCCCCGATCAGCACGGCCTGCGACGTGAGCAGCGTCCCGATCAGCCGCAGCCCGTTCGCGCTCGCCGTCGACCCGGTCGAGACAAGATCGACGATCGCATCGGCGAGCCCGAGCCGGGGAGTGGCCTCGACCGAGCCGGACACCGCCACGAGCTCGGCCCCGATTCCCCGCTCGTCGAGCAGCATCCGCGTCGAGACCGGGTATGCGGTCGCGACCCGGAGGCCGTCGAGGTCCTCGATCGCAAGCGCCGGCGCGTCGTTCGGGACCGCCGCCTGCAGCGTGCAGCGCGCGAAGCCGAGCTCCGCGAGCGTGACGACGTCGGCCTGTGCCTCGACGACGAGATTCGCGCCGGTGACGCCGAGGTGGACGACGCCGTCCTGCACGTACTCGGGGATGTCGCTCGGCCGCACGAGCAGCAGGTCGACGGGGGCGTTCACGCACGGGACGACGAGGGAGCGTTCCGTGATCTCGAACGAGAGGCCGGCGTCGGCGCAGAGCCGGAGCGTCGTCTCGGCCATGCGGCCCTTGGCGGGCACCGCCATGGTGAGGCGTCCGTTCTCGCCCGCGCGCGTGAAGGCGCTCATCGCTGCTTCACCCGTCCAAGCGCGACTCCGTAGCCACCCGTCCCGTGCCGCACCCACTGGGCCACCCGTGTGACCGTTGCCGTGGAGGTCGGCACGCGCTCGGCGATCTCGAGGTACGGCACGCCCTCGTCGAGCAGCCGAGCCGTCTGCCAACGGTGCACGAGCGCCTCGAGCTCGGCGCGCGTGCAGAGATCGCGAAGGAAACGAGCGACCTCGTCCGTCGTCCGCAGCGTGCGGAAGGCTGCGGCGAGCTCATCGATGCCGTCGATCGTCTCCGACGGCGGTGATGAAGCGGGAGAGGCTGTCGGAGTCCTGACCATGACAATCATGATAGCATGATAGCGTGTTAACACAAGATGAACGCGAGACCTTCGACGTCATTCCCGCGATCGACGTCCTCGAGGGCCGCGTCGTCCGCCTGTCACAGGGGCGGCGCGAAGCGGTGACGATCGAGGGCGGCGATCCGGTCGAGCTCGCCCGGCGCTTCCGCGGCGAGGGTGCCCGACGGCTCCACCTCGTCGACCTCGACGGCGCGTTCAGGGGCACGCCCACGCTCGGCCTCGTCGCTCGTGTGGCCTCCGCCGGAGGCCTCCCGCTCCAGGTCGGCGGGGGGTATCGGACGTCCGACGCAATCGCATCGGCGATCGAGGCGGGAGCAGACCGCGTGATGGTCGGGACCGCCGCGCTCTCCCCCACGTTCCTCGCCGAGGCTGCAGCCAGGTTCGCCGAAAGGCTCGTCGTCGCCATCGACGTGCGAGACGGCGAGGTCGCCGTCGACGGCTGGACGCGCACGTCGGGCACGACCGCGGCGGAGCTGGCGGGGGACTGCGCAATTGCGGAGGTGGCACGACTCCTCGTCACGAGCACGGCGCGTGACGGCTCGCTCGCCGGGCCCGACGTCGAACTTCTGGCGGAAGTGCTGCTCGCCGGCCTGCCGGTGATCGCGGCAGGCGGCATCTCGTCGATCGAGGACTTGCTCACGGTTCGTGACCTCGGGTGCGAAGCAGCCGTCGCAGGCAGCGCGCTGCTCGCGGGCCGCTTCACGCTGACGGAGGCCATGGCCAGGCTCTCCCACTGAGAGGGAGAGAGGGAGAGAGAGAGAGAGAGACGGAGACGGGCATTGCGCCCAGCCGCGCGCCTGGCGATGCGCGGCGCCTACCCGCCTCCACCGCCCGGGATCGGCGGATCCTGCACCAGTGTGGCGCGGAGCCCACGTACCAGTTCGTCTCGCTCACTGCTCGAGAGACGCGCCCCGGCGTGGAGCGGCTTGTACTGCACGGGCGGCATCGATCCGCTCTGTACGACGTCGACGATGTCACCCGCGTCGGCCTGCGGTTTGTCCCACTCCGAGAAGTTGAGGTTCGCGCGGCCGTCGACGACATCCCTGTAGATGAGCCACGAAAACGGGGCGATGTTGCTGTACCACTTCCAGTCGGTCAGGTTCGAATGGCAGTCGTTGCACGCTCCTGCGGCCAGCTGCTCTGTCCGCGGGCTGTTCCACGTGATCGCCTGTGTCACCGGCGGGTTCGCGTGCTTGCGCCCGTACGGGACGACCTGGGCGAGCAAGAAAAGCGCTACCAGCGCGATGACGCCTCTGATCAACCATTTCCCCATGGCACGTACCGTAGGAGAGGCTTCGGCGAACTCCATCGGGGATGGATCCGATCTCCGTGGGGACAAACTACTGAGCCGACGGTCGAAGACGGCGGCGGCGCGATCGCCGCTCGACGGAACAGCGAGTGACTCGCCGAAGGCAGCCGGACGCGGGCCGCAGATACCCTCGCACCATGGAGCTGCGCTTCTGCGACGACCTCGGCCGTAACGGCTTCTCGTGGATCACCGCTGAGCCGATGACACGGACGTCGCACGCTCTCGCCGCCGAAGGGAGAGTGTGGCTCGTCGATCCGGTCGACTGGCCCGACGCGATCGAGCGGGCGACGTCGCTGGGAGAGCCCACCGGCGTGCTGCAACTCCTCGACCGCCACAACCGCGACTCCGCTGCGATCGCGGAGCAACTCGGGGTGCCTCACCTGACGGCTCCTCGCGAGCTTCCCGGAACGCCGTTTGCAGTGATCGAGATCAAGCGCTCCCGCCGCTGGCAGGAGATCGCGCTCTGGTGGCCGGAGCAGCGGACGCTCGTCGTGGCCGAGGCCCTCGGCACCAATCCGTTCTTTCCCGCGAAGGACGACCGCGTCGGCGTCCACGGGCTCCTCAAGCTGACGCCCCCACGGATGCTGCGCCCGTACGAGCCGGAGCACCTCCTCGTCGGCCACGGTGAGGGGGTCCACGGGCCCGATACGGCGGCGGCGCTCCAGCAGGCGCTCTCACGCTCCCGGCTTTCGTTCTTCACCTGGGGCATGACGCTGCCGCTGCGGATCCGCCGGACGAAGCGCTGAGCGCCGCTATCGGGCCGCGCCCGGCAAGGCAACCGGCCGGAACAGGCGCTCGGGACGCTTCAGCCCCGCCTCGCGCACGGGAGGATTGAGCGGCTCCGCCAGCGGCTCGGCCCCGAACGAGCGGCGCACCTGCTCCTCGGACGGGCTCCCGTAGGTCGTCGTTCGCTGGCGCGGGATCCTGCCGGCCGACCGGATCACGGCCTCCATCTGCTCGGGCGGAAGCTCCTGCCCCCACTCCGACCCGGCCGCGCGCGAGATCGACTCGTTCATCAACGTCCCGCCGAGGTCGTTGACGCCGGCTGCGAGCGCCTGCCGCACGCCCTCGGGGCCGAGCTTGACCCACGAGACCTGGATGTTCGGGATCGACCCCTCCAACGCGAGCCGGGCGACGGCATGCGTCAGCAGCACCTCGCCGAACGTGGGTCCGCGCCGGGCCCGCCCCTGCAGGAAGATCGGCGCCTCCATCGGCACGAACGGCAGCGGCACGAACTCCGTGAAACCGCCGCTGCGCGCCTGCTGCTCACGCGCTCGGAGCAGGTGGTTCGCCCAGTGGCCGGGCCCGTCGACATGCCCCATCATCATGGTCACGTTCGAGCGCAGGCCGACGCGGTGGGCGGCATCGTGCACCTCGAGCCACTGGTCGGTCGAGACCTTGTCGGGGCAGATGATCGCGCGCACGTCGTCGTCCAGGATCTCGGCCGCCGTGCCGGGCAGCGAGCCGAGCCCGAGGTCGCGGAGTCGCGCGAGGTAGTCGTCGAGCGAGAGCCCGAGCGTCGCCGCGCCCTGCCATACCTCGAGTGCCGAGAATGCATGCACGTGCAGGCCGGGCACCGCAGCGCGGATCGAAGCGACGACCTCGGCGTAGTAGTCGCCCGTGAACGACGGGTGGATTCCGCCCTGCAGGCACACCTCGGTCGCGCCTCGCTCCCACGCCTCGACAGAGCGCCGCACGATCTCGTCCAGCGGGACGAGGAACGCGGGGCCACGCAGGTTCTCGGCCAGCTTCCCCTTCGAGAAGGCGCAGAAGCCGCACCGGAAGTAACAGACGTTCGTGTACTGGACGTTCCGCGTCACCACGTATGTGACCTCGTCGCCGCACGTCTCGCGCCGGAGCCGGTCTGCGGCCGCGATGACACGTTCGCGCTCGACCCCGCGTGCAGAGAAGAGCCGCACGATCTCGTCCCGACCGAGCTCCGCGCCGGCGAGCTCCAGCGGGACGGCGTCGCGCCGGACGATGAACGGGACCTCGACGGGCTCGCCCGGTGCCCAGCGATCCTCGCGCGCGAGCCCGAGCGCGTCAGAGGCGCGCCGCACGGCAGGCGCGACGGCAGGGTCGGCCCAGCGATCGAGCTCGGCGACGTGCTCGGGGTACAGCGGCAGCCGTGGAGCGAGCGCCAACCCTCGCGAGGCAGTTGCCTCGCGCAGCCGCTCGATCTCGGGCCAGGGCGCCTCGGGATTGACGTGATCGACCGTCACCGGTGAGACCCCGCCCCAGTCGTCGATGCCCGCATCGAGGAGGAGTGGGAAGTCGTCGTAGGCGAGGTTCGGCGGCGCCTGCACGTGCCAGTCGGGCCCGAGCACGATCCGGGCCACGGCCACGGTCCAGAGCTGGTCGTCGAACGCCGCGTCCGGATGATCGGCCATCCGGGTGTCGGACTTCGCGCGGAAGTTCTGCACGATCAGCTCACCGAGGTGGCCGTGCTCGTCGCCGAGCGCCTTCAGCGCGAGCAGAGCCTCGATCCGCTCCTCCCGGGTCTCGCCGATCCCGATCAGGATCCCGCTGGTGAACGGGATCGAGAGCTCACCGGCGAGCCGGATCGTCTCCAGCCGGACGGCGGGAACCTTGTCGGGTGACGCCCAGTGAGGCCCGCCTTTCTGCGCGAGCCGGTCGGAGACCGTCTCGAGCATGATCCCCATCGACGCCGACACCGGACGGAGCAGCTCGAGCTCGTCGCGGCTCATCACCCCCGGGTTCAGGTGCGGCAGCAGCCCCGTCTCCTCGAGGACGGCACCGGCACAATGCCGCAGATACGCGATCGTCGTCTCGAAGCCGAGCGCGTCGAGTTCGTCGCGGGCGAGGCGGTACCGCAGCTCGGGCTTGTCGCCGAGGGTGAACAGTGCTTCCGTGCAGCCGGCGGCCGCACCCGCCCGGGCGATCTCGAGCACCTCGTCCACCGGCAGGTATGCGCGCTCTCCTCTGCGGGGCGGCCGGGCGAAGGTGCAGTAGCCGCAGACGTCGCGGCACAGCGTCGTCAGCGGGACGAAGACCTTGGGCGAGTAGGTGACGAGGCGCCCGCGGCGCAGCGATCGCGCCTCGAGCATGAGGTCGGCGAGGGGCGTGATGAGGAGCTCGGAGACGAGGTGTGCCATCGGCGGTTCGGTTGTCGCCGGGCGGTCTCCTCGCGCCGGAGACGACAGCATAGTCGGACGGTGATGCCCGGCGGCGCGACGGTGCCGTTCGAGAACGAGCCCCTAGGACGCGCGATACCCCCACAGCCCACCGAACGACTTCCAGGCCCCGTTCTGCCACCGCCGTAGCAGCATCTGCTCGATCGGGGAATGATCCTTCCCCGCCGTCTTGACCACGATCCCGGGGATCAGGAACGGGTTACGCGCCGCCGTGAAGGTGTCGAGCACCTTCAGCAGCGCCTTGCGCGTGGGGTTCTTGCCGGCCTTCCTCAGCGCGTCGACCGCAGTCCACGCGACCGCCATCCCGTAGACGTGCAACGGATCGCCGGCATTCGCATCCGGTGCGTAGCGCCCCATGATCGTTCGGTAGAGCTTCATCGCGGGGTCGGCTGTCCGCTCGGGATCGGTCGGGTCCTTCAGGTAGGCGATCGAGATCGTGTTGTCGACGAGCTTGTTCTGCCCGTCGGAGGCGGCTTTCAGCATCGTGGTCGAGGCAGAGGCAACGGCGTTGTTGATCACGCGCTTCAGCTTCCAGCCGAGCTTCTGCGCGACGCTGTAGGCCTGAACCGCGAACGTCGGCGTGGCGAAGATCGCGAGCGTATCGGCGCCGGACGACTTCAGCCGTGCGATCTGCGACGAGACGTCAGTGGACGTGGAATCGTAGGGCTGGGCGGCGATCACCTTTGCCTTCGACCGCTGCAGCCCGCGCTTCAGCCCACCCAGGAGATCCTTCCCGTACTCGTCGTTCTGGAACAGGACGGCGATCGTGGCACCGGGCGCTGTGCGGGCCAGGTACTTGCCGTAGACCCACCCCTCCGCCTGGTAGCTCGGCCGGAAGCCGATCGTGAGCGGATACTGCGCGTAGTCGCGCCCCCAGGTGGTCGCTCCGGACGCAACGAACAGCTGCGGCACCTTCATGCTGTTCAGGTAGGGCCGCACCGCGAGGTTCTGAGAGGTTCCGAGCGAGTTGAAGACGGCGAAGACCTGGTCCTGCTCGACCAGCTGCCGCGTGACCGCGATGCTCTGCACCGGGTTGTTGGCGTCGTCGACGACCTTGTAGACGATCTTGCGGCCGTGCACGCCACCCCTGGCGTTGACGTACTTGAAGTAGGCCCCTGCGCCGCGGGAGACCGATGCATACGGAGATGCAAGGCCGCTCAGCGGCGCGGTGCCGCCGAGAAGGATCGTGCGCGCGGTAACACCCGGTTCCGACGTGCCGCGCGCGGTCCCGGCGAGCGCCGCGGTGGCACCGAGAGCGAGCGACGCGACGAGCACGAGGAACGCGAGCGTCAGCCTCCCACCCGGGGTCGAGGCTCTTCCGCGAGGGATCGGTCGGTGAGACGTGTCCGGCACGTCGCCGATGGTAGCCCCCGAGTGTTAGGGGTTCTAAAAGTCTTGCCGGCGTCGCGTCCGCTGCACGACGCGCGTTGCGAGCCCCGATGCGCCGCCCGGCAGTGCGAGCACGACGAGGATCAGGATCACGCCGTAGACCACCGCCGGGGCGCCAGGTGACTTGGAGATGCTCTGGGCCCACAACGGCATGAACTGGATGAAGACCGCACCGACGATCAGACCGGTGAGCGAGCCCAGCCCCGAGACCACGACACCGACGAGCAGGAAGATCGAGAGCGCGACCGGGAACGCATCGGGATTGACGAACGTCGTCGCGATCGCGAACAACGCTCCGGCGGCACCGGCGTACGCGGCACTGATCCCGAATGCCAGCACCTTTGTCCTGGTGAGGTTGACACCGGACGATACTGCGGCCGTCTCGCTGTCGCGGACGGCCCGGAACGCGCGGCCGGTGCGTCCGCGCAGGATCAGCCAGCCGGTCACATAGCCGATCAGTGCCACCGCCCAGGAGAGGTAGTAGAGCCAGTTGTTGAAGTTGAGCTCGAATCCCGCGATGCGCACGGGAGCGAGCGACGCAGTGAGCTCGGGGGTTCCGAACAGGTTGATGCCGCTGCCGCCGCCTGTGAAGCCGTCGAACCGCTTGAGCACCGAGGGCGTTGCCACCGCGATCGCGAACGTCGCCAGTGCGAGGTAGAGACCCGACAGGCGGGCGGCAGGGAGCCCGAAGAGGATGCCGACCGCGCCGGAGACGACGATCGCGATCGGGATCGTGACGATGTCCTTGACCCCGTGATCGACCATCAGGATTGCCGACGTGTACCCGCCGATCGCCATGAACGCTCCATGCCCGAGCGAGATCTGCCCCGTGTAGCCGGTCAGGATGTTGAGCCCGACCAGCGCCACCAGATAGATGCCGACGTACGCGAACTGCTGGGCCCGGAAGTCGTTCACGAACGCCGGGAGCGCGAACACCACCAGGGCGAGACCGACGAACGCGAGCACGGTGCGGAGAGTGGCGCGGCTCATCAGACCTTCCTCACCTGCGGCTTGCCGAACAGACCCGCAGGCCGGACGAGGAGCACCACGAGAATCACCAGAAGCGCTGCCGGAAGCTGGAGCTCGGCGCTGACGAAGTCGACGTAGGTGCCGAGGAGGTTGAGGCCGACGCCGAGCATCAGCCCGCCGACGACGGCCCCCACGGGAGAGTCGATGCCGCCGAGCACGGCAGCTGCGAACGCGTAGATCAGGACCGCCTGCATCATGTTGGGGTCGAGGAAGTTCGTCGGCGCGGTGAGCATCCCGGCGATCGCTCCGAGTACGGCCGCGAGACCCCAGCCGAGACCGAGCATCCACGGCACCCTGACGCCGACGAGGCGGGCCTCGGCCGGGTTGACCGCGGCAGCGCGGAGCGCAAGCCCGATCTTCGTGAACTGGAAGAACGCCCAGAGGGCGGCGACGGCAACGAGGCAGACGACGATCGTGCCGATGTCCTTGACGGAGATCGCCACGCCGCCGATGTCGAGCGTCCGCCTCCCGAACGGGCTCTCGACCGCACGCACCTCGCCGGTCCAGATCCAGGTGGCCAGGCCGTTGATCACGAGAAGCAGGCCGATCGTGACGATCACGACCCGGATCTGCGACCCGCGTTCGACGGGTCGGATCACGGCCTGGTGAATCCCGATGCCGCCGAGGAACGACACGAGCAGGGTGACGGCAAAGGCAGGCCAGTACGAGAAGCCGTGATTGGTCGTCAGCGTCCACAGGATGTACGTCGAGAACATCGCCATCTCGCCCTGGGCGAAGTTGATCACCCCGGTGGCACGGTGAATCAGCACGAGCGCGAGGGCGAGCGCTCCGTAGATACCCCCGGAGGCGAGGCCCGAGACGATCTGCTGGAAGAAGTCGGCCATCAGTACCCGAGGTAGCTCCGCCGGACGGCCTCGTCGTCGCGCAGCTCGGCGCTCGACCCGGACACCGCGACCTTCCCGACCTCGAGGACATAGGCCGTCGCCGCCGCGTTGAGGGCGATCCGGGCGTCCTGCTCGACGACGAGCACAGCGAGCCCTTCCTTCTCGTTCAGCTCCCGCACGATACGGAAGATCTCACGGACGATGAGCGGCGCGAGGCCGAGCGAGGGCTCGTCGAGCATCAGCAGACGCGGCCTGCTCATCAGGGCCCGGGCGAGCGCGAGCATCTGCTGCTCGCCGCCCGAGAGCGTGCCGGCACGCTGGTCACCGCGGTCGCGAATCCACGGGAAGTACTCCGCCATCTTCTCGATGTCCGCCTTGACCGATCTGTCGCGGCGCGTGTACGCGCCGAGCCGGAGGTTCTCGACGACCGAGAGATCGGTGAACGTGCCCCGCCCTTCGGGGACGTGTGCGATTCCGGCCTTGGCGGCCACCTCGGGCCCGCCACGGAGGGGCTTGCCGCCGAGCAGGATCTCGCCGCTACGCCTGACCATGCCGGAGACGGCGCGGAGTGTCGTGGTCTTGCCGGCCCCGTTCGCTCCGAGCACGGCGACCACCGATCCCTCCGGGACCTCGATCGAGATGCCACGGAGCGCCTGCACGGGCCCATAGCGGGCTTCGACGTCACGGAGCTCGAGGAGCGTGCTCATTCGTCGTCGTCGCTTCCGAGGTAGGCCTCGATCACATCGGGGTTCGCACGGACCTCCGCGGGTGTCCCGCCGGCGATCTTGCGACCGAAGCTCAGCACGTTGACGTGGTCGGAGATCCGCATCACGAGGCCCATGTGGTGCTCGACGAGGAGCACGGTCAGCTCGCGGTCGTCACGTAGCCTGAGGATGAAGTTGCCGAGCTCTTCCACCTCATCGTGGTTGAGCCCTCCGGCCGGCTCGTCGAGCAGGAGCAGGCGTGGCTTCGCTGCGAGCGCCCGGGCGATCTCGACGCGCTTCTGGATCCCGTACGGCAGGGCGGCAGCGAGCTGCCGGGCGCGGTTCCCGAGGCCGACGTAGTCGAGCGTGCCGAGCGCCTCCTTCTCGCCGACGGAGCGGCCGAGCGCGTGCGCGCCCACGAGGACGTTCTCGAGCACGGTCATCGACCGAAACAGGTTGATGTTCTGGAACGTGCGCGCGATTCCACGCTCGACGATGCGGTGGGCCGGGTTCGCGAGCAGCGACCGGCCGTCAAGTTCGAGCTGTCCGGCATCCGGCGTGTAGAGGCGTGTGATCACGTTGAAGGCGGTGGTCTTGCCCGCGCCATTCGGACCGATCAGGCCGGAGATCTGCCCCGCCTCGACGTCGAACGACACGCCGTCGAGGGCGACGATGCCCCCGAAGCGCAACGTGATCTCCCGAACCGTCAGCAACGTCGCCACTGAGTCGGGGAGGCTACTACGCGGGGGACGAAGTCGCCAGAAGGGCCCGGCGTCAGGGCAGCCGGGGCGCCCAGAGGCCCGCGAGGCCGATCGCGGCGGCGAGCAGCGCGGCGGCGGCGGCGACGAACGCCGCGCTCACCTCCTGCGGCTTCTCGGTCCGGGCGACGACACGGCCGAGCCGGTCGTACACGGCACCCAGCCCGTCGGCGTCCGTGGCCTCGAAGGTGGACGCGCCGGTGCTCTCGGCGATCCGGGCAAGGGTCTCGCGGTCGGGAGGGACCGGAACCACGATCTCCTCGCCGCCGCGGAAGATCGTCACCGTGCCGGAGAGCGTCCCGAGCGCGATCGTGTAGACGGGCACCCCGGCCCGCTGTGCCAGCCGAGCGCCCTCGTCCGGTTGGAGCACGCCGCGCGTCTGCGACCCGTCGGAGAGGAGGACGACCGCGCCGAGGGGCTCCCCGAGGACGGGAGGCGCGCCGTCGACCGACTCTCCCGCGACCGGGATGTTCTCGCCGGTCGCCTCTTGCACCAGCTCGACGCCCCTCGCCACGGCATCGCCGATGGCGGTGCCGAACCCCGGCGTCAGGGACGCGATTCCCTCCTTCAGGAGCTTGCGATCGGTCGTCGGGGCGGTCACGACGACGGGGTCGTCGTCGAACGCCACGAGCCCGATCTTGACGCGCCCGGGCACGCTGTCGGCGAAGGAGGTGATTGCGGCTCGGGCAGCGTCGAGCCTGTTCGGCGCCACGTCCGTCGCGTTCATGGAGACCGACACGTCGACCACGAGCACGACTGTCGCACGATCGGACGTCGCAGAGAGAGGCAGTCGGGGGCGAGCGACGGCGACACACAGCAATGCGATCGTGACGAGCAGCAGCCCGGCCACGAGATGGCGCTTCCAGCCCGAGCGGCCCGCGACCGAGGCCAGCACGGCCAGGTTCGGGAACACGATCCCCTCCCGGAGCGGCCTCCGCTCGATCCAGATGTAGACCGCGAGCGCGAGCAGAGGCACCACGAGCGAGAGGAGGAGCAGCGGTGAACCGAAGGTCATCGGGCCCTCGCACAGACGGCACGTACCTGCACCTCGGCCCGCGGGCCGGCGGCGTCCGACGCGGTGATACGCGCGACGACGACTCCGTCGACGACGACGCGTTGCACCCGGACGGCGCCGAGCTGCGCGGTCGACGGCGGCAACGGCTGACGGAACGCGGCTGCAGACGTCGAGCCCACGAGCCGCGACCCGACCGGGCACGCAACCCGCGTCGTCGTCGACCGGCTCCTGAGGGGGGTGTTGACGACGACGCTGCGCAGAGGCTGCGTCGGCTTGATCACGGCGGCGCGCGAGGCACTCCCCGTCAGGGCGCGGCCGCCACCGCCACGCGTCGGGATACAGCCGATGAACGGCTGGAAGCTCGTCGCTCCATCGCCCGTGCGCGTGCGCACGACGTGGAAGACCAGGCTGCGGCGGGTCGTGACGCCCGGGCCGATCGGGCTTCCCGGCTCACCGCGGAACGAGACGTCGACATCGCGGGCAACGACGCGCGCGTCGGTACCGCCGACGACATACCCGGCGAGCGGGCACGCAAGCTCGTAGTCGACGCCGCCGGCCGGCACGACGACCCACGGCCCCGCGACCGGAAGGCAGACACGGAGGCCGTCACATTCGCCCGCGGCGAGCGCGGGCCGGGCCCAGAGCGCGCCGAGCACGATCCCCCCGACGCAGAGGACGATGGCCACGCACGTTCTCACAGCGGCCGACGCGTCCAGACGAGCGAGAGGCCGGAGGCAACCAGGAGGAGCACCACTCCCGCGCCCGCGAAGGCCGCCGTGACCTCGCGCTCCTCACGCCTCGTGCCGAGCCGGTTACCGAGATCGCGGTAGACCTGCTTCAGCCGTTCTGCCGTGGGGGCGGCGGCGTAACGGCCGCCCGTGATGCGGGCGACCTCGCGCAACGTCCGTGTGTCGGGAGCAACAGTCACTTTCTGCTTGAGACCGCCGGGGAGCGGCACCTCGACCACGGCTTCGCGCGTGCCGAGCGCCACCGTGTTGACCGGCACTCCGAGCTTCCTGGCCTGCTTCGCAGCCGCGATGGGCGTTCGCTGCCCGGAGGTCTGCTCTCCGTCGGAGAGCAGCAGCACCGTGGCCGGGGGAGCGTCCTCCGGAGTCGGCTCGCTCGCGTCCAGGCCCGGGCGGGCAGCCGCAACCGAGCGGTCGATCGCATCGCCGAGCGCCGTTCCCGAGGCGAGCCGGATCTGGTCGAGCGCCGTTCGAGCCGCGTCGCGGTCGGTCGTCGGCGCCAGCACGAGGGAGGCCCGGGTCGAGAAGGCCACGATGCCGACGGAGTAGCTCTCCGGAGCGACCTCGAGAAACACGCGGGCCGCTGCGACGGCGGCTACGAGGCGCGAGGGCTCCACATCGGTGGCGGCCATCGAGCGAGATGTGTCGAGCGCGAGGATGACCGTCGCCTGGCGGCCCGGGACGGAGAGGTTCGCCCGCGGCCGCGCCACGCCCACGACGAGCGCGGCGAGGGCCACGAGGGCGAGGGCGAAGGGCAGGAACCGCCTGACCCGGCGCGGCGCCGGGGCGGACGCCGCGACCAGGGCCGGGTTGCCGAACCTGGCCCCCTGGGCCTTGCGGCGGCGCTCGCCGATCAGGAGCAGCGCCACCAGCATGGGAAGCGCGAGCAGCGCGAGCAGCGCCAGGGGGGTTCCGAAGCTCATCGCCGCCTCCCCAGGTGAGACGCCAGAGTGCGCAGCCAGTCTCCACGGGTCGAGAGGACGACGTGAGAGGCGTGAGCTGCGGCGAGATCGTCCGCGACACCACGTCGCTCCCGCGCGGCCGCTTCCGCGAACCGTGCCCGCAGGCCCGCATCGCCGGTGTCCACGCGGAGCTGCGACCCTGTCTCGGGATCCGCAAACCACACCTCACCGACGTCGACGAGTTGCTCCTCGCGCGGATCGCGGATCTCGACCGCGAGCACGTCGTGGCGCGCGTGGAGGTCGACGAGCTGCTGCTTCCAGTCACGTGGCCCGCGGAAGTCCGAGACGACGGCGACGAGCGAGCGCTGGCGGGCCACGGCACCGACCAGGGTCAGCGCGGGAGCGAGCTCCGGTGCGACGCCGCCGCCGGTGTCCTCGTCGCCGAGCGCGAGCAAGAGCCCGACGAGCCCGGCACGTCCCTGCCTCGGCGGCAGCGGTGAAGGTGCGCCGCTCCCGAACGAGACGAGCCCGACGCGGTTTCCGCGAAGGCTGGCGGCGTGGCCGAGGGCCAGCCCGACGCCGAGCGCGACGTCGGCCTTGCGACGGTCGGCTGTCCCGAAACCCATCGAGAGCGTGCGGTCCAGCACGATCCACGTCACGAGGACACGCTCGGCGAGCTGCACGCGCACGTGCGCCTCCTGCGTCCGGGCGGTCACGTTCCAGTCGATCAGCCGAACGTCGTCACCCGGCACGTACGGACGCACCTGAGCGAGCTCGCTGCCGCGGCCGAGCAGGTGCGAGCGATGCTCGCCCGCAAGGAGGCCGTCGACCCGCCGGCCGATCGAGAGCTCGAGAGCCCTGAGCAGCGGCTCCGGCATCGGACCGGGACCGGGGCGCTCCGGCGTCTCGACGACACCGAATGCCCGTAGCCGGGTCATGCGGCGACCGGCCTCCCCAGCTCGAGCGGCGGGGCGGCGACATTCGCGAGGACCGCGTCGAGAACGTCGTCGGCCGTCCGCTGCTCGGCGAGCGCACGATACGTGAGCACGAGCCGGTGACGCAGCGCGTCCTTGGCGAGCGCCCGGACGTCGGTGCCGAGCACGTAGTCGCGGCCGTGGATCAGGGCGAGAGCACGCGCGCTCTGGACGAGCGCGATCGGGCCACGCGGGCTGGCACCGTACTCGATCAGGCCGGCGAGCTCGGCCAGCCCGACGGCGGCCGGATTGCGGGTCGCCTCGGCGAGGGAGACGGCGTAGGCGACGAGCGAGGGATCGACGTAGACGTCGAGCACGGCCCGCTGGAGCTGCCTCAGGGAGTCGAGCTCGAGCACCTGCCGCACGACCGCGGGAGCGACGAGCGACCGCTGCACCACGGTCAGCTCCTCGTCGCGGCTCGGGTAGCCGACCACGACCTTGAGCATGAAGCGGTCGATCTGCGCCTCGGGAAGCGGGTAGGTGCCTTCCGACTCGATCGGGTTCTGGGTCGCCATGACGAGGAAGGGCTCGGGCACGAGGTGGGTTTCGTGACCGATCGTCACCTGGCGCTCCTGCATCACCTCGAGCAGCGCCGACTGCACCTTCGCCGGCGCGCGGTTGATCTCGTCGGCGAGGAGGAAGTTGCAGAAGACCGGCCCCTCCTCCGTGTCGAAGCCGCCGGTGTCGGGCCGGTAGATGCGGGTTCCGACGAGGTCGCTCGGCACCAGGTCGGGTGTGAACTGGACGCGCCGGAAGGTCCCTCCGAGCACAGCCGCGGTCGTCTTGATCGTGAGCGTCTTCGCAAGCCCCGGTACGCCCTCGATCAGGAGGTGGCCTCCCGCGACGAGGCAGACGAGCACCCGCTCGAGCATCTCGTCCTGGCCGGCGATCACGCGCTTGACCTCGACGAGGGCCTCCTCCAGCTGCGTGCGATGATCGGCGGGCTCGGCGGTCGGCGGGATCTCGGGGATGGACATCGGCTTCTCCTTCTCTGTGGCTTCGGCGCTCGAACCCTTCTCTGTTGCTTCGGTGCTCGAACCAGCTTAGGCAGGGAGCCGTGGGCGGCGCGTGAAACAACGGTTAAGACCGGGCGCGTCGTTCGGGGCGTCAACCCTCTAGGATCACGTCGTGGATCTCCGTGACACACCCGACGAGGCGCAGTTCCGCAGCGAGTTGTGCGCATGGTTCGAGGCGAACCTTCCCGCAAGCCTGAAAGGGCACCGCGGTGGTGCGGCCCGAACCTCCGACGACGCCATTCGCGACTGGAGCCGGATGCTCTACGAGGCGGGCTATGTCGGGCTCACCTGGCCGAAGGACTACGGCGGAGGCGGTAGGCCGTACAGCTACCAGGCGATCTTCCTCGAGGAGACGGCCCGCGCCGAGGCGCCGCAGCACCTCGGCGTGATCGGTCTCGGCATGGCCGGGCCTACGATCATCGCGCTCGGAACCGAGGCCCAGAAGGCCCGCTACCTGCAGCCTCTCCTCTCGGCTGACGAGATCTGGTGCCAGGGCTTCTCGGAGCCGGACGCGGGATCCGACCTCTCCGCCGTGAGAACAACGGCGCGACTCGAAGGCTCGCACTTCGTCGTCGACGGCCAGAAGGTGTGGTCGTCGTACGCGCACATCGCCGACTGGTGCATCCTCATCACGCGGAGCGACCCCGGCTCCGAGCGGCATGCGGGGCTCACGTACCTGATCGTCGACATGAAGGCGCCGGGCGTGGAGGTGCGGCCGCTCCGCCAGATCACGGGTGAGGCCGAGTTCAACGAGATCTTCTTCACCGGAGTCGAGGTGCCGCTGGAGAACGTCGTCGGCGACATCGGCGGCGGCTGGCAGGTGGCGATGACGACGCTGCTCCACGAGCGCGGGACGCTTGGCTTCGCGCTCACGGCCGCGCTCGAGGTGATGGTAGGCAAGCTGATCGAGCTCGCCCGCGACCGCGGCGCGACGCCGTTGCAGCGGGACGCTATCGCGCGAGAATGGATCGAGCTGCAGGGGCTCCGCTACACGGCCTATCGATCACTCTCGGCGCTGATGAAGACGGGTGTACCAGGTCCTGAAGGCTCGATTCTGAAGCAACAATGGTCGGAGGCGGCACAACGCCTGACGAAGCTCGCGCTCGAGCTGCTCGGCCCCGACGCGCAGCTCCTCGACGACAACGCGCCCTACGCGGGCTACTGGCAGCACATGCAGCTTCGTAGCCGCGGCAACACGATTGAGGCCGGGACGTCGGAGATCCTCCGCAACATCATCGCCGAGCGCGTGCTCGGCCTGCCGAGGTCGCGCTGATGGACTTCGCGTTCACGCCGGAGCAGGAGGAGCTCCGCGCCCAGGCCCGGGCCTTTCTCGCCACCCGCCCCGACCCGTCGTGGCAGGAGCTGGCAGAGCTCGGCTGGACCGGGATCTCGGTCGCCGAGGACGACGGCGGCGCCGGGCTCGGCTTCCTCGAAGAGGCGATCGTCTTCGAGGAGATGGGCCGCGCCCTCACGCATGCGCCGTACTGGTCGACCGTGGCCGTTGCGCTTCCCGCCCTCCCGCGCGAGCTCCAGGCGGAGGTCGCGCGCGGCGAGGCCAGCTGGACGCTCGCGACCGGCCCGCTCGTCCCCGATCTCGATACCGCGACGCGGATCGCAACCATCGGCGGCGACTCGATCTGGGAGCTCGAGGGGGCCGAGCGGGAGGTGCTGCGGACGAACGATGTGACGCGGCCCCTCGGCGTCGTGTCGGGAGGCGATGCAGGACGGAAGCTTGCGAGCTCCGAGGTCCTGCCACGCATCCGCACCCGCTCGCTGACCGCGCTGTCACTCGAGGCATGCGGCGTCGGTTCACGGGCGCTCGAGCTCGCGGTCGGGTACGCGAAGGAGCGCGAGCAGTTCGGAAAGCCGATCGGCACCTACCAGGCGATCTCGCACCCTCTCGCGACATCCCTCATGGAGCTCGAGCTCGGCAGGTCGTTGGCGCTCTTCGCCGCCTGGTGCATCGCCGAGGGCGATGACCGCGCGGCGATCGCCGCAGCCTCGGCGAAGTCCCTCTGCGCGGACGCCGCCGTGGGCGCGTGCGAACGGTCGATCCAGGTGCACGGCGGGATCGGCTTCACCTGGGAGCACGTCCTCCACCGGCTCTACAAGCGCGCGCTCTGGATTCAGGCGTGGGAGGCGTCCGGGCCCCAGCTTCGTGCCGAGGTGGCGGCCCATCTGCTCGACGGCGACAGGAGGTGACATACATGCAGGGACTGACGATGGACTACGAGCTGAACGTGGCGGCGATCCTGCGCCGGGGCGAGGAGTTGTTCGGCCACAAGACGATCGCGAGCCGGCTGCCCGACAAGAGCTGGCACTCCTATACGTACGCGGACTTCGCCCGGCGCTCCAAACAGCTCGCGCTGGCCCTCCGCGACGAGCTCGGCCTCGTCGCAGGTGACCGGGTGGCCACGTTCGCCTGGAATCACCACGAGCACCTGGAGACGTACATCGGCGCCCCGGTCGGCGGCTTCGTGACCCACACGCTCAACCTGAGGCTCCATCCCGACGATCTCACGTACATCGCAACCCACGCCGGGGATCGGGTGCTCATCGCCGACAAGACGCTGTGGCCCCTCGTCGAGGCGTTCAAGGACCGGGTCGGTTTCGAGCATGTGGTCGCCATCGGAGCGGGCGACACTCCGCCGGGTGCGATCGACTTCGAGGAGCTGCTCGCAACCGCCGACCCGGAGGCATTCTCGTACCCCGACATCGACGAGCGCTCGGCCGCGGCGATGTGCTACACGAGCGGGACGACCGGACAACCCAAAGGCGTCGTCTACTCGCATCGCGCGATCGTGCTCCACTCGCTCGCGTCGACGCAGTCGAGCTCACTCGGCATCGGCGAGGCGGACGTCGTGCTACCGGTGGTGCCGATGTTCCACGCGAATGCGTGGGGCTTCCCGTTCACGTGCACGCTCGTCGGCTCGAACCAGGTCTTCCCGGGGCCCCATCTCGATCCGGCCTCGCTGCTCGACGCATTCGTCGACCGGAAGGTCACGGTTACCGCCGGGGTGCCGACGATCTGGATGGGCATCCTCCAGCTGCTCGACGCCCAGCCCGATGGGTGGGACCTGTCGCAGTTGCGGTCGATGATCGTCGGCGGCTCGGCCGCTCCCCAGGCGATGATCGAGGGCTTCGAGCGGCGCCACGGGCTCCACATCGTGCACGCCTGGGGTATGACCGAGATGGCGCCGATGGGCACGATCTCGTCGCTCTCGAGCAGGGAGCTCGCCCTCTCCGAGGACGAGCAGTTCGTCTACCGGGCCAAGCAGGGGCTCCCGGCGCCGTTCGTCGAGATTCGCGCGCGCGGCGGTGAGGGACTCGTCCCCTGGGACGGTGCGACGATGGGAGAGCTCGAGGTGCGCGGCCCCTGGATCGCCTCGTCGTACTACAACGCGCCCGAGGCAAGCGATCGCTGGACCGAGGACGACTGGTTCAAGACAGGCGACATCGTCACGATCGAGTCGAACGGCTACGTCGAGATCCAGGACCGCACGAAGGACCTCGTCAAGTCCGGCGGCGAGTGGATCTCGACGGTCGCGCTCGAGAACGCACTCATGGGTCACCCGGCCGTCGCAGAGGCGGCCGTGATCGCGATCCCGGACGAGAAATGGTCCGAGCGCCCGCTGGCCGTCGTCGTGTTCCGCGAGGGACAGACGGCCGGTGCCGACGAGCTGCGGGAGTTCCTTGCACCCCAGTTCGCGAAGTGGTGGCTGCCGGAGCGGTTCGAGGTCGTCGACGAGATCCCGAAGACGGCCGTGGGCAAGTTCCGCAAGACCGCTCTGAGAGAGCGCTTCACGTCGTAGGGGCGAGGCGTGCTTCGCCCCTCGGAGGACACCGAACCCGAGGAGGATCGTTGGGAACGTTCGTTACCACCGGGCACGAGGGCGCGGTCGCCCTCGTCACGATCGACAATCCACCGATGAACGCACTCTCGGCCGCCCTCCTGGAGGAGCTCGAGGCCGAGCTCGATCGTCTCGACGGCGACGCCGCGACCCGGGCGATCGTCCTGCTCGGCGCGGGCGACCGCGCCTTCGTCGCAGGCGCCGACATCAAGGAGTTCCCGGCGCTGCGCGAGGCGGGAGGCACCGAGGGCGGCGCCGCGCGAGGGTTGCACGCGGTCGGGCGCCGCATGGACGCGGCGCACACGCCGTTCGTGGCGGCGATCAAGGGCTACTGCCTCGGTGGCGGGCTCGAGCTCGCGATGTGCTGTGACGTGCGCATCTGCGCCGACGATGCCAAGCTGGGCCAGCCGGAGATCAAGCTCGGCCTGATCCCGGGCGGCGGTGGCACGCAGCGGCTCCCCCGGCTCGTCGGCCTCGGCCGGGCGAACCTCCTCAACCTCGGGGGCGAGTTCATCGACGCCGAGACGGCCGCCGCGTGGGGTCTCGTCGAGCAGGTCGTGCCGCGCGACGAGCTGATCTCGAGGGCGACGGCGGTTGCCTCCGGCTTCGCCGCCCAGTCGCCTCATGCGGTCGCGGTGATCCGCGAGCTTGCCCGCACCACCCGCGATCTTCCCCTCGAGGAGGGACTTCGGCGCGAAGCGGAAGGATTTCGCCGTTGCCTGATGAGCGAGGACGGGCAAGAGGGTGTCGCGGCGTTCGTGGAGAAGCGCGAGCCGAACTTCACCGGTCGCTGATGCAGGCGATCGTGCTCGAGAGGATCGGTGGGCCTGAGGAGCTCGTCCTCCGTGACGTTCCGGAGCCAGTCGTCGAGGCCGGGCAGGTCGCCGTCGAGGTGAGGGCCTCCGCGATCAACTACCTCGAGATCCTGATTCGGCGCGGCCTCTACCCGCAGATGCCGGAGCTGCCCTGGGTGCCGGGTGTTGAGGTGGCCGGTACGACGGCGGGGGGCCGTCGCGTGCTCGGCCTCGTGCGCTCGAGCGGAGGGGGCTACGCCGTGCGGGCCGCACTCGACGAGCAGTGGCTGTTCGACCTCCCCGAGGAGGCGTCGTTCGAGCAAGGCGCCGCCTTCCTGATGGCATATCTGACGGCCTGGATCCCACTCACGCGACAGGCCTCGGTCGGCCCCGGGTCGAGGATCCTCGTCCACGCAGCGGCAGGCGGGGTCGGCAGCGCCGCAGTCGTCGCGGCGACCCACCTCGGCGCGGAGGTCGTGGCGACCGTGGGCTCGGCCGAGAAGCTCGAGCTCCCGCTCTCGCTGGGGGCGTCCCAGGCGGTCACGTACGAGCGGCTCGCCGAGATCGAGCCCGTCGACGTCGTGCTCGATCCCGTCGGCGGACAGCTCTTCGCCGACTCGATCGCGCTCCTGCGCCCGCTCGGGGTCGCCGTCGCGATCGGCTTCGCCGGCGGCCCGTGGCCCTCCCTCGACCCGGCGCTGCTCGTGGGACGCAACGTCGGTGTGCAGGGCTTCTACCTGGGCAGGCTGATGCAGCGCCAGCCCGCGCTCGTACGGGAGGCAGCGCTCGAACTGCTCGGCCTCTGGAGCGCGGGACACGTGCACCCGATCGTCGGCGCGACCTTCCCGCTCGTCGAGGCGTCCGCGGCGCACCGCCTGATCGAGGAACGGCATTCCACGGGCAAGGTCGTGCTCGTCCCGTGAAGGCGATCGTGACCGGCGGAGCCTCGGGGCTCGGTGCCGCCATCGTCTCCCGGCTCGAGGCGAATGGCTTCGACGTCGATGTGCTCGATCTGGCGACCGGCTTCGACGTGACGGACATCGACCGGTGGGACAGCGTCGGGCCCGTCGACGTCGGCTGCCTCAACGCGGGGGTGCTCGGTGGCCCGGCCGACCCAACGGAGATCACCCTCGAGAGCTATCGCAGGGCGATGGCGGTCAACGTGGACGGCGTCTTCTTCGGGATCAGGCGCCTTGCAGAGGTGATGCCGGAGGGCGGCAGGATCGTTGCCACCGCGTCGCTCGCGGGCCTGACGGCGATGCCGGACGACCCGGTCTACGCGGCCACGAAGCACGCGGTCGTCGGGCTCGTCCGCAGCATCGCCCCGACGCTGGCCTCCCGGGGAATCTCGATCAACGCGGTCTGCCCCGGCATCGCCGACACGCCGATGCTGACCGGGGCCGCCCGCAAAGCGATCGACGAGGCCGGCTTCCCGCTCGTCACGGCGAGCGACGTCGCCGACGCCGTCTGGCTCGCCCTTGGCTCCGGGGCGACAGGGCATGCCTGGGCGGTTCAGCCCGGGCGGGCGCCGGTCGACTTCCGCTTCCCGAACGTTCCCGGCGCCCGCACCGTCGAGGGCGTCGTCGTCCCGCCACCGCCGCTGATGCCATGACGCGGAACGCCTTCACGAGCCCCGCTGCGCCGCACGCCGTCGGCCCCTACGCGCAGGCCGTCGCCTCGGGCGACCACGTCTTCCTCTCCGGGCAGACGCCGATCGACCCGGCCACCGGAGCGCTCGTCGACGCCGACGTGGCGGGGCAGGCGCAGCGCTGCTTCGACAATCTGGGGGCCGTGCTCGCCGCAGCGGCACTTACCTTCGACGACGTCGTCAAGGTCAACGTCTACCTCACCTCGATGGACGACTTCGGCGCGATGAACGAGGTCTATGCCCGCCAGTTCACGGAGCCGTTCCCCGCGCGGACGACCGTCGCCGTGGCCGGATTGCCGCTCGGGGCGCGGATCGAGATCGAGCTGGTTGCGCGACGAGCGGCGCGCTGAGCGGCTAGCCGAACTGCCAGGCGTCGCCGGCCGCATAGCTCCTCAGGATCCGGCGGGCCACGACCATCCGGTGCACCTCGTCCGGCCCGTCGTAGATCCGCCCCGCCCGCGCCTGCATCGCCATCTCCGCCAGCGGCGTCGCGTCCGTCAACCCACGCGCGCCGTGGACCTGGATCGCACGGTCGATCACGTCGTTCAGCACCCCGGCCGCGTAGAACTTGAGCAGCGATACCTCGACCCGGGCCTCCGAGCCCTCGTCGATCTTGCGGGCCGTGTCCATCGTCAGGAGCCTGCAGGCCTGGATGCCCGCGGCCGAGTCTGCGATCCAGTTCTGCACCGTCTGCTTGTCGGCCAGGGGCCCACCGAACGCTTCGCGCTCGAGCGCGTACGAGCACATGAGGTCGAATGCGCGCTGCATCTGGCCGAGCCACCGCATCACGTGGTGGATCCGCCCCGGGCCGAGCCGCTTCTGCGCGAGCCGGAACGCCGCCCCTCGCTCACCGAGCGTGTTCGCGACCGGCACCCGTACGCCCACGTACCGCACCTCGCAGTGCGTGTTCCAGGCGCGCCCCTTGTGGCCCATGACGGAGGTCGGCGCGACCTCGACCCCGGGCGTGTCGGTCGGCACGAGGATCATCGAGCCACGCTTGTAGGTCTCGGCATCCGGATCCGTGATCGCGAACACGATCCCGAAGGTCGACCGGTCGGCGCCGCTCGAGAACCACTTGTGCCCGTCGATCACCCAGTGGTCGTCGTCGACCACGGCCCTCGTGCGCAGCAGCGTCGGGTCCGAGCCGGCCACGTCCGGCTCGGTCATCGAGAAGAACGAGCGCGCGTCCCCTGCGACGAGTGGCTCGAGGAACTCCTTCCTCTGCTCCGGCGTGCCGAAGTGATGCAGGATCTCGGCGTTGCCCGCGTCGGGCGCCTGGCAGCCGAAGACGAGCTGCGCCCAGCGGGAGCGGCCGATCTCTTCGTTCAGGCAGGCGTAGTAGAGGAAGCCGTCCCCGGTGCCGCCCGCCTCCGGTGGCATGTGCGGCGCCCAGAGCCCCGTCGTGCGCGCCTTCTCCTGCAGGCTCGCGACGAGCTCCTGCGCGTCGTCGTCCTCGCGGTCGAGCAGGCGCTCGTTCGGATACACGTGCTTCTCCATGAACTCCCGGTAGTGCGACCGGCGCTCGAGGTACGCCGACGGGAAGAGAGACGTGCTCACACCAGTAGGATCACTCACATGCGCCTCGCTCTGCAACTCGGGTACGACGACCCGGTCGGGGGTATCGCCCTCGCGCAGGAGGCCGACCGGCTCGGGTTCCATTCGGTCTGGACGTCCGAAGCCTACGGTACGGACGCCGTCACGCCGATGGCGTGGATCGCGGCGACCACCGAGCGGATAGCCGTCGGCAGCGCGATCATGCAGATGCCCGCCCGTTCGCCGGCGGCGACGGCGACGACCGTGGCGACGCTCGACATCCTCTCCGGCGGGCGGGTGCTCCTCGGGCTCGGTACCTCGGGTCCGCAGGTCGCGGAGGGCTGGCACGGCCAGCCGTGGGGGAAGCCGCTCACGCGGACGCGTGAGTATGTCGAGATCGTGCGCACGATCCTCCGCCGCGAGGCACCGCTCGAGCATCACGGGGAGCACTACGACATCCCCTACACCGGGCCGGGCGCGACGGGCCTCGGCAAGCCGCTCAAGATCATCGTGCACCCCGCCAGGCACGAGGTTCCGATCTACCTGGCTGCGATCGGGCCGAAGAACGTCGCGCTCACGGCCGAGATCGCCGACGGCTGGCTGCCGATCTTCTTCTCGCCCGAGCGGGCGCCCGGCGTTCACGGGCCGGCCCTCGAGGAGGGTTTTTCGCTTCGTGGTGGCCGCCCCGAGGGCTGGGATCTCGCGCCGCTCGTGCCGGTGGTCATGGACGACGACGTCCAGGCCTGCCGTGACTTCCTGAAGCCGATGCTCGCCCTCTACGTCGGCGGCATGGGCGCGCGGGGTCAGAACTTCTACAACCGTCTCGCCCAGCGCTACGGCTTCGAGGACGAGGCGATCGTGATCCAGGATCACTATCTCGCCGGACGCAAGGGAGACGCGGCGGCGGCGGTACCCGACGCTCTCGTGGACGAGATCGCGCTCGTCGGCGACCGCTCCCGGATCGCCGACCGGCTCGCCGCGTGGCGGCAGAGCGGCGTCACGACGCTCGTGTTGCAGGCGAGGCAGCCGGAGGCGCTGCAGGCGCTGGCAGAGCTGACGGGTTGAAGGACGCGCTCGCGGAGGCGCTCGGCACCACCGTCACGCGAACGACCCAGCTCGCGGGAGGCGCCTCGAAGGAGGCCTGGTCCGTCCAGACGGCCGACGGCCGCGAGTTGCTGCTGCGGCGCGCCGGCGGAGGGGTGATCCACCTCGACACGCTGACGCTCCGCCAGGAGTTCGACGTGCTCGTGGCCGCGCGTGCGGCCGGCGTGAGGGTCCCCGAGCCGATCGCCTACCTCGGCGATCTCGACGGTCGCGAGTCGTTCGTGATGGAGCTCGTGCACGGCGAGACGATCGGGCGCCGGATCGTCAAGGCACCTCCCGAGGGGCTCGACCTGCAGATGGCCGAGGAGCTCGCGAAGATCCACGCGATCCCGCCGCAGACGCTGCCGTTCCTGCCCGGGCCCGACCTGTGGCAACGGATGTACGCCGAGCTCGACACGGTCGACGAGCCGCATCCGGCGATCGAGCTCGGGATCGTCTGGTGCCGGGAACGGCTTCCGCTCGAGCGCGCCCGGGTCGTCACCCACGGAGACTTCCGGCTCGGCAACCTGATGGTTGACGAGGACGGGCTCGTCGCCGTCCTCGACTGGGAGTTCGCTCACCTCTCCGATCCCGCTGAAGACATCGCCTGGCCGCTCGTCCGCTCCTGGCGTTTCGGCCACGACGGCCGGCGGCTCGCGGGCATCGGCGACGTCGAGCCGTACCTCGAGCGCTACGCCGAGCTGACCGGCATCGAGATCCCGCAGGACGAGCTGCTCGCCTGGGAGGTCCTCGGCAACTGCAAGTGGGCAATCGGGGCGCTCACCCAGGCCCGCCGGCACCTCCGCGGCGAGGAGCGCAGCGTCGAGCTGGCGATCCTCGGACGCCTCGCAGTCGAGATGGAGTACGAGCTGCTCGACCTGATCGCGAGCCCGGACGACAGGCTTCAGCCTGTCGCCGACAGGCTTCAGCCTGCCACCGGCAGCGACCGGCCGACGGCGGCCGAGCTCGCCACCGCCGTGCGGGAGTTCCTCGAGACCGAGATCCTGCCGACCCTGCACGACCACCGCCTCCGCTTCCGCACGCTCGTCGCGATGAACGCGCTCTCGATCGTCGAGCGTGAGGCTCCAGTCCCGGTCGAGGGCGACTGGGAGACGGCACGCCGGGTCCGAGCCGGCGACGTCCGCGCGGGCGACCTCGCGGAGCTGCGCGCCCAGGTGGCTGCCAAGCTCGCGATCGCCAGCCCGAAGTACCTGGAGCGGTACCGATGAGCGGAGCGGAGCGCCGCCGGATCTACCTCATGCGCCACGGCGCAGTCGCGTACTTCGACGACGCCGGCGACCCGGTGCCGCCCGACACGGTGCCTTTGACCGAGGAGGGCCGCGCCCAGGCCGAGGCGGCACGCGACCTGCTGGCGGGAATCTCGTTCGACCGCGTGATCGCGAGCGGGCTCCCCCGGACGATGGAGACCGCGGCTCTCGCCGCCCCGGGTCACGACGTGGAGGCGTGGCCCGACCTCAGGGAGATCCAAGGCGACACGCTCTCGTCCATCCCACCGGATGAGCTCGAGGCGGCGTTCGTGCACGCGTTCCGCGGCGTCGTCCCGAACGAGAAGCGGTTCCTCGGCGGCGAGACGATCGGCGAGCTGTTCGATCGCGTCGTCCCCGCTCTCGACCGGCTGCTCGCCGACGACACCTGGGACACGGTGCTGCTCGTCCTCCACGGAGCCGTCAACCGCGCGATCCTCTCCCACGCTCTTACAGGGCAACGGATGTTCCTGGGTCACTTCGAGCAGGCGGCAGGATGCGTCAACATCCTGGATGTCGGCGACGAGTGGATCGTCCGCGCCGTGAACGTGAGCCCGCCCGACCTCGCGCACCGTGCGACTCGGATGACGACGATGGAGGGCTACTGGGAGCGGTACCGGACACGGCATGTCCCTGCCGGCGAGGCAGCCGCAGAAGGCGTCGGGGCCGGCGATGCCGGCCCCGACGGTTCCTCGTGACTGTGGCCCGCGAGCCTGCGGTCAATAGCCCTTCGGATCGCACTTGACTCCGCGAGACCGGCGCGAACGTCCCGTTCGTGAACTTCACCAGCTGCAGGCACTTGATCGGGAACTGGCTCGTGGTGCCGGTTCGCTGCTTCACACCCGGAAGCAGGAACGGGTTGGCCTGGTTCCACGTCCGGAACGCCTTCATGATCGAGGCGCGCGTCGGATTCTTGCCCGCTTTGTAGAGAAGCTCCACGAAGGCTTCGGCGGTCGCGACCCCGTAGAGGTTGAGCGCGTCGGTAACGCGGCCCTTGGGGTAGTACTTCGCCATCACCTTCGTGTAGAGCTTGATGCTGGCGTCGGCACCCCACTTGGCAAGGTTCGCCGGATCCTTCGCGTACTGGGTGGTGTACGTCCCTTCCGTGAGAGCGCCGCCTCCGTTCGCCTTGGCGAGCGTCAGGAACGTGTCGGTGGCCGACACCGAGTTCGTGTAGACGACTGCGGGTGTCCACTTAAGGGCACCGGCGGTGGCGTACGCCTGTACCGTCTTCGTCGGTGTCGCGAGGATGACGAACACGGTCGCTCCGCTTCCCTTGAGCTTCGCGATCTGAGAGGCGACGCTGGGAGCGGTGACCTCGAAGGGCTCCTTGTCGACGATGTTGGCGGTCTTGGCGCCGAGACCTGCCTCGAGGCCCGTGATGTAGTCCTTGCCGTAGTCGTCGTTCTGGTAGAGGATGCCGATCTTGGCGTTCGGGCTGTTCCGGGCGATCGCCTGGCCGTAGATCTTGCCCTCGTACTGGTACGCGGGCTGCCAGCCGGTCGTCCACGGGTACTGCTTCCAGTCCGCACCCCACGTCGTCGCACCTGTCGAGACGAGCATCTGCGGCACCTTCTTGGAGTTCAGGTACGGTCGAATCGCCGTGTTGACCTCGGTGCCGAGCGATCCGACGACGGCGAACACATTGTCCTGCTCGACGAGCCCGCGCGTGAGCTGCACGGCCTGCGTCGGCGAATACTGATCGTCCTTGTAGTTCCAGATGATCTGCCGGCCGTAGACGCCGCGTTTCCCGTCCGGCCCACGACGGGCGTTGATGTACGAGAAGTACGCCTTCATCGCGACCGGGATCGTCGCGTACAGCGACGCGGGCCCGGACAGCGGGAACGTGCCGCCGATCTTGATCGACGTTGCGGTGACGCCGGTCTCGGTCGTCGCCGTGGACGCCGTCGAGGCCGTGACCCCGAGCGCCGCAACGACCGCAAGCGCGACGATCATGATTCTTCGCATAGCCACTCCTTGAGTGAGGTCGAGCAATTCCGTGAGAGAAGCGTTGACGAGACGACCCTAACCGCCCCACCACGTAGACGCCAGGGCTTCCTGTTTGTTGGCTCAGCCGAGGCCGATCTCCCCTGCCAGGGCCTCCGCCTCGTCCAGCTCGTCGGACATCGCCTCGATCCCACTCGCCCAGATCGACGGGTCGGTGAGGTCGAGGCCGACCATCCGCGCGAGCTCCTGGGGCGGCTTCGAGCCTCCTGCCCGCAGGAGGTCGAGGTACGGGGCCACGATCGCGTCGCCCTCCCGCTGATACGAGCGGAAGATCGCGAGCGCGAAGAGGTACCCGTAGGCGTAGGCGTACACGTAGCCCGGCGAGTTCGTGAAGTGCGGAACGTAGCTCCACCACGCGTCGTACCCTCCGATCCCGACCGAGTCGCCGAACAGCGCCGACTGGCACTCGAGCCACAGCTCGCTGATCCGGTCGCTCGACAGCTCACCCTGCTCGCGCCGCTCCGTGTGGGCGAGGTTCTCGAAGCGGTTCATGGCGATCTGGCGGAAGGTCGTCGCGATCGCATCCTCGAGCTGGCCGGTGAGTAGATCGAGCCGCTTGCGCGGATCGTCCTCTGCTGCAAGAAGGCCCTTGAAGGTCAGTGCCTCCCCGAACACCGATGCGGTCTCGGCGGTCGTCAGCGGCGTCGACGCATTGAACAGCCCGAGCGGCTGGGCCATCGAGCCGTGCAGCGCATGCCCGAGCTCGTGAGCGAGCGTCAGGATCGAGCGGCGGTCGCCCGTGTAGTTCATGAACACGAAGGGATGGACGCCGGGGACGTTCGTCGCGCAGTAGGCGCCGTGGCGCTTGTCCGGCCGCACGGGGGCGTCGATCCAGCTGTCGTCGAAGAACCGCTCGACGGCGGCGCCTGCCTCGCTCGAGAAGCTGCTGTATGCCTCGACGACGATGCGGCGCGCGTCGTCCCACGACGTCTTCGTCGAGTCGTCGGCGATGGGCGCGAAACGATCGTAGTGCTCGAGCCGTTCGAGGCCGAGCAGCTTTGCCTTGAGACGGTAGTAGCGCTGCGGCACGTCGTACCGCGACGTCGCGGCGTCGACGAGCGCCTGCACGGCCTCGTCGGTCGTCTCGTTCGAGAGGTTCCTGGCCGAGATCCAGGTCGGATAGCCGCGGAGCCTGTCGTCGATCCACTTGTCCACGAGGATCGTGTTGAAGATCGAGGTTCGGGTGCGCAGGCCCGGCTCGAGCGCTGCGGTGACGGCCTCGGCCGCACCTCGCCGCTCTTCGCGGTCGGACGAGTAGAGCTTCGCCATGGCCGTCTCGAGCGAGACGGGCTCGGCTTCGCCAGGGAGGTCGATGCGCATCGCACCGAGCACCTCCTCGTAGAGCCGCGTCCACGCCGAGACGCCCGAGACCGCCTTCTCGGTGAGGATCTTCTCCTCCGGCTCGGTCAGGAGGTACGGGCGGAACACACGCTGCGCCGAGAGCCAGTGGCGCCAGTGGTCGAGTGCCGGGTTCTCGAGCAGCTGCGCGGCCGGGCCGTCTTCGACCGCGGCCCACTCGAGCCCGAAGAAGAGCAGCTGTGTCTCGAGTCCCGCGCCCTTCTCACCGAGCCGGGCGACGAGCGCCCCACGGGCGGTGTCCGCCATGTTGGTGGAGAACTCCATGTGGGAGAAGTAGAGGGCGCGGGTCGCGATCGCCTCGATCCGCTCGAGCTCGGTGATCGCCTCGGCGAGCTCCGCAGCGGAGAGGCTCGCCACCTTCCCGTAGTAGCGGTCACGAAACGTGGCTGCGGCCGTCTCGGCCTCTGCGACGTCGCTCTCGATGCGCGGGTCGTCGACGGAGGAGTAGAGGTCGGAGAGGTCCCACGCGACCTCTTCGGCACCTGTCTGCTCGATAGTTGTCATGGGCTGGAGACTAGTTGATTCCGGGATCGGCCCAGAGCTCAGCCGGCTCCGTCACGGGCGCCCGGCACACGAATCGCTCGCACACGTACACGGCCGGCTTCCCGCCGACGGGGCCCTTGCCCTCGAGCAGCGGCACGCCGTCGACGGGGCCGACCGCCACGACCGTGGTCGGGGCGAAGGAAGCGAGCGCGGCGCGGGCGACAGGGCTGTCGACCGGGCCGACGATCGCGATCTCCCGTGGCGGCGCCAACCAGAGGTCGAGCGCGCAGAGCGCCCACCCGAACGCACCCGGCGCGCGCCCGAGCATCGGCTCCACCAGCCGCAACACCGACACCCCGAGGCTCTCCAGCTCGTCGTCGCCCCAGATCCGCCCGAGGCGCAAGAGGACGTGCGCGAGCATCGAGTTACCCGAAGGGATCGGATTGTCGTCGAGCCCCTTCGTGCGCGCGACGAGCTGCTCGCCGCCCGTCGGGGCGAGGAAGAACCCGCCGTGGACGGGGTCGTGGAAGAGCTCCACGGCGAGCCGGGCGAGCCGGTTCGCCTCGAGCAGCCAGCGCACCTCTCCCGTCGCGATGTGCAGCTCGATCAATCCGTGCGCGGTGTTCGCGTAGTCGTCGAGGAAGCCCTCGCCGCTGACCTTCCCATCTCGCCACGAGCGAGAGAGCCGACCGTCCTCGCGCGAGAGCGGGCCGAGCAGGAAATCCCCTACTCCCTCCGCCGCGTCGAGCCAGTCGGTGCGCTCGAGCCGTCGTGCGCCTTCTGCGAGCGCGGCGAGTGCGAGCCCGTTCCACGAGGCGAGCACCTTGTCGTCGAGGCCGGGCTGCGGCCTCAGCGACCGCTCGGCGAGCAGCCTCGCCCGCAGGTCTCCGTCGAGCTCGCCCCGGATGATCGAGCGACCGTGCTCGAACGGCTGCAGCAGCTCCGCCGGGACGCCCTCCTCCGCCGTCCAGGTGAACGTCAGCCCCTCGACGCCGTTCGTGTCGGCGTCCTGCGCGGAGGCGAGACCTCCGTCCGGTAGCCGCAGCTCACGGAGCACGTAGTCGAGCGTCTCCGCGGCTATCGCCCGGTACCGCTGCTCGCCCGTGACGACCCACGCGTGCAGGTAGGTGGACGCCAGCAGCGCGTTGTCGTAGAGCATCTTCTCGAAGTGCGGCACGAGCCAGCGGTCGTCGACCGAGTAGCGGTGGAAACCGCCGCCGACGAGGTCGTACATTCCTCCTGCGGCCATTCCGTCGAGTGTCCTCGTCACCATCGCGAGCGCCTCGGGCGAGCCACGGCGCAGGAGCAGCTCGAGCACCGAGGCGGGCGGGAACTTCGGCGCCCTGCCGAAGCCCCCGTGCACACGGTCGAACGTGCGCGAGATGCTCTGCTCCGCCCCGGCGAGCAGCGCCGCGGTAAGCGGCTCGACCGACGGCTCCACGCGGGCGGAGTGGCTCACGACCTCGACGAGCCTCCGGGCCTGCGCGACGATGTCGGCCCGCTGCGCCCGCCAGGCCTCCGCGACGGCGAGCAGCAACTGGGCGAACGAGGGCATCCCGTGCCGCGGCTCGGGGGGGAAGTAGGTGCCGGCGTAGAACGGCTCGCCCGCGGGAGTGAGGAAGACCGTCATCGGCCACCCACCCTGGCCGGTCATCGAGACGGTCGCGTCCATGTACAGCGCGTCGACGTCGGGTCGCTCTTCGCGGTCGACCTTGACGTTCACGAAGTGCTCGTTCATCAGCGCTGCCGTGGCCGCGCTCTCGAACGACTCGTGCGCCATCACGTGACACCAGTGGCACGCGCTGTAGCCGACCGAGAGCAGGATCGGCCGATCCTCGGCCCGCGCCCGCGCGAGCGCCTCGGCGCCCCACGGGTACCAGTCGACGGGATTGCCGGCGTGCTGCAGCAGGTACGGGCTCGTCTCGGAGCCGAGGCGGTTCATGCGAACACGCTACGTACGCCACGCAGCTCCGTGCGCAGCAGAGCCCGCGCCCGGGAGGAGTCGAGCGAGCAGTCGAGCGGTCGGCCGGGTGGAGCCGGTGCGCGGCGAACCGGTCTTCCGGTCACGAGCTCCGCCAGCTCGGCCCGCGAGACGTCGTCCGGGCCCGCTACGTGCAGCGGCCCGGAGACGGGGAGCTCCGCCAGCTCGAGCAGGGCTGCGGCAAGGTCGCCCACCTGCACCGGCGACCGGATCTCGTCCTCGTAGAACGTCATCGCAGGATCGCCTGCGACGAGCTCGTGCTTCGACGGCTCGTGCCGCGGGCCGCCCACGATCAGCGAGGTCCTGACGATCAGGGCGTCGGGCGCGGCCCTGCCGACCCGAGCCTCGGCATCCGCCTTGGCGCGGCCGTACTCCGTGCAGGGGCAGGGCTCGTCGGCTTCGACGTAGGGGCCGCCCTTGCGGCCGTCGAAGACGACGTCGGTCGAAACGTGGACGAGCCGAGCCCCGACGGCCTCCGTCGCGAGGGCGACGTTCTCCGAGCCGGCGACCACGATCTCTCGCGCACCCTCCCCGTCCTGCCGGTAGGCGGTGTGGATCACCACGTCGGGGCGGCAGCGCTCGACGAGCGCGAGGACGGCAGCGAAGTCGCGCACCTCGACCCGCTCGCCGCTCGCCCCGGGAGCGAGCCGCAGCAGCTCGGCGCCGAGGAACCCGGTCGCGCCGGTGACGTGGATCCTCACGAATCGGGTTGTCGCCCTGCCCGGCGCTTCCTCACCCACTCGATCACGAACGCCACCGTGAACGCGATCCCGAGCCCGAGCAGCACGCCTTTCCAGGGCTGCTCCTCGAACTGCTTGCCCCCGAGGTACCCGAGCATCGTCGCATACGTCGCCCAGACGCCCCCGGCCACGAGGTCGTAGCGGAAGAAGCGGTGCCAGGGCAGGCCCTTCGTGTACCCGGCGGTGAACGTGACGGCGGTGCGCCCGAACGGGATGAACCGCGCGATCAGGATGATGTAGCTGCCACGTTCCTCGAGTTGCAGCTCGGCCCAGTCGAACCCCTTGTGCGCCTTCTCGTGCCGGAAGAGCCGTCGCACCGTGTGCTCGCCCGCCCATTTGCCGATCCCGTAGGAGATGTTGTCGCCGAGGATCGCACCCCCCCAGGCAGCGAGGATGACGAGGAAGAGGTTGAGGTCTCCCGCACCGGCGAGCGTCCCGGCGACGATCACCATCGACTCGCTCGGAACGACCGGGAAGAACGCGTCGAGCACTGCTACCGCGAAGACGGCGGCGTAGCTCCAGTTGGAGCCCGAGACCCACTCGACCATCTGGTGGAACACCACTGCATCCTCGCAGAGACCCGAACGGCAATGATGGACGTGATGGGATCCACGCCACTCGCCGGCATCAAGGTGCTCGACGTCACCACCTCGATCGCCGGCCCTTACTGCGCCCAGATCCTGGCCGCGCTCGGAGCGGACGTGATCAAGGTGGAGCGCCCCGACACGGGAGACGACGGGCGGGCCTGGGGGCCGCCCTTCTGGAACGGCGAGGGCACGATGTTCCTCTCCGCCAACGCAGGGAAGCGCTCCCTGGCGCTCTCGCTCCGCGACCCGCGCGGCCGCGAGGCCCTACTGCGCCTCGTCGACGGCGCCGACGTCTTCCTCCAGAGCCTCCGGCCGGGGCTCGCCGAGGAGCTCGGTCTCGGCGCCGACGTCCTCCGGGAGCGCAACCCACGGCTCGTCTACTGCTCGCTCGGCGCCTACGGTCGTGTCGGGCCGCTGAGCCACGAGCCCGGCTACGACGCGCTGATGCAGGCCGCCGGAGGGCTGATCTCGATGACCGGCGAGGCCGGCCGGCCCGGCGCTCGGGTCGGCTCGTCCCTGATCGACCAGGGCACCGGCACCTGGGCGGCGCTCGGGGTGCTCGCCGCGCTCCTCGAGCGCGGCCGGAGCGGAGAAGGCTCCGAGGTCGACGTCTCCCTCTACGAGACCGCCCTCGGCTACATCGGCTACCACCTCGCCGGCTACCTCGCCGACGGCACGGTGCCGCACGGCCAGGGAACTCGGTTCCCGATGGTGGCGCCCTACCAGGTGTTCCCGACGCGCGACGGCGAGTTGATGATCGCCGGCGGCAACGATCGGCTGTTCGCCGCGATCTGCGCCGTCGTCGGACGGCCGGAGCTCGTCTCCGACCCGCGCTTTGCGACCAACCGGGACCGTGTGCGCCATCGCGACGAGCTCTGTGCGATCCTGGAGGAGCCGCTGTCCGAGCACGATACAGCGCACTGGCACACGCGGCTGACCGAGGCCGGCGTGCCCGCCGCCCCCGTCGCGGACGTCGCGGACGTCGTGCACGCCCCGCAGACGGAGGCACTCGGAATGCTGCAACCCCTCGACCACCCATCAATCCCCGACCTCAGGCTCACGGCCCTGCCGCTGTCGTTCGACGGCGAACGGTCCCTGCACCGGTCGGCTCCACCCGCCGTCGGGGAGCACACCACAGAGGTGCTGCTCGAAGCGGGCTACGAGAACGACGAGATCGCGGCACTTGCCGCGGAAGGAGTGATTCGAAGATGAGCCATGTCTCTGCATCGTTCAGCGCCACGATCCGGGTGAGACTCGCCGATGCACCGGGCTCGTTCGCCCGCCTGGCGGAAGCGATCGGCGAGGCCGGTGGCTCGCTGGGGGCGATCGACCTCGTGCGCGTCGAGAAGGGCATCAAGATCCGCGACGTCACCGTCGACGCGTCAGATTCCGATCATCTGGAGCGAATCGTCGAGAGCGTCCGCGCGGTGGAGGGCGTCGAGGTGGAGCGGGTCTCCGACCGCACGTTCCTCATGCACCTCGGCGGCAAGATCGAGATGCGCTCGAAGGTGCCCGTCAAGACGCGGGACGACCTCTCGATGGCCTACACCCCGGGCGTGGCCCGGATCTGCATGGCGATCAACGCAGACCGCGACTCCGCGTGGAACCTGACGATCAAGCAGAACACGGTCGCGGTCGTCTCCGACGGCACTGCGGTGCTCGGCCTCGGCGACATCGGCCCGGAAGCGGCGATGCCCGTGATGGAGGGGAAGGCGCTCCTCTTCAAGGAGTTCGGCGGCGTCGACTCGTGGCCGATCTGCCTGAACACGAAGGACACGGACGAGATCGTCGCGATCGTGAAGGCGATCGCCCCCGGCTTCGGCGGCATCAACCTCGAGGACATCTCGGCGCCGCGCTGCTTCGAGATCGAGCAACGGCTGCGCGCCGAGCTCGACATCCCCGTCTTCCACGACGATCAGCACGGCACGGCGATCGTCGTGCTCGCGGCGCTGCTGAACGCGCTCAGGATCGTCGACAAGCCGATCGAGGAGATCAAGGTCGTGATGACGGGGGTGGGCGCAGCCGGCGTGGCCGTGACGGACATCCTCCTCAACGCCGGCGTCCGCCACGTGATCGGCTGCGACTCGCACGGCGCCATCTGGGACGGACGGCCCGGGCTCAACGCCGTCAAGCAGGCGTACGCGGAGCGGACGAATGCGGAACGGCTCCAGGGCAGTGCGGACGAGATGCTCGACGGCGCGGACGTCTTCATCGGCCTGTCGCTGCCGGGTGCGATCTCACGCGCGGGAGTCGCCCGGATGGCGGACAACGCGATCGTCTTCGCGATGGCAAACCCGACGCCCGAGATCGCACCGGAGGACCTGCCGCCCGGGAAGGTCGCCGTGGTGGCCACGGGCCGCTCGGACTACCCGAACCAGATCAACAACGTGCTGGCGTTCCCGGGCGTCTTCCGCGGCGCGCTCGACGTTCGGGCGAGCACGATCACCGAGGGGATGAAGGTCGCGGCCGGGCACGCGATCGCGTCGGTGATCGCCGACGACGAGCTCGGGCCCGAGTACGTGATCCCGAGCGTCTTCAACCGCGAGGTTACGACGGCCGTCGCGCGAGCGGTCGCCGAGGCGGCCGAGCAGGACGGGGTCGCGCGCAAGCAGCGCTCGACGAGCTCCGCGGCGCTGTCGCCGGGCTGGTCGATAGAGCTGTGAGGGTGACAGGCTGAAGCCCGGTCACCCTCGCTACTCGTACTGGAGCGCCTCGAGCGGGTTCAGCTTGGCGGCGCGACGTGCCGGGAAGATCGCGGCCACGATGCCGACGACGATCGCGGCGATCAGGAAGATCGACGATCTGCGTCCACGGCATGAAGAAGTTGATCTCCTTCACGCGCGAGATGAGGATCGCCGCCAGCGCGATGCCGAGGATGATTCCGATCACTGCGCCGATCAGCGACGTGATCACGGCCTCGTGGCGGATCATGCGACGGGTCTGGAGGCGCGTCATACCGATCGCACGCAGCATCCCGATCTCGCGCGTGCGCTCGAACACGGTCAGCACGAGCGTGTTGACGATGCCGAAGAAGCTGACGAGGACGGAGAGCGCGAGGAGCACGTAGAGCACGTTCAGCGCGCTCTTGATCCCCGAGGCCTGGTTCTCCTTGAACTGCTCGCCGTCGGCGACCTTCGCGTTCGGAAAGTCCTTCAGGCTCGCCTCGAGCGCGGACGTGTTCGACTCCGAGACCCCGCCGTCCATGGTGACGAACGTGTAGACGTTCTTCGGCGAATCGTAGTACTTGTCGAAGGTCGTGCTCGAGATCGTCACGGGCCCGAACGGCGAGCCTCCGGCCGGAGGCTTGAAGATCCCCCGCACCGTGACGGTGATCTTGTCCCCGGCGGCGTCAGGAGGACGAACGAGGAGCCGATCTTCAGATCGTGGTTCTTCGCGAAGCCGTCGTCGACGAACGCGCCGTCGGCGCCGAGGCTGGAGAGCACGGACTGCGAGCCCTGCTTCCAGTCCAGGTTGATGACGGTGCCGATCGACGCATCGACCGCCGTGAGCACGCGAGTGTTGCCGAAGACCGAGGTCTCCCCCGCCCGGACGCTCGCGATCGACTCGACGCCGGGCGTCGTCGCCGCGGCCTCCGAGGCGCTGATCGGGATCGGGGAGAAGTTGTTCTGCGCGGTGATCGCGTAGAACTCACCGCGCGCGAGATCGTCGACCGAGCTGTTGAACGTCCCGATGATTCCGGCTGCAAGGGTCGCGACGAGCGTTACGAGAGCGAGGCCGATCATCAGCGCGGCGGCGGTAGAGGCCGTGCGTTGCGGGTTTCGCTGGGAGTTCTCGCCCCCGATCGCGGTGGTGGCGCGGTCGGGGATCACGCCCGGGAACTCCGCCGGCCACTCGGGGCTCCAGCTGCCGACCGCGGAGCGCAACAGCATCAGGAGCACGATGACGAGGAGGAACGGGTTCAGGATGGCACCGCCGACGAAGGAGATCACCCGCGTGGACACGCTCCCCGGGCCGAAGGCGCCGTGCCGGAGCAACCAGTAGGGCAGCGTCCAGAAGGGCCAGAAGATGACCGCGAGCACGAAGACGGACCAGCGAGCCAGGGGGCTCATACCGTGGGCCATCGGGACGACGAGATGGGCGGAGAACAGCGCCACTCCGATGAAGATCAGCAGGGCGCCGATCCCGATCGCGATCAGCACCTGTTTCGTGTCGAGGCCGCTGCCGAAGAGGCCGTAGAGGAGCGCAGCCGAGCCCCAGCAACGCGGTCGCCGCGGCGCCGGCGCCGCGGTAGCGGTGGAAGCGGCCCTCCGGAAGGGTCGCACCCTCGCGCACGGCCGCGATCGGGGGCACGCGGGTGGCGCGCACGGCCGGGCGCAGGCTCGCGATCAGCGTCACGAGGATGCCGACGGCGAGCGCGACGACGATCGTGCGCGACTCCACCGTGATCCCGTTGTTGGGGAGCGTGAAACCGACCGCGTCGAAGAGCCTGAAGAGCCCCTTCCCGAGGCCGATCCCGAGTACCAGCCCGACGACGGAGGCGATGACGCCGATCACGAGCGCCTCCACGATGACCGAGCCCAGCACCTGGCGCCGCGATGCGCCGAGCGTCCGGAGCGTCGCGAACTCGCGCGTGCGCTGGGCGATCGTGATCGAGAGCGAGTTGGCGATCACGAAGGCGCCCACGAAGAGGGCGATCCCGCCGAACGCGAGCAGGAAGGTCTGCAGAATCGTGATGAAGCTGTTCGTGTCCGCCGAGTCGCTCTCCGCCTGTGTGTTCCCGCTCTTCACCTGGGCCCCCTGCGGCAGGATGGACTCGATCTGAGCCACGAGCGTGTCCGGCGAGACTCCGGCCTTGGCAGCCACCCGGATCTGGTCGAGCTTGCCCTGCTTGTCGAAGAGCCGCTGTGCGGTGGGCAGGTCGAAGCCGGCCAGGGTGGCGCCGCCGATCGTGTCGACCGAGCCGAACTTGACGAGGCCGGAGATCCGGAACTTCTCGACAGCGCCCTCGGCCTGGACGCCGATCTCCTGGCCCGCGGCGAGGTTCTTCTTCGAAGCCGTAGCAGTGTCGATCACCACCTCGCCGCCCGTCGGCCAGGCCCCGCTCACCAGCGTGAGCGAGTTGAACTCGGGTTGGGTCGGATCGACGCTGAAGCCGAGGTTGGGCGCGCCGCCAAAGACGATCGCCTTGCCGTTCGCGCCGATCAGCTGTGCCTCGCCCCCGACTCCACCGAGCGCCGCCCTCACGTCCGGCAGTGCCTTGACCTCGGCAAGCACCGACTCGGAGAACGGCGGCGCGGTGGTCGTGCCGCTCTGGCCCAGGTCGAAGGCGGCCTCCCCGGTGATCACCGCGTCCGTGTTCGCGTACTGCTGCTCGAAGATCGCGTTGAACGCGCTCGAGATCGAGTCGGTGAGGACGTACGTCCCGCTGACCATGGCGACACCGAGCACGATCGCGACAGCGGTGAGGGCGGTGCGGAGCTTGCGGCCGGCGAGGCCCTTGACGGCGAACCGGATCACGCCTGGGTCAACGCTTCCATCGCCAGCAAGATCTCGTGCTGGCTGGAACGCGGGATGTCGTTGACGATGACACCGTCGGCGAGAAAGAGCACCCTGTCTGCCATCGCGGCGGCACGTGGATCGTGGGTGACCATCACGGTGGTCTGCCCGTACTCGTCGACGGAGGCGCGCATCAGCTCGAGGATCTCCTGGCTCGTGGTGGAGTCGAGGTTGCCGGTGGGCTCGTCCGCGAAGATGACGGTGGGGCGTCGAGACGAGCGCGCGCGCGATCGCGACGCGCTGCTGCTGGCCGCCGGAGAGCTCTGCGGGCCGGTGCGTAAGCCGGTCGGTGAGCCCGATGCGGTCGGCGAGGCCGTCGAACCACTCGCCGTCGACCTTCTCGCCGGCGATCGTGAGCGGCAACAGCACGTTCTCCTTCGCCGTCAACATCGGCAGCAGGTTGAAGAACTGGAACACGAAGCCGATGTGCTCCCGGCGCAGCTTCGTGAGGTCGTTGTCGCCGAGGCCGGTGATCTCGGTGCCGGCGATCGTGACGTCGCCCGAGGTCGGCTTGTCGAGGCCGGCGAGAATGTGCATGAGTGTCGACTTGCCGGAGCCCGAAGGCCCCATGACCGCGGTCATCTTGCCCGGCTCGATGTCGACCGAGACCCCGCGCAGGGCATCGACTGCGTAGTCGCCCTCGCCGTAGCGGCGCGTGAGCTCACGCGCGACGACGACCGCCGAGCCCTGTCCGTTGTCCACGATCACGTCCTCCTCGTCGGGGTCAGCTCCAGCATGCCGACAGCAGCGGCACCGGGCAGTAGGGATAACCGTACTCCCTCGAGGGTGGTGACGTCAGAGCATCCGCCTGGACGCCTCGGCGAGCACGTCGCCGAGGATCCCGACGATCTCGTCCATCTCGGCCTCGCGGGCGACGAGCGGAGGCGAGATCTGGATCACCGGGTCGCCACGATCGTCCTGCCTGCAGATCAGGCCGGCGTCGAACAGCGCCGGCGAGAGGAAGCCGCGCAGCAGCGTCTCGCACTCGTCGTCCTCGAACGTCGCCTTCGTCTCCTTGTCCTTGACGAGCTCGATCGCGTAGAAGAAGCCCGTCCCGCGCACGTCGCCGACGATCGGCAGGTCGAGCAGCGTCTCGAGCTTCGCGCGGAAGGCGTCCTGGGTACTCGCGGACGTGCTCGACGACCCCCTCCCGCTTCATGATCTCGATGTTCTTGAGCGCGATCGCGCACATCACCGGGTGCCCGCCGAACGTGACCCCGTGGGAGTACATCGAGGTGGCGTCGAGAAACGGCTCCATCACCTCGTCGCGCGCGATCACGGCGCCGATCGGGCCGTACGACGACGACAGGCCCTTGGCGCAGGTGACGATGTCCGGCTTGATGTCGTAGCGCTCCGACCCGAACCAGTGCCCGAGCCGGCCGAAGCCGGTGATCACCTCGTCTGCCGAGAGGAGGATGTCGTACTCGTCGCAGATCGCCCGCACGCCGTGCCAGTAGCCCTCGGGCGGTAGGAAGCAGCCGCCGGCGTTCTGCACGGGCTCCATGTGCACGAGACAGACCGTCTCGGGGCCCATCGCGAGGATCGCCTGCTCGAGGTCGTCGAGGAGGAACTGCGTGAACTCCTGCTCGGTCTCGGCCGGCGGCCGGTGATAGCGATTCGTGTTGTGGACGTGCCGCACCTCGGGGACGAGCGGCTCGAACGCCTCGCGGAGCGCGGGGATGCCGTTGATCGAGAGGGCGCCCATCGTCGTGCCGTGGTAGGCGATGTGGCGAGCGATCGCCTTGTGCCGGTGGGGCCCGCGCCGGGCCGCGACGATTGCGTCGTGGCGTGTCTCCGGCTCGAGCAGCGCGGCCCTGACCTTCTTCTCGCCGCGCGCGACGTAGTACTGGCGGGCCAGCTTCCAGGCCGACTCGACCGCCTCGGAGCCCCCGGAGACGAAGAAGACGCGGTTGAGGTCACCGGGCGCGAGCGAGGCGAGCTCGGCGGCGAGCTCGATCGCCTTCGGATGCGCGTACGACCAGTTCGTGTAGAACGGCAACTCGCGCATCTGCTCGAGCGCCGCCTGCCCGATCTCCTCGCCGTGGCCGTAGCCGATGTTGACCGAGAACAGCCCGGCGAGCGCGTCGAGGTAGCGCTTGCCGTTCGAGTCCCAGAGGTAGCAGCCGTCGCCCTTGACGATGATCGGCACGTCGTGGCCCTCGCCGAAGCCGCCCATCCGCGTGAAGTGCATCCACAGGTGGTCGCGGGCGAGCTGCTGGAGGCCGGTGCCGGTCGCTCCCACGGCTCAGCCCTCCCGGGGCGCCATGGCCGCCGGGATGGCCGGCTCGGCCACCTGACGCCCGCGCCGGTTCCCGATCAGGATGTTTCCGACCATGAACGCGACCGCCACGAGGAAGATCGCGCTCGCGACGACGTTGATCTGCGGCGGCACGGACACGCGCGCCGCTCCCCAGACGAGCAGCGGGAACGTCGTCGTGGAGCCGGCGTTGAAGTAGGTGATCACGAAGTCGTCGATCGAGAGCGCGAACCCGAGCAGCGCAGCACTGAGGATCGCCGGGGCGAGCAGCGGCAGGGTGATCTTGCGGAACGTCGTCCATTCGTTCGCGCCGAGGTCCATGGCCGCCTCCTCGAGGTAGCGGTCGAACCCGATCAGGCGCGCTTTGACGGTGACGACGACGTAGCTCACGATGAACATCACGTGTGCGATGAAGATCGTCGCGAACCCCAGCGTCACCTGGAGGTTGATGAAGAGCGTCAGCAGTGACGCACCGAGGACGATCTCTGGGGTCGACATCGGGAGGAAGATCAACACGTTGGTGGCGCCTCGCCCGCGGAAGTCGTGGCGGACGAGCGCGAGTGCGATCAGGGTGCCGAGCACGGTCGCGGCGAGCGTCGAGATCAGGCCGATCTCGAGCGACGTGATGAGCGCGTCCTTGAGGCCGGGCATGGCGTCCCAGTTGACCCAGTTCTGGAACGTGAAGCCCTGCCAGATGTAGTTGAAGCGGCCCTTGGGACTGTTGAACGAGAACAGGATCACGACAGCGATCGGCAGCATCAGGTACGCGAACGCAAGCGTGGCGTACACGGTCAGCAGGTGATGACGGATCCGCCTCATCCGGTCAGCTTCTCCGTGCCGACGACCTTGGCGTAGAGGCCCAGCGCGACGAGGATCATCGCCATCAGGATGAACGAGAGCGCCGCCGCCGACGGATAGTTGATCCGCTCCAGGTACTGCGACTGGATCACGTTGCCGATCATCTTCTGGTTCGGCGTGCCGAGCAGCTGGGCGTTGATGAAGTCACCGGCAGCAGGAATGAACGTGAGCAGCGTGCCCGCGACGACCCCCGGGGCCGAGAGGGGCAGCGTCACGCGAACGAACGCTTCTCGCTTGCTCGCGTACAGATCGCCCGCTGCCTCCAGCAACCGCGGATCGATCTGCTCGAGGGAGACGTACAGCGGCAGGGCCATGAACGGCAGGAAGTTGTAGGTGATTCCCGCCACGACCGCGAAGCCGGTCGCGAGCAGGCGCCCGTCAGGGGCGAGGATGTGGAGCCAGCGGAGGAGACCCACGACGGGGCCCTCGTCGGCGAGGATGTTGAGCCAGGCAAGCGTGCGGACGAGGTACGAGACGAAGAACGGCGCGACGATGACGACGAGGAACAGGTTCTTCCAGCGACCGCCCCGAAACGCGATCCAGTACACGAGTGGATACGCGATCGCGAGGCAGAGCACGGTCGCGATACCCGCGTAGAGGAACGACCGCACGAACTGGGTGCTGTACTCGCTGATCGCGTCGCTGTAGTTGCTGAACGACCACGTGAACGAGTAGCCGTTCAGGAACGACCCCGACTGCAGCGACTGATAGCCGAGGAAGCCGAGCGGGACGACGAAGAAGACGGCGAGCCAGGCGAGCCCCGGCAGGAGCAACAGGATCGGGGCGAGCCAGCGATGTCGGTGGAGAAGGGTCATCGGGGTGAGAGCGGCCCGGGCGGAGCTCCGTCCTCCCGGGCCGGCCGGTCGTCAGGCGCCGAGCACCTTTTGCCAGGACGCCTGGTACTCCTCGTTCTGCAGCGCGTCGGAGCTGAACTGGTGCACCTGCGAGAGCATCTCGTCGGTCGGGAAGATGAGCGGGTTGTTCGCCGTCTCGGGGTCGGTCTTCGCGAGCTCCTCCTTCGCGCCCTGTACCGGTGTCACGTAGTTGACGTACGCGGCGATCTGAGCGGCCACCGCCGGGTCGTACACCGAGTTCATGTACGTCGACGCGGTCGCGGCGCTGCCGCCCTTCGGGATCAGCATGTTGTCCGTCCAGATCATGCCGCCCTTCTCCGGGATCGCCCACTTGAGCTTCGGGTTGTCGGAGAGGAGCTGGACGATGTCGCCCGACCAGGCCACGGCCGCGGCGATGTCGCCCTTCGTCAGCGGCTGGGCATAGTCGTTGCCCGTGAACTGCCGGATCTGGCCGCTCCCGACGGCATTCTCGATCGTCTTGATCGCGCCGGCGAACTCGTCCGCCGTGAAGTCGGCGGGGTTTCCGCCGTTGGAGAGGATCGTCAACCCCACCGAGTCGGCGAGCTCGGTGAGCATCGTCACCTTGCCCTTGAGCTTGGGATCGTTGAGGAGCTGATCGAGCGACGTCACGGGCCCGGTCACGTCCTCGTTCCAGGCGATTCCGGTGATCCCCGACTGCCATGGCAGCGAGTACGTGCGGTCCGGGTCGAAGGGCGGGCTGGCCTGGGCGGGGATCAGGTTCGAGATGTTCGGGATCAGGCTCTTGTCGAGCGGCTCGAGCCAGTCCTTGGCGACGAGGAGCGCCGGGAACCTCGAGTTGTCCGTCATCACGATGATGTCGCGGCCGATTCCCTTGCCCTGGCTGAGCGGGCCCTGGATCTTCGCGAAGTAGGTCGCGTTGTCGTTGATGTCCTCGAAGTAGTCGACCTTGATGCCCGTGTCCGCTGTGAACGCGTCGAGCGTCGGGTGCTTCTTCGTCTTCTCGTCGACGTCGATGTACAGCGGCCAGTTGGAGAACTTGAGCACGTCGTTGAGCTGGTCGCCGCTGCTGCTGCCTCCGCCGCCACCGCAGGCGGCGAGCAGCCCCGGCAGGGACAGGATGGTGACGCCTGCCGCGCCTCGTTGGACGATCTGCCTGCGAGTCAGGCGCACTGTCATTTCGACATCTCCTCTGGTCGGTCGACGACGAAGGCGGAATCGGCCCGCCAGCTCACCGTGACGCTCTCTCCGGGGGCGGGCACGAGGCCTCCGGTCTCGCTGTTCTGATGGAAGACGGACACGTCGCCGACCGCCGTCGTGACGACTATCTGGGTCGCGACGCCGATGTAGGCGCTCTCCTTGACGGTGCCCTGGAGCACGTTCTGCTCGTCTCCGCCGATTCGAACCTTCTCGGGTCGCACCCCGATCGCGACCGATCCGCTTGCGGTCCGGGTATCGACGGCCACGACGGTCCCGTCGCCGAGGCGGACGGATCCCGGGCCTTCGACCGTGCCGCGGAGTAGGTTCGAAGTGCCGAGGAAGTTGGCCACGAAGGCCGTCTGGGGGCGCTCGTAGAGGTCCGTCGGCGAGCCGAGCTGCTCGATCTTGCCGCGGTTCATGACCGCGATCGTGTCGGCCATCGTCATCGCCTCTTCCTGGTCGTGCGTGACGTGAACGAAGGTGATCCCGACCTCGGCCTGGATCCGCTTCAGCTCGAGCTGCATCTGCTTGCGGAGCTTCAGGTCGAGCGCGCCGAGCGGCTCATCGAGGAGGAGCACCCGTGGGGTGTTGACGAGAGCCCGCGCGAGGGCGACGCGCTGTTGCTGGCCGCCCGAGAGCTGCTTCGGCTTGCTGTTCTCGCGGCCGGCCAGGTCGACGAGCTCCAGCATCTCGAGGACCCGCCCCCTCCGCTCGTTCTTCTCGACGCCCCTGCGCTCCAGCCCGAAGGCGACGTTCTCGAAGATCGTCATGTGGGGGAAGAGCGCGTAGCTCTGGAACACGGTGTTGACGTCGCGCTTGTACGGCGGAGTGCCGACGACGTCGACGTCGCCCAGGAAGATCGCCCCCTCGGTCGGCTCCTCGAAGCCGCCGATCATGCGGAGCGTCGTCGTCTTGCCGCACCCTGACGGGCCCAGCATCGCGAAGAACGAGCCGTGGGAGATCTCGAGCGAGATGCCGTCGACGGCGACGGTGTCGTCGAACCGCTTGACGACGGTGTCGAGCCGGACGTCGACGGGGACTGCAGTCTCGGACATCAGGCAGATCCTCCTGCGGCGCTGTCTCTGACGTTGCCTCCCTCGAGGGCGTCCTCGTGCACACGGGCGCCCCAGTCGTAGAGCTGCTTCCACAGCTCGAGGTACAGGAAACTCTCGGTCGTGATCACGTCGGGCAGCGCGCGGATCCGGTTCGTGACGTCGAGCAGCGCGCGGCGGTCGGCGCAGACGAGCTCGACGAGCAGGTCGAACTGCCCGGCGGTGACGACGACGTAGGCCGCCTCGTCCCAGCGGGTGATCTCCTCGGCGGCCCGCTCCGGCGGCCCGGCCGTCCGGACGCCGACCATCGCCTGCGCCTCGAACCCGAGCCCGAGCGGGTTCGTGACCCCGGTCACCTGGAGGATGTTGTCCTCGCACAGCCGTGCGTAGCGCGCGCGGATCGTCGCCTCCGAGACGCCGAGCGTCACGGCGACGCGCCGGAAGGGCTCGCGCCCGTTCGCCTGCAGCGCCTCGATGATCCCCTTGTCGATCGTGTCGACGCGACGGGCGCGGCGCACGGGCCCGCGCGGAGCGGACGGGCGTGCCTCGCTGGCGCGGTTGTTGCGCATTGCGAGGAGTTACATATCACCCTCGACGCATTGCGTCAATCACCGCATCAACTGCCTCGGAAAGCGAGGCTCGTAATGACCGTCGCTCGCCGTGCCTGCGAAGCAGGCCCTTCAGGATCCGCGCGCAGCGCGGCAGCAAGCATGGATCCCTGCCTCGGAAAGCGAGGCTCGTAATGACCGTCGCTCGCCGTGCCTGCGAAGCTGGCCCTTCAGGATCCGCGCGCAGCGCGGCAGCAAGCATGGATCCGGATCGCCTGAGGACGCTGCGATACGCTCTTTTTGTCGCTGCATCCTCAGGCGATCCGGATCATCTTCCGGTTCACGAACTCCTCGGTGGCGTACCGACCGAGCTCGCGCCCGAAGCCGGATCGCTTCACGCCGCCGAACGGAAGCTCGGCTGCGTCCGCGCCGACGATGTTGACGAAGACCATCCCGGCCTCGATCCGGTCCGCGACGCGCAGCGCCTGGTCGGCGTCGGTCGTGAAGACGTAGGAGCCGAGCCCGTACGGCGTGTCGTTCGCAAGCGCGACGGCCTCGTCCTCATCCTCGACACGGTAGACGATCGCGATCGGCCCGAACAACTCCTCGTGGTGGGCGGGGTTCCCGGGAGTGACCCCCGTAAGGACTCCGGGCGAGACGAAGTTGCCCTCGCGCTCCCCGCCGACCAACGCGGCACCCCCCGCCACGGCCCGGCGAAGCTGATCCTCGAGCCGGTCGGCTGCAGCGGCCGAGGACAGCGGGCCGATCTCCGCACCGGGCGAGAACGGGTCGGCCGGCTCGACCGCCGTCAGCGACTCGCTCAGCTTGCTCAAGAACGGCTCGTAGAGGTCGGCAGCGACGACGAAGCGCTTGGCCGCATTGCAGGCCTGGCCGGTGTTGTCGATCCGGGCGGCGACGGCGGAGTCCACGACGGCGTCGAGGTCGTCTGTGCTGAGCAGCACGAACGGATCCGAGCCACCGAGCTCGAGCACGACCTTCTTGAGGTTGCGTCCGGCGATCTCGGCGACCGCCGCGCCCGCTCGCTCAGAGCCGGTCACCGAGACGCCCTGCACGCGCGGATCGGCGATGACGTCTGCGATCTGGTCGTTCGTGGCATAGATGTTGGTGTACGCGCCCGACGGGAGGCCCGCATCGTCGAACATCGCCTGGATGGCCTCGGCCGACTCCGGGCACTGCGGCGCGTGCTTGAGCAGGATCGTGTTGCCGACGACGAGATTCGGCCCGGCGAAACGCGCGACCTGGTAATAGGGGAAGTTCCACGGCATGATCCCGAGAATCACGCCCACGGAACTGCGGCGAACGAACGCCGACCCGTCTCCGTCGGACAGCGTGATCGGCTCGTCGGCAAGCAGGGTCGTCGCGTTGTCGGCGTAGTAGCCGTAGATGTCGACGCAGAAGTCGATCTCGCCGAGGGCCTGCTCGACGGGCTTGCCCATCTCGCGCACGATGATCTCCGCGAGCGCATCGCGGCGTTCCGTGTGAAGCTCGCCCACGCGACGGACGAGGGCCGCCCGCTCCTCGATCGTCGTCGCGCGCGACCACTCGCTGTGCGCCCGATCGGCCGTCGCGATTGCGTCCACGAGCTCCGCGTCGCTGATCGTCGGGTAGGTCTTGCCGCGTTCGCCTGTCGCCGGATTGGTCACCGCGTACTCGCTCACGTTCATCCTCTCTGTCGGATCACCGCCGGCCCCACGCCGAGCGGCATCAGTCTACGCCCAGGTCGGGCGAGCGTACCACCGCCGGTGTGGCGCCTCTCCCTGGTTCTGGCCCTATGATCAGGAAGAGACCGTCGTATGAGAATCCTCGTCATCGGTACCGGTGGAGTGGGCTCGGCATTTGCCGCAATTGCCCAACGCCGCTCGTTCTTCGACCGGATCACCCTCGCGGATCTCGACCCCTCGCGGCCCCAGGGGGTCGTGGATCGCCTCGGCGAGCACGACCGCTTCAACGCGGCCCGCGTCGACGCCTCGAGCGAGGATTCGATCATCGCCCTGATCCGCGACGTGAAGGCGGACGTCGTCCTCAACGCCACCGACCCGCGATTCAACCCGCAGATCTTCGACGCCTGCCTGCAGGCGCGCGTCACGTACCTCGACATGGCGGCGACCTTGTCGCAGCCGCACCCGGAGCACCCGTACTCCGAGACGCACGTCAAGCTCGGCGACTACCAGTTCGCCCAGCACGAGAACTGGCGCCAGGCCGGCCTGCTCGCCCTGATCGGGATCGGGATCGAGCCGGGCGCCGCGGACGTCTTCGCGCGCCATGCCGCAGACGAGCTGTTCTCGGAGATCGACGAGATCGGGATCCGTGACGGCGCCAATCTCGTCGTCGAAGGCTACGACTTCGCGCCGACGTTCTCGATCTGGACGACGATCGAGGAGTGCCTCAACCCTCCCGTGATCTGGGAGAAGGGCCGCGGCTGGTACACGACGGAGCCGTTCTCCGAGCCCGAGGTGTTCGACTTCCCCGAGGGGATCGGCCCGGTGGAGTGCGTCAACGTCGAGCACGAGGAAGTGCTGCTCGTCCCGCGCTGGATCGACTGCAACCGCGTCACGTTCAAGTACGGGCTCGGCGACGAGTTCATCGGGATCCTCAAGACGTTGCACAAGCTCGGCCTCGACTCGACGCGGAAGGTGCGTATCCGTGACGTCGAGGTGGCGCCCCGTGACGTCGTTGCGGCGACGCTGCCCGACCCGATGACGCTGGGGGACCGGATGGTCGGCAAGACCTGCGCCGGCACGCTCGTGACCGGCCTCGGCAAGGATGGCCGGCCGCGCAAGACCTACCTGTACCACGTCGTCGACAACGAGTGGTCGATGCGCGAGTACGGGTCTCAGGCCGTCGTCTGGCAGACGGCTCTCAATCCCGTGGTCGCGCTCGAGCTGCTCGCCGAGGGAGCGTGGGGGGACGTGGGTGTGCTCGGCCCCGAGGCATTCCCCGCGCAGCCGTTCCTCGACAAGCTGGCCGAGTACGGCTCACCGCACGGCCTGCTCGAGCTCGAGCCGTAGCGCTGCCGGCGGCGAAGGGTCTCGGAACCCCACCACCCCAGCTGCCCGACGCCGGGCTCGCCTACGCGTCGAAGCCGATGCCGTCGACTCGGTCGACCGCGATCCGCACCGTCAGCCGCTGCTCCCCTGGCCGGCGGAACGGGTAGCTGTCAGCTCCGAGGTACGTCTTCGCGAGCGCGTCGATGTGCGCGTCGGCTCCCCCCTCGGTGATCTCCGCGGTTCCCGTCACGCCCACCCAGCGGTACATGTCCCGCGGGTCGATCACGACGAGCGAGACGCGCGGGTCTCTCGCCAGGTGACGCTGCTTGAGGCTCCCGAGCGGTGTGTTGAACCGCACGACCTCGTCACCGTCCGTATCGACCCAGACGACCGTCGAGTGCGGCGATCCGTCCGCCCTGAGCGTCGTCACGGTGCCGACGAAGGGGTTGTCCTGCACAACGCGCGCTGCGCGCCTGAAAGCCGAGCCACGGAGTCTCCTTGCGGTGGGAGGAATCGGACGGTCGGATCTGATCAACGAAACGCTGCCCTGTTCTCATCCCTCGATCCGAGACGTAGGATCCCGCCATGCCGCTCGTCCTTCTCCGCGCACCGCTCTCGGAGCTCGCCGGCGCACGTGAGCACGAGCTCGATGGCGGCACCGTGCTCGAGTCACTCCTGGCGCTGGAAGCCACGTGCCCTCGCGTTTCCGGGTGGGTGCTGGACGAGCGGGGGGCGATCCGGCAGCACATCAACGTCTATGTCAACGGTCAGCTCGCCCGGGAGGACACGGTCGTCGGGATCTCGGACCGCGTGCACGTCCTGCCGGCGATCACGGGAGGGTGAGATGACGGAGCTCTTGGTCGGGACGAAGAAGGGGCTGTTCGTGCTCGAAGGCGACGCCGACACCGGGTTCGAGGTGGCGGCGCGCGCGTTCCCCGGGCAGTCGGTGGAGTACGCGATGCGCGACCCGCGCTCGGGCCGCTACCTCGCGTCGGTCACGTCGTGGTTCTACGGCGGGCGGATCTGGGTCGCCGACGACCCGGCAGGCGAGTGGCAGGAGGCCGAGGGCACCGTGCTCCCCGAGGACGGCGACGCGTCCCTGGCGCGGATCTGGGTCATCGCCGCCGGCGAGGCCGCAGGAACGCTCTACGCGGGCGGCGACCCGGGCTGCCTGTTCGAGAGCCACGACGGAGGGCTCACGTGGGCGCTCAACCGCGGCCTCTGGGATCACCCCACGCGCCCCGACTGGACGCCGGGCGGCGGCGGGCTCTGCCTGCACACGATCGTGCCCTGGCCGGGAGACCCGGATCGGCTGATGGTAGCGATCTCCGCAGTCGGCGTCTGGCTCTCGGACGACCGCGGCGCGACGTGGCGCTACTCGAACAGCGGGATCGTGCCGGAGTACGCGCCCGAGGAGGCGCGCGACATGCCGATCGGGCACTGCGTCCACAACGTCCGCCGCTCTCCGGCGCGGCCCGAGCGCCTGTTCATGCAGTTCCACGGGGGCGTCTACCGCTCCGACGACGCCGGTGTGACGTGGCTCGACGTCGGCAACGAGACGGCGCTCCCTTCGGACTTCGGGTTCCCGATCGTCGTCGACCCCGCCGATCCCGACAGCGCCTACGTGATCCCGCTGATCGGCGCCGAGGACAGGACGACGCCTGGCGGATCGGTTCGCGTCTGGGAGACGCGTGATGCCGGCGCGACGTGGGCGCCACGAGGAGACGGGCTCCCCGACCGGGATGCCTACCTCACCGTCCTTCGAGAAGCGTTCGATTCGGCAGGCGAGGGCTCGAGCCTCGAGCTCTATTTCGGCGCGACGTCGGGAGACGTGTTCGGCTCCGCCGACGCCGGCGCGACCTGGGGGCCGGTCGCCGAGCACCTGCCGCCCGTGTACTCGGTGCGTACGGCCTGAGGGAGCGCCCGGGGCGTCACCCGGAAAGCCGGGGAGACGCCCCTGGCGCTGCCTCGTTCAGCGTCGCGCTAGCTCAGAGTCGTTGGGATGCCCGTGATCTCGCCGTCGACGATCTGCTGCTCGACCTTTCTCGTGGCCGCGATATCCGCCTCGTTCGCCTTCGGGCTGAAGGTGCCGAGCCCGACGCCGTCCTGGTCGAGGCCGAAGACCGCGTTGTTGCCGCCGGTGAACGTCCCGTCCTGAACCGCCTTCGAGGTCAGGAAGACGGCGCTGTCGACGCCCTTGAGCGCGCTCGTCAGCACGTGCGGCCCGAGGAACGACTGGTCGCCGTCGACGCCGACGCCCCACACCTTCTGCTGTTTGGCAGCGAGGAGCGCGCCGAGCCCGCAACCGCCGGCGACCTGGAAGACGACCTTCGACCCGGCCGCGATCTGGTTCAGAGCCAGCTCCTTGCATTTCGCCTGGTCGTCCCAGTCCTGTGAATACCCCCACTTCACCTTCGTCCCAGGGACGGCGGCGGTTGCACCGGCCTCGTACCCGGCGATGAACCGGTCGACGGGTGGCTCCTTGAAGCCACCTACGGCGCTGACCTCCTTTCCTCCTGCGCGCTTCGCCTCGAGCGCTGCGAGATAGCCCGCGAGGTAGCCGACCTGTTCCTCGCGGAAGAGGAGCCCCTGGACGTTCGCGGGCTTGCCCTTGAGTGTGGCCTGGTCGACGTCGACGATCGCGAAGCTCGTGTCCGGAAACGTCTTCGCCGCCGTGGCGATCGCGTCGCCCTGCGCGTATCCGACCCCGATGATGAGGTCGTATCCCTGGCGCGCCAGGATCGTCATGTTCGGGACGTAGTCGGCGGCCGACTTCGACTCGATCACACGGCCCTCGACCCCGAGCTCACGCTCTGCCCGCTTGAGCCCGTTGTAGGCGAGCTCGTTGAACCCGTTGTCGTTGAGCTGACCGAGGTCGGTGATCAGTCCGACCTTGATCGGGTTCGCGGAGGTCGTCTCCGTGGTGGCGGCCGCATTGTCTCCGCCGCCGCCGCATCCCGCAGCGAGCAGCGCGACCCCCGCGAGGAGCACCGCCACAAACCCTGCCGTCGTCGCTCGCTTCGTCATCGTCCGAACCTTTCGGGTAGTTTTTGCCTATGAGTCGTAAACCTCGGGCCGAGTCTACCAAACCCACCCAGGTCACCCTGGCGGCGGTGCTGCAGGTGCGCGACGGCGTGCTGCAGGCGCTGCTCTGGCAGCGGGCGCTGGAGCCGTTCGCCGGCGCCTGGGCCCTGCCCGGCGGCGTGCTCGGCTCAGACGAGACGCTCGAGGCGTCGATCCGCCGGCACCTCGCGACGAAGGTCGACCTCGCCGAGGTCGCGCACCTCGAGCAGGTCGCGACCTACGGCGATCCCGGCCGGAACCCCGTCGAGTGGGAGATCGCCACGGCCTACCTCGGGCTCGTGCCGCTCGGCGTCGATCCCTCCGTGCCCGGGGACACGAGCTGGCACCCCGTCGACGACCTCGCCACGACGGCCTTCGACCACGGCGCGATCGTGCATTCGGCGCGCGACCGCCTCCGCGGCAAGCTCTCGTACTCCAACATCGGCTTCGCCCTGGCCCCGGCCACGTTCACCCTCAACGAGCTGCGCGACGTCTACACGGCGGCGCTCGGCTACGACGTCTCGGCGACGAACCTCAAGCGGGTGCTCGCGCGGCGCGGCGCCATCGTGCCGACCGGCGGCCGGCGCGACCCGGGGCGCGCGGGCGGGCGGCCGGCGGAGGAGTTCGCGTTCTCCGGGCAGGCGCTCGAGATCACCGACCCGTTCGCGGCCCTGCGGCCGCCGGAGTCGCGCCACGCAAACCCCTGGACAGGCTGAGGCCGGTCAGGCGCGGACGCGCTCGCCCGCCGGGTCGTAGAGCGGCTCGGCCGCCACCTCTCCTCCCACCCACTCGCCGAAGATCTCGACCTCGACGCGCGTTCCCACCTCCGCGTCGACGGCCGGCAGGTAGGCGTAGGCGATCGAGCGATCGACCGTGTAGCCGTAGCCGCCGCTCGTGACGCGCCCGACGAGCCGGTCGCCGACCCGCACCGGCTCCGACCCGAGCGCGACTGCGCGTGGGTCGTCGAGCGTCACGCAGCGGAGCACGCTCTCGGGCTCCTGCCGGGCGAGCAGCGCCTCGCGGCCGAGGAAGTCGCCCTTGTCGAGCTTGACCGCGAAACCGAGGCCGGCGGCGAAGGGGGAATCCTCGGGCGTGATGTCTGCGCCCCAGACTCGATAGCCCTTCTCCAGCCGCAGCGAGTCGATCGCCTTGTAGCCGCCCGCGACGAGGCCGTGGCCCGCTCCTGCCGCCCAGATCGTGTCCCAGAGGCGTCCGCCGAACTCCGCCGGGCAGTAGAGCTCCCAGCCGAGCTCACCGACGTACGTGACCCGGACGGCGAGGCAGGGCACTGCCCCGATCGAGAGCTCCCGCGCCCGCATGTACGGGAAGGCCTCGTTCGAGAGATCGGTCGTGGTCAGCGGCTGCAGGAGTGCGCGGGCGCCCGGCCCCCAGACGCCGAAGCAGGAGAGAGCCGAGGTGACGTCCGCGATGTGCACGTAGCCCGCCGCTGCCGCGTCGCGCGGAGCGTGCTGGCGGATCCAGGCGAGGTCGTGCTGGCCGAACGCCGTTCCCGTCACGATCCGGAAGCGCTCCTCGCCGAGCCGCGTCACGGTGAAGTCGCACTCGATCCCGCCACGGGAGTTGAGCATCTGCGTGTAGCTGACGGCCCCCACGTCGCGAGCGACCCGATTCGCGCAGAGCGACTCGAGGAACGCGGCAGCGCCCGGGCCGCCGACGTCGATCTTCGCGAAGGACGACTCGTCGAAGATCGCGACGGCCTCCCTGCAGGCGCGGTGCTCGACGCCCACCGCCGGCGACCACAGCTTCCCCGCCCAGCCACGCGGTCGCAGGGACTCGTCGCCGCCGGCTGCATTCGGCTCGAACCAGTTCGCGCGCTCCCAGCCCGACTTCTCGCCGAATACGCCACCGAGCCCGACGAGCCGCTCGTAGGCCGCCGACACGCGCAACGGACGGCCGGCTGCGCGCTCGTGGCCCGGGTACTTGACGTCGTAGTAGGTCTCGTAGATCTCGGCCGTGCGGGTGAGCGTGTACTCGCGCGAGCGGTAAGCGGCACCGAAGCGGCGCGAGTCCATGTGCCACACGTCCAGCGAGGGCGTCCCCTCGATGATCCACTCGGCGACGAGCTGCCCCATCCCGCCGGCGCCGGCAAGCCCGTGGGCGCAGAAGCCCGCCGCGACCCAGAAACCGCGCACCTCCGAGGGGCCGAGAATGAACTCCCCGTCAGGCGTGAACGCCTCGGGCCCGTTGATCAGCTTGACCACACCCATCCCCTCGAGCATCGGGACGCGAACGATCGCGTTCTCCATCAGCTCTTCGAAGCGCGGCCAGTCCTCCTCGAGCAGCCTGCCGTTGAAGTCGGCGGGGATCCCGTCGAGCGACCAGGGGGCGCAATTGCGCTCGTACCCGCCCATGATCAGGCCGCCCGACTCGGGGCGAAAGTAGACGAGCAGCGACGGGTCGCGCATCGTCGGCATGTCGGTCGGCAGTCCCGACGGCTGCAGGACGAGGTACTCGTGTGCCATCGGGATGATCGGCACGTTGACGCCGGCCAGGGCGCCGATCTCCTTCGCGAACATGCCGCCCGCGTCGATCACGATCCCGGTCTCGATCATGCCCCTGTCGGTCTCGACGCCGGTCACCTCGCCGCGCTCGACCGCTATCCCCGTGACGCGCGTGCTCGTATTGACCTCGGCACCCCGGCGGCGCGCACCCTCGGCGAGGGCAAACGTGAGCTGGCTCGGGTCGATATAGCCGTCACTCGGCAGGTACGCCGCGCCGAGGACGCCGTCGGTCGACATCGGCGGGAACAGCTCCTGCGCCTCGGCCGCAGAGACGATGTCGAGCGGCAGGCCGAACGTCTTCGCCCAGCCGGCCTGGCGCGTGATCTCCTCCAGCCGCTCGGGCGAGGAGGCGAGACGCAACGAGCCGACCTCGCGCCAACCGGTTTCGAGGCCGACCTCAGCCTCCAGGGCGCGATAGAGCTCGACCGAGTTCATCATCATCCGCGTCAGCGCGAGCGAGCTCCGCAGCTGGCCCACGAGCCCGGCGGAGTGGAACGTCGAGCCGCTCGTCAGGTCGGCCCGCTCGACGAGGACGACGTCGTCCCAGCCGAGCCGCGTCAGCCAGTAGACGATGGAGCAGCCGCCGACACCACCACCGATCACGACGGCGCGCGCGCTGGATCTCACTCCTCCACCGCCGTCGACTCGATCACGAGCCGCGTACGGTCGGCGCGAAAGCGGTCGCGTGCGAACTCGACAGCCGTGCCGTCCGCGGCGAAGCCGATGCGCTCCACGAGCAGGAGCGGGGCGTCCCGCCTGATCCCGAGCGAGCGAACGTCCGACGGCCGCGCCTCCGCCAGCTCGAGCCGTTCGACGGCTCGGACGGGGCGAAGGCCGTAGCCGGCGCCCATCAGGTCGTAGAGCGAGCCGGCGAGATCCAGGTCCTCGATGTCGGGGAAGAGGCGAACGGGCAACGACGAGCGCTCCACCGAGAGCGGCTTACCGGAGGCAAGACGCAGACGCGTGACCACGACCACGTGCTCACCCCGCTCGAGGCCCAGGGCGACGGCCGTGCGACGGCCGGCCCGACCGACCTCGGTGGAGATCGGTTCGACGCTGGTTGCTTGGCCCTCTCGTCGCAGCACGGCCGAGAGCCCGGCGGCGGCGGTCGGCGTGCGGACGGCGTCCCGCTCGCGTACGAACGTCCCTCCCGCGCGCCCGACGACGCGGCGCAGGAGGCCGTCACGCTCGAGCTCGCCGAGGGCCTGCCGCACCGTCATCCTGCTGACCCCGAGCGACTCCGCCAGGTGCCGTTCGGGAGGAAGGCGGGTGCCCGGCTGGAGCCGGCCCGATGCGATCGCAGCCGTCACCTCCTCCGCGATCGCCGCATGCAGTGGCTTCGAGCGGTCGAGAGTCATCTCCAGGAAAAGATCCACGTCGCAAAGCGTATTCCGTCGGCGCCCCTATTGTCTAGACCGTTGCCGGCCCGGCCCCCGCTCCCGGGTTGCTACGTTGGCCGGGTGCGGCTCGTCGCCGAGCAACCGACGCTCCAGCACGTCGCAGACCACGGCGGCGACCTCTATCTCTGGGCGCGTGCGTTCCGCTGTTGCGCCGGACGCACGTATGTCCTCGAGGCATCCACCAGGCGGCCCGATCGCGCGTTCCGGCGCGTGCACGAGGAGCGCGGAATCTCGGTCTGGACGACGCCCGGCCTCGTGGAGCCGGAGGAGATCCAGCTCGATCTCGACCGCCGCGGTGAGCTGCGGGCGTTCTGGAACGGCCAGTCCTGGATCGGCTGATCGCGCTCCGGACGATCTCGAGCCCGACGGCGGACGAACGCTCAAGCAGAGCCCGCCCACAACCGATATCTCGTTGCATGCGGCACACATCTCGCTGGCTGAAGGTCGTTGCGGTCGTGAGCCTCGCGGCAGAGGCGACGGCGGCAGCCGCCCTGTTCTGGCGCCCACGCTGAAACGTGGCAGCCGGTCGAAGCCGTCAGCCGCCGAGCGCGCTGACGAACGCCGGTGAGGCGGCGGTCGCCTCCATGCGCTCGAAGTGCTCGGCCGCATAGGCACCGAAGTCGAAGTCGAGCTCCGAGACGGCACCCTGCACGACCCCCCACATCGCCTCGCGGAAGTCGGACATGAAGAGCATCAACTCGAGCGCACGCTCGTCGCCCGCCCTGATCTCGCCGAAGTAGGACGCGAGAAGCGCCTGCCGCTCCTCGCAGCCGAGCCCGTTGTTGATCGAGAAGTTCGCGAGGTCGAAGAAGACGTCTCCCATGCCTGCGTACTCCCAGTCGACGATCCGGATCCGGTCGCCGTCGTCGATGAAGTTCGCGTTGAGCAAATCGTTGTGGCAGGGCCGTTCCGGAAAGGCGCCCCGGGCCCGTTCGACCCGCCGCGCGACCTGCCGGGCCCAGGCGTAGCTCGCAGGCACCTCGGCCCCGTGCGCGAATGCTGTCGTCCGGTAGTCCTCGACGACCCGGAACGAGATGAAGCGGCCCGGCAGCGACGGCCCCCTGTGCACCGCGCGGAGGGTCTGGGTCACCCGCCTGATCGACTCGGGCTCCCGCATCTTTTCGAGCGGGACGATCGTCCCCTCGATGAAGCGGGTGACGAGGTAGCCCTCCGGCTCGACGAAAGCGACGACCTCGGGGCCGACGCCGACCGCGGCGGCCGCGAGTGACGCCTCGTGCTCGACGGAGCGGTCGATCCCGAGCAGCGCAGTGTCACGGCCGGCGATGCGGAGCACGTACGGGCCACCCGAGACGTCGACCTTGAAATTGTGGTTCGTGATGCCGCCGCCGAGCACCTCGACCCGCGCCTGCTCGCCGGGCCAGATGCGGGCGACGATCGCCTCGACATCCATGGTGCGATCCTCTCACGTTTCGACGACGATGCACTTGTCGTCGCTCTTTGTCCAGCTTTTGTATACGATGTAGATATGAAGATCGCCGTCACAGGATCGTCGGGCCTGATCGGCAGTGCGCTCCGCCCCGCCCTCACCGCAGCCGGCCACGATGTCGTTCGACTCGTTCGGCACGACCCGGTCGGTCCGGACGAGGCACGCTGGGACGTCGAGGCAGGCACGATCGACGAGGATGCGCTCCAGGAGGTCGAGGCGATCGTCCACCTGGCCGGCGAGACCATCGGCCAGCGGTGGAGCGGCGGCGTCAGAGAGCGGGTGCTCCGCTCCCGCGTCGAGGGCACCCGCCTGATCGCGGAGACCGCTGCCCGGCTGCCGCGCAGACCGGTTCTCGTCTGCGCCTCTGCCATCGGGTTCTATGGCTCGAGCGGCGACGAGATCGTCGACGAGAGCTCGTCCCGCGGGGACGGGTTCCTCGCCGAGGTCGTCGAGGCATGGGAGGCGGCAGCGGAGCCTGCCCGCGCTGCCGGCCTGCGCACTGTCCACCTGCGCCAGGGCATCGTCCTCTCGAAGCAGGGCGGCGCGCTGCAACGGCTGCTGCTGCCGTTCCGACTCGGGGTCGGTGGGCGGGTCGGGAGCGGACGACAGTGGTGGAGCTGGGTCTCGCTGGACGACGCGGTGGCCGCCTTCCTGTTCGGGCTCGAGCAGCCCCTCGAAGGCCCTGTCAACGTAACGGCTCCGGGCGCACTCACGAACCGGGCGTTCGTCAAGGCGCTCGGCCGGGCGCTGCACCGTCCCACGGTCTTTCCGCTGCCGTCGTTCGCCGTGAGGGCAGCGTTCGGCAAGATGGGCGAGGAGATGCTCCTCGGCGGGCAGCGCGTGGCGGCGACAAGGCTCGACGCGGCGGGATTCACGTTCAGCCAGCCCGACATCGACTCGGCCCTGGCACACGCTCTCGCCGGCTGACGGCGCGCGGTACGCTCGCTCCGTGAACGAGGAACACGACGTCATCGTCGTGGGGGCGGGAATGGCCGGCCTCGCATGCGCCCGCGCGCTCGTCGCGAAAGGGCGAGCGCCGCTCGTGCTCGAGCGCTCCCATACGATCGGAGGACGCGTCAGAACCGACGTGTTCGACGGCTTCCTGCTCGACCACGGCTTCCAGGTCCTGCCGCTCTCCTACCCCGAGGCCGAGGCCGTCCTCGACTACGGCCGGCTCGAGCTCGGAAGGTTCGAGCGCGGCGCGATCATCCGCTCGAGGGGGCGGTTCCGGCGCCTCGCCGACCCGCGTCACGCGCCCGTCCGCGGCCTGCGCTCCCTCGCCGGCGGGGTCGTCGGCGTCCGTGACGGCGCGGCCGTGCTCCGGCTCCTGCGGGGCTCGAGCGAGGAGACGACGACCGCGGAGGCCCTGCGCAGGGCCGGGGTCTCGCGCGCCACGGTGGAGCGGTTCTTCGCCCCGTTCCTGCGGGGCATCTTCCTCGAGGAGCGGCTCGCGACATCGAGCCGCTTCCTCGACTTCGTGCTGGACGCGTTCGCAGGCGGGCCGGCGGCGCTTCCGAACGGGGGAATGGGCGCCCTCGCGACGCAGCTCTCGGAAGGGCTCGAGATCCGCACGGGCGCCGGCGTCGCCACGGTCGGGCCGCACGCCGTCTCGCTCGAGTCGGGAGATCAGCTGCAGGCCGGTGCCGTCGTCGTGGCGACTGCCGGCATCGTCGACGAGCCCGTCCACGGCTGGAACGGCGTCACCTGCGTCTACTACGACGCACCGTCCTCGCCGATTCCCGGGCCGTGGCTGGCCGTCAACGGCGAGGGTGGCCCGATCAACAACCTCTGTGTCCCGAGCGAGGCAGCGCCCGGCTACGCGCCTTCCGGGCGGGCCCTGGTCTCCCTCACGATCCTCGGTGCCGGCGAGCCCGACCTCGCCGCGGTCGGGCGACAGCTGCGTGGCTGGTTCGGCTCGGCGGTCACAGACTGGCGACACCTGCGGACCTACCGGATCCCGCGGGCGCTGCCCGCCTATCCGGTCGGCGGCTTCGGCGAACAGCCGGTGCGGCTCGCGCCGGGTCTCTACGCCTGCGGTGACCACCGCGAGCACCCGTCGCTGAACGGCGCGCTGGCGTCGGGCCGCCGGGCGGCGGAAGCCGTGCTCGCTGAACTCTCCTGAACCGTCCGGAGGGGGTCACGGGGAACCGTAGGTTCCCGGCTTCAGGATCACGCGAAGCGTGCAGAAGCCCTCCTTTGTCGAGGAATCTGCGATACGCTCTCCTCCCGCAGGTTCCTCGACAAAGGAGGGTTTCGATGGCTTACACAGCTTCCTCCACTCCGCGCGTCGCGCGGTCCGTCGGCTAGCCGGATCTCACTCCGACCTCCCGTCCGGACCTCGTCGACTGGCGCGCCGTCGCGCGCGCCGCTTTCATGTATCCGAGGACGAAAGGGAGTTTCCGCTTGCCCGAACTCGAATCGCTCGGCTGGAACGACCGGCTGAGCAGCCTGTACGAGCCCTTCGCCGGCGAGGACGTCGTCGCCGGCCGGGTCTCGATTCAACATCGCGGGGCCTACGACGTGCTCACCGAGCTCGGTGAGCTGCGCTGCGAGGTGCCTCGCCGTCTCGTCCACGAGGCGGCGACGACGGCCGACCTGCCCGTCGTCGGCGACTGGGTGGTGATCACCGTGGCCTCCGGTGGCGGAGCGGGCACGATTACGGCCGTGCTGCCCCGCTTCACGAAGTTCTCCCGCAAGACCGCCTGGCAGGCAGCCGAGGAGCAGGTGCTCGCCGCGAACATCGACGTGGCGTTCCTCGTCGCTTCGATGAACGAGGACCTCAGCCTGCGCCGGCTGGAGCGGTACCTGATTCTCGCCTGGGAGAGCGGCGCTCGCCCCGTGATCGTGCTCACCAAGTCCGACCTCCAGGCCGCTCCCGAGGCGACGGTCGCCGAAGTCGAGACGATTGCCGGCGGCGTCCCCGTGCACGCGATCTCCAGCGTCACCGGGGACGGTCTCGACGAGGTCACGGCGCTGCTCGGCCCGGGGCTGACCGCGGTGCTGCTCGGGCTCGTCCGGAGTCGGCAAGTCGACGCTCGTGAACACGCTCGCAGGAGAGGAGCTGCTCGCCACGCAGGAGATCCGGGAGGACGGCAAGGGGCGGCACACGACGACGCGCCGGGAGTTGATCCAGCTCCCGGGCGGTGGGCTCGTGATCGACACTCCTGGCATCCGCGAGCTCCAGCTCTGGGTCGCCGACGACGGCATCGACGAGGCGTTCGAGGACGTAACGGAGCTGTTCGCCCACTGCAAGTTCTCCGACTGCGCCCACGACCGAGAGCCCGGCTGCGCCGTGCAGGCCGCCCTCGCGGACGGGACACTGCCCCTCGAGCGCTGGGACAGCTACCTCAAGCTCCAGGGTGAGCTCGAGCACCTCGAGCGCAAGCTCGACAAGCGCGCCGCCTCCGAGGCCCGCAAGAAGTGGAAGGCGCTCGGCCAGGAGTACCGCGTGAACATGCGGCTGAAGGGGAAGCGCTAGGCAGCGGTCGTGGGGTGTCTCCCTCAGCTCGTGCCGAAGACACCCCACGACCGCTGTACGCGCCATCCCCTGGCGGGTTCCTACGACGTCTTGACGTTGGCCGCCCCCGGCGTCGGGGTCGTCGTGAACGCCCAGTCCGTCGCGGCGTCGTTCGCATCTGTGCCGTCCGGGATGCGTGCCAGCGTGCCGTCGACGCTGTTCGAGTCTGCGACGTCGGCCGGGAGCGCGGTGCCCTCGACGAGGTCGAAGACCTTGGTGCCGATCGTGGCCGCGGTGATCGCTCCCTCGTAGCTGAGCGCATCGAGAAGGACGTTGTTGGCCGTATCGACGAGCGCGAGGCCGTCGGGCGCGCCGTTCTGCGGATCCACGTCGACGACGAGCTTTGCGCCGGCCGCGAGATTGCCGGTGAGCACCTTCCGTCCGTACTCGGTGCCGTCGCCACCGTTCACGAGGACGAGCGCCGTTCCGTCGAGCGAGGCCGCCGCCGTGCCCGTGTTCGCGATCTCGACGAACCCGCCGGTGTCGGCACCGACCTGGTCGTAGTCGACCTCGTTGATCACGAGATGCGCGTTACCCGTGGGAGGTGGCGGGGGCGGCGGCGTTCCGGACTCGCACGTGAGCGTGATCAGGTCCGTCGCAGTGGCCCCGATCTCGACGTGGCCGGTGGCACCGCTGAACGTCTTGCAGGCCGTGCCGGCGAGGCCGTCGACCGATGCGAGCCCCCGCCGGGATCACCCTTGGGGCCGGGAGGGCCCGCCGGTCCGGCCTGGCCCGGGGCGCCCGCCGGGCCCGCCGGCCCAGCGGGGCCCTGCGCGTCCCACGAGAGGCGCACCTCATTGCTCTTGCAGGAGTTCTGGTCGAAGACGATCCTGACGAGGCCGTGCCGGATGTTGCGGCACGCCTCGATCGTCCCCGGGGTGTCTCCGGCCGCGGTCGCCATCGCCGCGGCGCTCACGAGCACCGCGGTCGCCGCTCCCGCGAGAGCGATCGTGTGTCGATTCACGTCGATCCTCCTTCTTGGTGGATGGGAAGACCGACAGAGGTACCCGGCGGGCCCCGCGGCGCCTAGTGTCCCGTCGGGACAGGCCGGTCCGAAAGCACTATTTCAAGCCGCGGTGTGGATGCTTCGTCGTGATCACGGCACGACTTCGACCCCCCGCGCGGCAGCAGCGACCGTCGGCCGGCCGGCGCACCGCGGCCTCAGACGTGCGCCAGTCGCAGCTCCGCCTGCCCGCTCCGCAGGGATAGTAGACCGAGCGCGACGGCGGCCTCGCGAAGCACGTCCTGCCCCGTCAGCGAGTAGAGGTCGTCGAAGTCGACCGCGCCGTTGAGCTCGATCACCGTGTACCCGTCGCCCGCCGGCAGGAGATCGACGCCGACGAGGTCGGCGCCGATCGCCGCTGCGGAGGCGATGCCGAGCGCGGCGGCGGCCGCCGAGGGGCGGGCCCTCCTGCGGGTGCCACCGAGGCTGGCGTTCGTTCTCCATTCATGGGGTGCGGCGACGCGGCGGATCGCCCCGACGACGACACCTCCAGCGACGACGAGCCGGAGGTCGTACCCGACTGGCGGCACCAGCTCCTGGACGAGCGCACCCTGGCGCGCGAACCAGGGCCTCGAGCGAACCTCCTCGAGCGCCGCCTGGAGCTCCTCGTCCGACGCGCAGCGGAAGACGTCCACACCCCAGCTGCCGAGCCGCGGCTTGATCACGAGCGGCAGCCCAAGTCGGGAAGCGCGCGCCCCGGCCGCAGGTGCGCGGTGCGGGGATGCGGGACACCGGCGCGGGCGAGGAGGCGGGACGTGACGAGCTTGTCGTGCGCCGCGACGAGCGCCGCGGCAGGATTGAGCACGCGGACACCCCGCCGCTCGAGCCACAGCAGCTCGAGGAGGCCGCCCTCGACGCCGTCGAGGGTGGGCAGGACGTCGAGCCTGCCGAGCACCGTATCGCCCTCCTGCAACCAGTCGCCGGCCTCGCCGGGCCCGAGGAGCGCCGCGTCGATCCCGAACGAGCGCCACGCCGACACGAGCTCCTCGTTCGTCGTGCTCGCGTTGGTGCCGCGCACGGCGACCCTCGCCGCCTTCCTGTGCGACGGGCGTGCAACGGCCCGCTCCCGCCCGAGGCGGGTGGCCCGCGGACGGGCATCCGGCTCGAGCAGGAGCAGGGCGAGCAGTGCCGTGCGCTCGGGCATCTGCAGGGTGTCGACGCGCTCGTCCCTCGCGTGCGAGCCCTCGCCGACAGGGCCGAGGCCGTCCAGGGTGCCGGTGTAGAGGCTCGTCGTATTCGCGTCCGAGCCGCCGCCGACGAGACCTGCGTCCTCGAGCGAGAGGCCGAGCTCGTGGCCGAGCCGCCTGGCGGTCGCGAACAGGGTCCGGTTCCGCGGCAGCGCCTCCATGGGTGGCCGGCCCCAGCCGCCCTCGACCTCGAGCGTGGCGCCCTCGAGCACCGGAGTCAGGCCCCGCACGGCACGCTCCAGCCGGCGGGCCGCGGCCGCGGTGGGCACACGCACGTCCACGATCGCACTCGCCTGCGGGGCAACGACGTTCGGACGCAGTCCCCCGTCGATCGTGCCGACGTTGACGGTGATCCCGCGGGCGGGGTCGTTGAGCGCGAAGAGCCGCTGCACCTGATGGGAGAGCTCGAGG